>NZ_JBLYEF010000001.1:0-2300873 GCF_048515925.1 Pantoea sp. R13S299
CAGAATTTGCCTGGCGGCTTTAGCGCGGTGGTCCCACCTGACCCCATGCCGAACTCAGAAGTGAAACGCCGTAGCGCCGATGGTAGTGTGGGGTCTCCCCATGCGAGAGTAGGGAACTGCCAGGCATCAAATTCGTTCCTTTTCCCCTGACAGGGAAAGTAACAGGAACAGACTGTAATCAGCCAGTTGCTGAGAGCGGTGAAAGAATCGGTGGAGCGGTAGTTCAGTTGGTTAGAATACCTGCCTGTCACGCAGGGGGTCGCGGGTTCGAGCCCCGTCCGTTCCGCCACTTAATTGGAAAGCCCTGACTTAACGGTCAGGGCTTTTTCCATTGCAGTATACAAATAAGCCGGCCCCAAAACCGTCACGTGCGCCACGGCTGCTCAGCGGTCCACTCACTGAGAAAATCGATAAAAGCCCGCACTCGCTGGCTCACGCCAGTATCACTGTAGTAAACCGCATTGAAGGGCATCTTCACCGGCAGACGCTGATCGGCCAGCACTTCCACCAGTGATCCCTCCGCTACCTCACGATCGATCATGTAGTCCGACAGACAGGCAATACCATTACCGGTAAGGCAAAGCTGCTTAATCGTCTCACCGCTGTTCGAAGAAAGAGCCCAGTTAATATCATAGAGTTCACCGCTTTCACGGGCGACGGGCCAGCGATTGAGTTTTGGAGAGTCATCAAAACCAAGACAATAATGGTTATCCAGCTCAGCCACCGTTTGCGGTATCCCATGCTCACGAAGATAGGCGGGTGAGGCAACTACCTTGCGAAAGCTATTGAACAGCAGCCGGGCGCGCAGGGTCGAGTCGGTCAGATTGCCGGCGCGAATGGCAATATCGACTTTTCGCTCAATCAGGTTGATGAAGCTCTCTGAGGAAATTAAAGAAATAGTCACTTCAGGGAAGCGTTGGCGAAATGGCTTAATCATCGGCATCAGCAAATGCAGAATGACCGGTGTCGCAGCATCAACCCGCAGCAGTCCTTTCGGCGCCTGCAGACTTTCGATCAAATCGCTTTCCGCTGTGGTCATCTCCTGCAAAAAACGCTGAACGTGGCGGAAATAGCGTTCACCTTCCTGCGTCAGTGCCAGCTGCCGCGTTGTGCGGGTCAGCAGAGCGATACCCAGCTTGCTCTCCAGTTTTTTGATGGTCCTGCTGACGGCAGAGTTCGCCATCTTCAACTGTTCAGCAGCGCGACTAAAACTCCCACTTTCTACTACGCTGACAAACACTTTTAGTTCGTCAGAAGATGCCTTCATTCTTAGTCCCTGCAGTGACGTGGCCAGTTAAACCAGTTTATAGCCGATAATGTTGTGATAACCAGTATAGAGCCCCCGATGATGACGACCTCAATGTCGTCTCCCGATCTGCCTCGTTTTGCTTAGCGAACTTAAAAGAGCTGCTTTATGCTGCAAAAGCGCGATGAATTCTGACATTCACCTGCATCCATTGAAACCCCGGTCTAGAATCCCTATAACAGACAGGTGTTAACTGTATTTTTTGAATCATCAGCCAGGCGGGAAAGTGCGCAAAAAAACTTATGCAATGCGATATGTAGCAGGACAACCAGTGGAACAGATCTTTCCACCTGGCGCGATGCTCCATCTCGGTCAGGCACTGCCTCCCGGCGCGCCATTGCCTGCGCATCCAAACCTCAAAGTTCTGGTATGGAACATCTTCAAGCAGCAACGTGCAGACTGGATGTCCGTACTGGAAGGATTTGGCAAGGATGCGCACCTGGTATTGCTGCAGGAGGCGCAGACCACGCCTGAACTGGTGGAGTTTGCCACCAGTAATTATCTGGCTGCCGATCAGGTGCCCGCCTTTGTGCTGCCTCAGCATCCCTCAGGGGTGATGACGCTCGCCTCTGCGCACCCGGTCTATTGTTGCCCGTTGCGTGAGCGTGAGCCTCTGCTGAGGCTCTCTAAATCGGCACTGGTCACGGCCTACCCTCTGCCGGCCGGTGAAATGCTGATGGTTGTGAACATCCATGCGGTTAATTTCAGTCTGGGTGTCGACGTCTACAGTAAACAGCTGGGGCCAATCGGCGAGCAGATCATGCATCACCAGGGGCCGGTAATAATGGCCGGAGATTTCAATGCCTGGAGCCGTCAGCGTATTAATGCGCTCTACCGGTTTGCACAGCGCATGAAGCTGGAAGAGGTGATGTTCACTGCTGACCACCGGCGCAAAGCGTTTGGCCGCCCGCTGGACTTCGTCTTCTATCGCGATCTCAGAGTGAGTGAGGCATCCGTACTGGTGACGCGCGCGTCCGATCATAACCCCTTACTGGTGGAGTTCAGTTCAGGAAGCTAATCGCTGCATTGAGTGTGACTGCAGAAGGGGGGAAGGCGGGGGATAAGCAAACTGTGGCAGATGAATAAAAGAAAAAGGCTGACAATTGTCAGCCTTTTCAACGTATCAGGTATCAGGTGTGGCGTTATTATTCACAAACAGCGTTAAGTTATCGCCGGGTTGAATATCTTTCGCACTGTCCAGCACACTGTTCCAGCGCATCACGTCTTTAATGTTGACGCCATGATGACGGGCAATACTGTCAAGAGAATCACCCTTACGAACACGGTAGGTGATGCTGTTGCCGTTATCAGCCAGTCGGGTGCCATTCGAACCGATGGTCAGAGTCTGACCCGGTCGGATATCAGCACCGCGCAGGTTGTTTTCCTGCCTCAGTGTCGAGACGCTAACGCCAAGTTTAGAGGCGATACCAGAGAGCGTATCACCACGTCGGACTTTATACCCGCCACTCGCGCTGGCTTTCGCAAGCTGCGTAGGCTGTACCGCTGCGATGTCACCGGAAGCCAGTGAATTACGCAGTTTCGCGACGTTCGACTTCGGCACCATAATGTAGTGCGGGCCGTTTGGCGCTGTTGCACCGCCTTTGTAGCCGGTATTGAAGCTCTTCAGTTTCGTGAGCGACATACCCGCCATTTCGGCAGCCTGCGTCAGCTGTATCTGCTGACCCACTTCCACTCGTGCCAGAGCACGACTTTCATTAGGTGTCGGCAGTTTGATACCGTAACGCTTATTATTTTTGAGCAGTTCACTCAGAGCTAACATTTTAGGCACATACACGGTCGTTTCGCGTGGCAGCGATAAATGCCAGAAGTCAGTCGGCTTACCGCGCGCCTTGTTCTGCTTAATCGCTTTGAGCACACGTCCTTCACCACTGTTGTATGCGGCGATGGTTAATAACCAGTCACCGTCAAACATCGTGTTAAGACGCTGCATCATGTCCAGCGCAACTTTCGTGGATGCGACCACATCACGTCGCCCATCGTAATACTGGTTTTGTTTCAAACCATAGTTTCGACCCGTAGCCGCAACAATCTGCCAGATACCAGCGGCATTGGCGGATGATGTTGCATGGGGGTCAAAAGCGCTCTCCACTATGGGTAGCAGTACCAGTTCCATCGGCATTTTACGTTTCTGTATCTGCTCGACTATCCAGTACATGTACGGCTCTGCCCGTAATGTTACATCGTGGAGATAGCTCTTATTTTTTAGAAATTTACTTTTTTGTTCGCGGATTGCCGGGTTTTCCGGAATCCCCATCTTCAACTCGTCACTAATGAAACTCCAGAGATCTGCGTCTGCTGCGAGGCCAGTTCCATCTTCCTGCCAACGCGGCGACAAAAACTCGTCTCCGTACTTTTCATTTTCACCTTGACCAGCTGAAGACAGACTCTGTGCATGCTGTACCGGGATATTGGCATCGTTCCTGGACGCCTGACATCCCACCAGCAAGACTGAGGCGAGTAATATCGCTTTAGCCTTCATATGTGTGTCAATAGTTCGCTTAAAAGACGAGCAACTATACTTGACGACTTTTCACAACACAACCCGAAAAATCAAAAACCGTCTTTCTTCTCGCGTAGAACGGCAAATGTATGCCATACCGGTTCATCAGAAACATTAACGTTTAAAGCCCGTTGTAAATCAATATCTTGCGTGCGTAGAAATAAATTAATTGACCGTTCGTGCGCCAGTTTTGTTGGCAGACTAATGCCATTTTCAGCGCGTAAGTCCTTAATTTTCTGATATTCGGCCGTTATTTGTGGGTCATGGGGCAGAATAGCCGCAGCAAACTTCAGATTGGATAAAGTATATTCATGCGCGCAGCAGACTAAGGTTTCTCCTGGCAGCTGATTAAGCTTTTGAAAGGAATCATACATCTGCTCTGCGGTGCCTTCAAAAAGACGTCCGCAGCCACCCGAAAACAGGGTGTCGCCACAAAAAAGATAAGGCGCACTGTAATATGAGATATGTCCTAAAGTGTGACCAGGGGTGTGAATCACTTCGAAAGTCAGGCCCAGAACCGTGACTTTATCGCCTTCGCTGACTATCGTTCTGGCCCCTTTGGTCTCGGTTTCCTGAGGGCCGTAGACCGCCAGCTGCGGGAAATGCTCACACAGCGTTTTCACGCCGCCGGTGTGGTCGTTATGGTGATGAGTCAGCAGAATCGCGACCGGCTCCCAGCCATTGGACGCCATTTTTTCTAACACCGGTTGGGCTTCGCCGGGATCGACAATCAGGCATTTCCCTTCATCATCGTTCAGCGTCCAGATGTAGTTGTCCTGCAACGCAGGAATACTGGTAAGATTCATCATCACCTCTCGCAGGTCGTTGTAAAAGGAAGAGCGTAAAGCATGAAGCCCGCGAAAACACGCAAGATTCTGAACGCGCCGCTGTCCTGGCACGATATGCCGTGGGGAGATTATTTCCGCGACGCACTGACTCAGCAGCTTCAGCCTTACCTCGGAAAGCTTTATGGCTTTCATATGCTTAAGCTTGGCAACCTCAGCGCAGAAATCAACACTGAAAACTGTTCTATTTCACATCAGGTTAATGTGGGCAGCCAGGGTGAGCTGTTACAGGTGCAGGCTGACCCGATGCAACTGCCGTTCGAGTCGAAGTCGATTGATGCCTGTCTTCTGGCCCATACGCTCGCCTGGAGTCAGGATCCTCACCGTGTGTTACGCGAAGTGGACAGGGTGTTAATTGACGATGGCTGGATGATTATCAGCGGCTTCAATCCTTTCAGTCTGCTCGGCGTAAGTAAGATGGTGCCGGGATTAACTCGTAAAGCGCCGTGGAGCGGAAGAATGTTCAGTCAGATGCGGTTGCTCGACTGGCTGGGACTGCTGAATTATGAAGTGGTCTATCGCACCCGATTTCAGGTGCTGCCGTGGCACCGGCAGGGCGGGAAACTGATCAGCGCCCACTTACCGGCGCTGGGCTGTCTCAATATTGTGGTGGCGCGTAAACGCACCTTCCCGCTGCTGCCGACCCGGGCAAAGAAAAGCCTGAGTACCAGTAAAATCCGGCAGACGGTCAATGCCACTCGTCAGTTCCGGAAAGCAGAGGATCAGGACTCGGCTTTATAGCCGATATCCTCAAAAGCAGGATTTTCAGCCGCGCTGCGGGCCAGCACGTCGCAGCGTTCATTCTCCAGATGTCCGGCATGCCCTTTAACCCACTCCCACTGAATTTTGTGAGTGCTGAGTGCCAGGTCGAGACGCTGCCAGAGATCGACATTCTTCACCGGTTTTTTATCAGCGGTTTTCCAGCCACGCTTTTTCCAGTTATGGATCCAGCTGGTGATCCCCTGGCGCACATACTGACTGTCGGTGCTCAGCACCACATCGCACGGCTGGGTCAGCGCTTCTAGTGAGACAATCGCCGCCATCAGCTCCATGCGGTTATTGGTGGTAAGGTGATAGCCCGCGCTGAAGGTTTTCTCATGCTGACCGTAGCGTAAAATCGCCCCGTAACCGCCGGGGCCGGGATTTCCAAGACAGGATCCATCGGTGAATATTTCTACCTGTTTGCGCATCTCTGGTAGACTTCCTCTCAAAAATGCTAAGTCTGACATAAAACGGGTCTTATGAGCACTGCAAATAACCGCCAGATCGTTCTCGATACTGAAACTACCGGCATGAACATGATCGGGGTACATTATGAGGGGCACCGCATCATTGAGATTGGTGCGGTGGAGGTGATTAACCGTCGCCTGACCGGTAACAATTTCCATATGTATCTCAAGCCCGATCGGCTGGTCGACCCCGAAGCTTTTGGCGTCCACGGCATTGCCGATGAGTTCCTGGCTGACAAGCCCGCCTTCAGCGAAATCGCCGATGAGTTTCTGGACTACATTCGCGGTGCGGAATTAGTCATCCATAACGCGCCGTTTGATATCGGCTTTATGGACTACGAGTTTTCAAAGCTGAACCGCGGCATTGAGAAAACCGAAACCTTCTGCAAGATTACCGACAGCCTTGCGCTGGCGCGTCGTATGTTTCCCGGCAAGCGTAACAGCCTGGATGCGCTCTGCTCACGTTACGAAATAGACAACACCAAACGAACCCTGCACGGCGCACTGCTCGATGCCGAGATTCTGGCTGAAGTCTTCCTGACCATGACTGGCGGTCAGACGTCACTCTCCTTCTTGTCGGAAAGTGAAAGCGCCCGTCAGGCGCAGGGTGAGAGCATTCAGCGCATCGTGCGTCCCACTTCTGCACTGCGCGTGGTCACGGCCAGTGAAGAAGAAGTGGTTGCTCATGAGTCCCGTCTGGATCTGGTGATGAAAAAGGGTGGCAGCTGCCTGTGGCGTGGCTGAATGGCCTGTTTTTGTGGATAAAATCAACGGCAAGCTGAAAAAAACAGCAAACGATTCATTCACCTGGAAAAAGCGTTGACGCGGTAACGGCCTGCCATTACTATGCGCCTCGTTCTCGACGGGGAACAAAGCGCGGAGCGGTAGTTCAGTTGGTTAGAATACCTGCCTGTCACGCAGGGGGTCGCGGGTTCGAGCCCCGTCCGTTCCGCCAATCTCTTTAAAAAAGCCGATTCAGAAATGAATCGGCTTTTTGCTGTCTGCTATTCAACGATGGCTTGATTCTTCTGCGCCATCACCTCGCCATGCGAGTGGGTAACATCCTCCGCCTCACGATCTTCACGGGCGATAAAGCGATAGCAGCCCGCCGCCAGACCGGCACCAATAAACCAGCTGAAGTTCGCCACCTGATGCAGGGAAGGGATAAAGCTAATCACCAGGCAAATCGCCACCGACGGCAGCAGCGCGCCAATAGCTTTCGGGTTAAAGCCACCGCGATACCAGTAACGGCCTGATGGCGTGTCGTTAAACAGATCGTCGACCGAAATGCGTCCACGTTTAATCAGATAGAAATCGGTCAGCAGAATCCCGAACAGCGGCCCGATAAACGATCCCAGCACATCCAGAGTGTAGTGAATCAGCTCAGGCGACTGGAACAGGTTCCACGGTGTTAACAGCACTGAGCCGACGGCAGCGATCATGCCACCCGTGCGGAAGCTGATTTTCTGCGGGGAACAGTTCGAGAAGTCAAAAGCGGGTGAGACGAAGTTTGCCACGATATTGATGCCGATAGTGGCGGTAATCATGGTCAGCAGGCCAATCGCGACGGCCAGATCGTTGCCGACCATACTGACGGTTTCGATGGGGTCGGTGATCATTTTGCCAAACAGCGACTGGGTGCCCGACACGATGACCACGGTCACTACTGAGAACAGCAGGAAGTTAAACGGCAGGCCCCAGCGGTTGCCGCGACGAATCTCGGACATGTTTTTGCCGTAGCGTGAAAAGTCACCGAAGTTCAGCAGCGGCCCGGAGAAGTAAGAGACCACCAGCGCGGTGGCCGTAATCATCTGCCACGTCTGCTCGCCTGCGGTCAGCGATTTGCTGGCGAGTGTAAAGGAGATCCCATCAAAGCCGGTCTTGTATACAATCCAGCCCGCCAGCGCCACCATCACCACATAAACCGCCGGTCCGGCGACATCGATAAACCGTTTAATGGCGTTCATGCCGTGCCAGAACACCATCGCCTGGAGTAACCACATAATGCCGAAACAGCACCAGCCCAGCAGCGATAGGCCCAGCCAGTGCGGCACGGTCATTGACGTCAGCGAAGGCACGAACTTCAGCAGCACCAGCATCAGGGCGTTCGCCGCCAGATAAGTCTGGATGCCATACCAGGCGAATGCGATCAGCCCGCGGATCACCGCCGGGATATTGGCACCAAATACGCCAAACGCCTGACGGCAAATCACCGCATAAGGGACACCCGCCATCTGGCTTGGTTTCGCCACCAGATTCGCACAGATCTGCACGATGCAGATCCCCGCCAGCAGGCAGAGCAGCACCTGCCAGCTGGCTAATCCCAGCGTGAAGAAACTGGCGGCCACCACATAGCCGCCCATACTGTGCACATCGGACATCCAGAAAGAGAAGATGTTGTACCACGACCAGTTCTGATCGCGAGTCGGTGCCAGGTCGTCATTACAGAGCCGTGGGCTGTAACGGGCGTTGGCTTCAGAGGCCGTGCTGGCCACCGTTGATTGATTTGGCATGAAACCTGCTCCTCTAACCGAAAGTGGAATGAATAATCTGGGAAGAGGTATTGCAGGATTCAGGCCAGATCTGTTTTCTTGTATACAATATTTAATTTTCACGTATACGATATGTGGCACACAGCGAGCGACCGGAGCAGGTAATGACGAGTAAAACAGCCCAGCGAGACGCCACCCATCTGCAGGACAAAGATGAAGGGATTTACCAGGCGCTAATGAACGCCATTGTTGAGCACCAGCTGCCGCCGGGCAGTAAATTGCCGGAAGAGGCCCTTTCCGGAGTCTTTGGTGTGAGCCGCACTGGCATCCGCAAAGTGCTGCAGCGCCTCGCAGCGGTGCAGATGGTCACCCTGACGCCCAAACGTGGTGCGCAGGTGGCAACACCCGGCGTTGAAGAGGCGCGTGACATCTTCTCAACCCGCAGTTTAATGGAGTGCGCCAATCTGCCTGCGGTGCTGGCACATCTGCAGCCTCCCCATCTGGTGGCGCTGGAGCAGCTCATCGTCCAGGAGAACCAGGCGCACGCCGATCATGATGGCCCGGCAGCGATCCGGCTCTCTGCGGCGTTTCATATTCAGCTACAGGCGATCTCGGGTAATCAGGTGCTCACCGGCATGGTGACCAGCCTGACGCAGCGCTCCTCGCTGGTGATCGCCGCCTATGGCGCGCCCTGGCAGCGCGGCTGCCGCTGTGACGATCACGCGAATCTGCTGACGTTACTGCGCGAACGCGCGCTGGAACCGCTGACGCAGGCGCTACAACATCACTTTGAGCACATCGTCTCCAGCCTGCACTTTGAGCGCAGCGGGGAAACCCTGCCCGATTTTTCCCGACTGTTTGCCGCAGGCTCTGGAGCTGACTCATGAGTCTGATTCAGGTCATTAACCCCAACACCAGCCTGGCGATGACAGAAACCATCGCTCAGGCCGCCCGTGCCGTCGCCGCACCGGGTACCGAAATTCTGGCGGTTTCACCGTCGCAGGGCGTGCCCTCCATTGAAGGCCACTTCGATGAGGCGATCGCCGCCATCGGTGTGCTGGAGCAGATCAGGCTCGGCAGGGAGCAGGGCGTCAGCGGTCACGTCATCGCCTGCTTTGGCGATCCGGGTTTACTGGCAGCGCGCGAGCTAGCCAGCGGACCGGTGATTGGTATTGCGGAAGCGGCGATGCACACCGCCACAATGCTGGCGACGCGTTTCTCCATTGTCACCACGCTGCCACGTACCCTGGTGATTGCGCGTCATCTGCTGCAGCAGTATGGCTTTACCCATCACTGTGCCGCGCTGCACGCCATCGATCTGCCAGTACTGGCGCTGGAAGATGGCAGCGGCGTGGCGCAGGAAAAAGTACGGCAGCGCTGTATTCAGGCGAAACGGGAAGATGGCAGCGGGGCGATTGTACTGGGCTGTGGCGGGATGGCGACGCTGGCTGCTTCGCTGACCCAGGAGCTGGGCCTGCCGGTGATCGATGGCGTCAGTGCGGCGGTAAAAATGGTCGAGTCGCTGGTGGCGCTTGGCTTTGGCACCAGCAAACATGGCGATCTGGCCTGGCCTTTGCAGAAACCTCTCTCAGGTGCGTTTCAGCATCTAAACTAACGGAACTTTCCCGAATCAAGACAGGAAGCCAGTGATGACTGACGCTGCAGAGAAGAAAGAGTACAGCTTTAACAAAAACTATCCGCGCGATTTAATCGGTTATGGCGCTAATCCGCCACATGCCGCCTGGCCCAACAACGCCCGTGTGGCGGTGCAGTTTGTTCTGAATTACGAAGAAGGCGCTGAAAACAGCGTGCTGCATGGCGATGCCGGTTCAGAGCAGTTCCTCTCCGACATCATCGGTGCAGCGAGCTATTCCGATCGGCACATGTCGATGGAGTCGCTGTATGAATATGGCTCCCGCGCCGGATTCTGGCGCATCCACAATGAATTTCAGAAACGCGGCCTGCCATTAACCGTGTTTGGTGTGGCGATGGCGCTGGCGCGTCATCCGGAAGTCGTCGAGGCGATCAAACAGGCGGATTACGATGTGGTCAGCCATGGCTGGCGCTGGATCCACTATCAGGGCATGGATGCAAAAACCGAACGTCAGCATATGCAGCAGGCGGTCGATGTGCTGGTGGATCTGTTTGGTAAAGCGCCGACCGGCTGGTACACCGGCCGGGACAGCCCGAACACCCGTCGGCTGGTGGTAGAGCAGGGTGGCTTCAGCTACGACAGTGACTACTACGGCGACGATCTGCCGTTCTGGACCCAGGTCACCTGTCAGGATGGTACGGTGAAACCGCACCTGATTATCCCTTACACCCTGGAGTGTAACGACATGCGCTTTGCCTCGCCGCAGGGATTTAATACCGCCGAGCAGTTCTTCACCTATCTGCGCGACAGCTTCGATGTGCTGTACGAAGAGGGGGAAACGGCGCCGAAGATGATGTCGATCGGTATGCATTGCCGCCTGCTGGGGCGTCCTGGCAAATTCCGCGCGCTGCAGAACTTCCTCGATCACATCCAGCAGCACGACGACGTCTGGATCTGTACCCGCCAGCAGATTGCTGACCACTGGATCGCTACCCACCCGGCTCCTTAAGCCGGTTCCGGCGCTTACCCCACTCAACCGGGCGAAGCGCCGGAAGCCGTCAGCTCATCAGACTGACCTGCGCCGCCACGATGCACCAGCCATGGGGCATTCGCACCCAGGTCTGCTGCTGACGGCCAATCTTATCGCTGCCGGTGCGGGTAAATTCAGTGCTGCAGACCGCATAATCCTCACCAAAAGTCGTAATCACGGTGTTTCGCAGCGTCCGGTCCAGCCCGGCAGAAGGGCGCGCGGCACGGAAGGCCCGAATCTCATCAATGCCATACAGATTCTCACCCGCGCCGAGGCGTACGGTTCGCGGATCGTGCCAGAACAGCGCATCCAGTTCGTCCACATCATTGCTGACCAGCGCCTGCTCGTAGCGATAAAACTGCGCCGTCACTTCGCTGAGCACCTGCGGTAAATTAATCTCTCTGTTCATCAGGCTCCTGCCATATTCATTTGCGGCATCGTGATGCCCTGTTGTTCCAGTGCCCAGGCGGCGCGTAATACCGCCTCTTCGTTAAACGGCCGGGCGATAAGCTGTAAACCAATCGGCAGGCCACTTCGGGTCGCCAGCGGCACGGTACAGACCGGCAATCCCAGGAAGGAGATTGGCTGCGTCAGCATCCCCATACTTGCTTTAGCGGGCAGCGATTCACCCTGAATCGTCAGGGCTTGCTGACCGATGGTGATCGCACTGCAGGGCGTCGCCGGAGCGATCAGCACATCGAAGCGATCAAACAGCGGTAACACCTGCTGCTGGAAGTAGCGACGGAAACGCTGCGCCTGCACATACCAGGCACCTGGCATCATGGCACCCGCCAGCAGACGCTCGCGGGAGTTTGGTTCAAACTGCTCCGGCATCTGACGCAGAGCTGGCAGATAGTGATTGCCGCCCTCAGCGGCGGTCATGATAAACGCGGCTGAGCGAGCCAGCTCCGCCTCCGGCATCAATACCTCTTCCTGTGCCTCAAGCGTTGCCGCAACCACCGCAACGGCAGCGCGGGCATCCTCATCACACCAGCGCGTAAAAAAGCCGCCCAGCACGCCGCAGCGTAATCCTTCGAGGCCCTGTGACAGCCCCGGCAGCGTCGCGGCCAGCGGACGGTCAGCCTGAAACGCATCGGCGTGATCTGCGCCCTGTAACAGGTCATACACCAGTGCCAGGTCTTCAACCCGCCTCGCCAGCGGACCGATGTGGTCAAGGCTGGCGACAAACGGATGGCTGCCGCTGCGTGACAGGCGGCCAAAGGTGGGCTTGAGACCAAAAATACCGCACAGCGAGGCAGGCACCCGAATCGAGCCATTGGTGTCGGTGCCCAGTGAAAAGTGGACCAGACCGGCGGCGACGGCAGCCGCAGAACCGCCTGACGAGCCGCCCGCCACGCGGCTCAGATCGCGCGGGTTGTGCGTCGCACCATAGTGAGTGTTTTCGGTAGTAAAACCATAGGCGTAGGCATCCATGTTCAGCATGCCCGACAGCAGCGCACCCGCCTGGCGCAGTTTCCCGACGGCAAACGCATCTGCCTGTGCCGCAGGGCGATCGCGGAACAGACTGGCACCGGCCAGCGTGCTGTGACCCGCCACATCAAACAGGTTTTTCACCGCATACGGGATGCCCGCCAGTGGTGGCAGGGTTTCGCCGCGCTGCCGCTGCGCATCAATCTCGCTGGCCTCTTTTAACATGCGCGGCCCGGTCACTTCCGTCCAGGCATTCAGCGCCGGATTATGCTGCTCAACCGCCTGCAGCGTGCTCGTCGCCACCTCCAGCGCGCTGATCTCACCCTGCTGGATCGCCCGTTGCAGGGTCTGAATCGAAACATCACCTAATCTCATGCCCGGTATACTCCTGCCACTTCCAGCCGGTCATCCAGCGGAAACGCCATCAGCGGCGCCGCCAATTCTGCGATGCGCGACAGCTGGATCAGCAGTTCTGCGCGGCGGGCGTCATCCAGTTCCAGTTGCAGGATCTGCTCCATATGGCCGATGTAGCTGGTCCAGTCGTGTTGATTCATGATTCGCTCCTGTTAAAAACCGGCGGCGCTGCCGTTACTGCGCGGATCGCTTGCGCCCTCAAACATGCCGTTGCTGTGACGCACAATCGCGCCCGCATGGCCCACGGATTCGCTGAAGTCCGGCAGTAGCTCCACCTCATGGCCCCACAGACGCAGCATCAATACCGTTTCGTCGTCAAAGCGGCCTTCCAGTTTCAGCGAGTCTGACAATTGCCCCCAGGTCCGGCCCAGCAGCCAGCGCGGCGCACTAACCGCCTGCTGTAACGGCAGGCCCTGGATCACATGGCGGGTGAAAATCGCCGCCTGGGTCTGCGGCTGTCCATCTCCGCCCATTGCGCCATACACCATTGTCCGGCCATCTTTCAGCCGTGCGGCGGCAGGATTCAGGGTATGGAACGGCTGCTTGCCGGGCGCCAGCGCCAGCAGGTGCTCAGGATCGAGGCTGAATGCCGCGCCCCGGTTCTGCCAGGTAATGCCCGTGCCGGGCAGCACCACACCGCTGCCAAACTCGTGGTAGATGCTCTGAATAAAGGAGACAGCCAGACCGCTGCTGTCCATTACGCCCATCCAGACCGTATCGCCCGGTCCGCGTCCGTTACCCCAGGCTGCCGCTTCTCCATCGGTGATCTGGCTGGCGAGCGTGGCGAGGTGATCGCTATCCAGCAGCGCCTGCAAATCTTCGGTGACGTGACGCGGATCGGTGATGTGTTTGTCGCGCAGGGCAAAGGCTTTCTTGGTGGCTTCAACGATGCGGTGCACCGTCTGCGCCTCGTCAGCCTCCGCCATCTCCAGACGATCGGTGATGCCGAGGATCGCCAGCGACACCATGCCCTGCGTCGGCGGGGCAATATTCCAGATGTCGCCTTCGCTGTGGGTGAGATGCAGCGGCGTCGTGCGGCGGGCGCGGTGCTGCTGCAGATCGGCCAGCGTGACCGGCATGCCGAGCGTGGCCATCTCATCGGCCATATGGTGAGCCAGCGGACCGCGATAAAAACTGTCGAGTCCCTCTTCGGTGAGCTGGCTCAGAGAGTTAGCCAGTGCGGGCTGGGTAAAACGGCTGCCCGGCTGCGGCACATCGCCGTCGGGCATAAAACTGGTGCTGAAACCGGGCTGATGCTGCAACTCACTGCGGAACGTCGCGGTGGCGGCGCTTTGTGAAGCGGTCACCGGAATGCCGTCGGCGGCGTAGCGAATCGCATCACGCAGCAGACGCGCTAGCGGCAGTGGCGGGGTGCCCATCTCCGCAGAGAGCGTCAGGGCCTCCTGCCAGCCGCTGACCGTTCCGGCCACGGTCAGCGCCGCTTTCGGCCCGCGATGCGGGATCTTCAGGTGATCGGCGTAGAAATCGCGGTGCGCCAGCGAACCGGCTGCGCCGCTGGCGTCGATAGCGACGGGATCGCCGCCGGGCGGCAGAATCAGCCAGAAACCATCGCCGCCCAGTCCGTTCATGTGCGGGTAGACCACGGCGATAGTCGCGGCAGCAGCCACCATCGCTTCAATGGCATTACCGCCATCACGCAGCACGGCGAGTGCGCTTTCACTCGCCAGATGGTGTGGCGTCACCGCCATCCCCTGCGGGGCCATATTGCTTTGAATCATCTTTTTCTCGTTCTTTGGGTGACAGAACCCATATCAAAGCAAGAGCTGTTCCAGTTTTCCCCCCGGCCTGACAATGCGCCGGTTAACCTGGCGTAAATTGTGCTAGCTTCTGCTGAAACAAAAGTTACAGGACGCCTTATGAAACAGCTTGATGAACGACTCAGAAGTCACTATCCCCAGCTCTCTCCACAGGAGCAGCGCATCGCCGACTTCGTGTTTGACCACTTCGATGACCTGATCAGCTACAACAGCGCCGAGCTGGCGCGGCTCAGCGGTGTGTCGAAAGCCACGGTCAGTCGGCTGTTTAAACGTCTGGGCTACGAGAAGTACAAGGATATGCGTGATGAGTTACGCATCCTGCGCCAGAGCGGCATGCCGCTGACCGATAACCGGGATGCGGTGCAGGGCAATACGCTGCTGGCGCGCCACTACAAGCAGGAGATGGCTAACCTGACGCAGTGGGTAAACAGCCTGGATGCCCGGCACTTCAACGAGGTCATCCAGCAACTGGCGCAGGCTAAGCGCGTGTTTATCATCGGCATGCGCAATGCCTATCCGGTGGCGCTCCATCTGCGCCAGCAGCTGGTGCAGGCGCGTTCACAGGTGCATATCCTGCCGCAACCGGGCCAGACGCTGGCTGAGGAGCTGGTGGATATCACGCTGGACGACATGGTGATTGTGATGGCATTTCGTCGTCGTGCGCGCATCATTCGTCCGCTGATGCAGCAGCTCCAGGCTGCCGGTGTCCCGATGCTGGCGCTGTGTGAGCCGCAGGCGCAGACGGTGATTGCGCTGGCGCGCTGGCAGCTCTGTACGCCGCTGGATAGCGTCTCCGCCTTTGACAGTTACAGTGCGGCCATGAGTCTGGTAAACCTGATCGCCAATGCCCTGCTGCATGAAATGCTGGCTCAGGGACGTCAGCGTATTCATCAGATCGCCGATCTTTACCAGCAGTTCGACGAGCTGGAGCACCGTTAACAGGCACCATTTTGGTGCTTTGCCCCATTTCAGAACACGCCCCTTACGGCGTAGTCGCCCCGATTACGCCCGATTTCTGCTGAACTCTCTGCTGCTTAACCCTTTTTCTGTTGCCGTCCGCATTGGCACATTAGTTGCAGATTGCATGTCAAAGAATCTTTTGTTTCACGTTAATCTCACCGGGGTGCATAATGAAAAAAGTTTTATTGGCGGTTGCGACAGCGGCATTACTGATGGCTCAGGCGGGAAGCGCGCTGGCCGATCAACTGCAGGATATCCAGAAACGCGGCGTCATCCGCGTTGCCGTGCCGCAGGACTTCCCGCCGTTTGGCTCGGTCGGCACGGACCTGCAGCCGCAGGGATATGACATCGACACGGCAAAATATCTTGCTAAGCAGATGAAACTTAAGTTGCAGCTGGTGCCGGTCAGCAGTGCCAACCGCGTGCCTTATCTGCAAACCGACAAGGTCGATCTGGTCATCTCCAGCATGGGTAAAAATGCTGAGCGTGAGAAAGTTATCGACTTTACCCGCGCCTATGCGCCGTTCTTCCTGGGCGTATTCGGTCCGAAGGGCGATGAAATCAAAGCGGCCTCAGCCCTGAGCGGCAAGTCGATTGGCGTCACGCGCGGTGCGGTAGAGGACATGGTGCTCAGCGAAGTGGCCCCGAAAGATGCGCAGGTGAAACGCTACGAAGACAACAACACCACGCTGTCTGCGTATCTCTCCGGTCAGGTGCAGTATGTCGCAACCGGCAACCTGGTCGTCGCCGCCATTGCGCGCCAGAATCCGGCCAAAGCGCCCGTCGCGCAGTTCATGCTGAAAGATTCACCCTGCTTTATCGGCCTGAAGAAAGATGAGCCAGCGCTGAAAGCCAAAGTGAATGAGCTGATTGAGCAGGGCATCAAAGATGGCACCCTGAATAAACTGTCAGAAGAGTGGCTGAAAGCGCCGCTGCCCGCCAACCTCGGCGCCTGAGGACGGATTCATGACCGGGCAACTTAACTTTCCCGCCCTGTGGCCTTACTGGCCGGAGCTGCTCTCCGGTCTGTGGGTCACCATCCAGCTGACGGTGCTGGCGACCACCGGTGGTGTGGCGCTGGGCATTGCGGGTGCGGCGCTGCGCAGCGGCAAACCCAGCTGGATGAGCCGCCTGTGGGGCATCTATGTCGAGCTGATCCGCAATACGCCGTTCGTGGTGCAACTGTTCTTTATCGTTTTCGGTCTGCCTGCGCTGGGGATGAAACTCACCGCGGGCGAGGCGGCGTTGCTGGCGATGCTCATCAACCTCGGGGCCTACAGCACCGAGATTATCCGCGCCGGGATTCAGGTGACGCCTAAAGGGCAGTGGGAAGCGGGACGGGTGCTGGGATTAACCCGCAGCCAGACGTTTCTGCGGGTCGTGCTGCCGCCTGCGTTACAGCGCATTTATCCGGCGCTGGTAAGTCAGTGCATCATCGTAATGCTGGGCTCATCGGTGGTGTCGCAGGTCTCCTATGAGGAGCTAACCTTCGCTGCCAACCTGATCCAGTCGCGTACCTTCTTAAGTTTTGAGGTCTATCTGGTGACCACGCTGATCTACCTGGCGTTGTCGATAGCGATGCGCCATCTGCTTCTGGCGATTGGCCGTAAATGGTTTGGAGTGCAGCCATCATGATGACGACCTTTACCGACTGGGACATCCTGCGCAACCTGCTGCTGGCGGCGCGCTGGACCCTGTTACTGTCGCTGGTGGCTTTTGTCGGCGGAACGCTGGTGACGCTGCCGCTGCTGTTTCTGCGTCTGCTGCAACGTAAGTGGCTGACGCGCGTGATACGGGGTTACACCGCGCTGTTTCAGGGCACGCCGCTGCTGATGCAGCTGTTCCTGGCGTTTTTCGGCGTTGGCCTGTTTGGTATTGATGTCGCGCCCTGGACCGCAGCCTCGCTGGCGCTGACTTTTTACACCAGCGCCTTTCTGGTCGACATCTGGTACGGCAGCATCCGCGCCCTGCCGAAAGGGCAGTGGGAAGCGTCGCGTTGCCTCGGCCTGACCTTTGGTCAGACGCTGTGGCGGGTGGTGGCACCGCAGGCGATCCGTATCGGTATCGCGCCGACTGTAGGATTCGCGGTGCAGGTGATCAAGGGCACCGCGCTGGCGTCGATTATCGGCTTCATCGAGCTGACGAAAGCCGGCACCATTCTGAACAACGTGACCTATCAGCCGTTTAAAGTCTTTGGGCTGGTGGCGCTGGGCTACTTCCTGATGTGTTATCCGCTGTCTCGCTACAGCCAGTATCTGGAGAAAAAATTCAATGCCGCTCATCACCATTAATCAGGTGCAAAAATATTACGGCGACAACCATGTGTTGAAAGGCGTGGATCTGGATATCGACATGGGCGAGGTGATCTCGATCATCGGTCGTAGCGGATCGGGCAAAAGCACGCTGCTGCGCTGCATGAACGGGCTGGAAGGCTATCAGGAGGGCAGCATCAAGCTCGGCGGAATGACAATCACTGACCGCGATTCGCAGGCACGTGAAATCAGCCGCTCGGTCGGGATGGTGTTTCAGAGCTTCAACCTGTTCCCGCATATGACGGCGCTGGAAAACGTCATGCTGGCGCCGCGCCGGGTGCTGAAGAAAAGCGAAGCCGAGTGCCGGGAACTGGCCGCGCAGATGCTGGAGAAGGTCGGGCTGGGCGAACGTCTTAACTACTATCCTGCCAGCCTCTCCGGTGGTCAGCAGCAGCGCGTGGCGATTGCCCGTGCGCTGGCGATGACGCCAAAAGTTTTACTCTGTGATGAGATCACCTCCGCGCTCGATCCTGAACTGGTGGGTGAAGTGCTCAAAGTTCTGGAGCAGCTGGCGGCAGAGGGAATGACGCTGATCCTCGTCACTCATGAAATGAGCTTCGCCCGCGACGTGGGCGATCGTGTGGTCTTTATGCATCAGGGGCGCGTCTGGGAGCAGGGTGACAGTAAAACGCTGTTCGCCCAGCCGCAGACGCCGGAGCTGAAGCAGTTTATCTCTTCGGTTCGTCTCTGATTATCTGGAAAAGGAAATGATGATGGATATAACGCAATACCCGCAACTCAATCCGCCACAGCGTCTGCTGATGGGACCGGGACCGATCAACGCCGATCCCCGCGTGCTGCGCGCCATGTCGAGTCAGTTGCTGGGTCAGTACGATCCCGCGATGACCCACTATATGAATGAAGTGATGGCGCTCTATCGCGGCGTGTTCCGCACTGAGAACCGCTGGACGCTGCTGATTGATGGCACCTCTCGTGCCGGTATCGAAGCGATTCTGCTGTCGTCTATCCGCCCTGGCGACAAAGTACTGGTGCCGGTGTTTGGCCGCTTCGGTCATCTGCTGTGCGAAATTGCCCGCCGCTGTCGTGCGGAAGTTCACACCATTGAAGTGCCGTGGGGCGAAGTTTTTACCCCGGACCAGATCGAGGATGCGATCAAAAAAGTGCGCCCGCGCCTGCTGCTGACGGTACAGGGCGACACCTCGACCACCATGCTGCAGCCGCTCGAGCAGTTGGGGGCAATCTGCAAACAGCATGGCGTGCTGTTCTACTGCGATGCCACCGCTTCGCTGGCGGGAAACGCGCTGGAAACGGATGCCTGGGGACTGGATGCCGTCTCGGCGGGGATGCAGAAATGTCTGGGCGGCCCATCGGGCACCTCGCCGATCACCCTGAGCGCAGAGATGGCCGCGGTGATTCGCAAACGCAAATGCGTTGAGCAGGGGATCCGCACCGAGGCGCATCAGGATGGCGAAGAGGAGATGATCTACTCCAACTATTTTGATCTCGGCATGATCATGGATTACTGGGGACCGGAGCGGCTCAACCATCATACCGAAGCCACCAGTGCGCTGTTTGGCGCGCGTGAGTGCGCCCGTCTGATCCTGCAGGAGGGACTGGATAACGGCATCGCCCGTCACAAACTGCACGGTGAAGCGATGCTGAAAGGCATTCAGGGGATGGGGCTGGAGACCTTCGGCGACCTGAAAAACAAAATGAATAACGTACTGGGCGTGATGATCCCCTCCGGCGTAAATGGCGATCAGGTGCGCAAGCTGATGCTGGAAGATTTCGGCATTGAGATTGGCACCTCGTTTGGTCCGCTGCATGGCAAAGTGTGGCGCATCGGCACCATGGGTTATAACGCGCGTAAAGATTGCGTGATGCAGACGCTGTCAGCGCTGGAAACGGTGCTGACCTATGTCGGTTATCGCACGCCGCAGGGTGCGGGCGCACAGGCTGCATGGGATCACTACGGGAGCCAGGCATGATGATGAGCGCCAGCGAAGCCCAGGCCGCTGCACAGCGCGTTATGGCGCGCTGCGATGCGCTGGCGGCGATCAGCGAAACGGCTGAGGGGCTGACCCGCGTCTACCTCTCGCCGGAACATCTGCGCGCCAACGCCTGCGTCGGTGAGTGGATGCAGGCGGCGGGGATGCAGGTGTGGCAGGATGAAGTCGGCAATATCTGCGGGCGCTACGAGGCGGCAGACGCGGGTGCGCCTGCGCTGCTGCTCGGCTCACATCTCGACACGGTGCGCAACGCCGGTCGTTACGACGGGATGCTGGGCGTGCTCAGCGCCATTGAAACGGTGCAGTGGCTTAACGAACACCAGCGCCGCCTGCCGCTGGCGATTGAGGTGATTGGCTTTGGCGACGAAGAGGGCACCCGTTTTGGCATTACGCTGCTCGGCAGTCGCGGTATTACCGGCAGCTGGCCGCAAAGCTGGGTGACGCATCCTGACGGCAACGGCATCACCGTGGCGCAGGCGATGGCCGATGTCGGGCTCGACAGCGACAGGATCGCCTCTGCGGCGCGGCGGGTTGAGGACATCGTCGGATATCTTGAGCTGCACATCGAACAGGGTCCCTGCCTGGAGCAGGAGGATCTGGCGCTGGGCGTGGTCACGGCGATCAACGGTGCGCGCCGCCTTAACTGTCGTTTCACCGGAGAAGCGGGCCATGCGGGCACGGTGCCGATGACCCACCGCAAAGATGCGCTGGCCGCCGCTGCCGAGTGGATGGTGTTTATCGAGCAGACAACCCGTGAGCAGGATTCGCAGCTGGTCGCCACCGTCGGCACCATTAACTGTGCGCCGGGTGCGGTCAATGTGATCCCTGGCGAGGTGTCGCTGTCGCTGGATGTGCGCGGTCCGCTGGATAATCCGCTGGAAACGCTGCTCTCCAGCCTGTTAACGCAGGCTGAGGCGATTGCGCTGCGCCGTGGACTTCGCTTCGAGTCGAACGAATATTATCGCATCGGTGCCACCGCCTGTGACTCCGCGCTGCAACAGGCGCTAAGCCATGCGGTGGAAACGGTGCAGGGCCGCAGTCTGTCGCTACCCAGCGGTGCCGGGCACGACGCCATCGCCATCGCTGAACGCTGGCCGGTCGGCATGTTATTTGTGCGTAACCATCGCGGCATCAGCCATCATCCGGCGGAGTCGGTGGCGGTGGACGATGTGGCACCTGCGCTGCAGGCCTATTTACAGGCGGTCTCGCTGATTGCCGGACGGAGTTGAACATGGAATTAGCCGCATTCAATCAGCTGGCAGCTGACGAAGCGCAGGCGGCCATCCGGCACTGTGTGGCGATCCCGCACTGGCAGCAGTTGCTGGTGGCGGCACGGCCTTTTGCCACCACTGAGGCGCTGCTGGCAACCGCCGATGCGCTGGCGCGCCAGTGGCAGCAGCCCGAGCTGGAGGCGGCCCTGTCGGCGCATCCCCGCATCGGTGAACGCGCGAGCGGCGCGGATAAAGAGGCAGCGTTGTCGCGTGGTGAGCAGTCCGCGATGCAGCAGGCCGACCACGCTCTGCAACAGGCGATGCAGCAGGGGAATCAGGCGTACGAAGCGCGTTTTGGCCGGGTGTTTCTGATCCGCGCGAAAGGGCGCAGCGGCGAGCAGATGCTGGCAGAGTTGCAGCGTCGGTTGCAGAATAGTGAGGTTACCGAGCAGCAGGAAGCGCTGGATCAGCTGCGTGAAATTACCCTGTTACGCCTTAAGGAGACGATTCAATGAGTACCGTGACCACCCATATTCTCGACACAGCGCTGGGCAAACCAGCCAGCGGCGTGGCGATCTCACTGGAGCAGAACAGCCCGGAAGGCTGGTTTCCGATTTCACAGGGTGAAACGGACAGCGACGGACGCCTGAAAGATCTGACGCCGGAGCCGTTGACGCCGGGCCACTACCGTTTAACGGCGGAAATCGGCGACTATTTTGCCGTCGCCGGTCGGGATGCGCTCTACGTCAGCGCGCAAATCGATTTTGTCATTGCCGAGGCGGGCAGCCACTTTCATCTGCCGTTTCTGATTTCGCCCTGGTCGTGGTCAACCTATCGCGGCAGTTAAGAAAAATTTGGATACCAGTAGAACTGAAAAACAATAATTGTATGATTTTTTTATTCTTAATTATTGCTATTTGAAAAGGATTAACTTTATTTTCAAAACCTTAATGGAGGACGTTTTTTTAAACTTATCACTGAGGGGATTTGGGTTAAGTCCTGAGCGGTGTATGATGCGCAGATATCCATACTAAGTTCAGGGAGAACGGGATGAAGATGGTACTGCCGGTTGACGGCTATCATTCAGCAGCGGCGTTCATGGCTGCCATGCAGGGAAGCCGGGGGGACACATACTGGCTGATGAAACAGGCAGAGCACTGGCACGGCGGCATCCACCTGTATGATGGCTTTGCCGGCAATGCCGTCTGTAAACCTGGCAGCTCCGGCCTGAAATCCATGACGGACGGTCACGTGGTTGCCTGGCGGCTGAACGATGATTATCAGACCGCAGCGTCCGGAAAAAAGAGGCTGAAATTCAGCTCCACCTTCCTGCTTATCAAATCCACCTGCATCCCCGACAGCGACAGGCCCGATAACGGGCTGGATTTCTATACCCTGTGGATGCAGATAGCGCCATTATCTGAGTACGGCGTCACCGGCGTCCGGACCGCAACCGTTACCGCCGGCACGCTGAAAATCCGCCAGGACAACACGTTTCCGGGCTGGGTTCGCGGCGGTCTCAGTGAGGGCATCAGCGTTCCCCGCGATGTGCTGAGGCACTATGAGGTGCCACAGGATACGCACACCACGCTGCCGCGCGGTACCGTGGTGGAGGTTAAGCAGGAGGCCACCTTTCTGCTTAAAGGCAGGCCGGCTCCGTTTATCTTCGTGTCCGTGGTGTCGGTACCCGAAGGGGCGAAAAGCGGTTTATCTGCCGGAGAGTCCGGCTGGATTTCGGGTCTGGCCCGGTTCGTGAAGCGGCAGGAGGACACCCTGCCGGCCTGGATGCAGGCTGCCCGTAAGCACGGCGTATTTAATCAGGTGGTGACGGTTTCCGGGGAGAATGCGCCGGTGGTAAAGGCGGGAGAGGTTATCGGTCACCTGGGCCTGTGTGAGCGGCCGCACGGTGCCCCGGAGCACTTCTGCCATCTTGAGGTGTTCAGCCAGGACGCGCGCATGAAAAGCTTCCTGGCAAATGCGGCCGGAGTGACAACCGGGATGACAGAGCTGCACACGCTGGCGGGCAGGACGCGCTGGATGTACCGGGAAAAGGAAAAGACGTTCGTGGTGGCCGGCGTGGATGGCGACCCGTCAATGAGTACCGCGGAGCGCTACACGCAGGAAGGTGAGTGCCGCAGAATGGAGGCGGACGGAAAGAGCTGGTACCACATCCCCGGTGAACTCGCCTGGATGGCGGCGGAGGACGTGGAGAAGGTGAATCAGTTTGAACTTGAAAAGCGGGGCTTTATGCCGCTGGAGCAGGAGGAGGAGGCGCAGAGCATTTTCCAGACCCCGAAAGAGGGCTGGCTGCGGGAGGTGTTCGGCCGGCTGGAAGCGCTGGCCCGGGGTGAAACGCGGGACATGTACTCAGCCAGCTATACCGAAAGGTACCGGCTGCTGGTGAAGCAGATGGATGCGAACCGGGACGGCGTGATTGACGCCGGGGAGCTGTGGCGGTTTCTGCACAACAGCCAGCGGCACATCCGGTATCAGGTGGAGCGCCTGGTGGTGAAGCACCACAGCGAGTGGCTGAAGGACGGGATGTCGGCCCTGTGGCAGGCCGCACTGGATGAGCAGGCGAAGAAACATCCGGATATGGCGCTGTATAACCGCGACTTCATCAATGCACTGGTGTGGATGAAAGAGGTGCCGGAGATCCGCAGCGGCGAAGCGCTGTGGCATATGCATCCGATTGTGTTTCTTGATGCGATTGCTGTCAGCAGCGGAAGAATAACGCTGGCAATGCTCAGGATGATTTGGACGCTCACAGCTAGTGTCAGTGATGAAGCGTTGCAGCAAGTCGCCGATGAACTGAATGCTAATTTAGAGTTATGCAATTTAAATACAGAACAAAGACTTTATCATTTTATGGCTCAGGTTTATCAGGAAACCGGTTCAGAGTTTTCTATTACGGAAAACTTAAATTATGCATCAACTGCCTTACCTGTTTTCTTTTCCTATTACCGTCTCCATCCAACGGAGCAAATATTAGATGGCAGAACAGAAAAACACATAGCAAATCAAATAAATATAGCTAATAAAGCCTATGGATCCAGAAATGGGAATAATATGCAAGGAGATGGGTGGCTTTATAGAGGGAGAGGGATGAAACAGCTTACTGGAAAGGATAATTATAAACGATTTACAGAGTACAACACACGAAAGTGGAATGAGGTTGTAGATTTCGTAAATAACCCTGAGATGGTGGCTGATAATATAAAGTATGCAGTGAGATCTGCTTTGTTTTTCTGGGATGATGGAAAAATGTATCTAAAAGCGGATGGAGGTTACTCACTTAATGCTTCAGTTGAAGTGACGAATATTATCAATAGTGGGCTTTCAATGAGCGAGAAAAATAAAAGATTCAATAACATGGAGGATTTTCTGAAAAAGAAAATCTTCCATGGTGTTTTTGATTAGTCATTGATGTTTAGCAGAGAACCTTCCTCACTACCTTTTATACATTGAAGGGTAGTGAGTTCAATGTTGTTTTCTATCACTGTTAATGAGGTGGATGGTTTTTGTTCGTTAGCTATTCTATCAACACCAGTTGTTATTTTATAAGAAAATTTCCCATTAGTAAATTCAATGGAGTTAGTTGCATATCTGCCCGATAGATTTTCCAGATCAATATCAATTTGTTCTTTTTTTCTACTCAATTCCAGTTCTGGTTTGAAACCGATTTTTCCGAAGGAATAAGTTATGCTGTTAGTGTTCTTATAAAGAATGAGTTGTTTATTTTTATTGAGCTTGCATTTAAAAATAGGCTCATTAGCGCTGACGTTAAAAGTTAGTGCTATTAATGCAAGCTGAATAAAGATGTGTATTTTCCTTGTGTGCATAACATTTCCTTAACTTATTAAGAGTGGGTAATGGTTTTTTATGCTTTTTCAGTGTGCAACCAATCTGTTTGCATGTAAATAAAAACGCATCAGAGATGATTTTAGCGAAGGGTAGTTAGTTGGTAAATGACTTAAATGGCTAATTATCTCGTTGGCGTGCTGAAACGAAATATTATCCTCTAAACGTACCAGTTGTCAGATCATCAACTCAGGATATCTAATATCTTAATTAAAATTTCCTTAAAACAATGACTATTGCTACTGGAAAATTATCGTTTCTTTTAGGGTGGTCTGAAGATAACGTTCCCAGCGGAGGCAGATCTGCTCTCGTTGTACAGCTGGACATGCCGGCTACATCTTAATACACGCTGGCTACATCTTAATAGAAGTCTGCGTTTGTGGTGATTAACATGAGTGGTGATCCCTCACCAGATATTGCAGGTCACGTAATAGAAGTTAATTTCGGCTCTTACAGCGAAAAGCGGTCCGCATCCTGCCAGGCCGGGAAACGCTCGCGGTAAGCATTCAGCGCGTCCAGTGACAGTTCGGCATCCAGCCGGGCGCGCTGATGCGGCTCGGCGGCGCTGAGGATCTCGCCTTGCGGCGAAATAATCTGGCTGTCGCCGCTGTATTGATGCTGATTGCCGTCACTGCCGACGCGGTTACAGCCTGCCACATAAGCCTGATTTTCAATCGCCCGCGCTAACAGCAGCGCCTGCCAGTGCAACGCGCGTGGCGCTGGCCAGTTGGCGACATAGAGCGCCAGATCGTAGTCATTGCGGTTGCGCGAGAAGACCGGGAAGCGCAGGTCGTAACAGATTTGCGGCAGGATGCGCCAGCCGCGCCACTCGAACACCTGACGCTGTTCGCCAGGCTGATAGTGGTGATGCTCTTCCGCCATGCGGAACAGGTGACGCTTATCATACTGATGCAGCGTGCCGTCCGGCTCAACCAACAGGAAACGGTTTACCGCGCCGTGTTCTGTCTGGATCGCCGCGCTGCCGCCGACCAGGGCATCGGTGCGGCGGGCATGCTGATGCAGCCACTCAATGACCTGCGCCTGTGGCAGCGAGCTTTTCGCCGCCTCCATCGCAAAGCCGGTAGTAAACATCTCTGGCAGGATAATCAGATCGCGTCCGGTGAGTCCGGCCAGCTGCTCGTCGAAATGGCGCAGATTGGCCTCGCCATCCATCCAGCTCAGCGTCTCCTGCAACAGCGTGATTTTCAAAGCTGACATAAGCGCTCCGCGGCGGCATCTAAAGTCGCCGGCTGTTTGGCAAAACAGAGGCGAATCAGTTTATAGGGGAAAGCATCGGCGCAGAACACCGACAGGGGAATCGCGGCGACTCCGACTTCACAGGTCAGCCACTGGCAGAAACTGACATCATCCAGGTCGGAGATGGCGCTGTAATCGACCAGCAAAAAGTAGGTGCCTTCGCAGGGCAGCACCTTAAAGCGGCTGTTGCTCAGCGCCGTTGCCAGCCGATCGCGGCGATCGCGATAAAACGCTGGCAGCTCAAGATAGTGTTCCGGATGCTCACGTAGCATATCGGCGATCGCCAGCTGCGCCGGGGTATTCACCGAGAAGGTCAGATACTGATGCACCTTGCGCAGTTCAGCGCTGATTGCCGCAGGGGCAATGCAGTAACCCACTTTCCAGCCGGTCATGTGGAACGTCTTACCAAACGACGACACCGCGATAGCGCGCTGACGCAGCTCGGAATGTGCCAGCACGCTGGCGTGGCCCGCCTCATCGAAGCAGATATGCTCATAGACTTCGTCGCTCAGCACATAGATTGTGTGTTGAGCAATCGCCTGCCACAGCGCGGCGAAATCTTCCTGCTGCCAGACGGTTGCCGAAGGATTGTGCGGCGTATTCAGGATCACCAGCCGGGTTTTGTCACTCAGCAGCGCAGCAAACGCCTGCCAGTCCACCCGAAACGCGGGCGGCTGCAGCGTAATGCGTTTCATCACGCCGCCCGACAACTCCACTGCAGGCGCATAGCTGTCGTAGCTGGGATCAAAGCAGATGACCTCATCGCCCGGACGTACCAGCGCGGTAATTGCCGCATAAAGCGCTTCGGTTGCGCCCGCCGTCACCGTGATTTCCGCATCCACATCAGGACGATAGTCATAAAGCCGCGCGGTTTTCTCTGCAATCGCCTCACGCAACGGCAGCGCACCGGTCATCGGCGCATACTGGTTCGCGCCCTGGCTGACGTGATACGCCAGCCGCTGCTGCAGATAGTCGGGCCCGCTGAAATCAGGAAAGCCCTGAGACAAATTGATGGCGTTATGTTGCTGCGCCAGCGCACTCATCTGGCTGAAAATCGTGGTGCCGAGCAAAGGGAGTTTACTCTCGGGGATCAGGTTGTGCTGCGTCATGGTGTCAGGCCTTAAGCGCGAAGATTGATGCGGTGTCACCCGGTGTTTGTGCCACTATAAACAGGATGGTAGTATTTGGCAATCAAGACGCTTAGACGGCTAAATGCTTCATGCTCCGCGCGTCAGCGGCGTTGGCAGCGCTTGCTTACCCGAGTCACTTACTCATGTAAGCTCCCCGGGATAAGCGCGCTTGCCGCCTTGCTGACACACGGATCATTTCGCATTTACATGCGTCATGCTCCGCGTGTCAGCGGCGCGTACTTATCCGGGATTACATTTCACCGCAAGGAACCTTTATGTCGCAGAGTCTTCCGTTAGATCAGCTGGTCGCCGCCTGTCACTGGATTGGCGAGAAAGGCTGGGCACCGGCCACCGGCGGGAATATGTCCGTGCGCCGCGATGAACATGTCTGCCTGCTGAGTGAATCGGGCAAAGATAAAGGCTCGCTGACGCGGGATGACTTTATCGAGGTCGATATTGCCACCAGCCAGTCGCTTTCTGGCCGTAAGCCGTCGGCAGAAACCGGGCTGCACACGATGATCTATCGCCTCTTTCCCGAGGCGGGCGCGGTGCTGCATACCCACACGGTGAATTCGACCGTGTTGTCGCGGGTGGAGCAGGGCGCGGCGCTGCTGCTCCACGGCTATGAGATGCAGAAATCGTTAACCGGCCAGCACACCCATCTGGATACGCTGGCGATTCCGGTGTTCGACAACAGCCAGGACATCGCGGCGCTGGCGTCAGAAATTGAAGATTACGCCGCCCGCTTTCCGCTGCGTTATGCCTTCCTGCTACGCGGCCACGGCTTAACCTGCTGGGGCCGGGATGTCAGCGAAGCGCGCCGTCATCTGGAAGGTCTGGAATTTTTATTCGAATGTGAACGTCAACGTCGCCTGCTGGAGAAAGCATGATTCGCGCCATTGTTACTGATATCGAAGGTACCACCAGCGATATCCGCTTTGTACATAACATCCTGTTTCCCTATGCCCGCAAACATCTGCCGGACTTCGTGCGTGACAATATGCAGCAGCCCGACGTGGCGGCGGCGCTGCAGTCGGTGCGTGAAGAGGCCGGTCAGCCGCAGGCCGATCTGGCCGGCGTGACAGAGATTCTGCTGGGCTTTATGGACCAGGATCGCAAATCCACCGGCCTGAAAGCGCTGCAGGGCATGATCTGGCGCGATGGCTACGTGAACGGCAGTTTTACCGGCCATCTTTATCCCGATGTCCTGCCTGCGCTGAGCCGCTGGAAGGCGCAGGGTATTGAACTCTATGTATATTCCTCCGGCTCGGTTGCGGCGCAGAAATTGTTATTTGGCTACAGCGACGAAGGTGATATTACTGACCTGTTCAGCGGCTATTTTGACACTCACGTTGGCGCCAAACGCGAAGTCGCGTCTTATCGCGCTATCGCCGCTGAAATTGGCCAGCCAGCGGAGCAGCTGCTGTTTCTCTCTGATATTCATCAGGAGCTGGATGCCGCCGCAGAGGCGGGCTGGCAGACGTTGCAATTACTGCGTGGCGATGCGGACGACGAGAGCCGCCATCGTCAGGTGACGGATTTTTCCCAGATTAACCCGGAGTCGATTTAGGATGAGCGCACTGACTATTTTTACCGACCGCGAAGCCAGCCAGCCGGTGTGGCACAGCACTGACGCGGAAGCGATTCGTGACCGCCTGAACGCCAAAGGCGTCCGTTTTGAACGCTGGGAAGCCGATCGCGATTTGGGTGAAAACCCGGATCCCGCAACGGTGATCAACGCCTATCAGCATGCGATCGATCGGCTGGTGGCGGAGAAGGGCTATCAGAGCTGGGACGTGATCAGCATGCGCGCCGATAATCCGCAGAAAACCGTGCTGCGCGAGAAGTTTCTCTCTGAACATACGCACGGTGAAGATGAGGTGCGTTTCTTTGTCGAGGGTGCAGGGCTGTTCTGTCTGCATCTGGATGGTGAGATCCTGCAGATCCTGTGCGAAAAAAACGATCTGATCTCGGTGCCTGCGGGAACGCCGCACTGGTTTGATATGGGATCGTCACCGCACTTCACGGCGATCCGGATTTTCGATAATCAGGAAGGCTGGGTAGCGAACTTTACCGGCGATAAGATCGCGGATGCCTATCCGCGTCTGGCCTAATCTGTCACGAGGCGTCTGCCATAGCGGCAAACGCCTCGCAGACCGTTACTGCGGCTGGAAGATGCCGCTTTGCACCTGGTCAGGCGTCACTACGCCAGTGTCCAGTACCCAGCCGCTGATCAGGGTGGCGGGCGTAACATCAAATGCCGGGTTATAGACATTCGCCGCTTCCGGTGCCCACTGCACGCTGCCAAAACTGCCGGCAACGCCCGTCACTTCGCTGGCGGCACGCTGCTCAATAGGAATCGCTGCGCCGTCAGGACAACTGCGATCCAGCGTGGTATGCGGAGCCGCTACGTAAAACGGAATCTGATGATAATGCGCCAGCACCGCCAGGCTGTAGGTGCCGATTTTATTCGCCACATCGCCATTGGCGGCAATGCGGTCAGCGCCAACCCACACCGCATCTACCTCTCCACGGGCCATCAGGCTGGCGGCCATGGAATCAGTAATCAGAGTGTAGGGAATCGCCAGTTCGCCCAGCTCCCAGGCGGTTAAGCGGCCGCCCTGTAACAGCGGACGGGTCTCATCAACCCAGACATTTTTAATCAGCCCCTGCTGATGGGCGCGGGCAATGACGCCCAGCGCGGTGCCGACTCCCGCGGTGGCTAGCCCACCGGTATTGCAGTGGGTCAGCAACTGGCTGTTGGGTTTCACCCGCGAGCAACCGGCATCAGCGATAGCGTCACACAGTTGCTTATCTTCCTGCACCAGCCGCCAGGCTTCCTGAGCCAGCGCGGGGGCAAAGTCCGGCTGAGCCAGCGCCACTTTCATCCGGTCAAGATTGTTCATCAGGTTGACGGCAGTAGGGCGGGCGGCGCGCAGCGTCTCCAGCGCCTGTGTCAGCTCAGGGCGCATCTGTCCCTGTTCTGCCAGCAGCGCCAGCAGCAGCGAGGCGGAGAGGCCGATCAGCGGCGCACCGCGCACCCGCAGCGCATGAATATGTTCAATCAGCTGAGGCACACTGTGTGCGGGCAGCCAGTTTTTCTGCTGCGGCAGCGCCTGCTGGTCCAGAATCCAGAGCTGATTGTCACGAACCTGTAAACTGGTGGTTTGAAGTGTCTGCATTGTGGGTGAAATCCATGTTGCGTTAATGATGCGTATTGTGCCAACATGCTGGACGGATGTATAGACGTCTGAACGGCTTATTACACCTGAGTGACCCCCTTCGAATGATGAGGAACAGGCAATGTCGCAATACCGTACCTTTACTGCTGCTGATGCTGTGGAATATGCCCGACAATTTGGCGGCGTGGACAATCCTGCCGCGCTGAGCAGCGCAGAAGAGATTGGTGATGGCAACCTCAACCTGGTGTTTAAGATTTATGACGATCAGGGCAACAGTCGCGTTATCGTCAAGCAGGCACTGCCCTATGTGCGCTGCGTGGGGGAGTCCTGGCCGCTGACGCTGGATCGGGCGCGGCTGGAAGCGCAGACGCTGGTCGAGCACTATAAACATTGTCCGCAGCACACGGTGAAGATCACCCATTATGATGCGGATTTGGCGGTGATGGTGATGGAAGATCTCTCCAGCCATCGTATCTGGCGCGGCGAGCTGGTGAAGGGCACTTATTACCCGGAAGCCGCTCAGCAGTTAGGCGACTATCTGGCACAAACCCTGTTCCATACCTCCGATTTCATCCTGCATCCGCATCAGAAAAAAGCCGAAGTGGCGCGTTTCATTAATCCGGAAATGTGTGAAATCACCGAAGATCTTTTCTTCAACGATCCCTACACGAATCATGAGCGCAACAGTTATCCCGAAGCGCTTGAACCGCTGGTCGCCAGCCTGCGCAATGACGATGCACTGCGCATTGCGGTGGGCGGTCTTAAACATCGCTTCTTTGCCCACGCTGAAGCGCTGCTGCATGGGGATATTCACAGCGGCTCGATTTTCGTGGCGGACGGCAGCCTGAAAGCGATTGATGCGGAGTTTGGTTATTTTGGTCCCATCGGTTTTGATGTAGGCACCGCCATCGGTAATCTGCTGATTAACTACTGCGGCCTGCCGGGTCTGCTGGCTCCGCGTGAAGCGGCCGATGCACGCGAGCAGCGCCTCAGCGATGTGCATAAAGTCTGGACGACCTTTGCTTCAGGCTTCCTGGCGCTGGCAGCAGAGAAAACCCGCGATGAGGCGCTGGCTTATCCAGGCTATGCGGAAGCATTTCTGCGTAAAGTGTGGGCCGATACCATCGGTTACTGCGGCACCGAACTGATTCGCCGCACGGTGGGGATGTCACATGTGGCGGATATGAAGCTGATTGCCGATCCGGCGATGCGAACCAACTGCATCCGTAATGCGATTAACCTGGGACGCACGCTGATTCTGGCAGCCGATCACGTAGAAGATGTGGATGCGTTGATTGCCCGCATCCGTCAGGCAGGATAAAAAAAGGCCGACATCATGTCGGCCTCTTAAAACAGTACTGGCTCAGACAAAGCTAATCCTATGCCGCCTCACTCTCCCGTGATGCAGGCTGAGGGGCTTTCTCGGGCACCGGTACTGCCAGTGCCTCCGGCTCAAACTCATCGACGTTAATCGAACGCAGACGACTGGATTCAGCACGCTTCAGCACATCAGCCTCTTTAGCATCAATCCAGCCCTGCTCCAGCGCACGCTTCGCCAGCGCGTCAAGACGGGTAAAGGAGAGATGCTGCTTCGTCTGTTTGCACAGCCTGTCATGAATCACTTCTGCCGCCATCACATCCTGCAGCGCCTGTTCCAGCTGACCGGCAGGGTTGTGCTCGCTTGGCGTCAGGTACATGCCACGGCCCAGACGGCTACGGGTAGCTGACGGCTGCTGCAGCATTTTTGCCAGTTGATGATCCAGGCGGTCAGACGGAGCAGAGCAGTGATGACCGCCTGCAAAAATCGTCATCCGCAATGCGCCTGCCACCAGACGGTTCGGGAAGTTGCGCAGCAGATCGTCGATGGCGACTTCGGCCTGATGCAGCGCATCCTGCACGCCCCAGTGAACCAGCGGCATATCGGCTTCGTTACGGCCTTCATCGTCATAGCGTTTCAGCGTCGCCGAGGCGAGATAGAGCTGGCTCAGCACATCGCCCAGACGCGCCGAGATACGCTCGCGACGTTTCAGGCTGCCGCCCAGTACCGCCATCGACACATCAGAGAGCAACGCCAGGTTGGCACTGATGCGGTTCAGGTGCTGGTAATAACGGCGGGTGCCATCGCGGGTCGGGCTGGCGCTGGTGCGTCCGGCGGTTAATCCCAGCCACAGGCTGCGCATAGTGCTGCTGCCCACGTGACCGATATGGCTGAACAGCGCCTGATCAAATGCGTTAACATCATTGCTGGCTGCGGCCGCCATCTCCTGCAGCACATACGGATGGCAGCGAATCGCGCCCTGTCCAAAGATAATCATGCTGCGCGTCAGAATGTTCGCGCCTTCTACGGTAATCGCGATAGGCGCACCCTGATAAGCACGGGCCAGGAAGTTGCTGTTGCCGAGCATAATGCCTTTACCACCGGCAATATCCATGGCGTCGATAATGGCGCGCTGACCGCGATGGGTGCAGTGATATTTCACAATCGCCGACAGCACCGCCGGTTTTTCACCCTGCATAATCCCGGCCGTAATCAGCGTGGCCGCCGCATCCATTACATAAGCGTTACCGGCGATGCGCGCCAGCGGCTCTTCAATCCCTTCCATCTTACCGATAGAGACGCGGAACTGACGACGGATATGGGCATACGCGCCCGTCGCCAGCGCCACACTTTTCAGGCTGCCGGTTGAGTTTGATGGCAGCGTAATACCGCGACCCACTGACAGACACTCCACCAGCATCCGCCAGCCCTGACCGGCCATTTCCGGGCCGCCGATAATATAGTCAATCGGCACAAAGATATCGTTGCCGCGCGTCGGTCCGTTCTGGAACGGCACGTTAAGCGGGAAGTGGCGATGGCCGATTTCCACGCCGGGGGTATTCGTTGGAATCAGCGCACAGGTAATGCCAGGATTCTCATTGTCGCTAAGCAGATGATCCGGGTCGGAGAGTTTAAACGCCAGGCCCAGCACGGTGGCGATCGGTGCCAGTGTGATGTAGCGTTTGTTCCAGGTCAGGCGCATGCCCAGCACCTGCTGACCTTTCCATTCGCCCATGCAGACGACGCCGGTATCAGGAATCGCACCGGCATCTGAACCCGCTTCCGGGCTGGTCAGCGCAAAGCAGGGGATCTCGTCGCCGCGTGCCAGCCGGGGTAAATAGTGATTTTTCTGCTCTTCGGTGCCGTAGTGCTGCAGCAGTTCGCCCGGACCCAGTGAGTTAGGCACACCGACGGTAATCGCCAGAATCCCGGAAACGCCCGACAGTTTTTGCAGCACGCAGGCCTGCGCATAGGCGGAGAAATCCAGCCCGCCATACTCTTTCTTGATAATCATCGCGAAGAAACGATGCTCTTTCAGGTATGCCCAGAGTTCCGGCGGCATATCGGCCAGCTCATGGGTGATCTGGAAATCGTTGGCCATACGGCACGCTTCTTCAACCGGGCCATCGAGAAAAGCCTGCTCTTCGGCGGTGAGGCGCGGCTGCGGATAGTTGTGCAGCTTCTGCCAGTCCGGTTTGCCCTGGAACAGATCGCCTTCCCACCAGGTGGTGCCCGCATCGATCGCTTCTTTCTCGGTGCGCGACATCGGTGGCATCACCTTTTTGAAGCGCTGAAAGATCGGCGCTGAAAACAGGCTGCGACGCAGCGACGGCAGGTTAAACGGCAGCAGAATGATCGCCAGCGGCAGCAGCAGCCACGGCGTCCAGAGATGAGCAACAGCCATCGCTGCAGTCCACAGCAACAGGATTGCGCTGCTGAGCCGTAACGACAGGCGGTGATAGAACAGAGCGCCAATCAGCGCCAGCGTGGCAAATATTGAAACAATTATCATGATGAACCGCTCCAGGAAGTAAGAGGTCTGACCTGTTGTGTAGAGAGGTTTAGAGTAGTTGGCTGGATTTATCAATTTGTTTACATCGCAATTACAACCTGCCTCACAAAAACCGTTTTTAGCCCATTTTTGCAGCACCTGCGGCAATGATAATTGCCGTCGCTGCCTGGCCCTGTGTGGCATGACGCTTTGCGCTTACCGGCCATTCCGTTAAACTTGCTGCGATTAACCTCTCCTAAAAAAGGACATCCCTATGTACCAGGACATCATCCGCTCTGAGCTTAATGAAGCTGCTGATACGCTGAATAAATTCCTCAGCGACGACGCCAATATCCATGCGATCCAACGTGCTGCGGTGCTGCTGGCTGACAGCTTTAAGGCAGGCGGCAAGGTGCTTTCCTGTGGTAATGGCGGTTCACATTGCGATGCGATGCATTTCGCCGAAGAGCTGACCGGTCGCTACCGTGAAAATCGTCCTGGCTATCCGGCGATTGCCATCTCGGATGTCAGCCATCTCTCCTGCGTCAGTAATGACTTTGGTTATGACTATGTCTTCTCACGTTATGTGGAAGCGGTCGGGCGTCCGGGCGATGTGCTGCTGGGCCTCTCAACCTCCGGTAACTCTGCCAACATCATTAAAGCGATTGAAGCTGCCCGTGCTCAGGGGATGAAAGTGATCACCCTGACCGGTAAAGATGGCGGTAAGATGGCAGGCAGTGCCGACATTGAAATCCGGGTGCCACACTTTGGTTATGCCGATCGCATCCAGGAGATTCACATTAAAGTGATCCACATCCTGATGCTGCTGATCGAAAAAGAGATGGTGAAATAACAGCGCTGGCCTCCTGCCTGACGGGAGGCCGCAAAATCAGAGGCGGTGGCTATGTGCGAATTGCTCGGGATGAGCGCCAATGTTCCTACGGATATCTGCTTCAGCTTTACCGGACTGGTTCAGCGTGGCGGTGGAACCGGGCCTCACAAAGATGGCTGGGGCATTACCTTTTACGAAGATAAAGGTTGTCGTACGTTTAAAGATCCGCTGCCGAGCTTTAACTCGCCGATTGCGCGTCTGGTGCAGGAATATCCGATCAAATCGCATTCGGTGGTGGCGCATATCCGCCAGGCGAATCGCGGTCAGGTGTCGCTGGAAAATACCCATCCGTTTACCCGCGAGCTGTGGGGCCGTAACTGGACCTATGCGCACAACGGTCAGCTTAAGGGCTACCGGCAACTGGAGACCGGCACATTCCGGCCGGTAGGCGAAACGGACAGCGAGAAGGCGTTCTGCTGGATCCTGCATCAGCTGGCGACACGCTATCCGCGCACGCCGGGCAACTGGCCTGCGGTGTTTCGTTTTATCGGGGAGCTGGCCGTCACGTTGCGGCAGAAGGGCGTGTTTAACATGCTTCTGTCAGATGGCCGGTATCTGATGGCCTTCTGCTCCACTAACCTGTTCTGGATCACCCGCCGCGCACCCTTTGGCCGGGCGCAGTTGCTGGATCAGGATGTGGAGGTCGATTTCCAGCAGCACACCACGCCGCATGACGTGGTGACGGTGATTGCTACGCAGCCCCTGACGGCCAATGAAACCTGGCAGCGGATTGCGCCAGGTGAATGGGCGTTATTCTGCCTTGGAGAGCGCCAGGAATGAACGGGAAGCCGCTTCGGGACTGGCTAAAACCGGTGCCGGGCTGCTGTTCATCACATATTTACCGCTGGCGACATTGACCATCGGCGGCTGGTGATATTTAGCGAAGTAGGCGTATCCCGGCTGCAACTGCTGCCAGAAACCAGCATCGCTGGAGTAGCGGTGACGCTGCATGTTGCTGTCGGTCATGCGGAACGGATAGATGCTGATGCTGACATCCTGCTGGCCATTACGCAGCGCTGCGTTCACATAAGTAAAAATCTCATCCATATAGGCGTTAGTCATGGCATAGCAGCCAATCGACTTACAGTCGCCATGAATCATCAGGTAGTTACCGCTGTAGCCCTGATTCCGATCGAACTGATTCGGGAAGCCAATGTTGATCGCGCGATAAAAACGGCTATCCGGCTTCAGCTGATTCAGCTTCACGTTGTAAAAACCTTCCGGGCTTTTGAAATCGCCTTCACGGCGTTTCGGGCCGAGGCCGCCAGAAAAGTTACAGATGCGGTAGGTATCCAGCAGGCGGTATTCGTTACCGATTTTGCCGTAGAGTTCGAGTGTGCGTTCTTCCTTGAAGATCTGAATATAGACCGGGGTACCCAGTAACTGCTTCTTTAATTCTTTGCTGACCGGTGCCGTTGAGACGGGTTCGGGTGTCATTGCCATGCTGAGGGCTGGCAGTAAAATCATCGCAAACAGGAGTGCGATTTTGCCCATGCTGTGTATACCTTGAGGTGAAGAGAACATGACGCAAATTGTGCGTCTCTGTTTGCATTATCGGAACTGTCCGCTACCGCAGCGCAACATTAAACATTGTCTGTTTTTTTAGCAATACGCAGGCAGCCAGATTCGCGATTTACTGAAAGATATTCGGCCACAAATTTGTAAACTTTAATTGTGGGCGCGACAAATATTGCAGTTACCCCTGCCAACTGTATACTTATCCAGTGCCGGAGGGGGTATGCGTAAAATCATTCATGTCGATATGGACTGCTTCTATGCCGCGGTGGAGATGCGTGATAATCCCCAGCTGCGCGATATCCCGATCGCCATTGGTGGCAGCCGCGAACGTCGTGGCGTCATCAGCACCGCCAACTATCCGGCCCGCAAATTTGGCGTACGCAGCGCGATGCCAACCGGCATGGCCCTGAAATTATGCCCGCATCTGCGTCTGTTGCCAGGACGCTTCGACGCCTATAAAGAAGCCTCCGCACAAATCCGCGACATCTTTACCCGCTACACCCCGCTGATCGAACCGCTCTCCCTGGATGAAGCCTATCTGGATGTCACCGACAGCCCACACTGTCACGGCTCTGCCACGCTGATGGCGCAGGAGATTCGCGCCACTATCTACCGTGAAACCGGGCTGACCGCCTCAGCGGGCATCGCGCCGATTAAATTCCTGGCAAAGATCGCCTCCGATCTGAATAAGCCCGACGGGCAGTTTGTGATTACCCCGCCGGAGATGGCCGGTTTTCTGCTGACGCTGCCGCTAGCGAAGATCCCGGGCGTCGGCAAGGTCTCGGCAAAAAAGCTGGAGGAGATGGGGCTGGTAACCTGTGGTGACGTGCAGAAGGCCGATCTGGCGTTGCTGCTGAAGCGCTTCGGTAAGTTTGGCCGGGTGCTGTGGGAACGCAGTAATGGCCTTGATGACCGCAGCGTCATCGTTGAGCGTGAACGTAAATCGCTGGGAGTAGAACGCACGCTGGCGGAAGATATCAGCGACTGGGATGCCTGCCTGGAGATTATCGATTTTCTCTATGCCGAACTGGATCGTCGTCTGACGCAGATCCGACCCGACAAGCAGGTGGCGCGTCAGGGCGTCAAACTCAAGTTCAGTGATTTTCAGCAGACGACCCAGGAGCATATCTGGCCGGTACTGAATAAAGAGGACATGATTGCCATCGCCCGGAAAACCTGGGATGAGCGTCGTGCCGGGCGCGGCGTGCGGCTGGTGGGACTGCATGTCACCATGGTGGATCCCCAGCTTGAGCGTCAGCTGCTGCTGGGCCTGTAACGGTCAGCCTTACCGTTCGGCAAGGCTGACGCCGGATTACTTCTTATATTTCGCCTCAAGGGTAGCAAACCACGGCGCGACGAAATCCTCATTACTGCCCCAGCCCGGAATGATCTTGTTCAGCGACGCGACGTTTACCGCGCCAGGCTGGCTGTTGAGCTGCTGCTGAGAGATCGATGCAGCTTTAAACTGGTACGTCGCGGGTGTCTCTTCACCAGCAATCTTCTTCGCCACCAGCCGCATATTGACCGCGCCGATGGTTTTAGGATCGACCGCGACGGTCTGCACCCACGGGCTGTCCTTCTGGCGCATCAGCTGCAAATCCTGGTTCGAAACATCAATGCTGTAGAGCTTGATCTCGGTTCGGCCATTCTCCTGCAGCGCTTTGTAAGCGCCCTGGCTGAAGGCATCCCACGCACCCCAGATTGCGTCGATTTTCCCTTTCGGGTATTTCGCCAGAATCGCACCAATCTTGTTAGCGGTGTCGCCCTGAACGTCAGTTGAGACCGCGCCAATCGACTCCAGCTGATGAATGCCCGGATTCTCTTTCAGCAGTTTTTCATACACGACCTGACGGCGTTCCATCGGCGGGAAACCGGCGACCCACAGCTTGACGATGTTCGCCTTGCCGTTGAAATCATGGATGAGCTGGCCGAGCGACAGCTGCGCCAGCGAAGCGTCATCCTGCGCGGTGACGGTGACACCCGGAATCGGGCTATCCACCGGCGTATCAAACACCGACAGCTTAATGCCCGCATCGGCAATGCGCTTCACCAGTCCGCTGGCGTAGGGCGCTTTACCGTGCGACAGCACGATGCCGTCATATTTCTGGCTGATCGCCTGATTCACAAAATCCTGGAAGCGCGCGTCGTCGCCGTTGCTCAGGAAGGTGCTGACCTTGAAGCCCAGCTGGCGACCCTGCTGAATGGCACCGGCAACAAACTGGGTGGTGTTGTCATCGGATCCGAGGTTGCGGATCACCGCAATACGGATTGGACCATCATGGCTGGCAATAGCCGCAGGTACCGGGGTGACGGTGTCTGCGAAAGCGGCGCTGGCGTTCAGCAGGCTCAGAGCCAGCAGCGAGAGTGTTATTTTTTGCATTGTTATTAACTCCGGTAAACGCGCCTCAGCGGCGCTGGATATAGGTAATCGCCAGTGCTAAAGCCAGCACCAGCCCTTTAATAATGTCCATGGCGTAGTAGGGAACAGAGAGCATCACCAGACCGTTCTGCAGCACGCCGAGAATAACCGCGCCGACCAGCGTGCCCAGCGCATTCGGTTTGCCGGAGCCCGCCAGTGAGAAGCCAATCCACGCCGCCGCGACGGCATCCATCAGGTAGCCGCTTCCGGCATTCACCTGCGATGAACCGATACGTGAGGCGAGCAGGATGCCGCCCAGGCCAGCCAGCAGTGAGGCGATCACATAAGCCAGCACCCGATAGCGGGTAGTACGAATGCCGGAGAGGCGCGCCGCTTCCGGATTACCGCCCAGCGCATACATCCGCCGACCATGTTTGGTCAGCGACAGCGCCAGCTGCGCGGCGACGGTCACCACCAGCATGATAATGACGATGGTCGGCACCTGCCCGAGCAGGCCAAACGTGGCCGGAATGGTACCTTCCGCCATATCACCGCTCGGCAGCACCATGTTCTCGGTGATCGATCCGCCAAAGCTGTAGGTCATCGCCACCCCCTGAATCACAAACAGGGTTGCCAGCGTCGCCAGCATGTCGGGGATGCGCAGGATCACAATCAGGAAGGCGTTAAACAGCCCGACCAGGGTGCAGAGCGCCAGGGTGATCACGATTGCGGTCGTCGTGCCGAAGCCGTACCAGACAAACAGCGAAATCACTAACGCATTGGCCAGCGAGGCGGTCGAGCCGACCGAGAGATCAAAACCGCCCACGGTCAGGGAGATCGACACGCCAATTGCAATCACCGTCACAATGGCAATCGATCGCAGAATGTTGATGATGTTGTTGGGTTCAAGGAAGCTGTCGGAGGCCAGGCCAAAGGCGGCGATCAGGATCACCACCGTGAGCAACATGCCCCATTTATAGAGAAAGTCGAACAACTGGTGACGCCACGGCGAGGGGGTCAGATTCAGGCTGGTTTCTTTGCTGCTCACGCAGGGGTTCCTCCGGTGGAATAGAGCAAAAGCGTCTCTTCGGTGACGTCGCGCGCAGCCAGTTCGGCCACAATGCGTCCGTCCCAGAGCACGCAAATCCGGTCGCATAAGCCGACCAGTTCAGAAAATTCACCCGACGCGTAGATGATGCCTTTCCCTTCGCGCGCCAGGTTGTCGATCAGGGTGAACAGCTCGGTTTTGGCTTTGATATCGACGCCTTTGGTTGGCTCATCGAAAATCAGTACGTCAGCGTTGTTGCGCAGCCATTTGCCAATCGCCACCTTCTGCTGGTTACCGCCGGAAAGGCGGCGCAGTGTCTGTGCCGGGCCGGTGGTGCGCACCTGTAACTGCTGAATAACCTGCTCCGCCCAGCGCCACGCCTGGCGATGCCTGAACAGGCTCCAGCGCGAAAAGCTGTCGTCCGCGCTGACGCTGAGGTTCATCGCCACCGACTCATCAATAAAGATCCCCTCTTTGCGCCGCTCCTCCGGCACCAGCGCCATGCGGCGACTGACGGAGTCGTGCGGCGAACGGGGCTGCCACGGCTGACCGTGCAGCTCACCGCGACTGACGCGGCTTTTGCTGGCACCAAACAGTGCTTTGCAGAGTTCGGTTTTGCCGGCACCGGCCAGTCCGGCAATCCCCAGGATTTCGCCTTTGTGCAGCCGCAGCGAGATATCCTGCAGCAGCTGCTCATCGTGCAGTCCTTCCACCGCCAGCAGCAGCGGCTGTGCCTGTTGCGCACGGCGGGCCGGGAAGATATCGGTCAGTTGATGGCCCAGCATCTTCTCTACGATCTGTTCGCCGCTCAGCGCCGCCATCGGGCCGGTTTCAATCAGACGGCCATCACGCAGCACCGTTAGCTGATCGCAGATCGCTTTGAGTTCATGGATACGGTGAGAGATAAACACCACGCCTATGCCGCTGGCCTTCAGGCGACGCACCACGGCAAACAGCCGCTCGCTTTCGTGCTGATCCAGTGGGGCAGTGGGTTCATCCAGAATCAGGAAGCGGCAGTGATGCGACAGCGCCCGTGCCAGCAGAATTTGCTGTTTCTCCGCCAGGGTGCAGCGCTCCACCAGCCGGTTGACGTCCAGCGCCACATCGAGCTGCGCCAGCAGGGTCCGCGCCTGACGGCGGATCTCGCCCCAGCGATAGCGGTGGCCTGGCTCTGCCAGCCGATCCAGCAGAATGTTTTCCGCCACGCTGAGCTGCGGCACCAGGGCGACATCCACTTCCTGCTGAACCAGATGGATACCCAGCTGTTTTGCATCACGCGGCGTGCGGATAGTGACCGGCTCACCATCCAGCAGGATCTCACCGCTGTAGTGGCTGTGCGCGCCGGAAAGGATCGCCATCAGCGTAGACTTGCCCGCGCCGTTAGCGCCGGTCAGCGCGTGAACCGAATGGCCCTCGCTGCGGAAATCCACCGACGATAGCGCGGCAAACCCGCCAAAAGCGATGGAGATGTTACGCATCTCAAGGCAGTTTAACCCCGGCATGTGATGACTCTCCTGAAGAAACACTGGCCGCATTTTTTCCTGAACCTTCAGGCGCGGCAACAGCCGAAAGCGCATAAGCTAGCACGAAATCTTATTAGCCATCCAGACATCTGGACATAATGGCGGCTGTGACCAGCGAAGCGCGGGAAAGTGGCGGAATAGTGGGGGAAAGCGCGGAAAAGGCAGCGAATTATGCTGGTGAAAAGTCGCAGGCATAAAAAAACCAGGCCGGAGCCTGGTTACTTTTTTTGTGACAGAATTACTTTTCTGGCACCACATTCAGCAGGGTGGTCAGCAGTTTCCAGTAAAGGCCAACGCTTTCGATGTGAACCTGCTCATCAGGCGAGTGCGGCCCGGTGATGGTCGGCCCAATCGATACCATATCCATGTCCGGATAAGGCTTTTTGAACAGACCACACTCCAGACCGGCGTGAATCACCTGAATGTTCGGAGTCTTATCAAACAGCGCGATATAGGTCTGACGGGTCAGCGCCATGATGGCGGAGTCCGCATCCGGCTGCCAGCCTGGGTAGCCGCCTTTCGCTTTGGTCTGCGCGCCGGCCAGCTGGCCCAGCGAAGTCAGCATCTGCACCACATAATCGCGGCCGGTGTCGATCAGCGAACGGATCAGGCAGTTGATTTCTGCGTGATCGTTTTCCATCGTCACCACACCGATGTTCAGTGAGGTTTCGACTACGCCTTTCGCCACGTCTGAATTGCGGATCACGCCGTTTGGCGTGCTGTTCAGCAGATTCAGGAAGCGATCGCGGCTGTCAGTGCTCAGGGCATCACCCTGATGCGCCAGCGGCTCGGTGACCAGAGCGATGTTCGGCTCTTTGATGCCGTGCTCGTTTTTGATGGCGCTCAGGAAGTGCGCGGCCGCTGATTTCAGCGCATCCGCTTTGTGGCTTTCGACCGCCACGGTTGCGAAGGCTTCACGCGGGATCGCATTGCGCAGCGTACCGCCGCTGAAGGCCAGCAGACGCAGATCCAGTTCAGCCGCGTGGGCCGCCAGGAAGCGCGCCAGCAGTTTGTTGGCGTTGCCGAGGCCCATGTGAATATCGGCACCGGAGTGACCGCCACGCAGGCCTTTCAGCGTCAGCTTCAGGGTCTGGAACTCAGCAGGCACGGCTTCGCGGGTCAGCGGCAGGGAGGAGACGAAGTCGATACCGCCTGCACAACCCATGTAGATCTCACCTTCTTCTTCGGAGTCGGTGTTGATCAGGATCTCAGCCTGCAGCCAGTTGGGTTGCAGACCGAAAGCGCCATCCATGCCGGTCTCTTCAGTCATGGTCAGCAGCACTTCCAGCGGGCCATGCGTCAGGCTGTTGTCAGCCAGTACCGCCAGCGCAGAAGCCATACCGATGCCGTTGTCCGCGCCCAGCGTGGTGCCGCGCGCTTTCACCCATTCGCCGTCAATCCACGGCTGAATCGGATCTTTGGTGAAGTCATGAACGGTGTCGTTATTTTTCTGCGGCACCATATCCAGATGCGCCTGCAGCGCGACCGGGGTACGGTTTTCCATGCCTGCGGTGGCAGGCTTACGAATCAGGATGTTGCCGACCTGATCGCGCTCACACCAGAAGCCTTGCTCTTTAGCCCAGCCAGTGATGTAGTTCGCCAGCGCTTCTTCGTGAAAAGAGGGATGGGGAATCGAGCAGATCTTAGCGAAAATATCCCACAGCGGCTGTGGAGAGAGTTGAGACAATTCAGACACGACAGGTCTCCTGTGTCAGTGTACCGGCGAGGCCGGACATCGCGAGTTTCCAGTGAAAAATCGCCGTCAGAGAATCTGACGAGCCAGGCCTGAGAATATCACTGTTTTTTACCGGGTGCGCTCTCAGTCGCGCTAAAAAGCCGCAACCAGCGCGCGGGTGCTGGTTTTTAGTGCGTCAACTCCTTATAATCTCGCGCAACCTTTTCCCCGTTGCACATTTTTACGCCACCTCGGTTGGCTGGGATTTCTATTTATGAGCGAAAAATACGTCGTTACCTGGGACATGCTTCAGATTCATGCCCGCAAACTGGCCCAGCGCCTGCTTCCTGTTGAACAGTGGAAAGGCATTATCGCGGTGAGCCGCGGCGGTCTGGTACCGGCTTCGCTGCTGGCACGTGAACTGGGACTCCGCTACGTTGATACCGTCTGCATCTCCAGCTATGACCACGATCATCAGCGTGAAATGAAAGTCCTGAAGCGCGCAGAAGGCGACGGCGAAGGCTTTATCGTGATCGATGACCTGGTCGATACCGGCGGCACCGCCCAGGCAATCCGCGAGATGTACCCGAAAGCGCGTTTCTGCACCATTTTCGCTAAACCAGCCGGTTGCTCACTGGTTGATGATTATATCGTCGATATTCCGCAGGATACCTGGATCGAACAGCCGTGGGATATGGGCGTGGTTTACATCCCGCCGATTGTAAAAAACTGATTGATACACATCAGACAACGCCCGGTTTTCCGGGCGTTGTGCTTTCTGAGCCTCGCACCCCGAATTGCCGTACAGTACACTTAGCCATTGCCGTTCTGTTGCAGGAGAAGTGAGTATGTCGAGCAAAAATCTCAGCGAGGAGCTATTCAAGCCGCGCTTTAAACATCCTGAAACCTCTTCCCTGGTTCGCCGCCATCATCACGCAACCCCGGATGTCCACTCTGCCCTGGATGGTGACAGCCAGCGCGGCTGGTATCGCATGCTGAATAAGCTGATGTGGACATGGCGCGGCCTGACGCCGCAGGAGATCAGCGAAGTGCTGGCGCGTATCGCCATCAGTAACGTTGAGCATACCGATGAGGCGCTGCTCGACACCGTGATCGGTTTCCGCGGCGGTAACTGGCATTTCGAATGGTGCAAACAGGCGGGCATCTGGCAGCAGAAAGCGCTGGAGACCACCGACGATATTGAGGCGGGCGACTACTGGCTTCACGCTGCACATCTCTATAGTGTCGCTGCCTATCCCTACATCAAAGGGGATGAGCTGGCTGACCAGGCACAGACGCTGGCGAACCGCGCCTATGAAGAGGCCACACAACGGCTGCCAGGCGAGCTGAAACCGCTGACCTTTGCCATCCCTGGCGGCAGCCCGGTCAGCGGCTTTCTGCACATGCCGCCTGACGTGGAAGCCCCTTATCCCACCGTGCTGTTCTGCGGTGCGCTCGACTCGTTACAGAGCGATCACTACCGCCTGTTCCATGATTACCTTGCGCCGCGCGGCATTGCGATGCTGACCATTGATGTGCCGTCCGTGGGTAACTCGGTGAAATGGACGCTGAATCAGGACACCAGTTTTCTGCATCAGCAGGTGCTGCGCGATCTGGCCAATGTGCCCTGGGTTGACCATACCCGCGTGGCGGCGTTTGGTTATCGCTTCGGCGCGAACGTCGCGGTGCGTCTGGCCTATCTGGAATCGCAGCGGCTGCGCGGCGTGGCTTGTCTTGGCCCGATTGTGCATGCGCTGCTGACGCAGACGGCGTTGCAGGATGAGATCCCGGATATGTACATGGATATGCTGGCGAGCCGGCTGGGCATGGCAACCGCCTCCGACAGCGCGCTGCGCACCGAACTCAATCGATATTCGCTTAAGACCCAGGGATTGCTGGGCCGCCGGACGCCAACGCCGATGCTGTCGGGCTACTGGCAGAACGATCTCTTCAGCCCGGAAGAGGAGAGCAAGCTGATCGCGAACTCTTCCTCAGACGGCAAAGCGTTGCTGATTCCGGTGAAGCCGATGATGGCCAGTTTCGACAAGGCGCTGAATGAAATTTGCGACTGGCTGGAGAAGCGTTTAAAAAGGTAACTGGCAAAATTTACAGTATTTGCTACAACTAGTAGCGGAATTCTTCCGGGCGGCCGCCAGGCGAAACCTGACGTGATCTGGCCCCTGCGGCGCGACGTCGCGCTGGACGGACGCCCGGAAAATCAAGACTGTATAGCGGTCAAAACCTATGGAGAATCAGCATGACGTTACCAAGTGGTCATCCCCGCAGTCGCCTGCTTAAGCGCTTTACGGAGCTTGGGCCTTATATTCGCGATGGGAAATGTGGCGAAACCCGGTTCTTCTTCGATTGCCTGGCTGCCTGCGTTAATGTGAAACCTGCACCGGAGCTGCGTGAGTTCTGGGGCTGGTGGATGGAGCTGGAAGCACAGGCTGACCACTTTACCTATGTCTACCATATCGGTCTGTTCGATAAAGAGGGTGACTGGTCGGTGTCAAATATCAAAGGCAAAGAGAACACGGCGCGCGTGGAAGAGACCTTACGGAATTTCCATACCCGTCTGAAAGCGATGCTGAAAGAGTTCGAGCTGGATCTGATCCCAGCCAGCGATTTCGATGAGAAACCGGTGAAGCTGAGCGCCTGATAGGGTAGTGCAGTGAAATAAAGACGAAAAAAATGGCGAGTTTAAAAACTCGCCATTTTTGTTGAAGTCTGACCCGCTGTTGGATCGAGCCTTCGCAGAGAACACGGTCAGATCGGAAAGACGCAAAAGCCGCCATCCATGGCACGCTCGGCCCGCGCCGTCCTGGCGCGGGACGCTTTCCTCTTCTGACCGTGTTCCCTGCGTGTTGAATTTATGCGTTGCTGCCAGCTCCAAATCTGCCCGGTTTGCGAGCCTGACATCAGAACTGGTAAGTCACACCCATCGCGACAATGTCATCGTTGTTAAGCGACAGCGCGTTGTCGTCAGACAACTGGTTGATTTTGTAATCAACGAAGGCTGACATATTTTTGTTGAAGTAGTAGGTCGCGCCCACATCGATATATTTCACCAGATCCGCATCGCCGATACCGTTTTCGATATCTTTGCCCTTGGTCTGTACGTAGCCAATTGACGGACGCAGGCCGAAATCAAACTGATACTGCGCCACCAGTTCGATGTTCTGCGCCTTGTTGGCTGCGCCCGCGACGGCAGCGCCAGTGGTACGGTTGGTGCCGCTGATTGGCGTCATGTTGCGGGTATCGGTATAGATTGCGGCCAGGTAGACACTGTTAGCATCATACTTCACGCCTGCACCCCAGGAATCTGCACGGTCACCGCCGCCATAGGCGCGTGCCTGCTGCTGGTTGGTGCGGTCAGATGAGGTGATGGCACTCATCAGGCTCACACCGGAATCACCCAGGGCATAGCCGAGTGAGGCACCGTAACCGTCTCCATTCTGACGGTTAATGTCAGTACGGGTGTTGGCGCTGGAAGCGTCGTTCTTGCCCTGATACTGCAGCGCAAACTTCAGGCCATCGACCAGACCAAAGAAGTTGTTGTTACGATAAGTTGCGACGCCGGTGGCACGCTGGGTCATAAAGTTATCAGAACGGGCAGTACCGTCACCGCCGAATTCCGGGAACACGTCGGTCCAGGCTTCCACGTCATACAGCACGCCGTAGTTACGGCCGTAATCTACCGAACCGTACTGCGAGAATTTCAGACCGGCAAACCCAAGACGGGTTTTGTTGCCGTTGTTGGCGTCACTGCCTTCGGAGTTGTTAACGTTGTACTGATATTCCCACTGACCATAACCGGTCATCAGGTCGTTAATCTGTGTCTGACCCTTAAAGCCGATACGGGTATAGGACTTGTCACCATCTGTGCTGGCATTATCGCTGATGTAGTGCTCAGCTTTAACTTTGCCGTACAGGTCCAGCTTGTTGCCATCTTTGTTATAGATTTCGGCAGCCTGCGCGGCAGAAGCCAGCGTCAGCGTGGAGAGGAGCATGGCCAGTGTGCTTTTCTTCATTTGCTATCAATCCCAATGTGAACGCCGTAAATAAATGAAAGTTTTTGTAAAACACGGACTTTTTACCCGCTGGCGATGAAGTTTTTATGACACTTTTCGTGATTTCTTGTTAAGGCTGAACTTTTGGTCTACGCCCTTGTCCGCGTAATTTCGTGCTTTTCCCCCGCTGGCTGTTGGCTTCCGTATCGACTCCTGTTAAAACGTCCTTTCGTAAAAATTTTTCACTACGGCAGGAAATATGAGTGGCAGTCAGACCTTAGTGGTCAAGTTGGGTACCAGCGTTCTCACCGGCGGCTCTCGCCGGTTGAATCGGGCGCACATGGTGGAACTGGTTCGTCAGTGCGCGCAGCAGCATGCCGCAGGCCACCGCATTGTGATCGTTACGTCTGGCGCAATGGCCGCTGGACGCGAACATCTGGGCTACCCTGAACTGCCACCGACCATCGCCTCAAAGCAGCTGCTGGCTGCGGTGGGGCAGAGCCGTCTGATTCAGCTGTGGGAACAGCTCTTCTCCATCTACGGCATCCATATTGGTCAGATGTTGCTGACCCGTGCCGACATGGAAGATCGCGAACGTTTCCTCAATGCCCGCGACACGCTGCGTGCGCTGCTGGATAACCACATTGTGCCGGTCATCAATGAGAACGATGCTGTTGCCACTGCTGAAATCAAAGTGGGCGACAACGACAATCTCTCGGCGCTGGCGGCGATGCTCGGCGGGGCCGACAAGCTGCTGCTGCTGACCGATCAGCAAGGGCTCTTCACCGCCGATCCGCGTAATAATCCTGAGGCTGAGCTAATCAGTGACGTCCATGTGATTGATGATGCGCTGCGCGCCCTGGCAGGCGACAGCGTATCGGGTCTCGGCACCGGCGGAATGTCGACCAAGCTTCAGGCGGCGGATGTTGCCTGCCGCGCTGGTATTGACGTGATCATCGCTTCGGGCAGTCGCAGCGGTGTGATCAGCGATGTGATTGACGGCAAGCCGGTCGGCACGCGCTTCCATGCGCAGCAGTCGCCGCTGGAGAACCGTAAACGCTGGATTTTCGGTGCACCACCGGCGGGTGAACTCACCGTCGATGACGGTGCGCTGGCGGCTATCATCGAACGCGGCAGTTCGCTGCTGCCGAAAGGGATCCGGGCGATCCAGGGGAATTTCTCGCGCGGTGAAGTGATCCGTATCCGCAGCCTGCAGGGCCGGGATATCGCTCACGGCGTCTCTCGTTATAACAGTGATGCGATGCGGATGATTGCCGGTCATCACAGCCAGCAGATCAGCGAGATCCTGGGATATGAATACGGCCCGGTGGCGGTTCACCGCGACGACATGATCGTCAGTTAAGGAGCGGACAATGCTTGAAGAGATGGGAAAAGCGGCGCGTGCCGCAGCTTACACCGTGGCCGATCTGTCGACGGCAGAGAAGAATCAGGTTCTGATGACCATCGCCGACCGTCTGGAGGCGGAGAGCGCAGACATTCTGGCGGCTAACGAGCTGGATTTAGCCGATGCGCGTCAGAACGGTATGAGCGCCGCGTTGTTAGACCGGCTGACACTCAATCCGCAACGCCTCAGCAGCATCGCCAGCGATGTGCGCCAGGTCTGCCAGCTGGCCGATCCGGTGGGGCAGTTAATCGACGGCGGCCAGCTCGACAGCGGCCTCCGCATTGAACGTCGCCGCGTGCCATTAGGTGTTGTTGCAGTGATTTATGAGGCACGTCCCAACGTCACGGTTGATGTCGCCAGTCTGTGCCTGAAAACCGGCAATGCCGCTATTCTGCGCGGCGGCAAAGAGACCTGGCGTACCAATGCGGCCACCGTTCGGGTCATTCAGAACGCCCTGAAGCAGCACGGTTTACCGGTGGCTATTGTGCAGGCGATTGAAAACCCGGATCGTGAACTGGTGAATCAGCTGCTGAAGCTGGATCGCTACGTCGATATGCTGATCCCGCGTGGCGGCGCCGGGCTGCACAAGCTGTGTCGGGAAAACTCCACCATTCCGGTGATTACCGGCGGGATCGGCGTCTGTCATATCTACATTGATGAGACGATGGAGATCGAACCGGCACTTGATCTGATCGTCAATGCCAAGAAACAGCGTCCGAGCGCCTGTAACTCACTGGAAACGCTGCTGGTGGATCAGGCGATGGCCGAGCGTTTCCTGCCAGCTTTCAGCGCGCGTATGGCGCAGGAAGGGATCCCGCTGCATGCTGACAGCAACGTGCTGGCGCAGCTGCAAAAAGGCCCGGCCGCGGTGAAACCGGTTAATCCGCAGCAGTACAATGATGAGTGGCTGTCGCTGGATCTCAACGTCAAATTAGTGGCGAATATGGATGAGGCGATCGATCACATCCGTACCCACGGCACTCAGCACTCGGATGCGATCCTGACACGCAACACCCGCAACGCCGCGCGCTTTGTCCGTCAGGTCGACTCCTCAGCCGTCTATGTCAACGCCAGCACCCGCTTTACCGATGGCGGACAGTTTGGTCTGGGCGCTGAAGTGGCGGTCAGTACCCAGAAACTGCACGCCCGCGGACCGATGGGATTAGAGGCGCTGACCACCTATAAGTGGATAGCATGGGGCGACGATACGCTCCGCCCATAACGACGATAATTTTTAACAAAGCGGGAGTCTTTCACAGACTCCCGTTTTTTTTAGCGCCATTTTCCGGACCAGTGAAAGATAGAGTTTTCTGCGCATCAGATTCATTTCCGTTCAACACCGGCCACCGCTGGCCATTATGCTGGCGGATATTCACGCAATTTCTTACGGAACATTCCTGAAAACCGGGGCCGCCAGCGGCCTGAGGCAATATTTTTTGGTCAGCCGCAGGCTGAAGCGGATAATGAATATCAGGAATGCTTGATAAAGCGGTTAGGTAGTAAACGAGCGGTAATATAAAATGAACTGGTAGCAATAATGAAAATAACATCCAGTATCTCTTCTATGGCTGATTATTAACTAATGGTTAAAAAAGAAAGTACAAGACAAGCTTTCACTGCCAGGCTGATAGCGGCCTGTGAGAGTGCCGGCATTGTCGGACATGGACGAAACAAACAGGTTGCCAGGGCCCTCCAGCAGCAAGGCTGTAAAATTTCAACGCCGGGAGTATGGAAGTGGTTTAACGCGCAGTCCGTTCCTGATGGCGGCAATTTACTGGCTCTTAGCCAGCTGCTGGGCGTCAGGGTAGAGTGGCTGCAGTACGGTATGGAACAACCTGCTGAGCCGGTGACACTAAGTCCACTCACCGGTCAAAAGAATGTGTTTCGGGTTGATAGTCTCGACATTGGTCAGCGCAGCGCTGTGGGAATGCCCGCGCGTGATGAGTTTGTCGAGACCATCCAGGCGATCGAATATGGTCTGGATGAGGCGCGGGTGCTGTTCAACGGTCGCCCGGCGGAAAACATCCGGTTAATCGCGATTAACAGCGACTCTATGGCCGACACCTTTGCACCGCGCGATCAGCTGTTTGTAGACATCAGTGTGCGGATGTTCGACGGTGACGGCATCTATATTTTTACCCTCGATGAACAACTCTACCTCAAGCGCCTGCAGCTGCAGCATAAGAAAATTGCTGTAATATCAGACAATAAACGCTATGAAACCTGGTATCTCAATCATGATGACGTCACCAGCCTGAAGGTACTGGCAAAAGTGATCATGAGTCAGGCGCGTCACTATCAAATCCTCGGCTAAGGCCGCTTCTGGCGCTTTTAGCAGAGGGCCTGCAAAAAAATAATCGGCATAAATTCATAAATTTAACCAGCGGTAAATAAAAAATTAACCAACAGTGTTTGATAAAGCATAAGAACCTGTTAATAATTTGGATATGGATGAACGACGCAGTTCTTTTCAGGGATGACCCGCTCTTAAACAATTGAGGCGCTGCACAAGCGCGAATCATACCACCCAAAAGTCAGTGAACTTTGGGATGGGGTGGATGCGCAAAATGCAGCGTCGTCAGATGCCGTTTATTTCCCCTCGCTTACTTTCCACCTGACTGCTGATGCAGTCGGGCGGCGAGCGTGCGATCGCAATATGCGACATTCGGGCCCGTTCGGTTCGCCGAAAGCTCGCGCCTGCCACCCCATCGCCAAATACTCATTCACAGGAGGAGTTATGGCGATAATTCACTATGGCAAAAGCGTTTTTATGGGCAACGCACGTACTCGTCGCCATCGGCGGCGCCAACCTCTCAGCAGCCTGCAACAGAGCATCGACCAGGCCCTGAACTTTCCAGCTGAAACACCCACCCTGAGACGTGCAGAGCAAATCTGCCAGCGTCAGGTCGCCCCGCGCGTTGATCGCGCAATCACTGCACCCCGCGTTACCAGTCAGGAAACACCCAGTTTCGACAATTGCTGTCTTCCACATGTTCACCTCTACGCGGTGAGCTGAAACGCGAAGAAAGCGTTTTTTTCCGTTCCGGCTAACTCTTCGTTATCTCCAGCTCCCACTGGGCGCAATCTGCTGAATTACTGTTCAGTTTTGCTGCAGGGTCAGTAAGGCCTCCTGCTGCACCGGACATCGTAATGATCAGCAGGCGTTATGTATTTCTTTTCACAAGGCTGAATTGCCTTAACTCGTCACTGAGGAGTCGTTATGAGCCAGATCATCGCAGTACTGAATTTTGAAGAGGGGTATGTGGATACGCCCTATCTCGACACGCTGGGTTTTCCCACGGTGGCGGGTGGCATCCGCATCGGGCCAAAGGGGGCATCGCTGAGTAATTACACCTTCCGCGTGCCGCGGCGCGTCGGTGATGTCTGGAAGCAGTGCATTCTTGAAAACAAAGTTCAGGAGATGCAGAGCAGAGACCTGCTGCGCACTGCGCTGACGAAGTGCAACGACGCCCGCACCGATGTGTTGCTGAGCATGACCTATCAGCTGGGCGTCGAGGGCGTCCTGCAGTTCAAAAACATGCTCACCGCCATCGCCGCTGAACAGTTTAGTGATGCGGCTGACGCGATGATGAATAGCCTCTGGGCGCGTCAGACGCCGGGCCGCGCCCGTCGTCATGCGGAGATGATGCGCACCGGAACCTATGCGATTTACAGGGGGCTGCTATGAGATGGCTCATGTTTCTCGTCGCCGTGTTGACGGCCATCATCATTCTGCTGCTGCTGCAGCGTTTTACCACTCTGCAGTTTGTCTCTCATGCCCGCCTGCTCTTCAAAACCTGGTCTGTCTGGCTCGCGTCGCTGGGTTCCATGCTCAGCGCCTGGGCGCAGTCGTTTCCTTCTGCCGCCGTGGATGCCTGGAATGTGCTGCCGGAGGACGTGAAATCGATTCTGCCACACAACTACCTCGGCCTGGTGGGCGCGTTCATGGTGGCGATGGGGGTAATTGCCCAGTTTGTTCGACAGAAAAACCTGCTCAACGCGAAGGAGCAGGCGGAAGGAGCGAAACCATGACTCTGATTACCACCTTACTGGGCGGCAGCTGGCACTGGCTGGCCGCATTGGCTGGCGTCCTTGCGGCGCTGGGTGCCACTTATTTTGGCGGCAAGAAAATCGGCAAAGTGCAGCAAAAAGCGCGTTCTGACGTCGATAACGCGCAACAGGAGGCCTCCCGCGTTAGCGCGGTGGCGCAACAGCAACAACACAACCGCGAGGAGGCTACCCGTGTGGCGACCGACAACCATAGCCTTGATGACGCTGCTGCTCGCGACAAGCTGCAGCAGTCGAAATACAACAAACCCTGAGCCGGTCGCGATTACCGACTCTGCCTGCGTACTTTTTTCCCCTCTTTATACCTACGGCGATGACGCGAAAAAAATGGACGTTCGTACGGTGCGCGCCATCAACACCCACAACGACATGTGGGACTCCCTTTGCGGCCATCCGGCTGCGGCTAAGTAGTGCGCTGATTTCAGCGCGATATCTCTGTGATCCTGAGGAGGATTCTATGATTGAAGTTAACTCTTTTGCTGAGCTGCGTACCACTGTCCCACCAAAATCAGGTGAGGTCGCAATCCTTAAACGCTATTACGACAAAGATTCCGGCTTCCGTGGCGGCGCTAACTTTGTCGGTTTCCTCAGCACCACCACGCTGAAGGATGATGGTGGTACGGTGGCGGTGGGCAACGGTTTCTACTGGAAGCGCACTATCAACGATCCGGCTGAAGTGAATGTCCTGCACTTTGGCGCGAAAGGGGATGGCGTGACTGATGACACCGATGCCTTTAAGCGGATGCTGGCATGGACGCAGACCTACAACACCTATGCGAAAGCGATGCCGGTGCGTTTTCCGGGTGGCCGCTTCCTGATTTCACCCATCGATCTCACCGATACGGAGTTGCCGTTTTTTGGTATCGCAGGGGATGATATCGAGCTCGGATCGTCACCGCGCACCACCATTGTCTCTGACAAAAGCGCTAATCCGGTGTTTAAGGTTATGGCGCGCAAAATCGTCATTAAAGGTATCTGCTGGCACGGGCAGGCCAACGCCGGGACGGTCGACACCACTCTCAAAGTCACCGTCACGCCTGAACAGTGCAGCAACGTTCAGCCGTTCTTCGAAAATACGATTGTCGGCGGTCAGATCGTCAATATCTTCTGCTTCAAGGCGCAAAGCACCGGCGGAACCGTCTTTAAGCTGCAGGATACGCTCGACAGTAAATTCGATCAGATCTACAGCTCCAGTACCTATTCGCGCGTGTTTGATGTTGGCTGGTCAAATACACCGAAGGGGAACTGGGACCACTCAACTGCGATTGAGCTGTGTAATGCCAACTTCCAGTCGGGCTATGGGGACGCCACGCTCTATATGCCACGCGTCACACAGGGGGTCATGCGCAACGTCTGGATTGAGCACACTACTAACCCGGGTGATCTGTCGGACGGTGGATGGAACATTGAAACGCTCAACATTGAAGATTGCGCGACGCCGCTCAATCTCAACAATGCCCGCGTGGTGATGCGTCATATCAACCTGCAGGCGGGGGCGAAAATCACCAATGACGTGGCCGGAAACAAATGGTTATCGACCTTTGAATATGGCTATCGTCGGGATGAGAACTACGGCACATTCATGACCGGTTCGCTGCGTGCTGGCTATTACAGCGGCTATAAAGTGGTGAATAACACCGCGACCGATAACTGGTATCGGCTGGGGCAGCTCTATTTCCCGGCGCCTAACCAGCAATGGGTGATGGAGCTGATCGGGAAAGCGGATGCCACCACGCCGTCCGGCACCGCCGGTTCACCGGTCAATATGCCGGCCACCGGTAAAACCCTGATCAACCTGCAGCGACTGGAGACGGTCTGGGCCGATGCGTACCACATGGGACAGCCTTCCGTGCTGGACATTCGTTATGGTCGGGTAGGGACCACCTATGCCGTCATCTGGGTCAAGCTGAAAGCCAACAGCGGCGAGACCATGTTCAACCTGAAGACCACCGGTCCGACCCGCTTCGATACCGGTTCCTGTTCGCTGTTCCAGGCTGATATGTCAGTGGTTGCGGACATCACTAATATCAGCAACCTCAAACCCGCAGCACGTTTCGGCATGCATAATGGACTGGCGGGTATCGGTGCCAATGAAAAAGGGGTGGTGACGCTCGCGACCGCTGCGGGTACACCGACCAACAAGACCGCTCCGACCGGTTTTGTGCTGATCAATATCAACGGCGTGGACCGCAAGGTTCCTTACTACGATTGATGATCGGCATGTTTTGGGCGAGGCTTCGGCCTCGCCCTTTTTTGATCGGAAGTTATCTCCGCTTCTCTCTATGCTGTAAGCAAGCCGTGGGGCATGGTTAAGCCAGACTGCTTCCCTGATACAGCCTTGTTCTTTCATCCTCTTCAGGAGGCTTATTGCGATTAATTTGAATTAGGAGTTGCGTCACTGTGAGAAGTGTGGCCTAATGAATCGTCGGTTTGATTAACAGACACTATCAAAGTAAGTAACCAAAGCAGTTCTCATCTCTAAGTTTGTCGCGAGACATCCCTTCTTTTTGAGTCTTCTCTTACGTTCTGATTAAAATCTGTTCTCAGGCCATTATGCCGGAAGGCTCGATATATTAAGGATTTAAGCATGTCTAACAAAATTCGCGGTACCGTTAAATGGTTTAACGCAGAGAAAGGCTTCGGTTTCATTTCTCCTGCAGACGGCAGCAAAGATGTATTCGTACATTTCTCTGCAATCCAGGGCACCGATTTCCGTTCATTAGATGAAGGTCAGCAAGTTGAATTCACAGTAGAAAATGGCGCCAAAGGCCCAGCTGCTGCGAACGTTGTTGGTCTCTAAGGACTGAAAATTACTTTTAAATGTCCTCACTGTAATGGCTCACAGTTTCGTACATCACATTTTGATGTTACAAGAGCCAACCCGCATGGAGCGAAATGCATTTTCTGCAAATCTGCTGTGATTCAGGTGAATCTGGCAAGGATTGCAATTCAGAGCCAGCCTCGCGCTCTCTGATTAAGGCTAGTGAGCTTTATAGCGTTGTTGCATTTACAGTAATGAAAGGTCGCCTCTGGCGGCCTTTTTTGTTTCTGCGTTTTCCAACCTCCAACTCCCTCACTCATCCTGTCTGTTTACCTCTATTCACCTGTATGACTCCCACTGTGAGCGTCCTGTAATCAATTCACTGTCTGGCAGCAGGCAAAAAAAAGCCCGCCGAAGCGGGCCGTTGAAGAAGATTAGCGAAGAACCGGTTGTAATGAGAGCTTGCCGGTATTAAACACACTCATCGCCTGTGCCATACGCTCTGCCTGATCCTGCAGAGCCTGAGAGGCGGCTGATGCTTCCTGAACCAACGCGGCGTTCTGCTGTGTGACGGCTTCCATCTGAGTAATCGCCTGATTGATTTCATTGATGCCGCTGCTCTGTTCGCTGCTGGCAATGGTGATTTCGCTCATGATGTTCGCCACGCTCTGCACGCTGTTCACCACTTCACCGATCGTTGAACCAGCATGTGTCACCAGCTTGCTGCCTTCATCAACTTTAGCGACGGAATCTTCAATCAGAACCTTAATCTCTTTGGCCGCTGACGCTGAGCGCTGCGCCAGATTACGCACTTCGCTCGCCACAACCGCGAAGCCTCGACCCTGTTCACCTGCACGGGCCGCTTCAACGGCGGCGTTAAGAGACAGAATATTGGTCTGGAAGGCGATAGAGTCGATAACGCTGATGATGTCGACAATTTTGCGAGAGGAAAGGGCGATCGCTTCCATCTTCTCAATAACCTTCTCCATCACCACGCCACCTTCACGCGCTACGCTGGTGGTGGTTGAAACCAGGTGATTCGCTTCACGGGCGTTATCGGCGTTGTGTTTCACGGTCGACGTCATCTGCTCCATGGCAGAGGCGGTCTCTTCCAGTGAACTCGCCTGCTGTTCAGTGCGGGTTGAGAGATCAAGGTTACCGCTGGAGATCTGATTTGACGCCACCGCGATGGTATCGGAGCCGGTTCGCACTTCGGTGACAATCGACAGCAGGTTGTCGTTCATCCTCTGCAGCGCCTGCATCAGGACGCCGGTTTCATCGCGTGAGGTCACCTGTATCTGGGTACTCAGATCGCCTGCGGCAACGCGTTCAGCAACATCCACCGCTGCAACCAGCGGACGGACAATAGAACGGGTCAGGAAGTAGCCCAGCATGATAGCGGCCAGAATCGCCAGGGCGGAGAAAATCAGCGTGATGGAGATGGCAGACTGACCATTTTCCACAATACCCTGACCTTCAGTGCGCAGCTGTGCGTCCTGAGAATTGGCAAAATCCACGGCATCCTGCAAAAATTTATTCTGGGTAGCGGTCATCGATTTCAGCACATAGGAGCTGGCAGCATCAAAGTTACCCGCTTTGATCAGGGTAATCAGTTCGGCCTTCACCTTTTCAAATGCCTGAGATGATTCCAGCAGACCGGCGATCTTTTTCTTACCTATCGCCGTAACCTGAATGTCTTCGATCTTTTTCAGTGCGCGGTTAGTGCGTTGCGTGGCTTCATCCAGCTGACCATAACGCTTCACATTCATTTCCGGACGATTTGTGTCGATCACCATGCCGCGCAGGTATTTGATCTGATCGTTGACGCCATCGCGCACATCAAATGCCAGTCGTACTTTCACATAGCGATCGTCAACGATCGATGAGATCGCCGTATTAATACTGTTAATTCTGGTAATGGATGTCACGCCAATCACTATCAGTAACGTCACAATAATACCGAAGGCTGCTGCGAGCCGCATTCCGACCTTCATATTCCTGATACTGACCATGTTTTCTTCCCCGTATTATTATTAATCAATTTGTTAGCAACGTTAACGTTCCCTGCTGTTGTGCGCACTGCCTTGCAGATGTCTGTAGTCTCAGCCGCAGACAAAAAGGTGATCTCGCGCATACAGTTATCGGAGCACGCAGTTGTACCTTTAATAATTTTTAAGTAATAACGCTGCGTGAATAAATAATCAGTGAAAAGCATCAGAAAGGATTAACAAATGAACGGAGGCGAAATTCAGGCCAAAAAAAGGGCTGTCAGCAGTGATGCTGACAGCCCGATCCAGACAAACATGAATGGATTCAGAAAACTAAGAAGTAGAGGCCTACCCAGAACGCAACGCTTAAACTGACGGCGCTAATCCAGGCCAGCTGACGTAAACGGCCACGCAATACCTTTTGAGGAGAAGGAGTAGCCGGTGCAGGCGTAACAGGTAAAATTTCAATGTGCATAGTCAGTTCCTGGTCAGGTCAGCGATTCCGCTGTCTAAAAAGTAAAAGCGCGGCGGGCATTCTTAGCGGCCCGCATTCGCTTAGCGGGCAGTATCGAGGACGTTGAAAATCACGTCTGAAAGCTCATTCAACTCAAACTTCGCCACATAGCCGTCGGCACCCACTTTGCGCACGTGGTCTTCGTTGGCGCTGCCAGAAAGTGAGGAGTGAATCACGACCGGCAGCGTTTTCAGAATCGGGTCACGCTTGATGTTGCGGGTCAGCGTAAAGCCATCCATCTCGGGCATCTCAAGATCGGTCAGTACCAGGGCAATTCTGTCGTGAATCGACTCGCCTGAAGCCTGCACTTCCTGGCTTATCAGCTTAATTTTTTCCCAGGCATCAAGGCCGGTATTAAACATCAGCGCCGGAATGCCCATGCTCTTCAGGCCCTGCTCCAGCAGCTGACGCGCGACTTTAGAATCTTCTGCCACAATCGCTACCGCACCCGGGCGATAGTTGAAGTCGCGCGGTTTGGCCGCTTCAGGCTCGACGCCGCGTGACGACGGGATGATGTCATACAGGATTTGTTCAACGTCCAGCACCATCGCCAGCTCGCTGCTCTGCTTGTCAGTGTCCAGGCAGGCGATGCTGGTAATGTTGCGGCCGCCGATACCGGCTTCGGCGGTATGGACCTGGCTCCAGTCGAGGCGCACGATGTTGTCCACGGATTCCACGGCAAACGCCTGGGTGTTACGGGCATACTCGGTGACCAGCAGCAGGTTAAGACCGGTTTCCGGTACACAACCCACTACGGCAGGCAGGTCGATAACCGGAATGAACTGACCACGAATACTGGCCATCCCCAGCAGCGGCGAATTCATACCTGCAGCTTTAGTGATGGTCTGCATCGGCACAATTTCACGCAGCTTGAAGACGTTAATGCCAAACAGTTCAGACTTGCCTTTCAGCTGATCGGAACCTAAGCGAAACAGCAGCAGCTCAAACTTGTTCGATAATGCGAGGTTCGCTCTCTCATCGATCTCTTTCTGAAAATTATCCATGGTTGCCTCTGCATTAACGCAGCTGGTGAAATAGGGTGTGAACAGGTTATCGGCAGCAAGTGGAAAAAGGTGAGAAGAGAAGGGTGAAATAAAACGGACGCCAATTATTGTGCCAGGCTTAACCCTGAAGGTTCAACATGGACACCTTTCCAATAAAGGAGTGTGAAATGAAAAAAGTGATTTTAGCGTCGTTGCTGGTGATGATGAGTGCGGGTGTGTCTGCTGAAGAGGGCGGATACAAAGCAGGTGATACGCCACCGCCACAGCACAAGCAGGATGCGGGCTATAAAGGCTCAGAAGATACCGGTCAGACGCATATTGATCAGATCCGCGATTTCCGTCAGGGCGGGTATGTGACGCTGGAAGGTTACATCGTGAAGAAAGAGCAGGGCGAGCGCTATCAGTTCCGCGACAACACCGGTACGTTACCGATCATCGCACCGAAGAAGACCTTTGATGGTAAAACCTACACCGCAGAAGACAAAGTACGCGTCAGCGGTAAGGTACAGGGCAAAGGGGATAAAACCATTCTGCATGTGACTCAAATCGAAGAGCCATAAGAAACCGGGCGAGGTTTTGACCTCGCCCGTTTTTATTTAGTCTTTCAGCAGAATCGCCCGGCAGGTTTTGCCTTTGATTTTGCCCTGCTTGAGTTTTACCAGTGCCGCTTTGGCGTGGTTCGCTTCAATCGCCACGTAGGCATGGGTCGGTGTCAGGACAATTTTGCCGATCTGATCCGCGCGATAACCCGCTTCACCCGTCAGCGCACCCAGAATATCTCCCGGACGTATCTTGGCTTTACGGCCACCATCAATGCACAGCGTCATCATGGCGGCTGGCAGCGGCTTGCTGCTGCCTTTTTTCAGCGTGCTGGCAGAGACCCACGGCAGCTTCTGTTGCAGGAAGTCTTCCAGAGCATGGGCGCGCGCCATCTCATCGGCAGCGACCAGGCTGACGGCAACGCCATGTTCACCAGCGCGAGCGGTACGACCGATGCGGTGCAGGTGAATTTCAGGATCCCAGGCGAGCTGGTAGTTGACCACCATCGCCAGCGATTTGATGTCGAGTCCGCGTGCGGCGACATCGGTGGCGACCAGCACGCGACCGCTGCCGTTTGCGAAGCGGATGAGTACGCGTTCGCGATCGCGCTGCTCCAGGTCGCCATGCAGTGGCAGGGCGCTGATATCACGTGCGTTAAGCGCTGCGGCGACATCATCACATTCACGTTTGGTATTGCAGAAGACTACGCAGGATGAAGGCTGACGATCGCCGAGCAGTGCGATGAGCAGACCCAGCTTTTCATTGTGGCTGGCTTCAAAGAACTGCTGATCGATTGAAGGCAGTTCGCTGACATCTTCAGTCACGACGCTCAGTGCATCGCGCTGGAATCGGGTGCTGATGGCGGTAATGCCGTCGGGCCAGGTAGCAGAAAAGAGTAGCGTCTGGCGTGAGGCGGGCGTCGCTTCAATGATCGTTTCCATATCATTAAGAAAGCCCATCTCCAGCATCCGATCCGCTTCATCCAGTACCAGCGTCTTGAGCTGATCCAGCTTGAGGTTCTCGCGGCTGATGTGATCGAGGATACGACCCGGCGTGCCGACCACGATGTGCGGTGGATGCACCAGCGAATCACGCTGGGCGCTCATCGGCTGTCCGCCACACAGGGTGAGGACTTTGATGTTGCGGGTGAAGCGCGCCAGCTGGCGCAGCACGTTACCCACCTGATCCGCCAGTTCACGGGTCGGACAGAGGATCAATGCCTGCGTCTGAAAGCGGGTGCTGTCGATATGGTGCAGTAAACCAATACCAAAGGCAGCCGTTTTACCGCTGCCGGTTTTCGCCTGCGCGCGCACGTCGCGTCCCTGCAGAATGGCGGGCAGCGTAGCGGCCTGCACGGGCGTCATGCTGGTGTAGCCCATCTCGCGCAGGTTATCGAGCTGGCTGTCGGGAAGCGAATTGAGGGTAGAAAAAGCGGTCACGGGCGCGGCCTCTGAGGCTGAAAGTGTAGGGCATTATTGCGGGGCAAGTCTGGCAGAAAGCACGCCTGACAGCAACGGGAACCTCGATGGTTAGCAGTATGAAACTATATCCACCAGAAGGCTTAGGAATAGACTGAAGTTTGCGGGTGAAAGGTGGTTTTTTTTTATCGTTTAGCTGGCTGTAATGGTTTTTATATCATAGGGATAACTTATCAAGGCCATTCATTATTTTATAAGTCGCCGTTTTTAAATATTAATTTCATTGTTAATCAGATGATTCCTTAATAATCACTCCAGTAATAGAATTAATCATTAAAAAATATCACTCTCCGTGCCGATAAAAATCGTGAGCTAATTGCTTTATATTTAGCGCGCCATATTCCTGGTACAACGACCGGTAGAGGGTATTTGCATTGAGTAATCGCATCCAGGGACCACATGAAAATGTGCTTAAAATAGTAGGCCGCGCCGTACTGACACTGCATATTCACGGAGAGAGCTTATCTGCTGATAAGATCGCTTCGATGATTGCGTGTTATGCGGAAGATGAGCCCTGTGATCAGGAAGATCGTCGCTTATACGCGCTGGCAATGGAACTAATGTCGAACGATAAATGGGCCAAAAGCGCATAACACGCACTCCGCTCAGGTAAATGCAGAGCCTCCCTTGTGGAGGCTCTGTTGTTTTTGGGGGCCGGGGGCTCGCGGCCAATTGAGTATGGCGCTGTGGAACGGGCGGTGGCTTCCATCGCTTCACGTCAGGTGGTCGTCTGTGAACCCCTATGCGGTTTTGCTGTGTCAGGCCGTGGCCAGCGCAAAGACCGGTTTACCGCGCGAGAAGGTCGCGACGACGGGCGAGATTCGCGCCACGGCCTCGGCGGAGCAGCTCGCCGCGACCAGCATCATGCTCGCTTCATCGCCCTGCGCGGGCCACTGGCGTTCACCCTGGGCAGAGAGCGGCAGCCGATCGTTTGTGGCGATCGCCAGCGCCCGCGACAGCGAGAACTCATCCGAGCCGCGATAGAGCTGCGCATAGAGATTCGCTTTTTCCAGCATGCTGCCGGTGCCAAACGGGGACCAGTGATCGATGACGCTGTCGGTGCCGGTCATCACCTTTATGCCTGCGGCCTGCAATTGCGGAATCGGCATGATGAGCTTACCGATCGGCAGCGTGGAGGCGACGCTGAACTGCTGCTCCGCCAGCCCTTCGATCATCTTATCCAGCGCACTGCCGCTCAGGGTCGCCAGTGCGAAACCGTGGCTGAGGGTGACTTTGCCTTTCAGCACCGGATTCTCCGCTACGGTGTCGATCATATACTGAATCGCCGCCACGCCAGCCGGTGAGGTCTCATGCAGATGTATATCCACGCCGCGCTGGTAGTCGAGCGCAATCCGGAACATCGCATCCAGCGACTTCTCCATCGCGCCATCGACATTAGTGGGATCGAGTCCGCCGACATACTCAACGCCGTGCTGCATCGCCTCACGCATCAGCCCATCGACCTGCGAGTGCAGCAGACCGTGCTGCGGGAAAGCGACAATCTGGCAGGGAAAGTCCGGATGACGGGCTAGTGCTGCCTGCAGATGTTCCAGGCTCTTCAGGCCGCTGACCGGATCGATGTTGCAATGGCTACGGGCGCGGGTGGTGCCTTTGGCGCGCAGCAGGGCGATCAATCCTTCGGCGCGCGCCTGGGAGTGCGGCAGCAGTTGCGGAATCAGCACCTGTTCGCGCGCAATCATATCCATGATGGTTTTGCCCTGACGCGGACGCGGCGCCTGCCACGGGCCACCGTAGAAGGTTTTATCGAGGTGGATGTGCATATCCTGAGTGGCGGGCAGCAGCAGGGCATCCTGCGCATCCCACGACGGCAGCGATCTGTCGCCCTGGCCTGCGGGTGTCAGCTGGTCAATTTTGCCGTCGCGCACGCTGATGTCGTAAAGACCGGTCCGGGTTGCGACGATTTCGTCATCCTCACGGATAAAGCCCTCCTCCAGCCGCACATTGCGCAGCAGGTAGTGATCCTGCTGTGGCAGGGCAGCGGACGGGTCGGGGTTGAGGGCGGTCAGAGATGAGGATGTGGCGGCACTGGCCTGACCGAGACCGGCGGCCAGCAGGCCGCCAGCGGCGGTCCAGCGAACGCTTTGTCCAAGGAAATCACGGCGACTCGGCGAAAGGGAAATAGGCATCAGAGGCTCCTGCAAAATGAACAAGCTCTTAATCTGACAAACGCGGGTTCAGCCTGCTGCGTTATTTTCCACTGACGACTATTCGATATCTCACTGCCAGCGCAGCTGACCAAACGCCGCCAGTGCCGCCGCCAGTTCACGCTGCAAGGGATCCTGCGGATGACGGCAGAATAGCGCCAGTTCAAAGGTATCAATCACTGGCAGCCCCTGTTCCGGACCCAGTACCCGATGCTGCGGCAGGCGGCAGCTGGCGGGCAGTAACGTGAGTCCCAGCCCCTGAGCACTGGCGGCGGCCAGCGCGACCAGGCTGGCGCTGCTGTAGCTGATGCGCCAGCTTCGGCCCAGCGCGTCGAGCGTCTGACAGACCTCATCGCGATAAAGTCCCTGCTGAGGAAACAGCACCAGCGGCACCGGCGTCTGCTCAAAGCAGGGCCACTCTGCGCTGTCGAGCCACAGCAGCGGTTCAGGACGTGATGCCAGCGGGCGCTCGCCAGCGGGCTGTTTAATCAGCATGATATCCAGCTCTTCACGCTGCCAGGCGCGACGCAGTTCCACCTGCATGCCGCTCATCACATCCAGCCGCAGCTGGGGATGGTCGCGACTGAAGTGTGCCAGCAGACCGGCGGTGGGCGCGGCGAAGTCTTCCGGCACGCCGAGACGCAGCACGCCGTCGCGCCACTGGTCACTCAGGACATCATGCGCTTCGCCATTCAGGGCGATAATCCGCCGGGCGTAACCTAAAAGTTTTTCGCCCTCTTCGGTGATTTGCACCTGATGGGAGGAGCGAACCAGCAGTTCTTTGCCTAACATCTCCTCCAGTCGCCGCACCTGCTGGCTGACGGTAGACTGCGAAAGATGCACCCGGTCGGCGGCGCGGGTAAAGCTGGCGGTTTCGCATACCGCCACAAAGCTGAGCAGCTGTTGAGGGGTGAACATCGGCTGACGATTCATTTTTCCACTACCTGGCAGAGTAATATTTCATTTCCAGATAGTAGCGACTGCTGCCAGGCTGGCAACTTTTAACTGCGTGGATCTCAGATGAAGAGAGAGAACAACCTGCTGCTGGTGGCGCTGGTGCTGGCCGGACTGAATATGCGACCGCTGATGACCTCGGTCAGCCCGTTACTCGGCCAGCTGCGACAGAGTATCGGTCTGTCACCGCTGGCGGCCTCGCTGCTGCCTGCGGTGCCGATGATGATGATGGGCGCTATTGCGTTAATCAGCGCCCCGCTGATGCAGCGTTTTGCGGTGCGCAGACTGCTGCTGGGCGGATTGCTGCTGCTGTTGCTGGCGCTGGTGAGTCGGCTGTTTGTCACCGACGGCCGCTGGCTGGTGCTGACTGCCGTGCCGGGCGGGGCGGGCATTGGTATTGTACAGATGGCGATGCCGGGATTAATCCGTCAGCGCTTTGGCAGCCGCAGTGCGGGCGTAACCGGACTGTGGGCAGCGGCGCTGATGGGCGGCGGCGGGATTGGCGCGGCGATCTCGCCGTGGCTGAGTGCGCATGCTGGCTGGCAGGGCGCGCTGAGCAGCTGGGCGCTGCCGGTGGTGCTGGCTATCCTGCTCTGGCTGTTTATCACCACCGCACCCGCAGCCCGAACGGAGGCCGCCGCGCTGCCTTCGCTGTGGCGAAAAACCCGCGCCTGGACGCTGGCGTTGAGCTTTGGTCTGGTGAACGGCGGATACGCCATCTGTGTCGCCTGGCTGCCCGATTTTTACCATCAGCTCGGCTGGAACGCGCAGGCAGGCGGTTCACTGCTTGGCATGATGATCGGCTGTCAGGTTACCGGTGCGCTGCTGCTGCCGTTGCTGGCGCGGGGCCGCGATCGCCGTCCGCTGCTGTTGCTGACCCTGGCGATGCAGTTCAGCGGCATGCTCGGCTTCCTGTTCGCGCCCCAGCTGGCTCCGTGGCTCTGGGCGGGGATTGCGGGCTTCGGGCTGGGCGGGGCGTTTCCGCTGGCACTGGTGCTGGCGCTGGATCATCTGGAACAACCCCAGGCTGGCGCGCGGCTGGTCGCCTTTATGCAGGGCGTCGGTTTTATTATCGCGGGCAGCATGCCGTTTATCGCCGGACAGCTGCATGCGCTCACCGGTCATTTCACCAGCGTCTGGATTCTGCAGGCGGCGGTCACGCTGCTGCTGATTGGATTGAATCTGCGTTTCCATCCGCGCAGCTATCAGCGCGCCTTTCCCGAGGTGAATTCCTGATTTTGGTCCGACCAATACCGATAATATTTTTCTCTGGTTCACACTCCGGGAAAATTCGCGCAACTTCTGTTGCCACAGATTAACAATGCATTAACTATCTGTTGCCATAAGCCCCGACATAGCGGTTTGGTCTGACCAATCCGGGGCGGATGGCATGCAGTTTCACGGCTGCATGCCACGTTACCTCTTCTTCTGGAGATACTGGCATGCCGATCTGGCAACAAAACTACGATCCGCTGGGTAATATCTGGCTCTCAAGCCTGGTCGCACTGATCCCGATTCTCTTTTTCTTCTTTGCGCTGATTAAGCTGAAGATGAAAGGCTACCTGGCGGCCACCATCACCGTGGTACTGGCGCTGCTGGTGGCGCTGTTTTTCTATCAGATGCCCGCAGCACAGGCGCTGGCTGCCGTGGTGTACGGCTTCCTCTATGGGTTGTGGCCGATTGCCTGGATCATTGTCGCCGCCGTCTTCGTCTACAAAATCTCGGTCAAAACCGGCCAGTTCGATATTATCCGCGCCTCAATCCTGTCGATTACGCCCGATCAGCGTCTGCAGATGCTGATTGTCGGCTTCTCGTTCGGGGCCTTCCTGGAGGGTGCGGCGGGCTTTGGTGCGCCGGTGGCGATTACGGCCGCGCTGCTGGTGGGACTCGGTTTTAATCCGCTCTACGCCGCCGGACTCTGCCTGATTGTGAACACCGCGCCCGTCGCTTTTGGCGCGATGGGCATCCCGATTATCGTGGCGGGCCAGGTGACCGGTCTGGACAGCTTTGCCATCGGCCAGATGGCCGGACGCCAGCTGCCGCTGCTGACCCTGATTGTGTTGTTCTGGATTATGGCGATTATGGATGGCTGGCGCGGGGTGAAAGAGACGTGGCCGGCGGTCGTTGTCGCGGGCGGATCCTTTGCCATCGCCCAGTTTCTCAGCTCCAACTTCCTGGGGCCGGAGCTGCCCGATATCATCTCGTCGCTCGCCTCGCTGATTTCGCTGACGCTGTTTCTGCGGATCTGGAAACCGGTGCGCATCTTCCGCTTTGCCGATGAGGAGTCAAAGCAGGGCGATCCGTTGCTGCCCACGCAGAAGTATCGGCTGGGGCAGGTGATCCGCGCCTGGATGCCGTTCCTGTTTCTGACCGCCACCGTCACGCTCTGGAGTATCCCGCCGTTTAAAGCGCTGTTCGCCAAAGGCGGTACGCTCTATGACTGGGTGCTGGCGGTGCCGGTGCCGATGCTGAATGAGCTGGTGGCGCGGATGCCGCCGGTGGTCAGCAGTGCAACGCCTTATCCGGCGATCTATAAACTGGATCTGGTCTCCGCCACCGGCACCGCCATTTTGATTGCGGCGATCATGGCTATTCTGTTCCTGCGCATGAAGCCAAAGGCGGCGCTGCAGACCTTTGGTGAAACGCTGAAAGAGCTGGCGCTGCCGATCTACTCCATCGGAATGGTGCTGGCGTTTGCGTTTATCTCCAACTACTCCGGCCTGTCGGCGACGCTGGCTCTGGCTCTGGCGCATACCGGCCACGCGTTTACCTTCTTCTCGCCGTTCCTCGGCTGGCTGGGCGTGTTCCTCACCGGATCTGATACTTCATCGAATGCGCTGTTTGCCGCGTTACAGGCGACTACCGCGCAGCAGATCGGCGTCTCCGATATCCTGCTGGTAGCGGCCAACACCACCGGCGGCGTGACCGGTAAGATGATCTCCCCGCAGTCGATTGCTATCGCCTGTGCGGCGGTCGGGCTGGTGGGGAAAGAGTCCGACCTGTTCCGGTTTACCCTTAAACACAGCCTGATTTTCACCTGTATGGTGGGTGTGATTACCACTCTTCAGGCGTATGTCTTCCCGTGGATGATCCCATGAACAACCCTACCGACCCGCTGGTGACGCGCCTCCGGGCGTATATCACCGAACATCAGCTTGAGCCGGGCATGCGCCTGCCCGCCGAGCGTCAGCTCTCTGCGGAGCTTGGCGTCTCCCGCTCCTCGCTGCGGGAAGCGATACAGCAGCTGATCAGCAGCGGAATGCTGATCAGCCGACGCGGCGGTGGCACCTGGCTCCGTCAGCAGCTGGCACCCTGGTCGGAACAGCGCATCGTCGAGCCGATTCGTCAGCTGCTGCGCGACGATCCCGATTACCGCTACGACATTCTGGAAGCGCGCCATGCCATCGAGGCCAGCACCGCCTGGCACGCCGCCCTGCGTGCCACTGACGCCGACAAAGAGAAGCTGCAATACGCTTTCGACGCCACCCTGAAGCTGAAAGAGAGCGACGATCCCGATCTCGCTGCCCAGGCGGATGTCCGCTTCCATCTGGCGATTGCCGAGGCGTCGCACAACGTGGTGCTCTTGCAGACCATGCGTGGCTTCTTTGAGCTGCTGCAATCGTCGGTGATGCAGACCCGTCAGCGCATGTACACCCAGCCGGCGATTTTTGCCCGCCTGACGGAACAGCATCAGGCGCTGCTCGATGCGATCCTTGCGGGCGACGCCGAAGCGGCCCGTCAGGCGGCGATGCAGCATCTGGGCTTTGTGCACACCACCATGAAAAGCCTGCATGAAGATGAAGCGCGTCAGGCGCGCATCACCCGCTTACCGGATAACGACACACGCAACCCAAAGGAATCTGACTGATGATTATCTCAGCTGCCAGTGACTATCGCGCCGCCGCGCAACGTATCCTGCCGCCGTTCCTGTTTCACTATCTTGATGGCGGGGCCTACGCCGAGCACACCCTGCGACGCAACGTGGAGGACCTCTCTGACGTGGCGCTGCGCCAGCGCATTCTGAAGAACATGTCGGAACTGAGCCTTGAGACAAAATTATTCAATGAAACCCTGTCAATGCCGGTTGCGCTGGCACCGGTCGGCCTGTGCGGCATGTATGCGCGTCGGGGGGAAGTGCAGGCCGCGCGTGCGGGGGATCTGAAAGGCATCCCGTTTACCCTGTCGACGGTCTCGGTCTGCCCGATTGAAGAGGTGGCGCCGCAGATCAACCGTCCGATGTGGTTCCAGCTCTATGTGCTGCGCGATCGTGGTTTTATGCGCAATGCGCTGGAGCGCGCCAAAGCCGCCGGTTGTTCAACACTGGTGTTTACCGTGGATATGCCGACGCCGGGCGCGCGCTATCGCGATGCGCACTCCGGGATGAGCGGCAATCACGCCGCGCTGCGTCGTTACTGGCAGGCGGTCACCCATCCACAGTGGGCGCTGGATGTGGGTCTGCAGGGGCGTCCACACGATCTGGGGAATATCTCCGCCTATCTCGGCAAGCCGACCGGGCTGGAAGATTATATCGGCTGGCTGGCGAACAACTTCGATCCTTCCATTAGCTGGAAAGATCTGGAGTGGATCCGCGAGTTCTGGGACGGGCCGATGGTGATCAAGGGCATTCTCGATCCGGAGGATGCGCGGGATGCGGTGCGTTTCGGTGCCGATGGTATCGTGGTCTCGAATCATGGCGGACGTCAGCTGGATGGCGTGCTCTCCTCGGCGCGTGCACTGCCAGCGATTGCCGATGCGGTCAAAGGTGACATCACCATTCTGGCGGACAGCGGCATTCGCAACGGGCTGGATGTGGTGCGGATGATCGCGCTGGGCGCAGACAGCGTGCTGCTGGGACGGGCGTTTATCTATGCACTGGCGACCCACGGTCAGCGCGGCGTGGAAAACCTGCTGAACCTGATTGAGAAAGAGATGCGCGTCGCCATGACGCTGACGGGTGCAAAATCGATCGACGAAATCACCCGCGATTCACTGGTGCAGGCCGAGGCGATACTGGCGCCGCAGAGCACAACGCCACGTCCCCGCGCAGTGAGTTAGCCTGCGAAAATGAATGTGTTGTCTATACTTAGCTTCTTTACCAACAGGAGGAATGACATGACCATTCATAAGAAAGGTTCGGCGCACTGGGAAGGCGATATCAAAGGTAAAGGCACCGTCAGCACTGAAAGCGGCGTGCTGAGCCAGCAGCCTTATGGCTTTAACACCCGTTTTGAAGGCGCTAAAGGCACCAACCCGGAAGAACTGATTGGTGCAGCACATGCAGCCTGTTTCTCTATGGCACTGTCGCTGATGCTGGGCAACGCGGGTCATAAGCCGGAAAGTATTGATACCACGGCTGACGTGTCGCTGGACAAAAAAGGCGACGGCTTTGCCATCACCAAAGTGGCGCTGACCAGCACCATCTCCCTGCCAGGCATTGATGAGTCAACGTTCGACGAGATCATCAATAAAGCCAAAGCGGGCTGCCCGGTTTCTCAGGTTCTCAATGCGGAAATTACGCTGGATTACACCCTGAATAACTGATGCCGGTAGCGGGTCGCCTTTTGGCGGCCCGGACGTTATGCTATGCCTCCCGGTCCTGTTACTGACCGGAACAGATGCGCCTTCTGGCGCATCTTCGCTTTCTGACAGAGGGGAAACCGAGGTGACAAGATACCGGGCGGCCAAAAAGTACTGGAAGATGGTGCTGGTTCTGCTGTGCATCTGCGGCGCGCTGCTGCTGATCCGCTGGGCGGCGATGATCTGGGCCTGAGCCGATGAGGGGGATTGGCCGCCACACGCTGGGCATCTTACTGATGGTGATTATCGTGCTGGAAGTGGTGCTTTATCTGCTCACAGCCTCATGGCTGCCGTGGCGATAGTGGCTTTCAGACAAAGGCATCTTCGCGCCGTTGTTTAGCACGCACGTCGCTGCGCGCAATGCGATACGCCTTGCGGGGATCGCCTACCACAAACTCAAAGGTAGGCGTGTAGTAAAATGGTAACCAGCCGCCATAGGTGCTCTCCCACTCCCATCGGACGGGGCAGGGCCACAGGATGCCATCATACAAAAGATAGTAAACCCAGCGTCCACCAGGACGACGGGGGCGTGATGTTTTCATGGGATTCACAACGGTAATGGTTAACAACAGCTTATATTTTGTACGCTAAAACGCCAGCTTGCAATGTTACAGCGCGGCTTTATTGCACATGGCCCTGAATCAGCGATGAACCTCACCACAAAGCAGTACCACATTCGGTCGGACTTTATGAATGCGGTTCGCCATCGTTTCGCAGTCGACCTTCGTCGGATAGATACGTTCCGAGACCGGCAGCGCTTCACAGGCATCGTAGCCGCACGCGCTCACTAACAACACAAATCCTATCAACATAGTTCCTCTCCTTTGCACGGTCTGGTGGTCCGGACTGCGGTGCTTTTTATCCCTTTTTAACATCCAGTATAGACAAACGTGACGGGGCGGCATTGTCAGTGTGAGCTATGACCCGCCAGCAGGGTGAGGCGATGCTCTGTCAGATATCAGAAGCGGAGGAGTGTCAGGAACTAGCCAGCGAAATACCAGGCGGGCAGCAACGCAATCAGATTGTTCAGGGTGTGCAGGAAGATGGGCAGCGCCAGACTGTTACTCCGCAGCCGGGCATAGCAGAGCAGCAGCGAAAACAGCGTCAGGGCGATCAGCGTCTGCCAGTGTACATACTGCGTATGCATCACCGCAAACAGCAGCGAGGTCAGCAGCATGCAGGCGAAGCGGCTGCGCGGCGCCCACAGCAGAAAACCCTGCAACAGAAAACCGCGGAACAGCACCTCTTCAAATACCGGGGCCAGCAGCACGGCGGTGAGCAGCAGGATCAGCAGTGAATTACGTCCCTGCTGCGCCTGCATCACCAGCCAGCCTTCCGGCTGCATAAACTGCATCTGTCCCGCCATCAGCACAAACAGCGCGCCGGTAAACAGCAGGGTTTGCAGCGTGCCGAGTTCACCCAGCGGCAAATCGGTGCGGCGCTGGCAGTAGAAGCGGTAAAGCGGGTAGATCACCGCAAATTCAAACAGGCAGAGTACCGGCACCAGCAGGCCGTCATTACGCAGCACGCCGTAATTAGGGAACAGCGTAATCAGCATGGTAACCAGGTAATAGACCACAAAGCTGCCGACGTAGAACAGCGTCAGGGTCACTCTGTCGGAATTGGTATTCATAGGCGACTCTGCCAGCGAAGGTAAGCGCATAGTAGCAATGCACCCGATCGCTGTCGAGTCAGCCTGTAACACAATATTTAAGCGCAAAATGTTAACCGCAGACTAAACACCAGGACGCGCGAGCCGATAACTGAGGAAACTCATCTGGTCAGCACCGCATGTTGTATTGCAGGCCCGTCATCTCAAACTCTGGCTGTGTAGTGAGCACTCTTAATGACATTTAACCCACCGGCGCCACCTTCGCCGCCATTCAGACATATTGCTGAAGACCGCACTGTCCGCTTTACGCGGCGCAGCCTGCGCACGCTTTCGCTGCTGCTGTTTGGGGTACTGGTGCTATCAATGCTGATGGTGCTGACCATTGCGCAGCGTCAGAACAGCGCATCGGTCGATCATGATCGGATGCTGGTGCAGCAGGCGTGGAAAAATCGTCAGAATGCGATGATCACGGACATCCGGGATTATGCATTCTGGGGTGAGGCCTGGCGCAATCTTCATGTCAGGGTGAACAAAGTCTGGGCTTTTGACGAAGAGAACTTTGGACCAGGCCTGTACGAAGAGTATCACTACGAGGGCGTGTTCGTGGTCGACGGCCAGGGGCACACCTCTTACAGCGTGATTAATGGACAGCTGGTGGATATGCCGCTGGAAACCTGGCTGGGCAAAGAGACCCCGGAGCTGATTGCGGCGGCACGTAAGCTCAACAACAAGGCGATGAGCCGGGATGCGCTGATCAATCATCTGCCCGCCATTGTGGTTGCCGCCCCTATCAGCAGCGGCAAAGTGACGACGGTGCCGCCCGTAGCGGGACCTGCCTCCATCATGGTGTTTGTGAATCTGTTCACACCGGCCAAATTAAAGGCGCTGGGCACCACGCTGGATGTGCGGGAACTGCGTCTGCCCGTCAATCAGGAGGATGTCCTGCATGAACCACGCCTGGTGCAGCCGTTGCCAGGCGGCGACCCGATTGTGCTGCGCTGGACGTCGAAGATGCCGGGTATGGGCCTGATCTGGTTCCTGCTGCCGCTGCTGATGATGATGGCGATCATCATTGGCATGATCACGCATCGCGTCAGCCGCCATGCGCTCTCCAATGCGATTCTCTCTGACCGCCGCTTTGCCCTGCTGGCGATCAGTCAGCAGGAGCTTGCGAGCAGCGAAGCGCGTTTTCGCGATCTTGCTGAGGCGGCGTCAGACTGGATCTGGGAAACGGATGAAGAGGGCCGTCTGATCTATCTTTCCGCGCGCTTTAACACCGTGACCGGCCACGACATTACCCACTGGCTGGGACGTCACATCGATCATCTGCTGACCCATCCCAGCCATTCGCTGGTCGCCTGGCTGCTGCGTCAGGAGGAGGACGGGCAACAGATGCCGCTGCGCTGTCAGTTTATGTCCGCACAGGGTAACCGCCGCATCGGTCAGTTGGTGGCGAAAACCATCTGGCATGATGAGCGACGTATCGGGTTTCGCGGCACGGTATCGGACATCACGCAGGGCATGGAAGCGGAAGCACGCATTCAGTTTCTGTCGCGTCACGACGTCTTAACCGGTCTGTCTAACCGCGTGCAGTTACTGGAGTTTCTGACGCTGCACCTTGAGCTGCCTGACAGCAACGCGCCGCTGACGCTGGTCACCCTCGACCTTGATCAGTTCCGGCCGATCAATGAAACCTGGGGTCATGCGGCGGGTGATGAGGTGCTGAGCCAGATCGCGCAGCGTCTGAAGCGCTGTATCGGTCCGCAGGAGCTGGTGGCGCGGCTGAGTGGCGATGAGTTTGTGCTGGTATTGCGTGAAACGAACCGTGAGCGGGTCGATCAGCGTTGTGCTCAGCTGGTGCATGAGGTTCAGCAACCCATCAGCACGGGCCAGCATGTCCACTATCTCACCATCAGCATGGGGATCGCCTCTGCTCCGCAGGATGCCAGCCATCCCGAAGCGCTGCTGCAAATGGCCGATATCGCGCTGAATGAAGCGCGTGACGCGGGACGCAATCAGTGGGTCTGGTATGCCAATGAGATGGCCAGCCAGCGTGAAGATAAGCGTGAAATGGCGCGGCGGATCGAGAAAGCGCTGAAGAACAATGAATTTCGCCTGCACTATCAGCCGCGCTATCAGCTACTGACCGGGCAGCTGGCGGGTGCCGAGGCATTGATTCGCTGGCAGATTGCCCCGGATCAGTGGATTACGCCAGACCACTTCATTCCGCTGGCGGAAGAGAGCGGACTGATCGCCACCATCAGCGACTGGGTACTGATGCGCGCCTGTGAGGATGCGCTGGGATGGGGCGGTGAACGCTATGTCTCGGTTAATATCTCACCCATGGAATTTCGCACCAGCGATCTGGTGCAGCGGGTGGCGCACGCGCTGGAGAAAAGTGGCCTGCCGGCGACCCGGCTGGAGCTGGAGATTACCGAGAACGTCACCTTCGAACATCCGCAGCATGCGCTGGAGGTGATGCAGGGATTACGGTCACTGGGTGTCAGGTTAACCGTTGACGATTTCGGCACCGGTTATGCCGCGCTGGGCTACCTGAAAACCTTCCCGTTTAATGGCCTGAAGATCGATCGCTCCTGGATGAAAGACTTCCCGGAGTCGCAGCAGGCGCAATCGGTGGTGGCGGGCATTATTGCGCTGGCACGCGCTTTTGCGCTGACCATCACAGCAGAGGGCATTGAGACAGAAGCGCAGCTGAATCAGCTAAAACTGCTCTCGTGCGAAGAGGGGCAAGGCTACTTCCTCGGTCGGCCGATGCCGCTGGCTGCATTCAGTACGCTTCTGGAAAGAACCGCGCAAAACCAGACTGAACCGGCTTAACGCACTTTGACCGCCACGGCGGTCATCAGCATTGCGCAGACAACAAAAATGATCAGTTCCATAATGACCTCCACAGACTGTTGAATCTTCTGTAAGGGTAGTGGCTGGTTGCGTGTTTTTTAGTCAGATGGTGCGATTAATCTTAAAGCGTGACCTGAACCGCTCTCATCTGAACAGCGTTGTAACAACTTTACTTTTCAGGGCTTCAGGTCAGCAGGCCCGCTTTGCTACTCTTGGGACAGGGTTTTATACGTCCAACAGGAGAATAAACGTGAAATTTTATGGAAAAGGGCTGCTGGTAGTCGGCCTGTTCGCCTTAACCGCCTGCCAGTCTGCCTCTAAACCCGATACCGCGCGTGTGGCGCAGGATCCCGACGCTGACCGCTGCGGGGCCTCTCAGTTTCAGAACTATGTCGGCAAGCCGTTAACCGCGCTGCAGGGTCAGCACTTCGAACAGACGGTGCGTCCAATCCCCTATAATTCTGCCGTCACCATGGATTTCAATCTCAACCGGCTTAACTTCCTGGCCGACAAAAATGGCAATATCAGCTCCGTTTATTGTGGCTGACGGCCAGTCTGTCATAGGCTTGTCATAACGGCAGGCGAGGATAGCAGCGCGCTTCAAAACCTCCTCGTCACACAATAGACAGTGCTCGTCTTGTTTATTCCCGCCCCGGCGGGAATTTTTTTAGCGCCTTCGGGCCGGAACAGGAGCGGAGAAGATGAAACGCATAATCGGGGCACTCCTGCCCACGTTGTTACTCAGCAGCACACTGGCGCACGCGTCCAGTGAAGAGGCCTGGCAAAAGAGCCGTGAGGTGATGGTGCAGGCGTGCATCAACGCCAGTCACCTGAGCAAAGTAAAGGTGCTGGGCGAGCCAATTGAGTATGACGACAACACAGGTTACAGCGCACTGTTGCTGGAAGGGCGCTACCCCCAACAGCACATGAAAAACAGGCGCGGACGGGAGCTCTGCCTGTTTCAGCGCAGCAGCGGCCGGGCCAACATCAGCGAAGCGGATAAACTGCGCTGGGTGAAGTAGGCAGCGGGTTTAATTCTCTGGCTGCGTGTCGATCAACTGCGTCAGCAGGGTGCGATAACGCTGCAACTGCATCTCGTCGCCTTCCACTTCCAGTTTGTCGATCACCCGCGCAATCAGCACTTTATTCGTCGCGGGCTCGCCCGCTTCCATGATTTCACGCAGGATCACCGCCAGCAGATCGGACTCTGGCGGTGTTCGCCAGCTCGGGCCATTGAAATAGTCGCTGATGGCACGGCTGGCGCTGTTTGGTTGTACTCTCATTTCCCCACCTCCGCTGAAACACTGCCCCGTCCCTTACGGCTGAGTAAGGGCGTCTCTGCATGAAATAAGCTGGTCTGCCTCAGCGTAGCCGGAGGGTCTGCACCGTTTTTTTGCGGAGGACGTCACGGCGATCAGAAAAATCGCCACACCGCCACAACTGGCGGTTTTTTAAACATAGAAGCGGGGCGGAGGGTTGTCAGTAACAGAATGACATATTTTTCCATATTGATGAGGGTGGGTTTAGAAAGCGTGCGTCAGGGCAGTCCAGCTCCCGCGTGGCTGGCGCTATAAACTCTCGCTTCGGGAAAATTTTTACCGGTAATTGCGCTGAATCAAGAGGAATTCGTTCTTTTGCCGTTTGTGCCATGTTTTGTCGGTCACGCTGAGAATGCGCGCGTTAGACTGAGCCTTCACTCTCTTTAAATCATCTGCTCATGCCACGCACTATAGAACCCTGGAAGATAAACCTGATCTCGGTCTGGTTTGGCTGTTTTTTTACCGGACTGGCCATCAGTCAGATTATCCCGTTTCTGCCGCTCTACCTTGAACAGCTTGGCGTCACGGGTGGCGAATCCCTCAGCCTCTGGTCGGGTCTTACCTTCAGTATCACCTTTGTCGTCTCGGCGGCGGTCGCCCCCCTGTGGGGCAGCCTGGCCGATCGCAAAGGCCGCAAACTGATGCTGCTGCGTGCCGCGTTTGGTATGGGCGTGGTGATCCTGCTACAGGCGTTTGTCACCGAAGCCTGGCAGTTGCTGCTGCTGCGCGCATTGATGGGGCTGACCTCTGGCTATATCCCCAACGCGATGGCGCTGGTGGCGGCTCAGGTTCCGCGTGAACGCAGCGGCTGGGCGCTGAGCTGTGTCTCAACCGGTCAGATTGGCGGGGTGATTCTGGGTCCAATGCTGGGCGGGCTGCTGGCCGACTGGGTCGGGTTGCGCACGGTCTTTATCGTCACTGCGGTTCTGCTGATGGTCAGCTTTCTGGTGACGCTGTTCCTGATTAAAGAGACCGGTTATACCCCGGTGAGTAAAAAGGACAAGCTCAGCGGACGCGAGGTTTTCCGTTCGCTGGATAACCCAAAGCTGATGCTCTGCCTGTTTTTCACCACCATGGTGATCCAGATGTGTAACGGATCGGTGAACCCGATCCTGACGTTGTTTGTGCGTGAACTGGCACCGACTGCGGAGAATATTGCGTTTCTGAGCGGCGTGATTGCCGCGCTGCCTGGCGTCTCTGCGCTGCTGGCCGCGCCCCGACTGGGACGACTCGGCGATCGCATCGGCACGCAGCGTATTCTGCTGGCGACGATGGTTATCTCGCTGCTGCTGTTTATTGCGATGTCCTTTGTCACCAGCACCACGCAACTGGGTGTCTTACGTTTTCTGCTGGGATTCGCCGATGGCGCGATGATGCCTGCGGTGCAGACCCTGCTGGTGCGTCACTCACGCGACAACATCACCGGCCGGATCTTCGGCTATAACCAGTCGTTTATGTATCTCGGCAATGTTGCGGGTCCGCTGTTAGGCGCCGCGGTCTCGGCGGTGGCAGGTTTCCGCTGGGTCTTTTTTGCCACCGCCGTGGTCGTGCTGATTAATGTGCTGTTTCTGAAGCGCTTTTACCGGCGACCAAAGACCGTGCTGCCCGCGTCGGCTGACAAATCGTCAGTTCAGCCTGCCAGCGCTGCTGAGTCAGTAAAAACTCAGGACTGACGCTGGGGCTCCAGGAGTCATCGCCACCCACGCCCATATGGAAGGCATCCAGATGCAGCCAGCAGCCCGCCTCCGGACGCAGCAGGTGGCGGTGTGATGTCTCCCGCAGTTGCTCCAGGCTAAAGCGGCTCAGCGAGAAAGCGAAATCGCCGCTGACCTGCCAGCTGCCGCTGTCGAGCTGACGGGTGCCGCCACGCTGACCACTCTCGCTGGGGAAAACGTAGGGCGTTGAAAGCTGTTCAATCGGCAGCTGCCAGCGTGAGAACTGCGCAGCCAGCTGACGATCGGGATAATTTTCATGCGGCCCCAGGCCGAGCCAGCTCACCTGCTGCGGGATGTGCAACAGCTCGCAGCGCAAGCCGATGCGCGCGGGTGGTGGCAATCCGCGCGACTGCTCAACGGAAAGCTGCAGCTGCATTTCCCCCTGTGCGTTGATCAGATAACGTTTACGGCTGATAAAGGCGAGCTGGCCGTTGGCGAGCCAGCTGTGCAGCGTCTCTACCAGCACCGCCTGCGACAACACATCCGCCGTAATCGACACCAGATTACTGCTCATCTGGTCATAGCCTGCCGCTTTCCAGCGCTCAACCCAGGCATTAGGATCAACCCGTTCCGCTTCGCTGGTGCCGATATCATTGTCCAGCGGCGCGCGAATAAAGCAGTCCTGAAGAGGGGAGAGCAGCGTCGGCTCCCCGTCAACAAACCACTGCGTCAGTTCGCCGCTGTGGCGTGAAAAATGCCAGCGTTGCTGCTGATGCGTGACGACAATCTCTCCGGTCTCATCCTGTAGCAGCGGTGCTTCACCGAGCTCCGGCTGTGACGGCAGCGCCATCGCCGAGGGCAGCGCCCACTGATGCCAGGCGACACGCCAGTCGGCAGCGCTCCAGCGGGTCGGGTGAATCTGATGAACCGCGACGTTAAGCCAGCATTCACCGTGTAACGCGGGCGGCGATGGCAGCGTGATTCGCTGCAGGCCCTGCGGGCCGATATCCAGCAATACCTCACCCTCCGTCACCACATGGCCCTCCTGCTCGATGCGCCAGCGCAGCACCTCATTGTCACTGTGGCGGAACAGATAGTCGCTGCTGACCGTAAAGCTCAGCGGATCGCCGGGATCGACCGTGAACTGCCAGAACTGCTGGGCGCGCTGCGCCTCATACAGCGCCGGATGTGGCGTGCGATCGGCAAACACCAGACCGTTCATGCAGAACTGGCGGTCGTTGGGTTTATCGCCAAAATCGCCGCCATAGGCCTGCCACGGGTTGCCCTGATCGTCATAGCGGGTCAGGCTTTGATCCACCCAATCCCAGACGAAGCCTCCCTGCAGACGCGGGAACTGGCGGAAGGCCTCCCAGTATTTCGCGAAGCCGCCGAAGCTGTTGCCCATGGCATGCGCGTACTCACACAGGATCAGCGGACGGGTTTCGCCCGGCAGACCGATCCACTTTTTCAGCGACCATTTCGGCACCGCCGGGAACGGCTGATCTTCATCAACCCTGGCGTACATCGGGCAGATGATATCGGTCGCAGCGGTATCCGCACCGCCGCCTTCATACTGAACCGGGCGGGTCGGATCGCTGCTTTTCACCCAGCGATAGAGTGCATCGTGCGTGGCGCCATGCCCCGACTCATTGCCGAGCGACCAGATAATAATGCTGCAGTGATTACGATCGCGCTGAACCATACGCGTCACGCGTTCGCTATAGGCGGCAAACCAGCGGGGATCGTCGGAGAGCCGGTTCATCGGCTGCATGCCGTGAGTTTCGATATTGGCCTCATCCACCACATAAAGCCCGTACTGGTCACACAACCGGTACCAGAGCGGATGATTCGGGTAGTGCGAACAGCGCACCGCATTGAAATTGTGCTGTTTCATCAGCTCGATGTCGCGGCGCATCATTGCCTCATCCACCACCTGACCGTGCTCCGGATGGTGTTCGTGACGGTTGGTGCCGCGGATCAGCAGCGGTTTGCCGTTGAGACAGAGCAGGCCGTTGTCGATGGTGACCTGACGGAAGCCGACATCATAGGCTTCCACCTCGATCAGCTGCTGATCCCCATCGAGCAGCGCCAGCGTGGCGCGGTAGAGGTGGGGCGTTTCGGCGCTCCACAGCGCGGGCTGTTCCACCGGCAGGCTGAGCAGGGCGCGTTCAGGATAGTGACCCCGTTCGTCAATGATGGCGCTGCCCAGCGGCTGCTGACACTGCGCCACCTGCTGTTCACCCTGCCACAGCGTCAGGCGCAGCTGATAGCGCGAGGTGACATCCGGCGGTAAGGCGACGCGGACCTGGGCGCGTAGCTCGGCCCGGGTAAACTCCGGGCTGAGCCGGGTTTCCAGCTGAACGTCGGCCAGATGCACCTGCGGTTTATGCAGCAATGTGACATCGCGGAAAATGCCGCTCATCCGCCACATATCCTGATCTTCCAGATAGCTGCCGTCGCTCCAGCGCAGCACCATCACCGCCAGCCGGTTTTTGCCCGGTTGCAGATGGGGAGTCAGGTCGAATTCGGCGGGCAGGCGGCTGTCCTGAGAGTAGCCAATCCAGCGTCCGTTGCACCACAGGTGAAAGGCCGAGTTTACGCCGTCAAAGATGATACGTGTCTGCCCGGAATCGAGCCAGGCTGCATCAGTACTGAATGTGAGCGAGTAACATCCGGTGGGATTCTCTGCGGGAACCCGTGGTGGATTGACCGGAATCGGATACTGCACGTTGGTGTAAATGGGCGCATCAAAGCCGTGCATCTGCCAGTTAGCTGGTACTGGCAGCGTGGTGGCATCCGGCAGATCCTGCAGTAACCAGCTGGCGGGAACCGCTTCAGGCTGGGTAAAGTAACTGAAACCCCACTCTCCGTTGAGGCTCTGCAGTGACACCGAAGGCGAGTCATCGCGCGCCGCCGCTTCATCGCGCCAGCTGGCGAATGGCGGGTGCGCATCGAGCCGATGCAACGAGGTTACGACCGGGTTTTCCCAGTCTCGCCGGGAGAGGATGTCACTGAAAGCAGCCTGAGAGAGAGTCATCGTTTTATCCTGTAAATGTAATGCGCTCACAATGCGCAAAATACTTCATGCTGTAAAGAGTCCGCTATCCCGATTCTGACAAATAGTTTGCGCCACAAACCGGCCGCGATGTTGAGAATCTGACGGCATAGTGAGGGTAAAACGTTAAGTCTGGTCAGCAAAGATGAATAGCGGCCGGATGCGGAGGAATCTCACTTGTCGCCATGCAGGAGGCTTCATACACTCAGCCCGATTTCTTCATCCTGAGGTAGATATGGTACGAATCGTTAAGCTGGCTGCCGTTGTGGCATTAGTGACTGCATTAAGCGGATGTATTTTCCCGCCTCCGGGCGGCGGTGGTGGTGGTGGTGGCTGGGGCGGACATGGCGGCGGACCGGGCCGAGGATTTGTCGATCCGCGCTAAGCCTCATTCAGTCATCGTTAGCAGGCGAAACGTTTAACAACGGTGATATCTGCCCGCAAAACGTTTCGCCTGCAAGGTTAGCCGGAAATAGCTGAAAAGAGGGCGGAGATGTGGGCTAACTCACTGAAAAAATGACTGTTGCCCTCTGTTTTTTTAGCCAGCGTGGTGATAATTTCAGCTTTTCTTCACCGCTGAGACAACAGCATGAAAAACCTGATTGCTGAATTACTGGTAAAGCTGGCTGAAAAAGAGGCGACAGCGAAAGAGCAGATGGCGCAGATTGAGGCGCTGGAGATTGTTGTCACGGCGCTGGTTCGCAAGCTGGAGCCGCAACAGCATCTGGCGATGACCACCAGCATTGAAACCGCCATGGACAATGTGGCCGGAGCCAATGAGGACGATGCGCTGCTGCTGCGCAATTACATCGAAAAGCTGCTCCGGCATCCCCGCCAGTAACAACCCCAGTGCCAATATGGAATGGGATCTTCACATCACTTTGACCTTAAACATTTTCCGCTTTGCTTATTCGCTGCCAGAATAACAGGGGATAATCCACTGTGGAGATAACAAGATGAAAATCGGTTTAATGGCGATGATGATGGCGGGCCTGCTGGTCAGCGGGCTGGCCGGTGCGGCGGAGAAGACCCCGCAGCAGGAGAAAATGACCCTGTGTAACCAGCATGCTAAATCTCAGGATCTTAAAGGCGATGCGCGCAAAACCTTTATGAGTGAATGCCTGAAAAAGGATAGCAAGATGTCGAAGATGTCACCGCAGCAGATGAAAATGAAGAGCTGTAATGGTGAAGCTGGCGATAAAAAGCTGGCGGGCGATGCACGTAAAACCTTTATGAGCCAGTGCCTGAAAAAAAGCGCATGATTCCCCCGGCCACGCAGGTGGCCGCTTCTCTTTACCGCGCAGTGCGGATTCACTTCTCCCTCATCGCCGTTTAAATTGCCTGCCACAACAGCAGGTTACCTTTCTGAAACAGATTCATCGTCAGGCTTCCCGGTTCCTTTGCCACACTTACTGTTTGTGGGGATTTGCGCCGCGCGCTGTTCCGCTGCGCAGCATCAAGCCAGAAACAGCTAAAGGAGCCATGCCGTGAACTATCAATTTACCGCCGACCTGAAGGATCTGCCCCAGCGACAGCCGGTTAAGAAAACGCTCGGCGAGGTGGATGTATTACTGATCCGCGAGGGTGAGAACGTCCGCGCTTATCAGGCGAAATGTCCGCACGCGGGCGCGCCGCTGGAGCAGGGCGCGATCTGTGGCGACCGGCTGGTCTGCCCGTGGCACAAAGCCGCGTTTACTATCGCCGATGGCAAAATGTGTGAACCGCTGGCATTAGCCGATCTCAAACAGTATCCGTTGCGCATTGAAGAGGGCCGGGTGCTGGTTAACCCGAAAGCGATGTCACCCGCGGCACCGATTGGCAGCGGGCCAGCCGCGCCGGTGTATGTGGTGCTCGGCGCTGGCGCGGCAGGCAGCGCAGCGCTGTGGCGTCTGCGCCATGACGGCTTTAAAGGTCGCCTGGTTCTGGTCGAGCGGGAAGCGGACGCGCCTTACGACCGCACCGCGCTGACCAAGTTTGTACCGTCGGGCAAAATGGATATCAGCGAGGTGCCACAGTTGCTGAAAGCGGATGTGATGGATCACGTTGAACGACTTCAGGTCACGGTGAGCCGCCTCGATGCCCGGCAGCAGCAGTTGATCTTCGAGGATGGCAGGACGCTCGCCTTCGACAAACTGTTGATCTCCAGCGGCGCGAAGCCTGTTCTTCCCGATTTGCCGGGCAGCGATCTTGAAGGAGTTTATTTGCTGCGCAGCAAAGCGCAGACCGATGAGCTGCTTAAGGCGGTGGATGCCAGCCATAAAATCGTGATTATCGGCAACAGTTTTATTGGTACCGAACTGGCGTCGGCGCTGCGTAACCGTGACATCGACGTGACGGTGATTGCCCGTCAGGCGCTGCCCTTTGCTAAACGGTTTGGCGATCAGATCGGCCGCTATTTCTACCAGCTGCATGAGCAAAACGGCGTGAAATGGGTGCAGGGCGAGATCGAATCACTGCAGGGTGACCAGCAGGTGAATGGTGTGCAGCTGAAAGGTGGACGGAAGCTGGATGCGACCGTTGTGCTGTTTGCTACCGGGGTCAAACCAGCCACCGACTTTATTCATGATCTCCCGCTGGCAGAGGATGGCAGCCTGCAGGCGGATGAGCAGTTGCGGGTCGCTGACAATATCTGGGTGGCGGGTGATATCGCCACGTATCCGGCGGCACAGGGTTCGCTGCGGATTGAGCACTATCGCGTCGCGCATCAGCAGGGGCAGACCGCCGCATGGAATATGCTGGATCAGAGCGTCGCCTTTGACCGTGTGCCTTTCTTCTGGACGACCCAGTATGGCACCCGTTATGAATATGTTGGCCACGCGGCAGAATGGGATGACTTCCGGCTAATCGGTTCGCTGGAGGATAAAAAGTTTATGGCGTTTTATGGTCAGCAGGGGCAACTGGCGGCAATCTGCTCATGTGGCATGTATACGCTGACCGCTGAGCTGGTAGAGCGGATGCAGCAACCGATGACGCTTGCCGACGCGGTGGCGAGCTGTCAGGCGCATATCAGCTAAGCTTCGCGCAAGGCGGGCCAGCGTGCCAGGCCGCCTTGCGCACTCCCTGAACGGTTAGCTGCGGCTCAGTTTCTCTGACTTCGCCATGCACTGCTGCATCGCTTCCATCACCGCCGAGCGCATTCCTTTTTCTTCCAGCACTTTCACCGCTTCAATGGTGGTGCCGCCCGGTGAGCAGACCATATCTTTAAGTTCAGCCGGATGTTTACCGGTGGTCAGCACCATCTGCGCGGCTCCTTTTACTGCCTGCGCAGCAAACTGATAGGCCTGCGCGCGCGGCATCCCGCCCAGTACGGCCGCATCTGCCATCGCTTCGATAAACATAAACACGTAGGCCGGTGCAGAACCGCTGACGCCGACCACCGAGTGAATCAGATATTCATCCACCACGGCTGCTTTGCCGAAACTCTCAAAAATCGCCACGACGTCGTCGATTTCCGCCTGCTCAACCAGCGCGTTGGGCGTCACCGAGGTCATGCCTTCGCTGACCAGCGAGGGGGTATTTGGCATCGCGCGGACAATTTTGCGATCGTAACCCAGCACGGATGAGAGCGAGTCCAGCGTCACGCCAGCCGCAATCGACACCACCAGCGCCTCTTTTTTCAGGCTGCCCGCCAGCTCTTTTAAAACTTTCAGGATGACATTGGGTTTTACCGCACCAAACAGGATGTCCACTTCGCGCGCCAGCGCATCCGCGCTCTCAGCCGCGTTGATGCCATACTGCTCTGCCATCGCCTGGTTGGTCTCGGCTTTGCGATCGTAAATGAAGATATCAGACGGGGCGATTTTGCCACTGTTGACCAGTCCGCCGATAATGGCTTTCGCCATGTTTCCCCCGCCGATAAATCCGATTTTCTTTGCCAGCATCGCCATCTCCTTAGGACATTATTCGTTTTTCTCAGTGAGCTAGCTTACTTCAGCCAGCCCGAATAACAAGTCAGCCGGGTAGAGGCTGGAAAATGTGCCGCAAATAAAATTTGCCATTTAAGGGGAACCCGGCAAGATCTCAGGCTTGTCTGACTGTAAGGAATCATGATGTTTATCTGGGTCGATGCCGATGCCTGTCCGAATGTGATCAAAGAGGTGCTCTACCGTGCGGCGGATCGCACCGCGACCACGGTGACTTTTGTGGCGAATCAGTTTCTGCGCGTGCCACCCTCGCCTTATCTGCGCACCCTGCAGGTGCCTGCTGGCTTTGATGTGGCGGACAATGAGATCGTCAGACGTTGTCAGCCTGGCGATCTGGTGATCACCGCTGATATTCCGCTGGCGGCCGAGGTGATTGAGAAGGGAGCGGCGGCGCTGAATCCGCGCGGCGAGCGTTACTCACCGGCGACGATACGTGAACGTCTGACGATGCGGGATTTTATGGATACCCTGCGGTCAAGTGGCGTGCAGACCGGCGGCCCCGCGACGATGAGTCCGCGTGACCGCCAGCAGTTTGCGAATGAGCTGGATAGCTGGCTCACCCAGCAGAAACGCTCGACTTAAACGAAGCTGTCGTCGTCGTCGAAATCGTTGCCGCCAAAATCGTTGAGATCGCTGTTGTCGGCATAATTGCTATCCCAGCCCGTATTCTGGTCCAGGAAGGCGCTGTCGTTGCCGCCGTTAAAGTTATCGGCATTGTCATCACCACCGTTGAAGGTGTTGAGATTATCATTCACCTCCGGCAGCGGCGGCTCATTAATGATGTTCACAATCTCTTCCGGCTGTGAGTGGTGGAACATGCTGGTCAGCATGTCGGCCATCACGACACCACCCGCTACACCGACGGCAGTTTGCAGTGCGCCGCCAAGGAAACCCGTGCCGCGTGGTGCGGGTGCCTGAGCTGGAGCATATTGCGGCTGTGCCGGTTGCTGCGGCGCACTGTTCCACGGCGACTGTTGCTGTTGTTGCTGCTGTTGTTGAGCAGGCGGCTGCTGGCGCGAACCACTGCCAAACAGTCCCGACAGAAAGCCGCCGCTGCTCTGTGCGGGTTGTTGTTGCTGTTGCTGCAGCTGTGCCACCTGACTTTCCAGCGCAGACACTTTCTCATTGAGTTTTTTCAGCGCCGCTTCCTGAATCAGGATCGCCTGCGCCATGTAGTAAGGTGCGCCCGGCTGCGCCTGAAGGTGCTGGTTAATCAGTTGTTCGGCAGCGGCATCGCGTGCCACGGTCTGGCTTTCGGCCTGTTTCAGACGGCTGAACAGCCCTTCGATCAGTTGTTGTTCTTCGCGTTGCATGATGACTCTCCTGTGGCGATTGTTACCAGTATATGGGGGCGTCAACACGAAAAGTAAAATCCGGGCGGTAAGCAAATATTGCCAGCCCATTTTAGCCGCCATTTTGCGGGGTTTTTAACGCCCGGTTACCACCCTGATGCACAAAACGTGCATGCATTTCCCCTTGAAAGTATAGAGATTATCGCTGTTCTGGTGAGGAAAATGCGTAAAACATGCCTGACAGGTGGAGGCTATAATAATTTCCAGTTATTATGCGTCGCATTAATAAGCTAACCATGCAACCGCATCGCGCGGTCAGGCGGAGGAACGGCCCTGATGTCACTACCCATCTTTTTGATTGGCGCTCGCGGTTGCGGCAAAACCACGGTCGGCGAGGCGTTGTCGCAGGCGCTGGGCTACGCCTTTACGGATACCGATCACCATCTGCAACTCAGCACGCAGCGTAGTGTGACCGAGATTGTTGAGGCGGAAGGCTGGGAAGGTTTCCGCGCCCGCGAAACAGAATCGCTGAAAGCGGTGACGGCCCCCCGTACGGTCATTGCGACGGGCGGCGGCATGATTCTGGCTGAAGAGAACTGCCGTTTTATGCAGGAGCAGGGTCAGGTGATCTGGCTCAGCGCCTCGCCCGAGGTACTGGCAGAGCGACTGGAAAGCGAACCTGAAGCGGCCCAGCGTCCGACTTTAACCGGACGTCCGATTGCCGATGAGATGAGTGATGTGCTGCGTGAACGCGCGCATCTTTATCAGGCGGCGGCCCATCATCAGGTGAATGCCATGCAATCGCCGGAGTGCGTGGTGGAAGATATTCTGCTGTCACTTTCACTGGCCCGCGCCAGCTAACCCTCAGATTTTTCCCGCTTTGATCCCGCTTCAGATGTCATTGTCTATACTTATCCTATGACAGGCAGCAGCCTGTCCAGTGGATTGTTATTCAGATAAGAGGGACACAGTATGCCGAGCAGACCACCGTACCCACGTGAAGCCAAAGTTGTGCCTGTCGAAAAAGGCCCTGAAGGTAATAAAGTAACCTCTTACGAATTGCGTGCTGATCATCCCAAACCGAATTCATTAATCAGTGAGCACGAGACGGAAGAAGAAGCGCGCGATGCCAAAGAGCGCTATGAAGACGTCGAAAAAGAGTAAAGCGTTGTAGCTGGCAGGGACGCCAGCCTGATATCCCGCATCGTTTCGCGATTTGCCAGCAAGTTGCCTGAGTATTCCCATCCCCCTTCATGCCTGACATCTTCCTTGCCTAATCAAAACAAAGCGCCCCTGAGCACTGGCTTAACGCTCTCTCCCCTGGAGGAGATCACAAACGACCATCATTTCGCGTGACAGATCAGCGGGTTCCCTTCTACACTGCCAGACACACAACATGTGCTCTGGAGAACTATTATGCTCAACGTAAGTGAGTATTTTGACGGAAAAGTTAAATCTATCGGTTTTGACAGTGCGAGCACCGGTCGTGCCAGTGTGGGCGTGATGTCAGAAGGTGAATACACATTTGGAACCGGCCAGCCGGAAGAGATGACCGTCGTCAGCGGCTCGCTTAAGGTGCTACTGCCGGGTGAGACCGAGTGGCAATGGTTTGAAGCGGGTTCGGTGTTTAACGTGCCGGGTCACAGCGAATTTCATCTGCAGGTTGGCGAGCCAAGTTCCTATCTCTGCCGCTACCTGAAAGATAAAGATTAAAAAAAGGGCCGCTAAGCGGCCCTTTTAGCGCTTATACCAGGCAGGGCGAACCTGGCCGCAGCGGAAAAGCCTAAAGCGCTGGGAACAGGGTCAGAAGAGGAAAGCGTCCCGCGCCATGGACGGCGCGGGCCGAGCGGCCAGGGATTGGCTTGAGCGACTTTCCGATCTGACCCTGTTCCCTGTGCTGGTACGGTCTCACCACGGTTTGGTTCAGACATTGAAAAAAATGGCCGCTAAGCGGCCATTTTTTGGGCAAAAACCGTTTTTTAAGGCAACCCTGCCTGTTGGATTAACGTTGTGCTTCGCCGCCTAACGCTTCCACCAGATTGCTGGTCAGTGCCGCCAGTTCGCTGGTCATCAGAATAAAGTCGGCATCAAAGCGCTGCGCAAAATCTTCACGGTCGATATCGTCGTTCTGGTCGCGCAGGGTGTCGCTGAACTTCAGACGCTTCACTGAACCGTCATCGGCCAGCACGAACTGAATACGCTCCTGCCAATCGAGTGCCAGTTTGGTCACTACCTTGCCAGCTTCGATATGGTTGGCGATCTCATCGCACACCAGATCCTGCTTCTTGCAGCGGATGACGCCGCCATCTTCCAGCAGCGCTTTCAGCTCCGCTTCATCCATCAGCGCAAACCCGGCTGGCAGGTCGCCTGAACGGACCCATTGGGTCAGCGTCAGTTCAATCGGGTTTTCCAGCGTCAGCGGTACCACCGGCAGTGAACCCAGGCTTTTGCGCAGCAGCGCCAGGGTATCTTCTGCTTTTTTCGCGCTGGCACAGTCCACCATAATCAGGTTGTTGACCGTGTCGATCCACAGATAAGTCTGGCTGAAACGGCTGAAGGCACGTGGCAGCAGGCTATGCAGCACTTCATCTTTCAGCGAATCTTTTTCAGTCTTCTTAAGCTTGCGGCTCTGTTCAGATTCCAGCTTGTCGATTTTCGCTTCCAGAGCCTGTTTCACGACCGGCGAAGGCAGGATTTTCTCTTCTTTACGGGCGCAAATCACAATCTGGCCTTTGTTCTCGTGGGTCAGCGCGTCGCTGCGGTTACCCATCGGCGAGACCCAGCCGGTCTTGCTCATATCCTGACTGCCACACGGTGAAAAAGTGAAGGCGTCGAGCTGTTTTTCCATCTCATCTGCGGACAACGGAATGTCACGATTCAGACGATAAACCATCATATTTTTAAACCACAACATCGGGATTCCTTACCGTGGCGCGATCGGGCGCACAAGTCTGCGAGAGTCAGCGCGCATGATAGCGAAACATCGGAGTGGTTTCATTGCCTTTAAGGCCGCCGCCTTCTACTGTATCTCTCACCTGAACGAATAACGAGGAAGTAACCTTGCGCATAGGCATAGATCTGGGTGGCACCAAGACAGAAGTGATCGCATTGTCAGATAAGGGACAGGAGCTGTTCCGCCACCGGGTGAATACCCCGCGTGATGACTATCAGGCCACGGTGCAGGCGATTGTCGATCTGGTCACACTGGCGGAGCAGAAAACCGGCGAGACCGGCACGGTCGGGCTGGGTATTCCCGGTTCGCTTTCGCCTTTCAGTAAGCGGGTGAAGAATGCCAACTCCACGTGGCTTAACGGTCAGCCGCTGGATAAAGATCTGGCTCAGGCGCTGAACCGGGAAGTGCGCATCGCCAACGACGCTAACTGCCTGGCGGTGTCAGAAGCGGTCGATGGTGCGGGTGCAGGACAGTCGCTGGTGTTTGCCGTGATCATCGGCACCGGATCGGGTGCCGGTGTGGCGATCAACGGTGAGTCGCGCATCGGTGGCAACGGTAATGCCGGTGAGTGGGGCCACAATCCGCTGCCGTGGATGGATGAAGATGAGCTGCGATATCGTCAGGAAGTGCCCTGTTATTGCGGACAGCAGGGCTGCATCGAGACCTTTGTTTCAGGCACCGGTTTTGGTATCGACTATCAGCGGCTGAGCGGCGTGCATCGCAAGGGCGCGGAGATCGTCTCGCTGCTGGCGCAGCAGGATCCGATCGCCGAACTGGCGATGAGCCGTTATGAGCTGCGTCTGGCAAAATCGCTGGCGCAGGTGGTGAACCTGATCGATCCCGATGTGATCGTGCTGGGTGGTGGGATGAGCAATGTGGATCGTCTCTATCAGACTGTGCCGGTGCTGATGAAGAAGTGGGTATTTGGCGGAGAGTGTGAAACGCCGGTGCTGAAGGCGCAGCATGGCGACTCCAGCGGCGTACGCGGTGCGGCGTGGCTCTGGCCGCTTAACGGCTGAGTTATCCGCGCATTTGCTGACGGTTCAGCGCCTGGGTTTCAGGCGCTGAACGTCACCCACGGCGCGGCACCCGGCCGCGCTACGTTTATTCGCCGACCAGCATAGTGTCCTGTGGCGCCCGATCGCGCTGCGCTTTGGTAGCGAGGAAGTAGAGATAGCCGACCAGCATGATGGCGAAGAACAGCGCGCCAATCACCGGGTTAAACCACAGCATCGCCACCAGACAGACCACCGACAGCAGCAGGGCGATGCCCGGAACAATCGGATAGCCCGGCGCGCGGAAGCTGCGGGGCATATCCGGCGCGCTGCGGCGCAGTTTAAACAGGCTCAGCATACTCATGATGTACATCACAATTGCGCCAAACACCGCCATGGTGATCATCGCCGCCGTCAGCGTCATACCCTGCAGGTTAATCACGCCATCGCTGTAAATCGCCGCGATACCCAGCAGGCCGCCGAGAATAATCGCCCGATGCGGGGTCTGGAAACGTGACAGTTTTGCCAGTGAAGGCGGCAGATAGCCCGCGCGTGCCAGAGCAAAAAACTGCCGTGAATAGCCGAGGATGATGCCGTGGAAGCTGGCAATCAGGCCAAACAGTCCAATCCACACCAGCATATGCATCCAGTTAGAGTGTTCGCCGACGATCATTTTCATCGCCTGCGGCAGCGGATCATTAATGTCGGAGAGTTTGCGCCAGTCGCCCGCGCCGCCCGCCATCAGCATCACGCCAATCGCCAGCACCACCAGCGTCAGGATCCCGCTGATGTAGGCGCGGGGAATGGTCCGGGTGGGATCTTTTGCCTCTTCGGCGGCCATCGCGGCGCCTTCAATGGCAAGGAAAAACCAGATGGCGAAAGGAATGGCGGCGAAAATACCGGAGAAGGCGGGCAGTCCGAAGCTGTCGCTGCCTGCCCAGCCGTGCGCGGCAAAGTTTGCCAGGCTGAAGCCGGGTGAAACCACGCCCATAAACACCAGCAGTTCAATGACTGCCAGCACGGTGACAACCAGTTCGAACATCGCCGCCAGTTTTACACCCAGAATATTCAGCGTCATAAACACCAGGTAGGCCCCGACCGCCGCCGTTTTCGGGTTAAGGTCGGGATACTGCACATTGAGATAAGCTCCGATCGCCATGGCGATCGCCGGGGGCGCAAAGACAAACTCAATCAGCGTCGCCAGACCGGCAATCAGTCCGCCGGTTTCGCCAAAGGCGCGACGACTATAGGCAAACGGCCCGCCCGCATGGGGAATCGCAGTGGTCAGCTCGGTGAAGCTAAAGATAAAGCAGGTATAGAGGGTGGCGATCAGCGCGGTCGTCACCAGAAATCCCAGCGTGCCCGCCACAGCCCAGCCGTAACTCCAGCCAAAGTATTCGCCTGAGATGACCAGGCCAACCGCAATCCCCCACAGATGCAGGGTGCCCAGCGTGGGCTTGAGTCTGTTTGTCATACTGTTATCCCCGTCGTTGTTGGTCTCACGCGGCGTTACACCGCCATAACTACTAAAGTAAGGGGATAATGCCGTTGCATTACTCACCACGACTTGACGCGGGCGCAGTGACTTCTGTCCTCCACGGTCAACTCACAGGCAACAACCGGGCCGGATGCACGCTGCGGTCAACTTTGTCTCTTCTGAGGTCAAGCAGCTCACCTTCTGGCAACGCATGCTGAGATAACGCAAGTGAAAAGGAGCCGGACTGATGAGCGCTAAACAATATGACAACCTGACTGATTCCCAACTCACCCTGATGGCACAGCAGGCGCTGGCCTGCTATCCCGCTGCGCTGCAGGGGCAGCTTAGCCTGCTGTGCCGCTCAGAGAACGCCACGTTCCTGCTGCAGTCGGCAGGACGGCGTTATGCGCTGCGACTGCATCGCGGCGATTACCATCAAAAAGCGGACATCGTCAGCGAACTGCTGTGGCTCGATGCGCTGCGCGAAACCGGCATTATGGTGCCGGAAGCGGTGCCGGACAAAGAGGGTGAAACCGTGCTGACGCTGCGGCTGCCGGATGGCGGTGAACGCTACGTGGTGCTGTTTCACTGGATCGACGGCGAGATGCCGACCACCGACGTCGATCCCCGCGCTTTCCAGCAACTGGGCCAGATTACCGCGCGGCTGCATCAGCACAGTAAACAGTGGCAGGCGCCTGAGGGGTTCCAGCGGATTATCTGGGATCACCACACCATGACCAGTAGCGAGAGTCACTGGGGACGCTGGCAGGATGCGCCGAATCTGAACCCCGCAGAATATGGCGTGGTGGAGCAGGCGATAAGCCAGGTTGGTACGGCGATGGCGCAGTTTGGCAAGGGATCGGATCGCTATGGCCTGATCCACGCCGATCTGCGGCTGACCAATCTGCTGCTGCACAAGGGCGAAACGCGGGTGATCGACTTCGATGACTGCGGGCTTGGCTGGTATCTGCACGATCTGGCGGCGGCGATCAGTTTTGTTGAGCATCATCCGCGCGCGCCAGAATGGATCGATCACTGGATCCGCGGTTATGAGAAGGTGGCACATATCAGCGATGCGGAGATGGCCATGCTGCCCACGCTGCTGATCCAGCGGCGCATCCAGCTCACTGCATGGGTGGGATCGCATGCCGAAACCGAAATGGCGCACAGTCTCGGTCCGGAGTGGGCCAGCCATTCGGTGCGACTCTGTCGCCGTTATCTGGAAGGTCAGCAGCTGCCGGTCGGCGTCTGATGCACCAGCGGCGGGCGTTGCTGCGCCGCCGCAGTGCCGGATCCGATGCTCGCGCCACACTCTGGCCCGTCCGCAGGCGGCGCGGCGGGCATCCGGGACCTGGTATGGAATTTGCTCTGATCTCAGGAACGGGTGATCCACCCGAATTCTGACTGAGGCGACCATGAATCCGACACTGATAAAGCCTGATGCATTTGCGGCCTGCTCGGCAGCGGCGGGAGCAGGAAATCACGGCGTGCTGGCCGCGGCGGCGACCGGCCTGAGCGACTTTATCCATACCCAGGGCGGGGATGTTGATCGCATCTTCGGCATCAGCGGCATCGATCCGGAGCGCCTGGCCAGCCCGACGCTGAGCCTGGGGCTGGTGAACTACTGTCGGGTGCTGGAAGAGGCGGCGCGTCACTCCGGTTTTGATAACTTCGGTTTGCACTACGGCAGGCAGTTTAAACCGCAGTCATTAGGCCTGATCGGCTACATCGGCCTGTGCTCCGCCACGCTGGAACAGGCGCTGCAGAATGTGGTTAACGCGTTTCCCTGGCATCAGCACGACACCTTAACCCGGCTGGTGGATAAGGGAGAGTGCTGGCGGCTCGACTATCAGGTGCGACATGGGGCTATTCTGTCGCGCCGACAGGATGCCGAGCTGACGCTGGGGATGTTTATGAATCTGATCCGTCACGTGGCGGGCAGAAACTGGGCGCCACGCGAAGTCCATTTTGAACATCCGCGTCCTGGCCAGTGGCACGATCACTGTAAAGTGTTTGATGCGCCGGTCTGGTTCGATCAGCCGTTTAATTCGCTGGTGATCCCGAAGCGCGATCTGCTGCGCGCGATGCCGGAGAGCGATCCGATCCTGTTGATGGTGATGCAGGATGCGATCCGGCGGCTTAACCGTGGAACGTCGCAGCAGAGCATGATTGAGCAGGCACGTTCTCAGGTTAATTTATCGCTGATGCAGGGGGAGCCGGTGCTGGAAGAGGTGGCGGATAAACTCGGGCTGTCGAGCTGGTCACTGCAGCGGCGGCTGCGCGAAGAGGGCAGCAGCTTTACCGCGCTGGTGGATCAGGTGCGCTGCGAAATGGCGACGCACTATCTGCAGCAGAAGCAGCTACCGATCTCAGAGATGGCGCTGCTGCTGGGCTACTCGGAAGTCAGCGCGTTCTCACGCGCGTTTCGCCGCTGGTTTGGCATCAGTCCGCGCCAGTGGCGTCAGGAAGGTCTTGCCAGCTAACCACGCGGCGCAAAGCCGAACCACGCCGGTTGCCCCGGCTCCGGTGGCGGCGGCAGATCGCGGGTCTGCGCCACCAGCTGCCAGGCGCGCAGGCAGAGCGCTTCATCACCCTGAGTCTGCGTCACCGCATAATGTCTGCTGTGTTCCTGCCACTCCATCCGTACCAGACACTGCTGACCGGCATAACGCGCCGCGTCAGTAAACTGCCTGTTAAGCACCGGCTGCATTTGATAAGTCCAGTGACAGGATTGGCTGTCAGGGTCTTTCGCGGGCTGACACAGGTTTGCCACGCTATCCCGTTGCTTAGTCACAGGTTGCTGACAGGCGCTGAGCGAAAGTCCAATAATCACCCCCAGCAATATTCTCATCTTTATATTAATTAAATTCATTGAACTGACCAATAATCCTTAAAGTTCTCCCGATCCGCTGCCGACAGTCTACAGACCGGCATCATGAATGCTATGGCATTACTCCGACTGTCGACAGAACCAGAATTTACCGCCTCTGTGCGGCGTGCTAATGCTGCTGTGGCTACGCTATCAGCAGGTGAGCAGCCACTGGACTTTTATCAGACGGCGCTCTGGCGCCCGTTATCCCTGCGGCAGTTCCAGCTGGCTGTAACCTAATCCATTCATCTTGCGCACTTTAATCTGCACCGGGATGCGCTCTTTCATGGCTTCCACATGGCTGATCACCCCGATGGTTTTGCCGCTGGCGTTAAGCGCGTCCAGGGCATCCAGCGCGGTGTCCAGCGTCTGGGCATCCAGCGTGCCGAATCCCTCATCCAGAAACAGCGATTCGATGCGCGTTTTGTGGCTGACCAGATCCGATAACGCCAGCGCCAGCGCCAGACTCACCAGGAAGCTCTCGCCACCCGACAGCGTGCGGGTATCGCGCGCCGCATCGGCCTGCCAGGTATCGACGACATCCAGCTCCAGCAGATCCTGCGCCCGGCGCTGCAGCAGATAACGGCCATGCAGCCGATCGAGCTGACGATTTGCGAGCGCTACCAGGTGATCCAGCGTTAAGCCCTGGGCGAAGCGCCGGAACTTATCGCCGGTCGCGGAGCCGATCAGGTCGTTGAGTCGGCTCCACTGCGCCAGCACCACACCATCCTGTTCAATCTGCGTCATCAGGCTCTGCTGCCGTGCGCGCAGGCTGGCATCGCTGTGCAGCTGCTGCTGAATCTGACCCTGCTGGCTGGCGTTGTCGCGCAGTGCCAGCCGTAACTGCTCCAGCTGCTGCGCCAGCGCGTCGGCGGATTCCGGCATCGCATCGGGTTTCGCCTGCTGGTGGGTGCTGAGCCGCTGCTGCAGATCTGCCAGTCGCGCCTGCTGCTGCTGGCATTGCTGATCGAGCTGCTGCAGCTGCTGACGCAGTTGCAGCGCGATCTGCTCATCCAGCATCGCCGCGCGCAGGCTGGCTTCATCCGCGAATCCGGCGCTCTCCAGTGCCTGCAGCAGGGCGTTTTCCGCCTCAGCCAGTTTGCCGTTTAGCGTCTGACGCTGATTTTCCAGCCCCGACAGCTCACCCTGCAGGCGACTGACCTCGGCCTGCACCTGTTGCAGGGCAGTGAGCTGCTGCGCCAGCTGTTCATCAGACTGCTGAACGCGGGCCTGCATCTGCTGACGGGCGAGGGTGACCTCGCGATCGCCAAACAGTGCCTGACGCTGCTGGCGCATCTCGCTGAGCTGCGTCTGGCTCTGCTGCTGTTGCTGTTGACGGGTCGCGAGCTGCTGCTGTTCCTGCTCTGCCTGTTGTTGCAGAGCGGTGAGCTGGGTTTCGCCTTTTAACAGCTGCGGCTGCAGGTTAGCGAGCAACTGCTCACTCTCCTGCCAGCGCTGCCAGCGCCGCTGCTGTTCCGCCAGCCACGCATCGCGATCGGCGGCGTCCGGCAACGTCAGATTATGGGCGCTGAACTGCTGTTCCAGACGACTCTGCAATTGCGCCATGGCCTGCTGTTCCTGCTGCTGACGCTGCTGCAGCGCATCCAGCGCCTGCAGCAGGCTGGTCAGCGACTGCTGCGCCAGTTGTTCAGCCTGCAGATGCTGCTGCCAGGCCTGTGACTGCTGAAGATGATGATCTTTCGCGGCCTGACGCGCCTTTTCGGCGGCTTCCTGTGCCTGGCGCTGCTGCTCAAGCTGGCTTTCACGTTCGCTTTGCTGCTGCTGCCACGCGGCTAATGCCTCGCGATCGGCTAGTGGGAAGGTAAGTGCCAGCTCACCGCTCAGCGCCTGCCATTGCTGCTCAAGCTGATCAAGCTGTTGCTGCATCCCAGCGATTTCATCGAGCAGGATCTGCTGCTGCACCAGGGACTGCTTCAGCTGTTCGCCTTTTGCCGTGCCCGCTTCGCGCAAAGCGTCTGTCTGCTGTTGCAGGGCCGCCCGGCGCTGCTGGTTAGCACTTACTTCCAGTGTGCTGTAGGCCTCAACGGCGGGATGGGTGCAGGAGCCGCACAGCGGGCAGGGCTGATCGGCGGTGAGTCGGGCGCGATAATCGCTGAGATCGACAATCTGTTGCTCCAGCGCGCAGATTTTTTCGACGTCATCCAGCTGCTGCTTTTCGCGTTTCCACGTCTCGCGCAGGGTCTGGAGTTCCGCTTCACTCTGCTGATGCGCTTTTTCCAGCGCGGTGAGCCGCTGCTGGCGCTGGCCCAGCTGCTGGTGCAGCGGCTGCCACTGCGTTGAGAGCAGCAGCAGTTGCTGACGGGCCGGACGGCTGCTCTGCAGCTGGCTTAATGCCTGCCGCAGTGCAGCAGGTGGATGCTGTTCATGAAGCGAAGTGAGTGCCTGCTCCGCCTGCAACAGCGCCTGGCGGGCCTGTTGCTCTGCCAGCTGGCGCGGTTGCGCCTGTTGTGACTGCTCTTGCTGTTTCGCCTGCTGCGCGTCGATCTGTTGCTGCTGCTGTTCGCGTTGCTGTGTCAGTCCCGTCAGCGTCGCCTCACGCTGTGCCAGCAGGGAAAAGTTCTCCTGCCATACCGGCAGCGAAGCGCCCCAGTGCGCCAGATCGGCAAGCTGCTCACGTAACCGATGCTGTTCAGCCATCGCCTGCTGCCAGGCCGTGACCTTCCGTTTCTGCTCCGTCAGGCTGGCCTGAGTCTGGTCGGCATGCTGCTGCAGACGGCTGTTCTCCTGCTGCTGCTCCGCAAGGTGCTGCTGCAGCGTGCTGATCCGCTGATCCAGCGGCAGCACATGTTCCGTCAGCAGGTTCTCCTGCTGCTGCTGTTCCTGCAGCGCCTGCTGGCGGGCCGTCTGGCTGGCCGCGTAATTCTGCTGATGCTGCTGCTGTTGGTTCTGCGCCTGCTGCTGCACCGCGGTAAGCTGCTGACAGCGGCTCTCAGCCTGCTGCTGTTCGGTGCGTAACGCGTCGCGCTGCTGCAGTCTCACCCGCAGCTTTTCAGCCGGTTCACTGCGAGCCAGCCGCTGGCGATCCGTCTCTGCCGCCTGCGATGTGGCCTGGGCCTGCTGTACTGCCGCTTCAGCCTGCTCACTCTCCTGCTGTAACTGCTGCGCCTGCTGCTGCCACCGCTGCTGTTGCTGCGCCTGTTGATAGTGGGCGCTGAGCCGCTGTTCCGCGTCGGTCAGATCGCTGAGCTGCTGTTGCAGCGCATCGCGCGCGTCGCTATCCAGCAGCGCCATCGCACCCGCCTGGCTGCGCAGCAGATCCAGCTGAGTTTTCGCCTCTTTGTGCCGCTCATAGATGGCGGCGGAAATCAGGCCGTAAATTTCGGTGCCGGTCAGCTCCTCCAGCAGTTCGGCGCGCTCACTGGCTTTGGCATTAAGGAAGGCGGCGAACTGGCCCTGTGACAGCATCATCGACCGGGTAAAGCGTTCGAAATCAAGACCTGACAGAGTTTCGATCATCTTCAGCTTGTCACCGACTTTATCGGCAACAATGATGTTGTCGGCGCAGCGCGCCAGCTCAACGCGCGGTGCCTGCAGCTTGCCGTCGGCGGTGCCGCGCGCCCGGTTCTGGCTCCAGAAGGCGCGCCAGGCTTCGCCTTTGATCTCAAACTCGACTTCCGCCAGACATTCGGCGCAGTCGCGGGTCATCAGCGCATTCTGGCTCTGGGAAATCGCGCCCAGACGTGGCGTCTGGTGATAGAGCGCCAGGCAGATGGCATCCAGCAGGGTAGTTTTACCGGCCCCGGTGGCGCCGGTTATCGCAAACAGGCCGTTGCTGGCAAAGGGTTCGGCGCGGAAGTCGATGAACCATTCACCGCGCAGGGCGTTGAGGTTTTTGAACCGTAGCGTGAGGATCTTCATTGGGTCTCTTCCATGGCGGCCAGCGTCTGGCGGAACAGGGTGGTCATCTCATCGATTTGCGCCGGTTGCAGCTCCTCATCCAGCGCCAGGCGGCGGGCAAAGACCTCCTCCACCTTCAGTTCACTCAGGGTTTCGTTGTCAAGCCGCGCCAGGCTCTGCTGCCGCTGTTCACGGCTGCGGCGCAACAGCAGGACTTCGACCGGCAGCGTGGCGGTCAGGGTTTCGACCTGGCGCTGCAGATCGCTGAGGTACTCCTGGGTGGTGACTTCGATGTCGAGCCAGGTCGGCTTCTCCTGCTCTGCTGTGCTGAAGGCGTTTAACTGCGCCGCAATCTGCGCCAGCGATCCTTTCAGCACCTGCATGGGTTGCGACTGAGGCACCACCAGCGGCGTGACCGATTGCAGGCCGCTGGCCGCCAGCTCCAGCAGGAAGACGCTCTTTTCCGTGCCCAGCTCATCAAAGCTCAGTGGAATCGGCGAGCCGCTGTAGCGGATATGCTCGCTGCCTGCGACGCGCTGGGCGCGGTGAATATGGCCCAGCGCAATATAGTCAGCCGCCGGAAAGGCACTGGCCGGGAAGGCATCCAGCGTGCCGATATAGATGTCACGCACCGAATCGCTCTGGCTGACGCCAACGGTGGTGAGATGGCCGGTGGCGATTATCGGCAGCGCATAGCCCAGCGCCTGGGCGGCGGCGAAACGCTGCTGATAGTGATGGGCGATCGCCTCCAGCAGGGAGGTTTGTTTATCGCGTCCCGACTGACCCGCCCGGCTGCGCAGGATATCGCGTGGTCGCAGATAGGGAATGGCGCACAGTAGCGCGCCCGGTTCGCCCTGACGGGTGTTGAGCAGCAGCACATCATCCTGCGCCTGCGGCGTGGCGATGACCCGGGTGTTGAGACAGGCGAGCAGCTCGCGCGATTCATTGAGCGTCGCCACGGAGTCGTGGTTGCCCGCCAGCACAATCAGCTGACAGCCGGTAGGCTGCAGCGCCACCACAAAGCGGTTAAACATCTCGCGGGCGTAGCTAGGCGGCGTGCCGGTATCAAACAGATCGCCTGCAATAATCAATGCATCTACCTGATGCTGTTCAATCTGGATCAACAGCCAGTCGAGAAACGCCTGATGTTCGGCTGCCCGACTTTTGTTGTAGAAGAACTGCCCCAGATGCCAGTCCGCAGTATGAATGATGCGCATGATGAGTCCCTGCCGTTGTGATTCGCCCGGCGATTATACTGGCTCTGCAGCCAAAGCAAAAAATTGTCGCTGCGCTGTCATAAATGATTACCAACGGCGTTACAGGCAGGTTATGTTTTTCATAAAAGTGTCACAAATCTGACGCATAATGGCGCCGCGAATCTCAGTGACAGCCGTCATAATCAGCAGGAGTAATAATGGCTAAGCGCATTTTGGTTGTGGAGGATGAAGCCCCCATCCGTGAAATGTTGTGTTTTGTTCTGGAGCAGAACGACTATCAGCCAATCGAGGCGGAAGATTATGACAGCGCCGTTGGCAAGCTGATTGAACCCTGGCCCGATCTGATTTTACTGGACTGGATGTTACCCGGAGGCAGCGGTATTCAGTTTATCAAACATCTGAAACGTGAGGCGATGACCCGCGATATTCCGGTGATGATGCTCACCGCACGCGGTGAAGAGGAAGATCGGGTGCGTGGCCTGGAAGTGGGCGCCGACGATTACATTACCAAGCCGTTTTCACCCAAAGAGCTGATGGCGCGGATTAAAGCGGTAATGCGCCGTATTTCACCGATGGCGGTGGAAGAGGTGATTGAGATGCAGGGACTGAGTCTGGATCCCTCTTCACATCGCGTGATGTCCGAAACCACGCCGCTGGAGATGGGCCCCACCGAATATAAGCTGCTGCACTTCTTTATGACGCACCCGGAGCGCGTGTACAGCCGCGAACAGCTGCTGAACCACGTCTGGGGCACCAATGTGTATGTGGAAGATCGTACAGTCGATGTTCACATTCGCCGTTTACGTAAAGCGCTGGAAGTCTCCGGCCACGATCGCATGGTACAAACCGTCCGTGGAACAGGGTATCGTTTCTCTGCCCGCTACTAAACGGAGCCTTTACCGTGCTGGAACGCCTCTCCTGGAAGAGATTACTGACAGAACTGCTGCTGGCCTGTCTGCCTGCGGCGCTGCTGGGCCTGCTGTTTGGCGGTTTGCCCTGGTGGCTGCTGCTGAGCGTGGTCATGGTCCTGTTATGGCATTTCCACAATCTGATGCGGCTGTCGCACTGGCTGTGGCTCGACCGCACCATGACGCCGCCTGCCGGGCGTGCCAGCTGGGAGCCGCTGTTTTATGGTCTTTACCAGATGCAACTGCGCAACCGGCGGCGGCGGCGTGAACTCGGTAATCTGATTAAGCGTTTCCGCAGCGGCGCCGAGTCGCTGCCGGATGCGGTGATCCTGACCACGGAAGAGGGCACCATTTTCTGGTGTAACGGCCTGGCGCAGCAGCACCTGGGCCTGCGCTGGCCGGAAGATAATGGCCAGAACATCCTTAATCTGCTGCGTTATCCGGAGTTTTCCCGCTATCTGCGCCAGCGCGATTTCGACAAGCCGTTGACGCTGGTGCTGAACAACAAACTTCATATGGAATTTCGCGTCATGCCCTACAGCGAGGGGCAGTGGCTGCTGGTGGCGCGTGATGTGACGCAGATGCATCAGCTGGAAGGGGCACGTCGCAACTTCTTTGCCAACGTCAGCCATGAGTTACGCACGCCGCTCACGGTGCTGCAGGGCTATCTGGAGATGATGAACGATTCGGTGATGAGCGAGCCTTCGCGCAGTAAAGCGCTGCACACGATGTCGGAGCAGACGCGCCGTATGGACAGCCTGGTCAAACAGCTGCTGACGCTGTCGCGCATCGAAGCCGCACCGGCGATCGATCTGAAAGAGAAGGTTGATGTGCCGGTGATGCTCAAATTACTGCAGCATGAGGCGGCGACGCTGAGTGGCGGTCGTCACGATATCCATTTCCACACCGATCCCCATCTGAAAGTGTTTGGCAACGATGAACAGCTGCGTAGTGCCATCTCCAATCTGGTTTACAATGCGGTGAATCATACGCCGGACGGCACGCGGATCGATATCAGCTGGCTGCGCGGCAAACAAGGGGCTACTTTCCGGGTATGCGACAACGGGCCGGGTATCGCCTCAGAACATATTCCGCGTCTGACAGAGCGTTTCTACCGCGTCGATAAAGCACGTTCGCGCGCCACTGGCGGCAGCGGGCTGGGGCTGGCGATTGTGAAACATGCTCTGAGTCACCATAACGCGCGGCTCGATATCACCAGCGTACCGAATAAAGAGACCTGTTTTACCTTTACGCTGCCTGCGAGGTTGATTGTCAGCAGCGTGATGCAGGAGAATGCCGTTCATTAATCGCTGCCGGATCTCCCTGATGCGCCTCCTTGTTTTGTTGATCGTCTCTCTGCTGCCGGGTCTGGCTCTGGCCCAGCCCGGCACGCTCTCCGGCAATCTCAGCAGCGTGGGATCCGATACGCTCGGCTATCTGATGACCCTGTGGGGCGAAGATTTCAGTCGCCAGGCGCCGGGCGTGAATGTGCAGGTTCAGGCCTCCGGTTCTTCGACCGCGCCCACTGCCCTGGCGGCGGGCGCCGCACAGCTCGGGCCGATGAGCCGCCCGATGCAGGCCGATGAGCGGCAGGCTTTTGAGGCGCGCTACGGTTATCCGCCGCTGGCGGTGCCGGTGGCGATGGATGCGCTGGTGGTGGTAGTGAATCAGCGCAATCCGCTGCAGCAGATTGAACCGCGTCAGCTCGACGCCATCTTCTCCGTTACCCGCCTGTGTGGCGCGCACAGCGTGCCGCTGCGCTGGGGCGATCTCGGTTTAACCGGCGCGCAGTGGAATAAACGACCCATTCAGCGCTATGGCCGTAACTCCGCCTCCGGCACCTGGGGTTTCTTCAAGCAGCAGGTGCTGTGCAAAGGCGATTTCCGCAGCGACGTGGCGGAGTTTCCTGGGTCGGCCGCAGTGGTGCAGGCGGTGGCCGGTAATTCGCGCAGCATCGGCTACGCCAGTTTTGGCTTTCATCTGAGCGGCGTAAAAATGCTGGCGGTGAAGAACGATCAGGGCCAGGCGATTGTCCCGGATGCCGATGCTATCCGCAGCGGCCGCTATCCCTGGGCGCGTCCGCTCTATCTCTACGTTAATAAAGCGCCCGGCAAACCGCTGCCACCGCTGGTCGCTGCGTTTCTGCAGCAGGTGCTCTCTCCTCAAGGCCAGCGGCGGGTCAGCGAAGCGGGCTATCTGCCGCTCTCAGACAGCCAGATGGCACAGGCGCGTGCCGCGCTGCGTTAACCCCCGAAGTTGAATTTTTTTCATCATCGCTGAATTTTCTTCAGTTGCAGATGAACGCGGCTCATGACACTCTGTGTTCAGACATGTAGCCATCCAGATGGCTATTTATATCAGGATGCAATTATTTCCTGCCGTCATTACCGGCAGGAGAGACAGGAGTGATCATGCAAAGAGAAACCGCCCCGTTCCGTGCCGATACCGTTGGCAGCTTCCTGCGCCCCGCTGCGATTAAGCAGGCGCGCGAACAGTTTGCTGCCGGAGAGATTGATGCGGCTGCCCTGCAGCAGGTCGAAGATGATGCGATTCGCGAAGTGGTCGCGAAGCAGCGTGAAAATGGCCTGAAAGTGGTCACTGACGGCGAGTTTCGTCGTGGCTGGTGGCACTTCGATTTCTTCTATGGTCTTGACGGCGTCGAGAGTTATGAAGCGGAGCATGGCATCCAGTTTAATGGCGTGCAGACCAAAGCGCATGGCGTGAAAGTGGTGAGCAAACTCGGTTTCCCGGCGGATCACCCGATGCTGGCGCATTTCCGCTTCCTGCAGAGTATTGCCGGTGATGCGGTGCCGAAGATGACCATTCCCAGCCCCAGCGTGCTGCACTTTCGCGGTGGCCGCAAAGTGATCGACGCAGAGGTCTATCCCGATCTGGCGGACTACTTCGAGGATCTGGCGCAGACTTACAAAGCGGCGATTAAGGCATTTTATGACGCGGGCTGCCGCTATCTGCAACTGGATGACACCGTCTGGGCTTACCTCTGCTCTGAAGATCAGAAGCGCGATATCCGTGCCCGTGGCGACGATCCGGATCAGCTGGCACAGACTTACGCGCAGGTGCTGAATAAAGCGCTGGAGGATAAACCTGCCGATCTGACTGTGGGTCTGCATGTCTGTCGCGGGAACTTCCGCTCAACCTGGATTTCTGAAGGTGGCTATGGACCAGTGGCAGAAATCCTGTTCGGCAGCGTCAACGTGGATGCGTTCTTCCTGGAGTATGACAACGCCCGTTCCGGCGGTTTTGAGCCACTGCGTTACATTAAGCCGGGTCATCAGCAGGTGGTGCTGGGCCTGATCACTACCAAAGTGGGTGAACTGGAAGATCCGGCGCAGGTGAAAACCCGGCTGGAAGAGGCGGCGCAGTATGTCAGCCTGGATCAAATCTGCCTCAGCCCGCAGTGCGGTTTTGCCTCAACCGAAGAGGGCAACAGCCTGAGCGAAACGCAGCAGTGGCAGAAGATTCGCCTGGTCGTCGATATCGCGAATCAGGTCTGGTAGTGCTGTAACGTTGTGCAGACAGGCGCGTAAAACGCGCCTTTTGTGTATCTTCAGCCCCGTTTATGCGGGGATTTCTCACCTTCTGTTTATTATTTAGGCACATCATCTTGTGCGCCTGCATCAAAAATTAACGCTATCCACTGCCTTTTGAAAAAATGGTGGTATAACCTTCTGGTTTTCCAATCCCGTATTGCCTTTCGCCGCTATAAACGTTTTACTTAGCGCCGTTGTCGATCCATCCCTCTGTGAACAGAATAAAAGCAGCTTAAATCACCTGCGCTTTACCCTGCGATGAGCATAATGCGCTGACATTGTCAGCCTGGTCGCGGTTTACACGCAGCGAGGGAACAACACTAATCCAACTTAACCGCAACATCAGTGACAGGCCGTATGACACATCGTTTAAATTCGAAGGACATTCTCGCGCTGGGCTTTATGACATTTGCCCTGTTTGTTGGTGCGGGTAACATCATTTTCCCGCCAATGGTCGGTATTCAGTCAGGCGAACACGTCTGGACTGCCGCGATTGGTTTTCTGATTACCGCAGTCGGTCTTCCCGTGATGACCGTAATCGCGCTGGCCCGCGTCGGCGGCGGCGTGGATGCGCTCAGCACCCCGATTGGCAAGGTCGCTGGCATCGTGCTGGCTACCGTGTGCTATCTGGCTGTCGGACCGCTGTTTGCCACCCCGCGCACAGCAACGGTCTCGTTTGAAATGGGCATTGCACCGATGACCGGTGATGGCGCGCTGCCACTGTTCATCTATAGCCTGATCTACTTTGCGCTGGTGATTGGCGTGTCGCTCTATCCGGGCAAGCTGCTCGACACGGTAGGACACTTCCTTGCGCCGCTAAAAATTATCGCGCTGACCGTGCTGGGCGTAGCTGCGCTGGTGTGGCCGGCAGGCGGGACCATTCCGGCGACTGCGGATTATCAGCGTGCGGCATTCTCCAGCGGTTTCGTTAATGGCTATCTGACTATGGATACGCTGGGCGCGCTGGTCTTTGGTATCGTGATTGTCAACGCCGCCCGTTCGCGTGGCGTCGACAATGCCGCGCTGCTGACCCGTTATACCGTTCTGGCTGGCTTGATTGCCGGTCTGGGTCTGACGCTGGTCTACCTCTGCCTGTTTAAACTGGGCGCGGGCAGTGGGGCGCTGGTGGATCAAAATGCCAACGGCGCAGCGATTCTGCATGCGTATGTTCAGCACACCTTCGGCAACATGGGCAGCTTCTTCCTGGCCACGCTGATCTTCATCGCCTGTATGGTGACGGCTGTGGGCCTGACCTGTGCCTGTGCGGAATTTTTTGCGCAATACCTGCCGTTATCGTATAAAACGCTGGTGTTTATTCTGGGCCTGTTCTCGATGGTGGTGTCGAACCTCGGCCTGAGCCACCTGATTCAGATCTCCATCCCGGTACTGACGGCGATTTATCCGCCTTGTATCGTGCTGGTGGTGCTGAGTTTCACCCTTAACTGGTGGAATAAGAGCAGCCGGATTGTCGCACCAGCCATGCTGGTCAGCCTGCTGTTTGGTATTGTTGATGCGATTAAAACCACCGGGTTTAAAGATTTGCTGCCCGCTTTCAGTCAGCATCTGCCGCTGGCCGATCAGGGTCTTGCCTGGTTGCCACCGTCGCTGGTGATGCTGCTGATTGCCGCTGTTGTTGATCGGGTGAAAGGACCGGAACAGGTTGCCGTTCACTCGTAACAGAACGCACTGATTTTTCTTTAACCACGGGCCTGCCCGTGGTTTTTTCATTTCACAGGTACAGGTTGTTATGCAAGAAACCAACAAGCTCAAACGCGGACTGAGCACGCGCCACATCCGCTTTATGGCGCTGGGATCGGCGATTGGCACCGGGCTGTTTTACGGTTCCGCCGATGCGATAAAAATGGCCGGACCGAGCGTGCTGCTCGCCTATATCATTGGCGGGGCAGTGGCTTACATCATCATGCGCGCGCTGGGTGAGATGTCCGTTAATAATCCTCAGGCCAGCTCCTTCTCACGCTACGCGCAGGACTATCTTGGGCCGATGGCGGGTTACATCACCGGCTGGACCTACTGTTTTGAAATCCTGATTGTGGCGATTGCGGACGTCACCGCGTTCGGCATCTATATGGGCGTCTGGTTCCCCGAGGTGCCGCACTGGATTTGGGTGCTGAGCGTGGTGCTGATTATCGGTGCCGTCAATCTGATGAGCGTGAAGGTATTCGGCGAAGTGGAGTTCTGGTTCTCCTTCTTCAAAGTCACCACCATCATCGTGATGATTTTGGCCGGTTTCGGCATGATCATCTGGGGGCTCGGCAACGGCGGCCAGCCGACCGGCATCCATAATCTGTGGACCAACGGCGGCTTCTTCGCCCACGGCGTGGTCGGCATGCTGCTGTCGCTGCAGATGGTGATGTTCGCCTATGGCGGCATCGAGATCATCGGTATCACTGCCGGTGAAGCGAAAGACCCGGAGAAGTCGATTCCGCGTGCCATCAACTCAGTGCCGTGGCGTATTCTGGTGTTCTACGTCGGCACGCTGTTTGTGATTATGTCGATCTACCCGTGGAATCAGGTCGGGACGACAGGCAGTCCGTTTGTGCTGACCTTCCAGCATCTGGGGATCGCAGCGGCTGCCTCTATCCTCAATTTCGTGGTGCTGACCGCGTCACTCTCGGCGATTAACAGTGATGTGTTTGGCGTGGGCCGCATGCTGCACGGGATGGCGCAGCAGGGACATGCTCCGAAAGTCTTCATGAAGGTGTCGTCGCGCGGGATTCCGTGGGTGACGGTGGTGGTGATGATGTTCGCCATGCTGATTGCGGTGTACCTGAACTATCTGATGCCGGAAAAAGTCTTCCTGGTGATCGCCTCGCTGGCGACCTTTGCGACGGTGTGGGTCTGGATCATGATTCTGCTGTCGCAGATCGCGTTCCGTCGCAAAATTGGCAAAGAGGCGGCGAGTAAGCTGCAGTTTGCGCTGCCAGGCGGCAGTTTGACTGCCGGTGTCGGCGTGGCCTTCCTCTGCTTTATTATCGGGCTGATTGGTTATTTCCCCGATACCCGCATTTCGCTCTATGTCGGCATGGTATGGATTGTAGTCCTGCTGCTGGGCTATAAGCTGGTTCGTAAAACCCGCTAATATCCTGTTCTGCTCTCCCGATTTAGGGGGGAGCAGAACACGCTATTTCCCTTCTTTATCTTCCCCCATATCTGAATATTAGTGTGATCTACGCCACAACATAGAATCCTTTTACCGGGCGTTAATTTCCTGCCTGCGAAATAAGAGCATGCATCATATTATTTCAGAAAATAATTCCGGGGATGATTATTTCAAAGAGCAGTGAATATCGCTGAGGATGATAACCAGAAAATGGAGCTTAGGGCGAGAGAGCGGGCGTCATGCGGGTGCTGTGAGATAAAGAGAGAGGAAAGCAGAAATAAAAAACGGCGAAACCAGTCGCCGAAATACTCAAGGATTACAGGAAAATAGTTAATAAAGGGATGATTGACGCGACCATCGTAAAACAAAATGCGTGGCGCTGATAGTCAGATGATTTAAATAAGAAAAGGTCGGAATGGCGTTAATTAACAGTGGTTAACATTAGTAAGGCCGCATTGCGGTTGCGGCCTTACTTTGATTAGCCACAGACTCAGGGCAATATAACCGAAACCGGCAGCACAGCGCTGTTATCCAGGTTTTTTCGCAGCTGAGTCAGCGTGGATTGATAAGGGCAGAGCAGGCCGACATCGGTGACTCTGCAGTCGGGCTGATGCCATTCCTGACGTAATAACGGATGTTTATCATCAATGGGTTGCAACTGGCGGATGCCATCCAGACTCTGCGCCTGAAAATAGATCCGCAAAAAACGTTTGCCGCTGTGGGTGTCGCGCCAGCGCTCCAGCACCAGACTGCTGCCAGGCGGTATGTTGCCGCGTGAATAGCCGGGTAACTGCCAGCTAAAGTCCATCAGGGTGCGCACCATCGCAATGTTGGTGTCATGCGCCACCAGAATCAGCCAGCGGGTCGGCGAGCTATCGGAAGCAATCTCCTCCAGCAGGCTGTTAAGCAGGATTGAGCCACGTCGCTGTGCCTGATAGAGGATGTCGTTACTGAGATCGTAGTTTGCGGTCAGCAACGGCAGCAGCGAGGTGATCTGCGCGGCCGATGTGATGTGTCCCCAGGCGAGCTGATCAAAGGGCAGATTCTCGCTGTAACCCAGCCGCAGCGTCTCCACCATGCTCGCCATCACACTCAGACCGTAAACGTAAGTGTTGCCGTTACGGGTCTGCCGGAACGCCCAGGGCGCATCAAATAAGGGGCACTCTGTTGCTGCCGGGCAGACGTCGGCTTTCAGCTGCCGAATTGCTGGCTGGAGCTGCTGTTGCAGTTGTGCCAGATCGCCCGCTTTCTGCTGTTTCGCGGCCAGCTCCTGAGCGGGGTCGGTCTGGGTGGCCGTCAGCTTTTCAGTCTGAAACAGAGGATCGACATCGCCATCGACGTGATGCACCGTCACGCCGCAGCCGGGAAACGCCCCGTCCGTCAGCGCCGCAGCCGTGGCGCGGGTGCGCTGCAGCGGACTGGCACGCACGTAAACCTGGGCCGCGTCAGGACAGCCCGCATTCAGCAGGCCAAGCTGGCGATAGTGCTCGCCTTCCCAGCGTCCTTTATTGACCACGGCGCTGTAGCCGTGCCCGGTCAGCTCGCCATCGGCAGTGGTCCACTGCGTCCAGGGTTGCTGGCTGGCGGCCTCAATCTCTTTGCGATTGCCGGGAGTGGGCGGACGTACGCCGTGACGGCTCAGTTCGACCACTTTCTCCAGCTGGTAATCCGCCGCCTGTGACGCCGGGCTTAGCAGCCAGAGAGAACTGAGGATCAGTGCACAGCGGTACAGGACAGTCAGAGACATTTACTCCTCCAGAGCGCGATTACCGGTCAGCGCTTTAATTTTTGGATAAAGGGCCGCATTGGTCAGCAACACCGGGTTGCCGTTTTTCAGTCCTTCATCTCGCAGATAATCATTGGTGACACCGCCTGCTTCACGCATCAGGACGATGCCCGGCAGACTATCCCACGGATGCATATGCGCTTCGTAGTAGCCAATCAGTCGCCCGGCCGCGGCCCAGGCGCTGGTCAGCGCGCCGGAGCCGATGCGAATAAACATACCACCCTGTTCCATTAAGCCGCTAATCAGGCGTGAGGCACTTTCACCCGGCGTCCGGCTGGAGTTGCTGATGCCAAGCAGACCCTCGTTGAGATGCTGAGCATCATGAACCTGCAGACGGCTCTCGTTGACCCACGCGCCCTGGCCTGCTCGTGCGTGAAACAGCTCCTGATGATTAGGGTCGCAAACGACGCCAATCACCGGTTCGCCATGACAGACGACAGCCAGTGAGACGCACCAGTTAGGCAGGCCATTGACGAAGCAGGCGGTGCCATCAATAGGATCGATGACCCAGATAAAAGGCGTGCCCTCAACCTCGCCACCGCTCTCTTCGCCATAAACAGCATCCTCAGGAAAACGCTCAGCGATTAACGACTTAATCAATGCCTCAACGTTACGATCAGCCTCGCTGACCACATCCTGCAAATCCCTTTTGTGTTCCACAACCAGTGTCTGACGCTGCTGATACCATGATAAGGCCCGGCTGCCCGCCGCACGGGCGATGTCACAGGCGTAACGATAACGCGCGTCTATTTCAGAATGCGAAGCGGATGACATCTTTTCCTCTTATGTTTTTTTTGGCATAACGAACGGAAGGTGCGCCTGAACAGGCGGTCTGGCTGTGATGTTTTCTTAACTATTGTTAAGAAAGGCTTCATTAAGCCGCAGATAAGCAGCAATGGCAAGATAGTGCAGAGGCGGGAGAGACGCTTTTTATGCAGGCCAGAGCTGGCAACCGCCAGCCCGGCAGCAGAGGATCGGGTTTTACAGGGTTCTGCTGGATGCCAGCGCCATTAAACGCGGATAAAAAACAAAAAACAGCGCTTCCAACTGATCATAGTGTTCGGTGAAATCGTGGTAAGAGTCGCGCAGTGCCGCGAGGCGTGGACGGCGGCTGGCCATGCCGTGCAGCACCCGCTCAAGCCGCGCGGGCTGGGCATAATGCTCAAACCAGCGCTCGCGCCACATCACCGCGTTAAGTTCCTGAAACTCCAGGGGCGTGTCTGCCAGCTGCGGGATAATTTCATGCTCGGCGGCGGCAGAAAAGGCGACCAGCGTCTGCTCCGGCGTGAATCGCTGCCAGTGACGGGCCAGAAAATGGTCCCAGATGACGTCCAGCGTAATGGGTGCCACGCGATAAGTCTCCGCACGAAACAGCTGACGGGCGCTGCGTACTTCCGGCAGCGCATCGGTCATCACATCCAGACGACGATGCATCAGAATGCCGTCCGCGACAGGCGCAGACCAGTGCTGGTGCGGGTTACCACGCACAAAGTCGGCCATTAAATTGCCGAGCAGGGAGCTGTCGGCTAGCTTAGCCAGATGGAGATGCGCAAGAAAGTTCATGCCGCATTATAGGCAGAACTGCCTTTGCGCAGCCAGTTGTTCAGAATTGGTCGTTTTTCCGCTAAACTGTGCCGCCTGTTTTTGCCTGAGAAAGAACATTTCAATGCGTGTCGCCGATTTTGCTTTTGAACTGCCCGAATCCCTGATTGCTCACTATCCCCAGGCGCAGCGCAGTGGCTGTCGCCTGCTGTCGCTCGATGGCCCCAGCGGAGCGTTGTCGCACGGTGTTTTCACCGACGTGCTGGATAAGCTGAATCCAGGCGATCTGCTGGTGTTCAACAACACCCGTGTGATTCCGGCGCGCGTCTTTGGCCGTAAAGCCAGCGGCGGCAAAATCGAGATGCTGGTGGAGCGGATGCTCGACGACAAACGCGTACTGGCGCACGTGCGTGCCTCAAAAGCGCCGAAGCCGGGTGCAGAACTGCTGCTGGGCGAAGATGAGAGCGTGAAAGCGACCATGGTGGCACGCCACGATGCGCTGTTTGAGATTGTCTTTGATGATGAGCGCGCGGTGCTCGACATCCTCAACAGCGTCGGCCATATGCCACTGCCGCCCTATATTGATCGTCCCGATGAAGAGGCGGATCGCGAGCTTTATCAGACGGTTTACAGCGCCCGTCCGGGTGCCGTCGCAGCCCCGACCGCCGGTCTGCACTTTGATGAACCGCTGCTGCAGGCGCTGAAAGAGAAGGGTATTGAGATGGCGTTCGTGACGCTGCATGTCGGTGCAGGCACCTTCCAGCCGGTGCGCGTCGAGAACATCGAAGAGCATCACATGCACGCGGAATATGCCGAAGTGCCGCAGGAAGTTGTCGATGCGGTACTGGCCTGTAAAGCGCGTGGCAATAAAGTGGTCGCCGTGGGCACCACTTCCGTCCGTTCGCTGGAGAGCGCCGCCAAAGCGAGTCAGGATGCCCTGATTGCGCCGTTCTTCGACGATACCCAGATTTTTATCTATCCGGGCTATGAATATCAGGTGATCGATGCGCTGATCACTAACTTCCACCTGCCCGAATCGACTCTGATTATGCTGGTCTCGGCCTTTGCCGGTTATCAGCACACCATGGCGGCGTATCACGCGGCCGTGGCTGAGCAATATCGTTTCTTCAGTTATGGTGACGCGATGTTTATCAGCAAAAATCCGCAGGCGCCGCTGGAAAAAGTGGGCGACTGATTTATTAACCGATAGCCGGAACCGCCTGTTACGCGACGAAGGTTATCTGCATTGGACTGTTTCTCCAATGGGGGCTTTGTGAAATTTGAACTTGATACCACAGACGGGCGCGCACGCCGTGGCCGTCTGATTTTTGATCGCGGTGTGGTGGAAACCCCTGCGTTTATGCCCGTCGGCACCTATGGCACTGTGAAAGGCATGACGCCGGAAGAAGTGCAGGAGACCGGCGCGCAGATCATTCTGGGCAATACTTTCCACCTCTGGCTGCGTCCGGGCCAGGAGATCATGAAACTGCATGGCGATCTGCATGACTTTATGCAGTGGAAAGGCCCAATCCTGACCGACTCCGGCGGCTTCCAGGTCTTCAGCCTGGGCGACATCCGTAAAATCACCGAAGCGGGCGTTCACTTCCGTAACCCGATCAATGGCGACCCGATCTTCCTCGATCCGGAAAAATCGATGGAGATTCAGTACGATCTCGGTTCCGACATCGTGATGATTTTCGATGAATGTACGCCGTATCCGGCGGACTGGGACTATGCCAAACGCTCGATGGAGATGTCGCTGCGCTGGGCGCAACGCAGTCGTGACCGTTTCGACAGCCTCGGTAATAAAAATGCCTTATTTGGCATTATTCAGGGCTCGGTTTACGAAGATTTACGAGATGTCTCGGTGAAAGGTCTGGTAGAGATTGGCTTTGATGGGTACGCTGTGGGCGGCCTGGCGGTGGGTGAGCCTAAGCAGGACATGCACCGTATTCTTGAGCACGTCTGTCCGCAGCTTCCGCAGGATAAACCGCGTTATCTGATGGGTGTCGGTAAGCCAGAAGATCTGGTGGAAGGCGTCCGTCGCGGCGTCGACATGTTTGACTGCGTGATGCCAACCCGTAACGCCCGAAATGGTCATCTGTTTGTGACTGAGGGTGTGGTGAAAATCCGCAACGCCCGATACAAAGATGACACTGCGCCTCTGGATGCGGAGTGTGATTGTTACACCTGTCGCAATTATAGCCGTGCCTACTTGTATCATCTCGACCGTTGTAACGAAATACTGGGCGCGCGTCTGAACACTATCCACAATTTGCGCTACTACCAGCGTCTGATGGCAGGTTTACGCCAGGCCATCGAAGAGGGTAAATTAGAGCGCTTTGTAACTGAGTTTTACCAACGGACGGGCAAAGAAGTTCCGCCATTAACGTCTGATAATTCATCAATGAGGGAAATTTAATGAGCTTATTCATTTCTGACGCCGTGGCTGCAGCTGGCGCACCGTCTCAGGGAAGTCCGTATTCTCTGGTGATCATGCTGGTGGTGTTTGGTCTGATTTTCTATTTCATGATCCTGCGTCCGCAGCAGAAACGTGCGAAAGAGCACAAGAAGCTGATGGATTCCATCTCTAAGGGTGATGAAGTGCTGACCAGCGGTGGCCTGGTAGGCCGCGTAACGAAAGTCTCTGACACGGGCTACGTAGCTATCGCGCTGAATGACACCAATGAAGTGGTCATTAAACGTGATTTCGTCGCCGCCGTGCTGCCTAAAGGCACTATCAAGGCGCTGTAATTCTTTCTTCCCTAAGGGAACTGCCGTGTTAAATCGTTATCCTTTGTGGAAGTACGTGATGCTGGTCGTCGTCATTCTTGTCGGCCTGCTCTATGCGCTTCCCAACCTGTATGGTGAGGATCCGGCCGTTCAAGTCACTGGTGCGCGCGGAAGCGCCGCCAGTGAGCAGACGTTGGATCAAATTCAGTCCGCATTAAAACAAGACAATATCCAGAGCAAATCTGTTGCGCTGGAGAATGGTGCGATTACCGCGCGCTTCAGTAATACGGATGTGCAGTTACGCGCCCGTGAAGCGATCATGAAAGCGCTGGGTGAAAACTACGTTGTCGCGCTGAACCTTGCGCCAGCCACACCGCGCTGGCTGAGTATGCTGTCAGCAGAGCCGATGAAACTCGGTCTCGATCTGCGTGGTGGTGTCCACTTCCTGATGGAAGTGGACATGGACACCGCGCTCAGCAAGCTGCAGGAGCAGAATGCTGACACGCTGCGTAGCGATCTGCGCACCAAAAATATCCCTTATACCACCGTCAACAAAATCGCGAACTACGGCGTGGAAATTCGTTTCCGTGACGCTGCCAGTCGTGATGCGGCGATCTCATGGCTGGCCTCGCGTCATCAGGATCTGGTGATCAACAGCAGCGGCAGCGATGCTCTGCGTGCCACCATGAGCGATGCCCGTCTCAGCGAAGCGCGTGAATATGCGGTTCAGCAGAACATTACGATTCTGCGTAACCGTGTAAACCAGCTGGGCGTAGCTGAACCGCTGGTTCAGCGTCAGGGTTCTGACCGCATCGTGGTTGAGCTGCCGGGTATTCAGGATACGGCGCGTGCCAAAGAGATTCTGGGCGCAACCGCGACGCTGGAATTCCGTCTGGTTAACACCAGCGTGGATCCTACTGCGGCGGCCAGTGGCCGTGTACCGGGTGACTCTGAAGTCAAAGACATGCGTGATGGCCAGCCGGTCGTGCTCTACAAGCGGGTGATTCTGACCGGTGACCATATCACCGACTCAACTTCCAGCATGGATGAGTACAACCAGCCACAGGTGAACATTTCACTGGATGGCGCAGGCGGTAACATCATGTCCAACTTCACTAAGGACAACATCGGCAAGCCGATGGCGACCCTGTTTGTGGAGTACAAGGACAGCGGTAAAAAAGATGCCAATGGCCGTTCAATTCTGGTGAAACAGGAAGAGGTGATTAACGTCGCTAATATCCAGTCTCGCCTGGGGAACAGTTTCCGCATTACCGGTATCAACAACCCGAACGAAGCGCGTCAGCTGTCGCTGCTGCTGCGTGCCGGTGCGTTGATTGCGCCAATCCAGATTGTGGAAGAGCGTACTATCGGGCCGACCATGGGTCAGCAAAACATCACTCAGGGTCTGGAAGCCTGCCTGTGGGGTCTGCTCGCCTCGATCCTGTTTATGGTAGTGTTCTATAAGAAGTTTGGTCTGATTGCGACGAGTGCGCTGCTGGTTAACCTGGTGCTGATTGTCGGCGTTATGTCCCTGCTGCCTGGCGCGACCCTGACCATGCCGGGAATTGCCGGTATCGTGTTAACACTGGCGGTAGCAGTCGATGCTAACGTACTGATTAACGAACGTATTAAAGAAGAGCTGCGTAACGGGCGCTCGGTTCAGCAGGCAATTCATGAGGGCTACAAAGGCGCCTTCTCCAGTATTGTCGATGCGAACGTGACCACCCTGATCAAAGTTATCATTCTTTATGCGGTCGGCACCGGTTCGATCAAAGGCTTTGCTATTACCACCGCAATTGGTATCGCGACCTCAATGTTCACCGCGATTGTCGGTACCCGTGCCATTGTTAACCTGGTTTACGGTGGCAAACGCATCAACAAGCTGTCTATCTGAGGAGTGCGTTGTGGCACAGGAATATAACATTGAGCAGTTAAACCACGGGCGTAAAGTCGTCGACTTTATGCGCTGGGATAAGCTGGCCTTCATCATTTCAGGACTGCTGATTCTCGCTGCGATTGCGATCGTAGGTGTGCGTGGTTTTAACTGGGGCCTCGATTTCACCGGTGGTACGGTGATTGAGATCGCGCTGGAAAAACCGGCCGACCTCGACACGCTGCGCAGTGAACTGGTGAAAGCGGGCTTTGACGAGCCGCTGGTGCAGAACTTTGGCAGCAGCCGTGACGTCATGGTGCGTATGGCACCGGTTACCGGCCCGGCGGGTACGGAGTTAGGCAATAAAGTGGTGTCGGTGATCAACCAGACCACGCAGCAAAACGCGACCGTTAAGCGCATTGAGTTCGTTGGCCCGAGTGTGGGTAGCGACCTGGCGCAGGCGGGTGCGATGGCGCTGTTGTCTGCACTGATTGCGATTCTGATCTATATCGGTTTCCGCTTTGAGTGGCGTCTGGCGCTGGGCACCGTGCTGGCGCTGGCGCATGACGTGATCATCACCTGCGGCCTGCTGGCGCTGTTCCGCATTGAAATCGACCTGACGATTGTTGCCTCACTGATGTCGGTGATTGGCTACTCGCTTAACGATAAAATCGTGGTCTCTGACCGTATCCGTGAAAACTTCCGCAAGATCCGTCGCGGCAGCTCTTACGATATTACGAACGTGTCACTGACCCAGACGTTAAGCCGTACGCTGATTACCTCGCTGACGACGCTGGCAATGATCCTCATTCTGTTCGTGTTTGGTGGTGCGTTGCTGAAAGGCTTCTCACTGACCATGCTGATTGGTGTGACGATTGGTACGATTTCATCCATTTATGTCTCTTCGGCGCTGGCGCTGAAGCTGGGCATGAAGCGTGAACATATGATGGTGCAGAAAGTCGAGAAAGAGGGCGCGGATCAGCCTTCTATCCTGCCTTAATCGCGCGTCAGAAATAAAAATGGGCAGCCTTTTGGCTGCCCATTTTTTTTGCACCACGGTTAAGGATTAGCGGGTGCAGCAGGGGAGGTCTGGGCCGGTGCGTCACCGGTTACGTTGTGCACGCGGACATAACCCAGTTGCTCCGGTGTCAGGCCGCTGAGGCGCAGCGGGATGCTCGCCGAGTGCTGCGGGAGCAGCGAGGCAGGCACCGCGACCGTCTGAGTCAGACTGTCGCTGTTCAGCGGTTTACCGGTCGCCGGGTCGAGTTCACCCCAGATCACCGTCGCATGCAGGGCGGGCAGAGGCCGGTCGTCCATTGAACGCACCGTCAGGGTTGCCCGCGAGCCGCTGGCTTCGGCGGTGACAGGCGACAGCGTCAGTCGCAGCGTACCGAGTTGAGTCTGCAGCGCCACCGGCGTGTTCGCCTGCGGCACCAGCCAGGCACCCTGCTGCAACTGGCTATTGAGCTGCCCCTGGATCTCCAGCGCGCTGGCCTGTGAAGTCAGGTGCTGCATCTGCTGATTAAGCTGACTCACTTCCTGATGCAACTCTCTGACCTGAGGATTGCTGGCCGTGCTGCTGCAGCCACTCAGTGTAACCAGAGAAAGCGCCACCGGAATCCAAACCATCCTGCTCATAAGTTATCCTTGTCCGTTATTTTGGAATACGTAAAACCTGGCCAGGATAGATCTTATCAGGATGAGAGAGCATTGGCTTATTCGCTTCGAAAATCTTGTTATATTCTTTAGCGTTGCCGTAAACCTGTTTGGAAATCGCGCTCAGCGTGTCGCCTTTTTTCACGGTGTAAAGCTCTGACTCGGCCGCGCTGTCGGTCACGGTCACCTTGTCTTCGACTTTCGTGATGCCTGCCACGTTACCTGCCGCGATCAGAATCTTCTCTTTCAGCTCCTGGGAAAGGCCATCGCCGGTCACGGTCACGGTATCGCCATTAACCTTCACGTCGACCTTGTCGCTGTCAGGCAAGCCGAGCTTGTTGATGTGATCCTGCAGCTTTTTATTCTGGTCATCACCGCCGTTCACGGCGTCCCAGAGTTTTTCACCGGCTTCTTTCACAAAGTTAAACAGACCCATACAACCTCCAATGTGTTAGTGGAAAATTTTAATTGCAGCTCTTAAAGCGTAGTCCCTTTTGCCGCAGACGAAATTTAGCATCGTTTATCCTGCGATGAGAACCCCATGAAAGGCACGGAAGAGATTTTGTTGATTCGCAGTTCGCGTTACACTGTCAGGCCTATCACTCTCGCGTCAGGAAACGTCATGCATTGCCCATTCTGCTCCGCTGTGGACACCAAAGTGATTGATTCTCGTCTGGTTAGTGAAGGCTCCTCGGTGCGCCGCCGCCGCCAGTGTCTGATGTGTCATGAACGCTTCACCACCTTTGAGGTGGCGGAACTGGTGATGCCGCGCGTGGTGAAAAGCAATGACGTACGCGAACCCTTCAATGAAGACAAAATGGCCAGCGGGATGATGAAAGCGCTTGAGAAGCGTCCGGTCAGTGCCGACGCGGTTGAAAGCGCTGTGAACCATATTAAAACTCAGCTGCGCGCCACCGGCGAACGTGAGATCCCCAGTAAGCTGATTGGCAATCTGGTGATGGATGAGCTGAAAAAACTCGATAAAGTCGCCTATATTCGCTTCGCCTCGGTTTACCGCAGCTTTGAAGATATTCGTGATTTTGGCGAAGAGATCGCCCGGTTACAGGATTAACGTATGGATGAGCGCTATATGGCGCGCGCGCTGGAACTGGCGCGACGCGGCCGTTTTACGACCATGCCGAACCCTAATGTCGGCTGCGTAATTGTGCGCGATGGTGAAGTCGTCGGTGAAGGCTGGCATCAGCGCGCCGGTGAGCCGCATGCCGAAGTCCATGCGCTGCGCATGGCTGGCGAGAAAGCGCGTGGCGCAACCGCCTATGTCACGCTGGAGCCGTGCAGCCATCATGGCCGCACACCGCCCTGCTGTGATGCGCTGATCGCTGCAGGCGTCACCCGTGTCGTGGCCGCTATGCAGGACCCTAATCCGCAGGTTGCGGGTCGTGGACTGCACCGTCTGCATCAGGCGGGCATTGACGTCAGCCACGGTCTGATGATGCCGGAAGCGGAAGCGCTCAATCGCGGCTTCCTCAAGCGGATGCGCACCGGCTTCCCCTGGATTCAGCTCAAGCTGGGTGCGTCACTGGATGGTCGCACGGCCATGGCCAGCGGCGAAAGCCAGTGGATCACCTCGCCGGCTGCCCGTCGTGATGTGCAACGGCTGCGTGCGCAAAGCGCCGCCATCCTCAGCAGCAGCGCCACGGTGCTGGCGGACGATCCCTCGCTCACGGTGCGCTGGTCTGAACTCAGTGCAGAGACCCAATCTCTGCTCGATGAGCAGCAGCTGCGTCAGCCGGTGCGGGTGATTATCGACAGCCAGAATCGCGTGACACCGCAGCATCGGCTCATTTCGCAGCCTGGCGAAACCTGGCTGATGCGTCATGAGCCGGATCAGCAGAGCTGGCCCGCTGATGTCACGCAGATTGCCGTTCCGCTGCGCGAACAGCAGCTGGATCTGGTGGCCATGATGATGCTGCTGGGAAGACGACAGATTAACAGCGTCTGGGTTGAAGCAGGGGCCTCGCTGGCCGGTGCCCTGTTGCAGGCCGGACTGGTTGATGAACTGATTGTTTATCTGGCACCTAAGCTGCTAGGTCACGACGGTCGCGTCCTCTGTCAGCTGCCGGGACTCAGCCAGCTGGCCGACGCGCCGGCCTTCCGATTCAGCGATGTCCGGCAGGTCGGTGACGATTTACGCCTGACCCTGACACCACAATAACACGGTCGGAAAAGCGAGAGCACGCCGCCCAAGAGTATGATAGAATCCGCCCCCCTGCGCGGGGCTAACCAAACCCCTGAAAGGATAAGTATGAAAGTTATCGAAGCTGCTGTTGCAACGCCTGAGGCCAATGTTGCCATCGTTATTGCGCGTTTTAACAACTTCATTAATGACAGCCTGCTGGATGGCGCAGTTGATGCCCTGAAACGTATCGGCCAGGTCAAAGATGACAATATCACCGTAGTCTGGGTGCCTGGTGCCTACGAACTGCCTCTGGCAGCCCGTGCGCTGGCAAACTCCGGCAAATATGATGCGATTATCGCACTCGGCACCGTCATTCGTGGTGGCACTGCCCACTTCGAATATGTGGCGGGTGAAGCCAGCTCCGGTATCGCCAGCGTTGCCATGAACAGCGACATTCCCGTCGCGTTTGGCGTGCTGACCACTGAAAGCATCGAGCAGGCCATTGAGCGTGCCGGCACCAAAGCGGGTAACAAAGGTGCTGAAGCGGCTCTGACTGCGCTCGAAATGATCAACGTATTGAAAGCCATTAAAGCCTGATTTTTGTAAGGGGAATTTTGTGAAACCTGCTGCTCGTCGTCGCGCCCGTGAGTGCGCTGTTCAGGCGCTTTACTCCTGGCAGTTGTCGAATAACGACATTGCCGATGTGGAATACCAGTTTCTGGCGGAACAGGACGTCAAAGACGTCGACATTACCTACTTCCGCGAACTGCTGTCCGGTGTGGCGACCAACAGTGCGTATCTGGATGGACTGATGAAGCCCTACCTGTCGCGTCAGCTCGAAGAGCTGGGCCAGGTGGAAAAAGCGATCCTGCGCATCTCGCTGTATGAGCTGAGCAAACGTAATGATGTGCCGTATAAAGTGGCCATCAACGAAGGGATTGAGCTGGCGAAAGTCTTCGGTGCCGAAGACAGTCATAAATTTGTTAACGGCGTGCTGGATAAAGCCGGTCCACAAATTCGACCCAATCGCAAATAAACAAAAAGGCCGGCTTGCCGGCCTTTTTTCATGAAGGGTTAAGCGGAACGCAATTATGTCTTGTGGTGAATTTGAACTCATCGCACGCTACTTCAACCGCAGAACACGCAGCCGCCGTGATGTCGAACTCGGCATCGGTGACGATTGTGCGTTACTTAGCGTGCCGGAAAAACAGACGCTGGCGATCAGCACCGATACCCTGGTCGCGGGTGTGCACTTCTTACGGGATATCCATCCTGCCGATCTGGGTTACAAAGCCCTGGCTGTGAATCTCAGCGACCTTGCTGCTATGGGCGCCGATCCCGCATGGCTGACGCTGGCCTTAACGCTGCCGCAGGTCGATGAGAGCTGGCTTTCCGCCTTCAGTGAAAGCCTGTTTGAACTGCTGGAATATTACGATATGCAGCTGGTGGGCGGCGATACCACCCGTGGTCCGTTGAGCCTGACGCTGGCGATTCACGGTCTGATACCGCAGGGCCGCGCCCTGAAACGTTCCGGTGCGAAGCCGGGCGACTGGATCTTCGTGACCGGCACGCTGGGTGACAGCGCGGCGGGTCTGGCGCTGCTGCAGCATCACTGCCGCATCAGCGATCCGGCGGTGCATGAAGCGCTGATTAAACGTCATCTGCGTCCGATGCCACGCATTCTGCAGGGGCAGGCACTGCGATCGCTGGCCTCTTCGGCAGTGGATATTTCCGACGGTCTGATTTCCGATCTTGGCCATGTGCTCAAAGCCAGCGGCTGCGGCGCACGGCTTAACCTGGATGCGTTACCGCTGTCGGCGGCGCTGCGCGACCACTTCGAGCCAGAGCAGGTACTGCGCTGGGCGCTGAGCGGCGGCGAAGACTATGAACTCTGCTTCACCGTGCCGGAGGTGAATCGCGGCGCGCTGGATGTGGCGCTGGGTCATCTGGGCGTGCCTTATACCTGCATCGGACAGATGGCACCGGAGTCGGAAGGCCTGACGCTGCTGGATAACGGCAAACCCGCAACATTCCGCCATAAAGGGTTTGATCACTTTGATACTAAATAACGACGTGGCGAAAAGCCGCCTGCGGATGAGCAATCCCTGGCATCTGCTGGCGACCGGTTTCGGTAGCGGATTAAGCCCGGTCGTGCCGGGCACCATGGGATCGCTGGCGGCCATCCCATTCTGGTGGCTGATGACCTTTCTGCCGCAGGATCTCTATTCGCTGGTCGTGCTGGTCGGTATCTGCGTCGGCGTTTATCTCTGCCATCGCACCGCCAAAGATATGGGCGTACACGATCACGGTAGCATTGTCTGGGATGAGTTTATCGGCATGTGGATTACGCTGATGGCGATTCCGGTTAACAGCTGGCAATGGGTATTGGGCGGCTTTGTGCTGTTCCGTATTCTGGATATGTGGAAGCCATGGCCGATTCGCTGGTTTGACCGCAATGTGCATGGCGGCATGGGCATCATGGTTGATGATATTATTGCTGGTGTGATTTCCGCTGCCATGCTTTATGGCATTGGGGTCTGGCTGGCGGCTTAACCGCCGGGGCTAAACTAAACGCCTGATAAGAGGTGACGCCCGGGCAGGGCGTCACTTCGGATTTACTCGAATCCTACGGCCTGATGCGGCTGATAGACCTCTTCCAGCAGGGTAATCTCTTCGTCACTCAGCGTGACATCCACCGCCTTCACCAGATCCTCAAACTGCTCAGCACGCGACGCGCCAATAATCGGTGCGGTAACGACAGGCTTACTCAGCAGCCAGGCCAGCGCCACCTGCGCCCGCGTGACACCTTTACTTTCTGCGACCTGCGCCAGCCGCTCTGCAATCACCGCATCGTTCTCTTCGGTCTTGTCATAGAGCTTTGCCATCACCTGGTCAGAGGCGGAACGCGCGGTATTCTCACCCCACGGGCGGGTCAGCTTACCGCGTGCCAGCGGACTCCAGGGCAGCACGGCGATCTGCTCTTTCAGACAGAGCGGATGCATTTCACGCTCCTCTTCGCGCTGAATCAGGTTGTACTGATCCTGCATGCTGACAAAGCGATGCCAGCCCTGTTCCGACTGCATCTGCAACGCCTGAGCAAACTGGCTGGCGTGCATCGACGAGGCACCGATATAGCGGGCTTTGCCAGACTGAACGACATCATGCAGCGCTTCCAGCGTCTCTTCCAGCGGCGTGTCGTAGTCCCAGCGGTGAATCTGCAGCAGGTCGACATACTCCATGCCGAGGCGCTGCAGGCTATCATCGATTGACTGCAGGATATTTCTGCGCGACAGGCCCTGTGACAGATTGGTCAGCGGGAAATAGACTTTAGTGGCGACTACGATCTCGTCGCGGCGGGCGAAATCTTTCAGCGCCCGGCCCAGGATCTCTTCACTGCTGCCATCGGAGTAGCTGTTGGCGGTATCAAAGAAGTTGATGCCCGCGTTCAGCGCCTGCTGGATCAGCGGACGGCTGCTTTCTTCCGGCAGCGTCCAGGCGTGGTTACCGCGCGCTGGCTCGCCATAGGTCATACAACCCAGACAGAGGCGCGACACCTGCAGATCGGTGGTACCCAGTTGAATCGTTTTCATGATGGAGGCTCCTGCAGAAGTGCAAAGGTTACAGCATAGCAGGATGTTGCGCTCCCCAGGGGGAGCGCAGAGAAGGGAGGTTACTGCGCCAGCCAGCGGGCGATCTGCTGCTGAATGCCTTCGGCGTCCAGCAGATAGTCATGACGCACTTCATCCTGCGTGCCCTGCGGGATGAACTCATCGGGCAGACCGATATTCAGCACCGGAACCGCCAGACGTTTTGCCATGATAAATTCATTGACGCCGCTACCCGCTCCGCCTTTGATTGCGCCTTCTTCCAGCGTAATCAGTGAGTCGTGCGTGGCGGCGAGTTCGGCGATCAGTGCCTCATCCAGCGGCTTCACAAAGCGCATATCAACCAGCGTCGCATTCAGCGCTTCTGCCGTGGCAGCAGCTTCCGGTAACAGCGTACCGAAGTTCAGAATCGCCAGCTTTTCACCCTGACGTTTCACGACTGCTTTACCCAGCGGCAGACTCTGCAGCGGTGCCAGCGGCGTACCGACACCCGTGCCGCGCGGATAGCGCACGGCACTTGGGCCAGCCTGGTGGTGATAGCCGGTGTAAAGCATCTGCCGACACTCATTTTCATCGCTTGGGGTCATGATCACCATATCCGGCACGCAGCGCAGATAGGCGAGGTCAAACGCGCCCTGGTGAGTCTGACCATCCGCCCCCACAATACCACCGCGATCGATAGCAAACAGGACCGGCAGTTTCTGGATGGCGACGTCATGAATCAGCTGATCGTAGGCGCGCTGCAGGAACGTCGAGTAGATGGCAACAATCGGTTTGTAGCCACCAATCGCCATACCCGCTGCGAAGGTCACCGCGTGCTGCTCGGCGATCGCCACATCAAAATATTGATTCGGGAATTCGCGGGAGAAGGCCACCATGCCCGAGCCTTCACGCATCGCCGGCGTAATTGCCATCAGTTTGGGATCGTCGGCGGCCATTTCGCACAGCCAGTTACCGAAGATTTTAGAGTAGCTCGGCAGACCTTCTGCGCTTTTCGGCAGTTCGCCAATCGCAGGGTCAAATTTGGGTACGGCGTGCCAGGCAATCGGATCTTCCTCTGCCGGGGCGTAGCCTTTGCCTTTCTTCGTCATGATATGCAGGAACTGCGGGCCTTTCAGGCTGCGCATGTTGCTCAGCGTATTCACCAGCGTCAGCACATCGTGACCATCGACCGGGCCGATATAGTTAAAGCCCAGTTCTTCAAACAGCGTGCCCGGCACCACCATGCCTTTAAGATGCTCTTCAGTGCGTCTTACCAGCTCTTTAATCGGCGGCAGGCTGGTCAGCACACGCTTACTGCCTTCACGCAGTCGTGCGTAGGTTTTACCGGACAGAATCTGCGCCAGGCGGTTATTCAGCGCACCGACGTTTTCAGAGATCGACATCTCATTGTCGTTGAGGATGACCAGCATGTCCGGCTTGATATCACCGGCATGGTTCATCGCTTCAAAAGCCATACCAGCGGTGATGGCGCCATCGCCAATGATACAGGCGGTGCGACGTCCCTGACCTTCACGTTCTGCTGCTGCAGCCATGCCAAGACCGGCGCTGATGGAAGTCGATGAGTGACCGACGCTTAAGACGTCATATTCACTTTCGCCGCGCCACGGAAACGGGTGTACGCCATTTTTCTGACGGATGGTGCCGATGCGATCGCGGCGACCGGTCAGAATTTTATGCGGATAAGCCTGATGACCCACATCCCACACCAGATGGTCGAAGGGGGTGTTATAGACATAATGCAGCGCGACCGTCAGTTCGACTACGCCCAGACCCGACGCAAAATGGCCGCTGGAGCGGCTTACACTGTCTAACAGATACTGACGCAGTTCATCACACAGCGCAGGCAACTTCTCTTTTGGCAGGGCGCGCAGCTCCTGAACCGTGTTTGCCAGCGCCAGTGTCGGGTATTTAGCAATATCAAAACTCATCAGAGACTCATTATGGAAGTTATTTGTCGCGTTCAATTATGAAGCTCGCCAGCGCCTGCAGTGCTGTAGTGTTATAAGAGTGCGCAGCGAGCAATTCTAAAGCATCAAGAGCTTCCTGATACAAATCCCGCGCTTTGGCACGGGCATTTTCAAGGCCTAACAGTGAAGGATAGGTGCTTTTCCCCAGATCCTGATCGGCACCCTGGCGTTTTCCGATCACCGCCGTATCCCCCACGACATCCAGAATGTCGTCCTGCACCTGAAACGCGAGACCGATAGCCTCTGCGTAGCGGTCGAGCAGCGGCAGCGCTTCACGTCCTGCATCGCCTGCCGTTAATGCGCCTAACCGCACGGCTGAGCGGATCAGCGCGCCGGTTTTGTGACGATGAATCTGTTCCAATTGGTCGAGATCGACAGATTTGCCTTCTGCCGCTAAATCCAGTGCCTGTCCGCCACACATTCCGGCTACGCCGCTGGCTTTAGCCAGTTCGGAGAGCATCATCAGACGATATTCGGCGCTGACACCGGGCATGTCTTCATCGGCCAGAATAGAAAAGGCCAGCGTCTGCAGGGCGTCGCCCGCCAGGATCGCCGTGTCTTCGCCATATTTAATGTGACAGGTTGGCTGCCCGCGACGCAATGCATCATCGTCCATCGCAGGGAGATCGTCATGAATCAGAGAGTACGCATGAATGCATTCAACCGCGGCGGCGGGAACATCCAGACTCGCCGGGTCGGCGTGGAGCATTTCACCGGTAGCGTAGACCAGAAAAGGACGCAGGCGTTTACCGCCTAATAATGCCCCATAATGCATGGCATTCACCAGAGGAGAACTCTGAAAAGGAAGTGGCTCTATAAAACGCGTCAGCGCGGCGTTCACCTGCTGCTGATAAACGTCGAGTAATCGGGCGAAATCCATTAGTCGTTTTCCGGCGTGAAAGCAGTGAGGTCGGCATCTTTATCATCGTTCAGCAGAATACGGACCCGCTGTTCAGCCTGCTGCAGCGTCTGCTGGCCATTCCGCGCCAGCTGCACGCCGCGCTCAAATTCGTTCAGGGCTTCTTCCAGTGGCAGTTCACCACTTTCCAGACGGCTGACAATCTGCTCCAGCTGCTGCAATGACGTTTCAAAGCTGGCTGGCTGTTCGGCTTTTTTCGGCATAGTTCGTGTCGACTCACGGTTGGGACATTATCTCGCAATCGGTCATGGTAGCTGAGACCCTATGATTAGCAAAATAATCAATGCGGCGGCTGATGAAGAAGCAGTCACCTGACAAAGGTGATATACTCCCGCGCCTCGGATGCGGTTGCGCCTTGCAGCCCGCAATTTTGTGATTTTACCAGCTAAGTGCCGCCTGTTTTAGCACTTATTTGCCCAACGAAGCTGTGTCGCCATGAAGTTTATCATCAAGTTATTTCCTGAAATCACCATCAAGAGTCCGTCGGTGCGTTTGCGCTTTATCAAGATTCTTGCCAGCAATATCCGCAACGTCCTGAAAACCGTTAGCGACGAAATCGCCGTTGTGCGTCACTGGGATCACATTGAAGTGCGGTCAAAAAATGCAGCGCTGGGAGAGATTATTCCCGATGAGCTGGCGCGCATTCCCGGTATCCATCACGTTTTAGCGGTTGAAGATCGCGAGTACACCGATATTCATCACATCTTTGAACAGACGTTAGCGCAGTATCGCGACAGTCTGGAAGGGAAGAGCTTCTGCGTGCGTGTTAAGCGTCGTGGCAAGCATAGCTTCAGTTCGCAGGATGTGGAGCGCTATGTGGGCGGCGGCCTGAATCAGCATATTGAAAGCGCCCGCGTGCAGCTTAAACACCCGGACGTGACGGTGAATCTGGAAGTTGAAGAGAATCGCCTGACGCTGGTCACTGCGCGCTACGAAGGCCTCGGCGGTTTCCCGATTGGCACGCAGGAAGATGTACTGTCGCTGATTTCCGGTGGTTTTGACTCCGGTGTCTCCAGCTATATGCTGCTGCGTCGCGGCAGTCGCGTGCATTACTGCTTCTTTAATCTTGGCGGTACCGCGCATGAAATTGGCGTCCGTCAGGTTGCGCACTATCTGTGGAATCGTTTTGGTCGTTCACACCGCGTGCGCTTCGTGGCGATCAATTTTGAGCCGGTCGTGGGTGAGATCCTCGAGAAAGTGGATGACGGTCAGATGGGCGTGGTGCTGAAGCGTATGATGGTGCGTGCCGCCTCGACGATTGCTGAGCGCTACGGCGTGCAGGCGCTGGTCACCGGTGAAGCGGTCGGTCAGGTGTCGAGCCAGACGCTGACCAACCTGCGCCTGATCGATAATGCATCCGATACGCTGATTCTGCGTCCGCTGATCTCTCACGACAAAGAGCACATCATCCGGATTGCCCGTGAAATCGGCACCGAAGATTTCGCCAGCACTATGCCGGAATATTGCGGCGTGATCTCAAAAAGCCCGACCGTGAAAGCGGTGAAAGAGAAGATCGAAGCGGAAGAGCAGAATTTCGACTTCACGATTCTGGATCGGGTCATCGAAGAAGCGACCAATGTCGATATCCGTACTATCGCTGAGCAGACAGAAGAGGAGGTGGTGGAAGTTGAGACCGTCGCCCTGCTGAGTGAGAACGACGTGGTGCTGGATATCCGATCTATCGATGAGCAGGAAGATAAGCCTCTGACGCTGAAAGCCACGGAAGTAAAATCGCTGCCGTTCTACAAACTCAGCACCCAGTTTGGCGATCTCGATCAGAACCGCACCTGGCTGCTCTACTGCGATCGCGGTGTGATGAGCCGTCTTCAGGCGCTCTATCTGCATGAGCAGGGCTTTAAGAACGTTAAAGTTTACCGCCCGTAGTCACCTCTCAGAGCCAGTCAGCACCTGTTCAGGGCTGACTGGCTTCCTCTTTTTAAGCCTCTGTATTTAATCCTGATAGTCATAAATGCCGGGAGCCAGCACCAGCTGTGCGGCCACCTCGCGCGCCATCTCTTTTCCCACCAACAGATCAATCAGCTTCAGCGCAAAATCCATCGCCGTGCCAGGCCCCTGGCTGGTCAACAGATTGACACGCGGATCCCAGACCACACGTCGCTCCATCCACTTATTTGCCGGAATAGTCTCTTTTAAGCCGGGAAAGCCGGTCATGTTACCGACCGGGAAGAGATCGTGGGGGATCAACACGGTGCCCGCCGCGGCGCATATCGCGGCGACAATTTTCTCATTGAGGTGAAACTGACGCACCGTTTCGACGAGCAGCGGACTGTCACGGAAGGTTTCAGCCCCTTTCAGACCACCGGGCAGGACGATGGCAGCGAAGTCATTGTCGGCGACCTCGACCAGCGTGACGTCAGCCAGCAGGCGAACACCGCGTGAGCAGACGATCTCCCGGCTGCCATCGCTTTCGACGCTGGCGGTGACAACCTTTAGCCCGGCCCGAACCAGCAGGTCGATGGTGGTGACAGCTTCGGTTTCTTCACTGCCATGTGCCAGGCAAACCAGCACCGATGCGTTCGCGGTCATAATGGGACTCCTTGCGTTTAACAATGTCATACAGACGGGTGTTCTCCGTCAGCACCATGCCGTGCGTCCGGGCGCGGCGCAGCAGAAAGCCGCTGATATAGTCGATTTCGGTGAGCCGCTGGGCGCGAACGTCCTGCAGCATTGAAGAGGTGTTGGCCGCAGTGCTTTCGATCACATCGAAGATGATGTCCTGAAGGCTGTCGCTGGCAACGTTCTGGCCTTCGCGCTCCATGACCCAGCTGATCTCTTCGCACAGTTGCGCGATCTGCTCCGGATAAGCGCGCAGGGCGCCGTTCTGGCATTCATACTCCACGCTGAGCGGATTGATGACGCAGTTGACGGCCAGTTTACGCCAGCAGGCCGCCCGGATGTTGTCATGCCAGGCCACATCGGGCAGCGCATGGTGAAGTATATCGGCGAGATCGCTGTAAGCGGCGCTTTTGCGATTACCGGGGCCGATATGGGTGATGCCACTCGCAATGTGTTTGATGACGGTGCCATCGCGCATCGCCGCATGGGTAGTGACACCGCGCAGCAGTGGCTGAGTCAGCCCTTTCAACTCCTCCAGTGTCCCCATGCCGTTGTGCAGCAGCAGCACCGGGCAGTTTTCTGGCAGCACGCTTTCCAGATTTTTCACCGCAGGTGAGACCTGTGGGGCTTTGAGCGTGACCAGTAGCAGCTGGCTTTCCGCCAGGAACAGCGGATCGTTGGCGATAAAGGTGCGGTTCGATATGTTGCCCTGAGGATCAACCACATTCGCTGAACAGTAGGGCTGCGGCACGCGCAACCATCCCTGCACCTCATGTCCCTGGCGGGCCAGCGCTGTCAGCCAGACCTGACCCAGAGCACCGCAACCTAACACGGTAATTTTCATGCTGCCTCCCGCTGGCGGGCTATCCATCTATTATTTACTGTCACACTTTCATTATAGCGTTGTGTGCAGCCTGATTTTATTTAGCACCCTAAGACGCGTATTATGCATGTCACTTTAGCGTCAGGAGAAGAAGAGATGCCATCTTTCGATATCGTTTCAGAGGTCGATCTGCAGGAAATTCGCAATGCGGTGGAGAATGCCAACCGTGAAGTGTCTACCCGCTTCGATTTCCGCAACGTGAGCGCCGAGTTTGAGCTCAACGAAAAGAATGAAACCATCAAGATCACCAGCGAGTCTGATTTTCAGGTTAAGCAGCTGGTCGATATTTTGCGTGAGAAGTTGCTGAAGCGCGGAATTGAAGGCGGTGCCTTAGAGGTGCCGGAAGAGATTGAGCACAGCGGCAAAAGCTGGGCGGTCGATGCCAAACTGAAGAAAGGCATTGAAAGCGACGTGGCGAAGAAGCTGGTGAAGCTCATCAAAGACAGCAAGCTGAAAGTGCAGACCCAGATTCAGGGTGAAGCGCTGCGTGTGACCGGCAAAGCGCGTGATGATTTACAGGGCGCGATGGCGATCGTACGCGGCAGCAATCTGGGCCAGCCGTTCCAGTTTAAGAACTTCCGCGATTAAGCGGGGGCAGGTTGAGTTTTCTCAGTCTGAATGCAACAACAAGAGACCCGGCTTAGGCCGGGTTTTTTGTTGTTGAGTCGGGGCAATTGCTTTGAAAAGTATTTAGCGTCTGGAGCTGGCTGTGAGTAAGGTCGTCTGCGAGTGCGCGTTCTGGCTCAGGGAGCCTGTGCCTTACGCAAAGACGCAACAGCGCCATCCATGGCGGGCTCAGCGCGAGCGATTACGCACCTCATCCCTGAGGTGCGCCCGTAAACGGGCCAAAGCGTTGCGTTGTTCAAAAACGCTCCCGGCGTTTTTGTCCCTGGCCCGCTATGCTTTGCTACAGGCACAGGCTCCCATCGCTTTAGGCTGGTTAGTGGTCTGTAAGAAGGATTGTGTGGGGTGATATGATCAGAAACTTAAATGCGGGTGAACCTGGCAGCAACTCAAAAGCTTAGGGGCGCAGGGAACATGGGCAGAAGAGGAAAGCGTCCCGCGCCAGGACGGCGCGGGCCGAGCGTGCCATGGATGGCGGGTTTTGCGACTTTCCGATCTGACCGTGTTTCCTGAGCCAGCTCGATCATACAGCGAAACGGGCTGGTGCCTGGCTTTCAAGCCGTTTCGCAATGTACGCACCATCTAACAGCTAAGCATGCAATCCCACTTTTTATCAGCAACTCCCCAGCAGCGCTTCCAGCTCAGGCCGGCTGGTGACCTTGCTATCAATTTTGATATACGCGCTTTTCTCTTCCGGAACGATGAACACGGAATTAACCCCCGGCTGCGCTTTCAGGCGCTGCTCCAGATTCGGCACAGCCAGTGCAGCATCACTCAGCACGATGCGCAGACTGCTGACATAAGGCGGCTCCTGCATCGTCATGCTCACAAACAGCCAGGCCGCAGCCACCATCGCGCCAACCAGGAACACGGTCTGCGCATCGAAATGACCAAACACCCAGCCACCCATGCTGCCACCAACGGCCACACCCAGGAACTGGCTGGTGGAGTAGATCCCCATCGCCGTTCCTTTATAGCCAGCAGGTGACTCTTTACTGATCAGCGAAGGCAGAATGGCTTCCATCAGATTAAAGGCGAAGAAGAAAAGCTGAACACCAACTACCAGCGTCCAGAAATGACCTTCTGCACCCCACAGCACGATCTCAGCAATCACAATCATCCCGACGCAGCCGACAAACACGCGCTTCATGCGACGCTTCACTTCGGCATAAATGATGAACGGCACCACGCCCGCAAAGGCGATCAGCATCGTGGAGAGATAGACTTTCCAGTGTTCGGGGGCCGGGAATCCGGCCTGCTCAAACTGTCCTGGTAAGGCGACAAAGCTCGACATCAGCAGGACGTGCAGGCAGAAAATACCGATATTGAGCTTCACCAGACGCGGATTCGCCATCACTTTGCGGAAGCTGCCTTTCACCATGCCCGATTCACGGTTCAGTACATGATGGGAAGCGGACGGCACCACCAGCAGGGTAATCACGATACCCAGCGACGCCAGAATCGCAATCATCCAGAACAGCGCATGCAGGCCCAGCGCGTGAGTGACAATCGGGCCGACCACCATCGCAATCGCGAAGGTCACCCCAAAACTGATGCCAATAAACGCCATCGCTTTGGTGCGGTTCTGCTCACGGGTTAAATCGGATAACAAAGCCATCACGGCAGCGGCTATCGCCCCTGAACCCTGCAGCGCACGGCCCAGAATAATGCCCCAGATAGAGTCGGTGCAGGCGGCGATAACGCTGCCCAGAACAAACAGCAACAGTCCGCCAACGATCAACGGCTTACGGCCAATACGATCGGAAAGCAGACCAAAAGGAATCTGAAATATTGCCTGGGCAAGGCCATAGATGCCAATCGCCAGACCGATTAAGGTTTCACTTGCGCCCTGTAACGCCATGCCATAAGTGGTCAGTACCGGCAGGACCATAAACATTCCCAGCATGCGCAGGGAAAAGACCGTACCGAGGCCCCATGTGGCGCGCAGCTCCACCGGAGTCATTTTATTATCGTTCATTCCAACCTCTATTAATGTGCTGCATTTATTCTAGGTGGCGGGGCAGGGCGGGTAAAACAATAGTTTTTAAGCAGTGGTAACAAAAAGAAAGGGCGCGATAATCGCGCCCTTTTCATGCTGTATCGGTGCCGGTTACCAGACGTAAGTCAGCAGGTCCTTCGAGGCCGGAGCCAGCGAATCTACCGACATCATCACGCTCAGCGCGGTGATGGTCACGATAGAGAAGACGAACACTTTACGTGCCCAGACACGGTCATCTGCGGTTTTGTAACCCGATAACGCCATGCCCAGCCACCAGACGCTGACCGCAGCGGCCACCACCAGATATTTGTAGCCCGCGTAGCCTCCCAGCGTCAGCATCAGCGTGGCAATCATAAACGCCAGGATATAGAGCGTAATATGATTCTTAGCCACGGAAATCCCTTTCACCACCGGCAGAACCGGGATGTTCGCTGCCTGATAATCTTTAAAGCGGAAGATAGCAATCGCGTACGAATGCGGCATCTGCCACAGGCTAAAGATCGCCAGCAGGATTAACGCGCCAGCATCAAACTGGTTGGAGACTGCGCAGTAGCCGATAACCGGCGGCGCAGCACCCGACAGACTTCCAATCAGCGTGCCGTAAACGGAATTACGCTTCATGTAGAGACTGTAGATGCCCACGTACACCACGAAGCCCATCACCGCCAGCCACATGGCCAGCGGATTAGCACCGAAGTAGAGCAACGCAAAGCCAGCAATACCCAGCACAGTGGCATAAACCAGGCTTACTTTCGCGGAGATGAGGCCTTTTACCAGCACCCGATTCCTGGTTCTCTCCATCTTGATGTCAATGTCGCGGTCAATCACGTTGTTGAAAACACAACCTGACGCAACCACTAGTGACACGCCCACCAGGGTGAAGAGAAACAGGGCGTAATCCGTGTTGCCTTTGGAAGCCAACAGGAATCCGCCGATCACAGAAATTAAATTCCCGAAAATAATTCCTGGTTTTGTAACTTGCAGGTATTGCTTAAACATTACGCGTGACTCTTTAGTGAGGCATCATGTTGTAGTTGAGGTTCCACATGATCCACAGTGAGCCCACTACGACAATCAGGATGATGATGGCCGAGAAAACAATGGCTACCATGTTCCAGCCACCCTCAGATTTGCTGTCTAAGTGCAGGAAGTAAACCAGGTGAACCAGCACCTGGATTATCGCACAGACCAGAACAACACCGAGGATAGTACCGTGAGATGCACTGCCATCCATTACCATCCAGAACGGGATTGCCGTCAGGATGATAGAGAGGATGAAGCCGATCATGTAGGACTTCACGCTACCGTGTGAAGCGCCATGTTCGTTAACAGAATGACTCATTACATGGCTCCCATCAGGTAAACAACGGTGAAGACGCAAATCCAGACCACGTCCAGGAAGTGCCAGAACAGGCTCAGACACATGATACGGGTGCGGTTAGTCGCGTTCAGGCCACGTTTGGAAACCTGGAACATCAGAACCAGCATCCAGATCAGACCTGAGGTCACGTGCAGACCGTGGGTACCGACCAGCGTAAAGAAGCCAGACAGGAAGCCACTGCGATCCGGACCAAAGCCTTCAGCAATCAGGTGATGGAATTCATAGATTTCCATCCCGATGAAGCCCAGACCGAACAGGAAGGTCAGCGCCAGCCAGCCGATAACGGCACCTTTTTGCTCCTTGTTCATGGAGATAACAGCCATGCCGTAAGTGATCGAACTCAACAGCAGCAGGGCGGTTTCTACCAGAACAAACGGCAGCTCAAAGATATCTTTACCTGCCGGGCCACCGGCAGTGTTGTTGACCATGACAGCATAGGTCGCAAACAGGGTTGCGAAGATAATGCAGTCACTCATCAGGTAGATCCAGAAGCCAAAGACTTTATTGGCTCCTGCATCGTGATGCCCATGCTCCGCATGGGCGTCGTGGTGATGTTTAATCAGAGTTTCAGTTGACATTATTTCAGACCTGCTTTGCTGATTTCGTCAAAGTGCTGGTTTTCAATCTTCTGAACTTCAGCAACCGGAACGTAGTAATCCACGTCTTCGTCGAAGCTCTTCACGATCCAGGTAACGATCATGCCGAGGAATGAAAGACCCGCCATCCACCAGATATGCCAGATCAGCGCGAAGCCCATTACAGTGGCGAATGCGCAGATGACGATTGCTGCACCACTGTTTTTCGGCATATGAATCTCTTCATAAGATGCCGGCTGTTTGTACGCTTCGCCTTTCTCTTTCATTTCCCAGAATGCATCACGCTCATGCACGTGTGGGATCACAGCAAAGTTGTAGAACGGAGGTGGTGAAGAGGTTGCCCACTCCAGCGTACGACCGCCCCACGGGTCACCTGTCACATCACGGTTCTGATCACGGTCACGTACTGAAACGTAGAACATGGTCAGCTGACACAGGATACCCAGTGCAATCAGGCCCGCACCGACCGCAGCAACCACCAGAAGAGGGTGGAACTGTGGATCGATATCCTGGCTCAGACGACGGGTCATACCCATGAAGCCCAGTGCGTACAGCGGCATAAAGGCAACGAAGAAGCCAATGATCCAGAACCAGAATGCGCGCTTACCCCAGGTTTCGTTCAGGGTGAAGCCAAATGCTTTCGGGAACCAGTAGGTCACGCCCGCCATACAACCGAAGACAACACCACCGATGATAACGTTATGGAAGTGTGCAATCAGGAACAGGCTGTTATGCAGAATAAAGTCAGCGCCCGGAACGGCCAGCAGTACGCCAGTCATACCCCCTACAGAGAAGGTTACCAGGAAGCCAACGGTCCACAGCATGGCAGAGTGCATCTGAATGCGGCCCTGATACATGGTGAACAGCCAGTTAAAGATTTTAACCCCGGTCGGAATCGCGATGATCATCGTCATGATACCGAAGAAGGCGTTAACGTTGGCACCTGCACCCATGGTGAAGAAGTGGTGCAACCAGACGATAAACGACAGCACGGTAATGGCGATGGTCGCCCATACCAGAGAGGTATAACCAAACAGACGTTTTTTGGAGAAGGTCGCAGTAATTTCTGCGAACACACCAAACACCGGCAGTACCAGGATATACACTTCCGGATGGCCCCAGACCCAGATCAGGTTGACGTACATCATCATGTTCCCGCCCATTTCATTAGTGAAGAAATGGAAGCCGAGATAACGATCAAGGGTCAACAGCGCCAGGGTCACGGTCAGAACCGGGAACGCAGCGATGATCAGGACGTTGGTGCACAGCGCGGTCCAGGTAAAGACCGGCATTTTGAACAGGCTCATGCCCGGTGCGCGCATCTTCAGGATGGTCACGAAGAAGTTAATACCGGTTAAAGTCGTACCAATACCTGAGAGCTGAAGGCTCCAGATCCAGTAATCGACCCCGACCCCGGGACTGTACTCCGCGCCGGAAAGCGGCGGATAAGCTAGCCAGCCGGTCTGTGCGAACTCGCCCACACCCAGAGACAGGTTAACCAGGATCACACCGACCGCAGTAAACCAGAAGCTCAGGTTGTTCAGGAACGGGAACGCAACGTCACGTGCACCAATCTGCAACGGAACCGCGATGTTCATCAGGCCAACCACGAAAGGCATCGCCACGAAGAAGATCATAATCACGCCATGCGCGGTAAAGATCTGGTCGTAGTGGTGCGGTGGCAGAATGCCCGCTTCACCGGCCGAAGCCATAACCTGCTGGGTACGCATCATAATGGCATCAGCGAAACCACGAATCAGCATGACGAACGCCATGATGATGTACATGATACCCAGGCGTTTGTGGTCGACTGACGTCAGCCATTCAGACCACAGATATTTCCACTTACCAAAATAGGTGAGCGCAGCAACCAGTGCCGCTCCACCTATCAGGATAGCGGCAACCGTAACCATGATAATCGGCTCATGGTACGGCACTGCATCAAGTGTTAATTTTCCGAACATCGTATTATTCCTCGGCTCCCGCGGAAGCGGCGTGACTCATGTCCATACCTTCATGCTGTGGCATGTCCATTTTCCCGTGGCTCATCTTGAACTTGTCGATGACTTGCATGAACAGTTTCGGATCAGCTGAAGAGAAATATTCCACCGGGTGATTTTCGCTTGGCACAGCCACTTTCTCGAAATCATCCATAGTAGTCAGCGTGTTAGGGGCTGCTTTAACTTTAGCCACCCACTGCTGGAATTCCGCATCGTCTTTGGTTGCAATGGCTTTAAACTTCATGCCAGAGAAACCACGACCACTGAAGTTCGCAGAGATACCGTCGAAAATTCCCGGCTCATTCGCAATCAGATGCAGCTTGGTCTGCATACCAGCCATCGCGTAAATCTGGCTGCCGAGCGTTGGGATGAAGAAAGAGTTCATGACGGAGTTAGACGTAATTTTGAAGGTCACCGGAGTATTTGCCGGGAAGGCAATCTGGTTCACAGTCGCAATACCCTGCTCCGGGTAAATGAACAACCATTTCCAGTCCAGTGCAACCACATCGATCTCAACCGGTTTCACATCAGATTGCAGCGGTTTGCTGGGCTCCAGTGCGTGGGTCGATTTCCAGGTCAGTACGCTAAGGAAGAGAATGATCAGGATCGGAATGGTCCAGACCACGGCTTCCACTTTGTTAGAGTGTGACCAGTTAGGGCTGTACTTCGCATTCGTGTTGGACGCCCGATACTTCCAGGCAAACACCACGGCCATCAGGACTGCGGGAATCACGACGATCAACATCAGGCCAAAGGCAGTCAGTATCAGCGAACGTTGCTCCAGTGCAATCTGTCCTTTGGGATTTAACAATGCACTATCGCAGCCACTCATTAATAAAGTGCCTGCAATTAATGACAAAATCCCCAAACTTTTATTGTATTTACTGAGTCTCATTTAACGACCTCAATGACAAAGGGCTCTATTGTCGTTTAAGTGTGCGCGCATTTTACGGGAAGGTTTATGCAGTGTAAACCAGCTTAAGGATGTGTCAGATACGTGTTGACACCTTTTGCTAAGGGTGTCACAGATGTTGCGCCAGGTGACAAATAATTAACGCAGACAAGCAGTTGCCGTCAATATAACAAAAACCAATGGAAGTAACCGTAAAAAAATCAGGGAAAGGAATAACCCTTACTTTTAACTCCCAAATATTTAACAAGTCTGCATCATTTGCGCGATGAAATTTAACTAAAGTAATTGCTCACCGGTTTTTAGTATTTCCGCTACGCCTCCTCAGGTCATATTCTTATTTTTTAAAAATAACACGCGATGATAAATGACGACGACTTATTCGGATGCCAGAAAATAAGCCGCAGCGCGTTAATCTATCGATTTCGCTTAAGCGTCTGATGCGGGCAACACCGGCGTTCTCTTCAGCGCCCGGTAATCCAGCAACACCCCTGTAAACACCGCCAGTAAGGAGAGGGTCATGCCCAGTTCAAACAGACGGGTGAGCAGCGGTGCCAGCGCAGTCAGTCCCAGTGCATTCAGTGCCAGCGCAATCAGCCAGAGAGCCAGCACGCCACATCCGGCTGCAAAAAGACGATTAGTCCAGCGATAACCAAGTGGATAGTAGCTTCGTGTGAGGAAATTGCCACTCTGTTCGACCTGATTAAGCGTCTGGCGGCAAAAAGCCAGCAGCACCAGACCCGGCAGACCCGCGAACACTGTAAAGGCATAGAAGGTCGGCCAGCCCCAGAGTTCAACCAGCCAGCCCGCCGCCGGGCCGACATAGACCCGGCCAACAGCTGACAGTGCCGACAACAGGGCAAACTGGGTCGCTGAGAACGATTTATTGCACAGTGTCATCAGCAATGCGACAAAGGCCGCGGTGCCCATGCCCCCGCAGAGGTTTTCCACAAAGACGGCGCTGGCCATGCTCCACAACTGTTTGTCGGTCACCGCCAGCAGCCAGTAACCAAAGTTTGATACTGCCTGCAGCACGCCGAAAATCATCAGCGCCCGGAACAGACTCAGCCGCTGCATCAGCACGCCGCCATAGAGCGCCCCGATAATGGTCGCCAGCAGGCCCAGCGTCTTGTTAACCAGGCCGACATCACCGGCATTGAAGCCGACGCCGCGAATCAGAAAGGTGGTGGTCAGCGAGGCGGCAAAGGCATCGCCCAGTTTGTAAAGAATAATCAGGGTAATCAGCAGCCAGGCGTTGTTGCGCTGAAAAAAATCTTTCAGCGGATCGACAACCGCCTGACGCAGCGAATGAGGAGTGGAGATGCGCGTGTCCGGCTCGCTTGCCACCAGCGTGGCGATAATGCCCGGCACCATCATCAATGCCATCAGCCAGTAGGTCGCCTGCCAGCCCAGATAGCGGTCAGCCAGCCACAGTGCCAGCCCGCCTGATATCAGCATCGCCAGTCGATAACCCAGCACGGTGATCGCCGCGCCGCTGCCGCGCTCTTCAGGTGGAAGAATGTCGGTTTTCCAGGCGTCAAAAACGATGTCCTGCGAGGCGGAGCAGAAGGCGATCAGCACCGCCAGCGCGGCCATCATTGTCAGATCGCGACCCGGCTGCAGAAAGCCCATCGCGAAAATTCCGGCTACCAGCGCCAGCTGACTAAGCAGTAACCAGCCGCGACGCCGGCCCAGAAACGGCGGCGTATAACGGTCCATCATCGGCGACCAGAGAAACTTGAAGACATAGGCCTGGCCGACCAGCGAAAAGAAGCCGATGGTTTTCAGATCCACATTTTCCACCGTCATCCACGCCTGCAACGTGCCCGATGTCAGTGCCAGCGGCAGTCCCGAAGCAAAACCGAGGAGCAGCAAGACGGCGGCGTTTTTCTGGCTGAAGAGGCGAATGTAGTGGTTCATGCGGATCCTGCAGATAACAAAAAGCCCTGCGCAGGGCAGGGCAGAAGAGATAAGGTTTTAACGGGCGTTCTGCTTGATGAAGTCGTTGACGCTGGTGTCCTGTGCCATATCCGCGATCACATCGCTCATGGTGGAGTTAACCGCGTTGGTAATCTTCTGGTTATTGGCGTTGAACGCTCCTTCTACGCTGTAAGTCTGGCGGTAGTTTTTAACCTGTTTGTTGCCGTTTTTTGCGGTCGCGATGATCGAGATGTCCGCTTTGGTGGTAATGCTGTAGCGCACATTGCCCTGCGTTACGTCGGCATAGAGATTATTAACCACAATCTGCAGATCGACCGCACCATTAGGTCCAACCATGTAACCGCGAGCGGTCATCTGCTTCTCCAGCACTTCCTGCAGCAGGAAACGCAGATCGCGCGAAGAGGTCAGCGTCACTAACTGGCCATCACGGTTAACTTTTGCCAGCGCCTGATCTTTACGCTGGTCGGCACCGTTGATGCTGACCGTCACGCCCATCAGGCCCGGATCCTGCTGTGGCAACTGAATTTTAGGCTGAATAGTCAGGGTATTATTGCTGGTTGCACAGCCGGCTAAAATGAACGCAGCCAACAGTGGGAATAACAGTTTTTTCAACATACTTTTTCTCGTTGGTGTCAGGGGGTTGGTTTGCAAAAACTGGGGGCATCATAGCATTGCCCGGCAGTGAAAAAAGCCCTGTCGCCGGGGAAATTGTGTCTGAAACCGTTTTAAGCTCCTTCTCTGACAGGCCGGTATGCTGTTCGTTTCAGCTGCGTTATTATGCGCGGCGGAAGCGGGCTGACATAAAATGCAATATTTAGCGTCCGCTGACGAGTATGCGCACTAAAAGCGACTAAGATTGAATGAGATGGGGCATCGCGCTCGCCATTGAGGAGTAATAGCCATGATCCGCGAACAAATAGAAGAAAAGCTGCGAGTGGCATTTCAGCCAGCTCATCTGGAAGTGCATGACGAGAGCTACCGGCACAATGTTCCTGCCGGATCTGAAAGTCACTTCAAAGTGGTGATTGTCAGCGACTGCTTTGCGGGCCAGCGCTTTCTGGCGCGTCACCGCCTGATTTATGGCGAACTGGCGGCGGAATTAGCGGGCAGCGTGCATGCCTTAGCCCTGCATACTTATACCCTGAAAGAGTGGGAAGGGTTGCAGGATACCGTACTGGCTTCGCCTAACTGTCGTGGTGCCGGCACACTCGCCTGACCTCCCTTCATCTAAACGGCCTGCGGGCCGTTTTTTCTGTTATTTAGCGAAAAACGCGATCCCTGGCTCAAAAAAGCAGCAAACCTGCTGAAAAGTGGTGAGTTAGCGTCCTCGACTCATTCCAGCGATGCCGCTATAATGCTGCGTCTATTTTTCCGGAATGTCTTCGGGACGCTTCTGGTAACAGGGATCAGGTTCTCTTCACGGAAGCCGTCCCGGTTGTTGGATACGGCGCATTTCACTATGTGTGGTGTCTGAAGTTGACCGAGCACGTGATTTTTTGAGGTAACAAGATGCAAGTTTCTGTAGAAACCACTCAGGGCCTGGGCCGTCGCATTACGATTACTGTTGCAGCTGACAGCATCGAAAGCACAGTAAAAAAAGAACTGGTTGACGTTGCCAGGAAAGTCCGCATCGATGGTTTCCGTAAAGGCAAAGTGCCGATGAACATCGTTGCGCAGCGTTACGGCGCTTCTGTCCGTCAGGACGTGCTGGGCGAGCTGATGACGCGCAACTTCGTTGATGCCATCATCAAAGAAAAAATTAATCCGGCTGGCGCACCAAACTACGTGCCAGGCGAGTACAAAGAAGGTCAGGATTTCACCTACGCGGTTGAATTCGAAGTTTATCCGGAAGTTGAGCTGAAAGGCCTGGAAAACATCGAAGTCGAAAAACCCGTTGTTGAAGTCACTGATGCTGACGTTGATACCATGCTGGACACTCTGCGTAAGCAGCAGGCCAACTGGATCGAAAGCGACGCTGCTGCAGGTCCGGAAGATCGTGCCACTATCGATTTCAACGGTTCAGTAGACGGTGAAGAATTCGAAGGCGGCAAAGCCTCTGATTTCGTTCTGGCCATGGGCCAGGGCCGCATGATCCCAGGCTTTGAAGAAGGCGTTGTGGGTCACAAAGCGGGCGAGACTTTCACTATCGACGTGAAATTCCCGGACGACTACCACGCAGAAACCCTGAAAGGGAAAGATGCGAAGTTCGAGATCGTGCTGAAGAAAGTTGAAACGCGCGAACTGCCAGAGCTGACTGAAGAGTTCATCAAACGTTTCGGCGTTGAAGATGGTTCAGTTGCCGGTCTGCGTACTGAAGTGCGTAAGAACATGGATCGCGAGCTGAAAGGCGCTATCCGTAACCGCATCAAAACTCAGGCGATCGACGGTCTGGTTGAAGCGAACGAAATCGACGTGCCAGCTGCACTGGTTGACAGCGAAATCGACGTTCTGCGTCGCCAGGCTGCACAGCGTTTCGGTGGCAACGAACAGCAGGCGCTGGAACTGCCACGCGAACTGTTCGAAGAGCAGGCTAAACGCCGTGTGGTTGTCGGTCTGCTGCTGGGCGAAGTCATTCGTACCCACGAGCTGAAAGCTGACGAAGCACGCGTAAGCACCATGATCGAAGAGATGGCTTCTGCGTATGAAGATCCGCAGGAAGTGATCGAGTTCTACAGCAAGAATAACGAGCTGATGAACAATATGCGCAACGTTGCGCTGGAAGAGCAAGCGGTTGAAGCGGTCCTGGCGAAAGCTAAAGTGACCGAGAAAGAGACCAACTTCCAGGAACTGATGAATCAGACCGCTCAGGCCTGATCACGCATTTAACCGTCTGTGCTAAGCCCGTGACTGAAAAGTCGCGGGCTTTTTTGTGTTTTACGTACAGAACGCCACTCTTCGCCACTATTTGCTTAATTAATCAGCAAATTATTCATGCATCGCTTTTTCCTGGTTAGCGAACAGAGAAAAGGTTGTTATGCTTGAAACATGCGTGCAGCATCCCCAGATAGTGGGAGTATGCAGAAATGAGAGTGAGGCTGGCTGATTAACCGTCCTGAAGGTGTCGGAAAAGGTGCGACGTGGAGTTTCCCGCGCGTCTTACGTAGAATCGGTACAGAATGTTGCCAATGAAATTTATCCAGGAGACGGTAATGTCATACAGTGGCGATCGTGAATATACTGCACCGCACAATGCGCTGGTGCCAATGGTGGTTGAACAAACTTCGCGTGGTGAGCGTTCTTACGACATCTACTCCCGTCTGCTGAAAGAGCGCGTCATTTTTCTGACCGGCCAGGTTGAAGACCACATGGCTAATCTAATTGTGGCGCAGATGCTGTTTCTGGAAGCTGAAAACCCGGAAAAAGATATCTATCTCTACATCAACTCACCAGGCGGTGTGATCACGGCCGGTATGTCGATCTACGACACCATGAAATTTATCAAACCGGATGTCAGCACCATCTGTATGGGACAGGCCTGTTCAATGGGTGCGTTCCTGCTGACGGCGGGTACCAAAGGCAAACGTTTCTGTCTGCCAAACTCACGCGTAATGATCCACCAGCCGCTGGGCGGCTATCAGGGTCAGGCGTCAGATATTGAGATCCATGCGCGCGAGATCCTGAAAGTTAAGCAGCGTATGAATGAGCTGATGGCTGAGCACACCGGTAAAACGCTGGAAGAAATCGAGCGTGATACCGAGCGTGACCGTTTCCTCTCTGCAAGTGAAGCGGTAGAGTATGGATTAGTCGATTCAATTCTGACGCATCGCCAATAAGACCCGACTTACCGTTGTCCCTGGTCTATAGTTAACAGGACAACGGTACTATTATGGGTTGAATGAATTTCGGCCGTCTCTGCACGGCCAGAGCCGTACGCGGGTATGGCCTGAGAACAAGAAGAGGTTAACTGATGACAGATAAGCGCAAAGACGGTTCAGGAAAGTTGCTGTACTGCTCTTTTTGCGGCAAAAGCCAGCATGAAGTGCGAAAGCTGATTGCCGGGCCGTCAGTGTATATCTGCGATGAGTGTGTTGACCTGTGCAACGACATCATTCGCGAAGAGATTAAAGAAGTTGCCCCGCATCGTGAACGCAGTGCGTTGCCAACTCCGCATGAGATTCGCCATCACCTCGATGATTATGTCATCGGTCAGGAACGAGCGAAGAAAGTGCTGGCGGTTGCGGTCTACAACCACTACAAGCGTCTGCGTAACGGTGATACCAGCAATGGCATCGAACTGGGCAAAAGTAACATTCTGCTGATTGGTCCGACCGGTAGCGGTAAAACGCTGCTGGCAGAAACACTCGCACGCCTGCTGGATGTGCCATTCACCATGGCTGACGCCACTACGCTGACTGAAGCCGGTTACGTGGGTGAAGACGTTGAAAACATCATCCAGAAACTGTTGCAGAAGTGTGACTACGACGTACAGAAAGCACAGCGCGGCATCGTTTATATCGATGAAATCGACAAAATCTCACGTAAGTCAGATAACCCGTCGATTACCCGTGACGTGTCAGGTGAAGGCGTACAGCAGGCTCTGCTTAAGCTGATTGAAGGCACCGTCGCTGCTGTTCCGCCGCAGGGTGGACGTAAGCATCCTCAGCAGGAGTTTTTGCAGGTTGATACCTCGAAGATTCTGTTTATCTGCGGCGGCGCATTTGCCGGCCTGGACAAAGTGATCTCCCAGCGTGTGGAAACCGGATCCGGTATCGGCTTCGGCGCCACAGTGAAAGGGAAGTCGCAGAAAGCCAGCGAAGGTGAACTGCTTTCACAGTGTGAACCGGAAGATCTGATCAAATTTGGTCTGATCCCTGAGTTCATCGGTCGTCTGCCCGTGGTAGCGACCCTGAGCGAGCTGAGCGAAGAAGCGCTGATTCAGATTCTGCGTGAACCTAAAAACGCCCTGACAAAACAGTACCAGGCGTTGTTTAACCTGGAAGGCGTTGAGCTGGAGTTCCGTGACGAAGCCTTAACCGCCATTGCGAAGAAAGCGATGATACGTAAAACCGGTGCACGTGGTCTGCGTTCCATTGTTGAAGGCGCGTTGCTCGAAACCATGTATGACCTGCCTTCCATGGACGACGTGGAAAAAGTAGTGATTGATGAATCAGTTATTGAAGGACAGTCTGAGCCAATGTTGATCTACGGTAAGCATGAAGCGCAGGCATCTGGCGAATAATTAAACAGATCGTCCATGTTGTAATAATAAAAAAGGGGAAAATGTTTCCCCTTTTGCTTTTCTCGCCTCTGTGACGTTGAATGTCGGACAAGCATCCCCATATACTCAGATACCTGTGGGTTTAACTGCATACCTGCCTGATGCGGTTCCCATCACCTGGCGGACATTAAACAAAGAGAGAGCTCTATGAATCCTGAGCGTTCTGAACGCATTGAAATCCCCGTGTTGCCGCTGCGCGACGTGGTGGTTTATCCGCACATGGTAATTCCGTTGTTTGTTGGCCGGGAAAAATCAATTCGGTGCCTTGAAGCCGCAATGGATCATGATAAAAAAATCATGCTGGTCGCGCAGAAAGAGGCTTCAACGGATGAACCTGGCATTAACGATCTCTTTTCAGTAGGGACCGTTGCCTCAGTATTGCAAATGCTGAAACTGCCGGATGGCACTGTCAAAGTCCTGGTCGAAGGTTTACAGCGCGCCCACATTACGACGCTGGCCGATAACGGTGACCATTTTGTGGCACAAGCTGAATATCTGGTTTCGCCAGAGATTGAAGAGCGCGAGCAGGAAGTGCTGGTGCGCACGGCGATCAATCAGTTTGAAGGCTACATCAAACTTAATAAAAAGATCCCACCAGAGGTTTTAACCTCGCTGAACAACATTGACGATGCGGCACGCCTTGCCGACACCGTCGCAGCACATATGCCACTGAAACTGGCAGACAAACAGTCTGTGCTGGAGATGTCCGACGTCAACGAGCGTCTGGAATATCTGATGGCGATGATGGAATCTGAAATCGATCTGCTGCAGGTTGAGAAGCGTATTCGCAACCGTGTTAAGAAGCAGATGGAAAAGAGCCAGCGCGAGTACTATCTGAATGAGCAGATGAAGGCGATTCAGAAAGAGCTGGGCGAGATGGACGACGCGCCTGACGAGTACGAAGCGTTAAAACGCAAAATCGACGCGGCCAAAATGCCGGAAGAAGCGCGTGAGAAAGCCGAAGCTGAGCTGCAAAAGCTGAAAATGATGTCCCCGATGTCCGCTGAAGCCACTGTGGTTCGCGGCTACATCGACTGGATGGTTCAGGTTCCGTGGAACGCGCGCAGCAAAGTGAAGAAAGATCTGCGTAAAGCGCAGGAGACGCTGGATACCGACCATTACGGCCTGGAGCGCGTGAAGGATCGTATTCTTGAGTATCTTGCGGTTCAGAGTCGCGTCAGCAAAATTAAAGGGCCGATTCTCTGCCTGGTCGGACCGCCAGGGGTAGGTAAAACCTCCCTGGGTCAGTCGATCGCTAAAGCGACCGGCCGTAAATATGTGCGTATGGCGCTGGGCGGCGTGCGTGATGAAGCGGAAATCCGTGGTCACCGTCGTACTTACATCGGCTCTATGCCGGGTAAATTAATCCAGAAAATGGCGAAGGTCGGGGTTAAAAACCCGCTGTTCCTGCTGGATGAAATCGACAAGATGTCCTCCGATATGCGCGGCGATCCGGCTTCAGCGCTGCTGGAAGTGCTTGATCCTGAGCAGAACATTGCGTTCAACGACCACTATCTGGAAGTCGACTACGATCTCTCTGATGTGATGTTCGTGGCAACATCGAACTCAATGAACATCCCGGCACCGCTGCTGGACCGTATGGAAGTGATTCGTCTTTCGGGTTACACCGAAGATGAGAAACTGAACATCGCTAAGCAGCATCTGCTGACCAAGCAGATTGAGCGCAACGCCCTGAAAGCCAGCGAAATTACGGTTGAAGACAGCGCGATTGTCGGCATTATCCGTTACTACACCCGTGAGGCTGGTGTGCGTAGCCTTGAGCGTGAGCTGTCGAAGTTGTGTCGTAAAGCAGTGAAATCACTGCTGATGGACAAGACTAAGAAGCACATCACCATCAACGGCGAAAACCTCAAGGACTTCCTGGGCGTACAGCGCTTTGACTATGGCCGTGCTGACAGCGAAAACCGTGTTGGTCAGGTGACTGGTCTGGCGTGGACGGAAGTGGGTGGCGATCTGCTGACCATCGAAACCGCCTGCGTACCGGGTAAAGGCAAGCTCACTTATACCGGTTCTCTGGGTGAAGTGATGCAGGAGTCAATTCAGGCTGCGCTGACCGTGGTGCGTGCCCGTGCCGAGAAGCTGGGCATCAATGGTGACTTCTACGAAAAACGTGATATTCACGTTCACGTACCGGAAGGCGCTACACCGAAAGATGGTCCAAGTGCCGGCATCGCGATGTGTACTGCGCTGGTCTCCTGTCTGACCGGTAACCCGGTGCGTGCGGATGTCGCGATGACCGGTGAGATCACCCTGCGTGGTCAGGTGTTGCCGATTGGCGGGCTGAAAGAGAAACTGCTGGCAGCGCACCGTGGTGGCATTAAGACTGTGCTGATCCCGGACGACAACAAGCGTGACCTGGAAGAGATTCCACAGAACGTGATTGCCGATCTGGAGATCCATCCGGTGAAACGCATTGAAGAAGTGCTGAATCTGGCACTGGAAAATGCGCCATACGGTATGCAGGTCGCAACAGCAAAATAGTGATTAACGGCAAAAACCGTTAAAAAGCGGAGCTGGCAAGGCAATTGGCGCTTGCCAGCTTTTTTTTGTGCCGCTAATTTAGGTGGCTGTCGACGCGACGTTCTCAGAGAAATTCCGTTGTTTCGGCTCCACAGGCTTGATATAACTTGCTGCGCGTTCGTACCTGGCCGGATGCAGGGTACGATGTGAAATAATAAAAGAGGGGATGAATAGAGTGAATAAGTCACAATTGATCGACAAAATTGCTGCCGATGCTGATATTTCTAAAGCTGCAGCGGGACGTGTTTTAGATGCATTTATGGGCTCAGTTTCAGATGCACTGAAAGACGGTGATGAAGTGGCTCTGGTGGGTTTCGGCACATTCTCTGTGCGTGACCGCGCTGCACGTACTGGCCGCAACCCGCAGACGGGTAAAGAGATCACCATCCCGGCCGGTAAAGTTCCCGGTTTCCGCGCTGGTAAAGCATTGAAAGACGCTGTCAATTAATAACAACGAATAGATTCATTGACGCATTTTCTTCAGTGGATTAGAGGACGATTAACCCGTTCTCATGTAACATACGGGCACATCAATCAGATGTGCCTTTTTTGTTTTAACCGGTGAGAATCGGGCCGTAAGATGGACCTGGACCGGATTGAGACTGCCAGCTAAGCCAGCAGTTGCGTGAGTCGCCAGCCACTGGCGAATTGCGACCGAGCTTTACATTCACACTACAGCGGAGTGTTGCCATACCATGATGGACAATTTACGCGCGGCGTCGAACAATGTCGTGCTCAAGATTATTTTGGGACTGATTATGGTCTCCTTTGTGCTGACGGGCGTTGGCAACTATCTGATTGGCGGCAATAACGACTATGCGGCCAAAGTTAACGGTCAGGAGATTAGCCGTGGGCAGCTGGAGCAGGCGTTCAACAGCGAACGTAGTCGTCAGCAGCAGATGCTGGGCGACCAGTTCTCGCAGCTGGCCAGCAACGATGGCTACATGCAGCAGATCCGCCAGCAGGCGCTGTCGCAGTTAATCGATCAGGCGCTGCTCGACAGCTACATCAAAGATCTCCACCTCAGCATCAGTGACGATCAGGTTAAGCAGGCTATCTTCAATCAGCAGGCTTTCCAGACCAACGGTAAATTTGACAACGGTAAATATCTGGCTCTGATCGGCAATATGGGCTTCAGTGCTGACCAGTACGCCGAAGCGCTGCGCAAGCAGCTCTCCAATCAGCAGCTGATCAATGCCGTGGCTAACACTGACTTCACGCTGAAAGGCGAAGCCAGCCGACTGGTAGACCTGGTTTCACAGCAGCGCGATATTCGTCAGGCGGTGCTGGACGTCAATGCGCTGGCGGCGAAGCAAACTGTCACCGACGACGAGATCAGCCAGTATTATCAGCAGCATAAAACCAGCTTCATGGCACCGGAGCAGTTCCGTGTCAGCTACCTCCTGATGGATGCTGCCAGCATGCAGCAGGATGCCAGCGAAGCAGATATTCAGGCCTGGTACGACCAGCATAAAGCGGACTATTCGCAGCCACAGCGTACGCGCTACAGCGTGATTCAGACTAAAACTGAAGCCGATGCCAACGCGGTACTGGCTCAGCTGAAGGGTGGCGCTAACTTCGCGGATGTGGCGAAAGCCAAATCCATCGACCCAATCTCTGCGCGTAAGGGCGGTGATATGGGCTGGCTGGAACCGTCAACGACCCCGGATGAGCTGAAAAATGCCGGTCTGACTGAGAAAGGCCAGATGTCAGGCGTGATCAAATCTTCAGTGGGCTTCCTGGTTGTTCGTCTCGACGATATTCAGCCAGAGCAGGTTAAGCCGCTGGATGAAGTTCGCAGCGCCATTGCTGCGAAAGTGAAGCAGGAGAAGGGCGTTGACGCCTTCTACAAACTGCAGCAGAAAGTCAGCGAAGCCGCCAGCAATGACAATGAGTCACTGGCGGGGGCTGAGCAGGCTTCTGGTCTGAAAGCGAAAGAGACCGGCTGGTTCAGCCAGGATACGCTGCCAGACGCGCTTAACTTCGATGCGGTGAAGCAGGCGATCTTCAACGGCGGTCTGGTGGGTCAGAACGGCGCGCCGGGCAACAACTCCGATATCATCACTGTTGATGGCGATCGTGCCTTTGTGCTGCGTATCAGTGAGCACAAACCAGAAGCGGTTAAACCGCTGGATCAGGTTAAGGCGCAGATCACCGACACGCTTAAGCATGATAAAGCGACGCAGCAGGCGAAAGCCCAGGCCGATAAACTGCTGACCGACCTCAAAGCCGGTAAGCAGGATGCGCTGACCGCCGCAGGTCTGACTCTGAGCGCCAGCAAAACCGTTGATCGCAATGCGCAGGATCCGGTTGCACAGGCCGCCTTTAATCTGCCTCAGCCTGCGGAAAATAAACCTTCCTGGGGTGTGAGCGAAGATATGCAGGGCAACGTGGTTCTGGTGGCGGTTGATAAAGTGAAAACCGGCAGCATGCCGCAGGGGCAGATTGACGAAATGGTCAAAGGCGTCACGCAGAACAATGCGCAGTTGACGTTTGAAGCGTTACTGCAAAACCTGCGTAAAGAGGCCAAAATTAAGTACGGCGCTGCCGCACAAATGCAGTAAGCCTCGCAGAAACTGCGCAACGACTGTAACAATCAAAGGCCGCATTCGCGGCCTTTTCCATTTCTGAAATCCCGCTTTTGAGCCTTGTGCGCAGTAGTGTCACTCTGTCGCTGCTGTTTACACACAAGGAGAAACACAGCATGGCTAAACCTAAAATCATTGCCCTCTACCTCTCACTCGCGCTGGGCGGCGCACTCTGTCACAGCAGCGTCTCTGCGGCACCTGAACCTGCCAGCACAGCTGTCACACAGAACACACCGCCTGCGACGAAGCCGGAGGCCGCCGCGCAGCCACAGCAGGAGCAGGTCAGCATCAATGAAGCGACAGCCGAGCAACTCTCTGCCGTCATGAATGGAGTGGGACTAAAAAAGGCCCAGGCGATTGTGAGCTATCGCGAACAGTACGGACCGTTTAGCGCGATTCAGCAACTCAGTGAAGTGCCGGGTATTGGCAATGCGCTGATAGAGCGAAATGCGTCCCGGCTGAAATTGTGAGGCACTACACATCTGTGATGCTTAACTCACGCTAACCGGGTGACTCTGCTAAAGTGAACAGGTCATACCAGTTAACTTACAGCAGGAGAGCATGACCATGCAGACCACCATAAAAGTGCGCGGCTATCATCTGGATGTCTATCAGCACGTCAACAATGCGCGTTATCTTGAGTTTCTTGAGGAGGCGCGCTGGGCATGGCTGGAAGAGGCTGAAGCCTTCCACTGGTTGCAGGAACAGAAACTGGCTTTTGTGGTGGTCAACATCAACATCAATTATCGTCGCCCGGCAGTGCTGGGCGACGTACTGACTATCGACAGTGAGATCACGCAGTTAAATGGCAAAAGCGGCGTTATCGCGCAGCGGGTTTTGCTGGCAGGTCAGGAGACTGTAGTAGCGGATGCCGCACTCACATTTGTCTGTATTGATTTGCTCACCCAGAAGGCGGTTGCGCTGGAAGGGGAGTTACGCGAGCGACTGACGCGTCTGATGGCATGAGCCAATAACGCGGCGGCAAAGCAGATTCTCTGCCGCCACGCCAGACAGCTTTAGTTAAGGCCGCTCTTTGCTTTCATGGCTGCCATTACGCCAGCACGATCGTTGAGATAACCCTGCAAGCCGTTGGCCCGTAAATGACAGGCTGCGCACTCACCACATCCATCACCTTTCACGCCGTTATAGCAGGTCAGTGTTTGTTCGCGAACCAGCGCAAGCTGCTGCCAGTAATCCGCCAGCGCCCAGGTTTCCGCTTTATTGAGCCACATCAGCGGCGTCTCAAAACGAACCTCGCGCGCCATGCCAAGCGACACGGCATGGTTCAGCGCTTTGACAAACTCATCCCGGCAATCGGGGTAGCCGGAGAAATCGGTCTCGCACACGCCGGTGATCACCGCTTCCGCTTCAACCTGATAAGCGTAAACCGAGGCCAGCGTCAGGAACAGGATGTTGCGGCCTGGCACAAACGTGCTGGGTAAGCCACTGGCCTCAGGATTGTAAGCCGGCACCGGAATATTATCCCGCGTCAGGCTGCTGACGGCGAGTTCGTTCAGCATGGTGACATCCAGCACTTTATGTGCACGGGCACCCAGTTTAATTGCCAGATCGCGGGCGACATCGATCTCTTCCCGATGGCGTTGGCCATAGTCAAAAGTAACACAGTGAACTTCATCATATTGCTGCAAAGCCTGAATCAGGCAGGTAGTGGAGTCTTGTCCACCGCTGAAAACTACAACAGCGCGTTTCATGGTGTTTTCCTGATCATTAATTTTGCGCTTATGGTAATGCCTCAGTCCGCCGCTGAACAGCTGCAAGGCGGATCAATGGGCGGCGGAATCCATGCGCGGCTGAAATCGAACCAGCCCAGCGTGTTCAGTTCAATGCCTTCAACGCCAGGCGGCGCATAGATTTGGTAGCGGTAATTAAACAGTGGCAGCAGGATGCCGCCCGTCATCAGTTGGTGATAAAGCTGATGCAACGCGCGGGTACGCATGTCGCCATCTTCTATCTGCTGGATCGCCAGCAGTTGTGCCTGAACTTCTTCGCCCTGCGGTGTGGGCCACAGCCGTCGCCAGAGTGGGTCAATCTGCAACCAGTTGGCGAGGGTAAAGACCGGCGCATCACCAATAAGCCGATCGCCCATCACGATATCCGCCTCATCAAGCGAGTCGATGCGGTACCAGCTTTTCACCGGATGAAAAACCACGTTCAGGGTGCAGTCGTGCTGTTTTAACAATGCGACCAGCGCCTGTGACATCTGGTGCAGCTCAACCGGCAGCTGATAGTGCAGCGTCAGGGTCGCCGGCAGGGGAACCTGGACCGTATCCATCTGCGGTACATCCCAGCCGGGTAACAGCTCCTTGCTGGGGGTAATCAGGCCCTCATCCAGTGGCAACCGGCTGACGATGCCGCTTTGCTGGATCAGCTGGAAAAGCGTTTGCGCCTGCGCGGGTGTAAATCCGGCTCGCGGGCGGCAGAGCAGATAACAGAAGCCCAGACTGATGCTGCTGCTGACCGGTTGCAACGTCCTGAGCTCTGTGGCATCGCCTATTGCAATCTGCACCGGATGACGACAACTGCTGCCGAGAGCGGGATCAAACAGCTGAGGAGTAATCCAGTACTCCACCGCCTGCAACAGCGGGCGCTGCAGATGCCAGCGCGCATGACTTTCAATCCTGACCAGTTCGGCGCTGAAGTGCGCCCGTTTCCACGGCCCGCTGCCCGTGGTGGGATCATCAGGGTGGGGCAGCAGACACAACAGGTGGGCAAGACGATGGGGCAGCCAGAAATCAGGGCGTCGCATTACAAAACGCAGCGCAAGGGGATGAGGGGCATCCACGCTGACCACATCGGCCAGCAATAGACCAACGCGCGTGTCCCGCAACAGCTGGCGGAACTGCGTCACCAGTTGTGTAGCCTGCACTGGCTCGTCGTTGTGCCACATCAGCTGAGGCCGTAACCAGAATAACCAGCTACAGGATTCTTCATCGTGCTGCCAGTGATGCGCCAGGTCGCCAACCGGCTCATCCTGATCAAAACGCGTCAGACCGGAATAGATCTGGCGAACCAGGTGCTGTTCAGCCCGACCGGTAATCTTGTGCGGCTCGGTGCTTTCCATCGGGCGGTAGTAGGGGATGCGCAGGACCGGCGTGTCGTTCTGCCACTGTCCACCCATGAGTGGCCGCAGCATATTGATGAGTCTTTCCGGCGGCAGATCCAGCAGTTGTAAGGCATCCGCAGCCTCTCCGGCATCGAGCTGTCGTTGCAGCAACTGCTGTCTTAACTGTTCTGGCGTGCGCAGAAACTGTAATTGTCCCTGTTTGCCCCGCCCTGGCTCGCCGTGCCAGCTCAGCCAGCCTGCATGCTGCCATTGTGACAGCAACGTGCGCAGATGACGCTCGCTGCAGATGCAGTGGCGCGCCATCTCTGCCACGCAGGTTTGCTGAGGCGCGCCCTGGCTCTGCTGCCAGAGACGCTGAAACTGATTGAGGCGGTTAAGCTGACGCATATTAAACCCGGAACAGTTTTTTAAAAGTATTCACTATTAGTTCCGCAATTAACAGGCAATAGTGGAACTCATCTTTCAGCAGGAGGTAAAGCATGGTGCGTTTAGCGGCGTTCGATATGGATGGCACATTATTACTGCCAGATCATCAGCTGGGTCAGCAGACGCTGGAGAGCCTGCAGGCGCTGCAACTGCGTGGCGTTAATCTGGCGCTGGCGACGGGCCGTCATCTGCTGGAGATGCAGATCTTACGGAAAAAAATGACACTGCCCGCATGGCTGATTACCGGTAATGGCACGCGCGTGCACGATCAATCTGGCAATCTGATTTTTGCACGGGATCTGCCTTCTGCCGTCGCCGAAGAGGTCATCCACCGCCACTGGAATACGCCCGCCTCGATCCATATTTTCAACGATCGGGGATGGTTTACGGATCGACCCCAGCCTGAGCTGCTGGTGGCCCATCAGATGAGCGGATTTAGCTATCAGCTGTGCGACCTTAAAAAGCTGCCTGCGCATCAGGTGACAAAAATCTGCTTTATTAATGAGCATCAGCGTCTGTGCCAGCTAAAAACAGAGCTGGATGCCGCACTGGGCGATGAGGCGAACATCTGCTTTTCAGCTGCGGATTGTCTGGAGGTGCTGCCTGCCAGCTGCAACAAAGGCAGCGCGCTGGCGCTGCTATGTGCCCATCTGTCGCTGACAATGGCGGATTGCATGGCGTTTGGTGATGCAATGAATGACCGTGAGATGCTGGCGCTGGCCGGAAAGGGTTTCATCATGGGTAATGCGATGGCGCAGCTGAAAGCCGCGCTGCCGCATCTGCCGGTATTGGGGCATTGCGAGACACAGGCGGTGTCTCACTATTTAAATCACTGGCTGGCAACACCCGACCTCGCGTATTCCCCCGAATGCTGAGGATTGCCGTGAACCGGACAGGATGTCCGGTTTTTTATTCCAGCTCGCGCTGCCAGTGCGTAATATCGCCAATGTTTTTTGCCACCCATTCAGGCTGATAGTAGCTATCGGGATAGCGTTCACCGCTGTCGCACAGCAGCGTTACCAGCGAGCCCTGCTGATTCGCTGCCCGTAACCGTTTCGCCACCTGCATCATGCCCCAGAAATTGGTGCCGGTAGAGGCGCCAGGCTTGCGTCCCAGAATCTTTTCCAGCTTCAGCATGGCGGCCAGCGTCGCTCCATCCGGCACTTTGATCATTTCGTCGATCACGTCGGGCATAAACGACGGCTCTACCCGCGGACGGCCAATCCCCTCGATCATACTGCCACGCTTGCTGGTCAGGGTGGCATCACGGTGCTGCCAGTAGTCATAGAACACCGAGTGCTGCGGATCCACGACCAGCAGTTTCGTTTCCAGTCCCTGATAACGGATATAACGTCCCAGCGTGGCTGAGGTACCGCCGGTGCCTGCACTCATGATGACCGTATGGGGAACCGGATAGGGTTCATGCTGCATCTGCCGAAAAATGCTCTCGGCAATATTGTTATTGCCGCGCCAGTCGGTAGCGCGTTCAGCGTAGGTGAACTGATCCATAAAATGACCATTCAGCTCACGCGCCAGCCGTTCAGATTCCGCATAGAGCTGGCAGGGATCCTCGACAAAATGGCACTGTCCGCCATAAAACGTGATCTGTTCGATTTTGCGCTTCGCCGTGCTGGCGGGCATCACTGCAATAAACGGCAGGCCCAGCAGCCTTGCGAAGTACGCCTCAGAAACGGCAGTGCTGCCTGACGAGGCTTCGATAATCGGCGTATTCTCTTTAATCCAGCCGTTGGAGAGGCCATAGAGGAACAGAGATCGCGCCAGCCGATGTTTAAGACTGCCACTGGGATGCGTACTTTCATCTTTCAGATAGAACCAGATGCCGGGAAAGTCCGCCAGATCGAAACGGATCAAATGGGTCTCAGCCGATCGTTGAAAATCAGCATTAATTTCGTTGATAGCGTGGCGAATCCAGCAGGTCTGCATCTCAGGCGTCCGATAAAGAGTGATGCGGCTATTTTATGGCACGTGCAGGAAAAAGAGATTGCAAAATTACCGCTAAAATCGCGGTAATGGAGAAAATGATTCTCCCGGAGCCCCCAATGTTAGATAAAACTGACCTTAAATTGCTCTCACTGCTGCAGCAGGACTGTACGCTGTCGCTGCAGGCGCTGGCGGATGCCGTTAACCTCACCACCACACCCTGCTGGAAGCGCCTGAAAAAGCTGGAAGATGATGGCATCATTCGCGCTCGGGTGGCGCTGCTGGATGGGGATAAAATCGGACTGTCACTGACGGCGTTTATGTTTGTGAAAACGCAGCAGCATAGCCGAGACTGGTATCAGGCCTTTGTCTCGGTGGTGAGCAGCATGCCGGAGGTGATGGCCTTTTACCGTATGGCAGGTGAGTATGATTACCTGCTGCGCATTCAGGTCGCGGATATGAAAAGCTATGATGCGTTCTATAAGCGATTAGTGAATGGGATGCCCGGCCTGATTGATGTGACATCCAGCTTTGCCATGGAAGAGATTAAATACACCACGGCTTTACCTGTCGCCCCGTGAGGGCCTGAGATTGAGAACAGCGTTGTGAGATTATTCAGCCAGTTAAGTTGGTATTTTCTGCGGGAGTGGCGGCGCTATCTGGGCGCGGTCATCCTGCTGATTGTCATTGCTATTCTGCAGTTGCTGCCACCGCATGTGGTCGGTGTCATTGTTGATGGCGTGACGCGTGACAACATGAGTACCAGCCGCATCATGATGTGGATTGGAATCATGCTGGCAACCGCAGTGGTGGTTTATCTGCTGCGCTATGTCTGGCGCGTACTGCTGTTTGGGGCCTCTTACCAGCTGGCGGTTGAGCTGCGCGAAGATTTCTATCGTCAGCTGAGTCGTCAGCAGCCGGCATTTTATCTGCGTCATCGCACCGGCGACCTGATTGCGCGTGCCACTAACGATGTGGATCGGGTGGTGTTTGCGGCCGGGGAAGGGGTACTAACGCTGGTCGACTCGCTGGTGATGGGTTGTGTGGTGCTGCTGGTGATGAGTACGCAGATTAGCTGGCAGCTGACGCTACTGGCGCTGGTGCCGATGCCGATTATGGCAATCGTAATTCATCGCTACGGTAATCAGCTGCATCATCGCTTCAAGCTGGCACAGGCGGCCTTCTCCAGCCTCAACGATCAGACGCAGGAGAGCCTGACCAGCATCCGGATGATCAAATCCTTTGGCCTTGAACAGCATCAGTCGCAGCAGTTCTCCGACATCGCCCGTGATACCGGCGAGAAAAACCTGCGCGTGGCGCGGGTGGATGCCCGTTTCGATCCCACTATCTACATTGCTATTGGCTTCTCAAACCTGCTGGCGATTGGCGGCGGCAGCTGGCTCGTGTGGCATGACCAGATGACGCTCGGGCAGCTCACCAGCTTTGTCATGTATCTCGGCCTGATGATCTGGCCGATGCTGGCGCTGGCGTGGATGTTTAATATTGTCGAACGTGGCAGCGCCGCCTGGAGCCGTATCGGCGCGTTGCTGGCGGAAGCGCCAGCGGTGGAAGATGGCGAGAAGTCACTGCCACCTGAACCGGGCACGCTGCAGGTCGCGATTCGCGCCTTTCACTATCCGGCCAGCGCGTCTCCGGTGTTAAGTGATGTCAGCTTCCAGCTGAAACCCGGCGAGATGCTGGGTCTGTGCGGACCAACCGGCAGTGGTAAAAGTACACTGCTCAGCCTGATTCAGCGCCACTTCGATATTCAGCAGGGCGATATCCGCTATCACCAGATCCCGCTGCCGCAACTACGGCTCGACAGCTGGCGCAGCCGTCTGGCCGTGGTCAGTCAGACACCATTCCTGTTCTCAGACAGTGTGGCGAATAATATTGCGCTGGGGAAACCGGGCGCAACTCAGCAGGAGATTGAACATGCGGCCACGCTGGCCTGCGTTCATGACGATATTCTGCGTCTGCCACAGGGCTATGAAACGGAAGTCGGGGAGCGTGGTGTGATGCTGTCTGGTGGACAGAAGCAGCGTCTTTCTATTGCCCGGGCACTGCTGCTGAATGCCGAAATCCTGATTCTGGATGACGCGCTCTCTGCGGTAGACGGACGTACCGAACACGAAATCCTGCATAACCTTCGCATCTGGGGTCAGGGACGCACGCTGATAATCAGCGCGCACCGCCTGTCGGCGCTGACGGAAGCCAGTGAAATTCTTGTGCTGCAGCAGGGCAGCGTGGCACAGCGAGGCGACCATGACACGCTGGCCGACAGGGCTGGCTGGTATCGCGATATGTACCGTTACCAGCAACTGGAAGCCGCGCTGGATGATGATGAAAATGAAAAAGGAGTGCCGCATGGCTAAGTCTGCACGCTTGTGGCCAACCCTTAAGCGCCTGCTGAGTTACGGTAAGCCATGGCGTAAATCCCTGTCGCTGGCGGTAGGGATGCTGTGGATCGCTGCTGCAGCGGAAGTGACCGGTCCGGTGCTGGTCAGCTATTTTATCGATAACCTGGTGGCGAAACATCAGATGCCCTGGGGGCTGGTTGCCGGACTGGTGGTCAGTTTTATCCTGCTTCAGCTGCTGGCCGCCGGGCTGCACTACTGGCAGGCGCTGTTGTTCAACCGTGCCGCTATTGGTGTGGTTCAGCGGTTGCGCAGCGACGTGATGAATGCGGCGCTCTGTCAGCCGCTGAGCGCCTTCGATACCCAGCCGGTCGGGCAGCTTATCTCGCGTGTGACAAACGACACCGAAGTGATCCGCGATCTCTACGTCACGGTGGTCTCCACCGTGCTGCGCAGCGCCGCACTGGTGGGAGCCATGATGGTGGCGATGTTCAGCCTTGACTGGCGCATGGCGCTGGTGGCGATGATGATCTTCCCGCTGGTACTGATAGTGATGTTCATCTATCAGCGCTTCAGCACACCGATTGCCCGTCGGGTTCGCAGCTATCTGGCAGACATCAACAACGGCTTTAACGAAGTGATCAGCGGCATGAGCGTGATTCAGCAGTTTCGTCAGCAGGCGCGATTTGGTGAGCGGATGGGCGAGGCGAGCCGCTCTCACTATCTGGCACGCATGGAAACGCTGCGTCTGGATGGCTTTCTGCTGCGTCCGCTGTTGAGCCTGTTTTCAGCGATGGTGTTGTGCGGGCTGCTGATCCTGTTCAGTTTCTCCGTGCCGGGCGTGTTCGAAGTGGGCGTGCTGTATGCCTTTATTACTTACCTCGGGCGCCTGAATGAGCCGCTGATTGAACTGACTACGCAGCAATCGATGCTGCAGCAGGCAGTGGTTTCCGGTGAGCGTATCTTCGAGCTGATGGATGCCGCCCAGCAGCAGTATGGGGCCGATCAGCAACCACTGACGTCAGGCCGCATCGCCCTGAACAATCTGAGTTTTGCCTACCGTGAAAACCGCGATGTGCTGAGTGATATCAACCTTGAAGTCGCACCGCGTGAGTTCGTGGCGCTGGTGGGTCACACCGGCAGCGGCAAAAGCACCCTGGCTAACCTCCTGATGGGCTATTACCCGGTGACGCGCGGTGAAATCCGTATTGATGACCGACCGATTAGTGAGCTGAGTCATGCCGTATTGCGCCGTGGTATTGCGATGGTGCAGCAGGATCCGGTGGTGCTGGCCGATACGCTGCTGGCGAATGTGCGGCTGGGCCGCGACATCAGCGAAGAGGCTGTCTGGACGGTGCTGGAACAGGTGCAGCTTGCGCCGCTGGCACATGCTTTGCCAGAGGGCATTCATACCCGCCTGGGCGAGCAGGGCAATAATCTGTCGGTTGGACAAAAGCAGCTGCTGGCGCTGGCCCGGGTGCTGGTGGATTTGCCGCAGATACTGATCCTCGACGAAGCGACGGCCAATATCGACTCCGGCACCGAGCAGGCGATTCAGCAGACGCTTGAGAGGTTGCGCCAGCACAGCACGCTGGTGGTGATTGCGCATCGCCTCTCAACGATCATCGACGCGGACAAGATTCTGGTGCTGCATCGCGGTCGTGTAGTCGAGCAGGGCACGCATCAGCAACTGCTGGCGCTGCAGGGACGCTACTGGCAGATGTATCAGCTGCAGCAGGCAGGTGAAGATCTGGCGTCGGGCGTACCTGTAACATCTGAAAGCTGAGTTGCACCTTTTTTGCACATGTTTATCAGAATAATCTGTATAAATGCACTCCTTTGACGCCTTAAGCACCAAAGGAGTGCAGACCTCCGCTGCAATCCCAGCCATCCGGCCTCTTTCTTTACACTCCTCTTTAAAACATCCCTTGCCCTGTCTCGCCTGAATAACTGATTAACGTCAGTTTTACACTCTGGCACAGGCTTTGCTTATATCCCTGCGTGTCCGTAAACGTTACCTATTTACTCGCTGGAGGGGATCCAATGAAGCTGGTTACCGTCGTAATTAAGCCATTTAAGCTGGAGGATGTACGTGAAGCTTTATCCTCTATCGGCATTCAGGGACTGACCGTCTCCGAAGTGAAAGGTTTTGGCCGTCAGAAGGGCCATGCAGAGCTTTATCGTGGCGCAGAGTACAGCGTGAACTTCCTGCCGAAGGTCAAAATTGATATCGCGATTGCCGACGATCAGTTAGACGAAGTAGTGGATGTCATCAGTAAAGCGGCCTACACCGGCAAAATTGGCGACGGTAAAATTTTCGTGGCTGAACTGCAGCGCGTCATCCGTATTCGTACCGGCGAGACCGACGAAGCCGCTCTGTAATTAAGACTCAGTACTGTGATGGGATGGAATAAAAATGAATAAAATTTTAGCTAAGTTGGGCCTCACCAGCCTGGCACTGTTACCCTCACTCGCGATGGCTGCTGCGCCTGCCGTTGCGGACAAGGCTGATAACGCATTTATGATGATTTGCACCGCGCTGGTGCTGTTTATGTCAATTCCAGGTATTGCGCTGTTTTACGGCGGTCTGATTCGCGGCAAAAACGTTCTGTCGATGCTGACGCAGGTCGCAGTGACCTTCTCGCTGGTCTGCGTATTGTGGGTAGTCTACGGCTACTCGCTGGCCTTCAGCGAAGGCAACGCCTTCTTTGGCGGCTTTGGCTGGGCCATGCTGAAAAACATTCAGCTGACCGCCGTTATGGGCAGCTTTTATCAGTATATCCATGTTGCATTCCAGGCCTCATTTGCCTGTATCACTGTGGGTCTGATTGTCGGTTCCATCGCAGAACGTATCCGCTTCTCAGCGGTACTGATCTTTGTTGGTGTCTGGCTGACGCTCTCTTATTTACCTATAGCGCACATGGTGTGGGCGGGCGGTTTCCTGGCTCAGGATGGCGCGCTGGACTTTGCTGGCGGTACTGTGGTGCACATCAACGCCGCCGTAGCGGGTCTGGTGGGTGCTTACCTGGTGGGCAAACGTGCTGGCTTTGGTAAAGAGGCCTTTAAACCACACAATCTGCCGATGGTCTTCACCGGCACCGCCATTCTCTATGTTGGCTGGTTCGGCTTCAACGCCGGTTCTGCATCTGCAGCAAACGAAATCGCGGCACTGGCCTTCCTGAACACCGTCGTTGCAACAGCGGGCGCGGTACTGGCATGGACTTTTGGCGAGTGGGCCGTTCGCGGTAAGCCTTCTCTGCTCGGTGCCTGTTCAGGCTTTATTGCCGGTCTGGTCGCGATTACTCCGGCCTGTGGTTATGTCGGCGTCGGCGGTGCATTAATCATCGGCCTGGTCGGCGGACTGGCGGGACTGTGGGGTGTAACCACCCTGAAAAAATGGCTGCGCGTGGACGATCCCTGTGATGTGTTCGGCGTGCATGGCGTCTGCGGCATTGTCGGCTGTATCCTGACTGGCGTGTTTGCATCCTCTTCACTGGGCGGCGTCGGTTATGCTCAGGGCGTCACCATGGGCCATCAGGTCTGGGTTCAGCTCTTCAGCGTGGGTCTGACTATTGTCTGGTCTGGCGTTGTCGCCTTCATCGGCTTCAAACTGGCCGATATGATTGTCGGTCTGCGCGTACCGGAAGAACATGAACGTGAAGGTCTGGATGTAAACAGCCACGGCGAGAACGCTTACAACCAGTAATGTGCAGGTACTGAAAAGATTCATCGGGGGCGAGAAATCGCCCCCTTTTTTATTCGTTACGCTGACGCATTACCCCTTCCTGAACCGTAGAGGCCACCAGCACACCCTGCTGATTATAAAACTCACCCCGGACAAAACCTCGCGCGCCAGACGCTGAGGTACTGACCACGCTGTAGAGCAGCCATTCAGTGAAGTCGAACGGGCGGTGGAACCACATCGAGTGGTCGATCGTGGCGACCTGCATGTCCGGCTCTAAAAAGCCTTTACCGTGCGGCTGGAGCGCGACCGGCAGGAAGTTGAGATCGGAAGCGTAGCCGAGCAGGTACTGATGGATACGCAAGTCGGCAGGCAATGGGCCGTTAGCACGGATCCAGACCTGACGTTCAGGTTTGTCCACATGTCCCCGGAGAGGGTTGTGAATCTGCACCGGGCGGATCTCCAGCGGACGCTCAGCAATGAATATTTCGCGTAACTTTTCTGGCAGCATATGCGCCATCTTCTGCGCCATCGCCTGTTCCGTTAACAGATTTTCGGGTCCCGCCACCTGCGGCATCGGATTCTGATGTTCAAATCCGCTTTCCGGTGACTGGAACGAGGCGGTCATATAAAAAATCGGCTGCCCATTCTGAATGGCGCTGACCCTGCGTGCGCTGAAACTTTTGCCATCACGCAGCGTTTCGACATCATAAATAATCGCTTTCTGGCTATCGCCGGGCCGCAAAAAATAGCTGTGAAAAGAGTGTATAACGCGATCTTCCGGGACGGTTTGTTTAGCGGCATACAGCGCCTGACCCACCACCTGACCGCCAAACACCTGGCGCAGACCCAGATCTTCGCTCTGGCCGCGATATAAACCCTCTTCCAGTTTTTCCAGATTCAATAAATTCAGCAGATTCTGCAGTGCCTGACTCATGGCGCATTCCTCAATATAGTGACCTGCTCAGTGTGAAAGATCCGACCAGTTGACGTCAATCAGACTTTCCGTTTTGCCTGTGCCAGGCAAAATTTCAAATATGTGCCAAAATTAAGGACATACGGCGAGTGAAACGCTGTAAGCAGGATTCGCTGCCGACAATCATTTTGATCAAATGGAGACGACATCAATGAAACTCAGGCATGTGGTTAGTGGCGTGGTTATCGCGGTTGCTGTTGCGGGATGCGCCGACAAGAGTAAACCTGTACCGACGCCAACGCTGGGCTCTGCGGTTGCAGGCCAGACGGCCGCAATTGCGCAGCCAAATGTAAGTGGTTCAATCTATATTCGCCAGCGTATTGCGCTGCCGCCGGATGCGGTATTAACCGTGACGTTGTCTGATGCCTCTGTATCCGACGCACCCTCAAAAGTGCTGTCGCAGCGCGTAGTGCGTACCGAAGGCAAACAGGCGCCGTTCCAGTTCGTGCTGCCATTTAACCCGGCCGACATTCAGCCCAATGCGCGTATTCTGTTGAGTGCCGCTATCACAATCGACGGCAAACTGACCTTTGTGACTGAGGGCGTGAAGCCGGTCATCAACCAGGGCGGCACCAAAGCTGAACTGCTGCTGGTACCGGTACCGTCAATGGCGATGCCTACTCAGCCAGGCGCAGCGACCACCGTGCCTTCGACTTCACCGACTCTGGTGACGCCGTCTGCTGCTGTTCCTGCACCAACCCGTATTTAATTTATCGGGGCGACCTTGTCGCCCCTTTTTCCTGCCTGAAATCCCAGCGATAAGTCTTAAGATCGAGCTGTCCGTCATCATTGACTTCTATTCCTTCCGCTTCCAGCGCATCCCGCTGCCGCAACAGGCTGTCGCCCTGCAGTGAAATCGTACCGTGACGATTGACGACGCGATGCCAGGGAAGGGTGGTTCCTTCAGGTAAGCGGCTCAGCACGCCACCGACCTGACGTGCCGCGCGTGGCGAACCCGCCAACAGCGCGACATCGCCATAGGTGCAGACGTGGCCATACGGAATAGCGGCAACAATTTGCCAGATGCGTTGCTGGAAAGTGTCAGGCTGATCCATGTGCTTATTTCATCTGCTTTTTTCATCAGGAATAGGGCTTTAACTTTAGCATGAGGAGAGGGCGGTGAAAGCATCAAAGCAGCGGTTGTTCAAGAAAACAACGGTTGTCCCGACTACGCTTGCAATTGCCACCTCCTTCCCAGATAATGCCCCCGCTCTCGTAAAGAGGGCTTGTCAATGGGGGCCCTGTTGGTTCTCCCGCAATGCTAGCTTGTGAACTCGGTCAGATCCGGAAGGAAGCAGCCGTAGCAGGTGACGCGTGTGCCGGGATGTAGCTGGCAGGGCCCCCACCACTTTCTACCCTCCTTAAAATGACTCCATCAAAAACCGCAGACAGGCAAAACCCGCCTGGGCCGATCCTTTGCCGGCAGGCAGGAATATCTGGTACTAAACAGGGGTAATGCTAAGTTCTGATCGATCAGATTAACGGACAAATTTCCAGACTGAACCCGGGACTTTATCGTAAAGCTTATTCATCGTCAGCTCCGCCAGACGATGGTCAGCTGCCGAGTAAAATACCGCTAACTCGTCTTCAGGTAATTCATACTTATTTTTTTCTATCACCCTTTCCAGGGTATCAAGAGAGCGGCAACGCCGCAGTCGCATCAAATAATCGGTTTTAGTCAGGGTTTTGTTCATAAATAAACCGTTCTCATGTCTGTACTATAATGAATGGCTCGGTTGCTGGAGAAAAGCGCACTCTTCAGTGAACAGATTAAATAAGCGTTTTGCTGAACGTTGCCACCGTTGAAGATCCGGACTATTGACACCATAGTTGCTGAATAGCATAAAGGTATCATCAAGATATTCATCGATTTGCGAAATCAGCGCTTCATCTTCAACGTGCTTAATTTTGTAATTCATGGTGAAAGAGGCGATGTGCTCAATCAGATCGTTAAGCTGCAGATTGCTTTCAGAAGTGGGATCATTTACCCAGCCATGATGACTGTCGGTTAACGTTGCCATGCTGTCGTCAAACAGGCTTTCACACAGGTATTTAAGCTGGGCAATATCATGCCGTTTCGGTGAGTATTCGTCCATCTTTTTCCCCTCCATAGCTAGCACAGTTGCCGCAGGGCAGCGAGTGAGAATAACGCCGCCGGGAAGCGATTATTCGGGCAGTTATTAAACGGGATACCTTAAAGATAGTGTAAAACCATTAGTTCTGCTCACCTCCATTACTAAATATTACAATTCATCGCCGGGGGAGGGTTGCTCATTGTCAATCACATCAAACTCAAGTGCGCCGGGCTTAATGTGGAACTTTACCTGCTCCGATTGCGTGACCGTTTCATTTAAATCCTGGCAAGGACTAAATAAATTCCAGTCAAAATCGTAAAGTAATTTAAAACTATTCAGATCCTGATATTCAACCGAAACAATTTTTAAACTGCCTGGAACTAACTGCGCATTCTGCGAGTACCAGCGTAAATCCCCTACCAGCAAATCTGTTATTTTGAGAATATTCCGCTGAACAATCACTGCTATTTTTGCGCAGTCTGATTCGCCCGCAGCAATATCACATTCAATTCGTGACAGCATATCTCATCCGCTTATAACCGTTAATAAACCTATCATTGGTTTTCTGCAACTGGTTTGCAAGCCAGCAAAGCACAAAACCGTCAGTTTATAGATTTCTCCAGATGCATTAGCAGGTTGTTCCGCCAGTGTGTCTGATAGTCAGTGCAGGCGGTATTTATCTTTTGATACACAATCACGCGTTTAACTCACGATAACATCCGATATATTATTGTTATGTTATAACATATTGGTGAAGTGATGCGTCAGAGTGGATTACTTATGTCACTGGGTGGGCGACTGGCCGTCGCACTGCTATTCATTGCGCTGCTTGCCGTGGCGATTAAATGGGGGATCAGTGCATGATTCGGTTTAACGCGCTTCGCGCGGGCTATCAGGGACAGGTTGTCACCCCCGCGATCAACGGTCAGCTCGGAGCAGGCTCGATGACAGCCCTGGTCGGTGCTAACGGTAGCGGCAAATCAACCCTGTTAAAAACCATCGCGGGCTTATTGCCACCGATAGCGGGGCGCTGCGAGCTGCAGGTTGCGCGCCGGGATATCGGCTGGCTGCCGCAGCGCACCGAACTGGAGACACGCTTTCCCCTGACGGTGTTTGAACTGGTCTCGATTGGCTGCTGGCCACGCTGCGGCTGGTTCGGCGGCATCAACCGGATACTGCGTCGGGAAATCTGGCAGGCGCTGGAAGCCGTGCAGATGAGTGATTACGCGGAGGCCCAGCCCGCAACTTTATCCGGCGGACAACTCCAGCGGGTATTGTTTGCGCGGCTGATGTTGCAGCGCAGCCAGCTCTGGCTGCTGGATGAGCCTTTTAACGGCATAGATAGCCAGACGGTGACATTACTGATGTCGATCCTTGAGCAGCAACGGCAGGCTGGCACGACGCTGCTGGTGGTGCTGCATGATCGTCCGCTGGTGGCACGCTACTTCAGTAACGTGATGTCGATGGATGAAAGTGATGTCAGCTGCACCTGCCTGCCTGTTTCCCCTCTGCGGAGTCGTGCGCCGTGACCCTGATACAGCCTTTTATTGAGTTTGGTTTTATGCGGCGCGCGCTGGTCGCCTGCGTGGCACTGGCCGTCAGTGCCACACCGCTCGGCGTCTTTCTCTCGCTGCGTCGTATGAGTCTGATTGGCGATGCGTTATCACACGCGGTGCTGCCTGGTGCCGCCATTGGTTATCTGATCTCCGGACTGTCACTGGTTGCGATGGGTATCGGCGGTCTGATCGCCGGTTTAGCCGTGGCGCTGCTCTCTGGCGCGGTGAGTCGCTACACGCCCTTAAAAGAGGATGCCAGTTTTGCCGGGTTTTATCTCGGCTCACTGGCGCTGGGCGTCACGCTGGTTTCACTGCGCGGCTCAAGCGTAGATCTGCTGCACGTGCTGTTTGGCTCGCTGCTGGCGGTGGATAACGCTGCACTCTTGCTTGTCGGCGGCATCGCCGCTTTTACGCTGATTATGCTGGCGATTATCTATCGTCCGCTGGTTATCGACGCGTTTGACGGTGACTTCCTGAGGGCGCAGGGAAAGTGGAGCGCGCCGCTGGTACATGGTCTGTTTTTAATGCTGGTGGTGCTCAATCTGGTAGCGGGCTTTCAGGTGCTGGGCACGCTGATGTCAGTGGGCTTAATGATGCTGCCCGCCGCCAGCGCCCGTTTCTGGAGCCGTCATCTTGCCGCGATGCTGGTTATCGCCATTGTTATGGCAACGATCTCAGCCCTGGCTGGCCTGATGCTCTCCTGGCACTTTTCATTGCCGGCCGGTCCCGCTGTGGTACTGAGCGCCGCCATGCTGTTTTTCCTCTCCATTCTTGCAGGGCCATGCGGCGGGATTTTGCGCCGCCATTAATCTTAAGGGGTATCTATGAAAAAATTACCGGTTAGCCTGGCGCTCGCTGCGCTTTTTGCCACGCCATTCGCGATGGCAAAAACGGTGGATGTGGTGGCCAGCTTTACCGTGCTGGCAGACATCGTTAAACAGGTCGGCGGCGATCATGTCAAAGTGAAAAGTCTGGTGGGGCCGAATGGCGATCCCCACACGTTTGAACCGACACCGCAGGATAGCCAGGCGCTGGCGAAAGCTGATCTGGTGTTTGTCAGCGGACTGGGACTGGAAGGGTGGATGGATCGCTTAGTCAGCGCTTCGGGGTATCGCGGACAGCCTGTGGTCGCCTCAACAGGCGTCACCACCCGCAGCATGGAGGAGGATGGCAAAACCATTACCGATCCTCACGCCTGGAACAGCATGCAGAACGGCGTTATCTACGCGACTAACGTAATGAATGCACTGGTTAAAGCTGACCCTGAGGATGCGCCCGCCATCCGTCAGCGTGGACAGAACTACATACAGCAACTGCAGGCGCTGGATAGCTGGGCAAAAACCGCCTTTGATGCTGTGCCCCTCGACAAGCGTAAAGTGCTGACCAGTCACGATGCGTTTGGTTACTTTGGACAGCGATATGGCGTGACGTTTCTGGCGCCAGTCGGGTTCTCTACTGAAGCGGAAGCGAGTGCCAGCAATGTGGGGGGCTTAATCAACCAACTGAAACAGCAGCACATCAACCACTATTTCATTGAGAACCAGACCGACCCGCGCCTGGTTAAACAGATTGCCAGTGCCACCGGCGCAGAGCCGGGCGGTGAGCTTTATCCGGAAGCGTTATCCACGGCTTCTGGCCCGGCGGCGACCTATCAGGCCGCCTTTAAACATAACGTGAATGCGATTCTGAAGAGCATGCGCTAAGCATAAAAAAGGCCGGGCAAGCCCGGCCAGTCATCACGACACAAACTAGCTTTTTTTCTTTCTTCCCTGTACGGCTTTAAAGCGGGGATTGGTTTTACAGATGACGTAAATCCGGCCCTTGCGGCGCACCACTTTACAATCCCGATGACGAAGCTTTGCTGAACGCAGCGAGCTTAATACCTGCATGATGCTTTCCCTTATTTACGGCCAAGAAAACGCCCGAAACGCTGGTTAAAGCGCGCGGTGCTGCCTTCTTTGGCGAAGTCTTTCTGTTTACCGGTGTAGAAAACGTGTGAAGCCGACGACACATCCAGTGTGACGTAGGGCAACGTTTCGCCTTCGAACTCAACGGTGCGATCGGTTTTGATGGTGGATCCGATTTTGAACCAGACATCCGCGGACGTGTCATGGAAGACCACGTGGCGATAGTGGGGATGAATATTCGCTTTCATAATGCATGCCTATGTAATGTTATAATATAACATTATTATGCGCCGCGCCGTCCGGGATTGCAACTGCCGGAGCGCCAGTAAAAGAGCCGTGTCAGGAGAGGAGGAGGGCGGAATCGCAGGCAAAAAAAAGGCCGCTTGCGCGGCCTCAGATGATTTACAGCTTAGTGAGTCTGGTCAGATTCAACCGGATGACCGTTCGCTGATTCTTCTTTCTTCTTACCAAAGCGGCGGCGGACCACCACAAAGAAGACAGGAACGAAGAAGATCGCCAGGATGGTCGCGGTGACCATACCACCGATTACCCCTGTACCTACGGCGTTCTGCGAACCGGAACCGGCACCGGTACTGATCGCCAGCGGCAGTACCCCGAGGATAAACGCCAGTGACGTCATCAGGATAGGACGCAGACGCATACGGCATGCTTCCAGCGCAGCTTCAATCAACCCTTTGCCCTCTTTATCCATCAAATCTTTAGCAAATTCGACGATAAGGATGGCGTTCTTGGTTGAGAGGCCGATGGTTGTCAGTAACCCCACTACGAAGTAGACGTCATTACTCAGGCCACGCAGGGTGGTGAAGAGCAGCGCACCAATAACCCCGAGCGGAACCACCAGCATGACCGAGAATGGAATCGACCAGCTCTCGTACAGTGCGGCGAGACACAGGAAGACCACAATCAGGGAGATGGCATAGAGCGCAGGGGCCTGGTTGCCCGACAGGCGTTCCTGATAGGACATCCCCGTCCAGTCATAGCCGATACCCGCAGGCAGTTTCGATGCCAGCTGTTCCATCAGGTCCATTGCCGCACCCGAGCTTTTGCCTGGTGCAGGCTGTCCCAGGATTTCCATCGCAGGCAAGCCGTTGTAACGCTCAAGACGCGGTGAGCCATACTGCCATTTCGCCGTTGAGAAGGCAGAGAACGGCACCATAGTTCCGCTGCTGTTGCGCACGTACCATTTGCCAATGTCGTCCGGCAGCATGCGGGAATCCGCTTTACCCATGACGTAAACTTTCTTCACGCGACCACGGTCGATGAAGTCATTGACGTAAGAGCCACCCCAGGAAGCGGCCAGCGTGGTGTTGATATCACTCAGTGACACGCCCAGCGCCTGTGCTTTTTCCTGATCGATCATCAGCTTGTACTGCGGCGTATCTTCCAGACCGTTAGGACGCACGCCAACCAGCGTATCAGGATGCTGGGCAATCATGCCGAACAGCTGATTACGCGCTTCCGTCAGCTTATCGTGACCCAGGTTATTCTGGTCGATCAGCTCAAAGTCGAAGCCGGTCGCATTACCCAGTTCAATAATGGCTGGGAGGTTGAACGGAATGACCATCGCATCTTTGATCGCGCCCAGCGCCTGCATGGCACGGCCAGCAATCGCCGGAACCTTCATGTCTGCGCCGGTACGTTCATCCCATGGCTTGAGACTGACGAAGGCGATACCAGTGTTCTGTCCACGACCGGCGAAGCCGAAGCCGTTAACGGTAAACACCGATTTAACCGTGTCTTTCTCCTGCGTCAGGAAGTAATCCGTCACCTGATCCAGGACTTTCTGAGTACGTTCCTGGGTTGCACCAGCAGGCAGCTGCGCCTGAGCCAGCAGCAGACCCTGATCCTCTTCTGGTAAGAATGAAGAGGGCAGGCGCATAAACAGAAACGCCATACCGACCACGATCACCAGATAGATCACCATATAGCGACCCGTACTGCGAACCATGTGACCCACACCATCCACATAGTGGTTGGTGCTTTTGTCGAACATGCGGTTGAACCAGCCAAAGAAACCGGTGGTTTTGCCGTGCTCGCCTTTTTTAATCGGCTTCAGCATGGTGGCACAGAGTGCCGGCGTCAGGATAAAGGCAACCAGCACCGACAGCGCCATCGCCGATACGATAGTGATGGAGAACTGACGGTAGATAACACCGGTTGAACCACCAAAGAACGCCATCGGAATAAATACGGCGGCCAGCACCAGTGCGATACCGACCAGTGCGCCCTGGATCTGCTCCATGGAACGTTTGGTCGCTTCTTTTGGCGGTAATCCTTCTTCCGCCATGACGCGCTCAACGTTCTCAACCACCACGATGGCGTCATCTACCAGCAAGCCGATGGCGAGCACCATCCCGAACATCGTCAGGGTGTTTATCGAATAACCAAACGCGCCGATAACGGCAAACGTACCCAGTAACACCACGGGTACCGCGATAGTAGGAATGAGCGTGGCGCGGAAGTTCTGCAGAAACAGATACATTACCAGGAACACCAGCACAATCGCTTCGATCAGCGTTTTCACCACTTCGAAAATCGAGATCTTGACGAACGGCGTGGTGTCATACGGATAGACCACTTTCATACCGTTAGGGAAGGTCGGCTGCAATTTGGCCAGTTCTGCTTTCACCGCATTAGCGGTATCCAGCGCATTCGCGCCGGTAGCCAGCTTGATACCGATACCGGACGCAGGCTTGCCATTATAACGGGCAATGATTTCGTAGTTTTCTGCACCGAGTTCAATCCTTGCCACATCACGCAGGCGAACCTGAGAACCATCTGCGTTCACTTTAAGCAGGATTTTGCCGAACTCATCCGTTGAGGTCAGACGGGTTTGCGCAATGATCGAGGCGTTAAGCTGCTGTCCCGGCACCGGAGGCGTACCACCTAACTGACCGGCAGCAACCTGGGTGTTCTGGGTGTTCAGCGCGCTGATCACATCAACCGGCGTCAGGTTGTAGTTGTTCAGCTTGTGCGGATCCATCCAAATACGCATCGCGTACTGCGCACCAAATACCTGGGTATCACCCACGCCTTTGGTACGGCTGATGGGATCTTTGATGGATGACGAAATGAAATCAGAAATATCATTCTGCGTCATGTTGTCATCGTCGCTGATGAAGCCCGCAACCATCAGGAAGCTACTGGAGGATTTTTTAACCTGAATCCCCTGTTGCTGCACTTCCTGCGGCAGCAGCGGCGTCGCCAGCTGCAGTTTGTTCTGCACCTGAACCTGCGCGATGTCCGCATCTGTGCCTGACTCAAAGGAGATGGTCAGGGTCAGCGTACCGGAGGAGTCGCTGCTCGAGGACATATACATCAGTCCATCGATACCGTTCATGTTCTGCTCAATAACCTGGGTTACTGAGTCCTGCAGCGTTTTGGCATCCGCACCTGGGTAGGAGGCCTGAATCTCAATCGCCGGCGGAGCAACATTGGGATATTGCTCGATCGGAAGTTTGAGAATCGATAGCGCACCAACCAACATGATGATGATGGCGAGCACCCACGCAAAGATGGGGCGATCGATAAAGAACTTAGCCATGAATCAACGGCTCCTGTTATGACGATGACTTGTCAGACTGCGGCTTTGAATCGGGTGCCGCTTTCGCATCGTCTGAGACTTCTTGTGGGGTTACCTGTGCGCCCGGCTTGGCTCGCTGCAGACCCGTGCTGATCACACGTTCACCCGCTTTAACGCCGTCGGTGACTAACCACTTGTCGCCAATCGCCTGAGAGGTGGTGACCTGACGCGCTTCCACTTTATTGTCTGCACCCACTACCATCACCGTTGCCTGACCGGTTGGGGTACGGGTTACCGCCTGTTGCGGAACCAGCAACGCATTTGGATTGGTGCCTTCATCCAGACGCGCGCGAACAAACATGCCCGGTAACAGCGCATGATTCGGGTTCGGAACAATGGCGCGCAGGGTGATAGAACCGGTGGTCTCATCAACGGTAACGTCAGAGAATTCCAGCGTACCTTGCTGTGGATAGCTGCTGCCGTTCTGCATCAGCAGGGTCACGTTGGCTTTGCCATCGTTCTGCTTCAGCTGACCCGACTCCAGTTCTGAACGTAAGCGCATGAAATCTTCGCTCGACTGGGTAACATCGACATACATCGGATCCAGTTGCTGCACGGTCGCCAGCGCGGTGGTCTGGGCGTTCTGTACCAGCGCACCTTCCGTTACAGAAGATTTACCGATGCGGCCACTGATAGGCGAGGTGACTTTGGTGTAAGCCAGGTTAATGCGGGCTGTTTCCACGTTGGCTTTTGCAACCTGAACGGCGGCATCGTTTTGCGCGGCGGTGGCCACGGCGGTGTCATAATCCTGCTGACTGATATATTTGGTGCCGAGTAACGGCTTATAACGTTTGACGGTCAGCTGAGCGATGCGGGCATTCGCCTGCGCCTGAGTTAAGTCACCTTTAGCGCTGTCATAGGATGCCTGATAGGTAGCCGGATCGATCTGGTAAAGAGACTGACCTGCTTTGATATCGCTGCCTTCAATGAAATTACGCTTCAGAATGATACCGGAAACCTGCGGACGGACTTCAGCCACACGGTAAGCCGAGGTGCGGCCAGGTAATTCAGTCGAAATTTTCAGGGGTTCAGTTTTCAGTGTCACAACCCCCACTGCTGGCGGTTGCTGGGCGGCTTGTTGGGATTTATTGTTGTCACATCCTGTTAACAAAAAGCTGCCTGATAGCATCAGGACGGCCGCCAGAGGCGATAATCCTCTGATTTTATTCATAAATAAACCTCTAGTGTCCGATATCAATTGGTCAATGGATCACAAACTGAAAAACCCATTGCTGTGGCAAGTCGCAGGTCATGCTATGGTACATACATTCACAAATGTATGTAAACTTACCTGTTTGTAAAAAAAGCCCACTATGGCACGAAAAACCAAAGCGCAAGCACTTGAAACACGACATCAAATTCTTGATGCCGCCATTATTCTGTTTTCACAGCAAGGCGTCTCAGCCACTTCTCTGGCACAGATTGCAACCGCAGCCAGCGTTACGCGCGGGGCTATCTACTGGCACTTCAAAAATAAAGCCGATGTATTACACGAAATATGGCTTCGTTGTGATGCTGGTCTGGACGATGTGGAACTTGAGTATCAGACAAAATACCCTGGCGATCCACTCTCTGTGTTGCGCGCAATGCTGGTCTATATCTTTGATGCGACTGCAAAGGATCCGCAGCGTCGTGCTTTGATGGAGATCATTTTCCATAAATGCGAATTTGTGGGCGAAATGTCGGCACTGAAGAATATGCAGCAGAGCTTACTGCTGGAATGCTACGACAAAATTGAAGATGTCCTGCGACAGTGTATTGAAGCCGGACAACTTCCGGGCACGCTCAGTACGCGTCAGGCCGCTCTCATTATGCGTGGTTACGTCAACGGTATGATGGAAAGCTGGCTGTTTGCGCCGGACAGTTTTGATTTAGCTGCTGACGCGCCCGTCCTGACCAATGCCTTTATCGATATGCTGCTGCTCAGTCCGACGCTGACGACTCCGCGCTAAGCCGGCTGGCGATCGCGCTTGTTCTCGTAATCACGCTGCACCATAGCCAGCGCGGAGAGCACCGTTTCTACCGGCAGTTGATGCTCTTCCAGTAGCTGAATCAGATCCACTGCCAGTTTGACGTCGTCAGGGGCGTTTTCCAGTGACATCTTTTCTCCTAAATACGTAATCGGGCCGCGACCAGCAGCATCAGTAATGCGCCGAGAATCGCTATGCCCAGCGCGCCAGCGTGAAGCGTTGCCAGCGAGCCCAGTTCAAAATAGGTGGCGATGTAGCCGCCGATCAGTGCGCCAATCATCGACAGCGTCAGGGTCGCCATCAGGCCGCCGGGGCGTCCCGGCATCAGCAGACGCTTCAGCAACCCCAGCAGTAGTCCGCATATCAGCCAGCTCAGTAAGCCCATTTTTCGTCTCCGCGCCGAAATACACCCAGTATAGAAGCGCTTTTATCACGCTGCGCTTTATTCGCTGTGTTCGCCGCCGCGCAGCGAAGAGGCCCATTCAATTGAGCGAATCGCCTGCCGACAGCGCGCCAGTCGCGCCTCTAACGTTTCCAGATCCTGCTTCAGCTGATGCTGGATCGCCAGCGTTTCGGCCAGCGCCAGTCGCTGCTCACGCTGATCGATCATCGCCAGTAAACGCCGCTCAAACTCCCGGTACTCCTGATATTTTGAGGCACGTGGGTTCTTAAACGGCTGTTCGCGTCGGGTTCGCAGCTGTTGGGTGCTCGCCTCCCGTTGCAGGGCGGCAATCTGATCGACCAGACGTTCAGCCAGCCAGGCCGTGCGTTCAAGGTCGTCGCTGTTGTCGCACAGCCGCGCGAAATTCTGTTCCACTTCCAGCAGATAATCCGCCAGCCGCGTGCCTTTGGTGCGAAACAGCTGCGAGTCAAAGCGTGGCATGCGACAAACCCCATCGGAATGGCGCGCAATTTCCTGACGCAGATCGATAAGGAGCTGTTGCAGGCGCTGTTGTACGGCGATCGCACTCATCGCGTGACGCTCAGTTGTGCTAACGTACGCGGATGAAGAAAGAGCTGGGCGGGATTCATGCAACGCATTCTGTTATTAACCCTCGGCTGGCTGGCTATTGTGCTGGGGACGCTGGGCATTGTATTACCTTTATTACCCACCACGCCATTCATGCTGCTGGCAGCCTGGTGTTTTGCCCGTTCATCGCCGCGTTTCCATCACTGGCTGCTGTGGAAATCGCCATTTGGCCGCTATCTGCGCCACTGGCAACAGCATCGTGCGATGCCGCCGGGGGCCAAAGTCCGTGCTATCTGCCTGATAGTCGCCACCTTTACGCTTTCACTCTTCCTGGTGCATCAGCTCTGGGTCCGCATCATGCTGTTGATCATGCTGGCGGTGTTGCTGCTGTTTATGTGGCGTATTCCGGTGGTGGCAGAAGCAGCGGACGCACCGAAGCCGCCGCGATAAAGTTGCATTTAGCCGGTCATTTGCTTAGATTTGGGCGTCTTCGTGCGTGGCTTCCCTTTGTGAATTGACTTCCGCTGAGCCTTTTACCAGGTATTAGCGCTTCTGAAGCTGCGCGAAACAGAATTTTTTACCAGGCGTATCATTATGACCGACACTGCGCAGCAGCTTGAATTCATTAAAAACAGTATTAAAAGTATTCCCGATTATCCTAAGCCAGGCATCCTGTTCCGCGATGTCACCAGCCTGCTGGAAGATCCCAAAGCCTATGCCGCGTCTATTGCGCTGCTGGTTGAGCGTTACCGTAATAGAGGCATCACTAAAGTGGTGGGCACGGAAGCGCGCGGTTTCCTGTTTGGTGCCCCGGTGGCATTAGGTCTCGGCGTGGGTTTTGTTCCGGTGCGTAAGCCCGGCAAACTGCCGCGTGAGGTCTACAGCGAATCCTATGAGCTGGAATACGGCACCGATAAGCTGGAATTGCACAAAGATGCCATCCAGCCAGGCGATGTGGTGCTGGTGGTTGATGACCTGCTGGCGACCGGCGGAACCATTGAAGCGACTGTTAAACTGATTCGCCGTGCTGGCGGTGAAGTGAAAGACGCCGCCTTCATTATTAACCTGTTCGATCTGACCGGTGAATCGCGTCTCAATGCCCTGGGCGTCGAGAGCTACAGCCTGGTCAAATTCCCCGGCCACTAAGCCACGCTTTTGGCCTCGCCACCCGGCGAGGCTGTCACGCCTCCGGCGTCAAGATAACGAGTGCCAGCCAAAAGCGTAGCTGATAGACTACTGCAATCTTATACAGGGGTTGCAGAGCGTCTGCGCTCATCTTTCCATCCAACTTCGTCGAACTCCACATGAGCTATCAGGTACTTGCGCGAAAATGGCGTCCCCAGGCTTTTGCTGATGTTGTCGGTCAGGAACATGTTCTGACGGCGCTGGCGAATGGATTGTCTCTGGGACGCATCCATCATGCTTATCTCTTCTCCGGCACCCGCGGCGTTGGGAAAACCACTATTGCGCGTCTGCTGGCTAAAGGCCTTAACTGCGAAACCGGCATCACCGCCACGCCCTGTGGTCAGTGTGATAACTGCCGTGAAATTGAGCAGGGCCGCTTTGTCGATCTGATTGAGATTGACGCCGCATCGCGCACCAAAGTCGAAGATACCCGCGATCTGCTCGACAACGTGCAGTACGCTCCGGCGCGTGGCCGCTTCAAAGTCTATCTGATTGATGAAGTGCATATGCTGTCGCGTCACAGCTTTAATGCGTTGTTAAAGACGCTGGAAGAGCCACCTTCACACGTTAAATTCCTGCTGGCGACCACCGATCCGCAGAAACTGCCGGTGACCATTCTTTCGCGCTGCCTGCAGTTCCACCTTAAAGCGCTGGATGTTGATCAAATCCGTCAGCAGCTTGAGTATGTCCTGAAGCAGGAACAGATTGAGAGCGAGACCCGGGCGCTGCAGCTACTGGCGCGGGCCGCCGATGGCAGTATGCGCGATGCGCTGAGCCTCACCGATCAGGCGATTGCCATCGGGCAGGGCGCGGTGACCAGCAGTACGGTCAGCGTCATGCTCGGCACGCTGGATGACGAACAGCCACTGGGACTGCTGGAAGCGCTGGTCGACGGTGACGGTCAGCAGGTAATGAACCTGCTCAGCCAGGCCGCGTCACGCGGTGTGGAATGGGAGGCGCTGCTGGTCGAGATGCTGCGCCTGCTGCACCAGATTGCGATGGTGCAACTGCTGCCGACCTCGCTCAATGACGACGATGAGAGCAACGCCCTGCGGCTGCGGGAACTGGCGCGCGTGGTCCCGCCCGCCGATCTGCAACTCTATTATCAGACGCTGTTGATGGGCCGCAAGGATCTGCCAATAGCGCCCGATCGCCGGATGGGCGTCGAAATGACGCTGCTGCGCGCGCTGGCGTTTCACCCTAAAGCGGCGGTGGCCGAACCGATTGCCCGTCCCGCGTTAACCCAGCAGATGGCACCTGTCGCTCCGGCGCAGACGTCACCCGCACCATCCGTGTCTTCGCCTGGTGCACGCCACACGACAACACAGCCAGCGCAGACGTCACCTGCCGCCGCGATGCCGTCTCATACAGCGTCGCCTGTGGCGCAGCAGCCGACGCCTGCGCCGCAACAGCATGTTGCCGCTCAGCCGCAGATGGCCGCGCCCGATGCGGCTCCGCAGCCAGCGCCGCCGCGCGATGCAACGCCGGATGCGCCACTTTCCAGCTCCACCAGTCAGCTCCTGCAGGCGCGCACGCAATTGTTGCGTCAGGGAGCGAACAAGCCAAAAAAGAGTGAGCCGGCAGCGCCAGGTGCGCGGCCGGCCAACTCCGCGCTGGAGCGGCTGGCCTCGGTCACCGAGCGCAGTCAGCAGCGTATCCGCGATCGCGAGCCGGCCGCTCCGGTAAAAGAGGAAGCGTACCGCTGGAAAGCGGTTAATCAGCCGGTTGAAGTCGCGGAGCCGGTCGCGACGCCTAAGGCCTTGCGTTCCGCGCTGGAGCATGAGAAAACCCCTGAACTGGCGGCGCGTCTGGCGGAAGAAGCGCAGCAGCGCGATCCCTGGGCCGCAGAGATTGCGACCCTGCCGCTACCGAAGCTGGTGCAGCAGCTGGCGTTGAATGCATGGAAAGAGACCACCGAAAACGGGGTCTGTCTGCATTTACGCAGCAGCCAGCGTCACCTTAATTCACCCTCGGCGCAGCAGGTGTTAAGCGATGCGCTGAGTGAGCGAGCCGGGCAGAAAGTTGAACTCTCGGTCGTTGAAGACGATAATCCATCGGTGTTGACGCCACTGGAGTGGCGTCAGGCCATTTACGAAGAGAAACTGGCGCAGGCGCGTCAGTCGATCACCTGTGATACCCACATCCAGACGCTGCAGCGATTTTTTGATGCCGATCTGGATGAGGAGAGTATCCGACCTGTTTGAACACGCTGCTGCTATCGTAACGATAGCGTTGTAGCCTTAGCTGAGAGAGAAAACTATGTTTGGTGGTAAAGGCGGATTGGGCAACCTGATGAAACAGGCCCAGCAGATGCAGGACAAAATGGCCAAGGTTCAGGAAGAGATTGCCGCGATTGAAGTGACCGGTGAATCGGGTGCTGGCCTGGTAAAAGTCACCATTAACGGCGCGCACAACTGCCGTCGCGTGGAAGTCGATCCCAGCCTGCTGGAAGATGACAAAGATATGCTGGAAGATCTGATTGCAGCGGCGTTCAACGATGCGGCACGTCGCATTGATGAAACCCAGAAAGAGAAGATGGCGTCTGTCTCCTCAGGCATGCAACTGCCACCAGGCTTTAAGATGCCGTTCTGATGCAAACCAGTCCACTGCTTGAATCATTGATGGAGTCGCTGCGCTGTCTGCCTGGCGTTGGGCCGAAGTCGGCACAGCGCATGGCCTTTCAGCTGCTGCAGCGCGATCGCAGCGGTGGCATGCGGCTGGCGCAGGCGCTGACCCGCGCGATGTCGGAGATCGGACACTGTTCCGATTGCCGGACCTTTACCGAGCAGGAAATTTGTACCATCTGCGCCAATCCACGGCGTCAGCAGAATGGTCAGATTTGCGTGGTGGAAAGTCCGGCAGATATCCACGCCATTGAGCAAACCGGCCAGTTTGGCGGTCGCTACTTTGTGCTGATGGGACATCTCTCACCGCTCGACGGCATCGGTCCGGCTGATATCGGTCTGGATCGTCTGGAGCAGCGTCTGGAGAGTGAAACCCTGCAGGAAGTGATCCTCGCCACCAACCCGACGGTAGAAGGCGAGGCGACCGCGAACTACATTGCTGAGCTTTGTGGCCAGTATGGCGTCGACGCCAGCCGTATCGCGCACGGCGTGCCGGTAGGCGGAGAGCTGGAGATGGTGGATGGCACTACGCTGTCCCATTCACTGGCAGGCCGCCAGAAGTTTAAATTTTAATCACTTGCCGGTGTTGTGAAAGACTCCGGCTTGAAAATCCCCGCGTCATCCCCACATCAACATCAACGTTTGTTCAACCTGTTTTGTTGAGGTAGCAATGACCATGAAAGGACAAGAGACCCGTGGCTTTCAGTCGGAAGTAAAACAACTTCTGCACCTGATGATCCATTCTCTCTATTCAAACAAAGAAATTTTCCTGCGTGAGCTGATCTCTAACGCCTCGGATGCGGCAGATAAACTGCGCTTCCGCGCCCTGTCAGATTCCAGCCTGTATGAAGGTGATGGCGAGCTGCGCGTTCGTCTCTCTGTTGATAAGGACAACCGTACCCTCACGCTCAGCGATAACGGTATCGGTATGCGTCGCGATGAAGTCATTGAGAACCTCGGGACTATCGCCAAATCAGGCACCAAATCTTTCCTGAAATCCCTTGGTTCCGATCAGGCTAAAGACAGCCAACTGATCGGTCAGTTCGGTGTCGGCTTCTACTCTGCGTTTATTGTGGCGGATAAAGTCACGGTGCGAACCCGTGCCGCTGGCGCATCAGCCGATGAAGGCGTGTTCTGGGAATCAGCGGGCGAGGGCGAATATACCCTGGCGGAGATTGAGAAAGCCGATCGCGGTACTGAGATTACCCTGCATCTGCGCGAAGGCGAGGATGAGTTCCTGGACGCATGGCGCGTTCGCAGCATCATCAGCAAATATTCCGATCACATCGCGCTGCCGGTTGAGATCGAGAGCAAAGATGAAGAGGGCGAGGGAACGCACTGGGAGAAGATCAACAAAGCCCAGGCACTGTGGACCCGCAACAAATCTGAGATCAGCGACGACGAGTACAACGAGTTCTACAAGCATATCGCCCATGACTACAGCGACCCGGTCGCCTGGAGCCACAATCGGGTGGAAGGTAAGCAGGAGTACACCAGCCTGCTCTACATTCCGGCGCGTGCGCCATTCGATATGTGGAACCGCGATCAGAAGCATGGCCTGAAACTTTACGTGCAGCGCGTCTTTATCATGGATGACGCTGAGCAGTTTATGCCGAACTACCTGCGCTTTGTGCGTGGCCTGATTGATTCCAGCGATCTGCCGCTGAACGTCTCCCGTGAGATCCTGCAGGATAGCCGCGTGACCCAGAGCCTGCGTACTGCGCTGACTAAGCGTACTCTGCAGATGCTGGAAAGACTGGCTAAAGAAGACAACGAGAAATACCAGACCTTCTGGAATGAGTTCGGTCTGGTGTTGAAAGAAGGCCCGGCCGAAGATAACGCTAACCAGGAAACGATCGCTAAGCTGCTGCGCTTCGCCACTACTCAGAGCGAAGGTTCAGCACAGACCATTTCGCTGGAAGACTACGTCAGTCGCATGGTGGAAGGTCAGGAGAAGATTTACTACATCACTGCTGACAGCTATGCCGCCGCGAAGAGCAGCCCGCATCTGGAACTGTTCCGCAAGAAAGGCATTGAGGTGCTGCTGCTCTCCGATCGCATTGACGAATGGATGATGAGCTACCTCACCGAGTTCGATGGTAAAACCTTCCAGTCTGTCAGCAAAGCGGATGAGTCGCTGAGCAAGCTGGCGGATGAAGAGACCGAAGAGCAGAAAGAGGCGGAAAAAGCGCTGGAGCCGTTTGTTGAGCGTGTGAAAAATCTGCTGGGCGAACGCGTGAAAGAGGTGCGTCTGACGCATCGTCTGACCGACACGCCAGCGATTGTCACTACCGATGCCAATGAGATGACCACGCAGATGGCGAAGCTGTTTGCGGCGGCCGGACAGGAAGTGCCGGAAGTGAAGTACCTGTTTGAAATCAACCCGGATCACCCGCTGGTGAAACGTGTTGCGGATACGCAGGATGAAGCACGCTTCGGTGAGTGGATTGAGCTGCTGCTGGATCAGGCGTTGCTGGCCGAGCGCGGCACGCTGGACGATCCTAACCAGTATATTCGCCGCATGAACCAGCTGCTGACGGCATAACGGCTACAGGCCGGTGATTTTCACCGGTCTGTAGTGGCAAATGCAGCACTGGCTCAGGGAGCATACGCCCTTCGCAAAGACGCCAAAAGCCGCCATCCCTGGCGGGCTCAGCGCGGGCCATCCATGGCCCGCGATGCTTTGCTCCAGGCGTATGCTCCCATCGCTTGAGTTTGAAGCTGTCTGTCTGATTCTGTTCAGTGTTGATCAGGATTGAGCGTAGAAAGAATTGAGTTTATCAGCAGCATCAAGCCGGTGATCATCACCGGCTTTTTTATGGCTGTGCGGCATCCCGCAGCCAGTCTCGAAACACACTAATCTCCGTATCCTGACGACGGCTCTGCTTCGTCATCATCCAGGTCGCCCGCTCGACGCGGACAAAACCCAGCGGCGCAAGCAGTGTGCCATCCTCCAGTTCTTTGCGAACCAGCAAACGCGGTGCCATCAGAACGCCAAGACCACTTCGCGCAGCCTGAATGCCCAGCGTCAGCGTTTCAAAATGCTTACCGCCTTTAAAACGGCCGCTGAAACCGGTTTTTGCCGCCCACTCTGACCAGGCGTGCAGTCGGGTATCTGCATGCAGCAAGGTCATCTTTGCCAGATCCTCACCGACACGTAACTGCGAGGCTAAATGCGGCGCGCAAAGCGGCCCAATCTCATCCTCGCTGACCAGCGTCGCGTCGATATCGGGTTCAGGGGGATCACCGTGACTGAGGATCAGCACATCGATATGTTCGCTGCGCAGTTGCGAGACCGGTGCCAGCGGCAGAAAGTGAACTTCAATCTCCGGATAGCGTTGATAAAAGCTGGCGATGCGGGGTATCAGCCATTGAGATAAAAAACTGGGGGGACAGGAAATCCGGATCTGCTGAAGCAGGCCGCTGCGAATGGACTCGCAACTGCTGCGTAACTCACCGAATGCCTGCTGGCAGCTCAGCAGCAGTCGATCACCGTGTGCGGTCAGTTTCACGCGGCCATTGCTGCGGACAAATAGCGGTTTACCCATCCAGCTCTCCAGCTGGCGAATCTGATGGCTGATGGCGCTGTGTGTAACATGCAGATGTTCAGCCGCAACACTAAAGCTGCTGTGCAAGGCTGCCTGGTGAAAATAGTGCAGCGATCGTAGTGGCGGCAGTCCGTTCATCCCCTCTCTCCTGTGCAAAAATCTAACAGAGATTGTTAATTTATATCATTTTAAAGTCCAGCCGCATTGACCTACTCTGAGAGCAAATTATGGCAGGTTGACTCAGCCCTATATCTGTGATTTTTCACGGATATTGCATCTCGCTTAACCTGCGCTTACGCCGCATATTCCCCGAAGCGAGACAACCATGGCACACGGCCCTTTATCCTCTGAAACATCAGCAGAGGCGCGCCATCGGTTACGCCTGGCGCTCTCTCGTTATTACCGGCTGGAACAGTTCGATCTCTTCTTCGCGCCCTCACTCCATGTGGCGCAGGTCCTTCTTTCTCAGCTGTTTCTGCGGCAGGAGCAGGCGCGCAACCAGCATCGTTACGCCTCACGCTATCCGGTCACCGAGCTCAACAACCTGCCCGCGGTTCCGCTAATCGCGGGCAGCATCATGCTGGTCCCGCATATCGAGTTGCCAAATGGTCGCGTGCGTCCGTTGCAGGATTGCCAGAATCAGGGAGTGACGGAGGCGAGCGAGAGTTTTGCCAGCGTGCTGCATCAGAAACTGATCGACGAAGCCCATCTGTTTGTTACCCGGCTGGATCGCCACGCTGAGATCTGCAGCGATCTGGTGCTGGTGGCGTTGCGGACACACGACTTCAGCACGCTGGTGCGCAGCGAACTGCGGCTGTTTGAACAGGGGCTGACCCTGAATGCTACGCAGGATGCACTGCGCCGCTTCGCCGATTCCGAGTGGCGACCGTACAATGCCGCCACCGTCGATGCGCTTTCCCTGTCAGCGCCGCTGCCGCTGAACTCCTGCCATCAGCCCGGCTTGCCGTTCGCCAGTTTCAACGTTCCGGCTTCGCTGATCGCAGCGCTGTCAGATGCGGAAGATGTGGTGAAATGGCCACAACAGGCGCGTCTGCAGCTAAATGCTAACGTGCGCGGCAGCGGCAAAAAAAGCGTGAATATGACGCATCATCTGAGCCGGAGACTGCAATTCCTGCTCAGCGCAGGCGGTAAATCTGAAAAAGCAGCAGGCAGACTCGCCGGGTCGGGCTCAGGGCCAAAAAGCGACTAAAGTCGCCCCGCGCGATCCGCGCCCTTCCTTGTGATGAGCGGGTCATAATGGTATGTTCTTCCGCTTCTAAGATAGATCAATGCGATTCGCAAGGGGATTTACGCAATGCGTATTATTCTGCTCGGAGCTCCGGGCGCAGGTAAGGGGACTCAGGCCCAATTCATCATGGAGAAGTACGGCATTCCGCAAATCTCCACCGGCGACATGTTGCGTGCAGCAGTTAAAGCAGGCAGCGAGCTGGGCAACCAGGCGAAAGCCATCATGGATGCTGGCAAACTGGTGACCGATGAGCTGGTGATTGCGCTGGTTAAAGAGCGTATCACTCAGGAAGACTGCAAAAACGGTTTCCTGCTGGACGGTTTCCCGCGCACCATTCCTCAGGCAGATGCAATGAAAGAAGCCGGGATCAAAGTTGATCACGTGCTGGAGTTTGCCGTACCGGACGAACTGATCGTTGAACGTATCGTGGGCCGTCGCGTTCACGCACCCTCTGGCCGCGTTTATCACGTCACCTTTAATCCGCCGAAAGTGGAAGGTAAAGATGATCTGACAGGCGAAGAGCTGACCCTACGTAAAGACGATCAGGAAGAGACCGTGCGTAAGCGCCTGGTGGAATACCATCAGATGACCGCGCCGTTGATTGCTTACTACAGCAAAGAAGCGGAAGCGGGCAACACCGCCTATCACAAAATCGACGGCACCCGTAAGGTGACCGAAGTGAGTGCCGAGCTGGCTAAGATTCTCGGCTAAGCTCAATGGGGCCGGTATTACTGGCCCCTTTTGCAGTAATTGCTTTTACCTCCCACTAATTCCGCTACAATTTCCCTGTTTTCACGCATCCCCGTTGTCATCAAGGAACTCAAATGAGGCAAGATAAGCCCGGCGTGTTATTGGTTAATTTAGGCACGCCAGACGCTCCAACCACACCTGCTGTTAAACGCTATCTGAAACAGTTTTTAAGCGATCCGCGCGTGGTCGATGCGCCGCGCTGGCTCTGGTGGCCGGTTCTCAATGCCGTCATTCTGCCGTTTCGTTCGCCGCGCGTTTCTAAGCTCTACGCTTCTGTCTGGATGGAAGGCGGTTCTCCGCTGCTGGTTTACAGCATGCGTCAGCGCGATGCCCTGGCGGCTCGGGTCGATATGCCCGTCGAACTGGGTATGAGCTACGGCAATCCCAGCCTGAAAAGCGCAGTCGATAAACTGATGGCGCAGGGCGTGACCCGCCTGATTGTGCTGCCGCTCTATCCGCAGTTCTCCTGCTCCACCGTGGCCGCGGTGTGGGATGGCCTGACCGCCGTCTTCAAAGATTACCGTTCATTGCCTGACGTGCAGTTTATTCGCGACTACGCCGAACATCCGGGCTATATCGCCGCGCTGAAAGCGACGGTAGAGCGATCCTTTGAGCGGCACGGTCAGCCCGATCTGCTGGTGTTGTCATTCCACGGCATTCCGCAGCGCTTCGCCAACGAAGGCGATGACTATCCGCAGCGCTGTGCGGATACCACGGCTGCCTTGGTCAAAGCGCTGGGCCTGCGAGACGATCAGTACATGATGACCTTCCAGTCGCGTTTTGGTCGTGAGCCCTGGCTGATGCCTTACACCGACAAAACCATGGAAAGCCTGCCCGCCAAAGGGATCAAACATGTTCAGGTGATGAGCCCGGGCTTCTCGTCTGACTGCCTGGAAACGCTGGAGGAGATCAGTGGTGAAAACTGCGAAATCTTCATGCATGCCGGTGGTGAGAAGTTTGAGTATATTCCTGCGCTGAACGCCGATGAGGCGCACATCGACATGATGGTGCAACTGGTCGACGCACGCCGTTAAAGCGCTGGCGGAGAGTGTGATATCATTCTCCGCCTGTTTTTCCAGACGGCATTCCCGATGAAATTTCCCGGCAAACGCAAATCCAAACATTACTTTCCTGTCAGCGCACGCGATCCCCTGTTACAACCCGCTCAACACGACGTTGATGCAGGCAGCTGGGTGGTGGGTATCGACCAGACGCTGGTGGATATCGAAGCCAAAGTCGATGATGACTTTCTCGCACGTTATGGCCTGAGCGCCGGGCACTCGCTGGTCATCGATAATGCCGTCGCGGAAGCGTTGTACAATGAGCTGATGCGTGACGCGCTGATCACCCATCAGTTTGCCGGTGGCACCATCGGTAACACGCTGCATAACTTCTCGGTACTGGCCGATGACCGCTCCGTGCTGCTGGGCGTGATGTGCAACAACATCCAGATTGGTGGCTACGCCTATCGCTATCTCTGCAATACCTCAAGCCGGGTCGATCTCAACTATCTGCAGGGCGTCGATGGTGCCATTGGCCGCTGCTTTACGCTGATTGGCGAGCATGGCGAGCGAACCTTCGCTATCAGCCCCGGCCAGATGAACCAGCTGCATCCGGATAATGTGCCGGAAGAGGTGATTGCCGGCGCTTCTGCGCTGGTACTGACCTCCTATCTGGTGCGCTGCGTCGAAGGTGAACCGATGCCGCAGGCGACGTTACGGGCGATTGAGTACGCCAAACGCCACAACGTGCCGGTGGTGCTGACGCTGGGCACTAAACATGTGATTGGCGATAATCCTCAGTTCTGGCGCGATTTCCTGCGCGAGCATGTCACTATCGTAGCGATGAATGAAGAGGAAGCGCTGGCGCTGACCGGCGAGTCCGATCCGCTGCTCGCCTCCAACATGGCGCTGGACTGGGTGGATCTGGTGCTCTGCACCGCTGGCCCGATTGGGCTTTATATGGCGGGCTACACCGAAGACGAGTTCAAACGTAAAACCAACCATCCGCTGCTGCCTGGCGCGATTGCTGAGTTCAACCAGTATGAGTTCAGCCGCGTGATGCGCCAGCAGGATTGCCAGCAGCCGCTGCGTATTTTCTCGCACATCGCGCCTTATATGGGCGGCCCGGAAAAGATCATGAACACTAACGGAGCCGGAGACGGTGCGCTGGCGGCGTTACTGCATGACATCACCGCCAACAACTATCACAGCCTGAATGTGCCGAACTCCAGCAAACATGCGCGTCCGTATCTGACCTACTCGTCGCTGGCGCAGGTGTGTAAGTATGCCAACCGCGTCAGCTATCAGGTGTTGAATCAGCATTCGCCGCGTTTAACCCGCGGCCTGCCGGAGCGGGAAGACAGTCTGGAAGAGTCTTACTGGGATCGGTAAAGCGGGTCGCCACAGGACGGCAGACAGTTTGCAAACTTAAATTAGGGTGAATCTGACAGCAATGGATTAGCTCAATGCGCAGGGAGCAGGGTCAGAAGAGGAAAGCGTCCCGCGCCAGGACGGCGCGGGCCGAGCGTGTCATGGATGACGGCTTTTGCGTCTTTCCGATCTGACCCTGTTCCCTGTGCCGTCTCAATATCACAGCTATACGGGCCAGACTTAATCAGCGCACAACATCGCAGGGCTGTAAATCTTCGCCCTGCGTCATTTCATCCTGCAGGATTTGCAGCATACTGCTGGCAATCTCACGCTCACCCATCACGACGCGGGTGGCACCCCGCTCCATGATGTACTCCACTTCATCGTCATAGTGGGCGCGGGCGATAATCTCTATATTCTTATGTTTTTCACGCGCCGCCGTCACCACTTCACCCGCTTCATAGCCATTCGGGATGGTCAGTAACAGCCAGCGTGCGCAGTCGAGTCGTGCCAGTTCCATGGTATCCGCGCGAGCCGCATTTCCCAGCACCGCTTTGATGCCCTGCTCGCGCAGCGCTTCAACCCGCGTGCGGGAGTTTTCAACCACCACCAGCGGCACATTAGCCTCAAGAAGCTTCTGACCAATCAGACTGCCAACCCGGCCGTAGCCCACAATCACGGCGTGATTGCAGAAGTCCACCGGGATCTGCTTCTCTTCTTCAATCGCTTCTTCCAGCGTCTGCTCTTCCATCGTCTCTGTTTTCGCCAGGAAACGCTCAAGCAGAGTAAACAGAATTGGGTTAAGCATAATCGACAGGATGGCGGCGGCCAGCACCAGATTGCGGCCCTCATCATTCAGCAGGCCCAGCGAGATGCCCAGACCGGCCAGAATGAAGGCAAACTCACCAATCTGCGCCAGGCTGACCGAAATGGTCAGAGCCGTACGACGCGAATGGCCGAGAAGCGACACCAGCAGCCAGGCGGCCATCGACTTGCCGACCACAATAATCACCAGCGCGCCCAGCACCGCCAGCGGCTGCGTCACCAGAATCGACGGGTCAAACAGCATGCCGACGGAGACAAAGAACAGCACGGCAAAGGCATCGCGCAGCGGCAGGGTATCGCGCGCAGCTCGGTGGCTCAGTTCAGACTCGTTCAGCACCATACCGGCGAAGAAGGCCCCTAGCGCAAACGACACATCAAAAAATTCAACCGCACCAAAGGCGATACCCAGCGCCAGCGCTAACACCGCCAGCGTAAACAGCTCGCGTGAGCCGGTGGCGGCGCTGCGGGCGAGGATCCAGGGTACGGCACGGCGTCCCACCACCATCATCAGCACCATAAAGGCGGCGACTTTGCCGATGGTCCACAGCAGATCCCAGGCCAGCAGTCCGGCGCTGGCGTTGCCCTGTTCCATCATGCCGGCAATCGCAGGCAGCAGCACCAGCGTCAGCACCATCACCAGATCTTCGACAATCAGCCAGCCAATCGCAATCTGCCCGCGTTGGCTATCAATCAGCTGTCGCTCCTCTAACGCACGCAGTAACACCACGGTACTGGCGGTAGAGAGGCAGAGACCAAACACCAGGCCGGTCATCCACGGCCACCCCAGCGTCCACGACAATCCCATTCCCAGTAACGTCGCGACCGCGATCTGCGCGATGGCACCGGGAATGGCTATCGACTTTACCGACATCAGATCTTTCATTGAGAAGTGCAGGCCGACACCGAACATCAGCAGGATAACGCCGAGTTCTGCCAGTTCAGGGGCCAGATTGGTATCAGCAACAAAGCCGGGGGTAAAGGGACCCGCCAGAACGCCTGCAAGCAGGTAACCTACCAGCGGGGAGATACGCAGGCGGTGGGCAAGCATCCCAAGGAGAAATGCCAGAACCAGTGCTCCGACGATGGTAGTGATCAACGGTGTGGTGTGATGCATGCCTGTCTCCTTGTATACAAATGTATCCGCTTGTAACAAATGAGTTTAAAACAAAATCTATTCTTTCGCTGAGCAATTTGCGGGAATACCTCAAAAAACCGCGAAAAAAAGTCAAATGCGCAATTGAAAGGGTGTTTTTGTTCATTATCCATAATATTGGCTGATTTGACGCTTTAAACCGGGTCGGATAAATAAAATTTAGCCTCAGTAAATGACCCAGGTGTGGCACGAATGAGGGGTAAATACGCCGATAGAGTGGGTAAAGCCTGCCAGCGGCACTTTTGCAGGAGCAAACAACTGCTTAACAACATGGTTTACTGCATGCCTCTGCCAGATCCGCAGAATCAGGCGCGGTGCTGGCGTCGTCTGGCAGTTAGCATCACGGTCAGCAAAGGCGGACCAGAGATAAAAAGAGGTGGATTATAAGCCGCGCGGATGTGCATGGGCCTTGAGTTCGCCGGGGGAATGTGCGACACAGTGGGGCAAAGCGGCAGAAAATCTGGCCAGACGGCAAATTAAGGAGAATCACAGTGTTGTTTTCTAAATGGACAGGGGCAGGGGTGGCGCTACTGGTGGCCCTGATGCCGCTGTTTTCACAGGCTGCTCAGGCCGATCGCACCTATCGTTTCAGCCTGCTGCACACTAATGATGAGCATGGTCACTTCTGGTTTAATGAACAGGGTGAATATGGTCTGGCCGCGCAGAAAACCCTGATAGATACCATGCGTTACGATGTGCAGGCCCATGGCGGTGGCGCATTGATTCTCTCTGCGGGCGATGTGAATACGGGCGTGCCGGAGTCCGACGAGCTGGACGCTGAACCCGATTTTCGCGCGATGAACCTGATTGGCTACGATGCGATGGCGCTGGGCAATCATGAGTTCGACAAGCCGATCGCGGTCCTGCGCAAGCAGGAGAAGTGGGCGCGCTTCCCGCTGCTGGCCGCCAACGTTTACCAGAAAAGTACCGGTAAGCGCATGTTTAAACCCTGGGCGGTATTCAATCGTCTCGGACTCAAAATCGCCGTGGTCGGACTGATCACCCCGGACACCGCAAAACTGGCTAATCCGGCCGGACTGACAGATACCGAGTTCCGCGATCCGATCGCGGAGACGGAAAAGGCGGTAGCCGAACTGCGCGCCACTGAGAAGCCGGACGTCATTGTCGCGCTGACCCATCTTGGCCACTATGATGACGGTAAGCATGGCAGCAACGGCATTGATGATGTCACCCTGGCGCGCAGCCTGCCTGCCGGCACCATCGATCTGATTGTCGGCGGTCATTCGCATGATGCGGTCTGCATGGAAAAAGAGAACGTCAGCGTCAATAATTATCAGCCCGGTCAGCCCTGCAAACCCGATCAGCAGAACGGCATCTGGATCATGCAGGCGGATAAATGGGGCAAATATGTCGGACGCGGCGACTTCACCTTCCGCAATGGTCAGGTGACACTGGAGGCTTATCAGCTGGTGCCGGTTAACCTCAAACACAAGATAAAGAATGCGGATGGCAGCGAAACCTGGCTGACCTGGCAGGAAGAGATCCCGAAAAACACCGCCATGATGAAGCTGCTGATGCCGTTCCAGAAACGCGCTGAGGCGAAGTTAACCGTGAATGTCGGCAGCGCCGACGGCAACTTCAGCGGTGAAAAAGAGCAGGTTCGCTTTGAGCAGACGAATCTTGGCCAGCTGATTCTGCGCGCCCAGATGGCGCACACCAAAGCCGATTTTGCGGTGATGAGCGGTGGCGGAATCCGTACCTCGCTGAAAGCGGGCAAGCTGAGCTGGCGTGACCTGTTGCAGGTTCAGCCGTTTGGCAACCAGGTGGTTTCGGTCAGCCTGACCGGCGCGGAGATCAAAAAATATCTGGATGTCGTCGCCAATATTCAGCCTGACTCAGGCGGCTACGCTCAGTTTGTCAACATCAGCCTGACCACAGACGGTAAGCAGGTCAGCAACGTTAGCATTAACGGTAAACCGCTGCAGGACACGCAGCGTTATCGCATGGCGACCAACAGCTTCAATGCGGCGGGTGGCGACGGTTATCCGCGTCTGGATAATCACGCCGGATACGTCAACAGCGGAGCCGTCGATGCGCAGGTGCTGCGTGACTTCATCAAGGCGCATTCGCCGGTCAAAGCCAGCGACTATGAGCCGAAAGGGCATATCGTGCATCTGACGGATGAGCAGATTAAAGCGCGGGATAAAGCAGCGGAAAAAGCGCGGAAGCGTAATTATCCAAAAATGATTCTGGCGTGGATCTGGCCGTGGGGAAACGAAACAGCCCGCACGCATTGAACTAAACGGGAGGCGCTTGCGCCTCCCGTTTTTCCTACGCCCGGCAAGGGTGACGTCTGATCCAGCGCTCGCGCAGTTTGTCCCACACCCAGTTGTAGGTCATGGTGTAGGGCAGGAAGAAGAGGAAAAAGGCCACTTCGACCAGCAATGCCTGCCACAGGGAGATATCCAGCATCCAGGCCGCAATCGGCAGACCAATCAGGATAAACCCGCCTTCAAATCCCAGCGCATGTAATACACGCACGCCCGCTCCGCGTTTCTGGCCCGGCGGATGGAGCCGGTCAAATCCGCTGTTGTAAATCATGTTCCATAGCATCGCGACCGTTGAGAGCATAATCGCCAGCGATCCCATCTGAAACAGCGGCTTATCCATGACCCATGCCGCCAGTGGCGAAACGGTCAGAATCGCCAGCGTTTCAAAACAGACAGCATGAAGAATACGTTCTTTAATTGAGCGGGTACGCATTGTTAATTCTCCTTGAATAATGCGGCGCATTTTCACACGTCAGAATGCTAAGATAAAATGAACACCTATCGAAAAAAGCGATGGTTCAGATGCGTTACTCCCCGGAATCCCTTGAGGCTTTTATGCAGACCGTGGCGAGCGGGTCTTTCTCTGCGGCGGCGCGCGCGCTGGGTAAAAGCCAGTCCACTATCAGCGCGGCGGTGGCAAATTTAGAAGACGATCTCGGCTTTATGCTGTTTGATCGGGCCGGTCGTCAGCCGATCCTGACCGAGCAGGGACGTCGCGTTATCCCTCAGGTTCAGCAAATCCTCGCCGCCAGTGAACGGCTGGATGCGCTGGCGATACGTCTGTCGCAGGGCGTTGAACCCCGACTCAGTTTTGCCATGTCCGACTTCTGGCAAACCGATCATCACGAGCATCTGCTCAGGCAATTTGATGCCCGTTATCCGGAGATAGAACTGGAGGTCATGATTGCCGAGGATGGTGATGTGCTGGATCTGCTGCAGGCCGGGCGGGTCCATCTGGGCGTGGTGCGGGCGCAGCCTAATCTGCCGGTGGATATCGCGGTGGCGAGATTACAGGTTGAAGCGCAGATGGCAGTTTTTTTGCATCGCGATCATCCGCTGGCACAGCTTAATACCGTTAGCGAAAGCGAGCTGGAAGGGGTTCGATATCTGCGATTAAACACCTGGGTTGAAGCCTCTGAACCTGCGCCAATGGGGCGCATCTGGTCGGCACCCACCTATTTATTGCTGCTGGAGATGGCGGAGCAGGGGTTTGGCTGGACGGTTCTGCCGCGCTGGCTGGTGAAGCAGTTTGGACATGACGTCCTGAAAGAGCTGTCGATGCCGGGCTGGCCGCAGCATATCGCTGTTGAGGTGGTCTGGTCGCGACGCACGCCGCCCGGTCCGGCAGGTCGCTGGATGATCGATCAGCTTTGCGCCCAGCCGCGGGTTTAGTCGTGGCGGGCGATATCCGCAAACGGTGCGTTGAGTAGCCGTGAAAGATCCTGCGGGGCCAGTTCGATGTCCAGTCCACGCTTGCCGCCAGAGATAAACATCGCATTAAACGCGCTGGCAGAGTGGTCGATCACTGTGGGCAGACGCTTTTTCTGCCCCAGCGGACTAATGCCGCCCACCAGATAGCCGGTAACCCGCTGTGCCAGCTGCGGATCGGCCATATCTGCTTTCTTCGCGCCCAGCGCTTTCGCCACCTTCTTGAGATCCAGCTGCGTTGATACCGGCGTAATCGCCACCGCCAGCTGTTTCGCCTCGCCATTCAACGCCACCAGTAGCGTTTTATAGACCTGGCGCGCATCCAGATTAAGTTTACGAACCGCTTCTTCACCGAAATGGGTTTCGTTACTGTCATGCTCATAGGGATGCAGGATGAAGCTGACTTTCTGTTTTTCCAGCAATTTTACGGCGGGCGTCATACAGGTTCCTTACTAAGAAAAATCTTATTACGCGGAATCATGGAAAAAGGTGGCGAAATTTTGTTCTTTAAGTAAAATTGGCCGCGCGCCAGCCATCTGATTGCTGGCGATAACCAAAATCATAATCAAATTCCTCTTTGACGGGCCGATAACATTATCGGCTCTCTTTTTTTCAGGGCTTCCTCAGCATCTCAGGCAGGTTATCTTCGCCATAAAGATGCAACGCACCGACCGCCACCACGTAGTTACCCGCCGCTAACCCCTGTAACCTGTCGCACCACTGCGCATTACGCTGACCGATCAACGTATCATTCAGCGCCTGACTGAAGGTGGCGGGCAGGGTGATTTCCGGCTGGCGTGGTGGCGTATCGAGCCACCAGCTCACCATCATCTGCAACAGCCGTGCATTGGTGTGCCAGTGCAGCAGCGTATCCTGTAACAGCGCGATGCCGTCATCCGGAAGCGCAGTCAGCAGAGCGATCTGCGCTTCTGCGCCTTCCAGTTCAATCACCGGTTTATTAAAGCCTTTCGCTGCCTGTAACAGCTGATAGTCGATGCCGTAGTCAGGCCGTAACCCCAGCCGTTGCGCCTGCTGTGCCTGTAACATCAGCGCCACCTGCCAGGCGGGCAGATTGTCGAACAGGCTGAGGTTGAGGCTCATCTCCTGACACAGCGCGGTGAGCGTTTGCATCGCGCAGCTCTCCAGCCGCGTAGCGAGCGCAGGGCGATCGCCACGGTGATCGAAGGGTGAGCCACCCTGCGTAATATCGGCTTCCACAATCAGCGCATCCGCCTGTTGTAACTGACGCAGCAGGCGAGCGGGCAACGGCTGCATGTCGCGCGTTCCCATGTGGATGCTGCCTACCAGATGCAGCTGACGATCGCCAAGCCGGACATCCATCGCAGGCCAGCGATAACTGGCGGGAAAAAGCTGGCTGATAAAGCCGCGCAGTGAGCGCCAAACGTTGCCTGTCATTCCCGGTCCTTTGCGATTCAAAACCCCATGCTAGCGACTTCAGAGAATGAAAAACAGCGCTGAAACGGCGATTACTGGCGCGGCGGCCGGTAACGCAGCAGGCGGTTAGCATTGCTGACCACGGTAATGGATGACAGCGCCATCGCCGCACCGGCCACAATCGGGCTGAGCAGGGTGCCGGTCAGCGGATAAAGAACACCTGCGGCGACCGGAATGCCGATACTGTTATAGATAAAGGCGCCAAACAGGTTCTGCCGGATATTGCGCAGCGTCGCGGAGGAGAGCGCTAACGCATCCGCCACGCTGTTGAGGTCGGCGCGCATCAGCGTAATGCCTGCGGTTTCTACTGCCACATCACTGCCGCCACCCATGGCAATACCCACATCGGCCTGCGCCAGTGCGGGCGCGTCATTGATGCCATCACCCACCATTGCGACGCGGCGCCCCTGCTGCTGTAACTGTTCAATAGCAGCCGCTTTGCCTTCCGGCAGCACGCCCGCTATCACTTCATCAATGCCAGCCTCGGCAGCAATGGCTCGCGCGGTATTTTCATGGTCGCCGGTCAGCATAATCAGCCGATAACCCTGCTGATGCAGTCGCTTAAGAGCATCGATGCTTTCCGGTCGCAGCGGGTCGCGCAGCGCAATTAATCCGGTTAACTGGCCCTGCTCAGCCAGTAACACTGGCGTTGCACCCTGCTGCGTCAGGCGCGCAATCTCTGCTTCTGCCGCCCGGTAATCGACGCCATTGTCCTGCAACAGCGCGGCGTTACCCAGCAGCAGCGTTCTGCCATCCAGACTACCGCTGACCCCTTTGCCGCGTATTGTACGAAATTGCGCTAACACAGGCGGTTGCGTCAGTTTTGCTTCGGCGACAATCGCTTTTGCCAGCGGATGACCCGAGGCGAATTCCAGCGCGGCAGCGGTCGCTAACACGGATTCACGGCTGGCCTCACCCCAGACCAGCACCTCACTGACCTGTGGCTTTCCGGCTGTCAGGGTGCCGGTTTTATCAAACACCAGCGTGTCGATCTGGCTGGCGCGCTGCAGCGCATCGGCGTCGCGCACCAGTACGCCCAGCTCGGCGGCACGGCCAACACCGGCAATAATCGACATCGGCGTCGCCAGTCCCAGCGCACAGGGGCAGGCGATAATCAGGACGGTTGTCGCGATCACCAGCATGTAAGCAATCTGAGGCTGTGGCCCGAACAGATACCACACCGCCCCGCTGAGCAGCGCAATCAACACCACCACTGGAACAAAAACGGCGGAGATGCGATCGGCCAGGCGGCCCACATCGGGTTTGCTGCTCTGCGCCTGACGTACCAGCCGGATAATGCGCGACAGGGTGGTGTGATTTCCGGTCGCCCGGGCGATAAATTCTACTGAGCCGTCCTGCACCAGGGTGCCTGCGAAGATCGCCGCACCCGGATTTTTGCTTTGCGGCACCGCTTCGCCGGTCAGCATCGCTTCATCAAACCAGGCTTCACCCGTGGCGATTTCGCCATCGACCGGCACCCGATCGCCCGTGACCAGGCGCAGCGTCATGCCGGGCTGGACGTCGCTGACCGGGATCAGCCGGTCACCCTGTTGATCGACCAGCCGCGCCAGGGCTGGTGTCAGATCAAGCAGTCGTTCCAGCGCCTTTGACGATCGTTGACGCGCCCGCTGCTCCAGCGCATGGCCGAGATTGATCAATCCCAGGATCATGACGCTGGCTTCGAAATAGAGGTGACGGGCCTGCGGCGGGAAAAATTCAGGCCACAGCACCACGCTAAAGGAGTAAATCCAGGCCGCGCCTGTGCCGAGCGCCACCAGGGTATCCATGGTGGCACTGCCATTACGCAGACTGCGCCAGGCGCTGCGATAGAAATGGCTGCCGGTCACGATCATGATCAGCAGGGTCACAACGCCCAGCGTCAGCCAGGTGATGTGGTTGCTGTCGGTGAGCATCATGTTGTCGCCCACCATGCCCCAGATCATCAGCGGCACGCCAAACGCTAAGGCGACAGCCGCCTGCCAGCTGAAACGCCGCATCGCGCTGCGGGCACTGAGCTGCTGCTTCTCACGTCGCTCCTGCTCGTCATCCACCACCTGCGCGCCGTAACCGGCGGCATCGACGGCAGCCACCAGCTGCTGCGGATCGGCATCGCCCAGCACCAGCGCACTGCGTTCGCCGAGATTGACCCGCGCCTGGCTGACGCCTGCAACCTGCTGCAGCGCTTTTTCTACACGACTTACGCAGCTGGCGCAGGTCATGCCCTCAATCAGCAGCATATGTGTAGATAATGTTTTTTCTGCCGGATAAGACGCGGTCTCCGTTGTCAGCGCCTCCGGCGGCGGCTCCGATGCTGTCAACGGTTCAGACTTTGGGGAGGCGTTGGCTGTTTTCAGCGTGGCGTGATAGCCCGCCTGCTCGACGGTGGCGATCAGTGCGGCTGCATCGGCATGACCGGAAACCTGGGCCTCCTGTTGGGTCACTTCGGCCTGGTCAACGTCGTCGCGCTGTTCCAGTGCTTCTTTGACGCGTTTGACACAGTGGCCGCAGGACAAGCCGTCCAGAGCCAGGGAAATGGTGTGTGACATAATCAACTCCTCTTGTAATCCCATTTGACCGATTGGTCACTTTCGATTCATGCTTAAGCATAAACCTTCCATCAAGGGGAAGGTCAAGGGGACGAAAATGAACATCAGCGATGTGGCGAAAAAGACCGGGCTGACCAGCAAGGCAATCCGTTTCTACGAAGAGAAGGGGGTGGTGACACCGCCGTTGCGCAGTGAAAATGGTTACCGCAGTTATAACGGCCACCATCTTGATGAGCTGAACCTGTTACGTCAGGCGCGGCAGGTGGGTTTTACGCTGGATGAGTGCCGTGAGCTGGTGGCGCTGTTCAATAATCCGTCGCGCCACAGTGCCGATGTCAAAGCCCGCACCCTGCAGAAAGCCGATGAAATTGCGGCGCACATTGAAGAGCTGCACGCCATGCGTGCTCGTCTGTTGGCGCTGGCGGATGCCTGTCCCGGCGATGACAGCGCTGAATGTCCGATCATCAACAATCTGGCCGGATGCTGCGGTCAGCGTGGCTGAATACGCAGAGTGATTCCCTCAATGCCGACCACCACGACCGGCGTGCCTGCAGGTAGATCCCGATCCGCCTCTACCCGCCAGCTGCTATCCCCGATGCGTATGTGCCCGGTGCGATTATGCAGCGCGGTATCCAGCGTCAGCTGCAATCCGATCATCTGGTTGCCGCGCTGATTCAGGGCATTCGGTCTCTGACGCACTTCACGATGCAGCATCCAGCGATACCACAAAAAGACGCAAACCAGCGTCATGGCGGCAAACAGGGAACCCTGCACCGTCCAGCTTACCGGTACAAACCACTCAATCAGGCCGACGATGACCGCCGCCAGCCCGCTCCACAGCAGATAACCGCTGGTGCCCAGCATCTCAGCCGCCAGCAGTAATCCACCCAGCGTCAGCCAGAACCAGTGCGGGTGAGCGATAATGTCGACCAGCATCAGCGTTTTGACTCAGTGCGTGATTCCTTCAGCAGTTCACCGATACCCGCGATCGAACCCAGCAGACTGCTCGCCTCAAGCGGCATCATCACCACTTTCGTGTTGTTGCCTTCACCGATTTTTTGCAGTGCATCGGTGTACTTCTGCGCCACGAAGTAGTTGATCGCCTGAATGTCACCTGCCGCGATCGCTTCCGAGACCATTTTGGTGGCGTTAGCTTCCGCTTCAGCCTGACGCTCACGCGCTTCTGCCTGCAGGAACGCCGAAGTCCGTTCGCCTTCCGCTTTGAGGATCTGCGACTGCTTATCCCCTTCAGCCCGCAGGATCGCCGCCTGTCGCACGCCTTCGGCCGTCAGAATATCAGCACGCTTAGTTCGCTCTGCTTTCATCTGCGCATTCATCGCACCGATCAGCTCCTGCGGCGGACGCACATCGCGAATCTCGATACGGGTAATCTTGACGCCCCACGGGTTGGTCGCTTCATCTACGATATGCAGCAGGCGGGTGTTAATGCTGTCGCGCTGTGACAGCATTTCGTCCAGCTCCATGCTGCCAAGCACGGTACGCATATTGGTCATGGTGAGGTTCAGGATCGCCTGCTCAAGATTACTGACCTCATAGGCGGCACGCGCGGGATCAACGACCTGAATAAAGCAGACCGCATCAATGGTGACGTTGGCGTTGTCTTTAGAGATGATCTCCTGCGAGGGAATATCCAGTACCTGTTCCATCATGTTGATCTTACGACCGACGCGATCCATGAATGGCACCACCAGGCTCAATCCTGGCTGCAGGGTGCGGGTATAACGGCCAAAGCGCTCAACCGTCCATTGAAAACCTTGTGGCACGATCTTCACGGTCGCCCAGACCGCCACCAGTGCCAGAATAATCAGGGCAGGAATTACAGTTATCATACAACCTCCGCATTGTCAGATGAACGGGCCGAGTCGCTTCGGCCCGTGGTGCTGCTGTTTAGTACAGCAGGGAATAGAGCTGGCGACGATAGCGCGCAGCCAGTGCATCACCGGTACCCAGCGCCGCCAGAATCTCCTGCAGCATTTTACGCGCCTGGCCATCAGCGGCATTAAGATCGGATTTCAGGAAGCTGAACAGCAGCTCCAGGGCTTCTTCATTACGGCCCACCTGATGCAGCTGTAACGCAAGTTTAGCAGCCAGCCCGGCGTTAGTCGGGTCCGCTTCCAGCTCAGATTGCAGCTGCTGAATCTCCGGTGTATCCGCAGCCTGTTTGAGCAGATCGATCTGCGCCATCAGGCTCTGATAGCGGGTATCCTGATCCTGCAGGGGCACCACTTTCAGCACTGCTTCCGCTTCATCGCTGCGGTTCAGAGTAATCAGCACCTCGGCCAGCAGGAAACCAATTTCACTGGACTGGTTGCTCAGCTGCCACGCATCTTTTAACAGCGGCAGCGCCTCCAGCGGTTTATCTTCCTGCATCAGGGCCATCGCCTGCTGCGCTTTCAGCTCTTCTTCGCGCGGCAGCACTTTTTCCAGCAGGGCGCGGATTGCTTCTTCCGGCTGTGGTCCCTGGAAGCCGTCAACCGGCTGACCATCCTGGAACAGGTAGACGGTCGGGATGGAACGCAGACCAAACTGCGACGCGACTCTTTGCTCTTTGTCGCAATCCAGTTTTGCGAGAATAAACTGACCCGCGTACTCCTGCGCCAGACGCTCCAGCACCGGCGTCAGCTCCAGACAGTGCTGGCTGCGCTCAGACCAGAAGTAGAACAGCACCGGCAGCTGCATCGACTGCTCAAGGGTCTGCTGCAGGTTAGATTCGTTGATGTCGATGATAGAAGCTTGTGGTGACATGGATAAGTCTCTTTGCAAAAAGTGTTCTAAGAATATGGGGCCAACTGGCCCGGCTTCAAGCGCTATTGCGCAGGCCTTACTGATGGCTGCGCAAAATGCGATCCAGCATCCAGCCTGGCAGCAACCGTTTAAGCAGGCTCATCACGTGTGCGACCAGCGTCACCGGATAGCGTAAACGTGGATATTTACTCTCGAGTGCATGACGAAGTTTAGGCAGAATGGCTTCCGCTGGCAGGGTAAAGCGCGCCGCGATGCCGGGGTTACGTACCGGGTTATGCTGTTCGCCCTGCGACACATTGTCAGTAAAGCGGGTCTCAATCGGCCCTGGCTCAATCAGGCTGACCCGGATGCCGCGGCTGCGCACTTCCAGCCGCAGCGCATCGCTCCAGGCTTCCAGCGCATATTTACTGGCGGCGTAGGCGCCCCGGCCTGGCGTGGAGATCAGGCCCAGTACCGAACTGGTGTTAACAATGCGGCCATCGCCGTTAGCCTGCAGCGCGGGTAACAGCCGCAACGTCAGCTGGTGGACGCCGAAAAAGTTGCTGGAAAACTGCTGCTCCAGCTGCTGACGGGAGAGGGTATGCAGCGGACCATAGAGGCCAAATCCGGCGTTGTTAAACAGCGCGGCCAGACGGTTATCGCAGAGTGCGAGTACCGCATCCGCCGCCTGATCCACGCTCTGCGGATCGTCGAGATCGAGCTGTAGCCCGATAAAACCCAGCGTATTCATGCGCGCAACATCGTCGGCTTTGCGGCAGGCGGCGATCACCCGGTAGCCCCGCGCCAGCAAATCGTGCGCGGCGACCAGGCCAATACCGCTGGAACAACCTGTAATCAGAATGTTTTTTTGCATTTCTTTACCCTATTTGCGCATCCAGGCGCGCTACGGCTGCTTAACTAAGGGAGCCAGTTCTTTTGCCATTAACCCGGCGATAAACGGCTGGGCATCAGGATTGGGATGAATACCATCCTGCTGCATCCACTCGGGTTTCAGATAGACCTGCTCCATGAAAAAGGGCACCAGAGGAATATCATGCTGCTGCGCGAGTCCAGGATAGATGCCGCTGAACGCCTCGGTGTAGCGGCGGCCATAGTTGGCGGGCAGGCGGATCTGCATCAGCAGCGGTTTCGCATTGGCGGCTTTGACATCGTCGATCACTTTACTCAGATTCTGTGCGATAGCGTCGGGCGGGAAACCGCGCAGACCATCGTTACCGCCCAGTTCGATTAACACCCATTGCGGCTGATGCTGTTTTAATAGCGCAGGCAGGCGCGCCAGTCCCTGTGCGGCCGTATCGCCGCTGATGCTGGCGTTGACCACTTTCGGTTTCTGCTGCCACTGCTTATCGAGCAGGCTGGGCCAGGCCGCGGTGGCCGACATGCGATAGCCCGCACTCAGGCTGTCGCCCAGCACCATCAGGGTATCGGCAGCAGCAAGACGTGACACCAGCAGAAGAATCAATAACAGGAAGGGATAATGCCAGCGGAAAACATTGTTGAAGTTCATCATCTTACTAAGTCCGTCGGTCAGGGAGAGCATCAGTTAACCATCCTTACCGGAGTTGAGTTGGTTGTCAAACCAGCCGAGACCATTGCGCTGATTGGCGAGTCCGGCTCCGGCAAGTCCACCCTGCTGGGAATCCTGGCCGGGCTGGACGATGGCAGCAGCGGCGAAGTCCATCTGCTGGGGCAGCCGCTGCACCAGATGAACGAAGAGCAGCGTGCGGCCCTGCGAGCCCGTCAGGTCGGCTTTGTGTTTCAGTCCTTTATGCTGGTGCCGACCCTGAATGCGCAGGAGAACGTGCAGCTGCCTTCACTGCTGCGTGGCGACAGCGACCGCCAGAGCCGCGAACAGGCACGTGAACTTTTGACGCTGCTCGGGCTGGGTGAACGTCTGCATCATCTGCCCGCCCAGCTTTCGGGCGGCGAGCAGCAGCGTGTCGCGCTGGCCCGCGCCTTCAGCGGTCGTCCGGGGTTGCTGTTTGCCGATGAGCCCACCGGCAATCTCGATCGTAAAACCGGTGACCGCATCGCCGATCTGCTGTTTTCCCTTAATCGCGACTTCGCCACCACGCTGATTCTGGTGACGCATGACGAGCAACTGGCGGCGCGCTGCGATCGCCGTCTGCGGCTGCGCGACGGTAAATTGTGGGAGGAGCAATGATCTGGCGCTGGTTCTGGCGCGAGTGGCGTTCGCCCTCGCTGCTGATTGTCTGGCTGGCCCTGACGCTGGCGGTGGCCTGCGTACTGGCGCTGGGGTCGATCAGCGATCGCATGGAAAAAGGGCTGAATCAGCAGAGCCGTGATTTTATGGCCGGTGACCGCACGCTGCGCAGTACCGATGCTGCGCCAGAAGCCTGGCTGAAAAAGGCAGAGGAAACCGGCCTGAAGGTCAGTTCTCAGCTGACCTTTATGACTATGACCTTTGCCGAACAGTCACCGCAGCTCGCTTCAGTCAAAGCAGTGGATGACCGCTACCCGATGTTTGGCACGCTGCAGACGCAGCCGCCAGGTCTGCGGCCACAGGCGGGCACCGCGCTGGCAGCACCGCGCCTGATGGCGCTGCTGAATCTTAAAGTAGGCGACACGCTGGAAGTCGGCGATACCCAGCTGCGCATCAGCGGTGAGGTAATCCAGGAGCCGGATGGCGGCTTTAACCCGTTCGAGATGGCGCCGCGCCTGCTGATCAATCTGGCGGATGCTGGCAAAACCGGTGCGATTCAGCCGGGCAGCCGCATCACCTGGCGCTATAAATTCTCCGGTAATCCCGAACAGCTAGCCAGCTATGATCGCTGGATTGAACCGCAGCTGAAGGCGGACCAGCGCTGGATCAGCGTGGAGAACTCGGAAGATGCGCTGGGCCGTTCGATGCAGCGGGCGCAGCAGTTCCTGCTGCTCTCGGCCCTGCTGACGCTGATGCTGGCAATTGCCGCCGTGGCGGTCGCCATGAGTCACTACTGCCGCAGCCGCTACGATCTGGTGGCGGTGCTGAAAACCCTGGGCGCGACGCATGGCGCGTTGCAGCGGTTGATCATCGGTCAGTGGCTGGCGGTGTTGCTGCTGGCGGCGATTGCCGGAGGCATTGTAGGGCAGGGCGTGGAAGCGATCCTGATGACGATGCTGAAACCGGTATTGCCCGCCAGCTTACCGGCGGCCAGCGTCTGGCCGTGGATCTGGGCGGTGGGTTCGCTGTTTGTGATTTCGCTGCTGGTCGGCCTGCGTCCCTATCGTCTGCTGCTGGCAACCCAGCCGCTGCGGGTGCTGCGGCGCGATGCGGTGGCGAACCTCTGGCCGCTGAAGTTCTATATTCCGGTAATGATCGTGGTGGTGGTGGCGCTGTTAGCGCTGCTGGTCGGCGGCAGTAAAATGCTCTGGGCGCTGCTGGCGGGAGTGGTGGTGCTGGCAGGATTACTGGCGTTACTCGGCTGGGGAACACTTCTGCTGCTGCGGCGGCTGGTGGTGCGCAATCTGGCGTTGCGACTGGCGATCAACCGGCTGCTGCGCCAGCCTGGTATGACGCTGAGTCAGCTTGCGGCCTTTTCGCTGTCGTTTATGTTGCTGGCGCTGCTGCTGGTGATGCGTGGCGATCTGCTGGATCGCTGGCAGCAGCAGTTACCGGCGGATAGCCCGAACTTCTTCCTGCTCAACATGACGGCGGATCAGGTGCCGCAGGTGCGTGATTTCCTGCAGGCGCACCAGATCAAACCCGAAACCTTTTATCCGATTGCGCAGGTGCGGCTCAGTGAACTCAACGGTAAGCCGGCCGATCCGAAACTGGATAATGCCCTTAATCGCGAACTCAACCTGACGGCGCTGGCCGAGCGCCCGGATCACAATCCGCTGGTAGCAGGCAACTGGCCGCCAAAGGCCGGGGAAGTGTCGATGGAGGTGGAACTGGCGGACCGTCTGGGGCTTAAAATTGGCGATACCCTGACGTTCGACGGCGATACGCAGACGTTCAGCGCCCGTATCACCAGCCTGCGTAAAGTGGACTGGGAAAGCCTGAAGCCGAACTTCTTCTTTATCTTCCCGCCGGGTGCGCTCGACAGCCAGCCGCAGACCTGGCTCACCAGCTTCCGCATGGAGGCGAATCCTGTTCTGCTGGCGCAGTTGAACCGTGCTTTCCCGGCGCTGAGTCTGCTGGATATCGGCAGCATTATGCAGCAGATCGGTCAGGTACTGACGCAGGTCAGCCGGGCGCTGGAGATCATGGTGGTACTGGTCACCGCCTGCGGTGTGTTACTGCTGCTGGCGCAGATTCAGGTCGGGATGCGGCAGCGTCGGCAGGAACTGGTGGTCTATCGCACGCTCGGTGCGGGCAAACGCCTGCTGCGCACCACGCTGTGGTGTGAGTTTGCGCTGCTCGGCGTGGTCTCCGGCGTGGCGGCCGCAATGGGAGCAGAAGCGGCGCTGTGGGGATTACAGACAAAGATTTTCGATTTCCCATGGCAGCCTGACTGGACATTATGGCTGGCGTTGCCGTTGTGCGGCGCACTGCTGTTATCGCTGTGTGGCGGCTGGCTGGGAATCCGGTTACTGAAAGGGAAAGCGTTGTTCAGGAAGTTTGATGCGGCATAAGGCAGGACTGGAATAAGGCGGCACGAGGCCGCCTTTGACCTTTATCCAGACGCACCCATTACCCGCAGGCGGGTAACGGGAAACTACAGCTTTTCAATGGCCCAGGCGATGCCGCTGGCGTACTCTTCAGGTAGCTGAGGCACCAGCGCATTCAGCGCCGCTTTCAGCCGCTCTGCATCGCTGTCGGTCAGATTGAGGTGGCCCACTTTACGACCCGGACGCACCTCTTTGTCATACCAGTGCAGATGAACCAGCGGCTGCTGCAGCCAGCTGAGATTCACGTCGGTGCCAATCAGATTCACCATTACCGACGGCGCAAACACCACCGGCTTCGGCAATGCCAGGCCAAGAATAGCGCGCAGATGTAGCTCAAACTGGCTGATCGACGCACCGTTCTGCGTCCAGTGACCACTGTTGTGCACACGCGGCGCCAGCTCATTGATCAGCAGTCCGGCTGGCGTAACAAAGCACTCCATAGCCATCACGCCCACGTAATTCAGCGCCTGCATGATCGCGCCCAGCATCGATTCGGCCTGCTGCTGCTGTGCCGGATCCGCCTGCGGGAACGCCACGCTGGTGCGCAGAATGCCGTCCTGATGCAGGTTATGCGTCAGCGGATAGAACACCACCGAGCCATCGTGACCGCGCGCGCCCACCAGTGACACTTCACCGGAAAAGTTGATGCCCTGCTCAACGATACATTCGCCATAACAGGCATCCGGCAACTGGTGCGTTTCATCAGCACGCAGACGCCATTGCCCCCGCCCGTCGTAACCACCGGTGCGGCTTTTGACTATCGCCAGCTCGCCCAGTGAATCAAACACTGCGGGCCATTCGCTTTTATCCGCCAGCCACTGCCACGGTGCGGTGGCAAGCCCCAGCTGATCCAGCAGCTGTTTCTGCGTCAGACGATCGGCCAGACGCGGAAAAATATCCCGGTTCACAAAGGCCGGATGGCTCGCCAGCTCGCGCGTCAGCGCGGTCTCCGGCCAGCGTTCGATTTCGGCGGTGATCACGCTATCGGCGATTGGCAGGGCAGTGGGATCGGCGTCCAGGCCCACCGGATACACCGCGATACCCAGCGGCTCACCCGCCTGGCGCAGCATACGACCTAACTGGCCATTGCCCAGTACGCAAACCGGCTTCATACATCCTCCCGAGGATCGGGATGGTTCAGCACCTCATCGGTCTGGCTCTGACGCCAGTTATTCAGACGTGACGCCAGCGCGCTGTCGTGCAGCGCCAGAATCTGTGCGGCCAGCAGCGCGGCATTGGCTGCGCCCGCCTTGCCAATTGCCAGCGTGCCAACCGGAATACCGCGCGGCATCTGCACAATCGAATAGAGGCTATCGACGCCGCTCAGGGCAGCGCTCTGCACCGGCACACCCAGCACCGGTACCAGGGTTTTAGCCGCCAGCATACCCGGCAGATGGGCCGCGCCACCTGCGCCAGCAATAATCACCTGAAAACCATTACCGGCTGCCGTTTCGGCGAAGCTGAACAGTTTATCCGGGGTGCGGTGCGCAGAGACCACTTCAACATGAAAAGGGACGTCCAGGCTGGTGAGGATTTCAGCGGCGAACTGCATGGTGGCCCAGTCACTTCTGGAACCCATAACAAGGGCGATGCGGGCCGGGGCGTTGGATGACATGCGGTCAACTCCTGTGAATGAACAAACAGACCTGGCCGAGCGGACAGGTTTTGAAGGGCACCGAGAATAGCATGAGAAGCACGCAAGGAAAACGGTTGCGTCAGCCTGAAGTCGGGGAGTTAACCGCAGATTAGAAGTCGAAATGGATGAGCTGAATGCCGCTGGCGTCGAGCTGAATCATGGAACCCCGGCTGTGCCAGGCACCGAGCACCACGCGTTGCGCCGTTTCACCCTGCAGGCTCAGCGTATGAATCGCCGGGCGATGAGTATGACCATGGATCAACAGCGGCACCTGCTGGCGCAGCATGGCGGCGGCCACGGCATCCTGGTTCACATCCATGATGGTCTGGGATTTGTGCTGGTTGGCCTGTTTACTGTCGGCGCGCATCCGGGCGGCGATGCGTTTGCGTATCCACAACGGCAGCGCCAGGAACAGTCGCTGGATCCACGGATTGTGCACTTTGGCTCGAAAGCGCAGATAACCCGCATCGTCCGTACAGAGCGTATCGCCATGCATGATCAGCAGCCGGTGGCCGTAGAGCGTCAGCACCTGCTCTTCCGGCAGCAGCGTCATACCGCTGGCGCGCGCAAAGCGTCGGCCAATCAGGAAGTCGCGATTGCCATGAATGAAGTAAACCGGAACCGGCAGGGCGCGCAGGGCGCTGGCAATCTGCTGATGCAGCGGATTGGGATCGTCGTCGCCAATCCAGGCTTCAAACAGATCGCCGAGAATATAGAGCGCGTCGCAGTGGGGCGCTTCGCGCTGTAAAAAATGCAGAAAACCGGCGGTAATCGCCGGTTCTTCCTGACACAGATGGAGATCTGCGATAAACAGCGTGCGCGACATTACTCGCTGACGGTCACTTTCTGGATAACGACGTCATCTTTTGGCACATCCTGGTGCATGCCGCTGCGGCCGGTAGAAACCGCTTTGATCTTCTCGACCACATCCATGCCTTCAACCACTTCAGCGAATACGCAGTAGCCCCAGCCCTGAACGCTTTCGTCACGGAAGTTCAGGAAGTCGTTATCAGCGACGTTGATGAAGAACTGTGCGGTCGCAGAGTGCGGCGCAGAGGTACGAGCCATTGCCAGCGTACCTTTGGTGTTTTTCAGGCCGTTGCTTGCTTCGTTCTGAATTTCGGCTTTGGTGTCTTTCTGCTTCATGCCCGGCTCGAAGCCGCCGCCCTGAATCATAAAGCCGTTGATTACGCGGTGGAAAATGGTGTTGTCGTAAAAACCTTCACGGCAGTAATCCAGGAAGTTCTGTACGGTTGCCGGCGCTTTATCATCGAAAGTTTTGATTACGATATCGCCATGGTTCGTCTGGAAAGTTACCATTTTTGTCGTCCTGTAAAGGTTGTGATCAGTTGCTGAGGTCGCGTTGTCGATCGGCGTACCCCTTTTTGTCGACCGTTCTTATATCATAATTTCCAATGACGCGTCAGCAGCGCGGCGCAGTTGGCTTGCTTTGCGTCGCGCGAGCGATAAAAATACGGCACAATGTCTGGATACTTAAAAGTGTCAACCACACGCGAAAACGGAACCGTTCAATGCTTAAGATTTATAACACCCTGAGTCGACAGAAAGAGGAATTCAAACCCATTCATGCCGGTAAAATCGGGATGTATGTTTGCGGCATCACGGTGTATGACCTCTGTCACATTGGTCATGGGCGGACGTTCGTGGCGTTTGACGTGGTGGCGCGCTACCTGCGCTACCTCGGTTATCAGCTTAATTATGTACGTAACATCACCGACATTGATGACAAAATCATCAAGCGCGCCAATGAAAATGGCGAGAGCATCGAAACCCTGACCAACCGCATGATCGGCGAGATGCACAACGACTTCGCTGCGCTGGGGATCCTGCCTCCTGATGAGGAGCCGCGCGCGACCCGCCACATCGCTGAAATCATTGAGCTGGTGGAAACACTGATCGCGCGTGGTCACGCCTATGTGGCGGACAATGGCGACGTAATGTTTGATGTGCTGAGTGACACCGATTACGGCGCGCTGTCGCGTCAGGATCTGGAGCAGCTGCAGGCGGGCGCACGCGTTGAAGTCGCCGACGTGAAGCGCAATCCAATGGACTTCGTGCTGTGGAAAATGTCCAAAGCGGATGAGCCAGCCTGGTCATCGCCGTGGGGCAACGGTCGTCCTGGCTGGCACATCGAGTGTTCGGCGATGAACTGCAAACAGCTGGGCACCCATTTCGATATCCACGGCGGCGGTTCAGACCTGATGTTCCCGCACCATGAAAACGAAATCGCCCAGTCGAGCTGCGCCCATGACGGTCCTTACGTCAACTACTGGATGCACTCCGGCATGGTGATGGTAGACCGCGAGAAGATGTCTAAATCGCTCGGCAACTTCTTCACCGTGCGAGACGTGCTGCAACATTATGATGCGGAGACGGTGCGTTACTTCCTGATGTCCGGTCACTATCGCAGCCAGCTCAACTACGGCGAAGATAACCTGAATCAGGCGCGTGCAGCGCTGGAGCGCCTTTATACGGCACTGCGTCACACCGACAGCAGCGTGAAAGCCCACGGCGGCGAAGCGTTTGAAGCGCGTTTCCGCAGCGCGATGGATGATGATTTCAACACTCCGGAAGCCTACTCGGTGCTGTTCGATATGGCGCGTGAAGTTAACCGCCTGAAAAGCGAAGACGGCGCATCAGCGCACGGACTGGCGTCGAAGCTGCGTGAGATGGCTAACGTGCTGGGCATCCTGCAGCAGGATCCTGAGCTGTTCCTGCAAAGCGGCGCACAGGTCAATGATGAAGAAGTTGCCGAGATTGAGCATTGGGTGAAAGCCCGTGCCGATGCGCGGGCAGCCAAAGCCTGGGCGGAAGCGGACATCGCGCGCGACAAACTTAACGCGCTGGGTGTCATCGTCGAGGATGGGCCACAGGGCTCCAGCTGGCGTCGAAAATAAACCGGAGAGGGCGAGCAATCGCCCTTTTTTATTATGGCGATTGAACAGATTCAGATCCGCGGCTTCCGCTCAATACGTAACCTGACGCTGTCACTGCAACAGCTGAATGTGGTGAGTGGTCCCAACGGCTGCGGTAAATCCAACCTCTATAAAGCGGTGCGGCTGTTGCACGAGGCGGCCAGCGGTCGTCTGGCGCTCGCACTGGCTGATGAAGGCGGCATTCAGAAAGCAATGTGGGCGGGCGGCTTGCGGCGTGGCGATCGCCGACACGATCCAAAGCGGCTGGAGCTGGCTGTGGTCATGGATGACATGGATTACCAGCTGGAGATTGGCTTTCCCGAGCCGCTGTCGACCAGCCTGTTCAATCTCGATCCGCTGGTGAAGCAGGAACGGCTCTGGCTCAGCGGCCAGCGTCGTCGTCCTTCTGCCTGCATCATGCAGCGCGAAAATCAGACCGCCTTTCTGCACAACGTTGAGGGCGATCGCGTCGCCTGGCCGGCGGTGCTTCATCCGGAAGAATCGCTGTTTGGTCAGCTTGGCGAACCGCATCTCTACCCGGAGCTGTCGCAGCTGCGCGAACGGCTGCATCAATGGCGCTTCTATCATGAGTTCGCCGTCTGGCCTGGCTCACCGATACGGGCACCACAGATTGGCGTGCGCGCGCCGGTGCTGAGCCATGATGGCAGTAATCTGGCAGCGGCGTGGGCGACCATCGTGGAACGCGGTCATTCAGAACTGTTGTTTGAGGTGATGGCGCAGGCGTTTCCTGACAGCCAGTTTGATGTTGAGGTGCAGAACGGTCGCTTTCAGATGCTGATGTCCCGCCAGGGTATTCTGCGTCCGCTGGAGAGCGCGGAGTTTTCAGACGGCACGCTGCGGTTTCTCTGTCTGGTTGTGGCGCTGCTCAGCCCGCGCCCACCCGCCTTTATGGCACTGAATGAGCCGGAAAACAGTCTGCATGAAGATCTGTTGCCTGCGCTGGCGCGTTTAATCGCCGAAGCCAGTCAGTACAGTCAGCTCTGGATTACCAGCCATTCACCCCGCCTCGCAACGCTGATTGCGCAGCATACGGCGGTGAATCATATTGCACTGGAACAGCGGGAAGGGGAGACGTGTGTGAAAGGAGATGAACTGCTGTGACAGCGTCCCCGCAGGGACGCCCGGGAATTACTCGACCACAGTGATGCGGAAACCGGCAAACTCCACGGTCTGACCGGCAACGATCTTGCAGCGCTTGCGCGTTTCAACCGCGCCATTGACCTTCACTTCACCCTCGGCAATCACGACTTTCGCCTGTGCGCCGCTCTGAACCCAGCCTTCCAGCTTCAGCAGGTCACACAGATCGACATGCGGGAATTTACCCAGTGAGAAACTCGTCATTTATACATCCTCTTTATCATGAAACTCTTCGCACGCCTGCAGCGTGTTTTGAATCAGTGTTGCGACTGTCATCGGCCCGACACCGCCCGGCACCGGGGTGATGTAGGAGGCGCGCTCTGATGCGCTGTCAAAATCAACGTCGCCCACCACTTTGCCGCTGTCCAGACGGTTGATGCCCACGTCGATAACGATGGCACCTGGTTTGATCCAGTCGCCCGGAATAAAGCCGGGCTTACCCACCGCAACGACCAGCAGATCGGCATGCTCAACGTGATGGCGCAGATCTTTGGTAAAGCGATGAGTCACGGTGGTGGTGCAGCCCGCAAGCAGCAACTCCATGCTCATCGGACGACCGACGATGTTGGACGCCCCGACCACCACAGCGTTCAGGCCATAGGTGTCAATGTTGTAGCGTTCAAGCAGCGTCACGATACCGCGTGGCGTGCAGGGACGCAGGGTTGGCGCACGCTGACACAGGCGACCGACGTTATAAGGGTGGAAGCCATCGACATCTTTATCCGGCGTGATGCGCTCCAGCACCTTCACGTTATCGATGCCCGCTGGCAGCGGCAGCTGCACCAGGATGCCATCGATTTCATCGTCCTGATTGAGCTTATCGATCAGCTCCAGCAGCTCAGCTTCGCGGGTGGTGGCAGGCAGATCATAAGAGCGGGAGTGGAAACCGACCTCTTCACAGGCGCGGCGTTTGCTGGCCACATAGATCTGCGATGCCGGGTTTTCACCCACCAGAACCACTGCCAGACCTGGCGCACGTTTTCCGGCGGCCAGACGCTGCTTCACTTTTTCCGCAACCTCAACGCGCACCTGCTGCGCAATCGTTTTACCGTCAATAATTTTTGCTGCCATCAGAGAGGAAATCCACTGTGTTGTGTTGAATCGGGGAAGGGGGGTATTTTGTCAGAAGCGCGGCGCGCTGTCAGTCACAGTTTCAGCCGCGTAGATGCTTTCCGGCTTTTTCGTCGCGACGAGTGCCAGCCTGCATGCGTATGATATCTGCAGGACAATCCGGGGACGATGTAATGATTTGGATAATGCTTGCTACGCTGGCGGTGGTATTTGTCGCTGGATTTCAGCTGCTCACCGCGGGCTCACGCCACGCCGCTCAGCGGCTCAGCAAACGGCTGCAGCTGCCACCGGTACAGGTGGAATCAATGATCTCTATGATGGGGAAAGAGGCGTCGAAAGAGTTTACCGACTATCTCAGCAAAGATAATGAAACGCATCTGCATAATGGTGCAGCGGTAGTGCTGATCTGGCAGGTGTTGATTGTTGACGGCAGCGAGGAGAACAGTCAGCGCTGGCATGCGATTCTCACTCGTGCCGGTTTTCCACCGCTTATCAGCCGCCAGCAATTGCTGCTTGCGCTGGGCTTTCTGCGCCAGCTGGAGCCGGACAGCCAGGAGCTGCACGCACTTCGTGAGCAATACAATGCGCGTTTCACATCACAAGGGATTGAGCTGGAAGGAGAATTTACCGGCACCAGTAAACTCGTGTCGCTAAGCGAATGGCGCAGGCGTCACTGACGTCAATTGGTCATTACCGCAGCACTTCGCTGCGGAGAAGCGGCAAAAACGTTGACGTCCCCGCTTCCCGACGTATAATCCGTGCCATCTCCATGCGCCCTTAGCTCAGTTGGATAGAGCACCGGCCTTCTAAGCCGTAGGTCACAGGTTCGAATCCTGTAGGGCGTACCAAATTCTCTCTTCTGTTTCGTACCCTAAGACTCTTTTTTCCTTTACTGTCAGTACGATACCTGAATATTCTACTCTTAATTGTTTCCATAAATTTAATTGCCAGCATTACTCGCATGGCAGTCTGGATAGAGTTGTATTTTTTCTACGCTTACGATCTGTTAATAGTTCGTAGTGTTTTTTGCATATAGCATTTTAATATTATGCGCTATTGCATGATAAGTATGATGTTCAAACAGAGCCTTCTGAGGTGAGGAACGTTGATACCAGTGCTGGCCAGGTAAGCAGGTTAGTTAGCATGTGTCTGTTTCACTGTGCTATATTTCGCACGTATCGCAACGTTATTCAGGATGAATCAGATGAACGAATTTGAGCAAGAACTCTATAATAACGGCTTCTCTGCTAAAGACATCGGTAAGCTGAAGAGCATCATTAAAAAAGACGAATCAAAAAAAGACACACTCCAAAGCCTCGTTATTGATCTGAGTAAACGCTTCTGGGGCGGAGTCATTGCTCTTGTTATTTTGATGCTTATTGGATTGGATGGCATTTTCAATGCAGATGCTTCAAATGCCATTCCATATATTATCGTTCTGACGTTTGCATTCCTTGTGGTCTATTTTGTGACTCCACTGAACCTCTCCTGGAAAGCTAACAGGTTTATCAGAAGAACCAGAGGTTAGTTTTGTGCGGGGCTATTTTGCATATGGTATAGGTTCAGACCTACTCCAACCCCCTTATAGGCTGCTCCAGCGCCTTTTATGGCAAGTGCTGGTTTACTCATAACCTGAACTTTTCGGTAATAGTCAGTTGGCAGATATTTGTATAGCCTCCATGCCTCTGGCTTTAAAGTCAGTTTGAAAATGCCATAGTATGAGGTTGTCAAATCAACTACCTGATAGGCTAACAAGCCGAGTCGCTTATCAAAGCCAAAAAAATCTGCAACATCTTCATATTTATCTCTTATTGGGTTTGATGGGTGGGCCACACCGCTGAGTTTACCTATGCTCTCAATCCCTGATCCCACTCCATTCATCACCAGTGTTGAACCTGCTACAACACCTAAAACATTACCTGTAGTGACAGAACCTACAATAAGACCGACGCCAGCCACGATTTGTAAGCCACTCAATACCACGCCGATACCATTGATTACATACCCAATCACCTTTTCATGGTCATGATAAAACTGCGCCGAAGACGATACGACAGCTTCACCCGTTCTGAGCATTCTGTCCTGAATCCTGAGGTGCTGGCTTTCCTGCTTCAGATTCTGAATGCACTCCTGGCACTGATCGTCAGAATTCGAAGTACGAATGGTATGGATCTGTAAACGAGCGAACTCGCGCACCTCATCCTGGAATTTCAGTCTTACAAGAGCATCCTTGAGATGAAATTGAGAAAGTGAAGTGGCTATGTTAACTAAATGATTAGCCTCCAGATTTGCCATCGTCAGAAAGTAGTTTGAGAGTCTTTTTGTGTCCCAGTAGTTGTCCATAACAGTGCCTCTGTAAAAACGTGGTCTCACTAAACATGATTTTCAGATCCTAAAATAGCTGGAGTTGCAAAGGATCTCAAATTGAGGCGTGGAGGTTCTGCATTAGTGATCCACTAAGGGAAAGTTCACTACAGAGTGGCATTACGGGCGATAAAACATAAAAAACGGATTCCAGATCCAACTTTGGCCTGGACAGAAAATGTGCATCCGTACTTTCCCTTTAGCTGTTCCGCACAGTTGTCCGGAAACCGGGCATATGGAAGACGTTGCATTGAATTATGAGAAAATCACACCCCTTTATAAAAATGGTAATCTGCTGGCACATGATGCCTGCAATTAACATCCTACAGCATAAGTATTGAGGTATTTTTCAGACTACTGGTCTTTATAGAAAGAATGGTGATTTCTTTAAATTGAATGCCGAATATTAGCGGCAGATAACAGCAGTTAAATAGTAATTTACGCACTCATCATGCGACAACCTCAATCTGCCGCTCCCCAACCCGAAGCGGCATCCTTTCACCTCAACGCCATTAACCCGCAACTACACCGGACAACGCAAGCACCTGCTTCTGTTTCCTGGCAGGCAGCTTATTCAGCTGTGCTAACGCGTTGACCAGTTGCTCATCGACCGGCTCTGGTGGTTTCACGGTCAGCACGATACGGCCTTCTGTGACATTCACCTCAACTTCGGTGCCGGTGGTAAATCCCGCGGCAGCCAGCCACTGGCCTTTCATAATGATCGACGGAATACGGATATAGTCTGGATACCGGCTGGCGTAACTCACCGTTAATTTACGCCGGGTAACGGAAGGGGCTTCAGGATTTAAACCAACTGCATTACACTCTGAATCAGTCATGATCTCTATTCCTGTAAAATAGGATTGTGATTAGCGATCCAGGGGTGCTCCAACACCTCTGTATCGCGCTAAATACCTGTACATATAATCAACTAATACAGACAAAGTCCAGATGAAAATCGATGTAAATCAGCAGGTTTCTTCACAGTTAAAAGGCTATTTTTTTGCGGCGAAAATCTCAGATTAAAGTAATTAACTGCAACACTTCAGGCAATGTAAAACAGACAGTCGATTCTATTTAGCGTAAATGAAATAACGATTTTCACCTGACCACGCTTATTTATAAAACGCGGCCTATCCTGACGTCACCAGACTGATTATCTCGCTTGTACCGATCCCTGAAGCCATAAACGCTGCCAGCCAGAATCCCCGGTAAACAAAATTCCACACCACGCACGAACGCAGAAAACCATCACACCTTTTTTTCCTTCCGCCGCAATGCCATGATGACCTCCTCAAAACTACCGCTCACGGCCAGCCCGCCACAGAGCGCATAAACAGGGAGCACCGCGTCATGGACAGTAAAAATCTGACAGATATTGCTGAGGCATTTCCTCAGTTAGCGATCGATCTTAAATATGCCACCGCCGATAACCTTACCGGTCAGCCGATCTACCGCGATGCGCGCTGTCTGCTGCATGTTGATGCGGTCAGAGCGCTGAAAAAAAGCATCGAAATTGCCCGTGTTGCGGGCTATAAACTGCTGATCCTCGACGCGTACCGGCCACCCGCAGCGCAGGCGATTCTGTGGAATGCCTGCCCGAATCAGGACTATGTCGCACCGCTGACGCGCGGCTCAAACCACAGTCGCGGCACGGCGGTAGATGTGACGCTGATGGACGAGCACGGCGAAATCCTGGATATGGGTACGGGCTTCGATGAGATGAGTGAGCACTCCCATCCTTATCATCCTGCGGTGCCCGTTCAGGCACAGCGCAACCGGCTGATGCTTAATGCCATCATGCTGGGTGGTGGCTTCACCGGCATTGCGACGGAATGGTGGCATTTTGAATTGCCGGGTTCAGAAAGCTATCTGCTGATTGATGGCGTGTTTGGCTGTTATTCCTCATCACAGACAGAAAATATCAGCCTCTGAGGCGAGTGGGATTGCGATTAATTACCGGGGATATATTTTACAGCGCAGAATAGAAATAAGCCGTGGCAGGCGCCACGGCTAACGATTTATGCAGACTGCCATTCACTTTCAACATCCGCTTTGGCTTTAGACAGGATGACTTTATTATCATCAACCTCTTTTACCCAGCTGAATGGAATAATGTGATGTTTGCCGCCCGCTTCAGGATCGCTTTTCGCCAGCTTAATTTTGTCGTCGCCTTCAAAATGGTCAACAATACCGACATGTTCGCCATTCACATCAACAACCTGTGCGTGATCCAGAATCTCTGATTTATCTACCATGGTGGCTTAATCCTTATATTTGATGAGTTCAGTTGCCCTCAGACAGAACAAGCCTGGTTGTTAAATGCAGTTTTAGCCAGGCAATTAACAAAATGAAATAGTTAAGTGAGCTGGTCCTGGTAAATATTATTTATTTCCGCAAAGAGAATAAAAGGAAAATAAGCGAAGCCGTGAAAAGGCTGAATGGTCTGTTATATCTGGCCTGACAACCTCTCTACCTGTCACTCCGGCTTAATCAGATTTACCGCGAAGTCAGCTGTTTGTTCACCAATCAACGCTATGATAATCAGAACAATCGCTATGCAGCAGCCCGGACTGAATGCAGGCGGTTTAACTTACAGAAAGGAGTCCCTATGACAGCAGTGAGTTCACTGACCACCGAAGGCGGCGTCTGGATTAATCAGCCGCCGGTGCACAGTCTCGATGGCGATGCGTTGCAGTTCGAAACCGCGTTAAACAGTGATTTCTGGCAGCGCACCTGGTACGGCTTTGAACGGCACAGCGGCCACGCCTTTGGCTTCTGGGTAGAAAATGATTTTACCGTTCAGGTGCAGGTGAGGGCGGACTTCAGCCAGCTCTACGATCAGGCCGGTCTGTTTATTCAGGATAGCGAGACGCACTGGGTCAAGGCGGGGATCGAGTTTAACGATGATCAGCCTGCCATTGGCTGTGTGGTGACGCGTGAGTTTTCTGACTGGTCCACCGGCGTGTTTCCTGGTGATGCGCGGCAGTTCTGGATGCGCGCCACGCTGCAAAATGCGGCGCTGAGGATCCAGTACTCCACCGACGGGGTGACCTGGCCGCTGTTGCGGCTCTGTCCGTGGCCCGATGAGGCAAGGCGCTTTGTCGGGGTGATGGGCTGCTCGCCGGAACGCCAGGGGCTGGCAATCCGTTTCAGCGACTTCACGCTGGGTCCGCCGCTCGGTAAAGCACTGCATGATCTGTCCTGAAGGCTGATTGCATATCGTCGCGGAATCGGCTTAATTGTCAGGTCAGATTTTGCGGTGACGCGTCGCCCGTGTAAGACGACGCCTTTACAGGGAAAGCTATGCGTTGCCCCACCTCGATTACCACGCTGCTGGTCTCGCTTTGCTGTGCCGGATGGGCACAGCAGGCCGCAGCTGATACGGTCTGGCTGAATAATGGCGACCGGCTGACCGGCACCATCCGTTACCTTAGCGGCGGCAAGCTGGCGATAGAGACACACTACGCTGGCACCATTACGCTTGACTGGAGTGCGGTCAGCACGCTCGCCAGCGAAAATCCCGTCAATGTTGAAAATAAGCATACCGGCGAACACTATCAGGTACGGCTTACCTCGTCTGATCCCGGCTATGTCTGGGTGGAACGTAACGAGCAGGAGCAGCAGGTCTCGCTGCGGCGCATCGACGAGTTTATGAAAGCCAAAGTCCGCACCGATCAGCTCGCCTGGACCGGCAACATCGATGCGGGCGTGAAGGTCAAAAAAGCCTCGACCAAAACCGATGACTACAGTTTTGCGCTCAACACCAAACTCAATCAGGGTAAATGGCGGCACGACATCGGCGCGACCTTCAATCGCGAGCAGGAAAACGACAGCATCAACACAAACAACTACAGCCTGCGCTACGCCTTTGACTATCTGGTCAGGGAGCAGTTCTTCTGGCAGACCCGCGCGACCTACAAACGCGACTGGGTGGAGAATCTCTCGCAGCAGGCGCTGATTGGCACCGGGCCGGGCTATCAGCTGTGGGACACCGAACTCAGTTCGTTCTCACTCTCGCTGCTGGGCGGTGCCTTTGAATATGGCTACAGCGATGACAGGGAAGAGCGGCACTTCGGCGGCTCAGTGCGCTGGAACTATCAGCGCTATCTGCTGGGCAAATCGGTCACGCTTTACAGCAACGGCGATATCGGCCATTCGCTGGATGATGACGGGGTCTTTATGCTGGATGCGGAAGTCGGGATGCGGTACAGCCTGACCTCCTGGTCAACCCTGCATATCGGCTATCATCGCAATCTGGTCAGCGGCATACCCGATACCCTGAATGAAGGCATCTTCTCGACCGGACTGGGGCTGAAGTGGTAATCCGCTGATTGCGCAACGTCGCAGCAAATCCTTACTGTTTTTATCCGGTTACAGGCCCGGCATTAGCTAAGCTCCTTGTACTGTCACAACAGGAATGCAGAAGATGATCGTAAGCAGCATGGTGTATCGTCCGGGATGCGCGGGCGAAGAGGTCCAGGTCGATGATATCAGTGAAGTGATTAAGGAGCCGGAAGCATTTATCTGGCTCGGGCTGTGGCAGCCAGACGCCGAGTTTATGGCGAAGATTAAAGAGGAGTTCGGACTGCACGAACTGGCGGTTGAGGATGCGCTTAATGCCCATCAGCGGCCCAAAATCGAACACTATGGCGACTCGCTGTTTATCGTGGTGAAGACGGTTTGCGCGAAGGATGACACCTGCGAGCTGGGCGAATCCCATTTCTTTGTCGGAAAAAAATTCCTGATCAGCATCCGTCACGGCGCATCGGAAAGTTATACGCCGGTGCGACAGCGTGCCTCTGAGAACCCGGCGTTGCTGAAGTTTGGCCCGGCGTATCCGCTCTATTGTCTGCTCGATTTTGTGGTGGATCGCTATGCTCAACTCTCCACTTCTCTGAATGAGCGGGTCGGTCAGATGGAGAACGATCTCTTCACCAGCGAATTTGATCGCAAGTCGGTGCAGTCGGTCTACACCATGCGGCGTCATCTGCTGTCGCTGCGAAATGCGGCGCTGCCCGTCGAAGAGATCTGCAACCAGCTGATCCACCTGCACGAAGATTTGATCCCGCGTCCGCTGCGCGCCTATATCCGCGACGTGCAGGATCACGCCCGGCATGTGGTGACCGACGCGGAAGATATGCGCGAGATGCTGACCAGCGCCATGCAGGTCAATCTGGCGCTGGTGACGGTGCAGCAGAATGAGGTGGTCAAAAAGCTGGCGGGCTGGGGTGCGATTCTGGTCATTCCGACCGTGGTGTTCAGCATGTATGGCATGAACTTCGAGCATATGCCGGAGCTGAAGTCGCTGTACGGCTATCCGCTGGCGGTCGGGCTGACGCTGCTGGCCTGCGGCGGGTTGTGGGCTAAACTGCGCCGATCGGGCTGGCTTTAATTCGGCTATTTATTTCGGAACGGCGGGGCGGATTAATTATCCGCCTCGCTTACTTTTATTTTCTCTTATTTAAACGCAGCGAGAGCGGCGTAGAATAATAACGGCTTTTACCTCACTTCATCCTGTAACAATAAAATCATTTTCGTGATCGTCGTTATTACGCAGGCACGACTGCTGGCCGATTTTTTATTTCTTCACTACGATGATCAGATAACTTCACAGATAAACGCCTTGCTGGCGAAATAAACCTGATGCTGAGGACGTGCAGCACAATCAGACTTTATCCTGCTGATATCCACAGCGATGCAGTTGAACGCACGGCTGTCTGCTGCGTGTCTGAGATTTCGGGGAAACACCATCGTGAATGACAGCGACTGGATTCTGACAATCGCCCGAACGCAGTTTGCGCTCACCATGGGCATGCATATTTCGCTGGCGGCGCTGACGCTGGGACTGGCACCGTTTCTGGTCTGGTTTGAGGCGCGCTGGCTGTGGGGTAAACAGCAGGCCGCCCGGGATGCCCTGCACTTCTGGCTAAACATCTTTTCCCTGACGGTGGCGATTGGTGCCGCGTCGGGCGTAGTGATGGAGTTTCAGTTTGGTACGCACTGGGCGCGCTTTTCGCATCAGGTCGGCGGCGTGATAGGCCCCTTAATGTTTTATGAGGTGCTGATCGCCTTTTTCCTTGAATCGGCCCTGACCGGCGTAATGCTGTTTGGCTTCAATAAAATCCGGCCTGGCGTGCATTTCGCGGTGACCTGTCTGGTGGCGCTCGGGGCGCTGCTCAGCGCTTTCTGGATTCTGGCCGCTAATTCCTGGATGCAGACGCCGGTCGGTTTCACCCGCGATCAGAATGGGGTCTTTCTGGCAGAAAGCTGGCAGTCGATTTTGCTGGCACCATCCCTTCCGTGGCGCTTCAGTCATATGGTGGTGGGATCGCTGATCGCCGTGGCGGTGCTGATCATGGGCGTTGCGGCCTGGCGGCTGCGTCATTTCAGCGGGGAGTTCGCTTCGCGGCTGATGCTCAACAGCGCGCTGACCTTTCTGCTGTTTGCCGTTCCGCTGCAGATCGTACTCGGCGATCTGCACGGTGAAAATACCCGCGACTATCAGCCCGCCAAACTGGCCGCGATGGAAGGCAGCTGGCACCAACCCGCGCAGGGTGAGGGCGAACCGTTGCGCCTGTTTGCACTACCGAACCAGCAGGCGCAGCGGAACCATCTGGAGGTCAGTGTGCCCCGGATTGGTTCGCTCTATCTGCGGCACAACCTCTCCGGCCACATCAAAAGCCTGAGCGAGTTTCCTGCGGAGGCGATTCCCCCGGTGTTACCGGTCTTTTTCGCGTTTCGCCTGATGGTGGGGCTGGGGCTGATTATCCTGCTGACCACGCTGATAGCTAATCTGCAGCGCTGGCGAGGTCGGCTGGCGATGTCAGGAGGCTTGCTGCGCTGGCTGACATGGCTCTCACCGGCGGGCTTTATCGCACTGCTGTCAGGCTGGGTGGTGACTGAAGTCGGACGTCAGCCGTGGACGGTCTATGGCATGTTACGCACCGCACAGAGCGTATCGCCGCTGTCCCTCAGCACCACGCTGGGCATTTTCGTAGCCGTGCTGCTGATTTATGCGCTGGTCTTCGCCCTCGGTTTACGTTATCTGCTGCGCCGGGTGAAGGGTGAACTGCCGTCGGGGCAACCGGTGGTGATTGCGCTAAAAACGCCACATTAGGAGTCTGTGATGGCCGATCTCTCAGCGCTGATTATCTGTCTCTCTCTGCTGCTCTATCTGCTGCTGGATGGCACGGACCTGGGCGTGGGGATGCTGTTTTGCTGGTTTCACGATGATGAACAGCGTGAGCTGATGACGCACAGCATTCTGCCGGTCTGGGATGCGAATGAGACCTGGCTGGTGCTGGCGGCGGGCGGACTGCTGGCGCTGTTTCCGCCGGTCTACGCAGTGTTGTTCAGTAAGTTAAGCATGCCGCTGTTCGCCATGTTGCTGGCGCTGCTGGTGCGGGCGATGGCACTGGAGTATCGCGCCCAGAGTTCCGCGCGACTGCGTCCCTGGCTGGATCGCGTCATGGCCGGCAGTTCGGCGCTGGCGACCTTTATTCAGGGCTGGTGCGCCGGGATGATCATCAGCGCACAGCCGCAAACCGGCCTGCCGGATGGACTGAGCCTGGTGCCGCTGGTCAGCGGCGCGGGGCTGATGGCGATCAATTCGCTGCTGGCCTGCTGCTGGATCGGCTGGCGCATTGGCGACAGAGTTCAGCCACTGGCGTCGGCACAGAGCTGGCTGTGGTGGCTGCTGGCGCTGATGATCTTTCTCGTCGAATGCTACCTCAATGCTGACCTCTGGCAGCAAAGCTGGCAGCAGCCGCTGGGGAAAGTCGCGGCGGGGGTAATTGTGATGCTCTGGATCGCGTTGCCTCTGGCCTTATGGCGAGCCGGGCCGCTTGTCCAGCTCATCCTGACGCTGGTGCTGATCGGCGCAGTGTTTACCGGCCTGCTGTGCGGACTCTATCCCTGGCTGGTGCCGCATCTGTTCACGCTCAGTGACAGCGCGTCGTCGCCGGTCACCCAGCGCTTTGTGCTGGTGGGGGCAGCGATTGCCATGCCGCTGACGCTGATCTATCACAGCTGGTCGTTCTGGGTTGAGCGCCGGGCTAAATAATATTCGTCCACACTGCTACAGGCAGCGATGTTGTGCTGAAAGGAGAGAATTGAAGAGTGAAAAAAGATCACACTGTGAGTCGGGATGGCCCGATAAAAGAGGACATTCGCTGGGTACGGCGAGAATGGCTGATTCAGCGGGCAGGGGAGTATCTGTTAATCCTGCTGGTGGTGCTGGGCGCGTGCGGACTCTTTTCTAAAGGCTTTCTGAGCGACAGCAGCGCCCGCTCGCCGGACGGCACACTCCACGTGGAGTATGAGCGGTTTGGCCGGGTCGAGAGCAACATGGATATGCGCATTCGCTACAACGCGCCGACAGGCGATCGTTTCAGCATCACGATTGGCGGGGGCGCACTGGATAACCTGCAAATCCAGACGCTGCAGCCTCAGCCGCTGGAGGCGGTGACGACGGGCAGCGATCTGCGACTGACCTTCTCCGCCCGCGACACCGGGCCGGAACACGCCATCTGGCTCGGCCTGCAGCCACGCAATGCGGGCCGCATTCACGTCACTATTTACGGCGGCGACCATGCTCCGGCCCGTTTTACCCAATGGATCTATCCCTGACAGAGGCGCGCTATGGAAACGGTAGTACGAGCGGCAGCAATTTATCTGGTGCTGATGGTGGTGTTCAAAATTGCCGGCAGACGCACGCTGTTGCAGATGACCTCTTTCGATCTGATTCTGCTGTTGATCATAAGCGAAGCCACCCAGCAGGCGCTGCTGGGCGACGATTTTTCTGTTACCGGCGCTGCGCTGACTATTATCACGCTGGTAGCGATTGATATTGTGCTGGGCAAACTGAAAAGTCGCTTTCCGGTGGTGGAGCAGGTGATCGATGGCGGCCCGGTGATCCTGGTCGAGAATGGTAATCTGCTGACTGACCGCATGAAGATGACCGGCATCAGTCCTGATGATGTGCTGGAAGCGGCGCGCTCCGGGCAGGGTCTGGAGCGATTTGATCAGATTAAATATGCGGTGCTGGAGGTTAACGGGCATATCTCCATCATTCCCCGCGCGGAAACGTAGCAGCATCGGGCTGCCGCTTCCCTTGTGATTAAGTGGATTTCGGTCAGACTTAAACCTGAAAATGTCTCTATTAAAGCAGGCCTGACTCTCAGTCAGCGTCAGGCTTCATCGTCAGGTTTAAAAGTGAATGAATTCAAAAGTTTTACCTTCTATCCGGTCACTGGCTGGCACATCGGCCCCTTAAGCGATCATCGGGCGCTGGTGCTGCAGTTCGGCTACCTCGATCCCACAGCCTCACGCGAACAGCCCCCGCAGGAGACGCTCTTTTTCGGCCTGACCATTGAGATGGCGAAAGAGCTGGTCAGCAACCTCTCCGATCAGATCGATTTCGCCGAAAAGAAAGGCGCGAAGCATTGATTCTGTGGCAATCCATCTGTTATCAAACTGGTTTATCGGCGGGCGCAAACACCCGCAGCGCACGGGCGATCAGCCGGAAATGGGCGGGCGTCTGACCGATAATTTCGCCGTCTGCATTGATGTAGTGAGGACGACGTGTCTCAATCGTCAGTTCCGTGGCGCTGAATGCCCGCACGTTGCGCCAGCGGCCATGGGTGCCGCGCCGCAGAAAGGGCAGCAGCGCAATGAGCTGCCAGCTGTGCTTTAACTCCAGGCTGTAGACATCGAGCAGCCCATCGTCGGGTGCCGCGCGCTCTTCCACCGTCATGCCGCCACCGTAGAAGCGTCCGTTACCTACTGACACCTGAACCGTTTTGATCGGCGTCCGCTGGCCCTGATGGACCAGCGTGGCGCTGAACGGACGGCTCTGTCGCAGCAGCCGCAAAGCTGCCAGAGCATAACCGCCCACACCCCAGCGTTTTTTCGATTCCGCCGTGAGGTTACGCGCCAGCTCTGCCGAAAAGCCGATGCTGGAGACGTTAAGAAACAGGTGCTGATTCACTTCACCCAGATCCACGGCGCGCAGCTGTCCGTCTGCAATTATCTTCACCGCCTGTTCCAGCGTGGCGGGAATACCCAGCGTCCGTGCAAAATCGTTGGCGGTGCCCAGCGGTAAAATCCCCAGCGGCAGGCCGGTCTGCATCAGTCCTGGCGCGGCCGCGTTAAGCGTGCCGTCGCCACCGCCGACGATCACTGCATCGACGCGACCGGCATACGCTTTGATCAGTTCGCTGTAGCTGCGGGTCTCATCTTCCTCTGGTTGCAGCAGGGTGAACCCGGCCTGAGCCAGCAGCGTCTGTGCCCGGCTGGCTTCAATGCGTCCTTTGCGTGAGCGCTGATTTATCAGCAGCAGGGCGGTTCTCTCATGGTGAGACATACTTTTGCGTCATCCTGATGTCAAAATGGGGGGAACGAGACGGTAAGTACAGCATCGGCCTGACCGGGGAACAACGTTGCTTGCGCTACTTTACGTAAGGTATTGAGTGCCATAGGCGGCGATAAAGATCGTCTACACTGCTTAGGGTCAGTTCCACATTGAGGAGTTGCAATGACCGAACACGAATTCAGAAAGTTGTTAGCCGAACAGGGTTTTGACGAGCCGCTGCTGATTGAGCGTGCAGCGTCAACTGAGCTTGATAATCACGTCCATCCCTTTGAAGCGTTGGCACTGATTCTCAGTGGGGACATCACCATCAGTACCGAACAGGGCGACACCACTTATCATCCGGGCGAGACCTTTCACCTGCAGCCGAATGAACTGCATCGCGAGGCGTTCGGGGCGCAGGGCGTCAGTTATCTGGCGGGACGTAAATATGAGTGACTGGCATCAGTATGAAAGTGTCTGACGATCTGTTTACCCGGCTGGCACGTTCGCCGTTCCGCCAGCGCTTTCGTCTGGGACGCGCTGAGTATGATTATGCGAACAGCAAAGGCGAGCCGGTGTTGCGTCAGCACGCTGCAGAGTTTGTGGCACAGCGCCTTGCGCCTGCCCAGCCTGAGAATGATGGCAAGCAGACGCCGATGCGTGGTCATCCGGTGTTTATCGCCCAGCACGCCACCGCGACCTGCTGTCGTGGCTGTCTGAGCAAGTGGCACAACATCGGACAGCATCAGCCGCTGAGCGCTGAGCAGCAGGCGTATGTGGTGGCGGTGTTACTGGAGTGGATTACCCGACAGATGCAGCAGCCTGCGCCCCCTGCTCGTGTAGCCCGAAGTCAGCCAAAACAGGACGACGATCCGCAGCTGGCACTCTGGTAGTGGACGAAAAATCTACAGTCAGCGTCTTTTTGTGGTGAAAACTGGCCCTTTTTCATTCCTGGTTTATTCTTAAATCTTTCCTGGGAAGGTTATGCCAGGATTTAAACCTACACGGCAACGATGAATACAGAGGGAATTATGAAGAAATCAATTATTGCACTGTCTGCTATTTTGCTGGCCTCGCCAGTATTTGCTGCTACCACCACAGACAACACCGTAGCAGAAGCGCATAAAGGCGCTGATACTGCGAAAGAAAAATTGCACCAGACCCAGAATGAAGGCAAAGAGCTGAAGCTGAAGTCTGAGCATGCCGCTGAAGGCAAGAGCCACACCACCGGTAGCAAAATCACCGAAGGGACTCAGAAGGGCTGGCACAAAACCAAAGAAGGCACTGAGAAAGGCTGGGATAAAACCAAGCAGGGTGCTGAAGAGCTGAAAAATAAAGCGACTAACTAAGACGCTGGTTTTCAGGTTAAAAAAAGAACCCACCGAAAGGTGGGTTTTTTTATGGGTGATAAAGCTGATTCACAATGCCTCTGGCAGCAACGCATAAACTCAACGCGCAGGGAACACGGTCAGAAAAGGAAAGCGTCCCGTGCCATGGATGGCGGCTTTTGCGTCTTTCCGATCTGACCGTGTTTCCTGAGCAGGCCTCGCTCTGACCGCGACACGAGTCTGAGTTTGCCTGAAACGTATTACGCTTTCTTTTCCACGGTCTCTTTCTTCAATGCTAAGGCTTTTGTCTCAGCCTCTGCAGCTGCCCCGGCAGAAGCCGCTGCTGCTTCAGCCGCGGCTTCTGCGGCAGTATCCGACTGCTTCTTACCGTCTTCGATAAACTCTTCGTCGATGGCTTCGATGTTTTCGCGGTTATCGCGACCAGAGAGCAGATTCCAGCAGGCGATAAACAGCGCGGCAATCACCGGACCGATAACAAAACCGTTAATGCCGTAAATTTCCATGCCGCCCAGCGTGGCGATAAGGATCATATAGTCAGGCATTTTGGTGTCTTTGCCGACCAGCAGCGGGCGCAGGATATTATCCACCAGACCGACAATCACCACGAAGAAACCGACCAGGAACAGGCCTTTCCACAACGCGCCGGTGGCGAAGAAGAAGATCGCCGCAGGCACCCAGATGATGGCGGAGCCGACTGCCGGAATCAGGGAGAGGAAGGCCATCAGCGCACCCCACAGCAGGCTGCCGTCGATGCCGGTAAACCAGAAGGCCAGCCCGCCGAGAATACCCTGAACGATACCGACCACCACCGTGCCTTTCACCGTCGCGCGCGCCACGGCAGCAAATTTCACCATCAGGTGATGCTTCACGTAGGTTGAGAGCGGCAGCGCTTCCAGGATCAGATGCACCAGATAGGAACCATCTTTCAACAGGAAGAACAGCAGATAGAGCATGATGCCAAAGCCAACGGTGAAGCTGAACGTCCCTTTACCGATGATAAAGGCGCTGCCCGCGACATACTGGCCGCCCTTGAGGGCGAACGAAGAGAGCTTCTGCTGAATCTGCTCTGCATTATCCAGATTATTTTCAGCCAGGAAATGCTTCGCCCAGCGCGGCAGATGCTGCAACAGATCGGCGAATACGGCCGGGAACTGCGACGAGTTGGTCTGCAGTTTGTGATAGACCGCGTTGGTTTCAACCGCCAGCGAGGAGGCGATAATGGCCAGCGGCGTGAACACAATCAGACAGATACAGAGCAGGGTAATTAACGCGGCGAGGCCATTACGATCGCCCAGTCGGTTGCGGAGATACGTTTTCAGCGGATTGAAAATCACCGCCAGAATCGCTGCCCATAAAATCGACGAGAAATAGGGCGAAAGCACGTCAAAAAATGCGACGGTGGCGATAGCCAGAATCAAAATGAAAAATCCGATGTTCAATCCTTTAAAACGCATGGAAAAACCTCATCTGGAACAAACTCTGATAAACCCGACGCGCAAAATTTTCTGTATCCGGCTTCGCTTATGCGAATGCCTCGTCACGGATTAACGGTCAGGCTGTGCTCTTAAACGCTGCGGGTGGCAACGTCATGCCTCATGGGTTGAAAGATCTGGCAGAAAAGATGAACGGAGAATGTGCGTTCGCTGCGTGACTTCCGGTCGGTAACAGGCTGCCTGTAACTGCAGCGCGCTGGATCCTACATTAGCGTAGCGGTTTCGACCATTATTGGTAGGTCAGAGACTCATGTTCCTGGTGTATGCTGCCGATAACCCTTTTAATCGGGCAAAAAACAGGCAATGAAAAATGGGTAAACAGACATTTTTAGTGGTGCTGCTGACGCTGGTATTAACCGGCTGCGCCACCAAGCAGTATCCACAGGCGGCTGCGGTGACGCCGGAAGAGACCGCGACACTGAACTGCAGCGCACTGGATCAGGAACTGGTCAAAGCGCATAGCGTGCAGAGTGATATCGATCAGACCGGCCAGTTCGATGCACTGACCGTGCTGGGCTTTGTCGGGGATTTCGGGCTGGGTAATGGCATTGCGAAATACAATGCCACCCGGAAAGCGGAAAAACGTGTTACTGAATTGCAATCGCTTAAAGCTGCAAAATGCAGCCAGCAACTGTCATAGCGGACTGCGCCGGATCAGCCCAGGGTTCCTGCGCTGACATGTTGTAACCGGACATTTTCGGCGGCGCGTTTCCCGGCCAGGAAGGCGTGATCCGAGTTGTAATATTCCCACTCGCTGTAGCGACCCGACAGATGAATGTCCTGGGTCAGCAGCCACTGGCGGATCAGCGCCACGTTATCGCTGCGCGCATGGTCATAGACCACGTAGGCATAAGGCATATCGACCTCCGAGGCGCAGAGCAGCGGATCGTCCTCAGTAATCATGCCGACCCGGATGCAATCCTGACGGCAGCGCTCGATCAGCGCATCGCCCTCCAGCGGCAGCGGATTGGCCGCGTTGTAGGTGATTTCGCAGGTTAAGCCGAAACCGCCCGGCGGGTTGCAGTGCGGACTGGCATTGCCCTGCACAAAGATGCGGTGAAACAGCGTATCGCCAGGATAGTAAATCCAGTGCTTTTCGGTCAGGTCAGCCCGGCCGATCCCCAGATTCACGCAGCGCACTGAGACAAACTGCAGCTGCTGCGCTGCCTGTTGCACACTCTGCGGTACCTCATCGCCCATCAGTTTAATCAGCTCCGGCAGCGGCATGGTGCTAATCAACTGCTCATAACGGTAGTGGCGACCATCCGCCAGCAGCGCGACATGCGCCTGCGGATAGATGCGGGTCAGCGTCGTATTCGTTTCCAGCGTACATTTCAGGTGCGGCAGGAAGCCGGACATCAGGGCCTGGAAACCACCGCGCAGCGGATAGCCGAATCGGGCATTGGGGCCGACCGGTTTCGCCAGCGGTTGCAGCGCGCCATCGATGATCTGCGACAGATCGGGTAGGGGTACGCGTCCGCCCAGCCACGATGTTTCCATATCGGTTAATGGCACTTTCCACAGTTTCTGGTTGTAGGGCAGGGCGAAGTGACGCGCGATGCCTTTGCCCCAGGTGCGCATAATGAAGTGCTGGAAATCCTCTTCGCCTTCCACCACGCCGCTGCTGCTGCCCTCATCAGGAATCGCGCCATCTGCACAGCAATCCCGTCGCGCCCGCGCCCGGTCCAGCGGTACGGCGGCGGCCGCCGTTTCGCCATAACGCGCCTCAATCGCCCCCAGCACGCACTCTTTCACCACCTCGACCGGCAAGCCGTGCAACGCAGACTGGAACGGGTAGCGGGTATAGACGCCGTCGCTGTAGACCCAGGCTTCACGCGCCTGCCAGTGCAGATTATCGCCCAGCAGCATTTCATAGAGCTGCAACACGTACGGGTCCTGCGAAAACATAATGTGACCGGCATAATCAAAGGTGAAGCCCTGATCGTCAATCTAGCGGCACCAGCCGCCAGGGGTGCTATTTTTCTCCAGCAGCACGGCACCTTCGCCATAGTGATAACCGGCGCTGAGCCCGGTCGGTCCGGCGCCGATAATCAGGCACGGCAAGGCTTCGCTCTCCAGCATCGCTGGTGTTAAACGCGTGACGTTGGGCTGCGCGCAGGTCTGGCTGGCTGACTTCAGCGCAGGCTGACGCTGCGTCAGCGCCTGCTGGATCAGTCCGTGAATCTGCTCAGCGGTGCGATCCCACGAGGTGGCATCCACTTTGGCCTGCATCCGTCCCGCCAGCGCCAGCCGTTCTGCGGCACCGATCGCTATTGCCTCTTCACAGGCGGCAATAAACTCTGCGTGAGTCTCTGCCACCGCCACTTCCTCGGCGTAGTGGCGTGCGACATCGACAATGGCGGTGATGACAATCGGCAGCTGCGCCGCCATATACTCCAGCACCTTGGTTGGCGAGATGAAGCGGGTCGAGGCATTAATCGCAAACGGCATCAGACAGACATCCCAGCCCGCCAGGAACTGCGGCAGCGCCTGATAGGGCTGCTGGCCGAGCCAGTGAATGTTGTCGCGCTGCGGCAGGCTGGCGGGATCAATTTTCACCACCGGCCCGACCATAATGATCTGCCACTCCGGATGGCTGTCTGCCAACGCCGCAATTAGCGGCAGGTCGATGCGCTCATCCAGCACGCCGTAATAGCCCAGGCGCAGCGGCGGAATCGCATCCTGCAGCGGATGACGGTTAGTGCGATCGCGCGCCTGCTCAAAATGGATGGCATCGACACTGCTGGGGAAGCAGTAAACCTGCGGATGTTTATCACGCTTCGCTTCATAGAGGCTGGAGCCGCCGGTAAAGACCAGATCGGCGCGGGTCATCAGCGCGGATTCACGCTGCTGCAGCTGGCGCGGCGCATTCCGGAAGGCGGAAAGCTCATCCATGCAGTCGTAAATCACCAGTGACGGATCAAACGGGGTCAGCAGCGGCAGCGCCATTGGCGTATAGAACCAGATCAGTGGCTGTTCATCCTCTTCCAGCAGCGGCGTCAGCAACAGATGCAGCGTGGCGATCTGGCTGTCGTGAAAGCCTGGCGCGTCGCTGTCGGTATGCGGCTGGATCACCGTGATGTTCGCGGCAGGCGAACTCTGATGCAGGCCCGGTGGCCCCGCCTGCCTGACCGGTTCCTCGACAAACAGCACGCGATAGTGCTGAGCCAGACGTGTCAGTAGCTGCTGCGGGCGTTGAAAAACAAAACCCCAGCGTAAATGGCTGAAAACGATGAGAACAGGTGGTTTCATGGTGTGCTCCTGGCTGGGATGTAATGGGGACTGGAGGTGCTGCAAAAAGCGCTGCGCCTGTTGTAAGGCGTCGGCATAAGGCTGCTGTAACTGGCGGGCGTAAGGATCCGGCCCCAGCAGATCGAGATCCCACAAACCGCTGCGGGTCCAGAAGGTGGTTTCCTCCCATAAGGGACGATCGAGAATCGGATAGAGGCAGATGCCGAGCAGTTCAGCGCCTGCCAGCTGCGCCTGCGCGACCTGTGCGGTGATTCCACTGATCCAGGCACCGCGTCCGCTGCCGACGTGGCTGGTTTCTGCCAGCAGCAGTGGCCGCTGATAACGCTGCCAGACCTGTTGCAGCATCTGATGCAGCGGCAGTCGGCGGCTGTCGCCCAGATGCCAGTAAAGTCGCTGGTTCGTTCCCTGTTCCCACTGGTTGTCGTGGTAATAATTCACGCCAATCAGATCGAGATAGCGGGGCGCACCGCCCAGCTCCGGATTGCGTCTGCCGCTGAGCATGTCCCACGCCTGATACTGGGTGTCGCACATCTCACGCGCCAGCACGTCGCTGGCCGGATCGGCAGGATCGGGCACGATATGGATCAGCGGATCGCAGTGCAGTAAACGGGCGCGCGGATCGGCCTGCCAGATTGCATCACAGGCGGCCAGCGTGGCGCGCACCAGCTGCTGCTTGGCGGCATCCGCCCGATCCGGCGCCGGGATTGCCTCACAGGCGAACAGCCCCACCGAGATGCCCCAGCTGACAAAGGAGATCTCATTCATCGGGGCGTAGACCGGCGGCTGCGAATACCAGGGAGCCAGGAAATGGGCCAGTGCGCCACAGAAGGCAGCGAAACGGCTGACAAAGTCGTGGTCAAACAGGCTGACGCCTGCAGGCCAGCCGTAGTGACAGATCGTCCAGCTTATCTGGATGCCCTGCTGCTCTGCGGCCTGCATCCGGGCGGCGACCGTCGAGAAGTCATAGCAGTCATCGCGTTCACATAAGCGCCAGCCGACGCTTTCGCGCACCGTGCAGATGGAAAAGTGGGCCAGCGCGCCATAGTCCTCTGCTACACGCGCCTGATGCTGGTTCAGATCGTTCATCGATAGCGCAAGGCCGGCAGGATTGATATGGTCGGCTCCTTCGTAGCCGGCCTGCCAGAAACTGGTAAAGGGCGTCATGGCATCTCCCGGAAAAAAGCAAAACGCTTCCCGCTGACGAGCCGTCGCGAAACGGGTCAGGGCGTGAGGTTTGCATTGCAGACTGGACGATCTGACCACTCTGAACGGATGGGCGATCCTTGCCATAAGGTACAGCCACTGAGGGACAGGCATCAGGTCCTGTGGCGATCTTGACGAGTGAGATAGCCGGTATCTACGTGCGGCGCTATCGGCAGGAAAAGGCCGGCTTCTCTGGATGTTATCGGGTTTGCGGAAGCCTTACTGGAAAGTATAGGTGTGAAGGGGTGGTTAGCAACTTACTGAAGTGAAAAGAAAAAAGCGTAGCGGTAAAAATCAGTCAGCCATAAACGGGAAGTTTCTGGATTAAATTTTATGAGATGTTCGATAAGCGCAGCGTGAACAGAATCAGCGCTATTTTCAGCTTTGTGAACCTTTTCCTCAACATGCAGAGCGGTCAGACTCGACTGCTTTCACGTTACTGCTTCGCTTGCCTTTTGGCGGACTGGCGACAAGATTTACTTATCACTGGCCTGAATCTGCGGGCCATCATTGGGCGGCTGTAACGATGTGCGCCCCTTTAAAACAGGATGTTTAGCAGACTATGTTCTCATTCGACTGGCACCGTTTCTTACTCAACGATCAACCGGCCACCTTTTTATTTGAAGTGGTGGCGCGTGTCCTGATCGCCTATCTGGTGGTTTTTACCTTTCTGAAAGTTTCAGGACGGCGCGGCGTGCGCCAGTTGTCGCTGTTCGAACTGGTGGTGATCCTGACGCTGGGTTCCGCGTCCGGTGACGTCACGTTTTACGATGATGTGCCGGTGCTGCCGGTCATTATGGTGTTTGTAGTCCTGCTGGCGCTCTACCGCTTCACGACCTGGCTGACGTCGCACAGCTCGCGCTTTTCACGGCTTATTCAGGGGGACGTTATCACGCTGATTAAAGACGGGCTGTATGTGCTGGAGAGTCTGGATCGGCTGAATATTTCTGAAGATGAGTTCTTTATGGAACTGCGCCAGAGCGGCGTGGAACATCTGGGGCAGATCCGGCTGGCGCTGGTGGAGGTGGATGGTCAGCTCAGCCTCTATTTCTACGATGACGATGAGATGCGCGCCGGGTTAAGCATCCTGCCGCCGGAGCACCGGCAGGATTACAGCACCATGCCGGTCAGCGCGCTCTACGCCTGCACCCATTGCGGCCAGACGCAGAGGATAGAAGCGAAGCAGCAGGCCGTCTGTCCGCGCTGCCAGCGACAGCGCTGGTCTGCGGCACTGAGCGTGCGTCGGCTGCATTAAAGGCCTCAGCGCTCCTGGCTTGTCGCGTCTGCATCGCCCCGATTAACCCCAGCGAAGCAGGCGCTGAGTGGGCGCTTTTGCTGACCGTCAGCGGTGAAATTATCCGCGCTCAGCCAGTCGCTCAGGGCGTGCTGAACCCCGGGCCATTCACCATCAATCATTGAGAGCCAGTCGGTATCGCGGTTGCGCTGTTTTCGCGTCATCACCTGACGAAAACGCCCCTCAAAGCGGAAGCCGAGCCGTTCTGCTGCGCGTCGGGACGCGACATTGGTGGAATCGCAGCGCCACGCCACCCGCCGGTAGCCGAGTGAGAAAGCCTTTTGCAGCAGCAGATAAATCGCCTCGCTGCCTATCACACTGCGCTGCATCAGCGGCGACCAGGTAACGTGCCCGATTTCAAGGGTGCCATGTTCGGGCTCAATGCTGGCAAAGCAGACCACACCGCAGGGCTGCTGATTCGGCGTGCAGACCGTGAAGGGCACCAGAGCCGCATCCGCCACTTTATCTGCAATCCAGCGCTGCATCTGCGGCAGTGAGGCGGGCCGCTCCGCGCTCAGCCAGGTCCAGTCACGATCGTCCGGTGCCAGCATAAAGGCCTGTAACAGCGATTCCGCATGATCCACGCTCAGTGGCACGAGAAGGCAGTGCTGACCGGTGAGTGGCGTGCGGGGCGGTCGGGTGACGGGTTGCCAGTCTGGCAGAGCCTCACCGACCGGCTGATCAAACTGATTGATGTTCAATAGCATCTTCCTGAAGGGAAACGGACGGTAAGCGGGGAAACTTAAAAACTATTCTGACGGGCTATCCTGAACCGCAGTTAAACCCGTCGCAGCTTGTTCCCGCTTCCCACATAACTTTGCCTGTTACTGACAGAAAATGAAAACCCTTCGGGCAGCATAGCGACACCGTTTTCAAAGAGGTGTGCGTATGAAGGTGAGGCTGGCCAGTGCAGTACTGTTTTTGCTGTTATCGTTTGGCGCGTTTTCACAACAGGTGATTAGCGAAAGTCATCCCCATTCACGCAGTGCGCGATTGCTGGAGCAGGGGAGTCAGGTGGATACGGCGGATTCGCCGGATGAACATTTGCTGGAGAGACGGGAGTGGAGAAGCAGTCTGGAACGTAAGCCATATTAACAAGACAATCCCGGCAGAGTGCTCTGCCGGGGACCCGTTCAGGGTCAGGCGATCAGATCGTGGCCTGTGTCGCCGCCATGCCAGGCACCAGAATCACCTTGCGGCACTCCTCTTCGCGTTTGGCGAAAATATCGTAGCCGCGAGCGGCATCTTCCAGCGGCAGATGGTGGGTCACAATCTCTTCCGGCGTCAGATGGCCCTGCTCAATCAGCTTCAATAGGTCAGGCAGATAAGCATGCACGTGCGTCTGTCCCATCTTAAAGGTCAGCCCTTTATCGAAGGCATCACCAAACAGGAAGCCGTGAATGAATCCGGCGTAGACGCCCGGCACGCTGACGATACCGCCACGTCGCACGGCGGCAATACACTGACGCAACGCTTTACCACTGCTGCCTTCCAGCTTGAGATTGGTGAGCACGGTCTCAGTCAGGCTGCCTTTCGCCTCGAAACCGACGGCATCAATCACCGCATCCACACCGCGATTGCCGGTGCTGTGCTCGATAATCCAGCCTGCCGGGTCATCGATCTCATCGAAGTTAATCGGGATAACGCCGTAGCGCTCGCGGGCAAAGTTTAAGCGATAGTTGTTGTGGTCAATCATATAAATCTGTTCGGCACCCTGCTGTCGGGCGCAGGCGGCACTGAGCAGGCCAACCGGGCCGGCACCGAAAATCGCCAGGCTGGAGCCAGGTTTAACTTCGGCGTTTTTAACGGCCTGCCAGGCGGTGGGCAGAATGTCTGAAAGGAACAGCACTTTCTCATCCGACAGTACCGACGGCACTTTGAACGGGCCGGTATTCGCTTTCGGCACCCGGACATATTCCGCCTGACCGCCGGGCACACCGCCATAAAGTTTGCTGAAACCAAACAGCGCCGCAGGTGGGGTGATGTTCTTGCGATTCAGGATGGCTCCCCGTCCGCTGTTGGTATTTTCACAGGCAGCATACTGGCTCATCAGGCAGAAAAAACAGTCGCCACAGGCGATAACGAACGGGATCACCACCCGATCGCCTTTGGCGACGGCGGTCACCGCGCTGCCAGCCTCAACCACTTCGCCCATAAACTCATGACCAAAGATATCGCCGTGCCCGGTGCCAGGGATTTTGCCGCGATAGAGGTGCAGGTCTGAACCGCAGATGGCGGTGGCGGTCACGCGCAGAATAATGTCATCGGCGGCTTCCAGACCCGGATCGGGCACGTTATCCACGCTGACTTTATGGGGGCCGTGATACGTTAATGCTTTCATCTGTTCATCTCCTGCTGACAAAGGGATGGCGGCCCGGCCAGAAGGCGTGGCTACCCGCGGGAAAGACTCAGGGAACCTGAAATCGCAACCCGTCTGAAGTGTAGTAACCCTTTGAAGAGTAAGCCGAGCGGTGCAGCAGGATGGCCTGTTTTAAACCTCTGGAGAGGGCAGATGCAACTGGGTGATGGCGACCGTCACGGGGGCAGAGTCGGGCTGCCAGCGTGTCAGATCGGCAAACGCACGACGATAAGCCGTGTCGATTTGTGCCGGAACCTGATCGATATAGTTATACGCGTGCTCACGCGTTTCACCGGTGAGACTCTGCAGGTAGTGTCGCGCGTCATCCAGCGTCGGGATCTGGCCTTCGACACCCGCCATGCGGGCAGGCAGACCGGTCCAGATTACCCCTTCGATGCCTTTCGCCTGCGCCCACTCCGCCAGTGGTCCCACCGAGGTTTCTGTTACCGTCATCATCCCGATGCCATCGGCACGGCTGTCCGGGATCGCCTCACGCAGGCGCAGTGCGCGACAGGCGCTCTCCAGTGACGCCGTGTTCAGCCAGGCCCATAAAACCGGCACCGGACGGGCATTCAGGCAGATCGCGGTCGACAACTCGCCGCCGTCCGCGATGCGCACAAACTCAATCGGGATCTCCGGGCCATCATGATGCCACTGACTGGCGACCGGCAGTGCACCGGTTTTCCAGATTAACGATCCCCATCCCAGGCAGGCAATTTTCATTTTTATCTCCTTTGCGGCTGTGCGATCGCGACAGCGTCCGTTTAAGCGTAGCCCGTTGCGCTGAATCGTTACAGGGATCACCTTTTCAGGGGCAGTAAAACCGCCACAAAGATGGCATGATCGTCGCGCAGTCACGTTGCACAACCTGACGGTTTTTTAGCCGATCCATGCGTGTTTATCTGCACGGCTTGAACTTTTATCGTCAGGTAGTGTAAAAAGTGGCGCACGCAATCGATTACCTATGCACGGGCGGGTCAGCATCACGCTTTTCTGATCCGGTTGCAGCTGAGGCGGAGAGCGGGGCAGACCTTTACCTGTCTGACGGCTCAGGTTAATGGCGGCTTTTAACACGGAAAATCTGATGAAAACCACGCAAACTGGCACGCTGGGCGCGCTTGAGAGTGACGTCGATACGGGATGGCGTAAAACCGACACCATGTGGATGCTGGGTTTATACGGCACGGCGATTGGCGCTGGTGTACTGTTCCTGCCCATTAATGCGGGCGTCGGCGGGCTGATTCCGCTGATCATCATGGCGGTGCTGGCCTTCCCGCTGACCTTCTTTGCGCACCGCGCGCTGACCCGATTTGTCCTCTCCGGTAAAAATCCAGCCGGTGATATCACCGAGGTGGTCGAGGAGCATTTTGGCGTCGGTGCGGGCAAGCTGATTACGCTGCTCTACTTCTTCGCTATCTACCCGATTCTGCTGATGTACAGCGTGGCGATTACCAACACGGTCGAGAGCCTGATGGTGCATCAGCTCGGCCTGGTACCGCCGCCGCGTGTGCTGCTGTCGCTGCTGCTGATTGTCGGACTGATGAGCATCGTGCGCTTCGGCGAGAAGATGATCGTCAAAGCGATGAGCGTGCTGGTTTACCCGTTTGTGGCGGTGCTGATGCTGATGGCCTGCTACCTGATTCCGCACTGGCACGGCGCGGTACTTTCGACGCTGAACGTTCAGCCCGCAGGCAGCAGCCTGTGGATGACACTGTGGCTGGCGATTCCGGTGATGGTCTTCTCGTTTAACCACTCGCCGATCATCTCCTCCTTTGCGCTGGCGAAGCGCGAAGAGTATGGCGATGCCGCTGAGAAAAAGTGTTCGCGCATTCTGGCCTGTTCGCACCTGATGATGGTGGTGACGGTGATGTTCTTTGTGTTCAGCTGCGTACTGAGCCTGTCGCCTGAGGATTTACTCGCCGCCAAGGCGCAGAACATCACGATTCTTTCCTATCTGGCTAACCATTTTAAGGTGCCGATGATTGCCTGGATGGGGCCGCTGATAGCGATTGTGGCGATCACCAAATCGTTCCTCGGTCACTATCTGGGTGCACGCGAAGGGTTCAACGGCATGGTCAATAAGGCGCTGCGCAGTCGCGGTAAAACCATCGCGCCCGCCAGACTGAATCGCCTGACCGCACTCTTTATGCTGCTGACCACCTGGCTGGTGGCGACGCTGGACCCGAACATTCTCGGCATGATTGAGACGCTGGGCGGACCGATTATTGCCATGATCCTGTTCCTGATGCCGATGTATGCCATTCAGAAGGTGCCCGCAATGCGGAAGTACAGCGGTCACATCAGCAATCTGTTTGTGGTGCTGATCGGACTGATTGCTATCTCTGCGATCTTCTATTCGCTGGTGAAGTAAACCTGAGCCAGCAGGCGCATCTCCCTCCCGTGGAGATGCGCCTGCCAGTCTTCCCGCCATTCGCCATTCTCCCTGTGACTCTACTGCCATTCAGCGACATCGCTCCCGTAATGTAATCCTGCAGCCGCGCCATGAATCCGCTCTCTCAGTAGCATCTGGTCAGCAATATTTACATTTGTTACTTTTTCGCATGGTAAAGTAAACGCGAATAATTATTATTCCTTTAAAGGACAGGAGACAAATGAAAATCGGGATAGCGGCTGCCACCACACTTTTACTCTCAACCGCCTGTGCGGCCACCACCTATCCGGTCACCGTGACCGATATGGATGGTCAGAAAATTACGCTGCAGAAAGAGCCGCAGCATGTGATTTTGCAGGACGGACGCGATGTGATGGCGCTGGCATTACTGGATCGACAGAATCCGTTTCAGCGCGTCGTCGCCTGGAACAACCTGCCGAAAAAGCAGGATACTCAGACCTGGGACCTGCTGAAGCAGCGCTGGCCGCAGGCGGCATCGATTGTGGACATGGGCTTTAACGATCAGGGGCAGGTCAATCTGGAGAGCGTGCTGGCGAAGCAGCCCGATATGATGATTGCGCAGCTGCGCGCCAAACCGGCCCTGACGCAGTCGGGCGTGCTGGCGACCCTGAAAAACCTGCACATCCCGGTGCTGTTCCTGGATGATGAGCTTCATCCGAAAGAGAACACCCTGAAGAGCGTGAAAGTGCTGGGTACCGTTCTGAACCGCGAAGCCGAAGCAAAAGCCTACGCCGATTTTTACCAGCAGCGCTGGGAGATGCTTCAGCAGAAAATTGCGCAGGTGCAGCACAAGCCGACGGTGTTTATTGAGCCGATTGCCGGTAACAGCGACAACTGCTGCTTTACCCACGGTCACAACGGCTGGGGCGGGCTGGTAGAAGCGGTCGGTGGAAAAAATATCGGCTCCGCGTTGCTGCCCGGCAGTTCCGGCTTTGTGTCGCTGGAGAAGATCATCGCCATGAAGCCGGACGTCTACATCATGACCGGCTCTAAACGCCCGAACAGCAACGTGCTGCCGTTTGGTTACGGTGCCAGCCAGGCCGAGGTGACTGCCACCTTCAACCGCCTGCAGAGCCGCACCGGTCTGGAGCAGATCGAACCGGTGAAACAGAAACGGGTTTATGGCGTTTATCACCATTTCTATAATCATCCTTACAACATCATCGGCATGGAAATCCTGGCAAAAGATCTCTATCCGGAGGTGTTCCGCGATCTGGATCCGACGGCCGATTATCACCATATCGTGACGCACTTTACCGGACTGCCGGACGCGCCGGTGATCCTCAGCACGCCATAATCACTCTTAACCGGTCAGCCTGATGCGTGATGCCCGGGCTGGCCGGTTAATCTGGATTTCGTCAGGAAAGATGTCCGGGCATGACCCGTGTTAAGAAAGCGCTAAGTAAGCGTAATAGTGTGTAAGTTACCGGATTTTAAGAGTTTTACAGATGTCTCCTGCCTTAATTATTGCCATCATGCCGATCAACGGTGCCTGAACAGCCGTTATTTTCGGAGGCAGTATCATGAAAAAAACAACACTCACGCTTATCGCTTCACTTTTGACATGCAGCACGCTCTTTTCTCAGGCCTCACGGGCAGACGATCACGATCACGATGACGGGCAACGTAAGCCGGTGCCGCATCAGAATGATGATCATCGTTCTGATAATCGCGGTCCTGAGCAGAATCGTGGCCGCGACAACAGTCGTCATGACCAGGATAATAACCGCCGTGGCAGAGACGCCCGCAATGACCGCGACCATTTCGCCTGGCAGGGGCACGACTTCCGTCGCGGCCATGCTATTCCTCAGGAGTATCGTGGCGACCATTACCGTGTCGCCGACTGGCATGAACGCGGTCTGCGTGAACCGCCGCGCGGTTATCACTGGGCAAACATCGACGGCAACTATGTGCTGATTGCTGCTGCAACTGGTGTCATTACCGCGCTGGTGCTGAACAGCGCCCTGAACTGATCCCCCGGGGATGGCTGTGCGGCCATCCCTGACTGCTGACAAACCCAATCAGGGTTGCTCTGACAGCAAAGTAATAGCTAAAAGCGCAGGGAACTCGGTCAGAAGAGGGAAGCGTCCCGCGCCACGGATGGCGCGGGCCGAGCGTGTCATGGATGACAGCTTTTGCGTCTTTCCGATCTGACCGTGTTCCCTAAGCAGGCTCGGTCTTACCGCTACCGGGCCGGAGTTTGTCAATAATCTCGGGGATGGCTAAGGCCATCCCTCTTTCTTTCCGTTTTGCTGCGCCAGCGGCTATCCTGAGACTCCACTCTGAAATTTCCTGTGTAAGGAGTTATGATGACGACGGTTAAGATGGTTGCGGTAGATATGGATGGCACGTTTCTGGACGATAACAAGCAGTACAATCGATCCCGCTTTCTCGCCTGCTATCAGCAACTCACCGCCCGTGACATCAAATTTGTGGTGGCCAGCGGCAATCAGTATTACCAGCTCAAATCTTTCTTCCCGGAGATCGCTAGCGATATCGCCTTTGTGGCGGAGAATGGCGCATGGATTATCGATCGCGATGAGGAGCTGTTCTGCGGTGCCTTTGAACGCCGGGATGTCGACGCGGTGATCGACACGCTGCAAAACGGCGACTATCCGGGCCTGCGCTACCTGCTGTGTGGACGTGACAGCGCTTACTACTTCGAGGGCATGGAAGAGACCTGGCTTAAGAAGATGCGCCATTACTGTCACCGGCTGAAGCCGATTCATCATCTGGATGACGTGCAGGATGACCGGTTGTTTAAGTTCGCGCTGAATCTCTCTGACGACTACATCGAGCCACTGATGGCGGATATTGAGCGACTGCATCAGGGCCGCGTAGCAGCGACCTCCAGCGGTCACGGCTCGGTTGATTTGATCGTGCCGGGAAATCATAAAGCGCACGGTCTGGATCTGCTGGCACAACGCTGGGGGATTACGCACGATCAGGTGCTGGCCTTTGGCGATGGCGGTAACGATCTGGAGATGCTTAAACAGTCCGGCTTCAGTTTTGCCATGGGCAATGCGCCACAGCGGGTGAAGCAGGCGGCGCGCTATGAAGCGCCCTCTAACAACGAGCAGGGCGTGCTGCAGGTGATTGAACAGATGCTGGCAGGCGAGGGGCCTTTCAGCGCCACGCAGGCTTAGCTGACGGGCTTTGTATGACCTGCCAGGGCTGGCAGGTCAGTGAAGGAGGCCAGCGGATTGATCACGCCGTGATGTGCCAGGCCTGCGCAATCATCATCTGCATCTGCTCGCGGCTGTAATTCACCAGCGAGTTTTTACTATTGGCTCGCGCCAGAATCCACTCTGCTTCGGAGTGGCTCAGCGAAGGACCCTCCTGCCAGAACGGGGTGATCGCCTGCTGCTGCAGCCACTGCTTCAGAAACTGTGCCGGTGAGTCCGTGGTTTCGCTAAAGAGCTGCGGATGCAGTTCCGCCATCAGCTTACGCTGTAACGGATGATCGCTGTCGGACAACAGATCCAGGAACGGAAACAGCAGACGCCCACAGACTTCGCCATGATGGAACGGCTTAATCGCGCCCAGTTCCCCCGCAATACCGTGGATCACGCCCAGACCCGCGCTGCTCAGACTGACTCCCCCCAGCCATGAGGCCATCATCATTGCCTCACGTGCCGCGTCGCCAGCCGCATCCTCGCGATTCAGTGCAGGCCAGGCCTGAACAAACTGACGCAGGCCGGTCAGCGCCAGCTGCCGGGTGAAGAAGTTGCCTTTGCTGGAGAGATAGGCCTCAAACAGGTGGGTAAAGGCATCGATACCGCAGGTCGCCAGCACGTGATCAGGCGCGCCTTTCAGCAGATCCGGATCAAGGATTGCCACCTCCGGCACAAAGACCGGATGGCGCAGCGACGCTTTGATCTGAATATCCTGCTGGTCGGTTACCACCGCATTTTGCGTCACTTCACTGCCGGTCCCGGCGGTGGTCGGGATCGCAATCAGCGGCAGCGTGATGGGCTGGACCGCGCTATCACCCACTTTTTCCAGATAGCGGGCAGTGGGCAACGGATGCTGAATCATCGCGCTAAACGCTTTCGCCGCGTCCAGCACGCTTCCCCCGCCAATCGCCACCACCCGATCGACATGACCGCGCCAGCGCGCCACCCAGCCATCGATCTCGGCGGGTGAGGCTTCATGGCTGACAATTTCATAACCGATGATGTGATCGTTGAGTCCGGCTTTCAGCCGGGCATAGGCCGGTCCCTGCAGGAAGGATTGCCCGCAAAACAGCAGGGTAGGCTGTGATTGGGCGGCCAGCAGCGGCACCAGCTTATCCAGGCTGCCCCGGCCAAAGAGGGTTCGTTGATTACTGTACAGCTCACTCAGGTTCTCACTCACCAGCGCATCCTTTTACATTTCGCTAAAATCTGAGTGTAACGAAAAGCGCGGCGTCGACACTGGCAAACTTTCTGATAACGCATCGGCAAAAAGTTGATCACCTTCGCAAAACAGAAATTCACCCCCGGCGGGGTGGTGCTTTCCTGCGGATGTTACCCTTAACATGTTATCGGTAACAGCGTTTGTCGGGATGTGTAAACATCTTACAGATGCACTGTTTTGTCGCCCTCCGGGGATCATGATAATAATTCGACACTGAATTCGGTTCGGTGCACAAGGTGGAGAAAAGCTATGCCATTACTCTATGTGGCGATCGGCGTCGCGCTACTGCTGCTGCTGATGATTCGCTTTAAGCTCAATGGATTTATCGCGCTGATCCTGGTGGCGCTGGCTGTCGGCGTGATGCAGGGCATGCCGGTCAATAAAGTCATTACCTCAATCAAAGCGGGCGTAGGCGGCACGCTGGGCAGCCTGGCGCTGATCATGGGCTTTGGTGCCATGCTCGGTAAGTTGCTGGCCGACTGTGGCGGCGCGCAGCGTATTGCCACCACCCTGATTGAAAAATTTGGTACGAAGCACATTCAGTGGGCGCTGGTGCTGACCGGTTTTATCGTCGGATTTGCGCTGTTCTATGAAGTGGGCTTTGTGCTGATGCTGCCGCTGGTGTTCAGCGTGGCGGCATCGGCGCGTGTGCCGCTGCTCTATGTCGGGGTGCCGATGGCGGCTGCTTTGTCTGTGACGCACGGTTTTCTTCCACCGCATCCTGGCCCGACCGCCATCGCCACGCTGTTTAACGCTGATATGGGTAAAACACTGCTTTTTGGTACGCTGCTGGGAATCCCAACGGTGATTCTGGCGGGTCCGGTTTACGCCCGTTTCCTGAAAAATATCGACAAACCGATTCCGCAGGGACTCTATAACCCGAAAACCTTCACCGAAGCGGAAATGCCCGGCTTTGGCGTCAGCGTCTGGACGGCACTGGTGCCGGTGGTGCTGATGGCGCTGCGTGCCGTGGCGGAGATGCTGCTGCCAAAAGGTCACGTGCTGCTGCCGTATGCGGAGTTCTTTGGCGACCCGGTGATGGCGACGCTGATTGCCGTGCTGATTGCGATCTTCACCTTTGGACTGAATCGCGGCCGCACGATGGAGCAGGTGATGGATACCCTGACCGACTCGATCAAAATCATCGCCATGATGCTGTTGATTATCGGCGGTGGCGGGGCCTTCAAACAGGTACTGGTGGACAGCGGCGTGGATAAATATATCGCCAGCATGATGCACTCGACTCAGCTGTCACCCATCTTTATGGCCTGGTCGATTGCCGCAGTGCTGCGTATTGCACTGGGCTCTGCCACGGTAGCGGCGATTACCGCCGGGGGCATCGTGGCACCGCTGATTGTGACCAGTGGCGCCAGCCCGGAACTGATGGTGATCGCCGTAGGGTCCGGCAGCGTGATCTTCTCGCACGTTAACGATCCGGGCTTCTGGCTGTTCAAAGAGTATTTCAACCTGACCATTGGCGAAACCATCCGCTCCTGGTCGGCGCTGGAGACCATTATTTCGGTCTGTGGTCTGGTGGGTTGTCTGCTGCTCTCCTGGGTGATTTAACCTCTGGCCGCTGGCAACCCTGCCAGCGGCTCTCTGCTTTAACCTCGTACGCAGCCTGCAAAATAAAAAGGGCCGCAAAGTGCGGCCCAACCTGTCACATCAATCTGACGCCTTAGTGAGGCGGTTCAAAACCGGCTTTCACCATCTGTTCCCGCAGCGCGCGTGCAATTTCACGGTTGCCGCCGGTGACCGGGTAGATCACGTTATTTACCACATCATCAAGGTAGTGCTCGTCAAACTCCTGCATAGAGAGCTGCGTGCCGCCTTCATCGTTGATGGCGAAAGAACCTTTGATGTGGTTACCGCTGTTTTTGGCCTTAAGGCTGTAGCGGCCCATGCTGGTATTAATCGTGCTCATAAGATCTCCTCGCGACTCATTTCAATCTCATCACTACTGAGGCCTGCCTTGCCGCCTAAATTTTAGCCAGGAGTGGGGAGGTTAACGAAGAAAGAGGGCCGGTAATAATGGGTGTTGCGATCGCTCTCTCAGAATATAAATAAAGGGCAGAATCGGTGAACTTTTGACCAGTTGAGGCCTAAGTGAAGCGGCATGACAAATTTTCCTGTCTATACTGCTTACAGGAAATGTGTCTAATCAGTGAGGGGAAAAGGAAATGAAAATTATTCTGTGGATTATCGCGATTATCTTTATCGTCGGCCTGCTGACCCTGACCGGGGTGTTCAAACTGATTTTCTGATTTCTGTTAAAACTTCAGCGACAGCGGGCACCTAATCAGGTGCCCGCACTGGTTTCTGGCTGGCGAGAAGAGACTGTGTAATGGGATCCATCGGCGTCCTGGGCAGCAGATCCTGCGAATCCAGCCGTTTTTTACAGCTCGCACAGCGGGCACCATGAACGTTGCGCTGGCCCTCCCGGTAATCGGTAAAAAAGAACCGGGCGCTTCCACATTGGCTGCAGCGTATCTTCATCACCATCCTGTGTCTTACCCTCCTTTAATCCTGCATTAACGGATGCCCGTCCCTGACCGCTTAAGCGGACGTTATCTATTGCCAGGTAATACTATTCCGGACGGCGATCAGAAAAGTAGTTTCTTATGAGGTTGATTGTTTGTTGCCAAATGCGAATCCAGCCCCTAAAAAGCACTTCATTGATCTTGCTCAAGGTTTCTCTCTTGTTGGCTAAAATATCTGCGAAAAGCCTGCCCTGACTGGTGTGGATGGCACGACAGGCTCATTTTTGCCAGGACGTGAGGCGGATTTGTGTTAAGAAATTTAAGATTTTCTGCTCATTTATTCACCAGCTGGCTCGCGGAGCCTGGTTGAAGCAGAAAATTCGGATTCAGGAGAGGGGAATTACGCTCGGCAGAACGACAAAAAGAGTCTCTTTTGAGACACTGACTGCCAGTAAGAACAGGAATACGTCTTGGTAAGATTTTTCTTTTTAACGTCAATGACGTAACTGTTTAATAGTGAAAAGGTGCGCCTTTCCAGCAGGTTAGCCGCAGGAGGACGTTACCGGCCTGATACCTGGTGAGGGGGGTTACGCAAGTCGAAAAGCAGGAAAGTGTGATGGATGTACGAAAAGTCGATATTTATCACTTTTTCATCAAATCATGCTGGACAAATCCCTCAGCAATTGCTGTACTAGACCCCGACACAGTTTAGTGTCCATTTTTCATGTAAAGGTAATATAGATGTCTAAGATCAAAGGTAACGTTAAGTGGTTTAATGAATCTAAAGGATTCGGTTTCATTACTCCTGAAGATGGCAGCAAAGATGTATTCGTACATTTCTCTGCAATCCAGAGCAACGGCTTCAAAACTCTGGCTGAAGGTCAGCGCGTAGAGTTTGAAATCACCGACGGCGCTAAAGGCCCATCTGCTGCTAACGTTATCAGTCTGTAAGTTAACAGTCAGAATTCTAAAAACCCGCCTTATGGCGGGTTTTTTTATGGCTGTAATCTGTGCTTCATCCCTTTCATCGTAACCTCCTTAATCGTCCCTGTTGCCGCACAAACTGCGCGGCGGTTCACAATAAATCCCCGTAACATATTTATAACAACCCGATATGCAGCTTTTTAGCTTGCGACGCTATATAACTGTGCGACAGAACCCGGTGAGTGAGGAGAGAGGATGAACATACGTCAGGCAGAGTTGAAAGACAGTTTTGCGTTGAGTGCCTTGCTGAGTGAGTTAGGCTACGGCGGCACGGAAAGCTTTATAGAACAGCGTCTGGCACAGTTGTGCAGCGATCCCAGTGAAGCGCTGCTGGTGGCGGAACATGGCAGTCAGGTGCTGGGTTTCCTTTCCCTGCATTTTATTCCTCAGCTGGCTCTGGCCGGTGATTTTGCCCGCATCAGTTACTTCTGTATTGCAGAGGGTGAGCGCAGCAAAGGCGTCGGCCAGCAGCTGCTTCAGCATGCCGAAGCGCTGGCGGCACGTCGTGGCTGCGATCGCATGGAAGTCCATTGCCACCAGTCACGTATCAAGGCGAATCAGTTCTACGCCCGCGAAGGCTATGCTGAGTCACCCTGTTATCTCATCAAAGATCTGCAAGCGGGTTAACTTCTCGTCCTGAGGCGATGACCAGCGCCTCGGCAATCATCTCCCGCTGTTCATCCCTGAGGCTGGCGATGCTGACGCGAATAAACTGCGTGGGACCAAGCCGGCAGCGCTCGCCCGGCACGACTGCAATACCGCGGGCCGCCAGGGTAATCATGGCAAACTGCTCCGACGCCACCGGGATATAGAGGCTTAACCCGTCGCGAAGCGGCAGAGAGAGGCCGCGCTGCGCCAGCGACGCCAGCATTGCTTCGCGTCGTTGCCGGTAGATGGCGCGTGCGTTTGCAATCTGCCGTTGCGTCTCCTCATCCTCCAGTAGCCATGCGACCGCATCCTGCAGAATGCGGCTGGTCCAGCTGACGCCAAAATTTCGCCATGACTGAATGCGTCTGACCATCTCCGAAGTCGCAGAGAGCACGGCCAGCCGCAGATCCGGTCCGTAGGCTTTTGAAAACGAGCGTATGTGCAGCGTTCGCTCAGGAAAACAGACGCCCAGGCTCCAGCTCGCTTCCGCGGAGAGATCGCCAATCCCATCATCCTCAACGATCAGCGTGCTGCTCTTTTGCAGAACCTGCGCCAGCGCCAGACGTCGCGCCGCGCTGATACTGTTCCCGGTAGCAGAGTGCGTGCGGGGCTGATAGATCAGCATCACCGGTGCCTGCTCCAGCAGAACAGACAGGACTTCAGGCAGCGGACCCTGCTCATCACACGCCAGCGGCAGGATTTCTGCGCCAACGTTATCCAGCATATCGAGCAGCCGGGTTGCAGTCGGGTCTTCAATAATTACCCGGTCGCCCGGCGAAACCAGAGTCTGCACCAGCAGGTTCATCGCATCAAAGCCGCCATCCGTTGCCAGAAACGCTTCTGCCGCGTAGGGCCAGCGCGGCTTAATCGCCTGAAGCAGCGGCGCTGAAATCGCTTCACGGGTGTAGCTGTTGAGCTGGGGTGAGTGCAGGGCCGCCTGCAGCGCGCGCTGCAGATCAGGCAGCAGGGCGGGGTCGGGCGAGGCCAGAGTCAGGTCAGCCCGGATGTTTTCGCCGTAGTTGCCAATCTTCTCAAAGCGAATCGGACGCGGCATCACCGTGTTGCCACTGACCCAGACACCACTGCGGCCCTTGCCCGCCAGTACTTTCTGCTTTCGCAGTTGCGCCCAGGCAGCAGAAACGGTTGCCGGACTGATACCCAGCTGCTCCGCGATATCCCGCACTGCAGGCATCTGCATACCCGTTGCAATCTGTCCGTCACGAATCAGCACGGAGGCGGCCTGGGCGATGCCTTTCACGGAAGGCGATTTTATCTGGCTGCAAAACCAGTTGAGGTCGACGCTCTCTGTCATAAGAAAATACTTTGTTCAGTAACATAATAGTGATTGTTCAGATAAGTATTCCGGATCTAGTATCAAATTCAAGCACTATTTATGAGCGTCCCAACGGCGCAGCGTAAACGGAGAGATCATGGCAAGGCTACTCATCAGACTGGCGGTACGCGACTGGGATTATTTCACCCCACTGGCGCTGGGCGATATCAGACCGGAAGGCTTCGAGTTACAGATCGACCGCGTCGGCACGCTGGTGAATGACCTGGCGACCAGCCCCGATTACGACGCCGGTGAAGTCTCATTCAGCCGTTACGCCCAAAGCCGTGCCAGAGGCGACGAATCACTGCTCGGCCTGCCGCACTTCCTGATGCGCGGCTTCCGCCAGCGCTGCATTATTACCACCGCCAGCAGCCCCATCACTACGCCAGCAGAGCTGAAAGGCAAACGAATTGGCGTCACCGGCTGGCAGGATTCGGGCAATACCTGGACACGCACGGTGCTGCGTGAAGCAGGCGTCGAAATTGATGATGTCTTCTGGTATGCAGGCCGTCTTACAGCCGATCATCCGATCGTCGATCGGCTGGCGGGATTTGGCCGGCCGGGCCGCATTGAAACGGCTCCCGGCGAACGCCCGCTGATAGAGATGCTGCAGGCGGGTGAGCTGGATGCCATCTTCACGCCGTTTATGCCGGAGGGCTTTTTCCTGCCTGATTCGGGTTTGCGGCAGCTGCAGACCGATTTTTATCAGGCGGAGCGGGACTACTTCAACCGGGTCGGCTACGTGCCGGGCATTCACATTCTGGCGCTTAAACCGGCGCTGGCGGCGGAGCATCCCTGGCTGCCTGCGGCGTTAAGTGAGGTCATCGATCGCTCTTACCAGCTGTGGATGCAGAAGAGAGAGAAATATGCCGACACCACGCCGTGGCTGCTGGACGATTTGCGACGCACTGCGCAGGAATTACCGGCGGACTGGAATCAGAATGGTTTTAGCGCTAACAGGAAGATGATTGCGGACTTTGGCCGCGAGCTCTATCAGCAGGGGCTGACCCACCAATTACTGACGCCGGAAGCGATGTTTCCGGCCGCTGCGGGAGAAGTGAAATGATGAAAGTGGCACTGGGACAATTTGCGGTGAGCCGTGAATGGCAGGACAACGCCCGTATCTGTCTGGACTTAATGCAGCGGGCGTCAGAAGGGGGAGCCGATCTGCTGGTCCTGCCGGAAGGCGTACTGGCGCGTGATATTGCCGACCCCGATTTAGTACTGAAGGCGGCGCAGCCGCTGGATGGCCCTTTCCTGAGCCAGCTGCTGGCTGCCAGTAAGCACACGGCGCTGACCACCATGATGAGCGTTCATGTTCCCACCGAACAGCAGAAAGCGCTCAACGTGCTGGTCGCTATCCGCAACGGTGAGATCATCGCCGCTTATGAAAAGCTGCATCTGTACGATGCTTTTGCAATGCAGGAGTCGCAGCGGGTCAATCCGGGCCACGTCATCCCGCCGTTGATTGAAGTCGCGGGTATGAAGGTCGGATTAATGACCTGCTATGACGTGCGCTTCCCGGAGCTGGCGCGTCGGCTGGTGCTGGATGGTGCAGACGTCCTGGTGCTGCCCGCTGCCTGGGTTAAAGGTCCGCTGAAAGAGATGCACTGGGAACTGCTGACCCGCGCCCGTGCGCTGGAGAATACCTGCTATATGGTGGCAGTGGGCGAGTGTGGCCCACGCAATATCGGCAACAGTATGGTGGTCGATCCGCTGGGTGTCGCGGTGGCGAATGCGGCGGAGTCGCCAGCACTGCTGTTTGCCGACCTCGATCCTGAGCGCGTCGCCTATGCCCGCCAGGTATTGCCGGTGCTGGAGAACCGACGCTTCGCCCGTCCCGAACTCAACTGATCCGCTGAACCAGGAATCCATTATGACGAAGAGAGCTACCGCCTTAATCGTGGCGCTGGGGCTGACTGCTTCCCTGGCGCAGGCTGCCGACGCTATTCCGGTGCAAAAAGTTGACCAGGCCCTGCACGATCGGCTGCCGGATGAGATCAAAAAAGCGGGCAAAATGATTTCCGTGAACAACGGTTCATTTCCGCCCTATGAAATCGTTAATGGTCCGCACTCAATGGAGGGGGCCTCAGCCGAGTTAACTACCGCGCTGGCGCAACTGCTGGGCGTGAAGATCGAGCACGCGACGGTGAGCGGTCTGTCAGGCGTACTCACCGGCATTAATGCGGGCCGTTACCAGCTGGCGATTGGCCCGATTGGGGATTATCCGGACCGTCAGCAGAAAGTGGACTTCATCGATTTTGTGCAGGAGTTTGTGGTGTTCGGTGTGCAGAAGGGCAACCCGGCAAAAATCAATCAGCTGGATGACACCTGTGGCAAGCGCATAGCCGTGATGGCGGCCGGTTCGGCAGAACAGGTCATCCGTAAGCAGTCAGCCCAGTGTGTGGCCGACGGGAAACCGGCAGTGACGGTGCAGGCCTTTACCGATCAGCCATCCTCTATTCTGGCTGTGCGCTCTAAACGTTCCGATGCGTTTTTCTCTTCCCAGGCGCCGCTGACTTACTTTGTGAATCAGGCGAAAGGGCAACTTGAGCTGGCGGGCAAAGGGCAGAAAAACGGTTTTGGCGATATCTTCCAGGGCACGGTCGTTCCCAAAGGCTCACCACTGGGTCAGGTGGTCCTGGATGCCTACAAAGCGCTGTATCAGAACGGCACCTATGCGGCGATCATGAAAAAGTGGCAGCTTGAGGGCAACATGACCCAGGCACCTGGACTGAATCTGGCGAAAGAGGCCAGCAAATGAGCCCGCCTCGCCATCTACACCGCGATGACAGTGGCGAGGCGCAACTGCGCGACGTGGCGTTCGCCCGCAGTGCGCCCACTTACGGACGCTGGATCAGCTGGATTCTGGTGCTGGTCATCGGCTCGAATCTGCTGTGGCTGGTGGCGACCAATCCGAACTTTGAATGGCAGGTGGTGCTGAAGTGGTTTACCGAAGAGTCCGTGCTGAAAGGGTTGCAGGTTACTCTGGGGCTGACGGTCGTGTCGATGATACTGGGAACACTACTGGGTCTGCTGCTGGGTGTCTGGCGGCTCTCTGAGAACAGGCTGCTGCGCGGCGTCGCCGGGCTCTATATCTGGTTCTTCCGGGGCACGCCGCTGCTGGTGCAGCTGATCTTCTGGTACAACCTCTCCACGCTGTTTCCCGCATTGTCGCTGACGCTGCCGTGGACCGACATTACGCTGGCCAGCTGGAACACCAACGATCTGATTACGCCGCTGACGGCAGCTATCGCCGGGCTGGCACTCAATGAAGCGGCTTATATGGCAGAGATTATCCGCGCCGGTCTGCTGTCGGTGGATAACGGTCAGGTGGAGACCACACAAGCCTTTGGCATGAGCCGGTCGCGGGCGTTGCGACGCATCATTATTCCGCAGGCGATGCGGTCAATTATTCCGCCCACCGGCAACCAGTTGATCAGCATGATCAAGGCGACGTCGCTGGTCAGCGTGATCGCAATGGGCGATCTGCTCTACTCGGTGCAGGCGATCTACAACCGCACCTTCGAGATTATCCCGATGCTGATGGTGGCGGTGATCTGGTATCTGCTGATCACCTCGATCCTCAATCTGGGCCAGTCCGCTATCGAGCGCTATTACGCGCGTGGCACCCGCCGGGTGGCCAGCGTCCCCAGACGCGCCGCCGCCGTAGCAGGTAATGCGCAACCCCAGCAGGAGGAGCGATGAGTCAGAGTGAACCCCTGGTCTGTGCCCGCAACGTGCAGAAGAATTATGGCGATAATCAGGTTTTGAAAGGGATCGATCTGGATGTTTATCCCGGAGAAGTCGTTGTGATTCTCGGGCCATCCGGTTCCGGCAAATCCACGTTTCTGCGCTGCATCAATCACCTTGAAGAGATGAACGCCGGATCGATTCGGGTCGGCGAAGAGCAGATTGGCTATGTGCTGAAAGGGCAGGTGCTGCACCGGCTCTCGCCACGCCAGATTGCCCGTCAGCGTCAGAAAATTGGCATGGTGTTTCAGCAGTTCAATCTCTATCCGCATATGACGGTGCTGCAGAACATCATTGAAGCGCCCATCGGTGTGCATAAATTCCCACGTCAGGAAGCGATGGCCCATGCCCGATCGCTGCTGGCGACAGTGGGATTAAGTGATAAAGCGGACGCCTGGCCGCGTCACCTGTCGGGTGGACAGCAGCAGCGTGTGGCGATTGCGCGGGCGCTGGCGATCAAACCGCAACTGATGTTGTTTGATGAGCCGACCTCGGCGCTCGATCCGGAGCTGGTGGGAGAAGTCCTGGCGACCATGCGTACCCTGGCCGATCAGGGATTAACGATGATCGTAGTGACCCATGAAATCAGTTTTGCGCGGGAAGCCGCCGATCGCGTCGTCTTTATGGATGGGGGAGTGGTGGTGGAGCAGGGCACGCCGGAAGAGGTGATTGCGAATCCGCAGCATCCACGAACTCAGGCGTTTCTCAGCCGCTTCATCTGAGTGCTTACTTACTCTGTTACAGATTCCACTTGTAGCCACAGGCAAACTGCGCGTAAATAACAGTCACCGTGATTCGATAAAGTTGAAAGGTTAAATATGGAAGGTATCAGTATTGCCAAGCTGCTGATTATCGGTGCGCTTATCGTACTGCTTTTTGGTACCAACAAGTTGCGCTCACTGGGTGGCGATCTGGGCTCCGCTATTAAGGGCTTCAAAAAAGCCATGAAAGACGAAGATACCAGTGCAACCCGAACAACGGCTGAAGACGTGCCTGCAGAACGCGTCGTTCATAAAGATTAATCGGTTATTTGCTGCAAATAACTGTTACTTTTTATTTCAGGCCATTTCAGGCACCTATAAAAAAACCAGGCTGTTTCCAGTCTGGTTTTTTGTTTTTCAGGCGTCTGATAGCAGAGGCGTGTTTATTTCACTTCTTCGCCTTTGGCCTGCATGTCCGCATGATAGGAAGAGCGGACAAACGGACCGCACGCGGCATGGGTGAAGCCCATCGCCATCGCTTCTTCTTTCATCTCATCGAATTCAGCCGGACTGACGTAGCGCTGAACCGGCAGGTGGTGACGGCTCGGCTGCAGATACTGGCCCAGCGTCAGCATGGTGACGCCGTGGCGACGCAGATCGCGCATCACTTCCACGATTTCGGCGTTGGTTTCACCCAGGCCAACCATCAGACCCGATTTGGTCGGGATATGCGGATGTGCTTCTTTGAAACGCTCCAGCAGCTTCAGTGACCACTCGTAGTTAGCGCCCGGACGCACCTGACGGTAGACGCGCGGCACGTTTTCCAGGTTGTGGTTAAACACATCCGGTGGCGTCGCGGTGAGAATCTCCAGCGCGCGATCCATACGGCCACGGAAATCCGGCACCAGTGTTTCAATTTTGATGGTGGGATTTTTTTCGCGAATCGCGCTGATGCAGTCGGCAAAGTGCTGAGCGCCACCGTCACGTAAATCATCGCGGTCAACTGAAGTGATCACCACATAACGCAGGCCCATATCGGCAATCGTCTGCGCCAGTTTTGCGGGTTCATTCGCATCGGGTGCATTAGGACGGCCATGTGCCACATCGCAGAACGGACAACGACGGGTACAGATTGCGCCAAGGATCATAAAGGTGGCAGTGCCGTGGTTGAAGCATTCGGCCAGGTTAGGGCAGGACGCCTCTTCGCAGACCGAGTGCAGTCCGTTTTTACGCATCGCGGCTTTGATGCCCTGAATACGACTGGAGTCAGCTGGCAGCTTGATTTTCATCCATTCCGGCTTACGCAACATCTCCTGCCGTTCAACAGCCACGGTTTTCACCGGGATCAGCGCCATTTTGTCTGCGTCACGATATTTGACGCCGCGTTCCATCTGAATTGGTTTACTCATAAATCAGCAGGTTCCGGTCGGATTGCGATTTGAAAGCGTTCCCAATCAAACCGGGAAGGGGGCTTTCAACTTTATTTTAAAAAAGTGCAAAAATTATATCATCACATCGCCTGCGAAGCAGCCACAGTCAGCGCGGATACGTTACATATTTGTAAATTCGCATTCTGCGCTAAGGCTTAACAGGGAGGTCGCCTGATATCCATTCAACATTTTCATAACCTGACAGCCGCGCAAAGGCGCTAACCAGCGGAGCGCGTACCTGCTCCGTCGTCACCTCTGGCTGGAAATTTTTTAGCTGGGTCATGCTCATCCCGGCATAACCACAGGGATTGATGCGCAGGAAAGGCGACAGATCCATGGCCACATTCAACGCCAGGCCATGAAACGAGCAGCCTTTGCGGATGCGCAATCCCAGTGAACAGATCTTCTCTTCCCCGACATAGACGCCCGGCGCATCCGCGCGGGCGCGGGCGCTGACGCCGAATGTTGCCAGAGTTGCGATCACCGTCTCTTCCAGAATGGTCACCAGCTGGCGCACGCCGAGTTTACGGCGTTTCACATCGATCAGGACGTACATCACCTGCTGTCCCGGCCCGTGATAGGTCACCTGACCGCCACGATCGCTCTGTACCACCGGTATATCGCCTGGCATCAGCAGATGCTCCGCTTTTCCCGCCTGGCCCTGAGTAAAGACCGGTGGATGTTCGACCAGCCAGATTTCGTCACGACTCTGGTCGTCGCGCTGGTCGGTGTAGTGATGCATGGCGTCGGAGACAGATTGCCAGTCGCACAGACCGGACTGACGGACAAAGAGGGTTTCAACTGACAAAACGAGAGCCCGCTAAAGAGAGTAACGCTGAGGAAAACGTCGGCAAACCGTCAGTCAGAGGCGCCTTGCCGACCCGTAAATTACAGTACCATCCGCACAATTTCGATGTTGCCCAGCTCTTCGTACAGGCGTTCAACCTGCTCGATGTGGGTGGCGTTGATAGTGATGTTTACGGAGTGATAGTTGCCCTTGCTGCTCGGCTTAACTTCAGGGCTGTAGTCGCCGGGCGCATGACGTTGCACCACTTCAACCACTTGATCAACCAGCTCCGGTTGCGCCAGACCCATTACTTTGTAGGTAAACGGGGTAGGAAATTCGAGCAGCTCATTCAGTTTGGTTTTCATATTCACTCCGGTGCATAAAAAAAGGCTCCCGCCTGAGCGGGAGCATCATAATATCCTGTAATGGGGGCAGAGGGGTGATTTTTCAATCACCCCTTGCGCTTAACCGAACCAGTGATGAAACATCAGTTTGATGTAATCAACGATACGACCAAAGAAACCACCCTCAGAGACTTCGTTCAGCACTACCAGCGGACGCTGTTCGATAGTCTTGCCATCCAGCTGGAAGTTGATGCTGCCGACGACCTGGTTTTTCTTCAGTGGCGCATGCAGTTCCGTGTTGGTCAGCACATAGCTGGCTTTGAGATCTTTCATGCGGCCACGTGGAATGGTCAGGTAAGCATCTTTTTCCACGCCCAGCTGCACACGGTCGTTATCACCGAACCAGACTGGCTCAGAAGCAAACTCTTTGCCCGCTTTCAGTGGCGCAACAGTTTCAAAGAAACGGAAGCCCCAGGTGAGCAGTTTCTTGCTCTCAGTTTCACGGCCTTTATAGGTATGACCGCCCATCACAGCGGAGATCAGGCGCATCTGGCCTTCGGTCGCTGACGCCACCAGGTTGTAACCGGCTGAGTTAGTATGACCAGTTTTGATCCCGTCCACGTTCAGGTTGGTATCCCACAGCAGACCGTTACGGTTCATCTGACGGATATTGTTGAAGGTGAACTCCTTCTCTTTATAGACAGCATACTCTTCCGGCACGTCGCGGATCAGCGCCTGGCCAATCAGCGCCATGTCGCGCGCAGAGCTGTACTGACCTTCAGCGTCCAGGCCATGCACGGTCCCGAAATGGGTGTTCTGCAGGCCAATCGCTTTGACGTAGTTGTTCATCAGGTTAACGAACGCATCCTGGCTGCCGGCGACATAGTCAGCCATCGCAACACAGGCGTCGTTACCAGACTGCAGCACGATCCCACGGGTCAGCTGAGAAACCGGAACGCGGTCGCCTGGCTTCAGGAACATCAGCGAGGAGCCTTTAAACACCGGGTTCCCGGTCGCCCAGGCATCCGGGCCGACGGTGACTAAATCGTCCTGATGAATTTTGCCCGCTTTAACGGCCTGACCAATGACATAGCTGGTCATCATCTTGGTCAGACTGGCAGGATCGCGGCGTGCATCGGCGTTTTTCTCTGCCAGCACTTTGCCTGAGTTGTAGTCGATAAGGACATACGCTTCGGCATCAATGTCCGGCACGCCCGGAATCATGGTCTTGAGATTGACGTCATCAGCAATAGCAGCATGGCTGAGAGAAAAAGCGATCAGTGATCCCACTGTCAGGCGTTTCAGCAAACGAGATGATTTCAGCGTGTTCATGTGTAGGACTACAACATCCGTGAGTTTGAGGTTAAAAATGTCACTCATCATACCCAATGCCAGATTATCTGGCACCGGGCATGATGCCTGGGTTGTTAGCAGACGTAACGTGCAGCGGTCTGATAAGCGGTTTAGCGACGCGTGTTCGTAATAAATGAAGCGGCCTGACCTTCACTGCTCAGGCGCTGTTGCAGCGCAGCCGCTTCAGCGCGTGAGGTGTAACCGCCAAGCTGCACGCGATAAACATTGTTGCCTGCGTCTTCGACCTTACCGGGCACGCCATAACGCTGGCTCAGGCTTTTCATCATCTGCTGAGCACGCGCCGGATCATTCAGCGCACCGACCTGCACCACATAGCCATCGGCGGAACCGCTGCTGGCTGCTGGCGCGGCGCTGGCGGCTACGGGAGCTGCACTGCTGGTTGCCGGTGCGGAACTGGCAGGCGCGGCGGCGGGCGGTTCATTCCCTTCCAGTACGCCGTTCGCTAATGGCTGAGGTGCGCCAAGAAAGCCGCTGCTCTGCACCGGTGCACCCATGTTGTCACTGCTCTGCAGCGTGCTGTTGCTGATGGCTTCAACATTCTGCGCAGGCGGTTCAGATGGCGCTGCGCTGCCGCCGTTCATCACTGCCCCACCACTCAGATCGGGGCGGGCAGGCAGAGAGTAGCTCTGTTTGGCTACCACGGTTCCGATGGTGCCGGGACCCGACAGCGTGCCGTCGGGTGCGACCTTGATATAGTCGACCCGCACCCGCGAATTGTTAGAGATATTCAGGCGGTCACCGGCAGCCCGCGACAGGTCGATAATGCGACCTGGCGTGTAGGGGCCGCGATCGTTCACGCGCACCACAATCTGACGGCCATTGGCGATATTGGTCACGCGCACATAGCTCGGCAGCGGCAGAGTAGGGTGGGCGGCAGTCAGCGCATCGGGATCGTAGGCTTCGCCGGTGGCGGTGCGGTTGCCCTGCGCCTCTTCACCGTACCAGGTTGCCAGGCCGACTTCACTGTAGTTCGATGGATCTTTGATAACGCGGTAATTTTTACCGTTAACGCTGTAATCCTGACTGGTGCCCGGATTGATCGGCTCATAACGTGGCTCAACGCCTGGAATCTCTACCACCGGTCCATTGTAAGCCGGTTGCGGCGGCGCCGTATTTTGGGGTTCGGGCGTGGTACAGGCCGCCAGAACCAGTGATGCCAGTGCAACGCCAAGCCATTCCTTACGCATCTGCAGCCTCTTAGACACTTTTAGATAACATTTTTCGGTGAGTGTGGATCGACATCACAATGCCGAATCCCGCCATAAGCACGATAAGCGCGGAGCCGCCATAACTGACCAGCGGCAGCGGCACGCCAACTACCGGTAAGATACCACTAACCATGCCAATGTTAACGAAAACATAAACGAATAAAATCAGCATCAAACCGCCCGCCATAACGCGGCCAAAGGTGGTCTGCGCCCGGGCAGCCACGACCAGTCCCCGCATGATCAGTAGCAGGTACAGGGCCAGCAGCAGCAGCACGCCCACCAGACCTAACTCTTCGGCCAGAACCGCAAAGATAAAGTCGGTATGACGTTCCGGCAAAAACTCCAGCTGAGACTGGGTGCCCTGCAGCCAGCCTTTGCCGCGCAGTCCGCCCGAGCCAATAGCGATTTTCGACTGGATAATGTGATAACCGGCACCCAGCGGGTCCGTTTCCGGGTCGAGCAGCATCATCACGCGGTCACGCTGATAGTCGTGCATCAGGAAGAACCACAGAATCGGGATAAACGCGGCGACCAGCAGCACCGCCACGCTAATCAGTTTCCAGCTCATCCCTGAAAGGAACAATACAAACAGGCCTGAGGCGGCAATCAGAATTGAGGTGCCGAGATCGGGCTGTGCGGCCACCAGCAGGGTAGGCAGGAAGATAAGAATCAGCGCAATACCGGTATTTTTCAGCGTCGGCGGACAGACATCGCGGTTAATAAAGCGCGCTACCATCAGCGGCACCGCGATCTTGGCTATCTCAGAGGGTTGAAAACGCACAAAGCCGAGATCGAGCCAGCGTTGCGCCCCTTTACTGATTTGCCCAAAGGCATCTACCGCCACCAGCAGGATGACGCAGACAATATAGAGATAGGGCGCCCAGCCTTCATAAACGCGCGGCGGCACCTGCGCCAGCACAATCATGATGACCAGACCCATCGCGATCTGACCGAGTTTACGCTCCATCATGCCGGGATCCTGTCCGCTGGCACTCCAGATCACCACGGCGCTGTAAGTCAGCAGCCCGAGAATGATCAGCATAAACATCGGATCGATGTGGATGCGCATCCAGATCGATCGTTTCTGCGGACTATCTTGCATCGACATGTTTATTCACCTTCATAACCGGGCGGCACAGGGGCGGCGTCCGGCAGAACTGTATTGTTATCACCCAACATAATGTGATCCAGAATCTGGCGCATCACGGTGCCGACAGCCGGACCGGCGCCACCGTTTTCCAGGATGATGGTCACAGCCACCCGAGGTTTGTCATAAGGGGCAAACGCGGTCATTAATTTATGGTCGCGTAATCGTTCAGCAATTCTATGGGCGTTATACGTTTCGTTCTCTTTCAGGCCAAAAACCTGTGCCGTACCGGATTTGGCGGCGATTTTATACGGGGCATCAGCAAAGCTCTTGTGCGCGGTGCCGTTGGGGCGATTCGCCACGCCATACATACCATCTTTGGCGATTTCCCAGTAGCCGGAATGGATATCACCAATCGGGGCCTCAGGCGGCTGGCGATAGGGCACCAGAGTCCGGCCTTCGCGGGTGGCGCGCAGCATATGCGGCACCTTGATGACGCCATCGTTGATGAGAATCATCATCGCTTTGTTCATCTGCAATGGCGTTGCCGTCCAGTAACCCTGGCCGATTCCCACCGGGATGGTGTCACCCTGATACCACGGCTTTTTAAAGCGCTTCTGCTTCCAGTCGCGGGTCGGCATGTTACCGGCGCTTTCCTGCGGTAAATCGATGCCGGTACGGCTGCCGTAACCAAATTTATTCATCCACTCCGACAGGCGATCAATCCCCATGTCGTAGGCGACCTGATAGAAGAAGGTATCGGCAGACTCTTCCAGCGCTTTGGTGACGTTCAGACGACCGTGGCCCCACTTTTTCCAGTCACGAAAACGCTTTTCTGAACCGGGAAGCTGCCACCAGCCGGGATCAAACAGGCTGGTGTTACGGTTAATGACGCCAGCGCTCAGGGCAGAGACTGCCACATAGGGTTTGACCGTCGAAGCCGGTGGATAGGCGGCCTGAATTGCGCGGTTATAGAGCGGACGGTTTTCATCTTCCAGCAGTCCACGGTAATCCTTACTGGAAATACCGTCGACAAATAAGTTGGCATCGTAGCTCGGCGTGGAGACCATGGCGAGAATTTCGCCGGTGCGCGGATCGCTGACCACCACGGCCGCGCGGCTGCCCGCCAGCAGGGTCTCGACATATTGCTGCAGTTTAAGATCGATCGTCAGATAGATATCGCGGCCTGCCTGAGGGGACTCCTCATGCAGCTGGCGAATGACGCGGCCACGGTTGTTAACCTCAACCTCTTCGAAGCCGGTTTTGCCGTGCAGCAGACTCTCGTAATACGCTTCAATCCCCAGCTTACCAATGTCGTGCGTCGCGGCGTAGTTCGGCCATATGCCCTCTTTGTCGAGGCGTGCAACGTCACGGTCATTGATTTTTGAGACGTAGCCGACCACATGCGTCAGCGTGGCGCCGTAAGGGTAGTAGCGGCGCTGATACCCTTTGACTTCCACGCCGGGGAAGCGGTACTGATTGACCGCAAAGCGCGCCACCTGGACTTCATTCAGACCGGTTTTTACCGGGATGGAGGTGAAACGACGCGAGCGTTTACGCTCTTTCTGGAAGTTTTCGAGGTCTTCGTCCGTCAGCTCAAGAACCGGGCGTAAGTTTTCCAGTGTCTGTTGCAGGTTATCGACTTTCTCGGGAACCAGCTCTGCCTGATAGATGGTGCGGTTCAGTGCCAGCGGGGTGCCGGTACGATCGTAAATTATGCCGCGGCTGGGCGCCACCGGCACCAGTTTGATGCGGTTCTGATTGGAGCGGGTGCTGTAATCATCAAAGCGAAGAATCTGCAGGTGGTAAAGGTTAACCACCAGTACTGAAGAGAGCAGTAAGATGCCGACGAAGGCGATAAAAGCCCGACGGACAAAGAGTTTCTGTTCGGCGCTGTAATCGCGAAAGGCGTTGCTTTGTAATTTCATCCGCTACTTGTCATGTCTGATGTGGGCTGATCGGTCATTCACGATGATAAGGATGATTTGTCGTTATACTCCAGGCCCGATACAGACTTTCGGCTACCAGCACGCGCACCAGCGGATGGGGCAACGTCAATGCTGACAGTGACCAGCTCTGCTCTGCCGCCGCTTTACAGGCGGGAGCCAGGCCTTCAGGCCCGCCAATCAGCAGGCTGACATCGCGGCCATCAAGCTTCCAGCGTTCAAGCTGCTGTGCCAGCTGCGGGGTTTCCCACGGATGACCAGGAATATCCAGCGTGACAATGCGATTGCCTTTGCCGACCGCTGCCAGCATCGCTTCGCCCTCTTTTTCAAGAATGCGTTTGATATCAGCATTTTTACCGCGTTTACCCGCGGTGACTTCGATCAGCTCAAACGGCATATCTTTCGGGAAGCGGCGCAGATATTCCATAAAACCGGTCTGCACCCAGTCTGGCATTTTCGTGCCCACGGCAACAAGTTGCAGTTTCACCGATTAGCCCCAGAGTTTTTCCAGCTCATACAGCTGGCGACTCTCTTCCTGCATCACATGCACGATCACATCACCCAGATCAACCACGACCCAGTCTGCCGCGCCTTTGCCTTCAATGCCTAATGGCATCAGGCCCGCTAAACGGGACTCCTGCTCAACGTGTTCTGCGATCGAAGTCACATGACGCGTCGAGGTGCCGGTGCAGATGATCATGAAATCGGTGATGCTGGATTTGCCCTGAACGTCGATGGTGACAATGTCCTGGCCTTTGAGATCATCAATCTTATCAATAACGAAGTCTTGGAGTGCTTTACCTTGCAAAAGGTTCCCCTTGGAATCTGGTGGTATCGGGCCGGCTGTAAGCCCGGAGAGTGCAGCCAAAAATTTAAGCGGCGTAGTATATCATGCCCGGATCAGTCGCGATATAAGCCTTCGCGGTCGATATAGTCGATAACTGCCGCGGGCAACAGGTCGTCGCAGGGCTGATTCTGATGGCGACGGCGGCGAATTTCGGTCGCCGAAATGTCATAGAGTGGGGTTTCCGCCAGCCAGACATGGCCTGCGGGCTGCTGATGCAGCTGCCGGATATCCTGAGCAAGGTGCTGATCAAGCCAGTCCTGCATCTCCGGCGAGTCGAACCGGGTCGCATAGCCAGGGCGCTGGCATACCAGCAGATGGCAGAGTGACAGCAGATCCTGCCAGCGATGCCATTTCGATAAGCTCAGCAGGGAATCCTGACCAATGATAAAAGCCAGCGGCTGCTCTGCACCGCGTTCGGCGCGCCAGGCTTCTAAGGTGGTTACGGTCCAGGAAGGCGTGTCGCGTTCCAGCTCACGGGTATCAATCTCAAACAGCGGTAAGCCGCGGATAGCGCAGCGCAGCATAGCAACCCGCTGGGTCGCGCTGGCTTCCGGTTGTGGACGATGGGGCGGCACATTGTTGGGCAGCAGCGTCACACGCTGTAAGCCAGTCTGCTGAGCCAGCGCTTCGACCGGGCGCAGATGGCCAAAATGAATCGGATCGAAGGTGCCACCAAACAGCGCGTGTAACTCAGACATGGGCAAAGCTCGTTGGAAAAGCGCGACTGCTGATCAGCAGCGTCAGAGTCTGTAACTGCGGCCACACCGGTTGACCATAATCCTGCTTCAGGGTGATCTCAATCTGACTCAGCAGATGAATGGCGCGTTGCAGACGGGTGGCATCCAGTCGCTGGAGTGCGTCGGTGAACAGCGCGCGGCGGTTCTGCCAGATGCGCTGCTGATCCATTAGCGTACGCAGCGGTTGCTGGGCCTGATGGCGTTGCAGATGCAGCAGTGTCAGCAGATCGCGCTGCAGGGTACGCAGCAGAATCACCACTTCGCTCTCTTCTTTCTCCAACTGATGCAGGATGTGCAGTGCGCGGCGGCTCTTACCCGCCAGCAGGGCATCCACCCAGTGGAAGGGCGTGAAGTGCGCGGCATCACTGACCGCTTCTTCCACCCGGGGCAGCGTCAGCTTGCCATCCGGCCATTGCAGTGAGAGCCGCTCCAGCGCCTGAGCCAGCGCCAGCAGATTGCCTTCATAGCAGTAACACAACAGCTGTACGGCCGCGTCATCTACCGAGAGTTTCAGCGCTTTAGCGCGATTAACGACCCAGCGCGGCAGTTGTGCCTGTTCGGGCGTCTGGCAGGGCACTAAAACCGCAGAGGCGGATAGTGCTTTAAACCAGGCGCTGTTTTCCTGCGCTTTGGTCAGCTTTGGCATCCGGCAGATCAGCAGAATATCGGCGTGCAGCAGCTGCGAGAGTTTAACCAGCTGCTCGGCCATCGCGGCGTTGGGGCCATTATCGGGGAATTGCAGCGTCATGGTCTGACGCTGGGCAAACAGACTCAGCGACTGGCAGCTGACAAACAGGCTCTCCCAGTCGGTCTGGGCATCCAGCGTAAAACTGAAATGTTCTTCAAATCCCTGCGTGGTTGCGGCGGCACGGATGGCATCCGAGCTTTCCTGCAACAGCAGCGGTTCGTTACCAGCTAACAAATAACAGGCGCGCAGCCCCTCACGGAGCTGCGCGCTGAGTTGCTCAGGATAAATCCTGATCATTGCAGGCTGGTAGCAGAGGAAGAAGGCGCTTCCTGTGAACCCTGACCCGGTACCGAAATCACGGACGCTGGCAGGCTATCTTTGCTGTTCATCTGCGCAGCATGCACCGTCAGCAGTTTACGAACCAACTGTTCAGCCGCGCGCTGACGCATCTCCTGCGTGATCAGATCCTGTTCGGCATCTTTTGCCAACGCCGCATTCGGGTTATCGAAGAACGAACGATAAACCGTGGTACTGATTGGATAGATACCTTTGCCCGGCAACAGAACCTGCGCCGTCAGGGTCATGACCAGCTGATACTCAGCCGAGGTGCCGCTGATAAAGACCGACGCTGTGTTACGTCCCGACATTTCAGGACCCAGACGCAGCGTTGGAATATCGGTGCGGGTCTGCTTGCTGTCTTCAACAATGGTGACATCGTTGATACGCAGTTGCTGACGCACAGTACGTGCCAGCGGGCCATAAGGATCGCCGGTTGAAACAATCAGGGTTTTCAGTTCGCTGGGCACCTGAGTGGTGCCGCGCGGATGAAAACCACAGCCAGCGGTGATCACCACCGCCAGCATGACAAACAGCCTGATAATCGGATGTCGCACAGTTCCTCCTGAACTTAACCTACGACCAGGTTAAGCAGTTTGCCCGGTACATAAATGACTTTACGGATAGTCACGCCGTCCAGATACTTCGCCACCAGATGCTCCTGCGCAGCGCGTGCCTGAACCTGTTCCTGTGTTGCATCGGCGGGTACGGTAATTTTGCCGCGCACTTTACCGTTAACCTGCACCACCACCAGCAGTGAATCTTCAACCATAGCGGCTTCATCAGCAACCGGCCAGCTCGCTTCATCAATGGTGCCTTCGCCACCCAGCGTCTGCCACAGAACATAACAGGCATGCGGGGTAAACGGATAGAGCAGACGGACGATGGCCAGCAGCGCTTCCTGCATCAGGGCGCGATCCTGCTCGCTTTCCTGTGGGGCGCGTGCCAGTTTGTTCATCAGCTCCATGATCGCCGCGATGGCGGTGTTGAAGGTCTGACGACGGCCAATATCATCCGCTACTTTGGCGATGGTTTTGTGCAGGTCACGACGCAGTGATTTCTGCTCGTCATTCAGGCTGTCCACATCCAGCGCCACAGTCGCACCCTGTGAGGTGTGTTCGTAGACCAGCTTCCAGACACGTTTCAGGAAGCGGTTAGCCCCTTCAACGCCTGACTCCTGCCACTCCAGCGTCATATCCGCCGGTGAAGCAAACATCATAAACAGACGCACGGTATCCGCGCCGTAACGCTCAACCATCAGCTGTGGGTCGATGCCGTTGTTTTTCGACTTCGACATTTTGCTCATGCCCGCGTAGATCACTTCGCGGCCCTGCGTGTCCACCGCTTTAGTAATGCGGCCTTTCTCGTCACGCTCAACCTCAACGTCAACCGGTGACACCCAGTTACGTTCGCCATTGTTACCCAGGTAGTAGAAGGCGTCAGCCAGCACCATGCCCTGACACAGCAGACGTTTGGCTGGCTCATTGGAGTTCACCAGGCCTGCGTCACGCAGCAGCTTGTGGAAGAAGCGGAAATACATCAGGTGCATGATGGCGTGTTCGATACCACCCACATACTGATCGACCGGCAGCCAGTAGTTGGCCGCAGCCGGATCCAGCATGCCTTCCTTGTAACTGGCGCAGGTATAGCGCGCGTAGTACCAGGAGGACTCCATGAAGGTGTCAAAGGTGTCGGTTTCACGCAGCGCGGGCTGGCCGTTTACCGTGGTTTTCGCCCACTCCGGATCCGCTTTGATCGGGCTGGTAATGCCATCCATCACCACATCTTCCGGCAGGATCACCGGCAGCTGGTCTTCTGGTGCAGGCATCACGGTGCCATCTTCCAGCGTCACCATCGGGATCGGTGCACCCCAGTAGCGCTGACGGGAAACACCCCAGTCGCGCAGACGGTAGTTCACTTTACGCACGCCCACGCCTTTTGCCGCCAGTGAATCCGCGATGGCGTTGAAGCCTGTTGCGTGATCCATGCCGTTGAACTCACCCGAGTTGAACAGCGCGCCTTTATCCGTCATCGCCGCAGCGCTGACGTCAGGAATTGAGCCATCCAGGTTGAGGATAACCGGCTTGATTGGCAGATCGTATTTAGTGGCAAACTCCCAGTCGCGCTGGTCGTGTGCCGGAACCGCCATCACGGCGCCGGTGCCATATTCCATCAGGACGAAGTTGGCAACCCAGACCGGGAGCAGCTCGCCGGTCAGCGGATGAATAACAGACAGGCCGGTCGCCATGCCTTTCTTCTCCATGGTCGCCATATCGGCTTCGGCCACTTTGGTATTACGGCATTCTGCAATAAAGTCAGCCAGTGCCGGATTATTTACCGACGCCTGCGTCGCCAGAGGATGACCCGCCGCGACAGCAACATAGGTTGCGCCGATAAAGGTATCCGGACGGGTGGTGTAGACGGTGACTTTCTCTGCGCTCTCCGCCACGTCAAACGTGATTTCGACACCTTCCGAACGGCCGATCCAGTTACGCTGCATGGTTTTGACCTGCTCAGGCCACTCTTCCAGCGTATCCAGGTCGTTCAGCAGCTCTTCCGCATAATCGGTGATTTTGATAAACCACTGCGGGATCTCTTTGCGTTCAACTTTGGTGTCGCAGCGCCAGCAGCAGCCATCGATGACCTGCTCGTTGGCCAGCACCGTCTGATCGTTCGGGCACCAGTTCACGGCGGAGGTCTTTTTGTAGACCAGACCCTTTTCATACAGTTTGGTGAAGAACCACTGTTCCCAGCGATAGTACTCTGGCTGGCAGGTTGCCAGTTCACGACTCCAGTCATAGCCAAAGCCCAGCAGTTTGAGCTGGTTTTTCATGTAGGCGATGTTGTCGTAAGTCCATGGAGCAGGCGCGGTGTTGTTTTTAACCGCAGCGCCTTCCGCAGGCAGGCCGAAAGCATCCCAGCCAATCGGCTGTAGCACGTTTTTGCCGAGCATACGCTGATAACGCGCGATTACGTCGCCGATGGTGTAGTTACGAACGTGACCCATGTGCAGGCGGCCAGAAGGATAGGGCAACATGGAGAGGCAATAGTACTTCTCTTTACCTTCCTGCTCAGTCACTTTAAACGTTTCGTTTTCATCCCAGTGCTGCTGCACACGGGATTCAATTTCTTCCGGGCGGTATTGCTCTTGCATGGCTGCCTGTGGTCCTTTATGAAAAACATTTTTCTGGCTCTAAGATCCGCATAGCATACCCATAAGGCCGCGTATCAACAACACTTCCCACTTTTGCCGGCACGATTTCTGCCGAAAGCGTCAGCCCCTTCACCCTTTTGTAATTCACTGTACAGACGACACGGCAAAAGCAACATTCCGACTAAACTTAGTTCAGCGCGGGTCTGCATAAAGGAGAACAAAATGAATAAAGTGGCTCAGGAATATCGCGAGTCGTTAGCTGTATTGACCGAACGTCTTCGTCAGGGCGATCGTAACCTTGATGAGCTGATTGCCGGACGGCGAAGCCAGCTGCTGGTGCGCGAGGATATGTCGGAAAGTGAGATTGACCAGGCGCTGAGTTCGGTGCGCCGTGATCTGGGCGAGTTTGCACGCAGCTATACTGATGTTGAAGAACCGCTGGGCGATTCGCTGTTTATGCGCATCATCCGCGAGAGTGTCTGGAAAGAGCTGGCGGATATCACGGATAAGAGTCAGCTGGAGTGGCGTGAGGTGTTTCAGGATCTGCATCACCACGGTGTGTATCAAAGCGGTGAAGTTGTGGGACTGGGCAATCTGGTGTGTGAGAAGTGCCAGTTTACCCGGGCAATCTATACACCTGAAACTTTGTCTCGCTGTCCGGAATGCGGCAACGACCAGTTTCAGCGTCAGCCTTTTGAACCCTGATAATAAAACCTGTGCGGGCCACTCTGCGTGACCCGCACACGTTATTTAGTGCAGAATTTTAGCGAGGAAATCTTTAGCGCGGTCTGACTGTGGATTATTAAAGAAGTCATCTTTGTTGGTGTCTTCGATAATTTTCCCTTCATCCATGAAGATTACGCGATTGGCGACTTTACGGGCGAAGCCCATTTCGTGTGTCACCACCATCATCGTCATCCCCTCCTGTGCCAGTTCAACCATCACATCCAGCACTTCATTGATCATTTCCGGATCCAGCGCGGAAGTCGGTTCATCAAACAGCATCGCGATAGGATCCATACAGAGCGCACGCGCTATCGCCACGCGCTGCTGCTGACCGCCAGAGAGCTGGCCGGGAAACTTCTCAGCATGCGCTGACAGTCCCACACGCTTCAGCAGCTTCAGACCTTTATCGCGGGCCGCCGCTTTATCGCGCTTCAGCACTTTCACCTGCGCCAGCACCAGGTTGTTGATAATGCTCAGATGCGGGAATAGCTCGAAGTGCTGGAACACCATGCCGACCTGACTGCGAAGCTGTGCCAGATTGGTTTTTTTGTTGTTCACCTCGGTGCCGTTTACCGCAATCACGCCCTGCTGAACCGGCTCAAGTCCGTTCACCGTTTTGATCAGCGTCGATTTACCGGAGCCGGACGGGCCGCACACCACCACCACTTCACCGGTTTTGACTTCGGTTGAGCAGTCGGTCAGCACCTGAAAGTGACCATACCACTTAGAAACATTTTTCAGGCTAATCATTTAAACCGTCCTTTTTCTTTTTAGATAGCTGACCAACAGCGATGCGCTCAGGCTGATAACGAAGTAGACCAGACCTGCAAACAGAACCATTTCAACCTGGGTACCGTCGCGCTCACCAATGGTGGACGCGGTACGGAAGAAGTCCGCCAGGCTTAAGACATAGACCAGCGAGGTATCCTGGAACAGCACGATACCCTGCGTCAGTAACAGCGGAACCATCGCGCGGAATGCCTGCGGCAGAATAATCAGTTTCATGGACTGCCACTGCGTCATGCCCAGCGCCAGCGCAGCATTGCCCTGTCCACGGGAGATACTGATGATGCCGGCACGAATGATCTCTGAGTAGTACGCCGCTTCGAACAGCGAAAAGGCGACCATGGCTGAAATCAGGCGGATATCGGTTTTAGGCGACAGGCCCAGCACCTGCTGCAGGAAACTCGGCACCACCAGATAGAACCACAGCAGCACCATGACCAGCGGTACTGAGCGGAACAGGTTGACATAAATTTTGGCGAACCAGCTGATCGGCTTAAAGGTCGACAGACGCATCACCGCCAGCAGGGTGCCCCACAGAATGCCGAACACCACCGCGGTAATCGTGATCTTGAAGGTAATCACTAAACCGTTAAGCAGATAGGGCAGGCTGGGCGCAATCGAACTCCAGTCAAAATCGTACATTACTTGCCTCCCGCATTGCCTGGCAGCCGGACTTTGCGCTCGACCAGACTCATCAACAACATAATCACCAGGTTAATCGCGACGTAGGCCAGCGTAATAGCGGTAAAGGATTCATAGGCGTGCGCAGAATAGTCGAGCAGTTTGCCCGCCTGTGCCGCCATATCGACCAGACCAATGGTAGAGGCGATAGCGGAGTTCTTCACCAGGTTCAGCATTTCCGAGGTCATCGGCGGGACAATCACGCGATACGCATTCGGCAGCAGCACGTAGCGATAGGTTTGCGGCAGGGTTAATCCCATCGCCAGACCGGCATTCTTCTGTCCACTCGGCAGTGACTGAATCGCCGCGCGCACCTGCTCGCAAACGCGGGCGGCGGTAAAAAGGCCAAGACAGATCATTGAAGAGAGGAAGAACTGAATATTGGGGTCCAGCTCAGACTTAAACCACATGCCGAGCTTTTCGCCCACCAGCTCGGGTGCCACCAGATACCAGAAGAAGAACTGGACGATCAGCGGGATGTTACGAAACAGTTCGACATAGCAGGTGCCAATGGTCGAGAGCAGGCGATTCGGCACGGTGCGCAGAATGCCAAAAAATGAACCCACGCAGAAGGCGATAATCCAGGCGCAGCAGGAGACAGCGATCGTCACCTGAAAACCGGACCACAGCCAGCCGAGGTAGGTCGTGTTACCGAACGGGGCCTGTTCGAGGAATATGCCCCAGTTCCAATCGATACCCATAACGAGCTCCGGAAAAAAAGGGTAGCTAAGCTACCCTGAAGATTGATGAACGGCGTTTTATTTCCTGACTCAGGGGAACGACCCGTGTCAGTCTGTCTGTCCATGCCGCGGTTTCAGCAATCGAGAGGGCAGCCAGGCCGCCCTTGTTATACCCGTCGTCATTCAGGCTGAATGTTTGTTGGCCAGGTTTACTCACCCGAAGCACTTACCGGAGTAAGCGCATCCGGAGTCATTCTCCTGCCGCCTCAATGCAACCTGAAATCCATTGGGTATTTTTTTGTTAATTCAGTGCTTTGTCATTTGGCGTTTTGAACAGCGCTTTCATGTCGTCAGACAGTTCAAAGTTCATGTTCAGGTTCTTTGGCGGGATGGGTTTTTTGAACCAGTTCTCAAACCATTTTTCTGCCTGACCTGATGTCTGGGCTTTGGCGATGGTGTCATCCACCAGGGTTTTGAACTGCGGATCATCTTTACGCAGCATGCAGCCATAAGCCTCTTTAGACTGTGGCGTGCCTAAGATTTCCCAGTTGTCCGGCTTTTTGGCTTTGGCGCGTTCGCCAGCCAGCAGGGCATCATCCATCATAAAGGCCACGGCACGACCGGTTTCCAGCGTACGGAAGGAGTCACCGTGATCTTTGGCGCTGATGATGCGCATATCCAGTTTCTGTTCGTCGTTGAGTTTGTGCAGCAGCACTTCAGACGTGGTCCCTGAGGTCACGACGACGGTTTTGCCTTTCAGATCAGCGAAATCTTTGATCGGGCCATCTTTCTTAACCAGCAGACGAGTGCCGATGACAAAAATGGTGTCAGAGAAGGCAGCCTGTTTCTGGCGCTCAAGGTTATTAGTGGTAGAGCCACACTCATAATCGTAGGTGCCGTTTTGCAGCAACGGAATACGGTTTTGTGAGGTGATTGGAATCATTTTGACCTGCAGGTCAGGCTTGTTCAGCTTCGCTTTGATGGCTTCCACGATGGCGTTTGAGTAATCCTGTGAATAGCCGACGACTTTTTGCTGGTTGTCATAATAAGAAAAGGGAACTGATGATTCGCGATGCCCGACCACAATGACGCCATTGTCATTGATCTTCTTCAGGGTGCCGCTGAGATCTTCCGCCTGGGCCGCTCCCGCCGCTGCGCTGATCAGCAGAAGAGATAATGCCACTTTGCGTAGTTGCATGTTCCAACTCCTTCGTATGAAAAAGGCACAGGATATAACCTGTGCTGATTATGATGTTGTGTCTGTTTTCTGCTGCGTTTCTGCTCATTCTGCGGATTAATTGGGCGCAGAAGAGTCACTAACATAGCGGATTGTTAACGCAATGAAACAAAAAAGTTTCTTTTTTGCGAGGTGATCCGCACCAAAAAAAGGCAAATTTCTCACACTGCGCGTTAACGGTGCAGGAGGTGCGACTGTTTTGGTGCAGCCCGCCTCGCGGCAGCGCCTGCAATCAGCCTGTTAGCGAAAAACAGTGAAACATTTTGCAATCATCGTGCCAGAAAGCGGTGCAGGGCGAGAAAGGCAGCAGAGTATGCGGTCAGGGGAGTGAGTTATATCGGGGGAAGAAACAAAAAAGGCGAAGCCTGCGCTTCGCCTTTTAGTGACTGATGAGTTATCGACGTCGGCGCAGCAGGGCTATCAACGCCGCCAGCAGCGTCAGTGACCACACAGGCCAGATGCCAGCCCGCGCATACGGGGTTTCCCCTTGCGTCGGCGTGACCTTGCTGGTCAGCACATCGCGGGTAAACTGCGGCAGCATGGCTTCCACATCACCGCTGGCATTGACCACCGCCGTCACACCATTATTGGTGCTGCGCAACAGCGGACGACCCAGTTCCAGCGCCCGCATCCTCGCCATCTGGAAGTGCTGCCACGGGCCGATAGAGTGACCAAACCAGGCATCGTTCGACACGGTCAGCAGGAAGTTAGTATCAGGATGGAAGTTGGCTCGCACCTGTTCACCCAGCACGATCTCATAACAGATAGCGCTGGTCAGATTGTAGCCCGCTACGCTCAGCTGCGGCTGAAGATAGTTGCCACGACTGAAGGCTGACATCGGCAGATCGAAGAACGGGGCGAGCGGACGCAGCAGATCGGCCAGCGGCACAAACTCGCCAAACGGCACCAGGTGATTCTTCTGGTAACGATTGCCGCTGAAGTAGTTGTACGGCGCCTTACCGCCCAGCACAATCACGGTGTTGTAATCGTGATAACGGTTCTGCTCCAGCCGGGAGTCCACGATACCGGTGACCAGCGAACTGCCGCGTTCACGCAGTTCATCATCCAGCGAACGCAGGAACGGCTGCTGATTACTTTCCAGATCGGTAATCGCCGATTCCGGCCAGATGATAATCGGCGCTTTGCCGATCAGCGGTTGGCTCAGACCGTTGTAAATGCGCAGGGTTGTGAGCAGTTGCTGCGGATCCCACTTCATCGACTGCGGGATGTTTCCCTGCACCAGCGCCACCTCGACGGCACGCTCGGGCATCGGCTGAACCCACTGGATGTAGCGCAACGGCCACGGCAGGGCCAGCAGCAGCAGCGCGGCGACCAGACTTCTGACATTGCGCTGCTGCAGGGCATAGGCCAGCAGACCCGCGACCACCATCAGCAGGAAGGTCAGCGTCTCGACACCCGCCAGCGGGGCCAGGCCTTTTAGCGGGCCATCAATCTGGCTGTAACCAAACTGCAGCCACGGAAAGCCGGTCAGCACCCAGCCACGCAGGAACTCGGTCATCTGCCACAAGGCCGGTGCGGCCAGCGCCAGTCGCCACAGCGTCGTGCGCGGCCAGATGCGATTCAGTACGCCAGCAAACAGCGCCGGGTAGATCGACAGATAAGCTGCCAGCAATGCCACGATAAAGACATTAACCGGGCCAGGCATGCCGCCAAAGGTGGCGACGCTGACGTAAACCCAGTTGATGCCGCTGCCGAACAGACCCAATCCCCAGACAAAGCCGATCGCGGTGGCCTGCGGGCTGGTACGGTTCAGAGTCAGCAACTGTAAGCCGCATAGCGACAGCAGTGCGGCAGGCCAGAAATCATAAGGAGAGAAGGCGAGGGTGCCAACTGCACCCGTTATTAAAGCCAGCAGCAGGCGAACCCGCTGGCGCGGGTAGAGTGAGGCTAAAGCCATAGACTTATTCGTCTTCCAGTTGAGGTTGTGGCGAATTTTCCGGGATAGTCACGTGAACCTGGATGATGCGGCGGCTGTCAGCCATCGCCACCTTGAACTGGTAACCCTCAATCTCGATGCTTTCACCGCGCGCGGGCAGATGGCCGAAGCCCTGCATCACCAGACCACCAATCGTGTCGACTTCATCGTCACTGAACTGGGTGCCAAACACCTCATTGAAATCTTCAATGGCGGTCAGCGCGCGCACGGTAAAGGTGTGACGGTTGAGCTGACGGATATCACGATCTTCTTCATCGTCATACTCATCTTCAATCTCACCGACGATCAGTTCCAGAATGTCTTCAATGGTCACCAGACCGGAGACACCACCAAACTCATCAATGACGATCGCCATGTGGTAGCGCTGGGAACGGAACTCTTTCAGCATCCGGTCAACACGCTTACTTTCAGGCACCACCACCGCAGGACGCAGGACTTTCTCAATGCTGAAAGGCTCAGATTCGCTGCTCATAAACGGCAGCAGATCTTTCGCCATCAGAATCCCTTCCACATGATCTTTATCTTCGCTGATCACCGGGAAGCGGGAATGGGCGGATTCGATGATGACATCCAGACACTCTTCGAGGCTCTGATTACGTTTCAGGGTGATCATTTGCGAGCGCGGGATCATGATGTCACGCACGCGCTGCTCCGCAATATCCAGAACCCCTTCGAGCATGTCGCGGGTATCCTGGTCAATCAGCTCTTTGTTATTCGAGTCGCGGATCAGCTCCAGTAACTCATCACGGCTTTTCGGTTCACCGTGGAAGAGTTGGTTGATCAACAGGGAGAAAAATCCCTTTTTACTACTGGGTGCATCGCTGTTTTGAGAATGGTCGTCGCTCATGGCGGTTTTTAAAGATCTCTCTGGTGAGGAATAGGTGCTGTCAGCAAACGGTGCTGACAGCCGGATAGCCAGAATTCAGGATTCAGGCGTCTTCTTTCTCCGAAATGTACGGATCAGGATACCCAAGAGCAAGCATTATCTCGGTCTCCAGTCCTTCCATCTCGTCAGCTTCGTCGTCTTCAATATGGTCGTAACCCAGCAGATGCAGCGTGCCATGTACCACCATATGCGCCCAGTGGGCTTCAACGCTTTTACCCTGTTCAGCGGCTTCCTGCTCAACCACCTGGCGGCAGATAATCAGATCGCCAAGCAAAGGCAGCTCAATGCCCGGCGGCGCTTCAAACGGGAAGGAGAGCACGTTGGTCGGTTTGTCTTTTCCACGATAAGTCAGATTAAGCTCATGACTCTCCGCTTCATCAACCAGACGTACCGTCACTTCGCTGTCGGGCTGGAAAGGGGTGACAGCGGCTGACAGCCAGCGATGAAACTGGCTTTCATCCGGCAGGTCCGCGCTGTTTTCACAGGCGACCTGCAGGTCGAGAATGACCTCGCTCATTTGTTCTCCTGCGTGGCGCTCTGTGCAGCCAGGGCTTCGCGTTTACGCTCTTCGGCCTGCTGGTCGCGACGGGTCTGATCGGCCGCTTCCCAGGCTTCATAGGCGGTGACGATGCGGGCAACCACCGGATGGCGCACCACATCTTCGCTGTGGAAGAAGTTAAAGCTGATCTCTTCAACGTCCGCCAGCACCTCAATAGCATGACGCAGGCCTGACTTAACGTGACGCGGCAGGTCAATCTGGGTGACGTCGCCGGTGATCACTGCTTTAGAGTTAAAGCCGATACGCGTCAGGAACATCTTCATCTGTTCGATGGTGGTGTTCTGGCTCTCATCAAGAATGATGAACGCATCATTCAGGGTACGACCGCGCATGTAGGCCAGCGGGGCAACTTCAATGACGTTGCGCTCCATCAGCTTTTCTACCCGCTCGAAGCCAAGCATTTCGAACAGCGCATCGTAGAGTGGACGCAGATAAGGGTCGACTTTCTGGCTCAGGTCGCCTGGCAGGAAGCCGAGCTTTTCACCCGCTTCAACGGCAGGGCGGGTCAGCATGATGCGGCGAATCTCCTGACGCTCCAGCGCATCGACGGCTGCGGCGACCGCCAGATAGGTTTTACCGGTACCGGCCGGGCCGACACCAAAGGTGATGTCGTGGTCGAGCACGTTGGCAATGTACTGGGCCTGGTTTGGCGTGCGCGGTTTAATCACACCACGCTTGGTCTTGATATTGACCGCTTTACCGTACTCCGGCACGCTTTCGGCCGTTTGCTCCAGCACCCGGCTCTCTTTGATCGCCAGGTGAATCTGGTCAGGCTCGATATCCGGGATCTCACCACGCATCGGCGCGGTGTCGACATACAGGGTTTTCAGAATATCTGCGGCGGCATTGACGCAAAGTGGACGTCCCACCAGCTTAAAGACGTTGTCGCGACGATTGATCTCAATGCCCAGACGACGCTCAAGTTGTTTCACATTGTCGTCGAAAGGCCCACACAGGCTCATCAGTCGACGGTTATCAGCCGGTTCAAGGGCGATTTCACGAGTTTCGATATTCAAACGAATCCTTTGGGTCACTCAGGGCCAGTTATGGGATGTGTCTGACGCACCGTTGGGCTTAACCGGATGCACCATAACGAAATTATTTATGCCGTAACGCCTGGGCGCAAGCTTAAGGAGAGATATTTGGGCGACACTGTCAGAAACCAAGTGGCGCAAAATGAAATTGGCGGCAACGCGATGCGCGCTGCCGCACAGTATAGCAGGCATCACGGCTGGAACAGGCTCACGCCGATTTCGTTTTCTTTGCGGGTACGGGCAATCACTGACGCCGGACTTTCCGCCATACGCAGCCCCATCTCATCTTCTGTACGCACCAGTATGCCGCGCAGCGAGTTGGTATAGACATCGACGATTTCCACATCCACAAAGCGGCCAATCATCTCAGGCGTGCCTTCGAAATTAACCACACGGTTATTTTCGGTGCGGCCAGAGACTTCCATGACGTTCTTGCGGGAGATACCTTCCACCAGAATACGCTGCACGGTGCCCACCATGCGGCGACTGACCGCCTGCGCCTGCTGGTTGATGCGCTCCTGCAGGATCCACAGACGCTGCTTTTTCTCCTCTTCGCTGACATCATCCGGCAGGTCAGCGGCTGGCGTGCCGGGACGGGCCGAGTAGACAAAGCTGAAGCTGACATCGAAATTGATTTCGGCGATGAGCTTCATGGTCTGCTCAAAATCCTGCTGCGTCTCACCGGGGAAGCCGATGATGAAGTCGGAGCTGATCTCAATATCCGGGCGCGCCGCGCGCAGCTTGCGGATAATCGACTTATATTCCAGCGCAGTATGAGCACGCTTCATCAGCGTCAGAATACGGTCTGAGCCACTCTGAATCGGCAGGTGCAGGAAACTCACCAGTTCTGGGGTATCACGGTAGACCTCGATGATGTCATCGGTGAACTCAATCGGGTGGCTGGTGGTGAAACGAATGCGGTCGATACCGTCGATGGCGGCCACCAGGCGGAGCAGCTCAGCGAAGGTACAGATCTCACCATCAAAGGTGGCACCGCGGTAGGCATTGACGTTCTGCCCGAGCAGGTTAACTTCACGCACACCCTGCGCCGCCAGCTGCGCGATCTCCAGCAGAATGTCATCGCTGGGACGGCTCACTTCCTCACCGCGGGTGTAAGGCACCACGCAGAAAGTACAATATTTGTTGCAGCCTTCCATGATGGAGACAAAGGCTGTCGGACCTTCTGCACGCGGTTCCGGCAGACGGTCGAATTTCTCGATTTCCGGGAAGCTGATGTCGACCACCGGGCTTTTGGTGCCGCGCACGGTGTTGATCATCTCAGGCAGGCGATGCAGTGTCTGCGGACCAAAAACGATATCGACGCAGGGCGCACGCTGGCGGATATGATCCCCTTCCTGCGACGCCACACAGCCCCCTACGCCGATAATCACATCCGGATTGCGCTCTTTAAGTTTTCTCCAGCGTCCCAGCAGGTGGAACACCTTCTCCTGCGCTTTCTCACGAATAGAACAGGTGTTAAGCAGCAGAATATCCGCCTCTTCAGGGACCTCGGTCAGCGTATAGCCGTGCGTACTGTTCAGCAGATCAGACATCTTCGATGAATCATACTCATTCATCTGACATCCCCAGGTTTTGATATGCAGTTTTTTTGTCATCGCGCTAGCCATTGATTCAGTGCAGTGAAGTGAGGGGCGCGTATTGTAATGCTTTGATGCTGTGGTGACCAGCCTGAGGGCTTTTCTGCCAGCCATCGCGTTTTCCGGTACACTTTGCTCTATTCAGACCCGTGTTGCGCAGGCTGGCGGGAATCAGAGAAGGACATAATCAATGCAGGATAATCAGTTTGATGTCGTGATTGTCGGCGGTGGCATGGTCGGTGCTGCGCTGGCATGTGGACTGACACAGCAACATTTTCGCGTGGCGGTGATCGAGCGTGCCGAACCGGCACCGTTTGATGCCGACAGCGATCCCGATCTGCGCATTTCAGCGATCGGCTCCTCCTCGGTGGCGTTGCTGAAGCAGCTCAACGTCTGGCCCCGGGTCGAAGCGATGCGCAGCGCGCCCTATCGCAGGCTGGAAACCTGGGAGTGGCAGACGGCGCAGGTGAGTTTCGATGCGGCTTCGCTGGGGCTGCCCGAGCTGGGCTTTATGGTCGAGAACAGCGTGCTTCAGCGGGCGTTATGGGAAGAAATGCAGTCGCTGGGCGTGACATGCTTTTGCCCGGCCACGCTGGAGAACCTGCAGCCAGAAAATGGTGGCTGGCGCGTTGATCTCGATGACGGCGTGGCCTTACACACCCGGCTGGTGGTTGGCGCAGATGGCGCGAACTCTCAGGTGCGGCAGATGGCGGGCATCGGGATTCATGGCTGGAGCTATGCGCAGTCCTGCTTACTGATCAGCGTGACCTGTGAACATCCGGCAGGGGACGCCACCTGGCAGCACTTTACGCCGCAGGGGCCGCGCGCTTTCCTGCCGCTCTATGGCAACCGGGCCTCACTGGTCTGGTATGACGCGCCCGCAAGAGTGCGTCAGCTGCAGGCGATGCCGATGGCTCAGCTGGAAAAAGAGATCGCCAGCCACTTCCCGGCGCGATTAGGGCGTTTCAAAGCCCATGCGGCGGGTGGCTTCCCGCTGGTGCGCCGTCATGCGTCACGCTATGTCCTGCCGGGACTGGCGCTGGTCGGAGACGCTGCACATACCATTAACCCGCTGGCCGGGCAGGGCGTGAATCTGGGCTATCGCGATATCGATGCGTTGATTGATGTGTTGGTCAGTGCGCGCGGTGCGGCTGAAGACTGGGCGTCGGAGCGGATACTGCAGCGCTATCACCGGCAGCGTCGTAAAGACAATATGCTGATGCAGGGCGGAATGGATCTGTTTTACTTTGCCTTCAGCAATCAGCTGGCACCCCTGCGTTTCGCGCGTAATCTCGGACTGATTGCTGCCGAGCATTCCGGCGTACTGAAGCGGCAGGTATTGCGATACGCACTGGGTTTATAGCCGATTGCGCATTGAGGCTCGCCGCGGGGCGGGCCAGCAATCATTAAGAGTGGAAAGTTTGGGAAGGTACAAAAACAACAAAGCCCGCAAAAGCGGGCCTGGTTGTGCAATTTGGCTGGGGTGCAGGGATTCGAACCCCGGAATGCTGGTATCAGAAACCAGTGCCTTACCGCTTGGCGACACCCCAATAATGGGTTTTTCAAATTGTCTTTGTATGGCTGGGGTGCAGGGATTCGAACCCCGGAATGCTGGTATCAGAAACCAGTGCCTTACCGCTTGGCGACACCCCAATTATATGGTGGCTACGACGGGAATCGAACCTGTGACCCCAGCATTATGAGTGCTGTGCTCTAACCAGCTGAGCTACGTAGCCAAATTGTACTGCATTTCAATGATGGCTGGGATACCTGGATTCGAACCAGGGAATGCCGGTATCAAAAACCGGTGCCTTACCGCTTGGCGATATCCCATTCGTCCGTTCTCAGCATACAAGAATCATCGAAATTGGCTGGGATACCTGGATTCGAACCAGGGAATGCCGGTATCAAAAACCGGTGCCTTACCGCTTGGCGATATCCCATCCACGCTGCCGAATAATGAAATGGTGCGGGAGGCGAGACTTGAACTCGCACACCTTGCGGCGCCAGAACCTAAATCTGGTGCGTCTACCAATTTCGCCACTCCCGCAAAAAAAGATGGTGGCTACGACGGGAATCGAACCTGTGACCCCAGCATTATGAGTGCTGTGCTCTAACCAGCTGAGCTACGTAGCCATCTTTTTTTCGCGTTACCTTCATCGGCGTTGCGGGGCGCATTATGCGGAGTTGACCAGACAGCGTCAACAAGTTTTTTACCGTTTTTTGCCAGATAATTGCTGTTTGACTGGCTTATAACCAGCCTGGCGGTTTATTCGGCAATTTTTCAGTGAATACAATGCTAATCGTAAAAAAAATGGGCCGCAGCGGGCCCATTCTGGCGGCTCTCTGTCAGCTTATTTGTAAGCTGACTGATGCACACCCACGGCACGTCCTGATGGATCGTCCATGTTTTTAAACGCTTCATCCCACTCAATCGCTTTGGCAGATGAACAGGCGACCGATGGACCACCAGGCACACACTCTGCCGCGCTTGCTAACGGGAACAGCTCTTCAAAGATCTCACGATAGAGATAAGCCTCTTTCGAACCCGGCGTGTTGAACGGGAAGCGGAAGTGGGCGGTGGCCAGCTGCTGATCGCTGATTTGTTTCGCAGCGACTTCTTTCAGTGAGTCGATCCAGCTGTAACCCACGCCATCCGAGAACTGCTCTTTCTGACGCCACGCCACGCTCTCCGGCAGGTAAGAGGAGAAACATTCACGCAGAATGTGCTTCTCCATTTTACCGTTGCTGCCACACATTTTGTCGGCCGGGTTGATACGCATTGCCACATCCAGGAATTTTTTATCCAGGAAAGGTACGCGGGCTTCAACGCCCCAGGCGGACATTGCCTTGTTGGCACGGGCGCAGTCGAACATATGCAGCGCCTGCAGTTTACGCACGTTTTCTTCGTGGAACTCTTTGGCGTCTGGCGCTTTATGGAAATAGAGATAGCCGCCAAACACTTCGTCTGCACCTTCGCCGGACAGCACCATCTTAATACCCATCGCTTTGATTTTACGCGACATTAAGTACATCGGTGTAGAAGCGCGAATGGTCGTGACGTCATAGGTTTCAATGTGATAAATCACATCGCGAATCGCATCCAGACCTTCCTGCACGGTGAAATGAATTTCGTGGTGCACAGTGCCCAGATGTTCCGCCACGGTTTTCGCCGCTTTTAAATCGGGTGAACCTTCCAGTCCCACCGCGAAGGAGTGTAGCTGCGGCCACCAGGCATCACTTTTATCCTGATCTTCAACCCGCTTCGCCGCGAAACGCTTGGTCACGGCAGAAATGATGGAGGAGTCCAGACCGCCTGACAGCAGCACGCCGTAAGGCACATCGGACATCAGGTGGCTTTTCACAGACTCTTCCAGCGCGTGTTTCAGGCCAGCGGCATCGGTGGTGTTGTGCTCAACGTTTTTGTATTCCATCCAGTCACGCTGCCAGTAACGACGGATCTCGCCATCGGTGCTGGAGAGGTAGCTTCCCGGCGGGAACTCTTTGATCGAACGACAGGCTGGCACCAGCGCTTTCATTTCTGATGCAACAAACAGGTTGCCGTGCTCATCGTTACCCATATAGAGCGGGATGATGCCGATGTGGTCGCGGCCAATCAGATACGTTTTTTTAACGGTGTCATAGAGGATAAAGGCGAACATGCCTTCCAGCTCATCGAGGAAATCGACACCTTTCTCCTGATAGAGCGCCAGAATGACTTCACAGTCAGAACCGGTCTGAAATTCGTATCGATCGCTGAGTTCAGCGCGCAGTGCCTGATGGTTGTAAATCTCGCCGTTGACCGCCAGTACGTGGGTGTGATCAGCGTTATACAGCGGCTGTGCGCCATTGTTAACGTCAACAATTGAGAGGCGTTCATGCGCCAGAATAGCATGGTCATCCGCATAGACGCCTGACCAGTCCGGGCCGCGATGACGCATTAAGCGTGAACATTCCAGCGCTTTTTTGCGCAGCTCAACAGGATCGGTTTTCAGATCCAGCACACCAAAAATTGAACACATAACTGACTCCTGAGCTCACCTTACGGCGATGTTATCTTTTACGTTTGTCCGGCAGCCTGACGCTGCGTGATACATAAGAAAATGCGCTATTTAGTGCATTCAATGCAAGAGTAATCGTGATTTACTGATAAAAATATTGCTCACATGGCAATAAAATTGAATAAACGATAATTTAAATGTTGTTTTGTTGTTGGATCTGCAATGGAATGGGTTTTGTGAGCAAAAAACAGGCAGCAAAAGCAGAGGGGAATGGGCATAAATGGGGTGACGCATCACAGATTAGCCGGATGCGTCATAAGAGAAATGAATCAGAACAGGTCAATGTCGGCAACAGAAGGGTAGATCCAGTCCGGACGGAACGGCATGGCATCAATATCACTCAGCGTCGAGACGCCGGACAGCACCAGTACCGTCTCCAGACCCGCCTGAAAACCAGCCAGAATATCGGTGCGCAGGTTGTCACCGACAATCACCGTCTCTTCCGAGTGGGCCTGCATCTTGTTCAGCGCGGCACGCATAATGTAGGGGCTGGGTTTGCCGACCACAAACGGGCGACGGCCAGAGATCTTCTCAATACCCGCACAGAGCGCGCCACAGGCGGGAATAAAACCGCGCGCATGCGTATCCGGGTTAGTGGCAATAAATCGGGCGCCGTTAGCCACAAAGAAGGCCGCTTTATGCATCATGTCCCAGTTAAACGAACGCGTTTCTCCGACGATGACAAAATCAGGATTCACATCGGTAATGGTAAAGCCCGCTTTGTAGAGTTCATGAATCAGCGCGCCTTCACCAATCACATAGGCCTTTTTGCCTTCCTGGCGGCGCAGGAAGTCGGCTGTAGCCATCGCAGAGGTATAGAAAACAGATTCAGGGACTTCTACGCCAGCCGAAGCAAACCGGTTAGCCAGATCCTGCTCGGTCTGCGAGGGATAGTTCGTCAGCACCACCAGCGGCATCTCTTTGGCCAGAATACGCTGTAAAAACTCCTGTGCGCCGGGAACGGCCGTGTTGTCGTGCATCAGCACGCCATCGATATCACAAATTACGCTTTTAATGGTCATAGTCAGATCCGATGTGGCCCGCCAAAGCAGCGGGTTAGCTTAGTCTTCCAGAAGATGTTGCAGCAGAATGCCGTTAAGCATGGCACGTTTAGCGAGCGCAAACGCGCCAATCGCAGAACGATGATCCAGAGTGGAACGCACCACCGGCAGATTTTTACGGAAGGCCTCTAAGGCCTGGGTATTGATGCAGCCCTCAATCGCGGGCAGCAGCACTTTTTCTGCCTCAGTAATCTCACCCGCCAGCACCACTTTTTGTGGATTAAACAGGTTGATCGCAATCGCGATAGCTTTGCCGAGATAACGACCCACGTGCTCGACCACTTCGCAGGCCAGTGCATCACCGTGATTAGCCGCTTTACAGATGTGAGACATCTGGCACGCTTCCAGCGTCAGCGTGCTGGGATGGCCCTGACTCAGCAGATGTCGTACCCGATTCTCAATGGCGCCGTTGGCGGCAATGGTTTCCAGGCAGCCAAAGTTGCCGCAGTGACAGCGCTCGCCAAGTGGGTCGACCTGAATATGGCCGATCTCGCCGACGTTGCCGTTGCTGCCGAGAAAGATATGGCCGTTGGCAATAATGCCGGCACCGGTGCCACGGTGTAAACGCACCAGGATCGAGTCAGCACAATCGCGGCTTGCACCGAAGTAGTGCTCAGCCAGCGCCAGGCTACGAATATCGTGACCGACAAAACTGGTGACGTTGAAACGTTTTTTCAGGCTGGCGACGAGCGGCCAGTGGCTGACAGAGATGTGCGGCATATAACGGATCACGCCGTTAATCGGATCGACCAGTCCTGGCAGAATGACAGAAATCGCGATCAGCTCACGTATCTTGCGCTGGTGCTGTTCAATGAAGCCGCTGATGGCGTTAAACAGCGCATGTTCCAGCGTCTCCTGAGTGCGTTCCGGCAGCGCATAATCTTCCTGCGCCAGCGATTTACCGCTGAGGTCGAACAGAGTCAGGGTGGCATCGTTGCGGCCGAGGCGAACCCCGATGGTATGGAAATGGCGGGTTTCAGTGATAATCGAGATGGCGCGGCGACCACCGGTAGACGCCTGCTGGTCTACCTCTTTGATCAGGCCGCGCTCAATCAACTGGCGGGTAATTTTGGTGACGCTGGCGGGGGCGAGCTGGCTGAGTTCGGCAATCTGAATGCGCGATATCGGCCCCTGTTGGTCGATCAGCCGGTAAACCGCTGCACTATTGAGTTGCTTAACAAGATCGACATTTCCTATTTGAGACTGGCCGCCAGTGGTCATTCAGTGCTTACTCGCTCAGGACGTCGTCTCCGTTGACAAACGTCTTAATGATTTTAAAGTCGCGCGTAAACACAGTCAGGTTCGCGATTTTTCCTGCTTCGATCGAGCCCAACCGTCTTTCCACGCCCATCGCCCGTGCCGGGTAGAGTGATGCCATGCGTAACGCTTCGTCCAGTGCGATGCCCACATGCTCGACGCTGTTTTGTACCGCTTCAATCATTGTCAGGGCAGAACCACTTAATGTGCCGTTTTCATCGACACAGAGCCCATCGCGATAATAGATTGTTTTACCTGCAAAAATAAACTCACTGATGTCAGCGCCAGCCGGTGCGGTGGCATCCGTTACCAGTATCAGTTTGTCGCCTTTAATGCGTTTTGCATTCCGTACGTTAGCGTAATGTACATGTAAACCATCCGCAATAATGCCGCAGTATACATCAGGCGAATCAAACAGCGCACCGATAAGGCCTGGTTCACGTCCGGCAAACACCGGCATGGCGTTATAGAGGTGGGTTGCGAAACTCACGCCAGCAGAAAAGCCCGCTTTCGCCTCTTCATAGGTCGCATTCGAGTGACCCGCTGAGACAATGATTCCGGCGTCGGTCAACTGACGAATCACATCGCTGCCGGCGTTTTCGGGTGCCAGGGTGACTTTAGTGATGACGTCGGCGTTGTCACAGAGATACTGCACCATCGCGGGATCGGGCAGACGAATCAGCGCCGGATCGTGGGTGCCTTTCTTCGCCTTACTCAGCCACGGGCCTTCCAGATGCAGACCCAGCGCCTGATGCTGATGCTTCTGCAGATAAGCGCGCATGGTTTCAATCGCCCGCTTCATCAGAGCGTCGCTGCTGGTGATCAGCGTGGGTAAAAAGCTGGTGCAGCCAGACTTTTCATTGGCGCGCTGCATCGTTTCCAGCGTCTCAATGCTGAGCGCATCCAGGCTGTCATTGAACTGCACGCCACCGCAGCCATTAAGCTGCAGATCGATAAAGCCCGGCGCAATAATCGCACCCGCCATATCCCGCTGCTCAATATCGGCCGACAGCGATTCCCGTGGGCAGACGCGCGCAATATGCCCGTCAGCCACTACGACGGCGTGATTATCCAGAACCTCATGGCCGCTGTAGATTCGACCGTTTACTAATGCGTACATCTCTCTTCTCCCGTCCTGGCCCGCTGTCACTCAGCGTAACAGCAGGGCAAGACAATATTCTGTTACACGCCTTTCATATTTTCCGCTTCCATTTCGCGGAAATATTTCACGGTTTTCACTTTCAGTTCCATGGTGGCTGGCTCATCACAGACCACAACCGATTTCGCATGCAGCTGCAGGCAGCTGATGGTCCACATATGATTCACGTTGCCTTCAACCGCCGCCTGCAATGCCTGCGCTTTAACATGGCCGGTAACCAGAATCATCACTTCCTCAGCATCCAGCAGCGTGCCGACGCCGACCGTCAGGGCATATTTAGGCACCTGATCAACATCGCCGTTAAAGAAGCGAGAGTTCGCCACGCGGGTGTCATGGGTCAGGGTTTTAATACGGGTACGTGAAGCCAGTGAAGAAGCCGGTTCGTTAAATGCGATATGACCGTCGTTGCCGACACCGCCCATGAACAGGTGAATTTTACCCAGTGCGAGAATTTTCTCTTCGTACTGACGACATTCTGCGTCAATATCGGGCGCATTACCATTCAGCAGGTTGATATTTTCCGGTTGAATATCAACGTGATCGAAGAAGTTGCGATACATGAAGCTGTGATAGCTTTCGGGATGCTCTTTTGGCAGGCCAACATATTCGTCCATATTGAAGGTCACGACATGTTTAAAACTGACCTGGCCCGCTTTGTGCATATCAATCAGGTGTTTGTACGCCTCCAGTGGCGTGCCGCCGGTAGGCAGACCCAGAACAAACGGTCTGTCCGCTGTCGGGTTAAACGCATTGATGCGGTTAACAATATGTCGGGCGGCCCATTTACCTACCTGGGTTGGCGTCGCTAAAGGAATCAGTCTCATGTTTCACCTCATTAGAAAATGGAAAGGGGATCGCTAAACCGTTGCGTTAGTCATCAGCCTGAGCAGATTATCTATTCTCGCTGCGGGCGGAGCGTAATTCAATATTTCGGATCATAAAATAAGTTTGGGGTCATAGCCAGATGTTGCCGTATGAAACGATGTTTTTTAGTGATAAAAATCACAGTTACACTGGTTTTAATTTGCGAGGCGAATTAATTTATCATTACACTTCGCTGCGTGATATGAAGTGTATTAACGATCTTTGCAGCTGACATAACAACATTAAGCGGCGCAAAGCGACTAGTCAGGCTCATAGGGGGAAGGGGATATGTTAGGTTACTTACAAAAGGTGGGGCGCGCACTGATGGTGCCGGTAGCAACCCTGCCAGCAGCAGCAATATTGATGGGGGTAGGCTACTGGATCGACCCAGACAGCTGGGGTGCCGGTAATGCGCTGGCTGCATTACTGATCAAGTCCGGTTCTGCCATCATCGAAAACATGTCAGTGTTGTTTGCGATTGGTGTCGCCTATGGCATGTCGAAAGATAAAGATGGTGCCGCAGCCCTGACTGGCTTCGTCGGATTCCTGGTGGTTACCACGCTCTGCTCACCAGCCGCGGTGGCGATGATACAGAAAATTCCATTGGCGCAGGTACCTGTGGCGTTTGGCAAAATTAACAACCAGTTCGTCGGTATCCTGGTCGGTATCCTGTCAGCGGAAGTTTATAACCGCTTCAGTCATGTCGAGCTGCCGAAAGCCCTCTCCTTCTTCAGCGGACGGCGTCTGGTGCCGATTCTGGTCTCGTTCCTGATGATCCTGGTCGCTTTTATCCTGATGTATATCTGGCCGGTTATCTTTAACGGGCTGGTCAACTTCGGTGAACATATCCAGAAGCTCGGCTCTGCCGGTGCCGGTATCTACGCCTTCTTCAACCGTCTGCTGATTCCGGTCGGTCTCCATCACGCCCTGAACTCCGTGTTCTGGTTTGACGTTGCAGGCATTAATGACATTCCTAAATTCCTTGGCGGTGCGCAGTCACTGGCTGACGGAACCGCAACCGTAGGTATTACCGGCCGTTATCAGGCGGGCTTCTTCCCGATTATGATGTTTGGTCTGCCGGGTGCGGCACTGGCCATCTACCACTGTGCGCGTCCTGAGAACCGCGTCAAAGTCGGTAGTATCATGCTGGCCGCTGCATTTGCTGCCTTCTTTACCGGTATCACCGAACCGCTGGAGTTCTCCTTCATGTTCGTGGCACCGGTGCTCTATCTGATCCACGCCGTGCTGACCGGACTCTCTGTCTTCATCGCAGCCAGCATGCACTGGATTGCCGGATTTGGTTTCAGCGCCGGGCTGGTGGATATGGTCCTGTCGACCCGTAACCCGCTGGCAACACACTGGTACATGCTGATTCCGCAGGGCCTGGTCTTCTTCGTGATCTACTACGTGGTGTTCCGCTTCACGATCAAAAAATTCAACCTGATGACGCCGGGCCGTGAGCTGGCGGTTGCCGGTGATGAAAGTGATGGCTATGACGTCAACGTGGATAAAACAGATAATGGTGAAACGGCCACTGAATCGCTGGCGCGCCGTTACATTGGTGCGGTAGGGGGTTCAGCGAACTTAACCAGCATCGATGCCTGTATCACTCGTCTGCGTCTTAACGTGAATGATTCCGCTCAGGTTAATGAAGGTGTGGCGAAGCGTCTGGGCGCATCCGGCGTGATTCGTCTTAACAAACAGAGCGTGCAGATCATCGTGGGCACCCAGGCAGAAAGTATCGCCTCGGCCATGAAAAAAGTGCTGACCAAAGGTCCGGTTGCTGCAGCGGCTACCAGCAGTGCACCCGCTGAGCCGGTTCAGCAGGACGTGAAACCGCAGGCAGTACTGAACAGTGAGAAGCGTGTCATTGCGACCCTGCTGGCACCGGTAACGGGCGAAGTGGTCGCGCTGGATGATGTGCCGGATGAAGCCTTCGCCAGCAAAGCGGTGGGTGACGGTCTGGCGATCAAGCCCAGCGACAAATGGGTAGTGGCACCGATTGCCGGTACGCTGGTGAAAATCTTCAACACCAATCACGCCTTCTGTCTGGAAACGGACAATGGTGTAGAGATTGTGGTGCACATGGGGCTGGATACCGTGGCGCTGGAAGGTAAAGGCTTTACCCGTCTGGTTGAAGAGGGGGCCACCGTGGTCGCCGGTCAGCCTGTGCTGGAAATGGACCTTGAATTCCTGAACGCGAACGCCCGCTCAATGGTGAGTCCGGTCGTGGTCAGCAACAGCGATGATTTCGCCGGGCTGACGTTACTGGCTCGCGGCCAGGTGGTAGCAGGTGAAACCCCGCTGTATGAAGTGAAAGGCTAATCCCCGCAACAGAACCCCACAGGCAGGAAGCGATTCCTGCCTTTTTTGTTTTAAAGGCTTAACAAACGGTTGTTTCCCTCAGACGCTTTGTGGATCATACTCCGTTACTTCGTGGTACAAATCACCCGTTATTCGTATTGAGGATTTTTGAGATGAGTGAGGCTGAAGCCCGCCCAACTAACTTTATTCGTCAGATCATTGACGAAGATTTGGCGAGCGGTAAGCACAACAGCGTGCATACCCGTTTCCCGCCAGAGCCCAATGGCTATCTGCATATTGGTCATGCGAAATCGATCTGTCTGAATTTTGGCATCGCCCAGGATTATCAGGGGCAATGCAACCTGCGTTTCGACGATACCAATCCGGTTAAAGAGGATCTGGAATTCGTTGAATCCATCAAGCGTGACGTCCAGTGGCTGGGTTTTGAGTGGAGCGGTGAGGTCTGTTACTCATCAAACTATTTTGATCAGCTTTATCATTATGCCATCGAGCTGATTTCTAAAGGTCTGGCCTATGTTGATGAGCTGAGTCCGGATCAGATTCGCGAATATCGCGGCACCCTGAAAGAGCCGGGTAAAAACAGCCCTTATCGCGATCGCAGCGTTGAAGAGAACCTGGCGCTGTTTGAGAAGATGCGTAACGGTGAGTTCGCCGAAGGCACTGCCTGTCTGCGTGCTAAAATCGACATGGCCTCTAATTTCATCGTGATGCGCGATCCGGTGCTTTACCGCATCAAGTTCGCGGAACACCACCAGACGGGCAACAAGTGGTGCATCTATCCGATGTATGACTTCACCCACTGCATCTCCGATGCGCTGGAAGGCATTACGCACTCACTGTGTACGCTGGAGTTCCAGGACAACCGACGTCTCTATGACTGGGTGCTGGATAACATCACCATTCCGGTTCATCCGCGGCAGTATGAGTTCTCGCGCCTGAATCTGGAGTATGCGGTGATGTCGAAACGCAAACTCACTCAGCTGGTGACCGAGAAGCACGTAGAAGGCTGGGATGATCCGCGTATGCTGACCGTTTCAGGTCTGCGCCGTCGTGGTTACACCGCAGCGTCTATCCGTGAGTTCTGCCGTCGTATCGGCGTGACCAAGCAGGACAACATTGTGGAGATGGCCTCGCTGGAGTCCTGTATCCGTGATGACCTGAATGAGAATGCGCCACGCGCCATGGCAGTGCTGGATCCGCTTAAAGTGGTCATCGAAAACCTGCCGGCCGGTCACAGCGAAATCATCACCATGCCAAATCATCCGGGCAAGCCTGAGATGGGCACGCGTGAAGTGCCGTTCAGCCGTGAGATCTGGATCGATCGTGCAGATTTCCGTGAAGAGGCGAACAAGCAATATAAGCGTCTGGTGCTGGGCAAAGAAGTTCGCCTGCGCAACGCCTATGTGATCCGTGCTGAGCGTATCGCTAAAGATGAAGCGGGCAACATTACCTGCATCTATTGCACCAGCGATGTTGATACGCTGAGCAAAGATCCGGCCGATGGTCGCAAGGTGAAAGGGGTGATTCATTGGGTGTCTGCCGATCATGCGCAGCCTGCTGAATTCCGTCTGTATGACCGTCTGTTCAGCGTGCCAAATCCAGGCGCGGCAGAGGACTTCCTGGCGGTGATCAACCCTGAGTCTCTGGCAATCAAACAGGGCTTTGTCGAACCGGGCCTGCGCGATGTAGAATCGACCACCCCGTTCCAGTTCGAACGTGAAGGTTATTTCTGCGCCGACAGCGTTTACTCTAAGCCGTCACAGCTGGTGTTTAACCGCACCGTCGGTCTTCGTGATACCTGGACGAAAACCGGCGAATAATTTTTTTCCGCTGACCTCATAAAATGACAAAAGGGCGATTTATCGCCCTTTTTTATTGCCCCGATTTTTGCCATTGCCGATGTTTATTCTGCACTAACTGCAACCTGTTAAATCCCGCATTGTGAGAGTAATCTGAGTTTAAAAAAATTAATCAATTTCCGGATGTGAATTATTCGCTTTCAGGTAGGCTATGCGCTCTCAGAGGTTGTACAGCGGGTTACAGAAGGAAAAAAAATGACCGTTCTCGCTCAGGAAGCCAGAAACAGTGTTGTCGTTTTACATCAGCTCATTGAACGTATTTTTAATCAGCCTGCCGGATCTGACGACAGTTTCGAGCTGCTGATGTCCTATTTTCATCCTGACTTCCGCATGGTGACCCCGAAGGGCAAAGAGTACAATCTGAACGAAGTTGAAGATCTTTTCCGACAGTTGCAGGGACAACGCGAAGGGATGCGCATTGCCACCTGCGAACATGTGATCCTCTCTCATCATGATAAAGAGATCACCGTGCAGTATCGCGAAATGCAGATGATAAATGGCAACAACCATAGCCGCATCTCGCTGGCGATACTGGATTGCAGTAGCTCCATTCCGCGCTGGCGTTATCTGCAGGAGACGCTGGTTGCCTGACGCGTAACAGCAGAAAACAGACAAAAAAAACCGGTGAATTCACCGGTTTTTTCATTTCAGGGCACGTTACTGGTCGTGCAGGGTTTCATTTTCCCGGCAATCGCCCAGTGTGCAGTGTCCATAGAGATAGAGGCTGTGGTTGGTCAGCTTGATGCCATGACGGGTCGCGATTTCACGCTGACGCGTTTCGATCGACTCATCGCTGAACTCGATAACCTTGCCGCAATCCAGGCAGATCAGGTGATCGTGGTGATGCTGCTGCGTCAGTTCGAAGACAGATTTGCCGCCTTCAAAGTTGTGGCGTGTGACAATGCCGGCATCATCAAACTGGTTCAGAACACGGTAAACGGTCGCCAGGCCAATCTCTTCGCCGATATCAATCAGGCGTTTGTACAAATCTTCCGCACTGACGTGATGGCACTCAGGTTCCTGAAGCACTTCCAGAATTTTCAGTCTGGGCAGTGTCACTTTCAGGCCAGCCTTTTTTAATGCGGTGTTGTTGTCAGTCATGCGGATTTTGTCCTGTTACTAATATTCACTTTGTGGCTTGTCGCCTTGAATGTCGATCTACACTCATTCTCATTTGCGTCTCATTATAGAACTGAAGCGATGAAATGAAAACCAGAGGGCGTGCCTGAATCATCATGGGCTATTGGGGAGAGGTCACCGGGCCGGGGAGGATTCTGGCAGATGTCTGTTTGTACATCGCTTAGTCTTGCCGCTGAGAAAATAAGCGGAAGATCGATGCGGGTATTCTACAGATTAAACGGAGAAAGTTAAAAAAATGTGGCTATTATTTCTATAGGAATTTCCATTGCCTCAATGTGAGCTGGCGCTCACATTGAGTCGGACAGGATCAGGCTTCGATGATCTCTTTCAGCTGCAGCTCATCAAAGATCTGCTTAACCCACTGTTCTACACGCTGGTTAGTCAGTTCTGGCTGACGATCTTCGTCAATGGCCAGGCCCAGGAAGTGAGTATCATCGGCCAGCCCTTTTGAGGCTTCGAAGTGGTAACCTTCCGTTGGCCAGTGACCGACAATCACGGCACCGTGCGGCTCAATGATGTCACGGATCGTGCCCATCGCATCACAGAAATACTCTGCGTAATCTTCCTGATCGCCACAGCCAAACAGCGCAACCAGCTTGCCGTTAAAATCGATCTCTTCCAGCGTCGGGAAAAAGTCATCCCAGTCGCACTGCGCTTCACCGTAGTACCAGGTCGGAATGCCCAGCAGCAGGATATCGAACGCTTCCAGATCTTCTTTTGTGCTTTTCGCGATGTCATGCACTTCTGCAACGTCAGTACCCAGCTGTTTCTGGATCATTTTTGCAATGTTTTCGGTATTGCCGGTATCGCTGCCAAAGAAGATGCCTACGAGTGCCATGAGTAAAATAACCTCTTAAATCCTGATGATGAGATGTGTGCCGCAGCACAATTCAGCGAATGATAGCAGACGAGGGAAAACCGGTGAACGGTTAAAGCCCCGACATTTGCTCCTGCGTGCGGTTTGCCCGCATCAATCCAGTTTGAGCTGCGCCAGCAGCATCTGTTCAATCAGTTCGCTGCGGCTGAGATTACGCTGTTCTGCCAGCGTGTTGAGTGCATCGACGGCTTCACTGTTCATTTTCAGTTCGACACGACGAAGCCCGCGTCCTTTGTCACGTTTAAGCTGATTGCGCTTGTTGATGCGCAGCTGTTCATCACGCGAAAGCGGACTGGTTTTGGGTCGACCAGGGCGGCGCTCATCAGCAAAGAGATCGAGCGTCGTGCGGTCAGTCTGTTCTTTTGCCATGGCTTAGTAAAACTGAATGAGGGCGGGCGCCAGACTCTCACCGCGCAGATTATAAATTATTGGCTATTGCCGCAGCAAAACTGACCTGCGGCAAAATTTTAGCGCGCCATCATACTTCACGCGTACTCCCGACGCCAATCCTAAACCTTTGCTGCCATCTGATTGCTTTTAAAGCGCAAAAAAGCGACGAACACTGCGCAAAACGGCATCGGGTTTCTCTGCATGAACCCAGTGTCCTGCGCCTCCAATGACATGTGCCTGCGCGGCCGGGAACTGCTGCAACAGCGCATCGCGGTAGCGGTTATCGAGATAGCTGGAGTCACCGCCGCGAATAAACAGCGCCGGGTGATCCCAGGCAGGCACCGGCTGCCAGCCAGAAATCGTGGTGTAGTTATCCCACAACACGGGTACGTTGAAGCGCCACTCGCCCTCCTGAAACGACTTCAGCAGGAACTGGATCACGCCTTCTTCATCAATCACCGTGCGCATAATGCGGGCTGCCTCGCTGCGGGATGAAACGCCTGCATCGGTGACGGCACGAATACTGGCAAAAATCTCATCATGGCGGCGGGTCTGGTAGTCCACCGGGGCGATATCGATCATCACCAGCCGCTCAATGCGGTCCGGCACCAGCGCGCTCATGGTCATGGCGATCTTACCGCCCATTGAGTGACCGATCACCGTGACGCGATCGATGCCGTGTGCATCCAGCGTATCGACCATATCCTGCGCCATTACAGCGTAGTTCATCTCGTCAGATCGTGGAGAGAGTCCGTGGTTACGGACATCGACCTGCAGCAGGGGACCGGCATCTTTCAGGCCGCGAGCCAGCACGCCAAGGTTATCCAGACTGCCAAACAGGCCGTGGATTAACAGGATGGGCAGGGAATCAGCGGGGGATTGTTCAGTTTGCAGACGGGCGTTCAAAATCATAGCAAAGTTCTTAAGTTTGAGACCTGAGCTTAGGTTATCATGGTTTCACCTTTTCAGGCGCGCCGGTTCCGGCGGCATTAGGACATATTCTGACTTTTGCCCGTAAACCGTTTGATTGCTAACAACCCGCCTGAATTTAACTTTATAATCCTGATGTTAGAACCCACACACCCTTTGAATTGCCTGACTATACTCAGAGCTTTTCAGGAAACAGGTGGTTCTGTCATGAGAAAGAACCGTACGGAATAAGATGAAAACGATCGAAGTTGACGAAGAGCTCTACCGTTATATTGCCAGCCACACGCAACACATTGGTGAAAGCGCATCCGACATTCTGCGTCGTATGCTGAAGTTCACGGCCGGTCAGACTGCACCCGCTTCGCCTGCGCAGCCAGCGTCAAAAGAGGCAGCGAAAGAGTCCCCGGCCTCAGTGGGTTCACGTCCTCAAGACCGTGTCCGCGCGGTGCGTGAGCTGCTTCTCTCCGATGAATATGCGGAGCAGAAGCGGGCGGTGAATCGCTTTATGCTTATCTTGTCAACGCTCTATCGTCTTGATACCGCAGCTTTTGCTGAGGCTACTGCATCGCTGCAGGGCCGCACCCGCGTCTATTTTGCAGGTGATGAGCATACGCTGTTGCAGAATGGCACCCATACTAAGCCGAAGCATGTACCCGGCACGCCGTACTGGGTGATCACCAACACCAATACTGGTCGTAAATGCAGCATGGTCGAACACATCATGCTCTCGATGAAGTTCCCTGCGGAACTGACCGAGAAAGTTTGCGGCACCATTTAAAACTTAAGCGTCAGGGAGCAGCGCCAATGGCCAATCACCCACGTGCCGGGCAACCCGCCCAGCAGAGCGATTTGATTAACGTTGCACAATTAACGTCACAATATTATGTCCTGCAGCCCGATGTGGCGAACCCGGAACATGCGGTGAAATTTGGCACCTCTGGCCATCGCGGCAGTGCAGGGCGTCAGAGCTTCAACGAGATGCACATTCTGGCGATCGCTCAGGCGATTGCCGAAGAGCGTAAAAAGAACGGCATCACCGGGCCGTGCTACGTCGGTAAAGACACCCATGCGCTGTCAGAGCCGGCTATCCTGTCGGTACTGGAAGTGCTGGCAGCGAACGGCGTTGATGTGATTGTGCAGCAGGACAACGGCTATACGCCAACCCCTGCCATCTCAAACGCGATTCTTGAGCACAACAAAGCGGGTGGCCCGCTGGCTGACGGCATCGTCATCACACCTTCGCACAACCCACCGGAAGATGGCGGCATCAAGTACAACCCACCTAATGGTGGACCGGCTGATACCAATGTCACCAAAGTGGTGGAAGATCGCGCCAACCAGCTGATCAAAGATGGGCTGAAAGAGGTTAAGCGTCTGCCACTGGAGCAGGCGATGGCCAGCGGTCACGTAGTCGAGAAAGATCTGATCCAGCCTTACGTTGAAGGTCTGGCCGAGATTATCGACTTCCCGGCGATTCAGAAAGCCGGCCTGAAGCTGGGTGTTGATCCACTGGGCGGTTCCGGTATTGCTTACTGGCAGCGTATTGCTGAGCACTACAAGCTGGATCTGACGCTGGTGAATGACGCGGTCGATCAGACTTTCCGCTTTATGCATCTGGATAAAGATGGCGTCGTGCGCATGGACTGCTCGTCTGAAAGCGCAATGGCAGGCCTGCTGGCCTACCGTGACAAGTTCGATCTGGCGTTCGGTAACGATCCTGATTATGACCGTCATGGCATTGTGACCCCGGCAGGTCTGATGAATCCGAACCACTATCTGGCGGTCGCGATCAACTATCTGTTCCAGCATCGTCCACAGTGGGGCCAGGATGTTGCCGTGGGTAAAACCCTGGTGTCCAGCGCCATGATTGACCGTGTGGTCAACGACATTGGTCGCAAGCTGGTGGAAGTGCCGGTTGGTTTCAAATGGTTTGTTGATGGTCTGTATGACGGCAGCTTCGGTTTCGGCGGCGAAGAGAGCGCGGGTGCTTCATTCCTGCGTTTTGATGGCACGCCATGGTCAACGGACAAAGATGGCATCATCATGTGTCTGCTGGCGGCTGAAATCACCGCTGTGACCGGTAAAAACCCGCAGCAGCATTATGACGAGCTGGCCGCGCGCTTTGGCGCACCAAGCTACAATCGTCTGCAGGCATCAGCCACTTCAGCGCAGAAAGCTGCACTGTCGAAGCTGTCCCCAGAAATGGTAAGCGCGGATACGCTGGCGGGTGATCCTATCACCGCGCGTCTGACTGCGGCACCAGGTAACGGTGCGTCTATCGGCGGTCTGAAAGTGATGACGGAGAATGGCTGGTTTGCTGCCCGTCCTTCAGGCACCGAAGACGCCTACAAAATCTACTGTGAAAGCTTCCTGGGCGCAGAACACCGCGAGCAGATTGAGAAAGAAGCGGTAGAGATTGTTAGCGAAGTGCTGAAAAACGCCTGATAAGGTGGGTAGATAAAAGGCGCCTCTGGCGCCTTTTAGATTGTTGACAAAGTCTATTCCAGTTAGCTGCAGGAACGAGCCAGCACAGGAAACAGGGTCAGATCGGAAAGACGCAAAAGCCGTCATCCATGACACGCTCGGCCCACGCCATCCATGGCGTGGGACGCTTTCCTCTTCTGACCGTGCTCCCTGCGCCTCAGGCTTATTCGTTGCCATCAGATTCACTCTGATTTGATTCTGTTTGCAGTCATGAAAGGCGCCTCTGGCGCCTTTTTTTATGGCATAAAGCGATAGCCGATCCCGGTTTCGGTCAGCAGATGCGCCGGTTGGGTCGGATTCTCTTCCAGCTTCTGGCGCAGATGGCCCATATAGATGCGCAGATAATGGCTATGCTCCACCGCATTAGGTCCCCAGACCTGGCTCAGCAGCTGCCGCTGCGTCAGCACCTTTCCGGCATTGTTAAGCAGAATACTCAACAGACGAAATTCAATTGGGGTGAGGTGAATCTCGCTGCCGCCGCGCTGTACCCGCCGTGCAGCGAAATCGACGCTGACGTCGGCAAATTGAATTCTGGCGTCAGGCTGCTGACCACTATGACGGCGCAGTGCTACACGCACGCGCGCCAGCAGCTCGCCAATACCAAAGGGTTTAGTAAGATAGTCATCCGCCCCGGCATCCAGTGCGGCGATCTTATCCTGCTCATCGCTGCGCGCCGACAGCACAATCACCGGGATGGCGCTCCACTGACGCAGGTCACGGATAAAATCGGTGCCATCCCCATCCGGCAGGCCAAGATCGAGGATCACTAAGTCGGGCTTGCGAGTCGCCGCTTCAATCAGGCCGCGCTGCAGCGTATCGGCATCAAACACCTTCAGCTCTTCATTTTCCAGCGCCAGTCGGACAAAGCGGCGGATCTCTTTTTCATCTTCAACGATCAAAACCGTGGTCACGCAATACCTGCCTTGAGTGGGGGCCGAAATGCCATTTTATCAATATTAGAGGCTGCCGTCCGTGGGCTTCACCTTTTAGGCGTTTAAACCCTCATGTAACCGGACGATAACGTATCTGTAACTTAATTACAGGCTAATTCTTAAACAGTGTAAATAGCGGCAAATAAGTGGTCAGATGAGTAGTAAAGTTACACAACCTGGCGTAAAGTTGGACACAGATCACATTCGAACACATTAACTTACCGGGAGGAGAAACCATGTATCAGGCTTATCCACGTTACAAAATTATCGCACGCCGTACGCTGGTGGTTCTTCTCGGCGTTCTGGCACTGCCTGTCATGTTGTTCCGACAGGATCGGGCGCGTTTCTACAGTTATCTGCACCGCGTCTGGTGTAAGACCAGTGCAAAGCCCGTCTGGCTGGCGCAGTCTGAAGCCGGTGGCGGCGCGTTCTGGTAATTTGCCCTGCTGCAAAACAGGCCTGGTCAACCGACCGGGCTTTTTTTTGCGGTTTTTCTGATAATAAGCGGACCGGAACTCCGTTTTAACCCTTTCTTCCTGACCATTTTGCGCTACACTTAAACCTCTACAAGATTTCGGAGGTTGTACAAGTATGAGCAAAAAAATCCCCGTTGGAATCAGTGCATGCCTGCTCGGCGACCGCGTCAGATTTGATGGTGGGCATAAGCGTCTTACTTTTGCGACCGACGATCTCACCCCCTTTGTCCACTTTGAACCTGTCTGCCCGGAAATGGCGATTGGTCTGCCTACGCCACGCCCGGCATTACGGCTGGTAAAACAGGGCGATGATGAGGTGCATCTCTGCTTCAGCAAAGATGGCGGAGAAGAGGTCACCACGCAGATGCGTGACTGGTCAGCCGAGCGGGTAAAATCGCTGCATCATCTCTGTGGTTATATCCTGTGTGCCAAATCTCCCAGCTGCGGCATGGAGCGTGTGCGGGTCTACGAGCCTGACAACAACAACAACCGCAAAGTGGGCACCGGCATTTTTGCTGAATTCCTGCAGCGTGAGATGCCCTGGCTGCCGCTGGAAGAGGATGGTCGCCTGCACGATCCCGCCCTGCGTGAGAACTTTATTGGCCGCATCTGCGCACTGCACGAATTTAATCAGATGTGGGAAAACGGTCTGACCCGTCAGGGGCTGATCGCCTTCCACAGCCGCTACAAATTAATGATGCTGGCACACTCGCAGGAGAAATACCGCGAGCTGGGGCCATTTGTCGCCTCAATGAGCGAGTGGGAATCACTGGATGCCTTTGCCTTTGAGTACCGCAATCGCATGATGGAACTGATGTCACGTCCTGCGTCACGTCGCAATCACACCAATGTGCTGATGCATGTTCAGGGCTACTTCCGTTCGCATCTCAGCTCACCGCAGCGCCAGGAGCTGGCAACCCTGATTGACCGCTATCGCCAGGGCACACAACCGCTGCTGGTGCCGATCACCATTCTCAAGCACTACATGGCCGAGTACCCGCATCCGTGGCTGGCACAGCAGCGCTATTTCGATCCCTATCCCGAAGCCTTGTGTTTACGCTACGGACAGTAATTCAGGAGGAGTATGACCACCCATCTGGTCTGGCTGCGTAACGATTTACGCATCAACGACAACCTGGCGCTGCACGCCGCCTGCCGCGACAGCGAGGCAAAAGTGATTGCGCTCTTCTTTGCCACCCCGGAACAGTGGCAACAGCATGACATGTCCCCGAAGCAGGCGGCGTTTATTCACGCCAGTCTGTTGCAAGTGCAGAGTGCGCTGGCCGAGCGGGGCATTGAGCTGCACTATCAGGCCTGTCATGCCTTCAGCGACAGTATTGATGCTCTGGTGCAGTTCTGCGCAGAGCAGCAGGTCGATCAGCTCTTCTACAATTATCAGTATGAAGTTAACGAGCGTCAGCGCGATGCCGAAGCTGAAAAGCGTCTCGATGAAGCGGGCGTAATCTGCCAGGGCTTTGATGACAGCCTGTTGCTGCCGCCCGGCAGCGTGCAGAGCGGTGATCGTTCGATGTACAAGGTTTTTACCCCGTTCAGCAAAGCCTTTGTCCGCCGGTTACAGCAGGGGTTGCCGGAGTGCGTGTCAGCGCCTAAACCGCGTGAAGGTGCGCCGCTTAAAGTCACGCCGGTTCCTGCTTTTGACTATCCGACTGAAGACGTTGATCAGGATCTCTTCCCGGCTGGCGAAGCGGCCGCGCTGAAGCGGTTACGCCATTTTGCCACGAAACCGGTGCTCGACTATCCCGCAAAGCGCGACCTTCCGGCGCTTGATGCCACCAGTCGACTGTCGGTCTATCTGGCGACCGGCGTGCTGTCGCCCCGTCAGTGCCTGCATCGCGTGCTGCATGAGCATCCCGATGCGCTGGATAACAGTCGTGCGTTCACCTGGCTGAACGAGCTGATCTGGCGTGAGTTCTACCGGCATCTGCTGGTGGCTTATCCGGCGCTGTGTCGGCACCAGCCGTTTATCGACTGGACGCGTAATGTGGAGTGGCAGCGTAACGACGCGCATTTCGAGGCCTGGAAAGCGGGTAAAACTGGCTATCCTATTGTCGATGCCGCGATGCGTCAGATGAAAGCGCTGGGCTGGATGCACAACCGCCTGCGCATGATCACCGCCAGCTTCCTGGTGAAGGATCTGCTGATCGACTGGCGTGAAGGTGAGCGCTACTTCATGCAGCAGTTGATTGATGGTGACCTGGCCGCGAACAACGGCGGCTGGCAGTGGGCGGCATCGACCGGCACGGACGCGGCTCCCTATTTCCGCATCTTCAACCCGACCACTCAGGGCGAGCGTTTCGATGAGAAGGGCGATTTTATTCGTCACTATCTGCCGGAACTGGCCGACGTCCCTGACAGTGATATTCACCAGCCCCACGTCTGGGCGGAGAAGCATCACAAGAAACTCGATTATCCGGCACCAATCGTGGATCATAAGGCAGCCCGTAAAAAGACATTAGACGCCTTTGAGCGCGCCAAAAGCGCCGCCTGAGGCCGCGAAGGAGCCTGAATGAACCATTACGAATTAGAGACGCTGATCAACCAGCAACTCGACAGCCACAGCTTCAGCGATTATGCCCCCAACGGTTTGCAGGTTGAGGGACGCAGCGAAGTCAAAACGATTATCACCGGCGTGACGGCCTGTCAGGCGTTGCTGGATGAGGCGGTGGCACGTCAGGCCGATGCGATTATCGTCCATCATGGCTATTTCTGGAAAAGTGAACCGGCCGCCATTAAAGGCATGAAGCGCCGCCGTCTGCGCACGCTGCTGGCTAACGACATTAATCTCTATGGCTGGCACCTGCCGCTCGATGCGCATCCTGAACTGGGCAACAACGCTCAGCTGGCGAAACTGCTGGATATCCAGGTGCGTGGCGAAGTGATGCCGCTGGTGTTCTGGGGCGAGCTGGCTGAACCGATTTCCGGCGAACAGCTGGCCCGTAGAATCGGCGATCGGCTGGGACGTGAACCGCTGCATTGCGGTGACAATGCGCCAGCACTGATTCGTCGCATTGCCTGGTGCAGCGGCGGCGGACAGGGCTTTATCGACCAGGCCGCCGCCGCATGCGTTGATGCCTACATCACCGGTGAAGTCTCTGAGCAGACCATTCACAGCGCACGCGAGCAGGGACTGCACTTCTTTGCTGCAGGCCATCATGCGACCGAGCGCGGTGGCGTAAAAGCGCTGGGAGAATGGCTGGCGCAGCACCACGATCTTGATGTGACCTTCATCGATATTCCTAATCCTGCCTGATCCCCACTCAGGTCCTGCGCGCCTGCGCAGGACCTAAATCTGTTGACACATCCCCGTCACTTTCGCATAACTATTTGCTTTATGTAGATAAGCCATCGGCTGATCCGGGTATCCGGTCAGGCGCGATCTTAACCAGGCGGGAGGTAGCTGTTGCAACGAGCACGGTGTTATTTATTGGGTGAACGCGCTGTTGTGCTGGAGCTGGAACCGCCGATCTCACTGGAGAGTCAGCAACGTATCTGGGGACTGAACCAGCGGCTGCAGTCCTACGCGGACGTGCTGGAGGTGATTCCTGGGATGAACAACATCACGCTGATCCTAAGAGATCCCCAGCAGAGTCCGCTGGACGCGATAGAGCGGCTTCAGCGCTGGTGGGAAGAGAGTGAGGCGCAGTTGCCGGAGTCGCGTCTGGTGGAGATTCCGGTGATCTACGGCGGCGAGTCAGGTCCCGATCTGAGCGTAGTGGCGGAACATGCCGCGCTGACGCCACATCAGGTGGTCGAGCTGCACAGCAGCAGCGACTATGTGGTGTTTTTTATCGGCTTTCAGCCGGGCTTTCCCTATCTGGGCGGACTGGATCCGCGTCTTCACATGCCTCGTCGGGCTGAGCCGAGGGTCGCGGTGCCCGCCGGATCGGTCGGCATCGGCGGCAGCCAGACCGGCGTCTATCCGCTGGCTTCGCCCGGCGGCTGGCAGTTAATCGGCCAGACGCGCACCGCGCTGTTTGATCCGCTGCAACAACCGCCCACGCTGCTCCGTCCCGGTGACAGGGTCCGCTTTGTGCCGCAACAGGAGGGCGTATGTTAAATATTCTGCGAGCCGGGCTGGCTGCCACCCTTCAGGATGCGGGCCGCTACGGCTGGCGTCAGTATGGCATCAGCCCCGGCGGCGTGCTGGATCATCCCGCGATGATCACCGCCAACGTGCTGGTAGGCAATGATCCTGACAGCGCGGTGCTGGAGATGGTGCTTGGCCAGTTCAAAGCGGAGTTTACCCGCGATGGCTGGTTTGCGCTGACCGGCGCAGGCTGCCATGCGGAGCTGAACGGTCAGCCGGTCTGGACGGGCTGGCGCACGCCGGTGAAACGCGGGCAGGTCCTGTCGCTGGCGATGCCGCAGCGCGGTATGCGCAGCTATCTGGCGGTGCAGGGTGGTTTTGATATCCCTGATGTGCTCGGTTCTGCCAGCACCGATCTGAAAGCCAGATTCGGCGGGTTTCATGGTCGCGCCTTACAGGATGGCGATCAGATCCCACTGGGTAAACCGACCCGTGAGTTCGACCGCAAAGTCGGGGTGCGGCAACTGCTGTGGGGCAACCGCATTCGCGCTTTGCCTGGCCCGGAGTATCGCGAGTTCAGCCCCGAAGCGCAGCAGGCGTTCTGGCGGACGTCATGGAAACTCAGTCCGCAGAGTAACCGGATGGGATACCGGCTGGAGGGACGTGAGCTTAAGCGCGAGAGACCGCGCGAGCTGCTGTCACACGGCGTGATGCCGGGTGTGATTCAGGTGCCACCGAACGGACAGCCCATTGTTCTGATGGCGGATGCCCAGACTACCGGAGGCTATCCGCGCATCGCCTCCGTTATCGAAGCCGATCTCTATCACCTGGCGCAAATCCGTCTGGGTGAGCCGATTCACTTTATTCACTGCACCCTGCCGGAAGCGATGCTGGCCCGTCAGCATCAGCACCGGGCGCTGGACCAGATGAAGTGGGGACTCAATGAATATTGATTTAAATGCCGACCTGGGCGAGGGCTGCGCCAGCGACCAGGCGCTGCTGCAACTGGTGAGTTCCGCCAACATCGCCTGTGGCTTTCACGCCGGTGATGCGCAGACCATGCTGCAGTCGGTGCGCTGGGCGCAGGCATCCGGCGTCGCGATCGGGGCGCATCCCGCCTTTCCCGATCGCGAGAACTTTGGCCGCAGCGCCATGCAGTTGCCGCCGGAAACGGTCTATGCCCAGATGATCTACCAGATTGGCGCGCTGAAAAGTCTGGCGGAAAGCGAGGGTGCCCGGCTGGTTCACGTTAAACCGCACGGCATGCTCTATAACCAGGCCGCGGCTGACCCGGTGCTGGCAGATGCCATTGCCCGCGCCATCAGGGCGGTCGACAGTCAGCTGATCGTGGTCGGGCTGGCGAATAGCGAATCGATCCGTGCTGCGGCGCATTATGGCTTACGCACGCGGGAAGAAGTGTTTGCTGACCGTGGCTATCTCAGCAGCGGTGCGCTGGTGCCGCGCAGCCAGCCGGGTGCGCTGATCGAAGATGAGCAGCAGGCTATTGATCAGACGCTGACGATGGTGCAGCTGGGCAAAGTTAAAAGTATCACTGGAGAATGGGTGGCAGTGAATGCACAGACCGTCTGCTTACATGGCGACGGCGCGCACGCTCTGCAGTTTGCTCAGCGGTTACGTGATGCCTTTGCCGTTCAGCAGATTCGTGTCACCAGCGCCTGAATAATCACACTTAGCCCGGCTTATGCCGGGTTTTTTTAACTCTGGGGGAATCCATGGAAAGTGCAGTAAATCTCTGGCCATTACTGGGCATTGCCGCGATCGTCATCGGCTTCGTATTACGTTTCAACCCGGTGCTGGTGGTCATTGTTGCCGGATTTGTGACCGGTCTGGCCGCGATGATGCCGCTGGCTGACATTCTGGAAAAGCTCGGCGCGGGTTTTCTTAACACCCGTAACCTGCCGCTGATTCTGCTGCTGCCGCTGGCGGTCATTGGCCTGCTGGAGCGTCACGGGCTGAAGGAAAGGGCGCAGGCGTGGATTGCGCAGATCAAAACCGCCACCGCCGGACGTCTGCTGATCGTCTACCTGTTTGTGCGTGAAATCACGGCGGCGCTGGGGTTAACCAGTCTCGGCGGACATCCGCAGATGGTGCGTCCGCTGCTGGCACCGATGGCAGAAGGTGCCACTGAAAACCGCTATGGCGAGATCTCCCCTGAACTGCGTCATAAGCTGCGTGCCATGTCAGCGGCGACGGATAACGTCGGCCTGTTCTTTGGTGAGGATATCTTCGTAGCATTTGGCGCGATTATCTTTATGCACAATTTTATGCAGGAGTCGGCCGGGATTCAGACCGAGCCGCTGCACATCGCCTTATGGGGCATTCCGACCGCCGTTGCCGCGTTTCTGATTCACTCGGCACGTCTGGTGCGACTGGATCGTCAGCTGGCGCGAGAGCTGCAGCAGCTCAACAGTCAGGCGCTCAAAGCCAAAGGAGGTCAGTAATGTTCCAGCAACAATATCTGATGTGGCTGGCGGGTATTATCCTGCTGGTGGTGGCGATTCTCTCGTGGCGTGACAGCGCTAACCCGCGCCGTTTCACTACCGGACTCTTCTGGGCGTTGTATGGCCTGGTGTTCCTGGTCGGTGACTGGACGACGCAGATGATGAGCAGCCTGATGGGCTCCGACGCGGAGGGCACCCGCATGCTGCACATCACCATTGGTGTCATTGTGGTGGTAATGGCGCTGATCGCCGGTTTGGGTGGTGTCCGGCTGGGTCGTTATCATCAGCGCAGCGATGAAGAGAAACAGGCCAGTGCCCTGCGTCTGCGCAATAAGCTGTTTCTGCCTGCGCTGGCGATTCCGGTCGTGACCGTGGTCGGCGTGCTGGCGTTTAACAATATTCCCGGTCTGCAGGAAGCGGTGTTCGGTCCTGGCAACCACGCCACGCTGGTGACACTCTTTTCAATGATGCTCGGCTGTGTGATTGGCTGGCTGGTGGCGTTGAAACTGACTCATGAAAAACCGGTGCAGTCGATGCAGGAGACCCGTCGTCTGCTGGATTCGATTGGCTGGGCTTTTATCCTGCCGCAGATCCTCGCCACCCTGGGACTGTTGTTTACCACCGCGGGCGTAGGCAGCGCCATTTCGCATCTGACCGAAACCTGGCTGGCGGTGGATAACCGCTTTGTCGCGGTTACCGTCTATGCCGTCGGGATGGCGCTGTTAACCATGATCATGGGCAACGCCTTTGCGGCGTTTCCGATTATCACCGCAGGCGTCGGCATCCCGATTCTGGTGCTACAGCACGGCGGGAATCCGGCGGTGATGGCGGCGATTGGTATGTTCTCCGGCTACTGCGGCACGCTGATGACGCCGATGGCGGCGAACTTCAATATTGTCCCGGCGGCGCTGCTGGAGTTGCCCGATCGTAACGCGGTGATCAAAGCTCAGATTCCGACCGGTGTGCTACTGTTAATCGTTAACATTTTCCTGCTCTATTTCCTGATGTTTCTGTGAGGCTGCATGAAAACTGTCCTGATGACTGCCTTTGAACCCTTTGGCGGTGAAACGATTAATCCCTCCTGGGAAGCGGTGCGAGCGCTGGAAGGCAAACAGATAGGCGGAGCGACGATAGTGATCCGCCAGTTGCCGGTCGTCTTCAGCGAGGTCCTCCACGTGCTGAACCAGGCGCTGGAAGAGGTGAAACCGGATGCGGTGCTGTCGGTAGGGCAGGCGGGCGGCCGCAGCGACATTACCGTGGAACGTATCGGTATCAATGTCGATGACGCCCGCATCCCGGACAATGCGGGCAATCAGCCCGTTGATGAACCCATTGTCGCTGGCGGCCCGGCCGCCTATTTTTCCCGTCTGCCCATCAAAGCAATTGTGGCGGCAGTGCGTGAAGCGGGGATCCCCGCTTCGGTTTCACAAACCGCTGGCACCTTCACCTGTAACCGGGTGATGTATGGCCTGCTGCACTGGCTTGAGCAGCAGAAGAGTCCGGCGCGTGGCGGCTTTATCCATATTCCTTATTTGCCTGAACAGGCGGCGCTGCATCCCGGTGCGCCGAGCATGGCGGTTGCGACCATTATTCAGGCGCTGGAGATTGCGGTGAAGGTGACGCTGGAGACCGGCCAGGATATCAAACAGGCTGGCGGCGCCACCCATTAAGAGGAAGAACGATGCCTGAAGGACCGGAAATTCGCCGCGTGGCGGATAAGCTTGAAGCCGCCATTGTTGGGCAACCGTTAACGGAAGCGTGGTTCGCGTTTCCTCAGCTCAAGACCTATGAACCCTCACTGATTGGTGAGCAGGTGCAGGCGATTGAGACGCGGGGCAAAGCGCTGCTGACTCATTTCAGCAATGGCCTGACGCTTTACAGTCATAACCAGCTTTATGGCGTCTGGCGCATTGTGAAGCCCGATACCGAACTGAATACCACGCGTCAGTTGCGGGTGCGGCTGGCGACAGCGGGCAAAGCGATTTTGCTTTATAGCGCCTCGGATATTGAACTGCTCAACGCAGATACGCTGGCGGCGCATCCGTTTCTGACCCGCATCGGACCGGATGTGCTGAACAGCCAGCTTAACGTGGAAGAAGTGAAAGAGCGGCTGCTGTCACCCCGTTTCCGGCGGCGACAGTTCAGTGGTCTGCTGCTGGATCAGGCTTTTCTGGCCGGGCTGGGAAATTACCTGCGCGCTGAGATTCTCTGGCTGGCGCAGCTGCTGCCAAATCATCGGGCGCAGGATCTCAGTGACCATCAGCTGACTGCTTTCAGCGAGGCGCTGCTGTCGGTGCCGCGTCATGCCTATCGGATGCGGGGAACCATGAAGAAATATCATGAGGAAGCGGCGTTTCAGTTCGAGGTTTTTCATCGGCAGGGCAAGAAATGCCGGCGCTGTGACACGGTAATTGAGAAGGGCACGCTTTCATCACGGCCTTTTTACTGGTGTCCGGGTTGTCAGAGATAGAAAGGGCATGAAGTTTATAGCGGGTGAGGATAGTAACAGGCAGCTGTGAGATCGAGCCTGCTCAGGAAACACGGTCAGATCGGAAAGACGCAAAAGCCGTCATCCATGACATGCTCGGCCCGCGCGATTACGCACCTCATCCCTGAGATGCGCCCGTTGCCGGGCCAACGCTTTGCGTTGTTCAAAAACGCTCCCGGCATTTTTGTCCCTGGCGCGGGACGCTTTCCTCTTCTGACCGTGTTCCCTGCGCGTTGAACTTATTCGTTGCGGCCAGATTCACCCATATGCAGGCTTATCAACTGGCTGAGCGGAGATTCCTCTCCGCTATCCACCGAATCTTACTTTTTCAGCTGTGAGCTGAACTCGCGCTCGGTATAACCGGTGTAAAGCTGACGCGGACGGGCAATCTTCATGCCTTCGTCGTGCATCTCTTTCCAGTGTGCAATCCAGCCAACAGTACGGGCCATCGCGAAGATCACCGTAAACATGGAGGAGGGAATACCCATCGCTTTCAGAATGATACCGGAGTAGAAGTCCACGTTTGGATAGAGTTTACGCTCGATGAAGTACGGGTCGTTCAGTGCAATGTGTTCCAGCTCCATCGCCACTTCCAGCAGGTCATCTTTCATACCCAGCTCATTCAGCACTTCATGGCAGGTATCGCGCATCACGGTTGCACGTGGATCGTAGTTTTTATAAACGCGGTGACCAAAGCCCATCAGACGGAATGAATCATTCTTATCTTTGGCGCGTTTAACAAATTCCGGGATGTGCTCAACGGTGCTGATCTCTTCCAGCATACGCAGAGTCGCTTCGTTGGCACCGCCGTGCGCCGGTCCCCACAGGGAGGCGATCCCGGCGGCGATACAGGCAAACGGGTTCGCGCCGCTTGAACCCGCGGTACGTACGGTAGAGGTTGAGGCGTTCTGCTCATGATCAGCATGCAGAATCAGAATGCGGTCCATCGCGCGTTCCAGCACCGGGTTCACTTTGTACTCTTCGCACGGTGTAGCAAACATCATATGCAGGAAGTTACCGGCATATGAGAGGTCGTTGCGCGGATAGACAAATGGCTGACCGATTGAATATTTGTAACACATTGCTGCCATGGTCGGCATTTTAGAAAGCAGACGGAATGCCGCGATTTCGCGGTGGCGCTCAATGTTTACATCCAGCGAATCGTGGTAAAACGCTGCCAGTGCGCCAGTCACACCGCACATGACTGCCATCGGATGGGAATCACGACGGAAACCATGGAACAGGCGGGTAATCTGCTCATGAATCATGGTGTGGCGGGTAACGGTGGTACAGAACTCATCAAACTGTTTCTGGTTAGGCGCTTCGCCGTTCAGCAGGATGTAGCAGACTTCCAGATAGTTAGAGTGGGTCGCCAGCTGAGAAATAGGGAAACCACGGTGCAGCAGGATACCTTCATCACCATCGATAAAGGTGATAGCAGATTCGCAGGACGCTGTAGACGTAAAACCGGGATCGAAGGTGAACAGGCCACTTGAACCCAGAGCGCGGACATCAACCACATCCTGGCCCAGCGTGCCTTTCAGCACGTCCAGTTCAATAGATGTTCCATCTTGCAGGGTTAGCGTTACTTTTTTATCTGTCATTTTCGTCTCCATAGCGCCTTATGTAGGTAAGGATCTTTAGACACCTGAAACGCGTTCATGTTGCGGTTGGCAAAACTACACAGTATCACTCTGCGGGGGTAAAGCGGTGCAGGGTACAGAGTGAGCGGCGCGTTCCCAGCGGGAACCGGTGAGCCATGGACATGCTGCATATCGCGGTTGTTAAAGATCCGGTCAGGACATAACTTCTTGGTAACCAATAACCTGATGCTTTTTAAAGCTCATTATCGCAATGTTACATAACTTGCGCTTAGGGGAAAGTGTATCCCCATAACTTTTGTGCATCATAGGCATTTATAGGCTTAGTTTGTAACTGAATTGTTGAACTATTGTCAAATCAGATAATTAAAATTGTATCAATTGTGAAAATCGTGAGTAGGATCACTGTTCCACCTAAAATATACCAAAGAGTTTGTAGGGGAATTGTAATCAGAATGTGATCCTCCTATACTCCTGGCAGGTCTCCGGAACACCCTGACACCAGGAGCCACCCAGCGTTTACTACCGCGTCAATTAACACTGGATGTTGCTTGTTTGGTGACGGTTAAGTCTGCCACACGTTGTGATTAGACTCCGCCTCAGGTCCGGAGGAAGCAAAATAAAAAAGAGCTGTGTGGGCAAAACCGTGAAAAAACAAAGACCTGTCAACTTGGATCTCTCGACGATCCGGTTTCCCGTTACTGCAATATCGTCCATTCTTCACCGCGTCTCCGGCGTAATCACATTGGTTGCCACTGGCATCCTGCTGTGGCTGCTCGGTCTCTCTCTCTCTTCTCCTGAAGGTTTCCAGCACGCTGCGTCCATCATGGATGGCTTCTTCGCGAAGTTCATTATGTGGGGCATCTTAACGGCGCTGGCCTATCACGCGGTGAGCGGGATTCGTCATATGTTGATGGATTTTGGTTATCTGGCCGAAACGCTTGAAGTGGGTAAGCGTTCCGCTCATATGACTTTTGTGATCACTGTCGTGCTGGCAATTCTGGCGGGAGTCCTCGTATGGTAAGCAATGCATCCGCGTTGGGTCGCAACGGCATTCAGGACTGGCTGCTGCTGCGGGCAACGGCAATCCTCATTACGCTCTACATCGTCTACATCCTCGGTTTCGTGGTGATGACAGACACGCTGACCTATGACCTGTGGCGTGGCTTCTTCGCGTCCGCATTCACCAAAGTGTTCACGCTGCTGACGCTGTTTTCCATTCTGGTCCATGGCTGGATCGGTATGTGGCAGGTGTTAACAGACTACGTCAAATCGCTGCCGGTTCGCTTGCTGTTGCAGTTTGTGATTGTCGTGGCGCTGTTGTGGTATGCGATTTATGGCTTTGTTGTGGTGTGGGGTGTGTAAATGAGTTTGCCAATCAGAGAGTTCGATGCCGTGGTAATCGGCGCAGGTGGCGCAGGAATGCGGGCCGCACTGCAAATCTCCCAGGGCGGCCAGACCTGCGCTCTGTTATCTAAAGTTTTTCCGACCCGTTCCCACACAGTATCTGCGCAGGGCGGTATTACCGTTGCGCTGGGTAATACCCATGAAGATAACTGGGAATGGCATATGTACGACACCGTCAAAGGTTCCGATTACATCGGTGACCAGGACGCGATTGAATATATGTGCAAAACCGGCCCGGAAGCGATTCTGGAACTGGAGCACATGGGCCTGCCTTTCTCGCGTCTGGAAGATGGTCGTGTTTATCAGCGTCCGTTTGGTGGCCAGTCGAAGAATTTCGGTGGCGAGCAGGCGGCACGAACGGCGGCTGCGGCTGACCGTACCGGTCATGCGTTGCTGCACACGCTCTATCAGCAGAACCTGAAAAACAAAACCACTATCTTCTCTGAGTGGTATGCCCTGGATCTGGTAAAAAACGCCGATGGCGCAGTGGTGGGTTGTACCGCTATCTGCATCGAAACCGGTGAAACCGTTTATTTCAAAGCGAAAGCGACCATTCTGGCTACCGGCGGCGCGGGCCGTATCTACCAGTCCACCACCAATGCGCATATCAACACCGGTGACGGCGTCGGTATGGCCCTGCGTGCGGGCGTGCCGGTGCAGGATATGGAGATGTGGCAGTTCCACCCAACCGGCATCGCCGGTGCGGGCGTGCTGGTCACCGAGGGCTGCCGTGGTGAAGGCGGCTATCTGCTGAACAAACATGGCGAACGCTTCATGGAGCGTTATGCGCCGAACGCCAAAGATCTGGCGGGCCGCGACGTGGTTGCGCGCTCAATGATGATTGAAATCCGTGAAGGTCGCGGCTGTGATGGCCCATGGGGTCCACATCTGAAGCTGAAACTGGATCACCTGGGTAAAGAGGTGCTTGAGTCACGTCTGCCTGGCATCCTTGAGCTGTCACGCACCTTTGCGCACGCCGATCCGATTAAAGAACCTATCCCGGTCATCCCGACCTGTCACTACATGATGGGCGGTATTCCGACCAAAGTGACCGGTCAGGCACTGCGTGTGAATGAGCAGGGCGAAGATGTCGTAATTCCAGGCCTGTTCGCCGTCGGCGAAATCGCCTGTGTATCGGTGCATGGTGCCAACCGTCTGGGCGGTAACTCCCTGCTCGACCTGGTGGTCTTTGGCCGTGCAGCGGGTCTGCATCTGCTGGAGAGTATCAAAGAGCAGGGCGACCTGCGCGATGCTTCTGAAGACGAGATCGCCGTGGCGATGGCGCGCTTCAACCGCTGGGAAAACAACACCACCGGTGAAGATCCGGTTGAGATTCGTAAAGCGCTGCAACGCTGCATGCAGAACAACTTCTCTGTATTCCGCGAAGGCGAAGCGATGGCACAGGGTCTGGAAGAGCTGAAAGAGATTCGCCAGCGGCTGAAGTCAGCGCGTCTGGATGACCGCTCACCGGATTTCAACACGCAGCGTATTGAGTGCCTGGAGCTGGATAACCTGATGGAGACGGCCTTTGCCACGGCGGTAGCGGCCAACTATCGCACCGAGAGCCGCGGTGCGCATAGTCGCTTCGACTTCCCGGATCGTGATGATGAAAACTGGCTGTGCCACAGTCTTTATGTCCCGGAAACCGAAAGCATGACTCGCCGTGAGGTGAACATGCAGCCGAAACTGCGCGCGGCCTTCCCGCCGAAAGTGCGTACCTACTAATTTCGGAGACGATCATGAGACTCGAGTTTTCAATTTACCGCTACAATCCGGACGTCGATGACAAACCGCGCATGCAGGATTACACCCTGGAGTCGGAAGACGGTCGCGACATGATGCTGCTGGACGCGCTGATTCGCCTGAAAGAGAAAGATCCCACTCTGGCGTTTCGTCGCTCCTGCCGTGAAGGCGTGTGTGGCTCTGATGGCCTCAACATGAACGGTAAAAACGGACTGGCCTGCATTACGCCAGTCTCGGCACTGGGCAATGGCAAACAGAAAATCGTTATCCGTCCATTGCCGGGTTTACCGGTGGTGCGTGACCTGGTTGTAGACATGAGCCAGTTTTATGCACAGTATGAGAAAATTAAGCCTTTCCTGTTGAATAATGGGGAAAATCCGCCAGCACGTGAACATCTGCAGATGCCGGAAGAACGTGAACACCTGGATGGCCTGTACGAGTGTATTCTCTGTGCCTGCTGTTCAACCTCATGCCCATCATTCTGGTGGAATCCTGAGAAGTTCATCGGTCCTGCTGGCCTGCTGGCGGCATACCGCTTCCTGATTGACAGTCGCGACACCGAAACCGAAGCGCGTCTCGACAATCTGAATGATGCTTTCAGCGTATTCCGCTGTCATAGCATCATGAACTGTGTGAGCGTCTGTCCGAAAGGACTGAACCCGACGCGCGCCATCGGCCATATCAAGTCGATGCTGCTGCAGCGCGGCGCATAAGCAGTCTCCGCCGGGAACCTCAGGTTCCCGGTGTTTTACGGAAGCCTCTGTAAGCGTGGTGATTACCACGTTTACAAAGGTTCCCTTACGGGCCACGCGCGCTGCGCAAAGTGCTCGTATCGCTGAACTCACTACGGCAAACCGCGAAAGCGGCAACAAATGAAACCTCAAAAAAGCATAGCAATGCTTAAGGGATCACAATGCAGAACAGCGCGATGAAGCCCTGGCTGGACTCTTCCTGGCTGGCCGGCGCGAATCAGTCTTACATAGAGCAGCTCTATGAGGATTTCCTGACCGATCCTGACTCTGTCGATGCAGTGTGGCGCTCGATGTTCCAGCAGCTACCGGGCACCGGAATGAAACCTGAGCAGTTTCACTCCACCACACGTGAGTACTTCCGTCGCCTGGCGAAAGATGCATCTCGTTACACCTCATCTGTCTCCGATCCGGAAACCAACTCCAAGCAAGTAAAAGTGCTGCAGCTGATTAACGCGTTTCGTTTCCGCGGCCATCAGCATGCCAATCTTGATCCGCTCGGCCTGTGGAAACAGGACCGTGTTGCCGATCTCGACCCCGCTTTTCACGATCTGACCGAGGCCGATTTTCAGGAAAGCTTTAACGTAGGTTCCTTTGCCATTGGCAAAGACACCATGAAGCTGGCCGATCTCTTCCAGGCGCTGACGCAGACTTACTGCGGCTCGATTGGCGCAGAATATATGCACATCAACAACACCGATGAAAAACGCTGGATTCAGCAGCGTCTTGAGTCGGTTGCGGGCCGTGCAGCGTTCAGCAACGAAGAGAAAAAAGGTTTCCTGAAAGAGCTGACTGCGGCAGAAGGTCTGGAAAAATATCTCGGGGCGAAATTCCCGGGTGCCAAACGCTTCTCGCTCGAAGGCGGCGATGCGCTGGTACCGATGCTGCGCGAAATGATCCGTCACGCCGGTAAGAGCGGTACCCGTGAAGTCGTACTGGGTATGGCGCACCGTGGTCGTCTCAACGTGTTGATCAACGTGCTGGGTAAAAAGCCACAGGATTTGTTCGACGAGTTCGCCGGTAAGCACAAAGAGCATCTGGGCACTGGTGACGTGAAGTACCACATGGGCTTCTCCTCTGACGTGGAAACCGAAGGCGGCCTGGTTCACCTGGCGCTGGCGTTTAACCCGTCACACCTGGAGATTGTCAGCCCGGTAGTCATGGGTTCTGTGCGTGCCCGTCTGGATCGTCTGGATGAGCCAGCCAGCAATAAAGTCTTACCGATCACCATTCATGGTGATGCGGCCGTGATTGGCCAGGGCGTGGTTCAGGAAACTCTGAACATGTCCCAGGCGCGCGGTTATGAAGTGGGCGGGACCGTTCGCATCGTCATCAACAACCAGGTTGGCTTTACGACGTCCAACCCGAAAGATGCGCGTTCTACCCCATATTGCACCGACATCGGCAAAATGGTGCTGGCACCAATTTTCCACGTCAACGCAGATGACCCGGAAGCCGTCGCCTTTGTGACCCGTCTGGCGCTCGATTATCGCAACACCTTTAAGCGTGATGTGTTTATCGATCTGGTCTGCTACCGCCGTCATGGTCACAACGAGGCCGATGAGCCAAGTGCGACCCAGCCGCTGATGTACCAGAAAATCAAAAAACACCCGACGCCGCGTAAAATCTATGCCGACCGTCTGGAAGGTGAAGCCGTTGTCACCCAGGAAGATGCGACCGAAATGGTCAATCTCTATCGTGACGCGCTGGATGCGGGCGAATGTGTGGTGCCGGAATGGCGTCCAATGAGCCTGCACTCCTTTACCTGGTCTCCTTACCTGAATCACGAGTGGGACGAGCCTTACCCGGCTCAGGTCGACATGAAACGTCTGAAGGAACTGGCGCTGCGTATCAGCCAGGTGCCTGAAGAGGTCGAAGTACAGTCGCGTGTGGCCAAGATCTATAACGACCGTCGTCTGATGGCTGAAGGCGAGAAAGCCTTTGACTGGGGCGGCGCGGAAAACCTGGCGTACGCCACGCTGGTTGATGAAGGTATTCCGGTCCGCCTCTCAGGCGAAGATACCGGTCGCGGGACCTTCTTCCACCGCCACGCGGTCGTGCATAACCAGGCGAACGGCTCAACCTATACCCCTCTGCACCATGTGCACAGCGGTCAGGGCCAGTTCAAAGTCTGGGACTCCGTGCTGTCAGAAGAGGCGGTACTGGCCTTTGAATATGGCTATGCTACCGCTGAGCCGCGCATTCTGACCATCTGGGAAGCGCAGTTTGGTGACTTCGCTAACGGTGCGCAGGTGGTTATCGACCAGTTCATCAGCTCCGGTGAGCAGAAATGGGGACGTATGTGTGGTCTGGTGATGCTGCTGCCGCACGGTTATGAAGGTCAGGGGCCAGAGCACTCCTCTGCGCGTCTGGAGCGTTATCTGCAACTCTGCGCTGAGCAGAACATGCAGGTCTGCGTACCTTCTACACCAGCGCAGGTTTACCATATGCTGCGTCGTCAGGCGCTGCGCGGTATGCGCCGTCCGCTGATTGTGATGTCGCCGAAATCCCTGCTGCGCCATCCGCTGGCCATCTCCACGCTGGATGAACTGGCTAACGGCTCCTTCCAGCCTGCGATTGGCGAAGTTGACGATCTGGATCCGCAGGGCGTGAAACGCGTCGTGCTGTGTTCCGGTAAAGTTTATTACGACCTGCTTGAGCAGCGTCGTAAAAATGAGCAGACCGATGTGGCTATCGTGCGCATCGAGCAGCTCTATCCGTTCCCGCATCAAGCGGTTCAGGAAGCATTAAAAGCGTATTCTCACGTACAGGATTTTGTCTGGTGTCAGGAAGAGCCGCTGAATCAGGGCGCCTGGTACTGCAGCCAGCATCATTTCCGTGAAGTTGTGCCGTTTGGTGCGACCTTACGTTATGCAGGCCGCCCGGCCTCCGCCTCACCGGCCGTGGGTTACATGTCCGTACACCAACAACAGCAGCAAGACCTGGTTAATGACGCGCTGAACGTTAATTAATTAAAAGGAAAGATAATGAGTAGCGTAGATATTCTCGTTCCCGACCTGCCTGAATCGGTTGCCGATGCCTCAGTGGCAACCTGGCACAAAAAACCAGGCGATGCAGTCACTCGCGATGAAGTGCTGGTCGAAATTGAAACCGACAAAGTGGTGCTGGAAGTGCCAGCCTCTGCTGACGGTATCCTGGAAGCGGTTCTGGAAGAAGAGGGCGCCACTGTCACTTCCCGCCAGATCCTGGGTCGTTTGAAAGAAGGCAACAGCGCAGGTAAAGAGAGCAGCGCGAAGTCTGAAAGCAAAGAGTCTACCCCGGCTCAGCGTCAGACCGCGTCACTGGAAGAAGAGAGCAACGATGCACTCAGCCCGGCTATCCGCCGCCTGATTGCAGAGCATAATCTCGATGCCTCGCAGATCAAAGGCAGCGGTGTTGGCGGACGTCTGACCCGTGAAGATGTTGAAAAACATCTGGCCAATAAGCCGCAGGCTGCCAAAGCTGCCGCGCCAGCTGCTGCTGCTGCACCACAGCAGCCAGTGGCTAACCGCAGCGAAAAACGCGTGCCGATGACGCGTCTGCGTAAGCGTGTTGCTGAGCGTCTGCTGGAAGCGAAGAACAGCACTGCGATGCTGACCACCTTCAACGAAATCAACATGAAGCCCATCATGGATCTGCGTAAGCAGTATGGTGAGGCGTTCGAGAAGCGTCACGGTGTACGTCTGGGCTTTATGTCCTTCTACATCAAAGCGGTTGTTGAAGCGCTGAAACGCTATCCGGAAGTGAATGCGTCAATCGATGGGGAAGATGTGGTTTACCACAACTACTTCGACGTCAGCATTGCGGTTTCTACGCCACGTGGTCTGGTTACACCGGTCCTGCGTGACGTTGATGCGCTGAGCATGGCGGACATCGAGAAGAAAATCAAAGAGCTGGCAGTGAAAGGCCGTGACGGCAAGCTGACAGTAGAAGATCTGACCGGCGGTAACTTCACCATTACCAACGGCGGCGTCTTTGGTTCACTGATGTCTACCCCGATCATCAACCCACCGCAGAGCGCCATCCTGGGCATGCACGCCATCAAGGATCGCCCGATGGCGGTCAATGGTCAGGTCGTGGTGCTGCCAATGATGTATCTGGCGCTCTCCTACGACCACCGTCTGATCGATGGCCGTGAATCAGTTGGTTATCTGGTTGCAGTGAAAGAGATGCTGGAAGATCCGGCGCGTCTGCTGCTGGATGTCTGATTTTCACCGGGCGCGCCTCGCGCGCCCAACCTCAATACTCTTTTCAGACCTGAATGGATAGAACATCATGAACTTACACGAATACCAGGCGAAACAACTGTTTGCACGGTATGGCATGCCGGCACCAACGGGTTACGCCTGCACTACACCACGTGAAGCGGAAGAAGCAGCCTCTAAAATTGGCGCAGGCCCGTGGGTAGTTAAATGTCAGGTTCATGCCGGTGGCCGCGGTAAAGCGGGCGGTGTGAAAGTGGTTAACAGCAAAGAAGAGATTCGCGCCTTTGCTGAGAACTGGCTGGGCAAACGCCTGGTGACCTATCAGACAGATGCAAACGGCCAGCCGGTAAACCAGATTCTGGTTGAAGCTGCGACCGATATCGATCAGGAGCTCTACCTGGGCGCTGTGGTCGATCGCGCAACACGTCGCGTGATTTTCATGGCCTCCACTGAAGGCGGCGTGGAAATTGAAAAAGTGGCGGAAGAGACCCCGCACCTGATCCACAAAATGGCGCTGGATCCCCTGACTGGCCCGCAGCCTTATCAGGGCCGTGAGCTGGCGTTCAAACTTGGCCTGACCGGCAAGCTGGTTGGACAGTTCACTAAGATCTTCATGGGTCTGGCGACCCTGTTCCTGGAGCGCGATCTGGCGATGGTTGAGATCAACCCGCTGGTGATCACTAAGCAGGGCGATCTGATCTGCCTGGATGGCAAACTGGGTGCCGATGGCAATGCCCTGTTCCGTCAGCCAGAGCTGCGCGAAATGCGCGATCCAAGCCAGGAAGATCCCCGTGAAGCACATGCGACACAGTGGGAACTGAACTATGTTGCGCTGGAAGGCAACATCGGTTGTATGGTTAACGGCGCAGGTCTGGCGATGGGCACCATGGACATCGTTAAGCACCACGGCGGTCAGCCAGCCAACTTCCTTGATGTCGGCGGCGGCGCAACCAAAGAGCGCGTGACCGAAGCCTTCAAAATCATCCTGTCTGACGATGCGGTTAAAGCCGTGTTCGTTAACATCTTCGGCGGTATCGTACGCTGTGACCTGATTGCCGACGGCATCATCGGCGCAGTCGCTGAAGTGGGTGTGAACGTGCCAGTCGTGGTACGTCTGGAAGGTAACAACGCCGAGCTGGGCGCCCAGAAACTGGCGGACAGCGGTCTGAACATCATTGCAGCAACCAGCCTGACAGACGCCGCACAGCGTGTTGTTGCTGCCGCGGAGGGTAAATAATGTCCATTCTGATCGACAAAAACACCAAAGTCATTTGCCAGGGTTTCACCGGTGGCCAGGGGACGTTCCATTCTGAGCAGGCGCTGGCTTACGGCACCCAGCTGGTTGGCGGCGTAACGCCAGGCAAAGGCGGCACGACTCACCTCGGCCTGCCGGTGTTCAACACCGTGCGCGAAGCCGTAGAAGCGACTGGCGCAACCGCCACCGTGATCTACGTACCTGCACCATTCTGTAAAGATGGCATCCTGGAAGCGATCGAAGCGGGCATCAAACTGATCATCACCATCACCGAAGGTATCCCGACGCTGGATATGCTGACCGTGAAAGTGAAGCTGGATGAAGCAGGCGTGCGGATGATCGGTCCAAACTGCCCGGGTGTTATCACCCCAGGTGAATGTAAGATCGGCATCATGCCGGGCCACATTCACCAGCCGGGCCGTGTCGGTATCGTCTCCCGTTCAGGCACCCTGACCTATGAAGCGGTTAAGCAGACCACTGACATCGGCTACGGCCAGTCAACCTGCGTCGGCATCGGTGGTGACCCGATCCCAGGCTCTAACTTCATCGACATCCTGAAAATGTTCCAGGACGATCCACAGACTGAAGTTATCGTGATGATCGGTGAGATCGGCGGTAGCGCAGAAGAAGAAGCGGCAGCTTTCATTAAAGAGCACGTGACCAAACCGGTTGTGGGCTACATTGCTGGCGTGACCGCGCCGAAAGGCAAGCGTATGGGCCATGCGGGCGCCATCATTGCCGGTGGTAAAGGCACAGCAGATGAGAAATTTGCTGCGCTGGAAGCGGCAGGCGTGAAGACCGTTCGCAGCCTGGCGGACATCGGTGACGCGGTTAAAGCCGTATTACCGATTAAATAAGTCAGCGTCATCTGAAACTAAGCCACCTCCGGGTGGCTTTTTTTATGCTGATTACTCATGGGCATAACGCAGACAGCTAAAGAGAAGAGGGTGCTGTTAAATAACCTGCTCGCGGATCATTACGTTAAGAAAAAGTGGCAAAGGTAAACTATTTTTTCACGCCTTATTTCATTAATGACATCTCATTAACAAGAAACCCACCTGACTCTATCTGGAAACTTATTACGTTAATCCAGATCAATAAATCACGTTTTATATCCAACTATATCTCTGGCAAAGCGCGACGCTAAAGGCGTAAATTGCGCTGCATCAATCCAGCCTTTTACACAAATTTTCAAACGTCTGCTCAACCCGGGATGACACCCACTTTCCTCCTGTTAAAGCACGCGTTAATGAAAGCGCGGATTGACAATTTTCAGAGCTGCTTCATTCGCTACTCGCCTTTTCGGGCAGCTCACAGATCTGTTCTGCTGGTAATAAAAAACTGGAATCAATAAACAGTCGTTCCTGACTCTGATTACGTTCGATCTGATCGCGCGCGTGACGGAGACAAAGCGAGGAGCAAGGAGTCCTTATGTTAGATATCGTCGAGCTGTCGCGGTTACAGTTTGCCTTAACGGCGATGTACCATTTTCTGTTCGTCCCTTTAACGCTGGGTATGGCGTTTTTGCTGGCGATCATGGAAACGGTATATGTCCTGAGCGGCAAACAAATTTATAAAGATATGACGAAGTTCTGGGGCAAGTTATTTGGTATTAACTTTGCGCTGGGTGTTGCTACCGGCCTGACCATGGAATTTCAGTTCGGGACGAACTGGTCATATTACTCTCACTACGTCGGCGATATCTTCGGCGCGCCGCTCGCCATTGAAGGTCTGATGGCGTTCTTCCTGGAATCGACCTTTGTCGGCCTGTTCTTCTTTGGCTGGGATCGCCTCGGTAAAGTGCAGCACATGGCGGTGACCTGGCTGGTAGCGCTGGGCTCGAATATGTCTGCGCTGTGGATTCTGGTCGCCAACGGCTGGATGCAGAACCCCATCGCCTCTGAGTTCAACTTCGAAACCATGCGCATGGAGATGGTCAGCTTCTCTGAGCTGGTGCTGAACCCGGTGGCGCAGGTAAAATTCGTTCACACCGTTGCGGCCGGATACACCACCGGTGCGATGTTTATCATGGGCATCAGCGCCTGGTACATGCTGAAAGGTCGTGACTTCGCCTTTGCTAAACGCTCGTTCGCCATTGCGGCCAGTTTTGGCATGGCGGCGGTGCTGTCAGTGATCGTGCTGGGTGATGAGTCCGGTTACGAAATGGGGGACGTGCAGAAAACCAAGCTGGCGGCTATCGAAGCCGAGTGGGAAACCCAGCCGGCTCCGGCGTCATTTACGCTGTTTGGCCTGCCTGATCAGGCAACTCAGGAAAACCGGTACGCTATTCAGATCCCCTGGCTGCTGGGCCTGATCGCTACCCGATCAACCGATACGCCGGTGACCGGTCTGAAAGAACTGATGGCTCAGCATGAAGTGCGGATCCGCAACGGCATGAAAGCCTATGCCCTGCTGAATGAACTGCGCGGCGGCAGCCAGGATCAGGCGGTACGTGACGCATTCAACAGTCACAAGCAGGATCTCGGTTACGGTCTGCTGCTGAAACGCTATACCGATAACGTGGCGGATGCGACTGAAGCGCAGATCAAGCAGGCGACGCAGGACTCTATCCCGCGTGTTGCGCCGCTTTATTTCGCCTTCCGTATCATGGTGCTGTGTGGTGTCCTGCTGCTGGGCATTATCGCGCTGGCCTTCTGGAGCGTGTTGCGTAACCGCATCGGAAAAAATCGCTGGTTACTGAAAGCGGCGCTGTTTGGTATTCCGCTGCCATGGATCGCGATCGAATCAGGCTGGTTCGTGGCGGAATATGGTCGTCAGCCCTGGGCTATCGGTGAAGTTCTGCCGACCGCCGTGGCGAACTCTTCTCTGACCGTTGGCGATCTGCTGTTCTCGATGATCCTGATCTGCGGACTCTACACGCTGTTCCTGGTGGCTGAGATGTACCTGATGTTCAAATTCGCCCGCCTTGGGCCGAGTAGCCTGAAAACCGGGCGTTACCATCATGAGCAGATTACGGCAACCACTCAACCGGTTCAGGGATAAGGAGAGCGACCATGTTTGATTATGAAGTTCTGCGCTTTGTCTGGTGGCTGTTGATTGGCGTGCTGCTGATCGGCTTTGCCGTCGCAGATGGTTTTGATATGGGCGTCGGCATGATGACGCGCATTCTGGGCCGCACCGATACTGAACGTCGCATCATGATTAACAGTATCGCCCCGCACTGGGACGGCAACCAGGTCTGGCTGATCACCGCCGGTGGAGCACTGTTTGCCGCCTGGCCGATGGTCTACGCGGCGGCCTTCTCAGGTTTCTACGTGGCGATGATTCTGGTGCTCGCATCGCTGTTCTTCCGTCCGGTCGGCTTTGATTACCGCTCGAAGATTGAAGACAACCGCTGGCGCGGTGCCTGGGACTGGGGCATTTTCATTGGCAGCTTCGTGCCGCCGCTGGTGATTGGCGTGGCGTTTGGCAACCTGTTGCAGGGCGTACCGTTCCATGCCGATGAGTATCTGCGCCTGTTCTACACCGGCAACTTCTTCCAGCTGCTGAATCCGTTTGGTCTGCTGGCCGGTGTGGTCAGCGTGGCGATGATTCTGGCACAGGGCGCAACCTATCTGCAGATGCGCACGACCGGCGAACTGCATCTGCGTTCACGCACTGCCGCTCAACTTGCCGCGCTGGTGATGATGGTTTGCTTCATCCTGGCGGGTGTCTGGGTGAAATATGGTATCGATGGCTATGTAGTGACCAGCACGATGGATCACTTCGCCGCCTCAAACCCACTGGGTAAAACCGTGGTGCGCGAAGCGGGTGCCTGGATGGTGAACTTCCAGAACCATCCTGTGCTGTGGCTGTTCCCGCTGCTGGGCGCTGTGCTGCCGCTGCTGACCATACTCTGCTCGCGGGTTGAGAAGGGCGCCTGGGCGTTCCTGTTCTCCTCACTGACGCTGGCCTGCGTCATCATGACCGCCGGCATTGCGATGTTCCCGTTCATCATGCCATCCAGCACCGTGCCAGGAATCAGCCTGACGATGTGGGATGCAACGTCCAGCCTGCTGACGCTGCAAACGATGACCGTTGCCGCCGCTATCTTTGTGCCGATCATTCTGATTTACACCACCTGGTGCTACTGGAAGATGTTTGGTCGTATCACCAAAGAGCATATTGAAAGCAACAGTCACTCACTTTATTAATCAAGGAGATGTCGCATGTGGTATTTTGCCTGGATTCTCGGCACGTTGCTGGCCTGTGCCTTTGGTATCGTGACCGCGCTGGCGATTGAACACGTTGAAGCGCAGGATGAGACGCACTGATGCGTACGCCAATTCGGATGCTGTATGATCTGATGGATAAGGGCCCGTTACGGGCCCTTTCACTGCTGCTGGCGCTGCTGACGGCCGGCGGCGTGATGTGGGATCCGACCCGCTTTGCTAACCATGCGGGTCAGTTACCCGCGCTGCAAGGTCTGGTGCTGATCTGGGCAGTCTGCAGTGGCGTGATCCACGGTGTGGGCTTCCGGCCACAGCAAACCCGATGGCAGGCGCTGTTTAGTCCGTTACCCGCCATGCTGGTGCTATTGATTGCGCTTTACCGTTTTTACCTTTAACACCCCGCCTCACCGACGCTGTCAGTGAATATTTGTCAGCGTCTGGTCAATAAATCTCCCTGAAATCGTTCCATTTGTTACGGAGCGATAATTATTTTCACCTGGCTCTGACGAGCCATTCCCAACCCCAATTCTCTTGCGTATAGTAGCAACGTTTAAAACGAGGCCGGGATGTAGAGTGAGTACAACGCTGTTTCGCTGGCCGGTTCGTGTCTACTACGAAGATACTGATGCCGGTGGTGTGGTTTATCACGCCAGCTATATCGCTTTTTATGAACGAGCACGTACCGAAATGTTGCGACAGCACCATTTCAATCAGCAGACGCTGTTAGAACAGCAGATCGCTTTTGTGGTGCGGCGCATAACGGTGGACTATCTTGCGGCGGCGCGTCTTGATGACCTTCTGGAGATCCAGAGCGAGGTCACCTCAATGACCCGGGCTACCATGACGTTCACTCAGCGTATCGTGAATACTGAAGGCAAAGTGCTCAATGAGGCAGAAGTCCTGATTGCCTGCATTAACCCTCATCTAATGAAGCCGATTGCGCTTCCCAAGTCTATTGTCGCGGAGTTCAAGCAGTGACTGACATGAACATTCTTGATTTGTTCCTGAAGGCGAGCCTTCTGGTCAAACTTATCATGTTGATTTTGATCGGCTTTTCTATTGCCTCCTGGGCCATCATTATTCAGCGCACACGTATTCTGAATGCGGCGGGAAGAGAAGCTGAGGCATTTGAAGACAAATTCTGGTCCGGCATCGAACTCTCTCGCCTGTATCAGGAGAGCCAGGAGCGCCGGGAAGAGCTGGGCGGTTCGGAGCAGATTTTCTACTCCGGCTTTAAAGAGTTCGCCCGCCTGCATCGCGCGAATAGTCATGCGCCCGAAGCGGTCATTGAGGGTGCCAGTCGTGCGATGCGCATCTCTATGAACCGTGAGCTGGAAGCGCTGGAAAACCACATTCCGTTCCTCGGCACCGTCGGTTCAATCAGTCCTTATATCGGGCTGTTCGGTACCGTCTGGGGGATCATGCACGCCTTTATCGCGCTGGGCGCGGTGAAGCAGGCGACGCTGCAGATGGTGGCACCCGGTATCGCAGAAGCACTGATCGCGACCGCGATCGGTCTGTTTGCGGCGATTCCGGCGGTAATGGCGTACAACCGTCTGAACCAGCGCGTGAACAAACTGGAGCAGGGCTACGACAACTTCATGGAAGAGTTCACTGCCATTCTGCATCGCCAGGCTTTCTCCAGCGATAGCGCTAAGTAAATAGAGGTTAATGATGGCCAGAGTACGTGGTCGCAAACGCCGCGACCTGAAGTCGGAAATCAACATCGTTCCGCTACTGGACGTCCTGTTGGTGCTGCTGCTGATCTTCATGGCAACGGCGCCCATTATTACCCAGAGCGTGGAAGTGGATCTGCCTGATGCGACCGACTCTAAAACTGTTTCCAGCGATGATAACCCGCCGGTGATTGTTGAAGTGGCGGGTGTTGGGCAGTACAGCCTGGTGGTGGATCACGATCGTATGGATCAGCTCCCGCCAGAGCAGGTGATCAGCGAAGCGCAGCGTCGACTGGAAGCGAATCCTAAGACGGTCTTTTTGATCGGGGGTGCGAAAGAAGTGCCTTACGATGAAATTATTAAAGCGCTCAACCTGCTGCACCAGGCGGGTGTTAAATCTGTCGGTTTGATGACGCAGCCGATTTAAAATCGAACCGTTTTTTGGGAACCGAGTGTGTCGAAGGCAACCGAGCAAAACGAGAAGTTAAAGCGCGCGATAATCATTTCGGTGATTCTGCATATCGTGCTGATCGCGCTGCTGATTTGGAGCTCGTTTAATGAGCACGTTGACCCCAGCAGTGCGGGTGGCGGAGGCAGCGATATTGATGCAGTGATGGTCGATCCCGGAGCCGTCGTGAGTCAATACAATCGTCAGCAGAACCAGCAGAGCGACAGCCAGCGGGCTGAGCAGCAGCGTAAAAAGCAGGCGCAGCAGCAGGCTGAAGAGCTGCAACAGAAACAGGCGGCTGAACAGCAGCGTCTGAAAGCGCTGGAGAAAGAGCGTTTAGCCGCGCAGGAAACCGCGAAAGAAGAAGCTAAACAGCAGGCTGAGCAGCAGAAAGCGGCTGAAGAGGCCGCGAAACAGGCTCAGGAACAGCAGAAAACCGCTGAAGCGGCGGCAGCCAAAGCTCAGGCAGATGCTAAAGCTCAGGCGGATGCCCAGGCTAAAGCGAGCGCTGAGCAGGCTAAGCAAGCCGCGGCTGAAGCAAAAAAGCAGGCTGATCAGCAGGCGAAAGCCGCTGCTGCTGCTGCAGCAAAAGAGAAAGCCGTTGCGGAAGCGAAGGCAAAATCTGAAGCGGATGCTAAAGCGGCGGCTGAGGCCAAAGTGAAAGCGGCTGCGGATGCCAAAGCCAAAGCGGCCGAAGAAGCGAAAGCGAAAGCCGCAGAAGCCAAAGAAAAAGCAGCAGAGGCGGCAAAAGAGAAAGCTGCTGAAGCCGCGAAAGAGAAAGCTGAAGCTGCTAAAGAGGCTGCCAAAGAGAAAGCTGAGGCGGCCAAAGAGGCCGCTAAAGAGAAGGCAGAAGCGGCTGCAAAAGCGAAAGCCGATGCAGCAGCCAAAGCGAAGGCCGATGCCGCCGCTAAAGCCAAAGCAGATGCCAAAGCGAAAGCGGCCGCCGATGCGGCCAATGACAGCGATGTGGATGATTTGCTGGGTGGACTCACTTCCGGTAAAAATGCACCGAAAAGCGGCACCTCAGGTGGCGCAGCAGGGCAGGGCAACCAGAAGAAAGCGGGTGCATCGGGCGCGGAAATCAACTCCTACCTGGGTCAGGTCGTGAGTGCGATTCAGAGCCGATTCTACGATGCCGATCTGTATCGCGGAAAAACCTGTGATTTGCGGATTAAACTTGCGCCTGATGGCTTGTTGATTGATGTTAAGTCAGAGGGTGGCGATCCCGCGCTCTGTCAGGCCGCGATTGCTGCCGCCAAACAGGCACGTATTCCGAAGCCGCCTTCGCAGGCGGTCTACGAAGTGTTTAAAAACGCCCCGATGCGTTTTAAACCGCAATAATGCAGTCACGGTCGGCAAGTTGATCTATGTTTAGCTTGCCGTACTTATGTTGTACTCGTGGTTTCCAGGAACAGTGCCAATTATCGTGGACTGAGGTTCAGATAAGGGAGATAAAATGAAGCAAGCTCTTCGCGTTACGTTAGGCTTTTTTATCCTGCTGTGGGCAGCCATGCTGCATGCAGAAGTTCGAATTGAGATCACCCAGGGTGTTAACACCGCGCGCCCGATTGGCGTGGTGCCGTTTAAATGGGCCGGTTCTGGCGCAGCGCCGGAAGATGTCGGCGGCATCGTAGCGGCTGACCTGCGCAACAGTGGCAAATTTAATCCACTGGATCGCTCACGTCTGCCACAGCAGCCAACCAGCGCGCAGGAAGTTCAGCCTGCCGCCTGGAGCGCACTCGGCATCGACGCCGTTGTCGTCGGCCAGGTCGCGTCAAACCCGGATGGCAGCTATCAGGTCTCTTACCAGCTGGTCGATACCGGCGGTGCGCCGGGTACGGTGCTGGCACAGAACTCGTATAAAGTGACTAAGCAGTGGCTGCGTTATGCCGCTCATACTGCCAGTGACGAAACGTTCCAGAAGCTGACAGGCATTAAGGGTGCTTTCCGTACTCGCATCGCCTATGTCGTGCAGACCAACGGCGGCCAGTTCCCGTATGAACTGCGCGTAGCTGACTACGATGGATATAACCAGTTCGTCGTGCATCGTTCACCACAGCCACTGATGTCGCCAGCCTGGTCTCCGGATGGCAGCAAAGTGGCCTACGTGACCTTTGAAAGCGGCAAATCTGCGCTGGTGGTTCAGACGCTGTCTAACGGTGCAATCCGTCAGGTCGCCTCTTATCCGCGTCATAACGGTGCTCCGGCATTTTCGCCAGATGGCTCTAAGCTCGCTTTCGCGCTTTCTAAAACCGGTAGCCTGAATCTGTATGTGATGGATCTGGCCTCAGGTCAGACGCGTCAGGTGACGGATGGTCGTTATAACAGTACTGAACCGACCTGGTTCCCGGACAGCCAGACACTGGCTTATACCTCCGATCAGGCGGGTGCCCCTCAGATTTATAAAGTCGGTCTGAATGGCGGCACGCCACAGCGTATTACCTGGGAAGGTGGTCAGAACCAGGATGCGGATGTCGCAACAGATGGTAAATCTATGGTGATGATTAGCACCAACGGTGGTGCTCAACACGTCGCCAAACAGGATCTGGAAACGGGAGCCGTTCAAACGTTAACGGACACGTTCCTGGATGAAACGCCGAGCCTGGCACCAAACGGCACGATGGTAATCTACAGCTCTACTCAGGGTATGGGTTCCGTGTTGCAGTTGGTTTCAACCGACGGCCGTTTCAAAGCGCGTCTTCCGGCAACTGATGGACAGGTCAAATTTCCTGCCTGGTCGCCGTATCTGTAATGTCTGACAATTCAGACATCGCAAACAATAAACAATAATGGGATTTTTGAAATGCAACTGAACAAAGTGCTGAAGGGTTTGATGCTGGCTCTGCCGGTTCTGGCAGTAGCGGCTTGTAGCTCACACAAGAACAACAACAATGACCAGACTGGCTCAGGCGCTGATGGCGCATACGGTGCAAATTCTGGCATGAACGGCAACGGCGGCAACATGTCTTCTGACGAGCAGGCTCGTCTGCAGATGCAGCAGCTGCAGCAGAACAACATCGTGTACTTCGGCCTGGACAAGTATGACGTTCAGTCTGATTACGCACAGATGCTGGATCAGCACGCGACCTTCCTGCGCAGCAACCCATCATACAAAGTGACCATCGAAGGTCATGCGGATGAGCGCGGTACGCCGGAATACAACATCGCCCTGGGCGAACGTCGTGCCAGCGCAGTTAAAATGTACCTGCAGGGCAAAGGCGTGTCGGCTGATCAGATGTCTATCGTTTCTTACGGTAAAGAGAAGCCAGCCGTTCTGGGTCATGACGAAGCAGCGTATTCTAAAAACCGTCGTGCCGTTCTGGTCTACTAAGAGAATCACATGGTTAGTAACTTCAGACGTCATCTGTTGAGTCTGTCGTTACTGATTGGCGTAGCGGCCCCCTGGGCCGCTAATGCCCAAGCGTCAATCAGTAGCGTTGGCTCCGGCTCGGTCGAAGACCGTGTCACCACTCTTGAACGAATCTCTAATGCCCAGGCACAGCTGATGCAGCAATTGCAGCAGCAGATGAGCGATAACCAGCGTGATATCGATGCGCTGCGTGGGCAAATCCAGCAAAACACGTATCAGTTGAATCAGGTGGTTGAGCGGCAGAAGCAGCTTTACCAGCAGATTGACACGCTGAGCAGCGCCAGCAGCAGCGGCGGGCAACAGGCAGCCGGTAGCGATGCCGCAGCGGATACAGGCGCAGCAGCAACCGCAGGCGCAGCAGCATCAACGGGAAGCGCCCCCGCGCAGACCGGCGATGCTAACAGCGACTACAATGCGGCTGTGGCGCTGATTCTGGAGAAGAAACAGTATGACCAGGCGATCAGTGCGCTTCAGGCGTGGGTAAAACGTTACCCTGATTCGACCTATCAGCCGAATGCGAATTACTGGCTGGGTCAGCTGAACTACAACAAAGGCAAAAAGGACGACGCGGCTTATTATTACGCCACGGTAGTGAAAAACTATCCGAAGTCGCCGAAAGCTGCAGAAGCGTTGTTGAAAGTAGGTGTGATCATGCAGGAGAAAAAAGACACGGCGAAAGCCAAAGCGGTCTTCCAGCAGGTGATCAAACTTTATCCAGACACCGAATCTGCTAAACAAGCTCAGAAACGTCTGAGTGGCCTGTAATTTGTCCGGTTCAGACCAGATATCGTGTGATTTCTGGTCTTGCCGTATGAAAGGTAAGCAACTGAAGCATTTAGCAGAAATAAGAGTTGCGCTACCCCGCTAAATCAGTAATATATGCCGCCGTTGCCGGGACACATTGAAAAGTGTCTGGCAAGCCTGAAGATGGGTCGTTAGCTCAGTTGGTAGAGCAGTTGACTTTTAATCAATTGGTCGCAGGTTCGAATCCTGCACGACCCACCATCTCCTTCAGACGCGCTTTTACCGCGCGGTTTTAAGAAGAACACTTCAGCATTGCTTCACAACCTAAGATGGGTCGTTAGCTCAGTTGGTAGAGCAGTTGACTTTTAATCAATTGGTCGCAGGTTCGAATCCTGCACGACCCACCATCTTATCTCAGCCGCCTGGCGCGCTGAACGGTTGTAAGCCCCCAGCGGGTCGTTAGCTCAGTTGGTAGAGCAGTTGACTTTTAATCAATTGGTCGCAGGTTCGAATCCTGCACGACCCACCAATTAAGAAAGAAGCGCCTTTAAGGCGCTTTTTTCGTTTCTGCGGTATCTGCTTAAAAGCACAATGCATCTGGCATTTAAGATAGTGGTCAATCCTGGCCTGTATCGCTATGAGATCCAGCCTGCGCAGAGAACACGGTCAGATCGGAAAGACGCAAAAGCCGTCATCCATGACACGCTCGGCCCGCGCCGTCCTGGCGCGGGACGCTTTCCTCTTCTGACCGTGTTTCCTGCACGTCGGGCTTCTGCGTTGCTTGGGGGATTAAAGCTGATTTAGCTTTCTCAGCCGTCTAAACGCGCTACTGGCGATAATGGCGCAGGATGCTTTCCTCCTCTGACCGGGTTCCCTGCTCATTTGCTTTTGCGTTGCGGGGTGAGTTGCCCTGTATCCTCCGTCACGCCTTTTTCTTTACCTTCGCCACCGCCAGGCTCTCCCAGATATGCATCACCGCATAGCTGCGCCAGGGGCGCCAGGATTGCGAGCGCGCTTCCGCTTCTTTGGATGACAGGCCGCCCAGGTTATTACGGATGGCGATATCCTCTTTGGGAAACGCATCCGGCCAGCGCAGAGCGCGCATCGCGATGTAGTGCGCGGTCCAGGGACCAATGCCAGGCAGGCTGACCAGCTTTTTTATCACCTCATCAGGCGGCTGCGCGGCGCTGAGACGCAGATCGCCGCTGGCGCAGGCGCTGGCAAAGGCGATGATGGCGCGGGAGCGGGCGGCGCTGACAATTCCCATCGGCGCAACGTCGTCCACCGTCAGTCCGGCGATGCGATCAGGTTGCGCGGTGTAGCGGGTCAGATCGGCAAAGGGCGTTTCACAGGGCTCGCCAAAGGCGGCGGCAAAACGGCTGCTGACAGTGGTGGCCGCTTTGACCGTCACCTGCTGTCCGATAATGGATCGCACGCCCAGTTCGAAGGCGTCGAAGGCGCCAGGCACACGCAGACCCGGATGTGCGATCAGGCTGGGTGCCAGCAGCGGGTCCTGAGCCAGACAGACGGCGATACGCTGCGGCTGCGCGTCGAGATCGAACAGGTCGCGCAGACGGCGCAGCAGCAGAGGCAGAACCGGCGTCAGCGAGGTGGAGAGCGTTACCTGCAGCGCGTTCTTCTGCGGCAGATGGGAAACACTGACCCAGCCCCGATAATTTCCCAGCGCCACGGTGCGTCGCCAGCAGCCATCTTCCACCGCCTCGACCTCTTTCATCAGGTGCGTCTGCAAAAACCAGAGCATCGCCGCCCAGTCATAAGGAGGGCGATAGGCCAGCCGCAGCGTCACGCGGTCGCCGGGTTGCGCACGTTTCGTGCCGGTATCGTCACGCCGCAGCGCGCTCGGCGTCATGCGATAGCGCGCCTGGAACACATCATTAAAACGGCGCAGGCTGCTGAAGCCGCTGGTGTAGGCGACCTCTGTGACCGGTAGTTGCGTCTCTGTCAGCAGCTGCTTGGCCAGCAGCATGCGTCGCGTCTGCTTCAGTTCGAGTGGCGAGACGCCGAGTTCATGCTGGACGATGCGGCGCAGCTGACGCAGGCTGAGACCGAATTCAGCGGCAATCGCCTCCAGGCCTTCGCGCTCTTCCAGCACGCCTTCTTCGATGCGCTGAATCAGCTGCTCCGCCACGCGATGCGGCTGATCGACTGGCGCATTGCCAGGAGCCAGCTCAGGCCGGCAGCGCAGGCAGGGTCGGAAGCGCGCTTTCTCGGCCGCCTCTGCGCTGTTAAAGAAAAGGCAGTTCTTCTGCATCGGCGCTTTAACCGGGCAGATCGGACGGCAGTAGATACCGGTTGAGGTCACGCCCACAAAGAAAACGCCGTCAAAGCGGGTGTCACGAGAGGTCAGCGCCTGATAGGCAATGTCGGGATCAAGCATGGCATTTCTCCGGTAAATAAGCGCAGCCTACACCGGTGAATCCCGGCAGACTGGCTGTTTTCGGACAGCACAACAGTTTATAGCCATGACCGAAAACAGCCAGTCAGGCTGATGAAAAGTGCGATACTGGGTGACGGAATCGTGACGGGAGAATCACCATGTACTACTTCAAACCGATAGTTACCCCGGTGGGCGAACTTAAACTGGTCGCCAGCGATAGCGGCCTGGCGGGGATTTTGTGGGAAAACGACGATCCGAAACGCACCCGGTTTTTGCCGCAAACGCGCGATGACGATCATCCCATTCTGATCGAAACCGAGCGTCAGCTCAGCGAGTACTTTACCGGTGCGCGTCGCTGTTTTGAGCTGCCGCTCGACATGGTCGGCACCGAATTTCAGAAAAAAGTCTGGCAGGCGCTAGTGGCGATCCCGTTTGGTGAGACCCGCAGCTACAGCCAGATTGCCAGGGAGATCGGCCATCCACTGGCGGTGCGAGCGGTTGGCGCGGCCAACGGTCGTAATCCACTCTCTATTGTCGCGCCGTGCCATCGCGTGATCGGTTCCAACGGCAAGCTGACCGGCTTTGCGGGCGGGCTGGATATCAAAGCCTTCCTGCTGGCACTGGAAGCGCCGCAGAAACCGCTGGTGCTGGCGGATGAAACGCAGCCGGGCAGGGTGGGTGCAGTGATACAGCCAGAGTAAATATCTCACGACACAGTGTGGCTTTTCCGCTATCGTGTTTAGCATATAAAACACGACGGCGGATTCATCGCCATTATTCGCCTTATCAGGCGATTTTCGTTAATTAGACAAAACGAGAGCTGTGTCATGAGTGTGATGTTCGATCCTGAAAGCGCCGTTTATCCTTTCCCGCCTAAACCCGCCCGCCTGAATGATGACGAGAAGGCGTTTTACCGTGAGAAAGTCAAAGCGCTGCTGAAGGCGCGTAACGCGGTGATGGTGGCACACTACTACACCGATCCGGAAATCCAGGCGCTGGCGGAAGAGACCGGCGGCTGCGTTTCTGACTCGCTGGAGATGGCGCGTTTCGGCAGCAATCATTCAGCTACCACGCTGCTGGTGGCAGGCGTGCGCTTTATGGGCGAAACCGCCAAAATCCTCAGTCCCGAAAAAACCGTGTTGATGCCGACTCTGCAGGCGGAGTGCTCACTGGACCTCGGCTGTCCAATCGAAGAGTTTAACGCCTTCTGCGATGCGCATCCCGATCGCACCGTGGTGGTCTATGCCAACACCTCGGCGGCTGTCAAAGCGCGGGCCGACTGGGTGGTGACCTCCAGCATTGCGGTTGAGCTGATTGAGCATCTCGATAGCCTGGGCGAAAAGATCATCTGGGCACCGGATCGTCATCTGGGCCGCTACGTCACCCAGAAGTCGGGTGCGGACGTGCTCTGCTGGCAGGGTGCCTGCATTGTGCATGACGAGTTCAAAACCCAGGCGCTGCAGCGCATGAAAGCGCTCTATCCCGACGCAGCGGTGCTGGTGCATCCTGAGTCACCGCAGGCGATTGTCGATCTGGCCGACGCGGTTGGCTCGACCAGCCAGCTGATTCAGGCCGCGAAATCCCTGCCGCATCCGCAGATGATTGTGGCGACCGATCGTGGCATCTTCTACAAAATGCAGCAGGCGGTGCCGGATAAAGAGCTGCTGGAAGCGCCGACAGCCGGCGAGGGCGCAACCTGCCGCAGCTGTGCTCACTGTCCATGGATGGCCATGAACGGCCTTAAAGCCATCGCAGAGGCGCTGGAGACGGGTGGGCTGGAACATGAGATTCAGGTGGATGAGACGCTGCGAGAGGCGGCGTTACTGCCGCTTAATCGCATGCTATCCTTTGCAGCGGAACTTAAACTCAACGTGAAGGGCAACGCCTAAGCGTTCCCGGACAGGTGCTCTGCATGGATTTCTTCAGCACACATAATATTCTGGTTCACATTCCGCTGGGTGCCGGAGGCTACGATCTCTCATGGATCGAGGCCATCGGCACGCTGGCAGGCTTACTCTGTATCTGGTTTGCCAGCTTAGAAAAAATCATCAACTATCCGTTCGGCCTGATTAACGTCACGCTGTTCGCGGTGATCTTCTTTCAGATTCAGCTCTACGCCAGCCTGCTGCTGCAGCTCTTCTTCTTTGCGGCCAATATCTATGGCTGGTACGCCTGGAGTCGTCAGACCGAGGATCACCAGGCGGCGCTGAAAATCCGCTGGCTGCCGCTGCCCAAAGCGCTGGCCTGGACGGCGGGCTGTATCATTGCGATTGCGCTGATGACCCTCTACATCGATCCGGTATTTGCGCTGTTAACCCGTGCGGCGGTGACGCTGATGAATGGCCTTGGCCTGTCGGTGGCGATGCCTGTGCTGCAGCCGGATGCTTTCCCGTTCTGGGACTCCTGCATGATGGTGTTGTCGATTGCGGCGATGGTGCTGATGACGCGCAAATATGTTGAGAACTGGCTGCTGTGGGTCATCATCAACGTGATTAGCGTGATGATCTTCGCCCGCCAGGGTGTCTATGCGATGTCGCTGGAGTATGTGATTCTGACGCTGATTGCGCTGAACGGATCACGTATGTGGATCCGCAGCGCGCGGCAACAGGGTTCCCGCGCGCTGTCGGCTCAGTGAGTGTGCGCTTCGCCTTTAGCGTGAGCGTGGTCATGATCATGGTCGTCAGAATGACTGTGGTCATGGCCGGCCGCGCTGCTTAAGCCGAGTTCACACTCGGCGCCGGCACAGGGCTGGTACTCCATCTGCACCGTCGCGTGCGCAATCTGATAGTTCTCGCGCAGATAGTCATGAATGCGATGCAGCAGCGCATCGTGATCGTAAGGCGGGATCACCTGCGCATGCAGCGTCAGCATCGGCTTTTCGCCCACCTGCCACAGATGCACATGGTGAACATTGCGCACCTCGGCGATGTTCAGGGTGAGATCCCGTGTCAGCTTGTTCACATCCAGTGAATGCGGTGCCCCTTCAAGTAACTCCTGCAGACTCTCACGCAGCAGCGACCAGGCGCTGCACAGCACCAGCAGTGACACCAGCAACGACAGAATCGGGTCGATGGGCGTCCAGCCGGTCAGCAGGATGATCACCGCCGCCACAATCGCGCCCACTGACCCGAGCAGGTCACCCATCACATGCAGCGCTGCGGCCCGGACGTTGAGGTTCTTCTCGCCGCTGCCGTGATGCAGCAGCCAGAACGACAGAATATTGGCCAGCAGGCCACCAATCGCGATCCCCAGCATCAGTCCGCCGGTCACCGGCTGCGGGTCGGCAAAGCGACGTACCGCTTCCCAGACGATCAGCGCAGTGATGCCCAGCAGCGCAATCGCGTTAACAAATGCCGCTACCGTGGTCAGACGTAGCAGGCCAAAGGTGTGGCGTGCATTGGGTTTACGGCGTGAGAAATGAACCGCCAGCAAGGCCATCAGCAGTGCTGCAGCATCGGTCAGCATATGGCCGGCGTCAGCCAGCAGCGCCAGTGAGCCTGAAAGCCAGCCGCCAATCACTTCAGCAACCATGAAGACGACGGTCACCCCGAAGGCGGCCGCCAGACGCGTGCGATTACTATCCTGCCCGCTATGAGTGTGGGTATGTGCCATAAGTTTCCAGTTTTTTCAGTAACCTGTTTGCTAATAATATCAGTAATTGCCACGTCTCAGACGTGTCCTGATTCTGTTTTACCTGCTCCGTCAGTTGCTGGCTGAGCTGCGCGCCATGCTCCAGCCCCACCAGTAACCAGCTTCCTTTCATCCGATGTGACGCCTCGGCGAACTGCGTCCAGTCCGCGCGCTCGTGCGCCTCCTGCATCGCGGCCAGATCCTGCGTCACCGTGCTGTGCAGCGTCTGGCTCAGACGGCTGAGGAATTTGTCATTCTGCTGCGCCAGCTGCCACAGATTGTCATCCAGCGACGCCAGCGGGTCTTCCTGCCACTCCTGCTGCCACTCTGCCAGCAGCGCGCTGAGATCGGCTAACTGCACCGGTTTGATCAATACCCGCTCCCGCTCCTCAAGCGGTCGTGACAGCAGCTGCGCGTCAGCCGAGCAGATTACCCGCATCCCCTGACGTTCCCGCTGACGGTCACGGCGACGCAGTATCCGCAGCAGCAGCGTGCCGTCAGGACGGGGCATCATCTGGTCGATAAACAGCAGGTCATAAGGTTGCTGCGCATCGGCCTGCAGTAGCGCGCGTCCCTGTTCGAAGATGTCTGCCTGAATCGCAAAGCGCGCCAGCTGCTGCTGCATCACCAGCAGATTGGTCGGATGGTCATCAACAATCGCCACCCGCAGCTGTGGAAAGCCCGGCAGGGCCGTCTCGTCCATATGGCTTGCCGGTGCGCAGATCTCCAGCGGCAACGACACGGTGACCTGGGTGCCGTGACCGGGTTCAGAGGCTAGCCGGATGTCACCGCCCATCCGCAGCACCATTTCCCGGCAGATGAACAGTCCCAAGCCGCTGCCCTGTACTGAAACGGATTTTCCGGACGGCGCCTGATACCACGGGTCAAACAGCTTCTGCTGTTCCTCTGGCGGAATACCGCTGCCACTGTCGCTCACCGTCAGAATCAGTTGTTGATCCTGTGCGGCCACAGTCAGGCGAATCGCGCCGTGGCGGGTGAATTTCAGCGCATTGGTCATCAGGTTATTGACCACCTGCTGCAAACGGTCGGCATCGATCAGCACCGTGTCAGGCAGCGGCGTGAGCGCCTCGACGATCAGTCGCGGGCCATCAGCGCGCATTAACGGATGATAAAAGTGCTGCTGCTGACTGAGCCACTGCGCCAGCGCCAGCGGACGGGGTGCCAGAGTGAAACTGTTGCTCTCGATACGCGCATGATCCTGCAGGTCGTTCAGCAGGGTCAGCAACGATTGTGCGCTGCTGTGCAATAGCCTCAGGTTCTGGCTGCTGTGCTGCTGCTTCTCCAGCTCCAGCAGTCCGAGGATCGCCTGCATCGGCGTGCGCAGCTCATGGCTGACGGTCGCCAGAAACTGGCTCTTCATCGCGTTAGCGTGCTCTGCCTGTTCACGCTGCTGACGTTCGCGGCGCTGCTGCCAGTAACGGCGCGCCAGCAGCAGTAACAGCAGCACAATCGCCGCACCGGCCACCGACAGCACCATCATCGGCAGCGAACCCATTACCATCACGCTGCCGGGCTGCGGCGGGGTAGACCAGCTGTCACGCATCTGGCTCTGGGTATCGGCCGGGATTTGCTGTAGAGCGCGATCCAGCAGCGAGCGCAGCACCGGCTGATCGGGTGTGACACCCAGTGCGATTGGCCAGGCGATATCACTGGCGGCAAAGGCCAGGTGGATGCGGGCATCATCGCGGCTGGCGATGCGCCAGCGGGCAGAGAGCACGTTATCGACCAGCACATCTATCTGCCCTTTTGCCAGCGCGTCATAGAGGCTATTACGATCGGCAAACTGCTGTGGCTGCAGATCTGCAGGCAGCAGACGCAGCGCCAGGTCATCCTGCAATACGCCGATCCGCTTGCCACGCAGGTCGCGCCAGTGTGCCAGTGACTCGGTCTGGATGCTGTAGATGCCCCACAGCGCGCGCCACACCGGCAGCGAGGTGCTCTGCATCGCATCCCCGTTCAGCGGCTGCATTAGTTGCAGCATCGCCTGTTTTTGCTCAATCAGCGCGCGGGCCTGACGTGGATTACTGACCCACACCGGCTCAAACTGCAACCCGGTGCTCTGTGCTATCGCTTTCAGCAGGTCCACGCCGTAGCCTCTGGCGGTTCCGCTGGCATCGCGGTAGCTCCAGGGATAATTGTCCGGTTCGGCGGTGTAGGTAATACGCGGATGATCGGCAATCCAGGCGCGTTCAGCGGCGCTGAGCATCAGGGTCTGCGTATCCTGATAGCGTGGCAGATTACTGCTCCAGCGCGCCTGCAGCGTGTTCATCAGTTCTGCAGGCAACTGACGCAGGCTCTGATTAATCCAGCTGATCAGCTGGGGATCGCGTGCCACCGCACGCAGGTTGAGCTGACCGGCCTCAATGTGGGAGGCGATCTGGTAAATCTGACCCTGCTGCAGCTGGCTCAGCAGGAAACCGGCGCTGGTCTCATCCGCCACCACATAGTCATTCTGTTGATTGAGCAGGGTATAGAGCGCCTGCAGGTCGCTGCTGTAGCGTCGCCAGCTGTGGCGGGCTGCCAGCGCAGGCGGCAGTTGAGCCAGCGTGCTGTCGCTGATCGCCAGTTGGGCATTCTGGCTGTTAAACATCACGGCACGCTGGTTTTGCTGATTGCGATAGACCCGCAGCGGGCTGCTGTACCAGTTATCGCTGCTCAGGGTGCCGGCTGGAAGGGGCGTGACCCACATGCCCAGCGCGAAATCGATCTGGCCGCTGCTGAGCGCCTGCATCAGATGTGGCTGATCGCTGTAGAGATTGAGCGTGAACTGCGCGCCGGTCAGCTGTCGCAGCGCGGAAAGATAGTCGGCATTGATGCCGTAGAGGTCGTTGCCGATGCGCATCGCCCAGGGCGCGTGGTTCTCTTCCAGCAGGCCGACGCGCAGGATTTTGCCCTGCATAGTTTCCGCGTGCGTCACCGGCAGCATCATCGGCAGATTGACGCTGCTCACCGGACGGACCTCAGCCAGCGCGGAGCCGCACAGCACCAGCAGCATCAGCAGAAAAACTCTCACTGCTGCGCTTTCCACAGGTCAGCCAGTTCCACGACCGAGCGGGCACCGGTCTTTTCCAGAATGTTCTTTTTATGGGTGCTGACCGTTTTGTTACTGATGTGCAGCTGGGCGGCGATTTGCAGATTGGACAGGCCGCTGGCCAGCAGTGCCAGAATCTGACGTTCTTTCTGGGTCAGCGGAAGTTCAGGCTCATCATCCATCTCCGGAAACGCCGTCTGCCCGCCCAATATCGCCAGGATGGCACTGAGCAGTTGCGCCATGCGCTGACTTTTCACCACGTAACCGGCAGCACCCAGCGCCTGGGCACGACGCACATAGTGGCGGGTCTGCTGCGCGGAGTAGATGAGAACCGGGCATTCAGGACGATGGATCTTCAGGCGACGCAGGAACTCCAGTCCATCGCTATCCGGCAGGCCGATATCCAGCACAATGATGTCCAGCGGCTGCTGAAGCAGAGGGCGGGCGGCTTTTTCACTGCTGGCAGAGAGGAGCTGAACCGGAATGGGTGACTGGCTCATGGCAGCTTCAAGTGCCACTTCAACCAGCGGATGATCGTCAATCAGAAGCAAAACGGCCATGAAGGATTCCCTGTAAATTTCACAGGATTAGCATAGCGGAAGAGTGGGGCAGAGGGGAGAAAAACCCGGAGAGCCGCAGCTCTCCGGGTTAAACAGAATTACTGAGTGGTACCGTCGGTTTTGGTATCTACGTCACCGCCGCCCACTTTAGTCTGAACTTTTTTGTTGATGTTCGGACATTTGCCATCTTTACACTGGGCGTTCTGATCCATTTCGTTAGCAGTCATATTACCGTTGCTGGTGGTGCTGCCAGAGGTTGCAGGATTGGTGTCGTTGCCAGTGTTATTAATTTTGTTGTTATCAACTTTATTTGGCGGCAGATTCTCTTTCGCTCCGCCCGCTGCTGCACCTGCACTTGCCGCCTGGTTAGCTGTACCGTTGTTGCTGCCCTCGGCCAGTACTGCACCACTGCTCAGTGTCATTGCTGCTGTCAAAAAAACTAAGGCTAACTTTTTCATCATTATGCTCCCGTTAATAAATGAAGTTGCTTTAAGCCCAGAGGTGCAATTTCGGGTAATAAAAATCCCTGACGAAATAAAATTCGCCGGTTGGCTTAAACAGGGTGATTAAATCGTGTAAGCGGGACGTTCCGCAGTGCTTACCATTAAAAAGTCTAGTCGCTAACCTGATTAATGCAAATATGACCCGAACATTTTACTCGCAGCGGGAATTTACACCCCTGGTGCTTCGGGCTACATTGGGCAGGTTGTGTCCGGCGGGCGCCGGGCCAGAAATAATATGGAATCAGTATGAATTACCAGAACGATGACTTACGCATCAAAGAGATTAAAGAGCTGTTACCTCCGGTTGCGCTGCTCGAAAAATTCCCGGCGACCGATCGTGCTGCACAGACCGTTTCACAGGCCCGTCAGGCGATTCATCAGATCCTGCAGGGCAAAGATGATCGCCTGCTGGTGGTGATTGGTCCCTGCTCCATTCATGACACAGAAGCGGCGAAAGAGTATGCCGATCGCCTGCTGGCGCTGCGTGATGAGCTGAAAGGCGAGCTGGAAGTGGTGATGCGGGTCTATTTTGAGAAGCCGCGCACCACGGTGGGCTGGAAAGGGCTGATCAACGACCCGTACATGGATAACAGCTATCAGCTCAACGACGGTCTGCGTCTGGCGCGTAAGCTGCTGCTGGAGATTAACGACAGCGGTTTACCGGCGGCGGGCGAGTTTCTGGATATGATTACCCCGCAATATGTGGCTGATCTGATGAGCTGGGGCGCGATTGGTGCGCGTACCACGGAATCTCAGGTTCACCGTGAGCTGGCGTCGGGTCTCTCCTGTCCGGTCGGTTTCAAAAACGGCACCGATGGCACCATCAAGGTCGCGATCGATGCGATTAACGCCGCGGGTTCACCGCACTGTTTCCTGTCAGTGACGAAGTATGGTCACTCTGCCATTGTGGAAACCAGCGGCAACGGTGACTGTCATATCATCCTGCGCGGCGGCAAAGAGCCGAACTACAGCGCGCAGCATGTGGCTGAGGTCAAAGAGGGACTGGCGAAAGCGGGTCTGCCACAGCAGGTGATGATCGATTTCAGCCACGCTAACAGCAGCAAGCAGTTCCAGCGTCAGATGGTTGTGGCCGACGATGTTTCACAGCAGCTGATCAACGGTGAGCAGGCGATTGTCGGTGTGATGATTGAGAGTCATCTGGTGGAAGGCAACCAGAGCCTGGAGAGCGGCGAGCCGCTGGTCTATGGTAAAAGTGTCACCGACGCCTGTATCGGCTGGGAAGATACTGACAAGGTGCTGCGTCAGCTGGCGGCAGCAGTTAAACAGCGCCGCGGCTGATTGGCTATCCAGACTCATTAACAGAGTCTGGCCGTGCTCCCTGTGCTTTTGAGCATTGAGCATTGAGCATTGAGCACGGCTTCAGGAGATTTAAAGCATAAAAAAAGGCCAGACTTTCGTCTGGCCTTTTTGCATTTCAGCGAGAAATTACTTCGCTTTACCCTGATTCGCAACGGCTGCGGCTTTCGCAGCAATCTCGTCCTGGTCGCCCAGGTAGTAGCGTTTCAGCGGTTTGAAGTTTTCATCGAACTCATACACCAGCGGTACGCCGGTAGGGATGTTCAGTTCGAGGATTTCATCTTCGCCGAGGTTATCCAGATATTTCACCAGCGCACGCAGTGAGTTGCCGTGTGCGGCAATGATCACTTTCTCACCGCTTTTGATGCGCGGCAGAATGGTTTCGTTCCAGTAAGGGATAACGCGGTCGATGGTCAGTGCCAGGCTTTCGGTGGTTGGCAGCTGCTCTGGGGTCAGTTTCGCGTAACGCGGGTCGTGGCCCGGGAAACGCTCATCTGCACGATCCAGCTCTGGCGGGGTGACGGCAAAGCCGCGACGCCACTGCTTAACCTGCTCGTCGCCATATTTAGCGGCAGTTTCCGCTTTATCCAGACCCTGCAGCGCACCGTAGTGACGCTCGTTCAGACGCCAGGTTTTCTCAACCGGCAGCCAGGCCTGATCCAGCTCATCCAGCACATTCCACAGCGTGTGAATCGCACGCTTCAGTACGGAGGTGTAAGCGAAATCAAAAACAAAGCCCTCTTTCTTCAGCAGCTGACCTGCTGATTTGGCTTCGCCACGACCTTTCTCAGAAAGGTCAACATCATACCAACCGGTAAAGCGGTTTTCGTTGTTCCACTGGCTTTCGCCGTGTCGCACCAGAACCAGCTTAGTTACAGCCATAGCTTAACTCCTTAATACTGTGATGTTTCTGTGAGATTGGAAACCTGCTGCTGCCCGCCTGATACACGAGCTGATTGCGCCATACCATAACGGAAAAGCGGGCAGCGCGTAAGCCTGTGTGTGACGCACTGCGCGTTTTTCAGCCGGAGGCTCAGCGTGGCGTGAAGCGATAACGCGTCACCGATTCCCAGCGATCTCCCGGCTGCAGCCAGCAATCAGGCTGAGGCCACTCAGCGTGATTAGGCGAATCCGGTAAAAATTCACTCTCCAGCGCAATGCCCTGAAATGCATTATAGCTCGCCTGCTCACGGGCACGGGTGCCCGCCAGGTAGTTGCCGGAGTAGAACTGCAACGCCGGGGCCGAGGTGGTCACGCTGAGCTGTAATTTGCCATCTTCCGACCAGAGTTCCGCCGCAGGCTGACTGCTGTCGCCTGCGCTGTTGAGCAGGAACGCATGGTCATAGCCCTTCACCGCGCGCTGGTCGTCGTCTGCCAGGAAATCCTGCGCCACCACTTTGGCCGTGCGGAAATCAAAGCTGGTATCGGCAACCGCTTTCAGCGGCGCATTCGGAATGCCTTGGCTGTCGACGGGCAGATACTGGTCGGCGTGCAGTTGTAAGCGATGCTGGCGGGCGTCGCCATGATGCGCATCAAGGTTAAAGTAAGCATGGTTAGTCAGATTGACCGGGCAGGGCTGATCACAGCGCGCTTCGTAGCTGATGCTCAGGCAGTTCTGGTCATCCAGCTGATAGCGCACGTCGGCAATCAGATTGCCCGGATAGCCCTGATCGCCATCCGGTGAATCGATGCGGTAGTGCACTTCGCTGTCGGACTGGCTGACAATCTGCCAGCGGCGTTTATCAAAGCCTTCTGGCCCGCCATGCAGCTGATGTGCGCCCTGGTTCGGTACCAGCTGGCGGTTCAGTTTATTGAGTTTTGCCCCGGCGATGCGGTTGGCATAACGGCCTACCGTAGCGCCCAGATAGGCATCCTGATGCAGATAGTCAGAGGGCGTAGCGCAGCCGAGCAGCGTTTCACGCACTGTACCATCCTGCATTGGCACGCGGGCGGAGAGCCAGGTCGCGCCCCAGTCCATAAAGGTCACCAGCATGCCGTTGGCATTGCGCAGCACCGTTATGCGCCACGGCTGACCGTCGGGCGCATGGGAGTTGACGTCATTCAGCATTGGCCGGCTCCTTCAGAGGCTTTGCAGACGTAGAAGGTCTCTTTGATGCCGGTTGCGGCTTCATACTGTTCCGCAACGGCGGCTTTGACCTGATCGACGAGGTCCAGTGGCATCAGCGCCACGATGCAGCCACCAAAGCCACCGCCGGTCATGCGGACGCCGCCGCGCTCACCGATCTGTGCTTTCACGATCTCAACCAGCGTATCAATTGGCGGCACGGTGATTTCGAAATCGTCACGCATAGAGGCGTGTGATTCGGCCATCAGCTGGCCCATACGGGTCAGGTCGCCCTGAGTCAGCGCATCGGCCGCTTCAAGGGTACGGGCGTTTTCGGTCAGAACGTGACGCACGCGTTTTGCCACCTGCGGGTCGAGCTGCGCCTGCGCCGCTTCAAACTCAGCCAGTTCAACGTCACGCAGCGCTTTCTTATTGAAGAAACGCGCGCCCGCTTCACACTGCTCGCGGCGGGTGTTGTATTCGCTGCCGACCAGAGTACGACGGAAGTTGGAGTTGATGATCACCACCGCGATATCTTCAGGCATCGACACCGGACGCGTGCCCAGCGTACGGCAGTCGAGCAGCATGGCGTGATCTTTCTGGCCCAGCGCGGAGATCAGCTGGTCCATGATGCCGCAGTTACAGCCGACAAACTGGTTCTCCGCTTCCTGACCATTCACCGCGATGGCTGCGCCATCCAGCGGCAGGTTATAGAGCTGCTGCACCACGGTGCCGACCGCGACTTCCAGCGAGGCGGATGAACTGAGGCCCGCGCCCTGTGGCACATTGCCGCTGATCACCATATCGATGCCGCCGAAATCAGCATGGCGCTTCTGCAGATGTTTCACCACGCCGCGCACATAGTTGGCCCACATCGGTTCCTGCACGCTGACGATCTCTTCGTCCAGCGAGAAGGTGTCCTGCGCATTCTCATAATCGGCAGCGACCACGCGAATCTGGCGGTCGTCACGGCGGGCACAGGCGATCACCGTCTGGTAGTCAATGGCGCACGGCAGCACGAAGCCGTCGTTATAGTCGGTGTGCTCGCCAATCAGGTTAACGCGGCCCGGTGCCTGAATAGTATGCGTGGCAGCGTAACCGAAGGTGTCAGAGAAAAGCTGCTGCGTGATGGTTTTTAAGCTCATTGTTGTGCCTCACGGAAGTGAACGTCGCTGACAGAACGCAGACGTTCCGCCGCCTGTTCCGCCGTTAAATCGCGTTGGGTTTCGGCCAGCATTTCATAGCCAACCATAAATTTACGAACCGTTGCTGAGCGCAGCAGCGGTGGATAGAAGTGAGCGTGCAGCTGCCAGTGATCGTTGGCTTCGCCGTTAAACGGCGCGCCGTGCCAGCCCATGGAGTAGGGGAAGGAGCACTGGAACAGGTTGTCGTAGCGGCTGGTCAGCAGCTTAATGGCTTTTGCCAGATCGGCACTCTGCGCTTCACTGAGATCGGTCAGCTGTTTAACGTGCGCTTTCGGCAGCAGCAGCGTTTCAAATGGCCAGGCGGCCCACCACGGCACCACGGCCAGCCAGTGTTCGGTTTCCACCACGGTGCGGCTGCCATCCTGCAGTTCGCGCGCCAGGTAATCGACCAGCATCGGCGAACCCTGTTTAGCGAAATAGTCGCGCTGATGATCATCTTCGCGCTGCGCTTCATTCGGCAGGAAGCTGTTGGCCCAGATCTGACCGTGCGGATGCGGGTTGGAACAGCCCATCGCCGCGCCTTTGTTCTCAAACACCTGCACCCACGGATAGTGCTGACCCAGATCGGCGGTCTGCGCCTGCCAGGTGCGCACCACTTCTTCCAGCGCGCTCAGTGACATCTCCGGCAGGGTTTTGCTGTGATCGGGCGAGAAGCAGATGACCCGACTGGTGCCGCGTGCGCTTTCACAGCGCATCAGGATATCGTCGCTCTCGGGCGCGTCAGGCGTGTCGGTCATCAGTGCGGCAAAGTCGTTGGTGAAGACGTAGGTGCCAGGATAGTCCGGGTTTTTATCGCCGGTGATGCGGGTGTTTCCGGCGCACAGGAAGCAGTCCGGATCGTGCGCCGGTAAGGTATTGACCGCCGGAGTTTCCTGCGCGCCTTGCCACGGACGTTTGGCCCGATGAGGTGAGACTAAAATCCATTGATCAATCAGTGGATTGTAACGGCGATGCGGGTGATCGACCGGGTTGAATTTTTCCATGTGAGATCCTGGTAAGCGTCAAAAGCCAAAGAGGCATCGGTAAAAAGTAGCACAACAGCGCGCCCGAAAGCGTGATCAAGTCTGGATAAATGGTATCGTTTACACAAGCTGAATATTCTTATTTGGTGGCATTGCGTGCGTTTTCAGAGGATGAAAGGCAGGGAGGAATGGTAGCGCTTACACGGAGGTGCTTTAAAACGCCGCGGCAGCGGCGTGGAGGGCGGGTTAAGAACGTTTTAGCGCAGCGTTTCCTGCTGAAAGGCGTAGCCGCCCTCAGTGGGAATAAAGCTCAGGCGATGCGTGATGCAGGCGGGCGCATCTTCGGCATGATGCGAAACGAACAGTAGCTGAGTGCGTCCCTCGCCAATCAGCACATCGACAAAGCGCCGCACCAGCTGGCGGTTAATCGGGTCGAGTCCCTGCAGTGGCTCATCCAGAATCAGCAGCGTCGGATGCTTAACCAGCGCGCGGGCAATCAGCATCAGACGCTGTTGTCCCCAGGAGAGCGAGTGGAACGGCGCATCGCCCAGCCGGTTATCCATTCCCAGCAGCGTCAGCCACTGCTGTGCCAGCGCCTTTTGCCGATCAGATGCCGCCTGATAGAGACCGATGGAGTCGAAGAAGCCCGACAGGATGACCGTTCGCACGTTGGTGCTGACGCGGTAATCGAGATGCAGACTGCTGCTGACATAGCCAATATGCTGCTTGATATCCCAGATGGTTTCGCCACTGCCGCGACGACGGCCAAACAGCGTTAAATCATTGCTGTAACCCTGCGGATGATCGCCGGTCACCAGGCTTAACAGGGTCGATTTTCCGGCACCGTTCGGGCCGATAATCTGCCAGTGCTCGCCGGCATTGACCTGCCAGTTCAGCCCCTGAATCACCGGCTTATCGTTGTACGAGACCGTCCCATTGCGCAGGATAACGCGCGGCGCATCATCCGCCAGTGAGGGCAGCTGATCCGGTGCATCCGCTTCGGGTAATGCCATTCCCATCAGCTGTTCACTGTGTGCCAGCTGCGCCACCAGCGCTTCCGTTAAAATGGCCTGACGCGGCCCGCTGTGGGTAAGGGTACACTCTGCCAGCACGCCAACCTGCTGAATGAAATCGGGAATATCGTCAAAGCGATTGAGCACCAGCACCAGGGTAAACGCCGGATGCTGCAGGCTGCGCAGCATGTCGGTCAGGCTGGCGCGTGACGCCACATCCAGTCCGTCGAACGGCTCATCCAGAATCAGCAAATCTGGCTCGTTCATTAAAGCCTGACAGAGCAGGGTTTTGCGGGTTTCGCCGGTCGAGAGATATTTGAAGCGACGGGACAACAGCGGTTCAATGCCAAACTGCCGGGCAAGCTGTTCACAGCGATCGGGCTGCTGCACCTCCGCCTGAATCACCTCTGCTACGGTCAGCCCGGTATCCTCTTCGCCTTCGCTGAGCATATCGGTGTTGTTGCGCTGCCACTCCTGCGCCACCAGCGTCTGTAACTGCTCCAGCGACAGCCGGACCGGCCGTCTGAAATCGCTGCTGACGGAACCGGCCAGCGGCGGAAGTTCACCGGAAAGCGCGCGCGCCAGTGAGGATTTACCGCTGCCGTTGGCCCCGACAAAAGCCCAGCTTTCGCCGCGCTGCAGTTCCACCTGATTCAGGTTCAGTATCCGGGTATCGCTAAGACGAAACGTGCCTTGCAAAATCTGCAATGAAGCCATGATCTGTTCCATTTTCTGCATCGTGTCACTGAGTTGTAACCATTGCCCGTACTGAAGTCAAATCAACCGCTAGAGCAGGGTGGCGACGATGGCATTTTCCGCGTTAAAACTGGCAATCACGGCGTCGCCCGGCTGCAGCGTCAGCTGTTGCAACTGATCGTTGCTCAGGGTGGCGCACAGGGTTTCGCCGCTGGCGAGCTGCATCAGCACTTCGCTCATCTGCTCGCCGGGTTCGATGGCACTGACCGTGGCCGCCAGCTGATTGTCCTCCTCTGCAAAGTCACGGCTGATGCGGATCCACGGTGCCTTAATCAGCACCAGCACCTCTTTACCCGTAGCAAGTTGCAGTCGATCGGCGCTGCGCTGAGTCAGCGCGACGTTGAGCTGCGTGACGCCATCGGCCAGCTGAATCATCAGATGCTGAACCACCTGCTGCGCATCGTTGCTGACCACGGTGCCAAACAGCTGGTTGCGGGCGCTGGTCTGCAGAGAGAAGCGGGCGATGGCCGCCAGCAGACTGTCGAGCGGCAGCGTATCCTGCTGCAGCGCATCAAAAGCTTTCTGCTGGATCTGCTCCATCAGCTGGAACAGCTGGATCAGGCGTTCACCGTAGCGGGTCAGCGTCGCGCCGCCGCCGCCTTTACCGCCCGTAGCCCGCGCCACCAGCGTTTCATCCGCCATCTGGTTCATCTCATTAATCGCATCCCAGGCACTTTTGTAGCTGATTCCGGCCAGCTTCGCCCCCTGACTGATCGACCCGGTCTGCTGTACGCGTTTCAGCAGCTCAATACGCCGTGGATCGGCAAACAGTTTCTGTTGTAAACGAATATGAAGGGACAGTTCGGCTTCCATGACGGCTCCGGCAAAGGGTTAAGGCGAAGGGCCGATGATAGCGGCGTTTTGTGACCAAAGTAAAAGCACGAAAAGGGCTGCGCAAAATTTTCCTGACCCGTTACAATCACTTTTTTGTTAGCAGAGTGAGACTCTCCATGCTGGAATTACTGAAAAGCCTCGCCGTCGCCGTACTGATGGTGCCTGTGGTGATGGCGCTGATGCTGGGTATGATTTATGGCCTGGGTGAAGTATTTAACGTCATCTCTAAAATTGGTCATCGCGACGAAAAATCCTCAGCCCGATCGCACAATTAATTTCTGCCACGCCCGCCATCTGTGCGGGCGTGGTCGTTTTTGCCTCCCCGGATTTAACCTTTTGTTCCCCCTGCCGATAATTTACTGAACCTCTCTGACATTTCGCTATATTATCCGCTACACAACGAATAGCCGGAGAACATCATGTCATTTAAACACTATCGCTGGGGCGCAGCGGCGCTGATCACCGTTTCGCTGGCCGGGAAGGCTGTGGCCGACGACAACATTACCGTGTTTGCCGCAGCGTCACTGACTAACGCGATGCAGGATATTGCCAGCCGCTACAAAGAAGAAAAGGGCGTGACGGTGGTTTCCTCATTTGCCTCCTCTTCAACGCTGGCGCGCCAGCTTGAGCAGGGTGCGCCTGCTGACCTGTTTATCTCAGCCGATCAGCAGTGGATGGATGATGCGGTGGCGAAAAAAAGCGTCATCACCCGCACTCGGTATACCCTGCTGGGTAACGATCTGGTGCTGATTGCGCCTCGCAGTGCCGCAGCTAAAGCGGTGACGCTGGACAAACAGACCGACTGGAAAACCCTGCTGCACGGTGAACGTCTGGCGGTGGGCGATCCGGACCACGTTCCGGCGGGCATTTATGCTAAAGAGGCGCTGCAGAAGCTGGGTGCCTGGGAAAGCGTTGAACCGTCACTCGCCCCGGCCAATAATGTGCGCGCGGCGCTGGCGCTGGTCGAGCGTAACGAAACGCCTTATGGCATTGTCTATGGTTCGGACGCGGTCGTCAGCGACAAAGTGCAGGTGGTGGGACGTTTTCCGGCAGACAGCCATAAACCGGTGGAGTATCCGATGGCGATCGTGAACGATCACGACAATGCTGCTGTTAACGCGTTTTATGATTATCTGAAAGGACCGCAGGCCGCGGCTATCTTCAAACATTACGGATTCACACCGACGAAATGATACTCAGCGATCCCGAATGGCAGGCGGTAGTCCTTAGCCTCAAAGTCTCTGGCATAGCCGTGCTGGGCAGTCTGCCGTTTGGCATCCTGATGGCCTGGATTCTGGTGCGCTGCCGTTTTCCCGGCAAAGCGCTGCTCGACAGCCTTATCCACCTGCCGCTGGTGCTGCCACCGGTGGTGGTGGGCTATCTGCTGCTGATTAGCCTGGGCCGGCGCGGCATCATTGGCGAAAAGCTTTTTGACTGGTTTGGCTTCAGCTTTGCTTTCAGCTGGCGCGGCGCGGCACTGGCGTCTGCTGTGATCGCGTTTCCGCTGATGGTGCGCGCCATCCGACTGGCGCTGGAGGCGGTGGATATCCGGCTGGAGCAGGCGGCGCGCACGCTGGGTGCCGGACGCTGGCGGGTCTTTTTCACCATCACGCTGCCGCTGACACTGCCGGGCGTGATCGTCGGCACGGTGCTGGCGTTTGCCCGTTCGCTGGGCGAATTCGGTGCCACGATCACCTTCGTTTCCAATATTCCTGGCGAGACGCGTACGCTTCCGCTGGCGATGTTTACCCTGATAGAGACACCCGGCGCGGAAGGGGCGGCGGCGCGGCTCTGCGTTATCGCAATCGTGCTGGCGCTGGCGTCACTGCTGGCGTCGGAGTGGCTGGCTCGCGCAGGCCGTAAGCGGATGGGAAGCTGATGCTATCACTCAACTTTATGCAGCAGCAGGGCGATCATCAGCTGGAGATCGACCTTCAGATCCCGGCCAAAGGGATCACCGCCATTTTCGGTGTCTCCGGTGCCGGTAAAACCTCATTGATCAACGCGATCAGCGGACTGACCCAGCCGCAGCGGGGACGGATCCAGCTTAACGATCGTCTGTTGTTTGATGCAGAGCAGAAGATTGCGCTGCCGCCGGAAAAACGGCGCATCGGTTATGTGTTTCAGGATGCGCGGCTGTTTCCGCACTATCGGGTGCGTGGCAACCTGCAATATGGCATGGCCCCGTCGATGAAAGCGCAGTTCGACAGCCTGGTGTCGCTGCTGGGTCTGGAGGCACTGCTGCCACGCTTTCCGCTGTCGCTGTCGGGCGGGGAAAAGCAGCGGGTCGCGATTGGCCGTGCGCTGCTCACCGCACCGGATATGCTGTTGCTGGATGAGCCGCTGGCGTCGCTGGATCTGCCGCGCAAACGCGAGCTGATGCCGTATCTGCAAAAGCTGGCGAAGCAGGTCGATATTCCGATGCTTTACGTTTCGCACAGTCTCGATGAAATTCTGCATCTGGCGGATAACGTGCTGGTGCTGGATGCAGGCAAGGTCAAAGCCTTTGGTCCGCTGGAGCGTGTCTGGAGCAGCAGCGCAATGCGGCCGTGGCTGCCGGTGAGCGAACTGACCAGCGTGCTGCGGGTACTGGTGCTTGAGCAGCATCCCGACTACCCGATGACCGCGCTGTCGCTGGGCGATCAGCACATCTGGGTCAGCCGGGTGAATCAGCCGGTTAAAACCCCGCTGCGTATTCGCATCGCCTCTTCCGATGTCTCGCTGGCGCTGCAACCGCCGCAACACAGCTCCATCCGCAACATTTTACCGGCCCAGGTGGTGGAGCTGCTGGAGGTCGGGGATCAGGTGGAGGTGAAGCTGCGCATCGGCATCAGCGAACTCTGGGCGCGCATTACGCCGTGGGCGCGCGATGAGCTGGGCATCCGGCCGGATCAGTGGCTCTATGCCCAGATCAAAAGCGTCTCAGTGACGCCCTGATTACAACACGTACTGACGGAGGGTATCGGCAATACCGGGTTCAAGGTTGGTGCCGATCACCATTTTCGCTCGCGCTTTGATCGCGTCATCGGCATTGCCCATCGCCACACCCAGTCCGGCCGTTTCCAGCATGCTGAGATCGTTGTAGTTATCCCCGAACGCGATCACATCGGACATGTTCAGGCCCAGCGATTCAACCCACTGCGCCAGACGCTTGCCTTTGCTGTTGCCACCTTTGGCGATATCGACCTGATCGTGCCATGACCATTCGCAGGCCAGCCCCAGCTCTGCTTCGGCACGGGTGGCGAACTGCTGCAGCTCCTCGTGATTGTCGTGCGACAGGGCGAACTTCCAGATTGAACCGGCCTCACGCGCCGCCTGGGCTAAGTCGGGCACCTGGCGGAACAGCGGACGCTGATGGGCGGGCAGCGATTCGGCCCACTTCAGAGTGCGCATCACGTGACCGGTCGGCGTCTGATAGAGCATCGCATCATCCACGTAGAGCAATCCGTGAATCTGCTGCTGGTCCAGCATCTCAATCACCTGTAACGCCAGCTGCGGGTCCAGGGGATCGGATGACAGCACTTTTTTTGCCTGGTAATCATACAGGTAGGTGCCATTACAGCAGATTGCGGGTGTATCCAGTTGTAATGCCTGATAAAAAGGGTGGATAGCGCAGTGATGGCGTCCGGTCACGATCGCGACATGAATACCCGCCTGGCGGGCCTGGTTTAGCGCGTCGATTGACTGCGGCAGAATCGTTTTGGCTGGGGTCAGCAGCGTGCCGTCGAGGTCGAGGGCAATTACACGGTAGCTCATTAATCCTCACGTTTTTCCAGGTTTGCAGGGGCTGAAGTCTACACCTGACCACGGTCCGGAGACAAAAAACAGGGCACAAATGATTCCAGCGTAGGGTAATAAAACGCGCTACAGTGATTCACAGATATGATCAGGCAGCAAAAAAAGGAGAATGCATGAAACAGGTTGTCTACACCGCCAGTCCCGAGAGCCAGCAGATTCACGTCTGGCAGATGAATGATGAGGGTGCGCTGACGTTGCTTCAGGTAATCGATGTCGCCGGCCAGGTTCAGCCGATGGTGGTGAGTCCGAAACGCGATTTTCTCTATGTCGGCGTGCGTCCCAATTTTCGCGTGCTGGCGTTTAAGATTGCCGCCGATGGCACGCTGACCGAAGCCGGTCAGGCACCGCTGCCCGGCAGTCCGACCCACATTTCCACCGATCGCGAGGGCCGGTTCCTGTTCTGCGGCTCCTACAATGATGCCTGCGTCAGCGTCAGCCCGATTGGCGATGACGGCATTCCGCAGGCTCCGCTGCAGGTCATCAACGGTCTGGATGGCTGCCACTCGGCCAATATCGACACTGACAATAAGACCCTTTATGTGCCGGCGCTGAAGCAGGACCGTATCTGTCTGTTTACGCTCGGTGCCGATGGTCAGCTGACGCCACGTAAACAGGCGCAGGTCACGACGGTGGAAGGCGCAGGCCCGCGTCATATGCAGTTCCATCCGGGCGGCCAGTTCGCTTACTGCGTCAACGAACTCGACAGCACGGTTGAGGTCTGGGCATTAAATACGGGTGAAGGCGAAGCAGAAAGCGTGCAGACGCTGGATATGATGCCGCCTGATTTCAGCGGGACGCGCTGGGCAGCCGATATTCACCTGACGCCAGATGGCCGTTTTCTCTACGCCTGCGATCGCACCAGTAGTACGCTGGCGATCTTCAGCGTCAGCGAACTGGGCGATGAGCTGAACCTGGAAGGGTTCCAGCCGACGGAAACGCAGCCGCGCGGATTCAATATCGATCACAGCGGACGCTATCTGGTGGCGGCGGGACAGAAATCTCATCACATCGAAGTGTATGCGATTAGCGAACCGAAAGGGTTGTTACAGCCGCTTGGACGTTATGCGGTAGGGCAGGGCCCGATGTGGGTTGTGATTCACCCGCTGCAGGCGTAACGGCACTACGAAAAACGCCTCTCCCGGGTGGGAGAGGCGGACTGAATTACTGATAATTCACGGTCAGCGAGGCGCTCGCCAGTGCATGGAAATGCACATTAAAGCCGACCATTGCGCCACTGGCGCCTTCATCCACCTCAATCGTCTCCACATCCAGCGCATGCACGGTGAAAATGTAGCGATGGGTTTCGCCCTGTGGTGGCGCTGCACCACCGTAGCCCGCCTGACCGAAATCGGTACGGGTCTGGATTGCGCCTGCTGGCAGTGACGCTTTGCCGGAACCGGCACCCTGCGGCAGTGACGTGGTGCTGGCCGGAATATTCGCCACCACCCAGTGCCACCAGCCGGAACCGGTAGGTGCATCAGGATCGTAGCAGGTCACCACAAAACTTTTGGTGCCTTCCGGTGCCGCTTCCCAGGCAAGATGGGGAGAGATATTTTCACCCTGATAACCCATGCCGTTGAAAACATGCTTTTCAGGCATCTTCTCGCCGTCATTAAAATCCTGACTAAAAACGCGCATCACATCTCCTCACTTGTCGACGAATAGCCTTTCATCATAACCAAAAGCGCCACCAGTGCCAGCGGTCAGCCCGCTTCAGGCGGCAAAATGTTGCGAATGTTCCAGCGCGCCGCCAATCGCCTGCACCAGCTGACTCAGCGCTTTTGGCGTAATGATGTAGGGCGGCATCAGGTAGATCAGCCGACCGAATGGCCGGATCCAGACGCCCTGTTCAACAAAGAACTGCTGCAGCGCCGCCATGTTGACCGCCTGATGAGTTTCCACCACGCCAATTGCTCCCAGCACGCGCACATCGGCCACCTGTGGGGAGCTGCGCAGCGGCAGCAGCTCAGCCCGCAGTTGCTGTTCGATTGCGGCCACCTGATGCTGCCAGTGACCTTCCGTCAGCATAGTCAGGCTCTCTGCCGCGACCGCGCAGGCCAGCGGATTGCCCATAAAGGTCGGGCCATGCATAAAACAGCCCGCCGCGCTGCGGCTGATGGTGTCAGCGACGTCGCGGGTGGTCAGGGTCGCCGCCAGCGTCATCATGCCGCCGGTCAACGCCTTGCCGACGCAGAGAATATCCGGGGTAATACCCGCGTGTTCACAGGCAAAGAGTTTGCCGGTGCGGCCAAACCCGGTGGCGATCTCATCCGCAATCAGCAGCACGCCATAGCGATCGCAGGCTTCCCGCACCTGCTGCAGATAACGCGGATGGTAGAAACGCATGCCGCCCGCACCCTGCACAATCGGCTCCAGGATCACCGCCGCCAGCTGCCGGTGATGTTGTTCAATCAGCCGGGCAAAATCATCGAAATGGCGCTCGTCCCATTCATCATCAAAGCCGCAGGCCGGAGCCGCTGCAAAGTGGTGTTCGGGCAGATAGCCGCGCCACAGGCTGTGCATCGAGTTATCAGGATCGCACACCGACATCGCCGCAAAGGTATCGCCGTGATAGCCGCGCTTCAGCGTCAGGAACTGCTGGCGTGTTTCACCGCGTCCCAGCCAGTACTGCAGCGCCATCTTCATCGACACTTCCACCGCCACCGAGCCAGAATCGGCCAGGAAGACACACTCCAGCGGCTCTGGCGTCATCGCCACCAGCTTCCTGCAAAGGGCTACCGCCGCCGGATGGGTAATTCCGCCAAACATCACGTGCGACATCTGTGTGACCTGCTCCGTCAGCGCCCGGTTCAGGCGCGGATGGTTGTAGCCGTGGATTGCCGCCCACCACGATGACATCCCATCGACCAGCTCACGGCCATCGGCCAGCTGCAGCTGAAAACCCTGCGCGGCAACCACCGGGTAACAGGGCAGTGGATCCTGCATTGAGGTGTAGGGATGCCAGATATGCTGGCGGTCAAAACGGGCATCATCTGAGGAGAAAACAGGGGTAGTCATCGGAGTTGTAAACCAAAATAAAAAAATATAGTTTACAAGTATACCCCTGCTTTTCGTCGGGATGACACCCTTTTCTGGAGTAAGTAATGGCTCAACGCTGGACAATTGCACAGGCGCAAGCGCTGTTTGATCAACCTTTTCTCGAACTGATGTTTCAGGCGCAGCAGGTGCATCGTCAGCACTTCGACCCGCGCCAGGTACAGGTCAGTACCCTGCTGTCGATTAAAACCGGTGCCTGTCCGGAAGATTGCAAATACTGCCCGCAGAGCGCGCGCTACAAGACCGGCCTGGAGTCGGAGCGTCTGATGGAAGTGGAGGAGGTGCTGACCTCCGCGCGTCAGGCGAAAGCCGCCGGTTCCACCCGTTTCTGCATGGGCGCCGCGTGGAAAAACCCACACGAGCGCGACATGCCTTACCTGGAAAAGATGGTGGAAGGCGTCAAGGCGATGGGAATGGAAACCTGTATGACGCTGGGCACCCTCAGCGATCAACAGGCGCAGCGGCTGGCGGGCGCGGGCCTCGATTACTACAACCATAACCTCGACACCTCGCCGGAATTCTACGGCTCCATCATCACCACCCGCAGCTATCAGGAACGACTGGATACGCTGGGCAAAGTGCGTGACGCCGGGATCAAAGTCTGTTCGGGCGGCATCGTTGGCCTGGGCGAAACCGTGAATGATCGTGCCGGTCTGCTGGTGCAGTTAGCCAACCTGCCGACGCCGCCGGAGAGCGTTCCGATCAACATGCTGGTGAAGGTCAAAGGTACGCCGCTGGCGGATAACGATGACGTAGAACCGTTCGATTTTATCCGCACCATCGCGGTGGCGCGCATCATGATGCCGACCTCGCATGTGCGCCTTTCGGCGGGCCGCGAGCAAATGAGCGAGCAGACTCAGGCGATGTGCTTTATGGCCGGGGCGAACTCGATTTTCTACGGCTGTAAACTGCTCACTACGCCTAATCCGGAAGAGGATAAAGACCGCGTGCTGTTCCGCAAACTGGGGCTGAATCCGGAGCATACCCACACCCAACATGGCGATCAGCAGCAGGAGCAGCAACTCAGCGAGCAGCTATTCCATGCCGACACTGAACAGTTCTACAACGCGGCGCTGTAATGAGCTGGCAGCAACGACTCCGGCAGGGGCTGGAGCAGCGCCGTGCGGCCGATGGCTGGCGGCAGCGTCGGGTTATTGATGAGCAATCGACCCGCACGCTGCAGAGCGGTGGCCGCAGCTATCTCCACTTCTCCAGCAATGACTATCTCGGCTTAACCCGGCATCCGGCGGTGATTGCGGGCTGGCAGCAGGGTGCGGCGCTGGCGGGCGCGGGGGCGGGTGCTTCAGGACATGTCACCGGTTATCACCGACAGCACGCCGATCTTGAGGCGCAGCTGGCCGACTGGCTCGGCTATGACCGGGCGCTGCTGTTTATCTCCGGTTTTGCCGCCAATCAGGCAGTAATTCATCTGCTGGGCGAGAAAAACGATCGCATCCTGGCCGACAAACTCAGCCATGCCTCACTGCTCGACGCTGCCAGCCATAGCCCGGCGCAGCTGCGACGTTTCAGTCACAACGACCCGGAGAGCCTGGCGACACGGCTCGCCTCACCCTGCGAGGGGGAGACGCTGGTCGTGACCGAGGGGATTTTCAGCATGGATGGCGACAGCGCGCCGCTGGCTGCACTGGCACATCAGGCACAGCAGGCGCAGGGCTGGCTGCTGGTGGATGATGCGCACGGCATCGGCGTAGTGGGCGAGCAGGGGCGCGGCAGCTGCTGGCAGCAGGGTGTTAAACCGGAACTGCTGGTGGTGACCTTTGGCAAAGCTTTTGGCGTCAGCGGCGCCGCGCTGTTGTGTGATGCGGACACCGCCGACTATTTTCTGCAGTTCAGCCGGCATCTGATCTACTCCACCGCTATGCCCGCCGCGCAGGCTGTCGCACTGCAGGCGGCGCTGCAGGTGATCCAGCAGGGCGATGCGCTGCGCCAGCAATTGCAGCAGAACATCCATCATTTCCGACGCGGCGCGGCCTCGCTGCCGTGGCAGCTGATGAACTCCACCAGTGCCATTCAGCCGTTGCTGGTAGGCGAAAACAGCGATGCGATGGCGCTCTCTCAGCGACTGGCGGAGGCGGGCTGCTGGGTCAGCGCGATCCGGCCACCGACCGTGCCACCGGGTACCGCCCGTCTGCGTATTACCCTGACGGCGGCACATCGCCCGGAAGATATCGATCGGTTACTGGAGGTGCTGCATGACGCTGCGGGTTGATAAGCAGGCGGTTGCACGCGCCTTCGGCCGGGCGGCCAGCCATTACGACGCCCATGCGGCACTGCAACGGCTAAGCGGAGATGCGCTGCTGGCACGCGCACCGGCTCACAGCGGCCTGCAGCTGCTGGATGCCGGATGCGGCACCGGCTGGTACAGCAGGCTGTGGCGCGAACGCGGCAAACAGGTGACGGCACTCGATCTCTCTCCGCAGATGCTGCAACAGGCGCGCGATAACGACGCGGCCCAGCACTATCTGGCGGGCGACATCGACGCACTGCCGCTCGCGGATAACAGCTTTGACCTGGTGTGGAGCAACCTGGCGGTGCAGTGGAGTGAGGATCTGCCCGGTGCGCTGCGCCAGTTCCGGCGGGTGCTGCGGCCCAACGGCACGCTGCTGTTTTCCACGCTGGGCGACGGCTCGCTGCAGGAGGTTCATGAGGCCTGGTCCCATCTGGATGCGTTGCCGCACGCCAACCGCTTTCTCAGCGAATCGCAGATTGCAGCGGCCTGCCACGCAGAGCAACTGCGCTGCAGCTCAGGGGTAGTCACCCTGCATTTTCCCGATGCGCTCAGCGCCATGCGATCCCTGAAAGGAATCGGGGCGACCCATCTGCATCAGGGCCGCGACGGGCAGATAGTCACCCGGCAACGGCTTAACCAGTTAGAGGCGCACTGGCCGCGCGATCGGCACGGCTATCGCCTGAGTTACCATTTAATTTACGGAGTCACGCTTTCATGAATCGGTTTTTTATTACCGGCACCGACACCGAAGTCGGTAAAACGGTTGCCAGCGGCGCGCTGCTGCAGGCGGCCACCGCAGCGGGCTTTCGCTGTGCGGGCTATAAGCCGGTTGCGTCAGGATGTGAGATGACGCCAGAGGGGATTCGTAACAGCGATGCGCTGGCGTTGCAGCGCTTCAGCAGCGTGCCGTTAACCTATCAGCAGGTGAATCCGCTGGCGTTTATGGAACCGACTTCGCCGCATATCGTCAGCGCGGAAGAGGGCAGGCCGATTACGCATCTGGCGCTGTCGGCGGGTCTGGCGGCGCTGGAGCCGCTGGCGGACTGGATTCTGGTCGAAGGCGCGGGCGGCTGGTACACCCCGCTGTCAGAGACGCACACCTATGCGGACTGGGTGGTCAGCGAAAAGCTGCCCGTCATTCTGGTAGTAGGGATTAAGCTCGGCTGCATCAACCACGCGATGCTCACCGCCGAGGCTGTACGGGCGCGCGGCCTGCCGCTGGTGGGCTGGATCGCCAACACCGTCGAGCCGCCAGGCAAACGCTATCAGGAATATCTCACCAGCCTGAAAAACCGACTGCCTGCGCCTTGTCTGGGCACGATTCCGTACCTCACCGATGCGGCGCAGCAGGCGTCCTGTGGGCAGTATCTGACGTTGCCGGAGTAAGCCTCAGGCTACCGTCAGCCATTTATCGACGGTGTGGTCATCGAGCTGCTCCATGCTGCCCTGCGCCACATTGCGGCCGCGGTGCAGCAGCAGGAAATAGTCCGCCACACGACGGATCAGCGACAGGCGCTGCTCCAGCAGCAGGATGGTCAGCCCGTAGTCGAGATTAAGGCGGCGGATCAGGTTGCCCATCTCCTCTTCCAGCCACGGCGACATCCCATCGGTCGGTTCATCCAGAATCAGCAGTTTGGGCTGCAGCACCAGCGCGCGCGCCAGGGCCAGCTGTTGCTGCTGATCGATCGGCAGATCGCCGCTGCGCTGCTGGCGCAGTGAGTAGAGCGCCGGGAACAGATCGAACACCATTTCAGGAATGGCTCGATGGCGATCGCGCTGGCTGGCACCCGCCAGCAGCGCAATCAGCAGGTTATCTTCCACGCTCATCTGGGTGAAAATATGGCGGCCCTGTGGCACATAACCAATCCCCATCTGCGCCCGCTGTTCAGCGGGTTGCAGCAGCAGATCTTCCGGCGGCGAGCCATCCTCTTTCCAGGAGATCGAGCCGCTGTTAATCGGCAGTCTGCCCATGATGCAGTTCACCAGCGTGGTTTTACCCATGCCAGGGCGGCCCAGAACGCCGGTGCAGGTGCCAGGCGACAGATCCAGGTCCACATCCCACAGAATATGGTTTTGACCATAAAATTGATTTACCGAACGTAGACTCAGCATCTGACACTCTCCTTCCCGATCATTAGCCTGATTGCATCCGCTCTCTGTCGTCTGGCAAACAAGTCATCAGCAATGGCAACCTCTCCACTGCAGCACAGTGCGCGTATAGCGCGGTGACGCCAGTAAGTCCTGCAATTCCCAGGCCAGATCTTAAAACGGTCCTGATTCCTGCCGGAATGCGGGGTTTCAGGCATAAAAGGTGAGAAAAACTTATCAATTCCTCACGGTGGTCACGACGCTGCACTTTTGCAGTGCCTCAGGGCGCTGTTTCTGGTGCAGAGGTACAGTGAAGAGGCAATAACTCTGATTAAGAATCGTAGTGGAACGGTGAAAATTTGCGTGATGTGCCAGGCGACAGATTAAAAATGCAGAATAATCCGTCAGCAGCCGCTGCAAAATTTAACGCAAAAAAAATTATTTTCAGGATGAAGGAGAGGCAGGGAAAAATTATACACAGCTGATGGCGGCGGGGCTGCCATCACTTATCCACCATTCCTGTGGATAACCTTGTGCATTAGGTAATGAAAACCAGTTGGAAGCGAGGAAATACGCGGCCTGGTAACATAATGACGAGAATCTGGCCTTATAGGCTTAAATTAATAAAATCAGTTGCTTATCAAAAAACAAGCCTGCGATTTATCTGTCAGGTAACCGAACTGTAATTTTGTGACGCTCTATTGACAAATGTTAAATCAGATCCCGGTCTGGGGATAACATTGCGCCACGGTCTTTGCGCTATCGCGGTCACATCACCGGTGTGGAAAGTATCGCAATGCTGGCGATAAGAGTGCACCAGCACTGTTTTTATATCCAGTATTATTTTCTGGCAAAATCACCATAGCAGAGTAAAATAAGTGCCTGCCCGCCGACTTCTCCAGCAGGAACCGCATTCATGACCAAAGCTTTTAAACTGAATTCCGCCTTTAAACCTTCGGGCGACCAGCCTGAGGCGATTCGTCGCCTGGAAGAGGGGCTGGAGGATGGACTGGCCCATCAGACCTTATTAGGCGTAACCGGCTCCGGTAAAACCTTTACCGTCGCCAACGTCATTGCCGACCTCAATCGCCCGACGATGGTGCTGGCACCGAACAAGACGCTGGCCGCCCAGCTCTACGGCGAGATGAAAGAGTTTTTCCCGGATAACGCCGTCGAGTTTTTCGTCTCTTACTACGACTACTATCAGCCTGAAGCCTATGTGCCCAGCTCCGACACCTTTATCGAAAAGGATGCGTCGGTGAACGAACACATCGAACAGATGCGTCTGTCGGCTACCAAGGCGCTGCTGGAGCGACGCGACGTGATCGTGGTGGCGTCGGTTTCGGCGATCTACGGTCTGGGCGATCCCGATCTCTATCTGAAAATGATGCTGCACCTGACCCGCGGCATGATCATCGATCAGCGCAGCATCCTGCGCCGTCTGTCAGAGCTGCAATACGCCCGCAACGACCAGGCGTTCCAGCGCGGCACCTTCCGGGTGCGTGGCGAAGTGATCGATATTTTCCCGGCGGAGTCGGACGATATTGCGCTGCGCGTCGAGCTGTTTGACCAGGAGGTTGAACGTCTGTCGCTGTTTGACCCGCTGACCGGCCAGATCGATTCGGTGGTACCGCGCTTTACCATCTATCCCAAGACGCACTACGTGACGCCGCGTGAGCGTATTCTGCAGGCGATGGAAGATATCAAAGTCGAGCTGGCGGACCGTCGCCGGGTGCTGCTGGAGAACAATAAGCTGCTGGAAGAGCAGCGTATTACTCAGCGTACCCAGTTTGACCTGGAGATGATGAGTGAGCTGGGCTACTGCTCCGGCATCGAGAACTACTCGCGTTACCTCTCCGCACGCGGACCGGGAGAAGCGCCGCCGACGCTGTTTGACTATCTGCCCGCCGATGGGCTGCTGGTGGTAGATGAATCGCACGTCACCATTCCGCAGATTGGCGGCATGTACAAAGGCGACCGGGCGCGTAAAGAGACGCTGGTGGAGTATGGCTTCCGCCTGCCGTCGGCGCTGGACAACCGTCCGATGAAGTTTGAAGAGTTCGAGGCGCTGGCACCGCAGACCATCTATGTCTCGGCGACGCCGGGCAAATATGAGCTGGAAAAATCGGGCGATGAAGTGGTCGATCAGGTGGTGCGTCCTACCGGCCTGCTGGATCCGATTATCGAAGTGCGTCCGGTCGGTACCCAGGTCGACGATCTGCTGTCGGAAATCCGTAAACGCGTGGAGATCAACGAACGTGTGCTGGTGACGGTGCTGACCAAACGCATGGCGGAAGATCTCACCGAGTATCTCTCTGAGCATGGCGAGAAGGTGCGTTATCTGCACTCCGACATCGACACCGTAGAGCGTATGGAGATTATCCGCGACTTACGTCTGGGCGAGTTTGATGTGCTGGTGGGCATCAACTTACTGCGTGAGGGTCTGGATATGCCGGAAGTGTCGCTGGTGGCGATTCTGGATGCGGATAAAGAGGGCTTCCTGCGTTCTGAACGATCGCTGATTCAGACCATCGGTCGTGCGGCGCGTAACATCAACGGCAAGGCGATTCTCTATGGCGATAAAATCACGCCGTCGATGGCGCGTGCCATTGAAGAGACCGAGCGCCGCCGCGAGAAACAGCAGCTGCACAACGAACAGAATGGCATTGTGCCGCAGGGCCTGAATAAGAAGATCACCGATATTCTGGAGCTGGGCAAAAACGTGGTGAAAACCCGCGGCAAAGCGAAACCGGCACGTCCTGGCGAGGCTCAGGCGCTGGCCGATTTCCAGCTGTTAACGCCGCAGGCGCTGCAGAAGAAAATCCACGAGCTGGAAGGGCAGATGCAGCAGCACGCGCAGAACCTGGAGTTCGAACAGGCGGCCAACGTGCGCGATCAGCTGCATGAGCTGCGAACGCTGTTTATTGCGGCCTCGTAGCGCCGTCAAAGCCCTGAATGGCGTGTTCCAGCGCCACCCGTAACAGCTGGCGGTCGTGACGATATTTGATGTCGGCGGCCTCCAGCGGTTCACGGATAATCAGACGGTTTTCAATGCCCTCTGTCGCCACTGACGGGCCGACCACCACGGCATCAATCACCCGCTTGCCGATGTAACGCTCCATCATCTGAAGCTTGTCGGCCACCGAGAGACCGGCGGCGGCGGGACTCAGCTCGCGGCCCAGATTGCCGATAAACACCATCGTGGCAGGCGTGCGACGCAGTGCCTGCGCCATCTCTTCCATCAGCAGAATCGGCATCAGGCTGGTGTAAAAGCTGCCTGGCCCAATCAGGATCAGATCCGCTTCACCAATCGCCTGCAGCGCTTCCCGCGTGGGCTGCACGTTGGGATGCAGCATCAGCTCCTGCGGTGGCTGTTTCATTTCGTCAATGGCGGTTTCGCCGTAAACCATATTGCCTTCGGCATCCATCGCTACCAGGTCTACTGGCTGCTCGGACATGGGGATTAAAAAGGCATCCACTTTCAGCAGGTTACGGATGATGTTGATCGCTTCCAGCGGACGGACGCTGAGATGGTCCAGCGCACGCAGCATCAGGTTACCGAGGTTGTGTCCGGCCAGTTCGCCGTTACCGGCAAAACGGTACTCAAACATCGCTGAGGCGACGCTGGGTTCTGCAATCAGCTGGTTAAGGCAGTTACGCATGTCGCCCCAGGCGATGCCGCCTTCGGAGCGGCGAATACGGCCGGTTGATCCGCCGTTGTCGGTCGTGGTGACGATGCCGGTGAGGCGCGAGCCCAGCGGGGAAAGGGCAGACATCACGCGGCCTAAACCGTGTCCGCCTCCCAGTGCCACAACGCGATCAAGATCGGCCAGTGTGCGATTCATACTTCTCCTTAATAACCGTTCGCGTGGCGTGGCTCTAATCGCTAAGCCCGCGCGGATGACTTACGTCAAAATCTGGATCGCATTTTAACGTATCCTGTCGCGAAAATGCGGTGAAAGTTCGATATGTATAAGAATATATAGCGAAAAGAGCAAATGGAAGAGTGGCGAAATACACGCTACCATCATGCTTACCGCGCTGACCAACGGGTCAGCGTACACTCAAGCCTGAATGCCTAAGTCTGCGGATAGGGGGTTCAGGCCGTAGCCATCGAGCTGCCAGGGTGCAGGAAGAAATGACTGCATCTCCCAATCTGGAAAGGTGTTCTGGTGTCACAATTTACTGATGCATACGCGCGTAAGTTCTATTACCTGCGCCTGTCGGTCACGGATGTCTGTAATTTCCGTTGTACCTACTGCTTGCCCGACGGCTACAAGCCCAAGGGAATTCAAAACAAAAGTTTTCTCTCACTGGACGAAATCCGCCGCGTCACGCGGGCCTTCGCCGCTGCCGGAACTGAAAAAGTGCGGCTGACCGGCGGTGAGCCGTCGCTGCGCCGCGATTTCACCGACATCATTGCGGCGGTGCGTGAAAACGCCTCTATCCGTCAGATCGCCGTCACCACCAACGGCTATCGTCTGGCGCGCGACGTGAAACAGTGGCGCGATGCGGGTCTGACCGCGCTCAACGTCAGCGTCGACAGCCTGGATGCCCGGCAGTTTCACGCTATCACCGGTCAGGATAAATTCCATCAGGTGATGAGTGGCATCGATGCCGCGCTGGATGCCGGTTTCCGCCAGGTCAAAGTCAACAGCGTACTGATGCGCGATCTCAACAGCCGTAATCTGGCCACGTTCCTTGACTGGATCCGCACCCGCCCGATCCAGCTGCGCTTCATCGAACTGATGGAGACCGGCGATGGCGGTACGCTGTTCCGCGATCAGCACGTTTCCGGCATGGTGATCCGCGATCAGCTCATCGCCCAGGGCTGGCAGCGTCGCGAAAGCGGACGCAGCGACGGCCCGGCGCAGGTCTTTTACCATCCCGATTATGTCGGCGAGATTGGCCTGATCATGCCTTATGCCAAAGATTTTTGTGCCAGCTGCAACCGCCTGCGCGTCTCGGCGCACGGCAATCTGCATCTGTGCCTGTTTGGTGACGGCGGTGTGCCGCTGCGCGATCTGCTGGCATCCGATGAGCAGCGGGCCGAACTGCAGGCGCGCATTGCCAGTAGCCTGGGGCAGAAAAAGCAGACGCACTTCCTGCATCAGGGCAACACCGGCATCACACAGAATCTCTCTTACATTGGCGGCTAATTTCAGGAGGAAGTATGGGTAAACCAGCCAGCGAATTTCAGGCATTGCAGATTGCGGTGATGACGGTGTCAGACCGTCGCGATGCCAGCAACGATACCTCCGGCGACTATCTGCGCGAGGCGGCAGCCGAAGCGGGTCATGACGTGGTCGATCACGCCATCGTGCCGGATAATCTCTACCGCATTCGCGCCACCGTGTCGCGCTGGATCGCCAGTGAAGATGTGCAGGTGGTGATCATTAATGGCGGCACCGGCTTTAACCTGAAAAACAGCACGCCGGAAGCGCTGCTGCCGCTGTTCGATCGCGAGATTGACGGGTTTGGCGAACTGTTCCGGATGGTTTCCTATGAAGAGATTGGCGGTTCCACGTTACAGTCGCGCGCCGTTGCCGGTCTGGCTAACGGGACGCTGATTCTGGCCGTCCCGGGTTCCACCAGCGCCTGCCGCACCGCCTGGGAGCGGATTATCGCTGACCAGCTTGATGCGCGCACCGCGCCCTGTAATTTTGTCTCACATCTGAAGAAACGGTAAGTATGTCTCAACTCACTCACATTAACGCCGCGGGCGAAGCGCACATGGTGGATGTCTCCGCCAAGGCTGAAACCGTGCGCGAAGCGCGGGCAGAAGTGCTGGTGCTGATGCAGCCGGAAACGCTGCAGATGATTATGGAAGGCAGCCACCACAAAGGGGATGTCTTCGCCACGGCGCGTATCGCCGGGATTCAGGCCGCGAAACGCACCTGGGAGCTGATTCCGCTCTGTCATCCGCTGATGCTGAGCAAAGTGGAAGTAAACCTGGAAGCGGAACCGGACCATAGCCGGGTTCGCATCACCACGCTCTGTCGGCTGACCGGTAAAACCGGCGTCGAGATGGAAGCGCTGACGGCCGCCTCGGTTGCCGCCCTGACCATCTACGACATGTGCAAAGCCGTGCAGAAAGATATCGTCATCGATCAGCTGCGTTTAATCAGTAAGAGCGGTGGCAAAAGCGGCGATTTTCAGGCGGTCACGCATGATTAAGGTGCTGTTTTTCGCTCAGGTGCGGGAGCTGACCGGCACCGCATCGCTTGAGGTCGGTGCGGATTATCCGGATGTGGCCGCACTGCGCAGTGCGCTGGCCGAACGCGACGATCGCTGGGCGCTGGCGCTGGAGTCAGGCAAGCTGCTGGCGGCGGTGAATCAGACGCTGGTGCCGATGAGTCACCCGCTGCACGCCGGTGATGAAGTGGCCTTTTTCCCGCCCGTAACCGGAGGCTGAGATGGAAACGCAGATTCGCGTCGGCCCCGCACCCTTTGATATGGCGGAAGCGTATCGCTGGCTGGCGGCCTGTGATGAAGATGGCGCGGTGGTGACCTTTACCGGCAAAGTCCGCAACCACAATCTGGGTGATAACGTGGCGGCGCTGACGCTGGAGCACTATCCCGGCATGACCGAAAAAGCGCTGCAGGAGATTGTGGATGCGGCGCGCGAACGCTGGCCACTGCAGCGCGTCACGGTGATCCACCGCGTCGGTGAGCTGTTTCCCGGCGATGAGATCGTGCTGGTGGGCGTCACCAGCGCCCATCGCGGCAGCGCCTTTTCTGCCGCAGAATTCATCATGGATTACCTGAAAACCCGCGCCCCCTTCTGGAAGCGCGAAGCGACAGAGCAGGGCGATCGCTGGGTGGATGCCCGCGACAGCGACCACCAGGCTGCTCAGCGCTGGGACTAAGCCAGCGTTTTCAACGCAGCGGGCCGGAGGGTTTCCGCCCGCTGTTTTTCCTCTGAACATCCACACGTTACTGCCTGCATAGACGCGCATCACACCGCTTAAGGCTGTTTCAGCTGCTCCGCCGGGCCAAAGCCGGTCTGGCCGTGGCTGTGCTCACCGCCGCCGCTGGTGCGCTTCAGCTGAATCACCTGACCCTGCTGCCAGGCATTGGCACCCGGCGCCGCCGGATGTGCCACGATATCCGCCCGCTCGGCACGAATCTTTTTACTGTCGACGTCAAAACGGCGATCGCGGTCTGCCAGCAATCGAGAATCCATCTGACCATCCGCTGTAAAGCCCATCATCAGCGCCGGAATGCCAATCGGCAGCGTTTTGTCGCGATCGGTGTGCCAGGTGTGCCAGGTTTTCCCGTAAGTGTTGGCGATGCGCGTCATCAGGGCATGGTCGGCGGCGGCCGGTAAGCCTGGCGCAATCAGCGTGCCCGATTTCACCTCATACTGATGGCTGTGCCACAGTTTCTTCTCTTCGGGAGGCAGGGTCTTGAACAGCCGTTCGCTGATAATGTACTCCACGCCCATCAGCCGCGCGTCGCGCGTGTTGCCGTCGTAAATCACCGCCTGCATCACATCGTCGTTCAGCACGGTGACATAGTGGTGCGCCTCCATCTGACCGTTCTTATCGCCGTTATAAAAATGGAAGCCATCGAGATAGGTATTGATGGCGTCGATAGGCGGACGTGACTGCATCACGCTGGCGCCGGTTTCCAGCACCTTAAGCGAGGAGGAGGTCGGCGCGCCCGGTGATTGCACCTGAGCAGGGGTATTATTGGCGCCGCACCCGGTTAATAACAGGCTGAACGCCGCAACAGGCCAGAGTTTAAACATCGTAAGTTCCTTTAACGTTAAAAAAGGTAACCTTAGTTCAGTTCTCTCCTGCCTGTGAAACTCTGGCAATGGTAGAGTAGGGCTTTGGTTCATTCTGAGGACAGGCATGTCATCCACCCCGATTCTGCAACGTCTGACACTGGTCGCCGCGCTGGTGCTGGCGGGTTGTAGCAGCAAGAAAACCCCTGAGACGCCAGTGCGGCAGCCTGAAGATGTCAAAGCGCAGATCCAGCGGCTGCTGCCGTCGCACGTCAGCAATAAAGCGGCGTGGAGCGACGACATCTACACCACCTTCCGCACGCAGCAGATCGATCCCAGCGCCAGTAACCTCTGTGCGGTGATCGCCGTGGCAGATCAGGAGAGCAACTTCAGCGCCGAAGCCGCCGTGCCGGGCCTGCCGAAAATCGCCTGGGGCGAGATCAACCGCCGTGCGGCGCAGGTGCATGTTCCTGCCTTCCTGGTGCGCACCGCGCTGCTGATCAAATCACCGACCGGGGAAAGCTACGCGGCCCGTCTGGATAAGGTGCGCAGTGAAAAAGATCTCAGCGCCATCTTCGATGACCTGATCGACATGGTGCCGATGGGCCAGACGCTGTTCGGCAATCTCAATCCGATCCACACCGGCGGGCCGATGCAGGTCAGCATTGCGTTTGCCGAAGCGCACGCCAAAGGCTACCCGTGGCCGATCGATGGCACCATCCAGCGCGAAGTCTTTACCCGTCACGGCGGGATCTACTTCGGCACCATGCACCTGCTCGGCTATCCGGCTGACTACAGCCAGCCGCTCTACCGCTTTGCCGATTACAATGCAGGCTGGTACGCCAGCCGTAATGCAGCGTTCCAGGCGGCGGTGTCACGCGCCACCGGCATGAAACTGGCGCTGGATGGGGATCTGATTCTTTACGGATCGGATGCAGCAGGCGGCACCGAACTGGCGGTGCGCACGCTGTCGAAGCAGATCGACATGAGCAACAGCGACATTCGCCGCGATCTGGAGAAAGGCGAGAAAGAGTCGTTCAGCGACAGCGAGCTCTGGAAACAGGTCTTTACCCTGGCGGATAAAATGGCCGGTCGTAAACTACCGCGTGAAATGCTGCCGGGCATCAAGCTGGAAAGCCCGAAAATTACCCGTAATCTTACTACGGCGTGGTTTGCGCAGCGCGTCGACAGCCGTTATCAGCAGTGTCTGTCGCGGCGTTAAGCGGCATGTTGTGGCGCAGTTGAGCTGAGCTGTGCCACACTTAGCCTCTGGCATGGCTCCCTGTCGGGAGCGCATCTGTTCATCCGTCTAACAAGAGGTGCATCATGGACCGATATCCACGCAATGATTCCATCGTTCAACCCGCATCTCGCGGTTTACAAGCCTATATGGCGCAGGTCTATGGCTGGATGACCTGCGGTCTGTTACTGACCGCGTTTGTCTCCTGGTACGCTGCGCGCACGCCAGCGGTGATGGAGATGGTGTTTGCCAACCGCATCACGTTCTTCGGGCTGATTATCGCGCAACTGGGGCTGGTATTCTTCCTGTCAGGCATGGTGCATCGCCTGAGCGGGGCCGTGGCAACCGGGCTGTTTATGCTCTATTCGGCGCTGACCGGCCTGACTATGGCGAGTATCTTTCTGGTCTACACCAACTCCTCGATCGCCAGTACCTTCTTTATCACGGCGGGGATGTTCGGTGCGATGAGCTTCTACGGCTACACCACCAAACGCGATCTGAGTCGTTTTGGCAGCCTGCTGTTTATGGCGCTGATTGGTATTCTGCTGGCGTCGCTGGTGAACTTCTGGCTGAAAAGTCCGGCGCTGACGTGGGCAATCACCTACATCGGCGTGGTAGTGTTCGTGGGGTTAACGGCCTATGACACACAGAAGCTGAGAAATATTGGTGAGCAGATCGATGCCCGCGACACGGAGAACCTGCGTCGCTACTCGATTATGGGCGCACTGACGCTCTATCTCGACTTCATCAACCTGTTCCTGATGCTGCTGCGGATTTTCGGCAACCGCCGTTAAGTCTGAAGGGAATAGCAGGGGAGGCGCACTGTGTGCGCCTCCCTTTTTTTACGACTTCTGTAACTTCTGTTCATTCTTGTGACGCAGATGCTTCGCCCGACTCTCCAGCCCCAGATAGAGCACCAGCGCTAACAGCAGCGGCAGGATAAAGTAGAGCACGCGATAAGCCAGCAGTGCCGCAATAATGGTGCCATGCGAGGCGTGCTGACCGCTGAGCAGCGCCAGGAAGACCGCTTCCAGCACGCCAATGCCCGCCGGGATATGCACAATCACACCAGCGATACTGCTGATCAACAGCACGCCCAGCACCATCGGATAACCGACGTCGCGTCCCAGCAGCAGCCAGATAATCGCGCCCATCACCATCCAGTTGGCGCAGGAAACCCCGAACTGCAGCAGCGCCATGCGCAGCGAAGGCAGCTGCAGCGTCTGGCCTTTGATCGTCCAGCGACGCTGTTTTGAGAAGGCGCAGGCCCAGAGATAAACCGCCACCAGCACCAGCAGAACCGCGCCAGTCAGCCGCAGCGTAGTTTCACCGATAAACCAGCCGCTGGGGATGGAGACCATGCCCGCACTGAACACCACGCCGGCCAGCAGAATGTAGCCGAGCCAGTTGGTGGCGATGCTCAGAGAGAAGATGCGGGTGATGGTGCCGCTGTCGAGACCCAGCCGGGAGTAGAGCCGGTAGCGCATCGCGACACCGCCCACCCAGGTGCTGAGCGTCAGGTTAAAGGCGTAACAGATAAACGACACCAGCATCACCTGCCGCTTCGCCAGCTTATGGCCGCAGTAGGCACGGCCAATCAGGTCATAGCAGCCATACACCAGGTAACTCAGCACCACCAGTCCGGCGGCGGTCAGAACCACAAAGCGGTTGTAGTTAACGATGACGTCATAAACATCTTCCCAGTTCACTTTGCGGGCATAAACCACCAGCAGAACCACCACCGCGATGAAAAACAGCACGGTGAGGATCTTTTTCGCCAGTTGCCAGCGTGGATGTTTTTTTGCCATCAGGATTTTGCTCCCGGGTTGTCAGTTTCTACGCGATCCTGCGTTTCCATTTCAGGCTGTACCGGCTCACCCACCTGGGCCAGCAGCGGCGTGTGCGCCGGAAGCCAGCCCGCGATGGCCGGGAAATGGCGCAGGAAGTGGAAGACCACCACGCTTTTACTCAGTTGCCACCAGTTGCGCGGTGGCAGGCGATCCTCCTGCACGCGCTGGCAGTCATTGGCCAGCAGCGCTTCGAGATTGTCGCGCAGCGTCTGGTTGAAAGGGTGATCGTGAATGATCAGGTTGGCTTCCAGATTCAGAGAGAGGCTCAGCGGATCGAGGTTGCTGGAGCCGACGGTGGCCCAGTGATCGTCTTTCACGGCGATTTTGCCGTGCAGCGGACGACGGATATATTCGTAAACCTCGACACCGCCATCGACCAGATAGTTGTAGAGCAGCTCCGCACCCACCTTCACTATCGGCATGTCCGGTTCGCCCTGCACAATCAGGCGCACCCGGACGCCACGCTGCGCCGCATTACGCATCTCACGCAGCAGCCGGTAGCCAGGGAAGAAGTAGGCGTTGGCGATGATCACATCCTTTTTGGCCTCACGCAGCATCTCCAGGTAATGCACTTCGATGTCGTCGCGATGCTCGTCGTTATCGCGATAGACATAAAGCACCTGGGCATCGCCGGGTTTAGCATTCACCGCCGGACGATGAGAACGTGATCCCCACCAGCGGCGGGTATGCTGTTCGCTGCCAATCGCCTGTTGCAGATAGCGGGCGATATCTGCCACCACCGGGCCTTTGACCTGCACTGCGTAATCCTGCTTCGCCTCCGGGCCGTAATCGGTGTTGTGCTCAGCCGAGAAGTTGATGCCACCGACAAAGGCGACCACGTCGTCCACCACCACAGTTTTGCGGTGCAGACGGCGGAACACGTTGGTGCGCATCCCCATCACCAGCGGACGCGGATCGTAATAGATGAAGCGCACGCCCGCGCTGGTCAGGCTGTTCACAAACGTGTCGGAGAGTTCAGCCGAACCGTAGCCATCGACCATGATTTCAACCCGCACGCCGCGCTGGGCGGCTGCCAGCAATTCGCGATGCAGGGCGTTACCGACATCATCCTCAAACAGAATAAAGGTTTCGATTAATACAGTGTGTTCTGCCCGCTGAATCGCGCCAAAGACGCGCGGGAAAAACGCTTCGCCATTTTCCAGCAACAACAACCGGTTGCCTTCCTGCCAGCTAAAATTCATAGGTGGATCTCCACAGCCAGCGGCGCATGGTCGGAAAGATGGGACCAGGGTTTACGCGGCAGCGCCCACGGATGACTCACGGTGGCGTTGCGCACATAGATGCGGTCGAGTCGCAGCACCGGAAAGCGCGCCGGGAAAGTGCGTGCCGGGCGTCCGGTCTTTATGCTGAATACCTCTTTCAGACCTGCGCCCTGTTTTAAGAGGGCGTTGGCGCGTCCCTGCCAGTCGTTGAAATCGCCCGCCACCACGACCGGCGCGTCGGGCGGCAGCGAGTTGACCATTTCACAGATTTTCTTCATCTGCGCGTGACGATGCGCCTCTTTCAGACCCAGATGTACACAGAGCACATGCAGCGTGCCGTGCGGCTCAGGCAGGGCAATCTGACAATGCAGCATGCCGCGATTTTCACTGCCCGCCACCGAGATATCCCGGTTCTCATAGTCGGCTATCGGGAAGCGCGACAGTACCGCATTGCCGTGATGCCCCTCCGGGTAGACCGCATTGCGCCCATAGGCGAAATCGTTCCAGATGGTGTCGGCCAGAAACTCATAATGAGGCGATTCAGGCCATTCCTCATGGTTAAGGGAGTGGATGGCATGCGTGCCCATCACCTCCTGCAGAAAGACCACATCCGCCTCCGTTGCGCGAACGGCGTCGCGTAATTCGGGCAGGATGAAGCGGCGATTAAAAGGGGCGAAACCCTTGTGTGTATTGATCGTCAGGACTTTTATTGAAAATCCTTGCTTGTTTTGTGGCATACTCGCGACGCACTCCTTTTCATCATCAATGGATCCAAAGTGTAGTCTTTGTCACAAATGGGTGGTGAAAGAGGGCAAAAATTAGGGCGTTATCCGAAAATTGTTTTACATTGAGGAAATCGTTTCCGGCTTGTGCCGGTAGCACTTGGGCGACCTGTTGGGTCTGCCAGGAGAACTGAATGAAATGGTCTAATCGTATTCAAATCATCACGGGTCAGACGTTAATGCATATCGCTATGCATCTGCTGGTGATCGCTGCGCTGATCTGGGGCTGGAAGCACAAAGCTCTGGTTGATGTCTGCAGCACGCTGGTGGCGATGTATGCACTGGTTTTTGTTGCCATGCTGGTAACACAGCGCATTCCCCGTTTACGCACTCTCGGCGATTATCTTGAAGAAGCGACCACCACTTACTACTTTGGCGCCGCCATGATGACACTGTTCCTGGTGTCGCGGATTTACCACAACAACCTGCTGCTGGCGTGTCTCGGCGTGGTGATGTTGCTGGGTCCGGCGCTGGTCTCGCTGCTGGCGAAAGAGCCACCGCGGCGAATCGAAAACAAACGTAGTTAAGTTGAAGGCCACCGGAAGGTGGCCTTCCTGTTTTCAGGCGGTTAAGTTGTGTCACGAAATGTGAGCTATCTCGCACAGTTCCGTTAAAGCTGATACACTCGCCCGCTTACGCATCGTAGTTTGTGCCCTTTTCACGCGTCAGCCCCAACTGGCGTCACTATCCCTCTGAAAACTACACCGTGAATCACGGCCAGAGCGGACCGGAGTAAATCACGTAATGTCTTTTGACTCTCTCGGCCTGAGTGCCGATATTTTGCGCGCTGTTGCCGAACAAGGCTACAGCGAACCAACACCTATCCAGCGCCAGGCGATTCCTGTTGTGCTGGCTGGCCGCGATCTGCTGGCGAGTGCCCAGACCGGCACCGGCAAAACGGCCGGCTTTACTTTACCGCTGTTACAGAAACTCTCTGCGACTGCCACGCCAATCCGCGGTCGTCGCCCGGTGCGCGCCCTGATCCTGACCCCAACCCGTGAACTCGCGGCGCAGGTGAGTGAAAACGTCAGCGACTACAGCAAATATCTCTCGCTGCGCTCGATGGTGGTGTTTGGTGGTGTCAGCATCAATCCACAGATGGTCAAGCTGCGTGGCGGCGTTGATATCCTGGTCGCAACCCCAGGCCGCCTGCTGGATCTGGCGCAACAGAATGCCGTTGACCTGTCACAGGTCGAAATTCTGGTGCTGGATGAAGCTGACCGTATGCTGGATATGGGCTTTATCCACGACATCCGTCGCGTACTGGCGCGTCTGCCAGCTAAACGCCAGAACCTGCTGTTCTCTGCCACCTTCTCTGATGAGATCAAGGGCCTGGCTGAGAAACTGCTGACCAACCCGGAAATGATTGAAGTGGCTCGCCGCAACACCGCTTCCGAGCAGGTTGCGCAGCAGGTTCATCTCGTTGATAAGAAGCGTAAGCGGGAACTGCTGTCGCAGCTGATTGGCGAAGGGAACTGGCAGCAGGTGCTGGTCTTTACCCGTACCAAACACGGCGCTAACCACCTTGCCGAGCAGCTGGGCAAAGATGGCATCTCCGCTGCCGCGATCCACGGCAACAAGAGCCAGGGTGCACGTACCCGTGCGCTGGCCGACTTCAAGTCAGGCGGCATTCGCGTGCTGGTTGCGACCGATATCGCGGCCCGTGGCCTGGATATCGAAGAGCTGCCACACGTCGTGAACTACGAGCTGCCTAACGTCGCCGAAGATTACGTTCACCGTATTGGCCGTACCGGCCGTGCTGCTGCGACCGGTGTCGCACTGTCGCTGGTCTGCGTCGATGAGCATAAACTGCTGCGTGATATTGAGCGTCTGCTGAAGCGTGAAATCCCGCGTCTGGCGATTGAAGGCTATGAACCGGATCCGAGCATCAAGGCGGAGCCGATCATCAACGGTCGTCAGCAGCAGTCTCGCGGCGGTGCAGGTGGCGGCGGCGGCGGTCGTGGTCGCAGCCAGGGCGGTCAGGGTGCAGGCGCATCGCGCTCATCTTCATCCGGCGAAAAGCGTCCTCAGGCGCGTCGTCAGAGCCAGGCCGCACCTCAGGGCGATAAACCCGCAGCCCGTCCGCGTCGTCCGGCAGCAGCGAAGCGCACCGGAAACGTCTGAGTATGAGGGTTTTACTGGCTCCGATGGAGGGCGTGCTGGATTCACTGGTGCGTCAGCTGTTATCGGAAGTGAATGACTACGATCTCTGCATTACTGAGTTTTTGCGCGTAGTCGATCAACTCTTGCCGGTAAAATCCTTCTATCGTCTCTGCCCCGAACTGCATAACGCCAGCCGTACGCCTTCGGGCACGCGGGTGCGTATGCAGCTGCTGGGGCAGCATCCCGAATGGTTAGCCGAGAACGCCGCACGCGCGGTGGAACTGGGCTCATGGGGTGTTGATCTCAACTGTGGTTGTCCTTCTAAACTGGTTAACGGCAGCGGAGGCGGCGCAACCCTTCTTAAAGATCCCGATCTGATTTATCGCGGCGCGAAAGCGATGCGTGAAGCAGTGCCTGCGGATTTGCCGGTAACGGTAAAAGTGCGGCTCGGCTGGGATTCCAGCGCCCGCAGTCTGGAGATTGCCGATGCGGTTCAGCAGGCCGGAGCCAGCGAACTGACTGTGCATGGGCGAACTAAAGAAGAGGGTTATCGCGCAGAAGCAATCAACTGGCAGGCGATTGGCGAGATTCGTCAGCGGCTGCGTATTCCGGTGATTGCCAACGGTGAAATCTGGGACTGGCAAAGTGCGCAAAACTGTATGACGGTCACCGGTTGCGATGCGGTGATGATTGGCCGTGGTGCACTGAACATCCCTAACCTGAGCCGGGTCGTGAAATATAACGAGCCGCCGATGGCGTGGCCTGATGTGGTGCGGTTACTGCAGAAATACAGCCGGCTGGAAAAGCAGGGCGATACCGGCCTCTATCACGTGGCGCGTATCAAACAGTGGCTAGGTTATCTGCGCAAAGCCTACGGTGAAGCCGATGGCTTATTCAGTGAAATCCGTGCGTTAAAAAACTCAGGTGATATTGCACAGGCGATTGATCGTCACGCGATTGTTCATGGTTTGTGATAAAAAATCAGGCGACCCCTTAGCGACCTGACGGTATAGTGGGCAAAATTTCCCCTACCACTAGCCTGCTATGTCTGACACCGCTGTATTGAGCAACAGCCAGCTCAACAAACGAATCCTCTCGGTTATCATCTTTACCTTCTTCTGTTATCTCTCCGTCGGACTGCCGCTGGCCGTACTGCCGGGCTTCGTCAAAAATCATCTTGGCTTCAGCTCCTTTATTGCCGGACTGATTATCAGCATCCAGTATTTTGCGACGCTGCTCAGCCGTCCGCAGTCGGGCCGTCTGGCCGATCGCCTGGGGCCGAAACGGGTAGTGATGCTGGGACTGCTCTGCTGCGGCATGAGCGGGGTACTGACTATCGTGGCCGCAATGATGAGCAGCTGGCCGTGGCTGAGTCTGGCGCTGCTGGCTGTCGGACGGCTGTTTCTTGGGGTAGGTGAGAGCTTCAGCAGCACTGGCTCCACGCTGTGGGGCATGAATATCGTCGGGCCTTTGCAGACCGCGCGCGTCATCTCCTGGAACGGTGTCGCTACCTATCTGGCGATGGCCGTCGGTGCACCGCTGGGCGTGCTGCTCAACAGTGAATTTGGCATGAGCGGATTTGCCGGACTGATTGCGCTGATGGGCGTCGTCGGTTATCTGATGGCCAGCCGCAAACCGGCGGTGACGGTCAGCGTGGGCGAGCGCATTCCGTTTCACCGCGTCTTCTCCCGCGTCTGGCTTTATGGCCTGGCGCTGGGCTTCGGCACTATCGGCTTTGGCGTCATCGCGACCTTTATCACCCTCTACTTTGCCAGCCGTGACTGGCAGGGCGCGGCCTATGCGCTGACGCTGTTCAGCCTGGGTTTTGTGCTGGTGCGGCTGGGATTTGGTCGCTTTATTACCCGCTTTGGCGGATTGCGCGTCTCGCTCTTCTCTTTCCTGCTGGAGTGTCTGGGACTGCTGATTATCTGGCAGGCCGACAGCGCCTGGCTGGTGGGCGCGGGCGCGTTCCTGACCGGCAGCGGCTTTTCGCTGGTCTTTCCGGCGCTGGGTGTTGAGGCGGTAAAAAGGGTTGAGCGTCAGGATCAGGGCTCGGCGCTGGGCACCTATTCGGCCTTTCTCGATCTGGGGCTGGGCTTAACCGGTCCGGTGGCGGGACTGTTTATCGGACACTGGGGGATGCAGTCGGTCTATCTGGCTGCCGCGATGATGGTGCTGGGCGCACTGCTGATTACGCTGCGGCTCTACGGGCAAGAGCGGCTCACCGCCTGAGAGGCGGTGAGCCGACAGATATCAGAAATGGGTAAACAGCCAGTAGAGCAGGGCGGAGAGCAGAATCGAGACCGGCAGCGTTAATATCCAGGCGACCGCCAGATTACGGAGCGTTGAAAACTGCAGGCCAGATCGGTTAGCCGCCATGGTGCCCGCCACGCCGGACGACAGCACATGGGTGGTCGATACCGGCAGGCCAAAGCCATCGGCCGCGCCAATGGTCATCATCGCCACCAGTTCGGCGCTGGCACCCTGTGCATAGCTCAGATGCGTTTTCCCGATCCGTTCTCCCACTGTCACCACAATCCTGCGCCAGCCGACCATCGTGCCCAGCCCCAGCGCAATCGCCACCACCACTTTCACCCACATCGGAATAAAACGGGTGGCACTGTCGAGTTCTGTTTTTACCGCTTTCAGATTACGTTCGGTCTCCTGCGGCAGTGTGACCTTTGCATTCTGCAGATGCTTAATCGACTCCGAAGCCAGGTACATCTGGTTGCGGGTGTTGGTTACCGCCTGGGCAGGAATATTATCCATCGAGCCGTAACGGCGAATCTGATCGCCCACCTCGTTGAGCGTATTCGCCAGCGCCGGTAACACATCAGCATTCATTTTGTTGCTGCCAACAAAGCCGGTCAGCACATCGCGGGCCGCCGGAGGGTTCGCCGAAGCGGGTTGCAGTTGCAGCAGCTGATGCGCGGTCACTTCGGTCAGCGCGGCCACGCGTGGGATCTGATCGGCGGGCAGCGATCGGTTCAGGGCGTAGGCGATCGGCATGGTGCCGACCAGGATCAACATAATCAGCCCCATCCCTTTCTGTCCGTCGTTGGAGCCGTGCGCAAATGAAACGCCGGTACAGGTCAGGATCAGCAGGCCACGAATCCACACCGGTGGCGGCTGGTCACTCTTCGGGGCCTGATAAAGCTGGCGATTGCGGATAAAGATCTTCATCACCCACAGCAGCAGCCCGGCACAGACAAAACCCACTACCGGCGACAGCAGCAGGGCATAGCCCACCTTCAGCGCCTGATCCCAGTCTACGCCGCTCAGTCCGCTGCGCCCGTGCAGCATCGCATTAGCCACCCCGACGCCGATAATCGAACCGATCAGGGTATGCGACGACGATGAGGGCAAACCGAAATACCAGGTACCGAGATTCCAGATAATGGCAGAGAAGAGCAGCGCATAGACCATCGCGAAGCCGTTACCGCTGCTGGCCTGCAGGATCAGCTCGACCGGCAGCAGCGAGATAATGCCAAACGCCACTACGCCGCTGGAGAGCAGTACGCCCATAAAGTTACAGAACCCGGACCAGACCACTGCCACGCCAGGCGTCAGCGAATGGGTGTAGATCACGGTAGCGACAGCGTTAGCAGTATCGTGGAAACCATTGACGAACTCAAATCCGAGTGCGATCAGCAGCGCCAGTCCCAGCAGAAAGAACGGCAGATAGCTGGTGACCGGCGTGTTGGTCTGTTCAACGTCATTGACCAGGTTAAGTCCGGCGAAGGCCAGCCCGGCGACCAGCAGAATGAAAAACAGCGGCTTGCTGAAGCGACTGCCTTTGCCGTTGAAATCGGGGCGTCCCTGGGCTGATGAGGAGGAGAGACTGTTTTCGCTCATGGTGTACCTCACGTGGCGGTTGCCGGATGCTGATTTGCATCGGGTTAACGCAGTGTGATACGCGCTTTATATGACAGATTAATGATGGTCGGACTTGCGGGAAAGTTCTTTTACCTGATTGCATATTACAAGCTAACACCATTAACAGTGATGCCACATTCAGGCACTGTGACCGTAAACAGAAGTCTGGCATTTTGGTTAAGTCATGATTAAGGTATGATGCGCTTACTTAATAGCCATAAAGTTCATGAGGGATTATGACTGAAGGATTCTTTTTATATCACCTGGATAAAACCACCTGCGGCGGACGGATTCTTAGCGGCGCGTCTGATGAAACGTACACCATCGGCGGCATCGAGCGCCAGCAGGTCCGGGAGGGCGATCCGGTGACCTGCGGAAAACATGAAGGACGATTTCGCGTCTGTGGGGGGATGGGGGACACCTATGAGGTGAATGGTGTCCTGAAAGAGTGGGCGGGCTCTCTTCACAGTTACAGCTCCTGCCCCTGTCGTGCCCGTTTTACTCCGTCCGTCAGCACGCACACTTACGAGATCGACTGCAACGTCGGGCGTGCAGCCGAACGGGCTGAGGCTGCTGAGAGAAAAGCACAGCAGTCAGCGCCAGAACAGCGTGCACAGGCAGTGAAGAAGAAACAGGAAATCACGCTCACCATCGGTGTGTTCTTCGATGGAACGGGCAACAATGCGAATAACACAACTGACCGTCAGGCTGTCTGTACCGGCGCACATTTTGGAATGAACGATGCGGAGACAGAGTCCGTATTGCAGCAGTGCATACGACTGAATCGCAGAGTAAGTGGCACCGCTGCCGGAAGCTATCTTGGCTATTACACTAATGTGCATTGGCTCAACACGCTATATGACAAGAATATGGCTCCTCAAACGGGTTCTGGTCAGAATGCGATTTATATTAATGGTATCGGGACAGAAGATGGGGTTGCTGACAGCGCATATGGAATGGGTACAGGCCTGGGAAATACTGGGGTAATCAGCAAAACCGATAAGGCAGTCTCAGAATTAGCTACCGCTATAAAAGGATATCTGGATAAATACCCTGATGCCCGCACCTGTGTCATTAAAGAGCTACAGTTTGATATTTTTGGCTTCAGCCGTGGCGCTGCGGCGGCGCGGCATTTTGCCAACCGGGTATTCAGCCAGGACAGGACCATTATCTCGGCAATTAAGATCGGGCTGGGTGATGTCGAGTTCTCCGGTACGCCCGGCGGTAAAACCCGATTTCTGGGAATTTTCGATACGGTGGCAGCCATCGGAACGCCGGTTAATGGCCTGAACCCGCATAGTGCTTATACGGGTGAGGTGAATCTGGTGCTACGTCCGGGCGTGGCGGAAAAGGTATTTCATATCACCGCGCAGCACGAATGCCGCTTTAACTTTGCGCTGAACAGCGTCAAACCGGCATGGCCGGAGCTGGCCCTTCCCGGTGCACACTCCGACATTGGCGGAGGTTACAATCCGGAGGAACGCGAAGCCTGTTTCCTTACCCGGCCGGAGTTTGAAACCGTACCACTCTCAACTCCCGATACAGAAACGCGGATTTATCAGCAGACCTGTGCGCAGCTTAAAACGATGGACGGCTATCCGGCGATAGCGCCGCTGCTGAATGCGGTGGAGGTCAATGCCGATGTCTGGCATGACGACAGAATGCCAGCCGATCGCTACGGCACACTACAAAAGCGCAGCGGTGCGGCGCTGGTTATTGACAGACTAACCCGCAATGACTGGTCGAAAGTGGCGCTACGGGTGATGCTTGATGCGGCGCAGGATGCCGGTGTGGTGTTTGAGCCCATCTTGCCGAAAGATGATCATCTTTCGCTAAGAGCTGAGCTCAATAGTTTGTATGAAAAGGCAATTGTCATGGGGCGTGCGGTTCGGAATGGTCAATCCCTACAGGGGTTTACTACATCGGAAATTCTGATGCTGGCCGAGAAGTATATCCACTGCTCGGCTAACTGGAACAGCGTACTTAGAGACAGTGAGGGAAGGGTCAGCGGTGCGGTCAGACCGGCGAAGCTAATGACCTTCACCAATCGGCCAGACGAGCGCTGGCAGCGTACGGTTTACGATATGGACGGGAATAGAATATGGAAATAAAGCGTGTGGCAGGATTTATTACACTCCTGATACTGACTGGCTGTCACGGTGCAGGCCAGACGGTTCCGGCAGTGGTCAAAACTGATGCTCCCTCAGAATGGAAATTCAATTTCTTCACGCCAAAAGCGTTACCTGCTCTGGTGACATTTGCCGTCATTCAGGGTGCTGATGGTACGATTTATCGCTTTAATACACTGAACAGTACTTCTGCACTGCCTGAGGTTATCGGTAAGTGGAATGATAAAGATCGTGCCTCTGGTGGCTACTGGAATCATGTTGATCGCCCCCCTAAACATTTTATTTTTTGCTGGGACTCAGTAATTGATAAGAAAGTGTATGAGACCCATCTGACTGTCCCTGATGCCATCGTAAAAAAGATGAACAGTGCCAGTGGGAAAACGGATCCCTATAATAATACCTATGACACCATCCAGATTGGCCTGGCTCCGGAAGGAAAGGTAGCGGTATGGCTAAAAGGTATCGGGTTTGAGCCTAATTATCGCATTACACCGTCCGTCCTGAAAACTTTCTCCGGAGATAAGCTGGATATCTGTAAAGGGATTACACGTTTTTCACACGGCTATGAATACGGCAAAGATACTGAGATTTTTATCAAAGGAAAAAAATACCCTTACGGTCAATGGTAACACTCCTGATATTTTTAATGCGGATTGAAGATATATTCACTTCGGGTAACTGGAGCAGCGTATACAAAGACAATCAGGGAATGGTCCGTAGTGCATTCAGACCGGCGAAGTTGATGATCTCCTCTAATTGGCCAGATAAGCGCTAGTACACCTTAATCCAGGCAATAAAAAAGCCAGCGACAGGCGCTGGCTTTTCAGAGCTGACGGCAGTTACGAGCTGGTATTCGCCGCTGCTGCAGGGGCTGCTGGCGTGACCGGTGCGGCTGGCTCAGTAGCCGGCTGCTGTGGCTGCGTAGCATCACTGCTTGCACCCTGTGGGGTGACCGGCGTCATTGGCTCTTCCTGAGGAGCAGCCTGTGAGTTTTCCGGCACTGGTACTGGCGCAGTCTGGATGTTGTTCTCCACACCGTTCACTTTCACTGGCATACCGGTACGGCTCTGAATCGCGGCGTTAACCTGATCCTGATTCACGCTGGCATCAACCACAATTTTGCTCACGGCCTGAGTCAGTGTAATCGGCACCAGCTCACGTGAGTTGAACTGCTCTTCGGTGGTCGACAGTGGGTTATGCACTTCGACATAACGTGAACCGTCTGGTTCTACGGTCGCTTTCACCGGCTGATCAACGAACTGGACGCGCGTGCCAACCGGCACGTTCTGATACAGCCATTTGATATCTTCAGCACGCAGACGCACACAACCGTGGCTCACGCGCAGGCCGATACCGAAGTTGGCGTTGGTGCCGTGAATCGCATAGAGACGACCGATGTAGAGCGCGTAAAGGCCCATCGGGTTATCCGGACCTGCCGGGAACACCGCTGGCAGCGTTTCGCCGCGTGCCGCATAATCCGCATGCATGCCTTTGGTTGGCGTCCAGGTCGGGCCATCTTTTTTACGTTCTACCGCGGTGGTCCAGCTGATCGGGGTATCTTTACCCAGTTCACCGATACCAATTGGCAGAACCACGACGGTTTTGCTGCCTTTCGGGTAGTAGTAAAGACGCATCTCCGCGCTGTTAATCACAATGCCTTCACGCGGTGCGTCAGGCAGGATCAGCTGCTGTGGGATGATCATTTTGCTGCCAGCCTTAGGCAGATAAACGTCAACGCCCGGATTGGCTTCGAGCATATTGCTGAGGCCCATCTGGTACTGCGCCGCAAAAGCTTCCAGCGGCAGTTTGCTGTCTTCAGGAACAGTAATTTCGATATTTTCCCCGATCAGACGGCTGTTAGCCGGCGGTAACGGGTAAACCACAGCAAAGGCTGACTGGCTGAAGGCCGCCAGAGCCAGTGCGATTGAAGCGAAAGCGCGAATGATTTTCATATTTTACAATTCTTTATCGCCATATTTCAGGCTGTTCAGTGTGTCGAATTCATGCTGGCCAATGTGACCTGCTGCGCATTATATGTTCATTAAACTGACGTTGTGAATCGGGATTTTAACCTGCCTGCAATACTTTACGTAAATTCACCGCGGATGTTAGCGCATTTCCGGAAAGCAGGAGCGTAAAAATGGGGATTTCCGGGGTTGCCACTGACTAAGGCTGCCACTGCGTCTGTTCGCCACTGAGTTTACGATTCAGGAAAAAGGCGGCACTGATCAGCGCGAGATGCGTCAGGGCCTGCGGCGTATTGCCCAGCGCATGGCCGTGGCTGTCGAACTCCTCGGCATAGAGACCCAGCGGATTGGCGTAGCTCAGCAGCTTCTCAAATTCAAAATGCGCTTCCTCAATCCGGCCTGCGCGCGCCAGACATTCGACATACCAGAAGGAACAGGCGCCAAAGGAGCCTTCCGAGCCCTTCAGGCCATCGGCGGGTGTCTCATGCGTATTATAGCGCCGCACCATACCGTCGCTGACGAGGTTGGTTTTGATCGCATCCAGTGTGGCAATCCAGTCCGGATCGGTCGCGCCGACGAAGCGCACCAGCGGCATCAGCAGCATGGAGGCGTCGAGATGTTTGCCATGCCGGGTTGCAGAGAAGTGGCCGAGTTCGCTGTTCCAGAAGTTAGCCCAGATATCTTCGCGGATCTCCCGGCGCGCCCGATCCCAGCGCTCGTAAGGCATCGGCAGAGATCGCTTCATGCCGAGACGCAGCGCGCGATCCATTGCTACCCAGCACATCAGTCGCGAATGCAGGAAGTGCTCCGGTTCGCCACGCATTTCCCAGATACCGGCATCGGGCTGATCCCAGTTCTCACTCAGCCAGTCGATCATTTTGACCACATGTTCCCAGCCGCGTTGGGAGATCGCCTCGCCATATTTATTGGCCAGATAGATCGCATCCATCAGCTCGCCATAGATATCGAGCTGGGTCTGCTGCCAGGCACCATTGCCGATACGCACCGGGCGGGAGTCGGCGTAGCCGGAGAGATTGAGCAGCTCCATCTCATGCAGCTCAGTGCCGCTGTCGAGCCGGTACATCACCTGCAGGCGCATCTCTTCGTGATGGCTGTTTTCAACGCAGCGACCCACCCAGTGGGTGAAGTGTTTGGCTTCATCGACATAGCCCAGACGCATCAGGGCATACATGCTGAACGAGGCGTCGCGGATCCAGGAGGCGCGATAGTCCCAGTTGCGCTCGCCGCCCAGCTCTTCAGGCAGGCCAAAGGTGGCCGCCGCTGCAATGGAGCCGTGCTGATGCGAGGTCAGCAGTTTCAGCACCAGTGCCGAACGCTGCACCATCTCGCGCCAGCGTCCCTGATAGGTGCTGTGGGCGCTCCAGCGTCGCCAGTAGTTCACCGTCTCTTCAAAGCAGTGTTCGGTGGCCAGCGCTTCAATATGCGCATCATCCACGCTGCCAAATTCAAACTGCGCATGTTCGCCGGGTTGTAACGTGAAGTGGGCAGTCGCGCTCTCATCCTCCAGGGTCATGACCACGGAAGCGGCGAGGCGCAGCGATGGCTGGCCCTCGGCATGAAAATCGATACAGCCTTTATGCACTTCAGCACGGGTCTGTGCGCGGGCATAGTCATGGCGGGGCGAGCAGCGCAGCTGGAAGGTTGCAGTGCCACGCACCATTTTGACCCGGCGGATCAGGCGCGGCAGTTTGTTTGTGTCATCACAAATCGGCATATAGTCGGTGATTTCCGCCACGCCTTCATCATCCAGCCAGCGGGTCTGGAGGATATTGGTATCGGGCAGGTAGAGCTGCTGACGTCGCGCATTGGGCCAGTCAGGAGCCAGGGAGAAAAGGCCGGCTTCATCGCTGTCGAGCAGGGCGGCAAAGACCGACGGGCTGTCGAGTTCGGGCCAGCAGAGATAATCAATGGTGCCGTCATTAGCGATCAGCGCACAGGTACGCAAATCGCCGATGACCCCGTGGTCGTCAATCTTACGTTTTACCTTACTCATCCTCATCTCCCTGTCAGTGTCCTTGCTAACTATAGCTGAGCTATCTGATGCGGCTTCGTTTGGGCACAGATGGTTAACGCACGGTTTAATGAGGAAGGAAAGAGGGGATGGGGCGGGTGAGACTCACGGAATTGTCAGCAGCGTCGCCAGGCTCTGTTCAGAGTCTGGCGACCTGTGTATCAACGGTCGAACAGGCTGTTCATTTATTGCTGATCGGCACGACGGTTGTGCCAGCGGCGGATCACCCAGCGCAGCACAAAGGCGAAGACCACCGCGCCGACCAGCCACAGCAGATGCTTCAGATGCTGGTCGAGTTTGTGCAGCCAAGGCGCGATGATGCCGCCCGCGAAATAGCCCAGCGTCACAAAGATCACCGACCAGATGGCCGCGCCGATGACGTTAAGGATAAAAAACTTCATCGGGTTAAGGCGGCTGGAACCAATGATGATCGGACCAATCAGTCGAAAGCCATACATAAAGCGCACGCCAATCACAAACAGGCTGGGACGGCGTTTAATCAGGCGGTTCGCCTTGACCACTTTATCCTGATGCTTTTTAAAGCGGCGCAGGATCCGCGTGCCCCAGCGGCGGCCGACCCAGTAGAGCAGTTGATCGCCGACAATGCCGCCGCACATCGCAGCCAGCACCACTCCCACGTAATGCAGCAGCCCCTCATGTGCGGCGACGCCGCCCAGTAACGTAAATGTCTCCCCCTCGGCAATACAGCCAATAAAAAGTGCCAGATAACCGTACTGCGTAATTAATGCGTTGACATCCAGATGCAAAATGACTCTCCCTGTTCGGTGATTGTTCCTTCCAGTCTATACGCGAATTGGCTTCGCTTCCGCCCGCGCATCACGTCTGTTTATTTATGCTGTTTTTTTGTCCGGTCACCACGAAATTTTTACTGCCGCTTATACTTGAAGAGACGCTGCCCCCAAAGACGCATGCAGCACCGGGCGGCCCATCGCATCAGAGGAGTGACTGTATGAACCATGTCTGGGGACTTCTGGCGCATCCGAATCAGGAAATGCGTCATATCAAGCAAGAGAATGAGAGCGTCTCGCACCATTACACCCACCATGTTCTGCTGATGGCGGCGATCCCGGTGATCTGCGCCTTTATCGGTACAACTCAGCTGGGCTGGAATCTGGGCGAGGGGCAGTATGTGCAACTTAACCTGGCGACCGGGATCGGGCTGGGGATTCTGTTCTATCTGATTATTCTGGGTGGCGTCGCCGTGATGGGACGCGTGATTCACTGGATGGCACGTGACTATCCGCAGCGCCCCGGCGTACAACGCTGTACGGTGTTTGCGGGCTATGTGGCTACGCCACTGTTTCTCAGCGGGCTGGTGGCGCTCTATCCGCTGGTCTGGCTCTGCGTGCTGGCAGGCGCGCTGGCGCTGCTCTACACCGGCTATCTGCTCTATATTGGCATTCCACTGTTTCTGAATATCGACCGCGAAGAGAGCCTGCGTTTTTCCGGTTCTACGCTTGCTATCGGCGTACTGGTTTTTGAAGTGTTACTGGCACTGACCGTGGTGCTGTGGGGATACGGACCACATCTGTTTTGATCGACCACTGCCGCCGCTCTGGCGGCAGTTCTCTTTTTACGCCCGGAAACAATCTCACCAGGAAATCTCTTAACCTTACGGGTATGATACCGCTGCCAGCCCGCGCTCCGACGTCACTGAAGCGGGCGGCCTGTGTCGGTCTGACACAGTACACCTTCATAACCGGGTTTTTTTCTACGATGCCTGCAAAAATTCGTTCCACCCTGCTTTCGCTGGCGCTGCTCGTTTCAGGGCAGATTGTTTCACTTCCGGCGCAGGCGACTACAACGCTGTCGCAACTTGCGCCTATTGCTCAGCCGCAGATCGCCTCTGGCAGTGCGATGATTGTCGATCTCACGACCAATAAAGTGCTCTTCTCCAGCCACCCGGATCGGGTCAGGCCCATTGCGTCGATCACTAAGCTGATGACCGCAATGGTGGTGCTGGATGCGCATCAGCCGATGAACGAGATGATAACCGTCGATGTCAGCCAGACGCCGGAAATGCGTGGCGTCTTCTCGCGCGTGAAGCTCAACAGCCAGATCAGCCGTCGTAATATGATGCTGCTGGCGCTGATGTCCTCAGAAAACCGTGCCGCCGCCAGCCTGGCTCACGCCTATCCGGGCGGTTACAACGCCTTTATCCGGGCGATGAACGCCAAAGCGCGCTCACTGGGCATGAAACAGACCCGCTATGTCGAGCCAACCGGCCTGTCGACACAAAACGTCTCCAGCGCGCAGGACCTGATTAAGTTGCTCAAAGCGACGCGGGAATATCCGATGCTTGGCGCGCTCAGCACCACAAAAGAAGAGACGGCAGTTTTTGCCCATCCGAGCTATGCGCTGCCGTTCCGCAACACCAACCATCTGGTCTATAAAAATGACTGGCACATTCAGCTGACCAAAACCGGTTACACCGATGAGGCAGGCCACTGCCTGGTGATGCGCACCATGATTAACAATCGTCCGGTGGCGCTGGTGGTGCTGGATGCGTTTGGTAAATATACTCACTTCGCCGACGCCAACCGTCTGCGCAGCTGGATTGAGACCGGCAAAGCGGCTCCGGTGCCTGCCGCCGCGCTGGCTTATAAAAAGCAGAAGTCGGGTCAGGTCGCCAGCAATGGTGCCGGCAGTGCCGACGTTGAGTAGAAAATAGCCGGTGTCGCGCACTGTGCGCACTGGCATTATCTGCAGGCTGAGCAGGTAGCCGGGAGTAAAGGGTCAGAGGCTTAAAACATTTTTTTCGCCTCTGACCCTCCGGAATCAGCCCGAAAAATGCCCGTTATTCCTATATTGCCCTCCCTTGCAAAGCCCTACACTACGCGCGACTGGCGAGGGAAGATCGCCTGATTTAAGCTGCCGGAATCTTACTCATATGTTTATACGATCCTTTTTTGCATTGTTAATGCTGGCGCTGGTGGGGTTTGCCCCGGCGCTGACGCTGGCCGCAGATGATACGGCCACGCCTGCTCAGGGACAGGATGCACCGCCGAAGCTGAATGCGGCGGTGGAACTGCCGAAGATGCAGAAGATCCTCGATAAAATCAAAAGTCAGGTCTCCGTCGATGCTGGCGAAAACAAGCTGACGCAACTGAATGAAATGGCGCTGGAGCTATCAGGCAATGCCGATACGCTGGGTCAGGCGCTGGTGCCCGATCGTCAGCAGGTCGATGCACAGCTGGGCGTACTTGGCCCGGCCCCTAAAGCCGATAGCGGGGTGAAAGAAACCCCGGAAGTGACGCGCAAGCGTAACGCGCTGGAGAGCCAGAAAGGCAAACTCGACGACCAGATTAAACAGGCCGAAGGGATTAAGAATGGCGCGCTGATGCTCTCCTCGCAGATTGTTAACCTGCGTCGTGATCAGCTGAAAAGCCAGCTGGCGCTGAACTCCGGCAGCATCCTTGGTTCGCGCTTCTGGTCACCGCTGCTGAGCACCCAGGATCTGGATGGTGAGAAGATTGGTGAGTTCCTGCAGGAGTTGCAGGACACCGCAGCGCTCTCATGGGAGCCAGGCTGGCGCGTGGGCAGTGTCTTCTGGCTGCTGGCGGCGCTGCTGGTGATGACGGTCGGTCGTCGCTACAGTGAAGAGTTTCTGGCCTGGGTCAGCATTAATAAACTGCCGGAAGGGAAGCTGCGCCGCAGTTTCCTGGCGGCCGCGATAGCGCTGACCACGCTGGCGGCTGTCGTCCTCACCTTTAACTTTATCTCGCTGGCCTTTACCCGCCGTGATGAGGTCTCTGAAAACGTTCAGGACTTTGTTGATCGCCTGGTGCAGCTCAGCGTGTTCTGTGGCCTGATTGCCGGACTGGGACGTGCGTTCCTCTCGACCCGCAGGCCAAGCTGGCGCTTACCGAGCATCTCCAATGAAGTGGCGATGGCATTAAAGCCGTTTCCGCCGATTACTGCGGTGCTGGTGTTTATCTTCCAGACGGTCGAGGCGTTCAACTACAGCGTCGGCACCAGCCTGAATACCACCATTTTTGCCAACGGACTGACAGCTCTGCTGATTGGCTGTACTGCGCTGGCCATCAGCATGCGCACCAACCGCGTGCGTCGTCGCATGACCCAGGCGGGTACGCCGCCGGAGGCCCGCTCGACGCTGGTCGGGCTGATCCAGATGGGCCTGACGCTGACCGCGATTGCCATCCTGGTGTCGTTGCTGATTGGCTACGTTACGCTGGCGCGCTTCCTGAGTTATGAGGTGATCTGGTGCGGCCTGCTGTTCGGTTCGTTCTACTTCCTCAGTCATCTGCTCAAAGATGGTTGTGAGAGTCTCTTCTCAACCAGTAACGCCACCGGTCGCCGCATTCAGAGTTCGCTTAACATCAATGAGCGTCACCTGCAGCAAACCGCCACGCTGCTGACGGCCATCGGTAAGACTTTCCTGGTGCTGGTTGTGGCACTGGCGCTGCTCAACGGCACCTTTGCTTCCTCAACGCCGATTGAGTTGCTGCAAAAAGTCATTGAGTTCTGGGGTGGTAAAGGCCTTGAGTCCCTGAACATCGTTCCGGCGCATATGGTGAATGCGATCATCTGCCTGATTGTCGGTATCTATGTGCTGCGCTCGGTGCGTCGCTGGCTTGATACCGATTTCCTGCCAAAAACCACCATGGATGTGGGGATGCGGGTGTCGCTGGTAACGCTGTTCAGCAACATCGGTTATGTGCTGATTATCCTGCTGACCCTGTCGATCATGGGTCTGCAGTGGAACAAGCTGGCCTGGATCGTCAGTGCGTTGTCAGTTGGTATCGGTTTTGGTTTACAGGAGATAGTGAAGAACTTTATCTCCGGTCTGATTCTGTTGACCGAGCGGCCAGTGAAAGTCGGCGATCTGGTGAGCATCAGCGGCATCGAAGGGGATATCCGCCGCATTAACGTGCGCGCCACGGAGATCCAGCTGGGAGACAAATCCACGGTGATTGTGCCGAACTCACAGTTTATCTCGCAGAACGTACGCAACGCGACCATGGGCAATGCGCAAGGTGTGGTCACCATTACGCTGACCTTCCCGCTGGATATCGATCCGGTGAAAGTGCGCGATATTCTGCTGGAGGTCTACAACGAGAACGAACGCATTCTGGAAACGCCGGAGCCGTCTGTTTCGTTTAAAGATCTGACTCAGCAGGGCATTATTCTGAGCGTCACCGGTAACGTGGCGGGTCAGCGGCAGATTGCCGGGGCGAAAAGCGACCTGCTGTTCGATATTCTGACGCGTCTGCGTAAAGAGGGCATCCTGCTCTCAACACCGCAAACCATGATTATCGAGCGCCGTCAGCAGATGGCGGGTGTGGAGACGGTACCGGAAGAGAAGCTGGTTTAAGAGAACCGGTTTCAGATGTGAAAGGGCCGACTTCTGTCGGCCCTTTTTTACTTTTAAGGCGCTGGTTTCTTAGCCCATATCACTTCCGCCTTCTACAACGTTTCCACACGGCTGGTGCGCTGGCCGTCGCGGCTGACGGAGCGAATTGCCACGGCACCGCTGACCTGCGGCGGTCTGTTGGCATCGTAGTGCTGCCAGTTCGCGCCTTTGTCCAGGCTGTACTCCAGCGTTACTCCCGGCAAAGCCACGTTCATCGACAGGATGCCATCAACGATTTTTGCACCCGGCACCGGCAGGCGATAATCGATACCCGCTTTATCCAGTTTCGGCAGTTCCCGTTGGCCCAGTAGGTTGGCAAATCGCTGCCAGTCATGCAGACGTGCCTGCTGATCAACCAGATGCGTCTTGCCGCCTGCATATTCCTGACCCGGCTGATAATCACGCTCCCAGCTGGCGCGGTGCCAGCTTCGTTCGGCGACAGCAAACAGGCGCGGATAGATCATGTGCTCCATCTGGGCGTCAGTTCGCACGGTTTCGCTCCACAGCTGGGCCGAAATCCCATAAGCACCGCTCCACGGCTTCTCAGATTTGGCGCTGAAAAAGCTGCCGTCGCGATCCACCGAGGTCTCGGCATTCTGCGGCAGGTTGTCCGGTGCGAAGCCAAAGATTTTTCGCTCGTCGTTGAAACGCGTGCCCCAGTAATAGCCGCGTTCCAGCGGGTTAACTTCATACGGGAAGTCCAGATAGAGGTAATCCGGGCTGGAGATCACCACGTCGTAACCTTTCTGTGACCAGTCACTGGCACTGTCAAAACCGCCCCAGTAGAGGGTGTCCCAGAAGTTGACCCCAACACGCGGGGTGGCGAAGGCTCCGGCGTTTGTGGCATCTTTCAGGCCATCCTGCCACGCCTGCATTTTGCCAATGCCGTGCCGGTTAACGATCTCACTGACGGACAGGGCGAAATAGCTTGGCAGGTGCGCCAGATCTTCTACTTTGCCGCTCTTCACCAGCGCCTGGCAGACCTGCGATTTTGCCCACGGCAGATCTTCTTTACTCCAGTCGCGCAGACCGGTGCCCGGTTTAGGACTGTTTTTGTCAGAGTAGCCTGCGCCCAGCCGGATATTCTTCGCTTCGTCACCGCCAAAATGCCAGATGCCGAGCGGCTGTCCCGCTTCCTTATGCATCGCCTGAATCTCACCGATCACTTTGTCGACAAAACGCTGTGAACCCTCAATGCAGGGATTGAGATAGCTGGTGCGGTCATAGAGTTGTACGGAGGTGGTATTGGAATCATCGGTAGGATCAATCAGGCGATACGAGCTGGCCTGTTCAGACTCTCCCTCTTTCATCAGCCGCTGGTAGCGCGCTTCCATGGAGATGACCGCCGCGCGGGCATGGGCCGGCATATCGATTTCCGGAATCACCTGAATGTGGCGCGCCTGCGCATACTTCACAATCTCGATGTAGTCGGCACGACTGAAATAGCCGCTGCCGTTGTTATCGCTGAACGGACCGGAACCGAGTTGCGGGAGCAGACAGCGCTGTTCGGTCAGGTCATGACAGCGTCTGGCCCCAACGTCAGTCAGTTCCGGTAAGCCGGGGATCTCAATCCGCCAGCCTTCATCGTCACTGAGGTGAAAGTGGAAGCGGTTCATCTTCCTGGCTGCCATCTGATCAAGCAGCCGCATCACCGCCTGTTTACTGTGAAAGTTACGGGCAACGTCAAGAAACGCGCCGCGATAGGCAAAGCGCGGCGCATCATGGGCTTCCAGCGCGGCAATACGCGGTGCGCCTTCTCCGGGTACCAGCGAGAGAATCGACATCAGGCCGTAGAAAGCCCCGGCGGCATCGTAGCCCACCACGATGGCACGGCGGGGAGTGATATCCAGATCGTAAGCGCCCGATTTAGCCGTTTTGCCGCTGAAGTGCCCCGGTTTGATCTGCGTAGTGATGGCAAATCCATCAGACGATTCTTTCAGGCCCAGCTGGGTGAGATGCTGTTTCACCGCCTCACCGGTTTCACGGCTCAGTCCGGTCAGCGTCAGCCTGACGCCCCGGCTGAGATCGGCATCCTGCGGGCGCAGTTTTACCTCAAGTGGCGTGGGGGTAATCTGACCCCGCAGCGCTGAGGCGGGCAGGGGAACGACATCGCTGTTTTTCTCAAACCGGCTGATGGGCTGCATCAGGACATTGTGGTCATCGGCACTGCGACGCCAGTGATCACCCAGCGGCAATACAAACTGAGTGAGATCTTCGTGGTCGGTGCTGGCAATAATTTTGGGCGTTGCCTGCCCGGCCGTGACATACCAGCGCGGCATCACATCGGTAATAAACAGCTGCCAGTATTCGTTAACGATAGGAATCTGCACCGATTCACCTGCGCCAATGCCGGTGAACTTCTCTGTCGGCTCCAGCCGGGTTAAGTCGCCAACCAGATGCGTCATTTTAAACTGATCGTTATCGACCCGCAGCGTCTGGTGGACGTTGCTCATGTAGATTGCCCAGTGCTTGTCGGTCAGGGCAGGGCCGTTGTTGGTCAGGGTGATGGTGGCGCGATTACAGGCGGCATAATCGGCACCCAGCGCGGCGCAGTCAGTGCCATTCAGGGCGGCCTGATTATCATTCACCTGATAAGTGACGCCGAACTGGCTGATTTGATTCACCACCTGCTGCTCTGACAAGCTGGCGTGGCCTGTGGCTGCAACGCCCAGCAGAGTGAGCGCGATAAGGCTTAACTTAAACATATTGATTCATCCTTGCTGCTGAAAAATATCCGGGTGTCCGCAGGGCGTCAGAACAGCGTAAACGGCACGATAACCATAAATTTGATGTCCTTCTCGTCCTGGAAAATGTTGCCGTAACCGCCGCTGTAGCTGGGCAGGTCGCTGTGATTGTCGTAGCGGGTGTAGTGCAGTTTGAACAGGGTATCTTTGGCGCGGCCCTGCTGGATTTGATAGATCAGATCAAGGTTCCAGGCGGACTCTTTCAGCCGCTGACTCTGGTCAACCGTAGGCAGGCTGGCGGGTCTGGCATCCCAGCCCCAGACGTACGATGCGCCCACTTTCCATCCCGCCAGTTGCCACGGCGTTAAGTCGAGCATCGCACCGGCAAAGACCGCTTTTTCGCCATTAGCATTCCAGTCGGAACGGGCATCCCACCAGATATCCAATCGTCCATTGGAGCTGGCGTACCCCGGCGTCATGCGCTGCAGGAAGAAGCCCTGATTACCTTCTGCTTTGACCCAGCTGCCTTCAAGGCGCAGATCTACCGGGCCGACGTTATAGCCGACCGTGATCGCCTGTAACCAGGCCAGGCCATCGTAGACATCACGGGGGTTAGCAGCACCGCCTGAGACCTTGTCGTGCGCGCCGTAAAACTGATAGCTGGTGGAGAGTGCATTGCCGTAAGGCGTGGCCGACCAGGAGGCTTTGGCAAAATACTGATCCATATAATCCGCCGCCTGGCCAAAAGCGCCTTCCAGCACCAGTTTATTTTTGAAGTCATATTTCATGCCGAATGAGTGCAGGTAGCTGATATGCGTTTTGCCATCAGCCTGTCGGAAATCATATAAATCACGATACCAGGGCGCTTTATATTTATCGCTCCACATCCAGGAGAGTGATAATGCTCCGGCCTCCTGAAAATCATACAGCGCACCGACTTCAGCTCCGCGATAGGTGCCGGGTAAAAAACTCCAGTGCGGCGCCATGATTGTCTGGCCGGTGGGCTGAATATATCCGGCGCGTAACCAGTAATCGTTATATTTTAATTTCAGCGCGGCTTTATAAACCGACGCACCACCGCTGTCGCCATTCCACTTTTCATCCCAGCGGGTGCGCGCCTTACTGAAGCCAATTTCATTAGGGGCGGCGGGGCCGCTGTTGGCGAGTTCGGCGGCGCCAAAAATGGCGAGGTCCAGACCAATCCACTCCCCGGCATAGCCTGACTGAAAGTCGAGATTACTGTTGAGCGAGGCGTGATGTAAATTATCCCGATATTGCCCCTGATATTGACTGGCGGGATCGGTGTCTCTGCGATCGCGCTGACGCTGCCAGTAAAATACATTGCCTTTTAGCGATGAGTCATCAATAAATCCGCTGGCATAAACCGGCGATGAATTAATGGCTGCTAACGCAATGGTTAAAGTGGCTGATTCTATTAACGCTAACGCGTAATTAATTTTTCGCATCACTCATCCTCCCTGAATGAAATCCAATTTAATAAAAATATTATTTTTGTGGCGACAATCTATTTTTCGCGACGCGAATTATCAATTAGCAGGATGATGATTTGTGAGATGTTGCGCAGAACCCAATGAGAGAAAATAAAGAAGGTGCAATCTGGGAAGAGGAATTAATTTTTTGATGAAGTTGTTAGCAATAAAAATAGGTCGCAATGGAGAGTGAGCGGCTCAACCAGAGGTGTGACGATCAGCCTGCTCAGACAGGCAGGCTGATCGGTAACGCAGTTAAATCTGTTTCACCGCCCAGCCTTTTTGCTTGCTGGTTTTGCCAATGCCGGGATTAAAGCTGTTAGTGGGATCGAGCCGGCGATAGAAGGCCGCCAGCTGCGGTTTCGCCTGATAGAGATGGCCCACATTATGCTCAGCGGGATATTCCGCGCCGCGCGCCTGCAGAATCTCCAGCATCAGTGCTTTCAGTGCATGCACATCGACCCCTTTTCTGACGATGTAATCCTGATGGAAGACATGACAGAAGAAGTGACCATAGTAGAGGCGATGGCTTAATGAGGCGCGAATCTCGTCGGGAAGCGTTTCGAACCAGTCCGCATCGTTGCGACGCAGGGCGATATCCAGCGCCAGAATATCCTCGACCTCATCCGCATGCACCGCGTGATAGCGCACGGCCGCACCTGCCGCCGCGAAGCGATGCAGAAAAGCGTGCGCGCCTTCTTTGCCTTCACACTCAAAGAACTCGCCACCGCCTTCGCGGAAATAATCGCGCAGGTAGTTACGCGCTTCTGCCACGCCATCGCCTGACATCTTCAGCATCAGATGATGTTCATATTTGTCGCGATACTGCTTCATGCGTTTGGGCAGATGCGCCGGGAAGAGTTTACTCAGGCGCTGCAACAGACGATCGCTGAAGTGCGGTTTAACGAACGAGAGCTTGCTCAGCCAGGCATCGACCCGCCCCTTCAGCGTGAAAAACAGCGGCATCTTGTCGGTGCCCAGCTTGTCGATCATCAGAAAGGTATCTTTGCCGTAGACTTCCGCAATGTCATAAATGTCGCGGTGCATATATTCGCCCGCCACCGGCAGATGGGTGAAATGCGCCAGCATGTGACGGCGGATATCGTTGAGTACACCGGGTTCGTTGGTGCCGATGTAAAACACCTGCTGCTGCGGTTCGCTGGGGAAAGTATCAAGTCGCACCGCGAAGACCGCCAGTTTCCCGGCACAGCCGGACGCTTCAAACAGGCGACGCGCATCGGCGTTATAACGGGCAGGCGTATCGGCATCGACTTCACGGACCCGGTCGGCATATTCATGATCGGAGGCATGACGGCCATCGTGCTGCACATCTTTGGGCTGCCAGCGATCGTCATCCAGTCGCCCCAGAATCTCTTCCGGCGAGGTGCCGAGATCGATACCCAGATGGTTCACCAGCTTCAGTCTTCCCTGCGCATCAATCTGGGCAAACAGGGCCATTTCGCTGTAGGCCGGACCACGCTTGATCAGCGATCCGCCGGAATTATTACAGATGCCACCCAGTACCGAGGCACCAATACAGGAGGAGCCAATCACCGAGTGAGGCTCGCGTCCCAGTGGCTTCAGCGCCTTTTCCAGCTGATAGAGTGTGCTGCCGGGGAACGCCAGCACCTGCTGACCTTCGTCGATCAGCTGAAGCTTATCGAGTCGCAGGGTACTGACAATCACCAGCGGACGATCGTAATCGTCGCCATGCGGCGTTGAACCTTCGGTCAGGCCGGTATTCGCCGCCTGCATCAGGATGATGACATCCGCATTCACCAGCGTTTGCAGTACCCGCCACAGCTCCAGCAGTGTGCCGGGAAACGCCACCGCCAACGCGTCACCTTCGCCGGAGCGAAAGCCTTTACGATAGCGTGCGGTCTGTTCAGGTTCTGTGAGCAAATGAGAGGTGCCGACCAGGCGGCGCAGGTCAGAAAGCAGGGCAGAGGTTTGTATCATGAGCAATTCCCTTGTCTTATCAGTGCGTCCTAACTGTAGCACGTCAACTGACCTCAACGCAGTGTGAGCCTGGCCGCTACCTGCTATTCTCATCTTGTGGCACACTGCCGCCTGTTAATTCGATATTGCGCAGTTACTTAAGAGAACCCAACCTGATGAAATGGATTTACTCTGTTAGTCTCGCTGTCTCCCTCGCGATGCAACCTGCATTGGCTGAGACATTGCAAGGTAACCACCCGATGACCGAACAGGCGCGGGATGCCTTCGTTAACCAACTGCTTAAAAAAATGACGCTGGACGAGAAAATCGGCCAGCTGCGTTTAATCAGCGTCGGACCTGATAATCCGAAAGAAGTGATTCGCGACATGATTCAGAAGAGTCAGGTTGGCGCGATCTTTAATACCGTGACCCGTCAGGATATCCGTGCGATGCAGGACCAGGCGATGCAGCTCAGCCGCCTGAAGATCCCGCTGTTTTTCGCCTACGACGTGATTCATGGTCAGCGCACCATTTTCCCTATTCCCTTAGCCCTGGCATCAAGCTGGGATCTGGATGCGGTGAAAGAGGTGGGGCGCGTCTCTGCCTATGAAGCGGCCGACGATGGTCTGAATATGACCTGGGCACCGATGGTGGATGTCAGCCGTGAACCGCGCTGGGGCCGTGGCTCCGAAGGTTTCGGTGAGGATACGTATCTCACCAGCGAAATGGGTCGCAGCATGGTGCAGTCGATGCAGGGCAAAAGCGCCGCCGATCGCTACAGCGTAATGACCAGCGTGAAGCACTTCGCACTCTATGGCGCAGTGGAAGGTGGACGCGATTACAACACCGTGGACATGAGTCCACAGCGCATGTTCCAGGATTATCTGCCGCCTTATAAAGCCTCACTGGATGCGGGCAGCGGCGGCGTGATGGTCGCGCTGAACTCAATTAATGGCGTGCCCGCCACGGCGGACAGCTGGCTGCTGAAAGATCTGCTGCGCGACAAGTGGAAATTCAAAGGCATCACCATCAGCGATCACGGCGCGATTAAAGAGCTGATCAAACATGGCGTTGCCAGCGATCCGCAGGAAGCGGTGCGCATTGCCCTGAAGTCGGGCGTCGATATGAGCATGAGCGACGAATATTACAGCAAGTATCTGCCGGCGCTGGTGAAAAGCGGCGACGTCACCATGGCTGAGATTGATGATGCAGCGCGCCATGTGCTTAACGTCAAATATGACATGGGCCTGTTTAACGATCCTTACAGCCATTTAGGGCCGAAAGAGAGCGACCCGCAGGACACCAATGCGGAAAGCCGTCTGCACAGAGCTGAAGCGCGCGACGTCGCGCGTAAGAGTATTGTGCTGCTGAAAAATCGCCTGGAAACGCTGCCGCTGAAAAAATCGGGCACCATTGCCCTGATTGGTCCGCTGGCAGACAGTCAGCGTGACATTATGGGCAGCTGGTCTGCGGCGGGCGTGGCGAAGCAATCCGTTTCGCTGCTGCAGGGCATGCGCAATGCTACCGAAGGCAAAGCGACGCTGCTCTATGAGAAGGGCGCCAACGTCACTGACAACAAAGGGATTCAGGACTTCCTGAACCTCTATGAGCAGGCGGTTTCTGTTGATACGCGTTCACCGCAGCAGTTGATTGATGATGCGGTCGCCAAAGCGAAGCAGGCCGATGTGGTCGTTGCCGCCGTGGGCGAAGCGCAGGGTATGGCGCATGAAGCCTCCAGCCGCAGCGATCTGGTGATCCCGCCGAGCCAGCAGAAGCTGTTAGCGGCACTGAAAGCCACCGGTAAGCCGCTGGTGATCGTGCTGATGAACGGACGCCCGCTGTCAGTGGTGAATGAAGATCGGATGGCCGATGCGATGCTGGAGACCTGGTTCAGCGGCACCGAAGGCGGTAATGCCATCGCCGATGTGCTGTTCGGCGACTACAACCCGTCGGGCAAACTGCCGGTTTCCTTCCCGCGTTCAGTGGGTCAGATTCCGATCTACTACAACCATCTGCCAACCGGTCGTCCTTACAACTTTGCTAAGCCGAACAAGTACACCTCGCACTACTATGATGCGGCTAACGGCCCGCTCTATCCGTTTGGTTACGGCCTGAGCTACACCAGCTTCACCGTGTCGCCGGTCAAAATGTCGTCTCCGACTATGCCGCGCGACGGCAGTGTCGAAGCCAGCGTAACGGTGACCAACAGCGGTAAGCTTGACGGTGCGACGGTGGTGCAGATGTATCTGAACGATCCGGTTGCTTCCATCAGCCGTCCGGTGAAGGAGCTGCGTGGCTTTAAGCGCATCATGCTGAAAGCGGGCGAGTCGCAGACCGTGACCTTTAAGATCGATGTCGATGCGCTGAAGTTCTGGAACCAGCAGATGCAGCACGTTGCCGAGCCCGGCAAATTCAACGTGATGATTGGACTCGATTCCGTCCGTACTGAGAATGCGCAGTTCAACTATCAATAACCGTCAGCCTTTCCCCTGAATGCAGGGGAAGGTGATGCGGCGCGTCGTTAGCGTCCTGCTACCGCGCGCCGCATCATATCCACTATCAGAGCCGCCATGATTAATCTGCGTGACCGCATTCAGCAGCAGGTCTTCCGCCTTAATGGCCTGTCGATGAATGAATTTGACCTTTCTCAACCGCCTGGCGATCCCGGCCTGTTTGGCCCGGACAGCGTGATCTGGCGCGTCCACGGTGACTTCACCTCCATGATGTGCGGCGGGATCAGTGCGCTCCTGTTGCAGATGCTGCATCCGGCGGCGCTGGCGGGTGTCTGGGATCACTCCAATTTCCGCGAAGATATGATGGGCCGCCTGCGCCGTACCAGTCAGTTTATCGCCGTGACCACCTACGGTAATTCGCAGGATGCACAGACGCTGATCGAGCGGGTGAAACGCATCCACCTGAAAGTCAGCGGCGTCGACAGCGAAGGCAAACCCTATGCCGCCAGCGATCCGCATCTGCTGACCTGGGTGCATGTGGCGGAGACCAGCCGTTTTCTGGCCGCGCATCTGCGCTACAAAAATCCGCAACTCACCCGCGCCGAACAGGATCAGTACTATCAGGAAGCGGCGCAGATTGCCGAAGCGCTGGGCGCAGAGAAGGTGCCGAAAAGCGTCGTCGATGTGGCGGACTACCTGCAACAGATGCGTCCGGAGCTGCGTTTTGATCAACGTACCGCCGAAGTGACGCGATTGCTGATGAATGCCCCTGCACCGAGCTGGCAGGCGAAACCGGTGATGAAAATCATGCTGAAGTCGGGATTCGGGCTAATGCCCGCGTGGGCGCAGGCGATGTCCGGCCGTGAGACTGGCCGCTTTGAACAGGCGATCATTGACCAGAAGATTAATGCGATTGCGGTGGGGTTGAGGTGGTCGATTCAGCGCGGTGCATGGTATCGGGCAATGGTGAGGATGGGGAGGCTGGGGTGAGATGTTCACTAGAAAAAAAGAGCGTTATTGCCGTTCATAAAGAGAACATCTAGCCGTAGTCGTTAATAAGGGGTTTTGGGTAAGAGCTTTTGTTCAGACAGTCAATTAAATGACGTTAATCACCCTGGGCTGATTGGGACAGATACTCGTGTCAGATGTGTGCCAACGAAGGGAGTTGCCGCATGGGAGTCATGCACGTATATAATTGCAGTAAATGACTGCAGGTTTTAAGGATGAAAGGTAACGCACCATGATAGTTAATGAATCAGAGCTGTTGAAGTCGGGCTTTACTGATGCTGATTTGAAAAAAATCAAAAATAATCTTGAAAGCTACGGTGGCACGCTGGATGAGGCTGTCGTGGATTTGAAGAACAGATTCAGAGTACTGTTATGGATCGTTTCAGCCTGCACGCTCGTATTTATATTACTTCTCTGTTTCTCAACTAAGCCATACGTTTTAGGCGGTGGCCTGTCTCTACTTATCGGGATAATCATAGTGACGTTTATTCAACCGCCAGTGCTGGCCTGGAAGTCATGGCGCTACTGGCGGTTGAAAAAAGACTTAGCGTGATTGCTCGTTAACACTGAGTAAATCGAAAATCACTTTAGCCTGAACACCCCAGCCAACTATTTTCATGGTCAGCTTCGGACGGCTCAGGGTGTCAACTTCACGGAAGTAATCACGGGGCATCCATCTGAATAGCCGCCATGCGCCAGGTTTTTTCGCCAGCCCCCAAATGCTGTAAACACTGGCAGTAAGCGTGACCGTATTATAAAAAGCCAGCCCTGACTCTGCTTTAAATCCCATAAATTCTGCAGCCTGCATTGCACCATCGGCAAACATGCCTTCTGTTTGTACGTCAGACAAGTTGGTAATGAGTTCTTTGGACAGGCCATTAAGTCCGTCCACAACGAGAACGGCACCAGCCAATACGCCGACAGGTGTCATTGTCGAGATCATCAAAGCACCGCCGACAACAGCAAAACCTGAAAGCACGACATGAACAGCTGAAATCATGTAACCCACAATTCTATTGTTTTCACGCACAAACTCTACTTTAGCGTAGAGTTTTGCTGTCTTGTTGCGCAGTAGTCGTCCCTGCTCTTCAAGGTTCTCAATCTCAGACCTGAGGTTTTTGACGCACGCCAGGCATTCTTCATCAGACTTAGCCTGTCGGGCAGCAGCGAACTGCTTGTCAATAACCGATTTTATTTCCTGTACAAACTGTATCCGGGTAAGCCCATCCTTGAGATGGAACGCTGACAGCCTATTGGCTATGTTGATCAGCTTTCTGGCTTCAAGGTTGACCATTGTTCAACCCAGGCTTTATTCCTGCCACCTGAGCGCATCATTTCAAGCAATGCTGCGTCCATTTTTTGTCTCCCTGTACATTACATCATCAATAATACTCGCTGATTGCTGGCTGTAAACAGCGGCAGGCTGTGCTCAATCGTTTATCGGCAGGGGGTAATAATAAGTAGCAGGCGACGCTTCAAACAATCGGCAGGATGCGCTCATACATTGCGTCAGCTCAAATAAATATAAATGGTTAAAGGTGTCATAAAGTCGGCCAGTACAGAAATACTACTATGCCCGTGCAGAGATTCAGCTAAAGTTCTGGCCGCTCATCTGCGCTAAAAAAAATCCGCAGCTCACCCGCGCACCGAACAGGATCAGTACTCTCATGAAGCGGCGCAGATTGCTGAAGCGCTGGGCGCAGATAAGGTGCAGATATGGTGCCGAAAAGCATCGTCAATGGGGCGGATTATCTGCAACCGATGCGTCCGGAGCGGCGCTTTGATCAACGTACCGCCGAAGTGACGCGATGCCGGTTTTGTCAATATAACGGCCATTATATGTGCTGAATGATGTCGCAGGAGTCGCGTATTATGTTGAGGCGGATATAAGACGCAGCTTACCTTTACAGCCGTTAGCGTTGAGTTCGTTAAAATGGTATTGTGAGGTGATGAAAAGTTAATAAAGTCGTTATTGAAAATGAAAGTCGATTCATTCAAAGATCTTATAAAGAAAGCCGCGTTAAACCTTTTCAAAGAGAAGGGGCTGAACAATGTCTCAACGCGGGATCTGAATGCCCGACTTAATATTTCCCGAAGCCATATGTATCATTATTACAGTAACTGGGATGAGCTTAAGCTCGACGCTATAAAAAAGATGCTGGATGATGATGTTAATGATTATTTTCTAAAGAAAAAAGAGAGTGACACAGGAAAAGTATCAGAAGAACTATTGTTTTTCTTAGATTATCTTCTGCCAGATGCTCCCTCTTCGCATTGGATTCTCTATCTTGAAATATGGCCTCTTTCAGCACGGGATCAGCGCTATGCTGAGCTTATTCACGCCAACCTGATGCAGTGGAATGAAATCGTTGAAGATATCATAACGCGTGGTATCGAAGCCGGAGAATTTACCTCTGCAAATAGTCAGGTTTCAGCCCGACAAATTGCGGCTGTGCTTGATGGTTATTCAAGCATGATTATACTTGATTATTCTGTTGAAAAACGCGCTCTATTTCTTGAAGAGATTTTTAATTTTTCTCTTCAGTTGGTGAGATAAAGATGAGCACAGGCGTTTATGCTTTACCCGTGCTCATTGATGACTGACGTCCAGATATTTCAGTAGTTTTATCATTTTGCGCTCAGCGGGTATATATCCTGGCTGGCTGGCATCGATCCAGCTTTCGTCTGCTTCAGGATGAGGTCCGGTGAGTACCACTTTACCTTTTCCATAGGTATAGGCCGCCATGGCAACATCGCCGTTGCTATACCAGGAGATAGGGGTAAATCCTTTACTGGCGGAACTGTTATTCAGATAAGGACCATCCTGATAATAAGCTGATTCTTTCTTTCCTCCCCACAGTATTGTTAGCGTGTAATCGCCCTCATCAGTGGCTTCTGCGCCCGGTCTTCCTGCTTCTGTATCAAGAGGTGCGTCAATCAGACCTATCCAGTCTTTGTCAGCAAGATAAGCGCCCATACAGAGGCCAATAAACCCTTTACCAGAGCGAACAAAATTCCGGATGGCTTCAGCCCCCTCATCGCCTATAGCATCATAAGCCGCAGGAATATCCTGTCCGCCTCCTGGCTGAATATAAATATCGAATTTTTTCAGGTTGTCGCTGCTTATTTTTAGTTTTTCATTTTCGCCAATGTAACGGATAGAAAGGTTTAATCCTGTTTTTTTAAGCGATTTAACAACCATCTCCGAACAGCCTTCGCAACCCGCTTCTCCTCTGTAAACCGCGATGTTGACAGGGTTTGTTTCGGCAGCATAGGTTGCTGGCGAATACGCTGCCGGGAATGCCATTAATGCTGAGGTAAAGACAAAAGCGCTCAGGTAGCTTCTGCAACGGAATTTATCAGACTTCATCAGGCATTCCTTAATGTTAGACAGCAAAAATAAAAAGACAGTGAAAATAATCTGATAGTAAAAACTGTAAATTAGAGCAGTTGCCCTAATTTACAGTTGGAGCTAAAGGTGTCAAGTTTTAATTTATTCGCAGGAAATTGATTTACCTTTCATTGAGATTAGTAGTGCTGTTAAGCAGGGGAAACCCTGCCGGATATCATAAAAAACGGTCATGTATCGCGAGTGACACTGATTTTTAACGGAATATTTTCTTATTGCCTGAAAAACAAAGATAAAAGGTCCCAGGATGCCGCTCAGAATGACTATTTAGTGAGTGATGACACCCAATGCGTCTTCCGCCATCAGGTTAATAGCGCCGCCGAATGTGCAAAAGTTTAATGTTGGGAGCCATTACGCAGGAAGTCTATGTGCGTGCGGATGAGCTTTTTTTATCTTTGCCAGAAGGGGACAGAAACCTGCAGGGTCTGTTTTTTGCTCAAATAATCTCAGGACCGCTATCTCTCATGACGTTAAAATCGAGCATTACCTGCTCTTACAACCTTTCCCCTCTGTATCCCCCCACACTTTGAGACTATTACCCTTGTCTCAGAGTGCGGCAGCCAGGATCCTGCTCTATTCTCGGGGAAAATGGATTCCTCCAGGCTTTGTCGAGGCACTATGACGTACAAATCCCTGATTGCTGAAGTCCACAATCAGCAGCGCACACTGACCGCCATTGTCGAGCAGGATGAGCGCACCGCCTATTTTTACATCTGGCCCACCGATCTGTTCCGCAGTCAGTATGCGGTGCGCGGCTGCTGGCTTCGCAACCTGCTGCCTGCGCCGGCACAGGAAGATCGCGAGGCGATGGAGCAGGGCATAGCGCCGCTGCTCAGCGCAGAGTATTGCCGTAATCTGGAAGCGGAGCCCGCGCTGGACCCGGCCGGTCTGCAGGTGCTGTGGGAGCCGAGCGATGATGGTGCGGCGCTGTGGTATTACGGCCAGCTGCTGGCAGTCATTCCCGGCTGGAGTCTCTATCAGGAGAAGCAGGTGAGCTTCTCTGCGGGCTGCATCAAAAAGAACCGGCTGACGGCTCCGCTGGGATCGGCATCGACCAATGACTACTATGCCCGTGCGGAGCATCAGCGACAGTTCTGGCGCGAATGGCACGACGGCAGCGAGTGGGACAAGGTGCAGCAGGACCTGATGGCCTGCTATCAGGCGCGCTTTGGCGAGTCGGTGAAATATTACGCGATTGATCAGGGCAGCTGGCCGCCGATGGCGATCTCGCAACACTGGCATCAGGGCGTCTGGTACTTCCTGACGCTCGGCATGAGTATCCGGCCCATGCCGCAGGTCGATTATCTGTTCGATGAGCTGGCACCGCAGTATCGCCGTATCGAACTGGGCATGGCGGTTGACGGTGAAGTCATGACCGAAAGCAATGCGGTGCAGATGGCCAGCGCACTGGCAGAGTTCGTGCATCTGCCGTGGGCGCGGCTGACCTGGCTGGGCGAGGGCCATACGCTGGCGTCGGAAGTCGCCCCCGTCGGTTTTGAAAGCTTCCTGCTGGCGAATGAACTGGCACCTGCACCCGCGCAGTTCACGTTGCCGAAACGCGATGGCGATCGCCCGACGCTGCTCTGGACCACGCCGATCACCGAAGCGGAGCGGCAGTTCGCGCAGGCGGATGAGCATGGCGGCCAGAAGTTACGGGAATTGTTAACGGCAGATGGCAACGATCACGTTTTCCGTCCGCGCCAGCAGGTGGTTGAATCAGAGGAGTAGGCCAGTCATCACGCGCCTCTTCACCCGCTCCCCGGCGTCTGCCGGGGACGTGATAGTCCCGCAGTGAAATTAAATTTTTACAGAAATCATACATTTCTCAAATATGTGATCCCGCCTATCTCAAGTTCCCCTGAAGCGAGCCGTTAACCCGAATAAGGCAATCGCGCCGTACCTGGTTCTGGGGAACAAAGATGTTTAAAACAACACAATCCCGCTTTACCGCAACAATGATCGCATTCTTTGTTGCGCTTTTACTCGTTACAGTTTGGGTTATTAATCAGTTCGTCGCGCCACAGCTCGTCGACAGCGAAAGCCGTCTGGTTCGCTATCAGGTCGATTCACTCGCCTCCGGCATCGTTGAACAGATGAACCGCGTGCAGGCACAGCAGCGTGCGATTACCGAAGCCGCCTCTGTCATGGACAGCGCGACTATCGACACCCTGTTACCGACGCTGGTAAACCAGTATCAGGACAGCAACGTGTTTGGTGGTGGTATCTGGCCACTGCCTAACCGTCGTGATCCGGCCAAAGAAAAAGACAGCAGCTTCTTTGCCCGTAACGCGAGCAATGAACTGCAGGTCAACACCTACTGGAACTCCGACGCCGCCGACAAATACTGGGAGCAACCCTGGTACAAAGATGGCCTGGCTGCTGCGAAAGGGCAGTGTGCCTGGGCAAAAGCCTATCAGGATGCTGCCAGCCCGCAGCCGCGTACCAACTGCGCCATGGCTATCTATCGCAACGGCTCAGCCTGGGGTGTTGCCACCATCGACGTAACGCTCGGATTCTTTAACCAGCTGGCGAAGCAGATGGGTGAAACCATTCATGGCAACGTGCTGATTGTTGAAGCCGACGGCAAAGTCGTAGGCAACGGCGCGCTGGTGAATGCTGCTCCGAAGCTGGAAAACCTGGCTGACGTACAGATGCCGATGGCGGCACCGCTGAAATCGTTGCTGAACGGCGTGGGCAATCAGCCGCTGCAAACCACCTATGACAGCAGCGAAGGCGAGCAGACACTCTTCGTGCAGGCCATTCCTGGCAGCCCGTGGTATCTCGCCAGCAGCCTGCCAACCAGCCTGCTGAAAGCGCAGTCGCACAACATGCTGACCCGCCTGGGTCTGGTGCAGATCCCACTGGCGGTCATCCTGCTGCTGGTGTCGCTGGGCTTTGTCCGCGCCATGATGAAACGTCTTAACGTGCTGAACAGCAACATCGAAGCGCTCTCGACCGGCGGTGCGGATCTGACTCAGCGTCTGCCAGCCAGCAACAGCCCGGAATTCAACGCCGTCGCGCAGAGCTTTAACCAGTTCATCAGCTATCTGCAGGGTCTGCTTCAGCAGGTGGGAGATAGCGCGCTGGCGATTACTGCCGCGTCGCGGGAAATTGCCAGCGGCAACGCCAATCTCTCCTCCCGTACTGAAGATCAGGCCAGCTCGATTGTTGAAACGGCCGCGTCGATGGAACAGCTGACCGGCACCGTGCGTCAGAACGCCGACAACGCGACTCACGCTAACCAGCTGGCGGGCGACGCCTCTCAGGTGGCTGCGCGTGGCACCGAAGTGGTCCGCCAGGTCGTCACTACGATGGGTGAGATTCATCACTCGTCCCGCAAAGTGGTCGATATCATCAGCGTGATCGACAGCATCGCATTCCAGACTAATATCCTGGCGCTGAACGCCGCGGTAGAAGCTGCACGTGCCGGTGAACAGGGTCGCGGTTTTGCGGTGGTGGCATCGGAAGTGCGCAACCTGGCGCAGCGTTCAGCCAACTCCGCGCGTGAAATTAAAAAGTTAATCGAAGAGTCAGTGGCGAACATCGATACCGGCAGCGCACTCGTTGAGCAGGCGGGTCAGACCATGGATGAGCTGATGAAGGGCGTGAGCAGTGTCACGACCCTGATGAGCGAAATCATGTCAGCCAGCCGTGAGCAGAGCATGGGCATCGAACAGGTCAACGTGGCGATTACCCAGCTGGATGGCACCACACAGCAGAACGCCGTGCTGGTGGAGCAGGTTTCCGCTGCCGCGCAGGCGATGGAATCGCAGAGCACCCAGCTTGAGCGTGTTGTTCAGAGCTTCCGACTGTAATCCTCCTTCAGGCCAGCCTTGCTGGCCTGATTTCCTCTCAGCTTCATCCGCTTATCTCCGCCCGCCACGGCTAAAAAATCCTCGCTGATCCGCCCAAACTGCTCATTCTGTGCCAGAATAGTTGGGAATAATCTCAAGGAAACGCCATGTCTGCTATTGAAGTTATCCTCGTTGACCACCTCGATCGTCCCACCGGCAAAATGGAAAAGCTGGAAGTGCATGAAAAAGGATTACTGCACCGCGCGGTGACGGTCTACGTCTTCAATTCCCGGCAGGAGCTGTTACTGCAGCGGCGCGCCAGCGATAAATATCACTGTGGTGGTTTGTGGAGTAATACCTGCTGTGGTCATCCTTATCCTCATGAATCGACCCGCGACGCCGCCGAGCGCCGTCTGCGTGAAGAGATGGGGATGGAAGTGGCGCTGACGCCGGTATTTGAACTGAGCTACAACCTGAAGCTGAGCAATGGCCTGACCGAGCATGAATATGGTCACGTCTTCTTTGCCGTCTGCGACACCCTGCCGCAGCTTAATCCGCAGGAAGCCGATGCCTGGGATTATCGCCCGATGGCGCTGATCGAAGAGCAGATGCAGCAGCAGCCACAGCAGTTCACCCCGTGGTTTTTGCACACCTTCCCGCGCATCCCGGACTATCTGGAGCAGTTCCCTTTCCCGGCCGTTACGGCATAAAAAAACCGCACTGAGGTGCGGTTTTCCTGCGCTCTATCCACGCCCTCACCGCTGTTTAATGCGGCAGCTCAAAATCCTCCGCATCCACGTCATATCCCGACGGTTCCCAGCGGATTGCCAGCAGCGCCAGCAGACCCGCAAGCGGAGCCAGGAAGATCACCCAGAACACGCCGGTGCCCAGTGCCGCGACCAGCACCGGGAACAGAAACAGCGACACGGTCGAACTGCCGCGCATCAGCGTCTGATTGAAGCCAACACCCACGCCGCGCAGCGAAGTCGGGTAGCTTAATGAAGCAAACGTCATGGTGTGCGAACCCGGCCCGAATCCCTGACCAAACAGGAACCGCGCCAGCATGCCGATCGCCAGCGCGGCTTCCTGACCGCCTTCCGGGCGACCAACCAGCGCCAGCCCGAGCAGCGCCACACACTGACAGCCATAACCCGCCACCGACATCTTCCACGCCCCCAGACGCGGCACCAGACGCACTGCCAGAATCCCGCCAACAAAGGCGAACAGCAGATTCAGCGCCAGCGACACCAGGATGGTGGTGAGCATCGACTGAGCAAAGAAGCTGGAGATAATCACCGGCAGACCAAACGCCACCGCGTTATAGGCAAACGACGAGGCGATAGAGGTAATGGTCGCCAGCAGCGTCCGACGGCGATAGACGCCCTGCAGCAGCGCACCATAGTTACGCCAGCTCGCTTTGCGCACCGGCGTGGCAGCGGTCAACCCGGCGTCGGGAGCCACCTGAGCGTTGATATTCCACGCACTGCGTAAAATCGCGGCAGCGCCTTTCAGGTCGCCCTGATTCGCCGCCCACACCGGGGATTCACTCATATAACGGCTGCGGATGGCGATAATGACAATCGCCGGAACGGCACCGAAACCAAGGATCAGCCGCCAGAGCCAGTCGGTGTGGCTTTCCGGCAACACCGCATAGAGCAGCAGCACCAGCAGATAGGAGATGCTGATCGCCGCGTACCAGGTCGGGCACCACATCGCCACGCTGGCCGCCTTATTACCCTTGCCGCGCAGCTTTGAAAATTCGGCCAGAAACGCCATCGCCACCGGCAGATCGATCCCGACACCCAGTCCCATCACAAAACGCGCGCCAGCCAGCACATACTCATTGGGCGCAAACGCACAGGCGATAGCTGCCACCACGAAAAAGAACATATCGGCCATGAAGACCCGATAACGGCCAATTTTGTCGGTGAGATAGCCGCCGATCAGCGCGCCGATAATCGCCCCGAAGGTAATTGCCGAGGCGACCATGCCGGTGCCGGTCGGGGTGAGACTAAATTCGCGCGTGATATCTTTGATGCCAAACGCCAGCGCGCCCAGGTCGTAAGCGTCGAGGAACACGCCGCCCAGCGCAATCGCCACCACAATACGGGCATTGTTACGGGCACTGTCGCCGCTGTTCACTAATCGTGAGACGTCAGCTGCGCTGCGAATCCACTGCGTTTCGCCACCGGGCGAACTCCCTGCTGTTGCCACATGGGCGGAAGAGGTCAGGTCGGACATGATGTTGTGCGTCTTTTATTATAAAAACAGATTTTCGAGAATAGCCGTTTAGACGCCCAGACGTAAATTCATTTCAGTTATAGATAATAATTTTCTAATCTCACATCGTTATCAATTTGCGATAAAGTCAGCTGCATCACCGCTGCGCCAGGCTACGCTTTTAAGGCAGATTATTTGCGCTGCCCATTCTGCCAGTCTCCCTCTCAGCGGCAGGAGCGCAGCCTGAACGACGCCACGCGAACACATCACGCACTAACGAACCACAAAAACATCACGCGATAATGCGATAAGGAAAAGGCCATGGTCAGAATTCGGGGTTGGATGGGAGTCAGCGCGTTGCTGCTCAGCATGGGGATGGCACACGCGGCAGATCCGGTGCGGGTCGGCTCTAAAATTGATACCGAAGGATCGCTGCTTGGCAATGTGATTCTTCAGGTGCTGGAAAAGCATGGGGTAAAAACCGTCAATAAAATCCAGCTCGGCACGACCCAGGTGGTGCGCGGTGCCATTACAGCGGGCGAACTCGACATCTACCCGGAATACACCGGCAACGGCGCATTCTTCTTCAACGATGAGAAAGACAGCGCCTGGAAGAATGCCACCGCAGGCTACGAAAAGGTGAAAAAGCTGGATGCGGAGAAAAACCATCTGGTGTGGCTGACACCGGCGCCGGCCAACAACACCTGGACCATCGCCGTACGCAAAGATCTGGCTGAGAAGAATCAGCTCACCTCGCTGGCCGATCTCAGCGCCTTTCTGAAAAAAGGCGGCACCTTCAAACTGGCGGCGTCAGCTGAATTTATTGAACGCAGCGATGCCTTACCGGCCTTTGAAAAAGCGTATGGTTTTGACCTCAAGCAGGATCAGCTGCTGTCGCTGGCGGGCGGAGATACCGCTGTCACCATCAGCGCGGCGGCTCAGCAGACCTCCGGCGTGAATGCGGCGATGGCTTACGGCACCGATGGTCCGGTAGCGGCATTGGGTCTGCAGACGCTCAGCGATCCTAAAGGCGTTCAGCCGATTTATGCGCCGACGCCAGTGATCCGCGAATCGGTCCTCAAAGCCTATCCACAGATTGCCGACTGGCTGAAGCCGGTGTTCAGCGCGCTGGATGAGAAGACGCTGCAACAGCTCAACGCCAAAATCGCGGTCGATGGTCAGGATGCCAGCAGCGTAGCGACTGAGTGGCTGCAGCAGAAAAAGCTGCTGTAACCGATGCAGATATCGCGGGAAGCGATACGCCGTCCGGTTCAGCAGCCGGTGGCGTTACTGCTGCTGACGCTGCTGAGTCTGGCGCTGGTGGCATTGCCATTTCTTAACTTCGCCCCGAACCGGCTGGTGGCGGGCGAACCGCTGATGGGCTGGCAGATCAGCCGTTTCGGACTGCTGTTGCTGCCGCTGGCGACGCTTTGGCTGCTGTTGTGGCGCTCGCCTGGGCGCAGCTCGCTGGTTGTCGCGCTGCTGGCAGCCGAACTGCTACTGGCCGCGATCCTCTGGCTCAGCGGTCATCAGGCTACTTTGCTCAGCCAGCAGGGCAGCCGTCTGGCGCGCACCAGCTTTGCCAGCGGCCTGTGGTGCAGCGGCGCGCTGATCCTGCTGCTGATCACCGATCAGGTGCGGCAACTCACTTCCCATCGGCTGGGCCAGCTGCTGCTCAATCTGCAAGTCTGGCTGTTGCCGCTATTGCTGTTGTTCAGTGGCCAGCTCAGCGATCTCTCCCTGCTGAAAGAGTATGCCAACCGCCATGCGGTATTTGATGCGGCGCTGAGCCGTCATCTGACATTGCTGGCGGGCACTGTGCTGCCTGCGCTGATCATTGCGCTGCCGCTGGGCGTCACGCTGTTCCGGCGGCCTGGCTGGCAGGGTGGCGTGTTTGGCGTGCTGAATGTGATACAGACGGTGCCGTCGGTGGCGCTGTTTGGCTTGCTGATTGCGCCGCTGGCCGGACTGGCTCAGCAATTTCCGTGGCTGGGCGACTGGGGCATCAGCGGCATTGGTATGGCACCGGCGCTGATCGCCCTGGTGCTTTACGCCCTGTTGCCGCTGGTGCGCAGCGTGGTCGTGGGTTTACAACAGGTGCCGCAGGAGGTGCGCGAAAGCGCGCGCGGTACGGGCATGAGCGGCTGGCAGCAGTTTATTGCGGTGGATGTGCCGCTGGCTTTGCCGGTCTGGCTGGCGGGCCTGCGCGTGGTCGTGGTGCAGACGCTGGGCATGGCGGTGGTCGCGGCGCTGATTGGCGCGGGCGGCTTTGGCGCGATTATTTTCCAGGGACTGTTGAGCAGTGCGCTGGATTTGGTGTTGCTGGGCGTCATCCCGGTGATTGCGCTGGCGGTCGTCATCGATGCGCTGTTCCGCCTGCTGATCTCACTGCTGGAGAGAAAAGATGATTGAGTTTGATGGCGTTTCCCGCGCCTTTAACGGCAAAGCCGCCGTGAAAGATCTGTCCCTGCAGGTGGCAAAAGGGGAGTTCTGCGTGCTGCTCGGCACCTCCGGTTCCGGCAAATCGACCACCCTGAAGATGATCAACCGGCTGGTGGAGTTTGATAGCGGTGAGATTCGCTTTGCCGGTGAGTCGATTCGCCAGCTTGATGCCCGCACGCTGCGGCGACGCATGGGTTATGCCATCCAGTCAATTGGCCTGTTTCCGCACTGGACGGTGCGGAAGAATATCGCCACGGTGCCGGTGCTGCTGGGCTGGCCCAGGGCACAGGTTGATGAACGCATCGCGGCGCTGCTGGCGCTGCTCAATCTCGACGCGCAATTGCTGAATCGCTATCCGCATCAGCTCTCCGGCGGGCAGCAGCAGCGGGTGGGTGTTGCGCGGGCGCTGGCGGCGGACCCGGAAGTGTTGCTGATGGACGAGCCATTTGGCGCGCTCGACCCGGTGACGCGCGGCGTGCTGCAGCAGGAGATGCTGCGTATTCATCGACTTTCGGGCCGCACCATCGTGCTGGTGACCCATGACATCGACGAAGCGCTGACGCTGGCGGATCGCATCGTGCTGATGGACAACGGTGAGATTGTTCAGCAGGGCAGGCCAGTGGAGCTGCTGACCCAGCCAAAAAACGATTTTGTGCGCGACTTCTTTGGCCGCAGTGAAATGGGCGTCCGGTTGCTGGCGCTGGAACAGGTCGGGAATGCGGTGCGGCGTGGCGAGTGGCTGGCGGGCGAACCGATTGCCGCTGCCCTGACGCTGCGGGATGCCCTGTCGCAGTTCATTGCGCGGCGCACCGATAAACTGCCGGTCATCGACGATCAGCAACAGCCGCTGGGCGTGCTCCACTTTGGCGACCTGCTGCAACTGCGCGAGGCGTCAACATGCGCAGGCTGAAGGATCCGCTGCTGTGGCTGGTGCTGTTCTACGGTGCGCTGCTGACGCTAATGCCGTACAGCGGGCCGCTGTTTCACCGCTGGTTTCCGGACCTGGCGCGGCCACTCTATCAGCAGGAGAGCTTCTGGCAGCTGACGCTGGCGCATCTGTTTCTGGTGGTCACCGCCAGCCTGCTGGCGATCGTGATTGGCATCGGCAGTGGCGTGCTGGTGACGCGGCGGGCGGGGCGGGCCTTCCGGCCGCTGATGGAAACCATTGTGGCAGCGGGGCAGACAATTCCGCCGGTTGCGGTGCTGGCGATTGCGGTGCCGGTCATGGGGTTTGGTGCCTGGCCTGCGGTGGTGGCGCTACTGCTCTATGGGTTGCTGCCGATTTTACAGGGTACGCTGGCGGGCATTGATAGCGTACCGGCGAGCAGTCGGGAGATCGCCATCGGAGTCGGCATGAGCAGCTGGCAACGGTTATGGCAGGTTGAGCTGGCGCTTGCAGCACCGGTGATTATCGCCGGGATACGCACCTCGGTGATTATCAACATCGGCACGGCGGCCATCGCCTCAACGGTTGGCGCGAAAAGTCTGGGATCGCCGGTGATTATCGGCTTAAGCGGCTTTAATACAGCCTATGTGATTCAGGGAGCACTGCTGGTGGCGCTGCTGGCGATAGTCAGCGATCGCCTGTTTGAGCGCCTTCAGCGCGGGTTCAGCGTGAGTGAACGATCATAGAGTATCCGACCAGCATCAGACCGCTGGTGCCGCCGGCCGCCATAATAAAAAACAGCGTGGCGAAAAAGGCTTTTTTGACATTCATGGTGAAAACCTGAGCTCGTTAACAGTGAGGCGGGGATAATAGCGCGCGCAAGGCAGAAGGCAAAGTGCCCGGCGTGCGTTTTTGTTATCAGCCGGGTTCATGCAACCGCACGGCATAACCCTGTTCCTGCCAGTGTGACAGCTGTTCCTGCTGGCGAAGGGTCAGTTTTTTACCGGTAAAGACAAACATATTCATGCCAGGGAAGAGTTCAGGACGCGGCAGATCCAGCGGTTCAGCCAGTACATCAATTCGCCAGCCATGTTGCGACAGACGCCAGCCTTCCAGCCAGATGCGGGTTCGATCGTCGATACCCCAGCCAATAATCAGCGCATCTTTGCCTGATTTTTTCCGACTGCCGGTCAGGCAGAAGGCGACATAGTCGATCAGCAAGCCATCGAGCAGACTGCACATCGTGCGGGCGGTGTTCTGGTCCAGACTGAGCTTCTGGCGCACCGGCATGAAAACGTGATCAATCAATGCATCAATCGGATGTTCGCGACCAATCGCGGCAATTTTATTACGAAGTTTAGACGGTCTGACGTGACGCAGTACGCTGATCAGCTCATCCTGCAGGGTGGTCCAGCCGTCATGGGCATCCACATCGCCACCTTCCAGCAATGCTTTAACTTTACCGACCGGCACGCCGCTTTCAATCCAGCGCATGATCTCTTCAATACGCTGAACATCTTCTTCGTCAAACTGACGATGTCCGCCTTCGGTGCGTTGCGGCTTCAGTAAGCCATAACGACGCTGCCAGGCGCGCAGGGTGACTGGGTTTATGCCACAGCGCTCGGCGACATCACCGATACTGTATAAGGTCATAAATTCCTCTTTCGATTAGTCTGAATGCAATTACCATAACGAAGCAGACTAAGTTGTACAATACATTTCTCAATGTACAACTTGACTGATACGCCCTTTCTCAGCTATATCTCATTTAAGAGAATATTTCCCATATATGAGAAAATGCAATGTCGGAGTTGAATACTGAGCAACGACTGGCGGTGAGGCTGGCAGAATTACGCCTGCAACGCGGCTGGTCACTGGATGAACTTTCTGTCGCTACCGGCATCAGCCGCGCGTCATTATCGCGTATTGAGCGAAGCGAGACCAGCCCTACTGCTGCACTGCTTAACCGCCTCTGTGCGGCCTACGGATTAACGATGTCGCGCCTGCTGAGTGAAGTGGAGGAGGAGTCCAGTCTGCTGGTCACAGAGCAGCAGCAGCCGGTGTGGCAGGATGAGGCCAGCGGATTTATCCGCCGCAATATTTCACCACCCGCACTTCATTTTAGATGCGAACTGGTTGAGGGCAAGTTACGCCCTGGTGCGCGTATCGATTACGATGCGCCACCCATTCATGGACTGGAGCAGCATATCTGGCTGTGCGAGGGTGGACTCACCATCACGATGGGGTCTCAGGCGTGGACGTTGCAGCCAGGCGACTGCTTACGTTTTCATCTGATCGGAAAATCGGCTTTTGAGGCGCACCTGACCGACGGCGCGCGCTATTTACTGGTGGTGGCGAAACCATGATTGAGTACGCAACACTCAGCGCGACACAGGCGCAACAGCATCTGGGCGAACTGACCCACGTTCTGCAGGGTTGTGTGGCAGACGGGGCCAGCATTGGTTTTATTGATGCTGAAGACATTGAGGTGATGACACTATTCTGGCAGCAGTGGATCGCCAGCATCACCGGCGGCGACAGCGAATTACTGGTCGCGCGTCAGCAGGGGCGCATCGTGGCGACGGTCATTATCAATCGCAGCGTCATGCCCAACGGCCGCCACCGGGCGGAGATCAGCAAGCTGCTGGTGCATCCGCAGGCGCGCCGTCAGGGCATCGCCCGTGAACTGATGCAGCGTGCTGAGCAGCGGGCGCACGAGCAGGGCAAAACCCTGCTGGTGCTGGATACGCGCAGCGGCGATGTCGCCAGCGATCTCTACCTTTCGCTGGGCTGGCAGGTGGCGGGATCGATCCCGTTTTATGCCGAATCCACCGCCGGCGTACTGGATGCCACCACCGTGATGTACAAAGTGCTGACGTAAATCACCGCCGCCGGACACTGACTGAAATTTACGATGGCGCACGAAAAATTCGGCGTGAAAGCTGACGCCGCCGGGATACTGTGTAAAAATACAGGTCAGTTTTTCGGTGTGGTAAAGCAAATCATGGCCCTGACAGCCGCAGTAAAAAGCCAGATAGCGCAATGGTATAAAGCGCTTCAGGAGCAGGTGCCTGATTTCATCCCGCGTGCGCCGCAGCGCCAGATGATTGCCGAAGTGGCAAAATGTCTGGCGGGCGACGATTCGCGCCATCTGGCGGTTGAAGCACCGACCGGCGTGGGCAAAACCCTCTCTTATCTGATCCCGGGCATCGCGGCCAGCCGCGCCCAGGAAAAGCAGCTGGTGATCAGCACCGCCAACGTGGCGCTGCAGGATCAAATCTTCACCAAAGATCTGCCGCTGCTGAAGAAAATCATCCCCGATCTCACTTTTACCGCTGCCTTTGGCCGCGGGCGCTATGTCTGTCCGCGCAATCTGGCGGCGATGGCGGCCGACGCCGATCAGCAGGGCGATCTGCTGCTCTATCTCGACGATGACGCGGTCAGCAGCACCAAAGAAGAACAGACGCAGTGTGGCCGCTTACAGAAATCGCTGGATCGCTACCAGTGGGATGGCCTGCGCGATCACAGCGAGGAGAACGTCAGCGACAGCCTGTGGCAGCGCCTTTCTACCGACAAAGCGAGCTGCCTCGGCTCGCACTGTCACTGGTATCGTGAATGCCCGTTCTTTGTGGCGCGACGCGAAATAGAACAGGTGGATGTGGTGGTCGCGAACCATGCGCTGGTGATGGCGGCGATGGAAAACGAGTCGGTCCTGCCACCGGCTAAAAACCTGATGCTGGTGCTCGATGAAGGGCATCATCTGCCGGAAGTGGCTCGCGATGCGCTGGAGATGAGCGCCGACATCACGCCAGGGTGGAGCAGCCTGCAACTCGACCTGTTTATCAAGCTGGTTGAGAGCATCATGACGCAGATGCGGCCAAAATCGCCGCCGCCGCTGGCTAATCCCGAGCGACTGAAGGCGCACTGCGATGAGCTGCGTGAACTGCTGAACATCACTGCGCAGGCGCTGAATCCGCTGCTGCCGCCGCATAACCAGCCGGGAGAATTTCGCTTTGTGCTCGGTGCGCTGCCGCAGGAGCTGCTGGAACTCTGTGCCCGGCTGTTCAAACTCAGCGACGCGCTGCGCGGCCTGAGCGAAGGCCTGATTAATGCGCTTAGCGAGCAGACCGGCAAAGTCGATCTGGTGCGTCTGCATCGCAATCTGCTACAGCTCAATCGCCAGTTTGGCTGGTTCGAATCGGTCAGCAAGCTGTGGCGGCTGGCAGCAATGGAAAAAGCCTCTGGCGCGCCTGTGTCGAAGTGGATCACCCGCGAGCTGCGTGAAGGTCAGGCGCATCTGCTTTTCCACTGCGCCGGGATCCGCGTCAGCGATCAGCTGGAGAAGATGCTGTGGCGCAAAATCCCGCATGTGGTGGTGACCTCCGCCACGCTGCGATCGCTCAACAGCTTCAATCGTCTGCAGGAGATGTCGGGACTCAGCGAGAAAGCAGGCGACCGTTTTGTGGCGCTCGACTCGCCGTTTAACCACGTGGAGCAGGGCAAGCTGGTGATCCCGCAGATGCGCTTCGAGCCGCTGATGACGCATGAAGCGGAGCACATCGCCGAGATGGCCGGTTTCTTCCGCCAGCAAATGGCGGAGAAAAAGCATAAAGGCGTGCTGGTGCTGTTTGCCAGCAACCGGGCGATGCAGCAGTTTGTCGCCTGTCTGCCCGACCTGCGGCTCTCCATGCTGGTGCAGGGCGATCAGCCGCGCAGCCGCCTGGTGGACCTGCATCGTCAGCGCGTCACTAAAGGGGAAACCAGCGTGCTGATTGGCCTGCAGTCCTTTGCTGAGGGGCTGGACCTGAAAGGCGATCTGCTGAGTCAGGTGCATATTCATAAAATCGCTTTTCCCCCGGTAGACAGTCCGGTAATTTTGACCGAAGGCGAGTGGCTGAAAAGCCTGAAGCGCTATCCGTTTGAGGTGCAGAGTTTACCCAGCGCCTCATTCACCCTGATTCAACAGGTCGGACGCCTGATTCGCAGCCATCAATGTTATGGCGAAATCGTGATTTATGACCGCCGTCTGCTGAGCAAATCTTACGGCAGCCGGTTATTAGCCGCGTTGCCGATCTTCCCGATTGAGCAGCCCGAAACGCCAGAGCCGGAAGCGATACCGGCCGCTGTGGTGCCCAAAAACACGGTGCGTAAACGACGTCCCACGCGGCGCTGAGCCGCGCACTTAACCGGAAGCGAGTGATGGAACTGAATAAAATCATTAAAGAGATTGGTCGCGGTAAAAATCATGCCCGCGACATCGATTTTGATACGGCGGTGGCGCTCTATGGCGCGATGCTGGCGGGCGAAGTGCAGGACCTGGAGCTGGGCGGCATCCTGATTGCGCTGCGTATCAAAGGCGAAGGCGAAGAAGAGATGCGCGGCTTTTATCAGGCGATGCAGGCGCAGATGATGCAACTGCGTGCGCCAGAAAACCGGCCGATGCCGGTGGTGATCCCCAGCTACAATGGTGCACGCCGCCAGGGCAATCTGACGCCGTTGCTGGCGCTGCTGCTGGTGAAACTCGGCTTCCCGGTGCTGGTGCACGGCGTCAGCGACGATGCGACGCGCATCACCAGTGAAGCCGTGTTTGCCGCGCTGGGCATTGTGCCTGTTACGACCGCTGAGGCGGCGCAGGCGAAACTCGATCAGGGCGAGCTGGCCTTTGTCACTATCGATCACCTCTGTCCGCCGATGGCGAAACAGCTGTCGCTGCGCTGGCGGATGGGCGTCCGTAATAGCGCACACACGCTGGCAAAACTGGCAACGCCGTTTGCAGAGCGTGCGGCGCTGCGGCTGTCGAGCGTGTCGCATCCGGAGTATGTGCCGCGCGTCGCGAAATTCTTCAGTGACATCGATGCGCCAGCCATATTGCTCAATGGCACCGAAGGGGAAGTCTATGCCAATCCGCAGCGCTGCCCGGCAATCAGCATGATTCAGGGCGCAGGTGCAGAAGCGGAAGTGTGGGTGGAGCGTCAGCCCGAAGTGGCGGTTGAACTGCCGGCAGACAAGACGGCAGAGGCGACTGCGCGCTGGATTGAAGAGGTGCTGAATCAGCAGCGTCCGGTGCCTGCGTCACTGCGACTGCAGCTCGCCTGCTGCCTGCGCGCCAGCGGCCAGTGCGACTCGCTGGCGGCGGCAGAGCAGCAGATCCTCGCCGCCGGTTACTGACTCAGGCGGCTGGCAGCGCCTGTTCAACCAGGTTCTGCCAGAAACGGATGCCAATCGGCAGCAACGCGTCGTTGAAGTCATAGCGGGCGTTGTGCAGCGGCGCGGAGGGCGTTTCACCATCTGCGCCCAGCCAGAAGTAAGCGCCAGGGCAGGCTTCCATCATGCAGGCAAAATCTTCTGATGCCATTGATGGATTGACCTGCCAGTGAACCTGTTCTGCCCCCAGCGTTGCCAGCGCCACGTCGCGCACCTGCTCAGCCGGGGCCGCATGGTTAGCCGTAACCGGATAGCCCGGCAGCCAGTCAATCTCACCGCTGACGCCAAACGGACGCGGCAGGGTCGCCACAAACTCATCAATCAGCCCACGCACTTTTTCGCGCACGCAGGTCTGCAGACATCGCACCGTACCGCGCAACACAATCTGTTCCGGGATGACGTTGATCGCTTCACCACCGTGAATCTGTGTCACGCTGACCACCGCTGAAGCCAGCGGCGAGAGCCGACGAGACGGAATGGTCTGCAGTGCCAGAATCAGCTCGGCGGCCACCACCATCGGATCGGCACCGCTTTCCGGCATCGCCGCGTGGCAGCTTTTGCCGTGCAGCGTAATTTCAAACGAATCCAGCGACGCCATCATCGCGCCAGGGTTAACCGCCAGTGAGCCCAGCGGCAGTCCCGGCCAGTTGTGCATGGCGTAAATCGCATCCATCGGGAAGCGCTGGAACAATCCCTCTTCCACCATTTTGCGCGCACCGCCCAGATTCTCCTCGGCAGGCTGAAAAATGAAATGCACCGTGCCGCTGAACTCGCGCGTGGCGGCCAGCTGTCGGGCGGCGGCCAGCAGAATGGCGCTGTGACCATCATGTCCGCAGGCGTGCATCACGCCAGGCGTCGCGGAGCGCCATTCGGCGTCACCTTTCTCCGTAATCGGCAGCGCATCCATATCCGCACGCAGGCCGATAACAGGACCGGGACCGTTTTCCAGCGTGCCGATAACCCCGGTGCCCGCCAGACCACGAAACACCTGCAATCCCGCCCGCGCTAACTCTTCCGCGATAAACTGGCTGGTTTGCTGTTCCTGATAACCTAATTCGGGCTGGCGATGAAAATCACGGCGCCAGCGCAGGGCATCTTCAAGCAGGGCAGGGGAAAGGGTCATGCAGAGTCGCGCTCCATACAGAATGAGAAGATTTCACTTTAGTGATCGGGTGGCGCGGCGTCTATCGCCGTCAGGACTAAATAGAGCTATAGGCTAAATCAAAATGGAATAAGTAATAAGGAAGTGATTTCAGAAGGGGCTGAGAATGGAAAAGCGGAGCGAGCCGAAGCTCGCCCCGTTGAGTGGTTTATTTCTGCATCGGCAGGTTCAGGCCATGCTCTGCCGCGCAATGCTGCGCCAGCTCATAACCTGCATCGGCGTGACGCATCACACCGGTGGCCGGGTCATTCCATAATACCCGGCTCAGACGCGCATCGGCCTCTTTGCTGCCGTCACAGACAATCACCACGCCCGAGTGCTGCGAGAAGCCCATGCCGACACCGCCGCCATGATGCAGGCTGACCCAGGTCGCGCCACCTGCCGTATTCAGCAGTGCGTTGAGCAGCGGCCAGTCAGAAACCGCATCCGAGCCATCTTTCATCGCTTCGGTCTCACGGTTTGGTGAGGCGACTGAACCACAGTCAAGATGGTCACGGCCAATGACTACCGGCGCTTTCAGCTCGCCGTTTCGCACCATTTCGTTGAATGCCAGACCGGCAAGATGTCGCTCACCCAGTCCCAGCCAGCAGATACGTGCCGGCAGGCCCTGGAAGGCGATGCGCTCCTGCGCCATATCAAGCCAGCGATGCAGCGTTTTATGGTGCGGGAACAGCTCTTTAAGTTTGGCGTCGGTCTTGTAGATATCTTCCGGGTCGCCTGACAGCGCCACCCAGCGGAACGGGCCTTTGCCTTCGCAGAACAGCGGACGAATATAGGCCGGTACAAACCCAGGGAAGTCAAAAGCGTTGCTGACACCCTCATCCAGCGCGACCTGACGGATGTTATTGCCGTAATCCACGGTCGGGATGCCCATATGGCAGAAGTCGAGCATCGCCTGGACGTGAACCGCCATAGAAGCCCGCGCCGCTTTCTCCACCGCTTTCGGCTGTGAAACGCGCTCCTGCTGCCAGCGCGCCAGATCCCAGCCAATCGGCAGATAACCATTAATCGGGTCGTGTGCCGAGGTCTGATCGGTCACGATGTCCGGTTTCGGCCCGCCCGCCTGGGCGCGTTTCACCAGCTCCGGCAGGATCTCAGCGGCATTGCCCAGCAGCCCGACCGAAATCGCTTTCTTCGCGGCGGTGGCTTCGCTGATGATTGCCAGCGCTTCGTCCAGCGTGGTGGCTTTGTAGTCGACGTAGCGGGTACGCAGACGGAAATCGATGCGCGACTCCTGGCACTCAATTGCCAGCACACAGGCACCAGCCAGCACGCCCGCCAGCGGTTGCGCGCCGCCCATGCCGCCCAACCCGGCGGTGAGGATCCAGCGTCCGCTGAGGTCGTTGTTATAGTGCTGACGGCCCGCTTCCACGAAGGTTTCGTAGGTGCCCTGCACGATGCCCTGCGCGCCGATGTAGATCCAGGAACCGGCGGTCATCTGGCCGTACATCATCAGGCCCGCTTTATCCAGCTCATGGAAGTGATCCCAGGTCGCCCAGTGCGGCACCAGGTTGGAGTTTGCCAGCAGGACGCGTGGCGCATCCGCGTGGGTGCGGAAGATGCCGACCGGCTTGCCGCTCTGGATCAGCAGCGTTTCATCCGGCTGAAGCGCCCGCAGTGAACGCAGGATCTGCTCGAAGCACTCCCAGTTACGCGCCGCTTTACCGATGCCGCCGTAAACCACCAGATCTTCCGGTCGCTCGGCAACATCGGGATCGAGGTTGTTCTGAATCATGCGGTAAGCCGCTTCAATCAGCCAGTTGGCGCAGTGCAGCGTAGTGCCATGCGGCGCACGAATTTCACGTGCCACAGCCTGAGAAAGAGTTTCGCTCATGAAAGATTCCTTAATTCAAGAAGTTGGGCGCATGCTTGGCAGCAGCGCGGTCAATGCCTGAGGCCAGTCAGCGCGACTTGCCCACTGACGCATGGCCTGGATATCGGGTGCCAGCAGACGATCCTCCTCAAGGAAGGCGACCTGCTCACGAATGGTGTCGATGGCCTGCTCAATCAGTGCGGAGCTTTTCAGCGGCCGGTTGAATTCAATCCCCTGCGCGGCGGCCATCGCTTCGATACCGACCACGGCGGCGCTGTTAAAGCACATGCTGCCGAGACGGCGGGCGGCGTAGGTCGCCATCGAGACGTGATCCTCCTGGTTTGCGGAGGTCGGCAGACTGTCCACGCTGCCCGGATGAGCCAGCGATTTGTTCTCAGAGGCCAGCGCAGCGGCGGTGACCTGGGCAATCATAAAGCCGGAGTTCACGCCGCCGTCGCGCACCAGGAAGGGCGGCAGACCGGAGAGGCCGCTATCCAGCAGCAGCGCCATGCGCCGCTCAGAGATGGCGCCGACTTCGGCAATCGCCAGCGCCAGAATGTCAGCGGCAAAGGCCACCGGCTCGGCGTGGAAGTTGCCGCCGGAGATCACATCACCACTGTCGCTGAACACCAGCGGGTTGTCCGAGGCGGCGTTCGCTTCGATTTCCAGAATCCGCGCCGCGTGGCTGAAGTTGTCCAGGCAGGCACCCATCACCTGCGGCACGCAGCGGATGGAGTAGGGGTCCTGCACGCGGCCGCAATGGGTATGCGACTGCAGAATTTCACTGCCCTCAATCAGGCTGCTGACGGCGGCGGCCACCGCAATCTGTCCCTGCTGGCCGCGTGCCTTATGGATACGGGCGTCGAATGGTTTCAGCGAGCCTTTGATCGCCTCCAGCGACAGCGCACCGGCCATCAGACCGGCGGCAAACAGGTTTTCACCTTCAAACAGGCCACGCAGCGCCAGCGCCGTCGAAACCTGGGTGCCGTTGAGCAGCGCCAGTCCCTCTTTCGGGCCGAGCACAAACGGCGACAGGCCGACACTTGCCAGACCTTCTGTTGCCGGGATCAATTCGCCATTGAGCCGAACCTGACCTTCGCCCAGCAGCATCAGCGACATGTGCGCCAGCGGCGCGAGATCGCCGGAAGCGCCGACCGATCCTTTTTCCGGGATGCAGGGCATTACGCCCGCGTTGAACAGCGCGAGTAGCGCCTCAACCAGTTCGATACGCACGCCAGAGTGACCGCGCGCCAGGCTGATAATTTTGGTCGCGACCACCAGACGGGTGACATTGTCGGGCAGCAGATCGCCCAGTCCGACGCTGTGTGACAGCACCAGATTACGCTGCAGATCCGCCAGCCGACTGGCCGGGATTTGCGTCTGCGCCAGCTTGCCGAAGCCGGTATTAATGCCATACACCACGTTGCCGGAGGCGACAATCGCATCCACGGTCTGCTGGGCTGCCGCAATCGCCTGATGTGCACTCTCATCAAGGCTCAGCGTGACGTTACCCTGATAGATAGCGCGTAATGTGGCGAGGTCCACCTCGCCTGGCACCAGGCGCAATGCCTGAAACGAACCTGACATAGTCTACTCCTGTCTATACAAGTGTGCTGGCGTGGCTAAGCTGCTTTCCTTGCCCTGACCAGCGGAATAATTCGAGTGAAACATAAGCGTTAATTCTTGTCTATGCTTGTCTATACAATCAAGTCAGAGAAGCAAGCGTCGTGCCAGACCGATCACAAAAATCAAATCTCCGCCTGCTGCGGGTTGCGTGAGGAAAGCGACGGAAAGGCTGCACCATCAGGATGCGCAGGCTGCACCAGTGGGGCATCGCGCACGCTACTGGATGTATATACATTCACGCGGTGAGACAGTAAACTTGGGGGACTTTCAGCATAAGGAACAGCAAATGGTCGAGCATACGGCACTGGCACAACTGGCGGCGGCAATGAGCGATGAACCCGCCCCGATTTATCAGCGGGTAAAGCAAGCCATCGTCAGCCAGATCCGTGAAGGGTTGTGGAAAGCGAATCAGCGTGTGCCATCAGAAAGTGAACTGGTAAATGAACTGGGCGTCAGCCGCATGACTATCAACCGGGCGCTGCGTGAACTCACCAGCGAAGGCTTCCTGGTGCGGATGCAGGGTGTCGGAACCTTCGTGGCGGAGATGAAAGGCTACACCGCCATGCTGGAAGTGCATAACATCGCCGATGAGATCGCCCAGCGCGGTCATCAGCACAGCTGCAAAATCCTCGCCATCGGCCAGAACAAAGCCGATCCCGAACAGGCTGCGGTACTGGGACTCACCACCGGGCAGACGCTGTTTCATTCGCTGATTGTGCACTACGAAAATGATCTGCCGGTGCAGCTGGAAGACCGTCTGGTCAATCCGCTGGTGGCACCTGATTACCTGACGCAGGATTACGAGAAGATGACGCCGTACACCTATCTGATGCGGGTTGCGCCGCTGACGGCGGGCGAGCACATCGTTGAAGCGGTGCTGCCCGATGCGCGTCAGCGTAAACATCTGTCGCTGGATGAACACGAACCCTGCCTGCTGATTCGCCGTCAGACCTGGAGCGACACGAAAATCGTGACCTATGCGCGCCTGCTCTATCCCGGCTCACGTTACAAACTGCTGGGTCGCTTCAGAGGACACGGCTAAGACGGGTAAACAGCAGCCTGGCATCACACTCGCACGGGCTGATTTGTACCTCTTCGTCGACCCACCACGCGCCCTGTTGCGCACTCAGTCTTTCTCCGTCAGCCGTCTGCCACGCACCCGCCAGAACCCAGGCGACGCCATGCAGCGCGCTGACGGGCGTGGTAACCACCTCCACCGTGGCCTGCCATTCACCGCGTCGCGTCATAATATTAAAATCTTCGCTGACGCTGCCCTGCAGTTGCGCCGTTAAGGCGAGTTCTCCGGCAAACGCCCACGGCTGTTGCGGCGTCAGCCGATGCTGCACGTCAGGCGCGGTTAATAACACCGGGTCGCCATGCAGCAGGGTGATGACCCGATCGATATCCGGAAAGGCAGAGAAGGGACCATCCTGGGCCAGCGTGGCAATACTGGCGCGCCAGCCGAAGCGATCCGCGCCGGGCGGGAAGCTGATGATTTCGCGGGTTTCGCCACCGCCGTTGCGCCAGCGACTCACCGCCAGCGCCTCGTATGCGAACCGGGCGATCATCGCAGTGCTGCCATCGCCTGAGCAAAGCGGGATGCACACGCCGTCTGCTGCGGATGCACGCCATCTTCCACCACGGCCTTACCGGCGACATAAACGTCGCGAATCTGATCGCGCTGTCCGGCAAACAGCCAGCGGTTAAGCACGGCGTAGGACTCAACGCTGCCAAGCCATGCTTCATCGCGCAGTACCAGCCAGTCGGCACGTTGCCCCACCGCCAGCGCGCCCTGCTGGATGCCGCACGCCTGCGCGCCACCCGCTGCCGCCTGTTGCCACAGCAGGTCACCCACCGACGGCTGGCCGGGCAGGGTAATCCGGTTGCGACGCTGGTCGCGCAGTCGCTGCGCATACTCCAGCCAGCGCAGCTCTTCCTGAGCGCTCAGCGAGACGTGACTGTCAGAGCCAATGCCCCAGCGTCCGCCCTGCGCGATATACTCCACCGCCGGGAAGATGCCGTCACCGAGGTTAGCTTCGGTGGTCGGACAGAGACCCGCCACCGCGCCGCTGCGGGCGAGACGCGACAGTTCACTCTCATCCAGATGAGTGGCGTGGATCAAACACCAGCGCGCATCCACCGCAAAACGGTTCAGCAGCCAGGCCACCGGACGCTCGCCGCTCCACGCCAGCGAGTCATTGACCTCTTTCTGCTGCTCAGCCACATGGATATGCACCGGCAGCGTCGGATCGCTGGCCGCCAGCACGTCGTGCATCTGGCTTTCACTCACCGCCCGCAGCGAATGGAAACAGAGGCCACGGTTCAGCAGTGGTCGCTGCTGCTGCCACGCATCCAGCCGCGCCTGCTGTTGCAGATAGCGATCGGTCTGCTGGATAAACCGTTTCTGACCGGCCGCTGCGGGCTGGCTGCCAAAGCCGCTGTAGCTGTAGAGCACCGGCAGCAGCGTCTGGCCGATACCGGCAATCTCCGCCGCGTCGATCAGCTGTTGCAGCATCGCGTCATCATCGTAGGGCGCGCCGCTGGGATCGTGATGCAGATAGTGAAACTCCGCCACCTGGGTATAACCGCCTTTCAGCATCTCGATGTAGAGCAGGGCAGCAATATCGCCCACCTGCTGGGGCGTCAGGCGCTGCACCATGCGGTACATCAGATCCCGCCAGGTCCAGAAGCTGTCCTGAGGATCGCCCGCCACTTCTGCCAGACCCGCCATGGCGCGCTGAAAGGCGTGCGAGTGCAGGTTGGCGATCGCCGGGATCACCTCGCCGTTGAGCCGAATCGCCTGCTCAGCGTGGCTGTCCGGGGTAATGGAGTCGATAAAACCGGCCTGATTGACCGTGATACGCACCTGCTGCTGCCAGCCCTCCGCCAGCAATGCGCGCGGGGCAAAAAACGTTGCCATGGTTGATCCTCACTGGATGTGGTTGTATATACATATACATACTTAGAGGCACAGTGTAAACGGCGGAGGCATGAGGCAGCGATGGCAGAAGAGATGCGCGTAGAGACGGTGTGGACCGGGGCCGACCTGGTCACCATGCGTGATGGAAAGTACCATCTGATACCTCAGGGCGCGCTTGTGGTGCGGGCGGGCAGGCTGGTATGGGTCGGGCCACAGGCGGAGATGCCCGCGTTCGTCGCCGATCAGCATCATCAACTGCCGGGGGGTATCGTGACGCCGGGACTGGTTGATTGTCATACCCATCTGGTGTTTGGCGGCGACCGCAGCCAGGAGTTTGAACAGCGCCTGAATGGCGTCAGCTATGCTGAGATCGCCGCGCAGGGCGGAGGCATTCTTTCCACCGTGCGCGCCACCCGCGCTGCCACTGAAGAGGAACTGGTGGCATCGGCCCGCTGGCGGCTCAATCGCCTGCTGGCCGAGGGCGTCACAACCGTAGAGATCAAGTCCGGCTATGGCCTGGATGAAGAGAGCGAACTGCGGATGCTGCGGGCGATTCGCCAGCTGCGAGAGAGCGTGGCCGCCGATGTCCGCGCGACCTGTCTGGCGGCCCATGCCTTTCCGCCGGAGTTTAAGCACGACCCGGACGGCTGGGTCGATATCATCTGCGACCGGCTGCTGCCGCAGGTTAAAGCGCTGGGGCTGGCGGATGCGGTGGATGCATTCTGTGAGCATCTCGCCTTTTCCCCTGAGCAGGTGGCGCGGGTGTTCGATCGGGCCGTGGCGCTGGGCATGCCGGTGAAACTGCATGCGGAACAGCTCTCGGCGCTGGGGGGCGCAGCAATGGCGGCGCGTTACGGCGCACTTTCTGCTGATCATCTTGAATACGCCACCGAAGAGGATGCCAGGGCGATGGCGGAGCATGGCACCGTGGCGGTGCTGCTGCCCGGTGCATTTTATCTGCTGCGCGAGACCCAGCGCCCACCGGTGGAACTGTTCCGGCAATACGGCGTGCCAATGGCGCTGGCCAGCGATGCCAATCCTGGTACGTCGCCTGCACTGTCGCTGCGTCTGATGCTCAACATGGGCTGCACGCTGTTTGGCATGACCCCGGAAGAGGCGCTGGCGGGCGTTACCCTGTGGGGCGCAAAAGCGCTGGGTCTGGCGGGGAGTCATGGCTCGCTGGAGGCGGGAAAAGTGGCAAACTTCGTGCACTGGCCGCTGGCCCGTCCGGCAGAACTGGTTTACTGGCTGGGTGGTGAACTGCCCTGTACCGTTGTCTATCGTGGAGAACCGCAATGAACCCTTTCTATTTTTCCCAGGGCAGCCTGCCGCTGCTGGTCAGCATTCCCCACGCCGGTACCGAGCTGACGCCTGAAGTGGACGCCGGACTAAGTGAGGCCGCGCGCGGCCTGCCTGATACCGACTGGCATATCCCGCTGCTGTATGATTTTGTGCGTGACCTCGGGGCCAGCGTGTTAATTGGCCGCTACTCCCGCTTTGTGGTTGACCTTAACCGTCCGCCCGATAACCAGCCGCTCTACACGACGGCCACCACTGGCCTGTTCCCGGAAACCCTGTTCGACGGCACGCCGACCTTTGCGCCAGGCAAAACGCCCGATGCCACGGAGCGTCAGGGCTACATCGATCAGATCTGGCAGCCTTATCATCAGCAGATTCAGCAGGAGCTGGCGCGGCTTAAAGCGCTGCATGGCTATGCGCTGCTGTTTGACGCGCACTCCATCGCTAGTGAAATTCCCCGCCTGTTTGAGGGCCGTCTGCCTGATATCAACGTCGGCACCAACGACGGCGCAAGCTGCACGCCTGCCATGAGCGCGGCGATTGAGGCGGTGTGCGCGGCACAGACCGACTACAGCTGGGTGATCAATGGGCGCTTTAAAGGCGGCTACATTACCCGCGCGTACGGTCAGCCGCAGCAGCAGATTGAGGCGGTGCAGCTGGAGCTGGCCCAGCTCAACTACATGGATGAAACCCCGCCTTACGCCTGGCAGCAGGTGCGTGCCGCCCGGTTACAGAAAGTGCTGAAGGCGATGATCCACGCCATGCTGGCGCAGGCCAAACCGCAGTAAATCAGCGATGCGCCACCCCGGTGCAGCGTTGCGCTTATCAGGTGCAGGCGAGGGCTTTTCGCCTGCCTGCGCCCATCCTCCCGCCCCTTTTTCCGTCTCTGCAGAGCTGGCATAACCTTTGCTTGGTTGTATGTACAAGTACAGCAGCGTCATCACCCCTGTCATAAATTACGTCTGGCTCACAAAATGAAAAAGCCGGCAATGAAGTGCGCTGCGTTAACTTGTATATACATGACATATCATCCTGTGAAATTTATGTTAAATCTCGTCAGGACAATCACCAGGCCGCTACTTCAGGAGAACCGTATGACACACCCTCTGACTCTTCGTCGTTTATGTCTTACTACGCTGGTTTCCAGTCTGCTGCTCTGTGGCGTCAGCGCCCAGGCTAAAGAGTGGAAGTCGATCACCATTGCCACTGAAGGCAGTTATGAACCCTGGAACCTGACCCTGCCGGGCGGCAAGCTGGGCGGTTTCGAACCGGAGCTGATGGCGGATCTCTGCCAGCGCATGGCGATCCAGTGCAAGCTGGTGGTGCAGAACTGGGATGGCATGATCGCCGGACTGAATGCCGGGAAATATGACGTGATCATGGATGCGATTGTGATTACGCCCGACCGCAAAAAAGTGGTGAATTTCACCGTGCCTTACGCCTCAACACCCGCCACCTTTATCACGGTAAAAGGGTCACTGCTGCCCGCCGACAGCAAGATCATCAAACTTACCGACGATGAAAAAACCATCGAGCCGGCCATCGCGCCACTGAAAGCGGCACTGAAGGGTAAAACGATTGGTATCGCCTCCGGCACGGTCTACACGCCGTTTATCGACAAATACTTCAAAGGGGTGGCGGATGTGCGTGAATACACCAGCTCAGCCGATGCGATCCTTGATTTGCAGGCCGGACGCATTGATGCGGTGTTTGATGATGTGACCTTTGCGCAGTCGATGCTGGCACGACCGGACAACCGTAACCTCAGTTTCAGCGGTCCACAGCTGGGTGGTCCCATCTGGGGTGAGGGCGAGGCGATGGGCGTTCGCATGGCAGACAACGATCTGAAAGCCCGGCTGGATCAGGCCATCAAAGCCGCGCTGGCCGATGGCACAGTGAAAAAGCTGAGCGAGAAGTGGTTCAAAACTGACGTCACACCCTGAGTGAGGTAACTGATGATAAGCCTGCTGAGTTTTGGCCCGGATGGCTGGGGACGGTTGATTCTGAGTGCCACGCTGACCACGCTGCTGCTGTCGTTTTCCGCGCTGCTGGTCGGCGCGGTGGTGGGATCGGGCGTCGCCGCCGCAAAGTTGTCTTCGCACCGCGCAGTTCGCTGGCTGGGTGAAGGCTACTCGGTGATTTTTCGTGGCATTCCTGAGCTGCTGGTGATCTATCTGTTTTACTTCGGTGGATCGGGACTGATCACGCAGATCGGACAACTGTTTGGCGCGGACGGTTTTATCGAAGCGCCGCCGTTTCTGATCGGGGCATTGGCGATCGGGCTTATCTCCGGCTCTTACCAGGCGGAAGTCTATCGCGCCGCACGGCTGGCTCTGGCGAAAGGGGAGATCGAAGCCGCCGTCGCCATTGGTATGCCGCGCTGGCGCATCCGGCAACGTATCCTGCTGCCGCAGGTGGCGCGCTATGCGCTGCCCGGCCTGTCTAACGTCTGGCAGATGAGCCTGAAAGATTCGGCGCTGGTGTCGGTGACCGGCATTGTCGAACTGATGCGGGCCAGCCAGATTGCAGCCGGTTCAACCCGTGATTACTTCTCCTTTTACCTGGTGGGCGGTGCCTGTTATCTGCTGCTGACGCTGCTGTCGAACCGCGCCTTTCTGCGCGCCGAATCCCGTCTGGGTCGCGCCTGGCAAAGCCGCACCGCTGCACAGCATTAAGGAGATTTATGATCGATTTCGCGTTTCTCTCTGACACCTTCCTGAAACTCAGCGCCGCGCTGCCGGTCACGCTCGGGTTGTTTATCAGCGCCTTTCTCTGCGGGGGCGTGCTGGCGGTGGGCATTCTGGCGCTGCGCATGAGCCGCTGGCGGCTGCTGAGTGCATTTGCCCGTGGCTACATTCTGGTATTTCGCGGCTCGCCGCTGATGATCCAGCTGTTCCTGATCTACTACGGCCTGGGACAGTTTGGGGTGATCCGCCACAGCGTCTTCTGGCCGTTTCTGCGTGAACCTTTTACCTGCGCGGTGCTGGCGCTGTCGCTCTGTACCGCCGCCTACACGGCGGAGATCCTGCGCGGTGCGCTGCTGGCGGTGCCGCCCGGTCAGGTGGAAGCGGGGATGGCGTGCGGCATGTCGCGCGGCCTGCTGCTGAGACGGATTATCGCGCCGGTGATGCTGCGTTATGCGCTGCCCGCGTACTCCACTGAAGCGATTCTGCTGGTGAAATCAACCGCGCTGGCCAGTCTGGTGACGGTGTGGGATGTCACCGGCGTGGCGCAGCAGATTATCCAGCGTACTTATCGCACCATGGAGGTGTTTCTCTGTGCGGCGGCGATCTACCTGATCCTTAACTTCATCATCGTCCAGCTGTATGCCCTGCTGGAGCGGCGTCTGACACCGGTTCATAAAGTGGAAAAAATGCCGTCACCGGCCGCTAAGGGCTTGTCCCCGGAGGAGAATAAACATGTCTGAATTGCCACCCGTCACGCTGTCGGCCAGCGATATCCATAAATCCTTTGGCGCGATGGAGGTGTTGAAGGGCATCTCGCTGCAGGCGCACCAGGGCGATGTTATCTCTATTCTCGGTGCCAGCGGCTCGGGTAAAAGTACGCTGCTGCGCTGCATCAACCTGCTTGAAACACCCGATTCCGGAGTCGTCAGCGTCGGCGGCGAAACCATTGAGATGAAGCGTCATGCGCGCGGGCACCAGCTGGCGGCTAATCCGCGTCAGATTGAGCGGCTGCGTTCCCGGCTCGGGATGGTGTTTCAGAGCTTCAATCTCTGGTCGCATCTCACCGTCCTGCAAAACGTCATTGAAGGGCCGCACTACGTGCTGAAGCGCGATAAAAAATCCTGCATCGCCCAGGCGGAACAGCTGCTGGATCGGGTCGGCCTGCTGAATCGCAAAGATTTCTATCCCGCCCAGCTTTCCGGTGGTCAGCAGCAGCGGGTGGCGATCGCCCGCGCACTGGCGATGGACCCGGAGGTGATGCTGTTTGATGAACCAACGTCGGCACTGGATCCGGAACTGGTGGGCGAGGTGCTGAAGGTGATGCGCAGCCTGGCGGAAGAGGGGCGCACCATGCTGGTGGTGACGCATGAGATGGGCTTTGCCCGCAACGTCTCAAACCGGGTGGTGTTTATGCATCAGGGCACGATTGATTGTCAGGGCACGCCAGAGGCGATGTTCGGCGACGCCGGTTCGGCGCGCTTTAAGCAGTTTATCTCCAGTCATCATCAGGTGGAGCCGGTGGTATGAGTGACGGGATGATTCAGACGCAGGTCTGGGGCGATGGCCCGCTGACGTGGCAGGCGCTGGTGCAGGTCGCCCGGCACGGTGCCACCCTGACGCTGAGCGACAGCGCCTGGCAGCGCATCGCACAGAGCCGTGAAATCGTCGGTAATATCGTGGCGGCGGGGCAGGTGGCCTACGGCATCAATACCGGATTAGGAGCATTGTGTAACATCACCCTTTCTGAAGATGAACTGAGCCAGCTGTCGCGCAATACCCTGCTGAGCCATGCCTGTGGTGTCGGGCCGGTGCTGAAAAAAGCGGAGGTGCGCGCCATTATGTGTGCCGCAATCGCCAACTATAGCCACGGCAAATCCGGTGTGTCAGTGGCGCTGGTACAGCAACTGCTGGCGCTGCTGAATCTGCAGATTACGCCACAGGTGCCGTCGCAGGGATCGGTGGGTTATCTGACCCACATGGCGCATATCGGTCTGGCCCTGATCGGCATCGGCGAGGTGGAGTGGCAGGGCGAAATCATGCCCGCGCAGCAGGCGCTGGCTCAGGCGGGTTTGGCGCCTTACCGGCCCGGTGCCAAAGAGGGGCTGAGCCTGGTCAACGGCACGCCCTGCATGACCGGCTTAGCCTGTCTGGCGCTGGACGATGCCGAACGTCTGCTGGACTGGGCGGATGTGACGGGCGCAATGAGCTTTGAGGCGCTGCGCGGTCAGCTGGTGGCCTTTGACGCTGAGGTGCTGGCGCTCAAGGCCAGTCCGGGGATTCAGCGCAGCGGCGAACGCCTGCGTCAGTTGCTGAGTGACAGCCCGCTGCTGAACGCGAGCGTCGGCATCCGGACTCAGGATGCGATGAGTCTGCGGTCGATGCCGCAGGTTCACGGTGCCTGCCGCGATCAGTTTGATCACGCCGCCCGTCAGGTGGAGACCGAACTCAACGCCTGTACCGACAATCCGCTGATTCTGGGCACGCCGCAGGAATGGCGCGTGGTGTCACAATCACATCCGCATGGTGAATCGGTGGCGATGGCCTGTGACCTGCTAGCGATTGCGCTGGCGGAGCTGGGGAGTATTGCCGAACGACGGCTGGATCGGCTGGTGAATCCGCTGGTCAGCGGCCTGCCACCGTTTCTGGTGGCCGAGCCGGGCGTCAATTCCGGCATGATGATTGCGCAGTACGTCGCGGCCTCGCTTTGCGCGGAAAACCGTCAGCTGGCGCAGCCTGCGGTGCTCGACAACTATGTCACGTCAGGATTACAGGAGGATCATCTGAGCCTCGGCACCGGGTCGGCGCTGAAGCTGCTGAAGCTGGTGAGCAACGTCGATCACATTATCGCGATTGAGTATCTGCTGGCGGCGCAGGCGCTGGAGTTTCACGGTGAATCACAGCTGGCAGCCGGCACGCGGCGCGCCTGGCAGCATCTGCGGCAGGTTGTTGATCGCTGGCAGCAGGATCGCTGGCTGGCACCCGACATCGCCCGCGCGGTGGCGCAGATAAAAGCGCATCGGGCCGATGCGCTTATGGAGTGAGGATTATTTGCGGCGTGCGTCCGGACGGACTAAATCGAAGCGCTGCGCTTCACTGATGCCATAATAGGCGCTCGGGCCGCCCGCGCGCAGAATCGGTTCGGCTTTCGCGGTCTGATAAATGCCCTCTTCAAGCAGTGATTCATCGATGTGGATCGCCACCGCTTCACCCATCACCAGCCAGCTGTCGAGTTGGTTGCCGCTGGCATCCTGCAGCTGAATCAGTTGCGTCAGGCGGCACTCGAAGTTGACCGGGCTTTCAGCCACCAGGCTGGCGCTGACCTGGGAAGCCGCCAGCGGAGTTAATCCGGCAAAAGCGAACTCATCCTGATCGGCAGGCAGCGAAGCAGAACTTTCGTTCATCGCCTCAGCCAGCGGGCGGGTCGCCAGGTTCCAGACGAACTCTTTAGTCTCTGCAATATTCCGGACGCTGTCTTTCCAGCCGCTGCTGGCGAAACCGATAATCGGCGGATGATAGTTGAAGCAGTTAAAGAAGCTGTAAGGCGCCAGATTACGCTGGCCGCTGGCGCTGACAGAGCTAATCCAGCCAATCGGGCGCGGCCCGATAATGGCGTTCAGCGGATCGTGCGGCAGACCGTGGCCCGCACGGGGTTGATAGGAATAGCGTTTATGGCTCATAACTTCTCCAGCAGGGAATTTTATTTATCTTAGCCCGACAGCATCACCCGACGGAATCGGAAAGAGGTAAGCGGATGGTGCGGGTTTATTTTCCGCCGCCTACAGCGTATTGTACGCGCGCCTGAATAATTGAGAGAAAGTATGAAAAAGTCAGCCAGCACGTCGCCCTTCCACGCCCGCAATCGCCATCAGGGCGAATACGATTTTGCCGCGTTAACCGCTGCTCATCCGCCGCTGAAGGCTAAAGTCCGGCCTAATGGTTATGGCGTGAAGTCCGTGGATTTTGCGGACCCGGAGGCGGTGATGCTGCTGAACCAGGCGCTGATCAAACTCTTTTACGACATCGACTGGCAGCTTTCTCCCGGCTCACTCTGCCCGCCAGTACCGGGACGCGCCGATTATCTGCACTACCTTGCCGATCTGCTGGCGCTGGATAACAACGGCGTCATCCCGATGGCGGACATCCTCGATGTGGGCTGCGGGGCAAACTGCATCTATCCACTGATTGGCGCGGCGGAATATGGCTGGCGCTTTACCGGCACCGAGATTGATGAAGCCGCCATTAAAGCGGCTAACCGCATCGTCGCTGCCAACCCACGCCTGACGCGTCAGATCCGTCTGCGTCGTCAGAAAAACAACGATGCGGTGCTGGCAGGTGTGGTCAGCAAAACGGAATTCTTCAGCGCGGTGATGTGTAATCCGCCGTTCCACGCGTCGCCGGATGAGGCGGTGGCCGGTTCGCAGCGTAAGGTCCGCAATCTCGGACTGGATAAGAGTGCGCCGCTTAACTTTGGCGGGCAGCACAACGAGCTGTGGTATCCCGGTGGCGAGAAAGGCTTCATCGGCAAGATGATCGCCGAGAGCGTGGCGCTGGGTCGTCAGATCGGCTGGTTTACCTCGCTGGTGTCGCGCAAAGAGAACTTACCGGCGCTGGAAAAACAGCTGCAGGCGCTCGACGTCGCTGAGGTGCGGGTGGTGAATATGGCGCAGGGTCAGAAGCAGAGCCGCTTCCTGGCGTGGAGTTTTATGGCTGCCGCCCCGCGCAGCAAGCTGCTGAGCCGCCTGGGTAACTAAGATATCTCTTTACGCGGGTAACACGTTTATCTGCGAAAGAAGAGTAAAAAAGAACGGGCCGCTTAGCGGCCCGTTTTGATCAGGAGACGTGCTGCAGGAATTCGCGCAGACGTTCGCTGGGTGGATTGCTGATCAGGCTGTCGGGATCGCCATCTTCCGCAATCCGGCCTTTGTCGATAAAGATCAGGCGCGACGCGACCTTCTGAGCGAAGCCCACCTCATGCGTCACAATCACCATCGTCATGCCTTCTTCCGCCAGATCCTGCATCACTTTCAGGACTTCGTGACGCAGCTCCGGGTCCAGCGCTGAGGTTGGCTCATCAAACAGCATCATCTTCGGCTTAACCGCCAGCGCACGGGCAATCGCCACACGCTGCTGCTGGCCACCGGATAGCTCAGACGGGAAGTGATGCGCCCGCTCGGCAAGGCCCACTTTGCCCAGCAGCTCACGCGCCAGCTGGCGAGCGGCTTCTTTGCTGGCACCACGCACCCGGATCGGACCAAAGGCAACGTTGTCCAGCGCGCTCATCTGTGGGAACAGATGAAACTGCTGAAACACCATGCCCGCTTCCTGACGAATCAGGCGGTCGTCGACTTTCGGATCATTCACGCGCAGGCCATCAACGATCAGCTCGCCGCTGGTGATCTCTTCCAGCTTGTTAATGCAGCGCAGCAGGGTCGACTTACCGGAACCGGATGGGCCGATAATCACCACCACTTCGCCCTGATTAATCTTCAGATCAATATTGTGCAGCACCTGGGTCTGGCCAAAATGCTTGGAGACATCTTTAAATTCAATCACAGGATTTTCACCCTTTTCTCAATGCGGCGCAGCACAAAGCTCAACACCAGCGTAATCACCAGATAGATGATCGCGACGGCACTCCAGATTTCCAGAGCGCGGAAGTTACCGGCAATAATCTCCTGACCCTGACGTGTCAGTTCAGCCACACCGATAACGATAAACAGCGAGGTATCTTTGATGCTGACAATCCACTGGTTGCCCAGCGGCGGCAGCATACGGCGCAGCGCCAGCGGCATAATCACGTAGCGCAGCGTCTCACGGCTCGACAGGCCAAGCGCCAGTCCGGCTTCGCGGAAGCCCTTGTTGATCGACAGCACGGCACCACGGGTAATCTCGGCAATATACGCGCCCGAGTTAATCATGATGGTTACGACCGCTGCGCTGAAGGGATCAATGCGCAGGTCGGGGAACGCCATCGGCAGAGCAAAGTAGATAAACATCACCTGCACCACGATAGGGGTGCCGCGGATGATTTCGATAAACACCAGTGCGATGTTATTAGTGATCCAGCCACCGTAAGCGCGGGCAAAACCGGCTATCAGCCCGATGAACAGGCCGCCAACCAGTCCGATAATAGAGATAATCAAGGTCAGTTTAGCGCCTTCAAGCAGCGCTGGCATGGCGGGCCAGATGACGCTCCAGTCAAAATCCATGGTGTCACTCCAGATATGTTGCGATGGAAAAAAGCAGGGAAAAAGTTTCCCTGCTGAAATCAGATAACGGGCAAATTATTATTTAGGTTCGGTGCCGAACCATTTTTTATAGAGCGTGTTGTAGGTGCCGTTCTCTTTCAGGGTTTTCAGTGCGCCGTTTACCTTTTCACGTAAATCGTCGCTGCCTTTCGGGAAGGCGATACCGTACTGCTGCGCTTCAATCGAATCGCCTACCGCTTTAAAGCGGCCTTTACCGGCGGTGTGGATGAAGTAAAGGATGTTTGGCGTGTCATGCAGCACGGCGTCCGCACGGTTGGTGCCCAGCTCCATGTAGGCGCTGTCGATATTCGGGAACTGACGCAGATCTTTCGATTTGATGTTGGCTTTCGCGTACTCCACAGAGCCGGTGCCGCTTTTCACTGCGACGACTTTACCGTTCAGATCGCTGATGCCTTTGATGTCGTTCTCATTGTTACGCACCATCACCTGCAGACCGCTTTTGTAATAGCCATCAGAGAATTCGATCGCTTTTTTACGTTCTTCGGTAATGGTGATGCCCGCCAGTGCCAGATCGACATTGCGCGTTTGCAGTGCAGGGATAATGCCGCTGAAATCCATTGGCTTCAGGGTGTAATCGAGCTTCAGCTCTTTCGCAATGGCATCCCACAGGTCTACGTCAAAGCCGACATACTTATCACCCTGTTTGAATTCAAACGGAACAAAGGCGGTATCGGTCGCGACGACCAGCTTCTTTTCTGCTGCAGTGGAGGAGAGGGAGAAGGCCAGCGCCAGCGCGGCCACAGAAACTTTTAACAGTGACTTCATCATTTTTCCTTTTTTTACTACCAGGCGGCAGGGCCTGCGTTTGCGGCTTGTCATATGAAAGAATTATGCCAACATTGCAAAATCCGCGAAATCAGAGAGTTAAATAACATAGCTGACACGATTTTGCAGTTAATTCTGCCTTTGCACCGTTTTGGTGCTCAATTTTGGTGCAGGTGGCTGTTTTGGTGCAAGCGGTAGTGTGCCTCAGATGTTAAGGCTGTGAAGCGAAGGAAGGAAGAAGTGTTAACAGGGTCATAAAAATGCGGTAACACAGACGTAAAAAAGGCGGGTTTCCCCGCCTGATTGACTGCATTGAGTCTTATTCAATGTTGGCTTCGATGAACCACAGGAATTTATCCAGATCGCGTGATGCCGCAGTAAAGATGTCAGCGGTATCTTCGTCTTTCACTTCAGAAATGGCTTTACGGGTATCGTTAGCAACAACGCTGTAGCGGTCAGCCAGTGCTTTCAGGTGATCCTGAACGCTATGAATATTCAGCGGATAGCTTTTCAGCGGAGTGGTGTCGTTAACAACCTGCGTGGTGCCCAGCGCCACGCCACCCAGCTGAACAACACGTTCTGCAATGGTGTCCTGATGATCGGTGATTGCAGTACGGAAGCCATCCAGCATCTCATGCACACCGATGAAGTTAGCACCGCGCATGTTCCAGTGCGCCTGCTTAGTAATCAATGACAGGTCAATAAACTCGACTACCAGACGGTTCAACACCGCGATGGTGGCTTTCTTCTCGTCTTCGGCCACGTCATTGCGGGTATAAATCAGGTCAGAAGATTTAGTTTTAACCAATTTAGCGGTACTCATCGTTTCAGTCCTCTCTTTGATGGTTGTCCTAATCAAGTACCGGATAAGTATAGCAGCGCTTTTCAGCTTTGCAGAAACGACTTTGTCGATGGATGAAATAGCGTACGTCTTTATCAGAAGGGGAGCAGCGCGGAAAAGGTTAATGCCATGTTAAAATATAAAATCTTCTCTATATGATTTAAAATCAATAGCTTATGAGCATTTGTAAATAACAGGTAAGCGTCTGTTTCAAAATAGTCAGAGCATTAAAGGGCAATGGTTAAGAATAATTCTCATGATGAGCATGATTGTTATTTAGCCCGCCGGCAGGGCGGGCTAAATGCGTTTATTTCTGACTATCGTCTGATAATTCAACGCTGTTTAACTGGCTCTTTTTCGGCCGCATGGTCAGTGTGGACCCGGCTGATGCGATGATGATGGCCAGCAGCGCCAGCCACTGAAGCCCGGTCAGGGTTTCCCCCAGAAACAGCATGCCGGAAAAGGCGGCCATGGCCGGTTCCAGACTCATCAGCGTACCGAAGATGCGCGCTGGTAAGCGGGTGAGAGCGATCATCTCCAGAGAGTAGGGAATAGCGCTGGAGAGCAGGGCAACCAGCAATGCGATTGGCATCACGGCCCAGGTCCAGATGCCACTTTCTGCAAACGTCAGCCCCAGCGGCACAAAAATCACCGAGGCAATTAGCGAACCGATTGCCACAGTAGCAGGGCCATGTTCTGCACCTGCCCGCTGTCCCGCCAGGATATAGATCGCCCAGCAGGCACCCGCACCCACGGCCAGCGCAGCGCCCAGCGGATCAATCGCGGTCATACCCGTGCCAAAAGGCAGCAGGAACCACAGACCAATGACTGCCAGCAGAACCCAGACAAAATCGAGCGGCCGGCGCGATCCAAACAGCGCCAGTGCCAGCGGGCCGGTGAATTCCAGTCCCACCGCCACGCCCAGCGGCACGGTACGAATCGCCAGATAGAACGTAAAATTCATGGTGCCCAACGCCAGACCGTACATCAGCAGAGGCAGACGTTGTTCCCGACTGAAGCGTAAACGCCAGGGTTTGAAGATGACACAGAGGATCAGCGTGCCGAAGCCCAGGCGCAGCGCGGTGATACCGGTGGCACCCACAGCAGGAAACAGGCTTTTTGCCAGCGAAGCACCGCCCTGCAGCGACAGCATCGCAATCAGGAGTACGGCAATCGGCAATAGTATCGGGGCAAGGTTTTTAGAAGCGGGAGAGGCAGACATCCTGTGTACTTTTCCTGGTCATCGACGTAATGAGTGAGCCAGTGTAAAGGAAATGGCGGGCAAAAAATCACGCAAATACGTTTTTTAATTTGCCTTAGTTGAGCAAAATATGGCCAAAATCAGTGCCATTTCGGTAAAGAAATGTCAGGATTTTTTAGGATTTAACTTAAAGCACGAAATGAGCACGAAATGATTATTGCAGGAAGATGACGGTTTTTATAAGAAAAATGAATGACATAGTATGTCGCATTAACTTCCTGTTACACCAAACTTTCTGTTAGACAACAAAATCCGGGCAGAGTTTCTCGCTATTTTTTGTTATATTTTCAGCGTTGTCAGGAGAGAAGTATTTTCACATTTGAGGTGGTTATGAAAAAAATTGCATGTCTTTCAGCATTAGCCTGTGTACTGGCAGTATCTGCAGGTTCAGCAATGGCACAGAGCACCGTAACTGGTGGCTATGCTCAGAGCGATTATCAGGGCGTTGCTAACAAAGCTAACGGCTTCAACCTGAAATACCGCTACGAAGACGGTTCTAACCCACTGGGTTGGATCGGTTCATTCACCTACACTGAAAAAGATCGTACCGAAGATGGCGTTTACAATAAAGGCCAGTACTACGGTGTGACCGGTGGTCCAGCTTTCCGTCTGAACGACTGGGCTAGCATCTATGGTGTTGTAGGTATCGGCTACGGTAAATACCAGGCTAACGATACTTCATCACGCGATAAAGCTGACACCAGCGACGTAGGTTTCTCTTACGGTGCAGGTATGCAGTTTAACCCAATTCAGGACATCGCTGTTGACGTTGGTTACGAGCAGAGCCGTATCCGTAACGTTGACGTCGGTACCTGGATTGCTGGCGTAGGTTACAGCTTCTAAGTTTAGCTTAGCTGACCTGCAAAAAAACGGCCCCTTGTGGGCCGTTTTTTATTGTGCTGATTTCACCCGCCACTATCCTACCTCAGCCCGTTTCCCGCCTCTTCCTAAAATCTGAAGCCGATCAACATTCACGCGACGTTATGCCGCAGGGCATCATGTTCTGATGGAATTTTAGAAAACAGAGAAGGGGGAAAGTGCGCCTTTCAGCCAGCGGCTGAAAAGGCACTGAATCAGGATTAGCCGCGCCAGATCAGATTCTGACAGCGACGATCGGCAGGCTTATGGCCCAGCAGTTTCTCAATCAACATCAGACGCAGTGTGAACGGGGAACGCGTCAGCAGGCACAGCCAGGATTTCATCTCCGTGGTTGTTTTCTTCTCAGCCTGGAAGCATTTGCTGCAATCTAAGCAACATTTCAGGGTGCTCATAGAATCACCTCCCAATCATTGTCGACGCGGTAGTCAGCAACCTGCGGTGAGAAGCGTCATCATCACCGGAGCAGCAAAGGATCAACGAGGATCGTACTTTTGCTGCTTACATTATCATCGAATATAGCACTGGCTATATCATTTAGCCAAGGCTAATGACGAAAAATTTGAGCTTCTTTGCGGCTGGTTTACAATGAGCGCAGCTAAGTCCGTACAGCAGTGTCAGTACGGGCAATAATAATGAGGAAGCTGAATGAGTCGTCGTGCTAAAAGCGTGGTTTCTGCGCCAAAAGGACCACTGAAAGATATTGAAGAGCATGTCGAAGGTTTTCGGCAGGTGCGTGAAGCGCATCGTCGGGAATTAATTGATGACTACGTTGAGTTAATCTCTGATTTGATTGGTGAATTTGGCGAAGCGCGTCAGGTCGATATGGCGGCCCGCCTGGGCGTTTCGCAACCGACCGTGGCTAAAATGCTGAAGCGGCTTGGCAGTGCCGGGCTGGTTGAGCAGGTGCCTTACCGCGGTGTCTTCCTGACCAGTGAAGGTGAGAAGCTGGCAGAAGAGAGCCGCGCCCGACATCATATTGTTGAAAGTTTTCTGCTGGCGTTAGGCATCAGTCCCGAAACAGCCCGACGCGATTCAGAAGGTATTGAACATCACGTCAGTGATGAAACTCTGGCTGTATTTAAGAAGTTCTCCGAAACCCGTTAACGCTAAGGCGTACTCTCACCATGCCTCAACTGCTTCGATCTTTTTTGCATGACTCTATTTTGCATTTATTAATCGTGATTGGTGTAGTTCTGGCATTTCTGGCGGATTTTCGCTGGGCCGAACTGCCCGGTGCCGTAGACTGGCACACCATTATCACACTCACCGGGCTGTTAATTCTGACCAAAGGGCTGGAAACCAGCGGCTACTTTGACGTGCTGGGGGGACGACTGATTGCCCGTTTCCGGCACGAACGTGCGCTGGCACTGTTTATGGTGCTGGCTGCTGCGTTGCTCTCGACGTTTCTGACCAACGATGTGGCGCTGTTTATTCTGGTGCCGCTGACGTTAACGCTGCGGAAGTTCTCACATTTACCTATCTCGCGACTGATCATTTTCGAGGCACTGGCGGTTAATGCCGGATCGCTGCTGACGCCGGTCGGCAATCCGCAAAACATTCTGCTGTGGAGTCACGGCAAGCTCAGCGTGATTGGATTCATTGTGCAGATGCTGCCGCTGGCCGCCTGGCTGCTGTTGAGCCTGGTGGTACTGACCTGGTTCAGCTTCTCAAAGCGGTCGATTGATAAGCATGATAATCCGGAGCAGCCGGAGTGGCAGAAGCCGCTGTTTATCGTCAGCGTGGTGTTGTACCTGCTGTTTATCGCCGGTCTGGAGCTGGAGATCACCGGCTGGATACTGCTGCTGATCCTCGCCACCTTTATGGTGATGGCGCGTCAGGTATTGCAACGCATCGACTGGAGCCTGCTGGCGGTGTTTATCGCCATGTTTGTTGACGTCTTCCTGCTGACCCGTCTGCCGGTGATGCAGGCTCACTTTGATGCGGTGGCACACTTCGGTCAGGCACAGCTCTACCTGCTGGCGATTGGTCTGTCACAGGTGATCAGTAACGTCCCGGCCACGATTCTGCTGCTGCAAAAAGTCCCGCCGACCGAACTGCTCGCCTGGGCGGTCAACATTGGCGGATTTGGTCTGCTGCCGGGTTCACTGGCTAACCTGATTGCCCTGCGTATGGCGAAAGATCGCGCCGTCTGGTGGCAATTCCATCTCTTTTCCCTTCCTCTGCTGGCCTGGTCAATGGCCAGCGGCTGGCTGCTTCTGCGGTTGCTTAATTAGGCCCGACGCATCCTGCTGCCACTCAGAGGTGGCAGGATGTGCGCCATTCCTCAAGTTTCGTAAAGTTGCACTGGATTTTGTCAGTTTCCGATATAAGGTTAACAGGACCTTTATGCCCGGAATCAGGGCCTTAGCCAGTGATGGGAACTATGAGCGAGAATAATCAACGCGATCCACACCAGCAGGACGCAGAAAACGCGACGGATAAAAGCCGTCAGCCAGAGGAAAATCAGGACAACGACAAGCAGCCTGAGCGCAAACGCCCCGGTAAAAAGCCGCTGATTATTCTGGCGGTAGTGGTGGTGATTATGCTGATTGTCGGTCTGTGGTTCTGGTTATCTACCCGCAATATTGAAACTACCGACGACGCCTTTACCGAAAGCGATGCCGTTACCATTGCGCCTAAAGCCTCCGGCTATGTCGTAAAGCTACTGGTAAAAGATAACCAGCGGGTGAAGAAGGGCGATCTGCTGGTGGAGATCGATCCCAGCGACAACCGTGCCCAGCGTGAGCAGGCGAATGCGCAGCTCGGTTTAGCGGTGGCTCAATTGCATCAGGCGCAGGCCCAGCTGGCGCTGTCAAAGGTGCAGTATCCGGCACAGCGCGATCAGGCTCTGGCCGATCAGGCTAAAGCGGAAGCGAATATGCTGAATGCGCAGGCGGATTATCGTCGCCAGCGTGGCGTTGACCCGCGCGCGACCAGTCAGCGTAATATCGACAGCGCCTCCGCGCAGTTACGTTCGGCGCAGGCACAGTTGCAGAGTGCGAAAGCCCAGGTTGAAGTCGCGTCACAGGTTGCCCTGCAGATTCGTCAGCAGGAGACCAATGTTGAAGCGCGTCAGCAACAGGTTGAGCAGGCGAAAGCGCAGTTAAGCACGGCCGATCTTAATCTCTCCTATACCCAGGTTCGCGCACCCTATGACGGGTTTATCACCAAGCGTAACGTTCAGCTGGGCACATTGGTGCAGGCCGGTTCATCGCTGTTCTCGCTGGTCTCACCTGAAATCTGGGTGACCGCAAACTTCAAAGAGTCTCAGCTGCAACGCATGAATCCGGGCGACAAAGTCGAAATCAGCGTTGATGCCTGGCCGGATATGAAACTGGAAGGACACGTCGACAGTATCCAGATGGGCTCTGGCTCGCGCTTCTCAACCTTCCCGTCAGAAAACGCCACCGGTAACTACGTGAAAATCGTTCAGCGCGTGCCGGTGAAAATCGTGATCGACAAGGGCCTGGATCCGAATCATCCCCTGCCGCTGGGTCTCTCAGTTGAACCGAAGGTAACGGTGGAATGAGTACGGCGCAGAGCTGGAAACCGGCCAGTAATCCGTGGTTAGTGGCGATCACGGTGACGCTGGCGGTGTTTATGGAGATCCTCGACACCACCATCGTCAACGTGGCGCTGCCGCACATCGCCGGTTCGCTTTCCTCCAGTTACGATGAGTCAACGTGGGTGCTGACCTCCTATCTGGTAGCGAACGGCATTGTGCTGCCTATCTCTGCGTTCTTCAGCCGGCTGTTTGGCCGTAAACAGTTCTTCCTGATTTGCATCGTGATGTTCACCATCTGCTCGTTCCTGTGCGGTATCGCAACGGAACTGTGGCAGATCATTTTGTTTCGCGTGCTGCAGGGTTTTTTTGGTGGCGGATTGCAGCCGGTTCAGCAGTCCGTGCTGCTGGACTACTTCAAGCCGGCAGATCGCGGCAAGGCCTTTGGTCTCTCCTCTATCGCCATTATCGTCGCACCGGTTATTGGCCCGACATTAGGGGGCTGGATCACCGACAACTACAGCTGGCGCTGGGTGTTCTTTATTAACATTCCGGTGGGCGTACTGACTGTGCTGGCGATCTATCAGCTGCTGGAAGATCCACCGTGGGAGCGTAAATGGGCCAAAGGTAAACTGAAGATCGATTACATCGGTATCAGCCTGATTACCTTAGGGCTGGGTTGTCTGCAGGTGATGCTGGATCGTGGAGAAGATGAGGACTGGTTCGCCTCGCACTTCATCGTACTGTTTGCTGTTCTGGCGCTGGTCGGCATCGTCGGGGCCATCTACTGGCTGATGTATGCCCGTAAGCCAGTGGTCGATATTCTGGTGATGAAAGACCGCAACTTCTGGGTGGCCGGGCTGTTGATGGCGGGCATGGCGATGATTCTGTACGGCAGTTCCGTGGTGCTGCCACAGCTGGCGCAGCAGGATCTGGGTTACACCGCGACCTGGTCAGGGCTGGTGTTGTCGCCCGGCGCGGTACTGATCGTGCTGACGATTCCGCTGGTGCTGAAACTGATGCCGATTGTGCAGACGCGATACATCATCGCCTTTGGCTTCAGCTGTCTGGCCGTGGCATTTTTCTACTCCGCCACTTTAACGCCGAATGTCGATTTCAAAACGCTGGTGATGATGCGCAGCGCACAGTCAATCGGGCTGGGTTTCCTGTTTGTCCCGCTGACGACGATCGCCTTTGTCACTATTCCGCAGCGGCTTAATGCGGACGCCTCGGCGCTGTTTACCATGTTCCGAAACGTGGCTGGATCGATTGGGATCTCACTCTCGACCGCGGCCATCACCGAGCGCGCACAGGCGCGGTCGGCGCATATGGTGCATAACATGACGCCGCTGAACGAGCCGTTCAACATTACGCTTCAGCACTGGGCGCAGGCGATACGTGACTTTACCTCGGCGGTGGGCGATCCCGTCACGCTGGCAACCGGACAGCTCTATCAGGAGATGATTGCGCAGTCGCGTATTCTCGCTTACATCGATGTCTTCTCAGGCCTGAGTATTGTCGCCCTGATTTTGATTCCATTTTGTTGGCTGCTGTCGCCGATTAAGAGCGAAGGCAGTGCAGGAGCACACTAACATGAAGGTTTTTTACTCTCATCGCCTGAAACCCCTGAGTTTACTGCTGGCCCTTGGGCTTGCGGGCTGCGCCGTCGGGCCTGACTATCAGGCACCGAAACCTGTCGTGCCGGGTAGCTATAACACCCTGGATTCGCAGGAAGCGTCGAAGCCGCAAAATGCCGCGATTAATTCCCGCTGGTGGCGCAGCTTCAACGATCCGCAGCTCGACAGCCTGATTGAGCGGGCCATCGCGGGCAATCTGAGCCTGCAGCAGACGGTGCTGCGCATTGCTGGCGCGCGTGAACAGCTGACGCAGGCGCAGGGCAGTCTGTTACCCAGTCTGAGTGGTTCAGCCAAAGTGACGCGTCAGCAGCTCGGGCTTAAAGGCTTGCTGGAATCCAATGGCGCAACCGATCAGCTCGACAGCAACGTGGCCAGCCAGCTGAATGGCCTGACCCAGCCGGTTAATCTCTATCAGGGCAGCTTTGATGCCAGCTGGGAGCTCGACCTGTGGGGCAAAGTACGCCGTCAGGTTGAGGCCGCCAATGCCCAGCAGCAGGCCGCGATAGAACAACGCAATGATGCGCTGGTTTCGCTGGAAGCCGAAGTGGCGCGGGCCTGGCTGCAGCTGCGAGGCGCGCAGAGCACCATTCAGACACTGCAACAGCAGATTGAGATTGCGCAGCAGACGACCGAGCTGACCCAGAGCCAGCAGCGTAATGGTCTGGCTCCGCTGACCGATGTGGAAAATGCCCGTGCCCAGCTCAGCACGCTGCAGGCGCAACTGCCGCAGTATCAGGCACAGGCACGGCAGGCGATGAATGGGTTAGCGGTGCTGCTCGGCAAAACGCCGGGCGCGCTGGATGCTGAACTCAGTACGCCAAAAGCGTTACCCCCGCTGCCGCAGTTTGTTCAGGTGGGCATTCCTTCCACGCTGGCTCGCCGTCGTCCTGATATTCGTCAGGCTGAAGCGACGCTGCATGCACAAACCGCTGAGATCGGCGTGTCTGTCGCGCAGCTTTTCCCGAGTCTGTCTCTGACCGGCCAGCTGGGCGTGCGCAACACCGACGTCAGCTATCTGGATAACTGGAGCAGCCATTTCTACAGCTACGGCCCGTCGTTATCGATTCCGATTTTCCAGGGCGGACAGCTGGTGTCGAGCGTGAAGTTAGCGCGGGCGCAACAAGCCAGCGCCGCGCTGGATTATCGTCAGACGGTGCTGACGGCGCTGCAGGATGTGGAGAATGCGCTGGTCAGCTACCGTGCCGATCAACAGCGCGTTACGGCATTGGATGAGACAACCGGCGCCCTGCAGCGTGCCTTTGATCTCGCCAGCGACAGTTATCGTCAGGGGCTCTCGACCTTCCTGGAGGTGCTGGATGCGCAGCGTCAGCTGGCACAGGCGCAGGAGCAGGCGACGCAGGCGCGGATGCAGAGCGCACTCGATTTAGTGGCGCTCTATAAAGCACTGGGCGGCGGCTGGGAAACATACCAGAACGTTGATATGCCGGACTACCCGGTATTTGGCCCGGCCACGCAGGCGAATTAGTCCTCCGGCGGTCACTGCCTCTGCGCAGTGACCGCTTTATCTCTCTCCTTCATTTCGATTAAAACAGAAAGTTTCAGCCTCTCAACGTCGTTTACGATGATCTAACCCGTTGAATAAATAGGTATCTCAGCTTCACCCTGTCCGGTGCAGTCAGCAGAAAATAAACTACAGACAACAGCAGGGATATTATCGGTCGGTCTGGCTGGCGGTTATTCTTATGCTACTGGCACATCCTGGATTCCGGTTTTTGAGCTGCGTCACCTTTGTGAGTTTATTTCTTTGATGCTTTTATAAAGCACCTTACACCAGGCTGAGCCAGGCAAAGCTGTTATTGCGCAGCGGAGCACGCTGCGATTAATCCGACTCTGCTGCAAATCGCAGCGGTAAAAAAAGGATTAACCAGCGGCAGGGGACATAATAAAAAAAATGCAGAGCGGTAATTCTCTTGCGCTATTTCACGGTGCTGCGGGTGGCTTTTTAAGCATAATCTGTAAGCTGGTGTGACAGGGATCGCAGTCGGGCCACCGTTTTAATCTGTTATTGCCGGGAGCCTGATTGCAAATAATAATGCTGCACAGCCCGCTTTTAGCGGAGAGCGTTAACTGCACACTACCGTTGTAATCTGGCTGAAATCGTTTTCATTGGCTAAGTAAAAGGGCGATTTGTTGTTAATTCAGCGTTAATAAAACGTCAGGCACTAGCATTTTTAATAGTGGGTTTTTGGCTGAATTAATACTTAAGAATTATCTGTAGCGTAAAAATAATTTATTTTTTTATTTGAATTAGGTAGTCTTGGCGCTACAGTTTTATTAACCCCCCTTAATCAAGGACATTGTGATGAGTGACGCATTTAAGGTACTGAACAATATTCGCACATTACGTGCCCAGGCTCGTGAACTGCCACTGACCGATCTTGAAGAGATCCTGGAAAAATTAACTGTTGTTGTTACTGAGCGCCGCGAAGAAGCAGAAGCAGAAGAGACGCAGAATCGCGAAAAAGAAGAAAAGCTGTCTAAATATCGCGAAATGCTGCTGGCTGACGGCATCGATCCTAATGAATTATTAGGTGCGCTGGAAAGCGGGAAAAAACGTACCAAGCGTGCGCCGCGTCCTGCTAAATATTCTTACACTGACGAAAACGGTGAGCAGAAATCCTGGACTGGCCAGGGCCGTACCCCGGCAGCGATTAAGAAAGCGCTGGATTCCGGTAAAAGCCTGGACAGTTTCCTGATCGATTGATCGACACAATCCTTGTAAGTGGGAGCCGGGGGGCCATTATGGCCCTCCGGCTTTTTTATTTATGCCGGGATATCAATCACCCCGCCAGGAATCCACGCCTGACGCTGGCGTGCGCTGCGTCACATCTGGCATAATAGCCGCCGTTTTTTCATCCATTTCTTCACAAAGGTCAATGCCGTGTTAGTTAGCAGCAATATCACCATGCAGTTTGGCAGCAAGCCACTGTTCGAAAATATCTCCGTTAAATTTGGCGGCGGTAATCGTTACGGTTTAATCGGTGCGAACGGCAGCGGAAAATCCACCTTCATGAAGATTTTGGGTGGCGATCTGGTGCCTTCAGGCGGCAACGTCTCTTACGATCCTAATGAGCGCATCGGTAAGTTGCGTCAGGATCAGTTCGCCTTTGAACAATTCAGCGTGCTGGACACCGTAATCATGGGTCACCATGAATTATGGGAAGTGAAGCAGGAGCGCGACCGGATTTATTCTTTGCCAGAGATGAGCGAAGAAGAGGGGTATAAAGTCGGCGATCTTGAGGCGCTTTACGGTGAGATGGACGGCTATAGCGCTGAGTCCCGTGCCGGTGAGTTATTACTCGGTGTGGGTATTCCGGTTGAGCAGCATTACGGCCCGATGAGCGAAATTGCGCCGGGCTTTAAATTGCGTGTGTTGCTGGCGCAGGCGCTGTTTTCAAATCCCGATATTTTGTTACTCGACGAACCAACGAACAACCTGGACATCGATACTATTCGCTGGCTGGAGCAGGTGCTGAACGAGCGTGACAGCACCATGATTATCATTTCGCATGACCGTCACTTCCTTAATATGGTCTGCACCCATATGGCCGATTTGGATTATGGCGAGCTGCGGGTTTATTCCGGTAATTATGACGAATATATGACCGCTGCAACGCAGGCACGTGAACGTCTGTTATCGGATAACGCGAAGAAGAAAGCGCAGATTGCTGACTTACAATCGTTCGTCAGTCGTTTTAGCGCCAACGCCTCTAAATCTCGTCAGGCGACATCTCGCGCTAAGCAGATGGATAAAATTAAACTGGATGAAGTGAAAGCTTCCAGTCGTCAGAACCCGTTTATCCGCTTTGAGCAGGACAAAAAGTTGTTCCGTAATGCGCTGGAAGTGGAAGGTTTAACGAAAGGCTTTGATAACGGTCCGCTGTTTAAGAATTTAAATCTGCTGCTGGAAGTGGGTGAGAAGCTGGCGGTAATCGGTGCCAACGGTATTGGTAAGTCGACACTGTTGAAATCGCTGGTGGGTCAGCTTACGCCAGATAATGGCACCGTTAAATGGTCAGAGAATGCGCGTATTGGTTATTACGCTCAGGATCACGCCGATGATTTTGCCAATGACCTGACAGTATTTGACTGGATGAGTCAGTGGAAACAGCCTGGCGATGATGAGCAGACCATTCGCGGTATTCTTGGTCGTCTGCTGTTTTCGCAGGATGATATTAAGAAGCCGGCCAAAGTGCTTTCCGGTGGTGAGAAGGGTCGTATGCTGTTCGGTAAGCTGATGATGGAAAAACCGAACATTCTGATTATGGATGAGCCGACTAACCACCTCGATATGGAGTCGATTGAATCGCTCAATATGGCGCTGGAGATGTATGAAGGCACGCTGGTATTTGTTTCGCATGACCGTGAATTTGTCAGCTCGCTGGCAACCCGCGTGATTGAGTTGAAAGCAGACAAGGTGGTGGACTTCACCGGTAATTACGAAGATTACCTGCGCAGTCAGGGTATCGTCTGATAAAAAACGGGGTGGCGCAGGCCACCCCGTTTTTTTTGCCGATTAGTGGGTTATATGCTTTCAGCTTATCAGCTGGGATGGGGTGAGCAGCATGCCAGGCTCGGAGATTATCTGACAGCAACGCAAATGTTTAAGGCGCAGGGAACACGGTCAGAGGAGGAAAGCGTCCCGCGCCAGGGATGGCGCGGGCAGAGCGCCCAAGGATGGTTTAAGCGACTTTCCGATCTGACCGTGTTTCCGAAGCAGGTAAAACGTCACCACTGTGCGGGCTTCAGGAAGCATACGCCTTTCGTAAAGACGCAAAAGACGCCATCCATGGCAGGCTCAGCGCGGGCGATTACGCACCTCATCCCTGAGGTGCGCCCGTAAACGGGCCAACGCTTTGCGTTGTTCAAAAACGCTCCCGGCGTTTTTGTCCCTGGCCCGCGATGCTTTGCTACAGGCGTATGCTCCCTTCGCTTTAAGTTTTGAGCTATCTGCGAAAGGATACCCGCTGAGGATTAAGCCCCACCGCCACACACTTCACAATGCGCGTCCTGCGCGACTTTCATGCTGCGAAACTCCGCGCTCATCGCATCGTACATCAGCAACCGGCTGGTGGCGGGTGTGCCGAATGCGGTCAGCACTTTAATGGCTTCCATTGCCTGCATCGCACCAATCACGCCAACCAGGGGAGCCATAACACCCGCTTCCACGCAACTCAGGGTCTGTTCGCCAAACAGGCGGCTGATGCAGCGATAGCAGGGTGTACCGGGCTGCCAGTTGAATACGCTGATCTGACCTTCCATCCGAATCGCAGCGCCGGAAACCAGTGGCACCCGCTGCTGCCGACAGAGCCGGTTAAGCTGCTCACGCACCGCAACGTTGTCGGTGCAGTCCAGCACCACCTGCTGCCGGGTAATCAGCGTCAGCAGCGCCGCATCATCCAGTTGTCCGTTGACCGGATGCAACTGGCAGTGCGGATTGATGGCGGCCAGGCTCTGCGCGGCGGAGTCTACTTTGGCGCGGCCAATATCCGCATCATGATGCAGGAGCTGCCGTTGCAGGTTGGAGTGCGACACGGTATCGAAGTCGAGCAGCGTCAGATTGCCGACGCCAGCAGAAGCCAGATAGGGCGCGGCAGCACAGCCAAGTCCGCCCAGCCCGACGACCAGCGCATGACTGGCTTTCAGCCGCTCCTGACCGTCGAAATCAAAGCCGCGCAGGACAATCTGTCGGTTGTAGCGCAGCATCTCCTCATCGCTTAATTCAGGCAGCATTTACGCCTCCAGCAGCGCGTTGAACGGTTCTACCTCAACCCATTCGCCCGGCTCAACGTTGCCGCGATCCCGTTCCAGCACAATGAAACAGTTAGCCTGGGCGAAAGAGCTGAAAACGTGCGAACCCTGCATGCCGGTGGTCTCCACCTCCAGATCACCCTGTGCATTCTGGCGCAGGATGCCGCGCTGGAAGTCGAGGCGGTCCGGTGACTTTTTCAGTCGCGAGGCGCAGCGCACTTTCTGACGAGGTGGCAAGGCGGATTTTTGCTGGCCTGTGAGGGTGGCAAGCAGCGGCTGCACCAGCTGATAAAAGGTCACGGCGGCGGAAACGGGATTGCCCGGCAGACCGCAGAACCAGCTGCTGTTGAGGCGGCCAAAGGCAAACGGCTTGCCGGGCTTGATCGCCAGCTTCCAGAAGCTGATCGCGCCCAGCTCTTCCAGCATGCTTTTGGTGAAGTCCGCTTCGCCGACTGAGACCCCGCCGGTGCTGATCACCACGTCGGCCTGCCGATCGGCTTCCTCAAAGGCAGCGCGAAGGGCTGCGGGATCGTCTTTGATGATGCCAAGGTCGATGACCTCACAGCCGAGCTTATGCAGCATAAGTGAGACGGCAAAACGGTTGGTATCGTAAATCTGGCCTTCAGCCAGCGGCTCGCCGACCGGCTGGAGTTCATCGCCGGTGGAGAAGATAGCGACCCGCAGTTTTCGCAGCACGCTGACCTGCGCGATACCCAGCGAAGCCAGCAGCGGCAGTTCGGCAGCACCCAGACGGGTTCCCGCTTCCAGCACCACGTGGCCTGGCTGGATGTCGTCACCGGTCAGACGGATATTTTGTCCCTGACGCACCGGCGCGGTGATCACAATCGCCTCGCCCTGGGTTTCGGTCTGCTCCTGCATCACCACCGCTTCACAGCCTGCGGGCACTGGCGCACCGGTCATGATGCGAATCACGCTGCCCTGCGGCCACTCACCGCTGTACGGCGCACCCGCAAAGGCTTTACCTGCCACCGGCAACGGCTGTCCGCTGCTGACATCCGCCAGCCTGACGGCGTAGCCATCCATTGCGGAGTTATCAAAGGGCGGCACCGCAATCGGCGAGGTCACAGCTTTTGCCGTAATGCGGCCGACCGCTTCGGCCAGCGACACGCTCAGTGAGTCGGTGACGGGCGTCAGCTGCGTCAGCATCTTTTGTTGCGCCTCCTCAAGGGAGATCAAACCTGCAGTAAAACTTTCCATGAACAGTCCAGCCTGGTTAACTCAGATGCTGCCTATTATGGGTCGGAATGGCCGCTGAGTCACATCGGTGTCGGGCTGGCGCGCCGGTTGTTATGGCAAAAAGGAAATAGAGTGGTAAGAAAAGGTTATAACCACAGGAACAGTTTCCGCTTTACAACACTTAGCAGGCTTTCTATAGTCAAAAATCACCTGAATCGGGTGAAAACCATTTTAAATCAGTGTTTTTCGTCCTGAAGCAACCACAGGGTAGAGCGTTATGGTCAATGCAGTGATCGCCATTCACGGCGGCGCAGGTGCGATTTCGCGCGCAGCAATGAGCGCCGAAAAGGAACAACGCTATCGTCAGGCGCTACACGATATTGTCACTCAGGGTCAGCAGATACTGGCTCAGGGTGGCAGCGCACTCGATGCGGTGACCGAGGCGGTGCGACTGCTGGAAGAGTGTCCGCTGTTCAACGCCGGTAAAGGTGCCGTGTTCACCCATCAGGGCACCCATGAACTCGATGCCTGCATTATGGATGGCCGCACGCTGGAGGTGGGCGCGGTCGCGGGCGTCACGCAGGTTCGCAATCCGGTGCTGGCGGCACGTGCCGTGCTGGAAAAAAGCGAGCATGTGCTCTTTATTGGCGTGGGCGCGGAGCAGTTTGCAGTGGCGAACGGACTGGAAACGGTTCCACCTGATTACTTCTCAACGCCGGAACGCTGGGATCAACTGCAGCGTGCGCTGAACAGCGATACGGCGGTACTGGACCATGATGGCGCTGCGCACAGCGACGATCCGCTCGACCCGGACCGTAAGTTCGGCACGGTAGGTGCGGTCGCGCTGGATCTGGCGGGCAACCTTGCTGCTGCGACGTCTACGGGCGGTATGACCAACAAACAGGCCGGGCGGGTCGGTGACTCGCCGCTGCCGGGTGCGGGCTGCTACGCCAGCAACGACAGCGTAGCGGTCTCCTGTACCGGCACCGGTGAAGTCTTTATGCGTACGCTGGCGGCCTACGATGTGGCTGCGCAGATGCGCTACGCCGGACGTTCGCTACAGCAGGCTACGGTTAACGTCATTCATGACAGCGTACTGGAACTGGGCGGCAGCGGCGGGCTGATTGCGGTCGATCGCGCAGGCAACGTGGCGCTGCCGTTTAACAGCGAAGGCATGTACCGGGGCGTTGCGCGGGTCGGCGAAGCGGCGGAAGTCGCTATCTATCGCGAAAGTTAAGGAGCAGTAATGAGCGACAGGCAAACGTTACCGCCGCTGGCCCCTGAGCAGGTACTGGCGGTGCGCGACCTCAATGTGCGTTTTCAGCATGAAGACACCGTCACGGACGCGGTGCGTCATTTGTCGCTCGATCTGTTTCGCGGCGAAACCCTGGCGCTGGTGGGTGAGTCAGGTTCCGGGAAATCGGTCACCTCGCTGGCGCTGATGCGACTGATTGAACAGGCGGGCGGAATCGTCAGCGGCGAGGTGCAGCTGCGTCGTCGCAACGGTGACGTGCTGGATCTGATGCGCGCCTCAAAAGGTCAGATGCGCCGGGTGCGCGGCGCGGATATGGCGATGATCTTCCAGGAGCCGATGACCTCGCTGAATCCGGTCTTCTCCGTAGGCGAGCAGATCGCCGAATCCATTCGTTTGCATCAGGGGCTGAGCCACGCCGGTGCGCTGGCCGAGGCGCGCCGGATGCTGGATTTGGTGCGTATTCCCGATGCGCAAAATGTCTTATCCCGCTTTCCGCACCAGTTGTCGGGCGGGATGCGTCAGCGCGTGATGATCGCGATGGCGCTCTGCTGCAAACCGGCATTACTGATTGCTGACGAGCCGACCACTGCGCTCGACGTCACCATTCAGGCGCAGATTCTGCAGCTCATCCGCGTGCTGCAAAAAGAGATGCAGATGGGGGTGATTTTTATCACGCACGATATGGGCGTGGTCGCCGAAATGGCCGACCGGGTTCAGGTGATGTATCGCGGCGAAGTGGTGGAAAATGCCCCGGTGGCCGAACTGTTCAGCGCACCACAGCAGCCCTATACCCAGGCGCTGCTGGCGGCGGTGCCAAAGCTCGGCTCGATGCAGGGCCAGCCCTTACCCGCCAAATTCCCCTTGCTGCACAGCGATGCCGTTAATGATGTGCCGCAGGATACCGTACGCCGCCTTCAGCCTCCGATTTTGCAGGTGCGCGATCTGGTTACCCGCTTTGATATTCGCGGCGGCCTGCTGAACCGCGTCAAAAGCCGTGTTCACGCCGTGGAAAAAGTCAGTTTTGATCTCTATGCCGGTGAGACGCTGGCGCTGGTGGGGGAGTCCGGCTGTGGTAAATCGACCACCGGGCGATCGCTGCTGAAGCTGGTGGCCAGTCAGGGCGGCACGCTGACATTTGACGGCCAGCGGATAGACCACCTTTCGGGTGCCGCGCTGGCCCATCTGCGACGCGATATTCAGTTTATCTTCCAGGACCCCTACGCCTCGCTTGATCCCCGGCTGACGGTCGGCTTCTCAATTATGGAGCCGCTGCTGGTCCATAAAGCGATGCCGCGTCGTGAGGCGGAGCAGCGCGTCGCCTGGTTGCTGGATAAAGTGGGACTGCTGCCGGAACATGCTCAGCGTTATCCGCATGAGTTTTCCGGCGGGCAGCGTCAGCGTATCTGTATTGCCCGCGCGCTGGCGCTGAACCCCAAAGTGGTGATCGCCGATGAGTCCGTCTCGGCGCTGGATGTGTCGATTCAGGCGCAGATTATTAATCTGATGCTCGACCTGCAGCGCGAGTTTGGCATCGCCTTCCTGTTTATTTCCCACGATATGGCGGTGGTGGAGCGTATCAGCCACCGCGTGGCGGTGATGTATCTCGGTCAGATTGTCGAGATGGGGCCGCGTCAGGCGGTGTTCGAGCAACCTCAGCATCCCTACACCCGAAAACTCATGGCCGCGGTGCCGGTGGCCGATCCGGCTCACCGGCGTCGCGAACGCGCCTTACTGGTCGATGAGATCCCCAGCCCGATCCATGCGTTAGGGGATGAACCTGAAGTGGCGCCGCTGATGGAGGTGGCTCCGGGCCATTTCGTCGCCCGCCACGTTATCAGCGCGACCTGAACAGTGAAGATGTCGCCACGGCGACCAACCCGACAGGGATTACAGGAGAACAAGATGCAGATGACGATGCGTAAAGGGTTACTGGCGGCTGGCGTGTTAAGCAGCGCAATGACATTGCCCGCCTGGGCAGCACAGGATGCGGTGATTGCCGTCGCGTCCAACTTCACCACGCTCGATCCGTATGACGCCAACGACACATTGTCGCAGGCGGTCGCAAAATCCTTCTATCAGGGCCTGTTTGGCTTCGATAAGGATATGAAACTGACTAACGTGCTGGCAGAGAGCTATCAGGCCAGCGCCGACGGACTGACCTACACCATCAAACTGCGTCCCGGCGTTAAATTCCAGGATGGCACGGACTTCAATGCGGAAGCGGTCAAGGTCAACCTCGATCGCGCCAGCAACCCGGATAACCATCTCAAGCGCTACAACCTGTTTAAGCGCATCGCCAGCACCGAAGTAGTGGATCCGACCACGGTAAAAGTGACGCTGAAAGAGCCGTTCTCGGCCTTTATCAACAACCTGGCCCATCCGGCGGCGGCGATGATTTCGCCCACCGCGTTGAAAAAATATGGCAAAGAGATCGGTTTCCATCCGGTGGGAACCGGACCGTTTGTGTTTGAAACCTGGAACCAGACCGATTTTGTGAAGGTGAAGAAGTGGGACGGCTACTGGAAGCCGGGTTATCCGAAACTGGACAGCATCACCTGGCGTCCGGTGGTGGACAACAACACCCGTGCGGCGATGCTGCAGACCGGCGAAGCGAACTTTGCGTTCCCGGTGCCGTATGAGCAGGTGAAGCTGCTGGAGAAGAACAGCAAGCTGGATGTGGTGACCTCGCCTTCGATTATGCAGCGTTACATCAGCCTCAACGTCACGCAGAAGCCGTTCGACAACCCGAAGGTACGTGAAGCGCTGGAATATGCCATCAACCGTCAGGCGCTGGCGAAGGTGGCTTTCTCCGGTTACGCCACACCGGCTACCGGCATCGTGCCGCCTGCCGTAGACTTTGCGCAGACCTATCCGGCCATCAGTTACGATCCCGCCAAAGCTCGGGCACTGCTAAAAGAAGCGGGCTACCCGAACGGATTTGAGACCACGCTCTGGTCGTCACATAACCACAGCACCGCGCAGAAAGTGCTGCAGTTCACCCAGCAGCAGCTGGCGCAGGTTGGCGTGAAGGTGAAAGTCACGGCAATGGATGCGGGCCAGCGTGCCGCTGAAGTGGAAGGCAAAGGTCAGAAAGAGAGCGGTGTGCGGATGTTCTACACCGGCTGGTCTGCCTCAACCGGCGAAGCAGACTGGGCGCTGACGCCACTGTTCGCGACCGCAGCCTGGCCACCGGCGATCTTCAATACGGCGTTCTACAGCAATCCTAAGGTGGATAAAGATCTGGCCGATGCGCTGAAAACCACTGACCGTGCAGAGAAAGCGCGTCTCTATAAAGATGCGCAGGACACCATCTGGCAGGACCATCCGTGGATTCCGCTGGTGGTTGAGCAACTGGTTTCTGCCAACAGCAAAAACCTCAGCGGTTTTTATGTGATGCCCGATACCTCATTCAATTTTGATGAGGCCACTCTGAAGTAACGGAGCCGGCCAGCCCATGTGGCTGGCCGCAGCTGCAGGATGTTGCATGTTTAACTATTTTCTCAAACGACTCTTTGGGCTAATCCCGACGCTGCTGATTGTGGCGGTGCTGGTGTTCCTGTTTGTTCACCTGCTGCCGGGAGATCCCGCACGCCTGATCGCCGGGCCGGAAGCCGATGCCTCCGTGGTGGCACTGGTGCGTCAGGAGCTGGGACTGGATCAGCCGCTGCCTCAGCAGTTCTGGCACTTCATGCTGAATGCGCTGCAGGGCGATTTCGGCCAGTCGATGGTTTCTAAACGCCCGGTTGCGGATGAGATCGCCTCGCGCTTTATGCCGACCCTGTGGCTGACGCTGGCCAGCATGATCTGGGCGGTGATTTTTGGCATGACCATCGGTATCGTTTCGGCTGTCTGGCGTAACCGCTGGCCCGACAGGCTGGGCATGACTCTGGCAGTGTCGGGCATTTCGTTTCCCGCCTTTGCGCTGGGCATGCTTCTGATGCAGGTCTTCTCGGTGGAGCTGGGCTGGCTGCCAACTGTCGGTGCCGACAGCTGGAAACATTACATTCTGCCTTCGATCACCTTAGGTGCGGCGGTGGCGGCAGTCATGGCACGCTTTACCCGCGCCTCGTTCGTGGAGGTGATGCAGGAAGATTACATGCGCACCGCCCGGGCCAAAGGGGTACGCGAGTCGCTGGTGGTGGTGAAACATGGCCTGCGCAACGCGATGATTCCGGTGGTCACGATGATGGGGCTGCAGTTTGGTTTTCTGCTGGGAGGATCGATCGTCGTCGAGGTCGTGTTTAACTGGCCGGGACTGGGTCGTCTGCTGGTCGATTCGGTGGCGATGCGCGACTATCCGGTTATTCAGGCCGAAGTGCTGCTGTTTTCACTGGAGTTTATTCTGATCAATCTGTTTGTCGACATGCTCTATGCGGTGATTAATCCCGCCATTCGCTTTAAGGAGTCGCGATGAAAAACTGGCGACGTGAGGCGGCACTGAAAACGATGCCGCTGATGACGGAGAATCGGGTGCGCACGCCGTGGCGAGAGTTCTGGCGGCGTTTCCGGCATCAGCCGGTGGCGATGCTGGCCGGGGCGTTTGTACTGCTGCTGATTGTGCTGGCGGTTATCGCTCCGTGGATTGCGCCGTTCGACGCAGAGAACTACTTCGATTATGACCGACTCAATGAAGGACCGTCACTGTTGCACTTCTTTGGCGTCGATTCGCTGGGCCGCGATATCTTCAGCCGGGTGCTGGTCGGCACGCGGATTTCCCTGATTGCCGGTTTCTTCTCGGTGGTGATTGGCGCTCTGATTGGCACATTCTTTGGTCTGTTAGCCGGTTATTACGAAGGCTGGTGGGACCGCATCACCATGCGCATCTGTGACGTACTGTTTGCCTTCCCCGGCATTCTGCTGGCGATTGCGGTGGTGGCGATTATGGGCAGCGGCATGAGCAACGTGATTGTGGCGGTCGCTATATTCAGTATTCCGGCCTTTGCCCGCCTGGTACGTGGCAATACGCTGGTGCTGAAGCATCAGACCTATATTGAGTCGGCACGCAGCATCGGTGCATCTGACTGGACGATCCTGATGCGGCATATCCTGCCCGGCACGGTCTCGCCGATTGTAGTCTATTTTACGATGCGCGTTGGCACCTCCATCATCACCGCCGCCAGCCTGTCGTTTCTGGGGCTGGGCGCACAGCCGCCCACGCCGGAGTGGGGCGCGATGCTGAATGAAGCGCGGGCCGATATGGTGATTGCGCCTCACGTGGCCATTTTCCCCAGTCTGGCCATCTTCCTCACGGTTCTGGCATTTAATTTGCTCGGTGACGGGCTACGCGACGCGCTTGATCCTAAACTAAAGAGATGAAACCTTTCGATTATGATCAGGACTTCAGCACTATCAACTTCCGCCAGCATCCCGAACGTTATCAGGTCGGGCGAGGCGAGCAGGGTGTGCTGATGGTCGAGCCGTACAAGAGCGAAATTTTGCCTCACTGGCGTTTTCGCACCGTTCCCATTGCCGAAGAGTCCGCTGAGAAAATCATGGCGCTGTTTGAGGATTACCGGCGTCAGGATGACTTTGTCGGCATGGATATGGCGCGCAAATTTATCCAGATGGGATATACCCGTGCGCGCCGTTACAGCAACCACAAAGGCGGGCGCAAGTATGACGCGGACGGCAAAGAGCTGCCGCGCGGCGTCAACGAGGAAAAGGCCGCTGCGGCGGCCATTTTCAAGGGTTACTGGGACAAACTGCGTGAAGACGAGGACTATATTCGACGCAAAAAGGCACATCAGCAGCAGTATGGCTGAGTGCTGACTCTTTCCCTGGTGGCAGCCTGGTGCATGGGCTGCCCGAAACCTCTTGCGGGTCGGCTCCCGATTCGGCGAAAGATTTCCTCTGACTCCTCCCCGACGTAAAGTAGTGAAAAAACGCGTAAAAGCCGGTCCGCGGCACAGGCAAAAAAAGCGGGTCGATTAGACCCTGCCGTTTCCGGTAACTTCCCGTGCTATAAAAAGAAATCCACTCCGGTGCCGCTGCCCGACAGAGAAGCGAAACGCTGAAATTGAAAGCGCTTCACGGCTGACGCAAAAACGCGGGTTGATATTCACTTGTTTTCATTAATAATAAACCCGCTAACCCCACTGAGGGGGCTATGCCCCTCAGGTAATGAAATGGATAATGTGAGAGCTAAATAATGAAAGAGATCATCAACGGATTTCTGAATTTCCAGCAGAATGTGTTTCCTGAAAGGAAGGATCTTTTCAAAAGCCTGGCGTCAAATCAAAATCCGAAAGCGCTGTTCATCTCCTGCTCAGACAGCCGTCTGGTGCCTGAGCTGGTGACGCAGCAGGAGCCAGGAGAGCTGTTCGTTATCCGCAATGCGGGCAACATTGTTCCCTCATTCGGCCCGGAGCCAGGCGGTGTCTCAGCCACTATCGAATATGCGGTGGTGGCGCTGGGTGTCTCCGACATCATCATCTGTGGTCACTCTAATTGTGGTGCCATGAATGCCATCGCCTCCTGCGCCTGCATGGATACCATGCCTGCGGTTGAGCACTGGCTGCGCTATGCCGATGCGGCAAAAGCGGTGGTTGAGCAGCGTGAATATGACTCACCAGAGAAGAAACTGAACGAGATGGTTAAAGAGAACGTCATCGCTCAGCTCAACAACATGAAGACGCATCCGTCAGTCTCCGTTGCCCTGCGTAACGGCAAGCTGCGTCTGCACGGCTGGGTTTACGATATCGAAACCGGCACCATCATGGCGCTGACGCAGGGTGGTAAGCAGTTCATTACCCTGTCGGAAAATCCTGATACCTGCTTCGAGTAATGTCTTTTACCCGCTGCGTCCTGCAGCGGGTTTCCTGTTTAATCTTTTGTAAAGCCTCAGGTTCACACCGCGACGGATGACTACGCTTAAGGTCACGTTATCCCGTCAGGAGAACCCTATGTCCCGTTTATCGACAGCCCTGCTGCTTAGCAGCGCGCTATTTTGCGCCTCGCCGTTGTTTGCCGCCGACGTCAAGGTCGAGGTTTTACAGGATAAGTTACAACATCCATGGTCCATTGCTTTCCTGCCCGACAACAAAACGTTGCTGATTACGGAACGCAGCGGACAGCTGCGCAGCTGGAGCCCGCAGGGCGGCCTGTCGCAGCCAATCAACGGTGTGCCGAAAGTGTGGGCTGAACGGCAGAGCGGCTTGCTGGACGTCGTGCTGGCACCCGATTTCGCGACCAGTCGTCGCATCTGGCTCAGCTACACCGAGGCGAACAGCAGTGGCAAAGCGGGCGCAGTGGTGGGCACTGGCACGCTGAGCCAGGATAACCGGCAGCTCAGCGATTTCCGCGAGGTGATTCGGCAGACGCCGATGCTCTCCAGCGGCAACAATATCGGCACCCGGCTGGCGTTTGATACCCAGGGTTATCTCTGGATTGCATTCGGCGACAACTTTGTCAGCAGCGCGGCGCAGGACCTCGATAAGCTGCAGGGCAAACTGCTGCGGCTCAACGCCGATGGCAGCGTGCCGGACGATAACCCGTTTGTTAAAAAGCCCGGTGCCCGGCCAGAGATCTGGGCCTATGGACTGCGTAATCCGCAGGGGCTGGCGCTTAATCCCTGGACCGGCATGATATGGGAAAACGAGCATGGCCCGCGCGGCGGCGATGAAGTGAATATCATGGCGCGGGGCAAGAACTACGGCTGGCCGCTGGCAACGTACGGTATTGACTACAGCGGCGAAAAAGTGCCGGAATCGAAGGGCACCCATGTTGCGGGTACCGAACAGCCGCTTTATCACTGGAAGGTTTCTCCGGCCATCAGCGGCATGGCGTTTTATAACAGCGCCCGTTTTCCGCAATGGAAAAACTCGCTGTTTATCGGCGCACTGAAAGAGAAAAACCTGATTCGTCTGAGTCTCAACGGCGAGAAAGTGGTGGAAGAGCAGCGTCTGTTGGGCGATCAGGGCGCGCGGATTCGTGATGTGCGTCAGGGGCCGGATGGTTATCTCTATGTGCTGACCGATGAGGCCAATGGCAAGCTGCTGAAGGTGGGATTAGCGCAGGACGCTGACGCGTCCCGCGGCTAAGAGACTGATTGACCGAGGCTCTGAATCAGCGTGCCCAGTGATAAACCTGCCATCCGCGGTTTAACGCTTCGTGATGCAGTTGCTCATCCGGGTTGATGACATGGGCATGATCGGCCTGTTCCAGCAGGGGCAGGTCGTTCATCGAGTCACTGTAGGCCCACGTGCGGTCAAACGTCTCCTCCTGCTGCAGCGCTTTCCAGTCGCCCAGTCGGGTCACTTTGCCCTCTTTGTAGGTCATGGTGCCGTAGGTGTTACCGCTATAGCGCTCATCCACGATTTCAACGCCAATCGCCAGCGCGCCACAGGCTCCCAGCTTCTCGGCAATCGGCACGACCAGATGCTCGCCGCTGGCAGAGATAATCATCACTCTGTCGCCGCGCGCCCGGTGCCACTCAATCCGCTCGCGCGCGGCCGGATAGACGCGGGGCAGGATATCGCGCTGAATGAAGCGGCGCACCCAGCCTTCAACGGTCAGCGTCGCCATACCCGCCAGTGGGGAGAGCGTTTTGTTCATATACTCTTCAATCGACAGCGTACCGGCATAGTACTGATTCATTAATGCCTGTTCCTGATCAATCAGTTCGCTGGGGGCGAATCCCTGTGATACCAGCCAGCGCAGCCACAGGCTGGTGCTGTCTTCACAAATGAGTGTTTCATCAAGATCAAAAAGGGCTAAGTCCATGGTCGGTCTCCTCGGCTGACTGGCTTTCAGGTTAACTGATATTTGTGACGGGCTTAACTCTTCTGCGAAAAATCGGAATTTAACTCAGTTTTTATAGCGACAGAATCCCGGAAAACCGGCGCGCGCGCGGCGCTTATGCCAGGGTTACTCTACTAAACTCTAAAAAACTTTACGATTCGGCGGTTTTTTTCGCTGCCGGCAACGGTTAGCGTTTGAGTGAGAATTTTCTGCCCCTGGAATTTCGATTTAACAAGGACAATCCGGCCAAGCCCATGACAAACACTCGCTTCTCATCTCGCCTGCGGCACTTTGCTGCCACCTCATTACTGATTCTTGCTCCCATCAGCGTTTTTGCTGAGCAGGCTCCTGCCGCGCCCGGCATTGATGCTAAAGCGTGGATCCTGATCGACTACGCCAGCGGTAAAGTGTTAACCGAATCCAGTGCCGATCAGCGTCTCGATCCCGCCAGTCTGACCAAGATGATGACCAGCTATGTGGTTGGTCAGGCGATCAAAGCGGGCAAGATCAAACCGGATGATCTGGTCACCGTGGGACAGGATGCCTGGGCAACCGGGAATCCTAAGCTGCGCGGCTCTTCGCTGATGTTCCTCAAACCGGGCGATCGCATTCCGGTACATGAGCTGAATAAAGGAATCGTGATCCAGTCCGGCAATGACGCCTGTATTGCGCTGGCGGATTATGTGGCGGGCAGTCAGGATTCGTTTATCGGTCTGATGAACAACTATGTGAAGGCGCTGGGACTGCAGAACACCCACTTTATGACTGTGCATGGTCTGGATGCAGAAGGGCAGTACAGCACGGCGCGGGATATGGCGCTGATTGCTCAGGCGCTGATCCGCGATGTGCCGGAAGAGTACGCGCTGAATAAAGAGAAAGAGTTCACCTTTAACAATATCCGTCAGATCAACCGCAACCGTCTGTTGTGGAGCACCAACCTCAAGGTGGATGGTATCAAAACCGGACACACCTCCGGTGCGGGCAATAACCTGGTGGCTTCCGCGACGGAAGGCGATATGCGTCTGATCTCGGTGGTACTCGGCACCGCCAGCGATGCGATTCGTTTCCGCGAAAGTGAAAAGCTGCTGACGTGGGGGTTCCGTTTCTATGAAACGGTGACGCCAATTAAAGCGGATGCACCGTTTGCGCAGCAGCGCGTCTGGTTTGGTGACAAGAGTCAGGTGAATCTGGGCGTGGCGAAAGATGCCGCGCTGACCATCCCGAAAGGGCAGATGAAGAATCTGAAGGCGAGCTTTAAACTCAATGCGCCGCAGCTTGAAGCGCCGCTGAAGAAGAATCAGGTGGTCGGCACCATCGACTTCCAGCTGGATGGCAAAACGATCGAGCAGCGTCCGCTGGTGGTGCTGCAGGATGTGCCGGAAGGCGGCTTCTTCAGCCGGATGATTGATTTTGTGATGATGAAGTTCAACGGCTGGTTCGGGAAGTGGCTGTCATAAGTGAGCAGGGACGCTGATGCGTCCCTGAGACAGTTGATTAGTGTGTTCCGTAAGCTGTAAGACAGAGCCTGCTCAGGGAACACGGTCAGATCGGAAAGACGCAAAAGCCGTCATCCCTGACATGCTCTGCCCGCGCCATCCATGGCGCGGGACGCTTTCCTCCTCTGCCCGTGTTCCCTTCGGGTTAAGCTTATCGATCGCTGTGAGATCCTGACTCAGGCTTATGAGCAGTCCCTTTATTAATTCTGTGTCCAGCCCTTACGAATCGGTAAAGCAAACAGCGCCCGATAGAGCGGGTTGATCACCGCCAGCATCCGCTCGCCATAGAACTGCCACGCCAGATGCGACGCCAGACAACTGAGCAGACCCACCAGGAACCCGCCCAGCATATCCATTGGCCAGTGAACGCCCAGGTAAACCCGCGACCAGGCGATAGCGCAACCCGCTACCATCAGCACCACACCCGACCAGAGGCGATGCCAGAAGATAAAGGCCAGCGCAAAGGTGAAAATCGTGGTGCCATGATCGCTTGGATACGAGTCATCGGCGGCGTGATGCAGGAACTGATAACCGTAACCAATGGCGAAAGGGCGGGGATGAGGCAACAGATGGCCGACACACCAGGAGATCGCCAGCGCATAAATCAGCGCCATACCGGTTTTCAGTACCAGCGCCCGCTGCGAAGAAACCTGATCGCGCGGTCCCCAGAGCCACATCGCCACAATTAACAGCGGCACAATGGCAATCAGGTCTTTAGCAATAAAGGTCGCCAGATGTATTAACCAGACGGGAGAAGCCGGTGTAGCATTGATGGCAGTAAACAGTGAGTGGTTCAGCTCTTCCATTTCGGGATAAATTCCTCAGCACAAATAGCTAACTTAACAGTCATCTATCCTGCTTTTTAAAGGGCAATTCGTCTACGGAAAGGCTCTGAATCTGATAATGAGTTGCACAATTGTTTAAGTTTTATGACCGTTTCGCGTCAGATTGTGGCGTCGTGGAGCGGGGCAGAGATGAAAAAAAGGCATAAAAAAACCCGCCGGGAAAAAGACCAGCGGGCTCCACAATTTGGGGATTTCAAAGAAAAGCAGTGGCACTTATTATGACTATCGCTTAACTATAAAGTTCTGGACGCAGGCAAAAAAATTTTATAAGGGCAATATCGGCCAGATAATCACAATCAGCGTCCCCGCCAGCGTCAGCAAAACGTTGGCGATGGCATAGGTCCCGGCATAGCCCAGCGCCGGAATGTTACTGCGTGCGGTATCACTGATGATCTCCATAGCCGGTGCGCAGGTTCGCGCGCCCATGATGGCCCCAAACAGCAGGGCGCGGTTCATCCGCAACACATAAGCCCCAAACAGATAGCAGATGATCACCGGAATCAGGCTCACCAGCAGACCGCACAGCAGCATCAGCGCGCCGTCGCTGCTCAGGCCGTGATTAATGCCGCTGCCGGCACTCAATCCCACACCCGCCATAAACACCATCAGCCCGAACTCTTTCACCATGGTGAGCGCGCCCTGCGGAATATAACCAAAGGTCGGGTGGTTGGCACGCAGGAAGCCGAGCATGATACCGGCGAACAGCAGGCCCGCCGCGTTACCGATACCAAAACTGAAATTGCTGAACTGAAAGGTGATCAGACCAATCATCAGCCCGACGATGAAGAAGGCGCAGAAGGCTAAGAGATCGGTCATCTGACTGTGAATCGCGATAAAACCAATGCGATCCGCCACGCTTTTCACCCGTCGTGCCTCGCCGCTCACCTGCAACACATCGCCTTTATTCAGCATGATGCTGTCGTCGATTGGCATCTCAATCTGACTGCGTATCACGCGGTTCAGGAAGCAGCCGTGATCGGTGAGGTTTAACTTACTGAGACGTTTGTTCACTGCGTTATGGTTTTTCACCACAATCTCTTCGGTGACGATGCGCATATCCAGCAGGTCGCGGTCAAAGACTTCTTTGCCGTTGCGGAAGCTGGGATCAAGCCGGGCGTGTGCGTCGGGATAGCCCACCAGCGAGATATCATCACCGAGCTGTAGCACCGCATCCCCATCGGGACTGGCGAGAATACCGTTGCGTCGGATGCGCTCAATGTAGCAACCGGTCTGACGATAGATGCCCAGCTCACGCAGGTTCTTGCCGCCACTCCACGCCACCAGTTCCGCACCCACGCGATAGGCACGAATCACCGGCAGGAAGACTTTACGCTGGCTGTCGGCATCCAGACCGCGTTCCCGGGCGATCTGCTGGGCGCAGGTGGGCAGATCCTGATGTTGCAGACGGGGCAGGTAGCGTGCGCCAAAAATCAGACTCACCAGGCCAATCAGATAGGTCACGGCATAGCCGAGACTCAACTGATCCTGCATCAGTGCAAGCTGCTTTGGATCGGTGATGCTTTGCCGCAGGGTATCGCCCGCGCCAACCAGCACCGGCGTGGAGGTCATCGATCCGGCCAGCATGCCAGCGGTAAGCCCAATATCCCAGCCAAAAAGTTTGCCCAGCCCCAGCGCCAGTAACAGCGCGCTGACCACCATGACGATGGCGAGCATGAAATAGTTTTTGCCGTCGCGGAAGAAAATGGAAAAAAAGTTGGGACCGGCTTCGACGCCGACACAAAAAATAAACAGCATAAAGCCCAGGCTCAATGCATCGGTATTGATCGTAAAGTGTTGCTGGCCTAATAAGAGCGAAACGACTAATACGCCAATCGAATTTCCCAGCTGAACTGAGCCAAGACGCAACTTACCCAGACAGAGGCCGAGCGCTAAAACGACAAACAATAACAAAATGTCATTTCCGCTTAACAATCCTGCGACGTTAATATTCACTGTTTAACTTCTTGTTTACATGTAAGCTATTGAAGAGTGGCCTGTTTTTCGCTATCGTGAGCAAGCCGTTGAGGTTCTGTTGTATCAACACTGCAAATGGAACCTTTACCGCGGCGCTATTCTAATCACAAAAATCTTTCACAGCCATTGGCTGTTTTCATTCGTTGCCACAGCGAACTGTTTCTTTTTATTTCCATCTGAACGCATCAGGGATATCAGCAGGTTATTGTCGGGGTTACTTTTAATCAGTGGGGTGGTATGCCGCAGCGTTCTTATCTCTGGACTACCCGCCTGTGCGGCGTGGTGCTATATAGTCTGGTGTTTGTTTTTACCTGTCATTTCTGGCAGGTCGGTCCCGGCCCGCTTCGTGGTCAGCCCGAATTACTGCTCTTTATGTTGCCCGGTATTGTGATGGCGTTGATGCAGGTGGAAAGCCCGTTAAAAAGCACGTTACTGATGGGACTCTGGGGAACGTTACTGGCAGCTCTGCTGTTAAGTAACAGCCTGTTTATTCACAGTAGCGGATTCTTCTTAGTCGCCTGGAGCCTCAGTGCGCTGTTCTGGGCAGGTTGCGGCGCGTTGCTGGTGCGGTTGATGCAGATTGTGATGGCGTCAATCAACTAAACGGTGCCGGTTGATTTGCCTCAGGCAGAGAGCAAAAAGGCGAGACAGGAAATCCTGTCTCGCCTTTTTCATTCCGGCTATCGGCGCTTACGCGACAAATCCCAGATTCTCTTTAGTCCATGCAGCAAACTCGGTGTAGCCACCGATATGTTTTTCGTCCACGAAAATCTGTGGCACGGTGCTGACCGGTTTGCCAGCGCTCGCTTCCAGGTCAGCTTTAGTAATGCCTTCTGCATTAATATCGACATACTGATAGCTAAAATCATCGCGCTCAGCGGTCAGTTTGTCGGCCAGTTCGTGGGCACGGACACAGTAGGGACAGCCCGGACGACCAAAAATAACAGCAATCATTGAGAACTCCTTGCAGCGACTATTATGTGATGTATATCACACAATGAAACAGAGAATGGCAATCATGATGCCCGCTCGTATCGCTTAAGGAAAGCAGGATTTGCCTGTTAGTCTGATGCCCGCACGCTATTGCCGCCCATTCAGGAAGCGTCTGAAATAAGAGCTTTTTCACGACGGTAGTCCGTGTATTCCGCGCAATTTTTGGGTTGTTGACCATAATTGACGCTCAGTTAGCCGCTAAGGCAGGAGGATGTGATGCAGAGTGTGGCCAGATTACCCCGGTTTGTGGTGGTGCTGGAGGCGGCTGGCGGCCTGATGATTTTAGGCGCGTTGCTGCTGATCAACCACTGGCTTCCGCTGCCAGACCTGGCTGACGTGAAAACGCTGGCTACGGTGCTGTTCATCGCTGGCGTGGTTCTGATGCTGCCTGCTGCCTGGCTATTAATGTGGCGCACCGCGAAAGCGATCGCGCCACAGCTGTTCAATCAGATTGATAAAAAAAGATAATATTGCTGGAGACTTTATGACACCGACCATTGATTTACTGTGCAGCCACCGTTCGATCCGCGCCTTTACTGACCAGCCGGTCAGCGAAGCCCAGCGTGAAGCGATTATTAATGCGGCGCAATCGGCGTCCACATCCAGCTTTTTACAGTGTTCTTCTATTATCCGTATCACCGACAAAGCGCTGCGTGACAAGCTGGTGACGCTGACGGGCGGACAGACGTGGGTCGCGGATGCGCCTGAGTTCTGGGTTTTCTGCGCTGACTTTAACCGTCACCTGCAGATTTGCCCGGATGCGCAACTGGGCCGTGCCGAGCAGTTGCTGCTGGGCTGCGTCGACACCGCGCTGATGGGACAGAATGCCATGGTCGCGGCGGAATCGCTGGATCTGGGCGGTGTATTTATCGGCGGCATTCGTAACAGCATTACGGAAGTGACCGAACTGCTGGGCCTGCCGAAATTTGTGCTGCCGCTGTTTGGTTTCTGCCTGGGGCATCCGGAATCAAAGCCGGACGTCAAACCGCGTATGCCGCATGCGATGCTGGTGCATGAGAATCGCTATCAGCCACTGGATCCGGCGGTGCTGGCAGAATACGATAGCCGCACAGAACTCTATTATCAGCAGCGCGACAGCAACCAGCGTAGCGAAACCTGGAGCGAGCTGATCCAGCGGCTGATCATTAAAGAGACGCGTCCGTTTATGCTCGACTATCTGCATCAGCAGGGCTGGGCCACGCGTTAATTCAGAAAGCGAGAGCAGCGATGAAGATAGCTATCCTGTCACGTGATGAGACGCTCTACTCCAGCCGACGGTTGCGTGACGAGGCCGCCGCGCGCGGCCACGAGGTACAAATCATCGATCCGCTCTCCTGTTATATGAATATCAATCCCGCCTCACCGGCGGTTCACTATTGTGGTGAGCCGCTGGGCCATTTTGATGCCGTTATCCCGCGCATCGGCAACGCCATTACCTTCTATGGCACGGCAGTGCTGCGACAGTTTGAGATGTGCGGCAGCTATCCCCTGAATGAGTCCGCCGCCATTACCCGCACCCGGGACAAATTGCGCTCGCTGCAGCTGCTGGCACGGGAAGGCATCGATATGCCGGTCACCGGCTTTGCCTCTTCGCCCGATGACACTGACGATCTGATCGCCATGGTCGGCGGCGCACCGCTGGTGGTTAAGCTGGTAGAGGGCACGCAGGGCATCGGTGTGGTGCTGGCGGAGACGCGTCAGGCGGCGGAGAGCGTTATTGATGCTTTTCGCGGCCTGAATGCCCACATTCTGGTACAGGAGTTTATTAAAGAAGCGCAGGGGCGGGATGTCCGCTGTCTGGTGATTGGTAATCAGGTGGTGGCAGCCATTGAGCGGGTGGCGAAAGAGGGCGATTTCCGCTCTAACCTGCATCGCGGCGGCAAAGCGTATCCGGCAGAGATTACACCGCAGGAGCGGCAGATGGCCGTGAAAGCGGCAGCCACGCTGGGGCTGGAAGTGGCTGGTGTTGATATTCTGCGCGCCCATCGCGGCCCGCTGGTAATGGAAGTGAACGCCTCGCCGGGTCTGGAAGGCATTGAAACCAGCAGTAACCTTAACATCGCCGCGTTAATGATTCAGCGGATTGAGCAGCAGGCTATCCCCGGGCTCCGTCCTAAAACCGCTGGCTGACACGCGCTTTTCAGCAGTTTTCATGGCATCGCCGCCCATTTTTCCGTAAGCTAAGTCGCCTGTTTATCACCCCACTGGGATTTTACGATGGATTCTCTTGTCGTTCCGGATATCGACCTGCTGCGTCGCTGGCTGGATCAGCAAAATATCACCTGGTTCGAATGCGATGCCTGTCAGGCACTTCATCTGCCGCACATGCAAAACTTCGATGGGGTTTTTGACGCCAAAATCGATCTGGTCGACAACGTCATTCTGTTTTCGGCGCTGGCTGAAGTGAAGCCAACGGCGCTGATTCCGCTGGTCGGCGATTTGTCGCAAATCAATGCCAGTTCACTGACGGTAAAAGCATTTATCGACATTCAGGATGATAATCTGCCGAAGCTCATTGTCTGTCAGTCAATCATCACCACTGCCGGATTAACCTTTGGTCAGTTCTCACACTTTATGAAACAGAGTGAAGAGCAGATCTCCATGGTGATCCTGGAAGCCTTTGCCAACAATCTGCTGATTGTGGGCGAAGAAGAAGAGCACGTTCCGGTGACCAGCGTTCATTCTGTGCTGCACTAAGCCCGACATGGTCGCCCACTAAGCCGTCCCTGAGACGGCTTTTTTATGCCCGCCATCCGCCCCCGCGATAATTTTTTATTCTGCACTTTGCCCTTTAACGCCAGATATTTGTCGTGGTTTATGCCATCAAAGCCGAACCTCATAGCTCAAACATGCATAAAATATCGGTTTCAGGCGTTTTTTACGCTGGGGTCTGGTGCAGTCAGACCGGGGGGGCTATGCTTGCGGGGCTGTAACAGGCGCGTAACTGCGCCTCAGCTATAGGATTTTGCTATTAAACTCCCGCTGAATAATGATTCATTGTGTCACTGACGTTTTGTCCGGAACGCAATGCAGGGATCTCTGGTTTGCAGCGTTGTAATGACCCGCTCAGGAGGATGGAAAAATATGTTCAACTCACGTCAGAAATGGCTGTCAGCTGTGGTAGCGGCTGGGCTGATGGCCGCGTCGGCCAGCAGCATGGCGGAAGATAAAACGCTGCACGTCTACAACTGGTCCGATTATATTTCGCCAGATACCGTGCCGAACTTTGAAAAGCAGTCCGGCATTAAAGTGGTCTACGATGTGTTTGACTCCAACGAAGTGCTGGAAGGCAAACTGATGGCGGGCAGCACCGGCTATGATGTCGTCGTGCCATCCTCCAGCTTCCTGGCACGTCAGCTGCAGTCCGGGGTATTCCAGCCGCTGGATAAGAGCAAACTGCCAAACTACAAAAACCTCGATCCAGCGCTGATGGAAAAAGTGGCGCAGCACGATCCGGGTAACAAATATGCCATTCCGTATCTGTGGGGCACCACCGGTATCGGCTACAACATCGACAAGGTCAAAGCCGCACTGGGTGCCGATGCGCCGGTCAACAGCTGGGATCTGGTGCTGAAGCCGGAAAACCTGGAGAAGCTGAAAAGCTGTGGCGTCTCCTTCCTGGATGCCCCGGAAGAGATTTTCGCCACGGTCCTCAACTATCTGGGCAAAGATCCGAACACCTCTGACCCTAAAGAGTATTCCGGCGCCGCCACTGACCTGTTGCTGAAACTGCGTCCGAATATCCGCTACTTCCATTCGTCGCAGTACATCAACGATCTGGCTAACGGCAACATCTGCGTCGCCATCGGCTGGTCGGGCGATATTCTGCAGGCGAAAAACCGTGCCGATGCAGCGAAAAACGGCGTGCATCTGGGCTACAGCGTGCCGAAAGAGGGCGCACTGGCCTTCTTCGATATGATGGCAATTCCGAAGGATGCGAAAAACCTCGACGGCGCATACGCCTGGCTGAACTACATCATGGATCCGAAAGTGATCGCCGATGTCTCCAACAAAATGAACTACGCCAACGGCAATAAAGCGTCGCTGCCGCTGATCAATGCCGACGTCCGCAACAACCCAGGTATCTTCCCGACGCCTGAAGCGATGTCGAAATTGTTCGTGCTGAAAGTCCAGGATCCGAAACTGGATCGTGTGCGTACGCGCGCATGGACTAAAGTAAAAAGTGGTAAGTAGTTCGTCCTTAACGGATTGACCTGTCACGCATCAGCAACAGAGGCGCAACCCCGGCCTCTGTTGTGCCATTTTTAGCGGCAAACTTTGCCGCAATGTTCCGCCTGGCTCCGGAGAGAACCCTTTGTGAACGATGCCATTCCCCGTCCTCAAAATAAAACCGCAAAGGCGTTAACGCCGCTGCTGGAAATTCGCAATCTGACCAAATCCTTTGACGGGCAGCATGCCGTGGATGATGTCAGTCTGACCATTTATAAAGGTGAAATTTTTGCCCTGCTGGGCGCTTCGGGCTGTGGTAAATCCACGCTGCTGCGCATGCTGGCCGGTTTTGAGCCGCCAACCAGTGGCCAGATTGTGCTGGATGGTCAGGATCTGTCGCACGTTGCTCCCTATCAGCGCCCGATTAACATGATGTTTCAGTCCTACGCGCTGTTTCCGCACATGACGGTGGAGCAGAATATCGCCTTTGGGCTGAAGCAGGATCGGCTGCCGAAAGGGGAGATCAACAGCCGGGTTGCTGAAATGCTGGCACTAGTGCATATGCAGGAGTTTGCTAAACGCAAACCGCATCAGCTCTCCGGTGGTCAGCGTCAGCGCGTGGCGCTGGCCCGCAGCCTGGCGAAACGACCGAAACTGCTGCTGCTCGATGAGCCGATGGGCGCACTGGATAAGAAGTTGCGCGACAGGATGCAGCTGGAAGTGGTCGATATTCTGGAGCGCGTGGGTGCCACCTGCGTGATGGTGACGCACGACCAGGAAGAGGCGATGACCATGGCGGGCCGTATCGCGATTATGAATCGCGGCAAGTTCGTGCAGATTGGCGAGCCGGAGGAGATTTACGAGCATCCTACCAGCCGCTATAGCGCGGAGTTTATCGGGTCGGTTAACGTCTTCGAAGGCTTACTGCGTGAACGTCAGGCAGATGGTCTGGTGATTGACAGTCCCGGCCTGATGCATCCGCTGAAAGTCGACTCCGATGTCTCGGTGGTGGATAACGTGCCGGTGCATGTCGCGCTGCGCCCGGAAAAAGTGATGCTGTGCGATGAAGTGCCTGCCGATGGCTATAACTTTGCGGTGGGTGAAGTGGTTCATATCGCCTATCTCGGCGACCTTTCTATCTTCCATGTCCGTCTGCATAGCGGACAGATGATCAGCGCACAGTTGCAAAACGCGCATCGCTACCGCAAAGGGTTGCCGACCTGGGGCGATGAAGTCCGCCTCTGCTGGGAAAGCGACAGCTGCGTGGTGTTGACGGTTTAAGGAGCGGCTATGAGCCAGATTTTCCAACGCGCCAAAGCGCCCGCCCGACTGGTCGGCACGCCGCTGCAGCGCTGGGCTACGCGGGTAAAAATGCAGCATGGCCGCAAGCTGGTGATCGCACTGCCTTATGTCTGGCTGGTGCTGTTATTCCTGCTGCCGTTTCTGACGGTGCTGAAGATCAGTTTCGCGGACATTGCGCGGGCGATTCCGCCTTACACCGAGCTGGTGAGCTGGGCGGATGACCAGTTCAGTATTGTGCTCAATTTCGGCAACTACTTGACGCTGACTGACGACCCGCTCTACATCGACGCCTATCTGCAGTCGCTGAAAGTGGCGGCGATCTCCACGGTAATCTGTCTGCTGATTGGCTATCCGCTCGCCTGGGCGGTGGCGCACAGCAAGCCGTCGATGCGCACCATTCTGCTGCTGCTGGTGATCCTGCCGTCGTGGACCTCATTTCTGGTGCGCGTCTACGCGTGGATGGGGCTGCTGAACAACAACGGTATTCTGAACCGCTTCCTGCTGTGGCTGGGCGTCATCGATCATCCGCTGGTGATCCTCTACACCAACACCGCGGTCTATATCGGTATCGTCTACTGCTATCTGCCGTTTATGGTGCTGCCGATCTACACCGCGCTGACCCGTATCGATTACTCGCTGGTGGAAGCCTCACTGGATCTGGGTGCGCGTCCGCTGAAGACCTTTTTCAGCGTGATTGTGCCGCTTACTAAAGGCGGCATTATCGCCGGGTCGATGCTGGTGTTTATCCCGGCGGTGGGGGAGTACGTGATTCCTGAACTGCTGGGCGGCCCGGACAGCATCATGATTGGCCGCATCCTGTGGCAGGAGTTCTTTAACAACCGCGACTGGCCGGTGGCCTCTGCGCTGGCGGTGATTATTCTGCTGATCCTGATTCTGCCGATCATCTGGTTCCATAAGCATCAAAACCGTGAAATGGGAGAGAAGGCATGAATAATTTGCCAACCATCCGATCACCCTGGCGTACCGGCATTCTGATTTGCTGCTTCCTGTTCCTCTATGCGCCGATGCTGCTGCTGGTGGTTTACTCCTTCAACAGCTCCCCGCTGGTGACGGTGTGGGAGAGCTTCTCGTTCCACTGGTATAACGTGCTGTTCCAGGACAGCGCGATGATTGACGCGGTGCTGCTGAGTCTGAGCATTGCCGGGCTGTCGGCCACCATGGCGGTGGTGCTGGGCACACTGGCGGCGGTGATCGTCGTGCGCTTTGGTCGCTTCCGTGGGCACAACGGTTTTGCTTTTATGCTGACCGCGCCGCTGGTCATGCCCGATGTCATCACCGGACTGTCGCTGCTGCTGCTGTTCGTCGCGATGGGCAACGCCTTTGGCTGGCCGAGCGAACGCGGCATGCTGACCATCTGGCTGGCACACGTCACCTTCTGTACCGCCTATGTGGCGGTGGTGATTAACTCGCGTCTGCGTGAGCTGGACCGCTCGATCGAAGAGGCAGCAATGGATTTAGGCGCCACGCCGCTGAAGGTCTTTTTCGTGATTACCGTACCAATGATTGCTCCGGCGATTGTCACCGGCTGGCTGCTGGCGTTTACCCTGTCACTCGACGATCTGGTGATCGCCAGCTTTGTGACCGGGCCTGGCGCTACCACATTGCCGATGGCGATCTTCGCCACTGTGCGTCGTGGCGTTAACCCGGAAATCAATGCGCTGGCTTCATTGATCCTGTTTGTGGTCGGTTTAGTCGGTTTTATCGCCTGGCGGTTCATGGCGCACGAAGAAAAACAGCGTTTAAGCGATATTCAGAAAGCTAAACGTGGCTGAAATCCGTAACCTTTGCCACTATATGAACGGGCCGGTTTAACCGGCCCGTTTTTCGATCAGGTGGAGTCACGGACTATGTCAGAAATCTTCAAAAGCAGCGCTACGCTCTCAGACGCACCGGTTCCGGTGACGGTTGCGGGCATTGCTATTATCGCGACTCGCTGCCTGAGCGTTCTGATGCTGGCAAACGAGCTGGGTTACAGCGAACTCGCCAACTTTGTGCACCGCAGCGCACAGTCCTGGGACTCTACACTCATCTTTATCGCCAGCCAGCTGATCTTCCTGTTCGAACTGCGCTGCGCCTTTACCCTGATGCGCGGCAGTAACCGTGGACGCTGGGGTTATGTGGCGACGCAGGGGGTTGTGCTGATCTATATGCTGTTCGCCTCGCTGGGCGGGATCTACCCGGAGATTTTCAGCATTGATGGCGACAATAACGCCCAGATTATCCACCACACCCTGTCGCAGAAAATCCCCGATCTGGTGGTGCTGATGCTGCTGTTTCTGCCTGCCAGCAGCCGCGCTTTTTTCAGGAAGCGATGATACAATCGCGCTCCGCCCGACCCCATCGTTAAGGCTTTACCATGCACTGCGCGCTTTATGACGCTAACCGTTGCCGCTCCTGTCAGTGGCTGGAAAAACCCTATCCCACACAGCTAGGCGACAAACAGTCGATGCTGGAACAGTTACTGGCTGAACAGCCGGTTGCGGTCTGGTTGCCGCCGGTGACATCACCGCAGCAGGCATTTCGTAATAAAGCCAAAATGGTGGTCAGCGGCAGTGTGGAATGCCCGGTGCTGGGCTTAATTCATCGTGATGGCGAGGCTGTCGATCTGTGCGATTGCCCGCTCTATCCTGCCAGCTTCCAGCCGGTGTTTGCGGCGCTTAAGCCTTTTATCGCCCGTGCCGGACTGACGCCCTATAACGTGGCGCGCAAACGCGGCGAGCTGAAATTCCTGCTGATTACCGAAAGCCAGCAGGGCGGCATCATGCTCCGTTTTGTCCTGCGCTCAACCGCCAAACTGGAACAGCTGCGCGCGGCATTGCCGTGGCTGCAACAGCAGTTGCCGCAGCTGGCGGTGATCTCGGCCAATATTCAGCCGGTGCATATGGCGATTCTGGAGGGAGAGGAGGAGATTGCGCTGACGCCTGCGCAGTCGCTGGCAGAAAACTTCAATGGCGTGCCGCTGTGGATCCGCCCGCAGAGCTTCTTTCAGACCAACCCGCAGGTGGCGAGTGCGCTTTATGCTACCGCGCGCGACTGGGTACGTGCGCTGCCGGTTAAGAGCATGTGGGATCTCTTCTGCGGCGTAGGCGGTTTTGGCCTGCACTGCGCGACACCGGAGATGGAGCTGACCGGCATTGAGATTAGTGCTGAGGCGATTAAATGCGCCCGACGTTCCGCTGAGATGCTGGGACTGGAAAAAGTGCAGTTTGCGGCGCTGGATTCTACGGCGTTTGCGACCGGACGCGACGCAGTGCCGCAGCTGGTGCTGGTGAACCCGCCGCGCCGTGGGATTGGTGAGGTGCTGTGTGATTATCTCAGCCAGATGGCCCCGGATTATCTGCTCTATTCAAGCTGCAATCCGCAGAGCATGGCGCAGGATATTGCCCGGCTGAGTGCGTATGAGGTTACGAAGGTGCAGCTGTTCGATATGTTCCCGCATACCGCCCATTTTGAAGTGCTGACGCTGTTAACCCGCCGTCAGCACTGAGTCCGGTAAAATCTCAGGAGTTACTCCGGGAACCATTTCTGATTAAGCTGCTGCCAGCTGCCGTTAGCTTTCAGTTCGGTCAGCGCCTGATTGAATTGATCGCGCAGCGCCGTATTGCCTTTACGCACCGCAATGCCCAGGCCGGTGCCAAAGTAATCTGCATCCGTGACATGTTCACCGACCGTGGCGAGATCCGGATTGGTCTTCAGCCACTGATTCACCACTGCGCTGTCGCCAAACACGCCATCCAGTCGGCCATTCTTCATATCCAGAATCGCATTCTGATAGCTGTCATACGCCACGACTTTCACTTCCGGATGCTTATCCTGCAGGTATTTCTGGTGGGTAGTGCCGTTTTCAACGCCGATGCGTTTGTCTTTCAGATCACCGAAGCTGCTGAATTTGCCTTTCTGCGCGATCACAATGGCGGAGTTAGCGTAATAGGGCTGGGTAAAATCGACCTGCTTGCTACGCTCAGCGGTGATATCCATGCCGGAAATGACCGCGTCATAGCGGCGGAACTTCAGTGACGGAATCAGGCTGTCGAAGGCGTTGTTGGTAAAGGTGCACTCCGCTTTCATCTGCTGGCACAGCGCTTTGGCCAGGTCGATATCAAACCCTACCAGATTATTTTCCCGATCGAGCGTTTCAAATGGCGGATAGGTTGCTGAGGCGGCGAAGCGAATTTTTTCTGCTGCCTGGGCGGTCATCGCGAGTGAGGCCAGCGCAGCGGCAATAATCCATTTTTTCATTTTATGATTCCTGTGATGTGGTCAGCCAGAGAAGGCGATACCCTGCCATAAAATGAATTTTTATGCAATTAGTGTGATTTTTCAGGCGAAAAGGGCGAGGCGCCTCGCCCGGATTTCAGTTACGCCGTTCAAAGGCCAGAGCGCGCTTTTCGATCAGGCGCATCATCAGCGTTAGCAAGCCGTTAACGCAGAGGTAAATCAGGCCTGCCGCGGCATAGACCGTGATGTCGTAGGTGCGGCCATAGAGCAACTGACCATGGCCCATGACTTCCATCAGGGTGATGGTATAGGCCAGCGAGGTGCCTTTAAACACCAGCACCACTTCATTGGAGTAGGAGGAGAGGGCGCGTTTAAATGCATACGGCAGCAGAATGCGCAGGGTATCTTTGCGACTCATGCCCAGTGCCGCGCACGATTGCCATTGTCCGGAAGGAATCGCCCGGACCGCACCGTAAAACAGCTGGGTGGTGTAAGCCGCGCTGTTCAGCGACAGCGCCAGCATCGCGCAGAGCCATGGCTGCGACAGTAAATGCCACAGCCAGGGGATCTGCTGGATCGACGGAAACTGACCCGGACCGTAGTAGATCAGGAAGATCTGCACCAGTAGCGGCGTACCGGTAAACAGCGTGATAAAGCCTTTTACCAGCGGATTAAACACCGGCGTTTTCAGCGACAGCACCACGGTGAACAGCAACGCGAGCAGCAGAGCCACCACCAGCGAGGCCGCCGTCAGCGTCAGGCTGGTGTGCAGCCCTTTCAGGAGTTCAGGCAGATAGGCCAGCATTAGCTGTTCCCCCGTTCAAAGCGGGTCGTGCGCAGTTCGATACGGCGTAACACCGCCTGACTGAACAGCGTAATCACTAAGTAGATCGCGGCCGCCACCAGGAACCAGGTAAACGGCTCCTGCGTACGGGTGGCAATACTTTTGGTTTGCAGCATCAGGTCATTAACGCTGATAAGCGAGACCAGCGCGGTATCTTTCAGCAGCACCAGCCACTGATTACCCAGACCGGGCAGCGCGTGCCGCCACATCTGCGGCATGATCAGCCGGAGAAAAATAGCTGACTTTTTCATGCCCAGCGCCTGTCCCGACTCCCACTGACCGACCGGCACCGCTTTGAGTGCGCCACGCAGCGTCTGTGAGGCGTAGGCGGCATAGAGCATCGCCAGCGCAATCACGCCGCACAGGAAAGGACTGACATCGAAGTTTTCAATCTGCATCTGAACCGGCAGCGTAAACAGCCCGAAGTTCAGCGTGAAACCGTCAGAGAGGGTGAGCAGCAGCTGTGAGGCGCCAAAATAGATAAACAGCACCACCAGAATTTCCGGCAAGCCACGGATCAGCGTCACCAGAGCGGTGCCAATCCACGCCAGCGGTCTCAGGCGCAGTGACTCCCAGCCAGCGAAAATCATCGCCAGCACCAGGCCAGCGATGAGAGCACAAACAGCAAGGCCGACGGTCATCCCGGCGGCGCTTGCGAGGGTCATCATTTCATTCATCAGAGATTACTGCTGGAACCATTTGCTGTAGATGGTTTTGTACGTGCCATCTGCTTTGATCTTATCCAGCGCGCCATTGAATTTAGTCTGCAGATCGGTGTTGCCGGTGCGTACCGCAATGCCCAGGCCAGTACCGAAGTAGGCTTTGTCCGTAACTTTGTCGCCGACGGCAGCCAGCGCAGCATTCTGCTTCAGCCACTCGTTGACCACGGCGGTGTCACCGAATACGGCATCAATACGGCCATTTTTCAGATCCAGCACCGCGTTCTGATAGCTGTCGTAAGGAACGATGGTGATGTCGCTGTGTTTATCCGTCAGGTATTTTTGATGAGTGGTACCGTTCTGCACGCCAACCCGCTTACCTTTCAGCGCTTCAACGCTGGCAACTTTGCCTTTCTGGGCAACAAACAGCGCCGAGTTGTCGTAGTAAGGCTTGGTGAACAGGACCTGTTTTTCACGATCCGGGGTAATATCCATGCCCGCCATCACCGCATCAAAACGACGGAATTTCAGGCTTGGAATCAGGCTGTCGAATGCCTGGTTGGTGAAGGTGCAGGTTGCGTCGATCTCTTTACACATTGCGTTGGCCAGATCGACATCAAAGCCCTGAATCTTGTTGTCCGCATCCACAAACTCAAAAGGAGGATAAGAGGCTTCGGTCGCAAAACGAATTGTCTGTGCCGCGGTAGCGCTCAGGCTAAAACCGGCAAGCAGTGCAGCAAGTACCATTTTTTTCATTGTTAGCATCCTGACTTAGTGCGAAAGATAGTGAGCAAACGCCTCGGTTTGCGGCTGTGTAAAGCGGCTGGCATCGCCCTGTTCCACAATGCGACCATTCTCCATGTAAACCACGCGGCTGGCCGTTTTACGTGCCACTTCCACCTCATGGGTCACAATCACCTGGGTAATGCGGGTCTGCGCCAGTTCGCGAATGATACTGACAATCTGTGCGGTAATTTCAGGGTCCAGCGCGGCCGTCGGCTCATCGAACAGCAGTACCTGAGGTTCCATCATCAGCGCACGGGCAATCGCCACACGCTGCTGCTGACCCCCGGAGAGGTGCAGCGGAAAGCGATCGCTGTAGGGTGTGAGCCGCAGACGGTCAAGCAGCTTGTCAGCACGGGCGCGGGCATCGCTTTTGCTGAGGCCCAGAACCCGGCAGGGCGCTTCGATCAGATTCTGCAGCACGGTGAGATGCGGCCAGAGATTATATTGCTGGAACACCATCCCGACGTTCTGACGCAGTTCGCGAATCGCGGCATCGGACGGTTTCTGAGTGAAGTCGAACTGATTGCCGGCAATCTGCAACTGACCTGAACGGGGCTGCTCCAGCAGGTTAAGCACCCGCAGCAGCGAACTCTTGCCTGCACCGCTTGGACCCAGCAGCACCAGGGTCTCGCCTTGCGGACACTCAAGGTTGATGTCGAACAGCGCCTGATGAGCACCGTAGAAGCAGTTTATTGCGTTTAGTTGAATACTCATGCGCCAGATTTGAATAGCTATTAGTGTCGCGGATTTTAACGTCACCAGAATAGTTATGCAAATAAGGTGGGTTAAAATTTGTAAAACAGCAGATAAACAGCGAAAGCTTAGCACAATATCATGCGCCGTCTGGCGTCAGCCCAGAGCCGGGAGGCGGGCGGTGGCAATAAAAAAAGCGCAGTCACCTGCGGAGACTGCGCTTTTCATAACCTTAAAATCTCAAATTATTTTTTTGATTTTTCAAGCATCTGGCTCAGGCTTCCACCTTCGGCATGGGCAGGGTTAGCCATGTAGCGCACGTCATCGACCACCCAGCAGGTGCCCTGATGGATCATCAGCACCTCATCCTGCCACTGCTTGCCGTCACGGCTCAGCTCGACCCGCAGCGGGATATTGCGCGCATCGCGATTCGGAATGGAGGAGGCATCGGCGACGCTGGCAGCGGTCGGACCCTGTGACAGGCTGGAGAAGAGATCGCCGTTACGCCACTGTGAGCCCGCGTTACTGCCGCTGGCCGCCTGCAGGGAGTGATAAAGCGCATCACTCAGGTAAGGGCGATATTTTGCCAGGGTGTTGCTGTCAGGCAGACCCTGTGTGGGCTGTTCGACACGCAGGTCGTAAAACTTCTGGGCTACCTGGTCAGGACCGCCTTCGATGCAGGGGGCGGTACGCGGGCCATTATCCTTAATCACTGGCTCAACGGTGGTACAGGCGCTGAGCAGCAGGGCCGCCGGGATCATTAGCGCAAACGCGTTGTTTCTCATCTCGATTTCCTTATGGTTCTCTGGCAAGGTGCCCTTTTTAGCATAGAGTATAGCCGTGCTTTTTAGTCGAAAGAGCCTTAGTCCGGTTTTCAACAAGGAGAATGCGATGAAATTTTCAACAACCCCAACACTTGAAGGTCACAGCATCAGCGAATATTGCGGCGTCGTCACCGGTGAAGCCATTCTGGGTGCCAACATCTTCCGTGATTTTTTCGCGGGCATCCGTGATGTGGTCGGTGGCCGTTCCGGTGCGTATGAGAAAGAGCTGCGCAAAGCGCGCGAGATCGCGTTTGAAGAGCTGGAAGAGCAGGCAAAAGCGCTGGGTGCCAACGCGGTGGTCGGTATCGACATCGATTACGAAACGGTCGGCAAAGATGGCAGCATGCTGATGGTCAGCGTCAGTGGCACGGCGGTGATCATTCGTTGAAACACGGGCTGTTGATGCTGCTGACACTGCTGCTGGCGGGCTGCCACTCCGGGATGGAATCCCGTGACGGCTATTGGGCCGATCTGCGGCATCCGGCGCAGGGCGCGCGACCGCGGGTGAAGGTGATTGTGATTCACTACACTGCCGAAGATTTTTCTTCGTCGCTGGCCACACTCACCGATCGAGATGTCAGCGCCCACTATCTGATTCCCCGCCAGCCGCCTCAGCGCGCCGGTAAAGGCGTCATCTGGCAGCTGGTGCCGGAGCAGCAGCTCGCCTGGCATGCCGGACCCAGTTTCTGGCGCGGCGCCAGTCGCATCAATGACACCTCGATGGGTATTGAACTGGTGAACCGGGGTTATCGGCGGACGCTGACCGGGCTCGAATGGCAGCCCTTTACCGCCGCGCAGATCACCACGCTGGAGTCGCTGGTGCGCGATATTGCCCGGCGTTACGGCATTCCACCGGAAAACATTGTCGGTCACAGTGATATCGCGCCACAGCGCAAGCAGGATCCGGGGCCGCTATTTCCGTGGCAACAGCTGGCGCAGCACGGACTCGGTGCCTGGCCCGATGCGGGTCGGGTGCAGTTTTATTTAGCGGGTCAGGATCCACACGCGCGGGTGCCCGTGCAGCCACTCATGGAAAGTCTGCAACGCTACGGTTATGCGGTGACAGCTGGGATGAGTGCGGCTGAGCAGCAGAAGGTGATTGCCGCGTTTCAGATGCACTTCCGGCCTGCGGATTATCGCGGTCAGCCCGATGCCGAAACCGCCGCGATAGTGGCCGCGCTACTGGAGAAATATGGCGCGGCGGAATAGCGGATTACTGTTGCAGAAACGCTTTCCAGTGGGCGAGAACCTGCTCCAGCGCCGCACGGTCAGCATCCAGATGGGTAACCAGTCGGGTGCGCGTTCCCACGCTGATTAACACGCCGCGTGCCTTCATCCACTCACCCAATGGTTTGACCTGGGCTTCCGGCACGGATACGAACAGCATGTTGGTCTGCTGATCGATGACGCTGACGCCCAGTTCATGCAACTGCTGTCCCAGCCAGGCGGCATTGTCATGGTCTTCCTGCAGTCGCGCCACGTTGTGTTCTAACGCGTAGAGACCTGCCGCGGCCAGAATACCGGTCTGGCGCATACCGCCGCCGGTCATTTTACGCCAGCGTCGGGCGCGCTCAATCAATGCCTCGTCGCCACACAGCAGCGAACCGACGGGCGTGCCCAGACCTTTAGAGAGACAGATGGTGAGGGTGTCGCAGTAGCGGGCAATCGCTGCCAGCGTGGTCTTCTGTGCGACTACCGCATTGAAAATACGTGCGCCATCAATGTGCAGCGCCAGCTTATGCTCGCGGGTAAAAGTCGACGCCTGTTCCAGATACGCCAGCGGCAGCACTTTTCCGTGATGGGTGTTCTCAAGACTCAGCAGGCGGGTGCGGGCAAAGTGAATATCGTCCGGTTTAATGGCGGCAGCCACTACGTCGAGCGGCAGGGTACCATCGTCGGCGGCCAGTACCGGCTGCGGCTGAATACTGCCCAGTACCGCTGCACCGCCCGCCTCATATTTGTAGTTGTGCGCCTGCTGACCGACGATATATTCATCGCCGCGTTCACAGTGGCTGAGCAACGCCACCAGGTTCGCCTGGGTGCCGGTGGGGAAAAACAGCGCTGCTGCTTTGCCGCTCAGTCGTGCAGCTTCCGCCTCCAGCGCGTTGACGGTGGGATCGTCACGGTAGACGTCATCACCGGTTTCGGCAGACATCATCGCGCTTAACATGGCGGCGCTGGGCCGGGTCACGGTATCACTGCGTAAATCGATCACCTTATGCTCCTGGATGTGGCGGAAGAGAAAAAAAAGGCGGGCATCGGGCCCGCCTGGATGGAACCTCTGTTTTACCGCAGCCAGTTGGTTTTCGCCAGTTCTACCACCTCATCCCCGCGACCATTCATGATGGCGCGCAGCATGTAGAGGCTGAAGCCTTTAGCCTGCTCCATTTTAATCTGCGGCGGCATCGCCAGCTCCTCTTTGGCGGTAATCACATCCACCAGCACCGGGCCATCATGGGCAAACGCCTGCTCCAGCGCGCCATTGAGTTCCGACGCCTTTTCCACCCGGATACCCAGAATGCCGCAGGCCTGGGCGATAGCGGCAAAGTCAGGATTCTCCAGCTCGGTGCCGTCGGTGAGATAGCCGCCGGCCTTCATCTCCATCGCCACAAAGCCCAGTACGCTGTTGTTGAAGATCACCAGTTTCACCGGCATTTTCAGCTGCGCCAGCGAGATAAAATCGCCCATCAGCATGCTGAAGCCGCCGTCGCCGCACAGCGCGACAACCTGACGATTGCGGTCGATCGACTGCGCACCCAGCGCCTGTGGCATCGCGTTCGCCATTGAGCCGTGGTTAAACGAACCCAGCAGGCGACGTCGGCCGTTCATCTTCAGATAGCGCGCCGCCCAGACTGTCGGGGTTCCGACATCGCAGGTAAAAATAGCGTCATCGCTGGCGTAGTGGCTGATCTGCTGTGCCAGATATTGCGGATGAATCGGCTGCTTGTCGTTGGGCTGCGCCAGTTCATCGAGACTTTTGCGCGCCTCGCCATAGTGTTTAACCGCACTGTCGAGATGTTTGCGATCGCTTTTGGGCGTCAGCTTTGGAAGCAGCGCCTGCAGCGTGCTTTTCACATCGCCGACATAAGCCTGATCGACGTGACAATGTGATCCCAGACTGCCCGGATTAATGTCGATCTGAATGATCTTCGCCTTTTCTGGATAGAAGGCGCGATAGGGGAACTGGGTGCCAAGTAACACCAGCGTTCCGGCATTCATCATGGCGTGGAAACCGGATGAGAACCCGATCAGGCCGGTCATGCCGACATCATAAGGGTTGTCATACTCGATGTGTTCTTTGCCGCGCAGCGCATGGACAATCGGCGCTTTCAGCGCTTCTGCCAGCGCCACCACTTCCTGATGCGCACCGGCACAGCCACTGCCGCACAGCAGCGTAATATCAGTGGCTTCGTTCAGCGTCTGTGCCAGCCGGGCCAGTTCGGCGGGCTGCGGCAGGACCTGCGGCAACTGAGGCGGATACCATTCTGCGCTCGCGCTTTCTGGCGCCGGTTTCAGCGCGATATCACCCGGCAGTACGACCACCGAGACGCCACGATTCAGAATCGCTTTACGCATCGCGATGCCCAGCACCTGCGGTAACTGCTCAGGATTCGAGACCAGCTCGCAGTAATGGCTGCATTCGCGGAACAGCTCCTGCGGATGGGTTTCCTGGAAATAGCCGCTGCCGATTTCGCTGGAGGGGATATGCGCCGCAATCGCCAGAACCGGGACGCGGTTGCGATGGCAGTCGAACAAACCGTTGATGAGATGTAAATTACCGGGTCCACAGGAACCGGCGCAGACCGCCAGTTCGCCACTGATATGGGCTTCAGCACCCGCAGCAAAGGCGGCGACTTCTTCGTGGCGTGTCGGCATCCATTCGATGGTGCCCATGCGATTAAGGCTATCGCTCAGGCCGTTAAGGGAATCCCCGGTGACGCCCCAGATGCGTTTTACGCCCGCGCTTTCCAGCGTTTTGGCGACCAGCGCCGCCACGGATTGTTTCATGCTCTTCTCCTTTGTCGGCCCGTCCTGAAGAGTGACGTGACCAGAACCGAAAAAAGAAGCGTAGACGACACGGCAGAAAAGCAGGCGTGAAAAAATGCGCTGGGCAAAGCTCAGCGCGTCTCAGAAAGGATTCAGGCAGAGAAGAGGGCGATCAGAATCGGGGCCAGCAGGCTCATCACAAAGCCGTGCACAATGGCGGCCGGGACAATCTCATTGCCGCCTGCCCGCTGCAGCACCGGCAGGGTAAAGTCCATTGAGGTGGCACCGCACAGGCCCAGTGCGCTGGAGCGATGGCGGCCAATCAGCGCCGGGATCAACATGATGGCGACCAGTTCACGCACCAGATCGTTGAAGAAGGCGGCGCTGCCGATGACCGGGCCAAAAGCTTCGGTCATCAGAATGCCGGAGAGCGAGTACCAGCCAAAGCCGCTGGCTAATGCCAGACCGGTCTTCAGCGGCACGCCCAGCAGTAACGCCGCTAACATGCCGCCGATTAGCGCGCTGACTAGCACGACGCTGGCGACCAGCATGCCGCGTCGGTTCAGGATAATCTGCCGCAGCGTCATGCCACTGCCACGCAGCTGAATGCCCACCAGAAACAGCAGGAAGATCAATGCATATTCGCTGGCGGTTGAGGCGTGGTGCAGCAGGGGCCACTGGGTCAGGCCAAGCACAAAACCGATGACGACGACGCCACACAGCTTCAGGGAGTCCAGCGCCATATGCAGCCGCGACGGCAACTTCTCCTGCCGATGCGCGTGCTGCCAGGGTGCATATTTTTCCAGCCCGCGCAGCGCCAGCAGGTTGCATAGCAGAATGCAGAACGCCGCCACCAGCGCGGTGTGAAACACCGCCAGCAGATTGCTGCTCAGATTGTCGAGAAAGGCCAGACTGATGCCCATAAAGAACAGAATGACGTAAACCATCCAGCCCAGCAGCTGATTCACGCGACGCAGGGTGGCGGTTTTACGGAACGGTAACAGCCAGCCGGCGATCAGCGGCAGCAGAATAATCAGAAGTCCGGAGTACATATCATTGCCATCCCTGGGAGAAGAGGCCACACGCTAGCGAAAAAGCGTAGCGGAGTAAACCCTGAGAAAGTGGCTTGACCGGCTGGCTGGCGACAACCATGCTGTTTATAAACTGAGGATGGACGCCTATGATTCTGGAACATATCGACATTCGCGGTTTCCGCGGCATCAATAAGCTCTCACTCCCTTTAACCCAGACCAATCTGCTGATTGGTGAGAATGCCTGGGGCAAATCCAGCCTGCTGGATGCTCTGAGCCTGCTGCTTTCGCCCCATGAACCAGCCTATGATTTTACCCAGGCTGATTTCCATTTCACGCCGGGCGATGTGACTGAACCGATGCGCCGTCTTTCGGTAGTGTTCCACTTTCGTGATGACGGCAGCGACCCGGATGCGGTGCTCTCGACCTTCTGGCAGCGTGATGCAGAGGGCCAGCGTCGGCTTTATTACAGCGTCAGTGCCACCTGGCGGGACAGCGGCATCGAAACCCGTCGCCGTTTTGTTGACGCGAATGCTCAGCTGTTGCCTGAGCAGAACTGCGCGGCGGCAATCGACCTGTTGCTGAAACGCTATCCGGTGCTGCGGCTGCGCGATGCGCGTTTCAGCAAACGGACGCGGAACAGCGCGCCGGTGTCACCGCCGCATCCGGAACTGCTGGCGGGGATGGAGACGCTGGCACGCGATCTGGAGCACCATCCGCAACAGCTCAGCGATGAGGTACTGCGACAGGGGCTGAAGACCATGCAGCAACTGATGCAGCATTACTTTCTGGTGCAGCCGCCCGGCGCGGGTGGCGAGACCCGGGCTCGGGATCCGCAGACGCGCGACGGTGTGCAGGGATGGCGGGCGCTGGATCACCTGAATCAGCTGATTGCCGGAACCGACTCCCGCAGCCGTCAGTTGATCCTGCTGCAGATGTTTACTCTGTTGATCGAAGCACGAGGTGACGTCCCGCTGGCCGCCGGGGCCCGGCCGCTGCTGCTGATTGAAGATCCGGAAACCCGCCTGCATCCGATTATGCTGTCTGTAGCATGGAACCTGCTGAAGCTGCTGCCGTTGCAGAAAATCGCCACCACCAACTCTTCTGAGCTGCTGTCACAGGTGCCGGTGGAAAACGTCTGCCGTCTGGTGCGTGAATCGTCGCGCGTAGCGGCCTGGCGCATCGGTCCGGAAGGGTTAAGTGCCGAAGAGAGTCGTCGCATCGGCTTCCATATTCGCGTTAACCGGCCTTCGGCGCTGTTCGCCCGTTGCTGGCTGCTGGTGGAGGGAGAAACGGAAGTCTGGATCATGAATGAGCTGGCGCAGCAGTGTGGTTACAACTTCGCGGCGGAAGGGGTGAAGGTGATTGAGTTTGCTCAGTCGGGCTTAAAGCCGCTGCTGAAATTTGCCCGGCGCATGGGCATCGCCTGGCATGTACTGACTGACGGCGATCAGGCCGGTAATAAATATGCCAGTACGGCACGCACGCAGTTACAGTTGGGCGATCCTGAGCCACGTTTTCTGACGCAGTTACCGGCGCTGGATATGGAGAATTTTCTCTATCAGCACGGTTTTCAGGATGTCTATCATGAGATGGCGCACCTGCCGTTAAACGTTCCGATGAGTTCCAGGCGTATTATTACCAAAGCGATTCACCAGAGCTCCAAGCCAGAACTGGCGATCGCAGTGGCTACGTCGGCGGCGGAACGCGGGCCGGAGGCCATCCCACCGTTGATGCGGCAGATGTTTGCCCGTGTGATTGGACTGGCGCAGGGCCAGGCGGACTGAGGCGTGGCAAAGATGAAAATGCCAGCGGCACTGGCTGGCATTTTTGGGTCACTGTTCAGAGGTGGGTTCAGTATCAGGCCACAGCCTGTACCTCAACAACCGGCACGATGAGGCTGGCGTGATTGCCTTTCGGACCTTCATGGACATCGAACTGAACCTGCTGGCCTGCCTTTAGCGTGCGGTAGCCTTCCATCTGAATGGTGGAGTAGTGCGCAAAAATATCTTCGCCACCGCCAACCGGACAGATAAAGCCAAAGCCTTTGGAATTATTGAACCATTTAACTGTGCCCGTCTCCATGCTTTTACTTCCCTCGCAAGACATTTTATAAGTAGGTGAGGTCTTTTAAGCTGTGAGTCGGATTTGATTAAAACTCAATCAGCCTGTGCAGGTAGAATGTAGAGAAAGCGCCGCTGGCGTCAAGCAAACCACCGGGCCAGGTGGGGAAAAAATCATCAAAATTTGAGGCAGTTAACGCTATTGCGAATTTTGTGATGCAGGTCGCGCAAGGGAATTGTTGAATAAATTTTCAGCAGCGGCCAGCAGCTTGACAGGCATGTTAAACTCTCAACATGTAGCCACTTAAAGGCTAAAAGCAAAATCTCAACGGAACACTATGGCAAACACAAACGACTGGCTTAACTTTGAACATCTGGCCGAAGATAAAGTACGCGAAGGGTTAAAGCCGCCTTCTATGTATAAAGTCATTCTGAATAATGACGATTATACACCTATGGAATTTGTTATTGACGTCGTACAAAAGTTCTTTTCTTATGATGTTGAACGTGCAACGCAGCTGATGTTGAAAGTTCACTATCACGGCAAGGCGATCTGTGGTGTATTTACTGCAGAAGTCGCCGAAACAAAAGCGGCCCAGGTGAACAATTATGCGCGGGAAAACCATCATCCGTTGCTGTGTACGCTGGAAAAAGCCTGAACCCGTCTCCATATAGGAAACAGGTAAGGGCGATAATTGGGGGAGGTGCCTAATGCTCAATCAAGAACTGGAACTCAGTTTAAATATGGCTTTCGCCAGAGCGCGTGAGCACCGTCATGAGTTTATGACCGTCGAGCATCTGTTACTGGCGTTGCTCAGTAACCCGTCGGCCAGAGAGGCACTGGAAGCCTGTACGGTGGATCTTGTGGCTCTGCGGCAGGAACTCGAAGCCTTCATCGAACAAACCACGCCGGTGCTGCCCGCCAGCGAAGAGGAGCGCGATACACAACCGACGCTCAGCTTCCAGCGCGTCCTGCAGCGTGCGGTTTTCCATGTCCAGTCATCCGGTCGCAGTGAAGTCACCGGAGCGAATGTACTGGTCGCCATCTTCAGCGAGCAGGAGTCGCAGGCGGCTTATCTGTTACGCAAACATGAAGTCAGCCGCCTTGATGTGGTGAATTTCATCTCTCACGGTACGCGCAAAGACGAGCCGGGCCAGGCGCCAGGCGCTGAAAATCCGGTTAACGAAGAGCAAGCAGGCGGGGAGGAGCGTATGGAAAACTTCACCACCAATCTAAATCAGCTTGCTCGCGTCGGTGGTATCGATCCACTGATTGGTCGCGATAAAGAGCTGGAACGAACCATTCAGGTGCTGTGCCGTCGCCGTAAAAACAACCCGCTGCTGGTGGGTGAATCGGGTGTGGGTAAAACCGCCATTGCAGAAGGTCTCGCCTGGCGTATCGAGCAGGGTGACGTACCGGAAGTGATGAAAGATTGCACGATTTACTCGCTGGATATCGGTTCGCTGCTGGCGGGCACCAAATACCGTGGTGACTTTGAAAAACGCTTCAAAGCGCTGCTGAAACAGCTGGAGTCAGACGAACACAGCATTCTGTTTATCGATGAGATCCATACCATCATTGGTGCAGGTGCCGCGTCGGGTGGCCAGGTTGATGCGGCTAACCTGATCAAACCGCTGCTTTCTGGCGGCAGAATCCGCGTCATGGGTTCGACGACCTATCAGGAATTCAGCAACATCTTCGAAAAAGACCGTGCTCTCGCGCGTCGCTTCCAGAAGATCGATATCACGGAGCCTTCTGTTGAAGAAACCGTGCAGATCCTGAATGGCCTGAAAACCAAATACGAAGCGCATCACGATGTGCGTTATACCGCGAAAGCGGTGCGTGCAGCCGTGGAACTGGCGGTGAAATATATCAACGATCGTCATCTGCCTGACAAGGCGATTGATGTGATTGATGAAGCGGGTGCGCGTGCGCGCCTGATGCCGGCCAGTAAGCGTAAGAAAACCATCAATGTCTCTGACATTGAAACCGTTGTGGCCCGCATTGCCCGTATTCCTGAGCAGAGCGTGTCAGCAACCGACCGCGATACGCTGAGAAACCTTGGCGATCGTCTGAAGATGCTGGTGTTTGGACAGGACAAAGCCATTGAGGTGCTGACTGAAGCCATCAAAATGAGCCGCGCCGGTCTGGGTCAGGATCGCAAGCCGGTCGGTTCCTTCCTGTTTGCCGGACCAACGGGTGTCGGTAAAACAGAAGTTACCGTGCAGCTGGCGAAAGCGCTGGGCATTGAGCTGCTGCGTTTTGATATGTCCGAATACATGGAGCGTCACACCGTCAGTCGTCTGATTGGTGCGCCTCCGGGGTACGTCGGCTTTGATCAGGGCGGCCTGCTGACGGATGCAGTGATTAAGCATCCTCATGCGGTGGTGTTGCTGGATGAGATCGAGAAAGCGCACCCGGATGTCTTTAACCTGCTGCTGCAGGTGATGGATAATGGCATGCTGACTGACAACAACGGTCGTAAAGCGGACTTCCGCAACGTGGTGCTGGTGATGACCACCAACGCCGGTGTGCGTGAGACTGAACGTAAGTCGATTGGCCTGATTCATCAGGACAACAGCACCGATGCAATGGAAGAGATCAAAAAGATCTTTACGCCAGAGTTTCGTAACCGTCTCGATAACATCATCTGGTTCAGCCATCTCTCACCAGAGGTGATCCATCAGGTGGTCGACAAGTTTATTGTCGAGTTGCAGGCGCAGCTGGATGCGAAAGGCGTGTCGCTGGAAGTCAGTGATGAAGCGCGCGACTGGCTGGCTGAGAAGGGCTATGACAAAGCGATGGGCGCACGTCCGATGGCGCGCACCGTGCAGGACAGCCTGAAGAAACCGTTAGCCAATGAACTGCTGTTTGGTTCGCTGGTGGATGGCGGCTCGGTGTCAGTGGCGCTGGATCGTGAGAAAGGTGAACTGACCTATCACTTCCTGAGTGCTGAAAAACGCAAAACCGAAGGCACTGTGCATTAATCACTTGCTGCAGATGTGAAAAAGGCCGGATTAAAATCCGGCCTTTTTTTTCGCTTCAAAATGCAGAGCGATGAGATTACTGCAAATTAGCGACTACGGAAGACAATGCGGCCTTTGCTCAGGTCGTACGGGGTCAGCTCAACAGTCACTTTGTCACCCGTCAGGATGCGGATGTAGTTTTTGCGCATTTTACCGGAGATGTGAGCAGTAACCACGTGTCCGTTCTCAAGTTCTACGCGGAACATGGTGTTAGGTAACGTATCCAGTACGGTACCTTGCATTTCAATATTGTCTTCTTTGGCCATCGAATCCTCTGGGTGTACTACCTTTCAGTTGAACCGGCAAGATAATGCCCAATTCAACGATTTATGTAAAGAACCGTCGGCGATTTTGCCAACGCTTTGCCGGGGTGCACGTCAGTCGCGCGCATCCGGTAAAATTAGGGTGTTTATGGTGACGTCTGCGGGGGATTAGCGGGCTAAGAATCTGTATCAACCGGTTACACGCGCACGATTGAAAACAGTTCCGAGAGTGCGTTGAGATTCCCAGCCTGGCAATTCCGGCTCGTTGTTGCGAAGCGCGGACGACATACCAAACTCGATTATTATACCACTTATGCGCCTTTATGTGTGCAAAACATCTCTGTGCAGCTAAAAAAGCGTTTGTGTCTGCCAGCAGCCATCGCTGACTGGCTGCGACGCAAGGCTTTGTACATATTGCAGATAGTCCGTGCGCGGGATCTCCTGTGCGCCTAAAGAGGCGGTATGGGGGTTAAGTACCTGACAATCCACCAGACGCCCCTGATGACGGATGAAATGCTGACAAAACACCCAAAGTGCGGTTTTAGACGCATTCTGCTGACGGCTGAACATCGATTCGCCGCAGAAGATTTGCCCCATCGCCAGCCCATACATTCCACCCACCAGCTGATGCCCGTCCCATACCTCGATGGAGTGGGCGTGCCCCAGCTCATAAAGTCGCAACCAGGCGCGCTTCATCTCAAAAGTAATCCAGGTGCCTTCCTCGCGACCGGTGGCGCAGCCCTCGATCACCTCATCAAACGACTCGTTCATCGTCACCCGATAGGGCGAGCGGTTATGGAAACGCTTCATGCTGCGACTGAGATGAAACTGCTCGGGTAACAGAACGGCACGGGGATCGGGCGACCACCAGAGAATGGGATCGCCAGGCGAGAACCAGGGGAAGATGCCGCGCTGATAGGCGTTAAGCAGCCGGGCAGGGGAGAGATCCCCACCCATCGCCAGCAGGCCGTTTGGCTCGCGCAGCGCCATCTCAGGTGGGGGAAATTGCAGAGATTCCCGTGACAGTTGTACCAGTCTCATCGCGTTAAGTTACCCAGCAGCATTTCGCTAAGACTATAACGCAATACGCTGCCGGAAACGCCAGTAGCGACCCTCTTTTGAGATTAATTCCGCGTGGCTACCCTGTTCAACAATGGCACCATTATCCATCACGCAGATGCGATCCATCTGCTCCAGGCCGCTGAGGCGATGGGTGACCATCAACATCGTCTTTCCGCTGGTCAGTTGCTGCAGCAGGGCAAGAATGTGCTGCTCGGTGGTGGCATCCAGCCCTTCGGTAGGTTCATCCAGCAGCCAGAGATCGCCGTCATGCAGTAATGCACGCGCCAGCGCCAGCCGACGCAGTTCGCCACCTGATAGCGGGCGACCGCCTTCTCCCATCCAGGCGTTTAACCCTTCCTGGCTTTCAAGCAGACGCTGTAGCCCAACGTCGTTCAGTGCGCGGGTCAACTGCTCATCGCTGGCATCGGGGCAGGCCAGCAGCAGGTTATCGCGCAGGCTCTGGCTGAAGAGGTGAACCCGCTGCGTTACGACGCTGATGCGCTGACGCAACGCTGGCTCTGACCAGGCATTAATCGGCAGGTCATTTAAATTGATAACGCCGTGCTGGCTCTCCCGGGCACGGGTTAACAGCGCCAGCAGCGTTGATTTTCCGCAGCCGGTTGGTCCCAGCAATACAATGTGTTCACCGGCGGCCACCTTAAGGGTACAGTGGTTCAGCACCTTGTCCGGACGGTCGGGATAGCTGAAGTCGAGCTGGTCGATATCGACCGCCAGAGGGCCTGGCATGGCATCTGAATGCGCCGGGAAGGTGATCGCAGGTGACTGATCGATAATGTCATTGACCCGCTGAGCGGCGTTTATCACCTGCGACATGGGCAGGAAAGCCCCGGCTACCGGTGCCAGCGCCTCAAAGGCGGCCAGGGCGCAAAACACGACCAATGCTATCAGTGAGCCGGGTAACTGCTGTTCGCTGAGGGTCGCGGCACTGAGCCAGAGCAGAAGTGTGACCGTAACGCCGCTAATCAGCAGTAGCAGACTCTGGGCTGCGGCCTGCAAACGCTGTTGCTGGCTCTGCGCCTGCTGCCAGCGCGCCTCATCCTGATCAAGTTGCTGACGCCAGCTCTGCGAAGCACTATATAAAGTCAGTTCGGCCTGAGCCGCCAGCCACTGCATCAGCTGCAAGCGCCAGCGGGCACGACCCCGGGCAATGGCGATGCCTGCGGGTGATCCCAGACGATAAAACAGCGCGGGCATCAGGACCAGTGTACACAGCATGATGCCGCCCAGCGTCAGTGCCAGCGATACATCAATGAAACTCATCCCAACGGTGACCACGATACTGACCACCAATGCGCCCAGCAGCGGCGAGATAACGCGCAGATAGAGATGATCCAGCGTATCAACATCTGCCACAAAGCGGTTGAGCAGATCCGCCTGCCGGAACCGCGAAAGCTGTCCCGGCGAAAGGGCCATCAGGCGGCTGAACGTATGGACACGCAGATGCTGAAGCACCCTGAAGGTCGCATCGTGGCTGACCAGCCGTTCAGCATAGCGTGCGGCGGTGCGAATAATGGCTGCGCCACGGACGCCTGCCGCAGGCAGCATGTAGTTGAAGGTATAGAGACCAGCGACACCCGCCATTGACGAGGCGGCCAGGAACCAGCCTGACAGCGTCAGCAGGCCAATGCTGGCCAGCAGGGTAACAATCGCCAGCACGATACCCAGCACCAGACGAAACGGGTGGCGCAGCCAGAGACGAAGAAAAGGACGTAAGGCGGACATCAGCGGATCTCCTGTTGGCGATGCTTCAGCATCTCACTGAAAGCACCCGGCTGCTGAGACAGCTGCTGCCAGTTACCCTGTTGCACCAGCTTACCCGCTTCCATCACCCAGAGAGTCTCCCAGCGACTGAGTGTATCAATCTGATGGGTAATCATCAGTGTGGTCTGCCGCGCTGCAGCCTCGTTAAGCGCCAGCATCACATGACGTTCGCTGAGTGCATCCAGACTGGCTGCCGGTTCATCGAGCAGCAAAAAATGTGAGGATTTATAGAGTGCGCGTGCGACCGCGATCCGCTGCGCCTGGCCCACCGACAGCTGATTACCGCCATCGCCAGGCTGGGTTTCAATGCCTTGAGGCAGGCGCGGCAGGAACTCGTTGATGCCGCATGATTCCAGCAGCGCTGCAAAGCGATCGCCATCCCAGGCCGCATTCATCACGATGTTGTCGCGCAAGGTGGCGGCCGGCAACTGAGGATTCTGTCCTACCCAGCTCAGTTGCTGATGCCAGTCACTCCGCCGTATATCACGCAGTTCAACGCCATTCGCTTTCAGCGAGCCCTGATAAGGCAGGAAGCCGAGCAGTGCATTCATCAGGGCCGTTTTACCCGCCCCGCTCTGACCGACCAGTGCAATCTGCTCACCGGCGGCAATGGTAAAGGTGAGCGGGCCGCACAGCACCTGGCCATCGGGCGCGCAGACGCACAACTCGTCGGCGACAAGTGCGATGGCGCGATCGGCAGTGAAAGACAGTTGGCCTTCCTGCGGTGCGGCGTCGGGCGTCGCCTGCATAAAGGCTTCAAGCGCATCGGCACCGCCCACCGCCTGGGCTTTGGCGTGATAGAACGCGCCGAGATCGCGCAGCGGCTGGAAAAACTCCGGGGCGAGGATCAGCACCAGGAACCCGGCAAACAGTGTTACACCCTGACCGTAAGCACCGAAATGCAATTCGCCCAGATAGGAGAAGCCAAAATAGACCGCCACCACGGCAATCGCTAACGAGGCAAAAAACTCCAGTACGGCGGAGGAGAGAAAGGCTAAACGCAGCACCTCCATGGTGCGCTGGCGAAAATCGGTGGTGGCGGCGGCAACAGCCTGCTGCTCTGCTTCACCACGATGGAACAGCCGCAGCGTCTCTCTGCCGCGCAGACGGTCGAGAAAGTTACCGCTCAGACGGGCCAGTACCAGGAAGTTGCGGCGGTTAGCCTCGGCCGCACCCATTCCGACCAGCGCCATAAACAGCGGAATCAACGGCGCGGTGGCAAACAGAATCAGACCTGCCGTCCAGTTCAGCGGAAAAATAGTCAGCAAAATGCAGCAGGGGATCAGCACCGCCAGCGTCATCTGCGGCAGATAGCGGGCGTAGTACTCCTGCATCTCTTCGATCTGCTCCAGCAGCAGGGTTGCCCAGCTTCCGGCTGGCTTACCCTGAATCCACGCCGGGCCCAGTTCAGATAACCGATCCAAGACCTGCTGACGTAAAGCCCGGCGGATAGCCTGCCCGGCACGATAGCCGGTCAGTTCACGGGCATAGTTAATCAGGGCACGGAGCACAAAGCAGAGTAATAATAGCAGGATGCTGATTGTCAGGGTTTCACGCGGCTGCTGGTCAATGATCAGCGCCTGCAGCAGCGAGGCCAGTAAACCCGCCTGGGCAATGATCAGCAGTGCACTCGCCATGCCCAGCAGCGTGTTAAGTCGCAACCAGCGACCGGCGAAACGACGTTGCTGACGAAGCCAGCGGGTAAGATGCTGCTGCCGCGATTTGTCCATGCGTGACCATGATAGATGTCGATGACGGGGGGAAATGGAAAGACATTTCCATCTCTTCAGGCGCAAGAATCTAGCATGAGAGCAATAAAAAAGGCGACGGAAAAACCGTCGCCTGGAACATTTGAGATCAGAGGGTTAACAACTTACTGATCGTTTTTAACCAGCCCGTCAAGAAAACGCTCAGCGTCTAACGCGGCCATGCAGCCGGTGCCCGCAGAGGTGATCGCCTGACGGTAGATATGGTCCATCACATCGCCTGCCGCAAAGACGCCAGGGATGCTGGTCTGAGTGGCGTTGCCATGCAGACCTGACTGAACTTTGATGTAACCGTTTTCCAGCGCCAGCTGACCGTCAAAGATGGCCGTATTCGGGCTGTGTCCGATAGCGACAAACAGACCCGCGACTTCCAGCGCTTCAGTCTCATCGTTCTGGGTAGAACGCAGCGTCAGGCCGGTCACACCCATCTGATCGCCTACCACTTCTTCCAGCGTGCGATGGGTGTGCAGCACGATATTGCCGTTGCGCACTTTTTCCATCAGGCGGTCAATCAGGATCTTCTCTGCCCGGAAGCTGTCACGACGGTGAATCAGGTGCACTTCAGCTGCAATGTTAGCCAGGTAGAGTGCTTCTTCGACGGCCGTGTTACCGCCACCAATCACCGCGACTTTCTGATTGCGATAGAAGAAGCCGTCACAGGTGGCGCAGGCGGAGACGCCTTTGCCTTTGAACGCCTCTTCAGAGGGCAGACCCAGGTAGCGCGCTGACGCACCAGTGGCGATGATCAGAGCATCTGCCGTATAAACACCGCTGTCCCCGGTAAGGGTGAACGGACGGTTCTGCAGATCCACGGTGTGGATGTGATCGAAAATGATCTCAGTGTTAAATTTTTCGGCATGCTCGTGCATGCGCTCCATCAGCGATGGACCTGTCAGATCGTGCGGGTCGCCCGGCCAGTTCTCCACTTCAGTCGTGGTGGTCAGCTGTCCGCCTTTTTCCAGACCAGTGATCAGCACCGGATTCAGGTTGGCGCGTGCAGCATAAACGGCTGCGGTATAACCCGCTGGGCCGGAGCCCAGAATGAGTAACTTACTGTGTTTGGCCGTACTCATGCGTTCCTCAGTTTCATTCGGCTGACATAGCCTGCGATTGTAGGGAATATCTGGCGATAATGACAAGGCTTAGCCAATTTTGTTAACGATAGCTGCAAACGGCGTAGACGATGAGCGGCGGTTTTGCCTGGTCAATGCGCCAAAAGGGGGCAAAACTCGGGCTGAACGGGTGCAATAGTGGAAAAATACTCATTTAAAAACAGATACCCAGCGGTCTGTCTGGCATCTTGTCCTGAATTTGGTGATTTTACTTTGACAATCGCCTGCGCTTTTGCGAAAACATTATCAGAAGCGAATAACATTTATCGGAACAAAACAGGTTTTCCTCGCCTGTTTTGCACTTAACGCCGAATAAAAGCAGCCTGATATGGATAATGACGCATGATGTGGACAGACAACATGCGTCATATCGATAGGAATCAGAACACAGGCTCTGTTAGCTCACTTCAGAAATGCCCCGAACAATGAGCGTTTTCAGGGCGTGGCAGGTAAAGGGAAGGAATTAAGAGAGACAATAATAATGGTAGACAATAAGAAACGCCCCGGGAAAGACCTCGACAGAATTGACAGGAACATTCTGAATGAACTTCAGAAAGATGGTCGCATTTCAAACGTAGAGCTTTCCAAACGCGTAGGCTTATCGCCTACGCCATGTCTTGAGCGCGTGCGTCGTCTCGAACGTCAGGGATTTATTCTTGGCTACACCGCGCAGTTGAACCCACACTATCTGGATGCGTCTCTGCTGGTATTCGTTGAGATTACTCTGAATCGTGGTGCGCCGGATGTGTTTGAGCAATTTAACGCCGCTGTGCAAAAACTTGAGGAAACTCAAGAGTGTCACCTCGTTTCCGGCGATTTCGACTACCTGCTGAAAACGCGCGTACCTGATATGTCTGCCTACCGTAAGCTGCTGGGCGAAACCCTGTTGCGCCTGCCGGGCGTAAACGACACGCGAACTTATGTGGTGATGGAAGAGGTCAAACAGAGCAATCGACTGGTGATCAAAACTCGCTGATGCGGGGCAGGTGCAAAACCTGTGAGATTTCGGTACACTCCTGTGAATTCATACAGGATCAGCGTCGGGCTTGCCCGACGCTGTTGCTTCTTACTTTACAGGCACCTGGAGAGTCCTCTTGAGCCAGGAATATACAGAAGATAAAGACGTTTCGTTACAATCGCTGAGCAGTGGACGTCGTCTGCTGGAAGCGTTGCTTATTCTGGTGGCGCTGTTTGCCATCTACCTGATGGTTTCACTGGTGAGTTTTAACCCTTCCGACCCAAGCTGGTCGCAAACGGCCTGGCATGAACCTATCCACAATATCGGCGGCAGCGTCGGTGCCTGGCTGGCTGACACCTTACTTTTCATCTTTGGTGTGATGGCGTACGCCATTCCTCCCGTCATCCTGGGTCTGTGCTGGATTGCTTTCCGTCAGCGCGACAGCCAGGATTATTTTGACTACTTTGCCGTCGGGCTGCGCTTAATTGGCGTCCTTGCGCTGGTGGTAACGACCTGTGGTATGGCGGCGCTGAACGCCGATGATATCTGGTACTTTGCTTCGGGCGGCGTGATTGGCAGCCTGGTAAGTAATGCGATTGCTCCCTGGTTCAGTCCGGCTGGTGGCACGCTGATGCTGCTCTGCATCTGGGCGGCGGGCATTACCCTTTACACCGGCTGGTCATGGCTCACCATCGCAGAAAGAATTGGTGGCGTGGTGATGGGCGTGCTGACGTTTGCCAGCAACCGCTCGCGTCACGATGAACCCTGGCAGGAAGAGGATGACGAGCAGGACGCGCGTGAATACGCGGAGGTGCCTGAGCTGCATGTCGCCGATCACGATGATGATGATGATGTGCTGCTTTCTGCCCCACGTGCAGCCGCCGAGCCTGCGGCGTCACAGCCGGATCCGCTGCTGGCTAAAGCGGCAGCAGCAACCAGTGCTGCAGTAGCGGCGACGACGGAAGCTGCAGAGGTCACCCTCGCACCGGCTGCTCCGTTAACGCCTGCGCCTGCCGCTGTTGCAGCACCTGCTGCTGCGGCGTTTACGGCATCGGCTCCTGCAGCGACGTCTGCATTGCCGACGACACAACCTGCGCCTGAGGCAGTACAGAGCGCGTCTGCTTCCTATGGTGCAGCGACTTCACCGACTCCGGCGCAGAGTGCTCCAGCGCCTGCGGCCTCACCACCGCTTTATCACTTTGAAATGCCGGACGAAGCCCCGGCTGCGCCGTCGTTCAATGCTTACGACGACGACGAACCTAAAATGGGTAACTGGCGTGACGCATCAGCGATCCCTGCGGCTTCAACAGCTGCGGCTGCTGCAGCCGCAGCCCAGGCGACCACGCGTACTGCTCCTGTTTTCGATTTAGCCCCTGAAACCCATCTCAACCCGCAGGTTAAGCAGGGTATCGGACCGGCGCTGCCGCGTCCTAATCCGGTAAAACTGCCTACCCGTCGCGAGCTGGCCTCTTATGGCATTAAATTGCCTTCTCAGCGCATGGCTGAAGAGAAAGCCAAATCGGAAGAAACTGAAACGGCTCCGGCTACATCGGTTTCCACTGCACCGGATGCTGAAGAGGCATTGCAGCAGGCTGAACTGCGTCAGGCTTTCGAGTCTGAACAGCAGCAGCGCTACGGAACCAGCTGGCAGCAGGACGAGGAAGATGAGCAGGATGCGCAGCAGCAGGATGCACTGGCGCGTCAGTTTGCCGAGCAGCAACAGCAACGCTATGAGCCAGAAGTCAGAAAAGAGACGGTATTTAATATTGATACCGCCTCAGCGTTTGATTTTTCACCCATGAAAGATCTGGTGGATGACGGTCCTTCTGAACCGCTGTTTACCATTGCCGCGACGCCAGAACCGGACGCCCCGGCGGTTTCACATGAACCGTGGCAGCAGGTGAGTGAGGTCTCAAGACCTCAGGCACCGGCTCAGGTTCCTGCGCCTGCCAGTTTTGCTCCGGCAGAGCCTGCCTACAGTGCGCCTTCAGCGCCTGCTGAACCGGTTTATGCTGCGCCTGCAGCACCCTCTGCACCTGCTTATGGCGCACCAGCGGCACCACAGGCTCCGGCTTATTCTTCCCCTGCTTATGGCGCGCCAGCCGCGGCGCCGGTTCAGCCGGTTGAAGAAGCGAAACCTTCACTGCACGACAGCCTGATTCATCCGTTCCTGATGCGTCATGAGCAGCCGATGGAGAAACCGTCCACGCCACTGCCTTCGCTGGATCTGCTGACCGCTCCACCTGTAGAGGAAGAGCCGGTTGATATGTTCTCGCTGGAGCAGACTGCCCGTCTGGTGGAGTCGCGCTTAGGCGATTATCGTGTCAAAGCTGAAGTGGTTGGCATCTCGCCTGGTCCGGTTATCACCCGCTTCGAACTCGACCTGGCACCAGGCGTAAAAGCAGCGCGTATCTCCAACCTGTCGCGCGATTTAGCGCGCTCACTGTCGACGGTCGCGGTGCGTGTGGTGGAAGTCATTCCAGGCAAACCTTATGTGGGTCTGGAACTGCCGAACAAACATCGTCAGACCGTCTATCTGCGTGAAGTGCTGGATTGCCCTAAATTCCGCGACAATCCGTCACCGCTGGCCGTGGTGCTGGGTAAAGACATTGCCGGTCAGCCGGTGGTGGCCGACCTGGCGAAAATGCCACACTTACTGGTTGCCGGTACCACCGGTTCCGGTAAATCCGTTGGCGTGAACGCCATGATTATCAGCATGCTCTACAAGGCGACGCCGGAAGAAGTTCGCTTCATCATGATCGACCCGAAAATGCTGGAGCTGTCGGTCTATGAAGGTATTCCGCACCTGCTGACCGAAGTCGTCACAGACATGAAAGATGCCGCCAATGCGCTGCGCTGGAGTGTCGGCGAAATGGAACGTCGCTATAAGCTGATGTCGGCGCTGGGCGTACGTAATCTGGCGGGTTACAACGAGAAGGTGGAACAGGCCGAAGCAATGGGTCGTCCGATTCCTGATCCGTTCTGGAAGCCGGGCGATAGCATGGATATGACGCCGCCAGTTCTGGAAAAACTGCCTTATATCGTGGTAATGGTCGATGAGTTTGCTGACCTGATCATGGCCGTGGGTAAAAAGGTTGAAGAGCTGATTGCGCGCCTGGCACAGAAAGCCCGTGCCGCGGGTATTCATCTGGTGCTGGCAACGCAGCGTCCATCTGTGGATGTGATTACCGGCCTGATCAAAGCGAACATCCCGACACGTATCGCCTTTACCGTTTCGAGCAAGATTGACTCCCGTACCATTCTCGATCAGGGCGGCGCGGAGTCACTGCTGGGTATGGGTGACATGCTCTATATGCCGCCAAACTCCTCGCTGCCGATTCGTGTTCACGGTGCCTTTGTTCGTGACCAGGAAGTCCATGCCGTGGTTCAGGACTGGAAAGCGCGTGGTCGTCCGCAATATATCGACAGCATTACTGCGGGCGAAGAGAGCGAAAGTGCTGGTGGTATCGACAGCGATGAAGAGCTTGATCCGCTGTTCGATCAGGCAGTTGGCTTTGTGGTTGATAAACGTCGTGCATCGATTTCCGGCGTTCAGCGTCAGTTCCGCATCGGTTATAACCGTGCGGCACGTATCATTGAGCAGATGGAAGCGCAGGGCATCGTCTCTGCACCAGGCCACAATGGTAACCGTGAAGTGCTGTCGCCGCCGCCACACGATATGTAGCGTTTAAATGTTTTGAAACACTACTCAATGAGCCAGTTCCGACTGGCTCATTGTTTTTTATACGGTTAAGCACCATATCTGAATCAGCTTTCGGTTTTTTCCTCTGTTCTGATGGCGGAACGGCGACCAGGCTTAATGCAGTTATCGATGGGAACGTTTAAATAAGGAATTGAAGCAGATGAAATTACGCGTAATCGCTCTGGGCCTGTTGGCCACCTTTTCTTCAGCCAGCGTATTGGCTGATGCTTCCAGTGATCTGCAACAGCGCCTGAACAAGGTCAGCAGCTTCCACGCCAGCTTCACCCAAAAAGTGACCGACAGCAGCGGCGCGAATGTGCAGGACGGCGAAGGCGAATTGTGGGTAAAACGTCCCAGCCTGTTTAACTGGCACATGACCGCACCGGACGAAAGTATCATCATCTCTGACGGTAAATCGCTGTGGTTCTACAATCCGTTTGTTGAGCAGGCAACCGTAAGCCGGCTGCAGAATGCTACCAGCAACACGCCGTTTATGCTGATTGCCCGCAACCAGTCAAACGACTGGAAGCAGTACAACATCAAACAGCAGGGTGACAATTTTGAACTGACACCAAAAAACAGTGACGGCAACCTGAAGCAGTTCACCATTCAGGTGACGTCCAGCGGAACCATTAACCGCTTTAGCGCCATTGAGCAGGATGGTCAGCGCAGTGATTACCAGCTGAAAAGCCAGCAGAATGGCGCTATCAGCCCGGATAAATTCACGTTCACACCGCCAAAAGGCGTAACGGTGGACGACCAACGTCAGTGAGGTCACGGTGAGTAACCTGTCCCTGGATTTTTCCTCCGAAAATTTCAAACCTCTGGCCGCGCGTATGCGGCCAGAAACATTGAAACAGTACATTGGTCAGCAGCATCTGCTGGGTGCGGGCAAACCTCTGCCACGCGCGATTGAAGCAGGGCACCTGCATTCAATGATCCTGTGGGGACCGCCCGGGACCGGCAAAACCACGCTGGCTGAGATTATCGCGCATTACGGTAATGCCGATGTGGAGCGGATATCGGCAGTGACCTCCGGCGTCAAAGAGATCCGTGAGGCGATTGAGCGCGCCCGACAGAATAAAAACGCCGGGCGGCGGACGATCCTGTTTGTGGATGAGGTCCACCGGTTCAACAAGAGCCAGCAGGATGCTTTTCTGCCGCATATTGAAGATGGCACCATCACCTTTATTGGTGCGACCACTGAAAATCCCTCTTTCGAACTTAACTCTGCATTGCTGTCACGCGCCCGCGTTTACCTGCTGAAATCCCTGACTCTCGAAGATATTGAGCAGGTGCTGGATCAGGCGATGCAGGATAAATCGCGAGGTTATGGCGACAGTGACATCGTGTTGCCGGATAACACCCGCAGGATGATTGCTGAACTGGTTAATGGTGATGCACGCCGGGCACTGAATACGCTGGAAATGATGGCGGATATGGCCGAAATCACCGCCTCGGGTCAGCGTGAACTGACGCCGCAGTTACTTAACGAAGTCTCGGGTGAGCGATCCGCGCGTTTTGATAACAAAGGCGATCGTTTTTACGATCTGATTTCGGCTCTGCACAAATCAGTGCGTGGCTCCGCGCCCGATGCGGCGCTCTACTGGTATGCGCGCATCATCACCGCAGGTGGCGATCCGCTTTATGTGGCACGCCGGTTGCTGGCTATCGCCTCTGAAGATGTCGGCAATGCCGATCCGCGCGGTATGCAGGTGGCGATTGCGGCCTGGGATTGCTTTACGCGCGTCGGTCCGGCAGAAGGGGAGCGCGCCATCGCTCAGGCCATTGTTTATCTTGCCTGCGCGCCTAAAAGTAATGCGGTCTACAACGCGTTTAAAGCGGCCATGCGTGATGCGCGCGATCATCCCGATTATGATGTGCCGGAACATCTTCGCAACGCGCCGACTAAGCTGATGAAAGAGATGGGGCTGGGCAAAGAGTACCGTTATGCCCATGACGAAACCAACGCCTATGCCGCCGGTGAAGTCTATTTTCCGCAGGAACTGGCCAGCACACGCTATTACACGCCAACCCAACGCGGGCTTGAGGGTAAGATTGGAGAAAAGCTAAGCTGGCTGGCTGAGCAGGATCAAAATAGCCCGACAAAACGCTACCGCTGAAACAGACCTTACGGTAATGTGGGCAATGTTTTCAACGCATTCCGCAGGAATGCGTCCCTTCTTTCAACCAACTTTTTATACACAGGATAAGCATGCTCGATCCCAATCTGCTGCGTAACGAGCCAGACGCAGTCGCAGAAAAACTGGCACGCCGGGGATACAAACTGGATGTGGAAACGCTGCGTTCGCTTGAAGAGCGTCGCAAAGTACTGCAGGTAGAAACAGAAAATCTGCAGGCAGAGCGTAACTCCCGATCCAAATCCATCGGTCAGGCCAAAGCACGTGGGGAAGACATCGAGCCGCTGCGTCAGGAAGTGAACGCGCTGGGCGAACGCCTGGATGCCGCAAAAGCAGAACTGGATGAACTGCAGAATCAAATCCGTGACTTCGCGCTGGCACTGCCGAACATTCCGGCAGACGAAGTGCCGCTGGGCAAAGATGACAGCGAAAACCAGGAAGTCAGCCGCTGGGGTACGCCGCGCGAGTTCAGTTTCCAGGTTAAAGATCACGTTGAGCTGGGTGAAGCGGCGAAAGGCCTCGATTTTGCGGCTGCCGTGAAACTGACCGGTTCCCGCTTTGTGGTTATGCAGGGGCAGATTGCCCGCCTGCACCGTGCACTGAGTCAGTTTATGATTGACCTGCACACTGAGCAGCATGGCTACCTTGAAACCTACGTGCCTTACCTGGTTAACCATGAAACGCTTTACGGTACAGGACAGTTGCCTAAGTTTGGCGAAGACCTGTTCCATACCCGTCCGCTGGAAGAGGAGTCAGATAGCAGCAACTATGCACTGATTCCTACTGCGGAAGTGCCGCTGACCAACCTGGTGCGTGACGAAATCCTCGAAGAGGATACCCTGCCGGTTAAACTGACCGCACATACACCGTGCTTCCGTTCTGAAGCGGGTTCTTATGGTCGTGACACACGCGGTCTGATCCGTATGCACCAGTTCGATAAAGTTGAGATGGTGCAGATAGTCACCCCGGAACAGTCAATGGATGCACTGGAAGAGCTGACTGGTCACGCTGAAAAAGTCCTGCAGCTGCTGAACCTGCCATACCGCAAGGTTTTACTCTGTACCGGCGATATGGGCTTCGGATCGACGAAAACCTACGATCTGGAAGTCTGGTTACCGGCACAGAACACCTATCGCGAGATCTCATCCTGTTCCAACATGGGTGATTTCCAGGCGCGTCGTATGCAGGCGCGTTGCCGTAACAAACAGGATAAGAAGCCGCGTCTGGTTCATACCCTGAATGGCTCGGGCCTGGCTGTCGGCCGTACCCTGGTGGCGGTGCTGGAAAACTATCAGCAGGAAGATGGTCGTATCAGTGTGCCGGAAGTTTTACGTCCATACATGAATGGCGTCGAAATTATCGGCTAAGCGATTCTGAATCATTGAACCCGGCCATGGCCGGGTTTTTTTATGCCTTGCCTCTGCGAAAAGGGATGCACGACGTCCCGATTCAATCACAAATAAACGTTATCGATAAGAGATGGACTGGAATGCTTAAAAACCTATTTTTTCATAGAGATAGCATTTAGCAGTCTGCCGCTTAACTCGATTGTAACCCACTGAAGATTAGTAAATTAAATTGTCGGACAGCAAAATGTGCTGCTGTCAAATTACGCCCGTTGACTTTAAAAAAGACAGTGGCAAACTGCGCGCAATTTCCTTCATTTTGCTCTGGTTTCTATCCCCTATGTCAACCTGGTCACGCCCCGTGATACTGCTGCTTTGCGGCCTGATGTTAATGACTGTCGCAATTGCGGTGCTGAATACGCTTGTTCCACTGTGGCTGACGCATGACTTACTGACAACCTGGCAGGTGGGCATTGTAAGCTCCTCCTATTACACCGGTAATCTGGCCGGTACGCTGCTGGCTGGCTGGTTAATAAGGCAGTACGGATTCAACCGTAGCTATTACCTGGCTACCGTCATGTTTGCCGTCGCAACCCTGTGCCTGGCGATGATGTCGGGCTTCTGGGCATGGAGTTCAATGCGCTTCATCGCCGGTGTCGGCTGTGCGCTGATGTGGGTGGTGGTTGAGAGTGCATTGCTGTGCAGCGGAACGGTCCGTAATCGCGGACAGTTGCTGGCGGCCTATATGGTTGTCTATTACATCGGCACCGTGACCGGCCAGTTGCTGGTCAGCAAACTCTCTACAGAATTACTCAGCGTCATTCCCTGGGTGACTTCGCTGGTCTTCTGCGCCGTGCTGCCGCTGGTCTTTACCCGCGTCTCCAGCAACGGTGAGGCGACAGAAGCCGCTCCTGCCCGCATCTGGCCGATGCTGCGTCGTCGTAGCTCACGCCTGGGTATCAATGGCTGCATCATCTCTGGCATCCTTCTGGGCTCGCTTTATGGCCTGATGCCGCTTTACCTGTCACATCAGGGAATGAGTGATGCCAATGTTGGTTACTGGATGGCGTTGCTGGTCAGCGCAGGCATTGTGGGCCAGTGGCCCGTCGGCCGTCTGGCCGATCGTTTTGGTCGCATGCTGGTGCTGCGGGTGCAGGTCTTTGTGGTTATCCTGGGTGCCATGGCCATGTTAACCAATGCCGCGATGGCTCCGGCGCTGTTTGTTCTGGGACTGGCGGGCTTCACTCTCTATCCGGTGGCGATGTCCTGGGCTTGTGAAACGGTTTCACACCATGAACTGGTTGCGATGAATCAGGCGCTGCTGATGAGTTATACCGTGGGCAGTCTGGCTGGACCGGCAATGACTTCTGTTCTGATGCAGAATTATTCTGACCAGCTGTTGTTCGTGATGATCGCGGCTGTGGCGCTGGTTTATCTGGTGATGCTGCTGCGCAAAGCGAATCATCAGGCTACACCAGTGGCACATGCCTGATCGCTGAACAGCAAAAAGGGAGCGCTAAGCTCCCTTTTTTGTGGGCGGTTTTCTAGTACATCACTTCGTGGCCGTAGCTGGCGAGAATGTTTTTCACGCGCTCCATCGTCTCTTTGCTCGGCGGTTTCACCCCATCCAGCTTGTACTCTTCACCCATCGCAATCCATTTATGCTTACCCAGCTCGTGATAGGGCAGTAATTCAATCTTCTCAACGTTCTCCATGTCACGCGTGAATTCGCCCAGGCGATGCGCGGTGTCGTCGTCGTCGGAATAGCCCGGTACGACGACAAAACGGATCCAGGTTCTCTTGCCTTTTTTCTGCAGATAACGCGCAAAGTCCAGTGTACGGTGATTAGAGACTCCCACCAGAATCTGATGCACGTCGTCATTCATCTGTTTCAGGTCGAGCATCACTAAGTCAGTTACGTCGAGCAGTTCATCGATCACCGGATCATAGCGGCGTACGAAGCCGTTGGTGTCCAGACAGGTATGAATACCTTCCGCTTTGCAGGCACGGAACCAGTCGCGCACAAACTCAGCCTGAAGAATCGCTTCACCGCCTGAGGCAGTGACGCCGCCGCCAGAGGCGTTCATAAAATGGCGGTAGGAAAGCACATCTGCCATCAGCGCGTCGACGCTGATCTCTTTGCCACCGTGAGTATCCCAGGTGTCGCGGTTGTGACAGTAGAGGCAGCGCATCAGGCAGCCCTGGAAGAAGGTGATGAAACGGATGCCGGGACCATCGACGGTGCCGCAGGATTCAAATGAGTGGATACGACCGTTAACTGACATTGCGATGTTTTCTCCAGTGAGTCTGCCGGGACAGACGGCGCAATCTCTGTTGCGCTCAGGGCAGGAAATCGATTCTGGTGGGAACCTTGATGGAGATGACCACCAGAACAGACTTTTGAGAAAAAGGCTCCGCGAGGAGCCTTTTTATACTGGGTTTAGCCGTGATTACAGTGACTGTGTGAAGGTACGGGTAATCACATCCTGCTGCTGCTCTTTGGTCAGTGAGTTAAAGCGCACAGCATAACCGGAAACGCGAATGGTCAGCTGCGGATACTTCTCTGGATGCTCCATTGCGTCCAGCAGCATTTCACGGTTCATGACGTTGACGTTAAGGTGCTGTCCGCCTTCGATGCTGGCTTCGTGATGGAAGTAACCATCCATCAGACCCGCAAGGTTGGTTTTACGCACGTTATCATCTTTACCCAGCGCGTTTGGCACGATTGAGAAGGTATAGGAGATACCATCTTTCGCATAGGCAAACGGCAGTTTCGCGACGGAAGTCAGTGAGGCGACAGCACCTTTCTGGTCACGACCATGCATTGGGTTAGCACCCGGTCCAAACGGTGCACCCGCGCGACGTCCATCCGGTGTGTTACCGGTTTTCTTACCATATACCACGTTTGAGGTGATGGTCAGAACAGACTGAGTCGGCACGGCATTACGATAGGTGGTCAGCTGCTGAATTTTCTTCATGAAGCGTTCAACCAGATCGCAGGCCAGGTCATCAACGCGGGAGTCGTTGTTACCGAACTGTGGATATTCACCTTCGATATCGAAGTCGATCGCCAGACCATCTTCATCACGAATCGGTTTCACTTTGGCGTATTTAATCGCAGACAGTGAATCCGCAGCAACAGAGAGACCGGCGATACCACACGCCATGGTGCGATAGACATCACGGTCATGCAGGGCCATCAGCGCCGCTTCGTAGCTGTATTTATCATGCATGTAGTGAATGATGTTCAGCGAAGTCACATACTGTTTTGCCAGCCAGTCCATGAAGTGATCCATACGCTCCATGACGGTGTCGAAGTCCAGCACGGCGTCACTGATTTTGTCGCCTTTCGGTCCAACCTGCATTTTCAGTTTTTCATCCACGCCGCCGTTGATTGCGTAGAGCAGGGTTTTCGCCAGGTTGGCACGTGCGCCAAAGAACTGCATTTGTTTGCCGACAATCATCGGGCTGACGCAGCAGGCGATGGCGTAGTCATCATTGTCAAAATCAGGACGCATCAGGTCATCGTTCTCATACTGCAGAGATGAGGTATCGATGGAGACTTTAGCGGCATATTTTTTGAAATTAATCGGCAGTTTTTCTGACCACAGAATGGTCATGTTCGGCTCAGGTGAAGGACCCATAGTGTAGAGGGTATTCAGGAAGCGGAAGGTACTTTTTGAAACCAGTGTACGGCCATCAACGCCCATACCTGCCAGTGATTCCGTTGCCCAGATTGGGTCACCTGAGAACAGCTCATCATATTCAGGAGTCCGCAGGAAGCGAACCATACGCAGTTTCATGACCAGATGGTCAATCAGTTCCTGTGCCTGTTCTTCAGTCAGTTTACCGGCTTTAAGGTCACGCTCAATGTAAACATCCAGGAAGGTTGAGACGCGGCCAAAGGACATGGCAGCACCGTTTTGTGATTTAACGGCAGCCAGGTAGCCATAATAGGTCCACTGCACGGCTTCAACGGCATTGGTTGCCGGGCCTGAAATGTCGTGGCCATATTTTGCAGCCATCTCTTTGATCTGCGCCAGTGCACGATGCTGATCCGAGATCTCTTCACGCAGACGAATAGTCGCTTCCAGATTCACGCCATTCTCTAAATCGTTCTGCAAAGACGCAAACTGAGAGAATTTATCCGCCATCAGGAAATCGATGCCGTAGAGAGCTACGCGACGATAGTCACCGATGATACGGCCACGACCATACGCATCTGGTAAACCGGTCAGGATACCGGATTTACGGCAGCGCATGATGTCCGGGGTGTAAACGTCGAACACACCCTGGTTATGCGTTTTGCGGTATTCGGTGAAGATTTTTTTCAGTGAAGGATCGAGTTCACGGCCATACACTTTGCATGAACCTTCGACCATTTTGATGCCGCCAAAAGGAATCAGCGCGCGTTTTAATGGGGCTTCAGTCTGGAGGCCAACAATTTTTTCCAGTGGCTTGATGATGTAGCCCGCATCGTGCGAGGTAATGGTTGAGGCGAGATCGGTGTCGAAGTCGACTGGCGCGTGGGTGCGGTTTTCAATTTTGATGCCTTCCAGCACGCTTTCCCACAGTTTAGTGGTCGCTTCAGTTGCGCCCGCCAGGAACGACTCATCACCTTCATAAGGGGTGTAGTTTTTCTGAATGAAGTCGCGCACATTGACGCTATTCTGCCATTCGCCTTCAGCAAATCCTTCCCATGCTGAAGCCAGTTTTGCATTAAGTTCGGTCATAATATACCTGCCTTATATGAAGAGACTTTACGGTCGGGCACAGTCTAAGTTCTGTGCCGTCAAAAATGCGTTTAATGAGCCTGGTCACCTTTACGGAGATAGATAACCCAGTAGGTCAACCCAACCAGAATGCCGCCGCCAATGATGTTACCGATGGTCACAGGAATCAGGTTGTCGAGAATAAAGTTACTGATGGTAAGCGAGTGAAACTGTGCAGCCGTGGTGCCAGCAGCCTGCCAGAACTCAGGTGCCGCGAAGTCGCGGATGACAATGGCATAAGGGATCAGGAACATATTGGCGATGCTGTGCTCGAAACCGCTGGCGACAAACATCCCAACAGGCAGAATCATCACCACCAGCTTATCAGTCAGGGTACGGCCGGAGTAACTCATCCAGACGGCGAGGCAGACCAGCAGATTCGCCAGGGTACCCAGACAAACCGCTTCGATGAAGGTGTGATGCATCTTGTGATCGGCGGTTTCCAGGACGTTCAATCCCCATGCGCCATTCGCGACCATATGTTGTCCGGCAAACCACATCAGCGCAACGAAGAAGAGGGCACCTGCAAGGTTACCGGCGTAAACGTTAATCCAGTTGCGGGCCAACTGTCCCCAGCTGATGCGACCACTGGCTTTGGCGACGACGATTAACACCGTAGAGGTAAAGAGGTCTGCGCCACAGACCACAACCAGCATTAAGCCGAGCGAGAAACAGACTCCGCCAATCAGTTTGGCTATGCCATAGGGCATCGCACCGCTGCCGGTGGTCGCGGTAATATAAAAAACGAATGCGATGGAGATAAAGACGCCAGCGTTTATCGCCAGAAAGAAGGTGGTGAAAGGATGTTTGGTGGCTTTATAGATACCGGCGTCTTCGGCGACTTTCGCCATTGCGGCTGGTAATAAAAGATTAAAAGGGTTGTCAGTTTTCACACTAACTTACTCCAGAAGTTGTCTGAAAAAATACTAACAAAGGAGTATAGGTCAGTAATTGATGTGGATCATGTTTGCCGAAGCGGTAGCAAACCTGTCACAAATAAAGAAGAGTGTTTTTATTTAAGCTGATGAATTTTAATAAATAAATAAATTTTAAAAATACAAAAATATTTTAAATTTAAATGCTGAGCCGCAATTCTCGACTGGGATTTGTTATTTATTAATGGCTTAATTGTTAATTAAATTGATGTGTTGTAATCGAAAGGAAATTTAATGCAGCTAATGTTTCATGGAAAAAGTGGAGGAATGATGGCACCCGATAGATGCGGTGCCATTTTTAATCCTTTTTTCTGATCTGACGCGTTATGACTTACGCATTCTTCCAGTAGAGACGCTTAGCCGTTTGCAGTTTTTCGTAAGCTGCAAGCAGAGACTGATGGGCCGGGAATGCCTGCAGCTCATCATCAATAGCCTGAAGACCGTTGAATGGATGTTCGCCGCTAATGGCGGCTGAAGCCGCTTCCATCGCGCTCTCACCGTACATACGCAGGAAAGCGTGATGATACTGCAGCGGATCGCGCTCATCTTCCATTGCCAGTAACAGCAGAGTCTGCAGGCAACGATAGTAGTTAGCCCGCTCTGGCGTGAAGATTGAGCTGTTGAACTCCATAGTCCACTCGGTCCAGATCAATGCCTGATCCAGATCGCCGCCTGCCAGCGCCAGCATCGCTTTTAATTCGCCAACACGCAGTGTGTACCAGCCGTTGTCTTTACCCGTCGCCAGACCCAGCAGTTCACGAACGCGGGTGAAGTCATCAAAACCTTCATCATCAAGCTGACCAATCAGATCCAGATACTCTTCCGGGTTCCAGTTGCTGTCAGGCAGGGCTAACAGGGTTTCACGCATGCCCGCACCCATGCTGTTATTCGCCAGGAAGAGATCTTCCGCCGGATAGATATCAGACATGCCAGGTACGATGATGCGGCAGGCATAGACGCCCAGATGCTCATAGTCAGCAATATAAACTTCCTGATCTTCCGAGGCGAAAATTGCCATCAGCGTGGCAAACTCCTGCTCGGTGCTGCCTGCAAATGACCAGTCGACAAAGGGATAATCCGCCGTCTCTTTGAACAGATCCCAGGAGATCAGGCCGCTTGAATCGATGAAGTGTGTTTCAAGGTTGGCATGCTCAGCCACTTCTTCGTCATCAAAAGTCGGTGGGGTAAAGACATCCAGATCTTTAAGGCTGCGGCCCTGCAGCAACTCGGTGACGGTACGCTCCAGTGCCACACCGAAATCAGGATGCGCACCGAATGAAGCAAAACAGGTTCCGTTGGTCGGGTTAAACAGCACCACACAGATAACCGGATATTTGCCGCCCAGCGAGGCGTCGTAAGCGAAAATCGGGAAGCCTTCCGCTTCAAGGCGGGTAATCGCCTCGATCACTTCAGGATAACGCTGCATCACCTCATCAGGAATCGCTGGCAGGCTGATCGCTTCCGCAATAATGCGGTTTTTAATGTAGCGCTCAAACACTTCAGACAGTCCCTGAACACGCGCTTCATTCGCGGTGTTGCCCGCTGACATGCCGTTTGAGACATAGAGGTTGCCGATAATATTCATCGGGATGTAAACGGTTTGCTGATCGGACTGGCGGGTAAATGGCAGGGCGCAGATACCACGCTCAGCATTGCCAGATTGCAGATCAATCAGGCCGGACGCCGTCAGAGCATTGTCGGGATCGTAAAACGCGTGCAGGCGCGCATCCAGGATGCCTTCTGGTAAGGACTCATCCTCAGGTAATGCAAACCATTTTTCATTTGGGTAATGAACAAAGTCGCCATTAGCGATCTTTTTCCCCAGCCAGAAGTCTGCAAAAAAGTAGTTAGTTGAGAGACGCTCAAAATACTCGCCCAGAGCAGAGGCCAGTGCCGCTTTTTTACTGGCGCCCTTGCCGTTGGTAAAGCAGAGCGGGCAATCGCGGTCGCGGATATGCACTGACCAGACGTGGGGAACAGGATTCAGCCAGGAAGCTTCTTCAATGTTAAAGCCAAGATCCTGCAGCTTGTTCTGGAAACGCGCAATGGAGTCTTCCAGTGCGGCATCTTTGCCCGGGATAAATGTTTGCGTCATAGTGCCGCTCTCTCAGTTGTCATAGGGTGCGTAAAGCGCGCAATGATACGGATTTTGCTAACAGACCGCTATCAGGGCGGGACTTTTTTACCGGCTTAGTTTTTATCACATCGGCTCTCAGGCCAAACGCGGATTAATGGTGCTGGATGAAGCCTCACAAAATTCCGCGCTGGTTTGCATTGGTAACATAACCTCCGGCGAGCCGGATTCAGAAAATGTGACCGCGCCCTGATTTATGATTGCAGCTATCAGAATGCAGTGATAAAACCGGATGGTTATTCATAACCGTTCGATATGACAGTGGTGAGGGGAAATGACGCAAGTTTATAATTTTAGCTCTGGCCCGGCGATGCTACCGGTTGAAGTGCTTCGTCGTGCAGAACAGGAACTGACGAACTGGCGCGGTCTGGGTACCTCTGTAATGGAGATCAGTCACCGCAGTAAAGAGTTTATTCAGGTGGCTGAAGAAGCTGAGCAGGACTTCCGTGATCTGCTAAAAATACCGTCTAATTACAAAGTTTTATTCTGTCATGGCGGAGCGCGTGCGCAGTTCGCTGCTGTACCGGGTAATCTGCTGGGTCAGGCGACCAGCGCCGACTATGTTGATGGTGGTTACTGGGCGCATAGCGCAATCAAGGAAGCAGAAAAGTATTGTTCCCCCCGCACGCTGGATGTCAAAACCACCCGCGACGGTAAACGTGCCATCCTGCCGATGAGCGAGTGGCAGGTAAGTGAAGCGTCCGCATACCTGCATTTTTGCCCGAATGAAACCATTGATGGCATCGCTATTGATGAACAACCCGACTTTGGCAATAAAACCGTTGTGGCTGATTTCTCATCCACCATTCTGTCTCGCCCGATCGATGTCAGTCGCTATGGTGTGATTTATGCAGGTGCGCAGAAAAATGTGGGTCCGGCTGGATTAACCCTGGTCGTCGTCCGCGAAGATCTGCTGGGCCAGGCGCATGCGTCAGTGCCATCAATCCTCGATTACAAAGTGCTGGCCGATAACGATTCGATGTTTAACACTCCGCCGACATTTGCGTGGTATCTCTCAGGGCTGGTGTTTAAATGGCTTAAAGAGAAGGGCGGTGTCGCTGAGATAGATCGTATTAATCAGGCAAAATCTGACCTGCTTTATGGCGTCATCGATCACAGTGGCTTCTATCGCAATGATGTGGCGACAGAAAACCGCTCACGCATGAATATTCCTTTCCAGCTGGCGGATGCGTCACTTGATGCGCTGTTCCTGGAAGAGTCATTTAAGGCGGGATTACATGCGCTCAAAGGACATCGTGTAGTAGGCGGTATGCGCGCCTCTATTTATAATGCGATGCCGCTGGAAGGTGTGAAGGCGCTGACCGATTTCATGGTCGATTTTGAACGTCGTCACGGTTGATTACTAAGATATCAGCATTGATGCTGATGCCAGACCTCGTCACATGGCGAGGTCTCTGTATTTTTTGAGGATTTCGTTTCACATGCAGGACTCCCTGACTCTCCAACCGATTGCGCGCGTCAATGGCACCGTAAATCTGCCTGGCTCAAAGAGCGTTTCTAATCGCGCATTGTTGCTGGCTGCGCTGGCTAAAGGCACCACCCGTCTCACTAATCTGCTCGACAGCGATGATGTGAAGCACATGCTGAATGCGCTGACCGCGCTGGGCGTAAGCTATACGCTTTCCAGCGATCGTACCGTGTGTGAAGTCACGGGAAATGCCGGACCACTGCATACCTCTCAACCGCTATCACTGTTTCTGGGCAATGCCGGCACCGCAATGCGTCCGCTGGCCGCGGCACTTTGTCTGGGCGAGCACGATATCGAACTGACCGGTGAACCCCGCATGAAAGAGCGGCCAATCGGTCATCTGGTTGACGCGCTTCGTCAGGGTGGAGCAACCATCGAGTACCTGGAAAACGAAAACTATCCGCCGTTGCGTTTACGCGGTGGTTTTACCGGCGGTGAAGTCAGTGTGGATGGCAGCGTCTCCAGTCAGTTCCTGACGGCACTGCTGATGACCGCGCCGCTGGCGCAGCAGGATACCTGCATCACCATCAAAGGTGATTTGGTTTCCAAACCTTATATCGATATCACTCTGAATCTGATGCAGTGCTTTGGCGTCGACGTCGAGAATCAGAACTATCAGCGATTCCTGATCAAAGGCCAGCAGCAGTACCAGTCACCGGGTGATTACCTGGTTGAAGGCGATGCCTCTTCCGCCTCCTATTTCCTGGCTGCTGCCGCCATAAAAGGTGGAACGGTTCGCGTCACCGGTATCGGACGTCAGAGTGTGCAGGGTGACATCCGTTTTGCTGATGTGCTGGAAAAAATGGGTGCGACGATTGAGTGGGGCGATGATTACATTGCCTGCACGGCAGGAAAGCTGCAGGCCATCGATATGGACATGAACCATATCCCGGATGCCGCAATGACCATCGCAACCACCGCGCTGTTTGCTGAAGGAACCACCCAGCTACGCAATATTTATAACTGGCGGGTAAAAGAGACCGATCGCCTGAGCGCCATGGCTACAGAACTGCGTAAAGTGGGTGCCGAAGTCGAAGAAGGTCATGACTTTATCCGTATTACACCGCCAGCGACGCTGATTCATGCTGACATTGGTACTTACAACGACCACCGCATGGCGATGTGTTTTTCTTTAGTTGCCCTTTCCGATACGCCAGTGACCATTCTTGATCCTGGCTGTACGGCAAAAACCTTCCCGGACTATTTCGTTCAGCTGGCTAAAATCAGCCAGAGCGCCTGATACCTCCCTTTCCGGTGCGATTCCGCACCGGATCTCCCCCGATTTAATCTGGCTGTAACGGCCCAGAGATCCTCTGAATTAACTCACATTACGAACCCCGTTAGTGCGAAAGGGTAACCAAGCCGCGCTATGCAGCGTATAATGCTAGTCATTAATGGTGACCGAAAGGTCAGGAAGCACGCAGCAACAGGAGGGAATAATGACAGTAACTGCCCCGGTCATAACTATTGATGGGCCAAGTGGAGCGGGAAAGGGAACCCTGTGCAAAGCGATGGCGGAATCGCTGCAATGGCATCTGCTGGACTCCGGTGCTATTTATCGCGTGCTGGCGTTAGCCGCATTGCATCATCAGGTGGACATTGAATCTGAAGAGTCGCTGGTGCCGATTGCTGCACACCTCGATGTGCGCTTTGTGTCACAAAACGGTGAAATGCAGGTCATACTTGAAGGTGAAGATGTTACCGGTGAAATCCGTACTCAGGAGGTCAGCAACACCGCCTCACGTGTCGCTGCCTTTCCCCGGGTGCGCGAGGCACTACTGCGCCGCCAGCGCGGTTTCCGCGAGATGCCGGGCCTGATTGCGGATGGACGTGATATGGGCACCGTGGTTTTCCCGGATGCACCCGTGAAAATTTTCCTTGATGCCAGCCCGGAAGAGCGTGCTCAGCGCCGTATGCTACAGTTGCAGGACAATGGCTTTAATGTTAACTTTGACCGCCTTTTAGCCGAGATAAAAGAACGCGACGACCGCGATCGTAACCGCGCAATCGCACCTTTAGTAGCCGCTGGCGATGCATTGGTTCTGGACTCTACTGAGATGTCTATCGATCAAGTCATTGAAAAAGCGCTACACTATGCCCGCGAGAAGTTGGGCATTCCGGCTTAACTGAATTTATCACCCTGTACCATGGATCAGGTGCCGGGCATGTGAAACAACCCCATCCGACATGAAGTCAGATGGACGTTAAATTGAAGAATCCTGAAGATTATCAATATGACTGAATCTTTTGCTCAACTATTTGAAGAATCCTTAAAAACAATCGAAACCCGCCCGGGTTCTATCGTTCGTGGCATCGTCGTTTCTATCGACAAAGATGTCGTTCTGGTTGATGCGGGTCTGAAATCTGAATCTGCAATTCCTGCAGAGCAGTTCAAGAACGCAGCCGGCGAACTGGAAATCCAGGTAGGCGACGAAGTTGATGTTGCTCTGGATGCAGTGGAAGACGGCTTCGGTGAAACCCTGCTGTCCCGTGAGAAAGCTAAGCGCCATGAAGCATGGATCACGCTGGAGAAAGCTTACGAAGACGCTGAAACTGTTACCGGTGTTATCAACGGCAAAGTTAAAGGCGGCTTCACAGTTGAGCTGAACGGTATCCGTGCGTTCCTGCCAGGTTCACTGGTAGATGTGCGTCCGGTGCGCGATACGCTGCACCTGGAAGGCAAAGAGCTTGAATTCAAAGTGATCAAGCTGGATCAGAAACGCAACAACGTCGTGGTTTCACGTCGTGCGGTTATCGAATCCGAAAACAGCGCAGAGCGCGATCAGCTGCTGGAAAACCTGCAGGAAGGCATGGAAGTTAAAGGTATCGTTAAGAACCTCACTGACTACGGTGCATTCGTTGATCTGGGCGGCGTTGATGGCCTGCTGCACATCACTGACATGGCGTGGAAGCGTGTTAAGCATCCAAGCGAAATCGTTAACGTTGGCGACGAAATCACCGTTAAGGTGCTGAAGTTCGACCGCGAGCGTACCCGTGTTTCTCTGGGTCTGAAGCAGCTGGGCGAAGATCCATGGGTTGCTATCGCTAAACGCTATCCGGAAGGCACCCGCCTGACCGGTCGTGTTACCAACCTGACTGATTACGGCTGCTTCGTGGAAATCGAAGAAGGCGTTGAAGGTCTTGTACACGTGTCTGAAATGGACTGGACTAACAAAAACATCCATCCGTCTAAAGTTGTTAACGTAGGCGATGTTGTTGAAGTTATGGTTCTGGACATTGACGAAGAGCGTCGTCGTATCTCCCTGGGTCTGAAGCAGTGTAAATCTAACCCATGGCAGCTGTTCGCTGAGACGCACAACAAAGGCGATCGTGTTGAAGGTAAAATCAAGTCAATCACTGACTTCGGTATCTTCATCGGCCTGGACGGCGGCATCGACGGTCTGGTTCACCTGTCTGACATTTCCTGGAACGCGACTGGCGAAGAAGCCGTTCGTGAGTACAAAAAAGGCGACGAAATCGCTGCCGTTGTACTGCAGGTTGATGCAGAGCGCGAGCGTATCTCACTGGGCGTTAAACAGCTGGCAGAAGATCCGTTCAACAACTACATCACTTTGAACAAGAAAGGTGCCATCGTCACCGGTAAAGTGACTGCAGTTGATGCTAAAGGTGCTACAGTTGAATTAGCAGACGGCGTTGAGGGTTACCTGCGCGCTTCTGAAGCTTCACTGGACCGCATTGAAGATGCAACTCTGGTTCTGAACGTTGGCGACGACGTTGAAGCTAAGTTCACCGGCGTTGATCGTAAAAACCGTGTCGTAAGCCTGTCTGTCCGTGCGAAAGACCAGGCTGATGAGAAAGAAGCTATCAATACTGTTAACACCAAACAGGAAGAAGGCAATTTCTCTAGCGCTATGGCTGAAGCGTTCAAAGCGGCTAAAGGCGAGTAATCGACCTGAAGCACCGGGTGGGCAACCACCCGGTTTCGGTAAAAGCTGTCATACATTCCAACAGGGATAAACCGGAGGTTACATGACCAAGTCAGAACTGATCGAAAGACTGGCGGGACAGCATACTCACATACCGGCGAAAGTCGTTGAGGATGCAGTAAAAGAGATGCTGGAGCACATGGCCACTACGCTGGCCCAGGGCGAACGCATCGAAATCCGGGGATTCGGCAGCTTTTCTTTGCATTATCGCGCTCCGCGTACTGGACGTAACCCGAAAACGGGTGACAAAGTGGATCTGGAAGGTAAGTACGTTCCCCACTTTAAGCCAGGCAAAGAACTGCGCGATCGCGCAAATATCTACGGCTAAGCTGATACCGAACCAGATAAACGACATCTCCGGATGTCGTTTTTTTTGCCTGCTATTCAGGTTGAGACCTGACATCCAGATTGCGCTGATCAACACTGCAATGCCGCGCTCTCCTTGCGAGACGGCTCCAGCCTCACTCATCGTCCACTGTTAATTTCTCCCCAATTGCTCAGAATAATCGAACTGAATCAATGGATATGATTATGCTGACATGGACCGTTCTGGCGCGACTGGCGATCGTTGCAACGTTACCGCTACTGCTGATGGCGAGGCTGCCATCAGGTGAGGCTATTCTGCTGCTGGTCCTCGTGGGTCTGGCTCTGCTGCATTGCGCTTACCCGCCGCTTCGTCTGACCGGTATCACTCTGCTGTTTCTGGCATGGGCCAGTAACGACGCGCGTCTGATGGTGCGGAATATCGAACAGCTCTCCGCACGGCCCGCCACCTTTACCCTTCAGATTGATGAACTGCGAAAAGAGCGGAAGCAAATCCGGGTTCGTCTGCTGGAAGAGCAGGGCAGGATGATATTTCCGCCTCGCTTTGCCTGGCTCTTTTTCGATACTGATCCGGAGATTTACTGTCCGGGTCAGCGCTGGACCATGCAACTCCGTCTGCGACCGGTCCATGCCCGCCTTAATGAAGGTGACTTTGATGCGCAGCGTTTTGCACTGGCTAATAATACGCCGCTGCAGGGGCGGATCCTTAAACAGGCTGCCGTCAGCGAACACTGTGATGGCCGCTGGCGATTTATTGTATGGCACCGTGAAAGAACCCGGGAAATGCCTTTTCGTGCCACGCTGGAGGCGCTGGCGTTTGGCATCAGGGATGAGATGAGCCAGCAGACACGTCAGCTACTGCGTGATACAGGCACCGCGCATCTGATGGCGATATCGGGCATGCATATCGCCCTGGCCGCCAGCACTGGCTGGGTGATTGCGCGTGGGGTGCAATTTATCCTGCCAGCGCGCTTCATCGGCTATCTTTTCCCCCTCATCGTGAGCTGGCTATTTGCTGCAGTCTACACCTGGCTCTCTGGAGCACAGCCGCCTGCAGCCCGTTCACTGCTGGCCCTGTCACTATGGGCAATAACCCGGTTTGCGGGGGTTCAGCTGAATAGCTGGCAGGTCTGGACGTTCTGTATTGCATTGCTGCTGGTGACCGATCCGCTGACTGTGCTGTCCGACAGCTTCTGGCTCTCGGTTCTGGCTGTTGGGATGTTACTGGTCTGGTACCACTGGTTCCCGCTGCCTGCAAGATTCCGTCATCAACGGCGCTGGATTCCGGTACAACTGCTGCATTTGCAGGCAGGCATGATGATTTTGATGGTGCCGTTGCAGGTGGCGATATTTAACGGGATTAGCCTGACCGCACTGGTAGCAAATGTTGTCGCTATCCCGGTCGTCTCGTTTATCACCATGCCATTAGTGACACTTGCCATGCTGTTGCCGGTGGCCCATATATCGGGCTTCTTCTGGGGCGCGGCCGATCTCTCGTTGCGTTCTCTGTTTCACTGCCTGACGTTGCTGCCGCCGGGCTGGTGGCCGCTGAGTGGCACAACCTGGTTTACGGTAATGGTATGGGGCGGTTTGATTCTCTGGCGTGCGCAGTTCTTCTTCTCTCTGCCCTTAAGCAGCTGTGCGTTAGCGCTGGCGATGATACTGAGTCGCCAGCCACAACAGGAACAGGGCTGGCGCATCGATATGCTGGACATCGGGCATGGACTAAGCCTGGTGATCAGTCAGGGCGATGAGGCAGTGATGTATGACACCGGACCTCGCTGGCAGAATGATAATGCGGGTAGTCGGGTGATCATTCCGTGGCTGGAGCGCAGACAGCTGCGATTAAAACAGGTCATCCTCAGTCATAAGCATCTTGATCATACGGGCGGGCTGGAGGCGATCACGCAACGCTGGCCCGCGGTCGAAGTCAGAAGCGCACTGGCAGATAAGGGGCATTTACCCTGTGTACGTGGCACGCAGTGGCGCTGGCGGCGGCTCCATTTTAGGGTCGTATGGCCGCTGACGGCACCTTTACCGGGTGGGAATAATGACTCCTGTGTGGTCATCGTCGATGATGGCCAGGTCCGGCTGATGTTAACCGGCGATATTGAGGCTAAAGCAGAACGCCAGCTGGTGGCGCTGGAGAAGCTGGGTCTGAAAGTTGATATTCTGCAGGTGCCGCACCATGGTAGCCGGACGTCGTCGACCTCTCTGTTGCTGCGCAAAACAGAAGGGCACACTGCTATCGCCTCTCTGGCGCGCTACAATGCCTGGCGCATGCCCGCGAAAAATGTGCTGGAAAATTACCGAACGGCCGGATTTCAGTGGCTGGATACGGGCCAGTCAGGACAGATCAGTATCAGGATAGAGCAGGGCAGAGTGCAGGTTTCTACCCTGCGGGAACAATTAATGCCCCGTTGGTATCATCAGTGGTTTGGCGTCAAACGCGAATCCAGGTAGAATGGCCGGCTATTTCCAACAGCGTGAATAAATAATGCATCAAGATAAAGATCTCTCTACGTGGCAGACGTTTCGCCGACTCTGGCCGATGATCGCGCCTAATAAAGCGGGATTAATCGTGGCCTCTGTCGCCCTGATTATTAATGCTGCGGGCGACGCCTTAATGCTCTCCCTGTTGAAACCGTTACTGGATGATGGCTTTGGTAAAGCTGACAGGTCGGTGATGCTATGGATGCCATTGGTGGTTATTGGCCTGATGGTGGTACGCGGAATAACCAGTTATATCTCCAGCTACTGCATCTCCTGGGTCTCTGGCAACGTCGTGATGAATATCCGCCGTCGGCTGTTCAGCCATATGATGGGCATGCCGGTTTCGTTTTTTGACCAGCAGTCCACCGGTACCCTGTTGTCGCGCATTACCTACGATTCTGAGCAGGTCGCCTCCTCTTCTTCGGGCGCACTGGTCACCGTCGTGCGTGAAGGTGCCTCGATTATTGGCCTGTTCATCATGATGTTCTACTACAGCTGGCAGCTGTCGTTGATCCTGATTGTACTGGCTCCTATCGTCTCATTTGCAATCCGCACCGTGTCCAAGCGTTTCCGCACCATCAGCAAAAGTATGCAGAACACCATGGGGCAGGTGACAACCAGCGCCGAGCAGATGCTGAAGGGTCACAAAGAAGTGCTGATTTTTGGCGGTCAGGAAATTGAATCGGAGCGTTTTTCCCGCGTCAGTAACCGCATGCGTCAGCAGGGAATGAAACTGGTTTCAGCCTCGTCCATTTCTGATCCAATTATTCAGCTGATCGCGTCGCTGGCCCTGGCTTTTGTCCTCTATGCCGCCAGCTTCCCAAGCGTAATGGATACCCTGACAGCCGGTACGATCACCGTCGTCTTCTCCTCGATGATTGCCCTGATGCGCCCGCTTAAGTCTCTGACCAACGTCAATGCCCAGTTCCAGCGTGGCATGGCGGCCTGCCAGACCCTGTTCTCGATTCTGGATAGCGAGCAGGAAGTGGACAACGGCACACGCGAAATCACCCGTGCTAAAGGGGATATCGAATTCCGTGATGTGACCTTTACCTACCCGGGCCGTGATATTCCGGCACTGCGTAATATCAATCTGTCGCTGCCGGCAGGTAAAACAGTGGCGCTGGTGGGCCGTTCAGGTTCCGGTAAGTCTACGATGGCGAGCCTGCTGACCCGCTTTTATGACATTCAGCAGGGCGAAATCCTGCTGGACGGTCATGACCTGCGTGAGTACAGCCTGCGCTCGCTGCGTAATCAGGTAGCACTGGTCTCGCAGAATGTGCATCTCTTCAACGACACCATTGCTAATAACATCGCTTATGCCCGCAGTGAGCAATATAGCCGTGCAGAGATCGAGCAGGCGGCCACCATGGCGCATGCCATGGACTTTATCAATAAAATGGACAAAGGCCTGGATACGGTGATTGGCGAGAATGGCGTGCTGTTATCTGGCGGTCAGCGTCAGCGTATCGCCATCGCCCGTGCACTGCTGCGCGATTGCCCGATTCTGATCCTGGATGAAGCGACCTCTGCGCTGGATACCGAGTCAGAACGCGCCATTCAGTCGGCACTGGATGAATTGCAGAAGAACCGTACCTCGCTGGTCATTGCGCATCGGCTCTCTACCATCGAGAAAGCGGATGAGATCGTCGTGATTGAAGATGGTCAGATTGTTGAACGTGGTACGCATCAGGTGTTGTTAGCAGAACGCGGCGCCTATGCACAGCTGCACAAGATGCAATTCGGCCAATGATTGAACGTATCTGGAGTGGTCGCTCACCGCTATGGCTGCTGCTATGGCCATTCAGCCTGCTTTATGGTGCGATCACCACCCTGATACGTTTCAGTTACCGGCGCGGCTGGCGTAAAAGCTGGCGCGCACCTCTGCCGGTCGTGGTGGTGGGTAACCTGACTGCCGGTGGCAATGGAAAGACGCCGGTTGTCATCTGGCTGGTCGAGGCATTGCAGCAGCGCGGCCTGCGCGCTGGCGTGGTCTCCAGAGGGTATGGCGGCAAGGCGGATCACTATCCCTTGCTGGTCACCGCACAGACCAGCACGGAACAGGCCGGTGATGAGCCGGTTTTAATCGCCCAGCGAACCGGGGCGCCGGTCGCGGTGGCTCCCAAAAGGCGACAGGCGATTGAGGCGTTACTGCAACAGGGTTCGCTGGATGTGATCATCACTGATGATGGCCTGCAACATTACGCCCTGCAGCGCGATCGCGAAATTGTGGTGGTTGATGGGGTACGTCGCTTTGGGAATGGCTGGTGGTTACCTGCGGGTCCGATGCGCGAACATGCTGATCGTCTGAAGCAGGTCGATGCCGTCATTATTAACGGCGGCGAAGCGCTGCCCGACGAGATTGCCATGCAACTTCAGCCCGGTGTGGCCACCAATCTGCTGACCGGTGAAACCTGCCCGCCTGAGCAACTGGGTGCGGTAGTTGCTATGGCGGGTATTGGTCATCCTCCTCGTTTTTTCACCACGCTTAAACAGCAGGGAATCACGCCGGACGCCGAGATCGCCTTTGCCGATCATCATGCTTACAGCGAGGATGAGCTGACCCGATTACTCCAGCCGGGTCAGCAACTGCTGATGACCGAAAAGGACGCGGTCAAATGCCGTCACTTTGCCCGGTCGGACTGGTGGTATCTGCCGGTCGATGCCCATTTAACCGGTAAGGCTGTTATGCCTTTACTGACTGATATCGAACAACTCTGCCGCCGCACTCCCTGATACCCGCACCCATTCAGGCAAAGCCTGATAAGGAAGAGGATGAACAGCCCGCATTCACTTTCGTTACAGCAAGCCCGTCACCTTCATCTCGCCGCGCAGGGCCTGCTACGTGCGCCGGCAAAACGCGCGGTTTACCAGGATCTGATTAACTGCATCTCCCGCATGTCGCTGCTGCAAATCGACACCATCCATGTCGTGGCCCGCAGTCCCTATCTGGTGCTGTTCAGCCGTCTGGGAAACTATCCTCAAACATGGCTGGAACAGGCGCTGGTCCAGGGTGAACTCTTCGAGTACTGGGCGCACGAGGCCTGCTTTATTCCCCGCGCCGATTACAGACTTCTTCGTCATCGCATGCTGTCGCCGGAACGTCTGGGCTGGAAATACAATGCGCAATGGGTCGCTGACCACCAGCAGGCGATTGCTGAACTACTGCAGCAGATTCGGGAACACGGCCCGGTGCGCGCCGCTGATTTTGCTCACGCCGATAATCCGAAATCAGGCTGGTGGGACTGGAAACCCCACAAACGCCATCTGGAGAATCTTTTCAGCGCCGGTGAGCTGATGGTTACCGAACGCCGTAATTTTCAGCGCGTCTATGATTTGCGCAACCGCGTGATGCCCGACTGGCAGGATGAAATACATGGCATCAGTGAAGCCGAAGCAACCCGTCAGATGCTGATGAACAGTGCCCGCAGCTTAGGGATTTTCCGCACGGCCTGGCTGCCGGACTACTATCGCCTGAAGCGGGCACCCCTGAACGACTTTATCGCTGATGCGCAGGCTGCCGGCGATCTGGTCGCCGTCAATACAGAGGGGCTGGGTGAGATGTGGCTGCATCGTGATTACCTGCCGTTGCTGGAGACGCCGCTGCAGGCTACGCATAGCACACTGCTGTCGCCGTTTGATCCGGTGGTCTGGGATCGCAAACGTGCGCGGGAGCTGTTCAACTTTGACTATCGTATCGAGTGCTACACCCCCGAGGAAAAACGCAAATTTGGCTATTTTGTGTTGCCGATCCTCCATCGCGGTCAGATAAAAGGACGGCTTGATGCCCGCATGCTGCGTCAGGTAAAACAGCTGGAGATTAAAAACATCTGGCTGGAAGAGAAGACCCGCATTACGGCGCGCTTTGTCGCGGATATCCGGCGTGCGATTGAACGTTTCGCCGCCTGGCAGGGGGCAGAAAGCGTTGCCATCCTGCAGGCACCCGATGCGCTTAAAGAGCACTGGCCAGCCCTGTGGAGGCTGGATTAATCAATTTTGCGGCAGCCGCAGCGGGATGGCGTTTTACCCCATCCCGCATGCGCCACGCTATGGTATGCTTGAACCCTTAAGCATTCGGTCCCTGATGGAGGACATATGGATCATCGTTTACTCGAAATCGTTGCCTGCCCAGTGTGCAATGGCAAACTTTACTTCAACAATGCTCAGCAGGAGCTGATCTGCAAACCTGATGGCCTGGCCTTCCCGGTTCGTGACGGCATTCCGGTCCTGCTGGAAACGGAAGCCCGCACGCTGTCAGTGGAAGAGATTCATCCATGAGTTTCACTGCCATCATTCCTGCGCGCTATGCGTCAACCCGCTTACCCGGCAAGCCGCTGCTCGATATTCATGGTAAACCGATGGTCGTGCATGTGATGGAGCGCGCCCGTGAATCGGGTGCCAGTCGGGTCATTGTTGCCACCGACCATCCCGATGTGGCGCGGGCAGTGGAGGCGGCAGGCGGAGAAGTCTGCATGACACGTGCCGATCACCAGTCCGGCACGGAGCGGCTGGCGGAAGTGATCGAAAAATATCAGTTTGCGGATGACGAAATCATCGTCAACGTGCAGGGTGATGAGCCGATGATTCCGGCAGAGATTGTGCGCCAGGTGGCGACCAATCTGGCTGGCTCGGCGGCCGGAATGGCGACGCTGGCGGTACCGATCACCGATGCGGAAGAAGCCTTTAATCCGAACGCGGTGAAAGTCGTCATGGATGTGAATGGTTACGCGCTCTATTTCTCACGGGCTACCATTCCGTGGGATCGTGAACGCTATGCCGCCTCGCGTGAGCAGATCGGTGACACGCTGCTGCGCCACATTGGCATCTACGCTTATCGTGCCGGTTTTATTCGCCGCTATGTTGCCTGGGCGCCTTGTCCTCTGGAACAGATTGAGCTGCTCGAGCAGCTGCGTGTTTTGTGGTACGGCGAAAAAATTCATGTCGCCGTGGCGAAAACCATCCCCAGTGTGGGTGTGGATACGCCAGACGATCTGCAACGCGTTCGTCTTGCCATGCAGGCCTGAAAACCGGGGAGCCAGTCTCCCCGTTTCAGTACCACGTTATTGATCCGCCGCTAAACTTATCTCCAACACTTCCTTCAGGATATTACGATACTCATCTGAGGAGGATGCCGCATGGAACAGCTTAAATCGGAACTCACGCTGGCGCTGGGTGAAACCATCAGCCGCCTCGAAATGATCAGTGAACATCCACCCACCCGTCTTTATGCGTTGTACGATCGGGAAGGTCTCCCCATGCCGGTGGTGGCGAAATATTTTCGTCATCAGGGCCGGGCAGCGATGGAAGCCAGAAAGCTGGCATTACTGGGACAGGCCGGGCTGGTCGCCGTGCCAGCGGTCTATGGTCTGGTGCTGAGCCAGCAGCCGCCGGTGCATGAAATGCTCTTAATGGCACGACTGAATGGCGTGACGGCGGAAGCTCCTGCGCGGGATGCTCAGCGCTGGCAACAGTTTTGCGAACAGGTGGTGGAGGGACTGCTGGCCTGGCACCGGCTCGATAGCCACGGTCTGGTCGGCACGGTGGACAGCACGCAGCAGAACCGCTGGCCTGCCTGGTATGCACAGCGGATTGAGGTGTTGTGGGCGACGCTGAGCTATCTGCGTCCGCCCGCCTTTACGCTGGAAGATCGCCAGATTCTGTTTCGCTGCCGCGCGCGTCTGGCACATCTGTTTCGCGGCTTCGATGATTCCTGCGTGATGGTTCACGGCAACGTGCGGCTGCAGAGCATGCTGAAAAACAGCCGCAGTGACCAGTTAATCGCGATGACACAGCCGGGCACGATTCTCTGGGCACCCCGCGAATATGACCTGATCCATCTGGATGAGTCGCCTGCCGAAACGGCGCTGCTGCACCATTATCTGCAACGGGCGCCGGTTTCAGAAGGCTTTATCTGGCGTCGGTGGGTTTATCAACTGTGGGATTGTATCGACAGTCTGATTCAGACCGGCACTTTTGATCGTCCGCGCTTTGACTATGCACGCGCACAATTACTCCCCTGGCTCGGCTGAGCCTTCCCCACCTTTAAGTCGCTGCAGTAACGTGCCCAGCGTTTCGTACACGGCACGTTCGCTGTGACTCAGCCAGATCGATGACGGTATCGCCCGTTCCCAGCCATTCAGTGGTGAGGTAACCGCCAGCTGATTGGCAGGCGCGGCAATAGGCTTCAACCCGACCGCATGGAAAAAGCGAATGGCCCGTGGCATATGATTCGCTGAGGTCACCAGCAGCAACGGATGCTCGCCCACCACAGCTTTGACTGCCTGCGCTTCATCCGCCGTGTCACGTGGCTGGTCGAGAATCTGAATATGTTGGGGCGGCACGCCCAGACTCTCTGCGACCTGTGCCGCCACCCAGGCGCTGCTCTTCGGATTGGTGCCGCCCGCTGCGCCGGTAAAAATCAGCGTCGACTGCGGATTACGCTGCCACTGACGAACGCCTTCTGCCACACGCGGCAGACTGTTATTCAGCAGGTTCGAGCTGGGCGCCCATTCCGGGTTAAAAGTATAGCCTCCGCCCAGCACCACAATGTAGTCCACCTTCTCTGAGCCGTTCCAGGTCGGATAGCTTCTATCCAGTGGCAAAAGCAGCCGATCGGCCAGCGGTTGCAGGCTTAGCAGCAGCAGTAACAGCCAACTGACGGAGATCACGGTTTTGCCGCTTTTCTGCCAGCCGGTAAACCAAACCAGTAAAATGCCAAGCGCCATTAGCAAAAGCAGAAACGGCAGGGGTAAAAGCAGCCCGCCGATGACTTTTTTCAGGGTAAATAACATCAAAAAAGAGTCCTGTTGTCCGAAAATAGAGCACCCGGAAGGGAAGATGGGGATGAAAGGTTCATTCTTCTGGTGCCTGTGACAAAATAGCACAAGTCTCACCGCAGCATACCGGAGCGCATGCCATGCAGGATCGTAACTTTGACGATCTCGCGGATAAATTTTCGCAAAACATTTACGGCACCACCAAAGGGAAGATACGCCAGGCCATCCTCTGGGATGAGCTGGAGAAGATACTGCCCGGGCTGTCGCCACACCCTCTGTCGGTGCTGGACGCTGGCGGCGGTGTCGGCCAGGTCTCCAGCGGGCTTGCTGCACAGGGCCATCAGGTTCTGCTGTGCGATCTCTCTGGTGAGATGCTGCGCCGGGCAGAGGAGAATGCGGCGGCGCTGGGTGTGAGCCACAACATGCAATTCAGACAAATTAGCGCTCAGCAGGTGGGCGGACATTTGGATAAGCCGGTGGATCTGGTATTGTTCCACGCTGTGCTTGAGTGGGTCGCTGAACCGGAGAAGGTGCTGAAAGCATTGTTCGATCTGCTGCGGCCGGGGGGCGTCATGTCGCTGATGTTTTACAATCTGCACGGCCTGACATTGCGCACCTTAACGCTGGGTAACTTCGGCTATCTGCGCACCAACCTGACCAAACGCAAAAAGCGAACGCTGTCGCCGGACTATCCGCGCGACCCCGAGCAGGTCTATCGCTGGCTGGAAGAGTGTGGCTTTGTGATTGAGCAGCGTGCCGGGATCCGGGTGTTCAGTGACTACATGAAGCCGCCCAAGGGCGAGCCGAAGAGCGACGACGAAATTATTGAGATGGAGCGGCGTTACTGCCGTCAGGAACCCTTTTTGAGCTTAGGGCGTTACATCCACGTGACCGCGCGTAAACCCGGGCAGAAGGACGAATTATGAGTGAATTTTCCCAGACGGTACCTGAACTGGTCTCCTGGGCGCGCAAAAATGACTTTTCCCTTGCGCTGCCAGTGGAACGTCTGGCCTTTTTGCTGGCTATCGCCACCCTGAATGGTGAGCGGATGGATGGCGAAATGAGCGAAGGCGATCTGATTGATGCATTCCGTCACGTCAGTAAAGCTTTCGAACAAACCCATGAAACCGTGTTGGTTCGCGCCAACAACGCCATCAACGATATGGTGCGACAGCGCCTGCTTAATCGCTTTACAAGCGAACTCACCGAAGGCAACGCCATCTATCGCCTGACGCCGCTGGCGATCGGCATCACCGACTATTACATCCGTCAGCGTGAGTTTTCGACACTGCGCCTGTCGATGCAGCTGTCGATTGTGGCCAATGAGCTGAAGCGGGCCGCCGACGCAGCACAGGAAAACGGTGATGAGTTCCACTGGCATCGCAATGTTTTCGCGCCGCTGAAATATTCGGTGGCGGAGATCTTCGACAGTATCGATATGACCCAGCGTCTGATGGATGAACAGCAGCAGGCGGTTAAAAACGATATTGCTGAACTGCTGAACAAAGACTGGCGCGCGGCTATCTCCAGCTGTGAAATGCTGCTCTCTGAAACCTCAGGGACGCTGCGTGAACTGCAGGATACGCTGGAAGCCGCGGGCGACAAGCTTCAGGAAAACCTGCTGCGCATTCAGGATGCCACGCTGGACAGCCCGGACCTGGGCTTCGTCGATAAGCTGGTGTTTGACCTGCAAAGCAAACTCGACCGTATTACCAGCTGGGGCCAGCAGGCGATCGACCTGTGGATCGGCTATGACCGCCACGTCCATAAATTCATTCGTACCGCCATCGACATGGATAAAAACCGCGTCTTTGCGCAGCGCCTGCGGGTATCGGTACAGAATTACTTCGACGCGCCCTGGGCACTGACCTACGCCAACGCTGACCGCCTGTATGACATGCGTGATGAAGCGCTGACGCTGCGGAATGACGAAGTGATGGGCGAACTGCCGCCGGAAATGGAATACGAAGAGATCAACGAAATCCGCGAACAGCTGGCAGCGATGATTGAAGAAGCGCTGCAGGTCTATAAATCGCAACAAAAACCGCTCAACCTCGCGTCAGTGATGCGCGACTACCTGGCCCAGTATCCACGCGCCCGCCATTTCGATCTGGCGCGCATTGTGGTGGATCAGGCGGTACGCCTTGGCGTAGCGGAAGCTGATTTAGCCGGTTTGCCTGTGGAATGGCAAGCCATCAATGATTACGGAGCCAAGGTGCAGGCACATGTCATCGACAAATATTGAACAAGTGATGCCGGTTAAGCTGGCACAGGCACTGGCCAACCCGATTTTTCCCGCGCTGGACAGCCAGTTACGCGCCGGACGCCATATCGGTATCGAAGAGCTGGATAACCACGCTTTTCTGATGGACTACCAGTCGTTTCTCGAAGAGTTCTACAGCCGCTATAACGTTGAGTTAATTCGTGCGCCGGAAGGCTTCTTCTATCTGCGTCCGCGTTCAACCACGCTGATCCCACGTTCCGTGCTCTCTGAGCTGGACATGATGGTCGGGAAGATTCTCTGCTATCTCTACCTCAGCCCGGAACGTCTGGCCAATGAGGGGATCTTCACCCAGCAGGAGCTGTATGACGAGCTGCTCTCGCTGGCCGATGAGAACCGTCTGCTGAAGCTGGTTAACCAGCGTTCAACCGGTTCGGATCTGGATCGCACCAAACTGCAGGAGAAAGTGCGCGCCTCCCTGAGCCGCCTGCGTCGTCTTGGCATGGTGTGGTTTTTCGGCAACGACAGTAGCAAATTCCGCATCACGGAGTCGGTGTTTCGCTTTGGAGCCGACGTGCGCAGCGGTGATGATGCCCGTGAAGCGCAGCTTCGCCTGATTCGTGATGGCGAAGCCATGCTACTGGAAAACGCGACAGCAGCGGTCGACACCGATGACGGTGAAGGGCAGGAAGGCGACGCGAGTGAGAACGCAGAGGAAGAACAGGCATGATTGAGCGCGGAAAGTTTCGTTCGCTTACGCTGATCAACTGGAACGGCTTTTTTGCCCGTACCTTTGATCTCGATGAATTAGTGACCACGCTGTCAGGCGGTAACGGTGCGGGTAAGTCCACCACCATGGCGGCATTTGTCACCGCGCTGATCCCCGATTTAACGCTGCTGCACTTCCGTAACACCACCGAAGCGGGCGCGACATCGGGATCCCGTGACAAAGGTCTGCACGGTAAACTGCGTGCCGGCGTCTGCTACTCCATGCTGGATGTGGTGAACTCACGCCATCAGCGTGTGGTGGTCGGTGTGCGTCTGCAACAGGTCGCCGGACGCGATAAAAAGGTCGATATCAAGCCTTTCAGTATCCATGGCCTGCCAACCGACACCAACCCAACCGATATGCTGACGGAAGTGCTTAACAGCCGTCAGGCACGCGTGCTGCCGCTGAACGAGGTGAAAGAGCGGGTTGAGGCGCAGGAAGGCGTGCAGTTCCGCGCCTACAACTCGGTTACCGATTATCACGCCATGATGTTTGATCTGGGCGTGGTGCCGCGTCGTCTGCGCTCTGCCAGCGATCGCAGCAAGTTTTACCGCCTGATTGAAGCCTCGTTGTATGGCGGTATTTCCAGCGCGATCACCCGATCGCTGCGTGATTACCTGCTGCCAGAAAACAGTGGCGTGCGCAAAGCATTCCAGGACATGGAAGCCGCGCTGCGCGAAAACCGCATGACGCTGGAGGCGATCCGCGTCACCCAGTCTGACCGCGATCTCTTTAAGCATCTGATCTCCGAGGCGACCAGCTACGTTTCGGCTGACTACATGCGTCACGCCAACGAGCGTCGGGGACACCTCGACAGCGCGTTACAGCTGCGAGGTGAGCTGTTCAGCAGCCGTAAACAGCTCGCCACCGAGCAGTATCGTCATGTTGAGATGGCGCGCGAACTGGCTGAGCACAGTGGTGCAGAGAACGATCTCGAAGTCGATTATCAGGCCGCCAGCGATCACCTGAACCTGGTGCAGACCGCAATGCGCCAGCAGGAGAAGATTGAGCGCTACGACGCGGATATCGAAGATCTGACGCTGCGCCTGGAAGAGCAGACCGAAGTGGTCGCCGAAGCGCGTGAAATTCAGGAAGAGAATGAAGCGCGTGCCGAAGCGGCTGAGCTGGAAGTGGATGAGCTGAAAAGTCAGCTGGCCGATTTCCAGCAGGCGCTCGACGTGCAGCAAACCCGCGCGATCCAGTATCAGCAGGCTTTGCAGGCGCTGGAACGCGCCCGCACGCTCTGCCAGTTGCCGGATCTGAGCATCGACAATGCCGCCGAATGGCAGGAAAGTTTCCAGGCGAAAGAGGAAGAGGCGACAGAACGCCTGCTGCGTCTGGAGCAGAAGCTGAGCGTGGCGGAAGCAGCACACAGTCAGTTCGAACAGGCGCTGGCGCTGGTGACCAGCATTGCCGGTGACGTCACCCGTCAGGATGCCTGGCAGACCGGCCGCGAACTGCTGCGTGATGCCAGCAATCAGCGTCATTACGCCGAGCAGCTCTCGTCGCTACGTCTGCGGCTGAATGAGCTGGAACAGCGCCTGCGCGAGCAGCATGAGGCGGAGCGTCTGCTGGCCGAGTTCTGCAAGCGTCAGGGGCAGCACTACGAAGCGGATGCGCTGGCTGGCCTGCAGCAGGAGCTTGAAGCCCAGATTGAACAGCTGAACAGCAGCGTCTCAGACGCCGGTGAGCAGCGTATGATGATGCGTCAGGAGCTGGAACAGCTGCGCGAACGCATCACCAGCCTGACCGCCCGCGCGCCACACTGGCTGGCGGCGCAGGAGATCCTGACGCAGCTCAGCGAACAGACCGGCCAGGCGCTGAACAGCAGCCAGGACGTCACTGAATATATGCAGCAGCTGCTGGAGCGTGAGCGTGAAACCACCGTCGAGCGCGACGAAGTGGCCGCACAAAAGCGTGATATCGAGCGGCAGATTGAACGTCTCAGTCAGCCGGGTGGTGCGGAAGATGCGCGCCTGACTCAGCTGGCGGAACGTTTTGGCGGCGTATTACTCTCTGAAATCTATGATGATGTGACGCTGGATGATGCACCGTACTTCTCGGCGCTCTACGGTCCGTCACGTCATGCGATTGTAGTGCCGGAACTCTCCCGCGTGCGTGAGTTGCTGGATGGACTGGAAGATTGTCCGGAAGATCTCTACCTGATCGAAGGTGATCCGCAGTCGTTCGATGACAGCGTCTTCGGCGTGGATGAGCTGCAGAATGCGGTGGTAGTGAAGGTCGCTGAGCGTCAGTGGCGCTACTCCCGCTTCCCGAAAATCCCGCTGTTTGGCCGCGCGGCACGTGAGAATCAGCTGGAGCAGCTGCACCTTGAGCGCGACAAGCTGGCCGAACGCTATGCCACGCTGTCGTTCGACGTGCAGAAAACCCAGCGTCTGCATCAGTCATTCAGCCGCTTTATCGGCAGTCATCTGGCTGTGGCCTTTGACGCCGATCCGGAAGCGCAGATCCGACAGTTGGGCGCGCGCCGGGGTGAACTGGAGCGGGCACTGAATCAGCATGAGAGCAATAACCAGCAGCAGCGTCAGCAGTATGAGCTGGCGAAAGAGGGCGTGTCGCAGTTAAACCGACTGCTGCCACGCGTCAACCTGCTGCTGGACGATACGCTGGGCGATCGCTGCGAAGAGATCCGTGAGCAGGTCGATGCGGCACAGGAAGCGGCGCGCTTCCTGCATCAGCATGGCGCTAAGCTGGCGAAACTGGAGCCGATCCTCGCCGTATTGCAGAGCGATCCGGAACAGCACGAGCAGTTACAGGCGGATTATCAGCAGGCACAGCAGCAGCAGCGAAATGCGCGTCAACAGGCCTTTGCGCTGACAGAAGTAGTGCAGCGTCGCGCCCACTTCAGCTATGACGACTCGGCCAGCATGCTCAACGGCAACAACGACCTCAGCGATAAGCTGCGTCAGCGTCTTGAGCAGGCTGAAGGTGAACGCAGTCGCAGCCGTGATCGCCTGCGTGAACATCAGGCGCAGCTGACGCAATACTCACAGGTGCTGGCTTCACTGAAAAGTGCTTACGACGCCAAGCGCGACATGCTGAAAGAGTTGCAGCAGGAGATGCAGGACATTGGCGTCCAGGCTGACAGCAGCGCAGAAGCGCGTGCACGCGTTCGCCGTGACGAGCTTTACACTGCACTGAGCCACAACCGCGCCCGCCGCAATCAGCTGGAGAAGCAGCTCACCTTCTGCGAAGCGGAGATGGATAACCTGCAGAAGCGACTGCGTCAGCTGGAGCGTAACTATCATCAGGTGCGTGAGCAGGTGGTCAGCGCCAAAGCGGGCTGGTGTACCGTCCTGCGCCTGGTGAAAGAGAATGGCGTTGAGCGTCGTCTGCATCGCCGTGAACTGGCTTACCTGAGCGGCGATGAGCTGCGTTCTATGTCGGATAAAGCGCTGGGTGCGCTGCGTCTGGCGGTGGCGGACAATGAACATCTGCGCGACGTGCTGCGGCTGTCGGAAGATCCAAAACGTCCGGAACGTAAAATTCAGTTCTTTATCGCGGTCTATCAGCATCTGCGCGAGCGTATTCGTCAGGATATTATTCGTACCGACGATCCGGTCGAAGCGATTGAGCAGATGGAAATCGAACTCAACCGTCTGACCGAAGAGCTGACGGCGCGTGAGCAGATGCTGGCGATCAGTTCGCGCAGTGCGGCGAACATCATCCGTAAAACTATCCAGCGCGAACAGAACCGCATCCGCCAGCTCAACCAGGGCCTGCAGACCGTCAGCTTTGGTCAGGTGCGCAGCGTGCGGCTTAACGTGAACGTGCGTGAAACCCACGCCATGCTGCTGGATACGCTGTCGGAAGAGCACGAGCAGCATCAGGATCTGTTTAACAGTAACCGCCTGACCTTCTCTGAGGCGCTGGCGAAACTCTATCAGCGTCTTAATCCGCATATCGACATGGGGCAGCGCACGCCGCAGACCATCGGTGAAGAGCTGCTGGACTACCGCAACTATCTGGCGATGGAAGTGGAAGTTAACCGGGGTTCCGATGGCTGGCTGCGCGCAGAGAGCGGTGCGCTTTCAACCGGTGAAGCGATCGGTACCGGTATGTCCATTCTGGTGATGGTGGTGCAGAGCTGGGAAGAGGAATCCCGTCGTCTGCGCGGCAAAGATATTTCCCCATGCCGACTGCTGTTCCTGGATGAAGCGGCGCGTCTGGATGCCCGCTCCATCGCCACACTGTTCGAACTGTGTGAGCGACTGGAGATGCAGCTGGTGATTGCCGCGCCGGAGAACATCAGTCCGGAGAAAGGCACCACTTACAAACTGGTGCGTAAGGTGTTCAATAACACTGAGCATGTGCATGTGGTTGGGCTGCGTGGTTTTGCTGCCGATCCTTCGCCGGTGAGAGCGGAGAGCGAAGCGGATGCGCTACCGGATTTGACCGCTGAAAAATCGCAGGCGGAAACGTAGTCAAAAACTGAACCATTCGTTAATCTGGTTACGGCATTTGTCGCATGAGGCAAATGCCGTTTTTGTTTGTATACTCACATGATGAGTCACGGCGCGGTCGCAGCGGATACAGGGAACGCTGCGAAGTTGAAAAATAAGGGGGCAGGGATGTTGCTGGTAAAAAAATTAAATCATCATCGCGTTGTATCATTGTTAGCGCTGGCGCTAACCGTTGTTCCATTTACGCACCCGCAGGCCGCTGTCATCGCCGCTTTGCCCGGAACCACGCAGGCGGCAACGTCCGTTGCCGAAAGTCAGCAACGCATCCGGCAGGCTTTTTCCAGCGCCGATCAGCCTTTCTATCTGGGACCGCTGGCGACGCTCTATGCGTCCCGTCATATGCAGCCGCTCTGGCAGGATGCTCAGGCGGTACAGAAGTTTCAGCAGCAGTTGGCTGAGGTGGCGCTTTCTGGCGTCCAGCCACAGTTCACGCGTTGGATTGAGCGTCTGACCAATCCGGCCATTACCGGCTTTGCCCGGGATGTGGCGCTGTCCGATGCGATGCTGGGCTATCTGCAGTTTGTTTCGAATGTGCCGACCCAGGGTGAAACCTGGCTTTACAGCAATGTGCCTTACAGACTGACTCAGCCATCTGTGGCGGTAGTCAATCAGTGGCAGAACGCGGTCAATGCAGGATCGGATGATACTTTTATTGCGTCGCTGCAGCCGCAGCACCCGCAGTATCAGCCGATGCACGCCGCGCTGAAAACCCTGCTTAGCGATAAGCAACCCTGGCCGCAGCTGAAAAGTAGTGAAACGCTGCGTCCGGGCCAGGTCAGTGATGATGTTCCGGCACTGCGTGAAATTCTGCAGCGCAGTGGCATGCTCACGGCGCAGGTTAATGCGCCAGCACCGGATGACGATGCGGTGCCTGTGGCGCCCTCGCCGGTGACTCACAGCGATCAGCCGGTCGCGGTCAGTCCTTCTGCCGCACCGGTCGGTGATTTGCCCGCGCCGCCGCTGCAATCACCGGGTAACGTTCAGAGTCAGACGCTGGAAGGCAATACCGCCAATGTCTATGACGAGACGCTGGTGGCGGGGGTGAAGCGTTTCCAGCAGTGGCAGGGACTGGATGGCGATGGGGCTATCGGTGCCAGAACGCGGCAGTGGCTTAACGTCTCGCCACAGATGCGCGCTTCGCTGCTGGCGCTGAACATTCAGCGACTGCGCCTGCTGCCGGATGATATGCACAACGGCATCATGGTGAACATCGCCAACTACTCGCTGATTTACTACAACAACGGCAACAAGATCCTCTCATCCAGGGTCATCGTCGGTCGTCCCGACCGTAAAACGCCGTTGATGCGCAGCGCGCTGAACAATGTGGTGCTCAACCCACCATGGAATGTGCCGACGACGCTGGTGCGCAAAGATATCATTCCTAAGGTGAAGCAGGACCCGACCTATCTCTACAAGCATGGTTATACCCTGCTGTCGGGCTGGAGTGCTGACGCTGAAGTGATTGATCCCAGCATGATCGACTGGCGCATGGTTACCGCTTCTTCGTTCCCGTACCGCCTGATTCAGGCACCGGGTGAGGCGAATGCGCTGGGGCGTTATAAATTTAATATGCCAAGCTCAGATGCGATCTACCTGCATGACACGCCAAATCATAACCTGTTCCAGCGTGATATCCGCGCCCTCAGCTCTGGCTGTGTCCGCGTGAATAAAGCGTCTGAGCTGGCCGGTTTATTACTGCATGACGCGGGCTGGAACGACTCACGTATTTCCAGCACGCTGAAAGAGGGTGACACCCGTTATGTGCCGATTCGCCATCGGATTCCGGTCAATCTCTATTATCTGACGGCCTGGGTAGCCGATGATGGCAAACCCCAGTTCCGCACAGATATTTACAATTATGATGTCACCGCCCGTTCGGGCAGTCAGGCACTGAGTCGCGCTGAGCAATTGCTGCTCTAGTGATTGATTTTAAATCGTTAGCGGCGTGCCGGTAATTAACAAAAATCTTATCAAATGGCGATCCCTGCGGGGATCGCCTCGCAAACTATGGGCAGATGGGTTGACGCTTCTCTGAGAGAAAGTTATGGTTCGGCCTGTGCGCTTTTTGCACATTTCTATGGCTTCACTCTTAGGTAAATCGTTACATGTCTACTATTGATTCTTTTCGTCGCAAACTACTGCTGTGCGGTAGTGCCGCCGCCGGACTGGCATTATTGCCAGCTTCTGCAAGGGCCTCGCTTTCTACGTCTCGCCCGCGTGTATTGATGCTTAATAATCTTCACACCGGTGAAACCCTTAAAACTGAGTTTTTTAATGGTAAGAGTTACGACAAGGATGAGTTGTCACGATTAAATCACTTTTTCCGCGACTATCGCGCCAATAAAGTGAAAAGCATCGATCCGCACCTGTTTGACCAAATCTTCCGCCTGCAGGCGCTGCTGGGCATGCGTAAACCGATCCAGCTGGTTTCCGGCTACCGTTCACTGGCAACCAACAACATGTTACGCGAGAGCGGTCCTGGTGTGGCTAAGCACAGCTATCACACCAAAGGTCAGGCGATGGATTTTCATATCGAAGGCATTTCATTAGCGAATGTACGCAAAGCGGCGTTATCTCTGCGTGCCGGTGGTGTAGGATATTATCCCCGCAGTAACTTTGTACATATTGATACCGGGCCGATCAGGCACTGGTAATGACACCGGCAACGCTGCGTGAGCCGGTCATGGAGCGTTATGAATTACCACATTATTCCTGTTACCGCTTTTGCCCAGAACTGTTCAGTGATCTGGTGCGAGTCCACTCGTGAAGCCGCGCTGGTCGATCCGGGCGGCGATGCCGATCTGATTAAACAAACGCTGGAACAGCTCAGACTTAAACCCGCTCAGATTCTGCTGACGCATGGACACCTTGATCACGTTGGTGCTGCCGTCGAACTGGCTGCGTTTTATCAGATTCCAATTGTCGGGCCGCAGAAGCGTGATGCGTTCTGGCTTGAAGCACTGCCAACTCAGAGCCGGATGTTCGGACTTGATGAGTGTGCGCCATTTACCCCCGACCGCTGGCTGGAAGAGGGAGAGAGCGTGCAGGTCGGATTGACCACGCTGGAGGTCCTGCACTGTCCGGGACATTCACCTGGGCATGTGGTGTTCTTTGATCGTGCGGGACGGTTACTGATTTCAGGCGACGTGATTTTTAATGGCGGCGTTGGACGCACAGACTTCCCGCAGGGCGATCATCAGCAATTAATTGATGCTATCCGCACCAAATTACTGCCGCTGGGTGATGATGTGACTTTTCTTCCGGGTCACGGCCCGATCTCAACGCTGGGTCATGAACGCGTCAGCAATCCTTTCCTGCAATAAAAAATGGGCCATCAGGCCCATTTTTGTTTCGTCATCTGCGTTACAGTACCGCAACAATCGCTTCGCACAGCGCTGACATATTGTCTGGCGTCATGCCCGCCACATTCACCCGGCCTGAGTTGACGGCATAGACACCGAACTCTTCGCGCAGGCGAACCACCTGGTCTTTGGTTAAGCCACTGAACGAGAACATACCGTTCTGCTTAATGATGAAGCTAAAGTCACGCTGAGCGCCTTTCTCTGCCAGGGTGTTCACAAACAGCTGACGCATGCGCTGAATGCGCTGGCGCATATCTGACAGCTCCTGCTCCCAGATGGTACGCAGCGTATCGTTGCCCAGAATTGTGGCGACGATAGCGGCCCCATGTGCGGGTGGATTGGAGTAGTTAGCGCGAATAGTGTACTTCACCTGACTGAACGCCGTATCTGCCACGCTGGCTTCAGCAGCCACCACGGTGATGGCACCGACACGCTCGTTATACAGACCAAAGTTTTTGGAGTAAGAGCTGGCGACGATCAGTTCCTGATGCGAGGCGGCAAAAATGCGCAGGCCTTCTGCATCTTCATCCAGACCACGGGCAAAACCCTGGTAGGCGAAGTCGAACAGTGGCAGCCAGCCATTGGCCTTTGACAGTTCTGCCAGCTGTTGCCACTGCTCAGCGGTCGGGTCGATACCGGTCGGGTTATGGCAGCAGCCGTGGAACAGCACCACGTCGCCAGGCTGAACCTGCTGCAGCGACGTCAGCATCCCCTCAAAATCGAGTGTATGGTTTGCCGCGTCATAATAGTGGTATTCACAGACTTCAAGACCGGCAGCGTTGAACACGTTGTTATGATTCGGCCAGCTCGGATTGCTGATCCAGACCCGCTTCACGGAGGTCTGCGTAGCGAGGAAATCTGCTGCTACACGCAATGCACCTGTGCCGCCCGGCGTCTGAGCCGTACGCGCACGGCCTGCAGTGATCAGCGGGCTTTGATTGCCGAACAGCAGGGCCTGTGTGCAACGCGCGAAATCAGCCAGACCATCAATGCTGAGATAGTTTTTCGTGGTTTCGTTTTCCAGCAGGTATTGCTCAGCTTTTTTAACACTGGTCAGTACCGGGGTCTTGCCGGTTTCGTCTTTATAGACACCGATACCCAGATTAATTTTTTCAGGGCGGTCATCAGCACGAAACAGATCGGCCAGCCCAAGAATAGGATCGGCGGGTGCAGCAGAGATCGATTCAAACATGTGTCAGGTCCATTAGCGTGAACTTTAGCGGAAAGAGCTCTCAGGTTAGCGCCCGGCCAGGCAAATGCCAACCGTTTGCGAGACAAATTCATATATTTTGCAGTGCGGATTACGCGACGGGAAAATAGATAGGGTTAAGCGGGGTAACGGGGCGGGGAGAAACGCAGTTCTGGGGAATCGCAGCCATAAAAAAACGGGACCTGAGCCCCGTTTTTAAACATATTTAAGCGGAATCAGAACTGGTATGTCAGGCCAACACCAACCACGTCGTCTGTGTTCAGACCCAGGGGGTTGTTGTCATCCAGCTGGTTGATTTTGTAATCAACATAGGTAGACATGTTTTTGTTGAAGTAGTAAGTCGCGCCAACGTCGACATATTTGTACAGGTCAGCATCGCCGATACCTTCGATATCTTTGCCTTTCTGCTGCACGTAGGCGATGGATGGACGCAGACCGAAGTCGAACTGGTATTGAGCAACTAACTCAATAGTCTGGCTCTTATTGGCATAAGCAGTGGCACGATCGGTTGAGTTAGGAACAACAATGCCGATAGGGCTAGAGTTACGGCCTTCGCCATACATCGCTGCCAGGTAAACGTTGTTCGCATCATATTTCAGCGCGGTTGCCCAGTTCTCAGCACGTTTGCCCTGACCGACTACATTACCATTAACATCGGTAACACCGGCAGACTGTGTATCAGTACGGTCGCTGTTGCTGTATGCACCAACGATACCAACACCAATTGGTGAGGTGTATGAAGTTGAGAACGCATAGCCGTCACCGTTTGCACGACGCTGTGCGTCGGTGTTGTCAGGGTTGCGCTCGTTTTTACCCTGATACTGAGCAGCAAAGTCCCAGCCATCAACCAGGCCGAAGAAGTTGGTGTTGCGGTAGGTCAGCAGACCGCCGCTACGACCATTCATGAAGTTATCTGAGCTACCCCAGTCGCCACCAAATACTGGCAGCATATCGGTCCAGCCGATTGCATCATAAACCAGACCGTAGTTACGACCGTAGTCGATTGAGCCCGCATCACCGAATTTCAGACCCGCAAAGCCCAGACGGGTTTTATTGCCGTCTTGTGCGTCCCCACCTTCAGAGTTGTTCGCCTGAATGTTGTATTCCCACTGACCGTAGCCGGTCAGCTGATCATTGATCTGGGTTTCGCCTTTGAAGCCGAAGCGCACATAAGACTCATCGCCATCATCGCCAGTGCTATCAGAGAATTGGTGACGCGCATCCACTTTACCGTACAGGTCCAGTTTGTTGCCGTCTTTGTTATAGATTTCTGCAGCGTTTGCTGCGCCAGCTACTAACAGAGCAGGGATAACCACTGCAAGAATATTGCGCTTCATCATTATTCATTACCCTCATTGGAGTTATTTGTACACCTGCCACTGCCGTCAGGAAATCTTTACGGGAACCCTGAACGAAGTTTGGTGTCTTCCTGTGTCTGCACGCATCTTTCCATCCCACCCGCCTTAATTCTAGCGCTTAAATGCTACTAAACTCGTAATCTTGTTTCAGGAGGAAAATATGTATTACAATATGTAAAAAACACGGAACTTTGTGAGACAACTCAAAATTTACAAAAATAAAAAAAGGCCGGCAGTGCCGACCTCGTTATATATATGAATTTCTTATATTTAATGCCGAAATCAGAAACTCGCGTTGCGTGGCGTGCGTGGGAAGGGGATAACATCCCTTACATTTTGTACGCCTGTGACATAGGCGATTAAACGTTCAAAGCCCAAACCAAATCCAGAATGTGGCACGGTACCGTAGCGACGCAGGTCACGATACCACCAGTAATCTTCTTTATTCAGACCCATCTCTTCCAGACGCGCATCCAGCACATCCAGACGTTCTTCACGCTGTGAACCACCGATGATCTCACCAATGCCAGGCGCCAGAACATCCATTGCCGCCACGGTTTTGCCATCTTCGTTCAGGCGCATGTAGAACGCTTTGATGTCTTTCGGATAGTTTTTCACCACCACCGGCGCTTTAAAGTGTTTCTCTGCCAGGTAACGTTCATGCTCAGAGGAGAGGTCGATACCCCAGGAAACCGGGTTCTCAAACGTCTGACCGCAGTTCATCAGAATTTCAACCGCGTCGGTATAGTCGACCTGGGCAAAATCGGTAGTGATGAAACGCTGCAGGCGCTCTACAGCCTCTTTATCCACGCGCTCAGCGAAGAAGGCCATGTCATCGGCACGCTCTTCCAGCACCGCATTAAACACATACTTCAGCATCGCTTCCGCCAGGGCGGCGGCATCATCCAGTGAGGCAAATGCAATTTCCGGCTCCAGCATCCAGAATTCCGCCAGATGACGGCTGGTGTTGGAGTTCTCTGCGCGGAACGTCGGACCGAAGGTGTAGATCTTCGACAGGGCGCTGGCATAGGTTTCGCCGTTCAGCTGCCCGGACACGGTCAGGAAAGCTTCTTTACCAAAGAAGTCTTCACTGAAATCGACTTTGCCCTGATCGTTACGCGGCAGATTTTCCATATCCAGCGTTGAGACACGGAACATTTCACCGGCACCTTCGGTATCGGAGGCGGTAATCAGCGGGGTGGAAACCCAGAAATAGCCATTTTCATGGAAGAAGCGATGCAGCGCCTGCGCCAGGGTATGGCGAACGCGGGCAACCGCGCCAATGAGGTTGGTGCGCGGACGCAGGTGCGCCACTTCACGCAGATACTCAATGCTGTGGCGTTTCGCCGCCATCGGGTAGCTGTCCGGATCTTCGACCCAACCCACCACTTCCAGGCTGGTGGCCTGAATCTCAAACGCCTGGCCCTGACCCGGCGAGGCCACCACTTTACCGGTGACGATAACGGAACAGCCCGTGGTCAGACGCAGCACTTCATCCTGATAATTATTCAGAGAATTATTGACGACAGCCTGAACGGGATTAAAGCAGGAGCCGTCATAGACAGCGATGAAGGAAAGACCGGCTTTGGAATCTCTTCGGGTACGCACCCAACCACGTACGGTGACTTCACTGTCAACCGCGACGCGACCGTGCAGTACGTCCGCTACAGGCACTACGCTCATAAATATCTCTCTATATAGAAGAAGTGAGTTAAAAGTTGCCCCATCCGGGGTTTTGCTATGTTACTTGCGAGTCTTCAGGAAACAAGCAAAATTCAGGGGGAAAGCAGATTTATTACAGCAGAGGCGGGGCGCATCAACGCCCCGATAAGAAGAGGTTTAACTCGCTTTTTTCACCAGCGGCAGATCAAAGGCTTTTCGCAGGGCTCTGACAAAGGCTTTATCCTGGCAGATGGTTTTGCCCGGGCTGTCTGAGAGTTTCGCCACCGGCTTGCCGTTGCACTGCACCAGCTTGATGACGATGTTCAGTGGCGTCACGCCCGGAATATCGCAGGTCAGGCGGGTACCGATGCCGAACACGACATTCGTCCGCTGGCCAAAGTGGCGATACAGCGCCAGCGCCTTGTCGAGATTTAAGTTGTCAGAAAAGACCAGGTGTTTGCTTTGCGTATCAATCCCCAGCTTCTGATAGTGAGCGAGCGCTTTCTCGCCCCATTCAACCGGATCGCCGGAGTCGTGTCGCAGTCCCTGGTAGCGGCGGGCAAACACCGGACCGAAATCGCGCAGGAACGCATCCATAGCAATACAGTCGGTCAGCGCGATACCCAGCTGATCGTCATACTCGTCCAGCCACGCCTGCAGCGCGGCGCGCTGGCTGTTGGCGAGAACCGGGCTGATCTGCTGGAAGGCCTGGAACCACTCATGTGCCTGGGTACCTACTGGCGTCAGTGACAGACGGCGCGCCAGATCATAGTTACTGGTACCAATCAGCCACGGGAAATCCTGTTTCAGCGTTGAGACGATCGACTGCTGCACATCCTGCGAATAGCGACGGCGGGTGCCGAAATCCATAAGGCGGAAGCGGGACATATCAAGGTCTGCCACCTGGGTCTTAAAGTCGCCGAGTTTCTGATGTAAATGGTCAATCGCCTGCTGGGTGGTAACCTGCGGCGTGCGATGACGATGCACAATCTCGCTGATCAGCGCCAGCAACGGCACCTCCCACAGAATCACTTCGCGCCACGGCCCCTGAATACGAAGTTCCAGCTTGCCGTGGTGATTGCGCACTTCAACCTGATTCGGGTTATAGCGGAACTGGCGTAACCAGCTGAGGTAATCCTGCTTAAAGAAGGGAAGGCGAGACAACCAGGTCGCTTCTTCTTCAGTCAGCGCCAGGTGTTGCATTGCGGTTATTGCGTCACGAATTTCGTCAGCGTAGAGACCCAGCAGTTCGTCGCCGCGGCAGCGAAACTCCGCCGCCACCGTTACGTCATGGTAGCGGTGGAAAACGGCCTGCTGCATATGGAGCTTATAGGCGTCCGTATCCAGCAGCGAGGTCAGTATCGGGGAAGCATGTCCTGTCATGGCGCGTTTCAGCATCCTGTTCGGTGGCGCAGAGCCCGGTGTTGTACACAGTCATAAAGACGCAAAAGTATAATTCACTATCTGAAGCCGATCACAGCATATTTCAGTCGGGCGGGTCGAGGCCAATCTGTGCCTTTGTTAACAAACTGTAGCCATTTCACCCTTTAGGTGCATTGAGCGTGGCAAGCTTCTGGTAACAAGCTTAGACTTTGCCGGTAAACTTATAACAACGCGAGACGCAATATGACGCAACAGCCCCAAATCAAGTATCGCCACGACTACTGTGCGCCCGATTACACCATCACCGATATCGATTTAACCTTTGAACTGGATGCGTCGACTACCCGCGTTACGGCCATCAGCCAGGTTAAACGACTGGGCGACAGCCAGGCTGAGCTGCGCCTGGACGGCGAAGCGTTAACGCTGATTGCGCTGGAGGTCGACGGACAACCCTGGACCGCCTACCGTGAAGAAGAGGGCGCACTGGTCATCAGCCAGCTGCCGGACAGCTTCACCCTGAAAATCATCAATGCGATTCATCCGGATCAGAACACCGCGCTGGAAGGGCTGTACAAATCGGGCGAGGCGCTCTGCACCCAATGTGAGGCTGAAGGCTTCCGTCATATTACCTGGTATCTCGATCGCCCGGACGTGCTGGCGCGCTTTACCACCACCATTTATGCCGACGGTGAACGCTATCCGTTCCTGCTCTCCAACGGTAACCGCATTGACAGCGGCCGGGATGAGCAGGGTCGCAGCTGGGTGAAGTGGGAAGATCCGTTCCCGAAACCCTGCTACCTGTTTGCGCTGGTGGCGGGCGATTTCGACGTGCTGCGCGACAGCTTCACCACCCGTTCAGGCCGTGATGTGGCGCTGGAGATCTTCGTCGATCGCGGTAACCTCGACCGTGCCGACTGGGCGATGACTTCGCTGAAAAACAGCATGAAGTGGGATGAAGAGCGTTTCGGGCTGGAGTATGACCTCGACATCTTTATGATCGTGGCGGTGGACTTCTTCAACATGGGCGCGATGGAGAACAAAGGTCTTAACGTCTTCAACGCCAAATATGTGCTGGCGAAAGCGGAAACGGCGACCGATAAAGATTACCTCGGCATTGAAGCCGTCATCGGCCACGAATATTTCCACAACTGGACCGGCAACCGTGTGACCTGCCGCGACTGGTTCCAGCTCAGCCTGAAAGAGGGACTGACGGTGTTCCGCGATCAGGAGTTCAGCTCTGATCTGGGTTCACGTGCGGTGAACCGCATTGATAACGTGCGTATCGTGCGCGGCGCGCAGTTCGCCGAAGATGCCAGCCCGATGGCACACCCGATCCGTCCGGATCAGGTTATTGAGATGAACAACTTCTACACCCTGACGGTGTATGAAAAAGGATCAGAAGTGATCCGCATGATGCACACCCTGTTGGGTGAAGAGAATTTCCAGAAGGGCATGAAGCTCTACTTTGATCGCCACGACGGCAGCGCCGCGACCTGTGATGACTTTGTGCAGGCGATGGAAGATGCCTCAAACGTTGATCTGTCGCAGTTCCGCCGCTGGTACAGCCAGTCCGGTACGCCGGTACTGACGGTGCGCGACGATTACAATCCCGAGCTGGAGCAGTACACGCTGCACGTCACACAGCACACGCCAGCCACTGCCGATCAGAAAGAGAAGCTGCCACTGCATATCCCGCTGGATATTGAACTCTATGACGGTGAAGGCAAGGTGATCCCGCTGCAGAATAACGGCCATCCGGTGCATCATGTGCTGAATGTCACCGAAGAGTTCCAGACCTTTATCTTTGATAACGTCTACTTCCAGCCGGTACCGTCGCTGCTGCGTGAATTCTCTGCGCCGGTGAAGCTCGATTACAAATGGAGTGATGCTCAGCTCACCTTCCTGATGCGCCATGCACGCAACGACTTCTCCCGCTGGGACGCGGCTCAGAGCCTGCTGGCGACTTACATCCGTCTGAACGTCGCCCGTTACCAGCAGGGCCAGCATCTGTCGCTGCCGCTACATGTCGCCGACGCCTTCCGCGCTGTGTTGCTTGATACCGACTGCGATCCGGCCCTGACGGCGTTGATCCTGACGCTGCCGTCGGAAAATGAGATTGCCGAGCTGTTCGATACTATCGATCCGCAGGCGATTGCACTGGTGCGTGACGCACTGCAACGCACGCTGGCACGTGAACTGGCCGATGAGTTTTTTGCCATTTACAACGCCAATCAGCAGCCTGAATACCGCGTGGAGCATGACGCGATTGGTCAGCGCAGCCTGAAAAATATCTGCCTGACCTATCTTGCCTTCAGCGATGCGCAACTGGCGGACAAACTGGTGCAGACGCAATATCACAAGGCGACCAACATGACCGATGCGCTGGCGGCGCTTTCTGCGGCTGTCGCGGCTCAGTTACCGTGCCGTGATGCACTGCTGGCGGCTTACGATGAGCGCTGGCATCAGGATGGTCTGGTGATGGATAAATGGTTTGTGCTGCAGGCGACCAGTCCGGCTGCCAATGTGATGCGCAATGTGCGTCAGCTTCTGACTCATCGCTCCTTCACCATGAGCAATCCGAACCGCGTGCGTTCGCTGGTGGGTGCTTTTGCCTCGGCTAACCCGGCCGCGTTCCATGCTCAGGATGGCAGCGGTTATAAGTTCCTGGTGGAGATGCTCACCGACCTTAACACCCGTAATCCGCAGGTTGCGGCACGGATGGTGGAGCCGCTGATTCGTCTGAAACGTTATGACGAAGGCCGTCAGGCGATGATGCGCCAGGCGCTGGAACAACTGCTGGAGCTGGATAAACTCTCTGGCGATCTCTACGAGAAAATTACCCGGGCACTGAACGCCTGATAATAAAAAAAGGGAGCGTCTGAGACGCTCCCTTTTTTCAGCGCTGCTGTGCGAACCGTAACGGTTGCGGTCGTTCCGTGCGCTGCATTACCCGATCCAGCACCTCCGCTTCCAGCTCAGCCAGTCGCGCAGACCCCCGACGCCGCGGACGAGGTAAATCCACCAGCAGATCCAGACCGATCTCACCCTCTTCGATCAACAATACGCGATCCGCCATTGCCACCGCCTCACTGACATCGTGCGTAACCAGCAGTACGGTAAAGTGATGCTGCTGCCACAGTGACTCAATCAATCCCTGCATTTCAATGCGGGTCAGGGCATCCAGCGCGCCCAGCGGTTCATCCAGCAGCAGTAAACCAGGCCGATGGATCAGCGCCCTGGCCAGCGCCACACGCTGTTTCTGACCGCCAGAAAGTGCGGCCGGCCACTCATCGGCCCGATCGGCCAGTCCCACCGCTGCCAAAGCGTCCATCGCCGCGCTACGCCATTCGCGTCCGCGCAGGCCCAGACCGACGTTATCGATCACTTTTTTCCACGGCAGCAGTCGCGCATCCTGAAACATCAGGCGGATATCGTCACGCGCCGACTGCAGCGGTGCATTGCCCGCCAGCAGTTCACCGCTGGAGCTCTGTTCCAGACCGGCGAGCAGGCGCAGCAGGGTGCTTTTGCCACAGCCGCTGCGACCCACCACCGCCACAAACTGACCTGAAGGAATATGCAGGTCGATCTTATTGAGAATGGTGCGACTGCCATACTGTTTGCTGACGCCATTGACGCCAACCGGCGTACCGGTGTTGAGGCGTGCCGGTGAGAAAGTCTGGCTCATGCGTTCTCCTCCTTCAGTTGATAAGCGGGATGCCAGCGCAGCCAGACACGTTCCAGTAACAACGCGGCGACATCTGCCAGTTTGCCGAGCAGGGCGTAGAGGATAATGGCCACGACCACCACATCGGTCTGCAGGAATTCACGTGCATTCATCGCCAGATAGCCGATGCCAGAACTGGCAGAGATGGTCTCGGCGACAATCAGCGTCAGCCACATCAGACCCAGCGCGAAACGCACGCCGACCATGATGTTTGGAAGCGCACCGGGCAGAATCACCTGGATAAACAGGCTCCAGCCGGAAAGGCCATAGCTGCGCGCCATCTCAACCAGCCCGCGATCGATGTTGCGGATGCCGTGATAGGTATTCAGGTAGATCGGGAACATCGTGCCCAGCGCCACCAGAAAGATTTTGGCGGACTCATCAATGCCGAACCAGAGGATCACCAGCGGGATCAGCGCCAGATGCGGCACATTACGCAGCATCTGAAGTGAGGTATCCAGCAACCGCTCACCCGTTTTTGAGGTGCCGGTAATCAGGCCCAGCAGCAGGCCAATTGAACCGCCGATGCTGAAGCCGATCAGCGCCCGCCAGCTGCTGATCGCCAGGTGCTGCCAGAGTTCACCGCTGGCGGTCAGCTGCCAGAAGGTGGTCACAATTTTCTCCGGCGCGGGCAGAATGCGATTCGATAACCAGCCGGTCTGCGAGGCAATCTGCCACACCACGACCAGCAGCGTCGGCAGCAGCCACGGTATCAGCGCATCAGCAAGGCGTTTTCGGGTTCTGGCCATCATGCTCTCCTTAGCCCCGGGCGACTTTTTTCTCAGGGGTAAAATCGTTGGCGACTGCTTCACCGTGCGCCTGAACGACGCGCGGCTGAGGCACCAGAGGAACCTGCAGATCCAGATGCGGGAACAGCAGCTCGCCGACGCGGTAAGCCTCTTCCAGATGCGGATAACCTGACAGGATAAAGGTCTCGATGCCCAGCGCTTCATACTCTTTGATGCGTGCGGCAACCGTCGGACCATCGCCGACCAGTGCGGTACCGGCTCCGCTGCGTACCAGACCTACGCCTGCCCACAGGTTCGGGCTGATTTCGAGCTTGTCGCGGCGACCGCCGTGCAGTGCAGCCATCCGGCGCTGACCCACAGAATCTGCCCGCTGGAACGCGGCCTGCGCTTTCGCGATAGTCGCGTCATCCACATTGGCAATCAGCCGGTCAGCGGCCTGCCACGCCTCTTCATTGGTTTCGCGCACAATCACATGCAGACGGATGCCGAAGCGCACGGTGCGTTCCTGAGCGGCCGCTTTCGCGCGCACCTGCTCAATCTTCTCTCTGACCTGTGCAGGCGGCTCACCCCAGGTGAGATAAACATCGACCTGTTCAGCCGCCAGCTCCTGGGCCGGTTCAGAAGAGCCACCAAACCAGAGGGGAGGACGAGGCTGCTGCACCGGTTTAAACATCAGACGCGCGCCGCGAACCTTCACGTGCTTACCTTCGTAATCGACGGTTTCGCCTTCCAGCACCCGACGCCAGACGCGGGTGAACTCGGCGGATTCTGCGTAACGCTCACGGTGATCCAGGAACACACCGTCGCCCGCCAGCTCTTCCGGATCGCCGCCGGTCACCAGATTGAACAGCGCGCGGCCATTGGAGAGGCGATCCAGGGTAGCCGCCTGACGCGCCGCCTGAGTCGGTGAAATCACGCCAGGACGCAGCGCCACCAGGAAGCGCAGGCGCTGCGTCACCGGAATCAGCGAGGCGGCAACCAGCCAGGCATCTTCACAGGAGCGGCCGGTTGGGATTAATACACCACCAAAGCCGAGACGGTCAGCGGCCTGCGCCACCTGTTGCAGATAGGCGTGATCAACCGGTCGCGCCCCTTCAGCCGTACCAAGATAGTGGCCGTCGCCATGCGTCGGCAGGAACCAGAAAATAGATACGCTCATTGTTGCTCCTTACTGCGTTACGGTATGCGGTTGCCAGATGCGATCCTGAATCGTCACTTTGACTGGCAACAGATGATTGGCATAGAACAGGTCAGCGGTGCGCTGCTGAGCTGCGGCCGTTTCGGCACTGACCGGCGAAATCCGGGTGGGCGGCCGATGGCTGAGATAACTGGCGATGACCGGCTCAGGAAGGCCCATCGCCTGCGCCAGCAGCGTGGTGCTCTCCTGACGCTGGCTGATGGTCAGCGCGTCGGCCGTGCTGAAAGTGTCGAGCACCTGCTGGATAAAGGCGCCGTGGGCATCGGCATAGTTGCGGGTCGCTAAATAGAACGAGCCGGTCAGATTCAGTGAGCTGCCATCAATCAGCAGGCGTGAATTACCCTGCAGCAGAACTGAGGAGTAGTAGGGATCCCAGATTGCCCAGGCATCAACGTCACCCTGCTGGAAGGCGGCGCGTGCATCGGCGGGCGTCAGATAGACCGGCGTAATGTCTTTAAAGCTCAGCCCCGCCTGCTGTAAGGCGCGCAGCAGTAAGTTGTGGGAGCTGGAGCCTTTCTGGAAAGCGACTTTCTTGCCTTTCAGATCCGCCACCTGTTTCAGAGGGCTGTTTTTCGGCACCAGAATCACTTCTGCTTTGGGTTTTGGCGGCTCGGAGCCGACATAAAGCAGATCCGCGCCAGCGGCCTGGGCAAACAGCGGCGGAAGGTCACCGGTACTGCCCAGGTCGATACTGTTGATGTTCAGCGCTTCCAGCATTTGTGGGCCCGCCGGGAACTCGATCCACTTAATCTGAGTATGAGGAAAACGCTTCTCCAGTAACCGATGTGACTTCGCCAGCACCATGCTGACCGAGCCTTTCTGATAGCCGATACGAATCTCAGCCGGATCCGATTCGGCGGCCTGAACCAGAGGGGCGATGAGTAAAAGTCCTGCCACCAGCCACTTTCCAACTATTTGCTTCATCGAACTCTTCCTTATACCGCCTGCGCAACGGGGTGATGGTGACGGGTCAGTGCCAGCCAGAACGCGTCGACGGCTTCATCCAGGCGCTGTGACAGGGAATCCTGTAAAACCGGCTGACGATCGTAATGGGTAATCTGGCTGTCCTCGGCATAAACACCGTGCAGGATCTCCTGCGCCTTTAAGGCGTTAAGAACCGGCTTCAGGGCGTAATCCAGCGCGAGCATGTGACCGGCACTGCCGCCGCTGGCCAGTGGCAGCACGACTTTATGCTCAAGAGCGCGCTCTGGCAGCAGATCGAGCAGAGTCTTCAGCGCGCCTGAAAACGACGCTTTATAAACAGGTGTCGCCACGATCAGGCCATCAGCCGAGGCCAGATCTTCGCGCAGAGCCAGCAGGGCAGGCGCATCAAAACGCGCATTGATCAGATCGTCAGGCTGAAAGTTGTGAATATTCCATGGAATGACTTCGATGCCTCGTGCCTCCAGCTTGTGCTGACATAGCGTCAGCAATGAGGTGGAGCGGGAGGGAAATCGTGGGCTGCCTGCCAGCGTAATAACTCGCATCATCACTCCTTATAACTAAAAGTTATTGATTATCTAAAGTTGAGAACTAATGCCTTCATACTGTCAGAGCAGGGGAGTGGGCTTAAATGATTTATCCGGCAAAGCAAGGGTGAAAACCGCAAATAGAAGCCGCAGCGGCAATAGAGAATCTCGCCTCTTCCGATAATTCTTAAATTAGGGGCTGGCAGCAGAAGAATTCATTAAGGGGTGTGATACGAGATCGTCAGATTGGGGTGGTTGAGCAGAAAAATTCTCTTTCGTCTGATTGCTTAATCAATCTTCCTGAGAATGGCGAGGTGTTAAAGCGAAACGGCTGAGAAAATACGCCTTCAAAGCGGCACAGAGTCAGCATATCTCCGGCCATATTCGCCAAAGATTAGGACTAATTGCAGAAAGGAAACTGTAATAAAAATGAAGGAATAGTGAAGATATTCACCTTTTAAGATGTTCGCTTACAGATTTCTGAATCTGGTTACGTCTGCTCTGCAGGGCTATTTTAAATGGATCATCAACGGTTTTAACATTAACACGGGCTTTAGATGCACTTTCGTTAACAGTGATTCTCAGGTGAAACGTTAAGATAATTTTTACGACTGGTCTTTTTTCGCATTACCGGTTTAAGATAATCAGGCTAAAGGAAAGCCATCATAATATTAGCGCATTACTCTTTTCGACGTTTCGCCTCTGGTCAGGCCCTGCATCTGGCGGGTGAATCGTATTGTCTTTTTTCTAACAGCAGAGAATTGCCTATGTCTGACACTCTATTATCCGTAATTATTCCAACTTACAATGTAGAAAAATATATTGTGGAGTGCGTTGATTCATTATTACGTCAGGTTAAAGCGCCCAATGAAATACTCATTGTGAATGATGGCTCCACCGATGGAACATTAGCCTTACTTGAACAGAATTATGCGCATCTTTCTCAGGTGAAAATAATTACCACCGAAAATGGCGGTGCCGGCCATGCACGTGATGTGGGTATTGAGCGGGCTAAGGGGCAGTTTCTCTTTTTCTGTGATCCGGATGATGTCGTGGCAGATGGGCTGGTCGCTGAGCTGGCCATGGTGGCGGAAAAGCATCCTGAAACCAACCTGTTCTGTTTTAACTCCTGCGTCTATCGCGATGGTCAGATAGAGATCACCTCGCCAAAAGTCAGACACGAACACTTCGGCCAGCAAAAATCGCAGGACGTCTTATTGGGCCTGCTGCGTAACGGCAGCTATACCTCTGCGGCCTGGAGCTATGTCATCAGTAAACGCGTTATTGAGCAGCATCAATTACGCTTTGTTAAACGCGTTCATGAAGACCACAATTTTACACTCTCCTGCTTTATGAACAGTCAGCAGGCCTGGGTCAGTCATCAGGTCTATTATAAACAGCGTATTCGCAACGGCTCACTGACCAACAGTACCAAAAGCAATGAGTTTTTCTATCAGCGCTATGATGCCTTTATGAACGCCTATAACACCTTAACCCGTTCTCAGGTTAAATCAGCGTGGCGCGATACGCTGGAAAAGGCCTATTTAGTGCACTCGTTTCGTTTGATGATCTATTTATCACTCTATAACCGCACCCCCGTTCCGGAATATGTGCTTAATGCTATTCGCTTTATGGGCCGTAATGTGAAAGCAGAGAACTTTAAAGAGTGGTTATTGTTTAATCGCCCTGAACTGTTTATTGCACTGCAGCATTACAAGGTTAAAAAAGAGCTGAAAAACGCAGCCTGATTCTGAAAAACAGCCTGATTCTGAAAAATGTTTAGCGATATTGTTTATGCCTTTACGAAATGAGAAGGTGAGACATGCAATGTGTATAAGGTTGTTGCGTCATGGCAAAAGTACTCGATAAAAGTCTGGTTATTAATATTTTCTCGCTGCTGGCATATCGCGGCGCGTCGTTCCTGTTCCCGCTGGCCACGCTGCCTTACCTTGCCCGTGTTCTGGGCGTAGAGCAGATGGGTACGCTGGCGCTGGCGATCGCCTGCGTGCTCTATTGCAGCACCATCTCCGACTGGGGATTCAACGTTTTTACTACCAAAGATATTGCTCACCATCGTGATGACAAAGAACGCGTCAGTCAGCTCTTCTGGTCAACGTTCAACGCCAAGCTGATGCTGCTGGTGGTGACCAGCGGCACGCTGCTGACGGCGACCTGGTTTAACCCTGCCTGGCATCCGCTGTTCTTTATCATCCTGGCGAACTGCACCACGCTGATAGGCTCGCTGTTTTCATTCGGCTGGCTGATGCAGGGCTTTGAAAAGCTGGGTAAGACGGCGATGATCGCCACCTTTGGTAACTTCTGTGCGATTCCACTGACCTTTTTGCTGGTGAAATCCCCGCAGGATACCTGGCTGGCTGCCCTGATCCCGGGCACTGTCTCCATCATTAGCGCGGCGATTACGCTGAAGTTCGTGCTGGAGATGAAGGTCATTGGCCGCTACCGCTTTGAACCGCGTGAAATCAAACAGCGCATCACCGACAGCATGGATGTCTTTATTGCCATCGCCGGTGCCAATCTGTTTAACAGCGTCAACGTCGTGATCCTCGCCTCCTTCACCTCCACCTATATGGTCGGGATCTATAACGGTGCAGATCGCTTGCGTAAAGCGGCTAACTCAGTGCCAGAACAGATCGGCAGCGCCTTCTTCCCGCGCGTCAGTCACCTGTTTGCCCGCGATAAACGCGCTGCGATTGCAGCGACGCGTAAAAGCCTGCTGCTGTCGTTTTCCCTGAGTCTGTCGATTGTGATCTTCACCTGGTTCTTTGCTGATCTGGTGGTCTCTATTCTGCTGGGTAAAGACTTCATCCCGTCAGCGGACGTGCTGCGTGTGTTCGTGCTCTGCTTCCTGTTTGGCAACATTGCCTATCCGGCCGGATTGCAGATTCTGATCCCACATGGTTTAGCGCGTCAGCGTATGTGGGTGATGATGGCCGCGGGTGTGATTAACGTGCCGCTGTGCTGTTTCCTGGCGTGGAAGTTTGGTGCGATTGGTGCCGCATGGTCGATGGTCGGAGCTGAAGCGTTCGTCTGCATCGGTATTTTTGGCATCATGCAGCGTCACGGCATCCTGCGGGATTATCTGTTCCCTTCACGGGTGGAAAATCACCCCGTAAACGATTCCGCGGCGTAAGATCAAAGCATTTTCACTTAACTTCACGCATCCCCGCAGTTCGATTTACTTTTGCGCCAGAGCACTTTACCATTCTGGCGCACATTTCCCCGTGCACCGACTTCCACGATCGCTTCCGTCCTTCAGGAGAGTGCATGTTTTATCCTATCGTCCGACCGGCGCTGTTTAAACTCGATCCCGAACGCGCACACGAACTCACCTTTCAGCAACTGCGTTTTATGAACGGCACCCCGCTGGAGATGTTTTATCGCCAGAATCTGCCATCGCGTCCGGTCACCTGTATGGGACTGACCTTTAAGAATGCCCTGGGCCTGGCTGCGGGTCTGGATAAGAACGCTGAGTGCATTGATGCCTTTGCGGCAATGGGCTTTGGTTTTGTTGAAGTCGGCACTGTTACGCCGCGCGCTCAGGCAGGAAATGATAAGCCGCGCATGTTTCGTCTGGTGGAAGCGGGCGGAATTATCAATCGGATGGGATTTAATAATCTGGGCGTTGATCACCTGGTTGAGAACGTGAAGAAAGCGCGTTTTAACGGCGTGCTCGGGATTAATATTGGTAAAAATAAAGATACGCCAGTCGAGCAGGGCAAAGATGATTATCTGATCTGCATGGAGAAGGTCTATGCCCACGCCGGTTATATTGCCATCAATATTTCTTCACCGAACACCCCAGGTTTACGTTCGCTGCAATATGGTGAGGCGCTGGATGATCTGCTCTCAGCGATCAAACAGAAACAAAAAGAGCTGGAACAGCGTCATCTTAAATATGTTCCGCTGGCCGTAAAAATTGCGCCCGACCTCTCTGAAGAAGAGTTAATTCAGGTCGCAGACAGTTTAATTCGTCATCAGATTGATGGCGTTATTGCCAGTAATACCACGCTTGATCGTTCGCTGGTGAGTGGTCTTAAACATGCTGAGGAAGCGGGCGGATTAAGTGGCCGGCCAGTGCAGTCTCGCAGCACAGCGGTTATCCAGCGCCTCTCTCAGGAACTGCAGGGCCGCCTGCCCATTATCGGCGTTGGCGGCATCGATTCTCTGACGGCAGCGCGTGAAAAAATCGCCGCAGGGGCAACACTGGTTCAGATTTATTCAGGCTTTATTTATCAGGGGCCAGGATTAATTAAAGATATCGTCACGCATCTCTAAGACAATTCTCACAATGATTGGCCGGGGGGTTTATTTATCTCCTCGGCTCGTTTATATTTTGTCCTGTTACACGCTTTTTCAGCTTTTCCTTATGTTTCTTTTTTCGCTGAATTCTGCGCGATTTTTGGCGCAGCGGTAAATACAGGGCACACGATGAAAATTAAACCCGATGATAACTGGCGTTGGTATTTTGACAGCAGCCACGACCGGATGATGCTCGACCTGGCAGACGGTATGCTTTTTCGTTCCCGTTATTCCCGCAAAATGCTCACGCCGGATGCTTTCACTGAATCGGGTTTTTGTGTCGACGATGCCGCCCTTTATTACACCTTTGAAGAGACCTGCCGTCATTGCAAACTCAGTGGCAGCCATCGTGCTGAGCTGGTGTTAAACGCGCTGGTCGCTGCCCGCTTCCTCAAGCCACTGATGCCGAAAAGCTGGCATTTCACCTCGTATGCTCCGGCAATGCAGCCCCGTCCTGGCGAAATGGTACAGGTTACGCTGGCCGAAGAGGGAACGCTGGCCCGTCTGCTGGTAGTGGAGAGTGGTGATAATGCGGCGCTCTGCCTGCTGGCACAGCCAGGATTAACGCTGGCCGGAAAAAACATGGTGCTCGGCGATGCCATCAAGGTGATGAACGATCGCCTGCAGCCCTGGCATCAGGACGTCGCGCCGCGTTACGCACGCGCCGTCTGATCACTTCAGTTTAGTTCGAGATCCCCTGCCGGAATACAGCTACAGCTTAACAGCGTGCCGTCCTTACGCAGGGCACTCTGTTTCAGCGCCTTTACCTCACCCGCGACCAGATTAAGCTTGCAGCTGCCACACAGTCCCGCCCGACAGGAGTAGGGGATGCGGAAGCCCTGCATCTCCAGTTGATCCAGTAACACCTGCTGATTATCTCCGGTGAACGTCTGACCCTGGTAAGTGATGGTAACGGCATCGGGTGCCTGCTGCGCGGGTTTCAACGTTTCGACGACTTCACCGGCCCCATAGCTGCGCGGTGCATGACGTTTCAGAACAACCATTTCATCGCCGGCACGCACCACGCCACTGTTGCGTGCCACTAAGTTCAGACCAAAATCGATATCACCACTGCCATCCTGGGCGGTGCGGAACGTCTGCAGCGTCGCCAGCGGATGACCGGTGGGATGCTTAACGCCGGTCTCGGTGCTGACCGTCGTGAGCACGCAGCGACTACAGGGCTTAGGCACCTCGAATATCACGTCGCCAATCTGAATCTCCGCCCAGTTATCTTCATCCCACGCGGCAGCACCGCTGACGACCAGATTCGGGCGAAACTGTTCGGCCCGGACGCTGGCCGGGCAGCGCTGTTGCAGATCATGCAGCGACGCGTTGTTGATCAGTAAAAACGGAAAGCCATCGGCGAAGCTCAGCGGAATATGATCAAACTTTTTGACCCGGCGGCTGGGTTGCGGCCCGACCCAGCGCAGTTGAACCTCGCGCGGGAAGAACTGGCTCAGCCACTGGTTTATCGCTAGCGGCGCGATGCGCGCGGTAAAATGATTGCCCCAGACTTCGGTGGGATGATTCTGCTCATCGAAATCGCTGAAGCGGATCAGGGACTGACTGCCATCCGGGGCCGCCAGCAGCAGGCCATCCGGCAGAATAGCCGGCGTGAAGCGCACCATCTCCGGGTACTGCCGGGCGGTAATAAAGGTGCCATCAGGTTCGGTCACCATGAACAGACGATCAAACGCGAGTCCGCTGTCAGTGACCAGCGCGTGTGATAAGGCTAATCCCCGCATCGACTTCACAGGATGAATAAATAAGCGGGAAAGCGTGATCATGGTGTTCTCCTTGAACCCGACGCGCGACACAAAAGAAGCTAACTTTATGACATAGGTCTCCGATTCGCTATAATGCGCGACAATTTTCTCAAGAGTTAAAAAGTGACGATATGAATTCTCTGTTTGCCAGCACGGCGCGTGGGCTCGAAGAGCTGTTAAAAAGTGAGCTGGACGCGCTGGGCGCGCAGGATTTGCAAGTGGTGCAGGGAGGCGTTCACTACGAAGCCGACGATCGCGCCATGTACCAAAGTCTGATGTGGAGTCGTTTAGCATCACGCATCCTGTTGCCGCTGGGAGAGTTTGGCGTCTACAGCGATCTCGATCTCTATTTGGGTGTGCAGAGCGTGGACTGGCCGTCGATGTTCGGCAGCGACAAAACCTTTGTGGTCCATTTCAGCGGTACCAACGACTCGATTCGTAACAGCCAGTTCGGCGCGCTGAAAGTAAAAGATGCCATCGTGGACAGCTTTACCCGTCAGAACCTCGAACGGCCGAATGTCGATCGTGAGCAGGCGGATATCCGTGTTAACGTCTGGCTGAATGACGATCGCGCCAGCATTGCGCTGGATCTCAGCGGCACCTCACTGCATCAGCGCGGTTATCGCCAGCAGACCGGTCAGGCACCGTTGAAAGAGACCCTGGCGGCGGCAATTGTGCTGCGTTCTGGCTGGGAGCCGACCACGCCGTTGATCGACCCGATGTGTGGTTCCGGTACGCTGCTGATCGAAGCGGCGCTAATCGCCTGCGATCGCGCGCCTGGCCTGCTGCGTAAGCACTGGGGCTTCACCGCATGGAGCCAGTTTAATGCTGCGCTGTGGCAGGACGTGAAAGCCGAGGCGCAGGACCGTGCCCGTGCAGGGACGGCCGCTACTCAGGCGCGCTTCTTTGGCTACGACAACAACGGTCGGGTGCTGGAGTGGGCGCAGGCGAATGCCCGTCGCGCTGGCGTCTTTGAACTCTTTACCTTTGCCCAGCAGGACCTGCTGAAGCTGACCAACCCGGTCGATCCGGCAGTTCACGGCACGGTACTGAGCAATCCACCTTATGGTGAGCGTCTGGAAAGCGAACCTGCCCTGATTGCGCTTCACAGCCAGCTTGGGCGTCTGATGAAGCAGCATTTCGGCGGCTGGAACCTGTCGCTGTTCAGTGCCTCTCCAGAACTGCTGAGCTGCCTGCAACTGCGTGCCGATCGCCAGTTTAAAGCGAAGAACGGTCCGCTGGATTGCGTGCAGAAAAACTATCAGCTGGCGGTTAACAGCCATGAAAGCGCCGGACAGATTGCGGAAGATTACGCGAACCGTCTGCGTAAAAACGTGAAGAAGCTGGAGAAGTGGGCGCGTCAGGAAGGCATTGAATGCTACCGCATTTATGACGCCGATCTGCCAGACTACAACGTTGCTGTCGATCGCTATGGCGACTGGGTGATTATCCAGGAATACGCGCCACCGAAAACCATCGATCCAAACAAAGCGCGTCAGCGCCTGTTCGATGTGATCAGCGCGACCCTGAGCGTGCTGGAACTGCCTGCCGACCGTCTGATCATGAAAACGCGTGAGCGCCAGAAAGGCAAAGCGCAGTATCAGAAGCTCAGCGAGAAGGGCGACTATTTCGAAGTTAAAGAGTTTAATGCGCATTTCTGGGTGAATCTGACCGACTATCTCGATACCGGCCTGTTCCTCGATCACCGCATTGCCCGTAAAATGCTTGGCCAGATGAGTCAGGGCAAAGATTTCCTGAACCTGTTTGCCTACACCGGCACCGCCAGTGTGCATGCCGGTCTGGGTGGGGCGCGTTCAACCACCACGGTAGATATGTCGCGTACCTATCTGGAGTGGGCGGAGCGTAACCTGCGTCTTAATGGACTGACCGGGCGCCAGCACCGTCTGATGCAGGCGGACTGCCTGAGCTGGCTGAATGAGAGTGACGAGAATTTTGACCTGATCTTTATCGATCCGCCAACCTTCTCCAACTCAAAACGTATGGAAGAGAGCTTTGACGTTCAGCGCGATCATATGATGCTGATGCGTAACCTGAAGCGCCTGCTGCGTCGCGGCGGCACCATCATGTTCTCCAATAACAAACGCGGTTTCAAAATGGACATGGATGGCCTGAAAGCACTGGGCCTGCAGGCGCAGGATATTACCCAGAAAACGCAGTCGCAGGACTTCGCGCGTAACCGTCAAATTCACAACTGCTGGCTGATCACTCACGCCGGTAAGGAATAAGATTACATGTCATTAATCAGTATCCACGGCGCTTATCTCTCCTTCAGCGATGCGCCGCTGTTAGACAATACCGAACTGCACATCGAAGAGAACGAACGCGTCTGTCTGGTGGGCCGTAACGGTGCGGGTAAATCCACGCTGATGAAAATCATCAATGGCGAACAGCCACTGGATGATGGCCGCATTATTTATGAAACCGACCTGGTCGTGGCGCGTCTGCAACAGGATCCGCCGCGCAATATTACCGGCTCGGTCTATGACTTCGTGGCTGAAGGCGTTGAAGAGCAGGCTGAGCATCTGAAAGCCTATCACGCCATTTCCCATGTGGTGATGGAAGATCCCAGCGATAAAAACCTCAATGAGATGGCGCGTCTGCAGACCATTCTCGACCATCAGAACCTGTGGCAGCTGGAAAGCCGCATCCATGATGTGCTGGAGCAGATTGGTCTGCAGCCTGATACCGAGCTGTCGTCGCTCTCTGGCGGCTGGCTGCGTAAAGCGGCGCTGGGTCGTGCGCTGGTGAGTAACCCGCGCGTACTGATGCTGGATGAGCCAACCAACCACCTCGATATCGAAACCATCGACTGGCTGGAAACCTTCCTGAAGAACTTCAGCGGCAGCATCGTCTTTATTTCCCATGACCGTTCGTTTATCCGCAACATGGCGACGCGCATTGTCGATCTCGACCGTGGCAAGCTGGTCTCCTGGCCGGGCAACTACGATCTCTATCTGGAAGGCAAAGAAGAAGCCCTGCGCGTTGAAGAGATGCAGAACGCTGAATTCGACCGCAAGCTGGCGCAGGAAGAGGTCTGGATCCGTCAGGGCATCAAAGCCCGTCGTACCCGTAACGAAGGCCGTGTGCGTGCGCTGAAAGCGCTGCGTCGCGAACACTCAGAACGTCGCGAAGTGATGGGCAAAGCCAACATGCAGGTCGGCGAAGCATCCCGCTCCGGCAAGATCGTATTTGAGCTGGAAAATGTCGACTACGCAGTCGATGGCAAAGTGCTGGTGAAGGACTTCTCAACCCAGGTTCAGCGTAGCGACAAAATTGCGCTGATCGGGCCGAACGGCTGCGGTAAAACCACGTTACTGCGCCTGATGCTGCAGCAGCTGAAAGCCGATCATGGCCGCGTGCACTCCGGCACCAAGCTGGAAGTGGCCTACTTTGACCAGCATCGCGCTGAGCTGGATCCGGATCGCACCGTGATGGACAACCTGGCCGAAGGCAAGCAGGAAGTGCTGGTCAACGGCAAACCGCGCCACGTGCTGGGCTATCTGCAGGACTTCCTGTTCCATCCAAAACGTGCGATGACGCCGGTACGTGCGCTCTCCGGTGGTGAACGTAACCGCCTGCTGCTGGCGCGACTGTTCCTGCGTCCCAGCAACCTGATGATTCTGGATGAACCGACCAACGACCTCGACGTCGAAACGCTGGAACTGCTGGAAGAGCTGATTGATGGTTATCAGGGCACCGTCTTACTGGTGAGCCACGATCGTCAGTTCGTCGACAATACCGTCACCGAGTGCTGGATTTTCGAAGGCAACGGCGAAATCGGTACCTTTGTTGGCGGTTATCACGACGCTCAGCAGCAGCGCGCCGCTTACCGGCAGCACAGAGCTGCGGCCCCCGCGAAAGCGACGGGCAATACTGCTAAGCCAGCCGCAGAGAAGGGTGAGGCTAAGCGTAACGTGAATAAGCTCAGTTACAATCTGGCGCGTGAGCTGGAACAGCTACCGCAAAAACTGGAGCAGCTGGAAGCACGCATCGGTGAACTGCAGGCTAAAATGAGTCACCCGGACTTCTTCAGTCAGGCACACGATCAGACGCAACCGGTGCTGGATAATCTGGCGCAGGCTGAGCAGGAGCTGGAAACCGCTTTTGCGCGCTGGGAAGAGCTTGAGTCACTGAAAAACGGCGCGTAAGGCAGGGCTAACGGATGTGTTCAGCAGTGAAAAGTAACGCGTGGATGCTTTGTCCACAATGCGATTTAATGATTAAGCTGCCGGACATTCCCGTGGGCAGCCGTGCGTCATGCCCGCGCTGCCACACCTCCCTGACGGCCAACTGGCACGAGCCGCGCAAGCGGCCGACGGGCTATGCGCTGGCAGCCCTGTTTATGCTGCTGCTGGCCAACCTGTTTCCTTTCGTCTCAATGAAGGTTGCGGGGCTGACCAGCCAGATTACCCTGGCGCAGATCCCTCAGGTGATGGTGACGGAAGATTACAGCAGCCTGGCGACGCTGTTTCTGCTGTTTGTGCAGGCGGTTCCGGCCTTCTGCATGATCACCATTATTCTGCTGGTCAATCAGGTCCGCTTGCCGAAGCACCTGAAAATCGGTCTGGCACGCATCCTGTTTCAGCTGCGTAACTGGGGCATGTCAGAAATCTTTATGGCGGGCGTGCTGGTCAGCTTCGTCAAACTGATGGCCTATGGCGAGATCGGCCTGGAGACCAGTTTCTGGCCGTGGGTGCTGTTCTGCCTGCTGCAACTGCGGGCTTTTCAGTGTGTTGATCGGCGCAGCTTGTGGGACACTCTGTCACCCCGACCCGCGCTGCCTCATCCGCCCGAAGTGGGTGTCAGTGGTTTAGAGCAGGGACTGCGCTCCTGTCCCTGCTGTACCGCCATTCTGCCTGAAGCTGAGCATACGTGTTCGCGCTGCGGCGTCACGGCCCAGGCTCGGCGTAAGCACAGCCTGCAATGGACGCTCGCGCTGTTGTTCACCTCTATTCTGCTTTATATCCCGGCCAACCTGTTGCCAATCATGGTGACGGAAACCCTCGGTACGGCCTATCCCTCCAATATTATGGCCGGGGTGATTGTACTGTGGGGCGATGGTTCTTACCCGGTAGCGCTGGTGATCTTTATCGCCAGCATCATGGTGCCGACGCTGAAAATGCTGGCGATTGGCTGGCTCTGCTGGGATGCCAGCGGACGCGGACAGCGTGACAGCCACAGGATGCACAAAATTTATGAAGTGGTCGAATTCGTTGGCCGCTGGTCAATGATCGACGTGTTTGTCATTGCCGTGCTCTCTGCGCTGGTGCGCATGGGGCAATTAATGAATGTTTATCCCGCGTGGGGGGCAGTACTCTTTGCGATGGTGGTGATTATCACCATGATTGCTGCCATGACCTTTGACCCGCGGTTAACCTGGGATCGTGTACGCGAAAACAATATGAAGGAGTCGCGCCTTGACGGAAACTAACCACGGCCATGCAAAGGTGGAACAGATTAAGCGCTGGTCGCCGGTCTGGATTGTCCCCATCGTTACGCTGTTAATCGGCGGATGGATCCTGTTTTATCACTTCAGCCATCAGGGGCCGGAAGTCACCTTAATCACCGAAAACGCCGAAGGCATTGTTGCGGGTAAAACCACGATTAAAAGCCGCAGCGTGGATGTCGGTGTGGTGGAGAGCGCGGTGTTAAGCGACGATCTTCACCATGTGGAAATCAAAGCGCGCCTCAATTCAGGCATGGAAAAATTGCTGCATAGCGACAGCGTTTTCTGGGTCGTAAAACCGCAGATTGGTCGTGAAGGGATCAGCGGTCTTGGCACACTCTTGTCAGGTGCCTATATCGAACTGCAGCCCGGCACCAAAAAACAGCCACCCGAGCAGTATCAGCTGCTTGATGCTCCACCGTTAGCGCCACCGGATGCTAAAGGTATTCGCATTGTGCTGGACAGCAAGAAAGCGGGTCAGCTTAATCCGGGCGATCCGGTGCTGTTCCGTGGCTATCGCGTGGGCACGGTCGAGACCAGTGTGTTTGATACTGACAAACGTATGATGACCTATCAATTATTTGTGGCCGCGCCTTATGACCGCCTGGTGACCACCAACGTGCGTTTCTGGAAGGACAGCGGCATCGCCGTGGATATGTCTGCCTCCGGCATGCGGGTGGAAATGGGCTCGCTCACCACGCTATTCAGTGGCGGCGTCAGTTTTGACGTGCCGAGTGGCTGGGAGCTGGGTCAGCCTGCGCAGAACAAGTCTGACTATCATCTGTTTGACGATCAGCGCAGCATTCAGGACTCACTTTACACCAACCATGTCGACTACGTGCTGTTCTTCACCGACTCGATTCGTGGTCTGCAGGCAGGTGCGCCGGTTGAGTTCCGTGGTATTCGTCTGGGCACCGTCTCCGAAGCGCCATTGATGAAAGCGGGTCTGGTTCAGGCACTGAATAATGATTACCGCGTGCCGGTGCTGATTCGCATTGAGCCGGATCGCTTCCTCAGCCGACTGGGCGAGAACTTCGACCTGGAGCAGCATCTGCAGGATGGTAAAAAACGTGGCCTGCGTGCCACGCTGAAAACCGGCAACCTGCTGTCAGGCGCGCTCTATGTCGATCTCGACTTCTATGACAATGCTCCGCCTTACAAAGGTCCGCAGAAAGTCTCTGGTTATGAAGTGATCCCAACGGTCAGTGGTGGCCTGAGCCAGATTCAGCAGAAGCTGATGGCGGCACTGGATAAGATCAACAGTCTGCCACTGAACGGTATGGTCAATGAAGCGACAGGAACGCTGAAAGAGAGCCAGAAAACGATGCGTGATCTGCAGCGTACCATCGACAACATCAACAAAGTCACCGGCAGTCCGGCGATGAAAACCCTGCCGGAAGATCTGCAGCAGACATTGCGCGAACTGAACCGCAGCATGAAAGGCCTGCAGCCAGGTTCGCCAGCCTACACCAAAGTGGTGGGAGATATGCAGCGCCTGGATCAGGTACTGCGTGAGCTTCAGCCGGTGCTGAGAACGCTGAACAACAAGAGCAATGCGCTGGTATTTGAGGCGAAACCGGGACAGGATCCCCAGCCGAAGAGGGCGAAACAGTGAAAAAAGGATTGATACTTTGTGCCGCGCTGGTGTTGAGTGCGTGCAGTAGCAGCGTTGACAATACCTGGTATCAGCTGCCCTCCGGGGCGGCGTCCATGCAGGTCACCAGCAGTCAGCTGAATGAAGCACAGCCGATGTTATGGGTGCAGCAGGTGACGGTGCCGGACTACCTGGCAGGCAATGGGCTGGTTTATCAGACCAGTGATGTGAAATATGTCATCGCCACCAATAATCTCTGGGCCAGCCCGCTGGATCAGCAGTTGCAGCAGACGCTGATCACTAACCTGAGCAAGGCGCTGCCCGGACGGCTGGTGGCAGGTTCACCTTTAGGTGCGCAGCACGATACACTGAATGTGACCGTCACAGGCTTCCAGGGTCGCTACGATGGCAAAGCGACCGTCAGTGGCGAATGGACGCTGGAACATCAGGGCCGTCTGACGAAACAGGCGTTTAACCTGGTCGTGCCGCAGACCGAAGATGGCTATGATGCGATGGTCCGGACGCTGGCAGCGGGCTGGCAACAGACGGCGCAGAAGATTGCTAATAGTGTGGTTGCGTTAAATTAAGATTGATGTGAATAAATAAGCTAAGCCCCTGACCGATTGTCGTCTTTTTTCGATATTGTTCAGGGGCTTTTTTATTAGCTTATTCAGAAAGATAGTGTTGTCGAATGCTTCACAAAATAGCCTTAATCTTACCGATTAAGGTCACATTTATGACACTGACATGAAGATTGGGCATTGATCTTTGGGAACGCAGGGGGTAGAACATAAGGGTGGTTGAACATTAATTCACCACATTTCTTTCCACCAGATTCCACAGACCTTACATGAGGGACACGGAGTATGAAGAGACAGAAACGAGACCGCCTCGAACGCGCCCATTCACGTGGTTATCAGGCAGGCATTACTGGACGCTCAAAAGAGATGTGTCCGTATCAGTTGATTGACGCTAAGTCTCACTGGTTGGGAGGTTGGCGACAAGCCATGGAGGACAGGTCGGTAGCTGCATAACCGGATGTCACTGAAAAGGGAATATAACCTCCGCCATGCGCGGAGGTTTTTGTTTCCGGGGGAAACGTTTAGAAAGCGGCGGTATCTTTAAACAGGCCGACTTTCAGATCGCTGGCGGTATAGATCAGATTACCGTCAACCAGCACTTCACCATCTGCCACGCCCATTACCAGTTTACGGTTGATCACGCGTTTGAAGTGAATGCGGTAAGTGACTTTCTTCGCGTCTGGCAGGACCTGACCGGTGAATTTCACTTCACCCACGCCCAGCGCACGACCTTTACCTTCGCCGCCCAGCCAGCCCAGATAGAAACCGACCAGCTGCCACATGGCATCCAGGCCAAGGCAACCCGGCATCACCGGATCGCCAATAAAGTGGCAACCGAAGAACCAGAGATCGGGATTGATATCCAGCTCCGCTTCAACAAAGCCTTTGTCATATTTGCCGCCGTCTTCGGTCATTTTGACCACGCGGTCCATCATCAGCATGTTGCCAGATGGAAGCGGCGGACCATTTTCGCCAAACAGTTCACCACGACCCGACAGAATCAGATCTTCTTTGGTATAGGATTCGCGTTTATCTACCATGTTTTCAATAAGCCTTGTTTTAGTGAATCACGAATATTAGCGAACAGTTGTACGCTGAGCAAATCGGATTAACGGTGGTTGAACCAGTTAAGCCAGCGCAGCGCCCAGGGACGTTGCGGACCGTCCGGCTGGTTGAACAGGCTAATGCGTTCCTGGATGGTATTCAGCAGGCAATCGCCCAGACCATCCTCGGTACTCCAGATTTTTCCAGTCAGCAGCGGCAGCGCTTCCTCAGCCTGGTCAATGGCCCAGATATGGAAGCGACCCTGCTCAACCGCACTCACAACCGCCTGATTCAGGCTGAGATGACGCACATTGCAGGCGGGAATAATCACACCCTGCTGGCCCGTCAGTTCGCGCTGATGGCAGATATCAAAGAAACCTTCAATCTTCTCATTCAGCCCGCCCACCGGTTGTACGTTACCGAACTGATCGACTGAGCCGGTCACGGCAATCTGCTGATTGATCGGCTGATTAGCCAGTGCACTGATTAAGGCACAGAGTTCAGCCAGCGAGGCGCTGTCACCATCCACCTCGGAATAGGATTGCTCAAACACCATTGAGGCCGAGAAGGGCAGTTGCTGGTCGAGTTCCAGCTCTGCAGTCAGGTAAGCCTGCATTATCATCATGCCCTTGGCGTGGATGTTACCGCCCAGCTCCGCTTTGCGCTCAATATCCATGAACTCACCATCGCCGGGATGGACCACGCAGCTGATGCGCGAGGGATCGCCCCAGGCGCGGGGATGACCAGGATATTCAACTACCGACAGACCATTAATCTGACCGACCACTTCACCTTCGGTTTCAATCAGGATCTGTCGCAGCAGGATTTCGTCACGCATTCGTTCGTTGAGATAATTCTCACGCCACAGGCGGGCTTCCAGCGCATCACGCAGCGCTTCAGCATTAAGTTCATCGCCCATCAGAGCTGACTCGCGCATCTGGCGTTGTAGCCAGCGAGGGCAGAGTGGCAGGGTATCCTGATCGCCGCTGTAACGGACCCCTTCTTTGATTAGCTCAGGCCAGAAGTCCTCTTCCGGCAGAGGCAGACCTGCCTGTTGCGCCAGTTCAGCATTCCAGCGACACCAGGCGAGCATGTCATCTTCATCCAGAATCTGAATGTTCTCTTCAAATTCAGTATAGATGGCCATTTCGTGAGCTTCAGGGTCGAGCTCCTGAAAATCTGCCAGCGCTTCCCGGTCGCCACACAGGACCAGGTTGAGGCTGAGTGGTAATGGAGGAATCGAGACAGGCAGCGGCCGGCGTTCATCCTGAGATGTCCACTCAACATAGCCTTGCTCAATACACTTTTTCAGGCGCAGCCAGAGAATCGGCTGTGTCATCAGACTACGCAGTGACAGCACCAGCGTACCGCCATTGGCGCGATGGATCAGGCCCGGTTCGAGCTGGATGCGATCTTTATACTGGCGCACGCAGCCAAATAATTGCTCCATTTCAGTCCATTCAGCAAAGTGAATACCACCCTGACTGGTGAACGGACGTTGAGGATCGGAGGGGGGCTGAAGCGTGACGTTGTCAGCCATGATATGGTAATCACCGCCGAACAGGGTGGTACTGTCTGCCATGACCCGCTGAGCGGCCTGGGTAATGAAGGTCAGATAGTCGCGATTCTCCTGGCTACGAACCAGCAGTAACGGGAAGCCTTGCGTCTGGTGGTGTAAATGCGCCAGTGCATTCAGCAACCGGGGCTGTACCGTTGCCAGAGCATCAGTTTCTTCATCAGCAATTCGGGAGAAAACGGATTGGTATTGCGCGCTATCCGGCTGTAAGGTCTGCCACGTAAGTTGGGTGCTGGTCAAAATAATCGCATTTGTCTGTATTAAGAAAAGCGAGATTATACAGGATTCACCCTTGTTAAGCACTGCTGACTTCCTGTTGAAGATGTGACGATGGCAGCATGTTTTTCGTTGCTGCATCCAGGAAAAAAGCTGTTATTCTTAGTTCGTTACGTGATCACGATGAGATTCCGATGAAATACCAGCAACTCGAAAATCTTGAATGTGGATGGAAGTGGAAATACCTGGTGAAAAAACATCGGGAAGGTGAACTGATCACGCGTCACCTTGAATTAAGCGCGGCGCAGGCGGCAGTCGATAAGCTGCTGGCGATGGAAAATAATCCGGTAACGGTCAATGAATGGATTGCAGAACATATTCATTCTGATCTTGATAACCGACTGAAGCAGACCATCCGTGCCCGGCGGAAACGCCATTTCAATGCTGAACATCAGCATACCCGTAAAAAATCGATCGACCTGGAGTATCTGGTCTGGCAACGACTGGCAGGTCTGGCGCAGCGACGCGGCTGCACGCTCTCTGAAACCATTGTTCAGCTGATAGAAGATGCAGAACGCAAAGAGAAATATGCGACTCAGATGTCGAGTCTGAAGCAGGATTTGCAGGCCATTCTGGGTAAATCGGGTTCAGAAAGCGAATAACCGGGCAGGGCAATAATACTCTTTATGCTCAAGTCCGGTTTTCTACCGGCATAAAAAAACCCCGCTTTAGCGGGGTTTTTTATTACGTTTAACTTAAGCCTGTGGCTGAGTTACAACGTCTTTGATGCCTTTAACATCGATTTCTACGCGACGGTCCGGAGACAGGCAGTCGATCAGGGCATTACGGCCTTTCACGCTGTCACAGGTGTTGCCGGTAACTGGGTTAGATTTACCCATGCCACGTGCAGAGATCTTGTTAGAAGGGATACCTTTAGATACCAGGTAATCTACGACTGACTGAGCACGTTTCTCAGACAGTTTCTGGTTGTACTGCTCTGAACCGATGCGATCGGTGAAGCCCAGTACGACAACGGAACCATCTTTAGGATCCATTGAGCTCAGCTGGCTGTACAGCTGATCCAGAGCCTGCTGGCCTTCTGGCTTCAGGGTAGATTTGTTGAAGGTGAACAGAACGTCAGACTTCAGAGTGAAACGCTTGGTTTCAACAACTGGAGCTGGTGCTGGAGCCGGAGCCGGAGCTGGTGCAGCGACATCATCCTGACCGAAGCGGTATGAAACGCCTACGCTCAGCATGCCGTTGTCTGGACGAGTACCAACGGTCTGTGCATCACCGATGTTGTTAACCCACTGGTAATCCAGACGGGTAGCCCAGTTTTTGGTCAGCGCATATTCAACACCAACAGCAGCCAGCGGAGAAACGCCGGTGTCGTGGTCGCTGATGCGGCCAGTAGTTGGGTTAGTCTGCGTTGCATCTGCACGCCATACCATGCCGCCCAGACGAGTATACACGTCCAGATCGTCATTGATTGGGTAGCTCAGTTTAGCAGCCAGCTGTACGCCCTGTGCTTTGAATGCGCCGTTAGTCACATTGCCTTTGTTAGGCATGCGGCCCAGCCAGTCATAGCCCATCTCGAAGCCCAGGTATGGGTTTGCCTGATAACCAACGAACGCACCTGCGCCCAGCTGGCTTTCATGAGTTGGACCGTCATTGTTCTCGTAACCGTTACCGTAGTAACCAGTGTCGTGATACTGAGACCAGCCCAGTTTAGCACCGGTGTACCAGGTGTTATCTTTCGGAGCGGCCTGCGCTACGGTAGCGAAGCCAGCCAGTGCCACTGCAATTGCGATAGCTGTCTTTTTCATTTTGCGCCTCGTTATCATCCAAATAGGCAATGAGCAAAAAGGTTGCTCTTGGTTTAAATCCTTCGCCGGGTCAAAACGCTCGCTTATGACTCTACCGCAAAAAACGGAGGTTATTGAGCACCCTGGCGAGCTAAAGTCTACAACGAGATTGGAAACTTACAAGTATGATGTGAGGCACTTCTGTAAAGAAACAGCGATTTATACATAATTTCTAACAATTAGAGTGGCCGTATTGTCGCGATAAAAAGGCCCAAAAACCCGCTAAACCATTGTCACAGCTCGAACTAACAGAATCAGTGGTTTAGCGGCGAGAGATAAGAAAAATAGCTTGGGAAACTTCTGATTTTTACTTAATGAAACAAATCCGACTGAATTTTTATGGAACTTTGCGGTCTGAGAGGCGCTTCCGATGTTCCGCTTGCCCGTAAAATCAAACCCAGCGCTTCGCCCTCAGCGGCCGCATTTTCGAGTTGACGTCGCTCATCTTCATCCAAATCGTATGGAATCCATGCCAGAACGACACTGTAATTTCCAGTTCGCAACGCCTTGACCATCGCTTCAACGGCATTCAGACGTTCAGAATCGGCGATATGCATACTTTTATCCAGTGGTAATCCCGATTCCTGCATCCAGGTGCGATTCAGTTTATGCGCTGGTGTTAACCACAACTGCCAGCGAGACTGCTGACTCAGCTGCTGCAATAAAGGCAACAGCATCATCTGCATCATACCAGGCTGCTCGCTGTAACGTAACTCAGTAATTCCACCACCCTGAGAGGCGGGAACGGAAGAGGACGCATAATGATGAGCATAGCGTGCATTATTAGGATGTTGTGTTCGCATAAGTTAATCACCAGCAGTGGACTGTATGAATATACAGTACTGTCATCCTGGATAAAGATCAACCCAAATTTCTGAAAACGCCTCGCAAAAACGCGACAAGGTTAGTTGAAGCACTATTTATTCATTGAACCCGCTGACGCTTTTTTCTATCTTCTAATTACCTGATACCCAAGGTAATTTACGAGATATTTCTTACATGGAGGTGGTGCAATGAAAAAGGTAAATCCGGTCGTAGAGCGCTCCAGAGCGCACCTGGCCCCGTTAGGAACCATAGAGTCCCGTACCCAGTTTGGTGGATACGCGCTGGCTGTTGAAAGTGTGGTTTTTGCCTTAATAAATAAAGACGAACTCTACCTGCGCGCCAGTGAACCTTTGCGGGAATACATCACCGATCGTCCGCTGCAACCCCTGATTTTTCGCAAGAGAGGCAAATTGGTGAGCCTCAATTATTTTCGGGTCGATGAAACATTATGGCGCGATCCTGACCATTTGCTGGCGCTCTCTGCGGCCTCGTTAGAGACGGCGCAGCTGGAGTTACGGGACAGACAATCCTCTCCACGATTGAAAGATCTGCCGAATCTCAGCGTTCGCATGGAGATGATGCTGTACGAGGCCGGTATCATGACCGTGAATCATCTCTATCAGATGGGGGCCAAACAGTGCTGGCTGAGGCTGAAAGCGATCAACCAGCATGTTGGGTTTCAGACACTGCTGGCGCTGCAGGGGGCGATCACAGGCCATCATGCCGCCGCGCTACCGCTGGCTACCCGGGCTGAGCTGAATGCGTGGTTCAAGCGCACACTTTTATCAAACCCTGAACTGAGAAGCAGCGAAGGCTAATCAGTAATGAGCGTGCGGCGCAGGCGAGCCACATCGGGCATCAAGGCGACCAGCAGACCGAGTTGCTGGAGCACCAGCGGCGCACGCGTATCCGCATCTGCAGCCAGCTGGCTGATGCGCTGAGCCAGTTGCTGGCGCATCGTCTCAACATGCTCATCGCTGACCACGTCCGTCTGGAGCACATCCTCAACGTAGCACACCGTATCATCCAGCAAAGTCAGTAACTCCGGCGCGGTAATTTTGTCACGGTGCGCGCCCAGCGCAGAAATGTAACTCAGGAATGAGTGGTTAGAGCAAAGCAGCTGAAAAGCCGATTCGCGTAGCTTCTGGCTGGTGCGACTTTCACTGCTCATATTTGAAACCACCGACGCCAGCTCAGCATCTGCATTGTGCGCATCCCGGCGGGCAATGCGATAGGCGAGACGGTTATCCTTGCCCTGATGATACTGTTCCATGATCGCGTCCAGATAACGACAGTTCGCTTTCAGGGTGCGTTCTGCCACCGCCGGTAACTGGCGAAAGCGCCAGTCAGGCCAGATAAACGCGACAGCCAGCCAGGCAAGGCCACAGCCGAGTAAGGTATCTACTACTCGTGGCAGGGCGACCTCAAAACCTTCCCCTAACAGGTTAAAGCAGAGCAGCACCAGCAGGGTGATAAACAGTGTGGCCTGCGCATACTGCACCTGCCTGAAAGCGAAAAACAGCACGCCAGCGATCACAATCAGGATTAACTGACCTTCAATGGAGGGCACCAGCCATAAAACCGGCAGACCGATTGCAATCCCTGCCAGCGTTCCGCCGATACGTAAGGCAAGCCGTCGCTGCGTGGCGTTATAGTTGGGCTGGCAAACAAACAGGCTGGTCAGCAGAATCCAGTATCCACGCTGCAGCCCGGTGATTTGAATGAAACCATAGCCAATACAGAGCACTACTGACATGCGAACCGCATGCCGGAACAGTGCCGAAGAGGGCGAGAGGTGACGACTGAAGCGCAGACGGATATCACTCCAGCCACTCAATCCTTCGCGTGACAGCAGATTATCACTGTGCTGAGGATCTTCACCGGCCAGCGTCTGTTCAGATTCAATGGAGGCGAGCTGAGCATCAATGGCGCGCAGGTTACGCAGCAGCCAGAACAAAGCACGGGTATGTGTCGCCTCAGGCTCATGCTGTTCCAGACGTTCTATCGCTTTCTGTAATCGTTCAAACGCGCGCTCAAAACGGCTGTCATGAACCCATCGTTCACGCATCAGAATGCAGTGGGCCAGTTGACGACAGGCCTGCGCCTGCATATTCAGCAGGCGCTGAAAGCGAAACAAAATTTCGTTATAGCGCCAGTCGCCGCGCAGCAGATGATATTGCAGATGGGAAGAGCTGGCCCGTTCGTGAATATCCTGCGCCACAAAGTAGTAGTGCAGACTGCGTCGGGTGCCGCGTGAGCCGCGATCGCCGCGCAGGCGACTCTGCAAAGTGGTCTTGGTCAGGTTGAGCTGCGCCACCAGCTGGCTGTTAACCATCGCCGCATCGATAAACGCCGCGTCATCCTGTTCGCCCGCATCCGGATCGAAGAGATTCGCTTTGGCATCAAGGTAACGCGCCAGTTGTGAAAAACTGCCGGCAAGCTGTTCCTGCACCGGCCGGACGGGGAACATCAGATGGCCCAGCAGCGTCAGCAGGTTGTACCATAGCGCGCCGACCAGCAGCAGCATCGGCTGCATATACCACTGGCTGAACAGTCCGATGCCGAGCATGGTATAGACCGCGATCAGCAGCGCACCGAAGGCGATGGTGGCGTAGCGCTGCCCCAGTGCACCCAGCAGAATAAAGCCCCAGGTCGAGATCGCCAGCCCGACAATAAAGGCAAAGGGATAAGGAAACAGTAACTCCACTGAAACCGAGGCGATGCAGAAGCAGAGCAGGGTAATCAGCAGGTTTTTCAGGCGACCGGCCAGGCGATCATCGAGATCGGCCAGCGCAGCCGCGACCACTCCCAGCGTTAAGGGAATCGTCCACTCAATCTGATGCAGCCACCAGGGAATGGCAGCGCAGCCACTCAACGCAAACAGGATCCGCAGCAGATAGCGCCAGGTACTGTTAAACAGATATTTTCGCCAGCCTGGCACTGCATCCGACATCATATTAATAGCGGCGGGCATTGGCTTCGCGCGCAGCTCGCGCCTCTTCCACTGAGACCACCCGGCGTCCAACCGGCCAGAGCGCAATAGCGGCGATCTTAAAGTTCGCAATCCCTACCGGAATACCGATGATGCTGATGCACTGCACGATGCCCACAGAGATGTGCGAAAGGCAGAGCCACCAGCCGAAGAAAATCAGCCAGAAGATGTTCAGAAAGGTGCCGCCGGTATTCAGAATATGACTCTTACTTTCAGGACGAAGCACATCAACATGCACCGCCTCGTTGCCAAACGGTAGCAGCGAAAGTTTAGTGATTTCCCAGCAGGAGCGGGTCAGCGGCAGGGTGAAAACCAGCACGACGCTGATTAACGTGGCAAACAGCCAGCTCAGGGTGGTGAAAAAGCCGCCCAGAACAAAATTCAGAATATTTAAAACGGTGCGCATGATCTTCTTTTCCTTTTGCATTCCGCAAGATGTGACGCCAAGTTTAGCCTGTTTTAAGGCTGGAGCGCCAAGGGTCTGACAGGTAAACTCCCCTTAATCCTGTTATCTGACGTTGGTGTCGGCGTGGAACTGAAAGCAACCTCGATGGGCAAACGGCTTGCCCAGCATCCTTACAATCGTGTCCGCCTGATGGCGGCAGGCGTCCAAGTCAGTGGCGATAAGCACGAGTATCTGATCCCCTTTAACCAGTTACTGGATATCGCCTGCAAACGTGGGCTGGTATGGGGCGAGCTGGAATTTTTGCTCGCCGATGAAAAAGTGGTCCGCCTGCACGGAACGGAATGGCAGGAGACCCAGCGCTTTCACCACTATCTGATGCAGGCCTGGCAGAACTGGAGTCTGGAGATGAGCGTGGTGTGCCGCGAGGTACTCCAGTCGCTACGTGAAGAAATCGAGACGTTTGGCGCGCAGGATCGCTGGCTCAACCGCCATGAGTTACAGGCGCTGAAAACAAAAATTCTCAAACAGTTCGATGCGTTACCGATGCCTCTCACCCGCTTAAAAGATTTTGCTGACTGCCGCGAAAACTGGGCGTTCTGCCAGCGCTGGCTGGATCAGGGCGAGGTGGCTTTGCGTCAGCGAAACCGCGACTGGACTGCCGCCATGCTGACCCGCTATCAGGCATTCTTCGCCAGCGTCGAGAGCACGCCGCTCAATCAGTCTCAGTGTGAGGCGGTGGTTAATGGCGAGGATTCTCTGCTGGTGCTGGCCGGAGCGGGTAGCGGTAAAACCTCGGTGCTGGTAGCGCGTGCAGGCTGGTTGATGCAGCGCAGGCTGGCCAGCGCCGACCAAATCCTGCTGCTGGCATTTGGCCGCCAGGCCGCAGAAGAGATGAACGATCGTATCCAGTCACGCCTCTCCGCCGGTGATATTCAGGCGCGAACCTTCCATTCTCTGGCGCTGCATATTATCCGCGAAGGCAGTAACAAGCAGCCGGTTATCAGCAAGCTGGAGAGCGATGCCGATGCGCGTCGCACATTACTGATCAAGGAGTGGCGGCAGCAGTGCCATGAGAAGAAAGCGATGGCAAACGGCTGGCGTCAGTGGCTGCGGGACGAACTGCAGTGGGAGTTACCGGAGGGGCCATTCTGGGAGGATGACAGGCTGGCAAACCGGCTGGCGTCACGACTGGAGCGCTGGCTCGGTCTGATGCGTATGCATGGTGGCGCTCAGGCGGCCATGATCGCGGATGTACCGGAAGAGGTCAGGGATCTCTTCAGTAAACGCATCAGACTGATGGCCCCGCTACTGAAAGCGTGGAAGAGCGCCTTAAAAGAGGAGGGCGCAGTCGATTTTTCCGGTCTGATTCATCAGGCCATCGCCATTCTGGAAAAAGGACGGTTTATCAGTCCCTGGAAGCACATACTGGTGGATGAGTTCCAGGATATCTCGCCTCAGCGTGCCGCGTTGCTCAGCGCATTGCGCCAGCAGAATAAGCGCACCGCACTGTTTGCTGTCGGTGATGACTGGCAGGCTATCTATCGCTTCAGCGGTGCAGAGATGACGCTGACCACCGCATTTCATCACTATTTTGGCGAGGGCGACCGCTGCGTGCTGGACACCACCTACCGCTTCAACGATCGCATTGGCGATATTGCTAATCGGTTTATCCAGCAGAATCCGCAGCAGCTGGCAAAACCGCTCAATAGTGTCACCAAAGGTAATAAGAAGTCGATTTCACTGCTGGCGGAGGATCAGCTGGAACCCCTGCTGAACAAACTCAGCGGTTATGCGAAACCTGATGAGCGCATTCTGCTGCTGGCGCGTTATCACTATCTGCGACCGGACTTACTGGATAAAGCCAGAACCCGCTGGCCAAAACTCAATCTGGAATTTATGACGATCCATGCCAGCAAAGGTCAGCAGGCGGATTACGTTATTCTGTTGGGATTGCAGCAGGGCAAAGAGGGCTTCCCGGCGGAAGTCCGTGAGTCGATTATTGAACAGGGCCTGTTACCGCAGCCGGAAGCGTTCCCGGATGCGGAAGAGCGGCGTCTGGCCTATGTGGCGCTGACGCGTGCGCGCCAGCAGGTCTTTCTGATGTTCGATAAAGCAGCGCCGTCACCTTTTGTCGATCATTTCCGCCAACTCGGCGTGCCGGTGCTGCGTAAAGCCTGAGTTACTTCAGGCGATCGGCCAGATAGCGCTGATAGTCCGGGATCATAATCTCTACGCTTTGCGCAAACAGCGGAGACTGAATAATAAAGTCCGCTGTGGAACGGTTCGTGGCGACCGGGATATTCCAGACGGTCGCCAGACGCAGCAGCGCTTTCACATCCGGATCGTGCGGCACGGCGTTGAGCGGATCCCAGAAAAAAATCAGCGCATCAATTTTCCCTTCCGAAATCAGCGCGCCCACCTGCTGATCGCCGCCCATCGGGCCGCTCAGCATGGCTGTTACATTCAGGCCGGTATCACGATTAATCAGATTTCCGGTGGTCCCGGTGGCATAGAGGATGTGCGATTCCAGCGCGGGCTGGTTTTGTTTCACCCAGTCAAGCAGGGCGGCTTTGCAGTGGTCATGGGCGACCAGCGCGATATGTTTTATGGTGCCAAGGGTACGAACAGTCTGTTCCATAAAGGCGTCCTGATAGGGCTCATGCGCATAAAGAGAGAGCACAAGTTTACCCCTGGCCTTTCGACTCTATCAACTCGTACGTAGCATTTTGACCAGAGTCAGAAATTGCTGGCGCGTGGCTTCATCGAAGCGGTGAAACCAGCGGTGCAGCGAAGGCAGTTCGGCCTGAGTCGTCCAGTCCAGATCGGCGGTAAGTCGAACAGAAGAGGAGGGTGCAGATGCGGAATTTGCAAACCGGGGCACAGAGGCAACCTGGCGGGTGCGATTATAATTCAGCATCGCTTTTTCCATATCAGCGATTGGGGTGGCCGGCAGGTGGTCACGCACGCTTGTAATCTCCGTGCCTTTTTCATCCACCAGCTGAAAGTTCAGGCTGCGGTCAAAATGATATCGCTCGCGTTTTGTCTCCAGCGCGGGTAACCGGATGGTGATGGTTTTAGCGACTGCGGTAAACGTGACGATCATCGGCTGCGACTGATAAGAGATAACGCTCTCTTTCTGACCTGAACGCTGCTGCTCAACCCGAAACAGAAACTGATGCTGACCACGATCCAGCTCTAAGCTGTCTGCTCCTTTGAGGAGCGAGCCTGAAATTTTTCGACCATCCAGCACCAGCAGATCGATCTGTGGATCGAGCTTCAATGTGATGGCAGAACAGGACGCCGAAACGAGGAGAGTCAATAACCCCGTGACAGCCAGCGACAGCTTCATTTCAACTCCGGTAACAGATGGTACAAAGGATGATGTGTAGCAAATTCTTACATTATGGCAGTTAATTTACATTTAAACACATTTATTCGTGCGCGGGTTCAATTAATTGCGCTCCGGCCTTACCCGCAGAAGGGCGTGCCAATCTACACTCAACACTGGCCTGAAAGGAGATAAACATGAACGACCAGACAATTCGTGACGTGCTGACGCGTACCCAACGTATCGCCTTAGTCGGGGCAAGCGATCGCCCCGAACGTCCCAGTTACGGTGTGATGAAGTATCTGCTCGATCAGGGCTATGACGTGATCCCGGTTAGTCCGAAACTGGCCGGTAAAACTCTGCTGGGGCAGCAGGGCTATGCCACCCTGGCGGACGTACCCGGCAAGATTGATATGGTGGATGTTTTCCGCAACTCTGAAGCGGCATGGGGCGTGGCGCAGGAAGCCATCGCCGTCGGGGCAAAAACATTATGGCTGCAGCTGGGTGTGATTAATGAACAGGCGGCGGTACTGGCACAGGATGCGGGCATGACGGTGATAATGGATCGCTGCCCGAAGATTGAAATTCCACGTCTGGGGATAACGCGTTAAAATTAGCGTGGCGGCAGAGCGTGCCGCCACAGATTAATGTCGCAGATGAGGCGCCTGTAACTGCTGACGTACTGACGCCGCCAGCTCATCCATTGAAGGCTGCTCAGGATGCTCAATGCTGGTTTCACCGGACAGCTGAATCTCCGCGACGTAGGTATGCACCTGATCGCCTTCCTCATCTTCCATCACCACATGATACCAGGGCGCGGTACGCATTCTCTCTTCCGCGCCAACATCTTCAATTTTAGGTTCATCTAACGAGTATTCAGGATCGACATCGACGATAACGCCCAGTACGCCGGACAGACGATGACGAACCTGCTGACCAATACCAAATTTACTGGCAATCATTGTGACCTCCGAAAAAAAGCTCTCTTACCAATATGGGGGCAGGAGCTGTTTTTTCAAGTCACATCACGCGGCAGGCGAAACCTTTCAGGTAGAGACCTTCCGGATAGCTGGCGATCACCGGATGATCGGCTGCCTGACGGAACTGCTCAATAAACTGCACTTCGCGGCCCGCATCCAGTGCGGCATCGGCGATAATCTTCTGGAACAGATCGGTGGCCATCAGACCGGAGCAGGAGTAGGTCATTAAGACACCGCCCGGATTCAGCAACTGAATGGCGAGCATATTAATGTCTTTATAGCCGCGACAGGCGCCCATCAACTGGCTTTTGTTTTCGACGAACTTTGGCGGATCCATAATGATCAGATCGAATTTCTCACCACTGTCACGATAGCGGCGCAGCAGTTTGAACACATCATCACGCTCAAAGCGCGCACGGGAGAGATCCAGCTCATTCAGTTCAACGTTCTGTCGGGCAACGTCCAGCGCTTCCTGTGAGGTATCGACGCTGATCACTTCTTTACAGCCGCCCATCAGGGCAGAAACCGCGAATCCGCCGGTATAAGAGAAGCAGTTGAGTACGCGGGCATCCTGCGCGTAGCGACGCGTGGCGAGACGGCTGTCACGCTGATCAAGGTAATAGCCGGTTTTGTGGCCGCCCTGGATATCAACCAGCAGCTTCATGCCATGTTCCGTAATCGGCAGCAGCGGCGGTGGCAGTTCACCGGTGACGGTGCCCTGCGTCAGTTCCAGACCCTCTTTCTTACGTACGGCGACGTCAGAACGATCATAGATGGCGCAGCCAGGGAAACACTGCTGCAGAGCGGTGATGATCGCCGCACGCTGATATTCTGCGCCAGCTGATAGCAGCTGCATCACTAAAAAATTGCCAAAACGGTCGATGGTGACGCCCGGTAAATTATCAGATTCACCGGCGATCAGGCGATAACTGTCCAGACCATCGCGGGCTGCAAGCCATTTCCGCCACTGCTGCGCCTGTTCAAAACGGCGGACAAAGAAGGCGATATCGATGGATTCATCGGCCTGCCAGCTCCAGACGCGGGCGCGAATCTGCGACTCAGGTGAATAAGCGGCGCGAGCCAGCCATTTACCGTTGCTGTCACAAACGTCAATGGTTTCACCCAGTTGCGCTTTACCTTCCAGACGTGCAACGGCACCTGAAAAGACCCATGGATGGCGACGGAGCAGGGACTTTTCACGTCCCTTTGCGAGAATCAATCTGACTGTCATAGTTTGCTATGCTTACCTGAAAAAATGAGGCGCCATTGTCCGGTGGATAACGGGAAATTGCAACGAACAGCAGCAGGAGAGAATAATGTCAGCAGCCTGTTTTAAAGCATGGGTTCATGGCCGCGTTCAGGGCGTCGGGTTCCGTTACAGTACTCAGGCCGAAGCCAGGACGCTGGGCGTGCTGGGTTACGCGAAAAATCTGGAAGACGGCAGTGTCGAGGTGCTGGCCTGGGGCGAGGCGGAGCAGGTTGAGGCACTCATCGCCTGGCTTAAAGCGGGCGGGCCACGCAGCGCGCGTGTTGATAAGGTGCTGGTGGAGCCGCACCAACCCGCAGAGGCGCCGCGCGATTTCAGAACCGGTTAATTACAGACATTTCGCCGGTTTAGGCAGACCAGCGATTTTCGTCGCCTGTTTAGCCGGCCCTTCAGGGAACAGGCGGAACAGGTAGCGGCTGTTGCCTTTCTCTTCGCCATATTTCTGCGCCATCGCCTTTACCAGCATCCGCACGGCGGGTGAGGTGTTAAATTCCAGATAAAATTCGCGCACAAAATGGACCACTTCCCAGTGTGCCTCGGTCATGGTGAGGCCTTCCAGTCCGGCAATGTGTGCCGCCAGCGCTTCACTCCAGTCGCCGGTACTCTTCAGATAGCCTTCGGCATCGACGGCGATTTCGTTACCGTTAAAATTCACGTGATGTCCTCTCTGTAAATGACGGCGCAGTTTAGCAAACCTGGCGGGCAGTAAAAGCAAAAACCCCGCCGAAGCGGGGTTTTACAGGCTGACTGTCATTGCCGTTTAGTTGCTGCGGGCAAAACCCAGCAGGCTCAGCAGGCTGACGAAGATGTTATACAACGAAACATAGAGGCTGACCGTCGCGCGGATGTAGTTCGTTTCGCCACCATGAATGATGTTGCTGGTTTCCCACAAAATCGCACCGGCCGAAAACAGAATAAACAGGGCGCTGATAGCCAGATGCAAGGCAGGCAGCTGCAGGAAGATGTTGGCGACTACCGCTACCAGCAGCACCACAAAGCCTGCCATCATCATGCCGCCCAGGAAGGACATATCACGACGGGTAGTCAGCACGTAGGCTGAACAGCAGAAGAACACCAGTGCCGTACCGCCCAGTGCCAGCGCGATCACGTCGCCCATGCCTGCGGTTAAGAAGGAGCTCAGGATCGGGCCGAGGCAATAACCCAGGAAGCCGGTAAAGGCAAACGCGGCCAGAATACCCATCGGGCTGTTAGCCAGACGGTAGGTTAAAAACATCAGGCCATAGAAGCCGACCAGCATCAGGATTAAGCCAGGCGCAGGCAAGGCCAATAGTGTGCTGGCTGTTGCGGTGACGGCTGAGAAGGCCAGGGTCAGACCAAGCAGAAAATAGGTATTACGCAGAACTCTGTGCGTTGACAGCAATGACGACTGCGATGAGGTGACAATTCTTTCCATGTTGCGCTCCTTTAAGCAGAACACTAATAAGCAGATCGTAAAATATGTGCCGAGAATACGCAGGCCATTAATGAGGGAAAAGGCGTTTTACCCTTCTTTACGCGCTAATCTGCTAATTGTTTGAGCAGAGTGGCGATTTTGACACCAAAAAATCACAATCTGGCTGTTTTTCAGGCGAATAAACAGATAGATGCTTTACATCCCTAAACGGGGTGTTTATAGTGCGCGTCATTGCGGAGGGGTGGCCGAGCGGCTTAAGGCAGCGGTCTTGAAAACCGCCGATGGGAAACCATCCGAGAGTTCGAATCTCTCCTCCTCCGCCACTTTATCTGCCACAGGCAATAAAGCGGTAAAAATCAAGTATTTTGCCGATGCAGTACAGTTTCAAAACGGAGGGGTGGCCGAGCGGCTTAAGGCAGCGGTCTTGAAAACCGCCGATGGGAAACCATCCGAGAGTTCGAATCTCTCCTCCTCCGCCACATTTTACAGGCCAGCACTGAGTGCTGGCCTGTTTCGTTTCTGCCATTCCTGTTTCTTCCTCCTGTCCGAAAAAAGCATGCCTCTGCTGATGACGCGCGGCTGCGCATTCATCTGTGCGATGCATCTCTGCTATAGTCCACTCACTGTTTTTGCAAACATCTGGCGCTTTTCTGAGGCGAGCTGAGTTACACTGTTAAATACATCGCTCTGAGGCGAGCTAATCGGTTGATAGCCAGAGTGTTTCTTTACTGAATAAATGGAATAGGCACAATGATCAAGAAACTGAGTCTTTGCGCATTGTCAGTGCTCGCTGCATTGCCGGTCGGATCGGTAGCATTTGCTGCTGAGGGTGATATGCAGCTCCAACAGGTGCTGATGTTGAGTCGTCACAATCTGCGTGCGCCGCTGGCCGATAATGGCAGCGTGCTGGAGCAGTCGACCAAAAAAAGCTGGCCGCAGTGGGATGTTCCCGGCGGACAGCTGACCACCAAAGGTGGCGTGCTGGAAGTTTACATGGGTAACTACACCCGTCAGTGGCTGGCACAGCAGGGCCTTGTGAAGAACGGCAGCTGTCCTGACAGCAATAACGTCTTTGTTTACGCTAACAGCCTGCAGCGTACCGTTGCCACCGCCCAGTTCTTTGTCAATGGCGCCTTCCCTGGCTGTGACGTCGCGGTCACTCATCAGGATGAAATGGGTTCCATGGATCCTATCTTCAATCCGGTTATCACCGACGGCAGCGATGCTTTCAATAAGAAAGCGCTGGCCGCGATGGCTGCTGCGAATGAAAAACTGGCGCTGAAGCCTGCCTTCCAGCACCTGGAAAAGATTGTCGATTACAAAGCATCGCCTGCCTGCAACAACAAAAAACAGTGTGACCTTAGCAGCGGCCAGAACACCTTCAGTGCTGAAAACGGTAAAGAGCCGACTGTCAGTGGCCCGCTGAAAGTGGGTAACTCCCTGATGGATGCCTTCACGCTGCAATATTACGAAGGTTTACCACTGGATCAGGTTGCATGGGGTCAGATCAAGACGCCTGAACAGTGGAAAGAGCTGTCAGCGATCAAAAATGGTTATCAGGACGCGCTGTTCACCAGCCCGGACGTTTCCCGTGAAGTGGCAGCACCGCTGGTGGATTACATCCGCAGTCAGTTAGTGGATCAGGACAAAGCCAACGCGCCGAAAATCACGCTGATGGTCGGCCATGACTCGAACATCGCTTCACTGCTTAGCGCGCTGCAGGTTAAGCCTTACGAACTGCCTGATACGTACGAAAAAACGCCGATTGGCGGTCAGGTTGTTTTCGAACGCTGGCATGATGCGAAAAATGATAAAGACCTGCTCAAAGTCGAGTATGTCTATCAGACCGCCGATCAGCTGCGCAACGCGGACATGCTGAGCCTGAAGAACCCACCGAAGCGCGTCACGCTGCAGCTGGCGGGTTGCGAGACCGATGCCAACGGCTATTGCAGCTGGGATCAGTTCTCTCAGGTGCTGAACGCTGCGCTGCAAGGTACGCCAATGCAGCCTGCGGCAGCACCGGCACCGGCCGCGCAGTCTGACGACGACAGTGCTAAAGCTGCAGCGACCCATGATGCTGCTGCGGATAAAGCTGAAGCGGATAAAGCGACCGCAGCCAAAGCTGAAGCTGACAAAGCCGCCGCTGCTGAGAAAGCAAAAGCGGACAAAGCGGCAGCAGATAAAGCCGCGGCTGAAAAGGCAAAAGCGGATAAAGCAGCCGCTGAGAAAGCGAAAGCAGACAAAGCCGCCTCAGCCAGTGACGCGAAAGCCTCAACTGACCAGGCTAACGCTGCGAATACGCCAGCAGCGACACACAACGACGAATCGAAGTCGCCAGCTGTGGCAACACAGTAATCGCGCTGTTTCGCCGATAATAAAAAACCCCGTCTCGACGGGGTTTTTTTATGGCTGCAGGACAGTTAACCCGCCACGACCACCAGTTTCTGGTTAGCAAACTCTTTAATACCCAGATCAGAAAGCTCACGGCCATAGCCTGAACGTTTCACACCGCCAAAAGGCAGTTCCGCTGAGGTATCGCTCTGCGAGTTGATAAACACCATGCCGGTTTCAATGGCGGACGCCAGTTTACGACCACGTGCAATATCACGCGTCCAGACCGAGCCACCCAGACCGTAGTGCGAGTCGTTTGCCAGCGCCACAGCTGCGTTATCATCACCCACGACATAAACCTGCGCCACCGGACCGAAGAACTCCTGATAATAAGCGGGATTATCCGGGGTAATGCCAGCAAGGATGGTTGGCTGATAGAAGCAACCCGCACCTTCAACAGCTTTACCGCCCGTCACCAGTTTTGCGCCATTAGCGACGGCCTCATCGACCTGTTTCACCAGACGGTCACGCGCGTCAGCGGAAGAGAGCGGGCCAAGCGTGGTCTTCTCATCCAGCGGATCGCCCAGCGTGGCAGAACTCAGCGCGGCGCTGAACTGGCTGATAAAGCGATCGGCAATCTTCTCATGCAGGATAAAACGTTTCGCAGCGGTACAGACCTGACCACAGTTGCTGAGGCGCGCCTGCACGCCCTGACGAACGGCTTCGTCGAGATCGGCATCATCCAGCACGACAAACACGTCATTGCCGCCCAGCTCCAGCGTCGATTTCTTCAGATGTTTACCGGCCTGCTCAGCCACGGCGCTGCCTGCGCGCTCGGAACCGGTCAGGGCGACACCCTGCACCCGATCATCAGCAATCAGATCGGCGACCTGATCGGTGGAGATGAACAGGTTAGTCCAGGCGCCTTCTGGCGCACCCGCTTCACGAACCAGCTTTTCAAAGACATCGGCACAGTGCGGCACAATGTTGGCATGTTTCGCCAGCACCGGGTTACCCAGCGCCAGGTTAGGAGCCAGCACGCGCATCAGCTGATAGTAAGGGAAGTTCCACGGCTCGACGGCGACTAACACGCCAATCGGATGATACTCAACCCAGGCTTCGCCCAGCTCGCTGGGATAGGACTGCGGCTGCAAAATACGTTCTGCATTCTCTGCATAGTAGCGGGCAATCTGCGAACAGATTTTCACTTCGCCACGGCTCTGACCAATCAGTTTACCCATCTCTTTACTGGCGATGGTGGCCAGTTCTTCCGCGCGGCTATCAATCAGGTCAGCCAGCTTTTTCAGCACCTGCAGACGTGGCTGGATCTCGCCTTTGCTCCATGAGGAGTGGAAAAGACGATCGGCTACGTCCAGGGCATGGCTGACGGCGGCTTCGTCATGTGACGGCCAGCTTTTCAGCAACTGGTTGTTCGCGGGATTAATGCTTTGATAGGAAGACATAGCGTACTCCTTGGTGAGCTAAAAAATTGAGGGCGGGAATGTCCCGCCCCTGAATCAGACGTTCTTGCGTTCTACGGGCTTGTCATCCCAGGTCAGGAGATCTTTATCGGTTTTTTCAAAGGCGCGAATCAGCACGTCATCGCTACCTTGCTGACGCCAGATCTCTTCTGCCAGTTTCTCATCGTAATTCGCCACTTCGAAAATGGCCTCGGCAATTTCAGGGGAGGTATGACGCAGACTTGCCCATTCGCCAACGTGATGTGCTTTCGATTGTTCAGTAGACATACTTTTCTCCTTTAGTTAAATCAGTCCTGCAATTTGACGGTCAGTCCGGCAACATGTTCACCCTGGAAACGGGCGATGTTGAGTTCCGCTTCTGTAGGCTGACGCGAACCGTCGCCGCCCGCCAGCGTGGTCGCACCATAAGGTGTACCACCGCGAACCTGTGAGATATCGAACAACTCTTTGGTTCCGTAGCCGATAGGCACAATCACCATGCCGTGATGCGCCAGGGTGGTCCAGACTGACGTAATAGTCTGTTCCTGACCGCCGCCAGTGCCGGTTGAGGTAAAGACGCTGGCAACCTTGCCAAACAGTGCGCCTGATGCCCAGAGACCGCCAGTGCGATCCCAGAATGTCCGCATCTGCCCGGCCATGTTGCCAAAGCGGGTCGGGGTGCCGACGATAATCGCGTCATACTGCGGCAGCACCTCAGGCGTGGCTTCAGCAGCTTGCTGATCGGTTTTGCCGCCCACCTGTGCAAAGCGATCGGCCTCCATCGTTTCTGGTACCCGCAGGATATCCACTTCCGCGCCGGGAACCCGACGAGCGCCTTCTGCAACCGCGTTCGCCATTGTTTCAATGTGTCCGTACATCGAGTAGTAGAGCACCAGAATTTTGGCCATAAATCTCTCCAGGTGGTTTTGACGTCCAGAAAAAGTATAGAAGAGCTTTCATTTTACGCAGGCGATGCCTGGCCCATAGGGTAAGAGTCGGTCAACAAATCTGCAGCTAATCGGTTGTATGCTGGCAGAATGTTTGTTCTTTAATCAAATTGCTGATGATTACTCTGTTGCGAAATGTGACTGTCGGACGAGTTAAAGCAGAATCTGGCTATTATTTAACCATGGGCTGGATTCGCCTTCGGGCCATCAGCCTTCTGCTTTTTATTCTTATTTATCGCACTACGCGACAGGAGCAAATCATGACGACACATCGTGGAGGTTCAGGAAATTTTGCTGAAAACCGTGAACGTGCCGCAGAGGCGGGACGGAAAGGGGGGAAAAACAGCGGCGGTAATTTCAAAAATGATCCGCAGCGTGCCGCGCGTGCCGGTGAGAAGGGCGGACGCAGCAGTCCTAAAAAAGCGGACGCATAGCCCCACACTGCCGCCGGCTAAGACCGGCGGTGAACCTCATTGCTTTTCCACCTCGCTCTCCCCCACAATATCGTCCGGACACATCATCAGGTGAATTATGTCGGACACACTCCGCGGTTTAACCCTGCGCCTGACGCGGCAGGAGCTGGTATTACTTTTTATCACCATGATCTGGGGCGGCACCTTTCTGGTGGTGCATCGTGCGATGCAGCACTCCGGTCCGTTCTTCTTTGTCGGCGTGCGTTTTGCCACTGCCGCGCTGCTGCTGGCGCTCTTCTTCCGCCGTTATCTGGCCGGTATGACCTGGCTGGAGGTGAAAGCGGGCGCGTTGATTGGCCTGTCGATCGCCGGAGGCTACGGTCTTCAGACCTGGGGCATGCAGACCATCTCCAGCAGTCAGTCCGCTTTTCTCACCGCGCTCTATGTGCCGGTCGTACCGTTGCTGCAGTGGCTGTTTTTACGCCGTCCGCCAGGATTAATGTCGTGGCTGGGGATTCTGCTGGCATTTACCGGCTTGCTGCTGGTGGCCGGTCCACAGGATGGTCGCATCAGCCTGAATGCGGGTGAAATAGCGACGCTGCTGAGTACCCTGGCGATCGCCGCCGAGATCATCTTAATCAGCCGCTATGCCGGTCAGGTTGATGTGCGCCGCGTGACGTTGATCCAGCTGGCGGTGGCGTCACTGTGTGCCTTTGTGCTGATGGTCCCCAATGGGGAGACGGTGCCCGCGATCTCAACGCCGCTGCTGCTCAGCGCGCTGGGACTGGGTGCAGCCAGTGCCCTGATTCAGGTCACCATGAACTGGGCGCAACGTAGCGTTTCGCCAACCCGCGCCACGGTGATTTATGCCGGGGAACCGGTCTGGGCGGGCGTGGTAGGGCGTATTGCCGGTGAGCGCCTGCCTGGGCTGGCGTTGCTGGGTGGGGCGCTGATTGTCTGCGGGGTAATCGTGAGTGAGCTGCGGCTGAAACGAAAAAAAGCGGTGCAGCCTGCTGCCACACCGCTGGAGTAGTTAACCCTGCTGTCGCGCCAGCGGCTTATCCTGCTGCGCCGCATTGCGTCGGCGCAGAATCGCATTAAGGATAATCGCGCCAAAGGTGGCGGTACCGATCCCGCCCAGCGTGAAGGAGCCGATTTTCAGCGCGAAATCCCCTGCACCGAGAACCAGCGTGGTGGCGACCATAATCAGGTTACTGTTCTGACCTAAATCGACATGGTTCTGCACCCAGATGCGTGCGCCCGCCACCGCAATCAGCCCGAACACCACAATGGATGCGCCGCCAATCACCGGGGCCGGAATGGTGTGGATCAGCGCACCAAACTTCGGCGAGAAACCAGCGAGGATAGCGATGATGGCTGCGGCAACAAACGCCAGCGTGGAGTAGACCTTGGTCACGGCCATCACACCGATATTCTCGGCATAGGTCGTCACGCCACTGCCGCCAATTGAGCCGGAGAGGATGGTTGCCAGACCATCGCCGACAAAAGCCCGTCCCATGTAAGGATCCAGGTTGCGGCCAGTCATACCCGCCACCGCTTTCAGATGTCCGAGGTTTTCAGCCACCAGAATGATCGCCACCGGTGCGATCAACACCATCGCCTGCAGATCAAAGGTCGGTGCGGTAGTGTGCGGCAGACCAAACCAGGCTGCCTGTGACAGCATCGTAAAATCGACCGGCTTGCCCAGACCCAGAACGTTGGTCAGAATCGCATAGATCACCCAGGCCAGAATCAGGCCGACCAGAATCAGCAGACGCTGAATCATCCCGTGAGTAAACACGGCCACCAGACCGATACAGAGCACGGTCATCACCGCGACCCAGCTGTCAAATGAAGAGGCGGAGACGCTGTGAACTGCGATGGGTGCCAGATTCAGCCCGATCGCCATCACCACCGCACCAGTCACTACCGGCGGCATCAGATTTTCGATCCAGCGCGTGCCGGACTTCATGACTACCAGCCCAATCAGCGTGTAGAGCACGCCACAGGCGATGACGCCGCCCAGCGCCACGCTAAGGTTCGGATTCAGTCCCTGACCGCTGAAGCCGGTCACCGCAATCACTACGCCAACAAAAGCGGCACTCGACCCGAGATAGCTGGGCACCCGACCGCCGGTGATAAAGAAGAACAGCAGCGTGCCCATACCCGAGACCAGAATTGCCAGATTGGGATCCAGCCCCATCAGCAGCGGCATCAGCACCGTTGCGCCAAACATCGCCACCGCATGCTGTAAGCCCAGCACCAGCGTCTGTCCCAGAGGCAGTGTCTCATCCGGGGCGATAATACCGTTTTCTGTTAGTGCCGACTTCTTTTGCCATTGCGGAAACCAGGATCGTGCCATCGTCTACTCCAGAGCGTTATGAATGCCGGTGGGTTACAGGGAAGCGTTATCAGGCATCCTGCCGCATCAGGGGATGGTATCCCCGGTCAAACCAGGCGAGACCGTGGGTGTCGTCATTACGCACCAGGCCCACGACTTCACAGAACAACGTGTCATGCGTACCCACACTGACAATCTGTGTGATACGACAGTCAAAAGAGGCGACTGCACCACTCAGCACCGGCGAGCCGGTCACGGCCGTCGACCACTCAGCGGCAATAAAACGGTCAGCCATCGGCGTTTTCCCGCCGAACAGACTGGAGAGCGCTTCGTGTCCGGCCGCCAGCGTATTGACGCAGAGCTGCATGTTTTCGCGGAACACCGGATATACCGAGGCTGAGCGGTTCAGGCAGACCAGCAGCGTTGGCGGCGAATCGGTGACGCTGCATACCGCAGAGGCGGTAAAGCCTGCGCGTCCGGCCGGGCCTTCCGTCGTGATGATGTTGACCGCAGCACCCAGCCGCGACATCGCATTACGAAATTCAGTTTTCTCAACGGCTGGGGTAAGGGTTTCCAGGCTCATAGTGTTCTCCGCGAAAGGGTTATCCTGCGACGCGCTGCAGCGGCTGCACGTCATCAGTCTGATCCAGCCACTGCAGCAGCAGGGCATTAAATTTTTCAGGGTCGGTAACGCTCATGGCGTGGCCGCCCCAGGCCATCATCTGTTCAGTGGCGTTCGGCAGCGTCGCGGCCAGCTCGGTTGAGCAGCTCCACGGCACCAGCAGATCGTCCTGGCTGGCAATCACCAGCACCGGTTGCGGAATGGCGGCGGCTCGTGCGCTGAAATCGGCGCTCATCAGGGCGTGCAGCCGTCGCATCAGGTTTTCCATCCCCTGAAAATGCGTGACGTGATGGCTATCTTCCTGCTCCAGCCGCGTCTGATGCTCTGCCATCCACTCAGCAGGATAGAGAAACAGCGGCTGAGCGCGCACAAAAGCCTCAACGCCGACATTGAGCAGCAGATCCTGCCGCACCTGGAAGCAGCGGCGGGTATGCGGATGCAGCGTCAGCCAGCCGTTGATCACGACGATCCGTTCGATCCGATCCGGATAATCCAGCGCCAGCTGCATCCCCACCAGACCGCCCAGCGCGTGGCCGATCAGGCTGAAGCGCAGGATGCCGTGTTGCGCCAGCGCGTCGGCCAGCTCCGCCGCCATCATCGCCATGCTGTAGCCTTCCGGTAAGCTGTCCGCGCTGCGACCGGTGCCGCGCTGGTCATAGAGCACGACCCGATAGCGTGCCGTCAGGGCCGCCAGCTGCGGCTGCCAGAAACCCGCCACGCCGCCCAGACCGGAAGAGAGCACCAGCGTCGGTGCCTCGGGATTTTGCAGGCCCAGAATATCCAGCTGCATCAGACCTCCGGCTTGCCGATGTGCGCCACAGTGGCGATCTCAATCAGCGCGTCAGGCTTGACCAGCCCGCACTGAATGCAGAAACGGGCAGGTTTTTCACCGGGGAAGTATTCGGCATAAACCTGATTCACCGCGGCGTAGTTCGACCAGTCGGTGATGAATATCGAGTTAAAAGTCACATCGTCCATGCTGCCACCGGCGGTCTCTATCACCTTTTTAATGGTTTCCAGCACGTGGCGGGTCTGCGCGGCGGCATCACCCACATGCACCACATTGTTGTCACCGTCAAACGGCAGCGTACCCGAGACATAGACCACGCCATCTGCCAGCGTGCCGGGGACAAACGGGGCGATGGGTGTGGTGGTGCCTGGTGGAACAATAATACTTTTCGGCATTGCGACGTCCTCGTAGTGGATTAGCGGGTATTCAGGCTTTCGCAAAAGGTATCGGCATCCGATACCCAGCCAAAAAAGGTTTCGATATTGAACAGCGCCGCCTGCTGAGCAAAGGGCGGGCCCGCCTGATAGGTGGCGTCTTCCAGCACCACGCCGAAGTACTCCAGGAAAAAGCCGTCGCGCAGCGTTGATTCCACACAGACGTTGGTGGCGATGCCGGTGAAAATCAGATGACGGATCCCGCGACTGCGCAGCATGCTGTCGAGTGGGGTGTTATAGAAGCCGCTGTAGCGCGATTTTGGCAGCACGATGTCACCGGCCTGTGGCACCAGCTCATCAACCAGCGCGTAATCCCAGCCGCCTTTCGACAGCAGTGAACCCTGCAGTTCAGGCCGTTTGCGCATGGTTTTCAGTGCATTCGATTTGTGGAAGTTGGGGGAACCGGCGTCACCGGCTTCAAGATAGTCACTGTCCCAGCCGTTCTGGAACCAGATGATCTGAACGCCGGCCGCACGGGCCGCCGTCACCGCCTGATGAATCTTCGCAATCACTGGCTTCGTCGCGGAAACATCGAAGCCCGCCAGGTCGAGGTAACCCCCTTCGGTGGCGTAGGCGTTCTGCATATCAACAACAATCAGTGCCGTCTGGCCAGGCGGAAAGGCAATGGGTTCTGGCCGCGCCGGCAGTTCAACCTGCGGAACGTCCGGCGTGTGGGCACAATAAACGGTACTCATCATGCCACCTCCTGCTGTGCGTCGAGCAGGGCGCTGCGACAGGCCATCAGCGGCTGAATGTGCTGACCGAAGTTCTCAATACCTTCCAGGAAATCATCAAAGGTCAGCAGCACGCCGTGAGTGCCTTCTACCTGCGCCACTTCATCCAGCATTCGCGCGACGTTGGCGTACGAACCCACTAGGGTGCCCATATTGATATTGACGGCCGAAGTCGGATCCGCCATCTGGCGCACGTTGGTGTCGCTGCCTGATTTGGTGTCCTGCTGACTCTGGGTGGTGAGCCACGAGAGCGCCTCTTCATCCGCACCGGCTTTGTAGTGCTCCCACTTAGCCCGCGCCTCTTCATCTGTTTCTGCTGCGATGATCATAAACAGCACATAGGAGCCGACATCGCGGCCCGCTTTTTCGGCGGCCTGCTTCATGCGAATCGAGGTCGAGCTGAACGCAGAAGGGGTGTTCACACCTTTGCCGAAGCAGAAATTGTAATCGGCATGCTGGGCGGAGAAGGCCATACCGGCATCGCTCTGACCGGCGCAGATCACCTTCATCGGGCGCTGCGGCTGCGGACTGACGCGGCAATCGTTCATGGTAAAGAACTCACCTTTGAAGTCCGATTTTCCGGTGCCCCAAAGGTCGCGCAGCACCGTAACGTACTCGGTAAGATAAGAGTAACGGCTGCCGAAGTACTCATCGCCCGGCCACATTCCCATCTGCTCATATTCGGGTTTCTGCCAGCCGGTCACCAGGTTAACGCCGAAACGACCGCCTGAAATGGAATCAATAGTGGATGCCATGCGCGCCACAATCGCCGGAGGCAGCGTCAGGGTGGCCGCAGTGGCGTAGATCTCAATACGTGATGTGACGGCAGCCAGGCCCGCCATCAGGGTGAATGACTCCAGGTTATGATCCCAGAATTCTGTTTTTCCGCCGAAGCCGCGCAGTTTGATCATCGAGAGCGCAAAGTCGAAGTGGTAATGCTCTGCTTTCAGCACGATGGCTTTGTTCAGTTCAAAGGTCGGCATGTACTGCGGCGCATTGGACGAAATCAGCCAGCCATTGTTACCAATCGGAATAAAGACGCCTATCTTCATGTGAAACCTCGTTGCGATGGGGGAAAGGTGTTTCACGCGCGGCACTGCATCCTGCTACGTCCCTGTGGGCTGCGCTCAGTCACAATTCTGCAAACTGTGTGCCACATTTTTTATTGTTTTAAATAACAGAGAGTTAAAAATAACCCAGAAGAGTTATGTGGAGTAACTGGTCCATTTCAGACCATCTGGTCAAAATTCGCTGCACGTTTTGCATGCAGGCTGAACAAAAAAGGTGCAGGGTGCGGATTGGGCAGCAATGAATCCCTTTGCTATGATGCGCTGACACCAGATGGATGAGGTAAACGTGTGAATACCGATGAAAAAAAGCCAACGCGTCGTTCGCGTGCGGTCGCAGCGAAGCGGGCCGCCATACTGGAAGCGGCATTAACTTTCTTCTCACAGTTTGGGATTCACGGCACCAGCCTCGATAAGGTGGCCGAGCTGGCCGATGTCTCAAAAACCAACCTGCTCTACTATTTTCCTTCTAAAGAAGTGCTCTATGTGGCGGTGCTCAAACAGATTCTGGATGTCTGGCTGGCGCCGCTGCGTGCGCTGGCGCACGATCAGGATCCGCTGGTCGCCATCCGGCGCTACATCCGGCTGAAGCTGGAGGTATCGCGCGATCATCCGCAGGCTTCCCGACTGTTCTGTCTGGAGATGTTGCAGGGCGCACCGCTACTGAAAGGGGAGCTGGCGGGCGATCTCAAGCAGCTGGTGGATGACAAGGCGGCCATTATTGAACGCTGGATAGATGAAGGACGGCTGGCGGGCGTACAGCCCCAGCATCTGATCTTTATGCTGTGGGCTACCACGCAGCACTACGCCGATTTTGCTACCCAGGTCGAAGCCGTTACTGGCCAGACGCTCAGCGATCCGGCGTTTTTCGACCAGACCGTTGATAACGTTCAGCGCATGATCATTGAAGGGATTCGCGTTCGCTAATTAAGGACACATTCACCGTCCAGAGACGGAGTTAATCAATGGATTCTGTTTCGCAGTAAGTTCTGGGTGCCTCGGTCAGTCTCGCCGTGATGGGACGACGGTTGCCGATCTGCGAATGGGCGAAGGCGATAGCTATACCTTCACCTTTGGTCTGGGCTCGCCTCAGCAGCCCGAGGCGCGGCCGCAGCGCTTACTTTATGAACGTCCCCCGTTGTCCGCCATCTTCTCTGCACTGGGCGAGCGTCTGTAATAAAAAAGCCCGGTCAGGTGACCGGGCTTTTTCCATGCTGTTTTTGATTAGCGGCTGCGGCGAGTCCGCAGCATCCAGCCCACACCCAGCAGAGCAAACCAGAGTGGCGTCACCATCAACGCCTGGCGCGTATCTTCCTGCAGCGTCAGCAGCACCAGCACAAAGGCGAAGAAGGCCATGCAGACCCAGCACATGAATTTACCCAGCGGCATCTTAAATGCCGATTCCGCGTGGCGCTGCGGATGCTTTTTACGGTAAGCCAGATAGCTGCACAGAATGATGGTCCAGACGAACATAAACAGAATGGCCGACACGGTGGTCACCAGTGTAAAGACCTTCATCACATCCGGGATCAGGTAGATCAACGCCACGCCAATCAGCAGGCAGAAGCAGGAGAAAAACAGGCCGGTGGTGGGTACCGCGCGGGCAGAGAGTCGGCCAAAGGCGCGACTGGCCACACCCTGCTGAGACAGGCCATACAACATACGGCTGGTGGAGAAGATGCCGCTGTTGGCGGAGGAGGCGGCGGAGGTCAGTACCACAAAGTTGACGATACTTGCGGCAGCAGGCAGACCAATCAGCACGAACATCTCAACAAACGGACTGCGATCGGCCATGACCTGGGTCCACGGCGTCACCGCCATAATCACCATCAGCGCCAGCACGTAGAACATAATCACACGCAGTGGAATCGCATTGATCGCGCGCGGTAAGACTTTATGCGGATCGTGGGTTTCAGCCGCTGCCGTACCGACCAGTTCAATACCGACAAAGGCAAACACCGCTATCTGGAACCCGGCAAAGAAGCCGCTGAGGCCTTTCGGGAACATCCCGCCGTGATCCCAGATGTTGCTCAGTGCTGCCGTACCGCCGCCCGGTGAAGGGTAGTGAATCGACACCAGCACAATGCCGGTCACGATCAGCGCCACAATGGCGACGATTTTAATAATCGCGAACCAGAACTCCATCTCGCCAAACAGCTTGACGGTGGCAATATTAAGCGCCAGAAAAACTACCACGCAGAGCAGGGCGCTCATCCAGATGGAGAAGCCCGGGAACCAGAGCTGAAAATAGGCACTGATGGCCACCACGTCGGCAATGCCGGTCACCACCCAGCAGAACCAGTAAGTCCAGCCGGTAAAATAGCCTGCCCACGGACCCAGCAGATCGGCGGCAAAATCGCTGAAGGATTTGTACTCAAGGTTGGAGAGCAGCAACTCCCCCATGGCGCGCATCACAAAGAACAACATAAAGCCGATGATCATATAAACGAAAATGATCGAGGGACCGGCCAGGCTGATAGTTTTACCGGAGCCCATAAACAGGCCGGTGCCGATAGCGCCACCAATGGCGATGAGCTGAATGTGGCGGTTGTGCAGATTGCGCTGAAGCTTATCGGGCGCGTCGTGGGCGCGTGCGGTTTCTTTAGATTGATCAACCATAGAATTGTCTTTCCTGTCTTGATGTTGTGTCAGCTCTGCTGGCTGTTAGTTAAGGCGTCTGCCCAAGGGCAAGTCGGATAAGATAGAGGAAGTCACCCCAAAGCCGGTAACAGTTTTTTACCTGATGTGACACCGGGCATGCTCAGATGCGACCGCTACAGGCGATTCCGGTTAATCCTGCGTCAGTCTGCGTAATGATTCATCACGTTGTGTCAGGCCGACAGCGTGAAGAGTAATGTGCTTCTACACTTTTTGTTTGCTAATCATCATGCTGCAAAGGGGACTATGCGCACGCTTATCCTGTTTTTGCTGTTAATCGCGCTGGGATGGGTCAGCTTACCCTGGCTGAAGCAGCAACTGCCGCCGCAGTTCAATCCTTTTACGCCGCTCTCTGTGACCGATCCGCCGGGCTGGATGACGCAGTTTAAAATGAAAAAGCTGGCCAGCGATCCCGACGCCTGTCTTGCCGTGATGCGCCGCGCGCAACAGGCGGGTTGGGTCACTTTCAGCGAACGTCCTGCCGTCACCGGAAGCTGTCCGCTCAGTCATCCCCTGCGGATTCAGAAATTTGGGCCGGTCAGCCTCAGCAGCAGCTTCCTCGCCAGCTGTCCGATGGCCGTTGCCAGCACCATGTATGCGCTGCGCAGTCGTGAACAGACCACCAGGGATATGCACAGTCCACTGGTACGAATTACCCATGTCGGCAGCTATGCCTGCCGTAACATTTATCACCGCACACAGGGGCGGCTCAGTGAGCATGCCACCGCCGATGCCTGGGATGTCACAGGCTTTCAGCTGGAAGATGGACAGCGGCTTGAGGTCAGTCGGCACTGGCAACAGCCGGAAGCCAAAGCGGCGATGCTCCATACGCTGTGGCGTGGCGGCTGTGACGTATTTGGTAATGCACTTGGCCCGGACTACAACGCCGCGCACGCCTCACATTTTCATCTGGGTATGCGAGGTGCAGGCTATTGCCGATAAATCATCAGGCAGGATTAAGGCCGGGTTTGGTTAAGAAATGTTCTGATGGTGACGGAGAATTCATTCCAGCGATCATCGCTGCACCTGATCCACTGCTGAAATAGTCTGCCAGCAGATCAGTACGCTGATAAAGGACCTTCTTTTAGTGCCATTTATTGTAATAAAACGATGCGTGCAGAATAAATCACTTGTGCAAAATATCAGCATCGCTGACGACATTAAGCGGGGTGGCATAATGAAATCTTTTCACGATCTCTCTGGAAAGAATAAGCCAGATTAATCGTATAAATAGTGAAGGTATCATTAAGGAAATGAACGGAACGTATCGCGTCATTTATTTTCAGATGATTTAGTTGCGTGACTATCGGTATAGTGATTTAAATGATTAAAATAGAATCACTGTTTATGTGCTGTCGCTACAAATAGTGATCTTCGCCACGGCTTATGTTCAGACAGAGGAGATAAATCAATCTGACACCGGATATGCTTCACTGAGGCCTGATTTGCCGCAGTCAGATAAGTGGATAAACCCAGACTGGAGGCAAATGAGTTAGCAGAGAGTATCGTCATAGAGGAGATTGACAGAATATCCTTATTAAACTGCCTGTCGGTTCGCTTAAAATAGTGAGGATAAAAATTAAGGCAGGTTTGTCGCGCAAAAGCGCCGGACGCAGGCTGCGAGCCGGTTTTCTGTCGTCAGGATTTGTTCTCAGGCCGCAGTGCTGGCGGGTTTCACCTGGACTTAAGGCAACAATGACAAAGCTACTCTTATTTCCTGATGAAAAATATGTCAGCAGATCGCGCCTGCCGCTTCGTTTTGGAGCGCTAATTAACGCCTTGTTTACGCATTATTTACTCAACCATAAGCAGCGCTATTCAATATTTTCAGCAGAACTTTCGGGCATAAGATAAAATTGCATTGAAGTGCAGGGATTGAAATCCTATCAGAAAAATCTTATTCTCCAGGGGTGATTGAAATTGCTGTGATCGGCCTCACATTGTAAAGGCGGGACACTTTTTCACTCCGCTCCAGCGGTGAAAGGTTTAATAGGCTGTACATTGCGACAGATTCATCCCCTGCGATAAATTAAGTTTCGTCTGCTTAATTATTTTATCCGATGAATCCGAATGAATAATACCGGAAGAGCGAGTGAAATTAACGCTGAGGCAATATGAGTACTGAAAACTATTTCACCTGGCGAAGTGAGGTGAAAGAACAATTTCAGGCATTAACGGCTTCTTCTGAATTGAAGCCATTATTGCAACAATTTACTGAATCATTAGGTTTCGATTATTTTGCCTTTTTGATTCAGCATCCGGTGCCTTTTAGCCGACCGCGTATTCATCTGCATAGCACCTATCCCAAATTATGGGTTAAACGTTATGAGAAGCAGAATTATTACGCTGTCGATCCGGTGCTCACGTCGTGTCAGCGACCGGGCAAGGGGTTGCTGTGGACGCAGGAATTGTTTGCTGACGCCGGCAATTTTTGGCATGAGGCGAGAGAATATGGGCTGCGGAGCGGATTTTCTTGCTCTGCAATGGCACCAAATCGCGTCCTTGGTATATTATCTATATCGTCGCAACAGCCCATTTCTGTCCAGCTCAGTCATGCTGAGCTGGAGGTGAAACTACATCTTTTAGCGGAACTAAGCCTGGATGCGCTGGAACGCTTTAGCGATGATGCAATGATGGTACTAAAAAAAGAGTTTAGTCAGCGTGAGCTGGAAATTCTGAAATGGACAGCCGAAGGAAAAACGGCGGTCGAAATTTCACTTATTTTATCTATCTCTGAACATACCGTTAACTTTCACCAAAAAAATATGCAAAAGCGTTTCAATGTTTCCAATAAAACGCAGATTGCCTGCTACGCAGCCGCAATCGGACTGATTTGAACACAAACAACTGCTTCATTTGGCAGTTCCTTTGTGCAGGTGTGTTGTCTACCCTGCACCGGGACTTTGCCAGGCTGGCGCAAAGAAATCATTGCAAACATGGGGATGTCAGAGGCGCATGATGAAAATAGTGCAAACGCAGTTAAAGGATATGCCATCCTCTTTGCTTGCCGAACTCGGCAGCTACCGTTACAGCGTCTTTGCGCGCGGAGAAGGGTGGTCAATACCGCCACGCCTGAGCACGCCAGGACAGGAATATGATCGCTACGATCGTTCAGATGTCACCTGGCTCATTGCCTGGAATGCGCGCGAGGGCATCAGTGGCTGTGCGCGTCTTATGCCATGGTTCGAACCTGAGCAGAGCGAAGGCATCGTGCTGCCGTTCAGCCATGAGAAAGTGTGGGAGATGTCGCGCTTCTCGGCCCGGCTGGAAGTCGATGCTGAACTGCCGCTGAACATTCTCTGGCACGCGGTGCAACTGGCAGAACTGAACGGCATGGAGTACATCATCAGTTCGGCAACGCCGATGCTGGAGAAGATGTTTGAAGAACATGGCGTGGTGTACGAGCCGCTGACGCCGGGACTTATTCTGTCAGAAGATAATCTGTTTGCGATCCGTATTCCGGTGGTTCAGCCAGCTCTGGCAGAGAAGTATCGGGGAACACGGCGCTTTAGTCCGGAAGAGGTCCTGCCAACGCTGGGCGTTTCGGTTAACTGGCAGGCACACAGTTAGAATATTTGCCCCCGCCGCTGGGGGCAAAAAGCTTACTGACGGTAGGCTGCTTTGATCTGCTTAATGGTATTGCTGAACACTTCCGCCTGAGGCTTGTCGCCCAGCGTCTGTACATAGCGTTCCATGTTGATAATCACTTTGCCTGCATCCGCCTGGCCCATACCTTTCAGGATCAGGGTGATCATCATCTTCAGACCCGCGATTTCATCGGCTAATTTCCGGGCTTCCTGCGAAGTTGCAAAATCTTCATCGCTCATGCGTTTCTCCTTGGTGAATGACAACGTGTCGGCAATCTGTCCGAACAGCAGTGCGTGAGTATATCACAGGGTCACTAAGTTGCTGAGGCAGCCGGTTCGCTGCCCCAGTAACAGCTGGTTTGTCCAGTACAACTAATCAATCGCTGAAAGTAATCACAGCCTTCACCGGGCGTAAGATAACCCGTGTCTGCGGCGACCGTAAGCTGCAGCGAAAGTGGTTAATGCCATGAAATAGTGAGAGTTTAAGAATTATTCAGCGGCTCTGTCTGTTGTCAGAAATGTCTGTTATTGCTGGCAGGAACAGGCTGAATGGAATGATGTAAAGGCTGGACTGTTTTGCTTTGTTGATGTGCTTTTGAGGTAAAAGCGGGTATGATTACCGCTTGCAATCGTTAATTGCTTCCTCTTTTTTTAGCCTCTGGAGTTTCCCCGTTGATCAGTGTGCTTCTTGTTGATGACCATGAACTTGTCCGTGCCGGTATCCGTCGCATCCTGGAGGATGTCAAAGGACTGGCCGTGGTCGGAGAGGTCAACTGTGGCGAAGACGCGGCTAAGTGGTGCCGTGCCAACCAGGTTGATGTAATCCTTATGGATATGAACATGCCTGGGATCGGCGGACTGGAGGCAACGCGCAAAATCGTGCGTTACAATCCCGATATCAAAATCATCATGCTGACCATTCACACGGAAAATCCGCTGCCTGCTAAAGTGATGCAGGCGGGTGCAGCTGGCTACCTTAGTAAAGGGGCTGCGCCGCAGGAAGTGATCAATGCGATTCGCTCGGTGAATGCCGGTCAGCGCTATATCGCATCGGATATTGCTCAGCAGATGGCACTGAGTCAGATTGAGCCGCAAAAGGCGGAATCCCCCTTTAGCTGTTTGTCGGAAAGGGAATTGCAGATTATGCTGATGATCACCCGAGGACAAAAGGTGACGGAAATTTCCGAGCAGTTAAATCTCAGTCCTAAAACCGTTAACAGTTACCGCTACAGGATGTTCAGCAAGCTGAATATCAGTGGCGACGTAGAGTTAACGCATCTGGCCATTCGACATGGCCTCTATAATGCGGAGCCGTTAATCAGTAGTGAATGACGTTTTTGATTCCAAAGCCTTTCTGAGTACGGTAACCAGCAAACCCGGTGTTTACCGCATGTATGACGCCTCAGGCACCGTCATCTATGTGGGCAAAGCCAAAGACCTGAAGAAGCGTCTGACCAGCTACTTCCGCGCTCAGGTCGGCAGCCGCAAAACCGAAGCGCTGGTCAGCAATATCCAGCACATCGATGTCACCGTTACCCACACCGAAACCGAAGCGCTGCTGCTTGAGCATAACTACATCAAGCTCTATCAGCCGCGCTATAACGTACTGCTGCGCGACGATAAATCGTACCCCTACATCTTTCTCAGCAGCGATACCCATCCGCGACTGGCGATGCACCGTGGTGCAAAGCATGCCAAAGGCGAATACTTTGGCCCATTCCCGAACGGCTATGCGGTACGGGAAACGCTGGGGCTGCTGCAAAAAGTCTTTCCTATCCGCCAGTGTGAAAACAGCGTTTATCGCAATCGCTCCCGGCCCTGTCTGCAATATCAGATTGGCCGCTGTCTTGGTCCCTGTGTCGCGGGGCTGGTCAGTGAGGAGGAGTATGCTGAGCAGACCGACTACGTGCGCCTGTTCCTGGCCGGTAAAGACGATCAGGTGCTCAATCAGCTGGTCAGACGCATGGAAGAGGCAAGCATTGGCCTGCGCTTCGAAGAGGCGGCGCGCCTGCGCGATCAGATTCAGGCCGTGCGACGCATCACGGAGAAACAGTTTGTCTCGAATCAGGGCGATGACCTGGATGTAATGGGTGTGGCTTATGAATCGGGGATGGCCTGTCTCCACGTGCTGTTTATCCGTCAGGGCAAAGTGCTGGGCAGTCGCAGTTACTTCCCGAAAGTGCCGGTGGATACCGATCTGGCCGAAGTCGTACAGACCTTCGTCGGGCAGTTCTATCTGCAGGGCAGTGAGGCACGCACGCTGCCTGGCGACATCCTGCTGGACTTTACCCTGCCGGAGCGCGAACTGCTGGCAGAGTCGCTTAGTGAGCTGGCGGGACGTCGTGTAAACATTCAGAGCAAGCCGCGTGGCGATCGCGCCCGTTATCTCAAGCTGGCGCGCACCAATGCCGCCACGGCGTTAACCACGCGTCTGGCACAGCACTCCACGATTCATCAGCGCCTGATGGCGCTCGCGGAGTTTCTTGATCTCGACAAGATTAAACGCATGGAGTGTTTCGATATCAGCCACACCATGGGGGAGCAGACCATTGCTTCCTGCGTAGTGTTTGACCAGAATGGTCCGCTGCGCGCCGATTATCGTCGCTACAACATCACCGGTATTACACCGGGTGATGACTACGCCGCCATGAACCAGGTGTTGCGTCGCCGGTATGGTAAAGCGATTGAAGAAGATAAGATCCCGGATGTGATCCTGATTGATGGCGGTAAAGGCCAGCTGTCGCAGGCGATACAGGTCTTCGCGGAGCTGGATGTGTCATGGGATAAAAACCATCCCATCTTACTCGGCGTCGCCAAAGGCAGTGACCGTAAAGCCGGACTGGAAACGCTGTTCTTTGAGGCGGAAGGCGAGGGTGTTTCGCTGCCTCCAGATGCCCCTGCACTGCATGTGATTCAGCACATTCGTGATGACGCTCACAATCATGCGATTACAGGTCACCGTAAAAAACGGGCCAAAGTGAAGAACACCAGTGCCCTGGAAAGCATCGAAGGCGTGGGGCCGAAACGGCGTCAGCAACTGCTTAAGTACATGGGGGGCCTGCAACCGCTGATGAATGCGTCGGTGGAGGAGATCGCCAATGTACCTGGTATCTCACACGCTCTGGCAGAAAAAATATACTACTCGTTGAAACACTAGCATTGAAACGGGGGGGGCAATGTAGGAACATAGGCTAAATTTTACCTATATCCAGACAGTTACCGGCATATGCAATTAAACATCCCGACGTGTCTCACCCTGTTTCGAGTCGTGCTCATCCCGTTCTTTGTGCTGGCTTTCTATCTGCCGTTCATCTGGGCACCGCTGGCTACCGCACTAATTTTCATCTTTGCTGCTGTTACCGACTGGTTTGATGGTTTTCTGGCGCGCCGCTGGAAGCAGACGACGCGCTTTGGGGCGTTTCTCGATCCGGTTGCCGATAAAGTGCTGGTCGCAATCGCGCTGGTGCTGGTGGCAGAACATTTCCACGCCTGGTGGATTACCCTGCCTGCGGCGACCATGATTGCCCGCGAGATCATTATCTCTGCGCTGCGTGAATGGATGGCGGAAATTGGCAAGCGCAGCAGCGTGTCTGTCTCCTGGATTGGTAAAGTGAAAACGACGGCACAAATGTTGTCTCTTTTTGCACTGTTATGGCGTCCGGATGCTACCGTTGTGGCGATTGGCGTAGTGGCGTTATACATTGCGGCCGTGCTGACTTTCTGGTCGATGTTCCAGTATTTAAGCGCTGCACGCGGCGATCTGCTCGAACCGTGATCGATACGATTTAAAAAGCAGCAAACGGACGCGCTGTGAGGATAATTTTATTGACTCATTGCGCCATCTAAGTAGAATGCATCGCATCGAACGGCAGCCAGGCTGCCAGAAGATAAGTAAAATCAGCAGGTTCGACGAAGTTGCTGAAAATTGCGGGAATAGCTCAGTTGGTAGAGCACGACCTTGCCAAGGTCGGGGTCGCGAGTTCGAGTCTCGTTTCCCGCTCCAGATTCGCAGGTCAGGGTATCCTGACGGCACATCAGTTTAAGGCGCGTTGGCAGAGTGGCTATGCAGCGGATTGCAAATCCGTGTACCTCGGTTCGACTCCGGGACGCGCCTCCAGTTACACCCTGCCCGGGTGGTGAAATCGGTAGACACAAGGGATTTAAAATCCCTCGGCTGTAAGGCTGTGCGGGTTCAAGTCCCGCCCCGGGCACCATATCGAATTACCAATAAAATCAATGATAAGCAGTGTCGTATGACCGCCCCTCAGAGGCGGTTTTTTTGTGCCTGAATTCAGCATCCTAATATCCATTCCTAATATTATTTCTCTTTCACCTGTCCGCCAACTACGGGAACCACCACTATTTTTCTGTCATAAGTAGCAGTCTGCTCCACGTTTTTATGCCCCGTAATGGCTCTCTTCTCGTACAAATCCCCCTCCAGATCAGACACACCCTTTGCCTTCAAATCATGAAAAGTGAAATCAAAAAGTAGTTCTGGAAATTTGAGCTTTGCCGCTTCACGTGCAGCACTCCAGCGGCTATTAAACCCGTCTCGGGTGTAGCCAGAACCGTTAGGCTGGTGGATGATAAAAATACTGCTCATCCCTGGTTTGAGCGGCAATTCGGCAGCCATTTTGATTGCTGCTGCAAACCGTGGCGACCACGCCTTGATCTGAGCAACACTGGTTTTACTCTGTTTGATCAGTATGCCCTCATCCATGATCTGGCTCTTTTTCATTGCGAGAATATCACCCTGACGGGAGCAGGTGAGGTAGGCTAATTCCATAGCGATCTTCACCACATCAGGCGCGCATGAATAGAGAGCTTGGTACTCCGCATCGGTCACGTACCGATCTCGCGACGCCTCCTTGAACTTTTTAACCCCTTTCGTTGGATTACCCTTAACCATGCCACGCTCATAGCCCCAGCGGTACATACGGGACATGAACGCCTTTTCCCGGTTGGCCTGTACCCGACTTTTTATTCCACGTTTGTCCATGTACTTTCTGACGTGCTCAGGCCGGATTGCATCAGATGGCATGGCACCAAAAACAGCTAAAACATTTTTTGAATATTTCAGGTAGTCCCGCTGTGTTTCGCGTGCCAGTTCGAAAAAATCAGCCGATTTGAAAAAGCGGTCAGCCAGTGACGCCAGAAGCCTGTCATCAGGTATCTCATTTATCAGCGCCTCATATGCTGCCCATACAGAAGACTGGGCCGCATCCAGCGCACAGAGGCGTATAGCACCACCGTTTTTGGGATGGAACTCATAGGCTGACTTACCGCGATAAACGCGTGGCGGCATCCAGGCATCTGCAGCGTTTTTGCGAACGCGTGCCATTAATCCAGTGCTCCGAAGTTGGGTTCAAGTTGATTAGTGTCCGGGGCTTTTCTTGATGAAATGGGATCGTTGAAATGCTGCCATGTAGTTCTGGGGCGACCATCACGGCGGACCACAAAAAATATACCCGCCTGTTTCAAGCACTGGCATTGTTTTGAGGGGATTTTATAGCCGGTTATTTTTTCGATATCGGCATCAGAAATTATCACGTTTTCAATATCAGACATCTCGTTCTCTCCACATAACCTGCTGCAACAGGTCTGCTGAGCCGTGACAGGTCACGGCCTATCTATGTTTAGTTTCAATTTATCTCTTCGCGAACTTGGCGAAGCGTGTCTTAGTTAAAGATCACGGGACGTTTAATAATGGCCACCTAACATTACAGGGCGAAGCCAGATGCAATAGGGGCCGTCCTCGGTATCGTGAATGGAGCCGACAAACCAGCCGTTGCCTTCTGGCTTGGATGGCTGCCATAAGGAGATGTCGCAACCAAAGCCCCCATCGAAATACTTTTCTGCAACTTCAGATGCTGCATCGTCAGATTCTAGGGATAGAGTGAATGATTCCAGGTTGTGCTGACGCAGCCACGTGCTGAACTCACCGGGAACGCCATACTCGTTACCGTTTGCAGGCACAAAATAGTCCGGGTGTGTCCAGTAGCCGTCCTCATCACGCTGCACTTCCAAAGGTTTAATGCTCATTGGTGCCTCCCTAACCCATGCATTCCATGTAAATCCCGCTGGCAATCAGTCGGGCACGTCGTTTAGCTGCAGCTCGGTGGCGCTGGATAGCCTCTTCTGACCGATCATTGCTCTGGCTGATGACCATTGGCGGCAGTGCCTGCCGAGCTACGCGGCGTGGACGCCTGATGAGCCTGTAGGTGCGGTCGATAGAGTTGCCATCGAGACAGACAAGATTGGAGGCCTCAACCTGAAGAGTTTCGCCGCCATGCCGCATCGTATTAATGATTAGGCGATTGAACTCACGCAGGCTCATGCCAAACCGTTCCGCCAGCTCTCGGCCTGTCGCCGGGCCTTTTGATAATTGCCAGGCGAGTTTTTCGCTGAAACCTGCGTTCGGGCCGTTGCTGCGGCGATATTGGGCGAGTTTTTTCATAACTGCGCCTCCTGCTGAGCAAGACTGGAACCTGCCGGGGAGCGGGTAGGAGATGGGTTGATGCGTGCGGTGCGTCTTAGGTTGAGCTGCGAAACCAGGCTTGGTGTGTAATCGCCAGGGGTGTTACAGATGAGGCGTGGTTGGGGGTATTCGTCGAAAATTTCAGTAATCAGGTCGTCGATGTCCTGGATCATAATCATTTCCTCGATTATGGCTGGTGGGCTACTGCAATAGCCCACTGCCGTTTCTCCACATTTGAAAATAAGCCTGCTTTTAACCACATCAGGCGAGGTGGTATTCTGGTTGCTCTCACACATCCAGAAAGGGATATTTATGCGCGGAGTCGTCGTACATCATGAGCACCGCAATGGTTACATCGTTATTCGTGACCAAATTGGGGAATTCACGGTCGCAGAACTTCTCGGTAGCTATGACGTTGAGAAGGGACATGCCATATCAGGTGAACTCCATAATCTCGGTGGCGAAACCTTCATGAACGAGAGTAAGGAAGAAGAAATTGAAGTTTTTGTTCAGGGTTACGGCATGACTGAACAACAATCTATCCTCATGCTCCAAAAAACTCGCTAATCCATTTACGAAACAAATCACAGTTCTGGATCGTTGCGTTGCAGTGCTCAACAGAGATCATATGGCCTTGCGCTAAGTGAGGCTTGACCTCTTCATTCAGCTTCAAGCCCTTTCTGGCTGCCAGTTCAAGGCGTGCGACATTTTCTAAAATTGCTTCTGCTTTCTTATCCACCGCCATTTCCCCACGCTTTAATGTTTTACGAGAGGCAGGCCACGAATTCAATAAAGCTGAGTGCTTCTTCGCCTTCTTTGAGATTGTTGAAATACTCTTCGTATGCTTCGTCCATCTTTACAACCTCCAGAGGTTTCAATAGAACGGATGTTCGCATTTACGGACGTTTTGGTCAACAGTTAAAGTTCGTTTTTACGGACGCTGGCGGGTGGGGCCGAACTTTCGGCCTTTGTCTGTGTGGTTTATAGGTATTTAAGGCAGCTTAGTCTGGACAGATATGCCAGTTGCGACGATCTGTGAGAGAGACTCTAACTCGATGGTTTTATAACCGGAATTAATCGGTGCAAGATATGCGCTGGGACCGTCTATTACTAATTTTTTAATTACCGCTGTATTACCGATATTTGCTAACACAATTTGGCCCGACCGGGGTATCAGGTCAGGGTCAAATATCACAATAGCTCCCTCCGGGATGAGACCAGCCATTGAGTCATTATCCATTTCTACAGAGAACGCATGGGGGGATACGTCGTCAGTAACGGTTGTCCATTCAGAAAATTCATTTGTTTGGTTCATGAGATTTCTCCAGTCCCCCGCCTGCGACAGCGAGACTAGAGGTATTTTCTGCATGGGCCTTTGATCTATCTCAGATGAGTTACCCCTTTGTGAGTAACTGCCTCCATTTATTAACCAAGTTTCTGTGACGTTTAAAAGTTTCGCTAATTTGGGAATGTGTGTTGCTGAAGGGTTATTGCCACCATTCACCCACTGGCTAACCGTGCTCTTTGATGCCCCGGTTCCGGCTACGATGTCTCTACTGCGCAGGTTCAGTTCACGCATTTTGCTGGCAATGCGATCACTGATTGTCTGATTACCATACTGTTTCATATTCGTCCGTTTTTCTAAACTTCAAGTGTTGAAATTATTGACCAAACGGGATTCGTTAACGTAGACTGAATTTGTTCGCTTTTACGGATGAGAGGGTTATGAAAAAAAATATTGTTTTGGACTATTACGGCGGAGTAACCGCTACGGCTCGGTTTCTGAATATCTCTAAATCAAGCGTGAGCGTGTGGCCTGACCCCATCCCCTGGAAGTTTGCAATGTTGCTTTCGAAATTAACTAACAACGAACTCATGTTCGAAGCGAGTGATTATCCAGAATTAATCCCCCTTTTCGAACCACAGAAGAGGGTTCAGAAACGTGGGTAACGAGCCGAAATGGAAAGTTGAAAGGCAACCTTCGTGGCTGGTGAAAGCAGTTCGCAAAACTATTGCAGGGCTGGCTGGTGGATATAGCGAAGCTGCTGAAATTCTGGATGTAACTGAGGACGCAATTCATAACCGGTTGCGCTCAGGTGGTGATCAGATATTCCCGTTCGGCTGGTCAATGCTGTTACAGCGCGCCAGTGGCAATCACGACGTAGCGAACGCGGTTGCGAAAGTGTCCGGCGGGGTGTTTGTGCCGTTGCCTGATGTTGAGCTGGTGGATTACGGCGATATCAATCAGCGACTACTGGAGGCTATTGAGCAGATCACCCGGTACTCACAGCAGGTCAGGGCAGCTATCGAGGATGGAGTAGTAGAACCGCACGAGCGCGAGGTTATTGACGAGGAACTACACCGTGCCATTACGAAATTACAGGAGCATACAACGCTGGTTTACAAAGTTTTCTGTGCTTCAGAAAAGTGAAAGCGCCGGGTTGCAGCCCAGCGCCTTCGGCGACTACATCAATTAGTGTGGAGAAATAATCGCGTGAACAATTTAAACAGATCCCGAAACTATCCGCAATTCCGCTGCCTGCCCATGACGGGCGGGCGCAGCCAGCAGCCATTTCGTTATTCGCTCAATTTACCTGATGGCCATCACGCAGTTAACCACAGTTTCGTGGAGTGGGCTGTGGGCGTCCACCTTCAAAAATTAAGCAAAACAGGGGGCTAAATGCCCCAGCAGACAAACGAAATTATTCAGCCGTGGGTTGCGCGTTATGCCGACCCACGCGGTGTGATTGTTGAAACCATTGGCGTTGATGTAGCGAATAACAGGGTGCTGTTCAGGCGTCCAGGCTATCCGCACGTCTGCGTCCAGCCCCGCAATCTGTGGGGCCAGAAGTTCAGGAGAGTTGGATGAGCGTGAAATTGTCTGCATACGTCTGGGACGGTTGCGCGGCGTCAGGCATGAAAATCACCAGTGTGGCCATCATGGCGCGCCTGGCTGATTTCTCAAGTGATGAGGGGGTTTGCTGGCCGTCAATTGCCACAATCGCCCGCCAGATTGGGGCTGGTCCCAGCACTGTACGCACCTCAATACGCAAGCTGGAGGCTGATGGCTGGCTGAACAGTACGCCACGGCGTAAGGGCAACCGCAACACCTCGAATATGTATCAGCTAAACGTCAGGAAACTGCGCGAAGCCGCTGCTGTTCACCAGCCAGAATCTGATGCGTCAGAATCTGACACATCAAAATGTGACACGTCAAAATCTGATGCACCAAATTTTGATGCGTCAAATTTTCACCCGTCAAAATCCGGCCAGAAAACGGGTTTTCACCCCCCAGAATCTGGCGACGATCCGTCAGTAAGATCAAAACATGATCCATTAGATAAAAACCTCTCTTGTCCGGACGCTTCGCGACCAGACGACTCGCCTGTGGATAACCCCGATCAAATCCTGGCTCGCTTTCCCGACGCGGTGGTTTACAGCGAGAAGAAACGCCTGTGGGGCAGCCATGAGGACTTGAAGTGCGCGGAATGGATATGGGGGCAGATCACACAACTCTACGAGAAGGCGGCAGAGGCTGACGGCGAACTGGCAAGGCCCAAAGAGCCGAACTGGGCTGCGTGGGCGAATGACGTGCGCCTGATGTGCTCACAGGACCAGCGCACACACTTCCAGATTTGCAAGATGTTCAAACGCGTTCAGAGCGATCCGTTCTGGTGCCGGAACATCCTCAGCCCTGCAAAACTCCGCGAAAAATGGGATGAGCTGGTGGTAAGGCTCGGTCCGGTTCAGCGGTCAGTCACAGACATTTCACCAGTGGATTACGCCATCCCGGAAGGGTTTCGCGGTTATTAAGGGATTTCAAAAATGACTACGCTATCGAAAATTTACGACAACAAATCTAAAACTGAAACGAACATCACGACCCGCAAAACCTACCTGCTGGGTGTTGATGAACTCTATGTCGAGATTGGTTACAACATCCGGGAAATCGATCAGACCCACGTCGAGGAGTTCCGTGATGCCTACATCGCTGGTGAGCAGGTGCCTCCGCTCGCTGTGCAGGTAACTGAGCAGGGCATAAAAATCATCGATGGCCACCACCGTTACTACGGGGCCAAACTGGCACAAGAGGCCGGTTATGACATCCGCCTGGAATGCAAAGACTTCATAGGCAGCGAGGCGGACCGTATCGCTTTCATGGTCACGTCCAGCCAGGGACGCGCACTGGAACCACTTGAGCGAGCAGCTGCATATCAGCGCCTGATTAATCAGGGCTGGGAACAGGCTCAGATTGCCAAAAAAGTTAAACGCTCGATCACTGACGTTGAAAACCACTTGTCGCTGCTGACGTCTGGCGATGAGTTGATCGCACTGGTTAAAAACAAAGAGGTTGCTGCCACTACAGCCGTCGCGCTGGTTCGTGAGCATGGTGCGTCAGCAGGCAGGGTGGCAAAAACAGAACTGGAAAAGGTCAAAGCAGCGGGCAAGAAAAAGCTGACCAAAGCTGCCGCCATGACGCAATTCAGTGCCAAACAGTCTCGCCAGCTGGTGGAGCTGTTAGCCAAACATTGCCAGGCAGAGCAGGATGAGGAGGGCGCACGCGTTACTCTGACGCTTGAGACTGACCTGCAGGTAGCTGAGTTGATGGATATCATTCAGGCCGCCAGAGAGCATTACGGCGTCACTACGTCCGTAAGTGAACAACCGGCACCGGCTGAGCCAGAGAATGACGAGGGTGATGACCTGCCGCTGCTGAAACATGAAATCCTGGAGAAGAGCGGCGTAGAGGTCTGGGCCTGTATTCAGGCGGCGTTCAAAATCAAATCCCAATATACCTACGCTCAGTCCAAATATGCGCACACATGGGCGGCAGACTCAGTTGAGCACCCTGAGCACGTAGTTGTTCCAGAGGAAACCATCCAGTCAGCCCTGCGATTCATCCAGCAGCACCAGGATGACCAGGCGATCAAGCAGTGGTTATCTGAGCAGCATGATGATCCCGAGGTAGTGGAAGAGCAGTTGCAGCAGTTCTCCAGCGTGCTGATTGGTTTGCGGCAGGACCAGCCATGCACGGTTCAGGAGTTCATCGAGCTGGTGGAACAGACCGACCGTGATTGCTGGTCCAATTACCGCATGCTGCGTCAGGCCGTGCGCGAGGTCGCGGGTCAACTGACTATCCCGGACATGGGAGAGTTGCAGTGAAAAATGACTTTATAGCGGTGGTGGTGATATGCGCTTTAGCCTGGGTCCTGAGTGGATGCCTCAGTTGGCTGGCAATCAGTTGCCCAGCATACAGATACGCATGCGCAACTCTGGTATCGCTGGCAGCTGGGTTGATTGCGACACACTACCTGCTCAAACGTCTGATTGGGAGGGCGGCATGAGGGCGCTGCTCACTCCCGAGGTTGCACCACGCACAGGGATTGTGCTGTTTAAGCCGGGGCCGGACCTACTAAAACTTTTTAAGGGGCGTGTAGTAATCAGCACGCCAACAATGGACCTGACAGACAAACCATCAGGGCTACTAAACGATAGTACGCAGCCGTTACTGGATGAACCCTTGCTGGCAGCTTTCTTCGGTCATGAGCGCGTCATTACGGCTGCTGGTGGGCTTAATGCGCTGGCGTCATATGTTCAGTCGCTGGGTTACTGTCAGTGGGAACAACGGGGAACCTGGCACTATCACGAATTCACAATGGCAGAGACTGAGAGTGGCCCGGTATCGATATGCTGCAGCCATGATACTGAATTCATGAAAAACGGCATGCCGGGCCGTATGGACGTCATCGCGAAACGTAACGCTGCGCTGTGGATCATTAAAGTGGCATGCAACCAGATGGCGCTACACGGCGACCACTTGCTCACACTGCCAGAATTATGCTGGTGGGCGTCACTGAATGACGTTGTTGATCTGATTCCAGAGGCACCGGCACGGCGCGTTCTGCGCATGCCAAAAGACGCTATACCACAAGGCGAGCTTAAAGAGTCGTTGATTGCGCCAGTGCGTCCGGCCACGGAAATCATTCAGGAAGCTGGGCAGGAAGTTAAAAGTATTATCACGCTACAGGCCGACCCGGAGTCGCCTGAGTCATTCATGCTGCGACCTAAACGCCGCCGCTGGGAAAATGCGAAATACACGCGATGGGTGAAGTCGCAGACGTGCGCCTGCTGCAATCAGCAGGCAGACGACCCGCATCACATCATTGGTTATGGACAGGGGGGAATGGGTACGAAATCTCACGATCTCTTTGTGATACCGCTTTGCAGAGCGCATCACGATGAGTTGCACCGGGATGTAAGGACATTTGAGGAAAAATATGGAAGCCAGATTGCGCTGCTGTTTCGGTTCCTCGATTACGCAATAGCGGTCGGTGTTATTAGTTCAGTAAAAAATTAATTATGTGGAGATAATAATGCGTGATATGTCACAAGTTTTGGATTCATGGGGAGCTTGGGCTGCTAGCGATAATAGTGGTGTTGACTGGCAGCCAATAGCTGCTGGATTCAAGGGCCTAATTCCGCACGGTAAAAAATCTAGGATACAATGTTGTGATGATGAAGGAATAAAAATAGACGGGTGCGTGGCGAAATTAAGAAAGTGTAAACCAGAAGAGTATGAATTAATAATCGTTCATTATGTTATCGGATTATCATTAAGGAATATTGCAAAAAAAAGAAAGTGCTCGGATGGAACTATAAGAAAAGAATTACAAACAGCTACTGGTTTTATTGAAGGTTGCTTATGCATGCTTGATTCGTATTTGTCTTAATTGCAATAAGGCGGTTTAAGGCCGCCTTATTGTTTTAAGAATACTTTAATGTTTTCCCGTATAATAATAAGACAATATAGCATCAGGAAAACAGTTAAAATAGCAAGCCATACACAAAATAAACTAGCATAAAAGTTCGTCGACAAACCTATTGTGAATTGCGAAATTGCTGTAATAATGGAAAGCCAAATAGCAAGGTTAATGAATGACGATAAATTATCCAGTGGTTTGAAAAGTTCAGATTCATTAACTTCCCCCTTCGCTATACCACGAGCTGCTGCAAAAGTTTCTTTGTAATCATCAGTCCCGAACACTTTTTCTTTTAAGTTAACTATTACAAAAGTATGTAAGCTAAGAAGAAAAGACCCTACTGATATGAATCCTGAAAAAAGATAACCCCTCAGATTCTTATGATGGAACTCAAAAAATCGTGTGTTTAACTCAGGGGAATGACGATAAAGACAGATCAGTGCAGCAAGCGTTAGAAAAGATAAAGCTATCAGTACCAGGTACTGACAGCGAATTCTTAATGATCCAAGCCAATTAATTAAAAACATTCCTGTTTTTTCCATTGATGATTTGATCTTTTATTATACCTACAACATCATTTGAAGTGTAGTTATCATTTGTCAAACCATCAACTTTATCAGCAATAAAATCGAAATCATATTGTTCAAAAAAAGTGGGGCAATTGACTACATCTATAAGCCTTTCGTTATCTAAATAGTCTATTGCAACAACCTTAGCTTTTAAAATGTTTGATGTTTTTTTGTAAGCGTCAGAAATCAGTTGTCCTAAGGTGCTTGTTTTCGTTCTCGCAGCGTTTTCGATAGAGAAATTAACATCTATGTTATTAGTCAAGGTTTCAATAGCTTTCATTGGTTTCTCTATGAAATCCAAATGAGAGAACCTGAAAGACGCGGACTTAATTTTTTTAAATTGAGCTAGAATATTCTCTATATTGTCTTTAGTTGTAAGGATCTTAAAGTTTGGCCTTTGTTTGTATTTCTTGTTGATGGCTACAACCGTTTTTTGTTTAGGTTTGTTTCCTAGTAAACTAATTTCATCAGTATTTTTCTTTCGAATATATTCGTTACTAATAGTTTGAAAATTTGAAAATAAAGAATTAATTGAACATGACGAATGGTGATAGAGGTATAAACCTTTAAGTGTTGACTTTTTGAGGCAAAAGAAATTGAATGAAACAAGTTTCTCATTACTTTTTAAGTCTTCAACTTTCAGTTTGAACTTACCTCCACTTATGGTGGACTTGCAGCTTTTCTTCTGATTCCTGTAAGTCAAAACCATGCCTACGTAGAAATCTGGGTCTTCTGTCAAAAGTATTTGTCTAGAGTAATCCAGATACGAGTGCACCCGCGCAGATGAATCTATGAAAGACTTCAATATTTCAGAGATATTAATGTGTGGATTCAAGTTTTCAATGTGGAAACCAATACTTTTTACTTTCATATCAATCCTTTAGTGACAAAGTAAATTTCTAATACTTCTTTTTTTCGAATCATACCTAAAAAACACGTGCAGATCACTAACGCGTACGCAAAAATCCTTGTAATGTGATAAGAGTGGGTTCCACGCATTGCTGCTTACCATCCTAAGAATGGGTATAAGCGCTTGCGCTAAATCGCGTTAAATCTTTCCAATTGAGGTGAGTTTTCATATCCATTAATCCTAAGTTGAGTATTAACCCCCTTATTCCTTCATCTATAAGTTTCCGTTAAAATTGATAAGATTGTGAGCTAACGCTTTGATGTGGAAGTGTTATGCATTCGATAGGCTGTCAGAGAACACCTACGAACCGAATGTTATTTTGGCTATGAAACTGAGTGACTTTTGAGTGATAAAAAGAATAACCATGCACGGCATTGAGCTAATCAATGCCGATTGTTTGCGCGTGCTGAAAACCATGCCAGACGATTCAGTTGACCTGATTGTTACCGATCCGCCGTATTTCAAAGTAAAGCCGGAGGGATGGGATAATCAGTGGAAAGGGGATGAAGACTATTTGCGGTGGCTGGATTGCTGCCTGGCAGAGTTCTGGAGAGTGCTGAAGCCCAACGGCAGCATTTATATGTTTTCAGGGCATCGACTCGCATCTGATATTGAAATCATGATGCGTAACCGCTTCAACATTCTTAACCACATCATCTGGGCTAAGCCTGAAGGGCGCTGGAAGGGCTGCAACAAAGAAAGCCTGAGAGCGTATTTCCCCGCGACTGAACGGATATTATTTGCAGAGCATTATCAGGGGCCATACAAACCAGACGCCTACGCTCGGAAATGCGATGAACTGAAACAGCAGGTGCTGACACCCCTGATTGATTATTTCCGTAATGCCCGGTCAGAACTGGGTGTTACCGCTGCCCAGATTGTTGCGGCAACCGGTAAGAAAAACATGACCTCGCACTGGTTCAGCTATAGCCAATGGCAGCTGCCCAGCGAGGCTGATTACCTGAAGCTGCAGGCGCTGTTTACTGAGATAGCCATTTCGCGCCATCAATCGGGAACATTAGCAACACCGCACCACCAACTGGTGGACACGTATCACTCACTGAACCGCAAATATCTGGAGCTGCAGGAGGAGTACAAATCTCTTCGCAGATATTTCGGCGTTTCAGTCGCGGTTCCCTATACAGACGTATGGACACATAGGCCGGTTCAGTTTTACCCCGGCAAACACCCCTGCGAAAAACCTGCCGATATGCTGGAGCAGATTATCAACGCCAGCAGCAGGCCGGGTGATGTAGTTGCTGACTTCTTCATGGGGTCAGGTTCAACGATAAAGGCGGCCTTAAAGCTCGGTCGCTCTGCAATTGGTGTAGAGCTGGAAGAGGAACGTTTCCGGCAGACGGTTAGCGAACTGAATCAGCTAATCGAATAAATCAGAATTTATTAATCATTAAGAGGGACCGCTAATGGCTGAGCCATTAAGCACCGGCGCTACTGCAACCGTAGCTGGCTGGGGCATTGTCACGTCTGCGCTGGTGGGATTCATCACCTCTGTAGATTACTCAATCGCATTCGGTGCGTTTGCCGGTTCGATGTGTTTTATCGTCACCGCCAGCGACCTGACGCGACGACAGATTTTTGGTTATTTCCTGTTTGGCTATGCAGCTGGCGTATTTGGAGCCGGATTTGTTGCTGACAAAGTTGAGGACTATTTCAACTACCGCGAAAAACCACTGGACGCACTGGCAGCGGTGATCATTTCAGCTGCGGCGGTGCAGGGTTATTTCTGGCTGAAAAATGGTGGCGTTTCAAAACTGCCATTCGTTAAAAAATGGCTGGGGGATAAATCATGACTGTCCACTGTGATCCGCAAACATTATTAGTGGTCGCATTCAGTGCGGCTATTGCTATGCGGCTGATGCTGTTCAGCAAACAGGGTAGAACGCATAAACCTCTGTATTCCTGGATTGCTGCAGGCTTGATTCTGGCCTACGGCAATTTTGTATTGCTGTGGTTGTTTGGTTATTACCAGTCAACCGGATGGTCGATAGTGATTGCGCACGGGTTGGCGTGCATCGCTGTATTTGCAGCACGCGGGAATGTGGCGCGTATCCTTTCAAATCCATCACGGAGTAAAACCGGTGAGTAAAATTATTGAAATCCTCAATTTTGAGGAGGGCTACAAAGAGACTCCCTATTGGGACACCCGCAATTTTCCAACAGTTGCCGGTGGTATCAGAATTGGCCCTCAGAACGCACCGCTGAATCAATATCAGTTTACCGTCCCGCGCCGTGCTGGTGACGTCTGGAAGCAATGCTTGGTAGATGCGAAAACCGCCTCTATGAAACGACAGCCTGCAATTGTTGCCGCGCTGGCGCAGTGTAATGACGCACGTCGGGACATTCTCTGCAGCATGGCCTATCAGATGGGTGTGGCCGGTCTGGCCGGATTCACTAATACGCTGGGCATGATTGCACGTGGTGATTTTGCTGGTGCAGCTGGTGGAATGCTGAACAGCCTGTGGGCACGCCAGACACCTGACCGTGCATGCCGCCATGCTGAGGTTATGCGCAGCGGTACCTATGACGCCTACAAAGGTTTGATTTGATGCAAACACTATTAACTGTGCTGGCCGTCATTGCCGGTCTGGTAGTGGCTGCATTCGGTCTGGGTCGTAGCAGAGGCAAAAAAGCAGCTGAAACCACAGCAGCAGCTGAGCGGGCGTCTGTTAAGGCTGAGGAATCAGAAAAACATATTGAGGTGCTGAAAAATGCTGTCGAGGTTCAGCAGGATATTAGCAGCCAGCCTGATGCTGCTGTCTCTGAGCGGTTGCGGGAACGGTGGCGGCGCGAAGGTGATTGATACCAACTGTGAGTGGGTACGCCCGATCTATGTCAGTGACCACGATATCGATTTTATGAGTGGCCCGACACAGCGTTCAATCCTTTATCACAATGAGACTTGGGAGAGAGTTTGTGTCAATTCCAGACTTTCAAAAAAATTATAACCTGCATCAACAAGAATCCTCGGCAAGTAAGTGAGGAAAGGTTGAAGTGATTAGATATTTGAAGTCGTGTATTATTGTCCTTGTAAACAATTGGGGGCAAAAAATGGACGCAGATTTAATATCTTTCGAAACACTAATAGCTACTCGTGACTCTGCATACTGGGTTATGTGGGGTGCTATAGCAACTAGTATCGCAGCAATAAGTTCAATTATCACATTGTATTTTGCATTCGCCGCTTTAAATACCTGGAAGGTTCAAGAAAAGACAAAAATTAAAAGTGAATTAAAGCGTTCATTGTTCGCTTTGGATTACGCTATTCACATGATGCCTGATGACTGGAATGCAGCTAAGGCGGCAATGATACAAATGAATGAATCATCCTTCCTTGTCACACAAGGTAGCGATAAGACGTCGGCTGCATATAGTGAACTGAAGAAGCGATGGCATAATGCATTGACAGCGTGGGTAATGTGTGAAGGTTTATTATTTGAAACTGAGCTTACTGGTTTATGGAATGAACTATCTAACATTTATATAGAATATATCCAGGGTCGGACTAGTAAGGTTGAGATTCTTCAAAAGTTATCAGAAATGCATAAAGTTAAATTTATTTTTGACTAAAAATTTAACCGCCTCCGGGCGGTTTTTTATTGGAGTGAAGGTATTTCTCATGAAGTCGAATTTGGGGCTGCCACGCGCCTGTTGGCGTGCTCAAGTTGGAATACGTGTTGGAGCAAAAAGAGTAAGATGATCTTCACCGAAAAGGAGGAGAGCAGCCATGAAGTTGAAACCTACATTTCAGGATTACACGGAAGCAGAGTTTACGGAGTTAGTTGCTAAGATTTTCAGTGCTGAAGGTGGTGAAAAGTACCAAAACGTGTTGCTTGAGAACTTCATCACTGTCAGCGAGCACCCTAAAAGCTCAGATCTGATTTACTACAATTACGATGAAGACCTGACTCCAGAGAAAGTTGTTGCTGAAGTGAGAGAATGGCGTAAGAGCCAAGAGTTACCCGACTTTAAGACGTAATCATCATAAGGCGCATTTATGAGTGTGCTTGATGATGGATTGAATTGGCCTAAGTGATGATTTAACGTTTCATCTTGTTAAACATTAGAGGCTAAACGTTATGTCTAAACTGACACTGGAGCGAGTCCTGCAATACCGCGGTGGTGATGGAGAAATGACGAGATATGAGATCTTCAAAAATGATGGGGATTCAGCGGACAATATTGAGTTAATCACCGTTTATAGAGAAACAGAGATTTCCGGCCTTAAGCTCTGGATGAGAACAGATGATGAGGTATCTCTTGAGCACCTAGCGCCTCAGCAAAATACGGGCTTCCCTACAATGGTCATGGATTCTTTAAGTCGCGGCTATGGTCGTCAAATATCCTTTGCAATAGACGAATGCAGTAAGCATTGGTCGAAGCATTACGCATAACCGCCTACGGGCGGTTTTTTTATTGGAGCAACCAATGATTTTTACACCCGATGCCACTGTCATTGGCGGCACCATTATGCCCGGGATATCAGCACCCGGCGCAATCGTTATAGGCGGTCAGGATAAACCACCAGCGGACACGATATTCATCCAGAACGACAGCAACAAAACACCCACGTCGCCGTGGTTCGTAACGCAGATAGATAGCACGCATTACACGATGCTGAACGCAACCGCCCCTAAAGGCTGGCAATATCTTGGGGCATTCCTCGTCAGCGGTGAAACTGGCGCTCAAATCGGGCGCGCAGACGGTGCTGTCTGGACAATATCAAACCCCAGCATGGTGCAACATATAAGCACATCCGCTGGTGGTCAGGCTGCCGTGAGCATACTCACAGCGGGAACCTGCACGCTGAAGGTGATGCTGCGTGACATGGTTTCAACGCTAGTCATAACTGCTAAATAACTATCGGGAGCAATAGTGAAGACTACTAACCTGGATTTAACCGAAGAGTGGCAGCTCGTTGCCGATACCGACCAAACCTATGATGTTCAGGTGGAGTTTGGGTCGGCATTATTTTGTCTTTCTCAGGATGCGCCAGACGCGTCTCAGGCAGGCCAAACCGTCAGGCCAGGGCGATGGCTGAAATTCACTGATCTAAGGGTGTGGTTCAAAACCACCCTGGTTGGATCATATATTTCCGTATCGTCGTACGATACCTCGAAAAGCTAATCAATTGAAAATGATTCTCATTTGAAAAGGTACTCCCGGCGAGATCGTTTACCGAGGGGGCGGCGACACGCGGAAAACGGCTAGTTTTTTGCATTTTATCGACATCATCATCATCCCCTTAACCTTCTGATATTTCAGTCGTGAAATTTTTCACGATGTCGAAATGATTAAATTTTGTTCATCATCATGGATAAAGAATTTAAAAATCTCCGACTCAATATTAATCAGCTTGCTGCGCTTACCGATATGCATCGACAGACGGTCTCCAGCAAGTTGAGCTGTGTTCAGCCTGCACCTGGAAGCAATCCAAAATTAAAACTGTTTTCAGTAGTGGATATTCTCAAAGAACTCCTGAGCCGGACAACATCTGAAGAGCTGGTGAACGTCGACAAAATGCTGCCGCCTGATCGAAAAGCGTGGTTTCAGTCCGAACGCGAGCGCCTCAAGTTTCAGCAGGAAACCGGGGAATTGATCCAAGCATCAGAGGTAGTACGGGAATTTTCATCAATGGCTAAAGCGGTGGTTCAGGTGCTCGAAACTTTGCCAGACATTCTGGAGCGTGACTGCGCTATGACACCTGCAGCAGTAGTTCGTGTTCAAAAAGTTATAGATGACCTGCGCGATCAGATAGCCGTGAAAGTTGAAATGGCTGACGCACCGCCAGAGGAGGAATTGCCAGACGAGGAGTAACCATGCATCAGGCCACGGCGGCAGAGATCAGAAAAAACACTGCCTCGATCATCCGTGCGCCACGCAGGTTGCCGGTAGCGGAGGCAGTGCATAGATACATGCGCGTCCCCGTGGGTGTAGGGAACTCAGTGGAATGGGACCCCGATTTAGCACCCTATATTATCGAGCCAATGAACTGTCTGGCATCGCGTGAATATGATGCCGTGGTGTTTGTTGGCCCTGCTAGAACAGGCAAGACAATCGGCCTGATAGATGGATGGGTGGTCTATAACGTGGTCTGCGATCCGTCTGACATGCTGATCGTTCAGATGACGGAGGAGAAGGCGAGGGAGCACTCTAAGAAACGTTTGGCGCGTACGTTCCGTGTCAGCCCTGAAGTGGCAAAACGCCTCAGCCCGCTGCGCAATGATAACAACGTTCACGACAAAACATTTTTGGCTGGTAACTATCTAAAAATAGGCTGGCCATCCATCAACATCATGTCGTCATCCGATTTTAAATATGTTGCGCTGACCGACTATGACCGGTTTCCGGAGAACATAGACGGAGAAGGTGATGGATTTTCTCTGGCCTCAAAACGCACCACGACTTTCATGTCGGCGGGTATGACGCTGGTGGAGGGTTCACCAGGCAGAGAGATAACCAATACCAAATGGCGTCGTCAGTCACCTCACGAAGCACCGCCAACAACCGGCTCTCTTTCCCTCTATAACCGTGGAGACAGACGCCGCTGGTACTGGCAATGCCCACACTGTGAAGAGTATTTCCAGCCAGAGATGGAGGTGATGACTGGTTATCGGGACGACACCGACCCGGTTAAAGCGAGTGAGGCCGCTCATATCTGCTGCCCTCACTGCAACAACGTCATTACAGCTGACCTGAAACGCGAACTGAATAAATCCGGTGTCTGGCTGCGTGAGGGTGAAAAAATTGATGTAGCCGGGAATCGTTCAGGTGAACCACGCCGCTCTCGCATCGCTTCTTTCTGGATGGAGGGACCAGCTGCGGCTTATCAGACGTGGGCGCAGCTGGTTTACAAATTACTGACCGCTGAGCAGGAGTATGAGGCAACGCAGAGTGAAGAGGCGCTAAGGGCGGTTATTAACACCGACTGGGGGCGTCCGTATCTGCCGCGTGCATCTGTCGAACAGCGCCAGTCAGACGTCCTGATGAAACGTGCTGAGGATTATGGCAAACGGCTGGTGCCGTCTAAAGTGCGATTCCTGCTGGCCGCAGTTGACGTGCAGGGCGGTAAAAAACGCCGGTTCGTGGTGCAGATAATCGGGTATGGCGAAAACGGGGAGCGCTGGCTGATAGACCGCTACAACATCCGCTATTCAATGCGACATGATGAAAACGGCGAGGCTTTGCCAATTCGGCCTGATGCCTATCCGGAGGACTGGCAACTGCTGGTTTCCGACGTGCTGGATAAAACTTACCGGCTGCAGAGCAACGAGGAACAGCGGATGACGGTTCTGGCAATGGCGGTGGACAGCGGCGGCGAGGAGGGCGTGACCGGAAATGCTTATAAATTCTGGCGGCAGTGTCGCCGGGACGGACTGGCCAGACGCGTTTATCTCATCAAAGGCGACAGCACAAAACGCCAGAAAACAATCACCAAAACATTTCCGGATAACAGCGGCAGGGCCGACAGGCGTGCTGAGGTTCGAGGGGAGATTCCTGTCTATCTGCTTCAGACCGATACGCTCAAAGACCAGCTGAGTAATAACCTTTCACGCGAAACGCCCGGTGCAGGTTACATCCATTTCCCGGACTGGCTGGGCGAATGGTTTTACGACGAACTGACCTATGAGGAGCGCGGCGCTGATGGCAAATGGCGCAAACCCGGAAAAGGTAATAACGAGGCGTTTGACCTGTTCTGTTATGCGCAGGCCGTAGCCGTTCTGCGCGGGTATGAAAAAATCCGCGACTGGGAAAACCCGCCAGCATGGGCGCGGGAACAGGATGCCAACCCCGGTATCGTGAAGGGCGATCAGCCTCTGCAGAAAACTGAATCAAAACCTAAAGCCAAAAAACAAAACGTTCCCAAACCAGCGCCACGAAATAGCCTCGCTTCAGATGGCTGGGCCGGGACGTCTGGCAATGGAGGATGGCTGTAATGACGAGAAGTGAGATTTACCAGATGCTCCTCACGGTGCGTCAGGCGTACACCGATTCGCTGGATGGAAAATCGGTATCGTTTACCGGCGTAAACGGTCGGGCTATTACCAACCATGATCCGGTGGCGTTACGCACCGAGCTGGATTACTGGGAAAGACGCTGGCGCGCTGAACGCGGTCGCGGCGGTTCTTACAAACTCGCCAGATTTAACTAAGGGCCGATATGGGATTTATTGAAAAAACACTCGGCGTTATTTCGCCTGGGTGGGCCGCTGCACGTGCGCAAAACCGCCTCCGGCTGCAGGCGTATGAGGCCGCTCACCCGTCCCGGCTGCATAAAAGCAAACGCGAATCCCGCTCAGCGGATACCGCTGTATTTGCAGCGGGAACCTCACTGCGTGAGCAGGCGCGCTGGCTGGATGAAAACCACGATCTGGTCATCGGCCTGTTCGACAAAATGGAGGACCGGGTAATCGGAGCGCACGGCATCCACGTTGAGCCACAGCCGCTCGACCTTGATGGCAATCTGCACGGCGATTTTGCCTGCCAGCTATCAGCATTATGGGCGGAGTGGTCAGTGCGCCCGGAAGTGACTGGGATGTTTACCCGCCCCGAGGCAGAACGGCTGCTGCTGCGTTCGGCACTGCGTGACGGTGAGGTGTTCACTCAACTGGTGCGCGGCAACGTAGCCGGGTTACAGCACGCCACATCAGTGCCGTTCTCGCTGGAAATGCTGGAAGCCGATTTCGTTCCATACACCCTGAACAGCACGACAGGGCAGCAAATCAGGCAGGGCATCATCGTTAACGCATGGGGGCGACCCACTGGTTACAAGGTCTATAAAAACCATCCGGCCTCATTTACCGGCTTTAACACTGAATTCAAAACTATTTCTGCAGACAACATGCTGCATCTGGCGCAGCGCAAACGCCTTCATCAGCTGCGCGGGATCAGCCTTATTCACGGCGTTATCACTCGTCTGTCAGACATCAAAGACTATGAAGAGTCCGAACGTGTTGCAGCGCGCATCGCTGCAGCGCTGGGGTTCTACATCCGGCGCGGTGATGCGCAGTCTCTGGATGACAGCTGTGAATTTTCGGAGCCTGGCGGAGAGCGGTTCTACAACATCGCGCCCGGCATGATTTATGACGAATTAAAGCCGGGTGAAGACCTCGGCATGGTGGAATCAAACCGTCCCAACGTTCACCTCTACGAGTTCAGGAACGGGCAGATGCGGGCCGTTGCTGCCGGTACGCGCGGCAGCTACTCCAGCATTGCACGCGACTACAACGGTACATACAGCTCACAGCGTCAGGAGCTGGTGGAGAGTTTTGAGGGGTACAACGTTCTCCAGCAGTGGTTTGTGGGGCAGCACAGTCGCCCCGTATACCGTGCATGGCTGGCAATGGCACTCCTGAGCGGTATCGAAATCCCTCCCGATGTAGACCAAAAATCTCTTTATAACGCGCTCTATCTTGGGCCGGTGATGCCGTGGATTGATCCGGTTAAAGAGGCGCAGGCGTGGAAAGCCAATGTGCGTGGCGGTGCCAGTACTGAGGCGGAGTGGGCGCGTGCGCGTGGCAAAAATCCGCAGGAGGTTAAGCGCCAGCGTCTGCGCGAGACCGAATACAACCGGGAACATGGGCTGGTGTTCGATTCCGACGCCGCCAACGATAAAGGAGTGGTGTTAGATGCAACATCAAAAGAGTCAGACGACTCAAAAACTGATTAACCCTCAAGCCTCGCTGGCCGGTGTCGATGCGGCAAACGGTCAGTGCTGGTATGAGATTCGTGCGCAGGCAGCAGGGCGGGTAGAGATTTATCTGTATGACGTGATCGGCGGCTGGGGCATCACAGCCCAGCAGTTTGTGAATGAGTGCCGAGAGGCTGGTGTGTTTGAGGCCAGCGCCATCGACCTGCATATTCACAGCCCCGGTGGTGATGTGATGCAGGGCTTTGCCATTTACAACACGCTGTCACGCCTTAAAGCCACGATGGATATCTGGGTAGACGGCGTGGCCGCCAGTATGGCGTCCATGATTGTCTGCCTGCCGGGTGCCAACGTGCATATGCCGGAAAACGCCTGGATCATGATTCATAAACCGTGGGGTGGCATTGCTGGCGATTCCGATGAGATGCGCGATTACGCAGATTTCCTGGATCGTAATGAGGCGCTGATGCTTAACGCCTACATGAATAAAACCGGGCTTGGGCGGGAGGAGCTTGTGGCAATGCTGAAAGCCGAAACCTGGCTGAGCGGTGCAGAGGCCGTTGAAAAAGGCTTTGCCGATACTCTGGAACCTGAACTGCAGGCAGCAGCCTGTATGAATGAAAACAAACTGAAGGATTACACCAACATGCCTCAACAACTCCAATCACTGTTTACGCCACGCGCGGAAGGAAAACCAGCTGCTCAGACGCCAGCGCCGCAGATTCCTGCCCTGCAGGCAGCAGCCACTCCGCCCGCGCCGGTTCAGGCAGGCAACATTGATATCGGCGCATTGGCTGTTCAGTTGCAGCAGCAGATGCAGACGGCGAACGCTGAGCGCGTTAATGCCGTTAGCGCAGTGTTTGAGGCATTCCCGGCCTTTGCCTCTCTGCGCACCGAATGTATCAGTGATATGTCATGCTCAGCGGAAGTTGCACGCGGCAAACTGCTGACCGCGCTGGCGGCAGGCACAACCCCACTTGCCGGGCCGGGTGCTATTCATCTGCACGCGGGTAACGGCAATCTGGTGGGCGACTCAGTTCGCGCTGCAATCATGTCACGCGTGGGCTATGCGGAAGCAGAAAAAGATAATGCGTATGCAGGCTATACGCTGCGTGAGCTGGCACGTGCTTCTCTGGTTGATCGCGGGATCGGTATTGCCGGTCATCAGACTCCGATGGCAATGGTGGGTCTGGCATTCACCCACAGTAACAGTGATTTTGGCAATATCCTGATGGACGTGGCTAATAAAGCGGCGCTGATGGGCTGGAATGAGGCCGAAGAAATTTTTGATAAATGGACGCGGAAAGGGATTCTGACTGATTTCAAAACGGCGCATCGCGTTGGCCTTGAGACGTTCCCGACACTGAGCAAGGTGCGTCCGGGCGCTGAATATAAATATGTCACGTTGAAAGATCGTGGCGAGTCGATTGCGCTGGCAACCTACGGCAACCTGTTCAGTATTGACCGTCAGGCCATCATCAATGACGATCTGTCCATGCTGACCGGGATTCCGCAGGCGATGGGAAGCGCAGCCCGAGCAACAGTAGGCGATCTGGTCTGGGCCGTCCTGACCAGCAACCCGAAAATGTCAGACGGTAAGCCGCTGTTCCATGCCGACCACGGCAACCTGATTAAAGCCGGTCTGAGCATTGAAGGTCTGGACACGGCACGCAAGGCGATGAAGTTGCAGAAATCAGGTGAGCGTAACCTGAATATTCGCCCGGCGTTTATGCTGGCACCCGTCGCTATCGAGTCACGTGCCAACCAGCTGATCAAATCTGCCAGCGTGCCGGGTGCTGATGTTAACAGTGGCATCAATAACCCGATTCAGAACTTCGTGGAGGTCATGTCGGAGGCGCGTCTGGATGACAGCAGCGCGACTGATTATTACCTGGCTGCAGCGCAGGGCCGCGACACTATCGAGGTCGCCTATCTGGACGGCATTGATACCCCGTATCTGGAGCAGCAGCAGGGGTTCACCATTGATGGTGCGGCGTTTAAGGTTCGCATTGATGCAGGTGTTGCCCCTCTGGATCATCGGGGCCTGGTTAAAGTCACCAACAAATAAGCCGCCTCCGGGCGGCTTTCTTATATCCGGGCGGCGCAGGCCGCCTTTTTCATTGGAGAGTAACGATGGCAACGAATTATCAGCAGGACGGCAGAACGATTGATTATCTGAACACTGGCGCTACTGAAATTGCCTCCGGCGAGGCAGTGGTTGTGGGGGCGCTGGTGGGTGTAGCACATGACGATATTCTGGCGGGTTTATGGGGTGTGCTTCATACGGCTGGGGTGTTTGTACTGCCAAAAGCGGCAGAGTCTGTCGGGACGGGCCAGAAACTCTACCTTGCAGACGGCAAGGTGACGGCGGAAGTAGGTGAAGATGCTACGCCTAATCCTCTTGCCGGTACTGCCTGGGCGGATGCTGAAGCCGGTGACGAGTCTGTTGCCGTGCGGCTGGGCTTCTGATGAACCGATTCCGTTCGCGGCTGGCAAAGGCGGATGCCCGGATTAACCGGGCGTTTGCTGAGGAATCTCCGGCCACCCTGCTAATGGGAGGTGAGGCGCGCCCGGTGGTGGTGATATTTGAATCGCCCGATTCACCTGTGAGTGTGCCGGGCGGCGGTGAGTTGCAAGACTACTCGCCAGCATTCAGCGCCATGACGGCTGATATTGCCGATCTTTCCAAGGGTGACGGCGCGGTGGTGAATGGCGTCAATTATCGCGTCACTCATGTGGGAACCGATGAACAAGGCCGCACCCGCGTTTCGCTGGCGTTCGGTGAGCCGGGAAAACCCCAGCCTGAGATAAATAACTGGAGTAAATGAAATGGCACGTGAATCGCGGCTTAGGCGGGATTTACCCGTGGATATTGACGTTACCGCTATCTGGCGGATAGCGGAAAAAATCGGAGCCACACAAAAACAGTTTCGTGCCGCGTATTCACGGGCATTACAGCGAACAGGGGCAACGCTGAGAAAGCGGGCAATGGCCGATCTTAAAGATGGCCTGGCACCGCGCAGCATGAATATGGTGCGCCGTCGCCTCCTGTCGTTTCGTGTTCAGCCAGCCTCTAATTCCACGCTGGATAATTTCCGACTGTGGTTTGGCCTGAACGCGATAAAGGTGAAAGACCTAAAAGGGAAAATCTCTGGCCGCGTGCGGCCACATCATGATCGGCGCGATAAAAATACGGGCCGGTTTATTAAATCGCGGCGACGGGCTAACACAGTCGGATTCACTCCTAAAGGGAACCTGCTGTCAGCCCGCACGTTTGAGAATGGGGAGGTGGCTCGGAGTCGCCGCGATAATCGACGCACGGTAGTGATTCGTGACCCGGAAACGCGCCGGACCCATGATGCTGAAATTGATATCTATGAACCAATGCTGAACTACATAGAGGACAACGCGTTTGCGGAGGTGTTGGAGATTTTTATGCATCATTTTCAGAGCGATCTGTGTGGCCGTGTTAAAGCCAAAATTTCTGTGTGAGGTTTGCAATGGCTGAACCGTTAATGATGGGGCAGTACCATGACGCCGTTATTTCGGCGCTGAAAAACATAGCGTGGGTGCGGGATGCTGATGCCTATCCCGAAAAAAACATTCCCCGATTTACTGGCTTAACCACGCCTGCAGTGTATTTCACGATTAACAGCTGGGAGCAGGGTGGCGGTAATGAGGGCCAGATGCAGGTCTCACTCAGCTGTGATCTGTTTGTCGTGGTGGATTCTGAGGGAGCCAGCGCCAGTAAACCTGAAATTTTTTTGCGAACTGCAGCAGCAGATATCACGCAATGGATTGACGGTCAGCAATTCGGTATCGGTCACATTGAGCCAGCTGAATTCATATCAGCTGAACGTGATGAGTTTGATCCCCGTATGGATGATTACCTTGTCTGGCGGATTTCATACACGCAATCAGCCGCGTTTGGCACTGACCCGTTTGCACCATCAGGTGTGCCGTTGCGTAAGGTGTGGCTTGGTAAATCGCCTGATGTAGGGCGTGCGCACGTCGATGACTATCAGTTGGTCTGGGAGTCAAAAGCCGATGAGTGATATCAGTGGAGACCTGCAGCGGCGGCTGGCTAATCTCATCCGCCGTGGCGTGATTCACTCAGTCCGCCATGATAAGCAGCCAAAGTGCCGCGTCGATCTCGGAGATATCGTCACCACCTGGCTGCCACTTTGCCAGGGTTTTTCAGGTTCAAACCGTTCCGACTCAAACCCCTGCGCAGTGGGTGATGCTGTAACCGTTCTGTCAGAGGCCGGAGAGCTGAACAATGGCCGTGTGTTTCCGGGCTGGAATACGGGAGCAATGCCTGTGCCGGAGGGTAGCTATAGCGAGCACATCACCCGCTATAGCGATGGCACCGAAATCAGGTATGACCGGGAGGCCCATGCACTGACAATCAAAATCGCGGCAGGGGGATCATACAAAATTGTTGGAATCGGCACGCTGGATGGTCCTGTTGAAATCACTGAAACGCTAACGGTGCAGGGGAAAACGCAAGTTAACAGCGACATTGAAGCGACCGGCGATATCAGTGACGGCACCGGCACTATGAGCAAAATCCGGGAGGTGCATAACGACCATGACCACCCCGGAGACAGTGGTGGAATAACCGGTAAACCTAATCAGAAAATGTAACCTGCTTCGGCAGGTTTTTTTATGCCTGGAGAAAACAGATGGGTGATTTACATGGTGTTGAAACTATAGAGTTAACCTCTGGCACCGTTGCAGTAACAACGATTCAGACGGCAATTATTGGGCTGGTGGGAACCGCTCCTGATGCATCAGCCGGTACGCCAGCCAGTGCTACGACCGGAACCCCGATACTCGATAACGTGCTGAACTTCAAAACAACCATCATCGGCAGAGCGGGAAATGTTATCAGCGTGGAGGCTGTTGCAGGTGTACCCGACTCGACTGTAAAAGCAGCTGTTCCCACATCAGCATCATGGGATGCCGCCGCACTCAAACTCAGCATCACGCTGGGCTGCGATGAGGATGGGGTGCTGAATGCAACTCCCGCTGATGTTGTTGCCGTCGTACCTGCACAGGATGGCGCGAAAATACTGGTTTCAGGCAGTGGAGCGGGCTTTGTCACGCCATTTACGCTTCAGCTGACTGGTGGAGAGGATGAACCGTTCCCGCTCAATACGCCCGTGGCGATTGTTGGCACAACGATGATGTCCCGCCTGGGTGACACCGGAACGCTTAAGCAGGCCATTGCTGACATCAATGACCAGCGCAACGCTCTGACCGTAATTGTGCGCGTCAGTGAGGAAACAACGAAAGAGAAGCAGCGTGCCGCCGTTCTTGCTGGTATCGGTAAACTTTCATCTGCTAAATCCGCGACCACCTATCAACCGCGCATTGTTATTGCGCCCGGTTTCAGTGAGGACGACGCGGTAGGTAAAGCACTGGAGACGGTTGCCGGTAAATTGCGAGCTGTGGCTTATGTTGACTGTGCGTCAGGCGCAACACTGCAGGAGGTGGTCCAGCGCCGCCAGTCATATGGCGCACGTACCGAGCTTTTGCGTCCGCGTGTTCAGACGAGCAACAGTGACGGCCAGTTGGTATACCGGGCCTATTCCGCATTTGCTGCCGGGCTGCGTGCCCGGATCGATTTCGAAAAGGGCTGGTGGTGGAGCAAATCCAATCAGGACATCAACAATATCCTCGGCGTTGAGCAGATTGATGAATTTATCCTCGGCGAAAGAAATTGCGATGCCAACCTGCTGAATATGCAGAACGTCTCAACCATCGTGCGACGCTCTGGATTTAAACACTGGGGTAACCGCCTGTGCGCGGACGATCCGCAGTGGCATTTTGAATCAGTCCGTCGCACGGCGGACGTGATTGAGGACAGCATTCAGGAGGCCATGCTGCCGTACGTGGACCGTCCTCTGGACTGGGAAAATGCTGATGACATCATTGGCACCATTAACTCCTATATGCGGAAACTGGTCAGGCTGAAAGCCATTTTCGGTGGCGAAGCCTGGCTGGATAAGGAGCTGAACACAAAAGAAACGCTGGCAGCAGGTGAACTTTATATCAATTACGATTTTGGTCCTAAGTCACCAACCGAGCTGATCAGCCTGCGTGTCCGGGTTAATAACAATTATGCGCTTGAGGAGATGCTGGCGGCATGAGTGATAAAAATACATTACGCGTCTGGACGTTTTTCCGGCAGGGGGTGCGCATTCAGGGCGCGCACGAATTCACGCCGCCGACACTGGCAATCGTCAAAACCGATTTGCGTACCGGCGCGCAGGACGCACCGACACCCGTTGATGACGGCATGGAAGCAATGACCTGTCAGATTAAATTTTACGGCATCGATACCGACATGCTGACGGCGTTCGGTTTCGTCAGTGGCAGTCGCCCACGCTTCACTGCCTATCAGGGTTATCTGGCTAACGGTACCGCACTGGGAACGGTTGAGGAGATTGAGGGCTTTGTTCATACCGTCACTCCCGATACGCGGGGTAAAGACGCTCTGTCAGAGAACGCCTTTACGGTTGACATTGCGGTCAGTTATTACAAACAGACTAAAGACGGTCAGGAGCTGTTTGAAATCGACACCGAGAGATTTGCCCGACGCGTCAACGGCGTTGACGTGCTGGCCGGACTGGCATCAAAAGTCCGCCTGTAATTTGCCTCCCTTAACCCTTAACCCTTCACTCATAACGGCCTCCGGGCCGTTTTTTTATTTCAGGAGCTGATGATGAGTTTTCCCGCTTCAACACGAACCATCAAACTGTTTACCCCCGTCGCGCTGGAGGGTGGCGCAGAGTTAAACGTTGTACACATGCGCGAACCGCTGGTACGCGACCGCATTGCACATGCAAAAGATCGCGGCAATGAAGAGGAGAAGGAGGCGCGGATGATTGCGCAGCTATGTAACCTCAGCGAACAGGATATCTGGCTGCTGACAGCAGCGGATTATGCGCAGCTAACGGATGCCTTCAACGTTTTTATGCTCCCGCCCGGAGAGCGACCGAAGGAGAGTTGATCCGGGCTATACGCTTTCTGGGCAGGCGGCTGCATTTCCCTATGGGGGACTATCTGAATATGCCATTCAGCACGTTTTCCGATTTTCTGTTTGACGAAATGGAGGCATTAAACCGTGGCCGGAATAAGTCAAAACCTTAAAGCCACCATAACGTTTGGCGGCAATATCGACAGTTCATGGAAACGCTCAGCGACCGACCTGCAAAAGAACCTGAAAGCGGTGGGAAAAGAATCCGAGCGTCTTACTAAGGACCAGACAAAACTCGCCACCGAGATCAAAAAAGCCAAGTTGGCTGGAAACAGCATCAGCGATTTGAAACGTCAGTACAGTTCGGTGACGCGTGAGATACGCAAAACCGAGGCCGAACAGCAAAAACTGAACCGCCAGATTCAGCGTGGTGAACGGATTAATGCCTTTAAAGGCAAGGCGGGCGGGCTTTTCAGGCGCGGTTTAAACGTCGGTGGCCACCTTGGGGGCATGGTGGCACCTGGTCTTGGGATTGGCGGCGGCGGTGTGGTTGCCACCGCGCTGGCGTCACTCATTGCGCCAGCGGCCACCAATGCAGAAACAGCACGGCAGACGGGTGTGGCGCGCAGCTATGGCGTTGATGTAGAGACCTATAACGCGTGGGACTCGCTGGCAAAACAGTACGACATGACCGGCGAGAATTTTGGCGATCTCTTTGAGGAGTACCTGCACAAATCCGGGGAGTATAAGCAGAACGGCAAGCAGGGTGCGCTGCAGGACGCCTTTGAAACGCTGGGGTTCAAAGCGGGTGACATGGCTGGCCTGAGCGACATGGCGCAGTTCAGTAAAATCATTGAGCGTGCGCTGAGCCTGAAAGATGAGTCAAAAGCCTCGTTCGCTCTGGATTCTCTTTTCGGCGGCGAGGCCAGCAAGTTGTTGATGCTGGTGAAACAGTCCGGCAGGAGCTATCGCGACTTAATGGATGAGCAGCACCGCTATAACCTCGTCACCAAAGCGGGTGCTGACGGCGCGGTGGAGGGCAATAAAGCGGTTGAGAACCTTAAAACCGTTCTCTTCAGCGCCGGGGCGGAGATATCGGGACAGCTTGGCAATCAGCTTGCTCCCCACATCAGGGAACTGACTGATGATTTGGCTGAGTGGTTTAAAGGCGGCGGCATCAGCAGGGTCGTAAAATTTCTGCGCGATGATCTTTATCCCGGCGTACTGACGTTCGGCCAGGGCGTGGTGTATGTCGGGAAAATTATTTATGCCCTGGCTAAAAAACTCTCCTGGCTGCTACCAGATGAGCGGGGGGATCAAAAAAATGTTTTGAAATCGCTGGCGATGACGGGATCGGTCGATATCGCCAGACTGACGGCAAAACGTAACGGTCAGGAAGAGTGGTTTGATCAGCAGTTGAAGCAGCACCCGGAATTGCCGGAACAGGTTAAAAAATCTTTTACCGCTACCCGTAGTTTTTTCAACGATGACGATGAGACGTTTGATAAATCGCTCGATCCTTTTCTGACTGCGAAGAAAGAGGGATTGCCGGATTTCACGGATGCCCTGAAAAACAATTCTGCAACGTCGGATACTCAGTTAGGCAGGAGCTGGGATGACTTAAACAGTGGTCTTGCTGCAGCTGACAGTCAGCAGAAAGCGTATCAGATGACCGATAACCGGAAATTTGAATACCGGTTCGAAATCAACGGTGCGCAAGGACAGAGCGAGCGTGGGATTGCCGACGAGCTGGAGTCCATTACCAAAACCAACCCGGCATTCACGGGAGATAACAGCATGCTGGATGGAGGCGCTATCTGGTGAGTGAAATAATCCCTTTAATTGAGGCATCCGGACAGGCACAGCAGTCCGCCATTCGTGGTAGTCAGGCTGACCGCGTCATGATGATGCTGGGCGATTTTGCCTTCTCTATTGATACCACAGCGTTTAAATCACTTTCACGTGAGGCTAGCTGGAACTGGAGTGAACAGGAGAGGATAGGCAAACAGAGTCTGCTGCAGTACACAGGAAAACCCGGGCGGACGGTGCGGCTTGATGGCGAGGCACATGCGTTCTTTCGTAACGGCGTGGATGCGGTTAATGACCTTTACGACCTGGCTGATTTGGCTCAGCCCCAGTTGCTGGTGAGTGGTGAGGGCGATGTGCTGGGCTGGTGGGCGGTAACTCAATTCAGCGATACAACTGATCGGTTCCTGCCGGGAGGCGGACACCGTAATAAAAACTGGACGATGACGTTAAAACATTATGCCGACGATATATCAAACCCGTGATGGCGATGTGCTGGACGCTATTTGCGCAGATCATTATGGCACTGCAAATCTCTCATCCAACGTTTCAGCGGTACTGGAGGCAAATCGGGGGCTGGCAGACAGGGATGCCATTCTTACTGCAGGAGTCGCTATTACGTTCCCGGACCTGACCACGCCGGTTACTGATTCGGCATTTAGTTTATGGGATTAACATGGCTGAACAGATTGTAAATCCAGAGTATGCGCCAGCATTCAGTGTAAGCGCAGAGGGCAAGGACATTACCCGCGCTCTGCAGGAGTGTCTGAGCGAACTAACCCTGACGGATAATGGCGGGGCAACAGCCAAAGCGGATGAACTTAAAATCACGCTGATTTCTCAAACTCTGCCACTGCCATCTAAGGGAGCACGTTTAAGGGTGGCGATGGGCTTTAATGATCAGCTGGTCGATAAGGGGTGGTTTGTTGTTTCGGGGGTGGGCAGTAGTGGGCCACCTCGCCGCGTTGAAATCTATGCCACTGCCGCACCAATGAACGCCCAGAAACATCCCGGTAACGTGCTGAGCCACAAAACGCGAAGCTGGGATGATATCCGGCTGGCCGATCTCGTTAAAACCGTTGCCACAGAAAATGGACTGAAACCGAAAGTGGCCGCAGAACTCGCAGAAATTCATATCGATCACATCGACCAGGTTGCAGAGTCAGACGCGAATCTGATGTCGCGGCTGGCGAGAATGTACAATGCAATCAGTAAACCCGCTGGCGGGTTCTGGTTATTTCTGAAGCAGGGTGCATCGAAAACCGCTACCGGAAAATCGACAGGAAGCATCACGATTAGCCCTGATGAACTGTCCACCTGGTCATACAGTGAAGGTCAGCGCGGCAGCTCAACCGGGTCAGGGCAGAAAAAAGAGAAAATCAGCGTGCGCTATTTTGATGAGGCTGACGGCAGGACGAAAACCACATCCGTAGATCACGATGGCCCGGCACTGACTAACCCCTACACCCAGCCTAAAAAATCCGCAGCAGACCAGCAGGCCAAATCCCGCAAAACTCAGGCACAGCGTAACGAAAAGAAAATGACGCTGAACGGTCCATGTCGGCCCAGACATATTGCGCTAACCGCAGAGTCCGGCGTGATTACGTCTGGGTTTGGTTCCAGAGAGGATCGCTCGTGGCTGGTGGAATCCCTGGTTTTTTCTCTGACGCCATCGGGGCTGAGTTTCACCTATAACCTGGTGGTAAACATTAAAGCAAAGGGCAAGAAGGGCAAAAAAGACAAAACTGGCCCAGCCTATTTCGGTTAATCCCCCTCTACGCTAACGGATAACTCTCATGAACGGTGTAAATATCCGGACGGGCAAACGCCTGTCGGGTTCGGCGCATCTGCGCCAGTCGTGCAGCGACATTCTGACCACGCCGATAGGCAGCAGGGTTTTAGTTCGCGATTACGGCAGTGAGCTGCCGGATTTGGCAGATGCGCCTCGTGACGATCTGACCCGGTTACGGATTATTGCGGCCACTGCAAAAGCCCTGGCGCGCTGGGAACCGCGACTGCAGGTGACGCGGGTTGTTGTTTCACTTCCCGACGATGAATCCACGTTCATTGTGGATGTTGAGGGAATCAATAAAGAAAGCGGCACCCCAACAACTACCGGAGACATAGCTATCAATGGCAATTAGTTCTGATGTTATTAATCTGTCTGAGCTGGAGGTTCCGGACGCCATTATCGTGCCTGACGCGTCAAACATTTTTGCCCGGTGGCTGGCGCGTCTGCGCGAACTGGACCCGGAGTTTGATGCGCTGGTGGAGTCGGACCCAGCCTATAAACAGGGCGAGGTAAATGCGTATCAGCTGACGCTGGCATTTCAGCGCGTCAATGACGCCGTGCGTGCCGTATTTCTGGCAAGCGCCAGAGGTGCAGACCTGGATCAGATTGGTGCAAATTTCAATGTTAAACGCTATGTCATTACTCCTGCTGACCCTGATGCTGTTCCGCCTGTGGATGCGGAACCGGAGGACGATGATGCCTACCGGGAACGTATCCAGCTGTCATGGGCGCAGCTTAATACCGCAGGAGCGCGTAACGCATATCGCTTTCATGCGCGGTCGGCTGATGCTGACGTGCTGGATGCAGATGCATACGGGCCAGAGGATCACAGCCGTCCGGGAGAGGTCGACGTATACGTGCTGTCGAGAACGGGTGACGGCACAGCCCCTCAGACACTTCTGGATAAAACGGCAGCCAATCTGAGCGCTGATGAGGTTCGCCCGCTGACGGATTTCGTGAGCGTTAAAAGCGCGATCATACAGCGATACAGCATCACGGCAGAGCTGGAAATCCCCGATGGGCCGGATGCGCAGACGGTGCTGGATAATGCGATCAGCGTTGCATCGAGTTACGCAGCACTCTCTCACCGAATTAATACGGTCATACCTTTGTCCGCCATCTATGCCGCTCTGCAACAGCCTGGTGTGGTCAGGGTGAGGCTGGCAAGCCCTGCAGCAGATATTGAGGCTGAGATGGGGAAAGCGCCGTGGTGTCAGGCAATCAGCGTCACGATAAGAGGGTCTGGGAATGGCTGATAAATTTCGCTCGCTGTTGCCACAGAACGCTCTTCATCAGGAGCGAGCGCTGGAGCAGGCATCACGGGAACAGATTCTCGCCATCAAAACCGGCATGGTCAGAAGCGTTAAAAGTGCAGATGACTGCCCTTACCATCTGCTGCCCTGGCTGGCATGGGAGCTATCGGTCGATTTCTGGGATGAAAGCTGGACTGAGGAAGAGAAGCGCCAGGTCTGCCGCGATGCTGCCTATGTGCATCAGCATCGTGGCACTGCAGGCGCTGTTAGGCGTGCGCTGGGGGCGGTGAGCCTGCCCACTACAGTTATTGAGTGGTGGCAGGAAAACCCGCGCAGAGCGCCGTACACGTTTCGGATTGAGGTCTACAGCCTGCAGGGCATAGATGACAGCCTGTATAGCCGCATACGGCGTCAGGTGAATAAGGCTAAAAATTTACGCAGCTATCTCAGCAGCATTGATGTGATCGCTGACGTTGGCGCAGCAGGAAATTATTACACAGGCGGTGCGGTAACTGCGTACATCGACGCTGTGATTCAGACTGGAGAATAATCGTGGCAGAGCAATATTACAGCATCCTCACGAACCGGGGAAAAGAGCTGGAGGCGGCGTCGTCTGCAAACGGCACGCCGGTCGTTATCAAAGATTTTGTAATCGGTGATGGTAACGGGAAGGCCGCAACGCCAAATCCGTCGCAAACTGCACTGATTCGTGAAGTATACCGCCATGCTATATCCGGGCTGGACGTATCTCAGGAGCAATCTAACCAGTGGGTAGCTCATCTCGTTGTTCCGGCTGATGTGGGCGGGTTCACTATTCGTGAAGTGGGACTGTTAACTGATACCGGAGAACTCTATGCAGTGGCGAATTGCGCTGCCATTGAAAAGCCGGTCAGCGGTATCAACGTCAGCCTGCAGTTTCGTTTGGCCGTAAATGAAACCGCCAGCATTGAACTTAAGGTGGCCACAGGCGATGGCTTGTTTTTGAGGCAGGACGCAAATCTTAGTGACCTGAATAATATTGCTAAAGCGCTGGAAAATTTAGGGCTGAATCTCGTCGGTAACTGGCAAGCCGTGCAGGCTAACGGCGGTAAACATTCGTCCGGCAAACACCGTATTTACATGGATTGGAATGATGGTGACCGCAAATTATATATAACCGTTGATGAAACGGACGTCGGCGAGTTGTTCTCAACGCAAAATCCTCCCACAGCAGCGCAAACTGGCGCATATCCCCGTACGGGAGGGAATCTGGATGAAGAGGCAAGCATTTCTCTGATATCTAACTCAAAAAATCCCACTACAGGCACTGTGATTTATTCGCCCATGTACCGCGTTGTAATAAAGGGGCGAGGTGGCGATCAGGATTTTAAAGACGGTGCTAGTGGATTTATGCGGATCGTCGAGGAGGTCGGGACTCGGGCCTATTTGCAGCTCCAATGGGATGGGTTCGGCACCATACATGAGTTCAGGTTTGATCAGAACGGCAACACACAAATTTATGGTAAAGCCTACACCGGCAGCGGAGCCAGTTTTCTGGCTGAGGACGGCAATGTCTATGGCCCCGCATGGGGCGGCTACCTTAGCACTTGGGTGGACGCACAAATCGGCGGGCAGATAAGCAACAACAACAATTGGGTTAACAATACTTTTCAGCCAAGAAATACCGGTAACCCAGGGGGAGGCTGGTGGAGAGACAGCGCAACTGGTTTGATTATTCAGGCTGGTACGGTAGCTGTACCTGTATCGGGCAGCGCTGGTAGCGCCTCATTCTCGTTTCCACTGGCGTTTCCCAACGGTGTGGTATCGATTGTTGGCAGCACTGCGGATCAAGCGTCATCAGCTGGGTATGTAGCCTGCGCTGCATTTCTTAACCTGAGCACGACTGGGGCATACGTTATGGTTGATACTAACGCCTCGCGAAATATGGACCGAACTCAATACGTTCGATATATAGCCTATGGAGTTTAATTAATGGAAAGCGATAAATATTACTATAGCGCCAAGACAGGTGGTTTTTATCGGGAGTCCGATAGAGGTTTATATGAAAACACCAATTCCGGCTGGCCTGAAGACGCGGTGGTTATAACAAATGATGAATATAAATCTTTGTTTGAGGGGCAGGCGGTTGGGAAAATAATTACAGCTGACAGTAAGGGTAAGCCGACTCTCAAAAATCCCATTATTGAATGGAATGAAATAGCAGAAACGCAGCGGCAGAGCCTGCTTAGTCAAGCAAACACGACCATTGCTGATTGGCGTACAGAGCTTCAATTAGATGTTATAAGTGATTATGATAAGGCTATTCTTATTAAGTGGATGGCCTACATTAAAGCTCTTAAGGAATTAGATCTAAGCACTATCCACGACGAGTCAGGGTTAAGCTTGGTCACATGGCCCAGCAAACCATGAATTAAAATAATTGCCGCCGTCTCAGGCGGCTTGATTTTAGCTAACTGCAATAACTGGCTTGTGGAGTTTATTTAACAATTTCCTTCTCAAATAATTACTTAGTCCTATCTCGAATAACTTATAAAAAGCCATCGAGAACAACGCAGTAAAGATTAATGCCAGAATTGCTGTTGTTACTCCCGTAAATGAACCGTGGTAATGACGGGAGATGAGCTTCCGAGCCAGAGATAGACCATGTGGATGCATTAAATAAATAGAAAATGATATTGTGCCAATTGATGTTAAAAGTTTAGGAGGGTTTATTCCATATTGATATTCATAACATGAAAGCGAAAGTAAGAGAAAAAATGAAGCTGCCGCAAAATCATAATTACCGTTCCCCGGAGTATTGCCGAAGCCCAAGGTAATATAGATAAAGTATGTAGTAGCTAAGCATATAACCGCCCAGCCCGCATACATAGAGGGATATAGTTTCATGTTGACTGCAATGTAGCCGATAAATATACCCGCCACAAACTCTAACATCATGCCATTGGTTGTCAGAGCTAAATAACCGTGATAGCCATAATTAATGTTAGATAACGGTATGCCATAATCATTAACCAAGCGTGGCAATGCGACGAATGAAACTATAAATACAGTGAGTACAGTATATTTATGCTTTCGAAAAAGAAGAGCGAATCCACAGATAGTATAAAAAACGAATTCATAATTTAGGGACCAACCTACAAACAGCCTTGGATAGCCGAAGTAAGGAGCGGCCTGAGTAATATCAGCCGGAAGGAACGAAAAAGAGCGAAAAGTTGAAGACCATTTATCCCATGAATTCCCGGCTATGAAAAGTGTGGCTATAAAGTATGGCGGAAAAATACGGCATATTCTTTTTATCAAAAAAATCTTTGACGATTTCATTCCATTGTTTTCATTTAATGTAACATAGTAAACAATAAATCCGCTTATCATAAAAAATAGGTCAACCCCGATAGCACCCTGAGCAAATAGCCAGTTAGCTACAGGAAAGTCCGTGGCGAGGTCGGTTCGAAAATGGAACATCACAACCAACATTGCTGCAAGACCGCGTAGAGATTGAATTGAATTTAACTTTTCATTAGTGCTGTGCATGCTGAATAAAAATCCCTTTGAGAATACTAATGTTGGGATTAATGATATCTGGCAAATATTCTCAATATTTGAGTTAGATCATTGCTACATGAAAATAATCTAACTAAGGAGTTTTTTTAACCACTTCTCAATTCATCGAACATTTGGAACGCGCCTCGAAAATTCCAACTGTCCGCGTGCAGCTAGTGAATTATGAAGCTACCCTGACGCCTGATTTAATAAGGGGGCACTATGGATCAGCGATTCGAGGAACAGGCACACGACGCAGCATGTAGGGTTATGGGGGAGGCTGTCTGGCAACTCATTGCCACAGGGCAGGCAGTATCGCAGGAGTCAATAGCCAGAATGGTTGTTAAGTTTTCAGAGCACCCAGCAGAACTAGCGGAGAGCATAGCGCTGTCAGTGCTCAATGGCACATGATCACTACCAAGACAAACAGTTGCAACTTCTATCTTTGCAGGCAGTCTAGAGATCCGCTTTGTGCCAGAAGTGGACACTGTTAAAACTATTCAAAAGGTATGAGTAACGATTTGGTTTTGTTCTTTAAGGAATTACTGATAGTGTTAGTTGCGCATTGTTTACAGTAGCATTATCTTAGGAGGAGAGTATGGACCATATGGTTTTAGTTCTTGATGAATCTGGTGCGAAGGGATACGCAGATAAAACTGAAGAATTTGAAGGCGACTTGGGAGTTATGGCTGGGTTTTTATATACCCGGCAGGAAATGCTCAAGATAGAGCTGATGTTGAGTCAAATAATCAAGCCTTTTAACGAGCACGTTGCGGGTAAGCTCCATATTGCCGAATTGAAAAAAGAACATCAAAATGAACTAAGAGACCTAATATTTTCAAATTTACGCCTTATTAAATTAAGGTGGTTTTATAAAGCAATTTACAGCCAAGGTTTTCATCAATCAGAATTTAAAGAAAAAAGGGGTGGTATAGGCAATGTGAACGCATCACTCCATGTTGCGTTATTCAGCCAAGTATTTCTCCACAGCCTTATGCTGGCAGCATCAGTTAATAAACTGAACCTTAACCTTTTAGTGGTAACCGATACTATCGATAATGGTGTTTTGAATAAATTCAAGAAGGAAGCTAACTATCTTATAGATGTTATAATGGGTAAAAAGAGGGAGATTTTCAGACATGTCAAGAGTGAAGTTGACGGCAAATATAATAAAGAATACGCTAGCATATTAACGTCATCAGATTTAATCCCTAAATTCGAAAAAATCCAATTTGAAATTAAGTGCAAAAATACACCTTTAACACTTGCCGCTGATGTTTTGGCAAATTCGGTTTACTATTATTTACGCAAGGAACCAAAAGTAAATAAAAGTTCATATCTTAATAATTTAAAGGCTATAGCTGATCATCCATTATCGGATTTAGCGTTGGTGCAAAAAGACGAAAATGATATATTACCCATACTTGATATTATTTACCGCCGAGAATGCCCTAAGTAATGACCTTTATTTTACATAATAAAAAAAAGACATGATTGATATTGCGATTGGTACTTTCAATCCAGAACGAAAATTTATTAATATAGTTCAAACATCTTATTTTTATTACCACGCCCGGTTGGCCGCCGGTTCCCCGGTGATTCATACAGATTGCTGTTAGCAATGTCTGCGGATCGCTTATAGCGGACGTTGGCCAGCACATAATCAGCTTTGTGCCAAAAGTGGAAATCGCTCTGCGGCTCATACTAGCCAACACGAGCAAAATTTGCCGTCCTTCTAGTCAAGTCGGTTTACTCCCATAGACCTGATATGAAGGGAGTTTAAGATAATATATCCACTTGAGGAGGGATATTTTTTTAGGTGAGTGGATTTTTAATCCCCGGCCGTTTCTTCTTTTTTACTGTCTATATCTTTTTTTTCGAGAGCATTAATACGCTTGTAAATTGCCTCTGAATACATGAGTCTTTTCTGATGATCGGGCAAATCTACACTATGAATTAGATTCAAAGTTTGCATTATGTCCTCACTCAAAACTTTTCCCGTAAAACCTTCTTTAAGCGTCTTGCTATGTATGAGTAAGTAACCTAGCAGTGAGAAAAAGAATTTTGTACTCCGGCTATGTGAGCTTTGTAAAAGTTCAAATAATATCGGATAGGCATCAAACCCAAACCAAATAACCATGCCTACCAGTACGCCGACGGCACTTCTTATCGGGTAATTGAAAAATAATACGCTCAATGCTTTATTCGACCAGCGGCTCGCGTCATCTTTATTCATTGGTAAATACCTCCGACAATACCAATGGGAGGCATGTTTGACTCATGAGCAATGTCTTTGAATATCTTGCGTTTATTACCGCCAGGTCCATTAAGATCTAAATCTTCTTTATTGTTCTCAATGTATTGCAGGAGCTGAATCGCTTCAAATCTATTTGCGCCAAAGTAACCCATGTTTACCCGATATGTTAACAAATATTCTTTTATAAACAATAAGATGTAGCCCGCAGCAGGGATCAAAATTAAGTTATGCAGGGTAGGGAAAAAGAAGTAGGAGAGTCCGGCTGAAGTTGCGGTTGCAAAAATAAGGATATTTTTAGCCCAGAAGAGTTCCTGCCTTTTGGCGACAAGAAAAAGCTGAGTCAATGTGTGGTTTTTTAAACGCTCATCAAGTTTTTTCTTATTTTCTTCAGTCGAAGTTGGGATTGCTTTCTCAGCAACTAGCAATCTATCAACTGCATCAGTGTCAAGGACAATTCCTTGGTTTTTATATTTTTGAACCAGACCAATTAGGATTTCTTTTCTAGCGAGACTGATTGGTTTACCATGCGCCTCATCGTGAATAATTTTCTTTAACTCACGCTCAACTTTGCTCATTAGTATAATCTTATGACTTTTTTTAACTTTGCGAGACGTATAAAGAATATCAATATTTATATTGACATCTTTTTTTATCTGTTCTGTTTTTTTATTCGATCTCTTTTCAAAAAACGATGCTATTAGCCCTCCGATAGCGGCACAAATACTCACTGTAAAGGGAGCAGTTATTACATCCTTAGGCAGAATAATAATCATTAAAATCAGTATACAGCACGCAATTGAAAGTGCGGATATGACTTTATTACGATTTCGATTTTTGGACATTCCTGCAATTCCCTCACATCACTTTGGACGAGAACATTTTTTGCCCCATAACGCGAGATTGTTGTTTGAGCAAGTTTAGATGACTATAACTAGCTTTTGGCCGACTTTTTAGTAGATAGTCATGACATGAGCAAGATAACGTTAAGAACCTTTACTTTTCAATAAAAATTTATCCTGATCCCAATAATTATGACAGAAAAATTTGAGTAATAAGTTCGCTTTGAAAGTAGTTGCAGACTTCCGATCCTCGCTCATATAGGACAGGTGCGGACTCAATAATGTGTTAATCGCATCAGCCTGCGGGGTGGTTGATTTGAGATTAGTCACTCACTCTTTCAAGCGCCAAAAACAAAAACCTTGTGGCATCAGACCCTTTACAAATCTGTATCTCACTTCACCTTGCTCGAATCCCCCTTTAGATATTACTGTTTATATGTACAGTATTTTTCTAAAGGGGGGATTTATCATGCCGAGAGACAGCGAAATCACGCCAGCGTTCGTTAGGGCTATAAGGAAAGATAGCCGGGGGCGTCAGGTGCTGACCACCGGAGCATTCCAGAAACAGTTGCACGACGTGAATCACATATGGACGCTAAAACAGTGCAATCAGTGGATCAGATACTATCAGCCGCATTTTATGGAACTGGTAACTGAGGAGCGTGAGAACAAAACTTGGGCGTTACGCAACATGGGTTATGTGAGGTAAATATGGGATTTCCATCACCGGCACAAGACTATGTTGAAGGACGCATTGACCTTAATACGCTCCTGATGCCTCATCGCACCAACATGATATTCATGGAGACACCAGAGGGATTTGTGATCGTTGATCGTTCTCTGAAAACTAAACCAGGCGACACAGTGGCATTCCAAATTGGTGAGTATCAGCTCGACGTTAACCTGCGGCTGGGCAAAATGTTTAGCTCGGGGATCATCACTCAGGATGGTGAAACCATCGATGGCGAGGGGCTGGAAGGGGTTATCGTGCTGGGTAAGGTTACGGCAACGGTTCTGGCTGTTTATGAGCCGTGTAGGCCTATAATTTGAGCGATTTTCTTCATAATATAGCCCCATAACCATCTCTAAGCTATTGAATCTATTAAGGTAGCTTTTGGGGCTATATTATGAAAAATTAGCTTAATTAATTGATTTAACTGGTTAAAGTGCCTGATTTAAAATCCCTCGGCTTATGGCTGTGCGGGTTCAAGTCCCGCCCCGGGCACCATATTTCTGCCACAGAAAAAAGAATAAAAAGTAATATGCAGTAATGTCGTAACCGCCCAAGGGCGGTTTTTTTGTGCCTGAAAACTGGGGTAACTGACACTGCACCTGCCGTTAGCGCTTCAGGCTGCATCACGCCTCAGAGCTGAACACCAGTTCGTCATCCGTGTCACTCACCAAAACCATTCGCTGCGCCTCACCGCTGGATGAAACAAACGTCACTTCATGTCCGATGCTGATAGCCTCAAAGGCGTCGGTGGGCTGTGACTGCTTCCGGATCTCCAGTAACATCCTTGATGAGTAGGGTTTGTCACTGACCGTATCAATATGATAATTGGCCGTAAAATTCAGTTCGGGTTGATCAACCACGTAAAATTGTCCTGAAGGCATAGTCTTGACCTCTGTTTGATGATGGCCGTAGTTCCGGCCGGAACAGGCTGCCTGAAACATAAGGTTAGCTGAATAATCAATGCCGACAGGCGAAGGCACCTCTTTTTTGGTTTCAGACGACGGTTGCTGAAAATAGCTGCCGCTTGCGCTTGCCTGATCACAGAGTGACACTACCCTTGTTCACACAGCGCGGCTTTTCCAGGCACGCCATTCGGGCATGGTATAAAGGTATTACTGCAACTCTTTAGGGGTTGACGATGCGGGTTCAACTCCTGCTGCCCGGTCCATCTTCTGTATCTGATGACTTCTGTTCCATCTCTCCTGTTCAGCCACTACAACCCAATTACATCTGATTTCACTCATTTTTGCGGCCTGCGTCGAATGCCATAACCTGTTGAAACAGGGTGGTTTACCGTAAAGTGGTGGATATTATTTGCCGTCGCAGAGAAGCCCATGATTACATCTTCTACCCCTGACTTCACGGGTTCGGCTTTACCCCCGGTTATCGGTGTTGTCGCCAGCCCGTTGCTCAATCCGTATCAGCAGAAAGTGCTGGACGAGGTCTCGCGCCAGCTTAATGAACGCGGTGTCATTACCGTGCTGCTTAGCGCCGGAAACGACGAGGAACTCACAGTTCTCATCCGGCAGGCTGCGCCCCTTGCGCTGCGGGGTTTGCTGCTGCTACCCGGCAGCAGGGTAACCGATTCCTGTGATCTGTCCGTCCTTGAGATTGATGCTGAACCCGAACTGCAGGCGGATGCGCTGCGGGCGGGGAAAGTGACAGCAGAGTCACTGCTCGCACAGGAGCACCAGCGGTTTGGCTTTATGCAGAGTCAGCCCGGTGAAAGCGCGCAAAAACAGGGTTACACCACCACGTTGCAGGCAGCGGGCAGGGCATTGAACGCCGAACTGCTTGCGGAGGGTGCTGATCGTGAGGGCGGTTATCAGGCGATGATGCACTATCTGAAAAAGACCCGAGCTTCTGAGCGTATTCAGGCACTCTTCTGTGAAAGCGATCTGCTGGCCTTTGGTGCAATGCAGGCGATCCGTGATTTCGGTCAGGGTGCCCATCTGGCGGTGGCAGGATTTGGAGACAGTGAGGAAGCCCGAAGTTCTACCTGGCATCTCACCAGCTGGTCACCTGATATCAGGCAAATCACGGGCAACGCAATAGATCGCTGGCTGGGCCAGCAGGCAGAAAACAGCCCTGGAGAGGGGCAACTAAAGCAGCGTCACTCCCATTTCGGCAAAATCGTGCCGGGCGAGATGTCAGCCTGCGGCTGCGCCTTTCGGCATTAGCCAGCCTGCAAAATGCAGACTGGCTGAATAATATTACGCCTGCGGCTGTCCTGCCGGGCCAACACCGCCCGGTGCGCCAACCGGCTGCTGCCCGCTCGGTGGAGGCGGTGCGGCTTTGCCAGGTTTTGGTGGTGGTGGGGCGTCTCTGCCCGGTGGTGGTGGTGCACAGGCGGTGAGTGTGGCAAGGACAGCCAGCGTCGATAACAGGTAAGCAGTACGTTTCATCGTAATTCCCTGATCAGTTAAGCGGAACGTTGAGTATAGAGAATCACCACAAAATCGCCCGACCAGGGCTAAACGCCTGTACTACAGGGCGAATGAGTAGTGATTATATGAGACGCCTCGCAACTCGCGCATGATGGCAATGCGTTTCGGACAGGAGCAGGCTAAGGTAGCGCTTCATTTAAGAGGAGTCGTTATGAATGGCATTATGAAGTTCGTCCGCGGATGGCTGGTGTTCTCTGTACTGTGGGGCGTGTTCATGTGGTTTATGTCATGGCATCAGCAGGGCAAAGAGCCTGGTCTGGCGATTCTGACAAGTCTCTACGCCGGTTTAATCTATCAGGCGCTGATCACCATGGTTGGCCGCTACCGGGCGCGGCGACAACAGGCTGAGTAAAGTCTGCTGCCTGAGAGGCAGCAGAACGGAGTCATTTAGCCAAAATTACCGGTCAGGCGCTGATGGAAGTCAGTGCTGCGCGGATCCAGCCCCTCAATCGTCACTTCCGTACCATAACGCTGATAGCGATATTCAATACCATCCAGCGCCGCGACGCTGGATGCATCCCAGATCTGCGCGTGCGTTAAGTCGATAGTCACTTTTTTCGGGTCATGCGCATAATCAAAATGCTCAAACAGATCGTTGCTGCTGGCAAAGAACAGCGGACCGCGCACCTCATAGCGTACCGACTCGCCATCTTCGCTCAGCTGGCGTTCCGCATGAATCACGTGCGCAATACGGCGGGCAAACAGCAGCATCGCCAGGATCACCCCAGCCAGTACGCCCAGTGCCAGATTACCTGTCCAGACCGTCACCGCCACCGTCAGCACCATAATCAGCGTCTCTGACCACGGCATACGTTTCAGCGTCGCGGGCTGCAGGCTATGCCAGTTAACGGTTTTCACCGCCACCACCATCATGATCCCGGCCAGTACCACCATCGGGATTTGCGCCATAATCCGGCTGAGTCCTGTCACCAGTAACAGCAGCACCAGACCGGCGGCTACGGTAGAAACGCGACTGCGCGCCCGGCCCAGCTCAACATTGACGATGGTCTGACCGATCATCGCGCATCCGGCGATACCGCCATAAAATCCCGCCAGAATATTCGCCACACCCAGCCCCCAGGATTCACGACGCTTACTGGAGGGGGTATCGGTCAGGTCATCGACCAGTTTGGCGGTCAGCAGTGACTCCATCAATCCGACAAAGGCGATGCTCAGTGCGGTAGGCCAGATAATCTGCAGGGTCTGCAGGTTAAGCGGCACCAGCAGGCTGTTAAAACCGGGCAGGCCGGGACTCATCGGCCCCTCATCGCCTACGTTCGGCATGCGATAGCCCATTAACAGCGCGACGCCCGTCACCACTACAATGGCAACCAGCGGCGAAGGAACACTTTTTAACAGGCGTGGCAACAACAGTACGATAGCCAGGGTCACGGCAAAGAAGATCCACACCAGTGATGACTGGCCCCAGACATGTGGCACCTGAGCAAAGAAAATCAGCACGCCCAGCGCATTCACAAATCCCAGCATCACCGAGCGGGGAATATAGCGCATCATGCGCGCCAGGCCAGCCACGCCAAACAGAATCTGAATCACGCCGCCCATCACTACCGCGGGCAGAATATATTCCACGCCATGCAGATGGACCATCGGCCCGATCACCAATGCTACAGAGCCGGCAGCGGCTGTCACCATCGCCGGGCGTCCGCCCAGTATCGACAGCGTCAGGCAGAGCACGACCGAGGCGACCAGGCTGACTTTAGGGTCTACACCGGCAATAACGGAAAAGGAGATTACTTCAGGGATTAATGCCAGCGCGGTAATCACCCCGGCCAGGCATTCGCGGGTCAGCAGTCCAGGCGAACGCAGAACGCGGCCCACACTGATATCGCCCGCCACAACGTCGGTTGCGGCAACATCATTGGTTTGAGTCATAAAGGTTTGCAGGCTCTTTAGTTGTTTTGCTCCCGCGCGAAGGGCGGGAAGATTTTGATAATGGTGAGGGGCAGATAGTACCGGGCGACTGGCGAAGATGCCAGAAAAAGGGGGGCGACTCCTTCCGTGGAGTCAGTCTTACAGTGAGAAATCGTCCGGGGTTTTATGGACCACCAGTTCGAGCAGCTGCCGGTAGATATCCAGCATCTCCCTGTCACTTTCCAGTTCCAGCCGATGAATGAGTTTGGAAATAATTGCTTTATTATTCACTGGCATGCCTGACTGCAGGATCTCTGCAACAAGGATACCCAGCATTTCCATCTCGCTGGCAGGTTTATTGGCCGCAGGGTTAAAATAATCAGCAATTTCCTGATTAGTCCGGGGAAGAATATATTGCATGTGTAAGCCCTTCAGAACAGCCCGATTCCGGTTCGGATGTCAGGACAAAAGCGATCAAAAAAACCACCGCATGGACAGATGCGATGGTACCAGTGTCACAAATTGATCAAGCAAAAAATAACCTCTGAAGGTGGAAATCCACTGACACCTTCAGAGGCGACGCAAATGCATCATTCGTTACAGAGTCGCATGACAACTCGTGGCGCTAAAGTTATACAATGAAGGCCAATCTGTACAATCGAATCCTTTAACAAAAGGTGCTATTTGACACTTATCAGCAGGTTATAAGGATTATTCCTAAACCTAAATTGTACAGATAACCTATACAAGCGGCGGAATTGACGCCCGGAGTGGGTAAAAACGGAAAGCCCTGGCCAGCTTCCCGCAAAAAGATTAACTGAATAACGCCAGTTTTGCCGTCAGCTTACGCAGGGCTTTTTTATCCCCGACGATGGCGATGCCGAGCAGACGCCATTGTTGACGGGGTTGCTGTCGCAGCACGGCGCTCAGCGCCTGATAATCGGTGGTGGACTGTCCCTCTTCGGGAAACAGCACCAGGTCCAACTCAGCCTGTTCACACTGTTCCCGCAATGCACTGAGCTGTTCGTCGGTGGCGGACAGCACCGGAATCCCGGTGGTGATTAAACCGGGAGAAGGGCGGCTCTCCGCATCCTGAAGGCTATCGCCAACCAGCGCCGGATGCCGTTGACCCAGGGTTAAGGCCATCACGGCGGCGGCATTGGTGGCTTTGCCTGGCGGCAGCGTGGCATTGAGTATCATCACACATCGTGGGTCTTGCATTGCGCTTCTCCTGACTAAAAAACGCATTGTGGCAAGAGGCTTAAGCCAGGTCTGGAAGATTTGTGCAGGCGTGCTGATAACGCGCAGGGGAGAGCTGGCAGGCGCGTTTAAACCAGCGGCCAAGGTGACTCTGATCGGCGAAGCCCAGCGCGGCAGCGACATCGGCAACCGGCTGGCCCTGCGCCAGCTGACGGCGCGCCTGGCTCAGCCGCCACTGCACCAGCCAGGCGTGCGGCGGCAAACCCCAGTACGTCTGAAACAGGCGTGATAAACGGAAACGATCCACCTGCAGCTGCTGCGCCATCTGCGCCAGGCCGGGATTATCCGCATGATGGGCAATCAGCCAGTCACGCGCCTGCAGCGCCAGCCGGACATCTTTATCCACGGGCTGCGCGGGGAGTGACCTCTGCCGGTGCGGAGTAAGCTGACCGAACATCCGTTCCATCGCCGCCTCTTTGATGATGGTGGGATGGTTGTGCCATAGCGCATCAAATGCGTGCCAGACGGCATACGCCAGCGGGCGATCGTCACGCAGCGTAGCGGCAAATCGAAGCTCGTGCGGTGAGGGGACATCAGCCTGCTCAGGAGCGAGGTGCTGTACAATCTGCTGCGGTGAAAGATAGAGCATCCGGTAGGTGAAGCCGCTGTCGTTGATGGCATCACCATCATGCAGCTCCTCCGGCTCAAGCATAAAAACGGTGCCGGGACGGCTCTGATGCTGTTTGCGCCGCGAATGAAACTGCTGTACACCTTGCTCGGTCACGCCAATCAGATAACTGTCGTGCCAGTGGGGATCATAGGCGTGGCCGGTAAAGTGAGCGCGCAGGGCCTCAATACCGCTGACAGCATCACGGCGCAGATCGACCCAGTTTGTTGATGCCTGTTTCATATTCTCTGGCTCCCGGTTGCGGCCTCTGGACATTCTGCCGCGATCCACTAATTTTTAACAGACCGGGCGCTTTTCAATCGCGTTTCGCTTTGCGTATAATAACGTTGACTCTCAATTAGATCTCTTACTATTAGGCTGCTAACATTTGTCTCAGAACACGCGTACCTTTACCCACTTACTGCATCTGACCGCACATGCCTGGCGCCTGGCGGTGGATCGTCACCTTAAAGATAGCGGCTTGAGCATGAGCAGCTGGATGGCCATCGGATTGATCGCCAGTGAACCGCAGCGCATGACGCAGACCGAGCTAGCGCAGATGCTGGGGCTGGAAGATGCCAGCATGGTGCCGCTGGTTGATCGGCTGGTAAAACAGTCACTGCTGACGCGGGTACAGCCGCCAGAAGATCGACGTAAACGTCATCTGGTGCTGACTGACAAGGGTAACGAAGCGTTCGCTAAAGTGAAAACCGAGGCTGATGCACTCCGCACTGAAATGCTGGCCGATATCGATCCCGATGATCTGGCCGTGACCGAACGCGTACTGCAACAACTGCTGAGCCGCATGGGAAGTATGTAGCAGTGGCAAAGCGAAATCCCTACGCTGCACGCGAGTGGTTACCGCACGAAAAACCGATGATGCCGGGCTCGCCTTCAACGCCGCTGCATTCGATGCCGAAGCGCGTGGCGTTTGGTCTGATCGGTTTACTGATCTCCCTGACCGGTGCACTAAGTAACGCGCTGGTCACGGCGAATCTGGTTAACCTGCAAGGCACCTTCGGGGCCTGGTCGAATGAGATTGCGTGGCTGCCTGCAGTCTACGTGATGGGCAACATCTCTATTAATCTGCTGCTAGTCAAGTTCCGGCAGCAGTTTGGCCTGCGTGTCTTTACCGAGGCGTTTCTGGTGCTCTATGTGCTGGTGGCGTTTTTCCACTTATTCGCCAACGACCTCAGTTCGGCGATCATTGTGCGCACCGCTCATGGCATGGTGGCGGCGGCGCTCAGCTCACTGGGTATCTTCTATCAGGTTCAGGCCTGGCCCGCGAAACATCGGCTTAAAGCGCTGGTAATTGGCCTGACGGTCTCGCAACTGGCTATTCCGCTGGCGCGCTTATTCTCGTCTGAATTGCTGCAGCTCAACGAGTGGCGCGGTCTCTATCTGTTTGAACTCGGTCTGGCGCTGATTGCGCTCGGCGGGGTGCTGATGGTCAAACTGCCGCCGGGCGATCGCATCAAAACCTTTGAGAAGATGGATTTCCTGACCTTCATCCTGCTGGCACCCGGCATGGCGCTGCTGTGCGGCGTACTGACGCTGGGCCGTATTGAGTGGTGGTTCACCACGCCGTGGCTCGGTATCTGCACCGCGATCGCCCTGACGCTGATTGTCGCGGCGATCGTCATCGAACATAACCGGCGCAACCCGCTAATCAACACCCGCTGGCTCAGCAGCGGCATGATGCTGCGGCTTGGCATTGTGATGATCATGATCCGTATCGTACTGGCGGAACAGAACACCGGCGCAATCGGCTTTCTGCAGCAGATTGGTCTGCAGAACGATCAGATGCGCGGTCTGGCGCTGGCGATCATGGCCGGGGTGATCGCAGGCATCGCCGCCAGTGCGCTGACCATCAAGCCCAATCATCTCAACTGGCCGATTGTCGCCTCGCTGGTAGTGATGATTATCGCCTCGCTGATGGATGCGCAATCCAGTCCGCTGACCCGTGGCTCCGAGATGTATTTCAGTCAGTTTTTGCTCGGCTTCAGCAGCGCCTTTTTCATGGCACCGGCGATGCTGATGGGTATTGGCAGCGTGGTGACCCAGCCGAAAAACCTGGTGAGCTTTGTGGTGTTGTTTGGTATGAGTCAGAACCTGGGCGGGTTAATCGGCTCGGCGATTCTGGGCACGTTTCAGGTCTGGCGGGAAAAATATCACTCCAGTCTGCTGGGCGATCAGCTCTCCCTGCTCGATCCTAACGTTACCGAACGGCTCAGCCAGTACAATGCGCTGTTTAATTCGCTGGTAGGTGATGACGTTCTGCGCGGCGCGCAGAGCACCAGCCAGTTACAGACGGTCGCCACGCTGCAGGCCAACGTGCTCGCTTATAACGATACCTACCTGTTAACCGCCGCGCTGGCACTGGTCACCCTGATGTGGGTGATGTGGCGTTTAACCCGGCGTCGTTATCTGGACTGGCGTCAGGCACAATTTAACCTGCGTGAGCAGCACCAGCTGGCCGCGTTACAGGAATCAACGGAGAAACAATGAGTCAGCAGGATGAGCTTCAGGCGGCGGAACGCGAACGCGCGAATCGCCGCCGTATTCTTTCTATCGCCGCAGGCAGCGGCATTGTGATCATTGGCGTACTGGTCATCCTCTATGCCTGGCAACTCTGGCCCTTCACCAGCGCAATCGAAAGCACCGAGAATGCCTACGTGCGCGGCCAGGTGACCTTTATCAGCCCACAGGTCAACGGCTATCTCACCTCGGTAGAGGTGATCGATCTGCAGCCGGTGAAAAAAGGGCAGCTGCTGATGACGATCGATGACCGTATCTATCGCCAGCGGGTGCATCAGGCACAGGCGCAACTGGCGATGAAGCAGGCGGCACTGAACAATAACCTGCAGCAGCGGCGCAGCGCGGAAGCGACAATCGAGAGCAATAAAGCGGCGCTGGAGAATGCCAAAGCTCAGGCGCTGAAAGGCGGCTTCGATCTGAAGCGCGTTGAAAATCTTACGGCGGATGGCTCGCTGTCGGTGCGCGAGCGTGATGCTGCCCGTGCCGCCAACGCCCAGGCCCAGGCGCAGGTGCGGCAGGCTGCCGCCCAGATCGCCGTCGCTCAGCAGAATCTGCAGACCGTCATCGTCAACCGCGACGCGCTGGAAGGCGATGTTGAGAGCGCCCGCGCCGCGCTGGAGCTGGCTGAGATCGATCTGGCGAATACGCGGATTACCGCGCCCGACGACGGCCAGCTCGGTCAGCTGTCGGTGCGTACCGGCGCCTATGTCACGGCGGGTACGCGCCTGACCTCGGTGGTGCCGAATCACAAATGGATCATTGCGAACCTGAAAGAGACCCAGCTGGCCCATATCCGGCCTGGCCTGCCGGTGACGATTCGCGTTGATGCGCTGGATGGCAAACGCTTTAACGGTCAGGTGGAATTTATCTCTCCGGCCGCAGGCTCCGAGTTCAGCGCCATTTCCCCCGACAATGCCACCGGTAACTTCGTTAAAATTGCGCAGCGCATTCCGGTGCGCATCCGCATCGACGAGCAGGATATGCATCAGCTGCGCCCGGGTATGTCGGTCGAAGTCAATATCGACACTGCCGCCCAGCCGGCGGGTGAGGATGCACGATGATGCGGCGCGGCTTACTGGTTAGCGCGCTGACGCTGGCACTGACAGGCTGCGCTACGCAGGTTGAAAAGGCTCCGGCCTCTCTGCCGATCCCTGAGGCCTGGCGCAATAGTGTCGGGCCAAAGGCTGCGCCGGAAGCAGAGTGGTGGCGTGCGTTTCATGATGAGTATCTCAACCGGCTGGTGACGCAGGCGCTGCGCAATAATCCGGATATCCTCACGGCGCGATCCCGGGTTGATCAGTATCGGGCCCAGCTGCGTGCCACGCAGGGTGATAACTTTCCGACCCTGAGCGCCGGCGTAGCCGCGACCCGTGAGCGTACGCTCTCGTCAGTGACGGGCCAGCCGTATGAAACCGATGTTTTCCAGGGCTTGTTACAGGCGAACTACGAGGTCGATCTCTGGGGGGCGCGCAGCAGCAGTATCTCGGCATCGCAGGCGAGCTTAGCGGCGCAGCAGGCCGCCGCGTCCGCCGCGGAGCTGACCATCGCCAGTTCGGTGGCGTCGGGTTATCTCAATCTGTGCGCACTGGATGAGCAGCTGCGGGTAACGGAAGCGACGCTGGCGACCCGTAACAATTCGCTGCAGCTGGCACAGCGTCAGTTCGAAACCGGCTACACCTCCAGGCTGGAGTGGATGCAGGCCGCCTCGGAATATCAGTCGGCCAAAGCGCAGATGCCGCAGTTGCAGCATCAGATCACGCAGCAGGAGAATGCGCTGAGCATTCTGGTGGGCATGAATCCGCGAACGATTGCCCGTCGTCAGCAGTTCGACCAGATTTTACCGCAGCAGATGCCATCGTTGCTGCCATCTGAGCTGCTTAATCGCCGCCCGGACATTGTGCAGGCGCAGCGTCAGTTACTGGCCGCCGATGCCAGCCTGGCCTCATCGCGCGCTAAGCTGCTGCCGGGGCTGAACCTCACCGCCACCGGGACCCTGCAGAGTTCAGTGCTGCACCAGCTCGCGGACGATCCGTTCCGGCTCTGGAGCGTGGGCGGCAGCATCCTGGCGCCGCTGCTGAACCGTGAAGCACTGACGGCACAGGTTGATGTCTCAATGGCGACGCGCAATCAGGCGCTGTATGGCTATGAAAAGGTGGTGCGCAATGCCTTCTCGGAAGTTAACGATGCGATAGATGCCATCCGGCAACGTGAAGCACAGCTTCAGGAGCTGCAAAAGCAGGAAGCCTATGTGACAGAGGCGCTGCGCATTGCCCGCAATCGCTATCAGAACGGCTACGCCTCTTATCTGGATGAACTGGATGCGCAGCGAACCCTGTTTTCAACCCAGCTGAATCGGGTGACCGTTAAAAATAACCTGCTGCTGGCGCAGATCGATCTCTACCGCGCACTCGGCGGTGGCTGGACACCGGCCTCTACACCATAATTGCCGGGGCCGATCCAGCCGCAGCCAGAGTTTCTGCGGCCGGGATCGGCCCTTGCGCCGTCGCAGCGACGGCGCACTTTGCCCCGCGTTAATCCTCTAAATAGCCACTAAAAACCTGCGCATACTTCTGCTTACCTGTCTTTACATTCGATGGTATCATGCGCGGGTTTTAAACCAGCCAGACGGAAAAGCGCACGTAAAGTTAAATCAGCGCCAGGCGAGCTATCCGTTTAATTCACTGATATAAATAATAAAAGAAGGGATTCATCATGAATAAAAAAAATATTTTCACGCTGGCCGTCGTTGCTGCGTTATTAACCGGCTGCGCGCGCACTGCGCCGATTCACAATGTGAATCAGACCCTCACTCAGCGCTACACCGACAACCAGATGAAACTGGCGATCATTGAGGCGGGTATCAGCCGTAAATGGGTGATGACTCCCGTTTCTCCTGGCGTGATCAATGGACGTCTGGCGCAGCGTGATTTCGTGGCGAACATCCGTATCACTTACACCAGCCAGAACTACCGCATCGATTACGTCAGCAGTGACAACCTGAAAGCGGAAGGGGGTGAGATCCACAATAACTACAACCGCTGGATCGCCAATCTCGACCAGGATATTCAGTTACGACTGTCGGCCCTGGCCGCTCAGTAATGCGCGTGCTGTCGCAATGATTTGTCGACAGACGATCTAAGCATAAAGTTCTGCGGCAGCCGGCCGACAAATCAGATGAGCTGCTATTGCTGAATCACTGAATAAACCTCTACCGTGAAGGCCCGTTACGGAATCGGCAGAGGTTTAGCGGTACGCACTTTTTTTGCACAGGGCAGGAGTGACGATCCGATGAACGCCGACTCCACACGTATGACGAAAAGAGTGTTGAGATGAAACTCGCTTACTCACTGGTCGACTGGCAGGCTCTGGCTCCGGGATTACACGGGCGCGAGGCCTGGCAGGACTGGGCGCAACAGGGCAACGTTATTGACCCCTCAGAGGCGATGGCGAAACCGCAATTTTTACCGATGATGACGGCACGTCGTCTGAGCGGCGGCAGTCGTGCGGCGGTAGAGTGCGGGCTGGCGCTGCTGGCGCGGCAACAGGTGGACGCTATCGTCTTTACCAGTCGTCACGGTGAGCTGGAGCGTAATCTGAGAATTCTTCATACGCTGGCGGATCAGCAGTCGATGTCACCCACAGATTTTGCCATGTCGGTTCACAACTCGGCGGTTGGCAGCCTGACCATTGCGGCCAAAGCGCCGCTGGTCTCCACCTCTATTGCAGCCGGTATCGACTCCTTTCAGCAGGGATTGATTGAAGTCAGCGCTCTGCATCAGGCGGGCTATCAGCAGGTGCTGCTGGTCGATTTTGACGGCGTCGTGCCTGACTATTATTTGCCGTGGCTGGCGGAACAGCGCATCAACTTCCCCTATGCGGTAGCGCTGCTGCTGCGGGCGGGTGAACAGCTGCACTGCACGGGCCGCGCCGGAGGAGACGAAAGGGCTGAAACACGGTTGCCTCAGAGCCTGCGTTTTCTGCAGCAGTGGCTGGCGGCGTCACCCGTCTTCAGCCTGGCAGGCGAACGCCTGACATGGCACTGGGAGAGAAATCATGGCTGATTGTTCACAACCGGCGCCGTTCGCGGGAAGCCGTGTTAACTATTACTGGCGACTGGTGATGACGGCGGTGAGTTTTACGCTGTTTGGCCTGGGTGGCCTGCTGCTGTCATTAGTGGGTTTCAATCTGCTGCTGCTGGTTCAGCGCGATTCGCTGCGCCGCCGCCTGCTGGCCCGACGCGCTATCGCCTTTAGCTTCCGCTGCTTCCTGCGTTTCTGCCGGACGTTCGGCGTCTACGACTACCGCATTGAAGGTGCCGAGTTGTTACAACAGGATCGCGGATGCCTGATTGTCGCCAATCATCCGTCGCTGATCGACTACGTGATGATCGCCTCGGTGCTGCCGGAGATGGATTGTCTGGTGAAAGCCGATCTGCAGAAGAACCCTTTTATGCGCGGGGTGATTCGCGCCGCTGATTATCTGATTAACAGTGAAGCGGAGACGCTGTTGCCGGACAGCCAGCAGCGACTGGCGCGCGGCGACAATATCCTGATCTTTCCGGAAGGTACCCGCACCCGCTACGGTCAGCCGCTGACCCTGCAGCGCGGGGCCGCGAATATCGCGGTGCGCGCCGGTTGCGATCTGCGCGTGGTTCATATCACCTGCACCCAGCGTATGCTCGATAAACAGAGCCGCTGGTATCAGATTCCGCCGGTAAAACCGCTGTTTACCGTGCGAGTACAAAAGCGAATCGACAGCCAGTCGTTTTGTGAAAGCAATCCCGATGCGCAGCCGCTGGCCGCGCGTCGCCTGACCCGCCACTTAGAGCAGGCGCTGGTCCCCCAGAACAGGTAAGACGAAAACCGGTATGGATTCATTAATTAACGATATCAAACAGATGATAATCGACACGCTGAACCTTGAAGATCTCAGCCCCGATGATATAGAGACCGACGCTGCGCTGTTTGGCGAGGGACTGGGGCTGGACTCAATTGATGCACTGGAACTGGGCCTGGCGGTGAAAAATCGCTATGGCGTGGCCCTCTCTGCGGAGAGTGAAACCCTGCGAGCCCATTTCTTCTCTGTTGCGACGCTGGCAGCGTTCGTCAACCAACAGCGCAGCTGAAAGCGGAGACTACCTTATGATGAACAAAGAAGAGATTTATCAGGAAGTGGCTTCACTGCTCACCAGCCTGTTTGAAATTGCACCTGAGGATATCCATCCCGAGGCACGTCTGTATGAAGATCTCGAACTCGACAGCATTGATGCCGTTGATATGGTGGTTCACCTGCAAAAGCGTACCGGCCGTAAAATCAAACCGGAAACCTTCCGCGCGGTGCGTACCGTGCAGGATGTGGTGGATGCTGTAGAACAACTGATGCGCGAAGACGCCTGATCCGTCGTGCCTGCTGCTACTCTTCGCCTGCTCAATCTGCTTACACTGCTGGCCTGGCCCTTGCTGGTCTGGCTGGCACTGACCCAGCCGCGCTGGCAGGGACTCTTCTGGCTGCTGGCGCTACTGTTTGGCCTGCGCTGGCTGCAACTGCGCCGTCAGCAAAATGCGATGGGTGCGGTTATGGGCTGGCTGGCGCTGCTTGGCGCGCTGCTCTGTGTCAGCAGCCAGCTGTTACGCGCTCAGCACCTGCTGCTGTGGTATCCGGTGGCGGTCAATTCGGCGATGCTGCTGGTGTTTGGTGCTTCCCTCTGGAGCGCGATGCCGCTGGTGGAGCGTATTGCCCGGCTGCGTGAGCCGGAACTCCCTGCCGCTGCAGTGCCTTACACCCGCCGCGTTACCCAAATCTGGTGCCTGTTTTTTATCGGCAACGGCAGCATGGCGCTCTGGACCTGTCTGCATGGCGATCTGCGGCTCTGGACGCTGTGGAACGGCGGCATCAGCTATCTGTTAATCGGCGTGCTGATGGGCGCTGAATGGCTGGTGCGGCAGCGCGTGAGGCGAAAAGCATGAGGGTGGCCGACTGGCTGACGGGAGACGACCGCGAGGTCGCCTGGCGAGGCGATCAACCGCTGATGCTCAGCGCGATGCAGCGTCAGGTGCTGGCTTTCAGCCAGCGTTTAGCGACACAGCCTGGCACTCGCTGGGCGCTCTGTTTTGATGACAGCTACCGTTTCTGTGTGGCGCTACTGGCATGCTGGTATGCCGGTAAAACGCCGGTGATGCCGGGTCACAGCCGCGCTGCCCTGCTGGATGAGATGCAGGAGCAGCTGGATGGCGTGCTGTGCGACATGCCGCTGGCGGTAAGCCTGCCGCTGCTGATGTGCGACGACGCAGAAGCTACGGGTCAGTTGCCGCCGCTGCCGGCGTCATCAGCGCTGGTGCTCTTTACCTCGGGATCTACCGGCGCGCCGCGTCAGGTGGTGAGGTCTCTGGCGGTGATGGAGCAGGAGAGCCGCTGGCTCAGCGCCCTGTGGGGCGAACAGCTGCGGGGCTGCCGGGTCATCGCCTCGGTCAGCCATCAGCATCTCTACGGTTTATCGTTCCGGCTTTTCCTGCCGATGATGCTCAGGCTGCCGTTCTCCGCCCAGCCGCTGTTTTACGGCGAACAGCTGGCGCAGCTTCCGCGCGACAGTCGCTATGCTTTTATCAGCAGCCCGGCCTTTTTATCGCGGCTGGACAGCACGCTTGTCGCGCCCGCCTGTGAACTGATTGTCTCTGCTGGTGGTGCGCTGCGCGGGTCGGATGCGGAACAGGTCTGGCAGCGCTTTGGCTGTCAGGTCAGTGAAATCTATGGCAGCACCGAAACTGGCATTCTGGCCTGGCGTCAGTGCGATCGGGCCGACGCGCCCTGGCGCAGCTTCCCTGAGGTCAGGCTCAAGCAGGTGATGCCCGAACGCTGGCAGGTCTGGTCGCCGCTGATTGCCGGTGAAAACGGTCTGCCACTCGACGACAGACTAAATATGCAGGCGGATGGCGGATTTCAGCTGGCAGGACGTCACGACCGCATCGTGAAAATCGGTGATAAGCGTATCTCACTAAGCGAGATTGAGCGTCGCCTGACCGACCTGCCGGGAATCGAAGATGCCGCGGCGCTGGTGATAACGCGTCATGAGCGTCAGGCGATTGGTGTCGTGCTGTCGCTGAACAGCACGCTGGGTGAGGCGGTTCTGCATCAGCGCAGGCAGCAGTGGAAACGTCAGCTGCAGCGCTGGCTCGAACCGCTGGCGATGCCGCGCTACTGGCGGATTGTCGCCACCATTCCGGTCACCCCCCAGAGTAAACGCGCCTGGCCGCAAATAGAGGAACTTTTTCATGTTGCCGATTGAACGCAGCCGGGAACGGCAGGCTGACAGCGTCACGCTGACCCTGCAGGTTGAGGCCGGACTGTTCTGGTTTCAGGGCCATTTTCCGGAACTGCCGATTCTGCCCGGTGTGGCGCAGCTCGACTGGGTAATGCACTACGGAGTGTCACTGCTCGCGCCCGGCAAACAGTTTGCCGCCGTTGAAAACATCAAATTTCAGCAGCCGGTACCACCCGACTCGCTATTACAGCTGCGTATTGACTGGGACGCTGAAAAATCGCGCCTGAGTTTCCGTTACAGCCTGCTGACTGACGGCGGTGAGCAGAGCGCCAGCAGCGGGAAGATCGCGCTGTGTTAAGCACGGCATTTTCACCCTGCGTGGTGATCCCCTGCTACAACCACGGCGCGATGATGGCGTCGGTGCTGGCGCGGCTGGCCCCCTTTAATCTGCCGGTGATCGTGGTGGATGACGGCAGCGATGCGGCGACGCAGCTTCAGCTGGCGACGTTAAACGCCCCGCAGCTCAGCCTGCTGCGGCTCGACAGCAATCAGGGTAAGGGTGCTGCGGTGATCCACGGCCTGCGGGCTGCGGCGGCACGTGGCTTTACCCATGCGGTGCAGCTCGACGCAGACGGCCAGCATCAGGCAGAAGATCTGCCGCTGATGCTGGCGGAAGCTGAGCGCTTTCCGGATGCGCTGATCTCCGGTCAGCCGCTCTATGACGATTCGATCCCCAAATCACGACTTTATGGTCGCTATATCACCCACTTCTGGGTCTGGATCGAAACGCTGTCGCTGTCGATCCGCGATAGCATGTGTGGCTTCCGCGTCTATCCGCTGGCTGCGACGCTGGCGCTGTGCGATCGCCGGGCTATCGGCCAGCGCATGGATTTCGACACCGAAATCATGGTGCGGCTTTACTGGCAGGGTACCCGCAGTCGCTTTATCACGACCCGCGTCACCTATCCGGCAAGCGGCCTGTCGCACTTCGATGCACTCTATGACAACCTGCGCATCTCCTGGATGCATACCCGGCTGTTCTTCGGCATGCTGCCGCGTATCCCGCGCCTGCTGGCGATGCGTAAAGCGCCAGCGCACTGGTCTGTGGAAACAGAGCGGCGCGGACAGTGGGGATTACGCTTTATGCTGGCAGTCTATCGCTACGGCGGGCGGCTGCCCTTTACGCTGCTGCTCTGGCCGGTTGTCGCGGTCTACTGGCTGAGCGGTCAGCGCGCGCGAAGCGCTTCCCGGCAATGGCTGGCGCAGGTCACCGCCGCCGCACAGCAGCGACAGGTTGCGTTACCGCCCCGGCTAAACAGCTATCGCCATTTCCTGCGCTTCGCCGGGGCGATGCTGGATAAAGTCGCCAGCTGGCGCGGCGATCTGCGCTGGGGGCGGGATATCGATTTTGCACCAGGTGCGGAAGCGGTGATCCGCGCACCCACAACCCAGGGCAAGCTGATCCTCGCTTCCCATCTTGGTGACATCGAAGCCTGTCGAGCGATGGCGCAGCAGGTCAGCGGACTGGTGATTAATGCACTGGTGTTTACCGATAACGCCCGACGTTTTCGGGCGGTACTGGAAACCATCGCCCCGCAGGCGGGGGTGAATCTGATGCCGGTGAGTGATATCGGGCCGGATACCGCGATCCTGCTGCAACAGAAGCTGGATGCGGGTGAATGGGTGGCAATTGTCGGGGATCGCACCGCGGTGAATCCGCAGCGCGGCGGCGAGCGTCGGGTAATCTGGAGCGATTTTCTGGGCCGGGCCGCACCGTTTCCGCAGGGGCCGTTTGTGCTGGCGGCCGCGTTGCGCTGTCCGGTGCTGCTGATGTTCGCCCTCCAGCAACAGGGTAAACTGCATATCCACTGCGAGCCATTTGCCGATCCGCTGCTGCTGCCACGGGCGCAACGTCAGCAGGCGCTGCAACAGGCGGTCGATCGCTACGCGGAACGACTCGCCCATTATGCGCTGCTGGCGCCGCTCGACTGGTTCAACTTTTTCGATTTCTGGACGCTGCCTGATCAACAGGCGCACCACAAGGAGTCTGACCATGACTGAACATCATGCTGAAGTCGTGCTGACCGTCTCATTCCACGACTGCGACCCGATGGGCGTGGTCTGGCACGGTAACTATTTCCGCTTTTTCGAAGTGGCGCGCGAAGCTCTGCTGCGCAGCATTAACTACAGTTATGCCGAGATGGCCGCCAGCGGCTACGTCTGGCCGGTGGTCGATACCCGGGTTAAATATCGCCAGCCACTGCGCTGCGAAGAGACGATCCGCGTCAGCGCCCGGATTACTGAATATGAGAACCGCCTGCGTATCGACTATGAAGTGCGAAACGCTGCCGGTCAGATCACCACAAAAGCGCATACGCTGCAGGTGGCGGTAGAGCAGGAGAGTCAGGCTCTTTGCTTTGTTTCGCCCGACATTTTACTGGAACGTTTAGGAGTGAAAGGATGCTGAAAATAGTGCTTACCGGCCTGCTGCTGTGGGCCAGCGCCGCCAGCGCGCTCACCCTGGATCAGCTGCAGCAGCGTTTTGCCAGCCAGCCGGTGATCCGGGCAGACTTTACCCAGACGCGCACCATTTCAGGTATGCGTCAGCCGCTGGTGTCGCACGGACAGATGCTGATAGCCCGCGAGCAGGGGTTGTGGTGGCATCAGCAGACGCCGTTTGTGATGACGCTTTTGCTGGATGACAAGCGCATGGTGCAGAGCCTCAGCGGCCAGAAGCCGCAGGTGATCACCGCCGACAGCAATCCGCAGATGTTCCAGTTTAATCACTTGTTGCGGGCGCTGTTCCAGGCCGATCAGAAGGTGCTGAACGAAAACTTCAGCGTGGCCTTCAGCGATCGCGGCAACGGAGCCTGGACGCTGGATCTGACGCCTAAAGCCGCGCCGCTCAACAAAATCTTCAACCGTATCTCGCTGGCGGGCAGCGCCTTCCTGGATAGCATCAACCTGGACGATAAGCAGGGCGATAAAACCCAGATTCAGCTCAGCAACACCCGTATTGAACCGCCGCAGTTAAGCGACGAGGAGAAGGCGCGTTTTGCCGGGCCGTAACGATCGGCTGCTGGCTATCCTGTGGCTGGCTCTCTGCTTGCTGCTGGCGACAGCGCTCGCCTTTCTGCTGCCGCGCAGCCAGCTTAACAGCAGCGTGCTGTCACTGCTGCCGCAGCAGAATCTGGGCGCGGCACCGCCTGCGCTGCAGCAGGGTTTTATGCAGCGGCTGGATCGCCAGATGGTCTGGCTGGTTTCACCCGGTGAGCAGGACGATCCACAGGTCGCCGCCTGGTGGCTGGCTCAGCTGCGTGCGCTGCCAGACCTGAAACAGGTGCAGGGCGATCTTGATGCGCAACAGCAACAGCAGTGGGGCCGCTTTGCCTGGCAACACCGTAACGGCCTGATTGATGAGGCGACGCGCAGCCGGTTGCAGAACGGCGGCGGGGCGCAGGCCGACTGGCTGCTGGCGCAGCTCTTCTCAGCCTTCTCGGGCGTCAGCAGCAAAGAGTTGCAGGGCGATCCTTTGATGCTGGTGCGCGGTTCACAACTGGCGCTGGCCCAGAACGCCGGGCGGATGACGCTGCATGATGGCTGGCTGACCGTAAAAGATGAGCAGGGTCAGCAGTGGTATTTTCTGCATGGCGAGCTGGCGAACAACGCCTTCAGTATGCAGCAAAGTCATGCCCTGGTTACCCGGCTCAGCGCGCTGGAACAGCAGCTTAAAAGCCGCTGGCCGCAGGCAAAACTGCTGACGCGGGGCACAGTACTGTTCAGCGACAACGCCAGCCAGCGTGCGCAGCATGATGTCAAAACGCTGGGCAGTGTGACGCTGGGTGGCGTCGTTCTGCTGGTGCTGCTGGTGTTCCGCTCGCTGCGTCCGCTGTTGCTGACGGTGACCTCTGTGGCGATTGGCGCGATGGCGGGCACGGTGATGACGCTGCTTTGCTTCGGCGAGCTGCATCTGATGACGCTGGTGATGAGCCTGAGTATTGTCGGCATCTCGGCGGATTACACGCTCTATTATCTCACCGAGCGGATGGTTCACGGCGATCAGCAGACGCCGTGGCAGAGCCTGCGCAAAGTGCGCGGCACGCTGCTGCTGGCACTCGCGACTACCGCCATAGCCTGGCTGCTGATGCTGCTGGCGCCGTTTCCGGGGCTGCGTCAGCTGGCGGTGTTTGCCGCCAGCGGCTTAACCGCTTCCTGCCTGACGGTGATTCTGATCTATCCATGGCTGGTCCGCGGATTACCGGTGCGCCCGGTGCCGCTGATGGTGCCACTGGCCCGCTGGCTTGCGGCCTGGCGTCGTCAGCGTGGGCTGCGTGTCGGATTACCCGTGGCGATGGCGATCTTCGCCCTGGCCGGAATCGCCCAGCTGAAAGTGGATGATGACATCGCGCATCTGCAAAGTGCGCCTGCGCAACTGCTGGAGCAGGATCGCCAGCTCGCTACCCTGACCGGACAGCGCGCCGATCAGACCTGGTTTGTGGTCTGGGGCGATGACGCACAGCAGACGCTGCAGCGGCTGGAAAAACTGGCACCGGACCTGCACCAGGCGCAGCAGCAGGGCTGGTTGCAGCGCTATCGTCTGCTGCCCCTGCAGTCGCTGGCGCAACAACAGCAGGATCTTCAGCTGCTGAAGCAGGCTGCCCCGACGATTATAGCCCGACTGCAACAGGCGGGGATTGCGCTGGCTGCGCCGGATCTGACCCCGATGGCGGTGACGCCGGATGTCTGGCTGGCGAGTCCGCTGAGTGAAGGCTGGCGTCTGCTATGGCTGACGCTGCCGGACGGGCAGAGCGGCGTTCTGATCCCCACCAGCGGTGTAAAAGACAGCGCCGCTCTCGCAGCGTTGGCTAAGCAGCACCCGGGCGTCAGCTGGATTGACCGCAAATCCAGTTACGACTCGCTGTTCAGCTTCTGGCGTTCCCTCCTCAGCGGCTTACTGGCGCTGGCGCTGCTGCTGATTACCCTGAGTTTTGTGCTGCGGCTGGGGTTAAAGGCAGGCTTACGTAGCGCGCTGCCGTCGTTGCTGTCGCTGGCGATGGCGATGGCAACACTGGGCTGGATCGGCGCATCGCTCAACCTGTTTGCGCTGCTGGCGCTGATTCTGGTGCTGGGCATTGGCATTAACTACACGCTATTTTTCAGCAACCCACAGGGGACGCCGCTGACCTCGTTGCTGGCGGTATCGCTGGCGATGATCACCACCTTACTGACGCTGGGAATGCTGGTCTTCAGCAGCACCAGCGCGATTGCCAGTTTTGGCACCGTATTATGCAGCGGCATCTTCAGCGCGTTCCTGCTGTCGCCGCTGGCGATGCGACCCACCCGATCAAGGAGTAAACGATGATCCGCGCCGCCTTTATTCTGCTGACGGCTCTGCTGCTCAGCGCCTGTGCCGGCCATGCACCGGACAGCAGTCGTCCCACCGCCTGGCTGAAGCCGGGCGTGAAGGTGACGCTGCCACCGCCGGGCATCCGTCCGGCCTTTCAGCAGCAGCAGTTGCTGACCGGGCAGGTTAAAGGTCAGAGTCAGTCACTGCTGGTGCTGCTCAGCGCCGATGAACAGCAAATCGATCTGGCCGGGCTCTCTTCGGTGGGTATCCGCCTGTTCAGCCTGCGCTACGATGCCAGCGGTATTCACACTCAGCAGCTGATGCCGCTGCCGCAGATGCCACCTGCCAGTCAGGTGCTGGCGGACATCATGCTCAGCTACTGGCCGCTGGATGTGTGGCAAAAACAGCTGCCGCCAGGCTGGACGCTGCAGGATCAGGGGTTAAAGCGACGGCTGTTCGATGCCGATAACCAGCTGGTGACCGAAATCGATTATCTGCAACGCGGTAATCAGCGCCAGCCGATCAGCATTCAGCAACATGCCTTTGGCTATCAGATCCGCATTCAACATCTGGACGCCTCATGATTTACATCTCTGCCATCGGCATGCTGAATGCCCTGGGTAATGACAGTCAGCAGATTGCAGACAGCCTGAAGAAAGGTGAGGCACCCGGCATGCAGCTGCGCTATGGCTGGCTGAGCGGTGACCGCGCCTGCTGGCTCGGCAGGGTTGAAGGCGAGCTGCCACCCATTCCTGCTGCCCTGAGCGCGCACAATACCCGCAATAACCAGCTGCTGCTGGCCGCGCTGGCGCAGATCCGTCCGGCACTCGATGCGGCGATCGCCCGCTACGGTGCCAGCAGAGTGGCGATTGTGCTGGGCACCAGTACCTCGGGCGTGGATGAGGGCGATCAGCAGATTCGCGGCAACCAGCCCGATTATCACTATCAGATGCAGGAGCTGGGCGATCCTTCACGTTTTCTGGCGCACTATCTGCAGCTGGATGGTCCGGCCTATACCATTTCCACCGCCTGTTCCTCCAGCGCCCGCGCTATGATCAGTGGCGAGCGGCTGATTGCGGCGGGGCTGGCGGATGTCGCGCTGGTGGGCGGTGCGGACTCGCTGAGCCGGATGCCGATTAATGGCTTCGACAGCCTGGAGTCGCTCTCTGAACGTCGCTGTGCGCCGTTCAGCCGCGATCGTGATGGCATTTCAATTGGCGAAGGGGCCGCGCTGATGTTGCTGACGCGCGAACCGCAGCCGCTGGCGCTGCTGGGCGCAGGCGAATCTTCTGATGCCTGGCACATGTCCGCGCCGCATCCGCAGGGTGAGGGCGCTGAACGCGCGATGCGCATGGCACTGAAACAGGCGAATCTGTTGCCGCAGCAGGTCGGCTATATCAATCTGCACGGCACAGCGACGCCGCTGAACGACCAGATGGAAGCGGCTGTCATTGCGCGCCTGTCTGGCAATGTGGTGCCGTGCAGCTCGACCAAACATCTGACCGGCCATACGCTCGGCGCAGCGGGAGTCTGTGAAGCCGCACTCAGCGCGCTGATCCTGCTACACAATCTGCCGCTGCCCGCCCAGGATTTCAGTGAGGCGGCGCAGGATGAGACGCTGCCGGATTGCGGATTGCTGTTACAGCCGCAGGCGCTGCAACGGCCGGTCATCGCCTCGAATTCATTCGCCTTTGGCGGCAATAATACCTGCCTGATTCTGGGACGCCTTGATGGACATTAATTCTCCCGCGGCACTGTGGCTGCCGCACGCTGCGCCGATGCTGCTGCTTGATCAGCTGAGCGCCGTTGATGAAGACCAGGTTCACTGTCAGGTATCAACCTGCGCCGGTGGCGTACTGACACCGTTTCTGACGCCACAGGGCGAACTGCCTGCCTGGTTTGGCGTCGAGATGATGGCGCAGACCGTGGGCGTCTGGTCGGGCTGGCACGCAAAGCAGGGCGGCGCAACCCTCATCCCGCCCGGTATGCTGCTGGGCGGACGCGGCTGGCGGGCCGAGAAGCCGCTCTTTCCCGCGGGTGTCACGCTGGATATCCGAATGACGCTGCTGATGCGCGATGACCGCATGGGCAGCTTTGAGGGCGACATTCGTTATGGCACGCAACGGCTTGCCAGTGGTCGTCTGAACACTTATCAACCCAATGAAGCAGAGTTACAGCAATTGATGTCACAAGGAAAACAGCCATGACAGATTCGGTATTAGTGACGGGTGCCAGTAAAGGCATTGGCCGCGCCATTGCGCTGCGTCTCGCCCAGGATGGCTATCAGGTTATCGTGCATTTCAACCGCGATCGCGCAGGCGCTGAGCAGTGCCTGCAGCAGATCGAAGCCGCAGGCGGCAGCGGCCGTGTGCTGGGATTTGATGTCGCTGACCGGGCGGCCACCCGCGCCGCGCTGGAGGCGGACATTGAGCAACACGGTGCCTACTATGGCGTGGTGAGTAATGCCGGTATCACTCGTGATGCGGCGTTTCCCGCCCTGACGGATGAGGAGTGGGACAGCGTGATCCACACCAATCTCGACAGTTTTTACAATGTAATCCAGCCCTGCGTGATGCCGATGATCGGCCTGCGCCGTGGTGGCCGCATTATTACGCTCTCATCGGTCTCCGGGATGATGGGCAATCGAGGTCAGGTCAACTACAGCGCGGCGAAAGCGGGCATTATCGGGGCCACCAAAGCGCTGGCGATTGAGCTGGCGAAACGCAAAATCACCGTTAACTGCATCGCGCCGGGTCTCATCGACACTGGCATGGAGGGAATGGAACCTCAGGTGATTGAAGAAGCAATGAAAATCGTCCCGATGAAGCGCATGGGCGCGGCTGAAGAGGTCGCCGGGCTGGCGAGTTATCTGATGTCCGATATCGCTGGTTACGTGACGCGTCAGGTGATTTCAATTAATGGAGGCATGCTGTGATTCAGCGGGTAGTCGTAACCGGTATGGGCGGTGTGACCGCCTTTGGTGAATCCTGGGCAGAAGTCTCGGCGCGTATCCGTGCAGGCCGCAATGCGGTGCGCTTTATGCCCGAGTGGCAGATCTACGATGGGCTGCATACCCTGCTCGGCGCGCCCGTGGATAACTTTGAACTGCCTGCGCACTACACCCGCAAGCGTATCCGCGCCATGGGTCGCGTTTCGCTGCTGGCAACCCGTGCGACCGAGCTGGCGCTGACCCAGGCCGGTCTGATTGACCACCCCGTGCTGACCAGCGGAGAAACAGGTATCGCCTACGGCTCTTCGACCGGCAGCACCGGTCCGGTCAGTGAGTTCGCCACCATGCTGACGGAAAAGCACACCAACAATATTACCGGCACCACCTATGTGCAGATGATGCCGCACACCACGGCCGTCAATGCCGGGCTGTTTTTCGGCCTGCGTGGCCGGGTGATCCCGACCTCCAGCGCCTGTACCTCTGGCAGCCAGGCGATTGGCTATGCCTGGGAAGCGATTCGTCACGGTTATCAGACGGTGATGGTCGCCGGGGGGGCGGAAGAGCTCTGTCCGTCGGAAGCGGCGGTGTTCGACACCCTGTTTGCCACCAGCCAGCGTAATGATGCACCGCACACCACGCCTGCACCTTTTGATCAGCAGCGTGATGGTCTGGTGATTGGCGAAGGCGCCGGTACGCTAATTCTGGAGTCACTGGAACATGCCCTGGCGCGTGGCGCCACGATTTACGCCGAGCTTACCGGTTTCCACACCAACTGCGACGCCGCGCATATCACGCAGCCGCAGCGTGAAACCATGCAGATCTGCATCGAGCGGGCGTTGCAAAGCGCCGGTATTACAGCCGCAGACGTCGGTTATGTGAATGCGCACGGCACCGCCACAGAACGGGGTGACATGGCCGAAAGTCTGGCGACAGCGGCGGTGTTTGGCGAATCCACGCCGATCTCCTCACTGAAGTCCTATTTTGGTCATACGCTGGGTGCCTGCGGGGCGCTGGAAGCCTGGATGAGCATTGAGATGATGCGGGAAGGGTGGTTTGCGCCAACGCTTAACCTGACGCAACCGGCCGCCGACGGCGGTCAGATGGATTACATCATGGGTGAGCCGCGAGAGCTGGAGACCGACTATATCCAGAGCAATAACTTTGCCTTTGGTGGGATAAATACCTCCCTGATCTTCAAGCGCTGGCGCGGCGTCTGATCTCCGGCCCGTGCCGTGCTGGCACGGGCCAGTTTATTTTTCGGACGAAAGAACCGGACGATAAACCGCCTTTCCTCTACACTGTCACTCACCGCTTCACTTCCGGCGGCCCCTATTTTTTCACAGGATAGTTATGTCTTTGCCCTCGCCACCCGACGATCACGATGAGCCAATTCGCCAGTCACTTGACGATGCGCACTTTGCGATAGTGGTGCTTGCGGTGACCTCGGTAACGCTTATAATCTTTGTCCTGATGATTACGCTCTGGATGAGCTGACACGCACTGGATTCAACGGATTGAATAAGGAGAAGGCGATGGACTCCGGAGATGACAAATTAATCGCAATTATCGGTTTGCTGGCGGCCTGCCTCATCGGGGTCACCTTCCTGTTTACTATGGTCTGGCTGACCGACGTACGTCATCCTGCCGATCCCTCCCTCGACGTTCGCTCCTGTTACCCCAAAAAGCCCCCCTCTCAGCATGTCTGATTACGCATTACGCGTGGCAAATTTAATCTGCTGACTGCGTAACACCAGCGACAGAGACTCATGCAGGTTACGGTTGCCATTCGGATCGGCTAATCCCAGCAGCGGACCCGGCGAACGCCGATCATCCGCCCAGGCGGGATACTCCACCACCGGATAGAGCGAAATGCCCTCCACCGCAATGCCCTGATCCAGCGCCACAGCCACGTTTTCACTGATCTCCTGCAGCCAGGGGGCGCGCGCGTCGCCCTCTGCGCCGGTTTCGGCAATCAGCATCGGCCGCTGGTAGCGCTGCCAGCACTGCGCCAGCAAAATATGCAGCGGAACACGCGCCGGATCCTCCAGCGACATGGGCTGATTGGGGAAAAACCAGTGGTTGTCGGGATAGTAGTTCAGGCCGAGAATATCCAGGCAATCTTCACTGCCGCCTAACTCTTTATCGACGCGACCGGCCAGCATATCCCAGGCTTCGAACTGTGCCTGATGCTGGGCATCGGCATAGGGTTTGCTGTCGGGGTTATCGGGATGATGGGCAATTTGTACCAGCGGGTCGGTCAGGACAAAACGTGCTTCCGGATAGACTTCGCGAATGGCATGAATGGCGGCCAGCGAGGCGCGGACCAGCTGACGCTTCAGCTCTTTACCGCGATTCGCAGCATGAGGATTTAACCAGGCCACATCCGCCCCGGCCCATGACCAGAATGAGATTTGATTCACCGGCGTAAAGAAGGGGTGTTCGATGCCTTCATCGCGCATCAGTTGTGCCATCGCGCGGGCGAAACGACTAAAATGGTCAACAAATTCGGCTTTCCAGATATTAAGATGATCGGGATAGCCAAAGTGCGCCAGCTCCCAGATGATCTCCATCTGCTGTCGTCGCGCCGCTTCTACCATCGGCAGAAAGCTTTGCCAGTCATACTGTCCGGGGATCTTTTCAATCAGATGCCAGCGCGCACCGTCTCGCGCGGTGAGCAGATGCTGCTCAGCCAGCGCGGCATAATCTTTTTCCAGCAGCATATCGTGGCCGCTGGTGGAGACCATATCGAGCCGTTTGCCCGGCGTACGGCAGGCGGTGGAGCAGGGGAAACTTCCCTGGAAAAAGCTGCGAAACAGGCTGGGATGGTAGCGCTGGCGGGTATCTGTAAGGGGTTGATGAGACATATTCCTCTCCTGCCGGGCTAATGCCGGTCACAGATCGTCCGGTTAAGTCTAGACTAAAAAACGCCCGTGACCGCCTGCTCATTCGGAACAGAGGTATAGCGCCAGAGGTCGGGCCGGGGAATAATAAAAATAACTGCATTTTACAGGGAATTGTCATGACCGAAGCGTTTGAGCTCTCCCAGCCATTGGAACGTAGCAGCTGGCTGGAAACACAGCTGGAGCCAGAATGTCAGCGCCATCCGGGGCTGAGCGGTGTTCATCAGCTGAGCGACGGACTGGATGCTTTTGCTGCCCGCTATCTGCTGATACAAAAAGCGGAGCGTTCACTCGATATTCAGTACTACATCTGGCAAAACGATCTCTCTGGCCGGTTGCTGTTCAGCGCCTTGCTGGAGGCGGCCCGTCGCGGCGTGAAGGTGCGACTGTTGCTGGATGACAACAATACGCCGGGCCTGGACGATACGCTGGCTCAGCTCAACCGCCATCCCAATATCGAAGTGCGGCTTTTTAATCCGTTCTCGTTTCGTACCCTGCGTGCGCTGGGCTATCTCACCGATTTTGCCCGTCTGAACCGCCGCATGCACAACAAGAGCTTTACGGTGGATGGTGTCACGACCGTGGTGGGTGGACGTAATATCGGCGACGAATATTTCGGCACCGGCAATGAACCGCTGTTTGCCGATCTGGACGTGATGGCCATTGGCCCGGTGGTGAAAGAGGTCGCAGAGGATTTTGAGCGCTACTGGCGGAGTAAGCCGGTCTCGCCATTGCAACAGGTGCTGGATGAAGATGAACCGGAAGAGGACAGTGTGAGTCTGCCACCCGAATGGCGTCACAGTGAACCGGTACAGCGCTACCTTCAGCGACTGGAAAACTCTTCGCTGCTGCAGGAGCTGGAAGAGGGCACGCTGGACCTGACGTGGGCAAAAGCGCGCCTGCTGAGCGACGATCCGCGTAAAGGGCTGGGCAAAGCGCGCGCCAGAAGCCTGCTGCCGCAGCGGATGCTCGAGGTGATTGGCACGCCGCAGGAGCAGTTCGATATTATCTCTGCCTACTTTGTGCCGACCCGCGCTGGCGTTGCACAGTTGCTGTCGCTAAGGCGTAAAGGGGTGAAAATTGCCATTCTGACCAACTCGCTGGCGGCCAACGATGTGTCGATTGTGCATGCCGGTTACGCCAAGTGGCGCAAGAAACTGCTGCGGCATGGTATCGCACTCTATGAGCTGAAACCGCAGGCGGGCGTGCCCGATGCCCCGCACGACCGGGGCTTAACCGGTAACTCTGGCTCGAGTCTGCATGCCAAAACCTTCTCAGTGGATCAAAAGACGCTGTTTATCGGCTCATTTAACTTCGATCCCCGCTCCGCGGTGCTGAATACCGAGATGGGGCTGGTGATCGAGAGTGCGGCGCTGGCCGCAGAGACGCATCAGCGCTTCAGCCAGTCCATGCGCGATCGGGCATGGACGCTGCGGCTGGATAAGTGGGGAAGGGTCAACTGGCTGGAGTATCCGGATGAGCCGCAGCAGATCGTGCACAAACACGAGCCTGGCTGCTCCTGGTGGCAACGGCTTCAGGTGCGATTGGTGTGGAGACTGCCGATTGAGTGGCTGCTGTAAGATCCAGGATGGACCCTGCGCGGGCTCAGGGAGCATACGCCCTTCGCAAAGACGCAAAACCCGCCATCCATGGCGGGCTCAGCGCGGGCCATCCCTGGCCCGCTATGCTTTGCTACTGGCGTTTGCTCCCATCGCTTTAAGTTTTTGTGCTGTCTGTATATAACAGCATCAATTCCCTTGTCCGGCCTGTTTACGCTCAAACTTCCCGGAGAACAGGAACCGCAGCAGCGGGATGCGCAGGTGAATCTCATACAGCAGAAACGCAATGCCAAACACCATCAGCAGGCCAACGAAGAAGCCCAGCGTGTTGTTTTCAATCCGTGGCGTGACATAAATGCCATACAGCAACGTCAGCGGATGGTGCACCAGATAGATAAACAGCGACGCATTGACCAGATACATGATGCGCGGCGAATGGGCGTTCAGCAGTTTGTGACCGAAGCAGAAGCAGACGTTCAGCATGCAGAGGCCCATCAGCGTCGTGATAATCGCGTCCAGCTCATACAACCAGCCATCGCCACTGCTCAGACGCTGATTAGCACAGTAGGCGACAAACATCACCACCGCGCCAATCCACATCACCGGATTAAACCGCACAAACAGCTGCTTGAGCGGTGGATGCTTCCACGCCAGCGCGCCCAGCATAAAGAACGGCAGATAGAAGAGCGTCTGCATCACAATAAAGTTGAACAGGCCATCCATCAGCCAGTCAGGCTGGAAAATAAATACCAGACGGCGGAACACACACCACACCAGTGCCCACGCCAGCACGCCAGCGGTCAGTGTGCCCCAGCCAACCCGGGAGTAATCAATGGTGCGATGCTGATCGCGCAGCCAGCGGAACGTCACCATACCCAGCGTGGTCAGCATCACCAGCACGACCAGGAACCACAGATGCGAAATCAGCTCCCATACCAGGTTATTAAACTTCTGATAGGGCGTGAATCGGGGCCAGTCAGCCAGCTTATCGGTCCACTCTTTCAGCATGAAAAACTGCGGCAGCGTGAGCAGCGGAACGGCGGTGAGGAGCGGGATCCCCACACGCTCCAGTCGCACTTTCAGGAAGCGACGCGGCTGATAGCGCAGATACAGCATGTAGGAGAAGTATCCCGAGATGACAAAAAACACCTGCATACGAAACGCATGAATAAAATCGTTCAGCAGCGTCAGCCAAAGTGAGGCCTCATGACTGTTTACTGCCCATTTCTGCGCGGAGTAGATGAGGGAAACGTGAAACGGCACCCCCAGTAACATCAGATACGCGCGGATGGAGTCGAGGAAGTATTCACGTTCAGGTTTTACAGTACTCATAAAGTTCCAGTTCGTTAGTACGTTTAGCCGGTTTCACCCTGAAACCGGATTATGCTCTGTGAAAATTCTACCTGGGATAAACCAGGTATACTATCAGTGGAATCCGTAGTGTCTAATTGTCCTAAAAGTAGCGTAATGCCAGACGAAATGCGGGAACAATGTTGCGCATAAGCTGTCGGAAAACCGAATAATCCTTTAAGATAAACGGGTTTGATTTAAGCACACGAAAGGGGGGGATGTGCTGACTAAAGAAAAAAATAAAGCCGGACTGATGAAGGTACGCTGGATTGGTACTGCAGTTCTGCTGGCGTTGTACGCCAATAACAGTTGGGCGTTTAACATCGATGATGTAGCCAAACAAGCCAAAGCGTTGGCAGGGAAAAGCTTCGAAGCGCCTAAAAGCAATTTACCCTCTCAATTTCGTGAAATGAAATTTGCTGATTACCAGCAGATCCAGTTTAACCACGATAAAGCGTATTGGGGCAAACTGCGCACGCCATTCAAGCTGGAGTTCTATCATCAGGGTATGTATTTCGATACTCCGGTGCAGATCAACGAAGTGACCGGCAGCGCGGTGCGCGAGATTAAATACAACCCCGATTATTTTAATTTCGGTAATGTAAAACATGACGCGGAAGCGGTGAAAAACCTCGGATTTGCGGGTTTCAAAGTGCTTTACCCACTCAACAACAAGGGTAAAAACGATGAGATCGCCAGCTTCCTGGGCGCGAGCTATTTCCGTGTGATCGGTGCCGGTCAGGTGTATGGCCTGTCGGCGCGTGGCCTTGCCATCGATACGGCCTTGCCGTCCGGTGAAGAGTTCCCGCGCTTCAAAGAGTTCTGGATTCAGCGTCCTAAACCACAGGACAAGCAACTGGTGATCTACGCACTGCTCGATTCGCCGCGTGCGGCGGGTGCGTATCGCTTTGTGCTGCATCCGGGTGAAGCGTCAACGGTTGACGTGCAGTCAAAAGTTTACCTGCGTGATAACGTCGGCAAACTGGGTATCGCACCGCTGACCAGTATGTTCCTGTTTGGTCAGAACCAGCCTTCAACGGTGAACAACTTCCGTCCGGCACTGCACGACTCTGATGGTCTCTCTATCCATAATGGCAACGGGGAGTGGATTTGGCGTCCGCTGAATAACCCGCGTCATCTGGCGGTGAGCACCTTCACCATCGAGAATCCGAAAGGTTTTGGTCTGCTGCAGCGTGGGCGTGACTTTGACAACTATCAGGATCTCGATGACCGCTACGACCTGCGTCCAAGCGGCTGGGTTGAGCCAATCGGCGACTGGGGTAAAGGCCGGGTTGAACTGGTTGAAATCCCGACGGCTGATGAAACCAACGACAACATCGTTGCGTTCTGGACGCCAGAGACGCTGCCAGAGCCTGGCAAAGAGATGAACTTCAAGTATCGTCTGCACTTCTCGCGCGACGAAAACCAGCTGCACTCCGATGATACCGCCTGGGTCAAAAACACCCTGCGTTCAGCGGGTGACGTGAAGCAGTCTAATCTGGTGCGTCAGCCGGATGGCACCGTGGCTTTCACCATCGACTTCGTGGGTAAAGACATGAGCAAGATGGCGGAAAACAGTCAGGTGGCACCGCAGGTCAGCGTCGGTAAAAATGCTGATGTGGTTGAGCAGAGCGTACGTTATAACCCGGTCACCAAAGGCTGGCGTCTGGTGTTGCGTCTGCGTGTGAAAGATGCCAAGCAGTCCACAGAAATGCGTGCGGCCTTGGTTAGCGGCGACAAGACATTGACGGAAACCTGGAGCTATCAGTTACCTGCCAATGAATAAATCGACTTTTACACCTCAACGTTATGTGGAATCTCTGCCGCTGGATGCGGCAGGGAAGGCTCGCCTGAGCGTCTCATTGCAGAATGCCGGCGAGTTCCACTTCATCCATGATGCGCTGGGAAGGGATGTCGCAGCCAGTGATCGTCCCGATGATGCGCCGTTAAAATCGGTCTCATCGCGGGTTGAAATGGCCTGGCCCGATTCGCTGGCCGACGGTCAGCAGTTGGGTAAAGATTATCTCGACCGCACTACGCTGAAGGCGATGCCGAAGGTCAAACGCTCACTGATGTTCCCGGAAGCGTGGCGTACCAACCCGGTCGCCCGTGCCTGGGACTCACTGCGTGGACACAAAACGATTCCGCGTTATACCAACGCGGAAGAGCGGCGTGCCGAAGAGAAGTGGCGTCATGTGGGTTCGATTCGCCGCTACATTCTGTTGATCCTGACGATTTTCCAGACCGTGGTCGCCACCTGGTATATGAAGAGTATTCTGCCTTATCAGGGCTGGACGCTTCTGGACCCGATGGAGATGATCAACCAGAACTGGCAGCAGTCAGTGATGCAGATCCTGCCTTATCTGTTGCAGACCGGGATCCTGTTCCTGTTTGCGATACTCTTCTGCTGGGTCTCTGCCGGCTTCTGGACGGCCCTGATGGGCTTCCTGCAGCTGCTGATTGGACGTGACAAATACAGTATCTCGTATTCAACGGTTGGAGATGAGCCGCTTAATCCGGAACATCGTACCGCGCTGATTATGCCGATCTGTAATGAAGACGTTGAGCGTGTCTATGCCGGTTTACGTGCGACCTGGGAATCCGTGGTTCGCACCGGTAACGCTGAACACTTTGACGTCTACATCCTCAGCGACAGCTACGATGCGGATATCGCCATTGCCGAACAGAAAGCCTGGATGGAACTGGTGCGGGATGTCGGTGGGGCAGGCAAGATCTTCTATCGTCGTCGTCGTCGTCGTGTGAAGCGTAAAAGCGGCAACATCGATGACTTCTGCCGTCGCTGGGGCAGCAACTACAGCTACATGGTCGTGCTGGATGCCGATAGCGTCATGAGCGGTGAGTGTCTCACCGGTCTGGTACGCATGATGGATGCGAACCCGAATGCCGGGATCATCCAGTCGTCGCCGAAAGCATCGGGTATGGATACGCTGTATGCACGTTGTCAGCAGTTTGCGACCCGCGTCTATGGTCCGCTGTTCACGGCTGGTCTGCACTTCTGGCAGCTGGGCGAGTCTCACTACTGGGGTCACAACGCGATTATCCGCGTGAAACCCTTTATTGAGCACTGTGCGCTGGCTCCGTTACCGGGCGAGGGCTCCTTTGCCGGTTCGATCATGTCGCATGACTTCGTAGAAGCTGCGCTGATGCGTCGTGCTGGCTGGGGTGTCTGGATTGCCTATGACCTGCCGGGTTCCTATGAAGAGCTGCCACCGAACCTGCTGGATGAGCTGAAGCGTGACCGTCGCTGGTGTCACGGTAACCTGATGAACTTCCGCCTGTTCCTGGTTAAAGGGATGCACCCGGTTCACCGTGCGGTGTTCCTGACCGGTGTTATGTCTTACCTGTCGGCTCCGCTGTGGTTTATGTTCCTGGCGCTATCCACTGCCTTACAGGTGGTGCATACGCTGATGGAACCGACTTACTTCCTGCAACCGAGGCAGCTGTTCCCGGTCTGGCCGCAGTGGCGTCCGGAGCTGGCGATAGCGCTGTTCTCCACCACCATGGTGCTGCTGTTCCTGCCGAAGATGCTGAGTGTAGTGCTGATCTGGTTTAAAGGATCGAAGGCCTACGGTGGCCCTCTGCGCCTGCTGGCTTCACTGGTGCTGGAAACGCTGTTCTCGGTGCTGCTGGCACCGGTGCGTATGCTGTTCCATACGGTGTTCGTCGTCAGCGCTTTCCTTGGCTGGGAAGTCGTGTGGAACTCACCGCAGCGTGATGACGATGCCACTCCGTGGAGCGAGGCGTTTAAACGTCACGGTTCGCAGATGGCATTGGGTCTGGTATGGGCGACGGGTATGGGACTGCTGGATCTTAACTTCCTGTGGTGGCTGGCGCCGATTGTCTTCTCACTGATCCTGTCGCCGTTTGTATCGGTGATGTCGAGCCGCTCAACCCTGGGTATCAAGAGCAAGAAAGCCAAACTGTTCCTGATCCCGGAAGAGTACTCGCCGCCGCAGGAGCTGGTGGATACCGATCGCTATGTGGTGCTGAACCGTGAGCGTGCGCTGGAAAATGGCTTTATGCATGCCTTGTTCCATCCTGCCTTTAACGCACTGGCAACCGCACTGGCGACATCGCGCCACCGCCAGAGCCAGTTACTGGACTATGCCCGTGACCGTCGTGTGGATCAGGCGCTGAGCGATTCGCCGGATAAACTGGGTCGCGAACAGCGTCTGCAGTTGATCAGCGATCCGGTGGTGCTGGCCCGTGTCCATACCCGACTATGGGAAAATGCGGACAAGTATCATCAGTGGGTCGAGAGTTATCAGAAGCTTAACCTCAACCCGAACGCGCTGGCAAAAAACGCGTAATCTGAAAAAGCGGCAGCGATGCCGCTTTTTTTATCGGATTAAAACAGCGATTCGCTGATAAATTATTTGCTGGCAGTCACCGCGAGTAGCGCGTGACGATCTCAACGGCTGTGTATGGCGGATATCAGTGGTGAAAGCGTTCTTAAAGGCTGGAGTTGTCGCAGCAGGGGTGCTCTGCTTAAGCGGATGCGGCAGTATTATCAGTCGCACCATCCCCGGGCAGGGGCACGGTAATCAGTACTATCCCGGCGTACAGTGGGATGTACGCGACAGCGGGTGGCGGGTCTTAACGATCCTCGATTTACCGCTGTCGCTGGTGGTTGACACCCTGTTGTTGCCGGTGGATGCCAGTCACGGTCCTTACGAGTAACTGCGATCGGAGTCGCTGTTATCATCTTCCCACTCTTGTGCTGCGGCTTCACCCTCTTCGGTGTCCAGCGGCGGCTCAAGCTGGAATTCGCCGTCATCCCACTCGTGCAGGGTATTTTCCGCTAACCACTCCTGACGCAGTTCAACTTCATCAAAGTCAGCATCAAAGATCGCCTGTGCGGCTTCACCGCTGCGGAAGGGCAGACATTCGCCTGCTTCACCTTCATCGGCCATAAACTCAGCCTGCCACATGATATCGCCATCCTGCATCACATACTTCTGCAGGCCAAACTGGCTGATCGATGCTTCTGCTTCATCTACCTCAGGGTTATTAGCGAGGTACTCTTCACGTGCAGCATCAATCGCTTCCTCTAATGTACTGTACATGCTCATCGATCTTCTCCTTACCGGGTTCAATAACTGCAGATTCATTGGATTTCAGTGAAGGATAGACGAAATTCAGGGGAGGGAAAGGGCGGGCTAGTGCAACTGGCGGGAAATAAACCATTTCCCGCCAGTCAGGGTCAGATCATCTTTTGCGGGAAGTGCAGAACGGGTTGAACGGAGTCATGAATCACGGGGGCTGAGTAACGGATACAACATTTTATACAGGGCTTAACTTTCTTAAAGTTAATTCTGGCGATAGAGAGTGCCTGACTCAGATTATATAAGGTGCCGATGAATATGACCTCTTCTTTGTCAGGCATACGTTTGCACCCCTTACGATGAAGAAAATGATAATTGTCCTGATCGGTACCAATAGTGACGTAATAGTAGAGACCTTTGTTCATATTAACTGTCCCATTAGAGGTTTGCTGTGTTGTCTTTTTATAATTTTGGCCAGAGCCGTTAAACGTCTGACTGTCACGAAAGAAACTACCGATAAGCTTAAATGACTTCAAATTCCATAACGGTCTATCGGGCTGTTAAAAAAATGTAAAATGGAATATAAGCCAAATTCTCAAGGCAATAGCTTGTAAAATAAGTTAATTTTTATCGATTCATAAGCGGTGAGATACCGTTAAGAGCAGCTAAATAGGATTAGGCCTGGCATGCAGAATAATCAGCGCCATAACACATTTAATAAAGGTCGCTGCAATATTAATTAATATTATCCGAAACAGGCTACATGACGCCTGCCGGCCTGTTAATTGATTAGCGATTTTAACTTCAGACAGATAAAAATTATATTATGAATATAGAGGTTTATTAATGGCTGGACCTGCGGTTTCGCTTAAAAGCGGAGTCAGCAATGCGCGACCTATTTATTTAGCAGGGAGTGGAGTAAAACGCGCTAAATGCCTGGCGGACATTCAGCGCGAACACATTAATAGCGGGACGGTTCGCCCTCGGGGCGGGTTTTAAAGCGGCGGTGGAGCCACATGTACTGTTCAGGTGCCAGCAGCACACCTTCTTCAACCACCTGATTCATTCTGGCTGCGGTCGCGACATCACTTTCCAGCGAGAATTCGCCGCTGATGTCGGGCAATATCATCAGTTCATAGCCGCGACCGCCAGGCAGACGACGCGGCACGAAAGGAATGACAGCCGGTTTACCGGTGCGGATCAGCAGATGCGTTCCCACCGTGGTGGCCGCCTTTTCCACGGCAAAGAAGGGCACAAAGACGCTGCTGCGTGGGCCATAATCGTGATCGGGTGCATACCAGATAATGTCGCCGTGCTTCAGCGCCCGGATCATGCCTTTAAGATCTTTACGGTCCAGCATGCTTTTGTTGGATCGCATGCGGCCTTTAACCTGCAGCCAGTCGATCAATTTGTTGTCATTAGGGCGATAGACACCAATGCCTGGATTGTGGATACCAAACATGCGCGCACCAATTTCCAGCGTCAGAAAGTGCATGCCGATGAGCAGCACGCCGCGCTGACTGTCGCGCGCCTGCTGAATATGCTCCAGCCCTGAAGGCTTATGCCATTTATTGATGCGCCAGTCAGGCCAGAACCACGCCATACCGGTTTCAATTAATCCCATGCCAACCGATTCGAAATTGTGCTTAACCATCGCTTCGCGTTCATTGAACGGCATATCCGGAAAACTTAATTCCAGATTACGACGGGAGATATTGACGCGCTGCTTCATAAAACGCATCCCAATACGACCAATATTGCAGCCGAGAACATAGAGCAGGGGATAAGGAAGTAGCACCAAAAGATAAAGTGAAGCGACACCCAGCCAGGTCAGCCAATAGCGCGGGTGAAGCAGTTCTCGTGAAAACTGAGGCAACTGGGTCATGTGAAAGAGTATTTTCCTGCGTCGCGCACCGTGCGGTGCTGATATCTCATTGATTTTGGCTATTGTGCCAGTTTTTATCGTGCGTATAAATATCACTGGCAGAACAGGCTACTGCAGGCTGGCGTTAACAATCCAGATGGCGCCGGAAAAAACAGCAATTAATGTTCAATTCTGACACTGGCCTTTGCATCCCGGTGAAATCAGGTATCATGTGCCCGCTAAATTTCTCCTATTGATAACAGGAAAGAACACCATGCCAGTGTTACATAACCTCGTTTCCAATAAAGAGCTGAAGGCGCGCATGCTGGCTGAAACTGAGCCGCGCACTACTGTCTCTTTTTATAAATATTTCCAGATTGCCGATCCTAAAGCATTCCGTGACGCGCTCTACCTTGGCCTGACGGCACTTAAGGTGTTTGGCCGCGTCTATGTGGCGCACGAAGGGATTAATGCGCAGATCAGCGTGCCCGCCAGCCAGTATGAAAAGATGAAAGCATGGCTGTATAGCTTTGATCCGGCGCTGAACAACCTGCGCATGAATATTGCGCTGGATGATGATGGGAAATCGTTCTGGGTATTGCGTCTGAAAGTGCGTGACCGCATTGTCGCGGACGGTATTGAAGACGACAGCTTTGATGCCAGCGACGTGGGTCAGTATCTGAAAGCGGCCGAAGTTAACGCCATGCTGGACGATCCTGACGCCCTGTTCGTGGATATGCGTAACCACTACGAATATGAAGTGGGTCGCTTCGACAATGCGCTGGAAGTGCCCGCTGATACCTTCCGCGATCAGCTGCCGATGGCCGTTGATATGCTGCAGGATAAGAAAGACAAAAAGATCGTGATGTACTGCACCGGCGGGATCCGCTGTGAAAAGGCCAGCGCCTGGATGCGGCATAACGGCTTTGAGGATGTCTATCACATCGAAGGCGGCATCATTGAATATGCCCGACGCGCGCGTGAGCAGGGTTTACCGGTACGCTTCAAAGGCAAAAACTTTGTGTTTGATGAGCGGATGGGTGAGCGCATCTCTGACGACGTGCTGTCGAACTGTCATCAGTGCGGCGAACCCTGCGACACTCACGTCAATTGCGTGAATGACGGCTGTCATCTGCTGTTTATTCAGTGCAAAAACTGTGCAGAGAAGTTTGAGAACTGTTGCAGCCCGATCTGTCAGGAAGAGGCAAAACTCTCTCCGGAAGAGCAGCGTGCTCGCCGGGCGGGACGTGAAAATGGCAACAAAATCTTTAACAAGTCGCGTGGCCTGTTAAATATGACCATTCCCTCGCCAGTGAAAAAATAATCATGGCCGCCTGAAGTCAGCTTCAGGCGGCGTATTGTTTTACTGACGCACACCTTCAACCGAAATCATCAGCTGAACCTTCTGCGACGCTGGCCCCAGATCTTTGGTGATGTTGAAATCTTTCAGCGCAATTTCTCCCTCGGCTTCAAAGCCAGCGCGGTAGCCGCCCCACGGGTCTTTACCTTCACCCAGCATTTTCGCCTCCAGCGTCACCGGTTTTGTCACGCCATTCAGCGTAAGATCGCCGGTAATTTTCAGCTCATCACCCTCTTTCTTCACCTCTGTGGATTTGAACGTGGCCTGCGGGTTTTTGCTGGTGTTCAGGAAGTCAGCGCTGCGCAGATGCTTGTCACGTTCAGCGTGGTTGGTATCGACGCTACTGGTGTTAATCGTGACGTCGACTTTATCTGCGGCTGGATTCTTCTCATCAAAGGTGAAGCTGCCATCGAAATCTTTAAAGGTGCCGTAGAGCCAGCTGTAACCCAGATGCTGAATACGGAACTGAATAAAGGCGTGCTGGCCTTCTTTATCGATTTTGTAGTCTGCGGCATTGGCCGTCATTGAGCCGAGCAGCAGGCTGGCACCGGTCATCGCCAGCAGAGTCTTCTTGAACATATTATTGATCCTTTTCAGAGGGAGAAGGGATGCGTAAACCTGACATCCGTTTTAAGGTGATATCGTGATCGATAAAGTGATGTTTTAGCGCAGCCAGACCATGCAGCACTGACAGGACCACAACCGTCCAGGCCAGCCAGAGGTGAATGTCGCCGGCAAGGTCAGCCTGTTCGCCTGCACCGCTGAACAGCGCGGGCAGGGTAAACCAGTTAAATACAGCGATCGGTTTGCCATCGGCGGTGGAAATCAGATAGCCACTGATCAGAATGGCCAGCAGCAGGGTATACAGCAACAGGTGCGCCACCACCGAACTGATGCGCACCAGCGGGGAATAACTGCTCAGCGGTTTGGGCGGCGGTGAAATAACACGCCACACCAGGCGAACAATCAGCGTCAGCAACAGAATCACGCCAATGCTTTTATGAATTTCCGGTGCGTCGTGGTACCAGCTATCGTAGTAGCCCAGTCCTGTCATCCATAATCCCAGCGCAAACATGGCATAGATCGCCAGCGCCATTGACCAGTGCAGCAGCACGGCAACCAGTCCAAACTGATGAGGTAAATTGCGTAATAACATAATGTGGTTTTCATAAGAAATAATCTGAAATAAGCATCCACATTATGAAATATAAAAGCAATCGTCCTTACGCTTCTATAAGTTTTAATTTCTATTGTGAAACGGTTGAATAAAAAGGGCGGGAGATGCGCAATATTACTGAATGAGTTATCAGGGGCGGGAGGCTCGTCAACTAAAAAGAGCGGCAATTAACCCTAAGGGTCAAATAAAACAGCGCTGTTATGTCAGTATCGTTCAGTTCCCGTCAGTTAATGTCAGTCGGGCGGCACCGTCCTGATGCCACCCGTTATCAGAGTCAGAAGCGTGAAAGGCGGAAAGGCGTCAGGTCAAAGGAGAACGATTTATTCTGAGCGAATTCCGCAGCCAGTTCGCCTAATACGCTGGCAAATTTAAACCCGTGTCCGCTGAGTCCGGTAATTAATAAGCGATCGGGTTCACCCGGCAGAGTATCAATAATGAAGTCTTCATCCGGGCTGAAATCGTAGCTGCAGGCTTCGCCATGCAGACAGACACCCACGCCGGGTAAAAAATGACGGAGGAAACCAAAGGCTTCACTGCCATCGGCCGCTACCGCGCCAAAAGGTTTACGATCCTCCGGCTGCTGCATCAGCTGACCGCCATCATGACGACCCACTTTCAGGGCGTTGTTATCCGCCGGGAAGCCATAAAACTGGCTGCCATCCGCCATTTCCACGGTAAAGCCGGGAAACTTATTGTTTTCGCTGTAGCGACCATCAGCCTGATACCAGGCAAACACTTTACGCGTTGGGGCGACCGGCAGGTCAGGGACTAATTTACCGACCCAGGTGCCGGCGCTGACCAGCATTTTGCGGCCCCGGTAGATACCATCCAGGGTGGTGACCTGCTGCAGATCGCCATCACGACCCAGTTCAGTGACCGGGCAGTTAAACAGCTGCGCACAGCCCGCCTGTTCCGCAAGCTGAATCCAGCTGCGAACGGCCTGCTCACACTTTAGATAACCGGACTCCGGCTCAAAGACGCCCAGATAACCTTCAGGTACGTTGATTTGCGGCCAGCGCTTGCGCACTTCATCGGGCTGCATCACCTCGATGTTGAGCTGCCAGCGTGAGGCGCTGTCGATAACGTTCTGAATAAAAGGCGACTGAATCGGCGCAAGGTTGAGTACGCCGCTGCGATGCATGATGCGTTCACCGGCACGCTGTTCCAGCTCATCCCACAGCGTCTGCGCCCGCAGGACCAGGGGAACATAGCGTTCGCCTTCACCATAGGCGTGACGAATCAGCCGGCTCTCGCCATGATGCGTGCCCTGATTGTGGGGAGGATGGGCGCTGTCGATCATGAGTACCGACAAACCCGCCTGAGTGGCATAGTAGCCTGCGGCTGCGCCCACTGAGCCGCTGCCGACGACGATAAGATCATAAATCATGGTAACTACGCTCTAAGAGTCAGATAATCAAAAGCATACCAGAAACAGAAACGAAAAAGGCACCCCTGAGGGCGCCTCTTTGATGCGGCAGAAATTAATGCTTATTGAGGAGTCGTTCTATCTGCTCGGCTGATTCTATCTTGGCGATGCCCGCTTCGAGAATCGAGATAAACTGCCTTGCCACATCCGTTGTCAGCCAGTAAGTCGGGCCAACATCCGCTTCTTCTTCTTTTTGATCCTGCGACGACAGCGAGTGCAGGCGGATCATCATGGCGTCATAGCTATCAACGGTACTGATATCCCAGCCCACCAGCGGATGAGTCTGAATAACGTCTTTTCTTCTGTCCATTATAACCTCCTTATTACTCGTTAAACGAAGTGCATGGTGAGGTTCAATGCGGCTTTTTTATTCCAATAGCGAAACAATTATAACAGTAAACCAGGGAGTCACTGCTTTAAAAAGGCCGTGAGTCAGCTTCTCACAGAATATTTGCGTTTGAAAGGCGGGGGGGAAAAAATAAAATGCCTGGCGGGCAGGCATTCTAATCACTATTCAATGGGCCGGCAAAACGCGGGTTAAGCCGCGTGAGCGTGCTCAGAGTGTCGGGGCTTCCGGCACAATACCGCCGCCGCGTTTCTGCAATGTTTCTGCCAGACGGGCAAAGTGCTGCTGAAGCTGCTCATCATGGTTTTGATTTTGGGCTTCCAGCGACAGATTGTGCACCAGCAGCTGACTGGCACGATCGTCAAGACAGAAAATCAGACTGGAAAAAGCATTTTCCAGCACCGTTAAACGACGCTTTTGATCACCAATCAGTGCTAACAACTCACCAAAGGTCATCGCCTCTTCCGGTTTATCAGTAGTCATGGTGCGCACCTCCTGTTATGCGTGACGAGCGCAAGGATAGGGCATTGATCATTCAGAGTCTAGATGCAGAGAGAGGGAAGTGCGAGAGGGGAGAAAAGATAAAAAAACCGGGTGGCGACACCCGGAAAAAAAGCACAGTGGCGGTTAATCAGTAATGAACCAGTCATCAGCGCTTTCCCACGTCTGCTGCAGGATTTCGCTGATCTGGTCGCGCGTCTCTTTTCCACCGCCCAGCACGCTGAGATTGTTGGCACTGGCGTAACGTACCTTGACGTGATTGGTCGAGTCAGGGAACTGTTCATCAATGCGGCGCGATAATTCATCGCTTAACGCTTCAATCGCGCCAGCAGGAAGAGGTCGGGTATTGGATACGGTAATTTCAACGCGCATAATAGCCTCCGGTTAAGATGCTGTATATATTTACAGTATCGATGGGCCGGAGGCAAGTAAAATTATGCGATGCGCCAGTTCAGGGTTTCACCTGCCAGGAATGGCACCAGTGAGTGGCTGCCGAGTGCAATTGACTCTGGCACCTGCCAGGGTTCACGCACCAGCGTAATCGTCCCTTCATTCAGCGGCAGGCCGTAGAAACGCGGGCCATTTTCAGAACAGAACGCTTCAAAATGCGCCAGCGCGTTCAGCTCTTCAAATACGGTAGCGTAAGCGGGCAACGACGTCGGCGCATTAAAGACGCCGGCACAGCCGCAGCTGGCTTCTTTGAGATGACGCAGATGCGGCGCGGTGTCGGTGCCGAGGAAGAAGCGAGGATTTCCGCTCGCCACTACTTTGCGCAGCGCCTCCTGATGCACGTTGCGTTTAAGAATCGGCAGGCAGTAGAGGTGTGGACGAATCCCGCCCACCAGCATGTGGTTGCGGTTAAACATCAGATGCTGCGGCGTAATGGTCGCGCCCAGCGTCTCATCAGCATCAGCGACATAGTCAGCGGCGTCCTGCGTCGTAATGTGCTCCATCACCACTTTCAGTGCCGGAAACTGGCTGCGCAGCGGCACCATCACCGTTTCGATAAACCGGGCTTCGCGGTCAAAGATGTCGATATGCGCATCGGTCACTTCACCGTGGATCAGCAGTGGCATACCGAGCTTCTGCATCCGCTCCAGCACGCGGGCGATCGACGCGATATTGGTCACGCCATGGCTGGAGTTGGTGGTGGCGTGTGCCGGATAGAGCTTAGCCGCGGTAAACAGACCCGCGGTAAAGCCGCGCTCAAGCTCATCAGGATCCAGCGAGTCGGTCAGATAGCAGGTCATCAGCGGCGTAAAGGCGTGATCGGCAGGCAGCGCCGCCAGGATGCGATCGCGGTACGCTTCACCTGCCGCTACGCTGGTCACCGGCGGCACCAGGTTAGGCATCACAATGGCACGACCATTCACCGCGCTGGTATAGGGCAGGACCGTTTTGAGCATCTCATCGTCACGCAGATGAATATGCCAGTCGTCAGGGCGACGCAGGGTAAGTTGCTGAGGTTGTGCTGTCATCAGTGAAGCTCCGGCAGAAGGGAAACAAAAGGCGTGTTTTGGCCGGGGTCTAAGCATAAGGATTCAGGCAACCGTTTGCACCTGCTTTTTATGCCGGTAATGAAAATCCGCGCCAGGGGCGCGGAGATTGGAGTTACTGCGTGAAGGGAATGACCAGTTCGCCGGGTTTCACTTCCAGCCCTTTGGCAAACTTCTTCGCCAGCGACTCGCCTTTGCTGCGGTCAGCACTCAGGACGTAAGCCGGGGTCTGATCGAAATAGCTTTTCAGCGACTGATTCAGATAAGGGGTCAGCGTCTTCATGATGGAGGCCATTTTTTCCGGCGCAACCTGCGCATCAACAATCTCCAGATCGCGCAGATAGATGGCGCCCTGCTGCTGGTCATAGACCGGCTGAGCACGCATCTTCAGTTGCATATCGGCCTGCTGCGGGCCAAACAGCGAGGTCACGTTGATTTTTGCGTTGCCGGAGAGTGTCACTTTACCCGGCTCTTCGCGGCCAATCTGACTGGTCAGGTTGTTCAGCACAATGTGCGCGTTAACCAGTCCGGAGACGCCAATATCTTTCTCGTAGTTGTTGTGCTTCTGCAGCGCCTGATTCACTTCCTGTTCGCTGATAGTGTATTGCGTCAGTTGATTACAGCCGCTCACCAGCAGCGCGATCAACAGGGCCGTCAGCCCGAAAAATGCCTTTTTCATCGATCTTTATCCTGAATATCAGAGCCAGTAAACAGGGCATAGCCTGCCTGAATGCGTGGCGGGTGTCATCAGGAAAGAGATGAGAAACGCCGCAGCGTCTCTCATCGGGGCAGGATTAGTGGGCTATCGAGGAGAGCAGATTGACCTGGGTCTGTTTGGCCATATTATCGCGGTAGTCAGCGACCCGTGCGGGCCAGTCGATACCGGCCACCAGCGTCAGCGAGCGCAGCAACGGGAAGAGATTGAAATCATCTTCCGACAGCTCGCCGTTTACCGCATTAGGTTGTTCGATTAACTTGTCCAGCTTGCGCAGATCCTGGCTGACATTTTTAATCAGCCCGGCTGAGTGACTTTTCAGCGTCCCGAAATCACCGATGCTGGCCTGCTTTTTAGTGCGGAAATAGTCACGCGCCTCCGGGGTGGCGAATTCGGCAAACGCGGCGTCTGCAATGCGCGGCAACAGCAGCTTATTCACGTAGCTGTTCATGTGACGCAGCCACTCGCCAATCGCCGGGTTCAGTGCGCCGGTGATCAGCGGTTCGCGATCCAGCTGATCGACGTAATGCACGATCTCCATGCTCTCAGGCATCGCACTGCCATCCTGCTTTTGCAGAATCGGTGCCATTTTCTGACCAATCAGTCGTTTCGGCGTCTCTTCATCGTCGTTGAGCATCACCACCAGCTCAACCGGCTTATTTTTCAGGCCAAAAATCATTCGCGCTTTTACGCAGAAAGGGCAGTGGTCATAGATATAGAGCTTCATCCTGATCTCCCGTGTTCAGAGGTTGACTGTTTAACAGAATGAATCAATTCATCCTGTTTTCGGGCGCGTAAAAAGTATGGAAGAGATTACCCCACAGGGCAAACCGGCCTGTCAGATGCGTGACCGGATCGGCGGCTGAAGCCGCCTGTACAGTTTGTTGACCGCTGCGATAACAGAGCAAAATCAACCTCTTTATGGCGAAACCGCTGTAACGTTTTACCGCAGCCCAGGCGGCGGTTATAGTGAAAGCCGGGTAATGACGGCTCAGCTCTATCAGCCATTGATTTCAGGAGTCAGGATGTTTGGCTATCGTTCTGCCGCGCCCAGGGTGCGATTAACCACCGATCGTCTGGTGGTCCGTCTGGTTCACGAACGTGATGCCTGGCGAATGGCAGATTACTATTCGGAAAACCGCCTGTTTTTAAAACCCTGGGAGCCGGTGCGCGATGACAGCCACTGTTATCCGTCGGGCTGGCAGGCACGGCTCGGGCTGATTTCCGACATGCATAAGCAGGGAACGGCCTTCTATTTTATCCTCATGGACAGCGATGAAACCGAAGTGCGGGGCGTGGCGAACTTCAGCAACGTGCTGCGCGGATCGTTTCACGCCTGCTACCTCGGCTATTCACTGGGCGAAAAGTGGCAGGGACAGGGCCTGATGTTTGAAGCGTTGCAGTCGGCTATCCGCTACATGCAGCGCCAGCAGCATATTCACCGCATCATGGCGAACTACATGCCGCACAACCAGCGCAGCGGCGATCTGCTGGCGCGACTCGGCTTTGAGAAAGAGGGTTACGCTAAAGATTATCTGCTCATTGACGGACGCTGGCAGGATCACGTGCTGACAGCCTTAACCCTGCGGGAATGGACGCCTGACCGGCGTGGATAATAATGAGGATGCGAGCATGAAGATGGTTTTATCGGCGCAGGCAATGCGCGTGCTGGGCTGCCTGCTGGAGAAGCAGGTGACGACGCCGGAACAGTATCCACTGTCACTGAACGGTGTTGTGGTGGCCTGTAATCAGAAATCGAACCGCGAGCCGGTAATGGAGCTGAGTGAAAGCGAGGTACAGAATCAGCTCGACCTGCTGGAAAAACGGCATCTGATCACGGCCAGCAGCGCCGCCGGACAGCGGGTGGTGAAATATGAGCAGCGTTTCTGTAACTCTGCGTTTGGCGCGCTAAAGCTCAACAGCGCGGAAGTCGCCCTGCTGACCCTGCTGCTGTTGCGCGGACCCCAGACACCCGGTGAGCTGCGCACCCGCAGCGGACGTCTGCACGAGTTCAGTGACGTCAGCGAAGTCGAGCAGACGCTGGAAGGCTTAATGCAGCGTGACGACAGTGCTCAGGTAATCCGATTGGCGCGGGAGTCAGGTAAGCGCGAAAGCCGCTTTATGCATCTGCTGGGCGATGAACGTGATCAACCGCAGGCCGCCGCTGACGCCCCAGAAGAGCAGGGCGATCTGGCGGCACGCGTTGCCACACTGGAGCAGCAGGTCGCAGAGCTTCAGGCCCAACTCACCCAACTGCTGCAAACGGAGAGCTGAGATGACATTACGTATTGGCGTGGTGGGATTAGGCGGCATCGCGCAGAAAGCCTGGCTGCCGGTGCTGTCGGCGGCGACAGACTGGACGCTGGTGGGCGCCTTTTCCCCAAACCAGGCCAAGGCCGGCCCGATCTGCGACAGCTACCGCATGCAATGTTTTGGCTCACTGAATGATCTGGCTGCTGCCTGTGACGCGGTCTTTGTCCACAGCAGCACCGCTACGCACTATGAAGTCGTCAGGGCGCTGCTGCTGGCAGGAAAAGATGTCTGCGTTGATAAGCCGCTAGCTGAAACCCTGGAGCAGGCTGAAGCGCTGGTGGCGCTGGCGGAAAAACGTCAGCGTAAACTGATGGTGGCGTTTAACCGCCGGTTCGCGCCGCGCTATCAGCAGCTGCGGGCGGAGATGGCTGGCGCGACTTCTCTGCGGATTGAAAAGCACCGCAGCGACAGCGTCGGGCCACAGGATCTCCGCTTTACCCTGCTCGACGACTACCTGCATGTGGTGGACACCGCACTCTGGCTGGGCGGCAAACCGTTCCGCCAGGTTCAGGGGCGCATCGACACCAACGAACAGGGCCAGATGCTCTATGCCGAACACCATTTCAACGTTGAAGGATTAACGATCACCACCAGCATGCACCGGCGTGCAGGCAGCCAGCGCGAGCGGATCAGCGCGGTGTGTGACGGTAAATGCATCGACATCAGTGAGATGCGCGACTGGCAGGAAGAAAGTGGCGACGGCCTGCTGATTACGCCGCCACCGGCCTGGCAGAGCCATCTGACGCAGCGCGGTTTCAGCGGTGCAGCGCGCCATTTCATCGACTGCGTACAAAATCAGACGAAGCCTGAAACCAGCGGTGAGCAGGCACTGATGGCGCAGCGTGTGGTGGAAAAACTGTGGCGTGAGGCGACCCGCGAATAACGCCTTGTAACACTCCGTGCTGGTCATTTCCCTCCGTGGCAGTAGACTGTCGCCGGGCATCCTCAGGTGCCCGCGCTAATTCTCCTTTTTTGCCGATTCTTTTCAGGATGCGCCGTCAATTATGAATTTGTTGAAATCGCTGGCAGCGGTCAGTTCAATGACCCTGTTTTCCCGCGTACTGGGCTTTGCCCGTGATGCTATCGTGGCGCGGGTGTTTGGTGCCGGAATGGCGACCGATGCCTTCTTTGTTGCGTTTAAACTTCCCAATCTGCTGCGGCGTATTTTTGCTGAAGGCGCATTTTCTCAGGCCTTCGTGCCGATTCTGGCTGAATATAAAAGTAAGCAGGGCGAAGAGGCGACGAAACTGTTCCTGGCTTACGTCTCCGGGCTGCTGACGCTGGCGCTGGCGCTGGTCACCGTAGCGGGCATGATCGCGGCACCCTGGGTCATCATGGTCACGGCTCCCGGCTTTGCCGACAATGCCGATAAGTTCGCGCTGACCAGCTCGCTGCTGCGGGTGACCTTCCCCTACATTATGCTGATTTCGCTGGCGTCGCTGGCGGGCGCGGTGCTCAACACCTGGAACCGCTTCTCGGTGCCAGCCTTTGCGCCGACCCTGCTGAACGTCAGCATGATTGGTTTTGCGCTGTTTGCCGCGCCGCACTTCCATCCACCGGTTATGGCGCTCGCCTGGGCCGTGGTGGCGGGTGGTGTGCTGCAGCTCGGCTATCAGCTGCCACACCTGAAGAAGCTCGGGATGCTGGTGCTGCCGCGCCTGAATCTGCGTGACGCGGGCGTCTGGCGGGTGATGCGTCAGATGGGCCCCGCCATTCTGGGTGTCTCTGTCAGCCAGATCTCGCTGATCATCAACACCATCTTCGCCTCGTTTCTGGTGTCAGGTTCGGTCTCCTGGATGTACTACGCCGACCGCCTGATGGAGTTCCCCTCCGGCGTGCTGGGCGTGGCGCTGGGCACCATTCTGCTGCCGTCGCTGGCCAAAAGCTTCGCCAGCGGCAATCATGATGAATATTCCCGACTGATGGACTGGGGTCTGCGCCTCTGCTTCCTGCTGGCATTACCCAGCGCGGTTGCGCTGGGTATGCTCTCCGGCCCGCTGACTGTGGCGCTGTTCCAGTACGGTAAATTCACTGCGTTTGATGCCCTGATGACGCAGCGCGCCCTGATCGCCTATTCCGTCGGACTGATGGGGCTGATCGTGGTCAAGGTGCTGGCACCGGGTTTCTATTCCCGTCAGGACATCAAAACGCCGGTGAAAATCGCGATTATCACGCTGCTCATGACGCAGGTAATGAACCTGGCGTTTATTGGCCCGCTGAAACATGCCGGTCTGTCACTGTCGATTGGTCTGGCGGCCTGTCTGAATGCATCGCTGCTCTACTGGCAGCTGCGTAAGCAGAAGATCTTTATGCCGCTGCCGGGCTGGAGCAGCTTCCTTACCCGTCTGCTGATCGCCGTGGTGGTAATGGCTGGCGCGCTGTTTGCCATGCTGCAGTGGATGCCAGCCTGGGATCAGGGCGCGATGCTGTGGCGACTGTTGCGTCTGGCTGCGGTCTGTGCGGTAGGCGGCGGGGCTTATTTCCTGGCGCTGGGGCTGCTGGGCTTCCGGCTGCGCGACTATGCGCGGCGCACGGCTGTGTAAGTCAGAGCGTAAAATCAGACAATAAAAAATCCCGCACCAGGCGGGATTTTTTTACGCTACTTTTCGGCTCAGGCTTTACGGCTTAACGTCGCCTGGCCTTTACCCATACCATCCGGGCCATAGAAGGCCTGGGTCTGATGCGGCTTCAGCACTTCAAGCGCATTCTCGGTGTAGCGAATCTGATGTTGCAGCAGCATGCCATTATGGACATTGGCATCCTGCAGACGACGGGAGTGCTGCTGGATACTGTCCCAGCGACGCGCCATGTCATTCTGCCCACGATAAGGTGCCGATGTCGCCTGACTCTGTTCAGCGGTGCGGCGCATCTCATCCAGATAGTTCAGCGTGCTGAGCAGCGCACTTTTATCTTCGGTGATACGCTGCAGCAGGTTGCTGTTAATGTTTCCGGCAGCCAGCTGCTGCTGCTCTTCTTCCAGCACGGCTGACAGTGACGCCAGCACGTCCTGCATCTTATCTAATGTGGTCTGCAAATTACTCATGGGAATTAATTACCCTCTAAATACGCCTTGGTGTCGGCAATCAGCGCATCGGCGATTTTGCCGGTATCCATCTTCAGTTCGCCATTACGAATGGCGGTTTTCAGTTGTTCAACGCGCTCGACGTTAATATCTTTGCTGCTCGGCTGCATCAGCTGCGACTGCGCGCTGCTCAGGCTCACCTGGGCGGCTGCCGGGGTCGTGGCTGCTGCTGCCACCGGGCTGGCGCTCTGGCGCACTTTGCTGTTACCGGACTCACTGCTATCGCGGCTCTGTACGGTGCTGGCGGGTTTCAGAGGTTGCGTTCTGTCAATGCTCATGTTCGGGCTCCTGTACGGTCAGGGGAAGTCTGCCACCTGAATCAGAATAGCGTTATCGCTTCGTTGATTCTTCTATCGGCAGCACTACGGGCTTCTTTAACACTTTACAGCGTTATAAGAATATTCCCATCTTCCCGTACCTTACCGCTGACAACCTGACCATTTCCCATCCGGACCCGAACCGACTGCGAACGGGCGGCGTTATTCAGCGCCTTACCCTCACCGCTGGCGTCAAATCCATCGCCGCTGGCGATGACCATCACATTCTGACCTGCCTTGACCCGCCATGGCTGACGCAGCGTAGACGGATTAATTGGCTGTCCTGGCTGGATGTCGCGCAGCACCACAGCATCGGCGACAGAGTCGGCACTCAGCAGGGCGCGGGCGGGCAGCGTATCAAGGCGGCCGGTCTGCAGAGTGAAATCACTCTCGCTGACGCTACTGCCCTGGCTCAGCAGTCGGTTCGCCACCAGATAAGAACCGGTAACCTGAACCTGAACCTGAATATAACGGCGATTCTCATCGCAGTTTGCCGCCACGCTCATATTGCCCCACAACCGGCTATTGCCGGGCAGAGTGAACTTTGGCGTCTCACAGGCTGGCCACTGTTCCTTCGGCGTGCGTACCACCACGACCATGCCATCAGCATGCTGGGCGTCACGCGCTTTAAAAAATTGATTCAGTTGTGCATTGAGATCACCGGCAGAAGCCGGCAGAGCGATCACGACCAGCAGACTGGTCAGCAGGGTCAGATATCGACGCATTGTGCTTTTCCTCACTGATAATGGCGACAAGTGTACCCCTTAAGAAAAATCCTTAATTGTCAAAATAGCGGTCATTTGAGGCCCTATTCAGACGATGACGTCTTGCTTTTTCCAATTAAGCTGCGAACTCAAAATTTTCATACGCGGAGGAAACATGCTCGACAAACTGGATGCGGCGCTGAAATTTGGTACGGAGGCCCTCAACCTGCGTGCTCAACGTCAGGAGATCCTGGCGTCAAATATTGCCAACGCCGATACCCCTGGTTATCAGGCCCGGGATATCGACTTTGCAAGCGAGCTGAGTCGGGTGATGTCCAATGGCCGTGCGGAAGGCAGCAGCATGGCGTTAAAAGTCACGTCAGCTCGCCACATTGAAGCACAGACAAACGGCGCGCCATCGATGGATATGCTTTATCGCATTCCTGACCAGCCGGCTGCCGACGGCAACACCGTAGATATGGACCGTGAGCGTACGCAGTTCGCGGATAACAGCCTGAAATATCAAACCGACCTCACCCTCATCAGTAGCCAGATCAAAGGCATGATGAGCGTGTTACAAGGGCAATAATTATGGCCTTGCTGAATATTTTTGACATTGCCGGCTCAGCGATGACCGCGCAATCACAGCGATTAAACGTCAGTGCCAGTAACCTGGCGAACGCCGACAGCGTCACCGGCCCCGATGGTAAGCCTTATGTGGCCAAGCAGGTGGTCTTCCAGACCGATGCAGCGCCAGGTTCAGCCACCGGCGGCGTGAAAGTGGCAAGAGTCGTGGATGACCCCACGCCAGCGAAGCTGGTTTATGACCCAGGTAATCCGATGGCAGATGCCAAAGGCTACGTGAAGATGCCGAACGTGGATGTGGTTTCTGAAAGCGTCAACACCATGTCGGCGTCACGCAGTTACCAGGCCAACGTCGAAGTGCTCAACACCGTGAAGTCGATGATGATGAAAACCCTGACCCTCGGGCAATAACGGAGAAAATTTATGGCTATCGCGGTAGGCGTTAACGAAAGGCTGGACCCCACGGTCCTCAGCTCTTCCAACACCAGTGGCACCGGCAATAATGCGCAGGATCTGCAGAACCAGTTCCTGACCATGCTGGTGACGCAGTTAAAGAACCAGGATCCCACCAATCCAATGGATAACAGCCAGCTCACCACGCAGCTGGCACAGATCAATACCCTGAGCGGCATTGAAAAACTGAACACCACGCTGGGATCGATCTCCGGCCAGATCACCACCAGCCAGTCACTGCAGAGCTCCACGCTGATTGGGCATGGCGTGATGGTCAATGGCGGACAGATTCTGGTCGGCAAGGGCACCACAACGCCATTTGGCGTTGAGCTGGCCTCTGCCTCAACCGGCGCATCGGCCACGATTAAAGATGCCGGTGGCAACGTGATCGACACCGTCGATCTGGGCGCGCTCAGTGCTGGCGTCCACACCTTCTCGTGGGACGGCAAGCTGACCGATGGCTCTGTCGCGCCGGATGGTAAATACAGCGTTGCGATTGCTGCAAGCAATGGCAACACACAACTGGTGGCACAACCGCTTAACTACGCCTACGTCAATGGGGTGAGTACTGCGAATAACACCACAAAACTGGATCTCGGCACCATGGGCTCCGCCACCCTTGACGACGTACGTCAGATTCTCTGATTAATCGGTAAACAGGAAACAAATAAATGTCATTTTCCCAAGCGGTCAGCGGCCTTGGTGCTGCTTCAAGTAACCTTGATGTCATCGGTAACAACATTGCCAACTCCGCAACTGCGGGCTTTAAATCGAGCACCATCGCGTTTGCCGATATGTTTGCCGGTTCTAACGTCGGCCTCGGCACCAAAGTGGCTGCGGTAATCCAGAACTTTAACGACGGTGCGACCACCACCACCAGCCGTGGCCTGGATGTTGCGCTGAGCGGTAACGGTTTCTTCCGTATGACCGACAGCAGCGGCGGCGTCTTCTATTCACGTAACGGCCAGTTAACGCTGGATGCCAACCGTAATCTGGTCAACACCCAGGGTCTGAACGTGACCGGCTATCCGGCCAGCGGTTCCCCGGCCACCATCCAGGCCGGTGCTAACCCGGTTGCGCTGCGTATCCCTACCGAGCAGATGTCAGCCCGTGCGACTACTACCGCCGGTCTCGTTGCCAACCTGAACTCAACGGATACCACGCCAACCGTCACTACCTTCTCGACGGCGAACGCAGACAGCTACAACAAGAAAACCACGGCAACCGTGTTCGACTCGCAGGGTAATGACCACGCGCTCGACATGTATTTCGCGAAAGACACCACCAGCAACAGCTGGACCGTGCGGACCATTGATGGCACCACCGGCACCTCCGCGGGTGACTTCAGAATGGCGTTTGACACCAGCGGTAAGCTGACCAGCGTTTCTAAGCTGGATGCCAGCGGCGCGGTTGTGAGCACCACCACTGATGGCACTGTCGGCCTGACGCTGAACGTGGGCGGCGCCAATGGCGCAGTAGCCAATCAGCCAATCAACCTGAGCATGCTGGGCAGCCTGCAGCAGAACACCGGCGCCACCAACTTTGGCAGCCCGACCCAGGATGGTTATGCACCTGGCGATCTGACCAGCTACGCAATTAATGATGACGGCACCATCACCGGCAGCTATTCAAACCAGAAAACCCAGTTGCTGGGTCAGATTGTCCTGGCGAGTTTCTCTAACCCGGAAGGTCTGCAGTCTAAGGGTGACAACGTCTGGCAGGCGTCAAGCGCATCAGGTCAGGCAGCAGTCGGTCTGGCTAACACCGGCACCTTTGGTTCACTGACCGCTGGCGCACTGGAATCGTCCAACGTCGACATGAGTAAAGAGCTGGTGAACATGATCGTAGCGCAGCGTAACTATCAGGCGAATGCGCAGACCATCAAAACTCAGGACCAGATTCTCAACACGCTGGTTAACTTACGTTAATTCGCTAACAGGATTGCCATATGGATCACGCGATATATACCGCGATGGGCGCGGCCAGCCAGACGCTGGATCAGCAGGCGGTTACCGCCAGCAACCTCGCCAACGCCTCTACACCCGGTTTTCGTGCGCAGCTGAATGCGCTGCGCGCGGTGCCGGTGAGTGGCTGGTCGCTGCCGACCCGTACGCTGGTCGCCGCCTCGACACCAGGCGCCGACATGAGTCAGGGCGCGATGGATTACACTGAGCGTCCGCTCGATGTGGCGGTGCAGCAGGATGGCTGGCTGGCAGTGCGAACTGCTGACGGCAGCGAAGCCTATACCCGCAACGGCAATATGCAAATCAGTCCGACCGGTACGCTGACGGTTCAGGGCAATCCTGTGATGGGCGATGGCGGTCCGATTGTGATCCCGCAGGGCACGGAAATCACCATTGCGGCTGACGGCTCGATCACCGGGCTGAATGCCGGTGATTCACCGAACGCCACGGTTCAGCTGGGTAAGCTGAAGCTGGTCAGGGCAACCGGGCAGGAGCTGCAGCGCAGTGATGACGGCATGTTCCGTCCTACTGCGTCGACGCAGGCAACCCGCGGTGCTGCGCTGCAGGCCGATGCCACCATGCAGGTGATGCCTGGCGTGCTGGAAGGCAGCAACGTCAAACCGGTAGAAACCATGGTCGATATGATCGCCAACGCCCGACGTTTTGAGATGCAGATGAAAGTCATCACCAACGTCGACGAAAATGAACAAAAAGCCAACCAGCTCCTGAGCATGGGTTAAGGCACGAGGATAACAACATGATTCGTTCTTTATGGATCGCTAAGACCGGTCTTGATGCGCAGCAGATGAACATGGACGTCATTGCCAACAACCTGGCAAACGTCAGCACCAACGGCTTTAAGCGTTCACGTGCCGTGTTCGAAGATCTGATGTACCAGACCATGCGCCAGCCGGGCACCCAGTCATCAGAACAGACGACGCTGCCATCCGGTTTGCAGATCGGTACCGGTGTCCGTCCGGTGACGACTGAGCGTCTGCATACTCAGGGCAACCTGTCGCAGACCAGCAACTCAAAAGATATCGCCATTAACGGCCAGGGTTATTTCCAGATTCAGATGCCGGATGGCACCTCTGGCTATACCCGTGACGGCGCGTTTCAGGTTGATCAGAACGGCCAGCTGGTCACCAACTCCGGTTTCCCGGTACAGCCAGGCATTACCATTCCGGCCAACGCCACCAGCATTACAGTGTCGCGTGACGGTGTGGTCAGCGTGACGCAGCAGGGTCAGGCTCAGGCCGCGCAGGTCGGTCAGTTAACGCTGAGCACCTTTATGAATGACGCCGGTCTCGATAGCGTGGGTGAAAACCTCTACAAAGAAACGCAGGCATCGGGCGCACCGACAGACAGCACCCCAGGCCAGAACGGTGCGGGTCTGCTCTATCAGGGCTACACCGAAACCTCAAACGTTAACGTGGCGGAAGAGCTGGTCACCATGATCCAGACGCAGCGCGCCTACGAAATCAACAGCAAGGCGATCAGCACCTCTGATCAGATGCTGGCGAAATTAACGCAGCTTTAATCCCGAACAGGGCCAGCCCGTGCTGGCCTGAAACAAAGACATTAATAAGGTCGTGACGCCGTGGCGAAGCAACAGATTCTCAAGCCTGGACATTGGTTAGTTGCCTCGTTGCTGCTAACTCTTAACGGATGTGCCCTGGTCCCGCGTACTCCGCTGGTCGAAGGTGCAACCACAGCGCAACCTATGCCGTCCGCGCCACCGGTGGTCAACGGCTCTATATTCCAGGGCGTCGCGCCGCTTAACTACGGCTATCAGCCGCTGTTTGAAGATCGTCGTCCACGCAACATTGGCGATACCCTGACCATCACGCTGCAGGAAAACGTCAGCGCCAGCAAAAGCTCCTCAGCCAATGCCAGCCGCGATGGCAGCAACAGCCTTGGTGTGACCGGGGTACCGACCGGTCTGGCAGGCCTGGTGGGTGCGGCTGGCGAAAAAGCCAATCTCAGCGCCGAAGGCAAAAACGATTTCGCAGGTAAAGGCGGCGCATCCGCCAATAACACCTTTACCGGCACCATTACCGTCACCGTGGATCAGGTCCTGTCAAACGGCAACCTGCACGTGGTCGGTGAAAAACAGATCGCCATTAATCAGGGCACGGAGTTCATTCGCTTCTCGGGCGTGGTCAACCCACGCACCATCAGCGCCAGTAACGCCGTGTTATCTACCGCTGTCGCCGATGCACGTATTGAGTACGTCGGAAATGGTTACATCAATGAGGCGCAGACCATGGGTTGGTTCCAGCGTTTCTTCCTGAACATCTCGCCGATGTAAGAGGTTTCAATGAAAAAGTTAACGCTGTTACGCGCCGGGCTGGCGCTGCTGCTGGGCGTAAGCCTGCTGGCCAAAGCCGATTTGATTCGTGATTTAACCACGGTACAGGGCGTACGTGATAACCAGCTGCTGGGTTACGGCCTGGTGGTGGGTCTGGATGGCACGGGTGACCAGACGACTCAGACGCCATTTACTACGCAGACTGTGAGCAACATGCTGTCACAGCTTGGCATTACCGTTCCGACCGGAACCAACATGCAGCTGAAAAACGTGGCGGCCGTTATGGTCACTGCGAAACTGCCGTCGTTTGCCCGTCAGGGACAGACGCTGGATGTGGTGGTCTCATCACTGGGTAACGCCAAAAGCCTGCGCGGCGGCACACTGTTAATGACGCCGATGAAAGGGGTCGATAACCAGGTCTATGCGCTGGCACAGGGTAACATCCTGGTCGGTGGTGCGGGTGCCTCAGCGGGCGGCAGCAGTGTTCAGGTTAACCAGCTGAACGGTGGCCGTATTACCAGCGGCGCGACCGTTGAGCGTGAACTGCAGAGCAACTTTGGTACGCAGAACACCATCAACCTGCAGCTTAACAGCGAAGATTTCTCGATGGCGCAGCGTATTGCTGATGCAATAAACGCCCGTGGCGGTTACGGCGCAGCGCAGCCGCTGGATGCCCGTACCGTGCAGATCCGCGTGTCGCCGAATAATGGTGCGCAGGTGCGTCTGCTGGCTGAAATCCAGAACATTGATGTCTCGATTCCGGTTGAAGATGCCAAAGTGATCATCAACTCCCGTACCGGCTCAGTCGTTATGAACCGCGAAGTGACGCTGAATCAGTGTGCTGTCGCGCAGGGTAACCTGTCAGTGACGGTTAATCAGCAGCAGAACGTCAGTCAGCCTGACACACCACTGGCCGGTGGTCAGACGGTGGCGACGACGCAGACGCAGATCGATCTGCGCCAGACCGGCGGTGCGCTGCAACGTGTTAATGCCAGTGCCAACCTGAACAACGTGGTGCGTGCGCTGAATGCGCTGGGTGCGTCACCTATCGAACTGATGTCGATTCTGCAGTCGATGCAGAGTGCCGGCTGTCTGCGTGCCAAACTGGAAATTATCTGATGGCTGATATGCAATCTGTAACGAGTGCGGCTTTCGACAGCCGCTCCCTGAATGACCTTAAACGCCAGGCGAGCAACGATCCGAAAGGACATGCGTTGCAGGTGGCGCGTCAGGTCGAAGGGATGTTTGTACAGATGATGCTGAAGAGTATGCGCGAGGCGTTGCCGCAGGACGGGATTATGGGCAACGAACAGACCAAACTCTTTACCTCTATGTATGACCAGCAGATTGCACAGGAGATGGGTAAGCGCGGCCTCGGCCTGGCGGAAACCATCGTTAAACAGATGCAGCCCGCCACCGCGCCGGACGAAAAGGCCGGTACGGTGCCGATGAAGCTGGATAACAGCTTTATTCTCAGCACCAGCGGCGCCACACCCATGGCCACGCAGCAGCTGGAGCAGATTGTGCGTAAGGCGATGCCGCGTCTGCCGCCGGTCGCGTCACCGACGGGCCTCCCCAGCGACAGCCGCGAGTTTATCGCCCAGCTGACGCAACCGGCGCAGGCAGCCAGTCAGCAGAGTGGCATTCCTCATCACCTGATTCTGGCGCAGGCTGCGCTGGAGTCGGGCTGGGGCCAGCGTCAGATCCTGACCCGCGACGGCAAACCGAGCTACAACGTGTTCGGAATTAAAGCCAGCGGCGACTGGAAAGGTGACACCACCGATATCATGACCACGGAATATGAGCAGGGCGAAGCGAAGAAAGTCCATGCCAGCTTCCGCGTCTACAACTCCTATTTCGAGGCGCTGACCGACTACGTCAAACTTCTGACCAAAAACCCACGCTATGCGGCGGTGACCAACGCCACATCCGCAGAGCAGGGTGCGCAGGCATTGCAGGCGGCAGGTTACGCCACCGATCCGAAATATGCGCAAAAGCTGGTGGGAATGATTCAGCAATTTAAAAGTATGGGCGACAAAGTCGTCAAAGCGTACAGCCAGGACATGGGCGACCTGTTCTGATCATTGCGCCTCAAGTTTCACTTAAGCAAGCCGATAACATCCCTATAGCCAGAAGCGTTTTCGCCTGCTGGCGCCCACTTTGATGTCTGCCAGCCCGGTTGACGGGGAACGTAAGGAACCGAGATGTCCAGCATAATTAACTCCGCGATGAGCGGATTGAGTGCCGCGCAGGCCGCTCTGAGCACCACCAGTAACAACATTTCCAATTACACCGTGGCGGGCTATTCACGTCAGACCACGGTACTGGCGCAGGCGAACAGTACCCTGCAGGGCAATAGCTATTATGGTAACGGCGTGAATATCACCGGTGTACAACGTGAATATGATGCATTTATTGCCACGCAGTTACGCGGTTCCAGTGCGAACTACAGCGCAGTAAACACTCAGCACAGCCAGATTTCTAACATTGACGACCTGTTGTCGACGTCGACGACCAGCCTGTCTACTTCGCTGCAGGGCTTCTTTACTAACCTGCAGAACGTGGTCAGCAACGCCAACGATCCGTCAGCGCGTCAGTCCATGCTCAGCAATGCACAGGGTCTGGTCAGCCAGTTCCAGACCTCGGCGCAATACCTGAACAATATGCAGAACAGCGTCAATGCGGACGTTGGTTCCAGCATCAAGCAGGTCAACACGATTACCAGCCAGATCGCCGATCTTAACAAGCAGATTGGCAAACTGAGTACCGCTAACGGTGCCACACCTAACGATCTGCTCGATAAGCGCGATCAGCTGGTGAATACCCTGAATAACGTGGTGGGTGTCACGGTATCGCAGCAGGATGGCGGCTACACGGTCGCGATGGCGAATGGCCTGACGCTGGTAAACGGCGACAAATCTCACGATCTGGTTGCGATGCCTTCCAGCAGCGATCCGACACGCACCACTATCGGCTATGTCGATAAGCAGGCGGGCAACGTCGAGATCCCGGAAAAATTGATCACCACCGGTTCACTGGGCGGTCTGCTTGCATTCCGTACTCAGGATCTGGATCTGGCTCAGAACCAGTTGGGTCAGTTAGCGGCGGCGTTTACGACCAGCTTTAACGATGTCCACAAGCAGGGCTTTGACAGCAACGGCAATCAGGGCGTCGATTTCTTCAATATCGGCAGCCCGCTGGTGGTGAGCAACAGTAAAAACAGCACCGCCGCATCCGTCACCGCTGAGTGGACCGATACCAGCGCGCTTAAAGCCACAAACTATAACGTCAGCTTTGACGGTACTAACTGGAGCGCCACCCGTGCTTCGGACAGCACCGCCGTGACCATCACGCCGGGTACCGATGCCAGTGGCAACACCACGCTGAGCTTTGATGGCCTGAAGCTGACTGTCGCCGGTACGCCTGCACCCGCTGCCAAAGATAGCTTCCTGGTGAAGCCGGTGCAGAACGTGGTTAACGACATGTCCGTCGCGATCACCAATGAATCTCAGGTGGCCGCAGCAGGTGCCGTTGGCGGTGAAAGTGATAACCGCAATGCGCAAAAACTGTTGAGTCTGCAGGACGCGAAGCTGGTCGGCGGCAACGCTACGCTGTCACAGGCTTACGCCACCATTGTCAGCAGCGTCGGTAACAAAACCAGTTCACTGGCAACCACCAGCGATACTCAGAAAAGCGTGGTCAGTCAGCTGACCGAACGCCAGCAATCGGTCTCAGGCGTAAACCTCGATGAGGAGTACGCCAACCTGACTAAATATCAGCAATATTACATGGCCAATGCGCAGGTGCTGCAGACTGCCAGCACCGTGTTTAATGCATTGATCAATATTCGCTAAGGGCAGGAGATAACATGCGAATCAGTACAAATATGATTTTTGAGCAGCAGGTGCGTGGCATCACTGACTCACAGGCCTCCTGGCTGAAATCAGGCGAGGAGCTCTCCAGCGGCCGCCGTGTTAATAATCCTTCGGACGATCCGATTGCTGCGTCCCGTGCTGTGGTGTTGTCACAAACCCAGCAGCAGGGCAAACAGTATGAGCTGGCGCGTACCTTTGCCGAGCAGGGCCTGTCACTGGAAGAGAATACGCTGAAAGGCGTCACCGATGGGGTCATTGCTGCGCAGGGACTGATCGTCAACGGTTCAACCGGTACCCTGAGCGATAGTGACCGTGGATCGATTGCCACACAGCTGGAGGGTATTCGCGCCCAGTTGCTGAACCAGGCAAACAGTCAGGATGCCAATGGCCGCTATATTTTTGCCGGTTATAAAACCGACAGTGCGCCATTTGTAGATACGGCAGGCACCGGCGTAAGTTACGCAGGCGGCACCGATGCGATCACCCAGAAGGTCGACACCAGCCGGACCATGACCGTGGGTCATACCGGTGACAATATCTTTATGGCGATCTCCGGCAATGCCAAAAAAGAGCCGGATGGCAGCGCCAGCGAAACCAATGTATTTAAGATGCTGGATAGCGCCATTGCGGCACTGAAAGTGCCACAGGAGGGTGCTGACGCCGCAACCAAACAGACTTTCCAGGATGCGATGGATAAAACCAACCGTGGCCTGGGTAACTCGCTGAATAATGTTTTAACGGTGCGTTCTGAGATTGGTACTCAGCTTTCAGAGATCGATACGCTGAATGCCCAGGGCGATGATCGCAGTGTGATCTATAACTCGCAGATGAGTGACCTGGTTAACGTGGATTTAACGGAAGCCGCTTCCAGCTACACCATGAAGCAGACGGCACTTCAGGCGTCTTACAAGACCTTTACTGATATGTCCAAGATGTCGCTGTTCCAGATGAATTCGTAGTCTGACAAGAAATTTTGAGCGTACTTTAACCGGATGCGCTTACTTTTTCCCACCCTCCCGCTAAAGGAGGGTGGGATTTTTTTGCCTGCAATTCAGCCGCTGGCAGGAACAGCAGGCATTAAAAGCGAATTGATTTAACGCGGCTGACAGGCAGAATCGCAGCCATAAAAAACCCCGGCTCAGAGGCCGGGGTTCAGTTCACAACAGCTTATGCGTTACGGCTTGGTCGCCGGGGCAGTGGCCTGATGGGTGGCGCTATGACCACCTGCAGAACCGCGACCGTCGAACTCATACGGTGCACGTACCCAGTCACTCTGCGGAGCAGGTTGTGACTGCCAGACTGGCGCAGGCGCTTTAGTCATCGGCGCAGAAGCAAAGTGCTTCCAGCGTGTACCATCATCTGGCACAGCTGCAACAGGCTCGGCCGCAGTCACTGGTGCTGCAGGCGCGATATCACGTGCGGCAACCGGTGCATGAGGTTCAGTGACTGGCGCAGTTTCAGCTTCTGCTGCGACCGGCGCTTTCAGCACTTCTTCAACTTCAGCTGCGATCTCTTCGCTGACATCGGTAGCTGACTGCTCCGCAACCTCTGCAGGCTGTGCAGTCTCAACCGCAGGCTGTGCAACCTCTGCAGGCTGAACAGTCTCAACGGCAGGGGTCACAACTGGCGCTTCAGCGACGGGCTCAGCAGGCACGGCTTCAGCCGCCACCGCTTCTGCTTTCGCTTCATCGGCAGCCGGAACAACAGAAGGCTGCTCGTCAACCGGGGCGTCGATAGCACGGGTATCATCAGTGTTAACGACCGGCACGGGCGTTTCTGCCTGCGGTTCGGTGTGTTGCACGGATGCTTCCTGAGCAGCAGATTCAACGGCGGCAGCAACTGGCAGCGCACGGGTGGCCTCTGCTGTCTTTTCCGCGTTGTACGCTGGTGTCTCGTGCGTCACATTCTGAACCTGCTCTTCGCTGGCCTGACTCACCGGATAGCGAATCCAGACTTTACCGGATGCCATCTCTGGTGAGGCAGCGGCAGCCGCCAGAGGCATGGCTGACTGAGTCGGGTAACGCTCATCACGGTAACGACGACGACGCTGTCCGCTGACGCGCAGATGGCGCGGCGAACGACGTGAGCGACGCGGCATATTGGCGTTATCACGATTGTCGTTGTCATCCTGCTCGTCACTCTGCTGCGCCTGGAACTCAGGCTGCGGCTGTGCAACTTCAACAGGCTGAGACTGACGCACTTCAGCAGGCTGGGCAAAGTCGCTGGCTTCGGCTGGCATAGGTGGACGGTTATCATCAACACGTACCTTCTGGTACAGCTGACGCGGCTTACGACGCGGCATAACCTGCACGCGCTCATCATCCTGCACCTCGACCACGTCCGGAACTTCAGCGACCACTTCCGGCTGCTCAGCCACTTTGGCGGCTTCTTCACCGGCGCGTTTCTCTTCCTGACGACGACGCTGACGCTCTGCACGCTGTTCACGGCGTTGTTGCTGCTGCTCATCACGCTGCTGGCGCGCTTCTTCGCTCAGTACCGGACGCTCTTCGCGCACTTCACCTGGCTGAGACTCACGCTTGTTACGACGGTTGTTATTGCCATCGCGCGGCTCGCGATTTTCACGTGGCTCGCGGCTTTCGCGCGGTTCACGGCTTTCACGCGGCTCACGACTTTCTCGTGGTTCACGGCCTTCACGCGACTGGGCGTTATCACCGTTACGCGGCGTACGCTCACGACGATTGTTATTGCGACGGTTGTTATTGTTGCTGCGGCGCTCGCCACGGCCGTTGTTGCTTTCCTGCTCGCTTTCAGATGCTTTCTGCGGTTCAGCAACCTCAGCAGCTACTGGTGTGGCGGCAGGGGCGTCATCACCTGCGAACATTTTCTTCAGGCCGCCAAGCAGACGTCCGAAGAAACCGGTGCTGACGGTAGCCGGTGCAGCCACAGTTGGGGCGGCTTTTGCTGCCGGCTGAACTTCAGCGCGCTGCGCTTCTGGCTCAACTTCGACCGGGGCCGGAGGGGCATCAGGCATCACAAAGGCGGCCAGAGCAGGCTGCTCTGGACGACGGCGCTCAGCATGTTCCTCATCAGACGGCATCGCCATTTCGGCTTCATGCAGCTTCGGCAGATGATAGCTCAGGGTCTGCGTCTCTTCGCCATTGCGCACACGCAGCACGGAATAGTGTGGGGTCTGCATCTTGTCATCAGGAACGATGATCGCCCGCACGCCACCCTGGCGTTTTTCAATCGCGCTCACCGCTTCACGTTTTTCGTTCAGCAGGTAAGAGGCAACCTGAACCGGAACAATGGCGTGAACTTCTTTGGTGTTGTCTTTCAGCGCTTCTTCTTCAATCAGACGCAGAATGGACAGCGCCAGTGACTCGTTATCACGAATGGTGCCGGTACCGCTACAGCGTGGGCAGACGTGATGACTGGATTCACCTAATGACGGGCTCAGGCGCTGACGGGACATCTCCAGCAGGCCGAAACGTGAAATGTGGCTGATCTGAATGCGGGCGCGGTCCTGACGGACAGCTTCACGCAGACGGTTTTCAACCGCGCGCTGATGGCGTACCGGCGTCATATCGATGTAATCGATAACGATCAGGCCGCCCAGGTCACGCAGGCGCAGCTGACGGGCAATCTCATCGGCCGCTTCAAGGTTAGTGTTGAAGGCTGTCTCTTCGATGTCACCGCCGCGCGTTGCGCGTGCTGAGTTGATATCGATAGCGGTCAGCGCTTCGGTACTGTCGATCACAATCGAGCCACCGGAAGGCAGGCGGACTTCACGCTGGAAAGCGGATTCGATTTGCGATTCGATCTGATAGTGGCTGAACAGCGGGATTTCACCGGTGTAGAGCTTAATTTTGCTGCTGAAGTCCGGACGGCCCAGCGCAGCGATGTGCTGACGCGCCAGTTCCAGAACTTTCGGGTTATCGATAAGGATTTCACCGATGTCCTGACGCAGATAATCGCGGAAGGCACGCACGATCACGTTGCTTTCCTGATGGATCAGGAACGGAGCAGGGCGGTTCTCAGCGGCTTTCTTGATCGCTTCCCAGTGCTTAAGACGGAAGCTTAAATCCCACTGCAGCGATTCGGCGGATTTGCCGACGCCCGCGGTGCGGACAATCAGGCCCATGCCTTCCGGCAGATCCAGCGCCGACAGCGCTTCTTTCAGTTCGGTACGATCGTCACCTTCGATGCGGCGGGAGATACCGCCTGCACGTGGGTTGTTCGGCATCAGTACCAGATAGCTGCCCGCCAGAGAGATAAAGGTTGTCAGCGCCGCGCCTTTATTGCCGCGTTCTTCTTTATCGATCTGAACAATAACTTCCTGTCCTTCACGCAGCACGTCTTTAATATTCGGACGACCATGCGCGTTGTAGCTTGAAGGGAAGTATTCGCGGGAGATTTCTTTTAAAGGGAGGAAACCGTGACGCTCTGCGCCGTAATCGACAAACGCAGCTTCAAGGCTGGGTTCAATGCGAGTGATTTTACCTTTGTAGATGTTGGCTTTCTTCTGTTCGTGTCCAGGACTTTCAATATCCAGATCGTACAGACGCTGACCGTCAACCAGGGCAACGCGCAACTCCTCCTGCTGAGTTGCGTTTATTAACATTCTTTTCATCGTGACTTACTCGTTATTCTTTCATGAGTGATTACAGCTGCGGGCATAGTTACCCTGGACGAGTATCAACCGATGGCCCCGTGACTTAGTGCAATGTCGTCAACCTCACGGTTATCGACCGCGCGAGGGGCGCAAATAACGTCGGTGGCCTGTTTTTCATAAGGGAAAACAGCACCAGATAGTGGAAATGCCTGAGAGAATAAAGAAAACCCGTGCATCCCATACTGTTGTCCAGGCCGCAACCCGCAGCCCGCTAAGTGCCTGATTTCGCATTACGTCTTACGCCATTGCTGCGTGTCTGCTCAATCCGGCAAAATGACAATTTCGCTCGTTTTCTGCCCTGAAATGCTTCAGGTAAGAAACTCAAACATTATTCCATTGCTAACCTTCATATAGCAAGGCGACTTTAGCCAGCTTGTGAAGTTTCTTTACATTTAAAGCGCTAATGTGTCGGACAAAGCAGCACTTTGCTGAAAAAGCCAGCAGAGAGGCGACCTGCCGTCACATCAACTCCTGAGTTAAGCACAGAAAAAGGGGTGGCGCTATCAGGGGACACTATTTAGAATCGCCGCCATGAAAACAGAGAATCCCGGCGTACATTTTGTCGCCATCACGGCTGAAAATGCCGGACAACGTATTGATAACTTTTTGCGCACCCAACTCAAGGGTGTGCCAAAGAGCATGATTTATCGCATCGTACGCAAAGGCGAGGTGCGGGTGAATAAGAAACGCGTTAAGCCAGAGTACAAGCTGGAAGAGGGCGATGAGGTGCGCATTCCGCCGGTTCGGGTAGCGGAACGCGACGAAGACGCTGTTTCTCCCAAACTGGCGAAAGTCGCCTCACTGGCCGATGCCATCCTCTTTGAAGATGAGTCGCTGCTGGTAATGAACAAGCCTTCCGGCACCGCAGTACATGGCGGTAGCGGACTCAGCTTCGGCGTCATTGAAGGATTACGTGCCCTGCGACCTGAAGCGCGCTTCCTGGAGCTGGTGCATCGCCTGGATCGTGACACATCCGGCATTCTGCTGGTCGCTAAAAAGCGCTCGGCGCTGCGTTCCCTGCATGAGCAACTGCGTGAGAAGGGGATGCAGAAAGATTATCTGGCCCTGGTGCGCGGCAACTGGCCGTCACACCTGAAAGTGGTTCAGGCACCGCTGCTGAAAAATATCCTGCAGAGCGGTGAGCGCATCGTGCGCGTCAGCAGCGAAGGTAAAGCGTCGGAAACCCGCTTTAAAGTGGAAGAGCGGTTTGAGTTTGCCACGCTGGTGAAAGCGAGTCCGGTCACCGGACGTACTCACCAGATTCGTGTGCATACGCTGCATGCTGGTCATCCCATCGCCTTCGACGATCGCTATGGTGAACGTGACTTTGACAGTCAGCTGGCGTCAACCGGTTTAAAACGCCTGTTCCTGCATGCAGCGGCGCTGACCTTTACCCATCCTGGTACCGGTGAAGTGATGCGGGTCGAAGCGCCACTGGATAATGGGCTGCAGCAGTGCCTGAATAAACTGCGTCAGATGAAAGCCTAATCGCCTTCCGGCATCAGTCCGTTAAAGGATTGATGCCGACTTTGTGCAACATCTCATTCAGCGCAATCAGCGGCAGTCCGACCAGCGTATTAGGATCGCGACCTTCCAGCCGATCAAACAGACAAATCCCCAGCCCTTCACTTTTAAAACTGCCCGCACACTGCAATGGCTGCTCCTTTTCCACATACCCGGCGATTTCAGCGTCCGTTAGCGTGCGGAAATGAACCACAAAGGGCTCACAGCAGCGCAGCAGTTGGTTACTGTCCGGATGGAAAAGGGCCAGACCGGTATAAAAAGTAATGGCCTTACCGCTGGCGGCACGCAACTGTGCCCGCGCATTCTCAGCTGTATGAGGTTTACCGGTAATCTGGCCGTCGAGCACGCAGACCTGATCCGAGCCGATAATCCAGTGACCAGGATGCGTTTTTGCCAGCGCCTGCGCTTTTGCCGCGGCAAGGCGAGTCACCAGCGCTTCGGCATTTTCACCGGGCTGCGGTGACTCGTCCACCTCAGGCGCGGCGGTAATAAAAGGCACGCCCAGTTTGTGTAGTAAGGCCTGTCGGAAGGGCGAAGTTGAGGCTAAAAGAATCGATGGTGTCATTTTTTTTCAATAGTGATAGCGAATTGGTGACAGTCATTTTAAACTGTGCGCCGCACTGGATGCGAATAGTGGTTGAAAGATGCTGTTTAACGGCCTTTTTCTTTGACTCTATGACATTACAAAGTTAATATGCGCGCCCTATGCAAAAGGTAAAATTACCCCTAACGCTGGACCCTGTCCGCACCGCTCAGAAGCGCCTTGATTATCAGGGTGTCTACACATCTGTACAGGTGGAGCGTGTGGCCGAGTCGGTCGTTAGTGTGGACAGTGATGTGGATTGTGCCATGTCGTTTGCGGTTGATAACCAACGTCTGGCGGTACTGACGGGTACTGCTGAAGTACACGTGACGTTGCGTTGCCAGCGCTGCAACCAGACCTTTCCCCATCACGTAAAAGTGAGTTACTGCTTCAGCCCTGTCTCTTCTGAAGAGCAGGCCGAGGCATTACCGGAAGCGTACGAGCCGGTCGATGTCAACGAGTTTGGTGAGATCGATTTGCTGGCGGTTGTCGAGGATGAACTGATTCTCGCGCTGCCGGTCGTTCCGGTGCACGATTCTGAACACTGTGAAGTGTCCGAGGCGGACATGGTCTTTGGCAAACTGCCTCCTGAGGCGGAGAAACCAAATCCATTTGCCGTATTAGCCAGTTTAAAGCGTAAGTAATAGGAGTAAGGTCCATGGCCGTACAACAGAATAAACCCACCCGTTCTAAGCGTGGTATGCGTCGTTCGCACGATGCGCTGACCACTGCTGCACTGTCAGTAGATAAAGTTTCTGGCGAAACTCATCTGCGTCACCACATCACTGCGGACGGTTACTACCGCGGTCGCAAGGTTATCGTTAAGTAAGTTTCTTGCTTAGCAAGGCGATACCTTGACACGTTTGACCCTGGCGATTGATGCCATGGGCGGGGACTTCGGTCCCTGCGTGACAGTGCCTGCAGCATTGCAGGCACTGGCCTCTCATTCGGAGCTATTCCTTCTTCTGGTCGGACATCCCGACACCCTCACGCCATTGCTTGCCAAAGCGGATTCCTCCCTGACGGGGCGTTTGCAGGTTATCCCTGCCGAATCGGTTATTGCAAGTGATGCGCGGCCCGCTCAGGCCATCCGGAACAGTCGCGGCAGCTCGATGCGTGTGGCGCTGGAGATGGTCAAAGAGGGACGTGCTCAGGCCTGCATCAGCGCCGGGAATACCGGTGCGCTGATGGGGCTGTCGACACTCTTATTAAAACCGCTGGATGGGATTAAACGTCCGGCGCTGATGTCTGTTTTACCGCATCAGCAGCAGGGTAAAACCGTGGTGCTGGATCTGGGCGCGAATGTTGACTCAGACAGTGCGATGCTGGTGCAGTTTGCTGTGATGGGGTCGGTGATGGCTGAGCACGTGCTTGGTATTCCACGGCCCCGTGTCGCGTTGCTCAATATTGGTCATGAAGAGACCAAAGGGCTGGAAACCATCCGCGACGCCGCGGTAGTGCTGCGAGAATCACCGCAAATCAACTATATTGGTTACCTCGAAGGTAACGAGCTGCTCACCGGTAAAACGGATGTGATGGTCTGTGACGGTTTTGTCGGAAACGTCACGCTGAAGACCATGGAAGGCGTGGTAAGAATGTTTCTTTCTCTGCTGAAGTCATCAGGGGAAGGTAAAAAACGGTCATGGTGGCTGACGTTGCTGGGACGCTTAATCCAGAAACGTCTGGCGAAGCGCTTCGGGCAACTCAACCCTGACCAATACAATGGCGCTTGTCTGTTAGGATTGCGCGGAACAGTGATCAAGAGTCACGGCGCAGCAAATCAACACGCCTTCGCCGTGGCGATAGAACAGGCAGAGCAGGCGGTGAGGCAGCAAATTCCCGAGCGAATTGCTGCGCGCCTTGATGCTGTATTAGCCAGGAGTGACAAAGCCTAGATGTATACCAAAATTATCGGTACGGGCAGTTATCTGCCCAGCCAGGTTCGCACCAATGCCGATCTGGAAAAAATGGTGGAGACGTCGGACGAGTGGATTGTTACCCGTACCGGCATCCGTGAGCGCCGCATTGCAGCGCCTGACGAAACCGTCGCCACCATGGGATTCAGCGCGGCGCAACGCGCCCTTGAAATGGCTGGCATTGACGCGAACGAGATTGGGCTGATTATTGTCGCCACAACCTCTTCCAGCCATGCCTTCCCAAGCTCCGCCTGCATGATCCAGCAAATGCTGGAGATCAAAGACTGCGCAGCGTTTGACCTCGCTGCCGCCTGTGCAGGTTTCACCTATGCTCTGAGCGTGGCCGATCAATACATCAAAAATGGCGCGGTTAAGCATGCTCTGGTGATTGGCGCTGATGTCCTCGCGCGCGCACTCGATCCGGAAGATCGCGGCACTATTATCCTGTTTGGTGATGGCGCTGGTGCGGTTGTGCTGGGTCAAAGCGAAGAGCAGGGGATTATCTCTACCCATCTTCATGCTGATGGTCGCTACGCCCAGTTGCTGACGCTGCCTTATCAGGATCGTGCCCATCAGGATCAGCCTGCCTATGTCACCATGGCAGGCAACGAAGTCTTCAAGGTCGCCGTCACCGAGCTGGCTCACATCGTTGATGAAACGCTGCAGGCTAATAATCTCGATCGCGAAATGCTGGACTGGCTGGTGCCGCATCAGGCTAACCTGCGCATCATCAGTGCCACCGCGAAAAAACTCGGCATGACCATGGATAAAGTGGTCGTCACGCTGGATCGTCATGGCAATACCTCTGCCGCATCGGTGCCAAGCGCACTGGATGAAGCGGTTCGTGATGGCCGCATCAAACCCGGACACCTTATTTTGCTGGAAGCCTTTGGTGGTGGATTCACCTGGGGTTCTGCGCTGGTTCGCTTTTGATTGACAGGAACGAAAGATGACGCAAATTGCATTTGTTTTTCCCGGTCAGGGTTCACAGACCGTGGGCATGCTGACTGAATTAGCCGCGACTTATCCGTTGGTGGAAGAGACCTTCCGTGAAGCCTCTGATGCGCTGGGATATGATCTGTGGCAGTTAGTCAGTCAGGGTCCGGCTGAAGAGCTGAACAAAACCTGGCAGACTCAGCCTGCGCTGTTAGCCGCCTCAGTGGCCATCTACCGTGTCTGGCAGCAGCAGGGCGGCGAACAGCCTGTCCTGATGGCCGGTCACAGCCTGGGTGAATATTCAGCGCTGGTTTGCGCCGGTGTGCTTAACTTTGCTGATGCAGTGAAGCTGGTAGAACTGCGCGGCAAACTGATGCAGGAAGCGGTGCCCGAAGGCACCGGCGCGATGCAGGCGATTATTGGCCTGGATGACGCGGCTATTCGCAAAGCCTGTGAAGAAAGCGCGCAGGGCCAGGTTGTCTCACCGGTTAACTTCAACTCGCCAGGCCAGGTGGTCATTGCGGGTAACAAAGAAGCCGTTGAGCGTGCAGGCGCTGCCTGTAAAGCTGCGGGCGCTAAGCGTGCCCTGCCACTGCCGGTCAGCGTGCCTTCTCACTGCGCACTGATGAAGCCTGCTGCCGATAAACTGGCGGTTGCGCTTGAAAGCATTACGTTTAATGCCCCTGCGGTGCCGGTGATCAACAACGTCGATGTGAAAGCTGAAACCGACGCTGCGGCTATCCGTCATGCGCTGGTTCGTCAGCTCTACAGCCCGGTTCGCTGGACCGAGAGCGTGGAAGCGATGGCAGCACAGGGTGTGACGCAACTGCTGGAGATGGGTCCAGGTAAAGTCCTGACCGGACTGACGAAACGTATTGTCGATAGCCTCACAGCGGCTGCCGTTAACGATACTGCATCCCTGACGGCTGCACTCGGTAAGGAATAAGAGGAAAATCATGAGCTTTGAAGGTAAAGTTGCGCTGGTTACCGGCGCGAGTCGCGGCATTGGTCGTGCGATTGCAGAAACCCTGGCGGCACGTGGTGCTAAAGTGGTCGGAACTGCAACCAGCCAGAGTGGCGCCGACGCCATCAGTGCTTACCTTGGCGACAAGGGCAAAGGCCTGTTACTGAACGTGACTGACGCTGACTCAATCAGCACTGTTTTAGAGAATATTCGCGCTGAATTTGGCGAAGTGGATATTTTAGTCAATAATGCAGGCATTACGCGTGATAATCTCCTCATGCGCATGAAGGACGATGAGTGGGCGGATATCCTCGATACCAACCTCACATCGGTATTCCGCCTTTCTAAGGCGGTTCTGCGTGCCATGATGAAAAAGCGCGTGGGCCGTATCATCACCATTGGTTCCGTTGTTGGAACCATGGGTAATGCGGGCCAGGCAAACTACGCGGCAGCAAAAGCGGGTTTGATTGGTTTTAGCAAATCACTGGCGCGCGAAATCGCGTCACGTGGCATTACCGTCAACGTCGTGGCTCCAGGCTTTATTGAGACTGACATGACGCGGGCACTGAACGAAGATCAACGTTCCGGTATTTTGGCGGAAGTGCCTGCGGGTCGCTTAGGCGATGCTCAGGAAATCGCCAATGCTGTTGCATTTTTAGCCTCTGACGAAGCAGCCTACATCACTGGTGAAACGCTGCACGTCAATGGCGGAATGTACATGGTCTGATAAATCACGAAATCATTTGCTTTATTTGCGGTTAAAACCGCAAAATAACGCAAAATCGTGGTTCGACCAGCCGGGATTTTGTTGCATCTTTTTCACCATTTTATACACTACGAAAACCATCGCGTAAGCGAGTTTTGATAGGAAATTAAATAGTATGAGCGATATCGAACAACGCGTTAAGAAAATCATCAGTGAGCAGCTGGGTGTGAAAGAGGAAGAAGTCACCAACTCTGCATCTTTCGTAGAAGACCTGGGTGCCGATTCTCTTGATACCGTTGAGCTGGTGATGGCTCTGGAAGAAGAGTTTGATACTGAGATTCCAGACGAAGAAGCTGAGAAAATCACTACCGTTCAGGCAGCGATCGACTATATCAATAGCCATAAAGGCTAATGAATATCTTCAGGCGGTCGCTCGACCGCCTGATTTTTTTGTTTGTCCCACATAGTTCCCTATTTCCCCTCCCTGGAGGACGAACGTGTCTAAGCGTCGTGTAGTTGTGACTGGTCTTGGCATGTTGTCTCCTGTCGGCAATACCGTAGAGTCTACCTGGAGTGCTCTCCTTGCCGGTCAGAGCGGCATTACCCTGATCGACCATTTTGATACCAGTGCTTATGCAACACGTTTTGCAGGTCTGGTAAGAGATTTTAATTGTGATGACTACATCTCGCGTAAAGATCAGCGCAAGATGGATGCCTTCATCCAGTACGGCATTGTGGCCGGTATGCAGGCCATGCAGGACAGTGGTCTGGTGATTACCGACGAAAATGCAGGCCGTATGGGCGCAGCAATTGGCTCCGGCATCGGTGGTTTAGGTCTGATTGAAGAAAATCATACTTCACTGGTCAACGGCGGCCCGCGCAAAATCAGCCCATTCTTTGTGCCTTCAACCATCGTTAACATGGTGGCGGGTCATCTCAGCATCATGTATGGCCTGAAAGGTCCAAGCATCTCTATCGCGACAGCCTGTACCTCTGGTGTGCACAACATCGGTCATGCCGCACGTATCATCGCTTATAACGATGCTGACGTGATGCTGGCAGGTGGCACTGAGAAAGCCAGTACGCCATTAGGCGTGGGTGGTTTTGGTGCAGCACGTGCTCTCTCAACCCGTAACGAAAACCCGCAAGCGGCCAGCCGCCCGTGGGATAAAGATCGTGACGGTTTTGTACTGGGTGACGGCGCAGGCATTGTGGTACTCGAAGAGTACGAACATGCGAAGAAACGTGGTGCGAAAATCTACGCTGAAATCGTAGGTTTTGGTATGAGCAGCGATGCCTATCACATGACTTCACCACCAGAAGATGGTTCAGGTGCCGCGGCGGCCATGATCAATGCGCTGCGTGATGCTCAGCTTACGCCAGAGCAGATCGGCTATGTCAACGCGCACGGTACCTCCACGCCAGCCGGTGATAAAGCGGAAGCGCAGGCGGTGAAATCGGTCTTTGGGGCAGCAGCCAGCAGTGTAATGGTCAGCTCAACCAAATCAATGACCGGACACTTACTGGGTGCCGCAGGCGCTGTTGAATCGATTTACTCGATTCTGGCACTGCGCGACCAGGCCGTTCCACCGACCATTAACCTGGACAATCCGGATGAGGGCTGTGATCTCGACTTCGTGCCTCACACCGCGCGTCAGGTTTCTGGACTGGAGTACACGCTGTGTAACTCCTTCGGTTTCGGCGGAACCAACGGTTCGTTGATCTTCCGTAAAGTGTAATCGTTGTAGATTGCTAAAAAGGCCCGCGATGCGGGCCTTTTTTTATCCTGCAAAATGCGCTGAAATCAGGGGTTACGCTCAGGAGAGAACGATGTGGATTAACGGGTTAAAACAATCGATGCTGGCCGCCCGCGATCGCGGCCTGCAGTTCGGGGATGGCTGTTTTACCACCGCCGCCGTGCGTCAGGGTAAAATCGTGCTGCTGGAACGCCACATCCAGCGCCTCAAAGAGGGCTGTGAACGGTTATGGATCACTGGCGTCGACTGGTATCAGCTTGAGACAGAGATGAAACAGGCCGCGCAGGATCAAACCCAGGCGGTGCTGAAAGTGATTATCAGCGCGGGCAGCGGCGGACGGGGTTACAGCCGGCGCGGCTGTGGTGAACCTACTCGCATCGTCTCACTGGCACCCTGGCCGCAACACTATGCCGAACTACAGCAGCGGGGTGCTTCACTTCGGATCAGCCCAATCCATCTGGCGCGTAATCCCCAGTTTGCCGGTATCAAGCACCTTAATCGCGTGGAGCAGGTGATGATCCGGGCTCATCTTGACCAGACAGACGCCGACGAGGCGCTGGTGCTTGACACTGAAGGTTGGGTGGTGGAATGCTGTGCGGCCAATTTATTCTGGCGTCACGGCACGCAGATTTTCACACCTGATCTCTCAGCGTCGGGCGTGGATGGCATTATGCGGCGGAGTCTGATGGCGCAACTTGCTGCCGCAGGTCAGGCTTGCCAGGTAGTGAAAAGCGAACCGGCGCAGCTGCTGGCCGCCGATGAAGTGGTGATATGTAACGCACTGATGCCGGTTCTGCCGGTCCGACAGATAGAAGCGGTACAGTTTACTGAGCGCTCGCTGTTTAATCAGCTGCGGGCAAGCTGTGAAAAGATAATGGATGCATCATGATTCGAAGCAAAAAAATTCTCGTCGGCCTGCTGGCGATTGTGGGTCTCGCGGCTGTGCTGAGTTACTGGCAGGTTAAGCAGTTTGCAGCCACCCCGTTAACCATCAAGCAGGAAACGATCTACACGCTGCCCGCCGGAACGGGCCGTGTCGCGCTTGAAGCGCAGCTGGAAGAGCAAAAGATTATTCCACATAGCTTCTGGTTTGGCGCGCTACTGCGCCTGGAGCCGGACCTGGCGACCTTCAAGGCGGGGACCTATCGCCTTGAGCCGACCATGACCGTACGCTCGCTGTTACAGCTGCTGGCCAGCGGAAAAGAGGCGCAGTTTCCGGTGCGGTTCGTGGAAGGTCAGCGGCTGAAAGAGTGGCTGAGCGAGTTGCGTAAAGCGCCCTATATCCGCCACACCCTGAAAGACGATCAATTCGCCACCCTTGCCAGCGCACTCAAAGTGGAGCCTGAGCAACTGGAGGGCAACTTCTTCCCGGACACGTATCTCTACACGGCAAACACCACGGATATGTCGCTACTGCAGCGCGCGCATGAGCGGATGAAAAAAACCATTGATGAGGTGTGGCAGGGACGGGCGGATAATCTGCCTTATAAAACCCCACAGGATCTGGTGACGATGGCCTCCATCATTGAGAAAGAGACCGGCGTCAGCGAAGAGCGCGCACGCGTAGCCTCGGTGTTTATCAATCGCCTGCGAACCGGTATGCGGTTGCAGACCGATCCCACCGTCATCTATGGCATGGGCGACAGCTATAACGGCACGCTGACCCGCAAAGACCTTGAGACCGCCAGCGCGTATAATACGTACATCATCAATGGTCTGCCGCCTGGCCCGATCGCCATGCCGGGCAAAGCCTCACTGCAGGCAGCGGCGCATCCCGAGAAAACCAACTATCTCTACTTTGTGGCAGACGGTAAGGGCGGGCATACGTTTACTACCAATCTTGCCAGCCATAACAAGGCGGTGCAGGTTTACCGGCAGACGCTGAAGGAAAAAAATGAACAGTAAGTTTATCGTCATTGAAGGCCTGGAAGGCGCCGGAAAGACCACTGCCCGTGATGCCATCGTCGCCACGCTGCATGCCCGCGGTATCACCGATCTGGTCTTTACCCGCGAGCCTGGCGGCACGCCGCTGGCAGAACAGCTGCGGGTTCTGGTCAAACAGGGGAATGAGGGTGAGCAGGTGACGGACAAAGCGGAACTGCTGATGCTCTATGCGGCGCGGGTTCAGCTGGTGGAGACCGTGATCAAACCGGCACTGGCTCGTGGGGCCTGGGTGATTGGTGATCGTCACGATCTTTCCTCTCAGGCTTATCAGGGCGGCGGCCGTGGACTCGACAGCGATCTGATGCAGACGCTGCGCGATGCCGTTTTAGGGGATTTCCGCCCCGATCTGACGCTCTATCTGGATGTGACACCTGACATCGGTCTGCAGCGCGCCCGTGCGCGTGGTGAGCTGGATCGCATTGAGCAGGAGTCGCTACGCTTCTTTGAACGCACCCGCGCGCGTTATCTGGCACTGGCCGCAGAGGATCCCACCATCCTTACCATTGATGCCACCCAATCACTGACAGAAGTGACTGCGTCACTTCAGGCGGCGCTGGATAGCTGGCTGGCGGAGCAGGCGTGATGAACTGGTATCCGTGGCTGAATCAGCCTTACCGTCAGGTGATTAGCCAGCACCAGGAAAATCGCGCGCATCATGCGCTGCTGATCCAGGCGATGGCAGGTATGGGCGATGAGGCGCTGGTCTGGGGGATGAGCCGCTGGCTGATGTGCCAGCAGCGGGATGGCCTGAAAAGTTGCGGGGAGTGCCACGGTTGCCAGCTGATGCAGGCTAATACCCATCCTGACTGGTATCGCCTTGAGGCGGAGAAGGGCAAAAGTACTCTTGGCATCGATGCGGTGCGCCAGGTGACGGAAAAGATGTATCACTTTGGTCAGCAGGGCGGCGCGAAAGTCGTCTGGCTGCCGGATGCCGCCCAGCTTTCGGAAGCGGCAGCCAACGCCCTGCTGAAAACCCTTGAAGAGCCGCCTGCCAACAGCTGGTTCTTCCTCAGCAGCCGTGATCCTTCACGTCTGCTGGCCACGCTGCGCAGCCGCTGCATGACGCTGCATCTGACGCCGCCCGACGAAGGACAAAGTCTGCTCTGGCTGAAGAAGCAGTCTTCGCACGATGAGCAGATGCTGCTGGCGGCGTTGCGCCTGAGTGCGGGCGCACCCGGTGCGGCGCTGAGTCTGCTGGAAAACGGGCCGTGGCAGGCCCGCCAGAAGCTCTGTGATGCGCTGCCCGCAGCGTTGCAGCAGGACATCCTGCAGTTACTCCCTGCGCTCAACGCGGACGATGCGCCAGCGCGTATCGGCTGGTTGCTCTCTTTACTGCTGGATGCAATGAAATGGCAGCAAAATGCCGGTCAGTGGCTGAGTAATATCGATCGCCAGGATGTGGTGCAGTTGCTGGCCGGATACTTTTCTGCCAGCGCGCTCAACAGCAGCACCCAGGAGTGGATGCGCTGTCGCGAGCAGTTACTGCATGTGGCGTCGGTAAATCGCGAACTATTGCTGACCGATCAGCTCCTGAGCTGGGCTGACAAACAGAAGCCTGCGCAGGTGTGCTAAACTTATCTGAGAGTAATTATGTTTATTGTGGATTCCCATTGCCATCTCGATGGCCTGGACTATGAAAAGAACCATCGTGACCTTGATGATGTGATCGCCAAAGCGGCGGCACGTGATGTGAAGTTTATGCTGGCCATCGCTACCACGCTGCCGGGTTTTCATACCCTGAAAAGTCTGGTTGGCGATCGGAAAAATATTGCGCTCTCCTGCGGCGTGCATCCGCTGAATCAGGAAGAAGCCTACGATGTTGAAGAGTTTCGCCGGCTCTCTGCCGATCCTCAGGTGGTGGCGCTGGGTGAAACCGGGCTGGATTATCACTATCAGCCAGAAACTAAAGATCAGCAGCAGCGCTCGTTCAGGGAACACATCCGCACGGGTATCGCACTGAACAAACCGATCATCGTTCACACCCGTGATGCACGCGAAGATACGCTGGCGATTTTGCGTGAAGAGCAGGTTGAGCGTTGCGGCGGCGTGCTGCACTGCTTCACTGAGGATCAACCCACCGCAGCGAAGCTGCTGGATATGGGCTTCTATATCTCCTTCTCCGGTATTGTGACCTTCCGCAATGCCGAACAGCTCCGCGAAGCTGCGCGTTATGTGCCGCTGGATCGGATGCTGGTGGAGACGGATTCACCTTATCTGGCGCCGGTGCCATATCGTGGCAAAGAGAATCAGCCCGCTTATACGCGCGATGTTGCCGAATATCTGGCCGTATTAAAAGGTGTGGATATGGAAACCCTGGCCGCCACCACCACGCAAAACTTCTCCACGCTGTTTCATATCCCTATGAGCAAGCTGGGCGCCTGATCGGCTTTTATTTCAGCCTCTGTAATTAATCTGTAACCTGCTTATATGACCCTGTTTTTTCTGACAGGGTCAGCTTTTTATCGCCGATTACTCGTGCGGATCAGTCAGAAATTTCGTAAAGTGCGCGCCTGTGATTGTCGAAACGTGATAGCCGTCAAAGTAACAAACCGGGATTTATTTTACCCTTCGTAATAAATCAAAAGGCGGTCACCGCCAGCCCGGCAAAGAATCCTCCCTCTTTGCCACGCGCACTGCGCAAATATGCACTCATACTCAGGAGCTTCACGCTATGTTCAAAAATGCTTTTGCCAACCTTCAAAAGGTTGGTAAATCGCTGATGCTGCCGGTATCGGTTCTGCCGATTGCTGGTATTTTGTTAGGGGTCGGTTCAGCCAATTTCAGCTGGTTACCTGCAGTGGTTTCGCATGTGATGGCAGAAGCGGGTGGATCGGTGTTCGCCAACATGCCGTTGATTTTTGCTATCGGTGTGGCGCTGGGCTTCACCAATAACGATGGCGTTTCGGCGCTGGCAGCGGTTGTTGCCTACGGCATCATGGTGAAAACCATGGCGGTCGTTGCACCGCTGGTGCTGCATCTGCCTGCGGCGGAGATCGAAGCTAAACACCTCGCTGACACCGGGGTACTGGGCGGTATTATTGCCGGTTCCATCGCCGCTTACATGTTCAACCGCTTCTACCGCATCAAGCTGCCAGAATATCTGGGCTTCTTTGCCGGTAAACGCTTTGTGCCGATTATCTCTGGCCTGGCGGCGATTGTACTGGGCGTGCTGCTCTCCTTTATCTGGCCACCTGTTGGTGCCGCGATCCAGGAGTTCTCACAGTGGGCGGCTTATCAGAACCCGGTCGTAGCCTTTGGTATCTATGGCGTCGTTGAACGCGCACTGGTGCCATTTGGTCTGCATCACATCTGGAACGTTCCTTTCCAGATGCAGATTGGTGAATACACCAATGCGGCAGGTCAGGTGTTCCACGGCGATATCCCACGCTACATGGCAGGTGACCCGACCGCAGGTAAACTCTCTGGCGGCTTCCTGTTCAAAATGTACGGCCTGCCAGCGGCAGCCATTGCTATCTGGCATTCTGCGAAACCTGAAAACCGTGCCAAAGTCGGCGGCATCATGATCTCTGCTGCGCTGACCTCATTCCTGACCGGTATCACCGAACCGATTGAATTCTCATTCATGTTCGTCGCGCCAATCCTGTATGTGATCCATGCGCTGCTGGCCGGTCTGGCATTCCCAATCTGTATCCTGCTCGGAATGCGTGATGGCACCAGCTTCTCACACGGTCTGATCGACTTTATCGTGCTGAGCGGTAACAGCAGCAAAATCTGGCTGTTCCCGATTATCGGTATTATCTACGGCCTGATTTACTACACCGTGTTCCGCGTACTGATCGCCAAACTGGATCTGAAAACGCCTGGCCGTGAAGAGAGCAGCAGCAGCGAGCAATCTACCGCGACCGGTACTGAGATGGCGGGCAAACTGGTGGCCGCATTTGGTGGTAAAGAAAACATCACTAACCTGGATGCCTGTATCACCCGTTTACGTGTCAGCGTCGCCGATGTGGCGAAAGTAGATCAGTCTGAACTGAAAAACCTCGGCGCCCGTGGCGTAGTGGTTGCCGGTTCCGGTGTACAGGCGATTTTCGGAACCAAATCCGATAACCTGAAAACCGATATGGATGATTACATCCGCAGCATGTAATGAGTGACAGAGATGAAAAAGCCCCGCTTAGCGGGGCTTTTTTTTGGCCGGGAGTCAGAGGTAAACGCGCAGATACTCGGTCAGACAGAGCAGGGCCATCGCCTGTCCGTAGGGCATGGAGGTCAGGGGAACCGTGCGATAGTAATCCAGATTACTGCCCATCGCGGTGCCAAAGGAGACCTGCTTCAGCTCGCCATCCTCATCAATATTGGCAATCACGCCGCGCAGCGCTTTTTCTGCCACCTCCAGATACTCAACGGGCAGATAACGCTTACGTACCGCTTTCAGAATGCCATAGGCAAATCCAGCGGTGGCAGAGGCTTCCGGGTAGCTCTTCGGATCATCAAGCAGGGTGTGCCACAATCCGCTGCTGTGCTGGCAGCCCTTCAGTGCTTTGACCTGGCTTTCCAGTACCTGCTGCAGGAAGCGGCGGGTAGCATGATGTTCAGGCCAGTTCATCATCTCCAGGAAGTCGGGAATGACAATCGTCACCCAGCTGTTGCCGCGCGCCCAGCGTGCATCAGCAAAGTTATGGCGGCCGTCGAAGTTCCAGCCGTGGAACCATAAGCCGGTTTTGCGATCCATCAGATACTGGGTATGCAGCAGGAACTGGTAGCTCGCTTCCTCAACCCACTCATCACGTTTCAGCAACTGGCCAATCTTAGCCAGCGCCATTACGCTCATCATCAGCGTATCGTCCCAGAGCTGCTGCGTGTTCTCATTGTTATAAACAATGTGCTGCAGGCCGCCCTGTTCGGTGCGCGGCATCTCATACATGATCCACTCGGCCCAGCGCTCCAGCACCGGCCGCAGCGCAGCGTTGCCGGTCTCTTCGTAACGATAAGCCAGCGTCAGAAAGGGACAGGCTGTATTCACATTTTTGGTCGGCGTGCCTTCTGCCAGACGCTGGGTGAACCAGTCATCAATGATCGCCAGCGTCTGCCGATCGGCGGTTTGCTGATAGTAATGCAGCATGCCATACAGACCAATGCCGTGTGTCCATTCCCAACCCGCCCAGCCTTTAGTATCAATCACCCGGCCATCGTCCAGCCGCAATAGAAATTCGCCTGTCTCATCGGTGATGTTAACCAGATTCTGTGTCAGCTTTTGAATCAGCTGTACCAGTTCGCTGCGTGGCAGCAGATGCTCAGGTTGGCACAATAATTTGCTGTGTTTAACGGGAAATACAGTCATGGTTTATTCCTGTCGTTTTAAGGTCGGGTTTAAAGAAGAGGTTACAGCCGGATGCGCGGCGAGTTTTGCTGGCGCAGGCTTGTTGCGGTTAAGGAAGCCAATGTTGTTGTTGCCCCACAGATTCTCGTAAGGCATGCCTGCCAGCGTTTCCACAATGCCACGCGCTTCCGGAGTGATGTTTTCCGGCACGATGCGGCCCGCTTCGCGCATCTTCAGCGTCTCCTGGCGCAGGACGGTGTGCGTCTGCAGATTCAGCTTAAAGCGCAGGGAGACGATAAAGCCGCAGGTCAGCACGGCCACGGTTCCGACGCTCAGAATCGCCAGAATAGTGTGGCTGACACCGGGTACCTGAGTGGCCTGGCCAGAAACAAAGCCGGAGAGCTGCAGCACGATGCCGACCAGCATCACCGCACCCGCCTGGGATGCTTTACGTGTCAGGGTCATGATGCCGGCAAAAATTCCTTCGCGGCGCTGACCGGTGATCACCTCATCCACATCGGCGATATAGGTGTAGGTGTTCCATGGCACATAATTGATGCCGCCACGTCCCAGGCCTGCCACGGCGGAGATCACCAGCAGCAGCGACATGCTGTCATTCATTCCTGCGTACCAGAGCCCGGCATAGGAGAGGGCCGCGACGCCGAACAGCACAGCTACCATACGGTAGGCGGGTGCAGGTCCCATGCGGATGCAGAGCGGGATCATTGCCATCACGGCAATAAACTGTAAGACCGCCATGGTACCCATCAGGCTGGAGGCGACCTGGGCACTCTGCATCAGCACAAACACCACGTACCAGGTAAAGACGGCGTTAAACACATCCTGGGCGATATAGCCGCCGAGATACATGCCAAGGTGCTGGCGGAAGATGCGGATGCGTAAGGTGGAGGCCAGCTCGACATAGAGCCGCTTGAGGTTTTGCATCAGCGTCAGCTGCTGCTTCTCCTGCTCGGCACGGCGTGATTCAGCAGAAAAGTCATTGGGATCACGCTCCCAGGTAAAGCACCACACCAGCGTCAGCACCAGCGCGCAGATCACCGAGAACACCAGGCTGGCGTAGAAAAAGGAGTCCGGATTATCTTTGCCCAGCATGCCCAGCAAAATACCGGGCAGAAACGCCGCCAGAATGGCCGACAGCTGCGCCAGACCAATACGCGCACCGGAGAAGCGGGTCTTCTGTTTGAAATCGTCGGTCATTTCCGGCACCAGCGTTTCATAAGGCACCAGGATCATGGTGTAGACGATATCAAACAGCAGATAAGTGCAGAGATACCACCAGAAACTCATGTCGCTGACCCACATCAGGCTATAACTGAATACACAGGGTATGCCGAGCAGGATAAAGAATTTGCGGCGGCCAAAGCGTTTGCCCAGCCAGGTTGAACCGAAGTTATCGGTGAGAAAGCCCATCAGCGGGCTGACCACGGCATCCAGCACGCGGGCAGCGGCGAAGATCAGCGTTGCCTGAATCGGGGTTAACCCACAAAAGGTGGTGTAAAAATAGAGCAACCAGGCGGCGGTCAGCGCCGTGGTGCCCGCTCCGAGAAAATCTCCGGAACCATAGGCCAGATAGTGGCCAAGACCAATTTTACGTGAGCGCATGTCTGATGCTCCTTGATGTTATATGGCGGTTTATCCCTGGTGACGCCGGACATCTCACCCGGACTGATTAGCAAAGTAGAGCTGACGCAGTGGCTAAACCTTCGCAATCTGGCAAGCACTGGCGCTGAAGTGGCAATCAGACAAAGAAAAGGGTGGCGGAATTCTAATTTATAAAACAGCGTTTCATTTTTCTGTGATGACTGCTGCTTTACTGGCATTCAGAATGGCCTTTCGGCCATGGAGAGTGGGGGCTGCTGCAAAGGCAGGCGAACAATGCAAGAAAAGTGGTCCTGAGGTTGAAAGAAAACAAATTTCTCCCGCATACTGATTGATTACGACTCAGGCTAAAGGAATTGCACCATGGCTGAAGAAACCATTTTTAGTAAAATTATCCGCCGCGAAATCCCCGCTGATGTGGTTTATCAGGACGAGCTGGTCACGGCCTTCCGCGACATTTCGCCCAAAGCGCCGACCCATATTTTAATTGTGCCGAATGTCCTGATCCCAACGGTGAACGAGGCGGAAGCCGCGCATGAGCATGCGCTGGGACGCATGTTTACCACGGCGGCGAAGATCGCCCGCCAGGAAGGTATCGATCAAAATGGTTATCGTCTGATTGTGAACTGCAATCAACATGGTGGTCAGGAGGTTTATCACATTCATATGCATCTGCTGGGCGGTGAACCGCTGGGTCCGATGCTCTCTAACTGATAACGGAAACGTGCTATGCGATCCTGGCTGACTGGCCTGCCGATCCTGCTCTGCCTGACGGCCTGTAGCAGTGATAAACCAATGATCAATACCTCACAGTCACTGGTGATGGAGTCCTCTGTGTTGTCAGCAGGGATCATTACCGATGAGCCGACGCTGGATGAGAACGATGGGCTGAAACGTGCTACCAGCGTGCTCTATAATCAGCGCGAAACACCGGTTGTTGTGCACTATCGTTACTACTGGTACGACGACAAAGGGCTGGAAATCTCCCCGCAGGAACCGGCGCAGACCGTCACCGTTCCGCCGCAGGGCAGCATTGTCGCCGCCTCGCAAATGGGTAACCTGACTGCCAGCAAGGTTCGTCTTTATCTCTATCTTTAAGGATTTTCATCGTGATACGCAGTATTAATCTTACCGGAACGCTTCTGATGGCGCTCATTCTGACCGGCTGTGTCGTAAAACAGCAGCAGCAGCCTGCACCGGTTGAACCGACTCAGCCTGCTGAGCCAACGCAGCCCGTTCCGCAACCTGAACCGGTACCACAACCGCAGCCTGTGCCGCAGCCACCGAAACTGGTCACTATCAACTGGGATGCGAGCGTTCAGCCGCTGGTGGCGCAGATGTTACAGGCCGCCAGCGCCGAGCCGGGCAGCGTGTTGCTGGTGGATCGGATCAAAAACAGCACCAACGGCTCGCTGCAAAGCGACAAAGCTACGGCCGCTATCCAGAATGCGCTGAATAACAACGGCAAATTTACCCTGGTCTCTGCCGACCAACTGGCGCAGGCAAAGCAGACGCTGGGATTATCGCCGGATGACAGCCTGAACTCGCGCAGTAAAGCGATCGGTCTGGCGCGCAACGTTAACGCCCAGTATGTGCTCTACAGCAACGCGCGCGGCGATGTTAAATCGCCAACCCTGCAGATGCAGCTGATGCTGGTTCAGACCGGCGAGATCATCTGGTCCGGCAACGGCGTTGCACAGAATTAATCCGGCTTTCCAGCGGTTAATTCAGCAGGTCACCGGCGAATCAGAACGGGCATCCATACTGCCGCTGGCCGGTCTGACCGGACACAGCCAGAAGATTGTCAGCCCGCGCGGCACCTTTATCGCGCGGGCGACTCCGCACCCGGCCATTCCTTTTGTGGATCGGCAGCGCGAATTCCGTCTGTTGCGAAAGTTGCGGACCAGCGGACTGGCTCCGCAGCCCGTGGCGGGCCATCGTCAGGGGATCATCCTGACCTGGTGCGCAGGCGAGACACTGGATGAACAACGCTTCAGCCAGCAGCGTCCGCAGATCGTGGCCCTGCTGCGACAGCTGCATCAGCAGCCGCTGACCGGCTATCGTCTGGCATTGTTGCCGCTGTTATGGCGCTACTGGCAGCTGACGCCACAGCGGCATTACCACTGGCTGCGGGCGCTCAGGCGTCTGACGCAGCAGGGTGAACCCAGGCCGATGAGGCTGGCACCGCTGCACATGGATCTGCATGCCGGGAATGTTATACAAGGTCCCGAAGGTCTTTGTCTGATCGACTGGGAATATGCCGCCGATGGCGACGTAGCGCTGGAGCTGGCGGCCATCTGTGCCAGCGATGCGCAGCACCAGGCCGACTGGCTGGCTGACTATGCTGCGGCGATGCAGCTGCCGCTTCCCGCGCTGGTGCAGCAGGTCAGACGCTGGCAGCCCTGGCTGCATTTGCTGATGGCCAGCTGGTATCAGCTCCGCGCCGGTCAGAGTGAAGACGAAACATTACACCAGCTGGCCCGACAGAGCTGGGAACGGATTTAATCGCGTTATGCAGCTGCGTAACGCTACAGGATTCAGGTTATGAGATCACATTTACCCGGCCCTCTGATGCTCGACGTTGAGGGCTATGAACTGGATGGCGAAGAGCGCGACATCCTGAAGCACCCGCTGGTAGGCGGCTTAATTTTATTTGCCCGAAATTATCACGACCCGGCGCAGCTGGCAGAGCTGGTGCGGCAGATACGCGCCGCCTCTCACTCTCGCCTGGTCGTTGCGGTGGATCAGGAAGGCGGTCGCGTGCAGCGTTTCCGTGACGGCTTTACGCAACTGCCCGCCATGCAATCCTTTGCCGCGCTTCACGATGCAGAAACCGCAGGTGAGATGGCGCAGCAGGCAGGCTGGCAGATGGCGGCCGAGATGATCGCGATGGATATTGATATCAGCTTCGCGCCGGTACTCGACATTGGTCATATCAGCGCTGCAATTGGCGACCGCTCTTTTCATGCCGATCCGGCCATCGCCCTTGCCGTTGCCCGCCGCTTTATTGCGGGGATGCACGAGGCGGGCATGAAGACCACCGGCAAACATTTCCCGGGGCATGGCGCAGTCAGCGCTGATTCGCATAAAGAGACGCCACGCGATCCGCGCGACGAAAAAACGCTGCGTGAACATGACATGGCGATCTTCAGCAAGCTGATTACCGAACAGGCGCTGGATGCGATTATGCCTGCACACGTCATCTACACCGACGTTGATCCGCTGCCTGCCAGCGGCTCGCCATACTGGCTGAAGACCGTGTTGCGCGAGCAGCTGGGCTTTGGCGGCGTGATTTTCTCCGACGATCTCTCGATGGAAGGTGCCGCCGTGATGGGAAGCTATCCTGAGCGGGCGCAGCAGTCCCTTTCTGCCGGATGCGACATGATTCTGGTCTGCAATCAGCGCCAGGGTGCTATCAGTGTGCTGGATAACCTGATCCCGGTCGGGTCAGAGCGGGTCACGCAGCTGTATCATCAGGGCAGGTTTACCCGCGATGAGCTGCAGGCTACGCATCGCTGGAAAAACAATGCCCAGCAACTGAGTGCGCTTCAGGAACGCTGGCTGGCTCACAAGGCGACGTGGTAAGCAGTAACTGCCCGGCGCTATCTCACTGAGGATTATCATGATCATCTATCTGCACGGTTTTGATTCCAACAGTCCGGGCAATCACGAAAAGGTGCTGCAACTACAGTTTATCGATCCTGACGTCAGGCTGCTCAGTTACAGCACCCGCCATCCGAAACATGACATGCAGTTTCTGTTGAAAGAGACCGATAAGATGCTGACACTGTCCGACGACGACCGCCCGCTGATTTGCGGCGTCGGGCTGGGCGGCTTCTGGTCAGAGCGCATCGGTTTTTTGTGCGGCATCCGCCAGGCGATCTTCAATCCTAACCTTTTTCCGCAGGAGAATATGGAAGGGAAGATCGACCGGCCGGAGGAGTATCAGGATATCGCCACCAAATGCGTCAGCGATTTTCGCGAGCGTAATCGCGACCGCTGTCTGACCTTCCTTTCCCGTCATGACGAAGCGCTGGACAGCCAGCGCATCGCCGATCAGCTGCATCCATTTTATGAAATCGTCTGGGATGTGACGGAAGGGCACAAATTCAAAAACATATCCCCACATCTTCAGCGGATAAAAGCTTTTAAAACATTAAGTTAAAACCGTCAGGCACCGCAGGGTGCCTGTTTTCGTTACGTAATTATCTGAGTTTTATTTCCGCGCTTTGATGTATATCAATATTCTTATGTTCTCCTCTTCCCGCCATGCTATTCTGCCCGCAGATTGCGATTTTAACTTCGCCAACCCTATGTTTCTTAAGGTTTAATTTAACCTTTGGTTAACTTTTGGTTCACAATTTGAGGGGGTCTTTGTTGACTACGTCTGTTAAGAGAATTGTTATTGTCGGAGGGGGAGCGGGCGGCCTGGAAATGGCGACGCAGCTGGGCCATAAACTCGGTCGTAAAAAGAAAGCCGAGATTATCCTGGTTGATCGCAACCACAGTCATTTGTGGAAGCCGCTGCTGCACGAAGTGGCCACCGGCTCAATGGATGAAGGCATTGATGCGCTGAGCTATCTGGCTCATGCCCGCAACCACGGTTTTGAGTTCCAGCTTGGCTCGCTGACCGATATCGATCGCAGCCGCAAAGTGATTCGCCTGGCCGAAGTGCTGAATACGCAGGGCGAAGTACTGGTGCCACAACGTGAAGTGGCCTACGACCAGCTGGTCATGGCGCTGGGCAGCACCTCAAACGATTTCGGTACGCCGGGGATTAAAGATCACTGTATCTTCCTGGATAATCCGCATCAGGCGCGTCGTTTCCATAACGAAATGCTCAACCTGTTCCTGAAATTCTCCGCCAGCGAAGGCCGGGTCGAGAAAGTTAACATCGCCATCGTGGGCGGCGGGGCAACAGGCGTTGAGCTGTCAGCTGAATTGCATAACGCGGTGAAACAGCTGCACAGCTACGGCTTCAAAGGCCTGGGACGCGAAGCGCTGAATGTGACACTGGTGGAAGCGGGTGAACGTATCCTGCCTGCACTGCCACCACGCATCTCTGCTGCGGCACATCAGGAGCTGACCAAGCTGGGCGTGCGCGTGCTGACGCAGACCATGGTCACCAGCGCCGAGCGTAATGGCCTGAATACCAAAGGCGGTGAGTTTATCGAAGCCGATCTGATGGTCTGGGCGGCAGGAATCAAAGCGCCTGACTTCCTGAAAGAGATTGGCGGACTGGAAACCAACCGCATCAATCAGCTGGTGGTCAAAGAGACGCTGCAAACCACGCTGGACGATGACATCTACGCGATTGGCGACTGCGCCTCCTGCGCCTTGCCGGGCGGCGGTTTTGTACCACCGCGCGCCCAGTCAGCGCATCAGATGGCCTCACGCGCCATGGACAACATTCTGGCGCAGCGTCACGGTAAGCCGCTGAAAGCCTATGTCTATAAAGATCATGGCTCGCTGGTATCGCTCTCCCGCTTCAGTACGGTCGGCAGCCTGATGGGCAACCTGATGCGCGGCTCAATGATGGTGGAAGGGCGCATCGCGCGCTTTGTCTATATCTCGCTTTACCGTATGCACCAGATTGCGCTGCACGGCTACTTCAAAACCGGGCTGATGATGCTGGTCGGCAGTATTAACCGGGTTATTCGTCCCCGGCTGAAGCTGCACTAAGCAACAGCAATAACGCTGGCTAATTAATGTTAAGCCTCCTCCTTTATGAGGGGGCTTTTTTTATGTCCTGGAGAAGCCCCTGAAACAGACGCTGGCGCAGGAGAGTGCGATATCGACTAAAGCAAAATGCATTCATAATTTTGACTAAAGTAAAATTTTATGAGCATGGCAGGGTAGTATGTTGGCGATGCCTGAAATGCGTACCATTAATAACAAGAGAATAACCGATAGAATATTTGCTATAGCCAGAAAAATTTTCAGGTAACGAGTTCGGCTACTTCAGCTCTGTCGTTAGCCCGGCTACAAAGCTGGTCTCTGACGCGCTGAACGAATGGCTAATCCCTTGTTATTCATTGGCTAAAAATATCCGTCTCTGCGCCTTTAGCTAATCCCGGCGATTCGTCAGACTCAATAACCCCTGAGATACGGGTAATTACTGGTACTTTTTTAAATGGCCTGTCCCACTAACTTTTGTAAGCTTAGTGTAAGTTTTTCTGTAATTTTACTTGTGGTTTTTGATTCCAGCGCCATAATGTGCGCTGGAAAGCACTCATATACATTTTGTTACATCTTAACCACATGGATCGGTTATGCAGCCCCAAAAAAATGGAGTTTTAACAACGCTGGCACCTTTGCTGTGCGCTCTGCTGATTAATACCCTGCCAGTTTGCACTGTGCAGGCGGCACCGGGTGATGAGCAATTACAACATCAGCAGGAGCAACAAAAAGCGCGTCAGCAGCGGCTGATGCCACAGGTGCCTGATGTGCGTCTCTCAGAAACGGTTCCGGCACCTTCCCACCTGAAGTTCCCGCAGGAAACACCCTGTTTTGTTATTCAGCAGGTCACTCTGTCCGGGCAGGAGGCGCTGCCGCACTGGGTGCCTCTGCAGCGTCTGGCCAGTCAGGCCAATGGTCATTGTCTCGGCGTAAAAGGCATCAGCCAGTTAATGAGCACGCTGCAAAACCGGCTGATCAATCATGGCTGGGTCACTACGCGCGTGCTGGCTCCGCAGCAGGATCTGCGCCAGGGCGTGCTGCAACTTCTGATCGTGCCTGGCAAAATCCGCAGTGTGGAACTGTCACCCTCATCATCCCGCTATGTCAGCCTGTGGCCGACATTACCCGCCCATGCAGGCAATCTGCTGGATTTACGGGATATTGAACAGGGGCTGGAAAACCTGCAGCGTCTGCCGACAGTAGAGGCGCATATGGCGCTCCGTCCTGGCCTCAACCCAGGTGAAAGTGACATCGTGATTGAACGCACGCAGCGCCGTTTCTGGCGACTTGGCGCATGGCTGGATGATTCCGGCACCGAAAGTACCGGGCGCTATCAGAGCGGGATTATGCTGGCGCTGGATAACCCGACCTCCCTCAGCGATCTCTTCTACCTGACCGCCAGTCGCGACCTGGGATTTGCTGGCAGAAAAAGCAGCAAAAGCCTGTCGGGACATTACTCGGTGCCTGTCGGCTACTGGCTGTTTGGCCTTACCGCCAGCGACTACGACTACCATCAGACAGTCGCCGGTTACAGCCGCGATTTTCTCTACGCCGGAAAGAGTCGCTCGCTGGATGTGCAGGCCAGCCGGGTGATCTACCGCAATGCCGCTGCCAAAACCACCGTCAGCGCCGATGTACTGGTTAAAGAGTCGCGCAACTTCATCAACGACACCGAAATCAGCAGCCAGCAGCGCCGGACCAGCGCATGGCGACTCGGCCTGTCGCACCGGCACTACATCGGTCCGGCGACGCTGGACGCCGGTGTCAGTTATCAGCGTGGTACACGCTGGTTCGGTGCGCTGCCCGCCTGGGAGGAGTCATATCAGGACTCTACCTATGCCACCGCGCTTTCTAAAATACTGACCTGGCAGGCGGGACTTACCACGCCGTTCACGCTGGGTAATCAGCGTTTAAGTTACAACATCCAATATCGTCGCCAGATGAGCAACACCCCGCTGACACCGCAGGATGAGTTCGCGATTGGCAACCGCTGGACCGTGCGTGGTTTTGATGGTGAACGCACCCTCAGTGCCAGTCGCGGCTGGACCGTTCAGAACACGCTGGCCTGGCAGACGCCGCTGCCCGCTCAGGAGCTTTACCTGGGTGCCGACTATGGCGAGGTGGGCGGCAACAGCGCCTCCCAGGGTGGACCTCTGGGACGACATCTGGCGGGCGGCGTCATCGGATTGCGCGGCGCGATCACGCCCGCCAGCCTGAGCTACGACTTTTTTGCCGGGATTCCTCTGTCGAAACCGGACGGCTTCAAAACCGATCCTGTCACCTATGGTTTCAGCGTGAACTGGAACTACTAAACCTTTTATCGATATTGCTGACAATGGACTGTGCGCATTATGAATAAACTCTGCTATCGCCTTATCTTCAACCGGGTTCGCGGCATGCTAATGGTGGTGTCTGACATCACCCGTAGCGGCTATTCACGTGTTGCCCGAAGCCCGAAGCGCACCTCATATGCAGAGGCGAGGGTGCGGATCTCACCGCTCAGCTTTGCACTCTGGCTGGCAGCGGGCGTGGTCAGTCTGCCGGTGCAGGCCAACATTGTGGCAGACAGCAGCGCGCCGGGCAGCCAGCAGCCTACCGTCATGGCCACCGCAAATGGTCTGCCGCAAATCAACATTCAGACGCCCAATAGCCAGGGTGTTTCCCGCAATCAGTACAGCCAGCTCGACGTTGACGCGCGCGGCGCAATCCTGAACAACAGCCATCAGAACACGGCTACTCAACTGGGTGGCATGGTGGCAGCTAACCCCTGGCTGTCAAAGCAGGAAGCCACGGTTATCCTCAACGAAGTCAACAGCCGTAATCCCAGCCAGCTTAACGGGTTTATCGAAGTAGCCGGTAAGCGGGCTGCGGTAGTTATTGCAAACCCGTCAGGCATTACCTGTAACGGCTGCGGATTTATCAACGCCAGCCGCAATACGCTGACTACCGGACAGGCGCTGATTGAAAATGGCCAGCTCAAAGGCTTCGATGTTAATGGCGGCCGAATCAATATCGAAGGTCAGGGCCTGAATGACAGCGATGCTGACTACACCCAGATCATTGCGCAGTCGGTAGCGGTTAACGCAAAAGTTCATGCCCGCGAACTCAATGTGGTCACAGGCAGGAACCAGGTTGCGACCGAAGGTACCGTCACTACGGTGAAAGCGGATAATGGAACGACACGACCTGAATTTGCGCTCGACGTCGCGGCAATTGGCGGCATGTATGCCCATAAAATCACCCTGACCGGCACTGAAAAGGGCGTTGGCGTGCGTAATGCCGGTGAACTGGGTGCCAGCGCCGGTGAACTGCACCTGACCGTGGATGGCAGACTGGAGAACAGCGGCACGCTGCAAAGTCAGGCTGCGCTGCAGATCGCCAGCACTGGCGACCAGGAGAACCGCGGCAACATCGTGTCACAGCAGGATGTCTCGCTGGCCTCCAGCGGCACGCTGCGCAACAGCGGGCTGGTGAGCGCAGGCCGTAACGCGACACTCTCCGCCAGCACCATTGAGAGCACCGCTGAAAGTACGCTGGCTGCAGGCGTTGGCGGCAATGAGACGCTGAGCCAGCCCGGTAATTTGCTGCTGACCAGCCAGGGCGAGCTTAAGGCGCGGGGTAAAAACCTGGCGCACGACCAGATTCAGGCGCGGGGCAGCCGGGTCGATCTTGCCGGGAGCCAGACCTCAGCCGATGCCATCGCGCTGACCTCTACGCAGGCGGATATCAGCACCCAGGGCGCCACGGTGGCGGGCCGTACACTCGGGATTCAGGCTGCGACGGCGCTTAACAATGATGACGGCAAACTGGCGGCGGGCAGCCTCGCTGTCGCGGCACAAAACGTCAGTAACAATCGCGGCCTGCTGCGCCAGCAAAACCGCGAAGCCCTGACGATCTCCACGGGGTCGTTGCTCAACAATCAGGGCACGCTGAGCAATGAAGGCGATACCCGGCTGCAGGCAGAGCATATTGAAAACCGCAGCGGGCTCATCGCAGGTAACGGTGACTTACTGCAGCTGGATACGCCATGGCTGGATAATCAGGGCGGCACCGTGCAGCTGGCGGGTAATAATGGCGCGCTGAACCTTAATGCGACCCGGCTGGAGGGCAATCAGGGCAATCTGCTGTCAGCGGGTGCGTTAACGCTCAGCGGCGACAGGCTCGATCTCTCACAGGCACACACCCAGGCAGAGTCGCTGACGCTGACGGCGGGCACGCTGGATCACCGTCAGGGTCTGCTGTCGCAGCGTGGCGCTGGCGAGATGGCGATCGCGGTTTCGGGTGACACAGACAACCGCGGTGGACGGATTGAGAGCGGCGGTAATCTGCATTTTGCATCAGGCAGCCTGGATAACAGTGGTGGCACGCTGCTGGCTGCTGGCAGCGGCGATCTGCAACTGGATGTTCAGGAGACCCTGACGAACGCGCAGGGTGCGCTGCAGGCCAGTCACAATCTGCAACTCACCAGCGCAAGCCTGAATAATCAGCAGGGCCTGATTGCTTCAACTGGCGGTGACGCTACGCTGATGACCCGCGAGGCTATTGATAACACCCAGGGTCGCATCGAAGCGGGTCAGCAGGTTACTTTGCGCAGTCAGGCGCTGGATAATCAGCGTGGAACCCTGCTCGGCCACGGCGTGACCATCGACACGCAGCAGGGTGAACTGAACAATACTGGCGGTAACCTGGTCGCCCGTACCGATCTCAGCATTTCCAGCGGGACAACGGACAATCACAGCGGTCTGATCCAGTCAGGCGGCGATCTGACACTTGATACCCACGGACAGGCGCTGATTAACCGTGACAGCGGTAAAGCAGGGATAATCAGCGGTGGCGCACTTGCCCTTAACAGTGGCGACCTGGATAACCAGAACGGCGTCATCGCCGCTGCCTCGGCGGCCAACATCAGCAGCGGCCTGCTGACCAACATTGACGGCACACTGATGTCTGATGGGGCGCTGACGCTGAAGACCGGCGCGCTCGACAATCAGCGAGGCTTATTACAAGCGGGTCAGGCGCTCTCACTGGATACTCACGGCGCGCAGCTGAACAACAGCGCCAGCGGCGATCGCGGGGGCATTGTGGCGCGCGGCAATCTGCAACTCTCAACCGGAAAGTTAGCCGGTGATCACGGCGTCATTCAGGGACAAAACCTGGTGATCGATACGCAGGGTCAGTCCGCTGATTTCAGGTCTGCTTTGCTCAGCGCCAGAGGCGAACTATTGCTGAGCAGTGGCGCGCTGGATAACAGCGGCGGGCGACTGCAGTCCGGCGGTGATATGCAGCTTAATACACACGGAGAGGCGCTGAATAATGCGGCATCAGGCGGCGTTATTGCGGGGGCTAATCTGCATATCAGCAGTGGTGATCTTGATAACAGCACGGGCTCGCTGGTCTCGGCGGGCACTATGCGGCTCACCAGCGGTGGACTGAACAACGTCGATGGGATTATTAATGCCGATCATGGATTAACGCTGGAAAGCAGCAGCGTGGATAACCAGCGCGGCCTGCTTCAGTCGGGTGAGGCGCTGTCCGTCAACACCCAGGGCGGCGAACTGAATAACCGCGACAGCGGCGAACGCGGTGGCATTGTTGCAGGCGGCGATCTGCTGATCTCCAGCGGCCAGATTGATGGCCGTAGCGGGGTGATGTTGGGACAGAATATTCGCATCGATACTCATCAGCAGACCTTCGACCACCAACAGGGTCAACTGGGTGCTAAAGGCACCCTGCAACTGGATAGCGGACTCCTCAACAACCGGGCAGGCAGGATTGAGTCGGGTGGCGATCTGCAACTGGACACCCACGGCAACAGCCTGATCAACCGTGACAGCGGAGCCGCAGGCGGCCTGTTCAGTGCGGGCATGCTGAAGCTCTACAGCGGCGCATTGGATAATCTGCGCGGCTTCATCACCGGCCATAGCGGCGCGCAGGTTGTGACGGGCGATATCAACAACCAGTCCGGCACGCTGACGGGTGGCAAAGGGCGGCTCGATCTCACCAGCGGGGAGCTGCAAAACCAGGGTGGCCTGTTACAGGCTGGCAGCGACATGACGCTGGACACCCAGGGGCACGCCCTGATCAATCGCGACAGTGGTGACCAGCGCGGTATCGTTGCCCTCAACAGTCTGGATCTGCGCAGCGGGGCAATTGATAACCAGACGGGTTTCATTGCCGCCGGACAGCAGGCATCACTCAGCGCCAGTGAACTGAACAACAGCCAGGGACAGGTCGCAGGCAATGGCGGGCTGACTTTCAACGGTCAGGCGCTGAACAACAGTGACGGTAAACTGCAGTCGGCGGGGGGTATCACCCTCACCACGGCAGGTCAGACGCTGACTAACCAGCGCGGACTTATTGCCGGTGCCGGTAACCTCAATATTGAAAGTGGCGCGCTGGATAACCAGCAGGGACAGATTCAGGGTGGCACCGATCTGACGCTCAATGCGGGACAAAATGCGCTGCTTAATCAGGCGGGCAAACTCCTTTCGGCAGGCACGCTATCGCTGACGGCGGGTCAGTTGGTCAACAATGACGGCCTGGTGCAAAGCGTCGGCAACGGCACCCTGTCGCTGAGCCAGCAGCTGGATAACCGTAGCGGGATGATTCAGGGCGGCCAGCAGATGACGATCACCACGCCATCGCTGATCAACCGCGATACACGACAGAGCGGTAAAGGCATTGAAGCGGGCAGTTTAACCATCGAAACCGGCACGCTGGACAACAGCCAGGGCGCTCTGCGCGCAAAACAGAGGCTGGCGCTTACCGTGCAACAGGCACTGGATAACGTCAGCGGGCTGATCTCGTCAGCGGATACGCTGACTATTCAGGACTCAGCCCAGGGGCAGGCGCTCGCCATCAACAATCAGCAGGGCACGCTGATTGCTGATAAAGAGGCGCAGATCAACGCAGCTTCCCTGAGTGGCGACGGACAGGTGTTGTCGCAGGGGAATCTTGGCATCACGCTGGCAGGTGATTTCCATAACCTCTCAGAGGTCAAAGCTAACGGCACGCTGCGCCTGACGGCGGGCGGAAACGTGACCAACGATGGCACCCTCGCTGCTCAGCAGGCGCTATTCCTTACCGCGCAAAATATCAGTAATCAGGCAAATGGCGAGATCAGCGGCGGGCAGACCGAAATTACTGCAGCCGACACCCTGAACAATCGCGGTCTGATTGACGGCGGACTGACACACCTGGTTGCGGGCGTCCTGAATAACAGCGGCACCGGCCGTATCTATGGCGATCACATTGCCATTGCAGCTACGCTGCTCAACAACCTCAGTGAAGCGGGCAAAGCAGCGGTGATTGCGGCGCGGCAGCGACTGGATATTGCGGCTGGCACGCTGAACAACCGCGACCATGCGCTGATCTACAGTGATGGCGATCTGCACATTGGCGGCCAGCTGGATGCGAATAATCAGGCCACCGGACAGGGGCAGCAGCTCAACAATGACGGGGCAACAATTGAGGCCGGGCAGGATGCCACGATCAGCATGGCGGAAATCAACAATACCAACCGCCACCTGACCACGCAGGTCGTTACGACCGAAGATAGCCAGCATCACGACGCGGTGCTAAAAGGCCACACCGATCGTTTTGACTGGGCCGACGTGGATACCAGCAAAAAAAACAAATATGGCGTGCACACGGCAAAAATGCCGGATGGCACCAGCGGCAGCGAGTTTTATGAGTATGACTACCGGCGGATAGTGAAAGAAACCCAGATTCTGGAGAGCGATCCGGGCAAGATTCTGTCGGGCGGTAACATGACCTTTAGCGCCGGCCGTCTTAACAACCACGACAGCCAGATTGTCGCGGGTGCTGTGCTCGGCGGTCAGATAGGCGAGCTGAATAATCAGGCGACAAAAGGAACGCGCGTTACCACGGACGACGGAAAATCGGTTCGCTGGTACGCGAAGAAGAAGAAAAAGAAACTGGGTGGAACCAAAACGTCGCAGGGCAAAGATAAGAAAAACTACCGCCCGGCGCCCGTGACGGAAACCATCGATCTGCAGACGCTGAGCTGGCAGGAGAATGCCGCGCCGCAGGGAAATGGCTATCAGACCGGCAACCGCCAGCAGCAGGGCGTCACCACGCAGGCTGACCGCATCGGCACACCTGCTCTCCAGCAGGCGGTTGCGGCAGTGGCGCTGAGTGCCACGGATAGCGGCAGTGCGTTACTGCCAGCCGGATTACGCTATGACAGTGCGCTGACGCTGGACAAGCTCGGCAGCCTCAAAGACCGGCCACTCCTGTTACCTGCCGGGCAACAATTCTCGCTGACACTGCCAGCAACGGTCGTCGACGGACAGACGATTACGCCGGTGATCCGCGCCGTCTCACCTGATATCCGGCTGCCGGATAACAGCCTGTACCAGCTGCAACCTGGCAGTGACAGCCATTACCTGGTCGAGACCGATCCGCGCTTTGTTAATCAGAAGCAGTGGCTCAGCAGCGACTATATGCAGAACGCCCTGACCACCGACAGCAGCCGGATCCTGAAGCGGCTGGGCGATGGTTATTACGAGCAGCGACTGGTGCGCGATCAGATTATCCAGCTGACCGGCAACCGCTACATCAGCGGGTACGGCAGTGATGAAGATCAGTATCGCGGACTGATGAATAATGGGGTAGCCTTCGGCAAAGCCTTCGAACTGGAACTTGGTGTGGCGCTGACCCCGGCGCAGATGGCGCTGCTCACCAGCGATATCGTCTGGCTGGTGAATCAGACCGTGACGCTGCCGGATGGCACACAGCAGACCGTGCTGGTACCGCAGGTTTATGCGAAGGTGAAAGAGGGTGACTTAACCGGCGACGGCGCGTTGATCGGGGGCGGTAGCGTGGCGCTGAATGCCCGCAACGACATCACTAATAGCGGGACCATTAAGGGCCGCGACGTGACGCAGCTGACGGCGCAGTCGCTGACCAACAGCGGCTACATCAGCGGCAACACGATCAATCTCACCGCCCGTCAGGATATTACTAACCTCGGCGGCGTCATCAGCGGTGATAAGCAGGTGTCGCTGCTGGCCGGACGGGATATTACCAGCCAGTCAACGCTGCGCGGCGACGGCACTGACCGCTGGATAGATCGTCCGGCCGGTATCTACGTGCAGGGCACCGACGGTGCGCTGACGCTGAGCGCGCTGAATAACATCACCCTGGCCGCCAGCGATATCGGCAACGCCGGAGAGAAGAGCACCACGAAGATTCAGGCGGGCAATGACCTGACGCTCGGCACCCTCAGCACGCAGCACACTGAAAATGACAGCTGGAACAGCAGCAACTACCGTCGCCTGTCACAGCAGAGCGATGCCGGGTCACGCATCACCGCCGGCGGCGCGCTGCAGCTGAGTGCCGGACAGGATATCCGCGCTATGGCAGCGGACGTCACGGCGGGCGGGGCACTGATCGCCAGCGCCGGACGCGACATCGTGCTCAGCGCGGGCAACAGCCGTACCGATCTCACCGAACACAGCAGGCAGTCAAGCAAAGGGCTGCTGTCGGGCAGCAGTCTGGAAACCCACGACGAACTGCACAGCAGCGAGGCGCTCAGTACCACGCTGAGCGGCGACAGCGTCCGGCTTCAGGCGGGCCGCGACATTGCCGTGACCGGCAGCAACGTCGCCGGTACGCAGGATGTTGCCCTGACCGCCGGCCGCGATCTCAGCATCACGACCGCCACAGAAACACGTGATGAAGTGCATCAGCGCGAGGAGAAAAAATCTGGCCTGATGGGCACCGGCGGCATCGGTTTCACCGTGGGTCAGGCGATGCAGAAGATCAGCACCGACGCCAGCGGCACACTCAGCCGCGGCAGCACGGTGGGCAGCAGCGACGGAAGCGTCACCCTCAGTGCCGGTAACCAGCTTAACGTGCACGGCAGCGACGTGATCGCCGGTAAAGATCTCTCCCTGAGCGGCAGCGACGTGACCCTCAGTGCGGCCGAAAACAGCCACACCGCACTGACGAAAACCGAGCAGAAGCAGAGCGGGCTGACGCTGGCGCTGTCCGGCACGGTGGGCGCGGCGCTGAACACGGCAGTGCAGTCCGCCCGTACCGCCGATGAGAGCGGCGATGACCGGCTGAAGGCGCTGCAGGGCACCAAGGCGGCGCTGACGGCGGCCCAGGCTGCGCAGGCGTACCAGATGGACGGCGCGCAGACCGACGCGGCGAACGCCAGAAACACCGCCGCAGGCCTGAAGCCGGGCGACAAAGGTTATGAAGAAGGCTCCACCAACTCGATCGGCATCAGTCTTTCTTACGGCAGCCAGTCGTCGAAAAGCGAGACCCGCACCGAAAGCCGTGAAGCGCAGGGCAGCACGCTGGGCGCGGGCGGTAACCTGGCCATCACCGCCACCGGCGCACAGCCGGGCAGCGCGGGCGACATCCTCGTGCAGGGCAGCCAGCTTCAGGCGGGCGGCGACCTCGGGCTGACGGCGAAAAACGACATCAGCCTGCTTTCAGCGCAGAACAGCGAGCGCACCGACAGCACTAACAGCAGCAAGGGCGGCAGCCTGGGTATCGGCCTGACTGCCGGGTCGGGCGGCTACGGCATCAGCGTTTCAGCCAGCGTCAACGCGGGCAAAGGCCGCGAGAACGGCAACGGGGTGACCCATACCGAGACTACGCTCACGGCGGGCAGCGGGCTGAGCCTGAACGCCGGGCGCGACACCACGCTGACCGGCGCACAGGTGCGCGGGGACAGCGTGAAGGTGGATACCGGCCGCAACCTGACGTTGACCTCAGAGCAGGACAGCGACCGCTACGACAGCAAGCAGCAGAACGCCAGCGCGGGCGGCAGCTTCACCTTCGGCTCGATGACCGGCTCCGCAAGCGTCAACCTCAGCCAGGACAAGATGCACAGCAACTGGCAGAGCGTGGCCGAGCAGACCGGCATCTTTGCCGGGAAGGGCGGCTTTGACGTGACGGCGGGTGAGCACACCCAGCTGAACGGCGCGGTCATCAGTTCCACCGCGACCGCCGATAAGAACCGTCTTGACACCGGCACGCTGGGCTTCAGCAACATAGAGAACCACGCGGACTATAAAACCGAGCACCAGAGCGTGGGGATGAGCACCGGCGGCAGCATCGGCAGCCAGTTCGAAGGCAACATGGCGAACGGCCTGCTGGCGGGGCTGAACGGCAGCGGCAGCGCCTCGTCGGTGACGAAGGCGGCGGTGAGCGACGGCACCCTTATTATCCGGGATAAGGCGAAGCAGACGCAGGACGTGGCGGACCTGAGCCGCGACGCGGCGGGTGCGAATCCGGGGCTGGATAAAATCTTCGATAAGGAGAAAGAGCAGCGGCGGATGGAGACGGCGCAGCTGCTGGCGGAAATCGGCAGTCAGGCGGGCGACATCGCGCGGACGCAGGGCGAGATTGCGGCGACGAAAGCGGCCACGGAGAAGATGAAGAACATCTCGCCGGACCAGAAGAAGGACGCCGAGGCGCAGTGGCGGAAAGCGAATCCGGGTCAGGAGCCGACCGCGGCCGACATCACCGGACAGGTCTATCAGACGCTGTACAACCGGGAGATGCTGGCCGGCGGAATGGGAACCGGCGGCCCGGTGCAGCAGGGTATCAGCGCGGCGACGGCGGCGATTCAGGGCCTGGCGGGCGGCAACATTGCCCAGGCGGTGAGCGGGGCGGCCGCACCTTATCTGGCGGAGCAGATACACAAGCTGACGACCACGAAAGGCCCGGACGGCAAAGAGGTGGTGAACGTTCAGGCAAACCTGATTGCGCACGCGGTAGTGGGCGCGGTGACGTCATACGCGTCGGGTAATCCTGCACTTGCGGGTGCTTCTGGCGCGGCGATGGGCGAGTACATCGCGCAGCAGATGTATCCGGGGGTCAAGCGCGAAGACCTGAGTGAGGAGCAGCGGCAGACCATCAGCGCATTGGGGACGCTGGCGGCGGGCCTTGCGGGCGGCGTGGCCGGAGACAGCACGGGCGGTGCGGTGGCGGGCGCGCAGGCGGGTAAAAATGCGGTTGAGAATAACTGGCTGCACGTTAACGAAAAGACAGAACTTGAGATAGCGAAGCAAAAACTCAAGAGCAACGACCCGGCAGAGCGTGAGCAGGCACAGCAGAAGATAAACGACCTTCGTGAGAAAGACATCAGTCGTGATAAGAAAGTGATGGATGCCTGTGGTAATGGCAGGGCTGCCAGTCCCGGATGTGCTTCGGCAAGGCTCGAAGCTTATTCGGCCAAAAATGAGTATGAAACCGGAAACTACAATAACAAAGTCAGCGATATGTATCCGGATGCTTACGGGCAGATCGTCAGCCTGCTGAATATCACCAGTGTTGATGCGCAGAATCAGCAGCAGGTTAAGGATGCGATGGTTAACTATGCCATGACGCAGTTTGGTCTGGACAAGGCAAAGGCCGAGCAATACGTCTCGACTTATGATGGGATGAAAATTGTTGCCGCTTCGATGACGCCAGTAATAGGTTCTGCTGCGGCCAGTAAGATAGAAGCTCTGGCTGGTAAACAACGGTTGTCTAATAGTTTTGAAGTTAGCTCACTTCCAGATGCTAATGGGAAAAATCACATCACTGCTGTAAAAGGCGATGCAAAAATACCTGTTGATAAAATTGAACTGTATATGCGTGGAAAAGCGTCTGGTGATTTGGAGTTATTGAAGAAAGAATATAACTTATTAAAGGATTTGCAGATTAGCAATCAGAAAGAGTTTGCTAAAACACTTGGTGCGAGAGAGAAACTTAACAAGCTCAATGATCAAATTTATAATGTTGAAAGATCACAAGAAATGGCTCGAGTTTTGAATAATGCAGGGATACAAGATAATGCAAAGAACAATGCCATGATTATGGATAACTTATTGAATTCTGCGAGTGGTGTTACACCATCTAATCGAGAAACATCTATTGTAGTCTCTGGTCCAGGTGGAAATGTCAGGATATATGCGACGTGGAAACTTCTACCTGATGGATCAAAGCGATTAGCTACTGTTAAAACAGGAGCATTCAAATGATAAGCAATAAGGACAAAGAAGCTTTAATAAAAGGTATAAACAGCTATTTAATTAATGGCTGTGCCGATATTGAATCTTTTGAAGATCCAGTTAGTGAGGTGGTTGATTACCTCAATGCTCTTTTTTCAATAGATATTGGATTAGCTGAAGATATGTGTAAAAAGACACTGAAGACAAAGCATGTTGACAGTTCTTTTTTTAAAGCGCTCTGTCTTAATGATTTACTTTTATCTGAGGATGAATGGTCGTTTGCATTTAATTATCTTTTAAATGAAACTGAAAGAGTAAGCATTCCTGAGCTTGAAAAGGCGCTGTTCTATTTTTACTGTGCAAAAAATGAGACAGATCCTTATCCTGCACCTGAGGGATTATTCAAAAAGCTAATGAAAAGATATGAAGAATTGAAAGATGATCCTGATGCAAAACTTTACCATCTTCATGAAACGTATAATGATTTTGTAAAAGCTTACTCATTAAGTCACTGAAGAAACCCCGGCCGCACAGCGCCGGGATTTTTTATCTGCCGATCACTCCCCAGCCAGCCGGATGATCAACTGCCCCGGCCCGGTGATCACCTCGATCTTCTGCCCGGTCGTAAAACCCAGCGCTTCCAGCCAGCGGCCTTTGATGGTGAGCTGCGGCAGTGGGTTCGGCTGGCCCCTATTAGGCCGGTATCCCACTCTGTAATAATGCGCAGCGGTTGTGGACGTGCGGGTCCCTGACTTATGATGCATGTCAGCCATAATTAACTCCCAATCAGTTAGTTGTGGTCAGCGGGCTGCTGGTGTTCCACCACCTTCAGCCCGCGCTAAAAAATCTCTCGTTATATGCTTCCTGTTCCGTTTTTAACTGTTTAAATATACACCTCCTGCCGCGTAAACTCGCTGAAAGCTAAGTAATAAATTGCGAGCTGTCTCTGAAAACCAGATAGTTTTTCTCCGGGCTGGCTTTCGTTCATTTTTTCTTCCTGTAGCCTTCTGTATTAACTATTACGGGTGGCCTTTCATGCTGTGAATCCGCGTTAACCCGCTTTTATTCTGTCTTCTGGGTTACGCCCATATATCCACCAAAACCGGTAATAAGGGTTGCGACATGACACAGTTTTGACGTGACAGCACGTGAGCACACCTGGCAGAACGGTGCGGTGATAGACTCCACCGCCACCGCCGATAAGAACTTCTCGGCACCGACACGCTGGGCTTCAGCAACATTGAGAATCACGCGGACTACAAACCGAGCACCAGAGCGTGGGCATGAGCACCGGCAGCAGCATTGGCTGTCAGGTTGAGGGTAATTCCTTTTGGGAAAATACAGGTGTTATCTTTCCGAATACCTTCATTTATTCAGAGAGGTTTAAATAGAACTGTAACTTAGTCTTTTAAAGGGTTGGGAACATTTCAGGCAAGTTAATAATCTGCGTTAATGGATTGTATAAGGCAGGATAATTTTCTGGATGTATGTGGCGTAATGGTTTTCAGGGTTTTTTTGCTTTTATATGGCAACTCGGTCTTGATACCTATAATTCTTTTTGGTCTAATAATGCCATTAAGAGTTGATTGATAACTAACCGCGAGGATGAGTCCTGTGGTTGAATTCATTACTTAACCTAAATTAAATGGCCGAAGTGCCATTTAATAAGGCTGGATTTTAAGTTTTACATTGAATCAGGCCTGCTTGCTTTAAAAAATCCGGGTATAAATAGATGCTCTCCGACCGATCTGAACATCAGGCGCGGAGCGCTACATGAAATTCCTGTCCGATACAGACGGATTGATAAAAACTCTATCCTGTCCGTCGGGAATTGGTGATTCAGGGAACGAAGTCCTGCGTTAAGCGCAGGGAAATAATGTTAAATTATGAAAAGGAATTAATTACATGACCTCTAAAATGACAACGCTGGCATTACTGTGTGGCGGTCTGCTTGTGGGCAGCAATGCGCTGGCTGATAATCACACCATCTCGGTTGGATATGCACAAAGCAAAGTTGAAGACTTTAAAAACATCCGTGGCGTTAACGTTCAGTATCGCTATGAATGGGAGTCTCCTCTCAGTGTGATTGGCTCATTCAGCTACATGAAAGGCGATGAAAGTTTTTCTGAGCGGGAAGATTTTTATGGCGATGTTAGCGGATATGATGGAAAAACCAAAGTGAAATATTACTCACTGATGGCAGGTCCTGCATATCGCATCAATGACTACATCAGCTTCTATGGATTAATTGGTGTTGCCCATACCAAAGTGGATGAGAACTTGACTTATCCCGGAGTCTATTCCGAAGAATATAGCGAAAATAAAACCTCTTTTGCCTATGGCGCTGGCGTTGTCGTGAATCCTATCAGCAATCTCTCTGTGAGTGTTGGATATGAAGGTACTCGCGTAAAATATAACGAAGATGTTGCCATCAATGGTTTTAACATCGGCGTTGGCTATCGTTTCTAAGTTGCCTGAAGCCTGTAACCCCGGCCGTCTGGCTGGGGTTATTTATTCCTGCGCCGGGTAAGTGAGGGGCAGACGGCGAATTTGCTTTAAATGTTTTCATGTGCAAACTGATAACGTGACTGCCTGCTTTATTTCCGATTAGTTATTATTAGCTGATTGATTCTACTATTATTATCCATAATTCCCTGAAACTGTCAGTGCGGCTTTCCAGCCTCAGAACTCTCCTAAAAACTGGTCCTGATAGCAAAGTGACCAATTTCCTCCATTTATCTGATGTTGCATTTTCGGTCCATCTGTAAAACTTCATCTCAACAAACACGGCGCGTCGCGCACGCCGGTTATACCTCAGTTAACGAGGATGCTTTAGCAGCAGGATTGCGCGGTAACACTTTTCAGGAGGAACTTCCTGTGAATAAATCAATGTTAGCGGGTATCGGTATTGGTGTGGCAGCAGCTCTGGGTGTTGCAGCCGTAGCAGGCATGAACGTGTTTGATCGCGGTCCTCAATATGCTCAGGTACTGTCTGCAACGCCAATCAAAGAGAGCATTAAACAGCCTCGTCAGGAGTGCCGTAATGTCACTCTGACTCACCGTCGGGCCGTGCAGGATGAAAACCGTCTTGCCGGGTCTGTATTAGGTGCAGTGGCAGGTGGAGTGCTGGGTCACCAGTTTGGTGGCGGTCGCGGCAGAGATGTGGCGACAGTAGCAGGTGCGGTAGCGGGGGGTTATGCCGGTAATCAGGTCCAGGGCGGACTGCAGGATCGGGATACCTACACCACAACCGAACAGCGCTGCAAAACCGTTTACGATAAACAAGAGAAAAAGCTGGGATATGACGTGACCTATAAAATAGGCGATCAGCAGGGTAAAATCCGTATGGAAAATGACCCCGGCACGCGTATTCCACTGGATCGCAATGGTCAGCTGGTTCTCAACGGCGATCAGGCGTAATTGGGCAAAGCTTTGCCGCTCACGCGGCCACACAGCACAACGTAATACAGCAGTAATGAAAAAGGCGCATCTCAGGATGCGCCTTTTTTTGCGGCAAACTAACCGGCGCTTTACCGGTTAGCTCAGCAACGCACGGGCAGGGTGTTACGCCTGCCGTTGAGCCAGTTGCGAAACAAATCCCTGCACCCACTCAAGTCGTACTTTTCTTTCCGATAGCTCACGAGTAAACCGCAGTCGCGTCGGCCCATCCAGCTTCCACTGCTGAGGCTCTTTCTGCAGCAGGCCTATCAGCCATGCCGGATCCACATTGTTCTTCGGTGCAAAATCGAAATAACCGCCTTTGTCGCTGGCTTCGATCTTACGCAGACCCACAGCGCGAGCCTTCAACCGGATCATTGCCACATCCAGCAGGTTACGCGCCGGATCGGGCAGCAGGCCGAAGCGGTCGATCATCTCAACTTTCAGCTCCTGCAACTCCTCTTCGGCCTCGGCGCTGGCGATGCGTTTGTAGAGAGAAAGACGGGTGCTGACATCCGGGATAAAGGTCTCCGGCAGCAGGGCCGGCATCCGCAGTTCCACTTCCGTCTGGTTGCTGGTGAGATCTTCCAGTGACGGCTCGCGACCCTCTTTCAGGGCATCGACCGCATTCTCCAGCAGCTCCATATAGAGTGTGAAGCCCAGTGTCTCCATCTGTCCGCTCTGCTCATCACCCAGCAGCTCGCCAGCACCGCGAATCTCCAGGTCGTGCGTGGCCAGCGCAAAACCGGCTCCCAGATCTTCCAGTGAGGCGATCGCCTCCAGGCGCTTATGCGCATCGGCGGTCATCGACTTCGGATGCGGCGTTAACAGCCAGGCATAAGCCTGATGATGTGAACGGCCGACGCGACCACGCAGCTGATGCAGCTGTGCCAGACCAAAGTGATCCGCACGCTCAATGATGATGGTATTGGCGGTCGGAATGTCGATCCCGGTTTCGATAATGGTGGTACAGACCAGCACGTTGAAACGCTGATGATGGAAGTCGTTCATCACCCGTTCCAGATCGCGCTCACGCATCTGGCCATGACCAATGGCCACCCGCGCTTCCGGCACCAGATCGCTGAGACGCTGTGCTGCTTTCTCAATATTTTCAACGTCGTTGTAGAGATAATAAACCTGCCCGCCACGCAGCACCTCACGTAAGATCGCTTCGCGGATCACCAGATCGTCAAATTCACGCACAAAGGTTTTTACCGCTAAACGGCGGGCAGGCGGCGTGGCGATAATCGAAAGATCGCGCATGCCGCTCATGGCCATATTCAGGGTGCGCGGAATCGGCGTTGCGGTCAGGGTCAGAATGTCCACATCGGCACGCATCGCCTTGATACGCTCTTTGTGACGTACCCCGAAACGGTGCTCTTCATCGACAATCAGCAGACCGAGATCGTGCCATTTGAGGTCGCTCATCAGCAGCTTATGGGTGCCGATTAAAATGTCGATCTTGCCGTCGCTGGCCTGCTCCAGTACCTGCGTCTGCTCTTTGGCGGTACGGAAACGGGACAGCATCTCAATGCGGACCGGCCAGTTAGCGAAGCGATCGCGGAAGTTATCGTAGTGCTGCTGCGCCAGCAGGGTCGTCGGCACCAGCACGGCCACCTGTTTATGGTTCTCAATTGCCAGAAACGCAGCGCGCATTGCCACTTCAGTTTTACCGAAGCCGACGTCGCCGCACACCAGACGGTCCATCGCCAGCGGCTGGCACATATCACTCAGCACCGCATTGATCGCCTGCGCCTGGTCCGGAGTAGTTTCAAACGGGAAGCTCTCGCAGAACAGCTGATACTGCTCACGATTGTGCTTGAAGGCAAAGCCGGTTTTAGCGGCGCGCTGAGCATAGATATCCAGCAGTTCAGCCGCCACATCACGCACTTTCTCTGCCGCTTTCTGCCGTGCGCGAGACCAGGCATCGCTGCCCAGTTTATGCAGCGGGGCGTTATCGTCCGCACCACCCGCATAGCGGCTGATCAGGTGCAGCGATGAAACCGGGACATAGAGTTTGGCGTCGTTGGCGTAGGAGAGCATGAGGTATTCCGCCTCGATGCCGCCCGCTTCCAGGGTAGTCAGGCCGATATAGCGGCCGACACCGTGCTCCAGATGCACTACCGGCTGGCCGGGACTCAGCTCCGCGAGGTTACGGATCAGGATGTCCGGATTGATGGTGCGGCGGGTATCCTGACGGCGACGGCTGACGCGTTCGCCCAGTAGATCGCTTTCGCAAATCAGCGCCCGATTGCCCAGGGTATCAATGAATCCGCGCTCGCTGGCACCAATCATCAGGCTGAAACGATCGTCGACGGTTTCATCAAGGCGATGCACCGGCTGAGGACGCAGTTTAATACGGGCCAGTAACTCCTGCAGGCTCTCGCGGCGTCCTTCACTTTCTACTGAGAAGACCACTGCACCGCTGAAGGTCTCAATAAACTGACGCAGATGATCGAGCGGCGCTTTGGCCTGCGCCTGCACGGCCAGATCGGGCAGCGGGGTATAACCGAGGTTGGTATTCGCCGCTTTGGCGGGCAGCACCTCATTAGTCATCTGGATGCGCGGCCAGGCTTTCAGTTCGCCCATTAGCGCATCGGGACGCAGCCACAGGGTGACCGGCTCCAGCAGCGGACGCATTGGATCAACGCGGCGGTTCTCATAACGCGCCTCGGCGTCCTGCCAGAATCGGCTGGCGCTGCCTTCCAGATCGCCGCAGTTCACAATCAGCGTGTTGTCCGGCAGATAGCTGAACAGGCTGGGTAACGGCTGCTCAAAAAACAGCGGCTGCCAGTATTCGATGCCCGCAGGCAGCGTGCCTTTACTCACCTGCTGATAGACATGCTCCGACTCGCGGCGCACATCAAAAATTTCGCGCCAGCGGCTGCGGAACAACTCGATGGCGGCTTTGTCGCTGGGGAACTCATGCGCAGGCAGCAGGTTAATTTCCGGCACCGCTTCCAGCGTACGCTGACTGTCGACGTCAAACAGGCGCAGGCTGTCGATCTCATCATCGAAAAAGTCGATGCGATAGGGTTGATCGCTGCCCATCGGGAACAGGTCGAGCAGGGCGCCGCGCGTGGCGTATTCACCGTGCTCCATCACCTGATCGACATGACGGTAACCGGCCTGCTCAAGCTGATCGCGCAGGCGGTCGCGTGACAGTTTTTGTCCCTGCTTCATCACCAGCGCATGGCCGTGCAGGAAGCTGTGCGGGCAGACGCGCTGCATCAGGGTATTGACCGGCATGATCAGCATACCGCGCTGCATTACCGGCAGCTGGTAGAGGGTCGACAGGCGCGCAGAGATAATATCCTGATGCGGCGAGAAGCTGTCGTAGGGCAGCGTTTCCCAGTCGGCGAGGTGCGCCACCGGCAGATCGGTAAACTGTCGGATCTCATCCAGCAGACGCAGGGCGGTTTGGGTATCGGGGGTAATCATCAATACCGGACCAGCATGGCGTTCGGTAATGCTGGCACACTCCACCGCGTGCGCAGCGCCGATTAGCTGGCCGAGCTGACGGTGATCGCCGGATTTAACGGGCAGGGTATAACGAGTCTGTTCGGGCATGGGATCTCGGGGTTGCTCCATTTTTCCAGGACGTAATCATTCCATATTATGTCAGGGGGATCACCTTTGCGGCACAATTTTCCTGCCGCGCCGCGCTCAACCAGGGGGATCGGTTAGCCATTACCTGGCGTCAGGGATAATGCAGCGGATAGAGAGAGGATAGACGGAGTCTGAGGAGAGATCGGAAAAAACCGCCGTCGCCATGCAGCGACGGGGTTAAACGGGCATTTTATTTTATGGATTGCTGTGTGTAATGCATGCGTGGGCGGTCGATATTTGCCCAGGATAATTCCTGCTCAGGATGATAGCTGAGGTTGCCGTCATCCCACTTCACGTAGTAGCCGGCGGGTGCGTCTCCCTGCTCAAAGACGTTGATGATTTCGCCTCTGATTTCCCCGGATTTATGTTTAACGATGCTGCCTTTGGGAAATTTCAACATGGTCGCACCCTCTACTGCATGGCGAACAATCACCCTTTACTCACTTACTGATTGTAGTCTACCCGCCCTGGCGCTGAATAATCCGCCAATAAGCGGCGGCTTTATCGGCTATTCCGCGGCTTAGGCGCGGAAGATGACGCATCCGGATGCAACTTTGCTGCCGACTCAGAGGGTTAGAGGTTTCATAAAGCCAGCCGCTCCTTTATCATCCCACTACCTATTTTCAGGCAACGGCTTACTGGATTCCATGTATCAACCTGTCGCGCTATTTATCGGTCTGCGTTACATGCGCGGACGAGCATCGGATCGCTTCGGTCGCTTTGTCTCCTGGCTCTCAACGATTGGCATTACGCTCGGCGTGCTGGCGATGGTCACCGTGTTATCGGTGATGAACGGTTTTGAGCGTGAACTCGAAGGCAATATTCTTGGCCTGATGCCTCAGGCGCTGATCACCAGCGACAAAGGCAGTCTCAATCCTCAACAGCAACCTGCCGCCTCGCTGAATCTGCAGGGCGTTAACCGCATCGCGCCGCTGACCACCGCCAATGTGGTGTTGCAAAGCCCGCGCAGCGTCTCCGTTGGCGTGATGCTGGGCATTAACCCGGATGAAAAAGATCCGCTGACGCCGTTCCTGGTGAATACCCAGCAGAGCGTGCTGCAGGCCGGGCAGTACAATGTGATCCTCGGCGAACAGCTGGCCTCACAGCTTGGCGTAAAACGTGGCGATCAGCTGCGTCTGATGGTGCCGTCGGTCAGCCAGTTCACCCCAATGGGACGTGTGCCGAGTCAGCGTCTGTTTACGGTGGCGGGCACCTATGCCGCCAACAGCGAAGTCGATGGTTATCAGATTCTGGTCAATCTTCAGGATGCGTCGCGCGTCATGCGCTATCCGGCCGGGAATATTACCGGCTGGCGACTGTGGCTGGATAAACCGCTGTCGGTTGACAGTCTGAGTCAGCAGACACTGCCCCAGGGACTGGTCTGGAAAGACTGGCGCGAGCGCAAAGGCGATCTCTTCCAGGCGGTGCGCATGGAGAAGAATATGATGGGCCTGCTGCTGAGCCTGATCATCGCCGTGGCTGCTTTTAACATCATCACCTCGTTAGGCCTGCTGATCATGGAGAAGCAGGGCGAAGTGGCGATCCTGCAAACCCAGGGCCTGACGCGCCGGCAAATAGTGGCGGTGTTTATGGTGCAGGGTGCCAGCGCCGGAATTATCGGCACGCTGCTTGGCACGCTGCTCGGCGTTCTGCTCGCCAGCCAGCTCAACAACTTAATGCCGGTGATTGGCCTGTTCCTTGATGGTGCCGCGTTGCCGGTCGATATTAATGTGTGGCAGGTCGTCACCATCGCCCTCAGCGCGATGATTGTGGCGCTGTTGTCTACGCTCTATCCTTCGTGGCGCGCTGCCGCCGTTCAACCTGCTGAGGCTTTACGTTATGAGTAACACTCCTTTGTTGCAGTGCCGCGACCTGTGCAAACGCTATCAGGAAGGCAGCGTGCAGACCGACGTGCTGCGCAATGTGGCTTTCAGCCTCCAGCCCGGTGAACTGACGGCGATTGTCGGCAGCTCCGGTTCCGGTAAAAGTACGCTGCTGCATCTGCTGGGCGGCCTGGATGCACCGACGTCGGGCGACGTGGTGTTCGATGGTCAGTCACTGAATGCCATGTCCTCGTCAGCCAAAGCCGAGCTGCGTAACCGCGAGCTGGGCTTCATCTATCAGTTCCACCACCTGCTGCCGGACTTCAGTGCGCTGGAGAACGTAGCGATGCCGCTGCTGATTGGCAAAACCGCCAAAGCGGAAGCGCAGGATCGCGCCCGTGAAATGCTGGCTGCGGTCGGGCTGGACCATCGCGCTGCGCACCGGCCGTCTGAACTCTCTGGCGGCGAACGTCAGCGCGTGGCGATCGCCCGTGCGCTGGTGAACCGTCCACGTCTGGTGATGGCGGATGAGCCAACCGGTAACCTGGATGCGCGTAACGCCGACGCTATTTTTGAATTGCTGGGCGAACTGAATGTCCGTCAGGGCACCGCGTTTCTGGTGGTAACGCACGATCTGATGCTGGCAAAACGCATGACGCGTCAGATGGAGATGCGTGATGGTCAGTTAAGCGAGCAGCTCACTATGGCAGGAGCGCTGTAATGGGTTCGTCGTTATCCCTGTTGCTGGGCCTGCGCTTTAGCCGTGGTCGCCGTCGTGGCGGCATGGTCTCGCTGATTTCGGTGATCTCCACCATCGGGATTGCGCTGGGCGTAGCGGTGCTGATTATCGGTCTGAGCGCCATGAACGGTTTTGAGCGTGAGCTGAACAACCGCATTCTGGCGGTGGTGCCGCACGGTGAGATCGAGGCGGTCAATCAGCCGTTTCAGCACTGGCAGTCAATGATTGCCCCGATTGAAAAGGTGCCCGGCATTGCGGCGGCAGCTCCTTACGTTAACTTCACCGGACTGATTGAAAGCGGTGCCCGGCTGGAGGCGCTGCAGGTGAAAGGCGTTGATCCGGCCCAGGAGCCGCGCCTGAGCGCACTGCCGCAGTTTGTGGCCGATAACGCCTGGTCCTCTTTTGCCGCCGGTAAGCAGCAGATCATTCTGGGCGGCGGCATCGCTAAATCGCTCAACGTGAAGCAGGGCGACTGGATCACCATCATGATCCCTAACAACGATGGTGATAATAAACTGCTGCAGCCAAAACGTATCCGGCTGCAGGTCAGCGGTATTCTGCAACTGAGCGGCATGCTCGATCACAGTCTGGCGCTGGTGCCGCTGGCCGATGCGCAGCACTATCTGGAGATGGGAGACAGCGTCTCCGGCATCGCCCTGAAGATGACCGACCCGTTCCAGGCAGTGAAACTGGTGCGCGATGCCGGTGAAGCGACCCGTTCCTACGTCTACATCAAAAGCTGGATTGGCACTTACGGCTACATGTACCGCGATATTCAGATGATCCGCGCCATCATGTATCTGGCGATGGTGCTGGTGATCGGTGTCGCCTGCTTTAACATCGTCTCCACGCTGGTGATGGCGGTCAAAGATAAGAGTAGTGACATTGCGGTGCTGCGCACCCTTGGCGCAAAAGACCGGCTGATTCGCGCCATCTTTATCTGGTACGGTTTGCTGGCCGGTCTGCTGGGCAGCGTCAGCGGCGTGGTCGCGGGCGTGCTGGTGGCGCTGAACCTGACCTCGCTGGTGCGCGGGCTGGAGTCGATTACCGGCCACCATCTGCTGGCGGGAGATATTTACTTCATTGATTTCCTGCCATCGGAACTGCACTGGATTGATGTGTTCTCAGTACTGATTACCGCGATTCTGCTGAGTCTGCTGGCGAGCTGGTATCCCGCCAGACGCGCCAGCCGCATTGACCCGGCTCGGGTATTAAGCGGTCAGTAATAAAATGCGGCGCGAATCTTTTTCGCGCCGCATCTGTTTAAGACCTTTGCTGTTGGGGAGTGCCCTCAGCAACCGTTACTATCGGGTGATGTTGACCCGGAATCTGTTAAGAGCGGCTCGCCGCAGCTGCTACGCCAGGAGATTTTATGCGTACACCACGTCGCCGCATACGACTTGCTCGCCTGAAGAAAACCCGGAGAAAAGTGCATCAGCGCTTTCGCCAGCGCATTTTTGAGCGCGATCGTCAGGCCGAACTGGCCGCCCATCCTCAGCCACACGTTGTGGTGCTGACCGGCGCAGGTATCTCAGCGGAGTCCGGCATCCGGACCTTCCGCGCCGCTGACGGCCTGTGGGAAGAGCATCACGTTGAAGATGTTGCGACGCCCGAAGGTTTTCAGCGCGATCCCGCGCTGGTGCAGCGTTTTTACAATGCGCGCCGCCAGCAGCTGCAGGAGGCAGAGATTCAGCCCAATGCCGCCCATCTGGCACTGGCTGAGCTGGAGCAGGTGTTAGGCGATAATTTCCTGCTGGTCACGCAGAACATCGACAATCTGCATGAGCGTGCCGGCAACAGCCGGGTGCTGCATATGCACGGTGAGCTGTTAAAAGTGCGCTGTGTTACCAGCGGTCAGGTGATTGAGTGGACCGGCGATATCACGCCGGACGATCGCTGCACCTGCTGCCAGTTCCCCTCCGCGCTGCGACCACACGTGGTGTGGTTTGGCGAAATGCCGCTGGGTATGGAGCAGATTTATCAGGCGCTGGAACAGGCCGATTACTTTATCGCTATCGGCACGTCAGGCCATGTCTATCCGGCGGCGGGCTTTGTCCATGAAGCGAAACTGCAGGGCGCACACACCGTTGAGCTGAACCTGGAGCCAAGCCAGGTGGGCAACGAATTTGCCGAGCGACATTACGGTCTGGCGAGCGAAGTGGTGCCGGAGTTCGTGCATAAACTGCTGCGCGGGCTTTATAAGTAAGAGAGGGCGGCGATGGCCGCCCCTGATATTATCGACAAAGTCTGTGCCGATTAGCTGTGAGATCCAGCCTGCACCGGGAACACGGTCAGATCGGAAAGTCGCAAAACCGTCATCCATGACTGCTCGGCCCGCGCCTTCCATGGCGCGGGACGCTTTCCTCCTCTGACCGTGTACCCTGTGCGTTGAGTCTGGACGTTGCGGTGTGTTCTCGCCGGGTCAATCAGCCTGCGGGTTATCAACATTGCGAGATTTGCCGCAACAATCTCGTCATCTGGCGTTTTTTTCGGGCTTATTGCTTTCCCAAAGGTCATCGACAGCGCTAACCTGTCTGCGAATGATTTTACGCAACGTTGTGACCGCCGGGTCTGTGAATAATACCGGACGGCACTTATAAAGGATGGGCTATGGAACAGTTACTTGAGCGCTTTTTGAGTTATGTGGCAGTTGAGACACAGGCTAAGCCGCAGGCGCGCCAGGTGCCCAGCAGTGAAGGGCAGTGGACGCTGGCGCGTCAGCTGCAGGAAGAGCTGCTGGCACTGGGTTTTGTCGATGTCACCTTAAGCGATCACTGCTGCGTCATGGGCACCTTGCCCGCTAATGTTGACTGGCCGACGCCGGTCATTGGGTTCATCTCCCACATGGATACTTCGCCTGACTTTACGGCGAAACATGTGAATCCACAGATCATCGAAAACTATCGCGGCGGAGACATTGCGCTGGGTAACGGCAACGAGGTTCTGTCGCCGGTGATGTTCCCGGTGCTGCACAAGCTGATCGGCCATACGCTGATTACCACCGATGGCAAAACGCTGCTGGGCGCGGATGACAAAGCGGGTATTGCCGAGATCATGACGGCGATGGCGCAACTGGCAAAGAGCGACACGCCACACGGTGCGATCCGCGTCGCCTTTACGCCTGATGAAGAGATCGGTCGTGGCACCTCACACTTTGATGTTGAAGCGTTCGCCGCTGACTGGGCTTACACCATTGATGGCAGCGATCTGGGCGAGTTTGAGTATGAAAACTTCAACGCCGCTTCGGCCACCGTCAAAATCGTCGGTAACAACGTACATCCTGGCTCCGCGAAAGGCGTGATGGTCAATGCGCTTGAGCTGGCAAATCAGTTCCATGCCGCCGTCCCGGCTGGCGAAAAGCCGCAGTACACCGACGGCTATGAGGGCTTCTACCATCTGCATCAGATCAAAGGCAGCGTAGAGCACGCCGAGATGCTCTACATCATTCGTGACTTCGAAACAGAGAGTTTTGAACAGCGTAAACAGACGCTGCTGCAGATTGCCGAGAAAATTAACAAAACCCTGCACCCGGACTGCTCGGTCACCGTTGAGATCACTAACAGCTATCGCAACATGCGTGAAAAAGTCGAGCCGTTCCCGCACATCATTGACCTGGCTTTACAGGCGATGCGTGACTGCCACATTGAACCGGTAGTCAAACCGATTCGCGGTGGTACAGATGGATCATCGCTGTCGTGGAAAGGATTGCCTTGCCCGAACATCTTTACCGGTGGCTATAACTACCACGGCAAGCATGAGTTCGCGTCGCTGAATATCATGGCGAAGTCGGTAGAAGTGATTGTGCGTCTGTCAGAGCTGGCGGCGCAGAAGAAGAGTTAAATTAAAAAAAAGGCTCTCTGCTACAGTGGTCAGAGAGCCTTGATTCAGCAGTAGCGCAGGATTGCGCTCTGTGAGTTATTCGTCGTCGCCGAAGAACCAGTAACCGGCATTCACCAGACCGGCGATCTGCGCCAGCACGGCCGGATCATCCAGCGCATCACCCAGATCCTCCAGCGTGATGCGATAGTGATTCGCCAGAACCGCCATCACATCGGGGCGTGAACACTCAACCCGCTCACCATTGATATAGACAGCATCGCCAATCGTCAGGACACGCAGGCCACCTAACCGGCTCAGGGCATCACCCTGTTGCAGCGCATCATAAATTTCATCAGGCTGATAAGGCGGTTCCGGCGGTGCGACGTCGAGTTCGTGACGTGACTGCGAAATAAATTCGCCAAACCACTGAGCAAACTGTTCCGGCTGATTCACCACATCCAGCATCAGCTGACGTACGCCTTCAATCTCCTGCGGCAGAATCTCTGACGGGCAATCACGCGAAGGCACATCCGGATCGCTGAAGCGCAGACTGCCCAGCTCATTGGCCAGGGCGTAATCGGCAAAGCCACTGATTAACTCGCGGCCGCTGGGGGCGCGGAAACCGACGGAATAGTTCAGAGCGTTTTCCAGCGAATAGCCTTCATGCGGGAATCCTGGCGGGATGTAGAGAATATCGCCCGGCTCCAGCTCTTCATCAATGATGGCGTCGAAGGGTTCAACCTGCAGCAGGTCCGGGTGCGGGCAGTGCTGCTTCAGAGGCACTTTCTCACCGACGCGCCAGCGACGGCGGCCGGTACCCTGGATAATAAAGACGTCATACTGATCAAAATGAGGGCCGACGCCGCCGCCAGGCACGGCAAATGACACCATCAGATCATCGACACGCCAGTCAGGCAGGAAACGGAAAGGGCGCATCAGCGCGGCAGAGGGTTCATGCCAGTGATTGACCGCCTGGACCAGCAGCGACCAGTTGTTCTCACCCAGATGATCATAGCTCTCGAACGGGCCGTGGCTGACCTGCCATTGGCCATCCTGATGACTGACCAGGCGGCTATCCACCTCGTTTTCCATCGCCAGTCCGGCGAGTTCATCCGGTGAAATGGGATCGACAAAGTTTTTAAAACCACGCTTCAGTACTACCGGACGTTTCTGCCAGTAGCGCTGAATAAAATCGGGCCAGTTAATATCGAGCTGATAGTCCATAAAAGGGTTCCGCTTAGGGCTGTAAATGCCAGCAAGTATAACAGCCCTGAGGGTTTTCTACTCGCGGTGATGTTCAGGTTCCTGGCGCTGGAAGACCACTTCCATGCGTGTTCCACCCAGCGTACTGCTGGAGGCAATCACGTTGCCCTCGTACTGCTCAAGAATATCGCGCACCACCGCCAGACCGAGTCCCTGACCGGGACGGAGGGTATCGGCACGCTGACCCCGGACAAACACTAAATCGCGCTTGCTCTCAGGAATGCCCGGCCCATCGTCGTCAATATAGAGATGAAGTGCATTTTCGCTCTGAAAAGCGCTGACTTCGATAAACTCCAGGCAGTATTTGCAGGCGTTATCCAGCACGTTGCCCAGCACTTCCATAAAGTCATTCTGGTCGCCAATGAAGGAGAGCTCCGGTGAGATATCCAGTGAAATCGCCACGCCTTTGCGCTGATAGACTTTATTCAGAGCCGAGCAGAGCTTGTCGAGCAGACCGGAAACGGAGTGGATATCGCGCTGCAGCGGATTGTGATCGGCCTGCATACTGGCACGATGCAGATAATATCCGACCTGCTGCGAGATACGGCTTATCTGCTCCAGCATCACCGGCTCAGCCTGTTCCACCGTCAGCTCTTTGCCGTTACGCAGCGAACGCAGGGTACTCTGCAACACGGCCAGCGGCGTTTTCAGACTGTGGGTCAGGTCAGAAAGCGTTGTGCGATAGCGGGTATAGCGCTGCCGCTCATTGGTCAGCAGCAGATTGAGGTTGCGCACCAGACTGCGCAGTTCCTGTGGCGGATTATCCGCCAGATTCTCGCGCTGGCTGGTCTCCAGTTCGCGCACCTGCTGTGTCAGCGCCCCAATCGGCCGCAGACTCCAGTGTGCTGCCAGCCACAACAACGGAATAATCAGTATCAGGTTGGCCGCCAGTACATAACTGAACCATGACCAGACCACATCAGAATGCTGCAACTCCTGCGGGATCGAATCGACGACCACGATGGTGAGCGCAGGCAGATTGGTGGTGGCATCGTAGCGGTTAACGGCAACCGAGTGGGTAAAGGTGTCGTTACTGTCAGTGTCCCAGTCGTTGAGCCGCTGCTTAGCATTCACGTTATTGCCCATCGCCACCATACTGGTGCGGTTGCTGGTATCAATTTCGTAGAAGTCGGGCTTCAGCAGCCATTCACGGCGGATCTTTTTGCGGATCTCCGGCACGTCGCGTTGTTGCCACAGCAGCTTGCCATGCTCATCGTAGATGAATACCAGCGTCGGGAAGTTAAGCGTCATCCGTTCCGGCTGGGCGATGGTGAGCTTGTTGTCATGCCATTGCGCCAGCGTAAAGAACAGATTGCTCTCGCCGCGCATCACGCGATAGGTGTTTTTATCGAAACTCACCACATAGCCAATGACCGCGACCATGCCGTAAGAGAGTGAGAGGAACAGAACTATCGCTGCGGAGGCCAGCAGAAAGCGGGCGCGCAGCGAAATAGGGCGATAACGATTAAACCAGGACATGGTCAGAGATCAAAGCGGTAACCCTGGCCACGCACAGTGGCGATCACGTCAGTCGGGTGCAACGCCAGAATCTTTTTGCGCAGACGGCCCATCAAAACGTCGATGGTGTGGCTTTCGCGCAGTTCAGCGTCAGGGTAGAGCTGCAGCATCAGCGAGTCTTTACTTACCACTTTGCCGGCGTTGCGGATCAGCGTCTCGACAATGGTGTACTCAAAGGCAGTGAGCTTCACCGGCTCTTCGTTGACCGTCAGTTCACGGCGGGAGAGATCCACCTGAAACGGAGCCATATCAATGATTTGCGACGCATGACCACTGTTACGGCGCATCAGCGCCTGCAGGCGTGCCGCGACCTCTTCAATGTGAAACGGCTTGGTGACGTAGTCATCCGCACCGGCTTCCAGCGCTTCCACTTTCGCCTGCCAGCCTTCACGGGCGGTCAGCACCAGAATCGGCTGACGTACGGCATCGCTTCGCCAGCGGCGAATCAGCGACATGCCATCTTCATCCGGCAGACCGAGATCGACCAGCGCGATATCGGGCAGATGCTCGCGAAGAAAATAGTCGGCTTCTTTGGCGTCTTCGGCGGCATCGACCTGATGGCCCATGTCACGTAACTGGACGGCGAGATGATGGCGCAGCAGGGCATTGTCTTCAACAACCAGAACACGCATAGAAATTCCTTACACTCTGTTTGAGTCAACCTGCAGAAAGTATACGCGAAATGTATTAAACAAGATGTTAACGCAGACCGGACTGGGCCGGTCTGCGGCGGGCATTATTTCAGATCGTCAACCATCTGGATAGCGCGACCAATATAGTTTGCAGGCGTCATCTGCTTCAGACGCACTTTTTCCTCTTCCGGCAGCGCCAGGCTGTCGATAAAGGCCTGCATACCGGCAGCATCCACGCGTTTGCCGCGCGTCAGCTCTTTCAGCTTCTCATACGGCTTCTCAATGCCATAGCGACGCATCACTGTCTGGATTGGCTCCGCCAGCACTTCCCAGTTGTGATCCAGCTCGTCCAGCAGACGATCACGGTTTACTTCCAGCTTGGAGATACCTTTCAGTGTCGCCTGATAGGCGATCAGCGCATAACCGACGCCCACGCCAAGGTTACGCAGCACAGTAGAGTCCGTCAGGTCACGCTGCCAGCGAGAGACCGGCAGTTTGCTGGCCAGATGCTGCATCACCGCGTTCGCCAGACCCAGATTGCCTTCGGAGTTTTCGAAGTCGATCGGGTTCACCTTGTGCGGCATGGTGGATGAGCCGATTTCGCCCGCAATCGTCTTCTGTTTGAAATGGTTCAGCGCCACATAACCCCAGATATCACGATCGAAATCGATCAGGATGGTATTAAAGCGGGCGATACAGTCAAACATCTCAGCGATATAGTCGTGCGGCTCAATCTGCGTGGTGTACGGGTTCCAGGTGATCCCCAGCGAGGTCACGAAGTTCTCGCTCAGCGCATGCCAGTCCACTTCGGGATAAGCGGCAATGTGGGCATTGTAGTTACCGACCGCGCCATTGATTTTGCCCAGCACTTCAATCTGCTTCAGCTGACGTAACTGACGCTCCAGACGATAGGCGACGTTAGCCATCTCTTTACCCATGGTCGACGGCGTCGCCGGCTGGCCATGGGTGCGGGAGAGCAGCGGAATGTCACGGTATTCGCTGGCAAGACCCTTAACGGCGCTGATCAGCTGGTCCCAGTAAGGCAGGATCACGTCACGGCGGGCTGTTTCCAGCATCAGGGCATGCGAAAGATTGTTGATATCTTCTGAGGTGCAGGCGAAGTGGATAAATTCAGAAACAGCGTGCAGGGCAGGGAGATCGGCGACTTTCTCTTTCAGGAAATACTCAACCGCTTTCACATCGTGGTTGGTGGTGCGCTCAATGGTTTTGATGCGTGCTGCATCTGCTTCTGAAAAATCGGCGACAATCGCATCAAGGAAAGCGTTTGCGTCGGCATCAAATGCAGGAACTTCCTTGATCTCTGCGGTCTCGGCCAGTTTTTGTAACCAGCGAACTTCAACCTCAACGCGGAATTTCAGCAAACCGAATTCGCTGAAAATCGCACGCAGCGGGCTGACTTTATCGCCGTAACGACCATCGACAGGTGAGACGGCGGTCAGAGAGGATAATTCCATCAGTGCAACTCCTGATTCATTTAGCAGTGTTTTGCCGCACCGACTTAGTAAGTCAGTGGCAGCCGGGATAAGAGGGTTTTCGCTTCACGCAGCAAACGCTGACGCGAGAACATCAGTTGGAGTCGGCCACCGCCGACCTGCTGCCACAACACGGCAGCACGGATACCGGCTAACAGAGTGGCGCGCACTTTACTCTGCACCTGCGAATTCTGCAGCACCGCAGGTGAACCGGTGACCTGAATACGCGGGCCAAGCGGGCTGATCACATCTACATAGATGGCCGCCATCGCGCTGAGAATGGTGTCTGACTCCAGCTCATAATGCGCCAGCTGGCGATCCAGTTGAGTGATGCGCTGTGCCAGCGTCGCCATGGCGGTTTTGCTGGCGCTGAGCTTGCGCTCCAGCACCATCATGCTCAGGGTATAACGCGTCAGTTCAGCGCCTGCACCCTGGCGACTGCTGCTGTTCAGCACTGCCATCAGGGTTTCAAGGCCGAGACGCAGGTTGGCTTCATTGTTGCCAAACACCGCCAGCGTAGAGCCAGGATTAAGATCCAGCACGCTGCGCAGACTCACGGTCAGCGCCTCTGGATGGCACTGACCCTGCTGAGCCAGCTGCTGCACCAGATGGGCGGACTGACAGATGCCCGCCAGCGCCAGCGTAATTTCCTGATAATTTTTCGCCACGGTTACTCCTGTTTACGCGTCATCAACGCGGGCTGAGCCCGCTTACTCCGCCACTAACGGCAGGCGCTGTTCGATAATACCGCCACCGAGGCAGATGTCACCAAGGTAAAACACCGCAGACTGACCCGGCGTGACCGCAGCAACCGGCTCGTCGAAACGCACTTCAATCCGATCGTCGCCGTGTGGAATAATCTCACAGGGAATATCGGTCTGACGATAGCGGGTTTTCACGGTGCAGCGCAGCGGGGCAGTAATCGGCTGGCGATCGACCCAGTGCAGCTGCTGTGCAATCAGGCCAACGGACATCAGACGCGGATGGTCGCCGCCCTGAGCGACAATCAGGCGGTTACGTGCCACATCTTTGTCGACCACATACCAGGGATCATCTTTGCTCTCTTTCAGGCCGCCGATACCCAGGCCTTTGCGCTGTCCCAGAGTATGGTACATCAGCCCCTGATGTTCACCGACGATCTGGCCTTCCGTGGTTTCAATCTCGCCAGGTTGAGCCGGAAGATAGCGCGCCAGGAAGTCGCGGAATTTGCGCTCGCCGATAAAGCAGATGCCGGTCGAATCTTTCTTCTTCGCGGTGATCAGGTCCAGCTGTTCGGCAATGCGGCGCACTTCCGGTTTTTCCAGCTCGCCGACCGGGAACAGACTCTGAGCAATCTGCTGGTGGCTGAGGGTATAGAGGAAGTAGCTCTGATCTTTGTTGCCATCCAGACCGCGTAACAGCTGGCTCTGGCCGTCCACGTCATGACGACGCACGTAGTGGCCCGTGGCGATGAAATCTGCGCCCAGGTCCTCTGCGGCGAACTCCAGGAACGCTTTGAATTTGATCTCTTTATTGCAGAGGATATCGGGGTTCGGCGTGCGGCCCGCTTTGTACTCTTCGAGGAAATGCTCAAAGACGTTATCCCAGTATTCAGCGGCAAAGTTAACTTTGTGCAGCTTCATACCCAGCTTGTCGCACACAGCCTGCGCATCCGCCAGATCGTCCGCGGCGGTACAATACTCCTCGCCATCGTCCTCCTCCCAGTTCTTCATGAACAAGCCTTCAACCTGGTAACCCTGCTGCTGCAGTAACCAGGCGGAAACGGAAGAATCGACGCCGCCGGACATACCGACGATCACTTTTTTCTGGCTGTTGTCAGACATGACACGCTCGCATTACGATAAAAAAACAGGCGGCGCATTCTATCATGCAGAAGGCAGGCGCGCACCCTCGTGAAACGGCCACTGGAACGGGCTGACCAGATGTAGCGGGTAGCGCGTGCCCTGTTGCCACAGGCGTACGCTCTCAGCGACCAGCGGTGAACGCAGGTTAGACGCAGTGAGAATCTGCGCTGGCGGCAGCCACCAGCAACAATCGATGTCACTGTCCTGCGGCTGGGTTGGCGCTTTTTCCGCCAGATCCACACCAAACAGAAAACGCACAAAAGGCGTACTGTCGGGGGCGATCCACTGGTTTATCCCGATGAAATAGTGCATCGACGCCGCGATGCCGGTCTCTTCATAGAGTTCGCGTTCGGCGGCTTCCAGCAGCGTTTCATCCGCTTCGAGATGTCCGGCAGGCTGGTTCCAGGTGGCACGACCGTTGATCGTCTCTTCCACCACCAGTAATTCACCTTCGGCCTGAACCAGACAGGCGACAGTAACATGAGGTTTAAACATCTCTTCTCCGCAATTGTTAACCTGAGGTTATAAAAAAACGGTTTTCAGGGAGCGCTATCGCTGAGTTCGCGCCACGCACCCGGTGCCAGATCGTCGAGCGTATAACTTCCCATGGCATAGCGGATTAACCGTAAGGTAGGAAAGCCGATATGCGCAGTCATGCGTCGCACCTGACGATTACGGCCTTCATAAAGCGTGACTTTCAGCCACTGCGTCGGGATGTTTTTACGCTCGCGGATCGGCGGCTGACGTGCCCAGAGCCACGCCGGCTCAGCCACTTTCTCTACGCCCGCGGGCAGGGTCATACCATCTTTCAGATTAACCCCAGTCCGCAGAGGCTGCAGATCTGCTTCCTGTGGTTCGCCTTCCACCTGTACATAATAGATCTTGCCGGTCCGTTTGCCGGGCTGAGTCAGCGCGGCCTGCAGGGCGCCATCGTTGGTCAGCACCATCAATCCTTCGCTGTCGCGATCAAGGCGACCGGCGGCATAGACTTCTGCGACGCTGACAAAATCCTTCAGGGTGCGGCGGCCCGCTTCATCGGTGAACTGTGGCAGAACGTCGAACGGTTTGTTAAACAAAATCACGCGGCGCGGCGTTGCAGGGCGGGCAGGGCCACGCCGGGCATCACGCGTCGGGCGGCTGAATCGTTTATCCTGGTGAATTCGTTGAGTTGTTTTTCGCATGGGCTTTGCAGTAAGAAACATTCGGCGCATTATAACGTGAAATTGCGGTGATTGGCGTGACGGAAATATTCAAGTAGTATTGACGCGCATCTTACAAATCATTAACAAACGCCCAGGAGAGGTTAATGGAAAGCAAAGTAGTTGTTCCGGCGGAAGGTCAGAAAATCACCCTGAATCAGGGCAAGCTTACAGTGCCAAACAATCCAGTCATTCCTTACATTGAGGGTGACGGTATCGGTGTTGATGTTTCCCCGGTCATGCTGAAAGTGGTCGACGCAGCGGTGAAGAAAGCCTACAACGGCGAGCGTAAAATCTCCTGGATGGAGATTTACACCGGTGAGAAGTCAGTTGAACTTTACGGCCAGGACGTCTGGCTGCCACAGGAAACTCTCGACTTAATCAAAGACTATCGCGTAGCCATCAAAGGCCCACTGACCACCCCGGTCGGCGGCGGTATTCGTTCACTGAACGTAGCACTGCGTCAGGAGCTTGACCTCTACGTCTGCCTGCGTCCTGTACGTTACTATAAAGGCACGCCAAGCCCGGTTAAACGCCCTGAAGAGACCGATATGGTGATCTTCCGTGAAAACTCCGAAGATATCTATGCCGGTATCGAGTGGAAAGCGGGCTCTGCCGAAGCGGACAAAGTGATCAAGTTCCTGCGCGAAGAGATGGGCGTGAAGAAAATTCGCTTCCCTGAGCAGTGCGGTATCGGCGTTAAGCCGTGTTCAGAAGCGGGTACCAAACGTCTGGTGCGCGCGGCAGTGGAATACACCATCACTAACGATCGTGATTCACTGACCCTGGTTCACAAAGGCAACATCATGAAGTTCACCGAAGGCTCTTTCAAAGACTGGGGATACCAGTTAGTGAAAGAAGAGTTCGGCGGCGAACTGATCGACGGCGGCCCGTGGATGAAGTTCAAGAACCCGAACACCGGCAAAGAGATCATCGTTAAAGATGTGATTGCTGATGCGTTCCTGCAACAGATCCTGCTGCGTCCGGCAGAATATGACGTTATCGCCTGTATGAACCTGAACGGTGACTACATCTCTGACGCCCTGGCGGCGCAGGTTGGCGGTATCGGTATCGCACCAGGCGCTAACATCGGTGACGAATGTGCACTGTTCGAAGCGACTCACGGTACAGCACCGAAGTATGCCGGTCAGGATAAAGTGAACCCAGGTTCAATCATCCTGTCTGCAGAAATGATGCTGCGTCACATGGAGTGGTTCGAAGCGGCTGACCTGATTGTTAAAGGTGTTGAAGGCGCTATCGCTAACAAGACCGTGACTTACGATTTCGAACGCCTGATGGATGGCGCTAAACTGCTGAAATGTTCAGAGTTTGGTGACGCGATCATCGAAAATATGTAATGTCTGTTTAAGCCCGCATAGCGTTAATCGCTATGCGGGCTTTTTTGTGTCTGCTATTCACGGTTTTTCGTTCCTTTCACACCAACTCCTCACTCAGTGCGTGTTCAACAGACGATCACTTTGCTGGTTGCGGCCAATAGCCCGGCTAATCATTCAGGCGAGCAGCGGCTCTTTTCTGCTGACCTCACCTTTTAACACTATCGCAACCATGGAACCAATCTGACACTCAGCTGACTAATTTGCTGACTATACCGTTACGTTATCGTTTTCAGGACGTTAACCGGGTGAGTCTTATTTTATTCAGCCAGTACGGCGTAGCCTGTGCGCAGAGGATGTCAGACATGCGGGTTTTAATTATTTGTCGGGATAATATTGGCGACACTTTGCTCACCACACCACTGATCAGTGCGCTGGCGCAGTCGGGCCAGCATCAGGTCGATGTGCTGACCAACAATTACGCTGCGCCCGTGTTGCAGCACAATCCCGATATCCGGCAGCTCTTCTATTACACCAAGCTGCATCATCGTGAGGCGGGGCAGGGGCGACTGGCCTGCGTATTACAGCGGCTGAAGCTGATGCTGACCCTGAAAAAGCAACGCTACGATGCGGTGATTCTGGCAAAAAGTCGCTGGGATCAGCATGGAATGAAGTGGGTCAAAACGGTGCGGCCCGCCAGAGTGATTGCCCTGGGTGAACAGTCGCATCCGCTGATAACCGATCTGTTACCGCCGCCAGGCCAGTCACCGTGTCATATCAGCGAAACCCTGTTTAGCCTGGGGCGACCTTTCAATCTTAGCGCCATAGCGCCGGGCAAACTGACGCTGCGGCCGGATGCGGCGATTGCGGCCAGCCTGCGTGACACCCACGCGATTGATTCCACCGTGCCGGTCTATGCATTGCAAATCAGTGCCCGTAAGCCGAGCCAGCAATGGGAAGCCACGCGATTTGCCGGACTGGCTGAAAAAATTGCTGCGCGTCATCCCTGCCAGATTATGCTGCTGTGGTCGCCTGGTAGCCGCGATAATCCGCGTCATCCGGGTGATGATGAGAAAGCACGTGAGATTATGGCGCTCTGTCCGCACCTGCCGATCAAGGCGGTGGCAACCACCAGCCTGCCGCAGTTGATTGCAGCCATGTCGTTGTGTCAGGGGCTGGTGAGTAGTGATGGCGGGGCTATGCATATTGGTGCGGCACTGGGGTTGCCGGTAGTAGCGCTGTTTGGCGATAGCGATCCGGCGTGCTGGCATCCGTGGCAGGTTAACTATCAGGTTCTGCAACCGGCGTCACGTGAAGTCAACGCGCTGAGCAGCCGCGAGGTTTATGACGCCTTCGCCCATACCATTATTCAGTAATCCTCTTCAGGCCAGCGTCCCAGGCTGGCCGCTTCACACAGCATGGCTACCGTTAATGGACAATATCCACCTGCGTTAAACCACCCGGCGGATATCCATCGCCGTGGTGGCGAAGCAGGAAAATAGCGTGCTTCATCATAATGATCTGAGCTGACGCCAAAGGTGGCGAAAAAGTCACTCATCAGAATCGCAAATTCCACCTCACTCAGCGGTAACTGTTGCAGATGAAAACCTGCCCGATCCACTTTGCGAAACCAGCCCAGTAAGGTTGGCTGATTGTGGTATTCAATCAGCGCAATAATGGCTTGAGAAAGGTCGTTCATTACTCCACCAGCTTAGCCACAGCCTGCTCAACCTCATCGGCCTTGATCGTTGCCATCGGATGCTGTGACGAGGTTTTATCAGGACGGTGGATAATGATGTGACGATCGCTGTCCTGGCAGGGGCCGGTATAGCGCGGATTGGCGGTGGAGAACAGGCTGACCGTCGGCGTCTGTGCGGCCACGGCGATGTGCAGCGGACCGGTATCCCCGGTAACCAGCACATCCAGTGTCTGAATCAGGCTAATCAGGCCGCCGAGGTTAGTTTTGCCCGCCATTGGCGTCACGTGCGCACGGCAGTGCAGTGGCAGACTTTCGATAAATTGCTTCTCAAGAGGCTGCTCAGCGGCGGTGCCGGTAACGATAATCTCAGTGTCGGGCCAGCGCTCAAGCAATGCTGTCGCCAGCTGACTGAATGAGGCCAGCGGCCAGCGGCGAATATCTTTTGATGCCCCTAACTGAAAACCGATACGGCGATGATCAGCCTTTACAGTCGGCGTGTTGTTCAGCTCGGGCAGATGCATCCGGGTCTGCTCTGTCTCTGCGCCCAGAACTTCAATCAGTTTCAGCTTACGTTTGATGGTGTGGTCGTCGAAATAGCCTGAGTAGTGATCGAGATATTTATTTAACACAGGTGATTCGCTGCCGTAATGGTCGCGCACAATCGTCTTACTGCCGGTCAGTACCGAGCTCATAATATCGTACGGGAAATGGGCGTGTAATATCACTGACAGGTCAGGTTTATGGCGACGCAGTTTGAAAAACAGCGGCAGGAAATTCGCAATCTTGTTATCCCAGATATAAATCTTATCGAACCAGTTATAACGGCTCACAAGGTCTTTATTTTTCTTGCTGGAGACCAGAACAAATTTACTGGTGGGAAAGCGATTTTTCAGGCTCCAGATAGCCGGCGTATTCATCAGAAAGTCGCCCAGTGCCGTGGTGGAGTAAATCACCACCGTCGTGGGTGCCAGTGCCTGCAAGGCCTGCGGTTTTGTTCTGCTGGAGAATCGAGAATAAAGCGTTAAAAGTCGGTCTATCAGATAAATCTTTTTTTTCTTCACGTCTGAATTCTCTTAAACGTATAAATAATATTTAACTAAAAGGTGTTGTGAGTTATTAGAGAATATTCTTACCGTTAAAGTTCATTGTGAGGAATTATTTTTTCGTGTTCGTAGAATGATTGTTTAATTTGTTTCCACAAATTTAATGTTGTTTATTCCGGGTATATATACAGAATTGTGTAAAGGGAGTAAGGGATTATCGAAAAGAGATGGGATGATTCTTATAAACATAATAAGGGAGGAATTAATTTAATTCCGGCAAGAATTAGTAGCGTGGTAATTATTAGCGGGTTTATTTGTGGGTTGTGTGTAGTAAGGATATAACACTATAAAACAAACCCCGGCACGCATGCCGGAGCAGGAGATTACGACTGAGGCTGACCCACTGGACCGGAACCCAGCGTACCGCCTGGTGATGACTGACCGCTTGGCGCATGAGGACGGCCATCATCTTTAATCGCGTCGCTCTTCTGCGAGCAGCCCGCCAGAGTGGTGAAAGTGGCTACAACCAGCAGCAGAGCAGAAATTGTTTTCATCGGGTCACCTTGATGTTGTCAGAAAGAGTACGTAATTAAGCATAGAGTCTCACCGCACGCTGGCCTGAAAAGGCTTATCTTTCAGATATTTCTCAGCTTGAGATAAGAGTCAGAGCAAAAAAAAACGGAAGCCAGTGGCTCCCGTTCTGTTGACGTTCAGCGGTATTACTTGCGACCCAGCAGGAAGCCGATGAATACGCCAACGCCTGCAGCAACGGCCAGACCGGCAACAGGATTGGATTGAACCTGATCCTTGATGCAGTCAGCAGCGTCACGGGCAGCATAGCTTGCCTGGTTGGTGTAACGGCGTGCTGCGCCTTTAGCCTGATGCTCAGATGAACCGGTTGCTGCACCCCATTGTTCCTGAACTGCGCCAGCGGCTTCTTTTACTTTATCTTCGATTTTTCCTGACATTTATTGCTCCTTGGTTTTGAGTGAGACCCTCAAAGCGTAGCAAAGATAGTGAATTCTGCTCTTCCAGCGATGAATATCGGGCAAAAAAATCATTTCTGGCTGTTAATGACGTGCTGTTTGCGGGCCAGCCGTTTCCTGTCTAGCCTTTGAAAAGGCAGCACAGTCACTTACAGCAGCCGGAGGAGAAACGATGAAACGTGATGCACTGAATGATGATGACTATGACGAAGTCTGTCGGGTAATTGGCGATGCGGTGATTGTGCTGATGGAGCGCGGCCATGACACCCGCCGTGGCGAAATTTATGACCTGCTTAAACGTACCCGCCAGCAGCGCGCCAATAGTGAGCGGGATGAGCAGCGGATGCTGGATCATGCCATCCGGCTGGTCAAACCCGACGTATAGCGTGGGAAACGCCGCGCTATTGCAGCAGCACGCCCTGAATCAGACTGGCCTCAACAATCGTGACCTCATCTATTTTCAGTGCCTGCATATAGCCTTCCACCAGTAACAGATTGCTGACGTCGGTGGCGCGGTAATCGCCAGACAGCTCGCTGTCGCCTTTCCAGACCTGCTGCTTCGACAATGTGCTTAACGCCGCCAGCGTATAGCGGTTGGGTTTGCCCGGTAACTGATTACGGATGGAAAAACCGTGCACGCCCCCAATGCCAATCACCCGCCGACCCGCCACATCCTGTTTAATCTGCGGACTGACTTCATTAACTGCGTAAAACTGCACAAAGCGCAGCACCGACTGCCGCCACGAGCCAATCGGATTGGGAGATTTCGCATCCGGTTGGTTCTTCAGCACCGTCAGAATAAAGTTTTTCAGCGTCACGGAGGCCAGCTTGCCCTGATAGATATCGGCTACCGGCTTGCCTGCCTGCTGTCTCCAGGCAGTCATCTGCATCGATCCGCCGCCAATATCCCAGACCAGCAACTGATCATCATGGATCGCCGGATCGTTCAGCGCGGCTTTAGCGGAGAGAAATCCGAGTTTCGCCTCCTGCTGCTGCGAGATAATGCTGATTTGCGCACCGCTCTGGCGCTGCAACTGTTCGATGATTGCCTGACCGTTGCTGGCGTTACGGAACACCGCCGTGGCGACGCCGCTGATGCGCTGGGGATGAAAGCGCTGTGCGTCTGCCACAAGCTGCTGCAGTGCGGCAGCGCCTTCCTGGGCTATCGCCGGACTCAGCTGATTATCTGCTGAATGCGCTAATGCGTCGTTCCAGGCCACGGCGCGCTGATCCTGATACAGCACTTTTTCGATGCGCAACTGGCAGACATTGACGCGCGCAACCGCAATTTTGGTGGTGCCGGAACCAATATCCAGACCGGCGCGAATTTGCTGGCAGCGATCGGCCTGGGCCGCGGCGGCAAAAAACAGTGAGCAGAACAGCGTGAAAGCAGACAGCGCAGCAGAACGCATAGCGACTCCGGGAGAAGTGGGGATCAGAGTGAACGGGCGGCGACGCAGGCCGGATAGACGCTCACCAGGAAATGACGCAGGTGATCAAAACACCATTCGGCGTCATCCGCCTGCGGGCAATAGAACTGAATGGTGATCTTTTCATAATCGCGCTGACGCTGGCGCAGCGGCGACCAGCTCCAGTCGAGAACCGAACGGGCATAATTGACCAGCGTCTCCGCAGGCATCTGATGTTGCTTCTCCTGCCCGGTCAGGTAGCGGTAAAAGCTCGCTTCCAGCTGCAGGGCTTCATCAAAGCCGTGTTGCGGCAGATCGGGACGAAAAGCCACATCGATAAAGCCACAGACCGCATCAGACTGCTGCTGCCAGTCACAGGCCAGCGTCATAAACAGCCCGTCCTGCAGATTGATCTCCTCAACCAGCCGCCGCAGATTCGCTGAGCGGTTGAGCACCGCGATCTCCTCAAGGCGACCGGTTTCCAGCGTCAGATCAAAACCACACGGATTCACTGAACCATCCGCATTGCGGGTGGCGGGAAAGGGGAAGTCGATATAACCGTTGTGATCCAGACGCTTTTCCATCGGGGAGACCTGCTGCTTGACGTTTCCTGACAATAAACCATCTGGCAGCAGGATTCATCCCCTATGGGCAGGTCCAGGTAATTTGGGTGTCCTGGTAAGGATTAATCAGGCGGAACTGCTTAGCTGACAGGCGCTGCGCATAGTAGCCTTCGGGTGTCACCGCCGATGGGACATATTTAAACCGATCCAGCGACTGTAGCGGGCCACTCTTCACGCTGACATTATCCCGGGTCACGGTGAAGCTATTAACCAGATCAAAAATCACGCTCTGGGTCTGCCCCATCGACTGACCATAAATAGTCGAGACCTCACCCGGACATTCCACCCCTTTCGGGCCAGATGAACATCCAGTCAGCATCGCGATAAGGATAAAAATGCTGAATCGCATCATGATTTTTTTACCTGCTTCAATCCCTGGGAGTTTCTGGCGCAGAGTCTATCCTGCCACGCCATTAATCTCTTAATCATAGCAGTTTCCGCTGCGCTTCCGGTTTGTGATTTGTTTAATCGTTAAGCAACAGGAATGTAAAGGGGTGACTTTGCTTATCAATAAACGTTATTCTTGGCTCCTTTGCGCACCACTTAGGCAAATTCAGGGATAAATGATGAACGAAGAAGAAGCAAGTCTAATGATTATTCGCCATGCGATTGACCAGTTAGAAGCCGATAAGAAGCAACAGGTGATCGCTTGCTCAGCGGATATTCGTGCAGCAATGCAGGCTTATGACACTGAGAATGCCGGGCTGGCGCTGATGTTAGTGGCCGCCGAGGTGGCCGCTGAATAATGACTATCCGGCCAGTTTGGCAGCCTGCTACGCTGGCCGGGTTACTTTATTTTTTCTCAACTTTCAGCTTTTTCGCACGCCGATTCCATCTTTTAATGGTCTGATCTCATTTTCCCTGCGCCACTCCCTTTTTCTTTAATGTGTTAAGCTAAAAATCTCTAATAAAATCAGCGGAGATACAGCATGAAGGCTGCATTGATTGCCCTGGGCCTGCTGGCCTGTCACATCGCACCCGCCTGGAGCGAAACCGAATTTCAGCTTAACTGTCCCGGCCGGGCGACCATGACTGTGTCGCGTGCCGAGTATGGTTTAACCACCCTGATGTGGCCGGAGAATCACTTCCAGATTGCCGCTGGTCAGCAGCGTACCCGCCTGGAGGCGGGCGATCCGGTGGCGATTACCCGTTTTCGCAATGGCGATCAGCTGATTGTGAACCAGCGCAGCCAGGCCACCTTCTTTGTCTATCACGACAGCGATAAACTGCTGCCCTGCAGCCGCACCGAAAAACGCGATGTGGATGCGCTGAGCCTGGAGCGCTACGACGATCGTCAGCGCTCCGACAGTTAACCCCGGGAGCCACTATGCAACCTGAGATTACCGACAACGTCACCGCGCAGGATCTGGATGAGGTCCGTCTGGGCCTGAATACGTACAACAGCAAATTTTATGATGTGGATGCGATCAGGTCGATTGGCGTTTTTATTCGTGATGAGCAGGGCAGAAAGCTGGCCGGACTGACCGGCTCAACCACCGGCAGCTGGCTGCGGATTGATATGCTGTGGGTGAGTGAGGCGCTTCGCGGGCAGGGTGCAGGCAGTAAGCTGATGCTGGCCGCCGAGCAGGAGGCTCGTGATCGCGGCTGCCGCTATGCGCAGGTCGATACCGCCAGTTTTCAGGCGCGGCCATTTTATGAAAAACTCGGCTACACCCTGCGGCTTACGCTGGCGAACTATATGGATCATCATCAGCGGCACTATCTGACTAAACATTTGTAATCAAAATAGCGTAGTCAGAATAGCGGATTCTCGCGCAGATCCAGCGGATGCTGTTCCGCTTCGTCAATTGCCGCCAGCCAGCTCTGCAGCGTGACTTTTTTCCAGGAGAGATGCCCGCGCGTGGTACTCATCAGCACCACGTCGGGACGCAGCGATCGATAAAACTCCAGCGTCTGGCTCAGCTCAGCCGGATTACTTTCCGGCACCAGCACCGAGATCCAGCTGTCATGAGAACGCGTCACGGTATCGCCCACAAACAGATAGGTCAGCCCCAGCGGTGAACTATAGAGATAGCTGCAGCTGCCTGGCGTGTGTCCGGGTGTTGGCAGCAGATGGAAATCCCCGAAGTGCGTCTCCTGGTGCGTAAAGGTGTCATCAGGCTCAGCAAAACGGCTGACAGGGCCCAGCGACCGGCTGTGGCAATACAGCGCGCTGCTGAAGCGCTGCTGGATCACCGCCGCACCGGGCGCGGATTCGTGCCAGTGGGTCAGATAGTGGCGGATTACGCCGCCGGACTCGGCAATCACTTCATGATCAAGTGGGTTTTCTACACGGCCAATCAGCAGATTGCCGCGCGGATGACGCAGCATAAAGCCATGCATCATCAGGTCATTAACGGCATCTTCCACCGGGAATTCCGGGGTTGAGATCCACAAATCGTCATACAACGGCTTCAATGTCGATCTCCTGAAACGCTCTCTATTCGCGCAGGACGGGATGCCCGGTCGCCTGCAAATGGGCATTGCCCTGGCTGACCGCTAATCGTGCGCTGGCGCCCAGCGGCAGTGTGACGGTATCAGCGGCATGACCAAAATCTAATCCACTGATGACCGGCAGACCGGTGGTGTCACGCACGTGCTGCCAGACGGTATCGAAGTCAAACCCATTGTCATACTCTGTCAGGGCTGTGCTGGTGAAGCTGCCGGTAACGATCGCCCGCTGGCGCGCCAGAATGCCGCTCTGCTGCAGCTGAATCAGCATGCGTTCAATGCGGAACGGATGCTCATTCACATCCTCGATCACCAGAATGCCGTTCTCGATCTGCGGCATCCACGGCGTACCAATCAGTGAACAGATCATCGCCAGATTTCCGCCCCACAGCGTGCCCTGCCATTCGCCCTGATCTGGCGTTTCGCTCTGCCATTTCACCTCTACTGTAGGTGATGTCAGTGCCTGCCAGAAGTGGTGAAGGGTAAATTCAGATAAGGTCGCGGCACCAAAGTTACCGGCCAGCATCGGAGCGCTGAAGGTCATCAGGCCGACCTGCGCCAGCAGCGCCAGTTGGATCGCGGTGAAATCGCTGTGGCCGCACAGCGCCACCGGCTGATTCAGCAGACGACGTTGCAGGCCGACGTAGTCGATAGATTCCAGTAACCGGCTGGCTCCATAGCCGCCGCGCACCGCCAGCACCACGTCGGGCAGGGTGCTGAGGCTGGCAAGCTGGTTGATATCCGCCAGGCGTTCCGCGTCTGTTCCGGCGAAACGCTGAAAACGGCGGGTGATCACCTGCTCGTTCTCCACCTGATGGCCCGCCGCACGCAGTCGCGCAATGCCCTGTAGCGCCGCAGGCTGGTTGTGACAGTAACCGGAGGGGGAGATAAGACGAACTGAACGTGAAATCATCATACTTTCCTGCTGTGAGCGCCTGACTTACGGCGATGATGGCGAAAAGCCTCACTGAAGTCACGGGACGCGCCGCATTTTCGTGCATTTAGGATAAACGGTAATTTTGCTCTCAGGCTGCATGGGTATGATAGCATTCGCCACAACAGCTACGAGACGAAAAATTGCTGAAAATCCGACACCTTATACTCTCAGCTTTACTCCTGACCGGCTGTGCCAGCGAGCCACCGCACCAGGCCGTTAAGCAACGCAACACGCCGCTCACTCAGGCACCCCCGTCCAGCGTCAATGGGACATGGGCAATGTTTACCGAAGATGCCGCCAGTCATTATGGCGTTGATGAGAAGTTGATCAGCGCCATTATCAGTGTCGAGTCGGGTGGAAATCCGGGCGTAGTGAGCCGTTCCAATGCGGTGGGACTGATGCAGATTAAAGCCTCGACTGCCGGGCGCGAAGTCTATCGTACGCTGGGCCGTCGTGGTCAGCCGTCGAATGCGGAGTTGCGCGATCCGGCCAAAAATATCGATATCGGCACCGCCTATATCCGCATTCTGCAGAATTCCGCGCTGTCGGGCATTCGTGATCCGCTGACGCTGCGCTACGCCACCATCGTCTCTTATGCCAACGGCGCAGGCGCATTGCTGCGCACCTTCTCCAGCGATCGCGATCGGGCCATTGCGATGATCAATTCCATGTCACCGGATGAGTTCTATCAGCATGTGCAGAACAAGCATCCGGCCGCACAGGCACCGCGCTACCTGTGGAAAGTTACCACGGCGTACCGCACCATCTGACCGAAGACGATTAATCCTGCGGCGTGAGCAACAGCCGCGCCGTGGGATAGTCGATAATCAGCACCTTAATGTAGCCACCCAGCAGCGCACCGCGAATCGCCTGGGCTTTCTCCCGTCCGCCCGCCAGACCCACAACCTGTGGACACTGTTTCACCTGTGCCAGCTCCATGCCTATCACCGGATCTTCTTCGGCTTTCAGCACCGGCTGCCCACAGGCGTCGAAATAGTGCAGGCAGATATCACCCACCGCGCCACGCGCTGCCAGCGTCTGCAGCATTTTGCCATCGTAGTAGTTGCCGGAATTGCGCAGCAGCGCTGACGGCTCCAGATCGCCAATGCCGACAATCGCCAGATCAACCTGCTCAAACTTACTCAGTACCTCAGCCACCTCCGCATTGGCCGACAGTCGCTTACGATCAGTGACCGAATGCTCAATCGACTGCGACGGCAGCAGCCAGGCAGGGCAGTTCAGCAGCGCCGCCAGATTCTGCGTCAGAATCGTTGCCTGCACGTTGCCGTTGGCCCCGACGCCACCGAGCAGTTGAATCACGCCTTTGCAGGCGCTGTTAAGCGGATGCAGCGCATCCACCATCGCCCGGATAGTGCCGCTCCACGACGAAATGCCAATCAGCTCATCGTTGCGCAGCCGGGTCTCAAGATAGTGAGCGGCCGCCGAGCCAATCGCCTGTTTAATCTGCAGCGACGACGCCTGATCCGGCACATCCACCACAATCGCCTGCGGCAGGTTATAGGTCTGCTCGATCGCCTTTTCCAGCTCCGGATAGACGTTGGCCGGTGGCACCACGCTGATCTTAACCACACCCTCTTTCACGCTGCGATTAAGAATGCGTGAGACAAACGACTGCGATAGGGTCAGCGACTGCGCAATCTCTGACTGCTTTAACCCTTCGACGTAGTAAAGGGTGGCAATCTTCACCATCAGTCGCTGTTCATCCTGTTTTGCCATCGGTTTTTCCCTCTCTGAATCTGCCCGGTATTGTTAACAAGGATGATCAAAATCACAACGCGGGCTAATTTGTGATCGTTTTCGCTTTTTAACGATCGCGCATTGGACGCCATGTCAGTGCAGGCGCATAGTCATTATGCATATAAAATCGCGTGTGAATATATATTCAAGCGGAGAAAAATAATGACTCGTCCTCTGATTAAACTGACCCTGCTGGCTTCGATGATCGCTTTTTCTGCAACAGCGCTGGCGGCTGAGCAAGGCCTGCTGGCGATTATCACTCCATCCCATGACAATCCTTTCTTTAAAGCCGAGGCGGAAGGCGCCCTGGCCCGCGCCAAAGAGCTGGGTTACGCCACGCTGGTGGCATCGCACGACGATGATGTTAACAAGCAAAACCAGCTGATTGAGACCGCCATTGGCCGCAAAGCCAAAGCGATCATTCTGGATAACGCCGGTGCGGACGCCACCGTCGGGCCGGTACAGAAAGCCAAAGATGCCGGTATTCCTGTTTTCCTGATTGACCGGGAGATCAACAAAACCGGTATCGCCGTAGCGCAGATCGTCTCCAACAACTATCAGGGCGCGCAACTCGGCGCAGAGAAGTTTGCCAAATTGCTGGGCGGCAAAGGGGACTACGTTGAACTGCTGGGCAAAGAGTCTGACACCAATGCGGGCGTGCGCTCACAGGGCTATCACGATGTGCTGGATGACTACACCGACATGAAGATGGTGGCGCAGCAGAGCGCCAACTGGAGTCAGACCGAAGCCTTCAGCCGCATGGAAACCCTGCTCCAGAAACACCCCAACATCGTGGGCGTGATCTCCGGTAACGACACCATGGCGCTGGGCGCGGAAGCCGCGCTGAAAGCCGCCGGAAAAACCTCGGTGATCGTGGTCGGTTTTGACGGCAGCGACTACACCCGTGACTCAATCCTCAACAAAGGCAATATCAAAGCGACGGTGCTGCAGCCGGGCTGGGATCAGGCGCAGATGGCGGTCACGCAGGCGGACTACTACCTGAAGAACGGCAAAGCACAGAAACAGGAGAAGCAGCTGATGGACTGCGTGCTGATTGACGAAAGCAACGCCGCGAAGCTGAAAAACTTCAACCTGGCGAAATAACCATGAAACGGATACTGGCGGTATTGACCGGTATGGCGCTGCTCAGCGCCTGCACCGTGGTGGATCTGGATGCGGACGGAAACCCGATCATGCCAAAAGATCCACACGCGAAACCCAGCTATACCACCCAGACGCCGCAGCAGATTGCGGAGGAGACCTGGCAGCCGCGCGTGATGACCAACGCAAACAGTCACGCGCTAAGCTGGGCCGACATGGAGGCGAAAAGTCAGACGGTTAAATCCGGCGGGCGTGAAAGCGTCTTCGTGCGGGCCAGCGGGACGGCCAGCGCCTTTGATGAGAGTAACCCGCGTGAACGCACGCTGACGCTGATGATCAACGGTAAGCCGGTAGTGGTCAGCGTCGGGCCGGTGCTACGCAGCAATGCTATCCGGGATGCTGCCGGTTTCCGTTTCGAAGAGTTCACGAATCAGGTGCAGTACGCCCAGCTGACACGGGCGCTGAACCGTCATGCGGTGAAGCAGTTGCCGCCGCTGGATGCCAGCTGGGTCAATCAGCCGGTGCAGGCGCTGCTGGCCGTGAGCATCGGTCAGAACAGCGTTGAAGAAGTGGTGGCGATTGAACTTAAGCGGGGAACGCCCTGATGGAAGATGAAATCATTCTGCGGGCCGAACAGATTTCGATGCTGTTTCCCGGCACGCTGGCGCTGGATCGCGTCGATTACCGGGTCTGGCGCGGCAAAGTTAACGTCATCATTGGTGAAAACGGTGCGGGCAAATCGACGCTGATGAAGATTCTGGCCGGCGTGCAGCAGCCTACCGCGGGTTCGCTGTTCCTGAATGGCGAGCCGCTGACGCTGAGCAGCACCCGTGATGCCGCCCGGCACGGCATCGGCATGGTGCATCAGGAGTTGAATCTTTTTGAAAACCTCACGGTGGCGGAGAACCTGTTTCTGGGCCGGGAGATCCAGCGCGGGCTGGCACCCATCAACGAAGCGGAACAGGCACGCCGCACCGCCGCACTGATGGCGCGTCTCGACCAGCCGATTTCGCCCAATGAGCGGGTCGGCAATCTCAAAGTAGGTCAGCAGCAGCTGGTGGAGATCGCCAAAGCGCTGGCAGAAGATGCGGATATCCTGATCCTCGACGAGCCGACCTCGGCGCTGAGTAAAACCGAAGTGGAGATTCTGTTCCGGGTCATCCGCGACCTGACGCAACAGGGCGTCACCCTGATTTATATCTCCCACCGGCTGGAAGAGCTGATGGCGATTGGCGACGTGATTACCATTCTGCGCGACGGACGTTTTCAGGCGGAAGCGCCGGTCAGCACCATTGATGTACCGTGGATCGTACGTGAGATGCTGGGCAGTGAACCGGTCACCACCTTCCTGCCGGATCAGCGGGAGTATGGCGCGCCGGTACTGGAGGCGCAGCACATCACCTGCGTCAGCCCCAACGGCAATACCCTGGTCGATGATGTCAGTTTTCAGGTGCGGGCCGGAGAAATCGTCGGGATTTACGGGCTGATGGGGGCGGGCCGCACCGAGCTGTTTGAGTGTCTGCTCGGCAGCCAGCGTCACTATCTGGGCAAGCTGTGGCTCGACAGCAAACCGCTGCCAACCCGCCTGCCGACCGCCGATCGTATCCGCATGGGCATGAGCCTGGTGCCGGAGGATCGCAAACGCGCCGGGATTTTCCCGGTCTCATCGGTGGCCAGTAACCTCACCATCGCCAGCCTGTGGCGGCGGCTGTCGCACCGCTTTGCCATTGCGCAGCAGGCAGAGCAGCAGGCGGTGAGCCAGACGGTGGGCAACCTGGCGATCAAAATCTCCTCGCCGGACGTCGCTATCAGTGCGCTGAGTGGCGGAAACCAGCAGAAAGTGGTGATTGGCCGCGCGCTGCTCACTAATCCGCGTCTGCTGCTACTGGATGAGCCGAGTCGCGGCATTGATGTCGGGGCCAAGGCCGAGGTGTTCCGCATGATGGTGGCGCTGTCGCAGCAGGGCATTGCGGTACTGTTCTCCACTTCTGACCTGAAAGAGATTATGGCAGTAGCCGATCGCATCCTGGTGATGTCGGGCGGCAAACTTACGGCTGATCTTCCCCGCGACCAGGCGGAAGAGGCAGCGCTGGTGAAAGCAAGTGCGCAGGGGTTCTGAGCATGAAAAGCAATAACAGCGTCGCGCTGAACACACTTCCGGCTAAAGCGTTCAGTTCACGCGAAAGCATTCTGCTGCTGCTTCTGAAACTGCGCACCTTTATTGCGCTGATTCTGATTGTCGGCTTCTTCGCCATCACCGTGCCAGACTTTCTCGCCACTGGCAGTCTGGTGATCATGGTGAAACACATCGCCATCAACGCCTTTCTGGCGCTGGGCATCACCTTTGTCATTATAACTGCGGGTATCGACCTGTCGATTGGAGCCACATTAGGGCTGTGCGGCATGATCGCCGGCTGGCTGATCACCAAAGGGATTGTGCTGCCGATGTTTGGCATCGCCATCTTCCCCAGCGTCTGGGTGATTGTGCCGGTGGTGCTGATCATCGGGGCGCTGATTGGCGCGGGTAATGGCTGGATCATTACCCGCTACAACGTCGCTCCCTTTATCTGCACCCTGGGCACCATGTACATCCTGCGCGGCGCGGCGATGCTCACCTCCGGCGGCGAAACCTTCCCCGGTTTGCAGGGCAATCCGCTGCTGGGCAACACCGGTTTTGATCGGATTGGTGCCGGGACCTTTCTCGGGCTGCCGTACGCCATCTGGATGATGGTGGTGCTGGCGCTGGTCATCGCCTATATCGCCCGTCGCCTGCCGTTTGGCCGTCAGGTTTATGCCATCGGTGACAACGAGCGCGCCGCTGAACTGTCGGGCGTGAAAACCCGGCAGGTGAAAATCCTCGTCTACACCCTGTCCGGCTTCTGCGCGGCCATTGCGGGCATCGTGGTCTCCTCGCAACTGGTCGCCAGCCATCCAGCGAACGGCACCGCGTTTGAGATGAATGCGATTGCCGCTGTGGTGCTGGGCGGCACCTCGCTGGCGGGCGGACGCGGCACGATTGTCGGCACACTGATTGGCGCGTTCGTCATCGGTTTCCTGGCGGATGGTCTGATCATGATGGGCGTCAGTGAATTCTGGCAGATGGTGATTAAAGGCATCGTCATCATCATCGCGGTCATTATTGACCAGACCCAGAGCAGGATGCAGCAGAAGGCGGCGGTTGTGGCGCAGAAAGCGTTAATCGAAGAGGGGGCACCGGCTAAATCCTGATGGCACTGAACCGGGCGGGCCGTGCTGCTGAGCAGAGAGCGGACTGTCCGGTTTAACGGGAAGTTTTGCGAACAAAATTTTTTAACTGATGTGAATATATATTCATAACCGATTTAAAATTCAGAGGTAGTGTATGAATCCTTTCAATTTTCCGGTCGATGACCTTGAGCGTCGGGCGCGGGCTATCCGTCGCCGCATTATCCAGCTTAACGCGGGCAGCCCGGCAGGCGGTCATACCGGCGCTGACCTGTCGCAGGTGGAGATCCTCACCGCGCTCTACTTCCGCATTCTGAATTGCGCGCCGGATCGCACGAATGACAATCAGCGTGACATCTACATCCAGTCGAAAGGGCATGCGGTGGGCGGCTACTACTGCGTTCTGGCAGAAGCGGGCTACTTCCCGACTGACTGGCTGACGACCTATCAGCATGCCGACTCGCATCTGCCCGGCCATCCGGTCCGGCAGAAAACGCCGGGCGTCGAGCTGAACACCGGCGCGCTGGGACACGGACTGCCGGTGGCGGTGGGTATCGCCATCGCGGCGAAAAAAGATAACAGTTCGCGCCGCATCTTTGTGGTCACCGGCGATGGTGAGCTGGCGGAAGGCAGCAACTGGGAAGCGGCTCTGGTCGCGGCGCATTACGGCCTCGACAACCTGATCATCATCAATGACAAGAACAAGCTGCAGCTGGCGGGTGCGACCCGCGACATCATGAACACCGATCCGCTGCCGGAAAAATGGCGCGCCTTTGGCCTGGAGGTCACGGAGTGCAACGGCAATGACATGGCAGCCGTCGTCGACACCATTGAAAACCTGCCGAAGAACGGTAAGCCACAGGTGATTGTCGCGCATACCGAGAAGGGATTTGGCATCTCCTTTATCCAGAGTAAGGCGGAATGGCATCACAGGGTGCCGAAAGGCGAAGAGATCGCGCAGGCACTGGAGGAACTGAAAGATGAGTAATGCACAACATTTAGCCAGCGTCATGGTCACAGCCTTTATCGACGCGGTCAATCGCGGGGTGGATCTGGTGCCGGTGGTGGCTGACTCGACCTCTACCGCCAAAATTGCTCCTTTTATTAAGGCGTTTCCCGACCGGCTGATTAACGTCGGTATCGCCGAGCAGACGCTGGTGGGCACAGCGGCCGGTCTGGCGCTGGGCGGCAAAGTCGCGGTGACCTGTAACGCCGCGCCGTTTCTGGTGTCTCGCGCCAATGAGCAGGTCAAAGTCGATGTCTGCTACAACAACACCAACGTCAAACTGTTCGGGCTGAATTCCGGGGCCAGCTATGGTCCGTTAGCCAGCACCCATCACAGCATTGATGACATCGCGGTGATGCGCGGATTCGGCAATATCGAAATCTATGCGCCTTCCTGCCCGCTGGAGTGCCGCCAGATCATTGATTACGCCCTTGAGCATGTCGGGCCGGTCTATATCCGTCTGGATGGCAAAGATCTGCCGCAGCTGCACGATGAAAGCTATCAGTTCAGGCCTGGCGCGATCGATGTGCTGCGGGAAGGCAGCGATATCGCGCTGGTGGCGATGGGATCCACGGTTCACGAGGTGGTTCACGCCGCTGAGCAACTGGCTGAACAGGGAATTTCAGCCGGTGTGATCGCGGTTCCATCGATTCGACCCTGCGATACCCAACAGCTGCGCAACCTGTTAAATCACTATCCAGCGGTGATTACCGTGGAGGAGCACAACGTCAATGGTGGCGTCGGCAGCCTGGTGGCCGAAGTCCTGGCGGAAGGCGGTTGCGGTATCCCGCTGTTACGGCTTGGCATCCCGGATGGGGAATATGCGATTGCAGGCGATCGCGCTTCTACCCGCGCCCATCATGGCATTGATGCCCGCAGCGTGGTCAACAGTGCAGCGCGCATCTGCGCAGGAGCATAAAAATGGTGGGACCTGTGATTCTGGCGATCGACGAAGGCACCACCAATGCTAAGGCGATTGCGGTTGATCGTGACGGTCAGGTGGTGGCGCGTGGCAGCCAGAGTTTAACCCTGCAACATCCGCAGCCCGGACTGGCCGAGCAGGATCCAATGGCGATCTGGCAGGCGGTAAAACAGGCGATCACCCAATGCCTGGCGGATTGCGGCGGTGCACCTGCCGCGGCGATGGCGATCAGTAATCAGCGTGAGTCGGTGTTGATCTGGCAGCGGCATGATGGTCAGCCCCTGACGCCGCTGGTGAGCTGGCAGGATCGACGCTCCGAGTCATTCTGTCGCGATCTGCGTCAGGCGGGCAAAGCGCCGCGCATCACCGGCTTAACCGGTCTGGCCGTTGACCCGATGTTTCCGGCCGCCAAGCTGACCGGGATGCTGGCCGCCATTCCCGACGGCGCGGCGCGGGCGGCTGCCGGTGAGCTGTGTATCGGAACGGTTGACAGCTGGCTCAGCTGGCAGCTCAGTGCGGGTGACGTCTTTATTACCGATCATGCTAACGCCTCCCGCACGCAGCTTTACAGCCTGCACCTCAACGACTGGGACGACGAGCTGCTAACGCTGTTTCAGCTGCCACGCGCCGCGCTGCCGCGCATCACCCCCTCAGCCAGTGAACAGGGCGTGGTGGCGGTGAGCAACATTCCCGGGCTGGCGCCGGGCACGCCGATTCTGGCGCGTATCGGTGACTCCCACGCGGCCCTTCAGGCGCAGCGGCGCGGTGAGTCTGAAGTGGTGAAAGCCACCTATGGCACTGGATCTTCACTGATGATGTCCATGGCGACGCCACTGCTGACGGAAAATGGCCTCAGCACCACGGTGGCCTGGCACGACGGCACGCTGCGCTATGCCTTTGAAGGCAACATCACCCACACCGGTTCCGGCGCCGCCTGGCTGGGCAAACTGCTTGGGGTGCAGGATCCGCGCGAACTGACCGCAATGGCGCAGCGCTGCGATGACAATCAGGGCATCTATTTTGTCCCGGCGCTCTCTGGCCTGGGCGCGCCCTGGTGGGATCTGCAGGCGCGCGGCATGGTGTGCGGCCTGACGGATGCCGCCACGCCCGACGTGCTGGCACGGGTGGCGCTGGAGTCGATCGTCTGGCAAATCGCCGACGTCTTTTTTGCGATGGAGCAGGCCAGCGGCCAGCAGCTTCCGGCGCTCTGTGTGGATGGCAGCGCCACCGAAAATAGCTGGCTGATGCAGTTACAGGCGGATGTGCTCCAGCGGCCGCTGCAGCGGGTACCTACCGCGGAGGTTTCCGCGCTGGGCGCGGCGCTGCTGGCAGGCAAAGTGCTGGGATGGTGGCAGCAGGGCAGTGATATGCAGGCGCTGCAGGGCGGCAGCGTCATCATGCCGCGTGAAGAGAACGCGCAGCGTATGCAGGAAAACTATAAAGGCTGGATCGACGCCGTTGCACGCTGTCGTTATCAGCCACATTAATTCTTATCCGGAGCAGAGCCATGTCAACACTTCCTCAGCAGTTAACCTTCGGTGTCATTATTGGCAACCGGGGTTTTTTCCCCAGCTATCTGGTAGGTGAGGCGCGCCAGCAGGCGGTCGCGCTGTTTGAAAAGATGAACATCAATACGGTGATGCTGGATGAGACCCAGACCAATCTGGGCGGCGTCGAAACGCGGCAGGAGGCGAAAGCCTGCGCCGCGCTGTTTCGCCAGCACCGCGAGAAAATCCACGGCATTGTGGTACTGCTGCCTAACTTTGGCGATGAAAAGGCCATCGCCGAGGCGCTGCGTCTGGCCGGACTGAATGTGCCGGTGCTGGTGCAGGCGGAAGAGGACAACCTGGACAAAATGGGGCTGGCGACCCGCCGCGACAGCTTCTGCGGCAAAATTTCGCTCTGCAATAACCTGCGCCAGTATGGCATCCCCTTTACTCTGACTCGCCAGCACGTCTGCGCCCTGAGCGGTGAGGTCTTTATGCAGGATCTGCAGCGGTTCAGCCAGCTCTGCCGGGTGGTGAATGCGATGCGGCGTGTGCGAGTCGGCGCGATTGGTGCGCGGCCCGCCGGATTTAACACCGTGCGCTACAGCGAAAAGCTGCTGGAGAAGATGGGCATCGCGGTAGAAACGCTGGATTTATCGGAGATCTTTACCCGCACCAACCGGCTGCGCGATGACGATATCCGCGTAGCTGAGAAGCGTGAAATTCTGGAGGCCAACGCCGATGCGCGCGGCATTCCGGGCGACAAACTGGTGACCATGGCCAAACTGTTTGTGGTGATCAGCGAGTGGATCAGCGACAACGATATCGATACCACTGCCATTCAGTGCTGGACCTCGCTGCAGGAGAACCTGGGGATTAACGTCTGCTCAATCATGAGCGTGATGTCGGGTCAGCTGATGCCCAGCGCCTGCGAAGTGGATGTGATGGGCGCGCTGTCGATGTATGCGCTCGCCAGCTGTTCGCTGAATCCCGCCTCGCTGGCGGACTGGAACAACAACTTTGGCGACGAACGGGACAAATGCGTGCTGTTTCACTGCGGTAACTTCGCCAGCGCCAGTCTGGAGTCACCGACCATGGGCACGGCGGATATTATCGGCACTACCGTGGGCAAAGAGAATACCTGCGGTGCAGTACATGGCCGCATGAAGCAGGGCGATCTGACCTACTTCCGCCTCTCAACTGACGACTTCAGCGGCGAAATAAAAGCTTATGTGGGTGAGGGGATGTCGGTTACCGATCCGCTGGACACGGTGGGCTGCCGTGCGGTGATTCAGGTGCCGCAGCTGGAAACGCTGCTGGCGTGGATCTGCCGGAATGGCTTCGAGCATCATGTGGCGATGAATCACTCCGCCACGGCGGGGGTGTTGCAGGAGGCGTTCAGTGAGTATCTCGGCGTAAGCTGCTATCGGCATCAGTAAGCGGTAAGGCTGAATGCCCGCCCTTCCTTAAATGGCAGGGCGGGCAGAGACTTAGCGCGCCATTCTGCGCACCTCATCATCGTCATTCTGCACCGCTACCAGATCCACCGGCGGCAGATTACCGCCGCTGAATTCTACCTGACGAATCGGGAAGGCGAAGCGGATGTTGCGCGCTTCCAGCGCCGCCATCAGCTGCAGGTTAATCTCCTGCTGGATATCCATGTACTTGTTGTAATCTGCATCCAGCACAAAATAGACCACTTCGAAGGTCAGTTTTGAGTCCTCGAAAGCCAGGAAGTGGGCGCGATCAAAACGGGTGGTCTCAACGCCCTGAATAATCTCTTTCACCAGCGGGCTGATCTCCCGGACCTGCTCAGACGGCGTGGCGTAGCTGATACCAAACTTAAACACGATGCGGCGCTGCTGCATGCGCTTGTAGTTGTGGATGGTCTGCTGCAACAGAATGGTGTTTGAACAGACAATCTGCTCACCGCTCAGGCTGCGCAATCGGGTCGTTTTCAGGCCGATATGCTCTATGGAACCGGCAATGTCACCAAAGACAATAAAATCGCCATGCTCAAACGGCTTATCGAAACCTATCGCCAGCGACGCAAAGACATCGCTCAGCACGGTCTGAATCGCCAGCGCAATCGCGATACCGCCGACGCCCAGGCTGGCAACCAGCGCGGTAATGTTGATGCCCACATTCGACAGAATCGCCAGGAACATCATGATCCAGACCACTACCCGCAGCAGAATGCCCAGAATCACCGTCGTCACCGGGTTACGCACATGCAGCGGATCGCGCAGCAGGCTTTTCAGCCATAGCCGGATGCCGCAGTCGATCCACAGCGCGAGCTGAACAATCAGCGCCAGGAACCAGCCGTGCGCGATGGTCACGCTCCAGGACGCGGGCAGATCGACGAACTTCAGGGCAATCAGCAGTGAGAAGATCAGCAGCAGGGTCTGGCTGGTACTGCGCAGTATCTCCACCAGAATCGCGGTGGCGCGGACATGTCGATGTTCGCTGTAAAGGGCAATCCGGTTGGAGATAAAGCGAATCAGGGTACGTAATACCCAGTAAATCACCAGGGTAGAAGCCACCACGATGGCGCTGTTGAGCCAGAGTTCCTGATTAAAAAAGAGGGATTGAAAACGACGTGAAGAGAGCCAGTTTTCCATTGGGGAGGGTCTCCTTGCTGGGTTCCGGTTTAAAAGAAAACAAGCAAGAAGCATAGCCTGGATGCAGCCCAGCTGTGTGGCGCATCCGTAAAGCGGTTACTGGAAGCGGGTCGATTTATCGCGCGCCAGGCGCTCAAGGGCAAAAATAATCTGCTGTAACTGTCGTTCCTGCGCCGGGTTCAGCGTGGCAAACCGGAAGCTCAGGCGGGGTGTAATCAGGGTTTCATTCTTGCGGGTGACGACGCAGCGTTCGCCAATATTCAACAATTTTACCGGCACTTCAAAAATGCCATATTCGCCCAGTTCGACCCGGAACGGGTTGAAGCTGTCGCCATTCTGCAGTCCTTCCGGCAGCGGTTCATCCACCAGCACGCCGAGACCGCCCAGGGAGAGATCCTGTAACCGCAGGCGCGTTTTACTGCCATCCGGCCACACGGTGTGACACCAGAACTGCGGCTCCATCGGAGCGCTGACCCGGAAAAATTCCCGTCGCTGAATCTGCCACAGCAGGTCCGGCAGCGGTGCGCTGAAAGCGGGTAAGCCTTCAAACTCCACTTTTTCCAGTGAGGCGAGGCTGAATTCCACCTTCGCGCCGAAAGTTTCAGCGGTGATGCTGAGATCGTCACTGGTCAGTGCGTAGTCGTTATCGAGGTTATTACTGCCAAGGTCAAACACCAGCCGATCTTTATCGGCAGTCAGCATCCGGCTGATAAACTGCCCACGCGGAAACCGCACCAGCAGCGGCGTATCATGCCGCAGCAGGTCTTTAATAACGCCCAGAACCGCCAGCGTGCCACGTTTTAGATATTGTTCCTGGTCGGCTTCTTTCACGTCCTGCTCCACAAGGGGGTAACTGTTTTATGCTGTTTTTTTGTCTCGTTTCGGTTATCGGCGCGGCTAAAAAAAGCTTTAATTTGCCTTTCATCAATAATAACTGTGAGCGGGCAGGCAATTTTTGAAAAGCGGGCTATACTTATCGCGGTAAACCGCTTGATAAATCAGGCGTTCACGATTTAATCATAAAAAGGAAGGAGCAACAGATGGGTATTATTTCCTGGATCGTCTTTGGCTTAATCGCGGGTATTCTGGCGAAGTGGATTATGCCGGGTAAAGACGGTGGCGGTTTCATTCTGACTATCGTGCTCGGTATCATTGGTGCCGTAGTGGGTGGCTGGATCAGTACGCTGTTTGGCTTCGGCCGCGTCGATGGGTTTAACTTCGGAAGTTTTGTGGTCGCAGTGATCGGTGCCATCGTGGTGCTGTTCGTTTACCGCAAAGTACGCAGTTAACCGAAACAGTTTCAACAAAAAAGGGGACGAAGCGATTCGTCCCCTTTTTTTATCTTTTAGTCTGCTATCAGAAGTCGTAACCGACTGTCGCCATCACACTGCGTTCCGCACCCCAGTAGCAATAGCCTGTGCCGTAACAGCCCGCCACATAGGTACGGTCGGTCAGGTTATTGGCATTGACCTGCACCCATGCGCCTTTCAGGCTGCTGTTCCAGACGCCGAGATCGGCCCGCACTGACGCATCAAACAGCGTCACCGACGGCACGCGCGTGGTGTTCTGGTTGTCTGCCCACTGTTTGCCGATGTAACGCACGCCCGCGCCCGCACTCAGACCATAATCAAACTGATAGTGTCCCCAGAGTGCAGCCATGCTGTTAGGGGTGACGTACGGCGTATGACCGCTGTTGCCATCCACCGAATCTTTGAAGCGCAGATGATTCAGCGTATAGCTCGCCACGGTGCTCAGACGCGGGGTTAACTGATTATGCGCTTCCAGCTCGATACCCTGTGAATGAACTTTGCCCGATGGCGAATAAGTTGCCGTCTGCACGTTGCGGTTTGCCACATCTTTCTGCGTCAGGTCATAGACCGCCACGCTATAGAGATCGCGGGTGCCGACCGGCTGATATTTCACGCCGGCTTCATACTGCTCAGCGGTAGTCGGCTTCAGCAGATTATTGTTCGGATCGGTAAGCGCGGTCGGGGTAATCGCCTGGCTCCAGCTCACATAAGGCGAGATACCGTTGTCGAAGGCATAAAGCAGGGCTGCGCGTCCGCTGATGTGATCATCCTGACGACGCTCGCTGCCGCTGTTATTGGCGACAATGCGGTCATAGCGGCCAGAGAGATCCAGATGCCAGCGATCCAGCTTCATCTCATCCTGCAGATAGAGGCCGGTCTGATAGTAGCGACGGGTTTTATCCGCCCAGGTGTAATCCGGCATGTCGCCTACCTGTTCACCGGTCAGGGCATTCAGCTGATTGGCTGAGCCGGAAGCCGCGCTGATCTCATTTTTGTAACGATGATACTCGGCACCCAGCGTCACGCGGTGCTCCAGTTCGCCGGTATTGAATTCTGCCTGTAAGCGGTTATCGGTGGACCAGGCAGAGAGCGACGAGCGCTCGCCAGAGTAGTAGCGGTTGAGCAGATCGGGATTATTTTCATCCCAGCCAATCTGATAGACCTGATCGAGATCGACATTTGAGTGGCTGTAGCTGCCGGTCGAGGAGAACGACCAGACGTCGTTGAAGCGATGGGCGAAATCGAAGCTGTAGATCTGCTCGCGGCGCTTAAATTGATCGAGATCGCTGTTGCCCTCATAAAAACCGTTGCTCAGCTTGTAGCCGTTGTGTTCGGTGAGGCTGCCATCTCCTGGTACAGAACCGTGATAACCGCCCGACGGGTCTTTCTGCAGATAGGCTTTCAGGATCAGGTGAGTATCTTCATCCGGCTGCCACATCAGCTGCGGCATCAGCGCATATTTCTCTTCGCGGGTATGATCGTACTGGGTATCGCTATTGCGGGTCACGCCGGTCAGGCGAAACGCCCACTGGTCGTTAATCGCATTGGTATAGTCAAACATCGTGCCGGTGGTGGCATTGCTGCCCGCCTGCAACTGAATGTGACCCTCTTCGCTGAACTGAGGACGCTTGGTCACCATGTTCACCAGGCCGCCCGGCACCGTCTGACCATAGAGCGCAGAAGAGGGACCTTTGATCACGTCGATGCGCTCAAGGAAGGCGTTATCCACCTGCAGGCCGTTGAAACTGCCGCCGTCGCTCATCAGTCGCATGCCGTCGAGGAAGGTGTTATCGACATCACCGCCGTGGAAGCCACGCAGGGCAATGGTGTCGTAACGGGTAGCCGCACCGCCGAAGTTAGTGAAGACGCCAGAGCTGTAGCCCAGCGCCTGATTCAGCGTCAGCGCGCCCTGATCCTGCATCTGCTGGCGGGTGACCACGGATATCGATTGCGGCGTGGTGATCAGCGGACGATCACTTTTGGTTGCGCCCTGGCTGGTCGTCGCCAGATAGCCCTGGGTCGGCGAAGTCGAATCTTCCTGCGGTTGTGCAGTGACCACCATATCGGCAGCATAACTCAGAGCAGGCGCGGTCAGCGCCAGGGTGCAGAGGCGAATATAGCCTTTCAGCGACAATGACAGTTTCATCAAAATTCCTTTCTTGGCAAAGGTTCAGGCAGGTGGATAAAATTATTGATAGGCAATCTCATTATCATAATGAGAACTATTACCTTTTATAAATTGGCTGCAATTTTGCCTGTTGACGTAAGAAGGTCAAGTAAAATTCGCTGAAAGGGGGTGCGGATACCTCCGGCGAGGCCAGAGGTATCCAGAGTGGATCAGTTTTGTGAGCCAGACGCCTGAGGAATATCGTGGGCGCTGTTACAGGTTTTATCTTTCGGGCAGTACTTATCCAGCAGTTTCAGCGTGACGCCGTTGGTCCAGCCAAAGCCATCCTGCAGCGGATATTCACCGCCGCCACCACCGCCGAGATTTTTGCCGTCAACGACATATTTCTCCACCAGCTTATGCTCACGGTCATAGGTGTTCTGAACGTTTTGCAGGAAGCGTAAGCCGACCTCTTTCGCCAGTTTTGGCTGGTTGTAATGTTCCAGACCTTCCACAGCAACCCACTGCAGCGGTGCCCAGCCATTCGGCGCGTCCCACTGCTGGCCGTTATTAACGGTGGTGGTTACCAGACCGCCGGGTTTCAGCAGCTGTTTTTCCACCGCGCTGGCGGTGCTTTCAGCCTGCTTATCGCTGGCGACCTGGAGATAGAGCGGGAACAGGGCAGCCGCCGTCAGCTGCGGATGGACCTGCTTTTTCTGCCAGTCATAGTCGGCATACCAGTTCTGTTTGCTGTCCCACAGATAGCGATTGATCGCCGCCTGGCGCTTCTCCGCGCGATCGGCAAACTGCTTCGCCAGATCGCTCTGTTTGTTCATCTGGTAACCTTTCGACAGCGTCTGCTCCAGATGGAACATCAGACTGTTAAGATCAACCGGCGCCAGTTGGGTGGTGCGGATTGTCGAGAGGTTATGCGCATCGGTAAACCAGCGCGAACTGAAATCCCAGCCCGACGCCGCACCGGAACGCAGCTCGCGATAGAGTTCAGCTTTATTGCGCTGCGTCGCTTTCTGCGCGGTAGCAATGTCATCCATCCAGGATTCGGTGCGTGGCACGTCGCGCGCATCCCAGTAACGGTTAAGCAGCGTACCGTCCGCCAGCTTAATCACCCGCTTGCTGGCTGCACCGGCCGCGACGTTATCGCTGTCGGCCATCCAGTAGTCATACTCTTTCTGCAACTGCGGCAGGTAGCGGGTATAGGCTTTGCCGCCATCGTGGGTTGCCAGCAGATCGACCATCAGACTGAAGAATGGCGGCTGTGAACGGCTCAGGTAGTAGCTGCGGTTGCCGTTCGGGATGTGGCCATAACGGTCGAGGAGTGAGGCGAAGTTATCCGTCATATCCTGCACTTTGTCCCAGTGTCCGCTCTCGGCCAGCCCCAGCATGGTGAAGTAGCTGTCCCAGTAATAGACTTCGCGGAAGCGACCGCCTGGCACCACATAGGGTTTAGGCAACGGCAGCAACGAATCATACTGACCCGCGCTGCTGGTGGTGCGCGTCAGCACCGGCCACAGGCCATCAATGTGTTCACGCAGGTTTTGTCCGGCGGGCGGCACATATTTGTCACCGGCAGCGGGCAGGGTGAAGTTGGTATCAACAAAATGCTTCAGATCGAAGTTGCGCTGTTTCTTCTGCATCTGCCAGTCGGCAAGAATCGAGGCGGGATCGAATTTCGGCACCGCATCCGCAAAGGTCTTTTGATCGGGATAGAACTTCGCCTGTTGCACGGCGTTAAACAGCGGCCCTAAACGAACGTCCGGCGGCTGCGGCTGATTATTCAGCATGCGGCTGTTGTCGTCGGCATGGGTGGTGAAAGCGGGTACGCTCAGCAGCAACGTGAGCAGAAAGGGCGCATAACGCTGACGCCGTGAGTCGGCGTTTACCTCAATTTTTGTCATCGGTTTTTCTCCTTGTCCGAAATGCGGCCGCGCGTAACGCATTGACCACAGGACCAACTTTAGACCTTATCTGACCACTTCACCCTGAAGCGAGCCGGAAATGTGAAGCCACGGGAATTATTTTTATGGAAAAAACCGCTTTATCACGCCGGTTTTTTCTTGCTCTCACTCCGCTTTTCCCCGACGCTGAAAGAAAAAAAGGAGAGCAGGATGGAGATCATCTGGTATCACCCGTCGCAGTCTGCAGCGGCCTGGATTAACGGTTTACAACAGCGTCTGCCCCAGGCGCGGGTGCGTGCCTGGCAGCCAGGCGACGACGGTCCGGCTGATTACGCGCTGGTCCGCTCACCGCCCACCGGGATGCTGCAGGGACGCGCCACGCTGCGCGGCGTTTTTGCGCTGGGTGCTGGCGTTGACGAGATTCTGAAGCAGCTGCAGCAGCATCCTGAGATGCTGCCCGACAGCGTGCCGCTCTACCGCCTCGAAGATACCGGGATGGCGCGGCAGATGCAGGAGTATGCGGTGCATAGCGTGCTGAGCTGGTTCCGTCGTTTTGACGACTACCGTCTTCAGCAGCAGCAACAGTGCTGGCAGCCGCTGCCCGCTTACACGCGTGAAGCCTTCACCATCGGCATCCTGGGCGCGGGCGTGCTGGGACAAAGCGTGGTGGAGAGCCTGAAACCCTGGGGATTCCCGCTGCGCGTCTGGAGCCGTTCACCGAAAGCCATCGACGGCGTGACCAGCTTTGCCGGACGCGATGCGCTACCGGCCTTTCTGCAGGAGACGCGGGTGGTGATCAACCTGCTGCCAAGCACGTCCGAGACCATCAATCTCATCGACCACCACTTTTTACAGCAGCTGCCGCATGGCGCGTTTTTCCTCAACATCGCGCGTGGCGCGCAGGTGGTGGAAGACGATCTGCTGGCCGCACTTAATAGCGGTCAGCTGAAAGCGGCGGCGCTGGATGTCTTCCAGGTTGAACCGCTACCGGAGTCGCATCCGCTCTGGTCACATCCGCGTGTCACGATCACGCCCCATAATGCGGCGTTAACCTTGATCGACGAAGCTATCGACTACATCGCCCGCGCCATCAATCAGGATCAGGCAGGCGAGCCGCCGCAGGGCAGGGTTGATCGTCAGCGCGGCTATTAATGAACCGGCCCCGTCAGGGGCACTCAGCAGGAGAAGAGGATGTATCCGGTAGATCTGCATATGCACACCATCGCCAGCACGCATGCTTACAGCACGCTGCACGACTACGTGACTCAGGCGAAGCAAACCGGCATGAAACTGTTTGCTATTACCGATCACGGCCCCGATATGGCCGACGCACCGCACTACTGGCATTTTATTAATATGCGGGTCTGGCCGCGCGTGATCGATGGCGTGGGGATTCTGCGCGGTATCGAAGCCAATATTAAAAACCAGCAGGGCGAGATCGACTGTTCCGGCCCGATGCTCGATGCGCTGGATTTGATCGTCGCTGGTTTTCACGAGCCGGTTTATGCGCCGCGCGACAGAAAGCATCACACGGACGCGATGATCGCTGCCATGGCTGGTGGGCTGGTCCATATCATCAGTCATCCGGGTAACCCGAAATTCCCGGTCGATATCCCGGCGATTGCCGAAGCCGCAGCGCACTACGATGTGGCGCTGGAGCTGAACAACTCCTCCTTTACCCACTCGCGTCCGGGGAGTGAACCCAACTGCCGGGCGATCGCCGCCGCGGTGCGCGATGCCGGAGGACGGCTGGCGTTTGGCTCCGATTCCCACACCGCGTTTACGCTCGGTCATTTCGAACACTGCCTGCGAATTGCCCGCGAGGTGGATTTTCCCGAGGATCGGGTGTTAAATGTCACGCCGCGTCGCCTGCTCGACTTTCTGGAAATGCGTAGCGGCAAACATATTGCTGAACTGGCTGACTTTTAATTTATTTTTGCTTCAAGGAAATCTGACTCATGAATGAGTTTTCCATTCTGTGCCGCGTGATCGGCTCACTGTTTAATCGTCAGCCGCAGGACCCGCTGCTGGTGCCGCTGTTCACACTGCTGCGTGAAGGCAAACTGCAGTCGCAGTGGCCGCTGGAGCAGGATGAGCTGCTGACCCGTCTGCAACAGAACAGCGATCCGCAGGCGCTGGCCGCCGATTACAACGCGCTGTTTGTTGGCAGCGACTGTAATGTGCCGCCTTATGCTTCACAGTGGCCGGAAGGCAAAACGGAGCCGGAAGTGCGTGCCTTCTTAACCTCACGTGGTATGCCGCTGAGCGATGCACCTGCTGATCATTTTGGCGTGCTGCTGCTGGCCGCGTCATGGCTGGAAGATCAGTCAGAGGAAGATGAGAGCGCAGCGCAGATGGCGCTTTTTGAAGAGTACCTGCTGCCGTGGTGCGGAACGTTCCTGGGCAAAGTGGAAGCGCACGCGACTACCGCGTTCTATCGCACCCTTGCAATGCTGAGCCGCGAAGCGATTCAGGCGATGTACAACGAACTGCTGGATAGCAGCGAAGAAACGCCTGAAGCCTGATTCACCACATCGCCGGGTGCGAACCCGGCTGAATCATATTTCTGGCCGGGTTCCGGGAGATGTTTTCTGAATCCGGCGTGGTCCCTCCTGGGCTGCTGAAACGCCTTTATACTGGCGGCTTACAGGATCAACTGCTCGGGGCGGCAGCCATAGAGTTTTGCGAGACGTTCACGCGTCTTTTTCTGCGGCTTGCTCTCAGGCCGTTCAAGCTGAGAGATGGCACTTTGCGTAGTGCCTAACTGCTGAGCGACCTCCTGTTGGCTAAGCCCCCGCCAGATGCGCCAGGCCGCCTGAAGACTGACTTCCTGCTCAATCATAATCCCTGCAACGTCATGCGGGATCGTCTCATCGTCGTGCTCGTCAGTCTCAACGGGAATAGTTTCCCATTCGCCATTGCTGGCCGAGAGCAGCTTTTCATATTCCGCCACCGGCAAGACCACAAACTGAGGTTTGCCTGCTTCATCATAGATGTACTGTTTTGACATAGTTTATCCGGGACTCTGTAAGTCGCTGCAGGGGTTGTGGGTGCGAGTGGCTATAGAGCAAACCGCCGGGCGTTAACAGACTTCAGTAAGTGACTGACGTCCTTCGGGCTACCTCTGTGATTTCCAGAATCACCGGTTCTCCCCCGGTTAACGTAAAAAGGACCCGGTAATTACCAACCCGCAGCCGATAGTTATTTGCACTGCCCTGCATTTTTTTGATGTCCAGGGTGACAACCGGGAAGCTGACCAATTCACCTACCTTCTGGTAAATGATTTTCTGGTAACGTTTATCAATTTTCATAAGGTGCTTCAAAGCCCGCCTGGACCAGTCCACCCTGACCATTCCGCACCCCACATTAATGAACATCGTCCCTGAGTCATGCGCAAATGATAAAACAAAAATCTAATGTCATCAATTTATTTTCTAATTATCTAATGTGATTCACCACGTCGCCGGGTGCGAGCCCGGCGCACAACCTGGCGTCACAAAGATCTGCGGGGTGCCGGGTAGCCAGGCGGCCGCCTGCAGCCTCACGCCAAATCCCCACGGCGTTAACTCGTAACAGGGCTGGTTGTCTTTAACCTGCGGCACAATGCCGGAACCTGCGTTCTGTCCGGCGGGGTGTTGCTGCAACAGCCATGCGGTGCGTGCCAGTGATAGCCGGACCTGGCTGCCGTGACCCTCAGTAATACGTCGCCGCAATCCCTCCAGTACCGCCGCCGCCAGCAGATAGCCGCTGGCATGATCCAGCGCCTGCACCGGCAGCGGCACCGGTTTATCGCTCTGCTGCCACTGCATGCCCCGTTCGGCAATCCCGCATCCCATCTGCACCAGACTGTCAAACCCCCGACGATTGCGCCACGGACCCTGCCAGCCCCAGGCATTCAGACCGGCGTCAATCAGACCAGGTGAGAGTGCCTGCAGGGTCTGCGCGTCAAACCCGAGCCGTTCCAGCGCATCTGCCCGATAGCCATGCACCAGCACGTCCGCTTCACGCAGCAGGTGGATAAACTGCTCGCGATCGGCGGGCTGAGTCAGATCCAGCACCGCTCGTCGCTTGCCGCAGCTTATCTCCTCATCCAGCGTCGGCTCCTGCCAGCCAGGCGGATCGATGCGCAGCACGCTGGCGCCCAGGCTGGCAAGAAATCGTGTGGCGACCGGACCGGCAATAATCCGCGTCAGATCCAGAACTTTAATACCCATTAACGGACGTGCCCCGGCCAGCGGCCAGTCCGGCGCAGCAGCAGGCTGGGTAGTCTGCCAGCTAAACAGCGGTTCGCGCTGCACGGCCTGACCCTGTGGATGCCGCTGCCAGGCGGCGGCGCTGCGCATCTCTGCGGCACAGCCACCAGCATCAATCATCGCCTGCTCAAGCTCGCTGGCCTGCCATTGCTGCACCTGCTGCGCCAGCGCCGCGCGATCGGCGTGCGCCCCCAGCACCTGCTCCATCGCCAGCCGGTGATGCGCGGCATTGGTATGCAGGCGGATCCAGCCATCGCGGCTGCGATAGTCACCGGCAAACGCATCCCACATCATCGCGGGCGCAGCGCGGTTTAGCGGGTGAAAGCTCTGCTGAAACCAGCGCGACGCCAGACGTACATTGATGGTGATGGGCGGAGAAGGAAACTCAGGGCGGGAGGTGGCAATGAGTGCAGCGGCTGCCTGGGTTGCCAGACCGAGGCTGGTGGCCGCCAGTTCACTGACGGCATAGGCAGAAGAGAAGGTGGCGCGATCAACGAAAGCGGGAAGAGGCAAGGCGTCGTCGCGACCCCGCAATCCCTGCTGCATCTGCTGCCAGAGAGAGGCGGCGAGCTTTGAGTCCATGTTGTGCTCCCTGAGAAAGGTTATTTCTCAAGCATAGCACGCGGGATTAACGCCGCCGCAGGCGCGGGAAGCGGGCATGCATCCGCAGATTACGCAGGTTGATCACCGCGATAGCCGTACCGAGGATCACCAGCGAGGCCCCGATAATCTTGAAGCTGTTGAGGCTGTCGCCCAGCACCACAATCCCCATCAGCACCGATAAAACCGGCGTCAGCAGCGAATAGGGCATGATCAGATTGACGTTGTATTTCTTAAGCAGCATGTACCACAGCGTATAAGCCACAATCGACGAGGCGATGGCGCTGTAGAGAATCGCGAACCAGCCGTGCCAGCCCGCATGCTGCAGGGCATAGAGCTGGTTCGACTCCATTACAAAGCTGGACGCGCCTACGATCGGGATTGCCAGAAACGCAATCCATCCGGTCATCGTCAGCGGTTTAATCGGTGGTGACTTCTTCACAATCAGGTTACTGACGGCCCAGCCGGTGGCGCTGCACAGCAGCAGACAAAGCACCCACCACGACGGAATCGTCGGGCTGCCGGAGAGCACCACCACGCCGCTCAGCGAGATCATAATCCCCATCAGCTGCACCAGTTTCAGCTTCTCTTTCAGCACCACCATCGCCAGCAGCATTGCAATCGGCGTTCCCAGCTGCACGACAATAGCACCGGTGCCGGCATCGGTGTAGCGCAGGCCGACAAACAGCAGCGAGAAGTGCATAAAGCCGAACGTAAACGCCAGCAGCAACAGCCAGGGCAACTGCTGACGGTTAATCCGGCAAAACGGTACCAGCACGATGGCCACGACCACAAAACGCATAAACGTCAGAAACAGGGGCGGCAATTCCAGCAGGCCCCATTTCACCGCCACGTTGTTGAAGGCCCAGATGGAAACCACCATCAGAATCAGAAAAAAATGCCGCACAGCCACGATAATATCCTTTCGATGATTTTTGCTTAGCCCGCTAATGATGGCACGAACAGCAGCATTCCAGCCAATCACAGCAACAAATTTTCTGCAATTGCGGCGCAACCTGATGAGACTTTCGCACGCGATGCTGGCAGACTGATTTGAAACGACTTCTTAAAGGAACCGATTCGGTATGACCCAAACGTCCGCCTTACCCCTTGCGTTAATTCAGCTTGAAGTCCCACCCGCAAACGTCGTCTCAGAGATTGGTGAACAGCCGCGCTGGTTTATCGACGCGTTAAACCTGCAACCCGATGAATACCTGATTGTCCGGCCCCATCTGGGCGAAGCGTTACCCGATTTCGATCAGATATCCGGGGCAATCCTCAGCGGTTCCTGGGCGATGGTCACCGATCACGCTGAGTGGAGCGAACGCAGCGCCGCATGGATTCGGGCAGCGATTGATCATGATCTGCCGCTGCTGGGCGTCTGCTATGGTCATCAGCTGATGGCCTATGCGCTGGGCGGCGAAGTCGCAGATAATCCCAACGGCTGGGAGCGCGGTCTGTTACCGATCCGCTGCTCAGCTCAGGCGCAGCGCGATCCGCTGCTGCAGACACTGCCACAGGATTTCAGCGTCTGGCTGTCGCATCGTCAGTCGGTTATCAGCACGCCGCCTCAGGCGCAGGTGCTGGCCGCCTCTGCACGTGATGGCTGTCAGATTGTGCGCTATACGCCGCAGGCGCTTTCAGTGCAGTTTCATCCCGAATTTTCACGGCACATCATGAACGTCTGTACGCCGCAGGGCTGCAAAGAGGATGGAGCAAACGAGATTGAAGGGAAAGACTGGGCGCGTGAGTTGCTGGTGACGTTCTGGCAACAGACGCGCCCGGCAGTGGAGCGTGCTCAGGGCGCGTAGTGACGTGTACAGCGATAAACCCAGGCGGGTGGCACATTTTTCAGCACCCGCTGGCGCTCCCAGGTGAAGTAGCGTGACAGGTCAGGCTGGGTCAGCGAGGTGTACTGGAACTGCACAAACACACCATTCGGGCCGAGGGCGTTATAGACCGCACGCAGAATTGCCTCTCGCAGTTCAGGCGGCAGTGACAGTAGCGGCAGGCCGGAAAAGATCACATCATACTCCCCGCTCAGGTACTCCGCAGAACAGGTGCGCACGGTCATGCGCGGATCGTCCATCTCAACAAGTTTGTCTGCCAGCGTGCTGCTGATTTCAAAGGCATCCAGAGTAGCGGCAGGTGACATCTGCGACAGTATCCGCCGCGTCAGCACCCCGTCGCCCGCGCCGAGTTCAGCAATACGTAATTTTTCAGGCCATTCCACCGATTCGATCATGGTACGGCATAACGCCTCTGACGACGGCGTTATGCTCCCCATCATGCGGGGGTTGCGGATAAACTGATGCACGAAATTGGCTTTAGCGCGCATCAGGGTAATAGCTGAAGCCAGCATGCTCATCTCCAGAATGAATTTATCCTCAGGTTGACCCCTTTGTGCCGCACAAGTTTCTCTATGACCAGCCTTTTGGGTAAAAGTCGGAATTTTCTAAAGACGAAGCGCAAACGCCTATTCCTTCGGGGCGGTCACAGTTTCCGGATAACAGACCTGACAGGCTCTCAATGATCCTTCATGTTAATAATAAGTTTCATCATTGTTACAACAGTCACCTGTCAGGAGAATGATCATGCGTTACGCCGCCCCCGGAGAACAGGGTTCTCTGATCACGCTACAAAAGAATTATGGCAACTTCATTAATGGTGAATTCGTCGCGCCGGTGAAAGGCAATTATTTCACCAATAACTCGCCGGTGAACGGCTCTGCGGCGGGTGAGTTTCCGCGCTCAGACGCAGCAGATGTTGATAACGCTGTTGCCGCAGCGGCAGCAGCAGCTGACGCCTGGGGCAAGACCTCGCCACAACAACGCTCTCTGCTGCTACTGAAAATTGCCGATCGGCTGGAACAGCATCTGGAGACCATGGCGGTCTATGAAACCTGGGATAACGGCAAACCGGTGCGCGAAACCCTGGCGGCCGATCTGCCGCTGGCCGTCGATCACTTCCGCTACTTTGCGGGTTGTGTCCGGGCGCAGGAGGGCAGTGCAGCAGAGATTGATGAGTTCACCGCCGCCTACCACTTCCATGAGCCGCTGGGCGTGGTTGCACAGATTATTCCGTGGAACTTCCCGCTGTTAATGGCGGCCTGGAAACTGGCTCCGGCGCTGGGCGCGGGGAACTGTGTCGTGCTGAAACCGGCTGAACAGACGCCGCTGTCGATCACCGTCTTTGTCGATCTGATTAAAGATTTGCTGCCGCCGGGCGTGCTGAACGTCGTGCACGGTTTCGGTAAAGAGGCGGGGGAAGCGCTGGCTTCTCATCCTGGCATCGCCAAAGTTGCCTTTACCGGCTCTACCGCCACTGGCGGTCATATTCTGGAACTGGCTGCGAAAAGCCTGATCCCGTCGACGGTCGAGCTGGGCGGCAAGTCACCGAACATCTTCTTTGAAGATATCATGCAGGCGGAAGAGAGCTTTATTGAGAAAGCCGCTGAAGGCGTGGTACTGGGCTTCCTGAATCAGGGCGAAATCTGTACCTGTCCGTCGCGCGCGCTGGTGCATGAGTCGATCTACGAGCCGTTCATGGCTGCCGTGATGAAGCGGGTGAAAACCATTAAACGTGGCGATCCGCTGGATACCGAGACCATGGTGGGCGCGCAGGCGTCGCAACAGCAGTTCGATAAAATCCTCTCTTACCTGGAAGTTGCCCGTCAGGAGGGCGCCGAAGTGCTGGTGGGCGGCGGCGTAGAGAAGCTGGATGATTCACTCAACAGCGGTTACTACATCCAGCCGACACTGCTGAAAGGCAATAACAGCATGCGGGTGTTCCAGGAGGAAATCTTTGGCCCGGTCATCGGCATCACCACCTTTAAAGATGAAGCGGAAGCAATCAGCATTGCCAACGACTCTATTTATGGGCTGGGTGCGGGCGTCTGGACCCGCGATATCAACCGTGCTTATCGGGTGGGCAGGGCGATCAAAGCCGGTCGCGTCTGGACTAACTGCTATCACCTCTATCCGGCCCACGCCGCCTTTGGCGGTTACAAAAAATCGGGCATCGGCCGTGAGACGCACAAAATGATGCTGGATCACTACCAGCAGACCAAAAACCTGCTGGTCAGCTACAGTATCGAACCGCTGGGCTTCTTCTGATTGTCATCAGTGCGCCGGGTAACCCGGTACAGCCACTAAAAACCACGCTCCGGCGTGGTTTTTTTATGTGTCAGCGCTGTAACCTGCTGACACAATTACAGTTATCGCTAATCCCCCTTTCTAAAGAATAATTAATCAGTCCTGTCTGAATGCGCATCTGACGCGTTTCACGCTTCGCTTACCCTGCATTCACTCCTCTCTTACTTTTACCCGCGGCACTTCTGCGCTTTAGCCGGTTAAATCCCTGATAACGCCAGGTTTCTGACCGGGCACCGTGACCAGAACGGCTCATCACTGCCACCTGCCTGACGCTAACCCATTTTGCCCATTCACAATCAGAGCCGTTTTTAACATGAGTATTTTTAATGGTGAGCCATTGAAAAGCTGATGGATGTGTAAAAATACTTCAGATTTTTGCAAGTTGTTTGAGTTTGTCCTAATTGGGTGCTTAAAAGCGGGGTCTATTTGGATTAACTTAATTTGTTAAGTTTTTCTAAAGTAAAATCTTCTGAAAGTGGCCCGTTGAAATTTTGTCAATCTTCTGTAAACTCGCAGCTTATATTTACACATGGAATGTAATTTCAGACCCACGGGCAGGATTTACCTGGCTCGTGCGGTAGCTATGAAATCTTGCAGTGATGTAACTTATTGAATAGGATCACTTTAATAGAGTGTTCGGCAGATGTGTTAAGCCGTTTTATTTCGTTAGCGAATAACACTGTTATTGTAAATCTGAGTCAATAAGTCTGCTTTTCGACCAGGGATGGCATAAGTAAAGCTTGGGTTTTGCCTGCCTTCTCAAATTTGCCGGGAAAAAATTGATCAGGCATATGATCGTTTATTGCCAGGTCAGATTCCTCCCGTTTCCCGATTTCGTCTCCACTGATGCTTTTTTATACTTAACTCTTGCTGATCTTTCGCCTTGTCATTACGCGATGGTTTTGCACGGTTCGTTTAAGAATATTCTTTTAGCGTGGCACTAAGTCAAATTCTCTGAAGACCTATTCCCGATTTTCAACACTGACAACCGGCCTCTGGCCACTCTCCAGGATATGTATGGAACACAAGATGAAAAAAATGGTGAAGCTCCGCATTGCGTTAGGCCTGATGTTTGTTTTCTCAGTCGCCGGTTGTAAAACACCGCCAAAAATGACCGATGACACGCTGGTCACCAGCACGGTGGACGGCGTGGCGATCAGTCACCGTTATGCCGTTAAACCGCCCGCGCAGTTCAGCCCGGTCAACGAAACTTACCGTGCGCTCTATCCTGGCTCGGTAATGAGCCAGCCGGGTTATGGCGGCAAAGTCGTCGAGACCCTGAAAACCGGGGACAGCTACACCGTGATTGGACAGGTAGAGAACAACTGGCTGGCGCTGGGTGAACCCGCTCAGGCGGCAGCAGAAGCTAAGCCGGACAGCGCCACCGCTGCCGTGAAAGATGCCGCTCAGCCTGCCGCGCCGCAGGCAACCGTCACGCTGACGGGCTATGTGCCGTTCCGCGCCGTGGTGAAAAGCGACCTCTACGATCAGACCGTTAAAGCCGATCAGCCTAAACGTCGCGTGCGCAGCGCCAGCAAGAAGAAAACCTGCGTCGCGGTTAACGGTGACAGCACCGCCTGTCAGAACAGCAGTAACGGAACCTGGATCATTAACTAATCGCGCTGAGCAGGGAGGGCTTGATGATGAGAACAACACAACTCTGTCGTGGATTGATCGTGCTGGTGGTATGGCTGCTGGCGGCCTGCAGTAGCAGCAACAGCACGCCGCCGGTGGCTTACTACAACCTGGACGTGCAGGGACAGAATCAGCTTAACGGCGGTGCGCCGCTGAAAGTCCGCGTGGTGTTACTAAGCTCCGATGCGGAGTTCATGTCAGCAGACTTCTACTCCCTGCAAAACCAGTCCGCAACCGTACTGGGCAGCGCTCAACTTAATACCCAGCAGTTCTTCCTGACGCCAGAACAGCGCAGCAAAACGTTGCGGATTAAGAGTCTGCCAGAGACGCGCTTCATCGGCATCATGGCAGAGTATCAGTCGCTGGATGGCAAAGTCTGGCGACTGTCTCTGCCGATTCCCGAAGAGGAGTCACCGTCATTCTGGGCATTCTGGAAACGTAACGATGGCGAGCTGAATGCCCGCATCGTGGCGGGGATGAATGGCCTTCGCGTGGAAAAACAGTGATGTCTATGAACAGAGCCGAAAAGGTGGTCTGGACGGAGGGGATGTTTCTGCGTCCTCACCATTTCCAGCAGTCAGAAAATTATCTTCTCAGCACGTTGCGTGAGTGGGGCCAGTCTCAGCGCGCCTATACGTGGGGCTTTTACGATCTGGAGTTTGATGAAGCGCTGCTGCGTCAGGGAAAACTGGCGCTGAGCGCGGCCAGCGGCTGTCTGCCTGACGGCACGTTCTTCTCCTTCAGCCAGCCACAGCATGGCCCGGCGCCGCTGGATCTGCCGTCCTCCGTTGACCGCAGCAAAGTGGTGCTGGCGATTCCGGCCCGGCGCAATGGCCGCGAGGCGGTAGCGTTTCAGGAGTCGCAGGATTCTCTGGCGCGCTATCTCGCCTGGGAAGCAGACGTGGAAGATGACAACGCGCAGGCGATCGGCAGCGCCACCGTGCAGTTCGGCAAGCTGCGCCTGCGTCTGATGCTGGAACAGGATCTGACCGCCGAGTGGACCGCGATGGGTGTGGCGCAGGTGATTGAAAAACGCAGCGACAACCATATCCGGCTCGACAGCGACTACATCCCGCCGATGCTGACCCTGAACAGCAGCCGTCCGCTGCAGAACATGTTTAACGATCTGCACGGGCTGATTCAGCAACGCAGCCAGCAGCTGAGCCAGCGCGCACCGGGCACCGGTCGCTTCAACAGTGCCGATATGGTCGATTTTATGCTGCTGGCGCTGCTCAATCGTCAGCTTGGCCTGCACAGCCATCTGCAACATCTGCCATTGCTGCATCCTGAAACGCTCTACAGCCACTGGCTGCAACTGGCAGCGGAGCTGAGCACCTGGACGCCCGCCCGCGCACCGGATTCGCTGCCGCTCTACGATCATGACGATCTGCATAGCTGCTTCAGCCGCCTGTCGCTGCTGCTGCGCCAGGGCCTGTCACAGGTGATGGAAGAGAGCGCGATTCAGCTGCCGCTGACCCAGCGCTCACACGGCCTCAATGTCGCCACCGTGCCGGAGAGCAGCATGGTGCACGAGTTTGGCTTTGTGCTGGCGGTGAAAGCCAGCGTACCGGCCGATACTCTCAAAACCCATTTCCCGGCGCAGATGAAAGTCGCGCCGGTCAGCAAAATCCGCGATCTGGTGCAGCTGCAGCTGCCGGGTCTGGCACTTCGGGCGATGCCCGGCGCGCCGCCGCAGATCCCGTGGCATGCCGGATACAGCTATTTCGAACTGGATAAGAACAGCGAGCTATGGAAAGAGATGGAGCGCTCGGGCGCTTTTGCGCTGCATCTTGCCGGTGAGTTTCCGGGCCTGAACATGGAGTTCTGGGCCATCCGCAGTCAGTCAGAATAATAAACTGAGCACGCAGCATGATGCAGGAACAACAAAAATCACACAGCGATCTTGCGCCCGATGCCAGCCACCAGAATGTGCTGGTCGCGGCGGCTAACCCCCTGATTAACGCGATTCCACAGATCCGCCATTCGGTCTCGCATGAAGACCCGGCGCAACTGCGCCAGCAGCTGATTGACCAGATTCGCCGCTTTGAGCTGAACTGCCAGCAGTCGGGCCTCGGCTACGAAGTGATCATCGGTGCGCGTTACTGCCTCTGTACCGCACTGGATGAAGCGGCGGCGCTGACGCCATGGGGCAGTCGCGGCGTCTGGACCAGCAACGGCTTACTGGTCACCTTTCACAACGAAACCTGGGGCGGCGAGAAGTTTTTCCAGCTGCTGGCCAAGCTGTCGCAGAACCCAAGACGTCACATTCTGATGCTGGAGCTGATCTACTTCTGCCTGCTGCTGGGGTTCGAAGGACGCTACCGGGTGCTGGACAACGGCCGCTCGCAGCTGGAGACCATCAAGCAGCGTCTGCTGCAGATGATCAGAAGCGTGCGCGGCAATTACGCGGCGGCGCTGTCACCACATCCCACCGATCAGCCGGTGCTGCGTAAACTGTGGCGCCCGATGATCCCGCTGTGGGCCTGTGCAGCCGTCGCCGGGCTGGCGGCCTGTCTGTTCTATATTGTGCTCAACTGGCGTCTGGGCGATTACACCTCGCCGGTACTGGCCCGCATCTATCAGACGGCGCTGCCGGAAGTGAAGATTGGCAACCCAGCGCCGCCACCGCCTGCCACGCTCAACCTGCGTGCCTTCCTGAAACCGGAAATCGATGCCGGGCTGGTGGCCGTGCGTGATGAAGCGGATCGCAGCGTGGTGACGCTGAAAGGGGATGGACTGTTTGCTTCGGCGGCCACCGAGGTACGCGGACGTTATGTCGACGTAATCCAGCGCATCGCCGCCGCCATGAACAACGTCAGCGGTCAGATTCAGGTGATTGGTTACAGCGATAACGTGCCGATCCGCAGCGCGCGCTTCGCCTCCAACTTTGAGCTTTCGCTGGCACGCGCCCGGTCGGTGCAGTCCCTGCTGCAACAGCAGCTGGGCGATCCGTCACGGGTGAAAGCGGAAGGGCGCGGCGAAAGCAATCCGCTGGTGCCGAACAACAGCGCAGAAAATCGCGCACGTAACCGTCGCGTTGAAATCACACTGCTGGTGGCGCCGGATGCGACGCATGCCGAACTCAACGGCCTGGCGAGAGGGAACTGATCCATGCTGAATATTCTGTTTGCGGTGCTGACCAGCCGCCTCGCGTGGGGCTTTGTCGGCATTACCGCGCTCTCTTTTATCATCTGGGTGATTGGCCCGGTCTTCTCTATCGTTGATTCGCGTCCGCTTGAGCCAGAGCAGAACCGCATGATCAGTATTGCGCTGCTCTATCTGGTCTGGGGTCTGGGGCAGGCGATCCCGCGGCTCTACAATTTCTGGCTCAACCGTAAGCTGATGTCGAGTCTGGAAACCGGCAAAAGCGATGCGCCGGAAGCCGATCGTCAGCGCCTGACCAGTGAAGAGCAGGTGCTGGCAGGGCGTTTCTCAGAAGCCACCGAGATGCTGAAAAAGGCGCACTTCCAGCGCCACAGCAGCAAGGGCACGCCGTTCTGGGCGCAGCGCTTTGGCCGTCAGTATCTCTATCAGCTGCCGTGGTACATGATCATCGGCGCACCCGGTGCCGGTAAAACTACCGCGCTGGTCAACTCCGGCCTGCAGTTTCCGCTGGCGGATAAATTCGGCAAGTCGGCGCTGCGCGGCATTGGCGGCACCCGCAACTGCGACTGGTGGTTCACCAACGACGCCGTGCTGCTCGATACCGCCGGGCGCTACAGTACTCAGGAGAGTCAGCAGGCTAGCGATGCCAGCGAATGGCATCATTTCCTCGACCTGCTGCGTAAATATCGCGGACGTCAGCCGATCAACGGCGTCATCGTCACCCTGAGCGTCTCCGATCTGCTGAGTCAGTCGCCCGAAGCGCTGCGCAACCAGGCGCTGGCGCTGCGTCAGCGCCTGATGGAACTGCACGATCGTCTCGGCATCCGCTTCCCGGTCTACGTGCTGGTCACCAAAGCTGACCTGCTCAAAGGCTTCCGCAGCTACTTCGCCTCGCTGGATAAAGCCCAGCGTGAACAGATCTGGGGATTCACTTTCCCATGGGCGAAAGCGTCCGCCGCCGATTTCGAGCTGAACAGCCAGTTCCAGCAGGAGTATTCACTGCTGCAACAGCGGCTCGATGCCGGACTGGCCGATCGGCTGCTGACAGAAAGTGATGCGCAGGCGCGGGCCGAGAGCTATCTCTTCCCGCAGGAATTCGCGGCATTACGTCCGTTGCTGGCAGACGCGCTCGACACGCTGTTTGCCCGATCCGATTTTGAAACCCAGTTCGCGCCACGCGGCATCTACTTTGCCAGCGGCACCCAGGAAGGGCTGCCGTTTGACCGGGTGATGGGCGAGCTGAACCGCGCGCTGAATCTGCCGGGTCAGCAGGCGGGAGAATCGGGAAGCTGGGATCAGGTCAATAAAGAGTCACCGATTCCGCAGAACAAAGGCCAGAGCTTCTTCCTGAAAGGGGTGCTGGAAAATGTGATTTTCCAGGAATCGGGTCTGGCGGGCAGCAACCGCTGGTGGGAGCTGCGTAACCGCGCCGGATTGTGGTCGGGTTATCTGGCGCTGCTGTTACTGCTTCTGGTGGCAGGCGGACTGTGGCTGACCAGCTACAGCAAGAACAAAACGTATCTGCAGGAGATGGCCGCTAAAGGACCGCAGGTCGAGCAGCTGGGCGATCAGCTTCAGCAGCAGGTCAATGGCGATCTCTTTGCGCTGGTGCCTTATCTCAACACCCTGTTGCACCTGCCGGAAAGCGCCGACTTCTCGCTGGAGTCCCCGCCACTGACGCGCCGTATGGGGCTTTATCGCGGCACCGAGGTCAGTGATGCGACCCGCGCACTCTACGACAAAGCGCTGAAACAGCTGCTGTTGCCGCAGGTGGCGCAGAACATCACCCGCTGGCTGCGCAATGATAATGGCAGCGACGCGGACTACAGCTATGAAGCGCTGAAGGCGTATCAGATGCTCTATCAGCCGAAGCACTACGATGGCAAATTCCTGCAGGCGTGGCTGATGTTGAATCTCTCGCGTGAGCTGCCGCAGAACGTCACGCAGCAGCAGGTAAAACAGCTGGCGTGGCATCTGCAACAGCTGCTGGAGACGCAGATCCACTCATCGCCGTATGCGAAGGATGATGAACTGGTCAAGCGCGAGCAGGCGCTGATTAATCAGATGCCGCTGTCACAGCGGGTTTATGGACGACTGAAGCGCCTGCTTTCGCGCAGCGACAGCCTGCAGCCGGTCACCCTGGCGGCACTGGGCGGCCCTCAGAGCGAGCTGGTGTTTTCCCGTAAAAGCGGTAAATCGGTCAATGACGGGGTATCCGGTCTCTATACGCCAGATGGCTACTGGCAGCATGTGGACAAGCAGATTGCTCCCGTAACACAGGCGCTTTATCAGGACGATCTCTGGGTGCTGGGCGGTGCTGCGCCGCAGCAGAAAAGTGAGCAGACCGATCTCGCGGTGCGCCAGCTCTATGTGCAGGACTACATCCGCCAGTGGGAGCAGTTCCTGAGCGATATCCAGCTCAACAGCAGCGCCGATCTTTCGCAACGCATCAACACCGCGCGTCTGCTGTCGGGTAACCATTCTCCGCTGCGCCAGCTGGTAATCAACCTCAGCAACCTGCTGACGCTGAACCGGGCGCAGCCTGATGAGAAAACCGCGCAGGCGGCGAAGCCAGCGGATAACAGCGCCACCCGCACCCTCGAAGCACTGTTTACCTCGCCCGAGGCGAGTGCCGCGCGAGGACAGGCGGCAACCCAGGTCTCTCCAGAGCAGGCGGTTGCCGTGCACTTTGCGCCGGTGCTTGAGCTGGCGCAGCCGCTGCAACAGGGCAGCAAGGTGCTGGCGGTGGATGACTTCCTGCACCAGATTGACGATCTCTATCGCTACCTGACGGCGGTACAGGATGCCGCCAACAGCGGAATGCCGCCACCGGCCAGCGATGCGATCAGCCGCCTGCAGGCCAGTGCCGGACGACTGCCCGGTTCGCTGCAGAATATGGTCTCCAGCATGGCTGTCGGCGCCAGCAGCGATGCACAGCGGCGCGACATGGATAACGTCCGTAAACGCATCACCATGGAAGTCGGCAGTTTCTGTCGTCAGGCGATCGCCGGTCGTTATCCGCTGGTTCGCTCCGCGCGCAGTGAAGTGACGCCAGACGATCTGGCCCGGATGTTTGCGCCTGGCAGCGGCATGATGGACAGCTTCTTCCGCGACAATCTGGCCAGCAAAGTCGATACCACCAACGCGGCGTGGCGCTTTACGCCGGGTATCGATGGTAAAACGCTGCCAGGTGGCGAAGCGTTACTGCGGCCGTTCCAGCAGGCGCAGTCAATCCGCGATGCGTTCTTTGCTAACGGCGCAACCACGCCAGGTTTCCGCGTCACGCTGCGCACCGTAAAAATGGACAACGACATCCTCAACCTGACGCTGGATGTGGATGGACAGATATTGCGTTACAGCCACGGGCCACAGGCGGTGCAGATGGTCAGCTGGCCAGGCCCTGGCGGCACCAGCCAGGTGCGGATGCAGCTGGGCCTGACCAACGGCACCACGTCGACCCTGGTCACCAGCGGCCCCTGGGCGCTCAATCGCTTCTTTGACCGCGCCCGTGTTACCGCTGCAGGCGGCCTGACCCGTGAAGCCACGTTCAGCGTGGAAGGCCATCAGGTCACGCTGTCGTTCACCCCTGGCAGCATTCGTAACCCGTTCCAGCTTCCCGGCTTTAGCTGCCCCTGAAACAGGACCCGACAATGACTCATTACGCTGCACCCTGCTGGTACGGCAAATTGCCCAGCGCGGGTGACTTTGTGAAGCGCCGCTTTCCTGACGTGCTCTATCGCCAATGGTCCAGCTGGTTTCAGGTGGGCCTGCATCACTGGCAGAGCAGCCAGGAGAGTGAAAACGCCCCGTCGCGCCCGTTCCTCAACGCGCCGGTCTGGAATTTTGTGGTGCCGCCGATGCTGGGCAGTCAGCTGATCCAGATGGGCTGCCTGATTGCCGCACGGGACAGCGTAGGGCGTAACTATCCGCTCTGCGCGCTGCGCCACTTCACCCCTGCCGAGTGGTCGCCAGCCCTGCTGGCACGCTCCGGCGAGTGGTATCAGCAGGTAGGCAATACGCTGCTGCGGGTGGTGCAGGGCGGCGGGTCACCGGAGCAGTTGGATCAGGCGCTGATCAGCATTCCGCAGCCGCAACCGCCGCAGGAAGCGGGTGACGCCTCGGATATTCTCAACGTCATCGGGCATGGCGATACGCCCTCGACGCTGAACTGGGCGCTGCCGGGCGAGAACTTCGACCCGCAGTTCTACACCAGTTTCTGGTGGACCAATCAAAGCGACGGTTTCCCGCTTTATACCCAGGTCCACAGCGGTAACTTCACCGCCCAGCTCTTTTCCTTGCTGTTTGATCCGGCCGGTGGGGCAAAGCCGGGACGAAACGGACTTTATCCCCCGATGTTTGAATCCTGAGGCGACACGCATGACGATGAATACAGAGGCTTTGCTGGCTCCGGTCAGTGAGGAGAATCCCGGCGGCGATAACCTGGAGTACGACGCCGATTTCCAGGCGATGGAGCAGGCCAGCGCCGGTAAAGCGGAACAGCAGTTCGGCGACACCATCATTCCGGCGGAACCCGCCGACTGGAACAAAGTCGAGAAGCTGGCGACAGGGCTGCTGACCCGCAGCAAAGATTTACGGGTGATGCTGTCGCTGACTCACGCCTGGACGGAGTTAAAAGGGCTGCCGGGCTATGCCCAGGGGCTAAAGCTGATTGAACAGGCGCTGTTGCTCTACTGGGAGCCGCTGTGGCCCCGTCTGGAAGAGTACGGTGAGCAGGATCCCTTCTACCGTATCAATGCCCTGGCGTTGCTGGGTGACAAGACTGATCTCAGCGGCGCAGTGCGTCAGTGCTGGCTGCTGCGCTATCCGTCTGACGGTATCACGCTGCGCGATGCTGCCGCCCTGTGCGACGGCAGCAAAACCGAGGTGGCGGATTACCCTGGCGGCCTGCCGCGCCTGATCGACGAACTGGCGCGCGGCGACCAGCCCGGCATTGAGGCCGTACTGCAGATTCATGAGCGGCTGCAGACCATCTGCGAAACCGTGGCCGAACGGCTGGGCGACGCGGCGGTGCCGGAACTGGCGCTGCTGCGCAGACAGATTGCGCTGATCGCCGAACGCTGCCAGGCCACGGACCTCAGCCAGCTGATTCCCACCGTAGCGGCGGAACAGCCCGCAGAAGCGGCTGTTCCGGCGGCTGCCGCAGCGACTCCACGTGCTGTAGCGGACTGGCGCACGGTACAGATCAGTTCCCGCGCTGATGCCCAGCTGATGCTGGAAAAAGTGAAGCTCTACTTCACCCAGCATGAGCCGAGCCACCCGGCCCCGCTGATGATCGACCGGGTGCAGCGCTTAATCGAGCGCGACTTCCTGGAGATCATCCGTGAACTGGCACCCGATGGCGTGCATCAGCTGGAAACCATTTTCGGACGTCGCGACTAAGCAGGCGTGACCCACTCACACAGCGGGACCTGCGCGCCTGCTGTGACACATTATCCGCGCATCATTGATGGAGAAAACCATGGCAACAAGCAAATCCAGTGGGCAGAAGTTCATTGCCCGCAATCGCGCGCCTCGCGTTCAGATTGAATATGACGTGGAAATTTATGGCGCGGAACGCAAAATCCAGCTGCCGTTTGTGATGGGCGTGCTGGCGGATCTGGTGGGTAAACCACTGGAGCCGCAGCCGGGCATCGACGAACGCAAATTCCTTGAAATCGACATCGACAACTTTGATGAGCGCATGAAAGCGCTGAAACCACGCGCCGCGTTCCAGGTAGATAACACCCTAAACGGCGAAGGTAAGCTCAACATCGATCTCACCTTCGACAGCATGGATGACTTTTCACCGGACGCAGTGGCCCGCAACGTCGAGCCGCTGAGCAAGCTGCTGGAAGCGCGTACCCAGCTGGCGAACCTGCTGACCTATATGGACGGCAAAAACGGCGCTGAAGAGTTGATTGGTAAGGTGCTGCAGGATCCTACGCTGCTGCAGGCTCTGACCCATCTGCCAAAGCAGGATGAGGCCACTGAAGGTAAGGAGCCGCAGGCATGACGCAGACTTCACAACAACCGCAGTCACAGGGCGCAGCCAGTTTCAGCCAGGATGAGTTCAGTGCACTGCTGAATAAAGAGTTCCGGCCAAAAAGCGATCAGGCGCGCGCGGCAGTTGAAAGCGCGGTGAAAACCCTGGCGCAGCAGGCGCTGGAAAACACCGTTACCGTTTCCAGCGATGCGTATCGCACCATTCAGGCGCTGATTGCTGAGATCGACGAAAAGCTATCGCAGCAGGTGAACCAGATTATTCACCATCCGGAGTTTCAGTCGCTGGAAAGCGCCTGGCGCGGCCTGAGTTATCTGGTGAACAACACTGAAACTGACGAGATGCTGAAAATCCGCTTTATGAGCATCTCCAAGCAGGAACTGGGTCGGACTCTGAAGCGTTATAAGGGTGCCGGCTGGGATCAAAGCCCACTGTTCAAAAAGATTTATGAGCAGGAGTATGGTCAGTTCGGCGGCGAGCCGTTTGGCTGCCTGGTCGGCGACTACTACTTCGACCACAGCCCGCAGGATGTTGAGCTGCTGGGTGAGATGGCCCGTATCGGTTCGGCCGCGCACTGTCCGTTTATTACCGGCACCGCGCCCGAAGTGATGCAGATGGAGTCCTGGCAGGAGCTGGCGAATCCACGCGATCTGACCAAGATCTTCCAGAACACCGAATATGCTGCGTGGCGCAGCCTGCGTGAATCGGAAGATGCACGCTATCTGGGCCTGGTGATGCCGCGCTTCCTGGCGCGTCTGCCTTATGGCATCCGCACCAACCCGGTCGACAGCTTCGATTTCGAAGAGCAGACCGACGGTTCCGATCACGGCAACTACACCTGGAGCAATGCTGCCTATGCCATGGCCGCTAACATCAACCGCTCCTTCAAAGAGTATGGCTGGTGTACGTCGATCCGCGGCGTGGAGTCGGGCGGGGCAGTGGAAAATCTGCCGTGTCACACCTTCCCGAGCGATGACGGCGGCGTGGACATGAAGTGTCCGACCGAAATCGCCATCAGCGATCGCCGCGAAGCCGAACTGGCTAAAAACGGCTTTATGCCGCTGGTGCATCGCAAAAACTCTGACTTCGCCGCCTTTATCGGTGCGCAGTCACTGCAGAAGCCGATGGAGTATCACGACGCCGATGCCACCGCCAATGCCCGTCTGGCCGCGCGTCTGCCTTACCTGTTCGCCTGCTGCCGCTTCGCGCATTACCTGAAGTGCATCGTGCGTGACAAGATCGGCTCTTTCCGCGAGCGCGATGAGATGGAACGCTGGCTGAATGATTGGGTGATGAACTACGTCGATGGCGATCCGGCTAACTCCTCGCAGGAGACCAAGTCACGCAAGCCGCTGGCCGCTGCCGAGGTGAATGTGGAAGAGCAGGAGGATAATCCAGGCTATTACGCCGCGAAATTCTTCCTGCGCCCGCACTACCAGCTGGAAGGCCTGACGGTGTCTCTGCGTCTGGTCTCTAAGCTGCCGTCACTGAAAAATGACAATGCTTAAGGGCTGACGGAGGCGTGATGCCTGGGATAACCGGGCATCACGTTTACCTTGAGTCACAGAGTAACCGGGACAAAGGGTTTTACGCTCCCGGTTTACGGGAAAGATTGCTGCATAAAAAAGGATGTGGGACATGGATTCACCGAAAAATATCGCTGATGGCATGCTGGGCCTATTCAATACCAAAAAGAAATCAGGCGTTGAGACGTTTATGGTGAGTGCAATAAGTGGATTTACCTCTATTCCGGGTGATCTCTATGCGCTGACCAAAGACTTTTTAGATAGCGATCATCGCTGGGATAACGAGACGGATCGTATTCGATTGCTCACCTTACTGAAAAAAGGGGCGACCAGTGACGCTCTCAGGAAACTGATTAAGCTGGTGGTTGAGCAATATATTAAACGCCTTAATGAACAGCAGTTAGAAAAAATGCTGGTCAAAATGGGCGGAAGTGCTGCAGGCTCTTTTACGTTTAAATACCTTTTTGTGGATGCGATCGTCTCACGATTTTTTAGTCGGGTCATACCAAAGTTTCTTTTTAGCGCGGGGATGACAGGGATCATCACAATTGGCGCATCAGTTTCAAGATCGATCTATACCTCCAGAGATTTGATGAAAAAGAACAAGGAGGTGTACGCATTGCTGCGCGGAGCGGGCGATCTTGATTTACTCTATTTCCTGCTGGAGGACAACATTGATCCCTGGCTGGATGCAATTGCATTGCAACAGAATAACTCCCCGCTCGCCAATGAGGTCTTTACTAACTTTGTGGAAGGAATGCATGATGTTTAAAAAGGCAGCTCTCTTTTTAATGAGTTATCTGCTGACCTTTTTTTCTGCCCTGATATTAATTACCTGCTCGGGTTATTATATTCTGTTTTTTGACTGGGACATATCAGTAATGGGTAAGGTTATTAACGCAGCCCTGATTATTATTTCAATAACTGCGTCAATATCGCTTTATGCCGTGGCGCAAAAGTTGAAGGAAATTAATTAACCAGTTTTCTGCGTGATATCTTAATTAAAATAAAAATAAAGGCCATGCAGACGGCGGTGAAGAGAATTTTACCAGCAATGATCCCGGAAGAAGAGAGAGTAAAGTTTTCATAGCGAGCAACCAGATATATTGAACCAATAATATCAGCGATGGCATAGAGAGAGAGCAGCGACAACACGACTATCAGGAAAAGTGAGATGATCTTTTTCATATTCATTCCTTCTGTGAACTTTATAAGCGCCTGCTTACTATAAACGATCTGCCAGGATGCTGTCTATGAAATGACCGCCTGGGCATGAGGTCTATGGCAGGGCATCAGATTATCTGCTGTTGTCCTCGCCATGAAAACGCATACCGATTTTTGTCCGGTTAAATAACCGGCAATACGACGTCTGGAATATGGTTTATAACGATATTTCAGAAGCAAGGCAAAGGTAAAATATGGACTGTTTTATTCAGCCCCATGCTTTTCTTTTTGCCATATCCTTGCTTTTTTTGAAAGCAATAATCTTAACCAATAAAGAGTGAAAGATAATGGCTATTGATATGTTTATGAAGGTTGACGGAGTCACCGGCGAGTCTAAAGACTCAAACCACTCAGGCTGGACTGATATCACCTCTTTCTCATGGGGTGCCTCTCAGCCAGGCAACATGTCTGTTGGCGGGGGCGGCGGTGCCGGTAAGGTTAACTTCAACGACCTGCATGTTAATGCACTGATCGACAAATCGACCACGGCGTTGCTGAAGAACTGCGCAAGCGGTAAACATCTCGCTAAAGTCGAACTCTCTATCTGTAAAGCGGGTGGCTCTCAGGTTGAGTATGCACGCATTACCCTGGAAGACGTTCTGGTGACCGCTGTGAATTACAATGGTTCCGACAACGGCGATACCCTGGGAATGACTTACTCCTTCCAGGCTTCTAAAGTGAAGCAGCAGTACTGGGAGCAGAGCTCTTCCGGCGGTAAAGGTGCAGAGAGCAGCGCCGGCTGGGACATCAAAGGCAACAAAGAAGCGTAATATTGCTCAGCAGCCTCCCCTTAGGGGAGGCTTTAAAAGGAGTTTTGCTATGGCACATTTAAGACCTCAATTTTCAGCTGCATGGAACCGCTTCTCAGAAGTTAATGTTGCAGTTGAGAAGGTTGGAGAAATATTGGGTGGAAAAGTAGAAGCAAATATCGCCGCCGGAATTTTCGAGAATGCCTGTCCAATCAGAATGAGCTATGTTCTTAATTACACTGGTGTTCCTGTTCCCGCAAACAGTCGTTATGCGACCGTAACGGGTAAAGACAAAAAGCGTTATATGTTTCGCGTCAACGACATGATGGACTTTTTAGTCGGCGCGTTTGGTCAGCCAGATCTGACCGTTAACTCACCAAAACCCGGCTCATTTAACGGTAAACAGGGGATTATTGTTTTTCAGGGGAGTGGCTGGAGCAATGCCCGTGGGCACGTGACACTCTGGAACGGCAATATCTGCTCTGATACCTGTCACTTCCTGGGTGGCGCAGAAAATGGTAGTTTTGTTCCTGATGTTGCCTCACTGTGGATACTGAAATGAAAAAACTCCTGATGTTATTTGCTCTGACGTTATCTCCTGCGGTGCTGGCGATAACGCCTCCGGCGCCAGATTCCTTTAAGCAACCGCAGATTTTCAGCAACTGGCTTCTGAACCGCTGTGCAGGAAAAGCTGCCACTGACAAGGCTTTCAGCGATGATGCCTTTAAAAGTGCGTCAGCCTGGTTAGAGGTCAGCCATCTCCCTGTTGAAGCCTTCAGTGATGGCGATAAGTTAATCAATGCCTATCTGAAGATGGACCTGACCGGCTCGGTCAAAGGAAGCTTCAATATGATGAAATGCACATTACTTTCGCAAAGCCAGGATGCTGAGGCTCTCTATAATAAATACAAAAAGTAATTTCTTTTTTGGCAGAACCCGAAGGTGATTGCAGCGTTAAACCTCAGTAGTGAATTCCCAAAGGGGATGTGTTTAATTAAATGGAATCGCTCATTACACCTGAAGTTAAGCAGGGTAGTGACTCCTGTAAGGAAATTCCCACATGCTGAAGAAAGTCATTCATTTTATTATCATAGTGCTAATGAGTCTGCCTTCATTGTCTTTGGCGAAATCGGTTTCACACTTTGAAGGAAAAATATTCAGAGCGGATATCACCTATGGCTGTGAGGAAGGTAACGTCAGTTGTGATAACGTTTCGCTTAAGTCAACAAGAGTAAGAGATAATTCATCGATAGTTCTTAAAGGTGAAACGATCAATACAAATTGTCCTGATGTCTGTGACTTCCGGGGCTATCGCTTCGTTAATGGTCAGTATGATTATTCTTTTTATCCCAGTCAGAAGGGAGAGAGTCTTTGGGATTATATCGTGACATTCAAGGGTAAGGTTATTGCTCAGGATGTTGGGATGATGAAATAGAAACGCATATATAAATCCGATGTTATTGAGCGTGCGCTTGTACTCACGCATTGAAGAGGTATTACAGGTGAAGACTTTAATGAGATCTTATTTGTCTTCATTGCTTTGTGTCACAGTCATTTATGTTCCCCCCGTTCATGCAATGAGTGATTGTTCAAGCGGCAATAATGATCAGGAAGTTTATTCCTGCACCCAAAAAAACAGAAACGAAACTGAACTTGATTTAAATAAAGAATACAAACTCGCTAAGACCAGAGTTGAAACGCTTTTTAAAGGCGATAATAAAGAGTTAAGCCAATATATGGATACGTTCACTAAAGCTCAACGAGCCTGGCTGAAGTTTCGGGATAATGACTGTAAGCTCGCTTCGTATGCTGCAGACAAGGGAAGTGATTTAAGTAACGCTAATATTAATATGTGTACTTCTGAGCTTAACGAGCAAAGAATCAAAAAATTAAAAATAATTCCCTATCATTGATCGTTAAGAGTGCTGAGAAAAGTATGAAGAAACTCCATAAACTGGCTCTGATCGCACTCTCTATTTTCGTGTGTGCTTCAGCGCTTGCCGATGAGACCTGTGCAAAACAGCCTTCAGACGGTGCCCTGTTCAAGTGTACTGTTCAGCAGAAGAAGCTGGCGGAAGATGACCTGAACAAAGAGTACCAGACGGCTAAAAAACGCATTGTGCAGATGTACGGCACGCAGAAAAAACTGGCTGATGACTATGTCGCTACACTGGTGGATACCCAGCGTAGCTGGCTGAAATATCGTGACGGTCAGTGCAAGCTGGAGGCCTTTGCCGCTGAAGAAGGCAGCAATGCGAATGCGGTAGCGACCAACCTCTGCGTTATTCGCATCGACAAAGAGCGTACTGCTATTCTGAAGCAACTGCCTTACTGATTATATTGTCGTGCTCAGGCTTTACAGGCTGGGCACGCTATTCGCTATAAATTAACTCTCTGCATTACGCTGTCATCACGTTTATTCATTTTCAGTAAATAATTCTATGTCGATTAAATCTGAGCTGGTTATTCACTGTTAATCTTTATAAGAATCAACCTCCAGTCTGGTTGAGTTATTTTCCTCATCAATTCCTTGTAATTAATAGGTTGTCGAAATATCGTCATTAAAATAAATAAGCCAATGCTGTTATTTAAATAAACCATCGTAAAAATAAGAAATACAACCCCAATAATAAAACTCTCCGCTTCCTATACCGCGCGCCTCTCCCTGAGAGGTGCGCGGTATAGATGCCGAACCGCTAACCGCAGGAATCCGTTATGCGCTTTACGATAATAACGACTAAACCCGGCCAACAGCCGCCACAGACTCATTGTGATTTCTTTCCGCCCGGCGGCACCATTGGTCGCGGCGTGGATAACAATCTGGTGCTGCCGGATGACGACCGGACGCTTTCACGCCTGCAGGCGATTGTGCACATCACGGCTAACGGCGAATGTCGCCTGACCAACCGTGGCAATGTGACGCGCGTTCTGCTCAACGATATCCCGCTGGAACGCGGTCGGCAGGTTGAGCTGCAGGATGGTGACATACTGGGCATCGATGATTATCAGCTGCTGGTCAGCGACCTCAACAGCGATCATCAGCCGCAGATGGAAAGGGCCGTTCCGCGTCCTGAGCCGGTCCAGCCTGTCGCGCCTGCTCGCGAACCGGCAGCCGAAAAAGCCAGCACCGCCGCCATTCCCAGCGAAATCTGGGACAGCCTGGCGAAAGAGTTCTCGATTTCCGACGATCTCTCTAAACGCAAAGCGGTGCCGGAGATGCCGGATGCTCATCCGCTGACCGCGCCCGCCATGCCAGACCGTAATCCGGAAGATCCACTGGCACAACTGATCAACGATGCGCCGCTGGATTATGGTCAGAAACCTAAAAGCAGCAGCCTGTTTGACGACGGCGATGCGCTGTTCGCGCAGCAGAGCATTTTTGACGACCGGACGCCGAGCACGCTGTCTGCTCAGCAGCACAGCGCACCAAAGCAGGCTGAAGCGCCCGTCGCTGAACTGGATCCGCTGAGCCTGTTTGATGGCGAGAGCAGCGCGGATGTGCGCAACCACGATGATCCATTAGGACTGATGATGGGGAACGCGGTGCCGCTGGCCCAGCCGGAGCTGCCGACGGCAAAACCCGCCACGTTGCAGGTACCGCCTCAGCCAGCGGCAAAGCCTGAGCCGGTTACTGCCCGCGCACCTGAGCAGGTCTCTGTCAGCCTGAACGACATGGAAAACTCACCGCTGTTCAGCGGCATCGACTTACCTGTTGATGACCAGCCTCACAGCGAAGCCCCACGCCAGACGCCGCAGGCTGATGAAGCGGAGTCCGGCCAGCCGGAAGCGGTGAATCCGCAGAATGACTACGGCGGAATTACGCTGCCGACGCCGCAGACGGTGCAGCGCACGCCATCGCCGACGCCAAAAGGGCGGCTGCGCATCGATCCGGTGGCATCCGGTCGCCATCATGCTGCCGCTGTTCATCCTTCCGTGCCGAGCCAGAGCAGCGGGGACGCTCTCAAGGGTGAACTGCTGGATGCGCTGCTGGAAGGCATGGGCCTGCGTGACCTGCAGCCGACGCCACAGTTTGATCGTGAGCAGATGCTGCAGTTTGGTCAGATGCTCAGCATGTTTTCGCAGGGCACGGTTGCACTGCTGTCGTCGCGTTCGATCCTCAAGCGTGGCGTCAAAGCCGACATGACGGTGATTCTCGACGACGCCAACAACCCGTTCAAGCTGCTGCCGTCGGGTAAAACCGTATTAATGCAGATGTTCGGCAGCCGGATGCCGGGCTTTATGCCGCCACGTCAGGCGGTGCGTGATGCACTGATCGATCTGCAGGCGCACCAGCTGGGCATGATCGCCGGTATCCGCGCCATCATCGCCTCCATGCTGCAATCCTTTAACCCGGAGCAGCTGGAGGAAGAGGCGCGTCAGGCAGGATCGGTTTCGCGTATCGGCCTGCCGGGCAGCCGCAAAGCGGCACTGTGGGAGCATTTTGTGGAGCGCTACGGCGAGACAGCGGGCGAGATCGAAGACGATTTTCACACCCTGTTTGGCGAAGCGTTTCTGCACGCCTATGACCTGGAAGTCAATCAGTACAAAGACTCACAAACCCACACGGATGACGCATGAATATCACTATTGCCTCGACGTCGAATCAGGGCGATCGCGCCAGTAATCAGGATCAGATCGGTGAAGTCATCGGTAAGCGTTCAGCCTGCTTTGTCGTGTGTGACGGTGTGGCCGGATTTCCCGGCGGAGATAAGGCCGCCGCCATCGCCCGCAGCAGCCTGCTGCAATCGTTTGATGGTGATGCGCACCTCAATGCGCAGTCGATTCGCAACTACGTCAATCACGCGAACCACGCTATCCGGCAGCAGCAGAAAGCCAGCAGCGAACACAGCCGCATGGGAACCACGCTGGTCAGCCTTTTCATTGACCGCGACTACCATCTTGCCTGCTGGGCCCATGCAGGCGACAGCCGCCTCTATCTGTTTCGTCGCGGCTATCTCTATCTCGTCACTACTGACCATAGCCTGGTGCAGCAGATGAAAGATGCTGGCCATCGCACCGAAGGCATCAACAGCAATCTGCTCTATTTCGCGCTGGGAATGGGTGATGAGCAGCGCGACGCCAGCTACAGCGATGTGGTTGAGATTGAAGATGGCGATGCCTTTTTACTCTGCACCGATGGTTTCTGGCACGGCGTGACGCTGGAGCAGATGCAGCAGTCACTGCACATGGTGAATACACCGGAAGAGTGGCTGACGCTGATGCAGCAAATCATCAAAAACGATCAGTCGGATCAGGGGCAGCAGGATAATTTCAGCGCGCTGGCCGTCTGGATTGGATCGCCCCAGGATACCACCTTGCTGCACTCGCTCTCTGAAGCGGCGCAGTTCTTCCCTCTGCGAGATTGAGAACGCCAACATGAAATATGGATTACTGGGTCTGGCTGCGCTGCTGCTCAGCACGCAGGCTTATGCTGAAAACTATCGCATCGTACAGTCCCCGGCACAGAAACTGGATGTCTGGATTGATAACGTCAAAAACAATCAGCTGTCGAGCTGGTGTAACAGCACCATTAACCTGCGAATCGTCACGCTGGGTGAGAAAAACCCGACGGTCTTAAAAGAGTTTCTGCCACGGGTGGCCGGATTGATGGCAACGCAGTGTAAACCCCTGCAGCAACTGCACTGGCAGCTGACCGATGCAGAAGGCAGTGAAATCGCCACCGGCAGCGCCGCCCGCGCGCAGCAGTGGAAAACCGTGGTGACGCCGCCTGCGCCGCAGCAACAGCAACAGCCAGCCACTGCAGCCGTGCCCGCTGATGCACTGCGCAATGCCCCCCAGGCGGACACCTCGCCATGGCTGCAATTCAGTCTGCTCGATGGCTGCCATTTCCGCACCTGGTGGCAGCATCCGGCGCAGGGCAGCGCGCTGTTTGTTCCGGCAAAACAGGGTCTGGTCTGCGGTTCCGATGGCTGGCTCAGCGGACACAGCCGCCTGACGCAGCAGGGTAACGGCGCACCAGCAGCCGTCGGTGTGACATTCCTGCAGGGCTTCCCGGTGATGGGACTGAGCAGTCAGTCGTCTACCGCTGAACTGCACATCACCACGGTCAACAGCGAGCGCATGGTGCTGAGCAACGAAAAATCTCCGGACAGCTGGCTGGTTCTGCCATTCAGCAACCGCTTTAACGGCTGGCAGGCCACGCGTCAGGTGGTGGTGCAGATGCCCGCCAGCGAAGCGGCTGATGAGAGTGCGGTGCAAGCGCGTCTGCAGGAAGTCCGCAAAGTCTGGTCACCGTGGGTCAGCGGTAACGCCACGCTGAGCGTACAGCTGGTGGAAAAGCTGCATCCTGAACTGAAAGATCCCGCCGCTGCGGTCTATCGCACCCTTAACTGACGCAAAAGGAGTTTGCATGGAATCCTTACAACACCGTCTGGCCAACGCCACGCTCAGCGAGACGCTGGCGGATGTCACCCGCCAGATTCAGGCCAATCCGGCGAATGCCGATCTGCGGGCTGCCTTTGTGCAGCTGCTCTGCCTGTCGGGCAACTGGACACGTGCGCAGACACAGCTGCAATCCTGGCTGGCGTTAAGCCCGCAGGCACAACCGACCGTCAATCTGTTGCAGCAGGCGATTGCCGGTGAGCTGCAGCGTGACGCGGTGCTGCGTGGCGAGGCACAGCCGGTACTGCCGGGCAGCGCCTGGCACTGGTGCGACACGCTGCTGGCCGCCCTGCAGGCCGAAACCACGGGTGATACCACGCGCGGCAACGCACTGCGGGCCGACGCGCTGGAGCTTGCTGCCGCCAATCCCGGCACGGCCACTCAGCAGGATCAGCCGACCGCATTCAGCTGGCTGATGGATGGCGACAGCCGTTTCGGGCCGGTGTGTGAAGTGATCAACCAGGGGCGTTATTACTGGATCCCGTTTGCTGCCATTCGTGAGATGCAGTTCCAGGCACCTGCCAGCGTCACCGATCTGGTGTGGCGTCACACGCGTGTGCAATTGGTGGATGGCAGCGAGCAGGTGTGTCAGATCCCGGCGCGCTATCCGCTGCTGGCGGGTGCTGACGAGCGTTTTCTGCGCGGCAGCGTCACCGAATGGCAGCCGATGGGCGACGACCCGGACCAGTTTGTTGGTCAGGGACAAAAAATGTGGCTCAGCGACAGCGCGGAATTCTCGCTGCTGAGCCTGCAGCAGGTCGCGTTCGACAACACAGAGTCTGCCGATGAGTCATGATTCAGGCGCGCACAATGATGGCTATGCCCAGCTGCATGGCGGCTTTCGCGTGCGCAAAAAGCGTGACGCGTTAACCGCCCGCGACAAGCTGCAATCCTCATTGCTGGATCGCCTGACCGACAACGCGCCGGACAAGCAGCAGGAGCCGGAGAACAGCATGCTGATCAGCCACAGCACGCTGCGCCGCCACGTCCTGCGCGATCTGCAGTGGCTGTTCAACACCATTAATAACGAAGCGCAGCAGGATCTCAGCGGCTTCGATCAGGTGCAGCGCTCGGTCTGGAACTTTGGCGTTGCGCCGCTGGCCGGGCAGAACGTCTCCGATATCGAATGGCAGGATATGCAGCGCAAGATGACCAACGCCATCCTGCACTTTGAGCCCCGCATTCTGCCGCAGGGGCTACAGGTGCGCTGCGTCAGCGATCTCGGCTCGCTCAGCCTGCACAATGTGCTCTCGATTGAGATCAAAGGGCGGCTCTGGTGCGTGCCTTATCCGCTGGCGTTTCTGTTCCGCACTCAGGTTGATCTGGAAAGCGGCCATTTCGAACTTCAGGATGCAGGGTAATCATGGACAGCAATCTGCTCGACTACTACAACCGCGAACTGGCCTACCTGCGCGAGATGGGGGCGGAGTTTGCCACGCGTTATCCCAAAGTGGCGGGACGGCTCGGCATGCATGGCATCGACGTGGCGGACCCCTATGTAGAGCGGCTGATGGAAGGATTCGCCTTCCTGACGTCGCGCGTGCAGCTGAAGATGGATGCGGAGTTTCCGCGCTTCTCGCAGCGTCTGCTGGAGATGATTGCGCCATCCTATCTCTCGCCAACGCCGTCAATGGCCATCGCACAGCTGACGCCGGACAGCCGCAAGGGTGACATCACCCAGGGTTTCCGCGTGCCGCGTGGCACCATGATGGAGAGCCAGAACCTGAAAAAAACCGGCGTGACCTGCAGCTATACCACCGCACACGATGTGGTGCTGCATCCGCTGCGGATTAGCGAAGCCAGCCTTGGCGGCGTGCCGGGCGATCTGCCCTCTGGCGAGCTGAAACTCACGGGTCTGGGCGCAGCCAGTGCGCTGCGCATCCGCATCACCTGTGAAGGGATCTCCTCGCTGAGTCAGCTCAACGTGGATGACCTGATGCTGTTCCTCAGCGGTCCGGATATTCAGGCGCTGAAGCTGCTGGAACTGCTGATGCAGCACCGGGTGGGCATCGTGCTGCAGTCGGTAGAGAAGCGGCCGCAGCGTCAGGTGCTGACGGATGAAGCCCTGCAGCAGGAGGGCTTTGCGCCGGAGCAGGCGCTGCTGCCGGACGATCTGCGCAACTTCGACGGTTATCGCCTGTTGCAGGAGTATTTCGCCTTTCCGGCCCGTTTCCAGTTTATCAGTCTGAGTCAGCTCGGCCCATTTCTGCGCCGCTGCGACAACGCCACGGCGTTCGACATTATCATCCTGCTCGACAAAGCGGACAGCGCGCTGGAAAGCGTGGTCGATCACAGCCATCTGGCGCTGCACTGTACGCCGGTCATCAACCTGTTCCCGAAAACCGCCGAGCGCCTGAAGGTCAGCGACAGCCAGCATGAATATCATCTGGTGGTGGATAATATCCGGCCGCTGGATTATGAGGTGCATTCGGTGCAGCGGCTGTTCGCTACCGTGGAAGGTAAGCGGGAAGAGCAGGTTTTCCGCCCGTTCTGGAGCACCTTCAGCGGCGACCAGGGCGACTACGGCGCCTACTTCTCGCTGCGTCGCGAACAGCGCACCCTGTCAGAGCAGGCGCAGCGCTACGGCACGCGCACCGGCTACATCGGTTCCGAAGTCTTCCTGTCGCTGGTGGATGAGCATCACACGCCGTGGCGCGATGACGTGCGCTATCTCTCTGCCGAGGTGATGTGCACCAGCCGCGATCTGCCGCTGATGCTGCAGCAGGATCAGGGCAACTTCGTGATGCCCGACTCCATTCCGGTGTCAGAGCTGAAACTGTGCAAAGGGCCAACGCCACCGCGTCCGGCGCTGGCCGAAGGCCTTTCTGCGTGGCGGCTGATCAGCCATCTGCAGATGAACTATCTCAGCCTGATGGACAGCAGCGACGGAGAAGGCGCGGCCGCGCTGCGCCAGCTGCTGAGCCTCTACGCCAACCTGGCGGAAGCACCGGTTGCCCGCCAGATTGACGGCATCCGGCACTGTACGCTCAGCGCGGTCAACCGCCGCGTGCCGGAGCCAGGCCCGGTGGTGTTTGCGCGCGGCGTCAGCATCACTCTGGAAGTGGATGAGCAGGCATTTTCGGGTGCCAGCCCGTGGCTGTTCGGCAGCGTACTGGAGCGGCTCTGTGGCCGCCTGGTGGCGCTGAACAGCTTCACGGAGTTCACCCTCAACAGCCAGCAGCGCGGGGAAGTGGGCTACTGGCCGCCGCGCATGGGCCGGAAAGCGCTGATATGAGTGGCGAAAAAGTCATTACGCTGCCGCGGCTGACCCGGTTGCCGGATGATTTCTGGCAAAAAGTGATGGCCGCACCGTGGCGCTACGATCTGTTCCAGCTGCTGCGGCGGCTGGATGCGCAGGGCGGGCAGCGTTATCCGCTGGGCCGTGCGCCGCTGCCGAAGTTTGAATCGGTACGCATCGGTCAGACGCCGTCACTGGCGTTTGCCCCCGCTACGGTTGCCAGCGCTACGCCACGTGAAGAGTCGGGCCGTCATGAGCTGTCGATCTACAGCTTTGGCCTGTTTGGCCCCAACGGCCCGTTGCCAACCCATCTGACCGAATATGTTCATGAACGCATCGTGCATCATCAGGATCACAGCCTGTGGGCGTTTGCGGATCTGTTTCACCATCGCGCCACGCTGCTGTTCTATCGCGCCTGGGCCGATGCGCAGCCGACCGTGTCGCTGGATCGCCCCGACGACAGCCGCTTCCTGAACTATCTCGCCTGCCTGGCGGGCATCGGTTTACCGGCCCAGCAGCAGGCCAGCTCGCTGAGTCTTCATGCCCGCCTGATGCTGGTGGGCCATCTCAGCCGTCACGGCCATGATGCCGAAGGGCTGGTGCGGATTCTGCGCCACTACTTTGGCGTACCGGTCCGTCTGACGCAGAACCTGCCGCACTGGCTGACGCTGGACAGCCGCGATCAGGCCCGGCTGGGTGCGGGACGCCATATGCCCCGGCTGGGTGCCTCCGCTTTTCTCGGGGTAGCGGTACGCGATGTGCAGCACCGTTTTCGTCTCCATCTGGGGCCGCTCAGCGCCGCGCAGTATGCCCATTTTCTGCCCGATGCCTCCGGTGCGCGCGAAGTGCGCGACTGGGTGCGTCACTACCTCGGCATCGAAATGCAGTGGGATCTCAGCCTGATCCTGGCCGCAGATGAGGTGCAGGGTGTGGCGCTGGGCGGCAGTGCCCGACTCGGTTACACCAGCTGGCTGGGGCAGATGCCGCAGCCGCAGGATCGAGAAGATTTTATGTTTGAGGTTGAGGCTGCTTCGCGCTAGCCCAGCCGCTTTCCCTGTTACACAGCCTGCGTCTTTCATTGAAGAGAGCCCCCTATGTCAGAAATCAGCCGTGCCGTGCTATTCGGCAAACTGGATACGCTGTTATTTACCTCGCTGGAAAGCGCCACCGCCTTTTGTAAACTGCGCGGCAATCCCTATGTTGAACTGGTGCACTGGCTGCATCAGCTGATGCAGCAGCAGGATGGCGACTTACAGCAGGTCATCACACATTTTTCACTGGATGAAAAGGCCCTGACTCAGGACATCGTTGCCGCGCTGGATCGCCTGCCACGCGGTGCCAGTGCGGTCTCCGACCTCTCCGAGCATATCGACAGCGCCGTCGAGCGGGCGTGGGTTTACGCCTCGCTGAAATATGGCGCGACCCGCATTCGCGGCGGCCATTTGCTGATCGGCATGCTGAAAACCTTCAACCTGGCCAGCGTGCTGAAAGGCATCTCCGGCCAGTTCAGCCGCGTCAACGCCGATGCGTTGCTGGCGGAGTTCGACTCGCTGCTCAGCAACAGCAAAGAAGCCCAGCAGGCGCTGAGCGCGCCTGCTGATGCCGCTGGCGCACCCCCTGCGGCGGGTGGCAGCACGCTGGAGCAGTATGGACAGGACCTGACCGCACGCGCCCGTGAAGGCCGCATCGATCCAGTGACCGGGCGCGACGATGAAATCCGCCAGATGGTCGATATCCTGATGCGTCGTCGCCAGAACAACCCGCTGCTGACCGGTGAAGCGGGCGTCGGCAAAACTGCGGTGGTTGAAGGTCTCGCGCTGCGTATCGCAGCGGGTGATGTGCCTGCGCCGCTGCGCGATGTGCAGCTCTGGCTGCTGGATATCGGCCTGCTGCAGGCCGGTGCCGGGATGAAAGGGGAGTTCGAAGCGCGACTGCAGGCGCTGATTAATGAGGTGCAGTCCAGCCCGACGCCGATTGTGCTGTTTGTCGATGAGATCCATACCCTGGTCGGCGCAGGCGGTCAGCAGGGCACCGGCGATGCCGCCAACCTGCTGAAACCGGCGCTGGCGCGCGGACAACTGCGCACCATCGGCGCGACCACCTGGGCCGAATACAAAAAGTACATCGAGAAAGATCCGGCGCTGACCCGTCGCTTCCAGACCGTGCAGGTGCAGGAGCCGGATGAAGCCAAAGCGATTCTGATGTTGCGCAGCACCGTCAGCGCGCTGGAGAAACACCATCGCGTGCTGCTGCTGGATGATGCGGTCAGTGCGGCGGTGAAACTGTCTCATCGCTACATTCCGGCGCGCCAGTTGCCTGATAAAGCAGTGGCACTGCTGGATACCGCCTGCGCCCGCGTGGCGGTCAGTCAGGGCGCGCAGCCTGCGGCGCTGGAAGATTGCCTGCACCGTCTGGCCGCGCTGGAGATTGAAGCGGAGATTATTGACCGCGAAATCCGGGTGGGCCTGGGCGATGTGACCCGTCAGCAGGCGATTGCCGGTGAGCGCGCGGCGCTGGAAGCCGAACGCGATGCACTGCAGGATCGCTGGCTGCAGGAGCGTGAACTGGTTGAGACGCTGATTGCGCTGCGCGCCCGCTGTGTAACGGAAGAGGATGCGGCGCTGCGTGAACAGCGCGATGCGACACAGCAGCAACTCACTGCACTGCAGGGCGACACGCCGCTGCTGTTTGCCGCCGTCGATGCGGGCGTGGTAGCGGCCGTGGTCTCGGACTGGACCGGCATTCCGCTGGGCCGGATGGTGAAGAATGAGATCGAGGCGGTCCTGAATCTGGCTGACACCCTGAACCAGCGCGTCATCGGCCAGCGTCACGGTCTGGAGCTGATCGCGAAGCGGGTTCGCACCACGCGCGCACGCCTGGACAACCCCAACAAACCCGCAGGCGTCTTTATGCTGTGCGGCCCATCCGGTGTCGGGAAAACTGAGACCGCGCTGGCGCTGGCCGAGTCACTGTATGGCGGCGAGCAGAACATCATCACCATCAATATGAGCGAGTTTCAGGAGGCGCACACCGTCTCGACGCTGAAAGGCGCACCGCCGGGCTACGTCGGCTACGGCGAAGGTGGCGTGCTGACTGAAGCCGTTCGCCGTCGTCCCTACAGCGTGGTGCTGCTGGATGAGATTGAGAAAGCCCATCCGGATGTGCATGAGCTGTTCTTCCAGGTGTTTGATAAAGGCTGGATGGAGGATGGCGAAGGTCGCCACATCGACTTCCGCAACACCATCATCATTCTGACCTCGAACGTCGGGACGCAGCTTATCAGCGCGATGTGCGCCGATCCTGAGCTGATGCCCGATCCCGACGCCCTGAGTACCGCGCTGCGTAAGCCGCTGCTGGAAGTGTTCCCGCCTGCGCTGCTGGGCCGTCTGCTGGTGGTGCCGTATTACCCGCTCAGCGACACGATGCTGGCAGAGATTGTGCGGCTGCAACTGGCGCGTATCGTGCGTCGTCTGGCCGACAACCACGGCATTGAGGCGCAGATCGACGAGTCGGTGGTGAGCCAGATCGTCCAGCGCTGCACCGAGGTGGAGTCGGGCGGTCGCATGGTGGATGCCATCCTCACCAACACGCTGTTGCCGCAGATGAGCCAGATATTGCTGAGCGCCCACGCCCGCGATGAACGCTATCGCCGCGTTGAGGTGCGTTGTGAGCAGGGCGAATTTGTCTGCCAGTTCGCTGTTTAAAGCCTATCAGAGAGTTTTCGAATATGTCGGAACATGATCAACCCCTGAATGTCCCCAACGCCCTGCCGCTGGGTTACCGCTTCAATGAGTTTGAAATCAAAGAAGTCATCGGCGGTGGCGGCTTTGGCATCGTCTATCGCGCCTGGGATCACCAGCTTGAGCGTGATATCGCTATCAAAGAGTTTATGCCCGCTTCGCTGGCGGTGCGCAGCGATGACCTCAATCTGGTGCTTCGCAGCGAGCGGTTCAGCAAAACCTTTCACGCCGGCCTGAACAGCTTTATCCAGGAGGCGCGTCTGCTGGCGCGCTTTAACCATCCGAACCTGCTGCACGTGCTGCGTTTCTGGGTGCAGAACGACACCGCCTACATGGGCACTGTGTTTTACAGCGGCACAACGCTCTCGAACTTCAGCGAACGTAATCCGCAGTCGGTGAATGAGGCCTGGATCCGTCGCATGCTGCCGCCGCTGCTGGGCGCGATCAAAACCATCCATGAAGCGGGTTATCTGCATCGCGATATCTCGCTGGATAACATCCAGATTCAGAGCAGCGGCGAGCCAATCCTGCTGGACTTTGGCTCGGCGCGTAAAACCATCGGCAACCTGTCGGATGAGAGCGAGACCATGCTGCGTCCCGGCTATGCGCCGATTGAGCAGTACAGCGACAACGATGAGAGCGAGCAGGGCGCGTGGACCGATATCTACGCGCTGGGCGCGGTGCTGCATACGCTGATCACCGGTGCGCCGCCGCCGGTCAGTGTGGTGCGCAGCATCGAAGATAACTATCAGCCGCTGGTGCAGCGTCGTATGGCGGGTTACTCGACTGCGCTGCTCAGCGCCGTCGACCGGGCGCTGGCGCTGAAACCGGAAGATCGCCCGCAGAGCATTGATGATTTTGCTGTGCTGATGGCGCTGCCAGATCGCGAACCGGAACCGCTGCTCAGCGCAAAAATGAGCGGGCCGGGCACCATGCTGGTGCCGATTGAAGAAGAAGAGGAGGTCGTCAAACCTGCCTCGCCGCTGAAAACGCTGCTGGGACATCGCTTTGCACTGCCCGGCCTGGTGGCCGCAGGCGTGCTGGTCGGCCTGTGCGCCGGTCTACTGATGTCACGCGGTAACGAACAGACGACTCCGGCTGAGACCGCGCAAAACAGCGCGCCTGCCGTTACCGTCGCACCGGTTAACCAGCCGGTTGCTGCGCCACCGACGCAGCCTGACACCCCGCCGGATAGCGTTGCCAGCGCTCCGGCTCAGACTTCAGAGCCCGCGCAGACCGCCGCACGTGAACCCGATCCACAACCGGCTCCGCCGCCAGCACCTGTTGCTCAGGTCTATATCCGTCTGCAACAGGGTGAACGCGTTCAGGTGAACGGTCAGCCGCAGGCGCTTGTCCCGGCGGTGAATGGCTTCGCCACGCTGCAGCTGGCGCCGGGTAACTACACCTTTGCCATCAGCGGCCAGAGTGGCACCCGCCAGCAGACGCTGAACATCAGCGAAGAAGGCGTCTGGTTGCTCGATCCACACAGTTAATAGTCAGGGATTACTTATGTTCTCACGCATTACTGCACAGCTGTCGGCGGACGGCCTGCTGTTCCACACGCTCACGGGCACCGAGACGCTGTCCCGTCCGTTTGTGCTCACTGCCGAACTGCTGGCCACCGACGCGCGCATCGACCGCCACGCCCTGCTGGGCAAGCCGGTGACGTTTACGCTGCCGACCGATGGCCTGATGAACGCGCTCAGCCCGCGCTACCTCAACGGCAAAATCACCCGGATAGCGGTGCGCAGCCAGGAGCTGAGCGGCACGCGCTACGCGGTCTATCAGCTGACGGTTGAGCCGGACCTGTGGCCGATGCAGCGCGACCGCAACCTGCGCATCTTCCAGAGCCAGACGGTGCCGCAGATTGTGCAGACGCTGCTGAAGGAGTACGCGGTTAACGTTGAGACGCGCCTGGCGGGCAACTACCGGGTGTGGGAGTACTGCGTGCAGTATCAGGAGAGCAGCCTGGACTTTATCAGCCGCCTGATGGAGCTGGAGGGGATTTACTACTTTTTCCGCCACGAGGCGGACAAACATACGCTGGTGCTGTGCGACGCGCCGGACCAGCATCAGGCGTTTCCGGGCTATGAGACCATCGCCTATCACGTCACCCCGTCGGGCGGAGTGGTGACGGAAGAGGGCATCAGCCAGTGGTCGCTGGCGGAGAGCGTGACGCCGGGCATCTACAGCACCGACGACTACGACTTCCGCAAGCCGAACGCGTGGATGCTGCAGGCGCGGCAGAACCCGGCGTCGCCGGTGCCGGGCTCGGTGGACGTCTACGACTGGCCGGGTCATTTTGTCGACCACAGCCACGGCGAGTCCTACGCGCGCATCCGTCAGGAGGTGTGGCAGGCCGAGCACCACAGCGTCAGCGGAACAGGCACGGCAACCGGCATCGCGCCGGGCTTTACCTTCTCCATCATCAACGCACCGCACTTCAGTGACAACGGCGAATATCTGGTGACGTCGGCCACCTATGACTTTGCCGAGAACTCTTACGCCAGCGGCGACACCGGCGACAGCCGTCACAACATCCACTTCACTGTGCTGCCGTCGTCGGTCACCTACCGCACGCCGCCGGAAACGCGGTGGCCAAAAACGCACGGCCCGCAGACCGCGAAGGTGGTGGGCCCGAAAGGCGAGTCGATCTGGACCGACCGCTATGGTCGGGTGAAGGTGAAGTTTCACTGGGACCGGCTGGCGAAGGGCGACGACACCAGCTCCTGCTGGGTGCGCGTCTCCAGCGCCTGGGCGGGTCAGGGGTTCGGCGGGGTGCAGATCCCGCGTGTTAACGACGAAGTGGTGGTGGACTTCATCAACGGCGATCCGGATCGTCCGCTGATCATCGGCCGCGTGTATAACGAGGCGAGCATGCCGCCGTGGGCGCTGCCGGCGGCAGCGACGCAGATGGGCTTTCTGAGCCGGTCAAAGGATGGCACGGCGGACACCGCGAACGCGTTGAGGTTTGAGGATAAGGCGGGTGAGGAACACCTGTGGATTCAGGCGCAGAAGAACATGGATACGCATGTTAAAAATGACGCCAGCCATTCAGTCGCCAACAATCACAGCCATTACGCGGGCGGCAATGAGCTCTACCGTGTCGAAACCAACCGCGTCCATGGTGTTAAAGGGGGTGAAGAACGGCTGACCGGCAAGGGCAAACTCGATGCGGTAGTCGATACCTATGTTGTAGGGTCGGGCACCAAACTTCGCCTTGAATGCGGAGAGAGTGCTATCGAACTGAATGCGAATGGTCAGATTAATATTGTGGGCAAGGGGTTCAATATTTTCGTGCAGGGCGATGGTCACATCACCACCTCTGGCGGCAAACTGAATCTGAACACTGATGGCGCGAAACCGGGCACAAGCGCACCGGGCTCCAGTCATAAACAAAACATCAGTCAGGCCGTAGATAACCTGTTCCCGCCGAAGCAGAAAGGGCAGTCGGCACCCGCTGCGCCAAAGGCTGCGGCGGCACCTGCGAAAGGGGCGGCTGCGCCATTAGCAAATAACCAGGTTCGAAAAGTACGTCCTTTACCTCCCGAAAAACAAGCATTCTTCGATAAAGTGTATGCTGCTGCTCAGGAAGATGAAAAGAAAACCGGTGTGCCAGCTAAAATCACCACGGCTCAGGCAATTCTTGAATCTAACTGGGGCAAAAAAATGCCCACTGATATAAAAACTGACAAGGTGAGTAACAACATTTTTGGGGTTAAGGCGCATGGCTCACCGAATTATGTGGAAGACTGGACCCATGAGAACATCAACGGAAAACGTGTTGCAGTGCTGGATAAATTTGCCAGTTATGATTCAATTGACGAGAGCATTGAACAGCACTCCCAGTTTTTGATGAAAAATCAGAGGTATAGTAGTTTGTTCAACTCATCTGACCCGGTAGAATGGGCTAAAGGCTTACAGGCTAAAGGGTATGCAACCGATCCTGACTATGCCAACAGTTTGATTTCCGTGATGAAAGGGAGAGGATTACTATGATTAAATTTTTATGCGCATTAGTGCTTTCATTACCACTAATGGCTAACGCCAATGATTTCTGCCAGAATTTGAGTAGTGAGGCTAATAATAAAGGCGTGAATTTCGATAATACAGATAATGTATACAAGGTCGGTGGCAAAGGCAGATTATATTTCTACTCTGCCCCAGATGAAAAATGTATAGAAAAAGAGGTTTTTGTTGTCCCCGGTAATGAATTGTATGCTTACGTTGAATACGAGAATTATTACAGTGTTATGTATGTAACTAACGATGGAAACCAGGTTGATGGGTGGGTTAAAAAAGACAGGTTAGTTGAAACGCACACTGGTATAGCGCCAAATTATGATGCGAAAAAATAATTAATTTTTTAAGGTGAATTGATAATTAGAGGCACTGCTAGTAAATGAAACTTCGTGGTGACATTACATTGTTTCTTTGCACTGTCACCTTTGTTTTTTCCACGGTGTAATTACTGGGTATTGGCATCGAGATGTCATGTTTTGATAAAGCTAGATTACTAGTGCTAAACTAAAATTATTTGATTTAGTGCGAAAATCCAAAATCATCCGTTCTCCTTAGCTGATAAATGGAGTATTAATATTTTGAAGTAGGCGGACGGGCAGAAAAGTGAAATTTTTGTTGGCGATATGCCTGCTGGTGAAGTTAGTTATAAATACTATCAGTACAAATATGATGGTTTTGAAATCTACACTGTGAATTTGTTCTGGGAAAAAACAGCGTGATACTGATAGGTGTTTTATTGCAATAATATCCATTGATACCTTAGCGATCTCTAAAAAGCTTGATGACAACCCATTCAACTAAGCGCTATAGATATTAAATCCACCTAATCTAAATAGCAGGGTTTATAGGGTTAATGATTGTCTGGATTTCAAAGGTTAATTAAATGAATAAAGTTGGATTTAGCTTAGCGGTTTTGATGTCAATCTCTTCATTATCCTTGTTTGCTTCTGATGACTTTACTGGTCAGTGGAGTGGTCAAGAAAAAAATGATAATGGATCGTTATACTCCACTCTGACATTAAAATTAAAACAGGATAATAATAACATAACGGGTAGTTATTGTTACGTTACCCGGGGTGGAAATAAAATAGATTGTCCTGAGGGTGATGACAGCAATCTCAAAGGCACTGCAAACGGTAAGGAAGCTTTAATTGAATTTGACTCTTCGTTTGGTGGAGTCAAGGGTAAAGCAAATTTAGAGCTTAAAGATAATAAAGTTTTATGGAAGTTAACAAAAGACCCTGAGAATGGCGAGTTTTACGCTCCAAAAACTTACGCGCTCGATAAAGAAGTGATCCAGGGAAATTTAAAATCGAGCATGAAGATTTTCTCGACATCTGATTTTACCATTACTTTAGTGAATGGTTGCGGAGAGTTTTATACTGTATGTAATAAAGTTAAATACTTAGGCCTCAGAAATAAAGATGGGAAACAAATCACTCTTGAAGGTAAAACCATGCAGCCTGTCAACTCAAATAAAGCTGATGGAATGATTTTCAATAATAGCGGCGTAGATTATATTGTGAGCTTTAATCCGCTTATGTTAAAGGTAAATCAGGGGAATAAAACACTTGTAGCGCAAAATGGAAAGTGGGAGTAATGATTTTTATTATTCTCAGGTGAGAGTTTTTTGCGCTTCGAATGATAATAACGTTGATTGATGTTATGATATTTTATTGAGGTGGTGATGTTTTGTCTCCACCTCGCGCATATGGATGTGTGGATTTTTTGTTGGGTCAATTTAATTATGTCGCATTAGTGAATGAATGTTTTTTCTTATTTTTAATTACCAACTCCGATAAAAGACAATGATTGTAAATCGTTTTTTCACCAGCCTTATAATTGTGCCTGTCCTCCTGCTTTTATCCTGCATTGCCAGGGCTGAATCCGCCACGGAATCGTCTGTTCCTGCTCTTAACGAGGGCGATTTTTCCGTTCTGCTGAACGACTATGCTTTCACTCCGGGTGAGACCTGGAGTAATGAGAATTTTATACGCGCAGGCAAAGCCCTGAGTTCAGTTCTGGCCGGAGAAGTGGACATCAACAATCAGCAGTACAACTACTACCAACATAGTTATGACGGCTTTCAGTTGTTCAGCGCGGCGGCGGTTGGAGATGCCAGCCACACGGTTCTGGCTGAGATCCTTCTGGGAAGTGCCAGCGTGCCGACAGCCCGAAATATAAAGGTGGGCGATAGTCTGGAACAGGTTCAGCAAGCCTATGGACCCGGCAAAGAAGATAACAGTGATAATCAGCACTGGCTTGTCTATCAGTCGGGCGGGAAACAGTTAATGTTCCAGATTGACCAGGGAAAGGTCAGTTGCATCATGTTAAAAACAGACCTGGGTGAAGAGCAAAGCGAAATTAGTGCTGATCAGGCTATCAGCGCCGCAACGGAAGCGATTCATACCTGGCACCTGACCAGCCTCGATGATAAATGCCTGCGGTACGATCTCGACGACAGTAGTGATAAACGTTTCTTTGTCATCACGGTTCGTGAAGATAATCACGACAGCAGTTGCGGTGGCGATCCTGATATTACGCATCGTCTTTTTGAAATTAAAGTTGCGCGCGATAATACACAGCTACTCACTAATGCCGATAACGTCGATGGCGAATTCCATAACCTGATTCCACCCGCCACAAACCATTAATAAAACGGACACCCAATATGAATTACCACTTCAATGAGGGCGCCTTTGCGCTTTTTCCTGCTGCCTGGCAGGACACCACCATGAATATTCTCCGCGATGAAGCCAGTGGACTGGCATGGGTTGTCAGCCGTGGTGTTATTTCTGAGGGCAGTGATGCGGAAAAAGAATTCCAGCGTCAGTGGGACACCTTACGGAGTCAGATGGGTCATATCCAGCAGAGTGAATTTATACGTTCTATGGCTGGTGTGAATAACACATTACACGCGGTAGAAGTCGAAACCGTATTTAACCGTAACGGGCAAGAGGTGTGGCAGAAACAGCTGGCTACACAGGTGCCTGACTCGAACATCTTTATGATTTTTACGCTCTCCGCGATGCGCCCATTCAATGAAGAAGACGGACAGCGCTGGAGTGCTTTTAAACAAAGCCTGAGTCTGAACAATCCACGGAAAGCATAACCTATGGATAACCATGCGGCCCGCGTGGGCGACGAGATCATTCACTCCAGCATTTTCGCTGATATCACGAGTATTGTGGCTGAAGGTGCGGCCTATGCCGTCATTGGTGCCGCAGTGGGTGCCGCTATCGTCTCGGCAGCGCCCCTGTTGGGGACAGGGGTGGCAGCGGCGAGTGTCGCAGCCGTGGGTAACAGTTGCCTGCTCAGCGGTATTCTGGGTGGTGTACTGGCCAATGCCGTCGGTCTGTCAAAGGAGATCAGCAAAGCGGCGGATGAGCTGGGTAACATGATATTCCCGCCTTCTCCAGCCGGTGTGATATCCAGTGGGTCAGAGAATGTCTGTGTTAATGGTCTTTTAGCCGCACGCGCGGCCGGGATGCTCACGCCCGGTGAGACACCGCCACCGGAACCACAATCGCCGCAGAGCTTCGCGGACTACGGCGGTATGTTGCTCTCTGCGGTCGGCCAGTTTGGCAGTGCAATGTGGCAGCCCACGGTCGCCTCTGCCGATGCGGGCACCTCTCCGCTGGAACAGGACAAAGTGACCTGTGAAAAGCACAGTGCACCGCAATATCTGGCTCAGGGTTCGAAAAGCGTCTTTATCAATGGCCAGCCTGCGGTACGCGCAAAGGATAAAACTACCTGCGATGCCACCGTGAGTGACGATGTCTCCCCCAATGTGATCATTGGCGGTGAAACCGTCACAGTCAGAGAGATCAAAAGTGGCAAGTTCCCAGGCCTGGCCGTGATGATGATCGGCCTTTCCCTCCTGCGTGGTCGCCCCGGTCAGATCATCAAAAACATGCCCTGTGCGCTGGCCAGTGCCGTGGGCGGTATGGCGGCGGACATGGCTATTAACGCGGCCTTCTCGTCGCTGTTCCCGGTTCATGCAGCGACCGGCGTCAAAGTGCTGAATGATGATGCCGAGCGCGATTTTTCCCTCCCAGGACGGTTCCCACTGAGTTTTCAGCGCAGCTATAACAGTCTGACTCAGCGCGCAGGCCTGTTTGGTCAGGGCTGGGCCACGGTGTTTGACAGCTATCTGACGCTGGAAGGGAATCGGGCGACCTGGTTTGATGACAACGGCCGCGAACTGAGCTTTGACGTTCCCGGTGAAAAAGAGGTGCTCTACAGCATCAGCGAAGGGCTGATGGTGCGGCGCAACGAGTCAGGCGATATCGCCATTGCCGATGACGACGGTGCGGTCTGGCGTCTTTACCGGCGCACGGCTGCCGATCCGCAGGTGCTTCGACTGGCTTCTCTGAGCGATGAGTATGGCAATGCGCTGGAGATGGGCTGGGATGAACAGGCTCGTCTGGTGCGTATTCATGACGCGCCGCTGGCGATTGACGTCACACTGCATTACGACGACAAACAGCACGCGCGGCGCCCGACATCCGCCAGCCATTTTGATGGCGATCAGCACTGGCCCTTGACGCGCTGGACCTACAGCGAACAGGGCCAGCTTGCCAGCGTCACCGATGCCGCAGGCGTTGTCTCCCGGCGCTTCCGTTATAACGACGACGGATTGATGGTCTGGCATCAGCTGCCCGGCGGGCTGGAAAGCGAATATCGCTGGCAGAAGCTGGATCACTGGCGCGTGGTGGAGAACCGCACCAATACCGGTGACGGCTGCCACATGCATTACGATCTTGAGGCGGGCATCACGCGCGTATCGACCTATGACGGTCAGCAGCGCGAACACCACTGGAATGCCGCGGGCCTCATCACCTGTTTCATTGATGAGCGGGGCCAGAAATGGCGCTATGAGTGGGACGAAAACGAACTCCTGACGCGCCGCATCGATCCGCTGGGCAACGCGGTGAGCTTCACCTATGACGATCTGGGTAACCGCGTCGAAGAGAAAGATGCTGACGGCGGTGTACAGGCGGTGCAGTGGCTGTCACACCGTTCACTGCCCACGGTGGTTGCCGGAGCTGATGGCTCCACAACGAAATACTATTACGATCCCCATCACGGTCTTGAGCGCGTCGTTGATGCGCTCGGGCAAAGCACGATCTATAAGCGGGATGAGTCTGGGCTGGTTGTCGAGGAGATCGACGCAGCAGGTAACAGCTATCGCCGGGAGTTTAACGATGCCGGGCAGGTTATCCGTGAAACCGACTGTTCAGGGCTGACCACGCGCTACCGTTATCATCCCCTGGGCTGGCTCAGCTCTGTCACCGCGCCGGATGGTGAAGAAACCCGTTATCACTATGACGCAGCAGGCCGTCCTCTTCAGCTGGAACGTGCAGAAGGATGGGAAGAGCGGTTGCACTGGAGTGAAAACGGATTGCCGCTGGCCTATGAGTCGGCTGATGGCAAGCGCAGTGAATTCCGTTACGACAATGTCGGGCGATTGATTGCCAACCGCAATGCGCAGGGTGAGACGGTTCAGCGAAGCTGGGACAGCCGTGGCCGGTTGACGGCGCTGCAAAACGAGAATGGCGAGCAGTATCAGTTCGAATGGGGCGCAGATTCTCTGTTGCTGGCTCAGGTTGGGCTGGATGGCGTTGCCACCCGATACGACTATGACGCGGCGGGCCGCACGGTATCACGCACCTTTGCCGCCGGACATCCTCAGTCCATTACCCATCGTTATCACTGGGGCCGTGCGGGACAACTGCTGGCGCGAACCACGCCGGAAGGCCAGACGCGCTATCACTACAGTGGCGGCGGTCAGCTGGGTAAAGTGTCGCAGCATCTGCCGCTGTCTGACAACGAGTGGAGCCAGCAGGCCGAGCAGGAGATTACCTTTGAGTATGATGCGCTGGGCCGCATTGTTGCTGAACAGGGGGAGCAGGGCGAACTGGCGTGGGAGTATGACGCGCTGGGTAACTGCACAGCCTTAACTCTGCCGGATGGCCGTAACCTGAAGCAGCTTTACTACGGTAGTGGTCATTTACTGAGCATCGCGTTAGACAACCTGCCCGTTACCGAGTTTACCCGTGACACGCTGCACCGGGAACTGAGCCGGACGCAGGGTGGCCTGACCATGCGCAGTGAATATGACCGGTTAGGCAGACTGCGCCGCCGTGACGTGTTCAGAGGTGACTCGCAGCGTCCTGCACCGCGCGTCTGGTCCCGTCGGCGCGACTTCGATTACGGTAACAACCTGATCCGTGAAGAGCGTGATGATAATCCGTTCAGCCAGACATTATGGAACTACGATAACGCCGGCCGGCTGTTGTCGCAGGAGGGTGCGCAGCCGGGTAATGAACAGTGGCGCTGGGATGGCGCAGGCAACCCGCTGGATCGACATACTGCCGCCCATGTCCTGCATAACCGCGTCACCGAACTGAATGGTATCCGCTGGCAGTACGATATTCATGGCCGCACCACCGAAAAAGATGACGGCCAGACCCGCTGGCGATATCGCTACGATGGTGAGCATCGCCTGACGGATGTAATCAGCGAGCCGCGGGACCGTAACAAGCCGCGCACAAAGGTGAGTTTCCGCTACGATCCGCTGGGACGTCGCATCAGTAAAACCAGCCAGCAGCTGTTACAGGGGAGACCATCTGGCAACGCCGTCACGACGCGCTTTGTGTGGGAAGGTTATCGTCTGCTGCAGGAGATCCACGACGGCACTCCGCTGACCTACGTTTACAGCGACAGCCAGAGCTATGAACCACTGGCGCGTATTGATGGCGTGGAAAGCCCGGAGATTTACTGGTTCCATAATGCGGCCAACGGAATGCCGGAGTTGCTGACTGACAGTGAAGGGCAAAAAGCCTGGGAAGGTATTAACAGTCCGTGGGGCAAACTGCTGCGCGAGTCCAGCCAGCGGATGCCAGTAGTTCAGCAGAACCTGCGTATGCAGGGCCAGTACCTGGACCGGGAAACCGGACTGCACTACAATCTGTTTCGTTATTATGATCCGGACAGCGGACGGTTTACCCAGCAGGACCCGATAGGGCTGGCGGGCGGGATCAACCTTTACCAGTATGCGCCGAATGCGCTGGGGTGGGTGGATCCGTGGGGGTTGAGTTGTAAGAATGCATGGAATGCATTTCAGAAGAACACGAAAGGCGTTTTCACAAGTAGAGGATGGGCAGCAAGAGCCTATAAAGCAGTTCGCGGTAGGAATAAAGAGACTAATCCTTTCCCTAATCCTAAAACTTACCTTGAACCTGCTTATGTGGCTGAGCATTTATCAAAGTTCGAAGGCGGGGTGTCAAAGATCGCGTGGGGCATAAATCCTAAATATCCCGAAATTGGACCGCCAGGCGGGCATTTTGTTATGCCTAAAAAAGTTGCAGATGAGTTGATCGCTAATTCTGGAGGTAGCGTTGCTAAATTGGAACATTCTCTTGGTCTCTCTCCTGGGGATTTGGGCGATGCGCCCATCAGAATTGACATAAACAATCCAGAAGGCTTACGTATGCCTTCTGGAAACGAATTTGGTGCTAATAGTTATTGGTTACCGGGGGGGAGGACATCAGGTGGTATACCAGAGGCTACTATAGAACCAGTCAAAGTGTCTGAAGCTATCATTAATCCAGTTTTTAAAAAATAGTAGGTACTGAAAATGGAAAAAAAAATCTTTAGTGATTACGGCATTACCCTTGTTGAGAGGCATGGAAAAATTATTGCTTTGTTCGACTCTGGTGAACTTGTTCCCCAATATCTCGAAGCTGAAATTAGCGAGGAGGAGGCTGGAAAAGTTAAAAATAGTCAACAGGATGCTTATGAAGTAATAATGTCACTGGGGAGTAGAATAAAAAAAGTTCCGAGGGAAAAATAAAATAATTTTTGAAAAAATATTTGATTTATTAATCATGTAGTTAAATTTTAAAAGAGATTTTAAGTTTTATCGATGTGGAATATATTCACTGTAGGGCTTTATTCCCTACGGTGATTTTTTGTAGCGAAAATATTCATATCTCTTCGAGTTCAAGTGAATGTGTAAAGTTATTGTTTTATTTTTTATGCAGCTAATGCTAATGAAAACTTCTTGTTTTAGATGCTCCAGTGCATGTGAAATAATAGTGTAATTATTATGGCAAGGATTATCAAAGAAATGAAGGTTGATGTATTAGCAGTTTATTCTTTAAAGTTTTTTACAACGATTTTTTGAATTATGCTTTTAGCTCAAGTTATTGTATTTAAATTCAATTGATATTTTGGTTCCATTATTACCGTCCTGACCGATGCTGAAGGGCAAAATGCCTGGGAAGGTATCAATAGTCCGTGGGAGAAACTATTGTGCAAACTCAGCCAGCGGATGCCAGTCGTTCAGTGGAACCTGCGTATGCAGTGCCAAATGAAACTAGGCCTAAAATAGGTTATAGGTACATGAGATAATTAAATGATGGTGGGACACCAGACAGATTTTTAGAATCAACCCTTAACACTAAATCTGCGCCAATTACCTATTTTGGTTTCAAAAAATTCGAAAGTGGAAGCGCTACTCGTGATGCTTTCCAAATTAAAGGTCTTGATCCGAACAACCCTTTAGATGTTTCATGGAGTGATGGCAGATTGAGAGGCACGTTTGATACCTTACAACTTTACGAAAATGGTATACCTCAGGCTAAAGTTCCTAGAATGTTTGGTAATAAAGAGGGGGCTCCTCTTGAACCATTTACCGAAGCTTACCCAGAATATGGAAAGGGTGGGGTTCAACAACTTATTGCTGACAAAAAAACAGTAATATTTGATGAGATTAAAATTCTTCCAGAGGGCAAAAATGAACCTTGATTCTTATAATGAAGTTTTAGACTATCTTAATGAATATTTTACATTAAGGGTTAAAGATGAGATTTATTTACGTGAGTTGAGGGAGTTGATCGAGGGGTCTAGAAGACAAAAAACTGTAACTATCAGACCCATGCAGATACTTTTTTTAGAATATGTAAAGAAATATAATGACTATAACGTAGCCACTATGGAAGAAGAAAAAAATCTTTGGAGAGATCTTTTAGATTGCTGGCAATAATTCGATATAAATCTATTATTGCTTGCCCAGTTTAGCGTAAATTTCACCCTTATTGGAATATTTGCGCTGGTGGGCGAAGTTAACTACAGTTTCTATGCGCTAAGATGTAGGGCTGTTATAATTAATGTAATGTATAAAACCTGAAAAATAGTAACATAATGGCAGTTATCCTCAAAATTATTTCGATGATGAGTCAATTTTAGAGCCTTTGCTGGGATTGAATTTCGGTAGTTCAGGGATGTGACCAATAAGAAATTACTTACTCGCACCTCCTGGATATATGATGTCATTTTGAGGAATGCATGAGTTGATGAGCATTATTTATATGGTAGAAAAAATCCGGCAGGGTGATTGTAGACTTTATTGATCAAGTGCCTCTTAGTGATACAATTTTTTAACCGATGTTTAAGTGTATTCCTATGAGATTTACTAAAAGTGATTTGATTTTTACAGGTTATGGTGTCGATATATTAAAGAAAAATGATGGTTACTATATTCGATATGATGATGGTACCGTGGCTACGTTTGAAAAAGAATCAAAAATAACTTTTGATGAAGCAATGAAGGCTCAAAAAAGTGAAAGTGATGCTTATGAAGTTATTATTGCTACCCAATCCAGAGAAGGACGGGGACGGCCTCAATTTTGATTGTTGAAAATTTTTAAAATGCTTAAGTATCATTTAGATAAATCATGAAGTGATACCAGCCGTAGAGGTGAATTCGATACGTTACAACTTTAGGAAACGGCATGCCACAAGTGCGTCATCCACAAGTGTTTGTTGATAAAGACGTAACCCCTCTTGAACTATTCAGCAAAGAGCACCCAGAATATGGTGCTGGAAACATTCAACAGATAAATGCTGATTAAAGGAAATAGAATTCGGTAATGCTGATGTTTTATTTGGTAGAGAGTGATGAATTTATTTTCCTACAATGAAGTTTTAGATTTTCTTGAGGAATTCTTCCAGAGGATGATTAAAAGTGAAGCATGTTGCGAGGAGATGAAATTTATCATTGATGGGAGCCGGAAGAATAAAATAGTTCCAATACGGACCATTGACGTTTGCTTCATGAATTATCGTAAAGTTACGGGTGATTATAGTCTTCCTACAGATGAAGAGATGGAAATCTGGAAACAGTTATTTAATGTTTGGCAATGAGGCTTGAATTAATTAAAGTAAGTCTTGAATTATACTTCGCTTTATAGTGGGGGCTTTATTGCCATATTCAGAGGGTGATTTTTTAAAAGATTGTTTTTCATATGAAATGCAAGTCCTCTATTGAGTGTTTTGAGCCAAAATTGATGAATGGAATAACTATTTTTTTGTGCAATCAAAAACGGTAAACTTGTTACTATATTACCTTCTTATTGATATGTAATCCTGATGCGGTAATTATCATGGTTTTTCATTTATAATTCCATTGTCTTAACAACTCTCTTTTATCATTGAGCCTATAAGGAGATAAAATGAACCTGCCAGGAATGAATCCCGAGAATAACTTACCGGGTTATGACATCGCGAGAATGACCGGTTATGGGGCACCTGATTTTGATTTCAAAGCGCTGGGTGCAGCAATGGATTGTACTCGAGAGTTTTACCAGGCCGGCATCATCTATGCAGATGGCGCACAGCGTTATCTCGTTCGGCCCGGTCAGCGTCATCCTAATGGCCAAAGTGGTATCGTCACACATCTTATTGTGACCAAAACGCCTAAGCAAGCCACAGCGTCTAATACGGGCAAGTCACTTAGTGAAGCAGTAGGCGCAACCTCAATGGGAACGGAGATTGCCTCGACCGTGCTTTCCTGTGGTGCAATGATTATCACAGCTGGCGTGGCGGTTATCGGCGCTTCAGCAACACCTATAACCGCTGGCAGTAGCGGCGTGCTTGTTGCTATTGGTTATGCTGGCGCTGCTGCAACAGGCGTGCAATGTGTCAATGGTATTTACCGGGTTTATGATCTCGTCGAAAACGCGGGTGAAAACGTAGCGTGGCTGGACTCTCAGGATTGGTACGTTGCTACTTCAACGTCCCTTGACCTTATTTCACTAGCCAGTGTGGGCGGTGCGTTAAAAGAAGCCCTGGCAACATGGCGAGCGATGAAATCGGTCTCTTCTTTGAAAGCAACGGAGTGGCTCAGGAACTATCCAAGGCAGGACCGGGCTCGCCTGACTGAATTAATTATTAAGGCACAAAACCCTGGTATAAGTAATAAAGAGCTTAAAGCCGCCATCCGTGCAGGACTTTATCCAAAGCGGTTCCCTGTAGAGTCGGTGCAAAAAGAACTTGTTAAGCAACTCGCGCAGGTCGTCACGAGCGCAGCTGCTGTGGCAGGCAGTGCTGTCAGTGGTATTATTGCTGCTCCAGGTAACGTGCCGCGCACCGGGCGTTATATAGTGGGAACAATTCAATCGCTGGCGGTATTTTAATGCAATTTTTATCATGGCTTGTTGGGCGTAATATCTCTGAACTACTGCAACAGGGTCGCGAAATAGATCAGGTGATTGCGCGGCAGGATAATTCCATTCTTGCCCGTTCCACTACAGAGCTTGAGCGTTATTTTAAACAGCCTTCCGAGTCGCTTCCCCGACAGAACGGCTTCCCGGTTGCACTAGTGCTGATGCTGTTACTGGTCGCACTTGCATTTAACTTGCTGACGTTTCTGCACGTTTTACCACCTCTCACTCCACAGATACACGCGTTGAGTTTTTTTGTTCCCTCAATCGTCGTTCTTGGCGCGATACTCACCGCCAGTTATCTGCTTGCTCGAGGCCATACAGCGGGTGTTCAGGGGCTGGCTTACGTCTGGGCGATGTTGCTTATATCGACCGTTTTACTCTTAAGCCACAGCGTTGTTACGGGCAGCCACTCGGGCCTGTGGCTGCTTCTGGCTCTCGCTGCTTTGGTGGGTGCTCGCTGGTTACTGAATGGGCAGGCTTTCATCCTGTTTGCCATTTACTGCCGGACACAACGCCTCGCCAGTGTGGCCCGGCAGCGTCGTATGAAATAACCCATACTGATCTGTAATGCTGTTACCGCGGAATACCCATTCCGCGACTCTCTTCTATTTTTCTCTCAACACGATCTTTTCCCTATGACCCACCCCTTCCTTTAACCCATTCCCTGTCCCAATCCCCTGAAAAACCCCATATACCATCACTATTACCTCTGGCTATAACCTGCCGTTATACCCTCCTGCTAAACAAGCATTCGTCACCTTTCAGAACGCATGAAATAGTGGTTTCAACCTGATCTTTTGGCTGAAACGAGAGACAACATGCTAATCCCACAACCCTATTTACTCTTTCTTGGCGATGTTACCGATCCCCTCGCGGCAAAAACGGCGCGCGGTATTCATATCTGGCGGCCGGAGCAGTGCGTTGGCGAAATTAAACTGCCGGGCTGTACGGTCAGTCTGGGTCTTGATGAACTGGACATTCCCGGCGCCAGAGCGCGCGGCGCAAAAACGCTGGTGCTTGGCACGGCCAATGCCGGCGGCTATCTGCCCGCACACTGGCTGGAAACGATTAAAAGTGCAATCAAAGCAGGCCTGAATGTGGCCAGTGGTCTGCACCATCGGCTGGTGGATGAGCCGGAACTGGTGGCGCTTGCACAGGCTTCGGGCGTTGAGCTTTTTGACCTGCGTCATATGCGTCCAGCGCTCGGTGTTGGCAGCGGTAAGAAGCGGTCAGGTAAGCGGATACTCACCGTCGGCACGGACTGCTCAGTGGGCAAGATGTACACCTCACTGGCGCTGGAAGCAGCGATGCGCGCACGCAGCATGAAAGCTGATTTTCGCGCCACGGGGCAGACCGGCATTCTGGTCGCAGGGGAGGGCATTGCTGTCGATGCGGTCATCGCTGATTTTATTGCCGGTGCAGCAGAAGCACTGTCACCGGCGAATGACGAAGACCACTGGGACATCGTCGAAGGTCAGGGCTCTCTGTTCCATCCCTCTTATGCGGGCGTGAGTATGGGGCTGATGCACGGTGCGCAACCGCACTGGCTGGTCATGTGCCACGAAATGGGACGTCCTCATATGCGTCATTTGCCTCACCAGCCCATGGTCAGCCTGCAGGCGTGCGTTGAAGCCAATCTGCGTGCCGCGCAGGTGACCAGTGAGTCCGTTCAGCTGGCTGGCTTTGCGATCAACACCTCAAATTACAGTGAAGAAGAGGCGCTCGCTTATTGCGCCGAAATCAGCGCTGAGTTCGGCTTACCGGCAACGGATCCTGTGCGTTTTGGTATTGATGAGATCGCCGCACTGCTTCAGGAGCGTGGCTGAAATGCGACAGTTGCAGATTGAGGTGGTGGAGCTGCCGCTGGCCCGACCTTTTGCTATCGCACGCGGTACCCGCACCGCCGTGACGGTCATCCGGGTCACGCTGGAGCAGGAGGGGTTCATCGGGCAGGGCGAATGTACCCCGACGGCGCGCTACGATGAGACGGCCGACAGCGTTCAGGCCATGCTCGAAGCGATTCGTACTGAGGTGGAGTCGGGCCTGAGCCGTCATGATCTGCAACACCGGTTACCCGCTGGTTCAGCGCGCAACGTGCTGGACTGTGCGCTATGGCGACTTGATGCCGCACGGGCGAATCAGACGCTGTGACAAAAGAGCGCGTGCTCCCAGCCAGCGTCGGTTGTGACGGCAGAAACCCTTAGCCTGGATACGCTGGAATTTATGGCTCTCGCGGCGGCAGATGCTGTGTCACGTGGCGCCATCCTGCTCAAAATTAAGCTCGACCGCAGTGAGATTCTGGAAAAAGTGGCGGCGATTCGTGCGGCGGCACCGCATGCCACGCTCATTATCGATGCCAATGAAGCCTGGTCGGGGCTGGACCTGGAAAGTCTGCTGGTGGCACTGAAGGCCTTCAACATCGCGATGGTGGAGCAACCCCTTCCCGCCGGACAGGATCATGACCTGCAACGCTTTAAACATCCCATACCGGTCTGTGCTGATGAGAGTTGTCATACGCGGGCAGATATTGCCGGATTACGCGATCGCTACGAAATGGTCAACATCAAACTGGATAAGTGCGGTGGCCTGACCGAAGCGCTGGCGATGGTGGATGAAGCCCGCGCACACAAAATGCGCATTATGGTCGGTTGCATGCTGGGCTCGTCACTGGCTATGGAGGCCGCATTGCCCGTGGCGGTTAACGCTGAGTTCGTCGATCTGGATGGCCCCATCTGGCTTGCCTCCGACAGTTCTCCTTTCCTGAGCTACTCCGAAGGCCGTATCTGGCTATAACTCTGCGAGGCGACGATGACGGACACACAACGTACTTCCCCGGCAACCCGCACGGCCTCGCCATCTCCCGTGCTGGCGATTCAGGATCTCAGCGTCTCATTTCATGGACGCAGCGGTGAGAATCAGGCACTCAAGGGCATCAGTTTTGCCATTAATCCGGGTGAAATTGTCGCCGTGGTGGGTGAAAGCGGATCCGGTAAATCGGTCACGTCGCTGGCGGTGATGGGCCTGCTGGCAAACAACGGCCGTATCGATCGTGGCAGCATGCAGTTTTGTGACCGGAGCGGAAAAGTGCATGCGTTAGAAACGCTGGGTGACGCTCAGCGCCGCACACTGCGTGGCCGTGAAATGGCGATGATCTTTCAGGAACCCATGACCTCGCTGAATCCGGTGCTGCGCATTGATGATCAACTTACCGAGGCATTACGCGATCATCATCTGTGCGACAAAAAGCAGGCCCATGCGCGCGCGCGTGAACTGCTGCGACAGGTGCGTATCGCCGACGTGGATCGCGTTATGAAAAGCTATCCGCACTCGCTGTCAGGCGGCATGCGGCAGCGTGTGATGATTGCGCAGGCCCTGGCCTGCGATCCGCAACTCCTGATTGCCGACGAGCCTACCACTGCGCTGGATGTCACCGTGCAGGCGCGCATTCTCCATATTCTGCGTGACCTGCAACGCGAGAAACAGATGGCGGTGCTGTTCATTACCCATGATATGGGCGTGGTAGCGGAAATCGCCGATCGCGTGGTGGTCATGCTGCGAGGCGAAGTGGTCGAGCAGGGAACCGTGTCTGAGATTTTTGCCGCCCCACAGCACGCTTATACCAAAGCGTTACTGGCTGCCGTACCCAGACTCGGCGATATGCGGGAACACGCGTGGCCGCACCGCTTTCCTCTGCCCGGTGCCCGCGACGCTGTACAAAGCGAGCAGCAAACCGCTCGCTATGACGAGGCGCCGCTGCTGGATGTGCGCGGGCTGAAAGTCTATTACCCCATCCGCAGCGGCATCTTATCGGGCCTGACGCATCATGTGCACGCGGTGGAGCAGATTGATTTCAGTCTCTGGCCGGGCGAAACCCTGGCTATCGTGGGTGAAAGCGGCTGCGGCAAATCGACAACCGGACGGGCGCTGATGCGCCTCATCAACAGTGAAGCCGAAAGCATTCATTTTGAAGGAAAGGAAATCTCTGACCTGAAAGAGGCAGAGTTCCAGCCGCTGCGCCGTGAAATCCAGATGGTGTTTCAGGATCCCTATGCGTCGCTGAATCCCCGCCTGACAGTGGGGTTCACCATTGCCGAGCCGTTACTGTTACATGGCATGGTCTCTTCACTTGAACAGGCTTCCCCACAGATCGATGCGCTGCTGAAGAGCGTCGGTCTCCTGCCAGAGCACGCGCGTCGTTATCCGCACGAATTTTCAGGCGGTCAGCGGCAGCGTATTGCGATTGCCCGCGCTATGGCGCTGAAACCGAAAGTGATTATTGCGGATGAAGCGGTATCGGCCCTTGATGTCTCGATACAGGCGCAGGTGGTGAATCTGATGATGGACCTGCAGCAGCAAACGGGCGTTGCATGGATTTTCATCTCTCACGATATGGCGGTCGTCGAGCGTATTGCGAATCGCGTCGCGGTGATGTACCTCGGCCAGATTGTGGAGCTTGGACCGCGCCAGTCCGTCTTTAATCAGCCGCAACATCCCTATACCCAACGTCTGCTGGCCTCCGTGCCGGTCGCCGATCCAGAGAACCGTCAGCCCCGACTTTTCGATGACAGCGAAATGCCTTCGCCGTTGCGAAAGGTGGGCGAAACGGTCACTAAACCCCGTTATCGCCAGGTTGCGCCCCAGCACTGGGTCGCTGACGGCATTGCATTGTAATTATCCTCAACGACCAGGAGAATGTATGAAAACGCTGTTTCGCCGTACTTCGCTAGCCCTCGCACTGACGACGACGCTGGTCATGACTGCGCAGGCACAGGATCTGCGCATTTCAATGTATGCCGATATCACGGGGCTGGATCCGCACGACACCTCAGATAATGTCAGCTACTCGGTTCAGAGCGGCATCTTCGAGCGCCTGTTCCAGTTTGATCCTCAGATGAAGCTGCAGCCCTGGCTGGCGACCGGTTATACCTCCAATGACAGTGCCACCGAATTTACGCTGACTCTGCGTAAAGGCGTGACCTTCCAGGACGGAACCCCTTTTGATGCCGAGGCCGTCAAAGCCAACCTTGATCGTCTGGCAGACCAGAAAAAAGGCCTGAAGCGTAATAGCCTCTACAAAATGATCGCTAAGGTCACGGTGCTGGCACCCGACCAGGTTAAAGTCGATCTCAATCAGTCGTTCGGGGCCTTTATCAACACGCTGGCGCATCCTTCCGCGGTGATGTGGAGTCCAGCGATTCTCAGGCAATATCCGGACGAAGCGCAGTTGCGACTGCATCCGGTGGGAACCGGTCCGTTTACCTTTGTCGACTGGAAACCGGGCAAAGCCGTTACCCTGGCCAGATATGCAGGCTACTGGCAGCAGGGATGGCCTAAAGTCGACCATGTCATCTTCTCGCCGAGTCCGGAAGATGCGACACGGGTAGCAGCGCTGAAATCGGGTCAGGTGGATGCCATCTGGCCCCTGCCGTCAGACCTGATCGCTGCCGTGAAGCAGGACAGCCATCTCTCCATTCAGCGCGATCCGAGCATTTATCTTTATTACATGGCGATCAACACGCAGCACAAGCCGCTGGCCGACGTTCGGGTGCGTCAGGCAATCAACTATGCGATTGACCGTAATCTGTGGCTGAAGGTGGCCTTTGCCGGTCTGGGTAAACCGGCCACCTCCGCGATACCGGAAGGCGTGCAGTTCTATCAGAAACAGAGCGATCCTGATTACAGTTATGCGCCGGATAAGGCCAGGGCCTTGCTGAAAGAGGCGGGCTATCCGGACGGACTGGATCTTAAGCTCTGGGTAACCAACGCCACGGCCAGCGTGCGTGCCGCTCAGGTGCTGAAAGCGCAACTGGCCACGGCAGGCATTCGCGCTACGGTCACCCCGATGGATTCCGGTACGCGCAACGCAAAATTGTGGGGCGTCCAGGACCCGAAAAAGGCGGAGTTTGACCTCTATTATGGCGGCTGGTCGACCTCAACCGGCGATGCCGACTGGGCGCTGCGTCCGCTGTTTGCCACCGAATCCTGGGTGCCGACCTCCTATAACGTCTCTTACTTCAGCAACCCTGATGCAGACAAAGCGATAGCTGCCGGGCTGGCGACGGCCGATCCGGCTAAGCGTGGCATCGCCTATGCCCAGGCGCAAAAGGTGTTGTGGAAAGAAGCCCCGGTGGCGTTCCTTGGCACGCCAGACAATCTGGTGGGCAAGCGCAATGCGCTGAGCGGCGTTTCGATGCTGCCTGATGGCAATTTACTGTTCACTCAGGCGTCCTTTAAATAAGACGGTTTCTTCTTCGTCCCCTGTCCGGAACGGGTGTGGGACGTGAGGAGGCCTGTCGCACCTCATTTCAGGGAATGGCATGTTTGCATACATCATTCGCCGATTGCTGGAGATGATCCCGGTTTTGCTGGTGGTCTCGCTGCTGGTTTTCGGTTTTATCAAGCTCATGCCGGGCGATCCGGCGCGCATCTATGCCGGGCCGGATGCGCCCATTGAGGCAGTCGAAGCGGCGCGTCAGCATCTCGGGCTTAACGATCCGCTGCCGCAGCAGTATTTCCACTGGATTGGCAGCCTGTTGCAGGGCGATCTGGGCACCACGTATCGCACCCAGCAACCGGTGCGGGACGTGATCAGGGAGGGCTTCATGCCGACGCTGTGGCTCGCCCTGGCGGGTTTTACCTGGTCCGTCATTCTCGGTTTGTTATTCGGCGTGATGGCTGCACTGAAACGGGGGAAATGGCAGGACTGGACGCTGATGAGCATGGCGGTTGGCGGCATTTCGATGCCGGCCTTCTGGCTAGGGCTGTTGCTTATCCAGTTCGTCGCAATGCCTTTTGGGCTGTTCTCGGTCAGCGGCTTCAACCAGGCCAGCGATATTGTCCTGCCCGCCATCACGCTGGGTTCGTCGGTTGCGGCGGTCATGGCGCGTTTTACCCGCTCGGCCTTCCTGGAGGTGGCGCAGGAAGATTATGTGCGTACTGCCAAAGCCAAAGGGCTGCGTAACCGCCTGGTGACGTGGAAACATGTGATGCGCAATGCGCTCATCCCGGTGATTACCATGCTGGGCTTGCAGTTCGGTTTTCTGCTGGGCGGCTCCATCGTTGTGGAGAGCGTTTTCAACTGGCCAGGATTAGGCTGGTTATTGATTGAGTCGATCAAAGCGCAGGATCAGCCGGTGATTCAGGCGCTGGTAATGCTGTTCGTGTTTGAGTTTATTGTGATTAATCTGCTGGTCGATCTGCTTTACGCGGTGGTCAATCCGGCCATTCGTCTGCGACAGGAGCCGAAATGAGTATTCAATCGCTGGCTGACAACCCGCCTCAGATCATTCGTTCGCCGTGGCGCGACTTCCTGCATGCCCTGGTGCGTAACCCTCTGGCGCTGGTCTCAGGCGGGTTTGTACTGCTGCTGATTGTGGTGGCCATCTTTGCGCCCTGGCTGGCACCCTGGGATCCCATGGCCCCGGACTGGATGGCATTATCATCGCCGCCAACGGCGGCACACTGGATGGGGACCGACGAACTGGGGCGCGACCTGCTCAGTCGCATTATCTATGGCGCGCGTATCTCGCTCTATATCGGCGTGCTGTCGGTGACCATCGGTATGCTGGTCGGGGTCATGCTGGGCTTACTGGCGGGCTATTACGGCGGCTGGGTCGATATGCTGATCATGCGCGGTGCCGACGTATTATTCGCGTTTCCCGGCATGTTGCTGGCCATTGCGGTGGTGGCACTGCTGGGGACGGGCCTGAACAATGTCATTATCGCGGTCGCGGTTTTCAGCGTACCGGTATTTGCCCGTATCGTGCGGGCGTCGACGCTCTCTCTGAAGCAGGCTGCCTATGTTGAAGCCGTACGCTGTGCCGGTGCGCCAGACCGCGTGATTATTCTGCGGCATATTCTGCCCGGCACGCTCTCCAGCGTGATTGTCTACTTCACCATGCGCATTGGCACCAGTATTCTGACAGCGGCGGGCCTGAGTTTTATCGGACTGGGTCCGGAGCCAGACGTGCCGGAATGGGGCAATATTCTGGCGATGAGCCGCAGCATGATGATGGCCGGATCCTGGCACATGAGCGTATTTCCGGGTCTGGCGATCTTTATCACCGTGCTGGCATTCAATCTGCTTGGAGACGCGCTGCGCGACACGCTCGATCCCAAACTCAAGGGCTGACTATGGATTTCCAACAACTGCAGCGCGACCTGCTGCTGGATCGCTGGCGTGACAGACGTCAGCTTGGGCACCCGCGAAGCGCATGCGGACCCACTAATCGCATCAGCGATGTTGCGGGCGTACGTGTCGGACATTACACGCTGAATGAAGGTGAAAAGCAGACTGGCGTCACCGCTATCGTACCGCCGGGCGACAATCTGTTTCTCACGCCGCTGCCGTGTGGGGTTGAGGTCCTGAACGGCTTTGCGAAACCCGTCGGACTGATTCAGATAGAGGAGCTGGGCGTGCTTCAGACGCCGATTCTGCTCAGTAACACACTGGCGGTCGGCACGCTGTTTACCACGCTGGTGCGGGATGCCATCCGTCGCAACCCGGAACTGGGCCGGACGTTGCCCACGGTCAACCCACTGGTGCTGGAGTGCAACGATGGCTGGCTGAATGATATTCAGGCGCTGTCTATCAGTGAGGCGATGGCGCAGGCGGCGCTGCAGACAGCCTCCGCCGACTTCGCGTGCGGCAGCATTGGCGCGGGACGCGGGATGAGCTGTTTCAGCCTGAAAGGGGGCATCGGAACCGCCTCGCGGGTGATTCCCTCGCTCAACGCCACGCTTGGCGTGCTGGTGCTGGCCAATTTCGGCGCGCTGGAGGCACTCACATTGGACGGCGTCCGGGTGGGTGAGATGATCGCGCCGCTGCTGGACAGGAATGCGCCGCAGCTGGATGCCGGTTCTGTCATCATCATCATGGCGACGGATGCCCCGCTGGATGCCCGTCAGCTGAAGCGCATCGCGAAGCGAGCCGGTGCCGGTCTTGGACGGCTGGGCAGCTACTGGGGCCACGGTTCAGGCGATATTGCGGTGGCGTTTTCCACGCAACCGCTGCCGCAACCGCCACAGGACGACACGCTGGAGCCGCTGCTTGCTGCCGCGGCAGATGCAACTGAACAGGCTGTACTGGATGCCTTGCTGAGCGCAGAGGCGGTTACCGGCTTTCGCGGTCACCATCGCCCTTCACTGACGCAGATTCTGAATAGGTTAATCTCATGAAAATTTTTATCTCGGCCGACATTGAAGGTATCGCGGGAGTTATGCGCCCGGAGCAATGTACACCCGGCCACCCGGAACATCAGCTGGCCCGTGGTCTGATGGAGCAGGAGGTGAATGCCGTGATTGAGGGCGCTTTTGCCGGCGGGGCAACGGAAGTGGTGGTGGCAGACAGCCATGCGCAGATGACCAATTTGCGAGCGGAAAATATCGATCCCCGCGCCCGGCTGGTGCAGGGCAAACCGCGCGTCCTGTCGATGGTGGAGGGGATAGAACAGCAGACGTTCGACGGGCTGTTTTTGGTGGGATTCCACAGCGCAGCAGGTGAACCCGGCGTACTGGCGCATACCATCAACGGTCGTGCATTCTGGCGTATCCATATCAATGGCCTGGTGATGGGAGAAACCGATATTTATGCGGCTGCCGCCGCTGAACACGGCACGCCATTGCTGCTGGTCACCGGCGACGATCAGTTACAGAACTGGATAGCGGAACACTACCCGACGGTCGATTACGTCTGTGTTAAACGCGCCATTTCTCATACCTGCGCGGAATCGATCAGTCCACAAGCGGCACAGCGTGCGATCGCGGCCGCAGCCAGCGCCGCACTGCAGCATCCCTCTCAATTGAGCACGAGCCGCCTGACGGCACCTTACGCTATGCGGCTTCAGGCCACTAAACCGGTGCTGGCCGATCTGTTCAGCCTGATCCCCGGTGTTACGCGACTGGATGCCGTTACCGTGGCGTATCAGGCGGAGAATATGGAAACGTTAATCAGCTTACTCAGTGCATTCTCTTATCTGGCGAGCACCCAGTCGTAGCGACATTATCCAGGGATGTTTGCGCCGGTTTTGCGGTACAGTTTTTGCTTCATGATAATGATGGCTCTCTCACTCTCTACCGGCGCAGCCGGTCGGAGAGGCCTCCGTGTTCGCTATTCCATCCAGGGTAAATCATCATGCGGCTCCGCCATATAGAGGTCTTTCAGGCCATCGTACAAACCGGCAGCATCAGCGCAGCCGCACGCCTGCTGAACGTGTCGCAGCCGAATATCAGCCGTGTGCTGAATCATGCGGAACAGCAACTGGGATTTGCGCTGTTTGAGCGACGGCTACAGGGAATGAGTGTGACGGCAGAAGGGCGACGCCTGCTGCCTGAAATAGAGGATCTCTGCCAGCGCCTGCAATCCATTACCCAGCTCACCGAACAGCTGCGGCGTGGCGAAGGGCAATTAGTCCGCGTCGGGGCGGCGCACGCGTTTGGTCAGATGGTAATGGCTCCCGCGCTGGTCACCTGGCGGCAACTGATGGCCTCGGTCAGTGTGGAACTGGTCACCGAGCACTTCAGCACCTTATGCCAGATGATTCTGGAGAATCAGCTCGATTTTGCGCTGGTCTTCGGTCAGCAGGTCGATGCGGATCTACTGGCTGAGCCTCTGTTCCAGTCCTCCATGGTGGCGCTGCTACCGCTCACTCATCCCCGGCATGAACCCGTTTCGCTGGCGTGGTTGTGCAACAATAATTTACTGATGATGCAGGCGCAGGATCCGCTTGGACGCGTACTGCATCGTGCGCTGCGCGATAAACAACTGAACCCGGCCGTGTCGTTGTCGATCAAAACCTACTCGGTCATTGCCGATATGGTGCTGGCAGGCGGCGGCGTGGGCGTCGTGGATCTCTTCACCGCCTGTCGCTATGCCGAACAGCTAAAGCTGCTACCCATCGCGCAACCTCTGCCGTTTGAAGTGATGCTGATCAGCCGTCGTGACCAGCCTCAGTCGCAGTCCACTCTGCAACTGAAGCAGGTGATCCGCAACAGACTGTGGGAGATTGCCCGGCAGTGTGAAACGCAGTTTATGGGGGGTGAATAAGCACTTTGCTTTTACGCTACCCGTTCGGCTGATTCGTGACGTGCGTCACAAAATTTTGAGAATGTCGGCCTGATGTGAAACCAGGTGCGTGCACGCATCACTCAACCCTGAAGTTGCGGGGTGAGCTGTTCACTTCGCACGTTATCCACTGACCGGTTGCTGATAACCGGCATAACCTGGCGGAGTGAAAATTATGGATGGAATTAGACGCCCACCTTCCCCTGTGCATCACGAAACGATTGAACTGCCCACGCGCGGTGAGCCATCAACATCTGCAGTCACTGCTACAACCCATGCTGACAGGACGCGTTCAGCGGAGATTAGCCGTATTACAGCTACTCTGCAGAACGCGTGTAAAGGCGGACCGGACGTGCATGATTACCTGGCAAAAATCGCTGTCACCCTGCACGATGAATTGCACCAGACGGACGATCAGGTAAAAGATGTCATCAAATTGGCTCACAGCTGCGACACGATGATCATGGCTAAGGCGAAGGGAGCGATTGGAATGACCTATGCCCTTTCCGGCGTACCTGGCGATCTGGTCGGCAAGGGGATAGCCAGCGCAATGAAGCTTGAGCCGGGCACGCCCATGCACAATTTTGTCGCTGGCGTAGCGGGGGGGATGACCGCAGTGGCTTTTAAAGCGGTGCTCACGCGGGTTATCGGTAGCAGCATCCAGGATTCGAGATGGATGCAGGCAGACATGGATGCGCTGGGGCCTCTTATGAAAAAAGAGGCAGAAAAACGCGAGACATTTGGGCATAAATTAAAAATGACGGCGCTGGGGGGGACGGGTTTTAACGTCCGCAACCCGGTGACGGGTGGAATTTCCAGTGCAACCCAGCTATTACCCGAAAATAAGCCGCGGCCAGAACCGATGGGGATCATACAAGGTGCGCTCAAGCCGGGTTATGCCATTAACCAGATTGCAGGTTTTGGCCTGACTTCCGCTGCCGGTGCATTGAGTGGAGTCGTGGAAAACTACTACGACAACCTGCACGGCGCGGAATTTTTATTTGGCCGTAACGACTGGAAGGATCGTTATAAGGCGCTGTCCAACGGGCGCACGAATAGTGGCGAGGGGAGCCACTTCGATGCGGTGTGGGCGCACGCTAAAGCGCCAAAACGCTGGGTTGAAGGCGTTACAACACTGAGTGCATTAAGTGCGGTGGCCTCGGAGACGATGGAAGCGCTCGGTTTGGGCATCGGAGCGGGGGCGGCACGTGTGACGAAAGGTGGTGCAGAGAAGCTGTTCACCTCCGGCAAGACGAGTGCGGCAGAGACCGCTTTGGATCTGGCGAACAAATCCGGCTTCCGCGTTTCCCGCGAAGGTGTTGGCAATGCGGCGGCCCTGGTGCCAAACGCCTATTCTTACCTGCAACAGGGCGTGTTCGGTCTTCTTTATCAGGAGGCTGAGCGGGCAGTGGCAAACAAGCTGCGCCCGAAGGCCGCCGACACGACAGAAGAGGGAGCGCCGGTAAGTTCGGGGACGAGAACACCTGAAGGCTCGCCAGCACCCAGCGTAGGTACTGCGGCGCGAACACCTGCCGGCACGCCAGCGCCGAGTGTGGGTACCGAGGCGAGAACGCCCGCCGGCACGCCAGCGCCGAGTGTGGGTACCGAGGCGAGAACACCTGCCGGCACGCCAGCGCCGAGTGTGGGTACTGAGGCGAGAACGCCTGCCGGTACGCCAGCACCCAGCACCGGTACCCGCACGAAAGGGCCGACAGAAGAAGGTGAATCGGACAGCGACAGCGTGCGTTCGCATAACTCCGGCCCATTACGTAATACCCCGCCTGAGCGTTCATCAGAGATGCGCGCCGCGGGTGATACTTCTGCATGGTGGCAGTCGTTCCCGGACCTGGCGAAGATCAAAAGCCCACAGCCTGAGAAGTTAACCCAGGCTGACTATGAAGCCATCATCGCAGTTCTGGAAGCTGAAGCAGAGAAGATGAGCGAGCGCATTGCCGAGATGATACCGCTGCCGGACTCTTTACCGACATCCTCTGCATCATCAGTTGTCTCAGGGTCATCCGCGTCCTCAGAAGCCGGAGGACCAGCAGGATCGCCAGAACCTGAAGAAACGAAAAAAGCCTCCTGATACCACACCTTAAAAGCCGCAGCGATGCGGCTTTTTTTACGCCTGAATTTGCTTTGTCTCACGCGCCGCCCGGAACTCCCGCCTCGCGCTTTCCACTCAATCGTACCCCGGTCATAGCGGGAGAGAGGCGTCAGTCTGGCTGGCGCTAACGATGATGCTTTGTTGAGAGGAGAGAAGGATGAATATCTCGTCAGGTTCGGCTTTCGGGCTGATACAGCCGCAAATGCCTGATTTTAGTGCGCTCGATGAAAAAAATTTAGCCTCTTTTAGCCCGCCAGATTCTGGCGGCAGTGGCCAGGCGATTAACTTTGGCAATGATGCCATGAGCGGCACGGATTTCAGTAGCCTCACCGCCACGTCCGACAGTGTGAGCAACCGGGATCCGATGCAGATGCAGCAACCGGGGACGCAAATAGAGGCATTGCTGCAACTCTTATTCATGCTGCAACAGCTCTTCTCTGGTCAGCAGCAAAATAACAGCGCCGGAGCCGGGAGTGGCGGTACCACTATGCCGGACGCCTCAGCAGCAGAGGGGACTTCGCTCACCGCACCGTTTAACGGTGCCATGCAGCAGCCTGTGAACCCGACCGATGCCGCTTCTGCGCAGCAACCGCTTCCGGCCAGTATCCTGCCACAGCCGGATACGGCTTCCGATGCTGCACTGAATACGCCTGCCCGGCAGACGCCAGCATCTGGCGGCGTCCCGCTGATAAAAGGCGAGTCGGGGTTACATTTACCCGCCCCGTTACTGGATCATGAGCAGGCGATAATGCGTGCCGCCAAAGCGTCTAACCAGCCACCTGAAGTGCTGGCAGGGCAAATCTGGCAGGAGTCACGCGGAAAAACAGAGGTGACCACCGTTAACGGCGGTAATGGTCTTGCCGACAGCGGCCTGATGCAGGTTAATTCCAACACCTTCGCCGATCTGCAAAGCCGATACCCGCAGCTGCTGGGGCCAGATGCCAGCCCATCCAGCCCTGAAGACAGCATCATGGCTGGCGCACTTTATCTGAAAGAGCAGCGGGAGACTTTTGGGGGCGATCTCGGTGCCGGGCTGCGAGGCTATAACTCAGGGCCGGGGAATGTGAATGTCAACGATCTGACGGATATCTCGAAAACCGGAACCGGCGATCCGACCTATGTCGACAAAGTTCTCAACTTTGCCGACATTATCTCTAGCGGCAAAGGCACGTTGCCTGCATAACGGGCAAAAAAAAGTCCCTGTACCGGGTACAGGGACAAACAGGAGCAGTGTCAAAATCAGGCAAACGGCGGCGGTTCGTTCTTGCCTTTCCCTCCGCTGTTCTCCACCGCAATCTGCACGGTATCGGTCGCTGCCGTGATGCCCCAGCCAATCGGCCCACGCGCCACGCTCATCCCACCCTCGGCCAGTCCTTTCAGGCCACCAGTAAAGACTTCGCCCAGATTGCGGGCCTCGCCAATATTGTTAAAGAAAGGCGCAGCAACAGATTTGAGAATAGGAATGTTCGACAATATTTTGCCGAACTCACCCATACCCCACTGGAAGTTGTCTTTATTGGTCCCATCCTTACGAACGTGGGTATCATTGGTCTCCGGCAGCTGTTTATTCTCCGGCAGCATCTTCAGACCCTGCTCAGCGATATCCTTCAGCACACCCGCCTCGGTGCCGTGGCGCGCGTCACCATCTTTGGTGATGCCCTCTATTTTATCGTTAGCTGAGATCTCCTTTCGCTCGCTGCCATCGCGCGCATTCAGGCCTTTTATGCTGTTTAACACGCAGGCCATGTTATAGGCCGCATCCGCACGACTCTTCGGATCTTTATTGGCATCCGTCCAGTCGCCGAAGCGCTCTTTTAGCTCCGCCTGCTTGATATCTTTCTGGTTACCAAGGTTTTTCAGCACCGGGTTTTCATCAATGATCTGTTCGGCGCTGCGGTTATCACCCGGTGGACGACCCTTCAGATTCTCCTCCGTCGGCCTGACGCTGATATCCTTCTCACTGGTTCGCACGCCATCGCCCGATGCCTGAGGAGCCTCTTCACCGGCTGTTTCGCTGGCAAATAACGCCGTGGGCATCGTCCCTTCTTCAGCGGTCGTCGGATCGACAAGCGCCCCTAATCCAGCCTGCGTTAACAGCTGATCAAGCTGCTGGATCGGATCGGTCAGGCCCGCCAGCGGCGTTCCGCTCCCACCGGAGTAGCTGATGGGGAGATCGCTGCCCGGCCCCGACAGCGCAGAGCCGGGCAGGGGAGTCGATAATGGCAGTTTACCCGGCAGTGGCCTGCCGGGTGAAAAAGCGGGGGTCATTCCCCCCCCGCCAGGTATTGGCATAACCATACAAGCCCCCTGAATTAGCTTTGCGGATTTTTCTGGGAAGACTGGCCCTCACCGCCGCCCAAAAGCCCCTGCAACAATGAAGAAAGCCCTAACAGGGACAGCAGGTTTTGCATCATTCCGCCCTGTTGTCCGCCATTGTCAGTCGCTCCCTGAGCCGGGGCCTGCGGTGCATTTCCGCCAGATTCTCCGCTGTCTGACCCTTTACCTTTGTCGATCCCCATCATCTGCTGCAGTAGTTGCTGAAGCATCTGCATCAGCTGCTCAAGCGGATTGCCGCTGTGATTCGTGCCCTGTGAAGGCGCAGACGTACCCGGTTGTTCCGGCTGCTGCGCCTTATTACCGCCACCCAACAACTGTTGCAGACCGGTCAGCATCATAATCTGCTGCAGTAAGCCACCGCCCGACGGGATGTCAGGCGAGTTTGCACCGTGTGACGGGCCGTTTTTCTGACTTCCGCCTGAACCGGTCAGCGAAGCCAGCGTGCTCAGGCCGTCAAAGGCGTTACTGGCAAAATTGAGCGGGCCTGTTTTCGCATTACTGAGAAAAGGTAACGACGATTTCCCGGGTTGATCGGGTAAGTCTGGTTTACCTGACGGACTGCCCCCCGTTTTGCCTGGCATATTTGCCGCAGGCATATCAATTTTGTTCGCGTTTGCAGCTCCACCACCAAATCCTGGAATCTTCATGAATTTATTCCTCAGAGTTAATAAGTCAGCGATTGATTGGGCAGCAGCAGCGGTAACATTTTGCAATCCTGATTACTGACGATTGCACAATTTTACCGTTCAGGCTGATGCTACCTCGCACTGTGAGTGGCAGTTGTTCCGGGATGGTTCCACTAAAAATATTCCCTTTGTGATGCAGATTCAGATTTATAAAAATTCAGCAGCATCGCCATTTATAAATTATTTGTCTGTTTTATAAGGTTTTTATTTGAGTCGTGTAGGGTAATCCTTACCGGCTGAGCGTCTATCCCTACAAGATAATAATCCTGGACTGATAGCGGGGATGACCTGATTGGGTGAGAGTGAGGCCGCAGTAAATTTGTAATTCTTTGCATCAGGCTCTGCTTCCAGAACATCCACAAGTGCTGAACGAGCAGCGTGTCCCATGTAAGGCGCGCTTATGCGAAGCTAATGGAGAATGTATGGTTCGTCTTTACAGGACACAGTCAGACCCTATGACTGTCGATGAGGAGAGTGCGGATAACGTCTTACATCAGGTTGATTCCCGCCCACATGCGGCGGCAGCTTACCCGGAGCCCGTAACCGATATCCATGCTCATCTGTATAAGATTTTAAATACGATTGCACCGTTAAACATAGATGTCTTAATCGAGGGAGAAACGGGGACCGGGAAAGATGCACTGGCCCAGCGACTGTATCAACTTTCCGGCTGTCGCGGCCCGATGGTGCCGGTCAACTGTGCGGCCATCCCGGAGACACTTGCCGAAAGCGAGCTGTTTGGGGTCATGGCCGGGGCGTTCACCGGTGCCAGCAGTTCCCGCGCCGGATACATTGAGAGTGCTAACCACGGCGTGCTGTTTCTGGATGAAATAGACAGTATGCCGCTCACGATGCAGGCTAAGCTGCTGCGTGTACTGGAAAACCGCGCGGTAGAGCGACTGGGCAGCACCAAAAGTATCGGACTGGATTTGCGGGTGGTGGTCGCCTCGCAAATTCCACTGGCGCAGCTGGTGGCTCAGGGGCGTTTTCGTCGGGATCTCTTCTTTCGCCTCGACACCATTAAAATTGCCACGCCAACCGTTCGATCACGACCGGAGCTGATTTTGCCCATGTTTCGCCAGTTTACGCAGGAGGCGGCGCTGCGTCTGAATCAGCCCCTGCCAGCAGGATCGCTCGCGCTTGATGAAACCCTGCTGCTGCATAGCTGGCCGGGAAATATCCGTGAGCTGAAAGCAGCGGCTGAACGGTTTGTCCTGGGCTTACCGCCGCTGTGCTGTGAGATAAAGCAGGAAGGGCGCGTGTTATTAAAAGACAGAATGCGGCGCATTGAGCGCAGTCTGATCCACGACTGCCTGAACCGGCACGACAATCGTATCGATGATGTCATTCTTGAGTTAGGGATTCCCAGGCGCACCCTTTATCACCGCCTGAAGCTGTTAAAACTTACCGCCTGATACTTCGCCCACCTCTCTTGCCGTGGGCCAGAAGGCTTAATCTGCATAAATATTTTCTTTGCGATGGAACCGGCTAGCTTCATTTATTACTTAATGAATGCAACACCCAAATACAATCTATCATCAACGCGAGGAATGACTATGTCAGGTGCTAGCTTACTTTCCAACGGGATCACCAACGCAGCTTCTGCTTACACTCAGGTTGCGGGTGCCTATAGTGGTGCGAAATATATGGTCCGTTCGCAACAGGCAATGGACAAGATGCAGGAAAACCAGGCCGATAAAATGGATCGCGATGTAGAGTTCCAGCGCATTAACGGCATCGCCGAAAGTAATGCGCAGGCCGCGTCAGCCGCAGCCCAGGTCAAAATTCAGTACTAATCGACTCCGGCAGGGAGGTGTTTTTCATGTCTCCCTGCTCTCAATTCCCACAGGAGTTTGCTGATGAAAGTTTCTCAATCTTCCTTGCTCACTTCAGAGCCGGTTCCGTCAGTCGAAATGTACCAGGACGCACCGTCGGCGGAAGATATTCAATGGTTTAATGCAAAGTTTAATGGCCCAGCACCCGACAGCAGCCAGATGACCTCTTCAGAGCCGGGCGTGGTCGGCAATATTCTGCAATCGCTGAGCGGCAATCAGCGTGCGCAAAAAGAAGCCTTTAACGATCTCAGAGTCGCTTCGCGGTCATCCAGTGCGGAAGATTTCTCCCGCGCCAATGCGCAGCTCTCTGATTACTACATCCAGAGTCTGATGAACGCCAAAGTGATCGCCAAAACCGTTCAGTCAGTCGATAAACTCAGCAACCTGCAGTGAATCTTATGAATGGCGCTGTCATTAAATGCTTCTGTGCTCTGTGCCTGGCGCTGCTGCTTACCGGCTGCGGTGACCAGACCCAGTTGCACAGCGGGCTGTCAGAAAACGATGCCAACGATGTGGTGGCAGAACTGAGCCGCTTTAAGATTGAGGCGGAAAAACAGGTCTCTAAAGAGGGGATCAGCGTTAGCGTCGCGCGCAGTGATATTGAGCGGGCAGTGAATATCCTTAATGCCGCCGGACTGCCCCATCAGGCGCGAACCAACCTCGGCGCGGTTTTTCAGAAAAGTGGGGTTATCTCCAGTCCGCTGGAGGAGCGCGCCCGCTATATCTATGCGCTGTCACAGGAGGTAGAAGCGACACTGTCTCAAATCGATGGCGTCGTGGTGGCGCGTGTCCATGTCGTATTGCCGGAACGTATTGCTCCCGGCGAGCCAGTACAGCCCGCTTCCGCCTCGGTATTTATCAAATATCATGAAAACCTCGACCCGGACAGTATCGAACCGCGCATTCGCCGGCTGGTGGCGACCAGCATTCCGGGACTGGGCGGGCGCGATGATCGCGACCTGGCGATTGTCTTTGTTCCGGCGAAAGCCTGGCAGGATAAAATTGAAATGGTGCAGCTGGGGCCGTTTCAGCTTAGCCCGGAACGATACGGGATGATTAAGATAGTTACAACATTCTTAGGGGTGCTGCTGCTGTTACTGGTAGCAAATGCATTCATTCGTCAGGCACTGAGTCGTAAGCGCCAGGCTGCGCAGGCGAAGTGATTGATTATGATCAACGCTGCGCCTGATGAGGACATTGCCCTGCGCTGGTTGCGCTGGTGGCACGCTGACTTTTGGTTACAGGCTGATGAAAGCTGGCGCATCCAGCCACTGGCCCGGTTATCTGCGCCTTTGCAGAGGCACTATCTGCGCCAGCATGCCGCGTGCTGGCAACGCACGCTGGGTGTGTCAGGCGAACTGGTCGCGCCGGAGCCGATGGTGCTGGCCATCAGCGACCTAAGCAGCGAACAACGCGCGCAACTGTTGATTCTGGTCGCGGAAATCTGCGCCGGAGCCATGCCGCTGCCCGCAGAGTTAAAGATCTGGTTGCGGCGTCTGGCGAAAGGAATGCGCACTGAGTGCTGGCTGCCCGCCGGGCTGTTCACGACTGGCGACAGCGCCGACAGCCTCTGTCTGTTGCAGGCGTTATTTCCGGCTATCTGGCCGCGCCTGCGGCTACTCTTTCCGGCGAGCGACGCGCCGGTCAGCCCGGCGCTTTCACTGCCTGGCCATCGTCTGCGTCCTTTATGGGAAACGGCGCTCTGGCAGGTGCAACAACATTCGGGAGAGACGCGCGATGTGGAAACTTAAAACCCTGCATCTGCAGGGCGGCAGCGTGCCACCGGGTAATGTGCTGCGCCGCGAGGAGATTGCGCTCGGGCTTGAAGCAGCTTCCATCATTGAGCTGGCCCATAAGCAGGCGCAAACGATCCGTGAGCAGGCGCGCGCCGAGGCACAAGCCGAAAGGGCGGCCAGCCAGCGTGAATGGGAAGCCCGTTTCTGGCAGCAGGCGCAGACGCTGTTGGCGGACTGGCACGAACAGCGCGCAGCCGAAGAGACGCAACTGGTGTTGCTCGCCGGAAAGGTTCTGAACGAGGCACTGCAACAACTGCTTGATGAGGTGGATGATGAGCGCCGTTTTCACGCGTTGCTCAGACAGTTGTTACGTCACTATCCCCGTCAGCAGCAGGCGACGCTCTATTGCGCCAGCGGGCAGGAGCAGGAGATTAACGACTGGCTGGTCGCGCAGCCTCAGCTGAGCTGGACATTGTGCGCCGACCCGGTGCTAGAGCCAGATCGCTTGCGGCTTATTACCGAAGCAGGCGAGCTGATGGTTGACTGGCGAACGCTGTGCCAGCAGATCGCGCCAGCGCTGACAGAAGAGAGTGCATAAAAAAAGCAAAATCATTGGAACTGCTTCGTTTGTCGCGCCACTTAACAGGGGTGCCCAACAAGAGGAGTCAGCATCATGAGTTCCAACGATCTGTTACAGCGTCAGTTATCTACTAACTCAAACCGCAAACATCATGAAGCCTATCAGTTTGCCCGGGATGTTTCGGGCGAATCGTTCAGTATTGCGGATATGTATGCTTTCCAGAATCGCCTGCAGGATATGTCCAACGCCAGCTGGGCAAGTTCGCAATACACCCAGTTCAAATTTGGTATCCGTAAAGCGATCATCGACGCTATTAACTAAGCCCCTGTCAGCAAGGAGTCAGGCGTGTTTATGTTTTCTTTTCCGGGCCGCCTGCTGGCGGCCGTTACTCTGCTGCTACTGAGTATGGGCATCACAAACGCTCGTGTGCCGGATGAGTGGAAGAATGGTGCCTATGCCTATTCAGCAGATAATACCCCGCTTAACATTATTCTTGACGATTTTGCCAGCAGCTTTGGTGTTGAGGTCAATCTTGGCACGCTGGCCGACAGCAATGTCACCGGTAAACTGCGCGCAGACAGCCCGGAAGCATTCCTTAATCGCCTGGCGCTTGAGTATCGCTTTCAGTGGTTCGTGTACAACAACACGCTCTACGTCAGCCCACAGTCAGCGCAAACTTCCCAGCGCATTGAGATTTCGCCCGAAGCTGCGCCGGATCTGAAAGAGGCGCTGCGCGGTGTCGGCCTGCTGGAACCTCGCTTTGGCTGGGGCGAACTGCCGGATGAGGGCGTGGTATTGGTGACCGGCCCGCCGGAGTATGTGCGCCAGATTACGGAGTTTGCCCGTAAATCGGAAAGCAAACCTGAAGCCGAGGCCAGTAAAGATATGATGGCATTCCCGTTGCGCTACGCAGCCGTGGCGGATCGCACCATCCGCTATCGCGATCAGGAGCTACTGGTACCGGGAGTGGCCACCATACTGAATGAACTGCTGGGTCAGTCCAGCAACGCCTCTTCCGGAAAAGTGTCATCAGGCCAGGGAGAGGATGAACAGGTAACACGTGAACAGTCGCAAAGTGTTTTAAACGAGCTGATTAATCGCAATATGCCGGTCTCCGCGCGTAAAAAGGCACCTGTCAGCAGTCTGGCGGGTAAAGTTTCAGCGGATGTCCGCAACAACCTGCTGCTGGTGCGCGACGACCCGAAAACCCGGAGCGCTTATCAGGCATTAATTAACTCCATTGATGTTCCGCAAAAGCTGATCGAGATCGATGCGGTGATTGTCGATATCGATCGTAGCGCACTGAAGCGCTTCTCCAGCAACCTGGCCGGTCAGTTTGGCAGTGTCGCCAGCGGCGCCAATATGCTCTCCGGTGCCAGCACACTGTTTGTCACCGATTTTCAGCGATTTTTTGCCAGTATCGAGGCGATGGAGGGGGAAGGGACGGCATCCATTATCGCTAACCCCACTATCCTCACGCTGGAGAATCAGCCCGCGGTGATTGATTTCAGCGATACAGCCTTTATTCGCGCTATTGGGGAGAGGGTGGCGGATATTCAGTCTGTCACCGCAGGGACCAGCCTGCGGGTGACGCCACGCGCTATCAGCACTTCACAAAAGTCGGCTATCCAGCTCATTGTTGATGTGGAAGATGGCAAGCTCAATAAAGATGATGAGGGCGATGCGCAGGGAACCCATAACGCAGCGGTCAGCACCCAGGCGCTGGTGGAAGCACGGCGCTCGCTGGTATTGGGCGGCTTCCATTCCAAAGAGACGGGCGACCGCGAGCGACGCATCCCGATCCTCGGCAGTATTCCGCTGATCGGCAAGCTCTTTACCTCAACGCGCTATGAAACCTCCCAGCGTGAGCGGCTGTTTATTATTACGCCGCATTTAATTGGTGACCAGGTCGACCCAACCCGGTATATCGCTGCCGAGTCGCGCGAACAGCTGAATAACGCGATGGATGAGGTGACTAATCGTCATAAGTACACCGACGTCAAAGGGATGGTGGAAGGCGCGATGCGAGACCTTGCGCTCAACCGCGTGCCAGCGGGGATGACCAGCGGTGGCACGGGCCAGACGCTTTCCTCCCTGTGCCGCATTCCGGGCGCTTTTGGAAGCGATTTCCGCCGCCATCAGTGGTACGGCAACAGCAGCGTACAGATAACCGTTGGGGTGATTACCAACAGTACCCGCCAGACGCAGCGTTTTGATGAGAGTCTGTGCCGCAGCGATCGCACGCTGGCGGTAGCGGTCTGGCCGCGTGGAGAACTGCGCCCGGGTGAATCAGCGGAGGTCTTTGTCGCCTTTGATGGCAATGCACCGTCACGTCCGTCACGCGCTTCGCTGCTCTCTGCAGCAGGCGGCGCACCCGCTAAAAACCTCAACTGAGCTGATAAGGAAAAAGCATGTTAGTGAGAATAATCGTGCTGACCGCCGCCGCGCTGATGCTGAGTGCCTGCGCGAAGCCGCAGGGTGGATGTAATGACGTGGGCTGCCGCCCCTCTTCAGACCTGCATAACCTGACCATCTGGTGGCAACCACAACTGCGTAATAGTCCGAACGACTTCACGCGGATAACGGTAGATAACTGACCGCGTTCCGGCAGTCTCAGACCCCGGCTGATCGCTGGGGTCAAATTTGAGCGAGAATCGAACATCACCATTTCCCCCCTGTTTCTGGGAAGCCTGCGTGCGGCGCACTCTGTGTCGCCTGCCCGTGCCGGTAACACTCTTCCATTACGTCAGTTTTTCCCGCCGCCTGCAGCAGACCGCAGGCGGCTCTGTTATCAGCAACCGCTTGCCCGTTTAACCCCGGCGACCTTTAGCGCTTTCATGCTGGCTTTTATTCAGCTGGCAGGTGAGGTGCGACTGTGACTGTCGGGGAGTATTGCGGCCCGATAAGAGACTGCGGCGTTAAACTCCGCACTATTCTTCCCGAATCTCAATCACCTCATCCAGATAGTGATCCTCCAGCTCCCGCAGCAGACGATAGACCTGTGCGACGGCATTTAACGTTTCGCGTGGAACATAAGCCCCTTCGCGCGTGGTGCGCCACAGGGTGCGGGTCAGCCAGATAAAGCGGATCACCGGTCTCTTTTTACGCTGCGCCTCTTCAATTAATGCACGAGCCTCTTCATCGCAAGCCTTAAACAGCAGTCGCGGCAGCGGCGTTTCATCCGGGCGGTAATAGAGACCGACGGCAAAATGGGTGGGGTTGACCAGCAACACATCCGCCTCTTCCACGTTAATCTCACGGGCAGGCACCGGCTCTTCATTCAGGATCTCCTGCGCCACCTGACGGCGGTGGCCTTTCATGTGCGGATCGCCTTCGCTCTGCTTGAACTCGTTTTTGATATCTTCATGACTCATACGCTGCTGTTTAAGGAAGAAGTAGCGCTGAATACCAAAATCGAACAGGCTGATTATCAGCATCACCATCAGCACCCGACGTGACACCTTCATAAACAGCGCCATCACTCCCTGCCAGAAACCATTGAGATCGCCAAGCGCCAGCTGAGCAAGGCCACCGAGGTCCGGCATGATCGCCTGCCATACCACCAGGCCGATCACTACCGCTTTAAAGATGCTGGTCACAAGCTGGGTAAACTGGCGGGCGGAAAACATATTTTTCAGGTGATTAAACGGGTTAAGCGCATCCAGTTTCGGTGCCAGCGCTTCGGTGGAGAAGAGTGGGCCGAACTGCACCCAGCCGCCCACCACCCGCAGCAGCATGGCAATGGCGCACGGGATGCCCACCAGCACCAGCATGACGGTGACACTATCACTGATCACTTCCTCCATGGCGTGATCGAATGGGTCTCGCAGACGCGTTAACGGCAGCAGCATCATCGCCTGCAGCCGCTGCATCCCGGTGTCCACCAGAGCAAACAGGGTCTCAAGGATACCGATTGAGATAAGCAGTTTAGGGATATCCTGGCTCTGGCTGACCTGGCCTTTTTTGCGCGATTCTCTGAGTTTTTGCGGTGTGGCGTCTTCAGTTTTTTCGCTCATGGCGCGCTCCCGGCTGAAGGGGCAAATATCTGCGACAGGACAGGGATAAGATCGCGGAGTTCATACAACCGCGCATTACCCAGATGGTCCAGCAGCGGCAGATAGAGGATAAAAAACAACATGCCGAGCAGGCATTTCAGCGGAATGGTCAGGGCAGTCGCCTGTAGCTGTGGGCTATAGAGACTCATCACACCGATGGCAAAATCGAGCAGCAGCATCAGCGCCACCGGCGGCCCGGCGTAGAGCACCATATCGCTGAAGATTTTCGCCAACAGCGTAAGCCAGACGTGAAAGCCAGCCTCTGAGGGGAAAGGTATCCACTGGGTGGCGGACCACAGATGATAGCTGTCCCAGATAACCTGGGTGATGGTCGATAATCCCAGCCCTGTGACCAGCAGCAATATCAGCACCTGCTGCATTAACTTACCCAGCGGCGTCACATCCGGCCCCAGTTGGGGGTTAATTTGCCCACCCATTAAGGCACCACGCTGGTTATCGAATAACGCACCGACAGACTCATACAGCCAGAAAGGCAGCGCCAGCAACAATCCTAACAGGGTGCCTATCATCAGCTCTTTGAGTACCAGTCCGGCCAGCAGCATCATCGTCGGCTCAAGCGCATCAATTTGTTCTTTGATACCCGGGGTGATAAACAGCGCCAGCGCCACAGCAATGGCGGTTCGCAGTAGCCCTTTTATGACGCTAAAAGAGAAGATCGGTGTCAGTAACAGGCAGGGAAAGATGCGCGCCATGCCAAGTCCCAGCGCGAGGATGGCATGAAATGTATCGGTGAGTGGGTAACCTGTCAGCATCAGTAGCTGACCGTTGACATCATTGCAAACGCAGCCTGCGCCAGCTCCATCAGCTCAACACCGACCCAGCGCCCGGTAAGCGCCAGCGTCAGGCCGACCGCGATAAGCTTGATGCAGAATGGCAGGGTCTGATCCTGCAACTGCATCGCGGCCTGCACGAGGGAAATAATCACTCCGGAGATCACTGCCACCAGCAGCGGCGGCGCAGAGAGAATCACCACCAGCAGTAACCCCTGTCGAAACAGTGTCAGAATATCCATGATGACCTCATAAATAGCTGTAGAACAGACCGTCTAACAACCGCGTCCAGCCGCTGATGAGCACAAACAGCAGGATCTTCAATGGCAGCGAAACGGTCATCGGCGACACCATCTGCATCCCGAGCGCCAACAGGATATTCGAGACAATCAGGTCAACGACAATAAAAGGAATAAAGATCAGAAAGCCGATTTTGAAACCGTTCTGCAGTTCCGACAGCACGAAGGCCGGGATAATGAGCAGCATATTGTCGGGGGTGACCGAATCCGCCATTTTCTTTGGCCACATACGCTGGGCATTTTCCTGCAGATGGAGCACGATGTCCGGATCGGTGTTTTTATGCATAAACGTTTTCAGCGGTTCGATACCGTTAGTGACGGTATATTCGAGCCGCTCCATACTGCTGAAATCGACAGGGATCGCTTTCAGCCGGTCGGTCATATCGCTGAATACCGGCGCCATAATAAATAGCGTGGCCGCCAGCGCAATGCCGTTGAGCGCCATCGTCGGCGGCACCTGCTGCACGCCCATCGCGTTGCGCGTCAATTGCAGCACCATCGTAATTTTCAAAAAGCTGGTACAGATAATGAGCATCATCGGCAGCAGCGCCAGCGCGCCAAGAAACAGCGCCAGCATAATCGGGTTGAGTGGCCCCATCTCCATCGGAATCACCTGTTCACATCCCCGACGCTCGCTACGCCCGGCAGCATATGGGTAATCTGTAACCCCAGACGTCCTTCGACATCGACCAGTTCGCCTTTCGCCAGCGGAAACTCGCCGTGACACAGCAGTGCTTCACCGGGCACGACGTTTTCGACCGTGACCGTCGAGCCGACATCAAGACGATTTAACTCACCCAGCGTCAGTCTGAGATGGCCACAACGCACGGTTAAGGCCAGCGGGAGCGCATCAAAAGGTGATGCCACAGGCGCCGTTGTTTCAGTCAGACCTGCATCCGGTTGGGGGGTATCGGCAGGCAGATTATCTTCGGGGGTCACATTCATGTAACTATTCTCCAGACGGGTAATAAGAAAACGGGCAGGATGCCCCTCCCCGAACAGCAATTCGCCCTCAAGGTGCAATTGCGCAAGGCGAAGCTCGCCGCGACCGGTCGGGAAAAAATACGAGGTAGCAGGGAAAATCACATCGCCGGGGCGAAGTGTGCGTAACTGCGAGGGGGCAAACGACACTGCACCCAGGTCTATCGGCAGCGATAACGGCAGGGCGCTGCAAAGCGGTGCAGGAAGCGGAGCCCAGCCAGGCTGGTTTAACAACGTCGCAAGTGTGGCGGGCGCAAGATATAACTGACTGTGCGCCTGCGCCTCACCGATCGTGACGCTAATCGCAAGCCACATCCCCTCAGCCGGTGCGCAGAGCGGGTCCTGCGGCGTCAGGTCGCCAAACAGTGCGCGTAGTGCCGGGCTGAGATGCTGGTTAAAGAGCGGCCAGTACCAGTCAGCGCACGCCCCGGGTTCTGGCAGCAGCGGACAAGTGGAAAACAGACTCAGCAGCGCTTCGCTCTCCGCCAGAGATAACCCTCCCGCCTTGCAGGAGAAGCTCTGCGTCGGTGGCCGCTCGCCGGGGGTGGCGAGCCGCAGCTGAAGTTCACCCGCTTCGCCCGCAAGGGTAAAAGGATAGCCAAGGCCGTGGCCGATACGCTGCCGCAGGCTGGCTTCTTCGCGCGGCAGAGTGCGCAGGGACAAGGGTTTCATTCCCGGCCTCCGCGTTGCTCAAAGCGCAGGCGCACAGCGCAGGCCATCCGGCGGCGCAGGGACTCCCGGCAGCGCTCCTGATGGGCGGCCATCATCGACATAGCAGGTGGCGCAAAACGCAGGCTGATATCCCAGCCCGCGCTAAAAGGACTCAGGCGGGCATCCACTTCGCCTAAAAGGGGCAGCAGTAGCGTCATCGATATCGGACCAGCAGGCTCCTTTTCCACCATGGCGCACAGGGAGGGCTCCAGTTGTTGCCAGGCTCTGACCGGAGAGGCGGCAGGTGCAGGATCCTGGGGTAACTGTGACCCAAAAGAGGGGGAGCCCTCCCACGGGGTGATAAGCGGTTGCGTCGGTTCGCTGGGGGTGAGCAGCAGCGCATCAAACAGCGAACACTCTTCGCGAAACGGCTCGGCGCGGGATTTACGCTCGGACGATGCGGCATCTGAATGTCCGGTCTGCGGCGAACGGCGCTGCACCTCCGGGCGTGCCGGCGGCGCTGGATGATTTTGCGGAGGGTGGGGTAAGGCTGTCATCGTAATGCCTCGCTGTGCGCCATCAGATATTCCAGTTTTTCCACATCACGCAGACGCGCCTGTGTTTGCTGCTGTGCATGCTGTACCTGTTGTTGTTGCATGACCTGCTGTGCGCGGCACTGTTGCAGCTGATTACGCTGCCCACTCACCGCGTCGCTGGCCTGACGCTCCCGGGCCAATCCTCCGATCAGTCGCTCCTGTTTTTGCAGCCCCGACTGGTGGTGACCGGCAAAGCTATCGCGCAGCTGCTGATAATGTTGTTGTGCGGCTTCAAGCTGTTGTTCCGTTTCGGCTGACTGACGTTGTGTTTCGCACAGAGCCCGCTCCGCTTGCCGTTGCAACCGTTCGCTGCGGCGTAAGCTCTGGCGGCGAATCGGCAGCAGCAGAGAGAAGGCCTGCTGCAATTCAGCGCTGCTCTCATCAGTCATGATGTCGTGATCAGGTAACGGATGACGGCGCATGCTGGCTTACCTCCGCTAAGTGGTGCAGTGTGTCGTCATACCCGCAGGGCGCGTGCATCGCCTGTTGCAGATAGCCATTTATCGCCTCCTGAGCCGATACCGCCGCATCGGTCATGGCATCGTGACCCGGCTGGTATTCCCCCAGGCGGATTAACATCTCTACCTGCTGCCAGGCGGACATCATGCGGCGCAATTGCGTGGCGTCGCGGATATGCTCGCGAGTCGCGACGTTGCTCATGGTTCGGCTCAGACTTGCCAGAACATCAATAGCCGGATAGTGACCGCGCTCCGCCAGACGACGGGTCAGCACAATGTGGCCATCAATCAGGGATCTCACTTCATCTGCGACCGGATCGTTCATTGAATCGGCTTCAATCAGCACGGAATAGAGCGCGGTAATAGATCCGCGTGAGGTCTGTCCGGCACGTTCCAGCAGCGTGGGCAATAAGGTATAAACCGAAGGTGGCAGCCCGCCACGACCCGGCGGTTCGCCCAGCGCGAGACCGATTTCACGCTGGGCGCGGGCAAAGCGAGTCAGGGAGTCGAGGATCAACAGCACGCTCTTGCCCTTATCGCGCCAGGCTTCAGCGATGGCCGTGGCGGTAAAAGCGGCCCTGGCGCGCTCCATACTGCTGCGATCGGAGGTGGCACAGATGAGTACCGTACGGCTGCGCAGGGCTTCATCCAGTTCGTGGTCGAGAAACTCGCACAATTCGCGCCCACGCTCGCCAATCAAACCAAAGACAATGACATCGCAGGGCGTATTACGGGCAATCTCCGCCAGCAGGGTGGTTTTCCCGCAGCCCGCGCCGGCGAAGATCCCTACCCGCTGTCCCACACCGAGGGTCAGCGGACCATCAATAGCGCGAATGCCGGTCGGCAGTGGCCTATCAATGCGCGGACGATCGGTGGGTGCCGGGGCATCGCCCAGTACGCCTACCGCATCATCCACCGTACCGGGCAGGGCGAATGCGCCAGGCTGGCCCGCATCCAGTGGACGGCCAAAGCCGTCAAGTACGCTGCCGAGCAGGGCGTCCGACACCACAATACTGTGCGGCAGGCGCAGCGGAACCACGCGCGCCCCCCGGGCTATGCCGTCGAGCTGGCCGAGGGCGGAGAGCAGCGTGTGCTGCGGGTTAAAGCCGACCACTTCTGCCAGCACGCTTTGCCCGTCATCCCGGGCGATCTGGCAGAGATCGCCAATCCGCGCCTGGGGCAGGATGCTTTCGAGCAATATCCCGCTGATCCCGGTAATGCGGCCAAAACTCTCCACCGGCGAAAAGCTGCTCAGTCGCCGCCGCTGCTGCTGATACCACTGCTCCAGCGCCATCGTCATTACCAGCTCACCTTAATGTTATCGCGCCCGTTAAACTCGATCTGGTTACTGGTAATCGCCACCAGCCGCAGGTTGTCGACTTCATCGCCGATAAACAGACGCTGTCCATCATCAGTGACGATATTGGCGCGACTACCGGTGGTGATTTGCACAATGCGAAACGGCAGTCTGACCTTCAGCAGCCTGACCTGGTTATCCAGCGGGAGGTCGCTGGTGTACGTTGCGTTAAAGCGCTCCAGCATTCGTTTAAAGATTTGCATCTGTGGCTTACTGAGGCGGCCGGTAAGACGCAACCGCTGGTTATGCATGTCCACTTTCACGAGGCTCGCCAGATCGCGTTCGCGCAACATGTTCTGTAACGGAGCCTGCAATTCTGCGGGGGTGCTCAGTGGCCGGGAGGAGGTGACCTGAGTCTGGGCAACGGTCGGCTGCAATACCCAGCTCATTACCGTCAGGGTGAGCAGCAACATCAGGCTCCAGGTCAGCGCGCGGATGCTGCGGGTGAATATCCCTTTACGGGCGGCGGCAGGGGGAACGGCCTCAGTCGGCTTTTCAGCAGATTCTTCGGGCGCAGAAGGGGTGGCCGGCGGCATACATGCGGCCCACGGCGTGTCGATACGCGCCACGCAGAGCCAGACATCAGCGACCAGAAAAGGCTCTTCAATATTTATGCCACAGGCTTCCCCGCCGTCCGGTTGTGCCAGCCATTGAGTCTCTTCACGGCGCAGCTCGCACTGGCGGGCAGCAACGCAAGCATCGCTAAGCATCAGATCGGCCTCATCGGCGTGGCCAATCAGCCATTTATCGCCGAAGAGGGGTAACGCGGCGCCTAAATGCAGGCCAGACAGCACGCGCAGTTCGAACATGATTAACTCTCCCACGTGGTAAGTGAGTAAGCGGCTGGATCAGGCTCTATACGCCCCAGCACATTTACTGCGAGATTAGGTTGCAGCTCTGCAAATGAGAGCACCGGCACATAGTGGAACTCTTCCTGAATAAGCCCGCGCAACGGGCTACGCAGATCCTGGGCGACCAGCAGCACGGCGCTTTCCGGGGTGTCAGCCGGGAATGCGTTGGCGATGACCAGGAGAATGGCGCTGATCTGCTCATGGGTCAGCGCAAAGAACAGATCGTTTTGCGTCTGACGAAGCGAGTCACGCAACTGTTCTTCCAGTTCCGGTGTGAGCAGCCAGACATGCAGGCCGTCCGGGCGGGCATACTGGTAACAAAGATGGTTTTTTAACGAGATGCGCACCTGGTCGGTCAGCAGCCAGATGTCGCGCTCATGCTGCCCATGCTCGATCAGCGCTTCGGCAATTGCCCGAACCGATCGCAGCGGAATACGTTCTGAAACCAGTTTTTGCAGGACGCTGGAGAAACGTGAAAGGGGCATTACGCGCTGTAACTCCTGCGACAGCTCCGGCTGCTCTGACTCCAGCCAGCTCACCAGCGCGCGGGTTTCCTGCAGACCAATAAAATGCGGGCTGCTGGCGTGAATCGCGTTCTCCATACGCTTGACCAGGAGTTCGCGCGCCGTCCAGCGTTCGACCTCTTCGTTTTGCAGCAGCGGATGATCCGCTGGCAGCCAGATAAGATCGTTTTCCTGACGCCGCTCATCGCCCTCTGCCACGCTTTCCCTGTCGGCTGACGCTATCTCGTCCAGCCAGCGGCGTTTCACTGCCCGGTGCGACACGTTAAATGTGCCTTTTACTTTCGGGATTTCATAAACCGAGAAGCGAAACTCATCTTCCGTCTGCTGGTCGAGAAACTCGATATCGAACGCGGGCAGCGTAAAGCCGAAGTGGTAAACGATACGGTTACGCAGGCGGCGAATATCCTGCACCAGCTCCAGCATCTCCGGATGGCCGCGCCATGAGGACGAGAAATTGATCAGATAAGGTCGTGTCGGGTTGAACTGACGTAAATCCTCCTTGCCGTTCAGCTCTGGGGGAATGACCTCATTTTCCATTTGTGGCTGCGTAAGGCTCAGGGTCTTCCTGACGCGCCAGATCTGAAAACCGCCGCTAATCATCGTCAGTGCGGCCAGCAGTAAAAAAATTGCCGTTGGCATACCCGGCAGCAGGGCAAAGCCCACCATACCCATGGAGGAGAGCAGCCAGGCTTTCGGCTGGCTGGTTAACTGCTCGGCAATCTCGCGGCCAATATTATTATCGACCGTCTGTTCATCGTCGGACGAGACGCGGGTAATCAGCATCCCGGCGGTCAGCGAGATCAGCAGCGCAGGGATCTGCGCAATCAGTCCGTCACCGATGGTCAGAATCGAGTAGATATGCATCGCTTCGCCAGCAGGCATGCCCAGTTGCAGCACGCCAATACTGATGCCGCCAATCAGGTTAATCACGACAATCACCAGCCCGGCGATGGCATCACCTTTAACAAACTTCATCGCGCCATCCATCGCCCCGAATAACTGACTCTCTTTTGCCAGTTCATTACGCCGGTTTCTGGCCTGTACCCCATCAATCAGTCCGGCGCGCAGATCGCTGTCGATGGACATCTGCTTACCGGGCATCGCATCAAGGGTAAAACGCGCGGCCACTTCGGCTACCCTTTCGGAACCTTTGGTAATGACCAGAAAGTTCACGACGGTCAGGATCAGGAACATCACCATCCCAACCGCAAGGTTGCCGCCCACCACAAAGTTACCGAAAGCCGCCACCACATGGCCCGCATCCTGCTGAATTAAGATCTGGCGGGTGGTGGAGATTGAGAGTGCCAGGCGGAACATGGTGGTGAGCAGCAGCACGGCGGGAAAGGTCGAGAACGCCAGCGGCTTTGGCAGATACATGGCCAGCACGACCAGCAGAGATGACAGGCAGATATTCACCGCTATCAGCGCATCAATTAATGGCAGCGGTAACGGAATAATAAGCATGAACACCAGCGCCATGGCAAAAGCCGCACCGACCACTTCGGAGCGTTGCATGGCGCTAATAGCGATTCGATTCAGTATCTGAAACAGGGTATTCATCTTTGTTGCCTCACGACGCTGCGTTCCGGTTGCGGCGTTGCTGTTGCTGCTCAGTTTTGGTGACGTCTGTAATCATGCCGCGCAGCAGTTTTAACGCGTTGTCACGGTTTTCCTGGGCGGGCCACAGCGAGGCAGGCACGCTGTGAAGGAGCGGAAAAAGCGAACTAAAAAAGAGCGGCAGATGTTGCCTGTTCTGGCCGACAATCTCATCCGCCAGCCCGGTAAAATCACTCTGGTAAGCACCGTTATGGCTGATTTGCAACATCCGGCGCGCCAGAGTCAGGCTGTTCATGGCAACACCGGGCAATTTGCTGCGCATACGCTGCAAAAAGGTAGTGCTGTCGCTTAGCGTCTGGCTTATCCCGGCAGCGTCGCGCAGTCCGCGGTGGATACGTCCGAGAGTAATGACGCTGATTGAGGGGGCAAGCGCGGCGATATCATCCGCCAGCGCGCGCTGCATAGTTCGCAGCGTCGGTATCAGATTACGCGAGCCGACCAGCTCCAGCAGCATATCCAGCATCCGGGTTGCGGACTGCTGGTGGACGATGCCGTCGTAGTAGAGGTTGCGCAATGACTGTTTACGCTGTGGATCGCGGGTGTATCCGGCGATGGCTGACGCCGTGTTGTTGCCCGCACGAATGGCCTGGCCGTGAGTCTGTTGTAGCTTATTCAGCTGGGTCCCGGCCAGCCCGGCCAGTTCCCCGTCGCCTTCATCCTGTGCCTGTTCGCCGAGCATACGCAGTAGCAGGGCCGTGCGAGCCGGATCGCCGCCGGTCTTTTCAAGGAGTGTGTCGCTATCCGGTGGCGGATTCTGGCGCAGGGCGCTGCGCAGCCACTCCATCTGCTCCAGCGTTTGCTGTTCATCGCCGCCATCGAGCAGGGAAAATAGCGCATTCAGCTCACCGACTTTGCTGACCGCATGCTTGCCACGCTGCTGATTACGTGACGCGTTACGGCGGTCCTGCGCCTTTTGCCTGCGCTCCATCTTTTCACTGAACGTGGCGCCAATTTCTTCCATCGCGTCATTCAGTGACGATTCCCGCGCGCGGACATTATCCGGCAGGTCGTTTTTACCTGCTGCCTGTGGAGTATTTTTATGCAGAGCTTTTAGCGAGTGCGCCAGCGCCGGTATCGCATGTTGTATTTTGAGCATCGCCAGCCATCCTCAGTGGTTATTACTCTCTTTCTGTGTCAAAGCAGGCCTGTCGGTTCCGAAAAAAGCAGTAAAAATAAGTGCGAATAATTTCACCAGGAAATCAGTGCAATTTTTTGCATTACACAGCGATAAAGACGGGTAAAAACTTTCTCAGATAATTCTGTATTAAGAATTAATTGTTTTCATAAACAGTGGGTTATTTGTTGTGCGGCGGATGGCATATCTCTTGCTATGTCAGGCAATCAATGGCTACTACTCAGAGAGATAAGAAAATGATTAATTCAACGCTCGTATCCGCTGTCGCAGAGTCATCCTTAGCAATTAACGTAAACTGGGATGAGATCTTCATTACGCATAATAAGAAGCTGTTAAATTTCATTCGGAAACGTATTGCCAGCCATGAAGATGCTGATGACATCCTGCAAATGACCTGTCTGGAAGTGTTGTCTAACCGCCATAAGTTTCGCGGCGCATCCCGTCCGGAAACCTGGGTGTTTGGCATCGCAGTTAATTTAATTCGCAACTATTACAAGTCGAAACAGATCCACTATCTGTTTGATAACCTTAATGATGAGGTTGTCGCCGATCTGCTGCTGGATAATGATCCCAGCGATCTGACGGAAAACAGACAATTACTGAGTCATACGCTGGCCTCCCTGGAAATTTTGCCGAAAGACGTCAGGGTTATGTTGTCTATCCTTGTGGAGGAGGAGGGCAGCTATCAGGATATCGCTGAGCATTTAGCAATCCCGGTCGGCACCGTGCGTTCCCGACTCTCACGCGCGCGGGAAACATTGAAAGGGAGAATTTACGCCTGAAACTGGGCTTACGATAAATGGCAATTTAACTGCTAAGCTTATCAGCTCGTTAATATTTAGCGGGTTATGACTATTATGCCGTCGGGACGTTATTCTCTGCGGCATGATAAATTCGTGGAGGGAATAATGCTTTTACAGGGTGTATCTGGTCAGAATGAAAATCACGAAATTAATATCACCGGTTTATCAAATATTGCCTTAAACAAAATTCATGATGCGATATATTTGATAGACAGCCAGCTGCATATCAAATATGTCAACGATAAAGCCTGCCAGTTGACGGGATATTCCCGCGAGGCATTTTCGCAACTCAGCTTTGACATCATAGATAAAGAACTGCGCGACAATGATGTTTTTGCCCTGTGGTGGAAACTGAGTACCCGCCCTGAAGGGATACAATTCACTTCACATCATACCGGTCGGCATGACGTCTTTCCCGTGGAGGTGAGTTGTAGCGGATATCACCAGGATGGTGAGCTGCATATCTTATGCATTGTGCGTGATATGCATGAAATTCGTCGGCAAAAAGAGCAGCAGCAACTGCGGGAAAAACAGCTGCATCAGGTAGTGGAAAATTCTCCCGACCTCATTTTACGTTTTGATTTGCAGACCCGTTGCCTCTATGCCAACCTGGCGGTCCGCAGCTGGTTTAATCTTAGCGAAAACGATATCAGTCGGATGCCGCTGACCGAAAGCGTGCAGCGCGGGGGGATTGGACTGAGCCTGTTTAAGCTGGTCTCACGCACCATGGTTGATGAGAAAGTGGCCGAAGATGAGCTGGTGGTAACGCATCAGGGTGATAAACGCACCCTGCATGTGCGCTGCGTGCCGGAATATGATTTACAGGATGAGCTGGTTAGCGTGCTGGCGGTTGGGCGCGATATCACCGCAATCCGCAAGACCGAAGAGGAGTTGCGGCAGCTAACCCATAATCTGGAGCGGGCGCGGGAAGCAGAAAAAAAACAGCTGGCGCGTGATATTCATGACGAACTGGGCCAGCATTTAACCGCGCTGCGCACAGGGTTGTCGCTGCTGGCGATGCGTAAAGATCAGTCTGTCGATGCCCAGCAGGCAAAAATCCAGCAACTGATGGTGCATCTGGACAGCACGATTCAGGTGGTGCGCGATGTCTCGACGCGCCTGCGGCCTAATGTTCTCAATCTTGGGTTGATTCCGGCGCTGGAATGGTTGCGCGATCAGTTTATAAAAGACAATGGTATCCGCTGCATTTTGCTGGCACCTGATGAACACACCGTGGTGCTGGATGAGGCGACGCTGACGGCGGCCTTTCGCGTGGTACAGGAGTGCCTCACCAATGTCGTCCGCCATGCCAGAGCCAGCAATGTGTATATCTTCGTCAAACTCAAGCCGGATGCGCTGCTCATTGAAGTGGTCGATAACGGCAAAGGGTTTCATCTGAATCGTGTGAAGAAAGGGACGTGTGGGCTGCACGGCATCAGGGAGCGAGGACGCATGCTAAATGGAGAAGCGACCATCGATAGCACACCCGGTAAAGGGACCCGGGTTAAACTGAATTTCCCCCTCTCTGTAAGCGCTAAATCAGAAGCATCCAGTCCGAAACCGGGAGTATTAACCGATGAGTAAATGCATACGTCTGATGATTGCCGACGATCATGCCATTATGCGCGAGGGCCTGAAGCAAATTTTTGCTCTTGATGAAAATATTGACGTGGTATGCGAAGCATCGGATAGCGGCCAGGTGCTGGAGCGTCTGCGTCAGCACGAAGTCGATCTGCTGCTGCTGGATATTTCGATGCCTGGCATGAGCGGTGAAGATCTGATTACCCGCCTGATGCCTCTCTATCCCGGGCTGCGCATTCTGGTCTTGAGTATGTACAACGAACCGCAGATTACCCGGCGGGTATTAAATAATGGCGCGCTGGGCTATATCACCAAAGACAAATCGCCGGATGTTTTACTCAAAGCGATTCGTACCGTGGCGCAGGGATCACGTTATATCGATCACGATCTGGCACAGGAGATTATCTTCTCCGACTACCAGAGCAATAATCGTGCGCCTCATGAGAGCCTGACGATGCGCGAACGGCAAATCATGATCATGCTGGCCCACGGGGAGTCGATTAATGCGATAGCCGATGCGCTCTCCATCAGCAATAAAACCGTCAGCACCTATAAATCACGCATGATGAAGCGAATGAAATTCACCAATAATGCTCATATCGTCAAATATTCCCTGCAGCATAACCTGGTGCAATAACGTCTCAAGGCTCAGTCTGATAAGTCCCGGGCTGGGTCGATCTGAGCGTGTTTGAAAGCACGGCTAATGGAGGATGTATACGCCTGAGTTTTACGCCGACCACATAATGAAAAATCCACGCAGTTGCGTGGATTTTAAAGATTTTCGCATCGTCATGAGGTTTAGTGAAACCCCATGAGACAACAACCCAATCAGACGTTAAACAGGAAGTTCATCACATCGCCATCTTTCACGATGTACTCTTTACCTTCTGAACGCATCTTGCCGGCTTCTTTAGCGCCTTGTTCGCCCTTGTAGGCGATGAAGTCTTCAAACGCGATGGTCTGTGCGCGGATAAAGCCTTTCTCGAAGTCGGTATGGATTTTACCGGCTGCCTGTGGGGCAGTCGCGCCAACCGGGATAGTCCATGCACGGACTTCTTTCACGCCAGCGGTGAAATAGGTCTGCAGGTTCAGCAGGGAGTAACCGGCGCGGATAACGCGGTTCAGGCCCGGCTCTTCCAGTCCCAGTTCGGCCATGAATTCGTCACGGTCTTCATCTTCCAGTTCGGCAATGTCCGACTCAACAGCGGCGCACACAGGCACCACGACTGAACCTTCTGCTTCGGCGATGGCACGGACTTTATCCAGGTACGGGTTGTTCTCGAAACCATCTTCACTGACGTTAGCAATGTACATGGTTGGCTTCAGCGTCAGGAAGCTCAGATAGCGGATGGCCGCCTTCTCGTCCGCATCCAGATCCAGTGAACGCAGCATGCCTGCTTCAGAAAGGTGCGGCAGACACTTCTCCAGCGCAGCCAGTTCGGCTTTGGCATCTTTGTCGCCGCCTTTGGCTTTCTTCTGCACGCGCTGAATCGCACGCTCACAGGTCTCAAGATCGGACAGCGCCAGTTCGGTGTTGATAACGTCAATATCTTCAGCCGGATCAACTTTGCCCGCGACGTGGATAATGTTGTCGTTTTCAAAGCAGCGCACGACGTGGCCGATGGCTTCAGTTTCACGGATGTTGGTCAGGAACTGGTTGCCCAGGCCTTCACCTTTTGACGCGCCTTTAACCAGACCCGCAATATCGACGAATTCCATGGTAGTCGGCACCACGCGCTGCGGCTTAACAATCTCAGAAAGCTGGTCGAGACGCAGGTCAGGCATTGGCACCACGCCTGTGTTTGGCTCAATGGTGCAGAAAGGGAAGTTAGCCGCTTCGATGCCCGCTTTAGTCAGCGCGTTAAACAGAGTGGATTTACCGACGTTCGGCAGGCCCACGATACCGCATTTGAATCCCATGGTTTGATACCCTTTATAACTGGATGGACAGCGCGCCAGAAGGCGGACTGTCGGAGACGAATTGAAAAATTTCGCGCATTATACACGGAATCGCGACGATTCGGGCGTTTAAGCAGGCCTGAAGGCGTGCAGCCGGTTCATCGCCTTGATGCGATCCTCTTTCAGCCACAGTTCGGTGCAGCGCGCCGCTTCATCAATGGCATCATCAATCAGCTTCTGCTCACTGGCGGGCGGCTTGCCCAGCACAAATCCGGTCACCTTGTTGCGATCACCGGGATGCCCGATACCGATACGCAGACGATGGAAATTGTTGTTATTACCCAGTTTGCTGATGATGTCTTTCAGACCGTTATGGCCGCCATGCCCGCCGCCTTGCTTAAACTTTGCCACACCAGGCGGCAAATCGAGTTCATCGTGCGCCACCAGAATCTCTTCCGGCGCGATGCGATAAAAGGTCGCCATCGCCGCTACCGCTTTACCGCTCAGGTTCATAAAGGTGGTCGGCACCAGCAGGCGCACATCCTCTCCGGCTATCGCCAGACGGGCGGTGTAGCCATAGAATTTGCTTTCCTCTTTCAGTGACTGATTGTGGCGCTCAGCCAGTAAATCCAGATACCAGGCACCCGCATTATGGCGCGTAGCGGCATATTCAGCGCCCGGATTGGCAAGGCCCACAATCAGTTTAATGCTGCTCACAATGATTATCCTGCAGTTATCGCGAAAGGGCGTTAGTTTACTTCGCTACGGGCAGGATGACAAAGCACAAGCATTGAAATGATTCAGGACAGTGATTAATCATTTTCTATCTAAATCAACAGGCTGCAATCAGGTCCAGTGATTACTTTATGGCTGATGTGTGATCCATCCCGCAACGTTGCTTCTATCCATTGCCTAAACTTATGGCACTTAACATTGTGTGCGGTTTATTACTCATAAGGATGGAGGTGCAGCATGAAACATCAACATTGCCGCGTAGCGGGTAACAGTTTGATGGTACTGGGATTAGTCACAATGGTACTGGGCGTCGGTTTTTCAATTATTAATCAGCTTCCCTCACTCGACCTGCCGCAGCTTCTGGCGCAGGGTGCCATGTTAGGCATCTTTATCGGTGCTCTGCTGTGGCTGGTGGGGGCGGGTCTGAGTGGTCGTGAAAAGGTAGAAGACCGTTATTACTGGCATCGTCGCTATGACAATCGCTGCCGCAGGTATCACAATTCACACCATTAACTGATGGCTGCAGTAGCCGGATGCTGCGCAGTGCGGTTCCGGCCACTGGCTTTAGCGTGATAGAGCGCTGCATCCGCCAGCGCCAGTAAATCTTCAAACCCCTGCTGGGGGTTCGTTACCGTGGCAAAGCCAATGCTGACCGAATAGGGTATCGCATTGGGTTGCGACGCACAGACCGCCAGACGGATCGCTTCACACCATGCTTCTGCTTCATTTGCCTCTGCGGGGATTATCGCCGCAAACTCTTCTCCGCCCAGTCGCGCAAAGCGCCCCTCAGTCGGCAGTAACGCTCTGACAACATCGCAAAAGTGGATCAGGACCAGGTCGCCCTGATGATGACCATACTGATCGTTTATACTTTTGAAATGATCGAGGTCGAACAGTATCGCGCTGAAGGGCCGCTTCTGACGTCGGCAGCGCGTCACAATCTTTTCTGCTTCATTAAACAGGGCGCGACGATTCCAGACGCTGGTCAGGGGATCGTGCAAAGAGGTATGTTTTAAGGCTATCTGCATCCGTTCATTCACCATGGCCAGAATGGTAAACGTCAGGCCGATGACAAACAGAATGGATTCCAGGATAACGTAAACCGAGAAGTTCGACCCGCCAATCGCGCCAGGACGGGCGCTGGGAATTGCGTTGTCCAGAAATAGCCGCGCCAGGTGAAACAGCAGATGGATCCACAGCAGCAACTGCGCCGGCCAGAAGGTTGCCTTGAGCGTATCACGCGCCTGCCAGAGCAACTGAATCAGTGCCGCGGTGTAAACGCCGCAGGCGATGCACAATACCAGTACCCGCTTGGGCAAGCTGTAATAGAAGGCCGGAAAACAGCAGAGCAGTGCCCAGAGCAGGGCGCCCAGCAGCCAGTGGGTGCCGATGGGTTTGCCGCAGAAGCGCCGGAAAGCATTTAACAATCCCCCATAAGCCAGCATCATGACCACGTTACCCACCGCAACCGGCAGGAAATGCAGGCCACTGCTGCGCAGGCTACTTAAAAAGACGGCAATCAGCGTAAAAACCAGCGACAGGCAGGTGAAGCCAAGGACGCGATCATACTGCGATCCGATCCAGGCAAAAACCATGATGATGCTCAGAAACCCCAGCACATAGAGCTCGCAGACAAATAACGTATAGATATCCAGGCTCATGGCGGTCAGGTTCTCGGGGAAAGTGCGCAGCAAATTACCACTTTACGGCACAGGGCAGAAGCGGTGAACGCAGGGTTTAAGTAAAAGAGTGAGTGGCGTTGAAAATAGGGGGTTTTGAGGCGATTTTTCGCGGGAAAATCAGAAAAAGAAGTGCGTTAATCGGGCGAACGGCAGGCATAAAAAAACCGGGCACAGGGCCCGGTTCCGCGAAGATTAATGCTCGAACATCGCCGAGATAGATTCTTCGTTACTGATGCGGCGAATGGCTTCGGCCAGCATGCCAGATAAGGTCAGCGTGCGCACATTCGGCAGTGACTTAATCTCATCAGAGAGTGGGATGGTATCGCAGACGATCACCTGGTCGAGTACAGATTTACGCAGGTTTTCAACCGCATTGCCGGAGAAGATCGGGTGAGTCGCGTAAGCAAACACGCGCTTGGCACCACGCTCTTTCAGCGCTTCAGCCGCTTTGCACAGCGTGCCGCCGGTGTCGATCATATCGTCGACCAGCACGCAGTCGCGGCCAGCAACGTCACCAATGATGTGCATCACCTGAGAAACGTTCGCGCGAGGGCGGCGTTTATCGATGATAGCCATATCGGTGTCGTTCAGCAGTTTAGCGATAGCACGGGCACGTACTACGCCACCAATATCGGGAGAAACAACAATCGGGTTTTCCAGACCGATCTGCATCATATCTTCCAGCAGGATCGGACTGCCAAATACGTTATCAACCGGGACGTCGAAGAAGCCCTGGATCTGCTCGGCGTGCAGGTCAACCGTAAGAACACGGTCAACACCGACGCTGGAAAGGAAGTCTGCCACTACTTTAGCGGTGATAGGAACACGCGCGGAACGCACACGGCGATCCTGACGGGCATATCCAAAGTAGGGAATGACTGCGGTAATACGACCAGCAGAAGCACGACGCAGCGCGTCGACCATCACAACCAGTTCCATCAGATTATCGTTGGTGGGAGCACAGGTGGACTGGATGATGAAAATATCACCACCGCGTACATTTTCATTGATCTGTACGCTCACTTCACCATCACTGAAACGTCCTACTGCGGCGTCTCCCAGGCTGGTGTAAAGGCGGTTGGCAATACGTTGTGCTAGTTCCGGGGTGGCGTTACCAGCAAATAGCTTCATATCAGGCACGAGAAGAACCTCAGGCTTTGCGTCCAGAGAATGAACGGCATGACTGTAACCGGCGCGTACGGTCATGTGCGTTCACACGGGTGTGTTGATGCGAAACGTGCAGTGTCTGGAACGGGGTGACACTGTCACGCATTCGCTAATCGCCTCGCAGGGTACGCTGTAGCGGCGAAACATTTACGCCCCGGGCTACAAATCCGCGCACCCCATTCGGGGCAAGCTCCAGCACCTGACGGGCAGCAGACTCGGTGTCGAATTCAGCAAACACACAAGCGCCCGTGCCAGTCAGGCGTGACGGCGCGTATTCTAGCAGCCAGGAAACAAGCTCATCAACCTCGCGAAAACGTTTTCTTACCACTGCTTCACAATCATTGGTGAAGGGTGCAGCTAAAAGCGTCGATAAACTGCGCGATGGGGTGTCACGCGTCAGTTCGGGGTCGTTGAATACCACTGGGGTGCTGATGTTCACGCCGGGATGGGCAACAAGATACCACTTTTCTTCCGGCTCTGCGGGCTGAAGTTGTTCACCCACACCCTGCGCAAAGGCCGCAAAGCCCTTCACGAAGACCGGCACATCCGCGCCCAGCCTCACGCCAAGCGCCGCCAGCTCATCTGGTGTGAAACCGGTTTGCCACAGTTGATTCAGCGCCACCAGCACGGTGGCTGCATCTGACGAACCGCCGCCGAGACCGCCACCCATGGGCAGACGTTTCTCAATGGCAATCTGCGCGCCTGCGCGTGGAGGCAGGCAATGTTTGTCCAGTGCCGCCTGCCTCAGCATGGTCGCGGCGCGCATAATCAGATTGTCCGCATCCGCGACGCCCGCCACCGGTGTTAACAGCTGAATCGAATCGCTGTCATCAACGGTAATCTGCAACTGATCACCGTAATCCAGAAACTGAAACAGCGTCTGCAGGGTGTGGTAGCCGTCGGGACGACGGCCGGTGATGTAGAGAAAAAGATTCAGTTTTGCCGGGGCAGGCCAGTGGGTGATCATTGAACGGTCCAGCCGTCCATACGCAGTTTAATCCGCTGATCACCCTCTTTCAGCTCCAGGCTGGATGGCAGCGGCGGGGTAACTTTACTGTCGTAGCCCGCGATAGACACCTGCCAGTTTTGGCCGTCGCGGCTGTAGTTCAGACTGCTCAGCTGATAGCTATCGTTGAGCTGATAATCGGTGGCATCGCCAGGCAGACCCATCATCCACTGACGCAGATTGGCCAGCGGAATGTTCATGCCGGTCAGCTGCGAAATCATCTTCTGCGCATCGTTGCTGACGTAGCGCTTGCCCTTGTTGTCGACGATCTGCACCACTGAACCCTGCGCATCAAGCTGCAGTTCGGTGCTGCCCAGCGGGTTAGTCAGCAACAGGCGATAGCGGTCGGGCGCGGTCTGCTGCCAGTTGAAGCGGGCATAGACTTTCTGCTTGTCAGAAAGGTAGGCAAAGGCGCCGCGGGTCTGGTAGTGCGTGACCTTTGAGACCGCCTGCTGATGCTGTTGCCACTGTGGCGCGGTAACGCTGGGGCCCGGGCCTTGCGGTTTGTTGACGCTACAGGCCGCCAGCAGGACGCTGGCAAGGGGCAAAAGGCGCAACAGATTGCGTGGTGAATTAAGCATCAAGTGGTCATCTCCTCGGACACATTTATTATTCGTAACGGATAACGCTAACCGTCCCGGTTTTAACCGTCAATGCTGTTATGCAGCAAATTGAGCACGATCGGGTTAATCTTATTACAGTCATAGCCTTTGTATGGCTTTTCTTGATCTGCCGCATCTTGTAGAATGCGCCTCACAAAACCCTGACATTATTGGGACATCCCAACCAAAATCACCATGACGCTGCTCGCTCTCGGAATCAATCACAAGACAGCCCCCATTGCTCTGCGCGAACGCGTCTCGTTCGGGCCGGAGACGCTTGAGCAGGCGTTAAACAGCCTGTTATCACAGCCAATGGTGCAGAGCGGCGTGGTGTTGTCCACCTGTAACCGGACGGAACTCTACCTGAGTGTAGAGCAGCAGGCCGACTTACAGGCGCGTCTGGTGAGCTGGTTATGTAATTATCATCAGCTGGATGAAGAGGATGTGCGGAGCAGCCTCTACTGGCATCAGGATAACGAGGCGGTCAGCCACCTGATGCGCGTCGCCAGCGGACTCGATTCACTGGTGCTGGGCGAACCCCAGATCCTCGGTCAGGTAAAAAAAGCGTTTGCAGACTCCTCACGCGGTCAGGCGCTGAGCAGTGAACTGGAACGCATGTTCCAGAAAACCTTCTCTGTTGCCAAGCGCGTGCGCACGGAAACTGATATCGGTGCTAACGCCGTCTCGGTAGCGTTTGCCGCCTGTACACTGGCCCGTCAAATCTTCGAATCTCTCTCCTCCGTCAATGTGCTGCTGGTCGGCGCAGGCGAAACCATTGAGCTGGTGGCGCGTCATCTGCGTGAACATCAGGTCAAAAATCTGATCATCGCTAACCGTACCCGCGAACGCGCCGAAACGCTGGCGGCAGAAGTGGGTGCGGAAGTGATCACGCTGGCGGAGATCGATGCCCGTCTGGCAGAAGCCGACATTATCATCTCCTCAACCTCCAGTCCGCTGCCGATTATCGGCAAGGGAATGATGGAGCGCGCCCTGAAAGCGCGCCGCAACAAACCGATGCTGCTGGTGGATATTGCCGTACCGCGCGACGTAGAGCCGGAAGTGGGCGACCTGCCCAACGCCTATCTCTACAGCGTGGATGACCTGCAGGCGATCATCGAGCAGAACCTGGCGCAGCGCAAAGCGGCCGCGGTTCAGGCCGAAAGCATCGTGGTGCAGGAAAGCAGCGAATTCATGGCGTGGCTGCGCTCACAGGGCGCGGTAAATACCATCCGTGAATATCGTTCTCAGGCGGATGAGATCCGCGCTGAGCTGGAAGGCCGTGCGCTGCAGGCGCTGCAGCAGGGTGCCGATCCGCAGAAAGTCATGCAGGAACTGGCGCACAAGCTGACCAACCGTTTAATACACGCTCCAACCAAATCACTTCAGCAGGCCGCCCGCGATGGCGATAATGAACGCCTGCAGATTTTACGCGACAGCCTGGGTCTCGATTAGGCACAACGCTGTCGCCACCTGTTTACGGGAATCCCACATTTAAATGAAAACCTCTATAGTTGCCAAACTGGAAGCCCTGCAGGAGCGCCACGAAGAAGTGGAAGCGATGCTGGGCGATGCGGGTGTCATCGCCGATCAGGAGCGTTTCCGTGCGCTGTCACGCGAATATGCTCAACTGACCGATGTGACCCGTTGTTTCCGCGACTGGCAGCAGGTGCAGGAAGATATCGAAACGGCGCAGCAGATGCTCGACGATCCTGAAATGCGCGATATGGCGCAGGAAGAGTTGCAGGAAGCGCGCGAGAAGAGCGAAGTGCTGGAGCAGCAGCTGCAGGTTCTGTTGCTGCCGAAAGATCCCGATGATGAGCGCGCCTGCTTTATTGAAGTGCGCGCCGGAACCGGCGGCGACGAAGCCGCGATCTTCGCTGGCGATCTGTTCCGCATGTACAGCCGTTATGCCGAAGCGCGTCGCTGGCGCGTGGAGATCATCAGCGCCAACGAAGGCGAGCATGGCGGTTACAAAGAAGTCATTGCCCGCGTAACCGGCGAAGGTGCCTATGGACGCCTGAAGTTTGAGTCAGGCGGCCACCGCGTGCAGCGTGTGCCGGAGACCGAATCTCAGGGCCGTATTCATACCTCAGCCTGTACTGTGGCCGTGATGCCGGAAATCCCGGAAGCGGAACTGCCGGAAATCAATGCCGGTGACCTGAAGATCGATACCTTCCGCTCCTCCGGTGCAGGCGGTCAGCACGTTAACACCACCGACTCCGCGATTCGTATTACCCACCTGCCAACCGGCATCGTGGTGGAGTGTCAGGACGAACGTTCACAGCATAAAAACAAAGCCAAAGCGCTGGCAGTGCTGGGTTCACGTATTCACGCGGCAGAGATGGCCCGCCGTCACGCCGCCGAAGCCAGTACCCGTCGCAACCTGCTGGGTAGTGGCGATCGCTCTGACCGTAACCGCACCTATAACTTCCCGCAGGGCCGCGTAACCGACCACCGTATCAACCTGACGATCTACCGTCTGGACGAAGTGATGGAAGGCAAAATCGACAGCCTGATCGAGCCGATTGTGCAGGAGTACCAGGCGGATCAGCTGGCGGCGCTGGCTGGTCAGGATTAATGGATATTCGTCACTGGCTGAAACAGGCGGTCGCCACGCTGTGCGGGGGTGACAGTCCGAAGCGTGACGCAGAGATCCTGTTAGGTTTTGTGACCGGAAAATCACGCAGCTGGTTAATCGCCTTTGATGAAACGCTGCTGAGCGTTGAGCAGCTCGGACAACTGGATAGCCTGCTGGCGCGTCGCGCCCGGGGTGAACCGGTGGCGCATCTGGTGGGAGAACGCGAGTTCTGGTCGCTGCCTTTGCGCGTTAATGACGCCACGCTGATTCCGCGCCCGGATACCGAACTGCTGGTTGAACAGGCGCTGGCGCATCTGCCCGCGACACCCTCGACCATTCTGGATATGGGCACCGGCACCGGGGCGATTGCTCTGGCGCTGGCCAGCGAACGACCCGACTGTCAGGTCACCGGCGTCGATCGCATCGAGGCCGCCGTCGAACTGGCGAGCAGCAATGCGCAGCAGCTCAGCCTCACCAACACCACCTTTCTGCTCAGTCACTGGTTCCAGGCACTCACGCCGCAGCGCTTTACCCTCATCGTCAGCAATCCGCCTTATATTGATGCCAGCGATAGTCATCTGGAGCAGGGTGACGTGCGTTTCGAACCGCGCAGTGCGCTGGTGGCCGATGAAGCGGGGCTGGCGGATCTGCGCACGCTGATCGAGCAGGCACCCGCGTGGCTGGTGCCGGGTGGCTGGCTGCTGCTGGAACATGGCTGGCAGCAGGGCGAGGCGGTGGCCGCGCTGATGCGGCAAAATGGCTATCATGCCGTTGAAACGGTCGAGGATTACGGCGGCAATCCGCGTGTGACCTTAGGTCAGTTCCCCTCATAAAAGCGCTTTAAAAAGGATTGATGATGTTCGCCTTTTATCCCCTGATTAAAAATCTGCACATCTTAACGGTCGTGCTTACCGTGACGCTGTTCCTGCTGCGTTTTTACTGGCTGCGCCGGGGATCGGCGATGATGACGAAACGCTGGGTCCGCATTCTGCCACACGTTAACGACACCCTGTTACTGGTGACCGGTATCTCACTGGTGATGATTACCCACTTCTATCCCTTCACACCGCAAGGAAGCTGGCTGACGGAGAAGCTTTTAGCGGTTATCATCTACATCGCCTTAGGATTTGTGGCATTGAGTCGCCGTCCACGCACTGATCGCACCCGCTGGATCGCTTTTCTGGTGGCGTTAATCGCCCTGGTGACCATCATTAAGCTGGCGCTGACCAAAATGCCGTTATGGGGATAGCATGACCTCGACCGAACAATTAGATTTCAGCCAGACACCGCTGTGTGAAGCGGTGATTGGCGCTACGCTTGCCATCCGCGTCGATTTCCCGGCGTTGTCGGTGGAGACGCAACTTGCGGCGCTAGTCGCCGAAGCGCGTGAGTATGTCAGCGACATCGAAGATGCTGACATGCAGCTCGAAAAGCTGCTGGAGCTGTTCTATCGCCAGTGGGGCTTTCGCGGAGCCAGCGGCGTTTATAAACTTTCCGATGCGCTGTGGATCGACAATGTGCTGAAGACCCGTCAGGGTACTGCCGTATCACTGGGCGTGATTCTGCTGCACATCGCCGCCGAGCTGGAACTGCCACTGATGCCGGTGATTTTCCCGACGCAGCTGATTCTGCGCGCCGACTGGATTGATGGCGATAAGTGGATGATTAATCCGTTCAATGGGGAAACCCTGGATCGGCACACGCTGGAAGTGTGGCTCAAAGGCAATATCAGCCCGACCGCGCGTCTTTATGACGAAGACCTGGACGAAGCGAAAACCGTCACCGTGATGCGCAAGATGCTCGACACGCTGAAAGCGGCGTTGATGGAAGAGCAGAAGATGGAGCTGGCGCTGAACGTCAGTCAGGTGCTGTTGCGTATCGATCCTGATGATCCGTACGAAATCCGCGATCGCGGTTTGATCTACGCGCAGCTGCAGTGCGACCATATCGCCCTGAATGATTTAACCTACTTCGTTGAGCAGTGTCCTGAAGACCCGGTCAGCGAAATGATCAAAGTTCAGATTCACGCAATCGAACAAAAACAGGTCACGCTGCACTAAGCGGACCCACTGAAAAGGAAAGGGCATGACACAGAAAGTCGTGAGTATTGGCGATATCAAAGTCGCAAACGATCTGCCATTTGTGCTGTTTGGCGGGATGAACGTGCTGGAGTCGCGCGATCTGGCGATGCGCATCTGCGAACATTACGTCACCGTCACCAGTAAACTCGGTATTCCTTACGTGTTTAAGGCGTCGTTTGATAAAGCGAACCGCTCCTCTATTCACTCTTATCGTGGCCCAGGCCTGGAAGAGGGAATGAAGATTTTCCAGGAGCTGAAGCAGGCTTTCGGCGTGAAGATCATCACCGATGTCCATGAAGCGTCTCAGGCGCAGCCGGTCTCTGAAGTGGTTGATGTGATCCAGCTGCCGGCCTTCCTGGCGCGTCAGACTGACCTGGTGGAAGCCATGGCGAAAACCGGCGCGATCATCAACGTGAAGAAGCCACAGTTCGTCAGCCCGGGTCAGATGGGCAACATCGTTGATAAGTTCGCTGAAGGCGGCAACGAGCAGGTTATCCTGTGCGATCGCGGCAGCAACTTTGGCTATGACAATCTGGTTGTCGATATGCTGGGCTTTAACGTGATGAAGAAAGTCACCAAAAACAGCCCGGTGATTTTCGATGTGACTCATGCGCTGCAGACACGCGATCCGTTTGGCGCAGCCTCAGGCGGTCGTCGTGCGCAGGTGGCTGAGCTGGCGCGTGCGGGTATGGCGGTCGGCATTGCCGGTCTGTTTATCGAAGCGCATCCGGATCCGGAACACGCCCTGTGTGATGGCCCATCCGCGTTGCCGCTGGATAAGCTGGAGCCGTTCCTGGCGCAGATGAAAGCGATTGACGATCTGGTGAAGAGCTTCCCTGAACTCGATACCAGCAAGTAAGTTTGCTGCAAAAAAAAGAGCGATTAATCGCTCTTTTTTTTCGCCTGAAATCCGGTGACGTTACAGCATGATGGTCATCAGATAACCGATAAACAATGCCAGATGAGCGGCACCATTGAGTACATTGGTGCGTCCGGTCGAGAAGGAGAGCTGACACAGAATCAGCGACGCCATCATAATCACCATCTGTGGTGGCTCCAGGCCGAATATCAGCTCCTGTCCGGTCAGGGTGGCGATAATGGTCACCGCCGGGACTGTTAAGGAGATGGTCGCCAGCACCGAACCAAAGAACAGGTTCATGGCGCGCTGCACCTGATTCATCAGCACGGCTCTGATAGCGCCCAGACCTTCCGGTGAGAGGATCAGCAGAGCCACCAGGAAGCCGGTGAATTGTGCCGGTGCATTCAGATCTGTCAGCAGGCTTTCCAGCGTATTCGCATTCATCTTGGTCACGGCAATCACCGCAATCAGATGCACCAGTAGCCAGATCGTGTGCCAGACGCTGCTGTGCGCCGAGGGTTTGCCGTGATGCGGGTCCCCATCGTCACTCTCATCTTCGTGTTCGTAAACAAACAGGCTCTGGTGAGTTTTAGTCTGGATCAGCAGGAAAACGCCATACATCGCTGCGGAAATCGCTGCGATGAGCAGTGCCTGGGTGACAGAGAAATTACCGCCCGGCAACGCGTTGGGAAACACCAGCACCAGAATCGCCAGGGGAAAGATAGCAATCAGATATTGCTTCACGCCCGCCAGATTAACGTACTGCGTCGCAAATTTATTACCGCCCAGCAGCAGCGCAAAGCCAACCAGCCCGCCAGTCACAATCATCACAATCGAATACAGCGTATCGCGCATCAGGCCGGGTGCAGCATCGCCGGTCGCCATCAGCGCCGAAATCAGGCTCACTTCAAGAATGACGACAGAGAGACTCAGAATCAGAGAGCCATAGGGTTCGCCCAGCCGGTGGGCCAGCACGTCTGCATGTCGTACAACGGCAAATGCGCTACTGAGAATGGCAACCAGCGCCACTAAGTTGATAACGACGACTATCGGAAATGACGTGGTAGCACCAAAAAAATAAAGTATCCCCAGCGTGATAAGGGGAAATATCAGCGAGAATTCCTTGTGACGTGTTTTTTCATGTGAAGGCATTCACCATCCTCTCTGGTTAATGATTATCCGGACACAGCAAGTGCTGCTGTTAGAAATATAATCAGTTTTAGGGCAGGGCGCAGTTTATCTTTTCACCCGCCCCAGCGGGAGAAATTTACTGCTTTTTACTTAAATGCAATAAAGTCTCGAAGTGGTATTAACCTGAAGTTATCTCAAATATTGCAATAGTAATCAGTGCACAACAATTAGGGTTTATCCATTGAACGGGTGATTATCCCCCATAAAAATCGCTCTTCATTATAACTTGTGTGGCCTGATTCAGGTTTTTAATCTGAAGCGACGATAAAACACTGTTTGTGTTTTTTCTCTGCTGCGCCAGGCTTAACAGGTATCCATAAACTGAGGAGTAGTTATGCCTTACGCTAACCGAAACGACTTACCAGACAACGTAAAACACGTGCTGCCCGCGCATGCGCAGGATATCTATCAGCAGGCATTTAACAGTGCGTGGGATCAGTATAAAAAGGCGGAAGATCGCCGTGGCGATGAATCGCGGGAAGAGGTGGCGCACAAAGTCGCCTGGTCAGCCGTGAAAAAAGAGTATGAAAAAGGCGATGACGATAAGTGGCATCCTAAAAAATAATGCCCTCGCTAGCCTGTTCATGCCAAAGGGCCAGGATTATCTGGCCCTTTTTTTCGGCTTCGCTATCAGGTTTATCTGGTTTTTTTTAAGCTGGGACCGGAATCACCCTTGTAACCCCGCGCAGAAATAGATTAATGTCAATTTGATGAACGAAACGCAGTGCCGTTTTGGAGATCATGTTACTGGAGCCATTCTGCAGGACGCTGTTGAAGTTGAGGAGGTCGCATTGCTTACCCGGGAATTTCTATTAAAAGCGGATTGTAAAACGTCGTTCGGGGATATCGATGAGACGCTACTCTGGACTTGCGAGCAGCGCGCGGCCTCGCTGGCAGCCACCCTGGCCTGCCGTCCCGATCACAGCCCGGTGTGGATCTTTGGCTACGGCTCGCTGATGTGGAACCCGATTTTTGAGGCGGATGAAGTCGCATCCGGTTCGCTGGAGGGCTGGCATCGTGCTTTCTGCCTGCGGCTGATTGCCGGACGTGGCACCGCCACGCACCCAGGCCGCATGCTGGCGCTGAAGCAGGGCGGCCGCACCACCGGACTGGCGTTTCGTCTGCCGGAAGCGCGCCTGCATGAAGAGCTGGCACTGCTGTGGAAACGTGAGATGATCACCGGCTGTTATTTACCGACATGGTGTGAATTACAACTTGAGGATGGCCGCAGCGTGACGGCGCTGACTTTTATCATGGACCCGCGCCATCCGCTCTATGAATCAGACTCCTGCCCGGAGGCGATTGCGCCTCTCATCGCCGCCGCCAGCGGCCCGCTGGGCTCGAATGCGCAGTATCTGTTTGCGCTGGAAGAAGAGTTGACCCGACGCGGCATGGAGGAGGAGAGCCTGAGCCGGCTGGCACATCAGGTGCGGACGTTACAGCAATCCTGCCTGAAGCAGGCCTGAGCCGGGTCAGCAGCTCAGAAGCAGCATAGAAAAGGGCGCGACATTGTCGCGCCCTTTTACGATCCTGGCATTCGTTACCGGGATTAGTTACCCGGATTAATCAGCCAGGTGCCGGGCTTATCGATAGTCAGGGACTGGCTGTGCATCTCACTGCCATTCTTCACGTCAATTTTGTACTGGCCCGCCGCCAGATTCAGCGCGGCAAATCCGCTGCTGCCGGGTTTCACCTCGACCGGCTGTCCGTTCAGCACCACGCTCTCACCGCTTTCCAGCTTCAGATAGACCGTCGCCAGCGCGGCCGGAACGGCGGCGGCTGACGGAGCCGATGCGGGCGCCTGCGTCACGGCTGAGCTGTTGCTCACCACCTCCGGCGTCGCACTATGGCGATTCGTCAGCCATACCGTGACGATCACCGCCAGGATAGCCACGGCCGCCAGACCCAGGAGGCCTGGTGACAGTTTACGCACGGTGCGCGGCGTTACTGGCTCAGCAGACGCGGCGGCATGATTCATCGCCATCACAACCGGCGGAGCCGGCTCAACGACTTCTTCGATCGGCAGAGCAGGCGGTTCGCCCGGCACCGGGAAGCTGTTCACCACCGCTTCCACATCACTGACCGGCAGATCGATCAGCGCCGCAAAGGCGTCAATCGTTTGCGGACGATCGCCGGGTTTCATGGCCAGCGCGCAGTCAATGGCGTGCAACAGCGGCAGCGAGTAGCCTTCAGGCTGGCGTTCCACCAGCGGCTGATAATTATCTTCAATGCAGCGCACCACGCTCACCGGCGGTGGATTACCGGTAATCAGGCTGTGCAGCACCGCGCCCAGGGCGTAGATATCGGTCCACGGTCCCTGTTCGACTTCACCCTCTTCGCTGTACTGCTCAATTGGCGCAAAGCCAGGTTTAAGCATGATTTCCGTTTCGTCAGAGAGATTGCCAATCTCTTTACGCGCCGAGCCGAAGTCCAGCAGCACCGGCAACTGGTTCTCCTGCAACTGGATGTTGTCGAGCGAGATATCGCGATGCAGATAGCCGGCCTGATGAATGGTGCTGATGGCACCTAGCAGCGGCGGCAACAGACGACGGATCCAGGCTTCACAGATCGTCGCCGGGCTGGTGACCTGCCACTCTTTCAGCGTCATGCCGCTGTAATAGAGCGTACCCATATAGGCCGTGCCGTTCTGTTCCCAGAAGCGCAGTACGTGCAGTAATCCCGGATGGTTAAAGCGGGCCAGCAGACGCGCTTCCTGAATGAAGCTGTTCAGTCCGGCATTAAACAGCTTCTGGAAACGCTCACCGCGTAGCTCCAGCGTTAAATCGGCGCCACGGACGGCCAGCGACACCGGCATATACTCTTTGATGGCAATAGTGCGTTCTAGCTGATGATCCCACGCGCGATAGACGATGCCGAAGCCGCCGCCCCCGATCACTTCCTTGATCTCAAACTCATTGAAACGGTAACCGTCAGGCAGGGCATTCGGAACAGTTTTCGGATTATCATTTGCCGACATAGTGAACTCTCTGTACACGGCCTGATCGCCAGGCTGCGCGGTAATTAATTGATGTTACGCCAGGCACCAATGGCAGGATCAACCAGATCCGCGTGCAGGGTGTCGATGAGTAACACATTCACTTTTTGCTGTGGCATGAAATAGGGCGCCCACTGACTGCGCAATGTATCGACTCGCGATTTCACGGCGTCAGCATCCTGCTGCGCAGCATTCTTATCCATCTTTATCAACAGGGCACCGTTGAAGCGCCAGACATGCTGCCGGGCATCAAAGGGCAGCACCAGCCAGCTATCCGGCGTATCCGGGCGTGTCACAATCATGCGCTGATTGTTGGCGGCGATGACTTCCAGCTTGCTGTCCGGAATCGTCAGATTGGCGATGGGATAGCCCTGATAAAAGGTGACCGCGACCGGCGTGGGGTGATCCGGCGTCGCCAGCGTCAGTTCACTCTTGCCTTCTGCCCAGCCGTCCGGCGAGCACTGCTGCTTGCTGACGTCCGGGATAAACAGGGTCTGGGCATTCTCATCCCAGGCGGTGCGAAAGTGGCAGCCGCTGGGGAGATCAAAGTGTTGCAGCGGCGTGCTGTTGGCGGGCCGTGACAGGTCGAGTGGCACGGCATTGCTGGCACTGGCGCTGGCTGTGGCATCAGCCATCACGATAGGGCGCCAGTTCTGCAACTTGCTGGCGCTGCCGCTGGCCAGGACGCCACCCTCTTTATTGGTCATCTGCCACGGCAGCTCGTCCAGTAATCCACACTGATTCGCGAGCAGGGTGCCGACGCGCGGTAAAAAGGTGGTCAGTACCGACGAATCCTTACTCTTGCCGGAGACGATGCGTAGCGGCAGCGTCTCTTTACACCAGTCGTCAGGCGCTTTGCTCACCACATTATCGATGTAGACCTCCAGCGCCAGGCTGGGGGAGTAAACCACCCGATAATTTTCAGCCTGGGCGTTAGAGGCCATCAGCAGGGTGATGATGCCGGGCAACCACAGTTTCATAAGGATCCTTGGAATCAAAAACGAGGCGGCAGGAAGCGCGCCGAATCAGCCAGTGAATAGAGCAATGTTGCCTCTTCCGGCTCACCAATCCAGACCGCCAGTGCGCTGAGATTATCTTTCTTCACGTTGCGGCTTACCGCCTGTTCCATCAGAGCCAGCCACTCTTCGCAGGCGTTCACCATGCGCAGCGCCTGTTCCATTTCGTCACTGGTGAGGTTCAGCCAGAAGCCATCGGTGCAGACCAGAAAAGCGTCGCCATCTTCCAGCCCAATCTCCTGCGAAAAGCTCACCAGACGAGACGGTTCAGCGCCGAGCGCATTATAGAGTAAATTACTGTTAATGCCGGTATTTTCATAGCCTGCATCTTTCAGTTGCTGGGCCAGACTGTGATCCCGGGTCACCTCATGAAGCGCGCCACGGCGGAAGTGGTAAACCCGGCTGTCACCGGCATGCGCCCACCATGCACGCTGTTTCTGACGGTCAATAAACAGCGCCGCCAGGGTGGTGCTCATGCGTGCATATTTCGGATTTTTACCCTGTGCCTCCTGCAACGCCAGGCGGCACTGCTCAATCGCCTGGCGGGTCATTTCCGGCGTAAAGTCGTCGTGCGCCTGTATCTGACTCAACAGGGTGTCGCGGACCAGTTGGGCGGCCATCTCGCCGCCGGGCAGACCGGCCACGCCATCGCAGACCACGAAACAGGCTTTGCGCTCGTCCAGTTCCGCGCCGGTGCGATCCTGATTATCATCGCGTAGCCCCTGCTGGCAGCGGCTGGCAAAAACGATTTTCATGCTTCATCTACCCGCGTCTGAGAGTCCTTGTACTGATTGACCTCCATGTCATAGGCATGAAGAAAGGCCTCGCCAAACAGCGTGTGGAAATCGTCTTCGATCTCTCCGGCGGTACGCTGGTAATTACGCATGAAGTAGTCCCACAAGGCCGCTTTCTTCGCGGTGGAAAAGGGCAGTTTTGACACCAGACCATCGGCGCGCGCCTGCTCTTCCAGCCGCTGCGGATTAAAGGATTGCAGCATCGCCGCGATAATGGCGCGGATACCGGCAATCATGCCCAGCTGGTGGGCCTGCAGATCGACCAGCGCATCGCGAACCGCCTGTTCCGGCGGCATAAAGCCGGGCATCTGGCTTTGATACATCTGCATCAGCACGGTTTTGCCGGAGGGCAGGATCTTGAACGGGTTATTGGCCTCGTTCAGAATCATCGTCATGTCAGCTTTTACGCCACGCTTGAGAATGGATCGCGACGAGAGCAGCGCGACGGTGCCCTGGGAGAAGAGGCTCAGCATCCGGCCGGTAATGAACATCTGCTCTTCATCCACCGGCGTAGCGTGACCGTTACTCAGCCCCATGCCGTCGAGCAGGGCGGCGATTAGCCGATCCTGATCCACCGGCTGTGATTCCAGCGCCCGGCGCGGCTCACTGGCCTGTGGATCAATCGCCAGCCGCGCATCGTTGTGGCGCTCGTGGCGGGATGGGGTGACCTCATTGACCAGCAGCCGCTCATCAATCTCATGATATTCGTGAATACCCAGCGGATTCGCCGGCTCGGCACTGTCGCCCACGAACAGCGCGAGGGGATCGTTCTGCGCGTTCTGGCAGGCGGGGTCACGCACTTCCAGCGCATAGTCACCGATGCGTAACGCATCGCCATGCTTCAGCAGCACCTGCATGCCGCGACCCAGGGAAATGCCGTTATGTTCGACCGGTGTCACGCTGCCCTGGTTGGTCAGACGGCACTCTCCGTCATGGGACAGATGAACCAGCGCCTGCAGACGCGAGATGGCACGCGTCTCATCCGGCAGCACCAGATCGTTGTCCTGGCTGCGGCCAATGGTGCCGCCAGGCGGTTGAAAGGCGACGCTTTTGACCGGAACATCCGTAGTGCTTTGCACAATGGTAAATTGCATGAGTTATCCCAGATTAAACGGCAAACGCATCCGGCCTCACTCGAACATCGGAGGATAGAGGCCATTACGTCCCGGCAGTGAACCTGCCGCCGGGTTAAACAGTAACGAAAACAGTTGCGCGGTGAGGTTGCCGCTGTGCTTGTGGGTCGCATGGACAAACCCATCGCTGCGGTTACTCCACCAGTAGCTCATATGCTGCTGCGGATCGAAACGTTCCGCCACTTCACGCCAGCTCAGCGTGCAGGGCAGATCCTGAAAACCGAGCACATCCATGATTTCAGAGGGTTTGCGGGCGGGCACCAGAAGCGGCGGCAATGCCTGAATCTGCTGCTCTAACTGCTCGCCGTTCAGCGGGGTCTGAACCGCCTGTAACAGCGTCGCGCCCAGATCCTGAAACCAGTCGCCGGAGATAGTGAGCTGCGCCGGATGCCACTGCGCCAGCGGAAAGCTGTGCAGGGCCAGCAGTGGCCAGGCACGTCCAACGCGGTCGCAGGAGGGCAGTAAACAGCCCATCTGTATCTGTGGCCGGGTCGCGGTCACCGGCAGGACAAAATTCCACACCGGCGCGTGAAGAAAGTTGGCGCTGAAGGACCAGGCCTGCTGATGCCAGTGCATCAATCCCTGCTGGAACCAGTGATTCCACGGGCTAATCTGTTGCTCGCTCAGCCGATGGTGCAGAAAGTCACCGGTCGACGGCAGCTTGCCATACCAGCCGGGGGCCGTGTAAGCCGCCATGTTCACCTCACCATTACTCGCTATGCGAGTTTGACCGCGGGGCCGGGTGCAAAGGCGTTACCGCCAGCACAGAACCCGCTTCGCCCGCAATTTTCAGATTATCCGCCAGCTTGCGCATCATCAGTGCATTATCACGTGCATAAGGCGACGACTGAATCTGCTGATCCAGCAGCTGGCTGAGGTGCCAGTCGAGCTGCTGCAGATCGCGGGCACTGACCGTATCGGGCAGGGAGCGCTGGAGATTTTGCAGCAGCCAGGCCCGTAAAAACTCGCCGTCATAATTACGTGGTTGATAGAGCATCTGATAGGCGCGCAGCGCATTGCGGCTGTAGGCGTTATCATCACCCGGATCGTTGCGCAGAATGTTGGTGATCTGCTGCGCCACGCGCGGCAGCAACAAAGACTTAAGCGCATTTTGATAAAGCACCCAGGCAGCATCGCTGACCTGACTGCCGCGATACAAGCCCGCCCGCATAGTAAGCGGCGGATTATCGAGAGAAAAACGTTCCGACAGCGGCAGCTTCACCAGGTTATTCAGAAAGGGTAGCAGATCAAAAATATTATCAGCAGGCTGATGAATCACCTGCTGACTCTGCTCACGAATCGCGGGTACCCGCGCAGCAACCTGTTGCAGATAATGTTGATTCTGGTAGTAACTCAGGCCCCACAGACTGGAGGCGATCAGCAGCGCACCGGCCAGCACGCCGTAGCCAATCCAGTGGAACAGCTGATTGCGGTACTCCCAGCGGCGATTACTGCCTGCCAGACCGCTCTCTTTGAAGATCAGATCGCTGAGCAGGTCACGAATAAAGAAGCTCTGGCCTTTGTTGCCGGGAATCGGACTGTTGCGGTTAACGCTATCCCAGGCTGCAATTGAGTGGTCGCCCGCCTGGCGCAACTGCAGTTTGCGGCTCAGTTCACCCATCACCCGATCAAATGGCAAACCTTCCTGCGTACCGCTGGTGAAGAACAGCCCACGTGGGCTCCATGCGACCGCATCCTGATGTTCAGAAAAGACGATATCCAGATATTCGTTCAGCAGCGGACGCAGCGAGGCGAACTCCTGCGGAAAGAGGAAACATTCCGCGCGCTCGTTCAGATCGCGCTCCAGGGTCATCTGCTCTGCCAGATCCTGCTGGAGATTCTCTTCCAGCCGCTGAAACTGCTCGCCAAAATGGCGATGCCAGTCATCTTTGTGCGGCTTGCCCAGATCCCAGTTAAACGTGAAGCCCCAGATAGCGTCACGCCGCGCTTTATCCATGGAGCCGAAGTAGCTCATAAAGCCTTTCAGCAGATCGGTTTTGGTCACCATCACGTAGACCGGGAAGTGAATGCCGGTCTGCTGATGCAGTTCCGCCATGCGCTCACGCAGCGCGCTGGCCTGGGCGAAACGCGCCTCGGCTGAATCACTCAGCAGGTCGGCGACGCTGATCGTCATAATCACGCCGTTGATCGGCTGGCGGGTGCGATAGCGTTTCAGCAGATTAATAAAGCTGTGCCACTCCGCCGCATCGCGCACGCGCTGGCTCTCCTGCTGCGCATAGCGTCCGGCGGTATCGATCAGCACTGCGCTGTCAGTGAACCACCAGTCGCAGTTGCGGGTGCCGCCAACGCCACGAATCGCCTGTTTGCCCAGCGTATCGGTCAGCGGAAACTCAAGCCCGGCATTAAACAGCGCGGTCGTTTTACCGGCACCGGGCGCACCCATCACCAGATACCAGGGCAGCTGATAGAGATAATTGGCGTTAAAGCGTGAGAGCAGACTGCCGCTGTGACGACGGCCAAACTGGGCGCGTTTCAGTTGCATTGCCGCTTCGCTGAAGCGCTGGTTGAGCCGCTCTTCGGTCATCTGACGTTCTGCCGAATCCTCGTGGCCCGCCAGTTCGAGCTGGGTCAGCAGGCGGCTGTTAAACCAGGCACGATAAAGCGACGGGATCAGCTGGAACAGAATCCAGAGAAAATAGAGGGCGCTCACGGTGAGCTGACGAGGCAGAACCGGTTCCAGCGGGCGTGACTCGCCCCATGACCAGAACGGGCCCAGCATCCAGACCAGACAGCTCAGCGCCGTGACGCCGATAAAACTCCACAGCAGGCGGTGCGTTAGCAGCAGGCGAAGGGAGGCGCGCATCATTGTGCTCCTTGGTGATTACTGAGCGTTTCAGGCGCGGCAAACAGGGTGATTTCAACGCGGCGGTTGCGGGTCCGGTTTTCGCTGCTGTCGTTGGGCAGCAGCGGGTCGCTGTCGCCACGGCCTTCAGAGCGAACCGTATGACCGTCATTCAGCTGAACCTGTAACAGTTGAGTGATCGCACGGGCGCGGGCAAAGGAAAACTCATAGCTGGAGGCAAAGCGGCTGTTATCCACCGGATGATCGTCGGTAAACACTGAAACCAGAATGGTGCCTTTAACATCTTTCATGGCGTTTGAGACGCGTGCCAGCAGCGCGCGGCCCACCGGATTGATCACCGTGCCTTGCTCGGCAAACAGTTTGTCCGCCGGAATAATCACTTTGCTGCCAAAGGCGCCATCGCTGACTTCAAGTTGTCCGGCGGCGATCACATCATTCAGGCGCTGACGCAGATCGAGCAGCGCCTGCGGGGAAGAGGGACGGCGGCCCGCAGTAATCTGCGGCAGCGGCGTCTGATAGATGGTGCGCAGCAGCGGTTCGGCAGCATTGCCGAGCCGCCAGTTCAGGCCGCTGTAGATCAGGCAGCCAATCAGCGCGACCAGCATGGCACAGGCCCAGAGCGGCACCATCGGACGGGCGAGGGTGCTCACCAGCGGATGCACCTCAACCAGTGGCGGTTGCGGGGTCTGGCGCTGAGCGCGTGTTTCGTCAATCAGAGTTTTCAGGCGTTTACGGATACCGTCGCACTGGACGCGACCATTTTCACTGCCGCGATAGCGGCCTTCAAAGCCCAGCAGCAGGCAGTACTGCACCACTTCGAGCAGCCAGAGATGCTGTTGCGGGCTTTGGGAAATGCGTGACAGCAGCTGAAAGAATTTTTCGCCGCCCCAGCTTTCATTGTGGAAGGTGACCAGCATGCCGTTGCCAGACCAGACGCCGCGCGTGCCCCAGGGGGTCTGCGCCGCCGCTTCATCCAGCACGCTGCAGATGCAGTAACGCGCGCCGATAATCATCTCAAACGGCAGCCCTGCCTGTTTACAGCGTTGTTCAAACTGGCGGATTTCATCGATCAGAGACTGGCGCAGACCCGCAGGGTCGTCGTGGGTGGCTGCCTGACGAATTTGCACCACCGCGTTCAGCAGTGGCGCCGCTGCCTGAAGTAATAGATTCTCATTGCCTGAGGGGGTCGCCTCACGCGCAGGGGATTCCACAGTCATTAATTAGTGATCTTCCAGCCAATGGCCAATCCCTGTACCCGCAGCCCGGGACGGTGCTGCGGGCAATATGCGCCGGATTTCATATTCAGTCTAAGATCCAGGTCGCGGTATCGTTAGTCCGACAGGCTTTGCTGGCCCCACCGACGGCCACACAGACCTGTTTGGTTTTGCGGGGACGGGGACGATCGCTCTGCACCGTGACATCGTAACGATCGCTCGCTACGCCTGCTTTAAGCGGCACATAACCGATCAGCGGGCCGTCAGCCTGGTCAGCAATCGCCAGCCAGCTATGTTCCACATTACCTAATACTTCAAACGGTTTACCCGTTTCGAGATAGCGAACCACTTTGCCGCCGTAATCCGGCGAGGTCATGACGGAGGCACCATAGAGCGCGCGCCAGGTCTGATTGACCGGCTCAAATTCCGTCGGTGCCGCGACAGCGTGTCGATGGACCAGTTTGACGCCGTTAATTTCGCTGGTGACCAGCGTATCGTCAGTGACGGGCGGCGGCGGGGCCTTACAGCCTGCCAGGGTAAGAACCGCCAGCAGTGTTAACGCAAGACTCTTTTTCACCATGTTCCTCGTGATCTCATCAAAGTATCTGCATGTTGCCGGGCCCGATGCCAGGAGGCGCTGTTTGTCGCGCCGCATCGTGCCGAAATTCTGTTTTTCAAAAAAAGGTCAGTTTACATCAGGATAGTAACGTGTTCAGTCTACCTAAGACTTTTGAGAATTCAAACCATTGCACCCACTGCCGATGCGTGATAGCAGGCGCTTTACGGGCGGGTTTCGGTGTAAGAAAAGCGCCAGCTAATGTGATAGTTAAAGCGAACTGAATTATCGCAGAGACAAACTGATTGAGAACAGTGCCGCGCATTCTGACATGCAATGAATCCGATTGGAAACTATTAAGATTTACTAATAACTCGTTGCCGAAAAAATTTATCAGTTTGTGTTAAGAATCTCATCAAAATCAGAATTTACGCCTCTGTTGTGGCCCCTTTTTTTCCGGAAAGCGGCACGCCTTTTGCTACAAAAAGGTTTTAACCTCACAGAGGTAAGCAATGAGTGATGCCATGACCTGGCTACAGGCCTCGCGTGACAGCGATATTGCCAGCCTGCAACGGCTGCTTGAGACCGGCGAGCTGATGGCCGCCGTCAGTGAACTGGTTCATCGGCTGCAGCGTGAGCGTGGCGCGAACAACCTCTGGATCTGCTCAGACGGCGCGCTGTTCAGCGCCGAACGTCTCGCCCGCCAGCAGGAGGTCAGCGACGGTTTGCAGCACTTTTATCGGGTGCTGCCGCTTGCTGTGGCGCAGCCCGGCTATAGCCGCTTCTGTAACCTGATTGCGGCCGCTCTCCAGGCGCTGGACGGTCTGCCCGCGCTGCGCCAGCAAATCAGCCTGGGTGAGCTGGATCAGGCTGCGGCGATGGCCGCCTTTAATCAGGTGATCCGCACCTTACTCAATCTGGTGTTTGAGGCGGCCGACACCGCCAGCTATCCCGGCATTTCCCGCGCGCTAATCGCCCTGTTCAGCTTTATGCAGGGCAAAGAGCTGGCCGGACAGGAGCGGGCCATCGGCTCCGCTGGCTTTGCGGCGGGGCAGTTCACGCCCGACCAGCGCAGCCAGATGGTGGCCCTGATTGCGGCCCAGGAGCAGAGTTTTACCACTTTCCGGGAATTTGCCGACAGCGCCGCCTGTGAAAGCTGGCTGCCGCTGGCCCAGCCGGGTCAGGACATCGAACGTCTGCGGCGCATCGCCTGCACCGGCGGAAAGTATGACGAGACCGGTGCGCTGCACTGGTTTTCCCTGCTCTCCGGGCGGCTGGACCAGATGAAAACGCTGGAGGATGCGCTGACGGCCACGCTGATGCAGCGCTGCCGTGAGGCGATTGCTCAGGCGCAGCAGCAGTCGGCATTTCCGGTCGTGCAGGGCGACAGCAACTTCTCGCTCTACGTCTCCGGGGCTGACTGGCTGCCCGGTGCGGCTGCGCTCAACAGTGACGGCCTGGCTCCGCAGCTTGGGCGCTCGGTGCTGTCGCTGATTGGTGAGCAGTCGCAGCGTCTGCAACAGCAGGCAGACGAGCTGGCGTCGATGCGCGCCTCACTTGACGAGCGACGGGTGATCGATCAGGCCAAACACTGGCTGATGCAGCAGCAGGGTTTCACCGAAGAGGCCGCCTGGCAGGCGCTGCGCAAAAGTGCGATGAATCAGAACAAACGGGTACTGGAAATCGCACAGGCAGTGCTGGCGGTGGCGAAGACCCTGAACACCTAACCCGGATGAGGTAGCTGCACAGCCTTTGTGCGTGATCTGCGTCAGAAACGTGCAAAAACGGTTAATTTCTCACCAGTGCATTGCTGTCAGTCGGCATTCACGCGGCTTCGGCGATCTGGCACACCCTTTGCTTTAACCTTACAGAGAGTACGCATTGCTCCCGCCAATGGCGGTGGGATCAGTGCTTTGGATAAAGGCGTCCATCCGCAGGCTTCGGCTTGTCGGAGGACGCCTTTTTTTATTTCTGTTCAGGGGCAACATGATGAGCAAAACGCCATTTTCACTGACACGACGTCAGGCGCTGATCTCCGGTGCTGCGCTGGGTGCGGCCTGGATCGTTCCGGGATTACGAAATGCAGTCTGGGCGGCAGGTTCCGACGCGCCAGAGAAGGCGCAGGTGCGGGTGGGCTTTATTCCGCTTACCGACTGCGCGCCAGTGGTCATGGCGTCGGTAAAAGGCTTCGATAAGAAATATGGCCTGACACTGCAGGTCAGCAAAGAGGCGAGCTGGGCGGCGGTGCGCGACAAGCTGACCTCCGGCGAACTGGATGCAGCGCATGTGCTCTACGGCATGATCTACGCGCTGCAGCTTGGCGTAGCGGGGCCGCAGCACGACATGGCGAACCTGATGACGCTCAATCATAACGGCCAGGCGATCACACTGTCGAACCAGCTTAAAGCCAGTGGCGTCACCGATGCGGCCAGCCTGAAAAAAGCCGTTGATAGCCGCCCCAAAGGCAGCCTGACTTTCGCCCATACCTTTCCCACCAGTACGCACGCCATGTGGCTCTACTACTGGCTGGCCAATGCCGGCATTCATCCGTTTAACGACGTGCGCACCGTGGTTGTGCCGCCGCCGCAGATGGTGATGAACATGAAGATTGGCAACATGAGCGGCTACTGCGTCGGTGAGCCGTGGAACCAGCGTGCCATCAGCGACAACATCGGCTTTACCGCCGCCACCAGCCAGCAGATCTGGCCGGAGCATCCTGAAAAAGTACTCGGCACCCGCGCGCAGTGGGTGAAAGAGAATCCTAATACTGCCCGCGCGCTGACTGCCGCCGTGCTGGAGGCGGCGCGCTGGATTGACGCTTCAGACGATAACCGCCGTGAAACCGCGCAGGTGTTAGCCGGGCGCGCCTGGATCAATACCAAAGTGGAAACGCTGCAGGGGCGAATGCTCGGACAGTATCAGAACGGCCTGGGGCAGTCGTGGCAGGACGCGCATCCGATGCGCTTCTTCGACAACGGCAACGTCAGTTTTCCATGGCTCTCAGATGGCATGTGGTTCCTGACGCAGATGAAACGCTGGGGACTGCTCGCCAGCGATCCCGATTACCTCGCCGTGGCCCGCCAGATCAACCGCATCGACATCTACAAACAGGCCGCCAGCGCCGTCGGGCAGATTGCATTGCCCGCCAGTGAGATGCGCAGCAGCACCCTGATCGACGGCAAAGTCTGGGATGGCAGCAATCCTGCCGCTTACGCCGCCAGTTTCGCTATCAAACGTTAAGAGAGGTTGTTATGAAAACTGACGCGCGCGCCCTGGCTCAGCCGATGCAAACCCCCGGCAGTGCCACCGTTATTCCGTTACAGGTCACCCCGAAAGCCGCCGTTCGTCCGGCGCGGCTGCGTCCGTTTTTGCAGCGCTGCATTCCGGCTGCGGGCGGTCTGCTGCTGATGCTGCTGGTGTGGCAGATCGCCGCCCTGTCTGAACCTTCGTTTCCTTCGCCTTACGCGACCTGGCAGGCCGCGCAGGTGCTGTTCGCTGATCCGTTCTACAGCAATGGTCCCAACGATCAGGGCATCGGCTGGAATGTGCTGGCCTCCCTGCAGCGCGTCGCCATCGGCTTCGGTCTGGCTGCGCTGGTGGGCATTCCGGCCGGTTTTCTGCTGGGGCGCTTCACCTTTATGGCGCGGATGTTCAATCCGATTATCGCCTTACTGCGCCCGGTCAGCCCGCTGGCCTGGCTGCCGATTGGACTGCTGCTGTTTCAGCGCGCCGAGCCGGCCGCCAGCTGGACGATTTTCATCTGTTCGATCTGGCCGATGATCATCAACACCGCCGAAGGGGTGCAGCGCATTCCGCAGGATTACCTCAACGTCGCGCGGGTGTTACAGCTCTCTGAATGGACGGTGATGCGCCGGATTCTGCTGCCTGCCGTACTGCCTGCGGTGCTCACGGGGGTGCGTCTCTCTATCGGCATCGCGTGGCTGGTGATCGTCGCCGCCGAAATGCTGACGGGTGGGCTGGGGATCGGCTTCTGGATCTGGAACGAGTGGAACAACCTCAACGTGGCAAACATTCTGATCGCCATTCTGATTATCGGTGTGGTCGGGCTGCTGCTGGAACAGGGTCTGATGCTGCTGGCGCGTCGTTTCAGCTGGGAAAAATAAGGAGAACATCATGCAGCAACACATTATTCGCGTTCAGCAGGTGAGTCAGCGTTTCAATACCGACAGTGGTGAGTTCCTGGCACTGGACAACGTCAGCTTTGATATCCACGAAGGGGAAACCCTGAGCCTGATTGGTCACTCCGGCTGCGGCAAATCGACGCTGCTGAACCTCATTGCCGGACTCACCCGTCCCAGCAGCGGCGTGCTGCTGTGTGATAACCGCGAAATCACCGGGCCAGGCCCGGAGCGCGCGGTGGTATTTCAGAATCATTCGCTGCTGCCGTGGCTGACGGCATTTCAGAACGTCGAACTGGCGGTGCAGCAGGTGTTTAAAGGACGCTTCAGCAAAGCGGAGATGCGCGACTGGATCGAGCACAACCTTAATCGGGTGCAGATGAGCCACGCCATGCACAAGCGGCCTGGCGAAATCTCCGGCGGCATGAAGCAGCGCGTCGGCATTGCGCGGGCGCTGGCGATGAAGCCACGCGTGCTGCTGCTGGATGAGCCGTTTGGCGCGCTGGATGCGTTAACCCGTGCCCATCTGCAGGACAGCGTGATGCGCATTCAGCAGGAGCTGAACACCACCATTGTCCTGATCACCCATGACGTAGATGAAGCAGTGCTGCTCTCCGATCGGGTCCTGATGATGACCAATGGCCCGGCGGCGCAGATCGGCGAAATCCTGACTGTCGATCTGCCGCGTCCGCGCTCGCGGGTGGCGCTGGCGGATGAGCCGCGCTACCACCAGCTGCGCCAGAAAGTGCTGCATTTTCTCTACGAAAAACAGACCACGGCGGCATAAGGAGCAGACCATGAGGCAACGGTTGCTGGTGATAGGCAATGGCATGGCGGGAATGCAGATGGTGGAGAGCCTGCTGCAACGTGCGCCGCTGCGTTACGCCATCACGGTCATTGGCCGCGAGCCGCACGGCAACTACAACCGCGTGCTGCTGTCGCCGGTGCTGGCCGGTGAAAAGTCCTTTGGTGAAACCCTGATCCACGATCGCAACTGGTATCAGCGGCACGGCGTTACGCTGCTCACCGGCGAAACCGTGCTGCAGGTTGATCTGGCCGCGCGTACGGTGCAGACCGATCAGCGCCAGCTCGGCTGGGATCGGCTGGTGTTTGCCACCGGCTCACAGCCCCGTCTGCCCGCGATTCCCGGCATCGACGCGGAGTGCGTAATGGGTTTTCGCAGCATCGCCGACGTCCGGCGACTGCTGGCGGGCCAGGGATCGGTAGTGATACTGGGCGGCGGCTTTCTCGGCATTGAAGCGGCGGCGGCACTCCGCGCCCGTGGCCGTGAGGTCATGCTGGTCCATCACAAACCCTGGCTGCTGGATCGCCAGCTGGATGCCAAAGCGGGCGAGCTGTTGCTGTCGGCATTAGCACAGCGCGGCATTCGCTGCGAACTCAATAGCGGACTCACGGCGATTGACGAGGCGGGCGTAGTGCTGACCAGCGGTCGTCACTGCGCCGCCACGCAGGTGGTGATCGCCATCGGCGTGCAACCGGAGATCACGCTGGCGCAGGCGGCGGGTCTGCCGTGTCAGCGCGGCATTCTGGTCGATGGTCAGCTGCGCAGCGCCATTCCCGAGGTTTATGCGGTGGGCGAGTGCTGTGAAATCGCGGGCGAAACCTTTGGCCTGGTCGCGCCCTGCCTGGCGCAGGCACACATTCTGGCGGCGCAGCTGGCGGGATCGCCGCTGGCGGATTTTGTCAGCCAGCCGCTGGCGACGCGGCTTAAGGTCAGTGGCATTTCGCTGTTCAGCGCCGGTGATGTCAGCGAGGCGCCGTCCATCCGCAGTTTTGATCCGATCTCCGGCGACTATCGCCGCCTTTTCCTCCGTCAGGGCCGCCTCTGTGGCGTGCTGCTCTCTGGCGACACCCGGCAGGGCGCGGCGTGGCTGGAACGCCTGCAGCGCGCTGAACCTGTCACGCTCGATGTCCTGTTCGATCACGATCAACCTGAACCGCAGCCACAGGCTGCAGAGAGTCCTGAGATGAGTAAACCGGTTTTAGCCGTCATTGGTCACGGCATGGTCAGTCACCACTTTCTTGAACAGCTGGTTGCCCGCGAACTGCATCAGCACTATCACATCGTGGTTTACGGCGAGGAGCGCCAGCAGGCTTACGATCGCGTGCATCTGTCGGACTATTTCAACGGCAAAACGGCCGGTGATCTGTCGCTGGTCGGCGCAGACTTCTTTGCCCTGCACGGTATCGAACTGCGCAGCGGCTGCACGGTTATCGCGATTGACCGCCAGCAGCGCAGCCTGCGTGATAGCGCGGGCAATGAGCTGGCGTGGGATAAGCTGGTGCTGGCGACCGGCTCTCGTGCTTTTGTCCCGCCGGTGCCGGGCCACGACGGCGAACGCTGCTTTGTCTATCGCACGCTGGATGACCTTGATGCCATTGCCGCCTGCGCCCGTAATAGCCAGCGCGGCATTGTGATTGGCGGCGGTCTGCTGGGTCTGGAGGCGGCGAATGCGCTGCGGCAGCTCGGACTGGAGACGCACGTGGTGGAGTTCGCGCCGCGCCTGATGGCAGTGCAGCTCGATGAGGGCGGTGCGCTGATGCTGCGTCAGAAGATCGACGCGCTGGGCGTCACGGTTCACACCTCAAAACAGACCGAGCTGATTGAGCGTCAGGCCGATGGCAGCGTGGTGCTGCGCTTTGCCGACGGCAGCAGTTTACCCGGCGATCTGGTGTTGTTCTCTGCCGGTATCCGGCCGCGCGATGAGCTGGCGCGAGAGGCGGGCCTGACGCTGGGAGCGCGCGGCGGCATTGAGATTAACGATCGCTGCCAGACCAGCGATGACGACGTGTTTGCCATTGGAGAATGCGCGCTGTGGAACGGTCAGATCTTTGGCCTGGTCGCGCCGGGTTATCAGATGGCGCGGGTGCTGGCCGGGCATCTGGCGGCTGAACCGGCCGCCTTCAGCGGCGCGGACATGAGCACCAAACTGAAACTGCTGGGCGTGGAGGTGGCCTCCTTTGGTGATGCGCATGGTCGCACGCCAGGCAGCCAGCACTATCACTGGACCGACGGGCCAAAAGGCATCTACAAGAAAATCGTGGTCTCTGCGGAGGGCACCCGGCTGCTGGGCGGCGTGCTGGTCGGCGACAGCAGCGATTACGCCACGCTGCTGCAGATGATGCTCAATGACTTACCGCTGCCCACCGCCCCAGAAAGCCTGATCCTGCCTGCGCTGGCCGGTGCGCCGAAAGCGCCAGGCGTCGCGGCGCTGCCGGACAGCGCCCAGGTCTGCTCCTGTCACAACGTCAGCAAGGGTGATATCTGCGCGGCGGTAAAAGGCGGATGCGGTGAGATGAGCAGCATCAAGAGCTGCACCAAAGCGGCCACCGGCTGCGGCGGCTGCGCGGCGCTGGTGAAGCAGGTGATGGAGTTTCAGCTGGAAAATCTGGGCGTCGAGGTCAAAAAAGATGTCTGTGACCACTTCAGCTATTCACGCCAGGAGCTTTATCACCTGGTGCGGGCAGGCGAGTTCAGGACGTTTGATGCGCTGCTGGCCTCGCACGGACGGGGAAAGGGCTGTGAGATCTGCAAGCCGCTGGTGGCATCGCTGCTCGCCTCCTGCTGGAACGACTATCTGCTGAAACCGACGCATCTGCCGCTGCAGGACACCAACGACCGCTACTTTGCCAACATCCAGAAAGATGGCACCTATTCCGTAGTGCCGCGCGTCCCGGCCGGCGAAATCACGCCGCAGGGACTGATCGCCATTGGCGAGGTGGCGGCGCGTTACGATCTCTACACTAAAATCACCGGCGGTCAGCGTATCGACCTGTTTGGCGCGCGGCTCGATCAGCTGCCCGATATCTGGCAGACGCTGCTCGCAGCCGGTTTCGAAACCGGTCACGCCTACGGTAAGTCGCTGCGCACGGTGAAATCCTGTGTCGGTTCAACCTGGTGCCGCTACGGCGTGCAGGATTCGACCGCCTTCGCCATCGCGCTGGAGAACCGCTACAAGGGGCTACGTGCGCCGCATAAGATCAAGATGGCGGTTTCGGGCTGTACCCGAGAGTGTGCGGAAGCGCAGAGCAAAGATATCGGGGTCATCGCCACCGAAAAGGGCTGGAACCTCTACGTCTGTGGCAATGGCGGCATGAAGCCGCGCCATGCCGACCTGTTCGCCAGCGATCTCGACGACGCCACGTTGCTGCGTTATGTCGATCGCCTGCTGATGTTCTATGTCCGCACCGCCGATCGTCTGCAGCGCACCAGCGTCTGGATGGACAATCTTGAAGGCGGTCTGGATTACCTGCGTCAGGTGGTGATTGAAGATAGCCTCGGGCTGGGCGCGACGCTGGAGCAGGAGATGCAGCGGGTGGTGGAGGCGTATCAGTGCGAGTGGCAGACCACGCTGGCGGACCCGTCGCGCCTGGCGCTGTTTACGCCGACGGTCAACAGCGACCAGCCTGATGAATCGCTGCACTACAGCCGGGTTCGCGGCCAGCGCCAGCCTGAATCCGTGGCTGCGCGTCCGCTGCTGCAACTGCCCGCCGATCCGTGGAGTGCTATCTGCGCACTGGAGGCGATTCCGCCAGAGGCGGGGATCGGCGCGCGACTTGGCAGCGAGCGTGTCGCGCTGTTCCGCTTTGGTGATGCGCTGTTTGCGCTGGAAGATCGCGAACCTGGCAGCGACGCCAGCGTGCTGTCGCGCGGAATTCTGGGCGATGTTGGCGGCGAGCCGGTGGTGATCTCTCCGCTCTACAAGCAGCGGATACGGCTGCGTGACGGGCAGAGTCTCGATAATCCGCAGCATCAGTTGCGCTGCTGGCCGGTGAAGCTGGAAGCGGGTCAGATCTGGCTGGCAAACCGTCCGCTTAATCAGCTGGCGCAGGCATCATGAACAGCACCTGTCCCTATTGCGGCGTCGGCTGTGGCGTCTGCGTCACGCCGCAGGGAGCGCATCAGGCAACTGTGATCGGCGATCCACTGCATCCCGCCAATGCGGGCCGGTTGTGCGTTAAGGGCGCGGCGCTGGGCGAGACGCTGACCCCGCAGGGACGTCTGCTCACCGCCCAGGTTAACGGCCAGCAGGTCAGCCTCGATGCTGCGCTGGATGCAGCGGCGGCCGGATTGCGGGCGGTGATCGATCAATATGGTCCGCAGGCGGTGGCGTTTTATGGCTCCGGCCAGCTGCTGACCGAGGATTACTACGTCGCCAATAAGCTGATGAAGGGGTATATCGGCGCGGCCAATATCGATACCAATTCGCGGCTCTGCATGGCGTCGGCAGTGGTTGGCTATAAGCGGGCGCTGGGAGCCGATGCGGTACCCTGCTGTTATGAGGATCTGGAGCAGGCCGATCTGGTGTTGCTGGTGGGCTCTAACGCCGCCTGGGCGCATCCGGTGGTCTGGCAGCGGCTGATGCAGGCGAAGCTGCAACGACCGGCGATGCGCATTGTGGTGATTGATCCGCGCCGCACGGCCAGTGGCGATCAGGCCGATCTGCATCTGCCACTGCGTCCCGGCAGCGATTCGGCGTTGTTTTCCGGTCTGCTGCACTGGCTGGCACAGCACAATGGCCTTGATAGCAGCATGCTGCCTCATCTGAATGGGGTGAGTGAGACCCTGGCCGCTGCCGCGCAGTGGGATGTGGCGCGGGTGGCAGAGGCCTGTGATTTAACGGAACAGCAGGTGACGCACTTTTTCCGGCTGGTCAGTCAGAACGATCGGGTGCTGACGCTGTGGTGCATGGGAATCAACCAGTCCGCCACCGGCAGCGACAATAACCAGGCGATTCTTAATCTGCATCTGCTGACGGGCAAAATAGGCCGTGCGGGCTGCGGGCCTTTTTCGCTGACCGGACAGCCAAATGCGATGGGCGGACGCGAAGTGGGTGGCCTGGCGAATCAGCTGGCGGCGCACATGAGTTTTACGGACGCGGATTGCGATCGGGTGCAGCGTTTCTGGGGCAGCCCGTCGATAGCCCGTCAGCCGGGGCTGATGGCGCTGGATCTCTTCAGGGCGATTGCCGAAGGCGAGGTGAAAGCGGTGTGGATTATGGGCACCAATCCGGCGGTGTCGATGCCGGAGGGCAATCGCGTGGCGCAGGCGCTGGCGGCGTGTCCGCTGGTGATTGTGTCGGATGTGATGGCACAGACCGATACCAGCGCCTTTGCCGATATTCTGCTGCCCGCTCAGGGGTGGGGCGAGAAGAATGGCACCGTGACGAACTCAGAGCGACGCATTTCGCGTCAGCGCGCCTTTGCCGCCGCGCCAGGAGATGCCCGGCCTGACTGGTGGCTGCTGGCCCAGGTGGCGCAGCGATTAGGGTTCAGTGAGGGGTTTAACTGGCAGCATCCGTCGGAGATTTTCCGCGAGCACGCGGCGCTGTCGGGCTTTGAGAACCGGGGCCAGCGGGCGTTTGATATCAGCGGGCTGGCGCAGTTAAGCCAGCCCGAATGGGACGCGCTGCGTCCGGTTCAGTGGCCGGTGAACAGTGATTTTCCGCAGGGCTGTGCCCGGTTGTTTGGCGATCGCCGCTTTTTCCACAAGGACGGCAAAGCCCGGCTGCTGGTTCCGGCCATACCTGCCTTAACTCCGCGTGATGCTGCTTATCCGCTACTGATGAATAGCGGTCGGGTGCGCGATCAGTGGCATACCATGACGCGCACCGGGCTGGTGCCACGTCTGATGCAGCATTGCGATGAGCCGTTTGTGGCGCTGCATCCCGCTGACGCGGTGCAGTATGGCGTCGCGGCGGGCGGTCTGGCGCGGGTGCAGTCGGTGCAGGGCTGGATCAGTGCGCGGGTGCGCGCTGATACCGGGATGCGGCGCGGCGAGCTGTTTGTGCCGATGCACTGGAACCGGCAGTTCAGTCAGCAGAGTCATATCGGCATGCTGGTCGCCGCCCTGGCCTGTCCGTTTTCGGGGCAGCCCGCGCTGAAGCAGACGCCGGTGCGGATTCTGCCGCTGGCGGTGAGCTGGCAGGGCTGGTTGTGGCAGCGGGGAATTACGCCGCTTGCGGGATTGCGTTACTGGTCGCGTGCGCCCTATCCGGCGGTGCAGCGTTATGCGATAGCGGGCGAGGGATCGCCGCAGGCGTGGCTGGCCGGGCAGGTTGATTTGTCAGGTTGTGACGTGCAGTTCGCCACCGGCAGCGGTTATGATTACCGGTTGCTGGCATGGCGCGACGGTGAGCTGCAGCTGGCGTTTTATGTCGGTAGCGCGTTGCCGTCGCTGGATGGTGCGTTTGTTGCAGCAGCCTTTGCTGATGCCCCGCAGGATGCTGCCGGGCGGCATAGCGTGCTGGCGGGTCGGGCGGCACTGCGCAGCGCGGCGGGCCGGATTATCTGTAGTTGTATGTCGGTGGGTGAGCAGACGATTTTGCAGGCGATAGCGCAGGGGTGTCGCAGCACTCAGGCATTGGGCGAGAAGCTGAAGTGCGGCACACAGTGCGGCTCCTGTATTCCGGAGCTGAAGCAGTTGTTGCTGTCCGACGTAGTTGTGGAGGAATGATGACGCGAGCAATTGATTCTCTGGATAAGTTACTGGCTCCGGTCGGTGTGGCTAAGCAGCAGGGTGTGGTGTGGCTGGTGGGTGCAGGCCCTGGCGATGTGGAGTTGCTGACGGTGAAGGCGTTGCGGTTGCTGCAGCGGGCTGAGGTGGTGGTGTATGACCGGCTGGTGAGTGAAGCGGTGATGGCGGAGGTGCCGGAGAGCGCGTTATGCATTGATGTGGGTAAGCAGCCGGGGCAGCACGGGCTGAAGCAGTCGCAGATTAATCAGTTGCTGGTGGATCTGGCGCGCAGCGGGCGCGATGTGATCCGCCTGAAGGGCGGCGATCCGTTTATTTTTGGTCGCGGTGGCGAGGAGATGGTGAGTCTGCAGGAGGCCGGGATTCGCTGTGAGGTCGTGCCGGGGATTACGGCGGCGGTGGGCTGTGCGGCGGCCAGCGGGATTCCGTTGACGCATCGGGATTGTGCGCAGTCGTTGCGGTTGATTACCGGGCATGGCCGGAGTGGCGAGCCGCAGCTGGATGCAGCCGCGCTGTCGGCGGTGAATCAGACGCTGGTGTTTTATATGGGGTTGAGCTGGAGTGCGTCGATCAGTGCGCAGCTGCAGGCGCAGGGGCGCGATCCGGAGACGCCGGTGGCGATTATTGAGAAGGGCACACGGCCGGATCAGCGGGTGTTGATTACCACGCTGGGTGGGCTGGCGGAGACGGTCGCGCGGGATCAGCCGGTATCGCCATCGCTGCTGGTGGTAGGTGAGGTCGTGCGGTTTTATCGGGCGGATTTGCAGGTGCGGGGTGATGAGATGGGGAGCCGGTGCGACGTGGAGGAAGTCGGGTGCCTTGTGCAGGAAGTACGGTGCGTCGTGCAGGAAATGCCTGCCTGATCGCAAAGGAGTCCCGCATCCCTGCGGATTGGGCTCGCCATCCCTGGCTCGCACACTTTGCTCTTCAGGCAGGCCATTCCTGCACGGTTGGCATTGGGGCGGAGGTTTTGCGGAAGCGGGTCGGGATTAGGTGCAGGTAGGTTTGGGTGAGAAGGCAGGAATGGTTTGAAGAGCCGGTGCGTCGTGCAGGAAAAGCCTGCCTGATCGCAAAGGAGTCCCGCATCCCTGCGGACTGGGCTCGCCATCCCTGGCTCGCACACTTTGCTCTTCAGGCAGGCCATTCCTGCACGGTTGGCATCGGTGTAGTGTTTTGGGTAAGGATAGATCGTCCGATTGTACCGACCGTTACAGCCCGTATCGATAGCTTAAGAGCGTAGCTGCGTTGTAGTTTTTAGGCTACATTTGCTGATATAAATGAGGCTATTAATTGCCTTAAAGATTATTTAAAGAGGTGATGTATGGCTAAAGAACGTTTATATGATGACGTCATGGTTGATGCTCTTCGGGAGGATCCGGCGTTTGCTCAGGCTTATCTGCATCAGGCATTTCTGGATATTGACGAAGAGGGAGGACAGGAGGCGTTTTTACTGGCGTTACGCCATGTTGTCGAGGCTCGGGGAGGAATGGCGACTATTGCCCGGAAAGCCGGTGTTTCGCGTGAATCGCTGTATCGCACACTTTCTCCGACCGGTAATCCGACACTGAAAACGCTTCGCAGCGTCGTTCATGCAACCGGATTTCCATTCTCTTCGCTTGCCGGTTCATGAGGTTAGCGCCTGACATTTCCTCGAATAATTTAGCTCGTCTCCAATACACAATAAAGATTCAGTTTGCCGCAATATAGATTGCGTACAAGTGATGTAGTTCAGGGTTTAGTTTGGTAATGATGTTGCGGCAGGACGGTGCGTCGTGCAGGAAAAGCCTGCCTGATCGCAAAGGAATCCCGCATCCCTGCGGATTGGGCTCGCCATCCCTGGCTCGCACACTTTGCTTTTCAGGCAGGCCATTCCTGCACGGTTGGCGATGGTGTGGGGTTTTGCTGGAATGACCGCGCTTTTCTGCGCCTCAAATTCTTATTTCTCATCGCTCTGGAATCACTCACGTCACTTTGGTACGGGTGTTCAATTACATCGCCCGCTTCAGCGGCAGCGGGGCCACCAGCACTTTGACGCCTAAGGCTTCAAAGGCTTTGACCTGCGCGGGGCTGATGCCGCTGTCGGTGATCAGGTAGTGGATGTTGCTCCAGTCACAGGGCAGCGCGAACATGGAAACCTTGTCGATTTTGCTGGAGTCCGCCACTACGTAAACCGTGCTGGCGGATTTGATCATCGCCAGTTTTACCTTAATGTCCGTTTCGCTGGGGAAGCTCAGGCCCAGACGCGGTGAGATGCAGGCGGTCGCCAGGAAGAGTTTTTCGGCCAGTACGTTTTCGAAAAAACTGGCCGCTTTCTCGCCAGAGGTGGAGAGCGTCGGAAATTTAAAGGTGCCGCCGGTCAGCAGGATGTTGATCCCCGGTTCGCCACCTAGTTTCAGGGCGATATTGACCGCAGTGGTCACCACTGACAGGCGGCGGATGTGGCTGATGGCGTCGGTAATCGCGGTGGTCGTGGTGCCGGAATCGAAAATCACCGTGTCACCATTTTCGATATGCTGCGCCGCCAGCCGGCCAATCGCCTCTTTCTCTTCCAGATGGGTCTGCCGCTCCAGCAGCATCGCCCCGGTATTCTGCTTGCCCGTCATCAGCGTCGCGCCACCATGATAGCGCTGCACAAAGCCCTGTTTTTGCAGCATGCGCAGGTCGCTGCGTAATGTGGCTTCAGTCAGGCCAAAGGTCTCCGTCAGCGCTTTAACCGTGACCGTGCCATCCTCACGGATCATCTCCAGAATTTTCTCGCGGCGTTGCTGCATGTCAGCGAACTGCTCACTTTTGCTTTTCAATCGAAATGCTCCCTTTTCCAATAACCTGAGAGGTCGGCCAAACAAGGTCTCTGTGGCTGAGTTTAACGCGCCATTTTTATGAATGCGAGATAGCCCGAAGCGTCATTGATTTTCGAACGAAAATAAATAATCCGCAGGTTATTGAATCTCTCAGGCTTTCCCGATTGCAGCCAGGCGGCTTTATTTCGGGACTGGAAGCCAGATCACGTCTTTTCAATCAGATAAGCCGCTTAAGGCGGCAGGTGGTCGAAATTTGATCTGCTCCACACATCATTTCTTTTCGATAGCTTATATTTTTGTTCGAAAATGAGTGAAGCAACGGCATCCGCAAAATACTGAGGGGAAGAGTGGGATGAGTGGTGAATATGACGTAAACCTGCGCTACGGCGTAGATACCGCAATGAGTCTGGCCGACAAAGTGGCGGTGGTGACCGGTGGGCTGGGCGGCATCGCCATGGCGACTAATGGCATGTTGCTGGAGAAGGGCGCGCGTCTGGCATTGCTCTATCCGCCGTTCGAAGCGGAGAAGGTCGCCAGCCTGCAGGCGGAATTTTCGGCCGATCGGGTGCGGTTTGTCTGCTGTGACGTCACCGATCCCGCGTCGGTGGAAGAGGCGTTTGACGCGGTGGTTTCCCACTATGGCCGGATCGATATCCTGGTCAACTGCGCAGGCTACGTAATGCTGCAGCCGGTGATCGAGACCGATTTTGCCGAGTGGCAGAAACAGATTGCGGTGAACCTCACCGGGCCTTTCCTCTGCTCGCAGGCGGCGGCAAAGCTGATGATTCGTGCCGGTGCGGGCGGCAAGATTATTAATATCGCCTCCCAGGCGGCGTCCATCGCTATCGACAACCATGTTGCCTACACCTCCGCCAAAGCGGGCCTGCTGGGCATGACCAAAGTGATGGCCAAAGAGTTTGCTCCGCATCGCATCAACGTGAACACCCTGTCGCCCACTGTGGTGCTGACGCCGATGGGCGAGAAAGCCTGGCGCGGCGAGAAGGGCGAGCAGATGAAAAAACTGATTCCGCTGGGCCGCTTTGCTTATACCGATGAGATCGCCGCCGCCGTGCTGTTCTTCGCCAGCAACGGCAGCGACATGATCACCGGCGCAGATTTAATGATCGATGGTGGCTTCACCATCTGGTAAGGCCAGCCCAACACCGGGACTTCATACCCTGCCATAACGATAAGAGAGAACATCATGAAAAACCGTACCCTGCTGTGTACTGCCGTGGCTGCCTGTCTGGTTTCACAGGCGGCGTTTGCCGCCGAAAAAGGCACCATTATGATTCTGGTTAACTCACTCGATAATCCCTACTACGCCTCCGAAGCCAAAGGGGCCAACCTCAAGGCGCAGGAGCTGGGTTACAAAACCACGGTGCTGTCGCACGGCGAAGATGTGAAGAAGCAGAGCGAACTGATTGACGCGGCTATCGGCAAGAAAGTGCAGGGTATCGTGCTGGATAACGCCGACTCGACCGCCAGCGTGGCGGCGATTAAAAAAGCCAAAGATGCCGGGATCCCGGTGGTACTGATCAACCGCGAGATCCCGGTAGATGACGTGGCGCTGGCCCAGATCACCCACAACAACTTCCAGGCGGGATCAGACGTGGCCAACGTCTTTGTCGAGAAAATGGGTGAGAAGGGCAAATACGCCGAGCTGGCCTGTAACCTGGCCGACAACAACTGCGTGACCCGCTCTAAATCGTTCCATCAGGTACTGGATCAATATCCCGATATGCAGAGCGTGGCGCGTCAGGATGCCAAAGGCACCCTGATCGACGGCAAGCGCATCATGGACAGCATCCTGCAGGCACATCCGGATGTGAAAGGGGTGATCTGCGGTAACGGTCCGGTCGCGCTGGGCGCGATTGCCGCGCTCAAAGCCGCCGGTCGCAACGATGTGATTGTGGTGGGCATTGATGGCAGCAACGACGAACGCGATGCGGTAAAAGCGGGCACGCTGAAAGCCACGGTGATGCTGCAGGCGCAGGCGATTGCCGCCGAAGGTGTGACCGATCTCGATAACTTCATCCAGAAAGGCGTTAAGCCGGCCAAACAGCGCGTGATGTTCCGCGGCATTCTGATTACCCCGGAAAACGCTAAAGGCGTACAGGACTTTAACTACAAGTCGTAATTAACCGCTGTCGCGCCTGCGAAAGCGGGCGCCTGGGAGAAGAAGATGTCCCGAAGAGTCTGGCTGACGCTGGTGGTCATGCTGTTAAGCGGCTGCAAAATTGTGTCGCAGCAGGAGCTGGCTGAACTGAAAAATCCCCCCAATCCGAAAATGGCCAATATCGACCAGCTGTGGCAACAGAAGCTGGTGCCGCAGGTTCAGGCGGAGGCGAAACCGCTGGCGACGCTGATGAAGTCGCTGCAGTCTGCCAAAGACTTTGACAGCGCCTGCCAGACCTATGGCTATCGCAGTCAGGCTGAGAATCCCTGTGTCTTCAGCGTCTCCGTTCGCGGCGAGGTAACCGCTGTTAACACGACGTCACGCAGCGGAAAGATGACCGTGAAGGATGAATCAGGTGACAGTGTCACTATTCAGGTCGGGCCGATTATTCGCGGTACCGCGCTGCGGGATGTCTACAGAGGTGCGAGCTATCAGGACTTTAATGATCAGGTGCTGTTCGGCGATTACGGCAAGGCGATTAACCAGCACGCCTCCAGCCTGATGCAGCAGTTCGCGCCGAAGGTGGGCGATAAGGTGATGGTCAGCGGCGTGTTCAGCAGCTGGGATATTCCACAACAGCTGCCGGATATCACGCCGGCTGCGATCACCCGGCAATAAGGAGCGGCAGATGCAAAATCCTCAACCGCAACCGTCCGGCGACGTGATTATCGAAACGCGCAATGTGTCGCGTCTCTATCCCGGCGTGACCGCGCTCGATCAGGTCAGCTATCGGGTTTATCGCAACAAAGTGAATGTCCTGATCGGCGAGAACGGGGCCGGTAAATCCACCATGATGAAAATGCTGGCGGGGGTGGAAACGCCGTCGTCAGGCGAGATTCTGCTGGATGGCAAAGTCGTGTCGCTGAACTCCACGCATCAGGCGGAGAAGCAGGGGATCAGCATCATTTTTCAGGAGCTGAACCTGTTTCCCAACATGAACGTGATGGAGAACATCTTTATCGCCAACGAGTATTTCCAGCGCGGTGTGATCAATGAAAAGTATCAGTACGCGCTGGCGAAGTCGCTGCTAGAGCGGCTGCAACTGGATGTCGATCCCTATGCACCGCTGGGCGAGCTGGGGATTGGTCATCAGCAGCTGGTGGAGATCGCCCGCGCGTTGTCGAAGGATACCCGGGTGCTGATCATGGATGAGCCGACCAGCGCCCTGAGCCAGTCGGAAGTCAAAGTGCTGTTCAGCGTTATCGACCAGCTGAAGCGGCGCGGCGTCACCATCATCTACATCTCTCACCGGCTGGAAGAGCTGATGGAGATTGGCGATCACATCACCATTTTCCGCGATGGCCGTTTTATCAGCGAGCGCGAGGTGCGCGACGCCAGCGTGCCGTGGATCATCGCCCAGATGGTGGGCGATAAGAAAAAACAGTTCGACTATCAGCCAGCGCCACAAGGGGAAACGGTGCTGGAGGTCGAGGGGCTCACCGCGCTGCATCAGAACGGCGGCTACAGGCTGAATGAGGTCAGTTTTACGCTGCGCAAAGGCGAGGTGATTGGCATCTATGGCCTGCTGGGCGCAGGACGTACCGAGCTGTTTAAAGGGCTGATTGGCCTGATGCCCTGTCAGTCGGGCCGCGTACGGCTGGCCGGTAAGGATCTGGCGAAACGCAGCTTCCAGCAGCGGCTGAAAAGTGGCATCGCGCTGGTGCCCGAAGATCGCAAAGGCGAAGGGGTGATTGAACTGATGTCGGTGACGGCCAACATGACGCTCTCTGACTTCAGCCTGCGCGGTTTCCGTCGGGCGCTGGGGCTGCTGAATCCTGTCCGGGAGTTGCAACGGGTGAACGAGATGATCGGCCATCTGGCGATCAAAGTCAGCGATCCCGAGCTGCCGGTGACGGCGCTGAGCGGCGGTAATCAGCAGAAGGTGGTGCTCGGTAAAGCGCTGATGACCGGACCGCAGGTGGTGTTGCTGGATGAGCCGACACGCGGCATCGATGTGGGGGCTAAAACCGACGTCTATCACCTGATTGGCAACCTGGCCCAGCAGGGGCTGGCCGTGATGTTTTCCTCCTCTGAACTGGATGAGGTGATGGCGCTGGCGGACCGCATTTTAGTGATGGCCGATGGCCGGATTACTGCCGATCTGCCGCGTGCAGCGGCGACGCGAGAACATTTGATTGCGGCATCAACCCCGCAGGATTAAGCGCCTGACCCATTGGGCTAAGCTGGCCGGAGAATGTCATGAACCAAAAATATCTGCTCTATATGTACCTGCTCAAGGCGCGCACCTTTATTGCGTTGCTGATTGTGGTTGGCTTTTTCAGCGTGATGGTGCCGAACTTTCTGACTCCCTCCAACCTGCTGATTATGACGCAGCACGTGGCGATTACCGGGCTGCTGGCGATTGGTATGACGCTGGTGATCCTCACCGGTGGTATCGATCTTTCGGTCGGCGCGGTCGCCGGGATTTGCGGCATGGTGGCGGGCGCGCTGCTGACCAATGGCATTCCGTTATGGGGTGGCAATACGCTGTTTCTCAACGTGCCCGAAGTGATTCTGGTGGTGGCCATCTTCGGCGTGCTGGTGGGACTGATTAACGGCACGGTGATCACCCGGCTGGGCGTGGCTCCCTTTATCTGCACCCTGGGGATGATGTATGTGGCGCGCGGTGCGGCGTTGCTGTTCAACGACGGCGGCACCTACGCCAACCTGGTGGGGGTGCCCGCGCTGGGCAACACCGGTTTTGCTCTGCTTGGCTCCGGCACCGTGCTGGGCGTTTATCTGCCGATCTGGCTGATGCTCGGCTTTTTACTGCTCGGCCTCTACCTGACGCGCAAAACCCCGCTGGGCCGTTATATCTATGCCATCGGCGGCAATGAGTCCGCTGCGCGACTGGCGGGCGTGCCGATTATTAAAGTGAAGATCTTTGTCTACGCCTTTTCCGGCCTGTGCGCCGGTCTGGTTGGGCTGGTGGTGGCCTCTCAGTTGCAGACCGCGCACCCGATGACCGGCAACATGTTTGAGATGGACGCCATCGGTGCCACCGTGTTGGGCGGCACGGCGCTTGCGGGCGGCCGTGGACGGGTTTCCGGTTCGATTATTGGCGCTTTCGTTATCGTCTTCCTGGCGGATGGCATGGTGATGATGGGCGTCAGCGATTTCTGGCAGATGGTGATTAAAGGTCTGGTGATTGTGACAGCGGTGGTGATCGACCAGTTCCAGCAACGTCTGCAAAGCAAAGTGGTGCTGCTGCGTCGCCATGAAAAAAAGCAGCAGGCAGTGCCTCTCACTGATGTCCGTCACAGTTAACAGGAGCGATTATGAGCCGCGAACAACGTGGAAAAACAGTGGTGATTACCGGTGCCTGTCGCGGCATTGGTGCCGGGATCGCGGCGCGTTTCGCCCGCGACGGAGCCAGGCTGGTGATGGTATCGAATGCTGACCGGGTCTTCACGACGGCCGACCAGCTTTCGCAGCAGTACGGCAGTGAAATTCTGGCGCTGCAGGTTGATGTCACGGATGAAGCCGCAGTGCAGCAGCTCTATCAGCAGGTCTTTGATCGATTTGGTCAGATTGACGTCTCGATACAGAATGCGGGCGTGATCACCATCGACCGCTTCGACACCATGCCGAAAAGCGACTTTGAACGGATTCTGGCGGTTAACACCACCGGCGTCTGGCTCTGTTGCCGTGAAGCGGCAAAATATATGGTGCAGCAGCGCAGCGGCAGCCTGATCAATACCTCGTCGGGACAGGGACGGCAGGGCTTTATCTACACGCCGCACTATGCCGCCAGCAAAATGGGGGTGATTGGCATTACCCAGAGTCTGGCACTGGAACTGGCGCCGTGGAACATCACGGTCAACGCCTTTTGTCCTGGCATCATCGAAAGTGAGATGTGGGATTACAACGATCGCGTCTGGGGCGAGATCCTCAGCAGCGAGGAGAAAACCTACGGCAAAGGTGAGCTGATGGCGGAGTGGGTGAAAAATATTCCGCTGAAGCGCGCCGGTCAGCCGGAGGATGTCGCCGGACTGGTGGCGTTTCTGGCCTCGGACGATGCGCGCTATATCACCGGCCAGACCATCAATGTGGATGGCGGGTTAATCTTCTCCTGATACCCGCTTTTCGGCGTCGGGCCTGCTCTGAACGCAGGCCTTTTTTTGCCCGGATTTTTCCGGGATATGCACAATTCGCCGCTGCTGTCCTGCATCGCCGTCACAATATGTTAAGGTAAGTGCTGATGATTTGTCTTTAATCGCAGCAACACACTAATCAACGTGCCGGGTGACATGATACGGAAAACAGGGGTTCTCTCTTTAATTGCGCTGTCGCTGACTGCCACGCAGAGCGCCCGCGCCTTCCAGACCGAAACGGCGGTGTCTGAGACGCCCTTCGACGATCCGGCGCGCTACAGTGACTCGCTGCCGACGCTGGGCGGTGCCAGCGATCAGGATGAAGAGTGGAGCAAAAAGCTGGCGGCCGTGGCCAAAAGTATCGGTGAAGCCAGTAACAACAGCGACAGCAATGTGACCTTTGGTCAGCAGGCGGGCGTCTGGGCCTTCAATCATCTGCGCGATGAAGTGGCCGATCGGGTTGAGGGCGAAGGGCAGTCACTGCTTTCCCCGTATGGCAACGCGCAGCTGGATCTGAAAGTCGATATGAACGGGAACTTCAACGGCACCGGTGGCGATCTCTTCAGCGCCCTGGCCGATGAGAACAGCCTGCTTACCTTCAGCCAGCTTGGCCTGCACGATACCGATGAGGGTCTGGTCGGCAATGCGGGGCTGGGACAACGCTGGGACGCGGGTGACTGGCTGCTGGGCTACAACGGTTTTATCGACCGCACCTTCAGCAGTGGCTTGCAGCGCGCCTCTGTGGGCACGGAGGCGTGGAGCGATTCGATGCGTTTCTCTGCCAACTACTATCAGCCGCTCTCCGGCTGGAAAAACCTGAATGATACACAGCAGCAGCGCATGGCGCGCGGCTATGACATCACCAGCCAGAGCTATCTGCCTTTTTATCGCCAGGTGGGCGTCTCGGTGAGCTATCAGCAATATCTGGGTGAGAATGTCGATCTGTTTAACAGCGGCAATCGCTATCACAATCCCTCCGCCATGTCGTTTGGCCTCTCTTACACGCCCGTGCCGCTGGTGACCTTATCCGCTACCCACAAAACCAGCAGTGCTGGTGAGAGTCAGGATCAGCTCGGGCTGAAACTCAACTACCGCTTCGGCGTGGCGCTGAGCCGTCAGCTCGATGCCGGTAACGTCGCAGAAGCGCGTTCCCTGCGCGGCAGCCGTTACGATACCGTGACCCGCAGTGATACGCCGGTGCTCGCATTCCGTCAGCGCAAAACGCTCTCCGTATTTCTGGCGACACCTCCCTGGCAGCTGAGCAGTGGCGAGAGTCTGCCGCTGAAGCTCCAGGTGCGCGCCAGCAATGACATTAAGGCGGTAAGCTGGCAGGGCGATACCCAGGCGCTGAGCCTGACGCCACCGGCCAATAACGCCGATCCGCAGGGCTGGAGCGTGATATTACCGCAGTGGGATCCGGCACCGGAGGCCAGCAACGAATATCGTCTGTCGGTAACCCTTGAGGACAGTAAACAGCAGCGTGTCACCTCAAACTGGATCACCCTGAAGGTTGAACCGCCGATGGCGATGGACACGGCCCCGCAGAACGATCGCTATGATTTGATGGCACCTGCGGGCACGCCGATGTAACGGGAAAACGGGGCGGTGCGCGTTAACGCCCCGTTTACCGCAGCGCCGACCCTGAAAGGGTCATACGTCAGGGAACTGTGTCAGTAGTAACATCATGTTGCAATCATCAGGCGCAACTATCGCAGCGATGCATAATGGACGTCGCGCTAAAGCCGATAACTACAGCAATTCCTACTCAATCTGGTCTTGCTGATGCGCCTGAATTTACTGAAAAATCTTCTTCCTGCTTTTCTTCGTCAACGTGGCGGGCATTCTGCCGCGTCGTTCCGCTCGCTGGGGCGCGCGATGGCCGTTATTGAATTCACGCCAGCCGGTATGATTAAAAAGGCCAGTCCACTGTTTCTGGCCACCATGGGATACCGGGCGGACGAAATTGTGGGTCAGCATCACCGCATGTTCTGTCCGGCAGCGCTGGTTAACTCCGCAGAATATCAACGTTTCTGGCAGCGTCTGGCGGCAGGCGAAAGTTTCAGTGATAAATTTCTTCGGCTGGCCAAAGGTATGCGGCCGGTCTGGCTGGAGGCGAGTTATATTCCGGTCACTGATCGACGCGGCAGAGTCTTCAAAATTATTAAAATAGCTGCAGATATTTCCGAACGGATGCACTCATCTCTGGAACAGGAGTCGATCATCAATGCGATTGGTCGCTCCATGGCGGTGATCGCCTTTCGCCCTGACGGACACGTCCTTGAGGCAAACGACAATTTTCTTAAGGCCACCGGCTATCAGGCTGCTGAGGTCATAGGGCAGCATCACCGTCTTTTCTGTTCAGAAACGCTCACACAGAGCGACGAGTACCGTCAGTTCTGGGCGCGACTGAATCAGGGCGAGTTTTTTTCAGGCCAGTTTCCCCGCCTTAACCGGCGTGGTGAACCGCTCTGGCTCAGGGCAACCTACAATCCGGTATTTAACAGCGACGGGCAGCTCACTAAGATCGTTAAATTCGCCACCGATGTGACGGAACAGGTGCTGCGTAATCAGCAGGAATATGACGCGGCGTTAAATGCCTGGAACATGGCCGTTCAGACGCGGGGAAGCGCAAAGGCGGGCGCGGATGTTATCGACAACAGCATTCAGATGATCAACCGGATTGCAGACGAGATGAGCGTTGTGTCAGCGGATGTCTCGCGCCTGAATAGCCAGTCTGACAGCATTGATGGCATGGTTGAAACCATCAGACGTTTTGCCATGCAGACCCGGCTTATTGCACTGAATGCCGCTATTGAGGCCGCGCGGGCAGGCACATCGGGCCGCAGTTTTGCCGTCGTGGCGGCAGAAGTCCGCAACCTGGCTGCCAGTGTCAGTGGCGCAACTGAGGAGATTGAGCGGGTGGTCGCCGGGAATAATCAATTGGCCAGAGAGGTGCTGCGTGGCATTGAAAGCTCGCTGGCAAATACCGGTCAGGGCGTCATGCTGATGCGTGAAGCGGGAGAGGTGATTGCCAGCATTCAGAGAGATTCCGAGCGGGTAGAGAGCGCGGTCAGAGACGTTGCCCGTGCGGCACATGGCGAATAACGGTTAAAACCAGGGCCGCCGGATGCGCGCCCTGAAGGAAAAGAATCAGAGGCCAGGCAGGGCTTTTATTGAGTGCAGGGGATTAACAATAAAACAGTGGGCGGCCAGGATCCGGGCGCGCCGTAGTGCTTCATGACGCGTCAGTTAACCATGTTCGTCACAATACGAACGGCTCTGGCATAGACTTCTCGCTGACCGTTGACCGACCGCGCCTGCTGATGCTGCAGAAAAGCGATGATTTCCTGAATACCCGCCGTCTTGCCTGACTTCAGCAGGCTCGACACAGCCTGGCCTACTACGGCATGGACGTCATCCATATCCGCCGGTTTATTGCTGCTCAATAGAAACTCCAGCGGCAACTGTTCTGCTGAACAGCACCTGTCATGACGACGCTCAGCGTATCCGCGCGTTTATCGAAAACCCGTTTCATGGCACAGCCTTAAGCAGTTTTTCGCGTAGCGTGGCGACCATGGTCGTCAGGTCTCCCAGCTCGCTACAGTCGGTATCCATCACCGAGACCATATCCGCCGGGACGCCCGCCGCGTCGATTTTAAGCTGGTGGCCCTGTTCCGTCAGAGAGATAAACACCCGGCGCTCATCGTTTCCGGTGTCACGCTGACGGCTGATGATACCTGCGCCTTCCAGTCGCTTCAGAAGCTGGCTGAGCGTGCCGGAATCAAGCCGGACGCGGGCACCAATCTCAGAGACGGTCAGGTTATCCTTTTCCCATAGCACCAGCAGCACCAGATATTGCGGATAGGTCAGTCCCAGCGGTTTCAGCCGTGACTGATAGAGCTTAGTCATGGCCAGCGAGGCGGAATAGAGCGCAAAGCAGAGAAACTGGTCGATGGTTTCAGGCGCTGCACTGGCGGGAGGCGTATCAGAGATCCCCGCGGTTTCATCATTCATAGGTTTACTCATTCTGAGTCCGGGGTGGGACAGCCCGACCACAGGCGGTTTGCCGGCCATGTAGTCTCGCTTAATGTCTCGGGAAGATGTGGATTGCGGCAGCATCTCTTTTCTGGTGTCAGGCACCAGGCCTTTGAACGCTATCGCGGCGGAAGAGAAGTTATGAGCTACGGCTCCGCTTGAAAGGTGTCACAGTATTGAGTCAAATTATATTGAAGTCAACATAACTGGCCGCAACCCAGGCGCACAACGTGCGCAAGAGTGCTAAGCCGCTGATAGTGGCAGCCAGATTTCAGCGTTTAGCTCAGGCTGAAGCCAAAATATCGAATCCGTCATCGGCCTGTGAAGTCAGTTTTCCCGGCAGAGGACGCTCTGCCGGAAAGGCTTATACCGTGAAGGTCTCAACCATGCCGCGCAGGTCGCGCGCCTGGCCCAGCAGCGACTGTGACGCAGAAGAGGACTCTTCCACCAGCGCGGCGTTGTTCTGGGTGACGCCGTCCATCTGACTCACCGCAATGCTGACCTGGGAGATGCCCTGCATCTGTTCACCAGAAGAGAGGGAGAGGTTGTCCATCGCATCGGCCAGTTCACCGACGCGGCTGACGATTTTAAGGATACGCTCACCGGTTCCTGCGGCGACGGTCACACCTTCTTCGACCTGGGTCACGGCCTGCTCGATCAGTAGCTTGATGTCGCGCGCTGCGGTGGCGCTGCGCTGGGCCAGCGATCGAACTTCGCCCGCGACCACCGCAAAGCCGCGACCATCCTCACCGGCGCGTGCCGCTTCGACGGCGGCGTTGAGCGCCAGAATATTGGTCTGGAAAGCGATCCCTTCGATCACCGACGTGATATCGCGCACCTTAACGGCACTCAGAGAGATGTCATGCATGGTTTCCGACAGGCGCTGAACATCCGCTTCGCCCGCATGGGCCAGAGTGGCGGCCTCGCGCGCTGACCCTGCCGTCTGCTGTGCACCCGCCGCGTTGCTTTTCACCGTGGCGGTGAGCTGCTCCATACTGGCAGCGGTTTCCTGTAGCGCAGCCGCCTGCTGCTCGGTACGTGAGGAAAGCTCGGTGTTGCCCTGGGAAATCTCATCGGCGGCCAGCGCCACGGAAGCAGAGGCATCCTTAATTCGCGTCACCAGCCCGCGCAGGTTGGTCTGCATGCCGCCCAACGAGGCGAGCAGGCTTGTGCTGTCACCCCGACGCAGCGTGACCGGCGAAGTCAGATCGCCCGCGGCAATCGCCGCAGCCAGCGTCTGAGCCTGACCCGGTTCGCCGCCCAGCTGACGCATCAGAATCCGCGCAATCAATACGCAGGTCACAATCGCAGCCAGCACGGAGAGCGCCGCCAGAATAATCAGTATCCAGGTGGTGCGGGTAATAGCACTGGCGTTATCTCTAACGGCATCCCGGCTGTTACGCATCTCAAGCTCGGTGAGATCGTTGATCGCCTTCAGCAGGCTCTGCTGAGCCGGGCGCGCCACTGTTAACAGATAGCCGGTCACTTCCTGCTGACGATTTCCCAGCCCCAGTTTCCCGGCGGTCATCAGGGTAGAGAGGGCGGCGTCTTCTGTGGACACGATACGGTTCATCGCCTCCTTACCATCCTGACCACCATCTGCCTGCATCATGCGTGCAAGTTCTTCCCGGTTGCTGATATAAAGCGCCCGCTGTTTTTGCAGACGTTCCCACTCTGGCTGCATCGCAACCGGATCGCTCATCAGGGCAAGGTTACGCACTGCAATGGCCATGTCCCGCACACCGCCTCGCATATCCAGCACCGTCTGGTACTTTTTCAGCCGGACATTGACCACCTCGTCCATACTGGTGCGGGCGCTATTCAGCGCCTGAATCGCAGTACCGACACAGATAACAAACAGCAGAATAAGCAAGCCAAAACCTGCACCAAGGCGCGTTGAAATTTTCATCTATCTTTCCGGGAAAGTTTATTGGATACCACGATATCGGCAGGAGAAGAGGATTCTGGAGTGTTACATTTAACTTAGTCGCTCGCTATTTAATTTTGCGCAATAAAAATACCGAACGCATTTTTATCGGTTTACGTCAGTAAATCGTAGGAAGTGGCGGAGCTTAAGCTGCCTTCAATAAATTGATTACTCAGCTTTTATCGCCGGGTGAGCGTGACCCTTATGACGTTGCTTTGTGTCAGATAATGGCTGGCCCTGAGCCCGTCAGAACAGCCGAAATGCACAAAAATAACTGGACGGGCCTGTTAATTTTGTCCGCGCTGCCGATAGAACACTCAGCAGGATTGATGACGGAACCGACATGAGCGGGGCTGCGCCAATCGTCTGCTTTGCTGCCGTAAGGCTAAGAACGCGCGAATGCTATGAGGAGAAATAGCGCGGGGTGATTATTGTCTGCAGATTTGCAGACAGGTTGTGAGCAGTACGCCCCGGTTTTTTACTGACTATTAAAACAACACTCTGACACTTGCTATAACCGGGAACTAACGCATGCGCCTGAAACTTTTCTGGCTCGCAATGCTGAATATTGCGACCATCATTTTACTCTCCACGCTGTGGGAATTCGGGCTGGAGGGACGGATCTGCACCCTGCTGGGCCTGGGCTATGATCACAGTTTTGAAACCAGCGAGCGACTGCGGTTTATCCTGACCTCCTCCTCGTTTGCTATTCTGGCGATGTTTATTCCGTCGCTGTTGATCGTGAATCTGATCCGCAAAACCCTGATTGCGGAAAAAGATGCGCTCAGGCTGGCCGGAACCGATGCGCTGACCGGGGTTCTGAACCGCCGCTCCTTTAATGAGCATATTGCGACCCTTGATGCGGGTGGGACGCCCTATACCCTGACGCTGCTCGACATCAATGAGTTCAAGAGTATTAATGACCTGAACGGTCATCGTCAGGGCGATGCCACGCTGATCGCGCTGGCCAGTCTGCTGACGGCCTCGACGGGCAGCGGGAGTCAGGTGTTTCGCGTGGGTGGGGATGAATTTGCCGTTGTTGCCGACGCTTCAGAGACTGACCAGGCGCTGGATGCCGCCCGGAGTTTCTGCGAGCAGGCGTCATCCATCCGCACCGGTCCGCACACTTTCCTGAGTCTGTCTGCCGGTATAGCCAGCTCAGCCTGCACGGCGCAGGATGACGTGATGCGGGCGGCGGATCTGGCGCTGTTTGAGGCTAAGCAGGATATGAGCTCTCATCTGGCGCGCTTCTCGCCAGACATGGAGCAGCGCTTTCGCCAGCGCGAAAGGCTGGAGCAGGAGGTGGTTGCCGCCGTCAGCGGTCACGCCATCGTTCCCTTCCTGCAGCCGCTGGTTTCACTGCGCACCGGAAACATTACCGGCTTTGAGATCCTGGCGCGCTGGATCACCGCGTCGGGCCAGACCGTTTCACCCGCAGAGTTCCTGCCGGTAGTGGAGCGGCTGGGGCTGATGGACAGCATGACCGTAGCCTTATTGCAGGATGCGGTCAGTGCCACCCGGGCGTGGCCTGCCGGGCTTTGCCTGTCCCTGAACATTACCCCGGAGCAGCTGCTGAGGCCGTCGCTGACCTCCTGTCTGTCGCGCATTATGCAGCATGCCGGGCCGGTCATGCTGGAGCTTGAAATCACCGAAGAGAAAGTCATGGCTATCTCTGATGATGCCCGTGAGGCGATTCGTCTGCTGAAAGCGTCAGGTATCGGCGTGGTGCTGGATGATTTCGGCACCGGCTACTCCAACCTGTCGGTGTTGCTGGGGCTGGGTATCACCAAAATCAAAATTGATCAGTCGTTTATCGCCGGGATCGTGAACGGATCAGAACAGCGAAAAGTAGTGGAAACGCTGCTGGTGCTCTGTCAGGGGCTGAATGTGGTGATTACGGCAGAGGGCATTGAGGATGTCGCCACGCTGAGATGGCTGAGAAAACGCGGCTGTGATTACGGTCAGGGCTATCTCTTCAGTCGTCCGATTCCCGCCGGGCAGGCAACCACGCTGCTGGCATCCGCCAATGTGGAAGAGTTGATGCAGGAAGAGGCAGTAGCGGTTAGCTTAGTCAGAGCGCTGGGCTAGAAGTCGCATGACGCAATAAGCGGGCCTGGCGAGAAATGCCAGGCCCGCTGTCTCATCAGAACTGGTAAATCAGACCCAGCGCGGTGATGTCGTCGGTCGCCAGACCGAGCGGATTGTTGTCTTTCAGCAGATTGATGCGGTATTCACCGTATACCGACATGTTCTTGTTGAAGTAGTAAGTCGCACCCACGGCGGTGTATTTAATGATGTCGGCATCGCCGATATTTTCAATCTCTTTGCCCTTCGATGAGACGTAACCCAGCGACGGACGGAAACCGTTCAGGAACTGATACTGCGCCACGGCTTCAAAGTTCTGCGCCTTGTTAGCGAAGCCGCCCACAATCGGGGTGGCGTTCAGGGTTTCACCGTACATCGCGGCCAGATAAACCTGGTTCGCATCATATTTGACCGACGTCGCCCAGTGCTGGGCTTTCTCGCCTTCACCGCGTGCGGCCGTATTCTGCGCCGTGGTGCGATCCAGGCTGGCAAACGCACCCGCGAAGCTCAGGCCGAAGTCGAAGTCATAAGAAGCGGAGAGGGCGAAACCATCACCATTCGAACGACGCACGCCGTCGATATTACTGCTGCGATCGTTTTTGCCCTGATACTGCGCGGCAAGGTTTAATCCATCGACCAGACCAAAGAAATTGCTGTTGCGCCAGGTCAGCACGCCGGTTGAGCGGCCAGAGAGGAAGGCGTCGGTATAACCGGAGTCACCACCAAAGAACGGCAGCATATCGGTATAGCTCAGTGCGTCATAGACCAGGCCATAGTTGCGGCCATAATCCAGCGAACCCGCCTGGCCAAATTTCAGGCCCGCATAGCCCAGACGGGTGCGGTTGGTGGCCTGTGCGTCACTGCCTTCAGAGTTGTGAAGGCTGTACTGATATTGCCAGAAACCGTAGCCGGTGAGCTGGTCAGTAATCTTTGTCTCGCCTTTAAAACCAAAGCGGGCATAAGAGGAGGTGTCACCGTCATTTTTAACGTCATCAGAAAAGAGGTGTGACACGTTAATCTTGCCGACCAGATCCAGCTTATTGCCATCCTTGTTATAAACTTCTGCGGCCTGCGCGGAGGAGAGACCGATCAGTAACGGCATAACAGCCGCCAGTAAAGTGCGCTTCATCATTTAATTATTACCCTGTTTTAATTAATTATTATTCCCCTGTTTTCGGGGTGAAAAGAAAATGACACAAAAGGGTAAATTTACAAAGTGGAATATAAGTAACAAATTGTGATGTGTTTATTCAGCTGGGTTATAAACGCGACTAAAAGAAGATTAAATAGCAAAGTAATAAGATTTTCTTCTGATACTAAAATTTCAATAAAAATCATTTTTGTTTATGTTTAACAATGAATTGTATTGTTTGTTTTTCGAGAGAACTGGATTGAATTGTACACTTTTAAATCAAATTAATCCCGGATTAAATTATGGTTAACCGGTTCGAAAGAATAGAAATATAAGGATAATACTCTAACCATTAGGCTGCGTATTAATATTTGTTCATCTTTTAAGAAATAATATTTTATTCCAGGTAATAACTACCGAAATAATCCGCGCAAGCGCTGGTTAAATAATGATCGGCTTGCCGATAAAGTAGTCATAAAAAGACGCGAAGGTTCGCACACCTGCCGCGTTAAATGAAAATATTTTGTTAAATCTCGCCGACCAGCTTCTGCTTTTTGGGAAGACTCATCGATCCTGCACTGCACCAGCGTGAGGCAAACTGCGCTAAAAAAGGGCGTCAGACGGACTTTTCTGGAGAGATAATTCATCAGCGATCACAAAAGCGATATTTCATCCCGCAAATGCATAATTCCGCTGTTTAAAACCCGGCTTTGCCGCTGCAATCAGACAATTATTCACTATATATGCAAATTAAGTGAATATTGTAAGCGCGTAACCCATTGATATTCCGTTGTGAAGACTATTTTATGCATTAATTCTCTGGCTGGCACGTTAACTGCACTCTACAGTAGGGCTGCATTACAACATCTTTTAACAATTTTAAAACATAAGCTTTACCCAGCCGGTAAAGTAAAGCAGGAGAGTGGGTTATGGCACTGCACGTTTCACGTCACGATTTCGATCAATGGATGATGCCGGTTTATGCGCCTGCGACCTTTGTACCGGTTCGCGCGGAAGGCTCCACCGTCTGGGATCAGAATGGCAAAGACTATATCGACTTTGCCGGTGGCATTGCCGTCAATGCGTTGGGTCATGCGCATCCGGCGTTACAACAGGCGTTGCAGGAACAGGCCGCACGTTTATGGCACACCGGTAATGGCTACACCAACGAACCGATCCTGCGGCTGGCGAAGCAGTTGATCGACGCCACCTTCGCTGACCGGGTGTTCTTCTGTAACTCCGGCGCGGAAGCGAACGAAGCGGCGCTGAAGCTGGCGCGTAAAGTCGCGCATGACCGCGTCGGCCCGCATAAAAGTGGCATCGTGGCGTTTAAGAACGCGTTTCACGGTCGCACCCTGTTTACCGTGTCAGCCGGTGGTCAGCCCGCCTACTCAAAAGATTTTGCTCCGCTGCCGCCAGAGATCCAGCATGCGCCCTTTAACGATCTGGCTGCGGCGGCTGAACTGATTAATGACCATACCTGCGCGGTGATTGTTGAACCGATTCAGGGTGAGGGCGGCGTGCTGCCTGCCGATCCGGCGTTCCTGCGCGGACTGCGCGAACTCTGTGATCAGCATCAGGCCGTACTGATTTTTGATGAAGTGCAGAGCGGCGTGGGTCGTACTGGATCGCTCTACGCTTATATGCATTATGGCGTCACACCCGATGTGCTCACCAGCGCCAAAGCGCTGGGCGGCGGCTTCCCGATTGGTGCCATGCTGACCCGCGAAGATCTGGCGATGGTGATGGGCGTCGGCACCCACGGCACCACCTATGGCGGCAATCCGCTGGCGGGGGCGGTAGCTGGTAAAGTGATGGAGCTGATCAACCAGCCTGAACTGATGGCGGGTGTCACGCAGCGTCACGAGTGGATTGTTGCGGCACTGGATGAGATCAACCAGCGTCTGCATCTGTTTAAAGAAGTGCGCGGTCTGGGCCTGCTGATTGGCGCAGTACTGAGCGACGACTTTGCCAGTAAAGCCAAAGAGATCAACCTGGCCGCCGCAGAGATGGGCGTGATGGTGCTGATTGCCGGTGCTAACGTGGTGCGTTTTGCCCCGGCACTGAATATCAGTGAGCAGGAAGTGAAGCTGGGCATGGCACGCTTTGCCGAGGTGTGTGAACGCCTGGTTCGAGGGTCCGCATCATGATGGTAATCCGTCCGGTTGAACGCGATGACTTAAGCCAGCTGATGGCACTGGCCGGCAAAACCGGTGGCGGGCTGACCTCGCTGCCCGTCGATAGCGCCACATTACAGGCGCGTATCGATCGATCGCTGCAGACCTGGGAGGATACGCTGCCGCGCGCTGAGCAGGGCTATGTTTTTGTTCTGGCGGATAGTGAAGATAATCGCGCCGTCGGCATCTGCGCTATTGAGGTGGCGGTCGGCCTGCAGGATCCCTGGTACAACTTTCGTGTCGGCACACAGGTGCACGCCTCGAAAGAGCTGAATGTCTATGCCGCGCTGCCAACGCTGTCGCTGAGTAACGATCACACCGGCAGCAGTGAATTGTGCACGCTGTTTCTCGATCCCGATTACCGTGACGGCAAAAATGGTTATCTGCTGTCGAAATCCCGCTTCCTGTTTATGGCGAATTTCCGTGAACGCTTCACCGACCGCGTGGTGGCGGAGATGCGTGGCGTCAGCGATGAGCAGGGGCATTCGCCGTTCTGGGAGAGCGTGGGCAGCCGTTTCTTCTCTATGGAATTCAGTAAAGCTGATTTCCTCAGCGGCACCGGCCAGAAATCCTTTATTGCTGAGCTGATGCCGAAGCATCCGCTCTATATCGATTACCTGACGCCAGAGGCGCAGGCCGTCATCGGACAGGTGCATCCCCAAACCGCACCGGCCCGTGCGGTGCTGGAAGCGGAGGGTTTCCGCTACCTCAACTATGTTGACATCTTTGATGGTGGCCCGACGCTGGAGTGCGATATCGACCACATCCGTGCCGTGCGCAAAAGCCGTCTGCGCAGCGCAGAACGGGGTGAAAACCCGGCGGATGCGCCGCTCTGCCTGGTTGCCAGTAACAATTACCGCCAGTTCCGTGTGGTGCTGATCCCGGCCCATGCCGACAGCGACAGCGTGCAACTTACGGATGAACAGATGCGGGCGCTCCACTGCCAGCCGGGCGACAGCCTGCGCGTGGTGACGCTCAGCAAAGAGGAGAAAACAGCATGACGCACCTGATAAATGGAGAATGGCTGGGCGGTGACGCAGAGGTCCTGACCAAAGCGGATCCGGTCAGCGGCGAGACATTATGGCAGGGCCAGGCGGCCTCAGCCGCCCAGGTCACAGCGGCCTGTGAAGACGCGCGTGCCGCTTTTCCGGTCTGGGCCAGACGCCCGCTGGCGGAACGGCAGGCGATCATTGAGAAATTTGCGGCCGGGCTTGAAGCCCACAAAACGGAGCTGGCAGAAACCATCGCCCGTGAAACTGGTAAGCCACGCTGGGAAGCCCTGACCGAAGTCGGCGCGATGATCAACAAAATCGGCTTTTCGGTGAAGGCGTACCATAGCCGCACCGGTGAGCAGCATGAGGGCGAAAGCTCGCTGCGCCATCGTCCGCACGGCGTGCTGGCGGTGTTTGGCCCCTATAACTTCCCCGGCCATCTGCCAAACGGTCATATCGTTCCGGCGCTGCTGGCGGGCAACTGCGTGGTCTTTAAACCCAGCGAACTGACGCCGCTGACCGCCGAAAAAACCGTTGAGATCTGGCTGGCTGCGGGCCTGCCTGTTGGTGTGCTGGCGCTGTTACAGGGCGGCCGTGAAACCGGCCAGGCGCTGGCGAACTGTAGCCAGATCGATGGCCTGCTGTTTACCGGCAGCGCCCATACCGGCTATCAGCTGCATCGCCAGTTTGCCGGTCAGCCTGAGAAGATGCTGGCGCTGGAGATGGGCGGGAATAACGCCCTGATTGTGGAAGATCCGGCCGACCTGGATGCCGCCGTTAATATTACGCTGCAGTCAGCCTTTATTACTGCCGGTCAGCGCTGCACCTGCGCCCGGCGTCTGCTGGTTAAACGTGGCGAGGCGGGCGATGCGTTTCTGCAGCGGCTGGCTGAGGTGGCGGGGCGACTGCAACCGGCCGCCTGGAATGCTGAACCGCAGCCGTTTATGGGCAGCGTGATCTCCACCGGCGCGGCAGAGAAGATTATGAGTGAGTGGCAACGGCGGGTTGAGGCGGGCGGTGAGGTGCTGCTGGCGATGCGCTGGCCGGATCGCCACAGTGCCATTCTGACGCCTGGCATTATCGATTTGACCGGCGTGCAGGGCATTCCGGATGAAGAGGTCTTCGGCCCGCTGCTCGGCGTGATCCGCTATGACACCTTTGATGAAGCCATTGCGCTGGCGAACCAGACCCGTTACGGCCTGTCGTGCGGATTGATCTCCCCTTCGCGCCAGCAGTTCGATCAGTTGCTGCTTGAAGCGCGTGCCGGTATCGTCAACTGGAACAAACCGCTGACGGGCGCGGCGAGTACCGCGCCGTTTGGCGGCATTGGCGCCTCGGGCAACCATCGCGCCAGTGCCTGGTATGCGGCGGATTACTGCGCCTGGCCGATGGCTTCGCTGGAGACGCCGGACCTGACGCTGCCCGCCACGCTGTCGCCGGGACTCGATTTCTCTGCGCCGGAGAAGCGCTCATGAAGGCAACCGAAGCCAACTTTGATGGGCTGGTGGGATTAACGCACCATTATGCCGGGCTATCGTTTGGTAACGAAGCCTCGACCCGTAACCAGCTGCAGCCGTCAAATCCCCGTCTGGCGGCTAAGCAGGGGTTGCTGAAGATGAAAGCGCTGGCCGATATGGGCTACGTGCAGGGAGTGATCCCGCCGCACGAGCGTCCCAACATTGCGGCGCTGCGTCAGCTCGGCTTCAGTGGCAGCGATGAGCAGGTGCTGGCGGCGGCCGGAAAAACCGCGCCGGTATTACTCTCCGCCGCCAGCTCCGCGTCGGCCATGTGGGTCGCCAATGCCGCCACGGTTTCGCCGTCCGCAGACAGCCTGGATGGCCGGGTTCACCTGACGGTGGCAAACCTGAACAACAAATTCCACCGGGCGATGGAAGCACCAGAAACCGCCTGGCTGCTGCGTTCCATCTTCCGCGACGATCGCCATTTTGCCGTGCACGATGCGCTGCCGCAGGTGGCGATGTTTGGTGATGAAGGGGCGGCAAACCACAACCGTCTCGGCGGTGCCTATGGTGAGCGTGGCGTGCAGCTGTTTGTCTATGGCCGTGACAGCAGCCATGAGGGCAACGCGCCGCAGCGCTATCCGGCGCGGCAGACTCGTGAGGCCAGCGAGGCGGTCGCCCGTCTGCATCAGCTCTCACCCGAAAACGTGCTGTTCGCCCAGCAGAATCCTGCGGTGATCGATCAGGGCGTGTTTCATAACGATGTGATTGCGGTCAGCAACCAGCAAATGCTGTTCTGTCATCAGCACGCCTTTGTTGATCAGCCTGAACTGCTGGCGCAGCTTCGGGCGCGCGTCCCCGGTTTTGTGGCGCTGGAAGTGCCGGCAGATCGGGTGTCGGTGAAAGATGCGGTAGAGACTTATCTGTTTAACAGCCAGCTGCTGAGCCGTCCCGACGGCACGATGATGCTGGTGCTGCCGGAAGAGTCACGCCAGCATCCGGGTGTCTGGCGCTACCTGTGCGAACAGGTCGAGGGTGACTCGCCATTGAAAGCCCTGAAGGTGTTTGATCTGCGCGAAAGCATGTATAACGGAGGTGGTCCAGCCTGCCTGCGTTTGCGGGTTGTGCTGACGCCAGAGGAGCAGCAGGCAGTGAATCCGGCGGTGCTGATGAACGATAAGCTCTTCAGCACACTGAATAGCTGGGTTGACCGTCATTACCGTGATCGCCTGACGCAGACCGATCTGGTCGACCCGCAGTTGCTGCGTGAGGGACGCGACGCGCTGGATGAACTGACGAAGCTGCTAGACTTAGGAAATGTATACGCATTTCAGCAGTGAAGCAGGGGGCAGCAGAGTCTGCCATCTGCTCAGGGCGCAAAGGAGGAATGATGCAGGACTTTTTACAGCAAACGCTTTCCGGCGAGGTGCCGCGTAAGCGTAGTGGTGAAACGGCGCATCTTCGCTGGCAGTGGTTGTATCACGGCATACTGTTGATGGAGCCGACGGTGCCGGTTAAACAGGCGCTGGTGCTCTCTGCCGGGATCCACGGCAATGAGACGGCCCCGGTGGAAATCGTGAACCAGCTGGTTAATCCGCTGCTGCGTGGCGAAAAGCCGCTACAGCAGCGCATGCTGGTGATTCTCGGTAATCCCACCGCGCTGCGCGCCGGTAAGCGCTATGTGCGTTATGACATTAACCGGCTGTTTGGCGGACGCTGGCAGCATATTGATGATGGCGATGAGGCCCGCCGCGTGCTGCGGCTGGAGCAGGCGCTGGAGACATTCTGGCAGCTGGGCGAGTGCGATGAGACGCGCTGGCATCTCGACATGCATACCGCCATTCGCGGCTCTTACCATCCTCAGTTCGGCGTGATGCCGCACAACGAGCGCCCCTGGCCGCCTGCGTTTCTTGACTGGCTGGCCGCTGCCGGGCTGGAAGCGCTGGTGTTCCATCGCGCACCGGGCGGCACCTTTACTCACTTCAGCTGCGAACACTTCGGTGCAGCCAGCTGTACCCTTGAACTGGGCAAAGCGCTGCCGTTTGGCCAGAACGATCTCAGCCAGTTCAGCGCGGCGCAGCAGGCACTGGCTTCTTTACTCTACGGCGAAGCGATGCCTGCGGCGACGGTGAAACCGCGTCACTATCGGGTTGCGCAGCAGATTACCCGACTGAGTGAGCACTTTACGTTGCATATGTCGCCGGAAACGCTGAACTTTACCGCATTCCCGCAGGGGGCGTTGCTGGCAGAAGATGGTGACACGCGCTATTACGTGCAGCAGGCGCGGGAATACGTGTTGTTCCCCAATCCTGACGTGGCCGCCGGGCTGCGTGCCGGGCTGATGCTTATCGAAGAGGGCGAACAGACCCAGGCGCTGCCGGTTTGAATCCTCTCTTTACCCTTCCGGGTCATCGGCGATAAAAAATCGACAGGAAAACGGGAGATCGCCTTCCGCTTTCCTGTCGTAACCATTACACTCCTCCATGATTTCTGCCAGATTCGCTTTAAATTCATAAACTTTTTCAATTCCTCACGCCTTTCTTCTTATTCTCTTCATGATTGCCCGTTTTTCATCTTTTATGCTTTCACGGCTTTACTCAGGCTCTGAGTAGTTGACGTTCAGCGTCGTATGCTTGTTTCCGAAGACGCGACAGAGTGCTGTCGTCATTATCATGAATTATAAGGACACTATTATGCGCAAACTGACTTCCCTTTTACTGGCTTCTTCGCTGGCGTTTGGTGCAGCCAGCGCCGTCCATGCAGCAGCAGATAACCTGACTCCACCGCCAGCAGGCAGCGAAAAGGCGATGCACAAACCGCCAATGCGCCACGGGCCGGAGATGATGTTTAAAGGTCTGAACCTGACCGACGCGCAGAAAACCCAGATGCGCGACATCATGAAAGAGAGCCACAAAGATATGAAACGCCCGTCACTGGACGAGCGTCGTGCGGCTCACGACATTATTGCGTCTGACAGCTTCGACCAGAGCAAAGCAGAAGCGCAGGCAGAGAAGATGTCTGCTAATGCGAAAGAGCATGCGCTGAAGATGCTGGAAACCCAGAACAAGCTCTATAACGTGCTGACGCCGGAGCAGAAGAAACAGTACAACGCGAACTTTGAAAAGCGTCTGACTGAGAAAGGCCCGCATGAAGGCAAAATGGCGCCGCCAGCAGAACCCGCTGAATAATATTCGTTAAGCGAACGGTCTGAGACCGCCGACGCTGTCCACTGAATGTGAGTGGGCAGCGTCGGCGGTTTTTTTATAGCGGAAGAATAGGGTAGGCACCCGACAGAATCGGGCGGCAGAGGATTTTATAGCCGTCGTGATCAAAACCGCCTTTGGGCCGCTGCAGTTTTCTGGCCTCATCCATGCTGCTCACCGAACCGAGATAGAACCAGTGGTCGATGACGTGGATCTGCGTCATCTCTTTGCCTTCCTCAACCAGACCTACGGCACCCTGCCACGGCCAGCAGAAGACCCGCACATTTTCCAGCGCTTCCAGCAGTCGATCCTGATGATCGCTCACCGGCTCTTTACCGCAGCAGGCTCCGGCGCAGCGGCGCAGTGCCGAACGGAAGCAGCCGCGCCCCGCACTCAGCGCTTCCAGACCCAGCAGGCCATGACAGAGCTGATACTCATCCGCGAGTTGCTTGAGGCGTTCCAGCGCGGCAAAGCGGCTGCGATAGAGTCCAAACAGGTTGGGAGACTGACTGAAATCGAGATCTTTTGCGTAAACCACATTCGGTTTGCCGTCGGTAATCTGTAGCGAACAGAGCTGGCGGTTCTTACGCAGTCGCTTATTAAACAGCGGCTGCTGGGTTTTGATCATCTGCGCTTCCAGCAGCAGCGCACCGAGATCGCCCGCGGTGGGGATCCAGCTCACTCGCCGCGACTGGCGCAGCATCTTCGCCTCATCCGGGGTGCGGAAATGGGACATCACCCGCGAACGCAGATTGACACTTTTACCGATATAGAGCGGCAGTGACTCGCTTTCGCCATGAAAGGTATAGACGCCAGGATGATTCGGCAGGCCTTCCAGCCATTCACGCAGGTGTTCGGGATATTGATAAATTGCATTCGCGTCGGGTTCGGGGCGAAGAATGGCTGCACGTCTGACCAAAATGGACTCCACTTACTGGTTGTCCATACAGCATAACAGGCGGGTGAAATGATCGCCAGCCGTCTGGTTAAAGACGCCGTGTTGCCAGCCAGCAAATCAGCGAGCCCAGGGTGATCATCGCCACGCCCTGCCAGAAGGCCAGCGGCGGTGTCAGACCGAGCCACAGCGATCCCAGCAGGGCCGATAGCACCGGCGTGAAGTACGAGGCAGTGGCCAGCAGCGTCAGATTGCCCTGCTGAATCCCATGATTCCAGGCGGAGTAGGCGATGGCGGTGGAGAGTCCGACAAACAGCACTTCCAGCAACGGAACCAGCGCGAACGTCATCGGCACAGAGTGATCGCTCAGGGCATATTTCAGCCACAGCGCCAGTGCGGTCAGGATAAAAAACAGCGTAACGCCGTTCGCACCCCGGGCAAAACGACGGGTCAGGTTGTTGTAGAGCGCCCAGGTCAGGGCGGCGATAAAGGCGAGTGCATAGGCGACAGGGTTACGCAGCATATTCTGCCACAACAGCGCGGGCGAGCCGCTGCCGCTGCCTTTCATCACCCAGACGATCCCCAGCAGTGACAGCAGCAGTCCCGGCCAGAGCCAGACGCGGAAGCGCTGCTGATGATTAAACGGGATCGCCAGTACGATGGTCAGGCAGGGCCAGAGATAGTTGATCATCCCCAGCTCCAGCGACTGGCTGCGATCGCTGGCCAGCCCGATAGCTAGCGCCAGAGAGATTTCATAGCCGACAAAGAGAGCACCGCCCAGCCACAGGTAAAGAGCGGGCAGCGCGCCGGGTCTGGGCAGGCCGCGGGTCAGGCAGAGCAGAATCGCCGTGGTGGTGTAGATCAGCGCCGCGCCGCCGGTGGCGCCAAAGGCTTCACTGACGCTGCGCAGCAGACCTACGGTGGTGCTCCAGAGCAGAATGGCAATAAGCCCGATGAGGGTAGCGCGCGAAACGGTGGCAGGCATGCAGGGATCAACAAGGTGAAGGGGTGAAGCCTCCCTTGCCGGGGCAAAGGAGGCGCAGGATTACTTCCAGAAGTCGTCGAACACCGTGATGGGCGGGCGACGTTTGTGCTCGGTTTTCTGATACCAGCCTTCGATGATACGGGCGCTGTCAGGATTGATGCTTTTACCTTCCAGGTAGTCATCGATCATCTCGTAGGTGACGCCCAGCGCCACTTCATCCTGCAGGCCAGGGCGATCATCTTCCAGATCGGCCGTCGGTTTCTTCAGATAGAGATGTTCCGGGCAGTCAAGGTGTTTCAGTAACTGCTTGCCCTGACGCTTGTTCAGGCGGAACAGCGGGTTGATGTCAGTGCCGCCATCGCCATATTTGGTGAAGAACCCGGTGACGGCTTCAGCGGCGTGGTCCGTGCCGACCACCACCCCTTTGGTCATACCGGCGATGCTGTATTGCGCTTTCATTCGCTCGCGCGCTTTTTCATTGCCACGCACAAAATCGGAAAGCGTTATACCCGCCTCTTTCAGCGCGCGCTCACTGGCCAGCACGGACTCTTTGATGTTTACTGCCAGCGAACGGTCGGGTTTGATAAAGGTCAGCGCGTCCTGACAATCCTGCTCATCCGCCTGTACTCCATACGGCAGACGCACCGCAATAAAGGTGTAGTCGTTGTCACCGCTCTCCTGACGCAGTTCGCTGATCGCCGTTTGCGCCAGCTTGCCCGCCAGGGTTGAATCCTGTCCGCCGCTGATCCCCAGCACCAGCGTTTTCAGTCCGCTGTGACGTTTCAGGTAGGCTTTGAGAAAATCGACGCTGACGCGCACTTCCTGCTCGGCGTCGATAGTGGGCTTCACACCCAGTGCTTCAATAATTTCCTGCTGCAGTGACATGAACTTCTCCTCAGGTCAGTGGCCTGTCGGCTCGATGCGAACGTTTTAGTAAAGCTAACGTGCCTGCGTGAAAACAACAAGCTTAAGCGGCAACTGATTACGGCTAAACGTTGCGAAATCAGTGAGTTTTTACCTGCGGCTGCGGTTTTTTCGCCAGCACGTTAAACATCAGGATCGCCATCATAAAGCAGCCAAAAATGGTGGCACACATGCTGAGTACTGAGGTGCCGCCAATGCCGGTGATCGGCACGGTAATCGCGCCGAGCGTGAACATGGTGACGCCAATGACGGCTGAGGCGCTGCCAGCGCGATGACCCTGACTCTGCATCGCCAGTGACGAGGCGGTGGTGGCGATGACGCCGTTGCTGGCGATGGTAAAGAACAGCGCCACCAGCAGCAGCGCTAGCGGTGCATGGAGCAGCGCGGCCAGCAGCAGCAGGCTGGAGGCGACAAAGGCCAGCGTCAGTCCGCCTTTCAGCACCCGATATTCGCCCCACAACGGACAGAGGCGGGCGCTGGTCTGTGAAGCAATGATCAGGCCAAATCCGTTGGCCGCAAAGCAGAAGCTAAAGGCCTGAGGCGACAGACCATAGAGTTGTTGCAGCACGAACGGCGAGGCACCGATGTAGGCGAACATGCCGGACATCATAAAGCCCTGGGTCAGACAGAAGCCCATAAAGGGGCGATGCGTAACCACCTGCCCGAGTGCGGCGTAAGCAGAGAATATCGATCCCTGGCTGCGGCGTTCTTCGGGCAGGGTTTCATGCAGCTTCCAGCGCGCCAGCAGGATCAGCAGAATAGCAATGCCGCCCAGCACCATGAAGATGCCGCGCCAGTCGACTATCGTCATCAGCACGCCGCCCAGTACCGGCGCGCCAATCGGTGCCAGACCGTTGACCAGCATCAGCAGTGCAAAGAAGCGTGTCAGCTCATGGCCGCTGTACATATCGCGTGCAATCGCCCGTGACAGCACCGCGCCGCCCGCGCCCGCTAACCCTTCGAACAACCGCGCCACCAGCAGCTGGTGGATATCCTGCGCCAGCGCGCAACCCATTGAGGCGATAAACAGCAACACCAGCGACAGGGTCAATGGACGCAGGCGTCCAGACTTATCACTCAGCGGGCCAAACAGCAGCTGGCCAAAGCCCAGACCCAGCAGACCGGCGGTCAGACTCAGCTGCGCGGTAGCGGTTTCGGTGTGCAGATCCTGCGCCATCTGCGGCAGAGCAGGCAGATAGAGGTCGATGCAGAGCGGGCCGAGTGCGGCCAGAAGGCCCAGCGTAATGGCATAAACCAGTCGGTTGGAGTGAGCAGGGGTCATTGTTCCTCGGGATAGTCAGCGATGGGGTGAACAGAAAGCGGGTAAGAGAACAGGTTCCGGTAGTGCGACAATCACGCCAATCTGCACCTGTACCGATTGAGGGTGCGGAGGCTGAACTCGTGTCGCTTTCGGGACCTGTTTTGCCAGGAAGTATACGGCTGCGTTGACAGTAAAACAGCCTTATTTACGAAATCCTGACGTTTACGATGCCACTAATTGTTCCTCATAAACTTGATAATTCAGCATTTATGTTCCAGGCTTGTTTCCACATGGACAATCAATGAGGAACAACAAGATGAATAAAGTGATGGGATGTATCGCTGCGGCGCTGACACTGGCTGCACTGTCTGGTTGTACGACTTACGATCGTGCGGAAAGCTACGTGACTAAGCCAGTGGTAAAGGATGTTAAAAAGGGTATGACCCGTGATCAGGTTCGCCAGATCGCCGGTACACCTTCAACCGAAATCACCATGGTTCACGCGCGCGGCACCTGCCAGACTTATGTTCTGGGTCAGCGCGACGGTAAAGCTCAGACTTACTTCGTGAGCTACAACGACACCGGCCGTGTGATGAACTACGGCTTCCAGAGCTGTGCGGAATATGACACCGATCCGCAGGTTCAGCAGTAAGTTATAGCGCCTCTGAATAGTAAACGGCCCGTCATCATGACGGGCCGTTTTTCGTTGTGGCACAGACTACAATCCTGCCGGGCGCGGCACCTCAACATAATCGCCATCTATCTGCCGCTGGTAGTAGTGACCCGCCTGCACATAGAAGCGTTTGCCGTTAAAGTCGAGTACCCGCATCTCACTGCTGACCCGCGACTCGGCTGGCGGCTCTACCACCACATACTCATCGCCGTGGCGCTGATAATAACTGCCATTCAGCAGATAATAGGTCAGTCCGCCTATCAGCACCGCCGTTGCGGCCTCAGGCAGAAAGCGATACGGTCCCGGTCCGCCCCAGTGAGGTCGCGGACCAACCCAGTGTGGCCCAGGGCCGCCATGCCGTCCCCATCCCGGGCCCCAGTCGCCAGGATGGGCGAAAGCCAGAGCGGGCGTCAGAAGCGTCAGCGTCAGAAGCGAGGCGATTATCTTTTTCATCAGGTGTTCTCCTCATAAGACTGGATGCAGAATTCGCCTTTTATCGGGTAAAGACAAGCACTAAAGCGCCGATTTTTCGCCTGTTTACCATGCTTAACGCTTTCTTAACGGCGTCGCCATCAATGGGGGAGATTATGGAGAAGAGGGGCGGGAAAAACCTGGCGCGGGCGCGCCAGGTTTAAGGCAGATTAACGGTGCGCCAGCTCGGCGTTGTCGTCACTGTCCAGTACGCGTTTATCGGTCATCCCTAACCAGCGGCTGGTCAGAGAGCCGGCGGTCATGGAACCGTTGACGTTCAGGGCAGTACGACCCATATCAATCAGCGGCTCAATCGAGATCAGCAGCGCCACAAGGGTCACCGGCAGGCCCATCGCAGGCAGGACGATCAGTGCAGCAAAGGTGGCACCACCGCCGACACCGGCAACGCCTGCTGAGCTCAGCGTGACGATTCCGACGAGGGTTGCAATCCACAGCGGGTCAAACGGGTTGATCCCGACGGTTGGGGCAACCATCACCGCCAACATGGTCGGATAGAGACCGGCACAGCCATTCTGGCCGATAGTGGCGCCAAAAGATGCCGCGAAGCTGGCAATCGACTCCGGCACGCCAAGACGACGGGTCTGGGTCTCCACGCTCAGCGGAATGCTGGCTGCGCTGGAGCGGCTGGTGAAGGCGAAGGTGATCACCGGCCACACTTTACGGAAGAAGCGCATCGGGTTGATACCATTGACCGACAGCAGCAGGGCGTGAACACCAAACATGATGGCCAGACCGAGGTAAGAGGCGACCACAAAGCTGCCCAGCTTGATGATGTCCTGCAGGTTAGAACCGGCAACCACTTTGGTCATCAGCGCCAGTACACCATACGGCGTCAGCTTCATCACTAAACGCACCAGCTTCATGACCCACGACTGCAGCGTATCGATCGCCACCAGCACGCGCTGACCTTTAACTTCATCATCTTTCAGCAACTGCAGTGCAGCCACACCCAGGAAAGCGGCAAAGATCACGACGCTGATGATGGAGGTCGGACTGGCTCCGGTCAGATCGGCAAACGGGTTTTTCGGGATAAAGGAGAGCACCAGCTGCGGCACGGTCAGGTCAGCCACTTTGCCGACGTAGTTGCTCTGGATCGCACTGAGACGCGCGGTCTCCTGCACGCCCTGAACCAGACCTTCTGCGCTCAGACCAAACAGGCCTGTAACGAACACGCCGACCAGCGCCGAAATCGCGGTGGTAAACAGCAGAACGCCGATAGTCAGTACGCTGATTTTTCCCAGCGACGAGGCGTTATGCAGACGGGCGACTGCACTCAGAATAGAAACGAATACCAGCGGCATTACGACCATCTGCAGCAACTGGACATAGCCATTGCCGACGATGTTAAACCAGCTGATCGACTCTTTGACCACTGCGCTGTTTTCGCCGTAGATCAACTGCAACACCAGGCCGAACAGTACGCCGATCACCAGACCGGTCAGCACTTTTTTCGACAGGCTCCAGCTCTGACGGCTGAAGCGGGAGAGCAATACCAGCAGCACCACAAAGGCCACGATATTAAGCGTAAGAGGAAGGTCCATGCTGAAACTCCAGAGTAATGCGGCCTTCCGTCACGGGAAGGCCGCATAATGTTAATCACGAATTAAGACAGCAGGAATGGTAACAGCAGGTGCAGAGGGTGCCTTATATCCAAATGGAATGCTTTATAACTTAATGGTGGTTTATGCTCTTTTATTGCGCAGTATGACTGGAAATTAACCGCCCGACGCCATTTTGTAGCGTATCGAACAGCTGTGACGGCCAGCCGTTTGCACCAAAAGATGGCATCCCCACCGGAAACCACAGCGCATATCCCACCAGTCCCAGACACAATGCCCGCTCAAGCTGATTGCCTTTCTGGCTGCGAAGAATCGGCAGGCGGAAGCGCCAGCGGCAGGGCCACAGCAGCGGAACCCCGGCGGGCGTCAGCATGTCGGCCACGATATGGCTCAGGTAGCCCAGCGTCAGACCCTGCAGCACATCGGCCGGTATTGGCGACGACTGGGGCAGGTTAATCTGAAAAAGCCACAAACCGGCGGCGATGGCCAGCAAACTGTGGGTAAAGCCCCGATGGCCAAACGCCCGCGCAATAGGATGAGAGAGCCAGCTCAGTCGCTGTCCCAGCAGAGATTTAGGGTGATCGATATCGGGTAACAGACATGTCAGCAGGGCTGAGGGAACAAGATGCCACCAGTCGGCCTGCGCCAGCACGGGTGTCAGCTCAGCACGCTTAGCAAAAATAGCGCTGGCAATGGCAAAAATGATGTGGCCTTCGCCCGTCATGATAGAACCTGGTTGCAAAGAAAGCTGTCGATGCATCCAGTATAGGGATTTATCCAGTAAATGAGAACATGTGACGCTGTAACGAAGCATGAATATTAACAAGGCGGACAGCGATGAAACACTGCCCGCCCGAAAGATTAACGTGCCAGCCAGCCGCCATCAACTGCCAGGGTGTAGCCATTGACGTAATCAGACGCAGAAGAGGCCAGGAAGACCACCGGGCCCATCATGTCATCGGGCACGCCCCAGCGTCCGGCCGGAATACGGCCCAGGATCTCTTCGCTGCGTGACTCATCATTACGCAGCTGCTCGGTATTGTTGGTCGCCATGTAGCCGGGCGCGATGGCGTTGACGTTAATGCCATGTTTCGCCCACTCGTTTGCCATCAGACGGGTCAGGCCCATCACGGCACTTTTTGAAGCGGTATAAGAGGGCACCCGGATTCCACCCTGGAAGGAGAGCATAGAGGCAATATTGATAATCTTGCCGCCCTTACCCTGGGCGATAAACTGACGTGCCACCTGCTGTGACAGGAAAAACAGGCTCTTACTGTTGATGTTCATCACATCATCCCAGTCCTGCTCGCTGAAATTCAGCGCGTCTTCACGCCGGATAATGCCGGCATTGTTGACCAGAATGTCAATTTTGCCTGCCGCAGCCACTGCCTGTTCAACCACAGAGGTGACCACGCTGGTCTGCATCAGATCGGCCTGCACCGGCCAGAATCGGCGACCCAGCGCTTCAACTTTGCTTTGGGTATCATCCGGGCCATCACGGTTAACGCCGACGATATCACAGCCCGCCTGCGCCAGACCCAGCGCCATACCTTGCCCCAGACCGGTGTTACAGCCGGTCACCAGCGCCACTTTACCTTCCAGGTTAAACGTATTCAGTACCATGGTATTTCTCCTCTGCTCAGCGCAGTTCACTGATTTTGACGTGGTCCATGTCATCAAAGACCTGATTCTCACCCACCATGCCCCAGATAAAGGTGTAACGCTGGGTGCCAACACCGGCGTGAATTGACCAGCTGGGTGAGATGACCGCCTGCTCGTTGTGTACCAGCAGATGGCGGGTTTGCTGTGGTTGTCCCATCATGTGGAAGACGGCGCTCTCTTCACTCATATCGAAGTAGAAGTAGACTTCCATGCGACGTTCGTGGGTGTGGCAGGGCATGGTGTTCCACAGGCTGCCTTCATCCAGTTTGGTTAAGCCCATGGTGAGCTGGCAGGTCGGCAGCACATCCGGCACGATGAATTTGTTAATGGTGCGGCGGTTAGAGGTCGCGGCATCACCCAGCGTTGCGGTGGCCGCCTCCTGCAGCGTGATTTTCTTGTCCGGGAAGGTGCTGTGGGCGGGCGCACTGTTGTAATAGAATTTGGCGGGCTTAGACGGGTTCAGGCTGCGGAACAGCAGATTGCGCGCCCCTTTGCCGATGTAGAGCGCCTCTTCGTGACCGATTTCCCACGCTTTACCGTCTACTTCTACCAGCCCTGGCCCGCCAATATTGATCATGCCCAGCTCGCGGCGTTCGAGAAAATAACTGACGCCCAGCTGTTTTCCCATCTCATCACCGATCGTGACTGGCTTGTTCACCGGCATCACGCCGCCAATGATGATGCGGTCGATGTGGCTGTAGGTCAGGGTGTAGTCATCGGCAGTAAAAATGGTCTCAATCAGGAACTCGCGGCGCAGCGCGTCAGTGTCGAGTTGTTTTGCGTGATCGCTGTGGATACTTTGACGAATGTCCATCTCAGGCCTCTCTGCAGGTCAGGTTATTCATGCCCCGAACGGGGACGCTTCGGGCATCTTAGGCAGAGCGGCATGGGAATTCAATAAAAATGAAACGTTGTTTTATTTTATTGCGGGCGGGATCAAGTGAGAGGTGTAACAGGCAAAAAAAAAGCCCGCATCAGGCGGGCTGTTGATCATCCCTGCAGATGCTGCAGGCTGAGCTGTGTCAGATTGTCCAGCCGGACATCCGCCAGCGTCCAGCGGGGATCGTCGCGGTGTTCAGCCGCGGGCACCACAATTGACCGCATACGTGCGGCTTTGGTGGCGATCATGCCGTTAAAGGAATCTTCCAGCGTGACGCAGTTGAGCGGATCGATCGCCAGGCTGTCGGCAGCGTTGAGGTAGACCTGCGGATGGGGTTTGCTGTAGGGCAGTGCTTCTGCTGACGAGAGCACATCGAAATAGTGGCGCAGATTGAAGATCTCCAGCACCTGTTCCAGCATCCGGAGCGGCGATGCCGAGGCAAGGCCGATTTTCAGCCCCTGATCGCGGCACAGTTGCAGCGCCGTTTCCACGCCCGGCAGCAGAGGGCGAGTCTGGTCCACCAGTGTCATGGCGCGAGCGATAATGCGCTCGGTGACCTCCTGCTGAGAGGGGCCTTGCCAGGGCAGCGTTTCGTACCACATCCGCACCGTCTGATCGATGCGCAGACCCAGGGTGTCGGGCATTTCACTGCGACGTGACAGGTCAACATCCAGCGTTGAAAAGATATCCAGCTCAGCCTGATCCCACAGCGGCTCAGAATCGATCAGTAAGCCATCCATATCAAACAGGGCGGCGAGGACAGGGCGGTGCCAGGTCATCAGCGGTCTCCTTATAAATAAAGTCGGCTTTACCTTAACATCATTCTCTGCGGACGCACTCACTGCCCGATCGGCCACGCTTTATTTGGGAAATTTCACCGATGGCAGGTAGACTGACGGCAAATTGGATTCCGGGTTCAGGAGATATTATGACCTATCAACAGGCTGGCCGTATCGCCATCCTTAAGCGAGTAGCGGGCTGGGTGCTCTTTTTAGTGGCCCTGATGTCGACCATTATTTCTGTTCTGAGCTTTATGTTTAAGCACAGCGAAAAGCAGCCAGGCATTGACGCCGTCATGCTCGATTTCGTCCATGTCATCGTTGATATGCTGCGTTTTAACACGCCGTTCCTCAACGTCTTCTGGCATAACTCGCCGGTGCCGGAATTTAACGGTCAGATGAATCTGGGTTTCTGGCTGATCTACATTCTGATTTTTGTCGGACTGGCGCTGGAGTCATCAGGCGCGCGGATGGGCCGTCAGGCGCGTCACGTCAAAGAAGGTATCGAGGATCAGATGATTCTGGAGCAGGCAAAAGGTCCTGAAGGGCGCACCCGCCAGCAGCTGGAAGAGAAGGTGCGCGTTCCTCGCCACACCATCTTCCTGCAGATTTTCCCGCTCTATGTGCTGCCGGTAGTGATAGCGATAGCCGGTTATTTCGCGCTGTCGCTGCTGGGCTTTATCTGACAAGCCCCCTCAGTCAGGCCGGTCTGGCCTGACTGTTGCCGAGCGCATCCTCATCCAGCAACTGGCCAATGGCGAACTGTGCATCGCCAGGCCAGTGCCCGCCAAACACGTTAGCCCGGTTCAGCAGATAGTAGAGCTGGTAGACCGGCAGACGCTGCGAAAACCCATCCGGTAAGGGCCACACCGACTGATAGCCGTCGTAAATCTGACGAGGCAGGTTGGGGTACCAGCTCAGCATCGCTAAATCGCATTCGCGGTCGCCCCAGTAGCAGGCGGGATCGAACAGCCAGGGGCCGTTGTCACTGCTAGCGCAGTTAGCGGGCCAGAGATCGCCATGCAGCAGCGACGGTTGCGGATGATGCGAGGCGAGCACCCGCTGCACGGAGGCGATAATCAGCTCTGTATCACCGTATTGAATGCCTTTTTCCGCCGCCAGCTGCAATTGCCAGCCAATGCGCTGTTCGGCAAAAAACACCGACCAGCGTCGCAGCCAGCTATTGGGTTGAGGCGTAGTGGTAATGTTGTTGTCGAAATCCAGCCCGAACTGCGTCTGCTCGCTCCACTGGTGCAGGTGCGCCAGTTGCTGACCCAGCTGATACGCGCTCTGCTCATCAAGTGGCTGTGGCTGGATGTACTCCAGCAGCAGAAAGCTCTCTTCACGATGATGGCCCACACCATAAACTTTTGGCACCCGAACGGTGCCGGTGCGCGCCAGCAACGCCAGCTGATCGGCTTCCCAGGTAAAGAGCGACAACATTTCGCGGCTGTTACTTTTGACGAAGACGTCGTGGTCACCATAGCGGATGTGCCAGGTGGGATGGATATCACCGCCCGCCAGGGCGTGACGTTGGGTGATTTCGGCGTTGCCTAACTGCTCGCTTAACAGACGACTAATGGCTGACCACATAGGGCTATCCTCGTTATTCGCTGCGTAAGTCAGATTGTGATGCCTAAATATTCACCAAAACCTGCGCGATTGCACCTCTTATTCTGGCGCGGAGGTGGTCGGGCGATGATCGGCGGCGTCGCGCAGATATTCTTCAAAGGTCGTGACGGTCACCTCAGGTTTCTGACCCAGCGCACTTTCACCGGCCGCAGTGACCTGCTGTCGCAGATCTTCCGCGTCCAGCGTGCTGACAATGCCATAACTATTGGTACCCAGTTCATGGGGATGACCACTCTCATCCGCCAGCGTGGTCGTAAAACCGGCGGCGGTCATCGCGCTGGTCAGCTCCAGGATGTCACTTAATCCCGATTCCTGATAGTGAAAGGTCACGATATAGCGGGTTAATTCATTGCTGCTCATGAGGTATCTCCGGGGGAAAAGAAACTGAACTGAGCGTAGACCATGGCGAAAAATCAGGCGAATTATGAAGGAGATGCTGCATGTCTGACGTGACGCATAGCGTAAATCTGTGTAAGGAGCCAGTGAGGTGATGCAAAATTCTTCTGCCGTTACGTCTGGCTTTTCATTTGTGCAGCACTATAATGCGCGACGTTAATGAGATGAGTCCCAATTAACAGGGGTTGTCAGGGCGATTCCAGGCATTTTGTGTAAGTTAATAATTTTTTACAAAACTTACCGTAAATTGCATTGAATGCCCGGCAAAACGCTTCAGACTCTCCGTTTTTTAAACAGTCGCACGGATCACATTTAATGAAAGCCTATAACAAGCTGTCTGCTGTTCTTTTGCTCTCCGCCGGAGCTTTTTGTCACCAGGCACTGGCCGATAACGCCGTATTTACGTCAATGGATGACCCTTCTACAGCGAAAAAGCCGTTTGAAGGTTCTGCTGCTGCGGGATACCTGGCGCAAACCGGTAACACCACCAGTTCATCAACGACTGCTCAGACCAATATGACCTGGTATCAGTCGTCTATGGCTTACAGCTTGTGGGGTAACGCAGCCAACACCTCGTCAAATGATGAGCGCTCTTCTGAGACGTACAACATCGGTGGCCGTTCACGCTATAACCTCAACTCCTATGACTACCTGTTTGGACAGGCGAGCTGGTTAAGCGATCGTTTCAATGGTTACGATTCACGTGACGTGCTGACTGCCGGTTACGGTCGTCAGATCCTGAACGGTCCGGTGCACTCGCTGCGTGCGGAATTCGGTCCGGGTGTACGTTATGACGATTACCACGCAGGCGGTCATCAGACCAAGGCGCTGGGCTATGGCGCAGTCAGCTATCAGTGGCAGCTGACCGACACCACCAAATTCATTCAGGGCGTGTCCGTGCTGAGCAGCTTCGGAGAAGACACCACGGTGAACTCCGAAACCGGCCTGCAGGTGGCAATCAATAGCCACTTCGCACTGAAGCTGGCTTATAACGTCACTTGGAACAACAATCCGCCAGAATCTGCGCCGGATCGTACGGATACCAAAACCTCAATCATGCTCTCTTACGCGATGTAAGCGCATTTTTGCCCGTGGTATCCCCGGCGGCCTGACATTATGTCAGGCCGCTTTTTTTTGTTCTCTCCACGGCTTAGCGAAAAGGGCATGGGTTTTTCTCGCCGGGGAAAACTGCTATCATCTGCTCCGCACTGCAATCCTGGTGACATTCGGACAATGTGGGTCTGATATCACGCCAGGTCACTAATTTTACATTACGTTGCATGTAGGCTTTCGTGTGGCTTACCACTGCAAATAAGGATATGAAATGCCTGTAATTACGCTTCCTGATGGCAGCCAGCGCGTGTTTGACCGCCCTGTCAGTGTGATGGATATTGCGCTCGACATCGGCCCGGGTCTGGCGAAAGCCTGTATCGCTGGCCGCGTTAACGGTGAACTGGTTGATGCGGTTGATCCCATCACCGAAGATGCCGCCGTCGCGATTATTACCGCTAAAGATGAAGCGGGTCTGGAAATCATCCGTCACTCCTGTGCGCACCTGTTAGGGCATGCGATTAAACAGCTGTGGCCGGATACCAAAATGGCGATCGGCCCGGTCATTGATAACGGCTTCTATTACGATGTCGACATCGATCGTACCCTGACCCAGGAAGATATCGACCTGCTGGAAAAACGCATGCATCAGTTGGCTGAAACCAACTACGATGTGGTGAAGAAGAAGGTCAGCTGGCAGGAAGCACGCGACGTGTTTGCGGCGCGCGGCGAGATTTACAAGACCACCATTCTTGATGAAAACATCAGCCATGACGATAAGCCTGGCCTGTATCATCACGAAGAATATGTCGACATGTGCCGCGGTCCGCACGTGCCGAACATGCGGTTCTGCTATCATTTTAAACTGCAGAAGATCTCCGGTGCCTACTGGCGCGGCGACAGCAACAACAAAATGCTGCAGCGTATTTATGGCACCGCATGGGCAGACAAAAAGCAGCTGGCAGCCTATCTGCAGCGTCTGGAAGAGGCGGCGAAGCGTGACCATCGTAAGATTGGTAAGCAGCTTGATCTCTACCACATGCAGGAAGAAGCACCAGGCATGGTCTTCTGGCATAATGACGGCTGGACCATCTTCCGTGAGCTGGAAGTGTTTGTCCGCAGCAAGTTAAAAGAGTACCAGTACCAGGAAGTGAAAGGTCCATTCATGATGGATCGCGTCCTGTGGGAAAAAACCGGGCACTGGGAAAACTATAAAGAAGCGATGTTCACCACCTCATCTGAGAACCGTGAATATTGCATCAAACCGATGAACTGTCCTGGGCACGTTCAGATCTTTAATCAGGGTCTGAAATCCTACCGTGACCTGCCGCTGCGTATGGCAGAGTTTGGTAGTTGTCATCGTAATGAGCCATCAGGTGCGCTGCACGGCCTGATGCGCGTACGTGGCTTTACCCAGGATGATGCACACGTCTTCTGTACAGAAGAGCAGGTGCGTGACGAAGTGAACAGCTGTATCCGCATGGTTTATGACATGTACAGCACCTTCGGCTTTGAAAAGATTGTGGTGAAATTATCCACCCGTCCTGAGAAGCGCATCGGAACAGATGACATGTGGGATCGTGCCGAGGAAGATCTGGCTGCCGCGCTGAACGAAAACAATATTGAGTTCGAGTTCCAGCCAGGCGAAGGCGCGTTCTACGGTCCTAAAATTGAGTTCACTTTGTACGATTGTCTTGATCGCGCCTGGCAGTGCGGAACAGTTCAGCTAGACTTCTCCCTGCCAAAACGCCTTGAAGCAACCTATGTGGGTGAAAACAATGATCGTCAGACGCCAGTGATGATTCACCGTGCGATTCTGGGGTCAATGGAGCGTTTCATCGGTATTCTTACCGAAGAATTTGCCGGTTTCTTCCCAACCTGGCTGGCACCGCTGCAAGTCGTGGTAATGAATATTACCGATGGACAAGCAGAATATGTTGAGTCTTTGACGCGTAAGCTGCAGAATGCTGGCATTCGTGTGAAGGCAGACTTGAGAAATGAGAAGATAGGCTTTAAAATCCGCGAGCACACATTACGTCGCGTCCCTTATATGTTGGTCTGCGGTGATAAAGAGGTGGAATCTGGCAAAGTTGCCGTTCGCACCCGCCGTGGTAAAGACCTTGGGTCGATGGATGTCGATGTGTTTGTTGAGAAACTTCAGCAAGAGATTCGCAGCCGAAATCTTCAACAATTGGAGGAATAAAGTATTAAAGGCGGAAAACGAGTACTACCTACGCGTCCGAACAAAATTAACAGTGAAATCCGTGCTACCGAAGTGCGCTTAACAGGCATGGATGGCGAGCCGATTGGCATTGTCACATTACGCGAAGCTTTGGAAAAAGCCGAGGAAGCGGGCGGCGATTTAGTTGAAATCAGCCCGAATGCCGAACCGCCGGTCTGCCGCATCATGGATTACGGCAAGTTCCTCTATGAAAAAAGCAAATCTTCTAAGGAACAGAAGAAGAAGCAAAAAGTTATTCAGGTTAAGGAAATCAAATTCCGTCCTGGAACCGATGATGGCGACTATCAGGTCAAACTACGCAACCTGATTCGCTTTCTGGAAGAAGGCGATAAAGCCAAAATCACGCTCCGCTTCCGCGGTCGTGAGATGGCGCACCAGCAGATCGGTATGGAAGTGCTTAACCGCGTCCGTAAAGACCTGTGTGAAGATCTGGATTTGGCCATTGTCGAATCCTTCCCTTCGAAGATCGAAGGCCGCCAGATGATCATGGTGCTCGCTCCTAAGAAGAAACAGTAGGCTTTCAAGTAGCATTTACCGCGCAGCGTTCGCGCTGCGCGGTTAACTGTTCGCCTGTCTGGGTCATGTTATTAACAATGCGAAGTGGATATTTTTAAAATGCCAAAGATTAAAACTGTACGTGGCGCGGCCAAGCGCTTCCGGAAGACCGCTTCTGGCGGCTTCAAGCGTAAACACGCAAACCTGCGTCATATTCTGACTAAAAAATCTACTAAGCGTAAACGTCACCTGCGTCCGAAAGGCATGGTGTCTAAAGGCGATCTGGGTCTGGTAATTGCCTGCCTGCCGTACGCATAAGTAAATTTTTTTCATTAATTCAGAATATTAAACAGGAGAGCTAAATGGCTCGTGTAAAACGTGGTGTAGTTGCTCGCGCACGTCACAAAAAAATCTTAAAACAAGCTAAAGGCTATTACGGTGCACGTTCACGTGTTTACCGCGTTGCCTTCCAGGCTGTTATCAAAGCTGGTCAGTATGCTTACCGTGACCGTCGTCAACGTAAGCGTCAGTTCCGTCAGCTGTGGATCGCGCGTATCAACGCAGCGGCACGTCAGAACGGCATGTCTTACAGCCGTTTCATCAATGGGCTGAAAAAAGCAGCCATTGAGATTGACCGTAAGATCCTGGCAGACATCGCAGTATTCGATAAAGTGGCATTCTCTGCACTGGTCGAAAAAGCGAAATCAGCCCTGGCGTAAGTCAGATGGAAAAGGGAGCTTGCTCCCTTTTTTATTGCCTGTAACTTACGCAAATGATTGACTTTTTAGTCGCTGAGCATTTCAATAGTACACCCCCGTATAGCATGACAAGGTAACCGCAAGCATGAATGCTGCTATTTTCCGTTTCTTTTTTTACTTTAGCGCCTGACATTCGGGGGCTTTTGCGCATAAGAGAAGAAACGAAAAATCGCGCTGAAAGCCTCCCTCGTGGAGGCTTTTTTGTTTCTGGCGTAAGTATATTGGACCGGCAGGTCCCAACGAGAACTGACCAGCCTGACTGGAAAAAGAGGAAATTATGTCCCAACTCGCAGAACTGGTGGCCAGCGCCACGGCGGCCATCGACGGGGCGACGGATATCGCCGCCCTTGACGCTGTGCGCGTCGAATACCTGGGTAAGAAAGGACATCTGACACTGCAGATGACGACGTTGCGCGAGCTGCCAGCAGAAGAGCGTCCTGCAGCGGGTGCGGTAATCAACGAAGCGAAACAGCAGGTCACTGAGCGCCTGAATGCGCGCAAAGATGCCCTGGAATCCGCAGTGCTCAATGCCCGTCTGGCGGAAGAGACCATCGATGTCTCTCTGCCGGGCCGTCGCATTGAGAATGGTGGCCTGCATCCGGTCACCCGCACCATGGATCGCATTGAGACTTTCTTTGGTGAGTTAGGCTTTGCCGTCATGACCGGACCAGAAATCGAAGATGATTATCATAACTTCGATGCGCTGAATATTCCTGCCCACCACCCGGCGCGTGCCGATCACGATACCTTCTGGTTCGACGCCACGCGTCTGCTGCGTACCCAGACCTCTGGTGTGCAGATCCGTACTATGATGGCTCAGCAGCCGCCCATCCGCATTATTGCGCCGGGCCGCGTCTACCGTAACGACTACGATCAGACACACACGCCGATGTTCCATCAGATGGAAGGGCTGATTGTTGATAAAAATATCAGCTTTACCAACCTGAAGGGCACGCTGCACGACTTCCTGAACAACTTCTTCGAAGAAGATTTGCAGATTCGTTTCCGTCCATCCTATTTCCCGTTTACTGAGCCATCCGCAGAAGTGGACGTCATGGGTAAAAACGGCAAGTGGCTGGAAGTGCTGGGTTGCGGCATGGTTCACCCTAACGTGCTGCGCAATGTCGGCATCGATCCGGAAGTTTACTCCGGCTTCGCCTTTGGTATGGGCATGGAGCGTCTGACCATGTTGCGCTATGGCGTGACCGACCTGCGTGCTTTCTTCGAAAATGATTTACGTTTCCTCAAACAATTTAAGTAAGGGCAGGATATCCAATGAAATTCAGTGAACTCTGGTTACGCGAATGGGTAAATCCAGCCCTGGACAGCGCCGCGCTGTCTGAACAAATCACCATGGCCGGTCTGGAAGTGGACGGCGTTGAGCCGGTTGCCGGTGCGTTCCACGGCGTCGTGGTCGGTGAAGTGGTGGAGTGCGGTCAGCACCCCAATGCCGATAAGTTGCGTGTCACCAAAATCAACGTGGGCGGCGATCGCCTGCTGGATATCGTCTGTGGCGCGCCGAACTGCCGTCAGGGACTGAAAGTCGCTGTCGCGACCGTAGGCGCCGTGCTGCCAGGTGATTTCAAAATCAAAGCGGCCAAACTGCGTGGCGAGCCGTCTGAAGGCATGCTCTGCTCATTCTCAGAGCTGGGCATTTCCGACGACCACAATGGCATCATCGAACTGCCTGCCGACGCGCCGATTGGCACCGACATCCGTGATTACCTGCAACTGGATGACACCACCATTGAAATCAGCGTCACGCCTAACCGCGCTGACTGCCTGGGTCTGATCGGTATTGCCCGTGATGTCGCCGTGCTGAACGGATTACCGCTGAACGTGCCAGAGATGCAGCCGGTCGCAGCCACGCTGAACGAAACTTTCCCGATTCAGGTTGACGCAAAAGAAGCCTGTCCGCGCTATCTGGGCCGTGTCGTGAAAGGGATTAACGTCAAGGCGTCAACGCCGCTGTGGATGAAAGAGAAACTGCGTCGCTGCGGCATTCGCTCAATCGATGCGGTCGTGGATATTACCAACTACGTTCTGCTGGAGCTGGGTCAGCCGATGCATGCCTTCGATTTGGACCGCATTGACGGCGGTATCGTGGTGCGCATGGCGAAAGAGGGCGAAAAGCTGACGCTGCTGGATGGCACCGAAGCCAGCCTGCAGAGTGATACTTTAGTAATCGCCGATCATGAGAAGGCGCTGGCGATGGCCGGTATCTTTGGTGGCGAACATTCGGGCGTAAACGGCGAAACGCAGAACATCCTGTTCGAGTGCGCTTACTTTGATCCGCTCTCTATCACTGGTCGTGCCCGTCGTCAGGGTCTTCATACCGACGCATCACATCGCTATGAGCGTGGCGTTGACCCGGCGCTGCAACACACCGCGCTGGAGCGTGCTACTCAGCTGCTGCTGTCCATCTGCGGCGGTGAAGCAGGCCCGATTATCGATCAGACCCATCAGGCAGCCCTGCCGGTACCGGCGACCATTACGCTGCGTCGTGAAAAGCTGGACCGTCTGATTGGTCACGTGATTGCAGATGAGCAGGTCACTGACATTCTGACTCGCCTGGGCTGTAAAGTGACCGTGGGTGAAGGCCAGTGGCAGGCCGTCGCCCCGAGCTGGCGCTTCGATATGGCAATCGAAGAAGATTTGGTTGAAGAAGTGGCCCGTATCTACGGCTACAACAACATTCCGGATGTGCCGGTGCAGGCCGGTCTGGTCATGACTCAGCACCGCGAAGCGAACCTGTCGCTGAAACGCGCTAAAAATCTGCTGGTGGATAAAGGTTATCAGGAAGCGATTACTTACAGCTTCGTCGATCCGAAAATCCAGCAGCTGCTGCATCCGGGTGAAGAGGCGCTGTTACTGCCAAGCCCAATCTCCAGCGATATGTCGACCATGCGCCTGTCACTCTGGACCGGTCTGCTTAGCGCGGTGGTCTACAACCAGAACCGCCAGCAGAGCCGCGTACGCCTGTTTGAGAGCGGCTTACGCTTTGTGCCGGATACCCAGGCGGATTTAGGCATCCGTCAGGATCTTATGCTGGCTGGCGTCATCAGCGGTAACTGTGTTGAAGAGCACTGGGATCTGGCGCGTCAGACAGTTGACTTCTATGATTTGAAAGGCGATTTAGAGTCGCTGCTCGATTTAACCGGCAAACTGGATGACATCAGCTTCCGGGCTGAAGCGAATCCGGCGTTGCATCCAGGACAGAGCGCGGCGATTTATTTGCATGATGAACATATCGGATTTATCGGCGTGGTTCATCCTGAGCTGGAACGTAAGCTTGATCTCAATGGCCGCACCTTAGTCTTTGAACTGCTTTGGAATAAGGTCGCAGACCGCGTCCTGCCTGACGCGCGCGAGATTTCCCGCTTCCCGGCGAACCGTCGTGATATTGCCGTTGTGGTGGCTGAAAACGTCCCTGCAGCAGATATCATCGCGGAGTGTAAGAAAGTTGGCGTAAATCAGGTAGTTGGCGTAAACTTGTTTGACGTGTACCGCGGTAAGGGCGTTTCTGAGGGCTATAAGAGCCTCGCAATCAGCCTGATTTTGCAGGATACCAGCCGGACACTCGAAGAAGAGGAGATTGCCGCGACCGTTGGCAAATGCGTTGCGGCATTAAAAGAGCGATTCCAGGCAACCTTGAGGGATTGAACCTATGGCGCTTACAAAAGCTGAGATGTCAGAGTACCTGTTTGAGAAACTCGGGCTGAGCAAACGCGATGCCAAAGAGTTAGTAGAGCTGTTTTTCGAAGAGGTACGTCGCGCTTTGGAGAATGGAGAACAGGTAAAACTGTCTGGGTTTGGTAATTTTGACCTGCGTGACAAGAACCAGCGTCCTGGCAGAAACCCGAAAACGGGTGAAGATATTCCGATTACTGCGCGTCGCGTAGTAACGTTCCGCCCAGGACAGAAGCTGAAAAGCCGCGTAGAGAACGCTACACCCAAAGAGACTGACTGAATTTCAGCGTTTCAAAAAGGCCGCGAAAGCGGCCTTTTTTCATGGTTTCAGCACACAGAATCGCCGCTCTCCGCGCCCGTTAATGTCCACCGCAGCATGGCGCAATTCGCCTTATCAGCCTTTCTTTTTTCTGCAATCCCTCTACAATCAAATCACTGTTTTCTCAGCTAATCCTGCTTATGTCTCTGCTCGACACGTTCGCGCGCCAGTCCGATCGGCGCGGTCAGAAATGGCTGATTTCGCTGGCTCTTACGCTCGCTGCACTGCTCTGTCTCAGCCTCTGCGCAGGGGACAGCTGGATCGCGCCCTCAGCGTGGTTCACCGAGAGCAGCAGACTCTTTGTCTGGCAGTTGCGGTTGCCCCGCAGCCTGGCGGTGGTGCTGGTGGGGGCGTCTCTGGCGATATGCGGTGTTGTGATGCAGGCGCTGTTTACCAATCCGCTGGCAGAGCCTGGCCTGCTCGGCGTTTCGAACGGAGCCGGTATCGGCCTGGTGCTCGGCGTGCTGCTGGGCAGCGGCTCGCTGTGGAGCCTCGGGCTGGCGGCGATGGCTGGTGCGCTGATTATTACGCTCATCCTGCTGCATTTTGCGCATCGCCAGCTTTCGGTCACCCGGCTGTTGCTGACCGGCGTGGCACTGGGGATTATCTGCAGTGCCATCATGACCTGGGCGGTCTACTTCAGCACCAGTCTCGATCTGCGTCAGCTGATGTACTGGATGATGGGAGGATTCAGCGGGATTGACTGGCGCTACGGCTGGATGATGCTGGTCCTGCTGCCGGTAATGCTGGCACTGGGTGCGACCGGGCCAATCCTCAATCTTCTCGCCCTGGGCGAGACATCCGCCCGCCAGCTCGGGCTATCACTTTTCTACTGGCGCAATCTGCTGGTGCTGGCGATGGGCTGGCTGGTGGGCATCAGTGTCGCGATGGCCGGTGCCATTGGCTTTGTCGGGCTGGTGATCCCGCATCTGCTGCGCCTGAGTGGCATCAGCGACCACCGTTATCTGCTGCCGGCTTCGGCGCTGGCGGGCGCGGCTGTGCTGCTGGCTGCCGATATCGTGGCACGTCTGGCGCTGACGTCGGCAGAATTGCCGATTGGCGTCGTGACCGCGACACTGGGCGCGCCGCTGTTTATTATTTTACTGGTGAAATCTTCGCGCTAGCTTCGGCTGGTTATTCTGGATCCATAACGGCATCCACAACAGCATTCGCAAAGGAAATAGCATGAACATTTATGAGACTGAACTGGTTACGCTCGATGGGGAAAAAACCACGCTGTCACAGTGGCAGGGCAAGGTCCTGCTGGTGGTTAACGTTGCCTCGAAATGTGGTCTGACAGCGCAATATGAAGAGCTGGAGAACCTGCAAAAAGCCTGGCAGGATCAGGGCTTCAGCGTACTCGGTTTTCCCTGCAATCAGTTTCTCGAGCAGGAGCCGGGCAGCAATGAGGAGATCAAAACTTTCTGCAGCACCACCTATGGCGTCACATTCCCGATGTTTGCCAAAACCGAGGTCAATGGCGCAGGACGTCATCCGCTGTATGCTCAGATGATTGCAGCCCGTCCTGACGCGGTGCGTCCGGAAGGCAGCGGCTTTTACGAGCGCATGGAGAGCAAAGGACGCGCACCGAAAGAGCAGGGCGACATTCTGTGGAACTTCGAAAAATTCCTCATTGGTCGTGACGGCAGCGTCATCCAGCGTTTTGCACCGGACATGACGCCGGAAGATCCCATCATTCTGGAAACCATTAAGCAGGCGCTGGCAAAATAGATGCTGTTGCGCCTGCAACAGGCTGCCGTCTCCGGACGGCTGCTGGCACTGACCGGTGAGCTTGCTGCTGGTCAGTTGCTGCACGTAGCAGGGCCGAACGGGGCAGGCAAAAGCACGTTACTTAACGTGATTGCCGGACTGCAACCCGCCTCCGGCACGGTGCTGCTGGACGAAAAGCCGCTAGGTGACTGGAACGGCGCAGCACTGTCCAGGGTTCGCGGCTGGCTGCCACAGCAGCAGGCACCGCTGAGTCAGATGCCGGTCTGGCACTATCTGCGTCTACACCTGAAACAGACGGGATCGCAGTCCGATGCCCGACTCAGCTCTCTGCTGGAGCGGCTTCAGCTGCAGGACAAATTATCCCGTTCGCTGACCCGACTCTCCGGCGGTGAGTGGCAGCGCGTCAGGCTGGCGGCAGTCTGTGCGCAGATTGATCCCCTCATCAATCCCCACGGGCGATTGCTGATCCTTGATGAGCCACTGACGGCGCTGGATATCGGCCAGCAGAAAGCGGCAGACGATCTGATTTCGGAGCTATGCGCGGCGGGTATCAGCGTTATCGCCAGCAGTCACGACCTCAACCACAGCCTGCAACAGGCCGATCGCGTCTGGCTAATGAACAGGGGACAGGTGGTTGCGCAGGGCGAACCGGCAAAAGTCCTGACGCCGCAGCGGCTGACACCGCTCTACCAGATAGCTTTCCGGCAGATTCAACTCGAAGGACGCACGCTACTGACCGTCCTGCCCTGAGACTTGCTACCTGGCGGGCTTTACCGCTACATTAAGCCGGTTGTAACTTCTGATAAGGACATTTGGCGATGCGCCTGGGTTTGCTGATTTTAGTTCTGCTGCTGACGGGATGCAGTCATCACGCTCCGCCGATTAATGGCCGTCTTTCCGATTCGATCACCGTGATAGCGGAACTGAACGATCAGCTCGGTCACTGGCGGGGTACGCCTTATCGCTATGGCGGCATGAGTCGTAACGGCGTTGACTGCTCGGGCTTTGTCTATCTGACCTTCCGCGACAAATTTTCGCTGCAGCTGCCGCGCACCACCTCTGCCCAAAGCGATATCGGCACCCGTATCAGCAAAGATGAACTGCTGCCCGGCGATCTGGTCTTCTTTAAAACCGGTCGCGGCGAGAATGGCCTGCATGTGGGCATTTATGATACCGATAATGCTTTTATCCACGCCTCAACCAGCCAGGGCGTCATCCGCTCCTCGCTGGACAATGTCTACTGGCGAAAAGTGTTCTGGCAGGCGCGCCGTATTTAAACGCAGCTCGCCAGATCTGACTTAAGTCCAATTTTAAATAGAGTTAAAACAGAGAGTAAAAGGTTTATTTTAAATGACAGTTATTGAGCTTAGGTTTTAATAAACATAATTAATGCTTAATTAACTCCATTAATAACCGCTATTTTAGCGCGACTATTTGCCTTAAGCGTGATCGCCGATTGGCAAACGGCAATGGAAGGGTAAAGAAGTTCGTCTCATCAATGATTTGGCACTATTGCCTGTACCTGACCATTACTATACGATATCCCCATCGCCGCTTATTCTGGCATTAAAATGAAAATTCATCTCTCGGCCGACTATCAGTCGGAAATCTGGTTTTATCCTGTCTGTGATGTTCACGGACGGTTGACCGCTGTCGAGCTGGTCACGCAGTTTGTGCATGAAAGTGCTCCCATCACTCTGCCGCAGGACCTGTTGCTGCCGCAGCTTGATGAGTCGCACCAGCTGCGCCTGCTGCAAAGTCAGATTGGATTGCTGGAGCAGAATCGCGCGTTATTTGAAGCGCATTCAGTGTCAGCATTTATCCGTATTGATGAAGGTATGGCCCGGACACTGCTGGCCAGTGAATTAGTCATGCGAAAAATAAAACAGCTGCCTTTCATTCTGTTGAATATAACTGAAACGTTTCCGCAACTGAAACTGGGCAAAAATAATCCCCTGCTGGCGGACCTGCATGCTGAATTTAATTTAGCGCTTTCACATTTCGGCGCAGGCAAGGCACCCTCTAATGCGGTCTACGATAATTTATTCAGCTGCATCTGCCTGGACAAAGAATTTATTCATTCGCTGGCAAAACGCGCTTCATTCGTCCCCTTTATTCAGAGCATTATTGATAATTTCCGCGCTCATTGTGACCGGCTGATTATTTGTGGCATTGACGACGAAGTGCTGTTCGATAAAGTCAGCCAGCTGGACGGTGCCGACTTTCAGGGTGCGCTCTTCCCGGTCGTAAAATCTGATGCACTGCGTTCGCTGCTCTGTGCAGACGATCGCATGCCATCCTCTCAGCATCCCGGCTGATACTCCCTGTTAATCCCCGCTATCAGCGTTACACTAGAGAACTAATCTACGTATCGCTGAGCAGCGCATGGGAGAAACAATGTCCTCAGGCAAGGCCTCTTTTGACAACACCTGGTTCCGTGAACTGACAGGGTGTTACACCGCGCTAAACCCCACACCGCTGACAGGCGGACGCCTGCTGTATCACAACGCCCCGCTTGCAACCTCAATGGGTCTGGATAGCGCGCTCTTTGCCGGTAACGGTCATGACGTCTGGCACGGCGCAGCTCTGCTGCCCGGCATGCAGCCGCTGGCGCAGGTCTACAGCGGCCATCAGTTTGGCGTCTGGGCAGGCCAGCTTGGCGACGGGCGCGGCATTCTGCTGGGTGAACAGCGTCTCGAAGATGGCAGTAAACTGGACTGGCACCTCAAGGGCGCAGGCCTGACGCCGTATTCCCGCATGGGCGATGGTCGTGCCGTGATCCGTTCCAGCGTGCGGGAGTTTCTTGCTTCGGAAGCGCTGCACCATCTGGGCATCCCCACCACGCGCGCACTGACCCTGTCAATAGGCGATGAGCCGGTCTATCGCGAAACCACCGAGCGTGGCGCGATGCTGATGCGCATTTCACCGAGTCATCTGCGGTTCGGTCATTTCGAGCATTTCTTTTACAGCCAGCAGCAGGAGAAAGTGCAGCAGCTGGCCGACTACGCCATCCGTCATCACTGGCCGCATCTGGAAGAGGAAGCGGACCGCTATCAACAGTGGTTTACCGACATTGTGTTACACACCGCGCGCCTTATTGCGCTGTGGCAGAGCGTGGGATTTGCGCATGGGGTGATGAACACCGACAACATGTCGATTCTGGGCCTGACCATCGACTATGGCCCGTTTGGTTTTCTCGATGATTATCAGCCTGACTTCATCTGCAATCACAGCGACTATCAGGGACGATACAGCTTTGAAAATCAGCCGATGATTGGCATGTGGAATCTCAACCGGCTGGCGCATGCGCTGTCGGGTCTGCTGACCACCGAACAGTTGCGGACGGCGCTGAGCGCCTATGAACCTGAACTGATGCGGGTCTGGGGCGAGCGGATGCGGGCGAAGCTCGGCCTGCTGACGCAGCAGAGCAGCGATAATCAGATTCTGACCGATCTGCTGGCACTGATGACCCAGGAGCACAGCGATTACACCCTGACATTCCGGCTGCTGAGTGAGACCCAACAGGCTGAAAGCCGCTCACCGCTGCGCGACGAATTTATCGATCGTGAGGCGTTTGATAGCTGGTATCAGCGCTATCGCAACCGTCTTTTGGATGAGCAGGTCAGTGATGAAGAACGCCAGGCTGTGATGAAGGCGGCCAATCCGGCAGTGATTCTGCGAAACTATCTGGCGCAGCAGGCGATTGAAGAGGCGGAGCGGGGAGAACAGGGTGCGCTGGCACGTCTGCATCATGCGTTACAGCAACCCTTTAGTGATGAGACAGCCGCTGAGTATCGTCAGCGGCCGCCAGACTGGGGCAAAACCTTAGAGGTGAGCTGCTCCAGCTAATAGAGAATCAGAGGCGGTGAGAAACCGCCTCGGCCAGGAGGGCGAGCACCTGTTCGCTCTCCTGCCAGCCGAGGCAGGGATCGGTAATCGACTTGCCGTAAACCAGCGGTTCGCCGCCTGCCACTTTCTGATTGCCTTCTTCCAGGAAACTCTCAATCATCACACCGGCAACGGCCCGCGATCCTGATTTAATCTGCTCTGCCACCACTGCCGCGACATCCATCTGACGACGATGCTGCTTCAGGCAGTTGCCGTGACTGAAGTCGATCACCAGCTGCTCTGGCAGATTAAAGGCCGATAGACTCTCCGCTGCGGCGGCGACATCGCTGGCATGATAGTTAGGTTGTTTGCCGCCACGCAGGATGACATGACCGTGCGGGTTGCCGCTGGTCTGATAGATGGTCATCTGGCCCAGCTTATCCGGCGACAGGAACATGTGGCTGGCACGCGCGGCACGAATCGCATCCACGGCAATCTGTACATTTCCATCAGTGCCGTTTTTAAAGCCGACCGGGCAGGAGAGTGCCGAGGCCATTTCGCGGTGGATCTGGCTTTCGGTGGTGCGTGCGCCAATTGCGCCCCAGCTGATGAGGTCAGCAATAAACTGGCCGATCACCATATCCAGGAACTCGGTGGCGGTAGGCAGACCCAGCGCGTTGATATCAATCAGCAGCTTGCGGGCGATGCCGATGCCCCGGTTCACATCATAGCTGCCATCCAGATCCGGATCGGAGATTAAGCCTTTCCAGCCCACAACCGTGCGCGGCTTCTCGAAGTAGGCACGCATCACAATCTCCAGCCGGTCTTCATAGCGGATGCGTAATGCGTTCAGACGCTCAGCATAGTCCAGTGCCGCTTTCGGGTCGTGCAGCGAGCAGGGACCAATCACCACCAGCAGGCGGGGATCTTCACCGGTCAGAATACGGGCTATACGTTTACGGGCTGCAGTGACATTGTCGGCAATCGCCGCGGAGACAGGATGCTCAGCCGCCAGGCTGGCGGGGGTAATCAGAGTACCAATGCGTGCGGTACGCAGTTCGTCGGTTTTGTTCATGAGTTTCTCGAAAACGGTTCTTCGCAGCGGTGAAATACCGGGAAGTGATGGTGGTCACAATAAACCATTAGCCTGCGAATTCAACCCCGGGATTTGATAATGAAATCAAAAGCGACGGCAGCGCCGCTTTACAACTCCGACCCGATTAGCCACTTAATACATGCGACGCGTCAGGCCCATGATGTCGAGAATCTTAGTGGCTATCTCCTCCACTGAGTAGTTGGTGCTGTTGAGATAGCGGATCTGATGGGTGCGGAATAGCGCTTCCACTTCACCCACTTCCAGCCGGCACTGACGCATTGAGGCGTAACGGGTATTTTCCGCCCGCTCCTGACGGATCGCCGCCAGGCGTTCCGGATCGATGGTCAGGCCGAACAGTTTATTCTGGTGTGCACGCAGCGCAGGCGGCAGTTTCAGGTTATCCATGTCGTCAGCAATAAAAGGATAGTTGGCGGCGCGGACACCAAACTGCATCGCCAGATAGAGACTGGTGGGGGTTTTACCACAGCGCGACACGCCTAACAGAATAACCTGCGCATCCTCCAGCCCGCGCAGCGAGATACCGTCATCATGCGCCAGGGCGTAATCGATCGCCGCAATACGTGCATCGTATTTCCCCAGGTTACTGGCATCCAGTCCATGGGTACGGTGAGCAACCGGCGCGGGAGACAGGCCCAGCTCCTGCTGCAACGGTGCCACCAGCGCCTGCACGATATCCTGACAAAAACCGTCGCTCTGCACGATGATGTCGCGCACTTCCGGCGTGACGATGGAGAAAAATACCAGCGGCCGGACACCGCTCTGCTGATAGAGCGCGTTAATCTGGGCTTTAACCGCCAGCGCCCGCTGGACGTTTTCCACAAACGGCAGCGTCAGACTGGTGATATTGACCGGAAACTGCGACAGCACCGCATGACCCAGTACTTCGGCCGTAATGGCCGTACCATCGGAGATATAAAAAACGCTTCTGTCAGTTGTCATAACGAAATCAGCCTCAGACAAGAGTGAGCAATCAGCATGAGCCATGCGATTAAATAAATCATCTCTGATTTTAATTTCTGGAATATCTGTCCGGAATATTTGTCTGCTGTTTCATCAGGATAATAAAAAATGAGAGGGCGTTTCCGCTCAATGGAATTTTTTAAATCCTCATTAACGGCGCAAAGAGTTACGCAAGTGTTGCGCAACAAAATTAGAGGGTTAAATGGTTGGAAATCTGCCATTTCCTGCTGTATCAATCATTTAGCGAAAAATAGCCTCTTTGCGCAACATCAAAATAATCCGCTCACAATTCCGAAACTGTCGCTGAAATTCTGCTTTAACGATTCAACAGATCGTTATTGAGGGGGTGATATGGCAGGCTGAAGACAGATAGCTCCCTGTGTCCATTCATTGATAATTAATAAAGGATAAGCTCAATGTCCACTCAAGAACAGCCACTTGTGCTCTGGTATAACCAGCTTGGCATGCATGATGTTGACCGGGTAGGAGGCAAAAATGCCTCTCTGGGTGAAATGATTACTAATCTGTCGTCTCTGGGCGTTTCCGTGCCCAATGGATTTGCGACCACCTCTTACGCTTTTAACCTGTTCCTCGATCAAAGCGGACTAAACCAGCGAATTTATGCGCTGCTGGATGAGACCGATATTGATGATGTGGATGCGCTGGCCAAAGCAGGTAAACAGATTCGTCAGTGGGTGGTGGAGACGCCGTTCCTGCCAGAACTCGAGTCCGCCATTCTGGACGCCTATCAGCAGCTGTCTGCTGACGATGATGCCGCGTCGTTTGCCGTTCGCTCCTCTGCCACCGCAGAAGATATGCCCGACGCCTCCTTTGCCGGCCAGCAGGAAACCTTCCTGAATGTGCAGGGCATCGACGCCGTGATGGTCGCCGTGAAGCATGTCTTCGCCTCGCTGTTTAATGACCGCGCTATCTCTTACCGCGTGCATCAGGGTTACGACCACCGTGGCGTAGCGCTGTCGGCAGGCATTCAGCGCATGGTGCGCTCCGACCTGGCTTCGTCAGGCGTGATGTTCACCATTGATACCGAGTCCGGCTTTGATCAGGTGGTCTTCATTACCGCCGCGCTGGGACTGGGGGAAATGGTGGTGCAGGGTGCCGTTAACCCGGATGAGTTTTACGTCCACAAACCAACTCTGGCAGCCGATCGTCCGTCTATCGTGCGCCGCAATATGGGCTCGAAAAAGGTTCGCATGGTCTATGCCGATTCTCAGGCGCATGGCGAGCAGGTGCGCATCGAAGATGTGCCGGAAGCTGAACGTGACCGTTTCTGCCTGAGCGATGAGGAAGTACAGGCGCTGGCGAAGCAGGCCGTGCTGATTGAACAGCACTACCAGCGCCCGATGGATATTGAGTGGGCCAAAGATGGTCACACCGGCAAGCTGTTTATCGTTCAGGCGCGTCCGGAAACCGTGCGCTCCAATGGCCAGGTGATGGAGCGCTACACGCTGCAGGGTCAGGGCAGCGTCGTGGTTGAAGGGCGTGCTATTGGTCATCGTATTGGCGCAGGCGTAGTGAAGGTCATCCACGATATCAGCGAGATGAACCGTATTGAAAAAGGCGATGTGCTGGTGACGGACATGACCGACCCGGACTGGGAACCGATCATGAAAAAGGCATCAGCGATTGTCACTAACCGTGGCGGAAGAACCTGTCATGCGGCGATCATCGCCCGTGAGCTGGGTATCCCGGCCGTCGTCGGCTGTGGCGACGCCACCGATCGGCTGAAAGAGGGCCATCAGGTCACCGTTTCCTGCGCCGAAGGTGACACTGGCTACGTTTATGATCAGCTGCTCGACTTCGACGTCACCAGTTCGCAGGTCGATTCGCTGCCTGAACTGCCGCTGAAAATCATGATGAACGTGGGTAACCCCGATCGTGCATTTGATTTCGCCTGTCTGCCTAACGAAGGTGTGGGTCTGGCGCGTCTCGAATTTATCATTAACCGTATGATTGGCGTCCACCCTAAAGCGCTTCTGGAATTTGATCAACAGACGCCGGAACTGCAGCAGCAGATCCGTAAAATGATGAAAGGATTTGATAATCCGGTCGAGTTTTACATTGCTCGCCTGACCGAAGGAATTGCCACCCTTGGTGCGGCATTTGCACCGAAACGCGTAATTGTCCGACTTTCAGACTTTAAAACGAATGAATATGCCAACCTCGTGGGCGGTGAACGCTACGAGCCGGAAGAGGAAAACCCGATGCTGGGATTCCGTGGGGCAGGTCGCTATGTGGCTGACAGCTTCCGGGATTGCTTTGCGCTTGAGTGTGAAGCGGTGAAGCGTGTTCGCAACGAGATGGGCCTCACCAACGTCGAAATCATGGTGCCGTTTGTGCGCACCGTGGATCAGGCGCAGGCCGTGGTGGAAGAGCTGGCGCGTCAGGGACTGAAGCGCGGCGAGAACGGACTGAAGATCATTATGATGTGTGAGATCCCGTCCAATGCACTGCTGGCAGAACAGTTCCTGCAGTACTTCGATGGATTCTCTATTGGTTCCAATGACATGACTCAGCTGACGCTGGGGCTGGACCGCGACTCCGGCGTCGTCTCTGCACTGTTTGACGAGCGTAATGAAGCCGTGAAAGCGCTGCTCTCCATGGCGATCAAAGCGGCTAAAAAGCAGGGCAAATATGTCGGCATCTGTGGGCAGGGACCGTCAGACCATCAGGATTTTGCCGCCTGGCTGATGGAAGAGGGCATCGACAGTCTCTCCCTCAACCCGGACACCGTGGTGGAAACCTGGGTAAGTCTGGCGCAGCTCAATAAAACCGCCTGACACCGGTTGTAGCAATCAGAAAGGCCCGCATTGCGGGCCTTTTCTATTTATGGCTGGCCGGGTTCAGGCAAAAAAAAAGCCCATCACAGGGGATGGGCAAAGACTACACACAGCAATTCTTTACGCTACTCAGGGATATGAGGTTGTCTGGAAATCATTAGCTTGACTTCGAACATAGGAAACATGTTATTCATACGGCTGGCTGGCGTCTTTAAGAATCCTCTTATTAGTTTAAAGCCGATAATCTTTTGTCACCTTTACTTTGCCATTTGGCTTAAGAAACAGTGCAGAAAGTAATCTTTTTTAGCCATGAAAGGTCACTTTTCGGCCAAAGATGGCTTTTTTCTTAAAAATCGCTAATGAAAAACAGAATTTATCTGATTGGTAAGAGTGGGTGCGGTTAATCATCATTAACCGCACTAATCAATGCTCAAAAGGGAGATTGGCGAAGCGTGTTACTGCATCGCATTAGACGACAGGCGGGGTTTCCTCGTGATCAGCCAGGGCATCCGCCGAGGCCATCGGGTCATTATCCGGGGGTGGCGCTTCATGCATCCAGACGGAAACCAGACGGTAGGAAACCGCCAGAACCACCGGGCCGATAAACAGACCAATCATGCCGAACGCGAACAGGCCACCAATCACGCCGGAGAGAATCAGAATCATCGGCAGATCGGCGCCCATACGGATTAACATCGGGCGCAGAACGTTATCCATCGTGCCGACCACACAACTCCAGACCAGCAGCACGGTTCCCCAGGTGGTATCGCCGCTCCAGTAGAGATAGATGATGGCAGGAACCAGCACCAGCAGCGGACCCAGCTGTACCAGACAGCAGAGGATCATCAGCACCGTCAACAGCGTGGCATAAGGAATACCGGAGATCGCCAGACCGATACCGCCCAGCACACCCTGCACCAGCGCCGTCACCACCACGCCAAGCGCCACGGCACGGATGGACTGTGCTGCCAGCAGCACGGCGGCATCACCGCGTCGACCCGCCATGCGAAACGCGAAGTGACGGATGCCCTGGGCAGCCTGTTCGCCACGCCAGTAAAGCAGCACGCTGAACAGCAACATCACGCCCAGATGGATCATAAAGCGCCCGAAATGACCGGCCTGAGCCACAAAAAAGCCCGTGGTGCGACCAATATAAGGCTGTATTTTCGCCATCACGCCGGCACCGCCGCTCGCCACCAGCGTGTCATAACTGACATGAAGTTTTCTGCCGACCATCGGGATTTCCCTCAGCCACATCAGCTTCGGCATCGTGTGGCCCTGGGTCACCCAGGCAATCACCGGCGCGCTGTTATCAATCAGGCTGCTGACCAGCAGGGCGATAGGAATTATAAACAACAACAGCAGCAGCAGTGTCATCACGATCACTGCCAGTGAACGGCGTCCCCATAACAGTCGCTGAAATTTCAGCATCAATGGCCAGGTGGCAATCACCACCATGCTGGCCCAGGCAAAGCCCAGAATAAACGGCTGCACCACCCATAAACAGGCGACGATCAGCAGCAGAATGAACATCAGGGTGAAGAGTATTTGCGGTAAATCCATATCCCGGTACTGGCTTTTCATCATTGACTCATAACCTCGTCTTAATCCTTCATTTTCGGGCATTCGGATGCCCGTTTTTATCATGATCTATTTGCCAGGGATTAAACAGCGTCGTGGTGAAAGGTTTTTGCCTTTTCTGAAAAAAGGGCAGCCGCAGAAAAAATATGATAAAACGAGAAATCGCTAACGTATAAACGCAAACGTTTACAACACCTTCGGTCAGACAATCATGATCCCACAGATTTCGCAGGCACCGGGCCTCATTCAACTGGTGCTGACGTTCCTTGAGTCGCTGAAAGAGCAGGGTTTTACCGGTGACATGGCGACCAGCTATGCCGATCGTCTTTCACTCTCTACCGATAACAGCATTTATCAGTTGCTGCCCGACGCGGCGCTCTTTCCGCGCTCGACGGCGGATGTTGCGCTACTCGCCCGCGTGGCCGGAGAAGCGCGCTTTGCCAGCCTGGTGTTTACCCCGCGTGGTGGCGGCACCGGCACCAACGGGCAGTCGCTGAATCAGGGGATTGTGGTGGATATGTCGCGCTACATGAACCGCATCCTGGAGATTAATACGGATGAGGGCTGGGTGCGGGTCGAAGCGGGGGTGATTAAAGATCAGCTCAATGCGTGGCTGAAGCCTTTCGGCTTTTTCTTCTCGCCAGAGCTTTCCACCAGTAACCGGGCAACGCTGGGCGGCATGATCAATACCGATGCGTCGGGTCAGGGTTCGCTGGTTTATGGCAAAACCTCGGACCATGTACTGGGCCTGCGCGCCGTGCTGCTGGGCGGCGATATCCTCGATACGCGGCCCATGGCGACCGCGCTGGCTGAAACCCTGGCGCAGACGGCCACACCTGAAGGGCGGCTCTATCAGCAGGTACTGACGCGCTGCCGTGAGCACCGTGCGCTGATTCTGGAAAAGTTTCCGAAGCTGAATCGGTTCCTGACCGGCTATGACCTGCGTCATGTCTTCAGCGACGATATGCAAACCTTTGACCTGACGCGTCTGCTGTGTGGCGCAGAGGGCACGCTGGCCTTCGTCACTGAAGCACGGCTTGATATCACCCCGCTGCCAAAAGTGCGGCGGCTGGTGAACATCAAATATGACTCGTTTGATTCCGCCCTGCGTAATGCGCCCTTTATGGTGGAAGCGCAGGCGCTATCGGTTGAGACCGTTGACTCCAAAGTGCTGAACCTGGCGCGGGAAGATATCGTCTGGCACTCGGTGCGTGAACTGATTGCTGATGTACCCGACAAAGAGATGCTGGGGCTGAACATCGTTGAATTTGCCGGCGACAACGCGGCGCTGATCGATCAGCAGATTGAACAGCTTTGCGCCCGTCTTGACGCACTGATGGCGCAGCAGCAGGGCGGCGTGATTGGCTATCAGTTCTGTAACGACCTGGAGGGCATTGAGCGCATTTATAACATGCGTAAGAAAGCGGTGGGTCTGCTGGGGAATGCCAAAGGCCGCGCGAAGCCGATTCCGTTTGTGGAAGATACCGCCGTCCCGCCGGAAAAACTGGCGGACTATATCGTCGAATTTCGCGCGCTGCTGGACAGTCACGGCCTGAGCTACGGCATGTTTGGCCACGTCGATGCAGGCGTTCTGCACGTCCGCCCGGCGCTGGATATGTGCGATCCGCAGCAGGAGATGATGATGAAACAGATCTCCGACGAAGTGGTGGCGCTGACCGCGCGCTACGGCGGCCTGCTGTGGGGTGAACATGGCAAAGGATTCCGCGCCCAGTACAGTCCGGCATTCTTTGGCGAGACGCTGTTCAACGAACTGCGCCGCATCAAAGCCGCTTTTGATCCGCTCAACCGTCTTAATCCCGGCAAGATCTGTACGCCCTTTAACAGCAACGACGAGATGATGCAGGTCGATGCAGTGAAGCGCGGTACTTTTGATCGGCAGATTCCGGTCACGGTCCGGGACGAATGGCGTGGGGCGATGGAGTGTAACGGCAACGGCTTATGTTTTAACTTTGATGTCCGCAGCCCGATGTGTCCCTCCATGAAGATCACCCGCAACCGCATTCACTCACCTAAGGGGAGGGCGACACTGACACGGGAGTGGCTGCGGCTGCTGGCCGAACAGGGCGTCGATCCGCTGGCACTGGAAAAGCAGCTGCCGGAAAACAGCCTGTCGCTGCGCGGGATGATTGCCCGTACCCGCAACAGCTGGCACGCCAGTAAAGGGGAGTATGACTTCTCGCACGAGGTGAAAGAGGCGATGTCGGGCTGTCTGGCCTGCAAAGCCTGCTCCACTCAGTGTCCGATTAAAATTGACGTACCCGCTTTCCGTTCGCGCTTCCTGCAGCTCTATCACACCCGTTATCTGCGACCGGTCAGCGATCATCTGGTGGCGGCGGTCGAGGGCTATGCGCCCCTGATGGCGAAAGCGCCGAAGGTGTTCAACTTCTTCCTGCGCCAGCCGTGGGTGAAAGAGTTAAGCAAAACGCATATCGGCATGGTCGATCTGCCTCTGCTCTCAGCACCGAATCTGAAACAGCAACTCAGCGGTCATCCTGCCATGAACATGACGCTGGAGCAGCTGGAAGGGCTGTCAGCTGCCGAGCGCGCAAACTGCGTGCTGGTGGTGCAGGATCCCTTTACCAGCTTCTATGAAGCACAGCTGGTTAACGATTTTGTCAGGCTGATTGAGAAGCTGGGCTACCGTCCGGTGCTGCTGCCATTCTCGCCAAACGGCAAAGCGCAGCATGTGAAAGGTTTCCTGCAACGGTTCGCCCGCACCGCCGCCCGCACCGCCGATTTTCTTAACCGGGTGGCAAAACTGCAACTGCCCATGGTCGGTGTCGATCCGGCCACCGTGCTCTGCTATCGCGATGAATACCGTCAGACGCTGGGTGAATCGCGCGGCGACTTTAACGTGTTGCTGGTGCATGAATGGTTAGAGCGTGCGCTGGCTGAACGAGACGTGCAGGCGACGGGCGGGGAATCCTGGTATCTCTTTGCGCATTGTACGGAGGTGACCGCGCTGCCCTCCACACCGAATCAGTGGCAGGGGATCTTTGCCCGGTTTGGTGCGAAGCTGGAAAACATCAATGTTGGCTGCTGTGGCATGGCGGGCACCTACGGCCACGAAAGTAAAAACCTCGAAAACTCGCTGGGGATCTACTCGCTCTCCTGGCATCCGCAGCTCCAGCGACTCCCACGCCAGCGCTGCCTGGCCACCGGCTATTCATGCCGCAGTCAGGTCAAGCGTGTCGAAGGCAACGGCATACGCCATCCGCTTCAGGCATTGTTAGAGATAATGTAAAAAAATTGTGCGCGACGTCACGTCTTGGCTGGATTAGAATATCCAGCCTGCGTGACGCACGAAGTCACTTTGCAGCACGGTGGCTTTGTTCCACTCTCCGACCATGGACAGCTGATGGCAGAGTCGGGTCAGGGACAATCGCGCCAGTTGATAAGCCTGAAGGCGAAACAGGCGATCGCGATCGTTGTTTCCCATCTCCTGCACCAGTCGGTGATGCAGTTTACCCATGGCATGCAGGTAACTCTGATCGTCACCGTTCATCTGGTAGACTTCTGCCATATCCTGACAGGCATCATTGAACTGACGTAGCTGGTGGATCGTGCAGTCGGCCCGGTCGAGCTTTGCCTGCGCCATATAAAAGTCGACAGTGATATCCCGCACCGAAAACTGGTATTCGTCGATTTTGTGCTGCAGCCAGGCTGAGACAGAAAGTGTCATCGTGTCGCCCTGAATGTGAATGATAATAATTATCATATTCATCCGGGCCGGGATTGCAATTAGCGGGCAGAAAAATTTATCGATTTATCCCGCCTGTCGGTATAATCGGAAATAACAATCTGTTTACATCGAAGAAAGGCGTAACCTATCAATAAGCATTTTTCTCAAAAATGGTTATTTTAAAAAGAGTGATTTATTAATAGGTTATATCCGGCTTATTGACGCTGATTCTCTCACCGCAGGGTGAGCTGAAGCAGCTATGCTTAATAAATAGGCAGATAAAACAGCACTAGATGATTATCCCTGCAAAACAAGAGGTTGAAGTGATTGGTCAGATCACTACCATAGGGGGATAGCCTGAAAAGGTCCGGACTCAAGAGGTATCAACATGGCATCCGTTAATACAGACTCTTTCTCACCCGACGATTTTGTCTGGAAAGGGCTTACGCTGACTGAAACCGCAGCGCAACAAATTCTCAATCTGGCTGCTCAGGACCCTGATGTCAAGGGTCTGCGCCTTGGCGTGAAGCAATCCGGCTGTGCCGGTTTTGGCTACGTCATGGATCTGGTCAAAGAGCTCGTCGAAGACGATCTGCAGTTCTCTTTCCACGGTGCAACGCTGTTTGTGCCGCTACAGGCGATGCCATTTGTTGATGGCACCGAACTGGATTACGTTCGCGAAGGCCTGAATCAGATTTTTAAATTCAATAACCCTAAAGCTCAGCACGCCTGCGGGTGCGGTGAGAGCTTTGGCGTCGAGTAAGTGAAATATGTCACGACACAGCGAAACATCTGACGATGTACAAATCTGGGAAGGCAAGCTCAACTACAAAGAGGGCTTCTTTACCCAACTGCAGACCGAAGAATTTGCCAACGGCATCAATGAAGATGTGGTGCGGGCGATCTCGGCCAAGCGTAACGAGCCAGAGTGGATGCTGGAGTTTCGTCTTAAGGCTTTTCGTGCCTGGCTTGAAATGGAAGAGCCACACTGGCTGAAAGCACACTACGAAAAACTCGACTACCAGGACTATAGCTACTACTCCGCACCGTCCTGCGGCAACTGTGATGACAGCTGTGCTTCCGAGCCGGGTGCCACGCAGGCTTCAGGTAGTGCGCCAGCCAGCGACTATCTGACGCAGGAAGTGGAAAACGCGTTTAACCAGCTGGGTGTGCCAGTTCGTGAAGGGCGTGAAGTGGCGGTTGACGCCATTTTTGACTCCGTTTCGGTTGCGACCACCTATCGCGGCAAGCTGGCGGAGCAGGGGATTATCTTCTGTTCATTCGGCGAAGCGATTCAGGATCATCCGGAGCTGGTGAAGCAGTATCTCGGAACCGTTGTTCCGGCTAACGATAACTTCTTTGCTGCATTGAACTCAGCGGTCGCCTCTGACGGCACCTTCGTCTACATCCCGAAAGGGGTGCGTTGCCCGATGGAGCTGTCGACCTATTTCCGCATCAATGCGGCGAAGACCGGTCAGTTCGAACGCACCATCCTGATCGCCGATGAAGACAGCTACGTCAGCTACATCGAAGGCTGTTCCGCGCCCGTGCGTGATACCTATCAGCTGCATGCGGCCGTGGTGGAAGTGATTATCCACAAAAATGCCGAAGTAAAATATTCGACCGTTCAGAACTGGTTCCCTGGCGGCGAAGGTGAGGGCGGTATCCTCAACTTCGTGACCAAGCGCGCGCTGTGTGAAGGTGACCACAGCAAGATGTCCTGGACGCAGTCTGAAACCGGTTCAGCTATTACCTGGAAATACCCGAGCTGCATTCTGCGCGGGGACTACTCGGTGGGCGAATTCTATTCAGTCGCACTGACCAGCGGTCGCCAGCAGGCCGATACCGGCACCAAGATGATCCACATTGGTAAAAACACCAAATCGACCATTATCTCCAAGGGGATCTCGGCCGGTAAAAGTCAGAATACCTATCGCGGACTGGTGAAAATCATGCCAACCGCCACCAATGCCCGTAACTTTACCCAGTGTGACTCGATGCTGATCGGTCCGGATTGCGGCGCACATACCTTCCCGTATGTCGAGACCCGCAACAACACCGCTCAGCTTGAGCATGAAGCCACGACCTCACGTATCGGCGAAGATCAGATGTTCTACTGTCTGCAACGCGGTATCAGTGAAGAAGATGCGATCTCGATGATCGTGAACGGCTTCTGTAAAGACGTCTTCTCGGAGCTGCCACTGGAATTTGCCGTGGAAGCCCAGAAATTGTTAGCCATCAGCCTTGAGCACAGTGTGGGCTGATGCCGTCACACGCCTTGCCGGAAGCAATGTGAAGGAATAAGAATGTTAAGCATTAAAGATTTGCAGGTCAGTGTTGAAGATAAAGCCATTCTGCGTGGCCTGAATCTCGAAATTAAACCGGGCGAAGTGCATGCCATCATGGGCCCGAACGGCTCAGGTAAAAGTACGCTGTCAGCGACGCTGGCAGGCCGCGAAGATTACCAGGTCACGGGTGGTTCGGTCAGCTTTAAAGGTAAAGATCTGCTGGAACTGGCTCCTGAAGAGCGTGCCGGTGAAGGCATCTTTATGGCGTTCCAGTATCCGGTCGAGATTCCGGGCGTCAGCAACCAGTTTTTCCTGCAAACCTCGGTCAACGCGGTGCGCAAATATCGTCAGCAGGAAGAGCTGGATCGCTTTGATTTCCAGGACTTCATTGAAGAGAAAATTCAGCTGCTGAAAATGCCGGAAGACTTGCTGACCCGTTCAGTGAACGTCGGCTTCTCCGGCGGTGAGAAGAAGCGTAACGACATTCTGCAGATGGCGGCGCTGGAACCTGAGCTTTGCATCCTGGATGAGACTGACTCCGGTCTGGATATCGATGCGCTGAAAATCGTGGCGAACGGCGTGAACAGCCTGCGTGACGAGAAGCGTGCCTTTATCATCGTCACTCACTACCAGCGTATTCTGGACTATATCAAGCCAGACTTCGTTCATGTTCTGTATCAGGGCAAAATCGTGAAATCTGGCGACTTCTCGCTGGTGAAACAGCTGGAGGAGCAAGGTTATGGCTGGCTTACCGACGAAGAGTGATTCTGCGCTGCAACAGTGGCATCACCTGTTTGAGTCGCGTGGCGACGTGCGTTCTCTGCAGGCACAGCAGCACTGGCAGCAACTGATGCGCGTTGGCCTGCCAACCCGCAAGCATGAAAACTGGAAGTACACGCCGCTGGACACGCTGCTGTCTCAGCAGTTTGTGCTGCCCGACGCGCCACAGACACTGAGCGCTGAACAGGTTGATGCGCTGGCACTGCCGCTGGATGCAATCCGTCTGGTTTATGTCGACGGTCAGTTCCAGCCTGCTTTCAGCAGCCGCGACTGCGAACTGTTCGAGGTTCAGCACAGCGTGACCGCCGAGCGCCGTCCGCTGCCTGCTGCGGTTCAGCCGGAAGTTTTCCTGCATCTGACAGAGAGTCTGGCGGAAGAGGTCACGACCCTGCGTCTGGCACGCGGTAAATCTGCTGCACGTCCGATCTACCTGCTGCATATTACCAGCGGCCAGCAGACGGGCATGAACACAGTTCACTATCGTCATCACCTGCAGCTGGAAGAGAGTGCAGAAGCGGAAGTGATTGAGCACTACGTTTCACTGGATGAGCGCGCCCATTTCACCGGCACGCGCTTTACCTTTGCCGTAGGCGACAACGCAAAGCTGACCCACACGAAACTGGCCTTTGAAAGCAGCGCCAGCTATCACTTCGCGCACAACGATCTGGTGATTGGCAACGATGGCCAGGTCAGCAGCACCAGCTTCCTGCTGGGTGCCGGACTGTCGCGTCACAACACCAGTACGCAGCTGAACGGTGAAAATACTACCCTGGCGATCAACAGCCTGGTGTTGCCGGTGAAACAGGAAGTGGCGGATACCCGCACTTATCTGGAGCACAACAAAGGCCACTGTATGAGCCGCCAGATGCACAAAACCATCGTGCGTGACAAAGGCCGTGCGGTGTTTAACGGACACATCAAAGTGGCACAGCATGCGCTGAAGACGGACGGGCAGATGACCAACAACAACCTGTTGCTGGGCAAACTCTCTGAAGTCGATACCAAACCGCAGTTGGAAATTTACGCGGATGACGTGAAGTGCAGCCACGGTGCCACCATCGGTCGTATCGATGATGAGCAGATGTTCTACCTGCGTTCGCGCGGTATTGAACAGGACGCGGCGCAGACCATGATTATCCATGCGTTTGCTGCAGAGCTGACCGAAACACTGGAAAATAGCGTGATGCGTCAGGCTGTGCTGCAGCGCATTGCTGAACGTTTTCCCGGAGGCGACGTATGATGAACTTCGATCTCGAACGCATCAGGGCTGATTTTCCTATCCTGAAGCGTGAGGTCAACGGTCATCCGCTGGCCTATCTTGACAGTGCGGCCAGCGCACAGCGTCCACTCTCGGTGATTAACGCCGAGAGTCATTTCTATCAGCACGGCTATGCGGCCGTGCATCGTGGTATCCATACGCTGAGCCAGCAGGCGACCAGCGATATGGAGAATGTCCGCGATCAGGCTGCCCGTTTCATCAATGCGCAGTCTCAGGAAGAGATCGTCTTCGTTAAGGGCACCACCGAAGGCATCAATCTGGTGGCGAATACCTGGGGCAGCAGTAACCTCCAGTCGGGCGACAACCTGATCATCACTGAGATGGAGCATCACGCCAATATCGTTCCGTGGCAGATGCTGGCGCAGCGTACCGGCGCAGAAGTGCGTGTCCTGCCATTAAATGACAACGGTGAGCTGGCGCTGGAGCAACTGGCGGGGCTGATCGACAGCCGTACGCGGTTGCTGGCGGTCACGCACGTTTCTAACGTACTCGGCACCGTTAACCCGGTTAAAGCGATCGTGGCTCAGGCCAAAGCCGCTGGCGTGGTCACGCTGGTGGATGGCGCGCAGGCGGTCATGCATGACAAAGTCGACGTGCAGGATATCGGTTGTGACTTCTACGTCTTCTCCAGCCATAAACTCTATGGTCCGAACGGCGTGGGTATTCTTTACGGCCGCAAAGCGCTGCTGGATGAGATGCCACCGTGGGAAGGCGGCGGTTCAATGATCGGTCAGGTCGTACTGCCCACCGGTACCACCTGGAACAGCGCGCCGTGGCGTTTTGAAGCAGGGACACCGAATACCGGCGGCATTATCGGATTTGGTGCGGCACTGGCCTATGTGCAGACGCTGGGACTGGATACCATTCATCAGCGTGAAACGGCTCTGATGAACTACGCGCTCGATAAGCTGGGCACCGTACCGGATATTCAGATCTATGGCCCGCAGTCTCGCGCGGGTGTTATCGCCTTCAATCTGGGTAAACACCATGCCTATGACGTCGGCAGCTTCCTGGATCAATATGGTATTGCCATCCGCACCGGACATCACTGCGCGATGCCGCTGATGAAGCACTACAATGTCCCGGCGATGTGCCGTGCCTCGTTCACCTTCTATAACAGTGAAGAGGAAGTGGATCGTCTGGCTGCTGGTCTGACGCGCATTCATCGTCTGCTGGGCGGCTGAACAGTTTTAACGGAGTGAGTGATGGCGACTTTGCCTGAAAAAGAGAAACTGGTTCGCAACTTCAATCGTTGTGCTAACTGGGAAGAGAAGTACCTCTACATCATCGAGCTGGGTGCAAAGCTTCCGGAATCTTCTGAAACCTTACACCAGCCGGAGAACGTGATTTCGGGTTGTCAGAGTCAGGTGTGGATCAGAATGACCCCGCAGGAAGATGGTTCCATTGCGTTTGAAGGCGACAGCGATGCTGCTATCGTTAAAGGTCTGATTGCTATCGTATTTAGTCTTTATCAGAACCTGCCGCCCGCCGAAATCCTGGCGCTGGATGTGCGCCACTGGTTTGGCGAACTGGCCCTGATGCAGCACCTGACGCCCACCCGGTCGCAGGGGCTGGAGGCGATGATTCGGTCTATTCGGCATACCGCTCAGAACCTCAGCTAAGTTACACTCGACAGACGCCATCCGGCGTCTGTTTTTTTATCTGACGAGAAAATTGCATGAAACCTGCTTTACGTTTAGCCGGTGCATTGCTGCTGACCTGCTTTGGGCTCTCTGCACCCGCGTTCGCCACCGAATATCCGCTGCCACCGCCTGACAGTCGCCTCATTGGCGAAAACGTCCTGACTCAGGTTCCTGATGATAAACAACCCCTGGAATCCATCGCGTCCCGCTACCAGGTCGGCCTGCTGGGAATGCTGGAGGCGAATCCCGGTACCGATCCCTGGCTACCCAAAGCGGGCACCCAGCTGACGGTGCCGCTGCAGATGATCCTGCCGGATACGCCGCGCGAAGGGATTGTGGTGAATCTCGCCGAGCTTCGTCTCTACTACTATCCCAAAGGGGAAGATAAGGTCATCGTCTATCCCATCGGCATTGGCCAGCTGGGTGCGGCAACGCCCGTCATGGTGACGCAGATCAGCCAGAAGATCCCAAACCCCACCTGGACACCCACCCCGAATATCCGCAAGCGTTACGCTAAAGAGGGCATTACGCTGCCTGGTGTGGTTCCTGCCGGACCGGATAATCCGATGGGGCAATTTGCCATGCGTCTGGCGCGCGGCACCGGCCAGTACCTGATCCATGGCACCAATGCGAAGTTTGGCATCGGCATGCGCGTCAGTTCAGGCTGCATCCGTCTGCGTTCAGAGGATATCGAAGCGCTGTTTAACGCTGCGCCAAAAGGCACGCGTGTTCAGATCATCAATCAGCCGGTGAAGTACGCCGTGGAGCCGGATGGGAAACGCTACGTGGAAGTACATCAACCGCTTTCGCGTAACGACAAAGACGATCCGCAGACCATGCCGATTGCAATCACCAGTGACCTGAAGAAGTTCATGAAAAGTGAGAAGAGTGATAGCGCGCTGATTAAAGCGAGCTTAACGCGTCGCTCAGGCATGCCTGTGCTGGTCAGCAGTGGAGAACCGGTGCAGAGTGACACCGTGCCGCCTGCGGGGCTGGAGAATGCGTCTGCGGGCGCAGAAAACCCGGTTGTGCAGGCTGAAAGCAAAGCAGTTCAGCCCTGAAGTAATACGTGCCTGAAAGGGCACGAAATTCAGGCAAAAAAAATGGCGCCATAAAGGCGCCATTTTTAAACCAGAACTCTTACTTACGGTAAGAGTGAGCCTGGTTGTCCAGACGCTGGTTAGCGCGTGCTGCGTCATCTTTAGCAGCCTGAACGTCTGAACGCACTGCGTTCACGTCGTTGCTCAGCTGGTCAACTTTAGCGTTCAGAGTCTGAACGTCTGAAGACAGCTGGTCGATTTTAGCGTTGCTTGAGCAACCAGCCAGCATAGTTGAAGCCAGAACTACCGCGCCCAGTACCAGTTTAGTACGATTCATTATTTATACCCTCTAGATTGAGTTAATCTCCATGTAGCGTTACAAGTATTACACAAAGCTTTTTAAGTTGAGAATAAATTTTTGATGAGAAGATGCTTAAATTTGATCGTTCGCTCAAAGAAGCAGCGAATCCCAGAACATGATAGAAAAATTTAGCTAAAACAGAGAGATTTAATCGGATTAACCTTCATATAAAGCGTAATCGGATTGTTATTTTCGATTGGATTTTTCTGACATTTGCTTTAAGTAGAAATAAAAAAAAGCGCCTGAGTCAGGCGCTTTAAAATAACCGTTAAAAAAAGTTTTACAGTACGTGTACGGAAGCCGTGTTGGTAGTTCCGCTTGGTACTAATGCACCTGACACCAGCACCACGACATCACCTTTCTGACCATAGCCACTTTCCAGCGCCGCTTCTTTGCCCAGACGATAGAAATCGTCGGTTGACGCGATCTCGGTCACCAGACGCGTCTCAATGCCTTTGCTCAGAATCAGCTGACGGGCCGTGGTCGCATTGGTGGTCAGCGCCAGGATGGTCGCGTTCGGGAAATACTTACGCACGGCTTTAGCTGACTTACCGCCTTCAGTAGCGACCACAATCAGTGGGGCTTCCAGCTTCTCAGCCGTCTCAACGGCACCACGGCAGACTGCCTCGGTGATACGCATTTTGCGGTTATCACTCTGGCTGTCGATGCGGGATTTCATCACGCGATCGGTACGCTCACAGATAGTCGCCATGATGGTGACCGACTCCAGCGGATAACGGCCTTTGGCGCTCTCACCTGACAGCATGACGGCATCAGTTCCGTCGAGGATGGCGTTGGCGACGTCACCGGCTTCAGCGCGGGTAGGGCGCGGGTTCTTGATCATGGAATCAAGCATCTGGGTGGCAGTGATAACCACTTTGCGTGCTTTATTACATTTTTTGATCATCATCTTCTGCGCGAAGATCACTTCTTCAACCGGGATCTCAACACCCAGGTCGCCACGCGCAACCATGATGCCGTCTGAGGCTTCAAGGATTTCATCGAAGTTGTTCAGACCTTCCTGGTTTTCGATTTTGGAGATGATCTGGATGTGCTCGCCGCCGTTCTGTTTCAGGTGCTCACGAATTTCCAGCACGTCAGAACGTTTACGGATGAATGAGGCGGCAACAAAATCTACGCCCTGCTCACAACCAAAGATCAGGTCGCGCTTATCTTTTTCAGCCAGAGCTGGCAGCTGGATGGAGACGCCTGGCAGGTTAACGCCTTTGTTCTCACCCAGATCGCCATTGTTCAGGACTTTACACACCACGGTGTTTTCGGTGACTTCCGTCACTTCCATGCCGATCAGGCCATCATCGACCAGCACGGTGTTGCCGATTTTCAGGTCAGCAGTGAAGCCCGGGTAGGTGACCGCAACGCGCTCGCTGTTGCCGATCACGCTCTGGTCGGTCGTAAAGGTAAAGGTCTGACCCGCTTTCAGAGCAGCGTCGTTGCCGCCTTCCAGTTTCATGGTGCGGATTTCAGGGCCTTTGGTATCCAGCAGGATCGCGGCCTGACGGCCGGTTTTTTGCATTACGGCACGCATGTTGGTGATGCGCTGACCATGCTCCGCATAGTCGCCGTGGGAGAAGTTAAGACGCATAACATTCATGCCAGCTTCAAGCAGCTGAGTCAGCATCTCTTCGGATTCGGTTTTCGGGCCGATTGTACAAACGATTTTAGTCTTTTTCATGACGGATTTTCTGTAAGTTGTGATGGATGAATAAGGGCGGAATTCGATGGCAGCGCACCGAAGTGAAATTTCTGATTGAGACTGAAAAGGGCAGTACTGAGTAAGAATAGGTGACGAAGGCCAGGCGTGCAGGGAAGTTGTGCGGTTACGGTTGGTAACCACCACGCTGTTGTTGCGCAAATCATTTGAGTTATCGCAGTATGCACGTGATCGCTGAAACCTTTCAAGTAAGCAACGCGGGACAGTATAGACGCTAAGTATGCGAAAACCAATCAAAAAGCTGAGGGGGGTGACGATGCAGATCAATAAAAGTGGAGTTGCGCAAACTGAGGAAATTCTGAAAGTGGTGCGCTCTAATGGACTCGAACCATCGACCCCCACCATGTCAAGGTGGTGCTCTAACCAACTGAGCTAAGAGCGCATTTTAAATCTTCTGAATATTGGTGCGTCCGAGTGGACTCGAACCACCGACCCCCACCATGTCAAGGTGGTGCTCTAACCAACTGAGCTACGGACGCACTTGGTGCGCTCTAATGGACTCGAACCATCGACCCCCACCATGTCAAGGTGGTGCTCTAACCAACTGAGCTAAGAGCGCAACATGCTGTCAGGGCGACAGCGGGGACGAATATTAACGGCAGCGTGTAAGGCTGGCAAGGGGAAAATAGTTTTTTCGCCGTGACTGAGCAGCAACTGTGCTAACCGTCGTTTTTTTCGTCATTGCGGGCCATGAGTGACCCGCATTTTTTGGCTAGCGCGCCGCACGCGTCAGAATCATTTCAGCCGGGAATTGCTGTAACCGCCTGATGCGCCAGAGCATCATGATGGCAGCCGAGGTCAGGCCGATGATAAAGCCGCACCAGAAGCCCGCCGGTCCCATTCTGGGCACAATCCAGTCGGTCAGCGCAAGCAGATAGCCAGCTGGCAGTCCCAGCAGCCAGTAAGCGATAAAGGTAATAAAGAAAATCGACCGCGTATCTTTATAGCCGCGCAGGATACCGCTGCCAATCACCTGAATCGAGTCTGAGAACTGATAAATCGCCGCCAGCAGCATCAACTGTGCCGCCAGCGTCACCACCTCGGGATTGTCGGTGTAAAGCAGAGCAATCTGATGACGGAACGTGACGGTAAAAATCGCGGTCAGCGCCGCCATACTGATGCCGACACCCTGGGCGGTCCAGGCTGCCACCCTGGCCTGCTCGGTGGAGCCCTGACCCAGACGATACCCGACGCGGATGGTGGTCGCGACACCCAGCGACAGCGGCAACACGAACATCAGTGAACTGAAGTTCAGCGCGATCTGGTGACCGGCCACGTTCACGATGCCTAGTGGCGAGACCAGCAGCGCGACAACGGCGAACAGCGTGACCTCAAAGAAGAGGGCCAGCGCCACCGGCAATCCCAGCGTCATCAGGCGGCTCAGAATCGGACGCGAAGGCGGTGACCAGCGACTTTCCATCCGGATGTCGCGCATGCTGCCCATCCGACGCACCCAGAAGCGCATGCAGATAAACATCACCCAGTAAACCGATGCGGTTGCTACGCCGCAGCCGACTCCGCCCAGAGCGGGCATGCCGAAGTGCCCATAGATAAAGACATAGTTGAGCGGGATGTTGAACATCAGCCCCAGGAAGCCCAGCACCATACCGGGTTTGGTCTTCGACAACCCCTCGCACTGATTACGCAGCACCTGGAAGAAGAGGTAGCCAGGTGCACCGAACAGCAGGGCGTGCAGATAGCCTTCTGCTTTCAGCGCCAGCGCGGGATCGATGTCATGCATCGCCCGGATGAGATAACCGGCATGCCACAGCAGCACCATAATCAGCAGGGAGACGAAGAAGGCGAGCCAGTATCCCTGGCGGATCTGTTCGCCGATGCGTTCGCGGCGACCTGAACCGTTGAGTTGCGCAACGGTGGGCGTCAATGCAAGCAGAAGACCATGACCAAAGAGGATGGCCGGAAGCCAGACAGAGGTGCCGACAGCAACGGCGGCCATATCCGTGGCGCTGACTGCGCCGGCCATAATGGTATCCACAAATCCCATTGCGGTTTGAGCCACCTGAGCAAGGATGACCGGAATCGCAAGGGCCAGCAATTGACGCGCTTCTGTTAAATACTTCTGCACGTTAACACCTGACTTGTTGAATGAATTAAAAGGCAGAAAAGCCCAGGAAATTGCGCGAGCTAGTGTAACTGGCGTAACACTATTCGCCAATCTTTGTCACACAATGCGTTTTGCCACAGATTACAGAGGCGGCGCGGGCTGAATTCTAACAGCCGACCTGAGCTGTGATAAACTAGCGTAAACTTCGCAGAGGCAAAGACTATGTTTACCGGTATTGTGCAGGGCACCGCAGAAATCGTGTCCATTGAAGAGAAAGAACTGTTTCGTACCCACACTGTCCGACTGCCGGAAGACCTGTTACCGGGTCTGGCGCTGGGCGCATCGGTAGCCCATAACGGTTGCTGCTTAACCGTGACGGCAATTGAAGGCGACCGTGTCAGTTTTGATTTAATTAAAGAGACATTGCGGGTAACTAATCTTGGCGATTTACGTCAGGGCGATGTGGTCAATATTGAGCGTGCAGCCAGATTCAGCGATGAAATAGGCGGCCATCTGATGTCAGGTCATATTATGACCACCGCTGAAATCTGCAAGATTATCCAGTCAGAACATAACCGCGAAGTCTGGTTTAAAATCCAGGATCCAACGCAGATGAAATATATCCTGCATAAAGGTTTCGTTGGCATCGACGGTATTAGCCTCACGGTAGGCGATGTGACAAAGACTAAATTCTGCGTCTATCTGATCCCGGAAACGCTGGAGCGCACGACTCTGGGTGCGAAGACGTTTGGCGATCGGGTCAATATTGAGATCGATCCGCACACCCAGGCAATCGTAGAGACCGTTGAGCGGGTGTTAGCACAGCGCGATGCTGCGGCGGCAATGAGCATGCTGACCGGCCAGCCTGCCTCCGAGAGTTAATAAAGGGCGTGTAAGCGCCTTTGAGAGTAGTGATAGGATCTGAACTGTTTTGCTGTTTTACCGAGCCATCACAGGGAACACGGTCATATCGGAAAGACGCAAAATCCGCCATCCATGGCACGCTCGGCCCGCGCCGTCCCTGGCGCGGGACGCTTTCCTCTTCTGACCGTGTTCCCTGCGCGTTGAGCTTATTCGTTGCTGTGATATTCTATATGTTTTGGCATTCGCAGCGTTTGCATGACAGGGCACTACCGCGCCACCCGTAATCCCCCCTCAACACCCCGACTGAACACAATCTGCCACAGCTGAATATCACGCGCCCGGAAGGCACCGGCGCAGGCATTCAGATAATAGGAGAACATCCGCTTAAAGCGTTCGCCATATTTATCGGCCAGCTCGGGCCAGGCCTGCAAGAAGCGTTCATGCCAGGCCATCAGTGTTTTATCGTAATCGGCACCAAAGTTATGCCAGTCTTCCAGAATAAAATGAGGTTCGCTGGCATCCGCCACATGACGCACTGAAGGAAGACAGCCGTTGGGGAAAATATATTTATCGATCCAGGGATCGACACTCATATCGGTTTTAATCGCACCGATGGTGTGAAGCAGGAAAATACCATCAGGCTTTAAATTACGATCGACCACATCAAAATAGATGGCGTAATTTTTTGGCCCGACATGCTCAAACATCCCCACCGAAACGATGCGATCAAACTGCTCATTCAGGTCGCGATAATCCTGCAACAGAATCGTGACGTCTAAACCGCTACAGCGCTGCTGCGCCAGTTTCTGTTGTTCGGCGGAAATCGTCACACCATACACTTTGACGCCGTAATGACGTGCGGCAAATTCCGCGAGTCCGCCCCAGCCACAGCCGATATCCAGCAGCGACATTCCGGGTTCCAGCGCTAATTTACGGCAGATCATATCCAGCTTAGCTTCCTGCGCGGCTGCCAGCGTCGTCGCCTCTTTCCAGTAGCCACAGGAGTATTGCATGTACGGGTCAAGCATCAGTGTAAAGAGGTCGTTACCCAGGTCGTAATGCTCTTTACCGACAATCCACGCCCGTTTTTTTGATTGCAGATTAGTTAAGCGGGCGGCGGCAATGCGCAGCGTGTCTTTAAAGTGATGAGGAAGCTGCTGATCGAGTTTATGTTTAAGCACCTGATGGAAGAAGATATCCAGCCGGTCACACTCCCACCATCCATCCATATAGCTCTCACCGAGCCCAAGTGAACCCTCTTGCAGAACACGTTTAAAAAACCCGGGATGCGTTACATGGATATCCCAGGGACGTGAACCATTGATTTCGATATCTGCTTTTTCCAGCAGTTCATGAACGATGCGATACCAATGGTTCTCTTCAGGGCTCACTGCTTCTGCATAAGATGAACTCATAGCTGTTCCACCACCTGTCCAATCTGAACCTGAACAAAGAATAGCCAATTTCGTCAGGCATTGAGAAACGTCACGGATGACTCCGCACACCGGTTATTGTGTGATACAGAGGACTGGAAGAGCCTGCAACTGGTCGGTAGGGTGAGAATAACGCGCGCGAATACCGTCCCGGCAACAGGGTGCCAATCAGATTATTACGTTATTATATTGTTGATTTATTACAGATTTGTTGACCCGAATGAGTATATTCTCACGCGGGTCAATATTCAATCACTTATTGTTAGGATGCTAACTAAAAAGTCAGTGTGTCAGTGATTATCCTGGCAGGCAGGTTGCGGAGAGGCAACAACAGTTTGTGCGCTTGCGGCACGCTGCATGGCGTAACCGATCAACGCGAGCACAATGGTCACCGCCATCATCAGCGTGGTGGTAAACAGCGCCTGAGTTAATCCGGCTGATACCGCCAGGCTGGCGGCGAAGCAGAGTCCTAACTGCAGGGTGTTCTGCAACGCGGCCGCTTTACCGGTGGCATCCGGGAAGGGCATCAGTGCGCTGGAAACCACAATCGGATAGATCGCACCGTTAGCCAGCGCCATCCCGCAGAACGGCACCATCAGGCTCACCAGCGTGCTGTTACCTGCAAGCGCAACCGCAAACAGTGCCATAATGCTCAGGCTGTAGACGCCCAGCAACCAGGGCAGCAACTGTGCGCCGTTAAAGCGGTTGAGCAGGGCGCGACAGCCGAATCCGCCGATTAAAAAGGCCAGGGTCTGTGGCACATAGCTCAGACCGATATCGGCGGGCGAGAGACCCAGATCCGCCAGAATAAAGGGCGAGCCAGTCAGCCAGGCAAAGAAGCTGGCAGAACAGGCAGAGTAGATCAGCACGTTGCCGCTGTAGACCCGCGATTTCAGCAGAGTAAAGAAGCCCGGCTGCGCCCTTTTTTCACCTGCAACTTTACGAACGGTGGGCAGACGCAGCGTGGTCATAATTAATGCCACCGCAATCAGTGTCAGCACCAGGAAAATCGAACGCCAGTGGAAGTGGCCTATCAGCCAGGCACCCAACAACGGCGCCAGTGCCGGAGAGAGCGCAACCAGCGGCATAATGGTGGCAAAGACTTTGTTGGCACGCGCAGCAGGGTAGCGATCCACCACCAGTGCCTGCCAGCTCACGGCCGCAGCACAGACGCCAATCGCCTGCACAAAGCGCAGCGCCAGCATCAGATAAATATCATTCACCCACAGCATGCCCGCACAGCCGATGCCAAACATCACCAGTCCGGCTAGCAGCACAGGTTTACGGCCGATGCGGTCGGAGAGCGGTCCCCAGAAGAGCTGACCTGTGGCGAAGCCTCCCAGAAAGAGACTCATACTGGCGCTGATCAGGCCGGGCGAGGTATTAAAGGTTTGCTGCATCGCACCAAAGGCGGGCAGGTACATATCCGTGGCTAAAAAGCCGAGCATGCTCAGCAGGGCAAGGTAAGGCATAAATCCTTTATTCGACAACATCTCATTCTCATATTTGCAGGATAAACGCGGCAGAGTGTAAGAGGTGCGTTTGCTGCTGTGAAACGGTAATATTTGCCGATTGCTGTTAAAATTTTTGAAGGCAGATTATGTGGTCAGAATATGCATTAGAAGTGGTTGACGCGGTCGCCCGTGGGGGCAGCTTCAGCGCGGCCGCGCAGGAGTTACATCGGGTGCCCTCTGCCATCAGCTACACGGTGCGCCAGCTGGAGAACTGGCTGGCAGTGCCGCTGTTTGAGCGTCAGCATCGCGAAGTGGTTCTCACTCCGGCAGGCGAGCATTTTGTCCGGGAAGGGCGCAGCGTCATCAAAAAAATGCTTGCCACCCGGCGACAGTGTCAGCAGCTCGCCAACGGCTGGCGCGGGCAGCTCAGCATTGCCGTTGACCGTATCGCCAAACCTCAGCGCACCCGGCAACTGGTCAAAGATTTCTATCGGCACTTCCCCGATATGGAGCTGATCATCAGCTATGAAGTCTTTAACGGCGTCTGGGATGCGCTGGCCGATGGTCGGGTGGAGGTCGCGATTGGGGCCACCCAGGCAATTCCGGTGGGCGGACGTTTTGCGTTTCGCGATATGGGCACCCTCAACTGGCGCTGCGTGGTCGCGCCCGATCATCCATTAACGCAGGCGAGCCAGATCGATGATGACACGCTGCGTAGCTGGCCTTCACTGGTGCTGGAAGATACCTCGCGAGCGCTGCCGCGCCGTATGACATGGACGCTGGATAACCAGCGCAGGCTGGTGGTGCCGGAATGGCAGACCGGTCTGGAGTGCGTGCAGGCGGGATTGTGTGTGGCGATGGTGCCGGGTCATCTTGCCAGACCCCTGCTCGACAGCGGCGATCTGGTGGAACTGACACTGCCAGTGGCATTTCCGGATAGCCCCTGCTGCGTCAGCTGGGCTGAGGATCGCGCATCACCGGCGACAGGCTGGTTGCTCAGCTATCTGGGTGATGCGCAAACGCTTAATCAGGAGTGGTTAAGCGAGGATTAGCGGCGATAATCGCGGAACGGACCATCGGCCACGGAACGGCGTTCAATCAGCGTGGGATGGACTTCGATCGTTTGTGAAATTTCACGCTTACTGGTGATGCGGTCCAGCAGCATATCCAGCGCTTTTTCACCCAGTTGGGCTTTAGGCTGATGCACGGTTGTCAGGGCCGGTGCGAAATAGCGGGCATTGCGCACATTGTCATAACCGATCACCGAAATATCCTGCGGGACGCGCAGGCCCATCTCGTCGGCGGCGCAAATCGCGCCCATCGCCATGATGTCACCGCCGCAGAACACCGCCGTCGGGCGCTGTTTCTGTGACAGGATCTGCTGCATCGCCTGATAGCCTGACTCCGGCTCGAAGTCACCCTGCACAATCCATTCGGCGCGCGGCTGAATACCTGCTTCTTCCAGCGCTTTCAGGAAACCGGCATGGCGTCCGCCACCGGTGTTGCGCTCCATCTGGCCGGGGATTGCACCAATATCACGGTGTCCGCGTTCAATCAGATAGCGTCCCGCCAGATAGCCGCCCTGGAAGGCATTATCCAGCACCGTGTCGGTGAAGTCGGCGCGCGACTCGCCCCAGTCCATCACCACCATCGGGATATTGCGGTTCTCTTCCAGCATCTGCAGCAGGTCGTCCGGATACTCAGAACACATCACCAGCAGACCATCGACGCGTTTCTGCGCCATCATGCTGAGATAGGCGCGCTGTTTTTGCAGATCGTTATGCGCATTACCCAGAATCAGCGTGTAGCCTTTGTCAAAACAGTGATTTTCAACCGCTTCAATAATTTCAGCGAAATAGGGCGCTTCGCTGGAGGTGGCAAGCAGGCCCAGCGTTTTGGTGTGGTTCACTTTCAGGCTGCGCGCGACGGCGCTCGGCGAGTAGTGTAGCTCTTTGATCGCCTGCCAGACCGCGTTGCGCGTCTCTTCAGCGACAAAGCGGGTTTTATTGATGACGTGCGAAACGGTGGTCGTTGAGACGCCGGCGCGTTTTGCCACATCTTTAATTGTTGCCATGAAAATCGGACTCCAGTGCTTATCTAACTCTATGATAAGCGTAGTGTTAAACGTTTGCGTCTGCTCAGGGTTTTTTCCGCAAAAATGCAGCTTTTCTGGCCGGTAAACAGGCCGCTGGCGGAGAATAAACGTCTTAAAAGATGCGCAAACGGAATCAGAGTTGCGCGCGTTGCGCAACAAAGGCGGGATTCTAACAAGGCTGGACGGATAAAACGAGATTTTTACCGGGTCGTGTGGGAAAATGCCATATCCCTATAAATTGTATGACTAAGGAGCAAGCAATGAGTACCGATCTGAAACTGGCGTTAATGACCTCCGTGGGCTGTTTGCTGATGATTGTGGCCTTTAGTTTTACTGCCATTCTGCACTAATAAAAAAAGCCGGGATTATCCCGGCTTTTTTCTGACTGAACTGCTGCTCAGCGAATGGTTCTCGGCGTCATCACCCGACGGGCACCGATGTAGTGGCGCTGCCAGTAATCTTCCCCTAATGCGCTGATCTGAATATCTTTGCCGGTACGTGGCGACTGAATAAACTTACCATCGCCCAGGTAAACGCCGACGTGGTCAGCCGTACCGCGACCGTTAATGCGGAAGAAGACCAGATCGCCTTTCTCCAGCGACTCACGCTTGATGGGCGCGGCGTCACGCAGGTGATACATCTCGTTAGCGGTACGCGGGATCTTAAACTTCACCAGATCTTTATAGGCGTACCAGACCAGACCGCTGCAATCGAAACCGGTATGGGGTGAGGTGCCGCCCCACTGATAAGGTTTACCTAACTGGCCCATCAGCTTGGTCATCGCGGTTTCGCGTGCCTTCTGATAACGCTGACGGTGGGATTTGCTCATTTTAATCGTGCCCGGCTCGCTGGTGGTGATCTCAGCCGTTTTCAGCTGGCGCTGATGACCATAGCGTTTCTTCTCTTTATTTTTTTCTTTGGTTTTGCTGATACGGGCGGTTTTAAGCGAGGTCTTCTTAGCAGGCGTCTGTTTAGCAGTGAGTTCGACTTTTTTCTGTTTTTTCGTTTTTAGTTTTTGAACAGGGCTGAGGCGAGTTTTTTTGGTCACCGTTTTTACCTGGCGACGCTTGCGGCGCTCATCGTCGCGCGCACTCTTTTTTTCTGCTTTATGCGTACTGACGTTCACCGGCGCGTGCGGGGAAGCAGCAGCGACGTTGAAAAACAGTTGCGCAAAGGCCAGCATGAAAAGCGTAATGATTAAACGCATAGTCCGTTGATTAGTTAAGTTGTCAGGGCCACTACGCACCGCGACAAAGTTGAGATTAATCTGATCCAGGATCAGCGCCCAGGCCATTCTAGTCCAGTTCGTTTAAAAACTGTAATGCCTTTTAATATTAATCTTTGCAACCCACGTAATCGCGTTGAAAATGAACATTTTCAGCGTCTTATATCAACGAAATTATTACGAATTATTAAACTGTTACCAGCTGTTAATAATCAGGAAATCAGGCGTCCCGAAGCGGGACTTAACAATGATGGCGATTTAATCGGGCAGCGGTCAAAATCTCATTTTCAGTCACGCTGCGAAGTCGCTACAATAAACAAACACGAAGTGACGAATTAAGGAAGGCAATAATGAGTACTGTAGAAAAAATTCAGCGCCAGATCGCAGAAAACCCGATCCTGCTGTACATGAAAGGTTCCCCGAAACTGCCTAGCTGCGGTTTCTCTGCACAGGCGGTACAGGCGCTGTCAGCCTGTGGTGAGCGTTTTGCTTACGTGGATATTCTGCAGAACCCGGACATTCGTGCCGAGATGCCGAAATTCGCTAACTGGCCAACTTTCCCGCAGCTGTGGGTTGATGGCGAGCTGGTCGGTGGCTGCGACATTATCGTTGAGATGTTACAACGTGGTGAACTGCAGACGCTGATCAAAGAGACTGCAGAAAAGTTTAAAGAAGCAGAATAAAAAAAGGCCGACATCATGTCGGCCTTTTTCATTGCGGCATCCCTTATGCGGATGTCGTGGCTTCTGCATCACCTTCCGCGAAGGGCAGTGGCCAGCCACCTAACCGTTTCCAGCGGTTCACCAGCTCGCAGAACAGCGTTGCCGTCTGCTGAGTGTCATAAAGCGCCGAATGCGCCTGCGTACTATCAAACTCCATTCCTGCCGCAATACAGGCTTTCGCCAGTACCGTCTGACCCAGCACCAGTCCGCTCAGCGCTGCGGTATCAAAGGTGGCAAACGGGTGAAACGGATTGCGCTTCAGGCTGGCACGTTCCGCCGCCGCTGACATAAAGTTCAGGTCGAAGGTGGCATTGTGCGCCACCATAATGGCGCGATTACAGCCGCTGTCTTTAATGCCCTTGCGCACCATTTTGAAAATGGCGTGTAGCGCATCATATTCACTAACTGCGCCGCGAAGCGGATTACTCGGATCGATACCGGTAAAGGCCAGCGCTTCCGGATGCAGCAGCGAACCGACAAAAGGTTCGACGTTGAAGTGCAGCGTCTGGTCGATCTGAATCCATCCCTCTTCATCCATTTTCAGCGTGATAGCGGCAATTTCCAGTAACGCATCGGTTTGCGCATTGAAACCGGCGGTTTCAACGTCGATCACCACCGGATAGAAGCCACGGAAACGTTGATTGAGTGCATTAGGGGAATTCGATTCAGACATCAGGATCTCGTTGCAGAAAAAGGGCAGCGCGTATTATGGCAAAAAACGGGGCCGGGTGCAGCAGATGAAGCGAAGAGAAGGGGATTCAGCCCACCCGGGCGGGCAGGCTGAGGGGCAGGTTTAGTTGCCCAGGCCGTTACCGGCATCCTTGTTTTCGATCAGCTCGATTTTGTAGCCATCGGGATCTTCAACAAAGGCAATAATGGTGGAGCCGCCTTTAACCGGACCCGCTTCACGCGTCACGTTGCCGCCATCTTTGCGGATACGTTCGCAGGCTGCTGCTGCGTCATCAACGCCCAGCGCAATGTGACCATAGGCATTACCGAGGTCATACTTATCGACGCCCCAGTTGTAGGTCAGCTCGATCACCGCACCTTCGCTCTCGTCGGTGTAGCCCACAAAGGCCAGGGTATATTTATATTCGGTGTTTTCGCTCTGACGCAGCACGCGCATTCCCAGCACACGGGTGTAGAAATCGATAGAACGTTGCAGATCGCCAACGCGCAGCATGGTATGAAGTAAACGCATAACATCCTCTTTGAAATAAAATGCCATCGCCGGATGACCCAGGCGATAAGTATAGCGATGAAAATCGCCATTGAATAATGGCTGCCGCCATCGTCCCGGACGGCAGCCTAAAACGGTTACAGCGTCGGGTAGTCGATATACCCTTCAGCGCCGCCGCCGTAGAAGCTTTCAGGACGCTGTGGATTGAGTGGGGCATCCTGCTGCAGACGCTCAACCAGATCCGGGTTAGCAATGTAATCACGACCAAACGCCACCGCATCGATCAGACCGCGACCAATCAGATCATCCGCTTTCTCAACGGTATAGGCACCGGCACCAATGATGGCACCCGGGAACAGATCACGCACTTTCTGACGGAAGGCGTCAGTGTAAGGCTGACCACCGGCCCAGTCTGGCTCTGAAAGGTGCAGATAGGCGATGTTGCGTTTTGCCAGCTCGCCGATGTACCACAGCGCCGCTTCTTCTTCGTCCGGACCGTTGTCCAGATTCTGGAAGCTGCCGATAGGCGAGACGCGAATACCGATGCGATCGGCTGACCAGTTAGCAATCACCGCATCAACCACTTCCAGCGCAAAGCGACCGCGTTTTTCGATGCTGCCGCCATATTCGTCGGTACGCTGGTTTGAACCCGGCGCCAGGAACTGGTGCATCAGATAGCCGTGCGCGGAGTGCAGCTCAAGCAAATCAAAGTCCGCTTCACGGGCATTGGCCGCAGCCTGACCAAAATCGGCCACGATCTGCTTGATCTCTGGCACGGTCAGTTCACGCGGCACTGAGGTATCTTCGCGGTAGACGCTGCCATCTTCAGCACGCAGTGAAGTACGGGTGCCGGCAGCAATTGCTGATGGCGCGACCGGTGCTTTGCCTTCCGGCTGCACGCTGTTATGAGAGATACGACCGGTGTGCCATAACTGTACTGCGGTGTGACCGCCAGCCTGATGCACGCCTTCGTTAATCACTTTCCACGCTGCAATCTGTGGCTGCGTATGTAAGCCTGGCGCACCGGCATAGCCTTTCGCCTGGAAAGAGATCTGGGTCGCTTCGGTGATGATCAGACCGGCGCTGGCGCGTTGACGGTAATATTCCGCCATCATCGGGGTAGGGATGTCGCCTGGCTCAATGCTGCGCAGACGGGTCAGCGGTGCCATAAATACGCGGTTTGGGACGGTAATTGCGCCGACTTTCAGCGGACGAAACAGCTGGGTACTCGCCATATAGAGCTCCTGATTAGTAGACCAGTCGTCTACAAATACGTTTTTTAAAAATCAGTGGCTTTTAAGCCACTGTTCGATGGTACTCAATGCCAGACGCAGTGGCTGCGCCTCGCGGGAAATTTTGCTCTGCAGGCTCGCACCGAGCCACAGCAGCGACAGCAACTCCGCCATCTGTGCGGGAGGTTGCGGCAGGCTCAGCGGCTCCTGCTGTTCAGCGGCGATCAGCGTTCTGGCATAGAGCGCGGTAATCTTTCCTGCACCCTGCTGCAGTGCGTCACGCATCGGCTCAGAGAGATCGCATACCTCAGCGGAGACTTTGACACCCAGACAGCCGACGATATGGCCCTGCTGTACAAACAGCTCAACGGCAGCACGAAAATGATTAAGCAGGCGCTCACGCGGCGTGCCGTCAGTCTGGTTAAGTTGTAACTCTACATCCTGCAGGTAACGCGCAAAGTAGCGTTCCAGTAACGCCACGCCAAACGCCTCTTTAGAACGGAAATAGTAGTAGAAGGAGCCTTTCGGCACCGCCGCCTGCGTCAGCAGTTCGCTGAGGCCCATTCCGGTAAAGCCGCGTTGCAGACAGAGTTGCTCACCTGTCTGGAGCAGGTGTTCGCGGGTTTCATTGCGTTGTAGCGTCTTATTCATGGCAATGAGATTAGTAGACCAGTCGGTCTAATGCAACGCTGCACCGTGCATTTGGCACAGAGTGTTCACCTGTAACTGAAAGAAAAGGATAATTCTGATCGGGCGGGGCTTACTTCCTGCGCAACCAGGCTACGCTTTTTAATAGACTGTTTATTCTGTGAATCCGGAGTCGTGGTGGCCGAGCAGCTTGAGTTTTTCCCGGTTCCCAGCCCCTGTCGCGGCATCTGCCAGACTGATGCACGCGGCTACTGCCTGGGATGTTTACGCAGCCGCGATGAGCGGTTCAACTGGCTGCGCTTCAGCGATGCGCAAAAGCGTGAGGTGATACGCCTTTGCCAGCAGCGTCGTCAGCGCCTGCAACGGCAACAGAAAGGCGACGAGCCGCCCGAACCCCAACAGCCGGAGTTATTCTGACGACTTTGCGCTTTCCGTTATACTCTCTGACACATTAATTACAGCCCACGCGCAACAGGGAGAACGTCATGTTAGAACCGCAAGCCATCGCTTCACAGGGGCCCGATTTTTCACCGCTGGTTATGGGGTACTGGCGTCTGATGGAGTGGGGCATGTCGCCTCAGGAGCGGGTCGCCTTTATTGAGCACCATTTGAGGCTTGGCATTACCACGGTGGACCATGCCGACATCTACGGTGATTATCAATGTGAGGCGGCGTTTGGCGAGGCGCTGAAACTGGCACCCGGCCTGCGCGACCAGTTGCAGATAGTGACCAAATGCGGCATCGCCACCCGCGCCCGGCCTGAACATCAGATTGGCCACTACATTACGGATAAAAGTCATATCCTGCAGAGTGCTGAAAACTCACTGCGCCATTTCCACACCGATCGTCTCGACCTGCTGTTGATCCATCGTCCCGATCCGCTGATGGCCGCTGACGAGGTGGCTGAAGCCTTTATGGCACTGCATCAGAGTGGCAAGGTTCTGCATTTTGGCGTCTCCAACTTCACCCCATCCCAGTTTTCCCTGCTGCAATCGCGACTGCCGTTCTCGCTGGTGACGAATCAGCTGGAGATCTCCCCGGTTCAGCAAAGCGTGCTGCTGGATGGATCGCTGGATCAGTGTCAGCAGTTGCGCATTCGTCCGATGGCCTGGTCCTGCCTGGGCGGTGGCCGCTTGTTTAACGATCCGCATTTCCAGCCACTGCGAAACGAACTGGAAGCGGTGCGGCAGGAAACCGGTGCTACCAGCCTGGATCAGGTGGTCTACGCATGGATACTGATGCTGCCGTCGCGCCCGCTGCCGATCATCGGCTCCGGTAAAGCGGCGCGGGTCAGCGAAGCTGCGGGTGCACTGAACTTAATTCTGACTCGTCAGCAGTGGTTCCGCATTCGCAAGGCAGCGCTGGGATTTGATGTGCCCTGAAGCGTAAAACTGCGTCAATCTCCGGCAAAATAGCGCAACAGCGACCAGACTTATCTCAAACCCTGGGATGCAAATGGAGTCACCATGAAAATGAAAGCAATTGCGCTATTCGCTCTGATCGCCTGCGGTGCAGCACAGGCTGCCAGCGAGCAGGTTACGATCCATCAGGTTACTGCTGAAGGGATTGGAAAATCGCTAGGTACCGTAAAGATTGACGAGACACAGTATGGCTTGCAGTTCACGCCGGATCTGCAGGGGCTTCAGCCGGGCATTCATGGCTTCCATGTCCATGCCAAAGGCAGCTGTGAGCCGGGCGAGTCAGCCGGCAAAGTGGTCGCCGCCGGTGCGGCGGGTGGTCACCTCGATCCCGCCCACAGCGGCAAACATCTGGGACCGTATGCAGAGGGCCATCTGGGCGACCTGCCTGCGGTCTATGTCGATGACAAAGGCAACGCCACCTATCCGGTGCTGGCACCGCGTCTGAAATCGTTAAAAGAGATTAAAGGCAAAGCGCTGATGGTGCATGCAGGCGGGGATAATCATGCCGACCATCCTGAACCGCTGGGCGGTGGCGGGGCGCGCTATGCCTGCGGCGTAATCTGAATTTCCGGGCGGCCGACAGTGGCCGCCCGCTTTTCTCCAGACTGTTTATGAATTGTTGTACCATCCCTGACATTTCCCCCCTATGATATTGATTCAGGTACGAAAGCGTGATGGGGAAAGGAGCAGGAAAATGAAATTCAAGGGCGCATTACTGCTGTGTCTGCTGCTGGTGGGATGCGATAAACCCAATGATACGCAACTGGTTACCGAAACCGGACGCGAGCTTCAACGCACCATTGATACCAGTCCGATGCGTGCCACCTGTGAAAAGATCGCCAAAGGCCGTGAATGGCTGAGTCGCAACATGGTGCACAAGCTGGAAGCGCAGGGCTGTGATCAGGTCTTTCGCAGCGCAACCGAAACCAATTTCACGGATAGCACTATCTATCGCCACGCCATGACTATGGTGTGCGGGGGGATTCACGGTCAAAGTTTTACCGGCACTGAGCTGACGCGCCGCTTTATCTTCTCACCCGATGAGAAAGCGCTGGTGATTGAACCGATGACCGAAATGGATAAAACCCGCTTCGAAGGCCATAAAACGCTGCAACAGCTGCAGGATGATTTTAACCGGCAACAGCAGCAATATTGCCAGTAGTCGCAGTCACTCTGGCACCGCCTGCTTAAGCTGTGCCAGCGAACAGCGTAATCGCCAGATAATCCCCGCCAGTTCGCTGGCCTCGTTGTTTTCCAGCGCCAGCAGTGCGGCGATGGTCGCCTCCAGTTTCGTCAGCATCTGATCCAGCGAGCTGTGGCGCACGCCGCGGCTGCTGATAATCTGCTGTAAATTTTGCAGGCTGCTATCGCGAAACGTCATCAGCGCCGCCGAACCGGCGCGCCATTCACGCAGCTGCCAGACAATATGCGAGCAGTTGAGCAGCACTACGCCCCAGCGGAGTAGCCAGACGCGCGCCTGCTCATCCCGGCTGTGACTGAGCTGACTGATACGGTGATAAATCTGCGATTCAAAGCGGCTCTCGCTGAGCCGGGGTCGTTGCCGCAGCTGGTCGAGAAACGCCAGCCGCAGCGCCCGGATATGGCGACGGCTGCGCCGCGCATCGGAACTGGGCCGCAGAATCTGAAACGCCAGCCAGGCGAGCAGCACGCCGCAGACTTTGGCGATGTTATCGTTAAAGAAGTCCTGATAATCCCAGGTGGGCGGATTGGTCACCGCAATAAACGATCCCATAAAGACGATAAACTGCCCCCACATCCCGGCGCGCTGTTTCTGCTGCAGCTTGAAGAGTTGCAGCGTGACCAGCAGCGGAAACAGAAACAGTAAAAACTGCCACAGCTGACTGATCTGCACCATCAGGCCAAATTTCATCACAAAGCTAAACGCAAACAGCCACAGCAGCGTTTTCAGCAGCAGCGTGACGCTGCCGCCGGGTGAGGGCACAGAGGCGTAAAGCACGCAGGCAATGGCGGTTAAGGTCAGCGCGGAAGCCCCGGAAGACCATTGTGTGTTGATCCAGAAGGCGCAGCCCAGCACGATCACACAAAAGGTGCGCAGGGCGCTCCAGCCCGCTTCGGCACTGTCACTGTCGCGCGCCAGCGCCGGAACCGGCGGCGGCTGAAAACGGGTATCGGCATCGGCGCGATCCAGCAGCCGGATCCAGCGCAGCACGTTGAGGTACATCCAGCAGAAGTAGCGCAGTCGCTGACAAAAGGCACGCTGCCGGTAGTCGCCATCTGCCGCAGGCGTCACGCTGCGCAGGATTTGCGCCAGACGATATTTATCGCACGCCGGTTTCGCCAGCTCAGCCAGCAGGAGCTGCAGTGCCTCAAACAGCGCCTCTGGCGCGTCGGGCCAGTTCAGCAACATGCGGCGCAGGCTGGAGAGCACGCTGGTGAGTCGCAGCTGCTGGTGCAGCACATAGTTCAGGACGTTGTTCTGTCGCCGAAAGCGGTAGTGGCTCCAGAATGCCTGAATCCGCAACAGATTCATGGTCAGGATCTGGCTGATGACGTTTTCATGCGCGACACGAATAGTATCGCTGGCCGAGGGCTGCAGCAGTAACACCGCATGCTCCAGCAGGCGGGCATGCATCTGCTTCAGTGAGGTGATCAGCGTCTCGCCGTCGGAGGTGCTCGGCAGCACCATCATCATCAGACCGGCGCAGAGAATGCCGGAGATCACTTCGCAGACGCGTGCCTGGGCGATGGTCCACAGTGTGGTGATATCGGTGATATTAACGCTACTGAAGGCGATGATGGCGGCGGTGTAGCCCGCCAGCGAAAACGCATAGGCGACGTTGTTCTGATAGTGATTTGAAATGCCGGTGCAGAGCGCCAGCCACCCGGCAATCGCAAAGGTAAATAGCCATGGCTCATTCAGGGTATGCCCGGCGATCAGCAGCGCGGCGCTGGCCCCCAGCAGGCTGCCGACGATGCGGCCAAGACTTTTACTGATCGCGCCGCCAACGGTTGGAAAGCTGATCACCGCAGCCGAGGTCATTGCCCAGTAAGGCTCATCGAGATCCAGCCCATAGGCGATGCTCAGCGCCAGACACATGGCGATAGCATTCCGCAACGCATAGCGCCACTGACCGGCGCTTGCCTTAATCCAGGGCAGTTGATCCCAGGCCAGCCACTGAAAATTCATGGCTGGATGGTGATGGTGCAGCTGGTGCCGGCCACCAGATCGGCATCGGCCGGAAGCGAATCGAGACGAATGCGCACCGGCACCCGCTGCGCCAGCCGCACCCAGGGCACGTTGGGTTTGATATCGGGCACCAGGCCGCTGTCGGTCTCAATGCTCTGGTCATAGATAGCGCGGCCAATACTGTCCACCTGGCCCTGCAGCCGCATGCCATTGCTGTAGAGTACCACCTGGGCCGCGGCGCCTGGACGAATATGGCGCAGCTTGGTTTCTTCGAAATAGCCCATGACGTAGTAAGAGTGGCTGTCGACCAGCGCAAACAGGGGCGAACCGGCGGTGGCATAGTTGCCGGGACGCAGTGTGAGATTGGTGATCCAGCCATCAGTCGGTGCGGTCAGCGTGGTCTGTTGCAGATTCCAGCGCGCCCGTTCCCACTCCGCCTGCGCGGCTTTGGTGCTGGCGGCTGCCGCTCCGGCGCTTAAGCGTGCCGCATCGAGATCCTCGGCGGAGATGATGTTGCGCGGCAAACTGCTGCGTCGGTTAAATTCGTGCTGCGCTTTCGCCAGATCCGCCTGCGCTTTGCTGAGTTGAGCGGCAGCGTTGTCGAGCGCGATCTGCCACGGCACCGTGTCCAGGGTGAGCAGCAGCTCGCCCTTGTGCACAAACTGATTGTCTTTGACCTTCAGTTGCGTAATCCGGCCCGAGACCTGAGGCGTGATGTCCACCAGCTCTGCCCGCACTTTCCCGTCACGGGTCCAGGGCGACTGCATGTAGTAGTTCCACAGCCAGCCACCGGCCAGCAGCGCCAGGGCAAAGACAATCAGCGTTGAGAAGTATTTTACCGCGTTAAATTTCATATCGATTATCCGTGACCGATGAGCCAGAGTGCAGCGGTAACGCACAGCACAAACAGGGAGAGATCAAACAGGGTGGGATGCCAGACATCGCCAGAGTAGATCCAGCCGCGCACCAGTGGGTGGATCAGCAGCCAGAAAAAGAAGCCAAGGATCACCGCTTTGAATATCGGCGGGAAAAACAGTGAGGCGCCCACGACCAGATCGGTCAGCGGATTCGCACCTGAAAAAGCAGGAGTGAGCACGTGATAACATCCTTCGTTAACCCAAACGGCAGAGGGGAAGCGCTGCCCCGTTATCATGCCCTGGTCGGGGATTTGTAATTTGTCCTGTAAACTCGCAGAATAGTGTAAAATCTGGCTTGATAGCTAGCAAGCTAATTATAAGGAGCTGAAATGGATACGCCCCTCGGAACGGATTTATCTCGTCTGGTGCGCATCTGGCGCGCGTTGATTGATCAGCGGCTCAAGCCGCTTGAGCTGACGCAGACTCACTGGGTGACATTGCACAATATTCATCAACTGCCGCCCGAACAGTCGCAGATTCAGTTAGCCAAGGCGATTGGTATTGAACAGCCCTCGCTGGTACGCACCCTGGATCAGCTGGAAGAGAAAGGACTCATTACCCGTACGACCTGCGCTAACGATCGTCGTGCCAAGCGCATCAAGCTGACGCAGCAGGCGGAGCCGATTATCGAACAGGTTGAGAGTGTGATTGATGAGACGCGGGACGATATCCTGTCCGGCATCAGTCGGGAAGAGATCAGTCAGATGGTGACGCTGATTGCCCGGCTTGAGAAAAACATTCTCGAACTTCAGAACAAAGAGAAATAAAAAAACCGACGCCAGGGCGTCGGTTTTTTGTTTTACAGCATTAGCGAGGTGAAACCGTCACCTGGCTGCCGTTTGACGCCATCGCGACACGCTGGCCAACAGAGTAACGCGAGGCAGCCTGCTTCTGAACTACCATGATGGTATTGCCATCATCCTTGCGGATTTCCAGCTCAACGCCATCCGTTTTATTGACTGCGCCCTGTACGCCCTGGCCTGCTACGCCACCCAGAACCGCACCACCGGCTGTCGCCAGGCTACGTCCGGTGCCGCCACCAATGGTGTTACCCAGGAAGCCACCCAGCACCGCACCACCGATTGCACCGATGACGTTGCTCTCATCGCCGCCCTGGATTTGCACCGGACGCACAGAGACGAGGGTACCATACGATACATTCTGCACCTGCTTCGCTTCACTGGCACTGTAGGTATCACCCGACAGCGTACTGGTATTGCTACAACCTGCCAGCATAGCACCGGCCAGAGCGACCACAATTACACGCTTAATCATTTGAAACTCCTTTAGTCGAGAAGGCGCCACGTTTACCGCTGTATCCTGCACTCAGTATAAGACACAAACCTGGCAAATTAATCCCTGTCCGAATAAAACACGGTTGGACGAAGCATAGACTATGCAGGATCAACAATAATTCAATCGTGGATTAAAAATAGTCCCGTTGCGTTATCGGTGAGCACGATTGGATAAAAACAATTTAATCATAGAATTAGCGATCATTATTTGTCAGGCTAACCGCAGATGAATCGCACTTCCCGCCGGAAGTAAGGAATGGCTATGAAATCAGGACGCTATATCGGGGTAATGTCAGGCACCAGCCTGGATGGGGTAGACGTGGTGCTGGCCGCCATTGATCAGAATATGGTAGCGCAGCAGGCGAGCTACTGCCATCCGATGCCACCAGAACTGCGTCAGGCGATTCTGGGGATTTGTCAGGGACAATCTCTGACGCTGTCACAGCTCGGCCAGCTCGATACCCGCCTCGGCCAGCTATTTGCTGAGGCCGTGGTGACATTGATGAAGCGCGAGTCGCTGGAGGCCAGCGATATCACGGCGATTGGCTGTCATGGTCAGACCGTCTGGCATGAGCCGCAGGGTGACGCACCGAATACGCTGCAGATTGGTGATAACAACCAGATTGTGGCGGCAACCGGCGTCACCGTGGTGGGCGATTTCCGCCGCCGTGATATGGCGCTGGGCGGGCAGGGCGCGCCGCTGGTGCCCGCGTTTCATCAGGCGCTGCTGATGGATGCTACTGAACGCCGCATGGTGCTGAATATTGGCGGTATCGCCAATCTCTCCGTGCTGATCCCGGGTCAGCCGGTGCGCGGCTTCGATACCGGCCCGGGCAATATGCTGCTCGATGCCTGGATCTGGCGTAATCAGGGACTGCCCTATGACAAAGATGCGCAGTGGGCGCGCAGCGGGACGGTCATTCAGGCGCTGCTGGAGGCGCTGTTGCAGGAACCGTGGTTTGCATTGCCGCCGCCGAAAAGCACCGGGCGTGAACACTTTAACCTGGGCTGGCTGGAACAGCATCTGCGCTACTTCCCGGGTCTGGCACCGCAGGATGTGCAGGCCACGCTGGTCGAGCTGACCGCCGTCACTATCACGCAGCAGGTGTTACTCAATGATGGCTGCGACCGTCTGCTGGTATGTGGCGGCGGGAGTCGTAATCCGCAGCTGATGGCGCGTCTGGCGGCGCATCTTCCCGGCACAGAAGTCACCACCACCGATGCAGCGGGTATCAGTGGCGACGACATGGAAGGGCTGGCGTTTGCCTGGCTGGCATTCCGCACGCTCTCGGGCCTGCCAGGCAATCTGCCTGCGGTGACGGGCGCACGGGAGCAAAGCGTGATTGGCGCAATCTATCCGGCTAATTCACTCTACCGGCGTTAAGCGGGGAGGCGGGGGCAGTCTGCCCCCGCAGGCGAACAGGCTGCCGTCAGGCGGCACCAGAGAGATGCGTCAGGTTGCGAACCCCGGTTATCACCGTGGCCACCATAGTTTCACGTCGGGTAATCACCTCAACCTGATAAAAACGGCTGCGGTAGGCGATGGAATAGATAATGGGATGGTACTTATTACCTTCTCCGTAGCGGGAGTAGTGCGCTTCAAGCGCACGGGTCGCTGCCAGGATATGGGAGGGTTCTTTATCACCGCGGATGATTTGCTTCATTCAGTTCCTCAAATGCTGTCCCTGGAGTCACGTCGCCTGCATGGCGCGTAGCGCTGGCCTAAACACTGAACATCTGACTGCTAAACATTTAATCACTGATTTTGTTATGACTGACTGTGACGCGGGAAGATGACAGAAAGATGATCCCCCGGCGCTGTTAATTATTTAGCAGCAGCCGGGGGATCCAGCAAGGCGGGGAATTGCAAATTCATCCAAATCGCAGCGGTTAAACCAGCTCTGGCCAGGCGACGGCCGCAATGCCATTCAGTTCAGGTCTGGAGAACAGGAAGCCCTGGAACTGGGTCACGCCTGCCGCTTCCAGCCACATCCACTCTTCGGGCTGTTCAATGCCTTCAGCGATAACGCCGATCTCCAGCGAGGCGCAGCATTTCAGAATGGCATGAATGATCGCCTGCTTCGGTCCACTTTTATGCACATCAGAGATAATGGCGCGGTCGATCTTAATCTTGTCGGGCTGAATGCGGGTCAGCAGCGACAGCCCGGCAAAACCGGCACCGAAATCATCCAGCGCCAGGCTGATGCCAGCGGCCTTAAGCTGCCTGATGGCGGCTTCAAAGGCCTCAGGCTGCGAGATAATTTCATTTTCAGTGAACTCGACCATGATCTGCTCCGGCACCAGCCCCTGCGCAGCAATCTCATCCAGCAAAAACGGAACGGCGTCCGGCACTTCCACCAGCGTCATCGGTAGCAGATTGATCGACAGGGTCATCCCCTCAATCCCCAACTGCTTCGCCTGGGCGAAGGCGATTCGTTTTGATGACAGATCGATCTGATAGAGCTGCTCACGTGATAGCCGGGCAAAGTATTCGAGCGGCGGCTCACCCTGCGGCCCGCGCAACAGCGCCTCCAGCGAGACGATTTCGCAGGCGAAGGGATCGACGATGGGCTGAAACGCAAATCTGACCTCATCCGTTGCCACCAGCGCCGCGTTGCCTTCGCGCTGTTCTGACTCATTACGGATAAACGTCCAGCCGCTGGCGGCAGGGATCTCGAAATAGTTCTCTTTTTCGCGTGCTTCGACAAAAGTGCGCAGGAACTGCAGGGCGCGATCGGCATAGGTCAGCTGATATTTCGTCGTGCACTTTGCCAGCACCGCCTCCAGCACTGTCTCTTTATCATGCAGTCGCAGGTCGAACAGCTCCATCCCGACGTGACCAAAACGTCGCGCCGGGGCGTAATCGCGCAGCAGTTCGACCAGATTATGGTGGCGCGGATCCTGACAAATCCGGCTGTAGACCGACTTTACCGCTGCTTCCGGGCCTTCCAGCAGCTGGAAAAAATGCGTGCCATTGAACAATAAAATTCCGGTGATGCTGGAGGATTTGTTGGTTTTATTCGCTTTCCGCGCCAAATCATTCAGCATCTCAAGCGGCACATGTTCAGTAATGTGGCTGCGATAGATGATTGTCGACAACATAAAGGTTTCCGGAATTTTTTATTTTTTGTTACGGCACCTTACCAGAAGCTTCTCCTGGGGAGAACGAGGGCCAGTACGTCTTTCTTACACTCACTTTATTTTAGTCTAACGGCAGCGCAGTATCGCCCGTTCCCAGAGAACGCTGCATAAAAACGGTATCAAGCCAGCGACCCTGTTTAAACCCCACCGAGCGCAGGATACCGGTCATTTCAAAGCCCGCGGCGCGATGCACCGCAATCGAACCCTGGTTCTCGCTGTCGCCGACGTTAGCGATCAGCTGGCGGAAGCCTTTCTGCTCCGCCCACTGGATGGCATGCTCTAACAGACGTGAACCGGCACCGCGCTTCTGAAATCCGGGATCGATATAAATAGAGTCTTCCAGCGTATGCCGGTAGGCGTGGCGAGGACGATAGGGGGCCAGATAGCAAAATCCCCGCACTTCCCCGTCGCTGACGGCGATGAACCACGGCAGGCCCGCCTGCTGAATCTTTCGCATCCGCTCGCCAATCTCTGCGGCGTCGGGCGGCACGGTCTCAAAGGAGCCGGTGCCGTTAAGGACGTGCCAGGCGTAGATCTGCTGAATCGCCGCGATGTGGCGTTCATCTGCTTCAAAAATTTCCATAACCTGCTCCGGTTTTTGACCTGAAAATCTGCACCTGGTGAAAAAACAACGGTATAGCGGGCGGTGAAAGGGCGCAATATAAATATTTCGCGGCGCCATCATTTCATGTCCGCCCAGTTTTCCAGGAATATTCCTGGCAGAACGTGGATAAAATAAACACGCCGCTTTAGTGCCACTACTGAATGGCGGTTAAGCCTATTCTGAAAACAGCCTCAGCCGGGTGATTCGTGCCGGGGTTAAGGCTATTATCTCTGCGATTCTGATTGGGGTGATTAATTATCTGGAGGCGCAGCGTGATGCGATTTGTTGATTTTTTGAATAGTAAGCAGGGGCTGCGTGCAGCAAGAAATCACTGCTTTGAATTAAATGGTGTGGTACTGGGCCATTTCACGGCATTATTCCTGCACGACAACCAGATTATTTTTACCAAAGATGGTAAGCAATGCGCTGTGCCTTATTATCTGGGTCCCGAAGAAGATTTGCTTCAGCAGAAAGTTAATCCCCGCATTAAAAATATCCGCGCGATCTGATTCGCATTGATAATTCTTAAATCGTAGATAATCTGCCGGATGACATTATTAATCCTGATTAGCCAGGCAATTATTTCCTGACTGTCTGGCATGGCATATCAGAGACTATTTATTGCGCTGCACCCGCTATTTTATCCCCTTCGTCCATGCCTGCTTATTTACCTGCCTCTCCGCTGTTCTGTGCGGGTGCAACAAACAGCAACAGCAGGGCCGCGATCGCAAAGAGCGTTAAGGCCGTAGTGGCACCCCAGCAGGCGTAAAGCTGACCAAACAGCAGCGACCCCAAAACCTGACCTGCCGCCAGCATAAAAAACAGGATGCCGACGCCGGTCGCTGGGTCTTCTGCGGTGGCGCAAGCGCCCCATACCAGCAGCACACCCGACAGCGTGACGTAACCTGCGCCGCAGCAGGCAACCGCGATACCTAAGCCGATAGAGTCACCATGACTGAAGGCCAGCACCAGCAGTGGCAATGCCATCCCGCACAGTGACAGCCGGTAAACCCCATTCAGCCCGATACGGGCAGCGACCAGGCCGGTTGCCGCACCCGCAATGCCTGCACTCCCGGCAATCAGCCAGAGTAAGCGTGCCGTCTCTGCATCAACACCGACATGCTGACGCAGAAGCGCCGAACCAAAGCTCCACCAGGCTGCACTGATCAGGCCCGCCGTCAGCGCGATCCCCATCAGCTGGCGCATAGAGCGACGATACAATCGCTGGTGCCAGTGACGCACTCTGGAGGCGCGTTCAGCAGCATGGCCTTTTAACACGCGCATGACGGGCAGCACACAGACCAGTGATAGCAGGGCAAACAGCAGGCAGGCGGCGCGCCAGCCGCCAGGCAACAGGCTCAGAATGACCACCGTCAGCATAATGCCCGCGCTGGTCCCTGCATTGATCAGCGTATTTGTGCGCGGCTGACGTGCTGCAGGAATCCGGTGACTCACCGCCGCGGCCAGTGCGGGTGAAGCCAGACCGGAACTCATTCCGGCGATAAACAGTCCGGCCGCCAGCATCAATGCCGAAGAGGCACTGGCAAGCAGAAGCAGACCTGCCGTTGCACTCAGTGAGGCCAGCAGCGCGGTTACGCGCGCGCCATAGCGGTCAGTCAGCGCTGCTGACGTGAGAATAGTGAAGCAGTAAGCCGCAAAGCTGCATGCCGACAGCAACCCCGCCTGCTGTGGACTGAACGGGATATCTGACGCGATTGCGGGCAACATCAATCCCCATGAAAAGCGGGCCATGCCGTAAGTCGCGGCGATCAGACTAAAGCCGGTGAGTGCCAGCGCTGCAGACGATCTCATCCGTTCGCGCCGTTTTGACGCAGTAGCTGACGGGCGACCTGAGCCGCCTGCCGGGCTGCGGCGGGACCGGTCAGCAGCGCCGTGGTAATTGCGCCTTCGAAGAGTATCCAGATGGCATCACTCAGAGGCCGATCTTCAGCGCCGTGCAGATGGGTCACACACTCCGTGATGTAGTGGCGCATTGTGGCCCGGAAGGCCAGTGCCTGAGCGGCCAGCTCGCTGTCGCGCTCAGCATATTCCCCCCAGGCTTTCAGGAAGAAGCAGCCATGGGCACCGTTCGCCTTTGTCCAGTCGCCCAGCACCACAAACAGCTGCGCTATCGCTTCTGGCTGCTGCGGTGGCAGCAGGTCAGCCATAAATCGCTGCTCGCGAGCATTCATTACGGCAGACGTCAGTGCTTCACGTGAGGCGAAGTGATGATAAAGCGTACGCGTAGAGACACCCGCTTCGCGACAGAGTTGATCGGTGCTGGTGGCGTGGAAGCCCTGTGTGTAGAAGAGCCGCTCGGCAGCCTGAATGATATCGTTTCTCTTTTTCATGACTCAAAAGTAAACCGATCGTTTTACTTTTTCAAGCCCAGTTCTATTCTTTACAGCCAGCGGTATTGATAAATCCCTGACGCCACGTACTCTGGCGCTTCGCTTAAAGGCGCGCGGCAAGCCGCTTTCACTCTTTTTCAGTTTCAGTTTATCAATACTCATACTTACCCCGATGGGGGTTAACTTTGTTAGTTGTGACTCTAATCATAACGGAGGGTACTTGCAGCATCTGCTCGCCATCATGGTATATAGTTTATTGTTTTAAATGGATTATTTTAATTTTAGCTGCTTTATTGATGCATTAGCATCGCAAATACAAGCGGAGCTGCAAAACGAGTGGAGATGTTTCAGGGGGGCGAATGCCTGAAGCGATGTCAGCGGCGAAAAAGGGCATATTCTCAAAGTCAGTTTGAGTTACGCAATAAAGTGGTTTTAGGGTAAATTCTCAGTTAGTTTAATAACGCTTCAGATTACAAAAAAAACCTCTTACGAATTTTGGTTCGTTTTTTACGATACATACAGCAACTACCAGGATGACTACCATGCTCAAAGCCAGCTACTATTATCTGTGCCCGCGTCCCATGGGTGGATGGATTTTACACAAAGAAGGTTGCGTTAATCTGTCAAAGAACGACAAACGCGTTTTTATTGGTTCGCTATATACCCGACAGCAGGCGCTGGCGGTGGCGAAAGTCCATCACGCTAATGCCATACTCTGTAATGCCTGTCTGAGCACGTTTATTTGCCCGACCAGCACCACGGCAATTAAACCCACGCGTGCGGCAACGCCAACCCGTCATACACCAAGACATTAATTCGCTGGCAAAATATGGCTGTATAAAAAAGAGAATTAACAGGGCAGGGCGTTCAGAATAAAAAAGGCAGCGTAAAGACGCTGCCCTGATAATTATGCCTGTTTAGGCTGGCCATTAGAGGCGGTAATTCCGCCATCGACCGGCAGATTGACGCCGGTAATATAACTGGCTTCGTCGCTGGCAATAAACAGAATGGCACGGGCGATATCATCCGCTTCACCGGCACGGCGCAGCGGAATGCGATCGTAAAAGCGTTCCATCAGTTCCTGATCCTGACTGGCATCTTCGGTCAGATCGGTGAGCGTAAAGCCCGGACAGACTGCATTAACCCGCACGCCATCGGCGCCGTAGTCCATCGCCAGCGCGCGGGTGAAGTTGGTGATCGCCCCTTTGGCAGCGTTGTAGATGCTCATGCCCCAGTCGCCGCCTAAGCCGGAAACGGAAGAGATGTTGACCACATTGCCTTTGCTCTTTAACAGAGCAGGCATGAAATAGTGTACGCCGTGGAAAACGCCATCAAGATCGGTTTTCATCAGGGTTTTCCATGCGTCGAGTCCGACTTCATGGACGCGGCCCTGTACGATGACGCCCGCGTTATTCACCAGCACGTCAACCCGACCATACTTCTTCAGCACGGTTTCTGACAACTGTTTAACCTGTTCGGCTTCTGAAACGTCGCACGGGGCCACCAGGTGATCGCCCGGCGTCATTCCGGCCAGCGTCTCTTCCAGTTTCTGCGCGGTACGTCCCACCAGGACCACTGATGCCCCTTCTTCAGCGAAGCGCTTTGCGCTGGCTTCGCCAATGCCGGACCCGGCGCCTGTCACAACCACAACTTTCTGCGTAAATCTGGACATTATGCCTCCTTATCAGCATCAATTCTCACTGTTAACAACCGGTTAAGCCTGGCAGCCATGACCAGAAACACAAGCGCAGCGCGAAATGCGCTGCGCCAGGTGACTGCTTTTTAACCGGGTTTAGTGACTAGGGACGTCTGAACAGAGCGAAGCTGCGTCCTTCCAGTTCGAAATCCTTCTCTTTGGTGATCACCAGACCGCGTTTCGCCACGTCGCTGGTCGTCAGCTCCAGCACCCAGCCGCCTTCTCCGAACTGCGGAATCCGGAACGGCACATTACCCTCAAACGGATTAAGCAGCATCAGCACGTCATGCCAGATGCCTTCCTCGGTCTGCAGATCCGGCCGGCCGATATAAACGCCCAGCGTTGAGCCTTCATCCCACTGCTCAGCCTGCTGGAAGCCGCCACCGGCGTTAAACCACTTGATATCCATGCCGTCGCGCCAGTTTTCACGACGCAGCAATGGCTGCTGAGCACGCAGTGTCAGGATCTGGCGGGTGAACTCGCGCAGCGCCTCAGCGGACTCTGGCAGGTTATCCCAGTGCACCCAGGAGATTTCGCTGTCCTGGCAGTAGCCGTTGTTGTTACCCATCTGGCTGCGGCCAAACTCATCGCCCGCCAGCAGCATCGGCGTGCCGTGGGAGAAGATCAGCGTGGCGAGGAAGTTGCGCTTCTGACGCTCGCGCACCGCGTTGATGCCTTCATCATCGGTCGGGCCTTCGACGCCATAGTTGTACGAGCGGTTATCGTTGTGACCGTCGTTGTTATCTTCGCCGTTGTCTGCATTATGTTTGTCGTTGTACGACACCAGATCGTTGAGGGTGAAGCCATCGTGCGCAGTAATGAAGTTGACGCTGGCCCACGGACGACGACCGTGCTGATCGTAGAGGTCGCCGGAACCGAGCAGGCGCGCAGCAAAATCGGTGGAGACGTTGTTGCCTTTCCAGTAGTCACGCACCGTATCGCGGTACTGATCGTTCCATTCCGCCCAGCCCGGCGGGAAGCTGCCGACCTGATAGCCGCCCGGACCGATATCCCAGGGCTCGCCAATCAGCTTTTTCTGCGACAGGATCGGGTCCTGCATCACAGCATCGAAGAAGCCGCCGCGCGGGTCGAATCCATCGGGTTCACGGCCGAGAATGGTGCCGAGGTCGAAACGGAAACCGTCGATATGCATCGACTCCGACCAGTAACGCAGCGAATCGAGCACCATCTGCAGCACGCGCGGATGCGAGGTGTTCACGGTGTTACCGGTGCCGGTATCGTTGATGTAGTAACGATGCTGGTCTGGCATCGTGCGATAATAGGAGAAGTTATCGATGCCCTTAAACGACAGCGTCGGACCCAGCTCATTGCCCTCGGCGGTGTGGTTATAGACCACGTCGAGGATCACCTCGATACCGGCATCATGGAAGGCGCGCACCATGTCACGGAAGCCCTGAATGCCGCGCGGCCCGAAGTAGCGGGTGGCGGGTGCAAAGAAGCCCAGCGTGTTGTAGCCCCAGAAGTTTTTCAGCCCCTTATCCAGCAGATGCTGATCGTCCGGGAACCAGTGCACCGGCAGCAGTTCAACCGAGGTAATGCCCAGACTTTTGATGTAGTCGACGGTCGATTTGTGGCTCATACCATCAAAGGTGCCGCGTAGTTCCGGCGGCAGCGCGGTGTTGAGCTGCGTGAAACCTTTCACGTGGGTTTCATAGATGACGGTTTTCGGCCACGGCACATTCGGGCGGTTTTTATCCTGCCAGTCGAATTCATTCGGGTCGATCACCCGGCACTTTGGCGTAAATGGCGCGCTGTCGCGGGTGTCGAACGTCAGATCTTTATCGTCGTGATAGAGATCATACGCGAAGTGCGCCTCGTTCCAGGCGATGTCGCCCGCCAGTTCACGGGCGTATGGGTCGAGCAGCAACTTGTTCGGGTTAAAGCGATGACCATTTTCCGGGTCATAAGGACCATAGACGCGATAGCCGTAGAGCGCGCCGGGCTTCAGGCCCGGAATGTAGCCGTGCCACACTTCATGGGTATATTCCGGCAGCTCCAGCCGGGCAATTTCCGTTTTACCGCTGGGATCGTACAGACAGAGTTCAACCCGCTCGGCGTGGGCGCTGAACAGGGCGAAGTTCACGCCCTGGCCATCAAAGTTGGCCCCCAGCAAATGGCTGTAACCCGCCGTAATTTCAAAACGCTGACTGTTTGACATTTATGCCTCGTTATTCAATGAACAGATTGACGCGTAATCAACAAATTTCTTCGGATGTCACTGTGCCACTAGCACGGCGCACCACTGTGACGCCAGCGCTGTAAGCGGCAGCTGGTCGCCTGCAACGAGAGTTTTACCGCTCAGCACATCCTGATACTCACGCTGACTCAGCGAGGCTGGCAGGGCGATATGCGTATCAGCCCAGCGCGATGCAGGCGGCTGATCGAGGTTCTCCGGCAGTGAGTTAAAGACGCGGCGTGACACAATCACGATCACCGCCTGATCCTGCTGCGTACGGGCAAAGGCGAGCACCTTGTCCTGCTGCTCACCCTCTGCCGACAGTGCCAGATAGTCACCGTGGCGGAACAGCGCTGGCTGCTGTTGACGCAGTGCCAGCAGCTTCACAATCGCCTGCTGATTGATCTGACCGCGCAGCCAGTGCGCCTCATTGCTGTCCTGCTGCGGCGCGTTAAGCATCGCGGCCAGCGCGTCGAAATCAGGCTCGCGGCGGTTATCAGGATCGACCAGGCTGAAGTCCAGCGCCTCGCTGCCCTGATAAATATCAGGTACGCCAGGTGCGGTAAGTTTCACTACGGTCTGGGTCAGACTGTTGACCAGACCTGCACGCATAAAGGGTTGCAGCGACTGGCAGAAATCACTGAGGAAGGCGCTGTTGGCGGGCGCGAGCAGATGACGGGCGTAGCCCAGCACCGCCTCTTCGTAAGCGTCGTTGTTGTCGGCCCAGTCGGTGCGCAGTTTGGCTTCACGCAGCGCTTTCTCGACATAAACCACAAAGCGGGCTTCCAGCGCCGCCAGACCCTCGGCATCCTGCGGCTGGAGAGTGGTTGGCCAGACGCCTGCCAGCGCTTCATACAGCATCCACTCAACCGCCGGTTCCGGTGCCGGGCCATCTTTCAGGTGAACGACATGATCTTTGTTCATCTCCCGCCAGCGGCTGACGCACTCCGCCCAGCGCTGTGGCGCTTCGGTCAGCGTATAGAGACGCGCACGGGCATCTTCACCGCGCTTGGTGTCATGCGTTGAGGTGCCCGACAGCGCATCGGGCTGATGTTCGCGCCGCGCCTGCATCTCTGCATGGAACTGATCCAGCGAGAAATGACGTGCCAGCGGTTCAGCGCCGACTTCATTCAGCGCCAGCGCCATATGCTGACGGAAGAAGAGGGTGTCCTCGACCGATTTCGCCATCAGCGGGCCGGTCAGTTGCTGGAAGCGGGTGCGGAACTGTGTCGCATCGTCGCGGGCAGCGTCGGCAACTTCAGCACGCAGAATACGCGTCAGGAAGTCGAGCGCCTGGGTGTTGGGTGCAGAGTCGCTGGCTTTCACCTCGCTGACGACCTGTTGCAGCAACGCGGTATCGGCGGGCGTCAGGCCCTGCGGCGTGCCGTAGGTGCGGTAAACCGGGAACGCCACCAGCAGCTCACGCAGCGCATTTTTCAGTTCTGCTTCTGGCTGAGGTGCGTCTTCCGTGTCAGCAATCTTCAGTGCCAGTTGCTGTAACCGGTTAAATTCACCGGCGAAGTTGCGGTTCGCCATCAGCAGCTTGGCGGCACGCAGCTCCGCTTTCATGTCGACGGTTTTGCCGATGACGGTCTGATACGCCTTGCGCAGTCCGCTCAGGCGATCGCTGTCGACCAGCAGATTGGCGAGCGCGGCCATAAACTCATAACCGGTGGTGCCGGAAACCGGCCACTCGTCAGGCAGCTGTTCATTGTCACCGAGGATTTTCTCCACGGTGAGATAGCAGTGGGGACCGGCAGCCTGGCGTAACTGCTCCAGATAGCCGCGTGGATCGGCCAGGCCATCCACGTGGTCTACGCGCAATCCCTGCACCGCGCCGCTGTGGACCAGTTCGAGGATTAACTGATGTGCGGCATCAAAGACGGCCTTGTCTTCCACGCGCACGCCCACCAGACCGGTCACTTCGAAGAAGCGGCGGTAGGAGAGGTCACTGGGTGCATCGCGCCAGGACATCAGTCGCCACGGCTGCTGGTCATGCAGTTCGGCAATCTGTGCGGCATCGCGCAGGGCGAGCACTGCTTCTTCCCGATCCTGCCAGGTCTCAGGTTTCAGCGGATAGAAATTGTCGAAGTAGGCCAGCGCCGGTTTGCCGGTCTGCGGATCGCGCTTCACGCTGATCTCACCGTTTGCCAGCACCGCCTCAAAGGTGTCACCGAGGAACGGCAGCGTCAGGCGGCGTGACCAGTCGATATCGAAATAGTGCCCGTAGCGACTTTGTTCGCCATGCTCAATGACGTCGCGCCACCACGGGTTCTCCAGCGAGGCGGCCATATGGTTAGGCACGATGTCGAGGATCAGTCCCAGCCCGGCCGCTTTCAGGGCGGCAGCCATGCGATCAAAGCCTTCACGGCCGCCAATCGACGGCTCGATCTGGTTAACGTCAGTCACGTCATAGCCGTGGGTCGACTCCGCAGTCGCGCTGAAGATCGGCGAGGCGTAAAGATGGCTGATGCCCAGCTGTTTCAGGTAGGGCACCAGCGCCGCCGCACGGTCAAAGGTCATGCCGTTACGGAACTGGATGCGGTACGTTGCGGTAGGAATGTTCATTCTGCTTCTCTCTTTTCCAGACGCACCACGATTGCGTTGGGAATCAGTTCGGTTGCGGTCTGCGGCCAGGCAAACAGGGTCTCGCCCGGCAAATCGGGGATCGGCTGCGTGCTGTCGCCGACGTTCAGCGCCAGTGACAGTGTGCCCAGCGGGAAGTCCCAGCGCACTGCCAGGAATCCTTCTGCCGTTTTCACTATCTGACCGGCATCACCCCCGGCAGTCTGCAGTAGCGGCACGATATGTTCCTGACGCAGCGCCAGCAGATGACGCGTCAGCGCCAGCCACTGCTGACCTTCCGGCGTTTCTGTGCGCGGCCAGTTGAGTTTCGACTGTTCAAAAGTGGTGACATCATTGGGATCCGGCACCGTTTCGCCGTGACCAGCATGCCCTTCAAACTCGCGAGCGCGACCTTCACGCACCGCTTTGGCCAGATCGCCGTGGAAATCGGTGAAGAACAGGAACGGCCGGGTTTCGCCATACTCTTCGCCCATAAACAGCAGCGGGATGTGCGGCGAGACCAGCAACATGGCCAGCAGCACCTGCGTCCGTTCTGCGCCTGCCAGCGAGACCAGCCTTTCGCCCTGCGCACGGTTGCCCGTCTGATCATGGTTCTGGATAAAGTCGACAAAAGCGACCGGCGGCTGGCTGCTGCTTTTCACGCCGCGTGGCTCGCCTGACTGCGGCGAGACTTCGCCCTGATAGACAAAGCCTTCTGCCAGCGCCCGCGCGACCCGCTGTTCCGGCTGATCGGCGAAATCCCGGTAATAGGCGTGGGTTTCACCGGTTGCCAGCACATGCACGGCGTTGTGGAAGTCATCGTTCCATTCGCCGGTGAACAGCGGAGCGTCCCCGTTTTCGTCACGCGGATGCAGGAAGGTGACGTTACGGCAATCTTCGGTAGTGAGATGAACAGGGCGGTCGGTAATGGTGGCACGGATGCGCTCAGCGATCTCAATCAGCACATGCTTTTCGCTCGGGTCATCAATCTGGTCGATGGCGTCAAAGCGCAGGCCATCCAGATTAAACTCCTGCAGCCAGTAGAGTGGCGCTTCCACGATGTAGCGGCGCACCGCATCAACGTCATAGGCGATACCTGCGCCCCACGGCGTCTGGCGCTCCTTGTGGAAGAAGTCTGGCGCGAGCAGCGGCAGATAGTTGCCCTCCGGGCCGAAGTGGTTCAGCACGATATCCAGCACCACAGACAGACCATGGCCGTGTGCCGCATCGATAAAGGCTTTGAAATCATCGGGTGAACCATAGGCTGCATGCGGTGCATAGAGCAGCACGCCATCGTAGCCCCAGCCGCGATTGCCGCCAAACTGCGACACCGGCAGCACTTCAATCATGGTGATGCCGGTTTCAGCCAGCATTGGCAGTTTCTCAATTGCCGCCCGGAAGGTACCTTCAGGCGTGAAGGTGCCGATGTGCAGTTCATACACCACCGACTCCTGCCACGGGCGACCCTTCCAGCCAGTGTTCTGCCACTGATACGCATCAGGATCGATCACCAGCGACGGGCCGTTAACTTCTGCTTTCTGGGCGCGGGCGGCGGGATCGGGCACGGCTGTGCCATCCGCCAGCACAAAATCATATTCGGCATTTGCCGCCACACCGGCGACCTGGGTTTCAAACCAGCCATCCGCCTGCGGTGTCATTTCAATATCTTTGCCGGAGAGACGCAGCGTCACGCGTTGCTGACCGGTTGCCCAGAGGCGGAAACGCACCTCATCACTGGCAATCCGTTCAGCGCCCCAACTTTTTAAAAAAGATTTGGATTCCATTCAGTTGCCTCATTTAGCCTGGAAATACGCGATGGCGGCCACCGCGCGAAAAGGATGTCGATGACGTAAGCGTCAAAAACCTTGCAGCGAGACCAGGATGCCAGGTGGGCTGGCGCGTCTCTTCAGCCAGGAAGCTGGACTGATATTCAGCGTGATGCGGCGGGAAGGAAGGCGTGAGACCGCTTCCACGCGGCATACAGAGACTAATCATAGACTAAGATGTTGCAATCGCAGGGCTGCGGGGCGTCTGGCGGCATTAATTTGCGTTAATTGCCGTGAATCGGACTCTGGTGGGGGGAAGAAGGCGGTTTTGGCCCAGAAATCCCTGCCGGATGGCGCGGATTCGCTATAAGCTTAAGCGCGATTGCGCTGGATGACCTGCGGCGCTGAATACTTCAAAAGGATGTTACGTGACGAAAAGAGTTCTGCTAGCCGCGCTGCTGTTGCTGCTCGCCGCCTGTTCTAATCAGGTCGGGCACCGGCTGGACAACAGTAATCTGCAGCATATTCATGCCGGTCAGACTACCAAAGCTCAGCTGGTCGCGCTGTTTGGTCAGCCGGACAGTGAAACGCCTTACCCCGACGGGCAGCGGCTGCTGAAGTGGACCTACAGCGAGGCGCGCACCCTGAACACCACCGAGGGCCAGACGCTGACTGTGCAGATGAAAAATGACAAAGTGCTGAACTATGCGCTAAGCAAGAGTTAATGCTGAGCAACGTTTAATCACGGCAGTGGCAGGCGATCGCCACCGCCGTGACCGGTTTTTACACGCCGCTCTGCTGTGCATCCCGGCTGTCGGGCCGTGGCTGAGCCAGACGGGCGAAATCAGATCCTGCCGGATGCTGGTAAATCTGCAGCTCAAAGAGGCGGGCCATCGCATAGATATACTCAAAAATCGCCGCCTGGGTATTTTCATAATCGGCCCAGAAAATCGATGAGGTGAAGCAGTAGATCTCCACCGGCAATCCATCCGGCGACGGCTTCAGCGGCCGCACCACGATATACATCTCTTTCATAATGTCATCGCGCTGCGCCAGCCAGGCGGTCAGGTATTTACGGAACACCATCAGATTGGTGATGCCGTTCTCCATAAACCAGCGTTCGCCGACGGCGTTGATATCGCGTCCATCCAGCAGCTCAGTGATCGTTTCGCCCGCGAGGCGGATCTGGCTCATCGACTGCAGCATCTCCTGATTCACAAAGGTGATCGACTTCTGATCAATATAAAAGCTGCGCATGATGCGGCGCGCGCCCGAGGAGAACATCGCCTGCCAGTTGGTGTAGGTCTCGGTCAGGAAGTTCTTGGTCGGGATGCGCGAGATAGTGTTGTCCCAGTTGCGGATGGTGATGGTATGCAGCGCAATATCGATCACCTCGCCGCTGATGTTTCTGTCCGGCATCTCAATCCAGTCGCCCAGCTGCAGCACATCGTTGGAGGAGAGCTGAATGTTCGCCACCAGCGACAGCAGCGTATGCTGGAAGATCAGCATCAGCACCGCGGCGACCGCACCCAGCGAGGAGATGATAATCGCCGGGGATTTGTTGGACATAATCGCCAGAATCATGATGGCGGCGATGATATGCACCAGGATTTTGCCAATCTGGATATAGCCCTTGATCGAGTGATTCTTGCGCTTGGATTTGCGCGTATAAGAGTTGTTAACAATCTCCAGCACTTCGTTGAAGAAGATCGACAGATAGACAAAAAACAGGATGCCGCAGATGGTCTGAATCGCGACTTTCAGGTTTTCAGGCAGGCCCGGCATGAATTGCAGGAAGTTGTAGACCACAATCACCGGCACAAAATTTGACAGCTTCTGAGAGAGGCGGATGTCCTTATCCAGCGGAACGCCCTTTTTATGGCTGCTGAAAAAGACTTTCCTGATCACTTTGACGATGAAAAATTTGCAGATCAGGTGAGTGACCATCCCGGCCACGATCAGCAATAACAGGCTGAAGCTGATCGACAGCACCCGGTTTCCCTCAATAAAACTCATCAGACTCTGAATGTAATGCATGTTAACCACGTACGAAAAAGTAAGGGGCGAATTCAACCACAGCACGGGGTCGGTTGTTAAGCGCCGAATGCGTTCAGGCGAAGCCGTTATTATTTTTATGGCGTGAATGGCGCGCAGGCTGCGCCCGGCGAGTGGCGAAGGGCGGCTTTCTCTGCTACGACACTCAGATTAATCTCAGGCTGGCCGATAACCACTCTATCTCCTCTGATATGAGCCTGCGGACATGCTTAAAAATCTTAAAATAACCCACGGTATTCTGGCGGTGCTTGCCGTCTTTATTACGTTACTGACCCTGACCGGATTTCTGTTCTACAACGGCGTCTCGAAAGCCGATAAAAACTTCGTGGCAGCCGAACAGCTGACACTGCAACAGCAGCACCTGAGCGATGCGGTGAAAACCCTGATCAAAACCCGCGTCACCATCAACCGTGTGGCGATCCGTTTCCTGAAAAATCAGCAGGATCCTAAATCCCTGGCGGCCATTGCCACGCTGCTGGAGCAGGCGGGGCAGTCTGCGGACAGAGCCGATGCCGATTTTAAAGCGTGGCAGGCGATGCCGCGCAAAGAGGGGCAGGGCGAAGCCCAGGCGACGCAATTTCAGACGGCCTATCAGCAGATGCGTGACACCATGCTGTCCTCCATTACCTTTCTGAAGCAGGGTAACTATGCGGCCTACGGCAACCTTGAAGCGCAGGCGGCACAGGACCAGCTCGACTCGGCCTATGAAGCCTGGCGTGCAGTGAACATGCAGCTGATGAAAGATACCTCTGAACATAACCAGCGCAGCCTGACGGATGCGCTCTGGGCGCTGCTCACTATCGGCCTGATTACGGCTGTGATTGGCGTGGCGGTCTGGATGGGACTGCAGAAGCTGCTGATTAACCCGCTGGGCCGACTGACCGGCTATATGCGCGCCATTTCGGCAGGTGATTTAACCTCTGATATTCAGCACGAGGGCCGCAACGAGATGGGCCTGCTGATTCAGGAACTGCAGCAGATGCGTGATGCGCTGGTGGTAACCATTACCTCGGTGGATGACGCGACCCGCTCTATCTTTACCGGTGCCGCGGAAATTTCCGCTGGCAGCACCGATCTCTCTTCCCGTACCGAGCAGCAGGCTGCCGCGCTGGAGCAGACCGCCGCCAGCATGGAGCAACTCACCTCGACGGTGAAGCTCAACGCAGATAATGCGCAGCAGGCGACTACGGTGTCGAAAGAGGCGTCAGCCACCGCTCAGCAGGGTGGCGAAACCGTTGCCCGCGTTATCGCCAACATGGATCAGATCAGCGAAAGCTCGAATCAGATCGCCGGTATTATCGCCATTATCGACAGCATCGCTTTCCAGACCAATATCCTGGCGCTGAACGCCGCGGTTGAAGCTGCGCGTGCCGGTGAGCAGGGTCGTGGATTTGCAGTGGTCGCAGGTGAAGTGCGTTCGCTGGCTGGACGCAGCGCCAGCGCCGCGCAGGAGATCCGTGGACTGATCGACCGCTCAGCCGAGCGCATCAAAACCGGTGCCGGTCACGCTTCTCAGGCGGGCATCGCGATGGAAAGCATCGTGAAGTCGGTGAGCCGTGTGACGCAACTGATCGAAGAGATCGCCGCCTCCTCGACTGAACAGACCCGTGGCATTGAGCAGGTCTGCATTGCGGTCTCTGAGATGGATGGCGTGACGCAGCAGAACGCCGCGCTGGTGGAGGAGTCGGCCACTGCCGCCGCTTCACTGGAAGAGCAGGCGAGCTATCTGCGTAAAACGGTATCAGTATTCAAAACCGGCAGTCTGCATACGGCGTTCTCCGCCGCGCCGGTTGCGAAGGCGATCGCCGTGCCAAAACGTCAGCCTGTCGCCGTGACGGACAATGAGAACTGGCAGACCTTCTGATAACGGAACGTCTGACGGATCACCGCGTACGCGACAGTGCGCCGGTTTCCGGCATAAAAAAACCGCCCCCAGGGGCGGTTTTCTATTTACTCAACGCATCAGGCCGGAACGGACTGTGCCTTCTGGCTACGGGACCAGACGCGGTGCGCTTTCATCGCCTGAGTAAACTCAGACATCAGTGCGCTCTCCGCTGAGTCGCCCTGCACAATACCTTCTTCCTGATCGGCATCTTCCAGACCGAACTGCGCTTTAAAGCGACGCGCGTCGCCCACCAGACCAATCACCTTGAGGTGCTTGTAGGCTTCCAGCAGGAAGTAGCGGGCATCGCCGCTTAACAGCAGGGCATCGATATTGCCATTCGGCACCATCACTGCATCAAAGGTCAGTGAAGGCAGACCGGCGAAAGTCGCATCGACCGGCAGTACCGAACCATCGTCGGCACGTACCTGGCCCATATGCGGCGCCAGCAGTTTGGCGTGCACGCCTTCCGCTTTCAGCCCCTGCAGAATCGCCAGCACATCTGCTGCCTTCACGCCATCGCTCAGCAGCAGCGCGACCTGACGGCCTTTAATCTCACCATCCGGAATGGCGTAGAGACTCAGACTGTCATCTTTAGTCAGGCCGTTCACCGCAGCAGGTGGCTGGATGTTGAGCTGCTCATCGGTCAGCGCGATGCCCAGATTATCCGCCACGCCCTGCGCCAGCTTAATATCGATGCGTGCGAGATGATCCACCACGCGCTCACGGATATAGGCGCGACCCACTTTACTCAGTTCAAACGAGTAGGCACCGATGATGTGCTGCTGCTCGACTTCAGTCTGGCTGTTCCAGAACAGGCGCGGCTGGGAATAGTACTCACCGAATGACGGGCTGCGCTCGCGCACTTTATGGCCCTCAACGCGCTCCTGATAACTCTCGAAGCCGCCGCCTTTTGCAGCCGGTGGGGTTTCGCGCGGCCAGTTGTCATTGATTGAGTTCGGCTCGTAGTTCGCCGGATTGGTGTCGATATCCTGACGATGCATGCCCTGACGCTGGAAGTTATGGTACGGGCAGGTCGGACGGTTGATCGGGATCTCATGGAAGTTCGGTCCGCCCAGACGACTGATCTGCGTGTCGGTATAGGAGAACAGACGGCCCTGCAGCAGCGGATCGTTGGAGAAATCCAGCCCCGGCACGATATGGCCAGGGTGGAACGCCACCTGCTCGGTTTCGGCAAAGAAGTTGTCCGGGTTACGGTTCAGCACCATCTTGCCGACAATTTCCACCGGCACCAGCGCTTCCGGGATCAGCTTGGTGGCATCCAGAATATCGAAGTCGAATTTGAACTCATCCTCTTCCGGGATCAGCTGCAGACCCAGTTCATATTCCGGGAAATCACCGGCTTCAATCGCTTCCCACAGATCGCGGCGATGGAAATCGGGATCGCGGCCGGTCAGTTTCTGCGACTCATCCCACAGCAGCGAGGCTTTCCCGGCTACTGGCTTCCAGTGGAAACGGACAAAGGTCGCTTTGCCTTCGGCGTTGATGAGGCGGAAGGTGTGAATACCAAAGCCTTCCATGGTGCGATAGCTGCGCGGAATGCCGCGGTCAGACATCGCCCAGATGACGTTGTGCATGGTTTCCGGCTGCAGAGAGACGTAATCCCAGAAGGTGTCATGGGCGCTCTGACCCTGCGGGATTTCGTTGTGCGGCTCCGGCTTAACGGCGTGCACAAAATCAGGGAATTTATGCGCATCCTGAATAAAGAACACCGGCGTGTTGTTGCCGACCAGGTCAAACACACCTTCTTCGGTGTAGAACTTGGCGGCGAAACCACGGATATCACGCACGGTATCTGCAGAACCCGCTCCGCCCTGAACCGTGGAGAAACGCACGAACACCGGCGTGGTCTGCTGTGGATCGCTGAGGAACTGCGCTTTGGTCAGATCGGTCAGGGAGCGGTAGGGCTGAAAATAACCGTGCGCAGCAGAGCCACGGGCGTGCACGATACGCTCCGGGATACGCTCATGGTCAAAGTGCGTGATCTTCTCACGCATAATGAAGTCTTCCAGCAGCGTTGGACCCCGCGAACCGGCACGCAGTGAGTTTTGATCATTGGCGATGCGTGTGCCCTGGTTAGTGGTGAGGGCGCTGCCGGTGCCGTTTTTGCGGCTGGCTTCAAGCTGGTCAAGTTTGGCGTTATGCGTCTGGGGTGCTTTCAGGCTGCCTGGGGCGGTAGGCTGCTTGCCTGGTGGGGTCGGTTCGGCTGGGGGCTGATGCGAACCATCTTTCGGTGCCAGCGATCCCAGACCCGGTTCTGATGATTCCGGACCGGTGGTGGGCGCGCGTTCACTCAGGCGTTTCTTCTCTGTTTCTTTCGACATTAATCCATGCTCCAGCTGTTATTTTACTTTCGACGACACTAAATATAGAACAACCTGAACAATGCTGAGGGTAAACCGGCCATTTAACCGCAGTGACTGCGCCTTTTTCGTCCGGCAGAAAAACCAGACTTATCGCTGAGTGCCCATTATCGCTTCGCTTATCCACGCCTTGTGCCGTCTGGCTTAGCGGCGCGTCAGCCCGCGCCCGCTATGCTGGCAACCCGCTTTACTCTCCCGCCAGATTTGCCCGCCGCAGGCGCGTGGCATATTCCGGGAGAGGGTGATAATTAATAAATAAAATTAATATAGATAGATGACATCTCAGGTTGAAGTGTGAAATGTTATATCATAACATTTCACTTTGTATCTTTAACTGAGGATCAGGCTTTGACGAATCACGCAGGTAAATGGATTGGGATCATGGGCGCGCTGCTCATCAGCCAGCAGTCGCTGGCGCACGGCACGCATAACCATGGCAAACCGCTGTCAGCGATGGAGCAGAAAGCAGCAGAAGGGGTCTTTGCTGACAGCGACGTGAAAGACCGTCCGCTCTCTGACTGGGACGGGCTGTGGCAGTCGGTCTATCCGCTGTTGCAAAGTGGCGAGCTGGACCCGGTCTGGCAGAAAAAAGCGCAGCAGAATCCCCATAAAACGGCAGAGGAAATTAAAGCTTATTATCGCAAAGGCTACGCTACCGACGTCGATACCATCGGTATCGAAAATGGGGTGATGGAGTTCCACGTCGGCGATCGGGTCAGCGCCTGTCACTACCACTATGCGGGCCATAAAATCCTGACCTATACCTCGGGCAAAAAAGGGGTGCGCTACCTGTTTGAGTGTCAGGACGCCAGCAGCAGCGCCCCGAAATATGTGCAGTTCAGCGATCACACCATCGGACCGCGCAAGTCCGCCCACTTCCACATCTTTATGGGCAACCAGTCTCAGCAGGCGCTGCTGGCTGAAATGGACAACTGGCCGACTTATTACCCTTACCAGATGACGAACTCAGACGTCGTGGAGGAGATGCTGCACCACTGAGTGCCGGACCGGATCGGATGGCCCGCTGGTCAGGGTTCTTTTGCAAGAATAGCGCCTGGATTCATTTACCCCGTCTGAGAAAGATATAGATCCTTGAGTTAAGTTAACTCATGAGTTAACTTAACTCCAATGGAGGATTTATGTTTGAGATAACGATACACAGGGAAGCGCTCGCTGAAATTAAGGCAATGCCAGAGATGCTCCGGGCTAAGCTAGCCCGGCAAATAGATAAACTGGCTGCCCGTGGAACTGATTTGAGAGAGCCGGATACCAAACCATTAGGGTCGGGTTTTTTTGAGCTCAGGGCGAAGGCAAATGAGATTGGGCGAGCGGTGTATGTTTACCAGAAAGGCAGACGTATTTTTATCCTGAAAGCTTTTGTGAAAGAGACAAAGAAAACGCCAGCAGCAGTCATGATCGCAGCGGCGCACCGTTTAGAGGAGATGTTAAACGATGAGTAAGAAATCAATTGCGTGGACGACGGCCCGCAAAGAAATTTTATCAGATCCGGTTGTTCGCGAGCATTATGAGGCTGAAGTACGGGCAGAGCACCTGCGCGAGCAGTTAGCCAGATGGCGGGAAAGCGCGGGAATGACCAGCGCCCAGGTCGCAGAGGCGCTCGGTGTCAGTCCCTCTGCAGTGTCGCGTACCGAGCGCCGCGCAGATAAAGCCACAGTTGAAACACTCGCCCGCTATGCCCGCGCCTGTGGCGTTGAAAATCCTCAGATCTCCCTCTGACTGATACAGGATGGCAGGAGTCGATTCTGGTCCTGCTATGGATGATTCCTGCCATCAAACGCACTTTCTCACCAGCTCAGGATAATACCTCTCCCATCCACCGCCTTCATCCCACCCACACCGGGCGGCGTGAGGCGGGGATGCCGCGCACCACCCGCTGATATGACTCCTCAACCAGCTGCTGAATCAGGCCAGGTGATAGGCCGTCACCGGGATACACCGTGATCCAGTGGCGCTTGTTCATATGATAACCGGCGGTGATCGAGGGATAGATCACCCGGTGCAGCTCCGCCTGCTGCGGTTCGCACTTCAGGGTGATAATCGGCACGCCCCGCAGCTCAGTCAGCAGTAAAAACACTTTTCCACACACTTTAAAAACCTGATGTTCCGGCCCGAACGGATAGCCCGATTCGGCGGCGGGCAGCTGTTCAGCCGCGTCGATAGCGATGCGCTGGATCGCGTGACCCTGCATAGTGATTCTCCCTGTCATGATTAAGCCGATCTCTCTGGCCCGCGACTGGCTGGTCGCCAGAGGCCTGTTACACTTCTGATAAGCATAAATCAGGAGCAGACATGAAATTAGGCTTTGCATGTAAGTATCTCAATAGCGACGGCAAACAGTTTTTTCCGTTTCGCGCCACCACCCGTAAACGATTTCTGAGTTTACAGCAGGCTGAACGTCATCAGCTGGTTCATGAGATTACCGTTACCAACCTTAATAATCTCTACCTGACGCTTGAGCATCTGGCCAGGTTACCGGAGCCACTCAGGATGATGCGTATCGGCAGCGATCTGCTGCCACTCTATACCGTGCCCGAAGCCACGCCGCTGTTTGCGGAGTTCCTGCCTGAGCTCTATCCGCTGTTTGCCCGCTGTGGCGAGCTGGCGCGGGCGCATCAGATCCGGCTCTCCTTTCATCCGGGACAATATACGGTGCTGGCTTCCGACAATCCCGATGTGGTGGTGCGCGCGCTGGAGGATGTGGAGTATCACACGCTCTGCGCCTGTCTGATGGGCTACGGCAAGACCTTCCAGGATTTTAAAATCAACATCCATATGAACGGCAAGGCGGGATTCAACGGTTTTAAACAGTCGTTTAATCAGCTTAGCCCGGAAGCGCGCCTGATGCTGACGGTGGAGAATGATGAGATCTCCTGCTCGCTGGATGATGTGCTGCAGGCGGCACCGCTGTGTCCGGTGGTGCTGGATATTCACCATCACTGGGTCAAAGAGAGTGAGTTTATTCAGCCGGATGATGCGCGTGTTGCCCGGGTCATCGAGTCGTGGCGTGGCGTGCGGCCAGTGCTGCACTATTCGATTTCACAGGAGGGGATTATTCCGCAGGAGGGCTGGCCCGATCAGCAGCAGCTGGGCGTGAGCAAAAGCAAACTGCGGGCGCACTCGGACTACTTCTTTAATCCGACGCTGAATGGCTGGGCGTTGTCGTTCCAGGATTTCGACATCATGTGTGAAGTGAAAATGAAGAATCTGGCGCGGGAGCCGCTTTATCAGTGGGGAATAACGCAGAAGCTGATAGAGAATCCCCTGGCCGAAGCGACCAGGGAATCGGCGAACGTTAAATAATGGCCACGCCGCCCGTGACGGCGATCGTCGCTCCGGAAATGTAGCTGGCTTCGTCACTGGCCAGCATCACGTAGGTGGGCGCCAGCTCAGCAGGTTGACCGGCACGCTGCAGCGGCACTTCACTGCCAAAGTTCTTCACCTGTTCAACCGGCATGGTCGAGGGGATCAGGGGTGTCCAGATAGGCCCGGGCGCGACCGCATTGGCACGGATGCCTTTCTCCGCCAGCAGGGCGGCCAGGCCACCGGAGAAGTTAACGATGGCGGCTTTGGTGGCGGAGTAGGCGAGCAGCTTCGGTTTCGGCTGGTCAGCGTTGATCGAGGCGGTATTAATGATCGAACCGCCCGCCGGCATATGCTTCGTGGCCGCTTTAGTGATGTAAAACATCGCGTACAGGTTGGTCTTCATGGTGCGATCAAATTCGTCGTCGCTGATTTCATCCAGCGACTCCCGCGTCATCTGATACGCCGCGTTATTGACCACAATGTTAATCTCACCAAAGGCTTCCACGGCCTTATCGACCAGCGCATTGCAGTGTGACGCATCGGTGATATCGCCAGGCACCAGAACGGCTTTCTGGCCTGCGGCCTCGACCAGTCGGGCGGTATCCTGCGCATCCTCATGCTCATCAAGATATGAGATCAGCACATCGGCACCTTCCCGGGCAAAGGCAATCGCGACGGCCCGGCCAATACCGGAATCCCCGCCGGTAATAATCGCTTTTTTACCCGCCAGACGGCCTGAACCCTGATAGCTCTCTTCGCCATGATCGGGCTGTGGCTGCATCGCGGCGGTGCTGCCAGGCCACGTCTGCTGCTGTTCGGCAAAAGGGGGTTGTGGACGCTGAGTGGATGACATGACTTTTCCTCCGTAAAAATGGAACAACCCTGTCAGGGCATCGGACCCTGACAGGCGAGGGATTAAGGTTTGGATGGTGTGACGCCGTCAATCTGTTCTGACTGCGCACCGGAACCGGGACGGGCATTGCCGAGCACCGGCTCATCGCCCAGGATATCGGGCTGCTGTTTCGCGCTGAACTGACCATGACCATCGTAAGCCGGGCCGCTGCTCCAGCGACCTTCCGGCAGCGGTTTATCCAGCGAGGTATTCAGGCAGTAGTAAGAGTGTTCCTGCGCCTCATGTTCCTGCGGGAAGCTGTTCGGGATCGGCAGCGACGCGTTTAGTCCGCCCATCTCTTCGATCACCGCCAGCCACTGCTGCTGGTGCATGGTGTCACGGGCGATCAGGAAGGAGAGGAAATCCTTCATGCCTTTGTCTTCGGTCATGTTGTAGAGGCGGGTAGCCAGTACGCGGCCGGTGGCTTCGGCGGTGACGTTAGCCAGCATATCGGCGGCCACGTTGCCGGAGGCGTAGATATGGCTCATGTCGAACGGCATGCCGTTGGCGTTTACCGGCATCGCAGCCAGACCGGAAGAGAGGATGTGGCGTGGGTTCATGCCGCCCAGAATGGCATTGACCACCGGATCTTTCGCTGACGCTTCCTGGTAAGAGAGCGGCGCGCCTTCAAGATTCAGCGCTACGGCGTAGCCCAGCATTTCGATATGGCTCAGCTCTTCGGTGGCGGTGGAGATCAGCAGATCCCGAATCCGCACATCACCCCGTGCGCCCATCGCCTGGAAAAAGTATTGCATCGCTACACGAATCTCACCTTCGACGCCGCCGATGGCCTGCTGTAACAGCATGGCAAACTCTGGATCGGGCTTCTCTACACGAACCGGGAATTGAAGTTTTGATGAATGATGGAACATAGTTATTTTCCTCGTCTGTGTTTGCAGTAGATGCAGGAAAAGCCTGGACACAGATATCGGATAAATAAAGCGAAACGAGAGCAATTAACCGGAATTTGCGGTCAAATAAGCGGCAAAAGAGGGGGTTTCCGGAGCTATATCTGGTCCGGCAGAGCAGGAAAACTCAGCGATAGGAAGGGGACGCAAGACTCAGTGCAGAAGACATAAAAAAAGCCCCTGAAAAGGGGCTGATTCGTGACGGGAAAAGCATCCATGCTCATTCGCATTTCCGCTTAACAATTTAGCTTTCGCTGGTGGCCGTTGCACGCTGCAGAACATGCTCCAGAGCCTGACGGTAAATATCCTGCTTAGCCACGTCACGCTCGCTCTCGAGGCGATTAATCAGGCCCAGCACGACGTCTTTATCTGAGACATGGGCTTTCGAACGGGCGAGTTCAGCGTGGACCGCCGCGATAACCTGTTGTTCGGTGGTCATGGCGGTGCCAGAGTTCATGAAGTAATCAGAAATCTGAGACTCTGTATTCATCGTTGTTTGCATGTCAGGCCTCATAAGAAATTGGGGAAGAATGCGTCGATTCAGATCCGGTTGCCGGCTGACGCAAAAAAAATGCATCTGAAGGTGGAAATCCACAACACCTTCAGATGCGGTGCAAAGCACCTTTCGTTACAAGTGATTTAACATCACGAGACAAAGTTATACAAGAATTGCAAACTTGTACAATGAAATTTGACAAAAATTAACTGGTTGGTGGTGTATATAAAATGCATGTTTTAGGCGTGCAAATAGATTGTTGCCGATTAATGCATAAAATACAGGGTATTGAGGATTTTCTCAGGACGATCAGGATTTTCAGGTCAAAAGGCCGAGGATTTTACTGATAACACCCTGACGTGCTAAAAGGGCATTTTTGGATGGATTTCAGCAAAAGCTGTACAGGTTTTAGCGCAGAAAAAACGCAGGGTGCAACGGTACTGCTGCAATCCTGGCCGTCTGACAGGCCACGCCACATAATTCGCTTCCCACGCCTGAAGCAGAAGGCTAAGGTTAAGCCCTTATTCATCACAAGGAAATGATCATGGTTCACGACTATTTCGCGATTCCGCCTGCGGGCGTGACTCAGGAACAACATAAACGTTCAGTGGCGGTGGCAGCTGCGCTGTCAGTGGCAAAAGAGTCCGTCAGTGCCTCCACGTCGGCAACCGGCTCAAAAACCTCTTGGGACCTGCAGGCCGTGGCGAATGAAATTGGTAATCTGGCCGATGCGATTCAGGATGCGCTGGAGAGTGACAGCCAGGCTTAACCCCTGACCTGCAACGCCTGAGGCCGTTGCCGGAGCGGGGCAGGTCCGGAGAATGGCAGCGTTCAGGAGCCGGTCATATCCGGCAATCGGACGCTGCCACAAGCCCGCTTATTCCACGGCAGGCGGCTCATATTTAATATATTCACGCAAGGCATCATGGATGGCCTGATTATTACCTTCCTCCAGACCGCGTTCGGCATATTCCTTCGCCAGCGCCGCCAGCACATCGTCAAACTTCCCTTTGTAATTAAGATTATTCAGCGCGATTTGCTGACCGAGTATCGCTTTTAATACCGTGGTCTCAACCTTTAACTGTGCGACTGCCTCTTCCAGATGTTTGATTCGATCGTCGTCTGCCATAACCCCTCCGTGCTTTAAAAAGGCAGAATAACCAGCCCGCTCGTAATATTCAAACCTCCGCGAATGCCAGAGAGGCGTTGTCAGATTTTCCTTAAGTCAGAATAATCAGCGGCGGAATTTATAAGATTAGTTACTGGAAGAAAAAACGCGGATATTTCCACAGTGCGGCGAAAGTAACCCGTTTCCGCTTACTCTCGCGGCAATGCGAAAAAAGTGGTTAAAAAAAAGTGCATTACCATCAACCCCTTCGCTTAAAAAACTTTTCTGTTACTTGATTAAAAGGGGGATTAGCTATTACTGTATTTATATACAGTAATTTGAAAAAGGAGTGACATTATGGAATTCATTAAACCTGCGGACATTCGCGCCGTTATGCCGTTACCGCTTTATATCGAACGTGTGCCCTGTGGATTTCCCTCCCCGGCGCAGGATTATGTCGAACAACGTATCGATCTCAATGCGCTGATGGTCCAGCACCCCAGCGCCACCTATTTTGTCCGGGTCAGTGGCGAGTCGATGATTGAGGCGGGCATTAACGATGGTGACATGCTGGTGGTCGACAGCTCACTCAACGCCTCACACGGCGATATCGTGGTCGCCGCCGTCGACGGTGAATTCACCGTTAAACGTCTCCAGCTTCATCCCTGCCTGCAACTGATGCCGATGAATACCAAATTTAAACCGATCGCTATCCAGACCGAAGATGCGCTGGAGGTGTTTGGCGTGGTGACCTTTGTGATTAAAGCGACACACTGATCATGTTTGCGCTGGTCGATGTGAACTGCTTTTATGCCTCGTGTGAGACTGTGTTCCGGCCCGATCTCCGAGGTAAACCGGTGGTAGTGCTGTCGAACAATGACGGCTGTGTGATTGCCCGCAGCGCCGAGGCAAAGAAAGCCGGCATTAAAATGGGCGCGCCCTATTTTAAAATGCGTGAAGAGCTGACGCGTCACGCGGTGCAGGTCTTCAGCTCGAATTATGCGCTCTACGCCGACATGAGCCTGCGGGTGATGACCATACTGGAAGAGATGGCCCCGTCGGTGGAGATCTACTCGATCGACGAGGCCTTTATGGATCTCACCGGCGTGCAGAACTGTATGGCGCTGGAGACCTTTGGCCGTCAGGTCAGAGAGCGGATACGCAAAGAGACCCATCTGACCGTCGGCGTCGGCATTGCCCAGACCAAAACGCTGGCCAAGCTGGCGAATTTTGCGGCCAAAAAGTGGAGCAAAACCGGCGGTATTGTCGACCTGTCGGACCCCGAACGGCAAAGAAAGCTGCTGGCGCTGATTGATGTGGCTGACGTCTGGGGCGTCGGTCACCGGATCGGCAAACGGCTCAACGCCATGGGCGTCATAACCGCGAAAGATCTGGCCGATCAAAGCACCGAGTCCATTCGCAAACAGTTCAGCGTGGTGATGGAGCGCACTGTCAGAGAGCTGCGCGGCGAATCCTGCCTGGAGCTGGAGTCGGTGACACCGATAAAACAGCAAATCATGTGTTCACGTTCGTTTGGCAGCCGTATCTCCGACTACCATCAGATGCGCGAGGCCGTCTGCGCCTATGCCGAGCGCGCGGCAGAAAAGCTGCGTCGTGAAAATCAATATTGTCGCCAGATAGGGGTGTTTGTGCGTACCAGCCCGCATGCGACTGACGAACCCTTTTATGGCAATCAGTCCACCGGCCAGTTGCTGATCCCGACGCAGGATACCCGCGACATTGTCAGCGTCGCGATGGCGTGTCTGGATAATATCTGGATTGAGGGACATCGCTACATGAAAGCGGGCATCGTGCTGGGGGATTTTTTCAGCCAGGGTGTGGCTCAGTTGGATCTGTTTGACGAACATCAGCCACGCCGCAATAGCGAAGAGCTGATGAAGCTGATCGACACCGTCAACAAGCTCGGCAGCGGAAAGCTCTGGTTTGCGGGGCAGGGGATCAACAAAGCCTGGTCGATGAAGCGCGAGATGCTGTCGCCTGCCTATACCACACGGGTAACCGATCTGCCGGTGGTTGCGCTAAAGTAGAGGCGGGCATAAAAAGTGCCGGAATAACGGTTCTGAGGCAGAACCCTATAATCAGTAAACAGACACTTTCTGGTATCACGCTTTCCGCACAGAGAAATTCTGCACTTTCCTTTCCCCACCTGGGATTCTGTGCCAGGCTTTCACGCTTTATTTTATAGCGTGGAAAATTAAGGCCTGTCTCGTGAAAACTTCAATCTTACTGACACTCGTAGCAGCGATTAGCTGTTCTGTTTTTGCCGCCCGTGGTGGGTTTGAAACCCAGACAGCCAAACATCCACAGGCACAGCGGGTGACGGAAAGCGGGGAGCCGCTGACGCGCTGATAGGGGACGTGGGGGAGAATTAACGACCAAACAGCAGGCTGATGAGCGCGCGGTAATGGCGCTCTTCTTCCTCAGTGGACGCCGTTTCAAGCCGTAACAGGAGTTTGGTGCAGATCGATTTGCGATTCACGTTCCCTCCGGCATTCAGAATGTCCACCACCACCTGTCCCAGCGTCTCCTGCTGCGAAGGCAGGCTTGCCGCATTGAAATAACGGGCAATATCGTCTGCCGTCCGCGGCAGTCTCTGGGTTGGGTACATGGGTGAGTTCCTGGATGGTGATAGAGAAACGATCAGATAGCCGCGAAGTTATACAATAGCAGTGCAACTGTACAGCTATTTCAGCCGTGATGGTTAATGAGTTGATTATCCCGGACGCCGGGGCAAAGAGAGACGGGGTAAACCGGGCCGCAGAGGGAAATACCCTCAGGCTGACAGGCACCGGACGGGCGTCCGGCGCCATGTGAAATGAACAGCAATGACTCGTACATAATTAACGATAATCTTTAAGGGAAACCGGAGCCTGTCCGGTCTCAACCAGCCAGTTCAGTTCGGCGCGATCGCGGGTTTTGGGATCAATGAAACCTTTGAGCCAGTTTCGCGCATCTGCAATCTGCTCTACCCGATCATCGCTGCGCTCGTTCTCAGCCATTTCGCCCAGCTGGCGAATCAATGATACCAGGGTGATTTCCTGCTCTTCAAATGCCAGATTAATGGCTGCTTCACCAAGAATCATATGACCGGTTGTTTTATCGTGATAAACCATCTGTACCCTCCTGATTAAATAGCGATATAAATATTCTAGTTAAAGGTGTGCTGGACTAAAAGGTCGCAAATCCCGGCTGAAGGCAGTTAAAAATAGCGAAAATAAACTGAACCTTTAAGCGAGGCGCTAACCTGCTGATAGTAAATAATAAAAGCAGGCCGTATTGATTCAGCAGAAAAACACTGAGCTATTATGCTGGTCAAAAAACAGGGGCGTTGCCTGAAATTCAGATAAGGAAAGCGCCTGTGAAATTCATATTTTGTAATACTTCCGGCTCGATGACTGTCAGTGCTTAGCAATATTATTGCCATGCTTCTCCGGATATTTCTGATTTAATAGAGATCGGGAATAGACATCTTTTTGTCCCAGTCAGCGCACTGGTTACAGGCAAAAATAAAGCCGCCCGAGGGCGGCTTTATTAACGGGCTAACAGCACACTGTTTATTTGTGCGGAACTTCAGAGACGGCTTTAACGTCTGCTTTATTAATCTGCTGCTTCACGCCATTTGCATCGGTATACGCCAGCAGGCCAGCATCCGATTCAGAAGGCTTGCCATCACTAATAATGGTGCGTCCATCGTTAGTCTGAATCGCATAACTGGTACGGGTGCAGCCGGTTAATACGGTCATACCAATCAATGCAGCGAGAGGTAAAATCAGCGCTTTTTTCATCGTCTTCACCTTATATTAGTTGTCGAGTTCACTCATATTACTGATCTCATTACGATTGATCTGCTCAGTTTTACCTGTCTGAGCATTACGGTAAGAAACCAGACCCGTATCTGAATCAATCTGCGGTTTGCCATCAGTCACAATCGTGCGGCCATCAGTGGTCTTAATCGACTGATTCGAGGCGCAGCCTGCCAGCGTACCTAAAGAGAGGGCCAGCAACGCGATGGCTGACAGGGATTTCAATTTCATTTTCTGCTCCATGAATTATATCCAGACGTTTACAGCATAGACGGCTTTATAAAGTTTGCTGACCCTGTAGCGTCTCGTTGCCTGTTTTTTAGACAAAATCAGCGGGCAGGCGGACGATTAGGCGATATAACGCCGGGAAAGAGCATTTATTGCAAATGTAAAACGCGTTTCAGCGGATCATTCATCACAGCGAAATAACATCGAGGCCATCGCGGGAAATAAGCCTGCGGATATTTAGCAAAAGCCGGAATAACCCTACGGTAATACACCGGATTGGCATTAATATCTGGCGGGATGCGCGGGTCCGATCCCTGGCGAGTTATCGGACCCGTAGAGAAGGGGATCAGAGAACGGAGTCTTCGCCCGCTTTGGCGGCCGCTTTTTCAGCTTTCATGGCGCTGACCGGGTCTGATGCGCTCAGCCAGCGGTCGAATTTCTGGTAGGTGTCAATAAAGGTTTTAAAGTAGCTGCTGGCGATGGTGGCATTCTCTTTGTGGTTCATAAACGCCACTGCCAGCTTGAATGCATCTTCGTTATCAAATTTCATGTTTGTCTTCCTCGCTTAAGAATCTATAGAGCGTAGCCTGAGAACGCGGCCTGCGCATTCAGACAACCGCCTGAAAAGGCGCAATAATTCAGCCTGCCTGACAGCATCCACCAGATTGGCGCGGATTCCCACTTACTTCGCGCTAAATCCTTCTTATAATGCCAGCTTCACTCGTGAAGGAGACCCGCTTATGTTGAAAGGATTAACCGTTGCCGCGGTGCTGCTGCTCTCGGGCTGTAGCCTGATGCATAAACAACCACCGTCGCCGCAGACCCTGCACTATCGCTGCGGAACGCTGCCGCTGACCGTAACGCTGGACGAGGCGAAGCAGCAGGTGAGCTTCATCATGGACGGCAAGCCCCTGACGCTGAAGCAGACCGTATCTGCCTCCGGCGCGCGCTACAGCGATGACACTTATGTTTTCTGGTCCAAAGGAAACGGCGCATTTATCGAACGTAACGATAAAATTGTCGTGAATGATTGTGAGCTGCAACCTGCCAGCTGACTTTATCTCTGAATAGGCGAGCATTAATGAGCGACAGCGAAACGCTACACACCATTGCCCATCTGCGGCGTGAATATACCCGCGGCGGATTGCGTCGTAAGGATCTGCCGGATAATCCGATTGCGCTGTTTGAACAGTGGCTGAGCCAGGCCTGTGAGGCAAAACTGCCCGATCCTACCGCCATGACCGTGGCTACCGTGGATGAGCAGGGCCAGCCGTGGCAGCGTATCGTGTTGCTGAAACACTTTGATGCGCAGGGCATGATCTTTTACACCAACCTCGGCAGCCGTAAGGCGTTGCAGCTGGCGCACAATCCGCGCATTTGCCTGCACTTCCCGTGGCACTTTCTGGAGCGTCAGGTGATGGTGCTGGGCGAAGTGGAAAAACTGTCGCCGCTGGAGGTGCTGAAATATTTCCACAGCCGTCCGCGCGACAGTCAGATTGGTGCGTGGGTGTCGAAGCAGTCGAGCCGGATTTCGGCACGTGGCATTCTGGAAGGGAAGTTCCTGGAGCTTAAGCAGAAGTTCCAGCAGGGCGAAGTGCCGCTGCCCAGCTTCTGGGGGGGGTATCGGGTGAAATTTCATACGGTGGAGTTCTGGCAGGGAGGCGAACATCGTCTGCACGATCGTTTCATCTATCAGCGCGATCATGATGGCTGGAAAATCGACCGTCTGGCACCCTGAATCTGCACGATTTACCCCTATCAGCGCTGGCACAGAAGGCGTCAGCGCTTTATGCTATAGCCCTGTTTTTTTTCGATTCCGCAACTCGGCGGAAAGCTGTGTACCAGCATAGGTGCAGTCTGATCAATTTGGAGTCAGTAATGACCAGCAGTAACCTGATACAACAATTGCAGGAGAGGGGCCTTATCGCCCAGGTGACGGATGAAGACGCGTTAACAGAGAAACTGGCGCAGGGGCCAATTTCGCTCTATTGCGGCTTCGACCCCACTGCTGACAGCTTGCATTTGGGCCATCTGGTACCGCTGCTCTGCCTGAAGCGTTTTCAGGATGCCGGCCACAAGCCGGTGGCACTGGTCGGCGGTGCAACCGGCCTGATTGGCGACCCGAGCTTTAAAGCCGCAGAGCGTAAACTTAATACCAGCGAAACCGTCAACGAATGGGTTGAAAAGATCCGCCAGCAGGTGGCGCCATTCCTCGACTTCGATTGCGGCAGCAACAGCGCCATCGCCGCCAACAACTACGACTGGTTTGGCAGCATGAACGTGCTGACCTTCCTGCGTGATATCGGCAAGCACTTCTCTGTTAACCAGATGATCAACAAAGAAGCGGTGAAGCAGCGTCTGAACCGTGACGATCAGGGCATCTCCTTTACTGAGTTCTCCTACAATCTGCTGCAGGGTTACGACTTCGCCTGCCTGAACGAGCTGCACGGCGTGTCGCTGCAGATTGGCGGCTCCGATCAGTGGGGTAACATCACCTCCGGTATCGATCTGACCCGTCGTCTGCATCAGAACCAGGTCTTTGGCCTGACCGTTCCGCTGATCACCAAGTCTGACGGTACCAAATTCGGTAAAACCGAAGGCGGCGCAGTCTGGCTGGATGCGAAGAAAACCAGCCCGTACAAGTTCTATCAGTTCTGGATTAACACTGCGGATGCTGACGTCTATCGCTTCCTGAAGTTCTTCACCTTCCTGAACATTGACGAGATTAACGCGCTGGAAGAAGAGGACAAAAACAGCGGCACCGCGCCACGTGCACAGTATGTGCTGGCTGAGCAGGTGACGCGTCTGGTGCATGGCGAAGCGGGCCTGTCGGCGGCGAAACGCATTACCGCCAGCCTCTTCTCCGGTTCCGTGAGCGAAATGACCGAAGCGGACTTTGAGCAACTGGCGCAGGATGGTATGCCAACCATCCTGCTGGGCGCTGACGATGATCTGCAGCAGGCGCTGGTGAAAGCCGAGCTGGTACCGTCACGTGGTCAGGCACGCACCATGATCGGCTCCAATGCCGTTTCTCTGAACGGTGAAAAGCAGTCTGATGCGGAATACCGCTTCAGCGACAGCGATAAACTGTTTAACCGCTATACGCTGCTGCGTCGCGGCAAGAAACATTACTGCCTGATTAACTGGCAGTAAGATTTCAGGGCCGGTTTCCGGCCCTTTTTTATGGCAAGGCAGGACAGGGCAAACAAGTGAAAAATATCTTAGCGATTCAGTCGCACGTTGTTTTTGGTCACGCCGGTAACGCGGCGGCTGAGTTTCCGATGCGCCGCCTGGGTGCAAACGTCTGGCCGCTGAATACCGTGCAGTTTTCCAACCATACGCAGTATGGCCACTGGACCGGCACGGTGATGCCTGCAACGCATTTAACTGACATCGTTAAAGGCATTGCGGACATCGACCGTCTGAAGACCTGTGACGCGGTGCTGAGCGGTTATCTGGGCTCGGCGGAGCAGGGTGAGCAGATTCTGCAGATTGTTCGTCAGGTAAAAGCGGCCAACCCGAATGCCTGGTATTTCTGCGACCCGGTGATGGGTCATCCGGAGAAAGGCTGCATTGTGGCACCGGGTGTGGCGGAGTTTCACTGCAAAATGGCGATGCCTGCCAGCGACATTATCGCCCCGAACCTGCTTGAGCTGGAGATGCTGAGCGAGCGCACTATCACGGACGTCGATGCGGCGGTAGACGCTGCGCGGGCGCTGATTGCCCAGGGACCACGTGTGGTGCTGGTGAAGCATCTGGCACGTGCCGGTCGTCGCAGCGATCGTTTTGAGATGCTGCTGGTGACGGCGGAAGATGCCTGGCACATCAGCCGTCCGCTGGTCGATTTCGGTGTCCGTCAGCCGGTCGGCGTGGGCGATCTGACCAGCGGTCTGCTGCTGGTGAATCTGCTGCACGGCAAATCCCTGCAGGATGCGCTGGAGCACGTGACCGCGGCGGTGTATGAGGTGATGCTGAAAACCCATGAGATGGGCGAGTATGAACTGCAGCTGGTGGCGGCACAGGATGCTATCGCCAGTCCAACGCAGCACTTCGCGGCAGAAAAGCTGTAAAGCAAAAGGGCCGGTTAACCGGCCCTGTTCACTCAGGCTAAGCCTTCCGCTTTCAGCGCCGCCTGCACCGCAGGACGTTCCGCAACGCGATCAAACCACGCGCCCAGCGCCGTAAAGCCGGATAAATCCAGTCCCAGCGCTTTTGCCCAGCGCGTCACCACAAACAGATAGGCATCCGCTACGCTGAAATGCATCCCTGTCAGCCACTGTTTGTCACGCAATGACTCATCGACATAGCGGAATTTTGCTTCCAGCTGGCTGCGGGTCTGCGCCTTCACCTCATCGGAGTATCCCGGGCGGAACAGCGGACCGAAGCTTTTGTGCAGCTCGCTGCCGATGAAGCTGAGCCACTCCACGGTGTGATAACGTGTCAGGCTACCGACCGGTGCCAGCAGATGACGATCGGGCTTAAGGTCAGCCAGATACTGCACAATCGCGACGCCTTCTGTCAGTACGGTGCCATCGCTGAGCAGCAGCGCGGGCACCTGGCCCTTAGGATTGACCTTGCGAAAGTCGTCGCCGCGTTCAGTGAGTTTTGTTGCCAGATCAACATTCACCTGAGTGAAGTCCAGCCCGCATTCGCGCATAACAATGTGGGGAGAGAGAGAGCAGGCTCCTGCTTTGCAAAACAGTTTCATGACCATGTACTCCTTGTTGCAATGGGATCACAGCATAGTAAAGGCTCAGGGTGGAATTACCAGTGATAAGGATCAGGGATCTGCAGAGGGCGTTGCGGCGGGGCATAAAAAAGCCGGGCAGAGCCCGGCTTAACTTAAACGCGGTGGCGATGACGCCTGCGTCTTATAATTTTGCGTCGCTGTCCTGCGCCTGGGTCATACGGTTCAGCAACGGAGCCGTAATCAGCATCAGCAGAGCAATCACTGCCGTCACGATACCAATCTCCTGGAAGACGCGGCTGTAGGTCGCCAGCGAAACCAGGGGATCGTTCACATTTTCAGGCACGGCCATCAGGTTTGCCACTTTACCGGCAATCACGGCTGCGCCCGCAGTGGTCAGGAACCAGGAGCCCATGATGAAGCCCATCAGACGCTGTGGCACCAGCTGCGCCACCATCGCCAGGCCGAGGCCGGAGATCATCAGCTCACCGATACTTTGCAGCGCATAGCTCAGGATCAGCCAGTTAACCGAAACGATACCGGCATCGCTGGCGAACTTCGCGCCCACCGGCAGCACCAGGAACGCCGCAGAGCAGAGCACCATACCAAAGGCAAACTTGTGCGGCATCGGCAGTTTGTCGCCCAGCTTGTTATACAGCGCCGCCAGCAGCGGACTCGCCAGCATGATCCAGAACGGGTTCAGCGCCTGGAACTGCTCGGGCGCAAAGGTAATGCCGAAAATGGTGTGCTCAACGTTGCGGATAGCGAAAAAGTTGAGTGACGTTGGCATCTGCATATAAAGCACGAAGAACAGAATCGCTTCGACCATTAGCAGGAAGGCAACAATCATCTTACGACGCGCCGCGCCCTGCAGGGCGAAGGCTTCTTTGGCAAACACCAGCACGATACCCAGCGCAATCACCGCCAGTACCAGGCGTGCAATAGACTGGTGATGCAGCATCCAGTTGGCTAGCGCGATCAGTACGACGATGCCGACCAGGGTCATCAGCAGTTTGCCGACCTGCAATGGCGCAAAGTCCGGCTTAGAACCGTAATCTTTGACCATGCGTTTGCAGAACAGGAAGTTAAACAGGGTGATAATCAGACCGATAACGCATAGCGAGAAGGCCACGCTGTAACCATATTTCGCCGCTAACCACGGTGTCAGCATCATCGAGAAGAGCGAACCGATGTTGATCGACATATAGAACATGGTGAACGCACCGTCTAAACGCGGATCATCTTTGTCGTAGCAGGTAGAGAGCAGTGAAGAGGGGTTTGCCTTGAACAGGCCGCTGCCCACCGCGATGGTTGCCATACCGACATAGACGATGCTGACGTTATGACCGGAGAACGCCACCAGCGCATAGCCCAGAGCCAGCACCAGAACACCCAGTACGATGACGCGTTTGGTGCCCAGCACCTTGTCACCGAGCCAGCCGCCGATGGCGACCAGACCATAAACCAGCGCACTGAATGAAGAGAACAGGGTAATAGAGTCTGATTCGGACAATCCCAGTTGCTTCACCAGGTAAACCGCCATAATGGCCTGCAGGCCATAGAAACCAAAACGTTCCCACAACTCAATCGAGAAGATTAAGTAGAACGCCTTCGGCTGTTTAAACGCATTGAGACTGACAGCCTCATCAGTGTGTTTGTTTGCAGTTGACACATGTACCTCAGTTTTTTCATACCCTGTTTCGGGACAGGAATTAAGTCCGCGTCATGTGAGTTTTCCATGCGCAAGATTGTTATTAGAAGGGAAAAGCGGCGACTAATTTGGCTGATTACGGGCGGCAGGGCAAGAATTTTCTGACAACTCGTCAGGTTCAGAAATGTTGGGTTAAAAAACTTATAACAAACTGTTAATTGGTTTTAAATGTTGAGCCGATGAAAAATATCAGTACAGATACTCTGGATAAGCGCCGCAGACGGGAGAGTATTAACATTAACTGCTAATGCGGCGTTAACCAGATAAATCGGTTGTTGAATAATAATCAGACAGCACTAACGGCAGGTTGCTGGCTGATATGCAGTCAATCTGACGAATTATCAGGCGTAACGCGCCCGCCATTGCCGGAAAAACAGCCAGAGAGCGATCCGGCGCACAAACAGATGATTTATTTCAGAAAGGAAAAAAAGAAACCGATTGCGTCATGCGGTCTGGCGCGTGAGCACAGGGCGGTGTAAGCCAGTGGCAAGAGAAAACAGGCCCGGCCAGTCGGTGAAATATCGCGCAGGCGTGTTAAAAAACTTATCAATACGCCGCGGCATCATCTCTCTCTCGACAGAAAATTAACATTCCTGTAACCTCTCAATTTCCCCCAGAAGGATCAGTTAATGTCGTCTCCTCTGCGTTTATCTCTCGTTGGTGACTACCGCGCCGATGCGGTTGCCCATCAGGCCATTCCCCTTGCCATTGAACGTGCTGCACGCTGGCTGAACATCTCCGTTGAAGCGGAGTGGATCGCTACCGACCAGCTTGACCAGACCGACCTCACGCGCAGTGACGCGGTGTGGGTTGTGCCGGGCAGTCCATATCGTAACGATGCCGGTGTTTTTGAAACCCTTCGCTGGGCGCGGGAGAGCGGGAAGCCGTTGCTGGGTTCCTGCGGGGGATTCCAGTATGCGGTGATCGAGTATGCGCGCAACGTACTGGGCTGGCACGATGCCAGTCATGCAGAGACCGACACCGGCGGACGGATGGTCATTGCCCCGCTGAGTTGCTCGCTGGTGGAGCAGCGCGGCATAGTGAGGTTTGAAGCAGATTCACGTATCGCCAGGGCCTACGGCACACTGGAGAGCGATGAGGGCTATCACTGTAACTTTGGCGTTAACCCGGACTTCAGTGACGCGCTGGGCGATAACACGCTGCGCATCACCGCCTGGGATGAGGCGGGTGATGTGCGCGGTGTGGAGTTGCCGGGTCATCCCTTCTATGTGGCGACGCTGTTCCAGTCAGAGCGCGCGGCACTGCAGGACAAATCGTCTCCGCTGGTGATTGCCTGGATGCAGGCGGCGCTGGCGCAACGCTAAACAGAGCCATCCTGTGACAGTGTCACAGGATGGCAGTTATCAGCGCAGCAGCGCCGGACGTTTTGCATTAAACGACCAGTTATCAATCAGAAACTGCATGCCCAGCGCGTCGTTACGGTTTTTATCGGGTAGCGAATGGTAGAGTGCATGGGCGGCTTCGACCCGCGCCATATCCAGGGTAATACCCAGCCCTGGCCCCTCTGGCAGTTCCAGATATCCATCCCGAATCTGCGGCGCATGCTGCGTCAGTTGCTGGCCATCCTGCCAGATCCAGTGGGTATCAAAGGCGGTAAGGCGAGCGCCCGGTGCGGCGGCCCCCAGATGCGCCACCATGGCCAGTGACACGTCAAAATGGTTGTTTGAGTGGCACCCAGTGGTCAGGCCCCACTCATTGCAGAGCTGCGCCACGGTATGCGCGTTACGCATCGTCCAGAAGTGCGGATCGGCCAGGGGAATGTCGATGGCGTTGAGCTGCAGAGCATGCTGCAACTGTCGCCAGTCATTGGCGATCATATTAGTGGCGACCGGAATGCCTGTGGCCCGCTTAAACTCCGCCAGCGTTTCCCGGCCGGAATAACCCTGCTCGGCGCCGCAGGGATCTTCCAGATAGGGAATGCGGCCCGCCAGCTGTTTGCCATAATAAATAGCCTCATCCAGCGACCAGCTGGCGTTGGGATCAACCGTGACCCGCGCCTGTGGAAAACGTGCCAGCAGGGCGTTAACCGTCTCCACTTCCACTTCGGCATGATGTACGCCGCCCTTGAGTTTGAAATCCCGGAAGCCATAACGATCCGCTGCCGCCTCCGCCAGCCGCACTACACCTTCCGCATCCATCGCTTTCTCATGACGCAGTTGCAGCCAGGCATCGCCGCCAGCGTGTCCCGCCTGATAGTTCATGCTGGTCAGGTTGCGGTCGGCGATATAGAACAGATAGCCGAGGACCGGCACCCGATCGCGCTGCTTGCCGCTGGCAAGTAACTCGGCAACCGGCAGATTCAGGTGCTGACCCAACAGATCCAGCAACGCCGCTTCAATCGCCGCGGTGGCGTTGTAAAACTTCTCCGGGTTCATCTGTGGAATATGAATGTCGTCGGTATGCGCGGTCTGCTGGTGGCGTGCGTCGCTGGCAAACAGCGTGGCGATAGTGGCATTCAGCCGCAGCAGTTCGCTGCCCTCAATCTGCGGACGAAAGCGCTCCAGCAGCGCCAGTGTTGAGGCGTGGCAGGGACTTTCGCCGACGCCGGTACGGCCTGCGGAATCGGTCAGGATCACCAGGATGCGGGTAAAGTAGCAGTTGTGCGCGCCGCCAATATTCAGCAGCATGCTGTCATATCCGGCGACGGGCACCACCCGCATTGTTTTAATGACTGGACTGTCTGACATGTTGATTCTCCATAGGATCGAGGGAAGGCGGGGACGGCTTGCGGCGCAGCAGCAGCCACAGACCGGTCAGGAGTGAGACGCTGGTCAGGGCATAGAGTCCGCCGGTAGTGGAGCCGGTCGTCATCTCCAGATAGCCAAACACCGTCGGTGCGAAGAAGCCGCCCAGGTTGCCCACAGAGTTCACCAGTGCGATACCCGGTGCGACAATCGAGGCGGGCAGCTCTCCCTGCGGCATCGGCCAGAAAAAGGTGGCGCTGACTTTCGAGCCAATACAGGCCACGATCATCGCCAGGAAGCCAAACCACGGGGAACCCAGCGTGGCCATAAAAGTGCCGCAGGCCGCGACCAGCATGGCGACGCCCAGCGCTTTATCGAGTTTGTCGCGGTGGCGATCTGAAAAGCGGCTCAGCAGATTGATGGCAATAATGGCGCAAAGCCACGGCACGGCGGTGAGAATACCGATGCCAAAACTGCTGAAGCCCTGAATGCGCTGAATAATCTGCGGCAGCCAGAACACCAGCGTATAACCGGTCATGGTCATGGTGAAGAAGATTGCGCAGAAGAACAGCAGGCTGCGGTTGCGTAACAGCGACATTTTGCCTGGGGCGCGATTAAGCTCGTCACGCTGTGTCTCTTCATTTTGCAGCTGCTGCACCAGCGCCTGTTTCTCCGCGTCACTCAGCCAGCGCGCATCGCCAGGTCGCGACACCAGCACCCAGGCGGCGAGAATGCCGACCAGCACGGAGGCACCACCTTCGAGAAACATCACCCATTTCCAGCCGGCAATGCCCATAAAATCGTGCATCATCAGGATGGCGCCGGTAATCGGCCCGGAGAAAAGAAAGGCACCAGCGGTGGCACTCAGCACCATGGCGGTGGCCCGACCGCGCCAGGCATTCGGTACCCATTGACGGAAATAGAACAGCACGCCAGGAAAGAAGCCCGCTTCAGCCACGCCGAGTAAAAAACGCAGCAGATAAAACTGGATGGGTGAGGTGACAAATCCGGTCAGGACGACCACCAGTCCCCAGGTAATCATGATGCGCGTCAGCCAGACGCGAGCGCCAAAGCGCTTCATCATCAGGTTACTCGGCACCTCAAACAGCGCATAGCCGATAAAAAACAGGCCCGCGCCCAGACCAAAGGCTGCCGCGCTGATCCCGGCATCGGTGCGCAGTTCCGCCTTGATAAAGCCAATGTTGGCACGGTCAATCTGGTTAATGATCAGCATCACCACCAGCATCGGGATGATATGGGTGAAGAACTTTTTGATGGCGGAGGCGATCAGCTCATCGTGCTGCGGGGACAAGGCGCTATCCATCGGTCTTCCTCATGAGAAACGTAAAGAAGAGCAAAGTGTAGGGCGCTGAAAAGGGCGGCTCTATGGGCATTCGCCCAGGACCAGATGGGCGTCCGGCCTGGGTGGCTGTGTTATCAATATGTTACTGGATAAGGCGGGCGAAGCGGCTGCGTAAAACTGTGGCAGCGATCAACAATGTGAGACGTTAGTTCAGTCTGGCAGGGAGCGGAAAGCCAGAAGCGGAGCGCCAGCGATAAAACTGCACCCGTGCTCCGCAGACCGGCTTCAGCCGCTAAACTGACGGCGCTGGGCAATCTCTTCAGCACGCAGCAGCAATTCCTGCAGATCATCCTGATCAATATCCAGCAGTTCACCACCCTCTAATGCCTGATGCAGATCGGCGCGCGTCAGCGGGACCGGCATCGCAACCGGCTCGGGTTTAACTTCCTGAGGCGCCAGCGGGTGGGGGTAGCGACGACCGGCCAGATTATTTAACAGCAGGGCCAGTAGCGCCAGGGTCAATGAGTTAAGCAGAATCGGAGTCAGGACAAACTGATAACCCAGTTGCTGTACTGAAGGCCCGCCCAGAATAGCAGTCAGGGCCACTGCGCCGCCAGGCGGATGCAGACAGCGCAGCTGGAACATCAGCAGGATCGCCACACACGCCGCGACGCCGCAGGCGATGGCCGGATCGGGGATCAGCCTGCTGACAGTGACGCCTGCCAGCGCAGAAAGAGTGTTGCCGCCGACTATCGCCCATGGCTGAGCCAGCGGACTGGCGGGCAGACCAAAGAGCAACACCGCCGAGGCACCCACAGGGGCAACGAACCACAGATTCAGTTCGCCCAGCATCCAGTGGCTCAGCAGGCTGGTCAGCACCAGGCCAATGCCTGCACCAAGTCCGGCGATCACGACATGCTTTTTACTTACCGCCAGCGGATGTGGCCAGAGTCGCGCCAGAAACAGGCGCAGCGAATGCTTCCCTGCAGCAGGTCCTTTGTTCATTACTTTACTCACCGTGTCATAACATTTTCTTATCGTCAGGGGCGGCGATTTTCCATCATCAACATCAATGTAACAACCCGACAAACTGTGGCGTTATTCAGATGAGTCAGAGAGTGCGGTGAATAAGGGGATAAAGCAGGGCGTGAGGTTGCAGAGCTTTTAACCAGACAATAAAAAACCCGCCGCAGCGGGTTAATCAGGGGAATTACTCGACTTTATCGGGATACTCGCAAAGATCTTCTATCAGGCAGGAGCCGCAGCGCGGTTTACGCGCCACGCAGGTGTAGCGCCCGTGCAGAATCAGCCAGTGATGGCAGTCAACCTTATACGCAGCCGGAACCACCTTCAGCAGCTTCTGCTCGACCTCTTCCACATTCTTACCCGGCGCAAATTTTGTCCGGTTGCTGACGCGAAAGATATGCGTATCGACGGCAATCGTCGGCCAGCCAAATGCGGTGTTGAGCACCACGTTAGCGGTTTTACGGCCTACACCGGGCAAAGCTTCCAGCGCCGCACGATCTTCCGGCACTTCGCCGTTATGCTGTTCCAGCAGAATGCGGCAGGTCTTAATCACATTTTCCGCTTTGCTGTTAAACAGGCCGATGGTTTTGATGTATTCCTTTACGCCATCCACGCCCAGCGCCAGCATCGCGGCAGGCGTATTCGCCACCGGATAGAGCTTTGCAGTGGCTTTGTTGACGCTGACATCAGTCGCCTGCGCCGAGAGCAGCACCGCAATCAGCAGCTCAAACGGCGAGCTGAAGTTCAGCTCGGTGGTCGGATGCGGATTGTTCTGCTGTAGCCGATGGAGAATCTCGGTGCGTTTGGTCTGATTCACACTGGTTTTCCGACGACGTTCTGAGGCGCAGCGGTTTCGGCGGCCTGAGCACGCAGCGCTGCACGCTGTTTCATCTTCTGATCGATCAGGTATTTGCACGCCAGCATCATGCCCAGGCCGATAAACGCGCCAGGCGGCAGCATCGCCAGCAGCATCGGTGAGTCAAAGTGAACCACTTCGATACGCAGCGATTTCGCCCACGGGCCAAGCAGCTGATCGGCACCGTTAAACAGCGTGCCACTGCCGATAATTTCGCGCAGCGAACCCAGCACCACCATGGCGCAGGTCGCGCCCATGCCGATGGCGAAGCCATCCAGCGCGGCAAGCGGGATGCTGCTCTTAGAGGCGACGGCTTCGGCACGGCCAACCACGATGCAGTTGGTTACGATCAGCGGGATAAAAATCCCCAGCGACTGATAAAGGCCGTAGGCATAGGCGTTGATCAGCATCTGCACGCAGCTCACCACTGAGGCGATGATCATGACATAAATCGGGATACGGATTTCCGACGGCACCCAGCGCCGCGAGGCGGAAATAAAACTGTTGGTCAGTGTCAGCACCAGCGTGGTAGCCAGACCTAAACCCAGCGCATTCGTCGCCGTTGCCGTAACCGCCAGCAGCGGGCAGAGGCCCAGCAGCTGCACCAGTGCCGAGTTGTTCTTCCACAGTCCACCTACCAGCAGACTTTTAGCTTCACTCATTTGCGTCTCCACATGCCGGTAACGAAGAGAGTCTCTCCGGAAGCGTTTTCATCAACAGCGCGGTGCGTTTCGTCGCATTGACCACCGCGCGTGGGGTAATGGTGGCGCCGGTAAACTGATCAAAGTCGCCGCCATCTTTTTTAACCGCAAACGCTTTATCCGACGGACCATGAACCACTTTGCCATTAAAGCTGTTAATCCAGTCAGAGATGCGCAGTTCGATCTTATCGCCCAGGCCTGGCGTTTCATGGTGTTCGATCACCCGCACGCCCAGTACTTTACCCTGGAAATCGGCACCGACCAGCATCTGTATCGCACCAGAATAGCCGTCAGGGGCGGTTGTCTCCAGTGCGGCAGCAACCGGCTGGCCGCCTTTACGCGCCAGGAAGAGATGGTGCGGGGCATTATTGCCCAGCGCTGCATCCGTGACAACGTAACAATCCTGCTGAATGTTGTTGTCATACAGCTCTGTAGGCACCACCTGATCCAGCAGGTTTTTCTGCTGCAGCAGGGTCTGATGTTCCACCGTCGGCTTGGTGACCGTATTCACGACTGCCGTAGCCGCCGTGGTGATCGCGGCGAAAATCGCCAGCGTGACCCCATTTTTGCGAATCGTCTCCAGCATCGCTTAATCCTTCTGATGGCCGTAAACGCGCGGCTGGGTGTAGTAATCGATGAGCGGCACGCAGATGTTGGCCAGCAGCACAGCAAACGCCACGCCATCCGGATAGCCGCCAAAGCTGCGGATCAGCCAGACCAGCAGTCCAATCAGTGCGCCATAGATCAGACGGCCACGATTGGTGGTAGAGGCGGTCACCGGGTCGGTGGCAATAAAAAACGCGCCCAGCATGGTGGCACCGGAGAACAGGTGAATCAGCGGACTGTTCAGCGATTCCGGTGAGAAGAACCAGCCCAGCGTCGCGCAGACCGCCAGTGACAGCAGCATAGCGGCAGGGATATGCCAGCGAATCGCACTCTTCCACAGCAGGAACAGGCCGCCCGCCAGATAACCGACGTTAACCCACTGCCAGCCGAGACCGGCCAGCACGCCGCTGTAAATCGGCTGCGCCAGCAGATGTTCGGCGCTGTGACCTGCACGTAAACCGGTTTTAAAGGTATCAAGCGGCGTCGCCTGGCTGATGCCATCAACACCCATCTGTAATTGCTGCATGGTTTCGCCCGCCAGCGTGTGGCCGTGGAACACCATGCTCAGACTGTCCATCAGTCCGGGTTTGATCGCCTGCAGGGTGTCAGGCGGCAGCCAGCTGGTCATCTGCACCGGGAAGGAGATCAGCAGCACCACATAGCCGACCATCGCCGGATTAAACGGGTTCTGGCCCAGACCGCCATACAGCTGTTTAGCAATGACGACCGCAAACAGCGTACCGATCACCACCAGCCACCACGGTGCCAGCGGTGGCAGGCTGATACCGATCAGCACGGCGGTTAGCAGCGCCGAGTTATCCGCCAGGGTGCTGGCGACCGGCGCTTTGCGCAGACGCAGAATCGCCGCCTCGGTCAGCCAGGCGGTCAGCGTTGCAAGTAAAACCTGCAAAAAGGTGCCATAGCCAAAGAAATAACACTGTGCAGCAAAACCCGGCACCGCGGCCAGCACCAACAGCAGCATGATGTTGCCGGTGCTGCGGCGATTATGGGTGTAGGGAGAACTTGCGATACGAAAAGCCATTTAATCCTCAAGCGTCGTAGACGACTGCGCTTTACGCGCTTTGGCACGGGCGATGGCGGCAGCAATAGCGGCCTTGCGCGCATCATCGGGTTGATTCAGTTCAGGTGCCTGTTCAGGTTCAGCATTGGCATTGTTGGCCTGCTCCTGAGCCTGCTCTGCTTTCTCCACCGCAAAATGCGCGGCGGTGGCCAGTGCGGCAGCATCGCGTGACGCGGCATCCGCATCACTTTCAGCCTGCGCGGCTTTCTTTGCTTTGGCACGGGCGATGGCGGCCTGAACGGCGGCTTTACGCGGATCGATTTCGGCGGTCGCATTTGGGGCGGCTTCTGTAACGCTCTGCGATGCAGCCGGAGCCGTCGCATCAGCGCCTTCAGCCTGCGCGGCTTTCTTCGCTTTGGCACGGGCGATAGCGGCCTGAACCGCGGCTTTACGCGGATCGATTTCAGCAGCGGCGTCTGATGCGGTTTCTGGAACGCCTTCGGATGCAGCCGGAGTGGTCACATTAGCACCTTCCGCCTGCGCGGCTTTCTTCGCTTTAGCACGGGCGATGGCGGCCTGAACGGCGGCTTTACGCGGATCGGTTTCAGCGGCGGAGTCTGCCGCGGCTTCAGCAGCGCTCACCGATGCAGCCGGAGCCGTCACATCAGCGCCTTCCGCCTGAGCCGCTTTCTTCGCTTTGGCACGGGCTACCGCAGCCTCAACGGCGGCTTTGCGCGGATCAACGCTGGCTTCAGCCGCGGTTTCCACTGCATCAACCTGCGAGACTTTCTTCGCCTTCGCCCGGGCAATGGCCGCTTCAACCGCCGCTTTACGCGGATCGACAGTCTGACGCGTCACCGGCTGGGTTTCAGCCTGCGCCTCAGCCTGACGCAGACGCGCCTGCGCATGGCGGGCTTCACGCTGCGCTTCAAGCGTTGCTTCATCCGGCTCAGCGGTCTGGCGGGCTTTCACCCGTGCTTTAGCGGCGGCCAGTTCGCTGGTATCAGTACGGGCAACACGCTGTTTCGCCTCTTCATGACGCGCTTCACGAGCCTGCTTCTCACGCTCCAGTCGCGCCTGACGCGCTTCAAAGCGCGCTTTGGCTTCCAGCGTGCGTTTCGCTTCCAGATCGATGGCGCGCAGCTCCGCTTTTTCCTGACGGTAATATTGCACCAGCGGGATGTTACTCGGGCAGACATAGGCGCAGGCGCCACATTCGATGCAGTCATCGATGTGGTGTGAGCGCGCTTTATCATGATCGCCGCCCTGGCTGAACCAGTAAAGCTGCTGAGGCAGCAATTTAGCCGGACAGGCGTCGGCACAGGCGGAACAGCGAATGCAGGATTGCTCTTCGTCGTTGTTGCCCATCTCATTCGCAGACGGAGCAAGAATACAGTTGGTGATCTTCACCACCGGCACATCCAGTGATGGCAGGGTAAAGCCCATCAGCGGACCGCCCATAATCACCATCTGACGCGGCGCAGGCGTAAATCCGACCTGATGCAGCAGATGGCTGATTGGGGTGCCGAGACGACTCCAGACGTTACGCGGCTGGGCAATCGCCTCGCCGGTCAGCGTCACCACGCGTTCGGTAATCGGTTCACCATTGATGATGGCCCGCTTAACCGCCCAGGCCGTACCGACGTTCTGCATCAGCACACCGATATCGGTGGAGCGGCCGCCGTGCGGCACTTCCAGCCCGGTCAGAATACGGGTCAGCTGTTTGGCACCGCCGGAAGGATATTTGGTCGGGATCACCCGGATTTGCAGATCGCGCTCGCTACCCAGCGCCTGTTTCAGCGCGGCAATCGCCTCAGGTTTGTTATCTTCAATGCCAATCAACACCTGCTCAGCCTGCAGAACCCAGGCGAGAATGCGGCTGCCTTCCAGCACTTCGGCGGCGTAATCCTGCATCAGGCGATCGTCAGCGGTGATATACGGCTCGCACTCCGCCGCATTGATAATCAGGGTTTTAACCCCGCGCAGGCCGCCTTTCAGTTTGGTGGCGGTGGGGAAGCCCGCGCCGCCCAGGCCCGCGATGCCGGCGTCGTGAATACGCTGCACGATATCGGCGCGCGGGTGCTGACGGTAGTCAGGCAGCGGATCGAGCGGCATCCAGCGATCTTCACCGTCGGGCGTCATGAAGATGCAAAGCTCGGAAAGACCGGACGGATGCGCGGTCATATGCTGACCGATATCCTCAATCACGCCAGAGGTTGGCGCATGCACCGGCAGCATACGGCCCGTGCCAAACGTCAGGGGCTGACCGCGCAGCACTTTGTCGCCAGGCGCAACGCAGATCTCACCTTCGTGTCCGATGTGCTGTTTCAGCGGAATAATAAAACGGTGCGGCAACGGCAGTTCGCTGAGCGGCGTGCCGTTGGACTGGGTTTTCATTTCGGGCGGATGAATACCGCCCTGAAAATCCCAGACCTTCTCTTTTTTCAGGAAGTTAAACAGATTAAGCATGAGTTTCTACCGGGATCACCCGTACAGGAATGGTATTCAAATCCCACTTCCAGTTAGCTGGCGTGGTGGCAACCGGACGCATTTCAATACAGTCAGTCGGGCAGGGCGCGACACAGAGATCGCAGCCGGTGCAGACATCGCTCAGCACGGTGTGCATGGCGCGGGTTGCCCCGACAATCGCATCCACCGGACAGGCCTGAATACATTTGGTGCAGCCAATGCAGTTGGCTTCATCAATAAACGCCACGGTGCGAACCGGCTCTTTCGCCGTTTCATCACCATCAATCGGCTGCGGCTCAACGTTAAGCAGCGCGGCCAGCTTAAGCATGGTCTGCTCACCGCCCGGCGCGCATTTGTTGATCGCTTCACCGTTGTTACCGACCGCATCCGCATAAGGACGGCAGCCAGGATAGCCGCACTGGCCACACTGGCTCTGCGGCAGAATGGCATCAATCTGCTCGACGATAGGATCTTCTTCGACTTCAAACCGACGTGAGGCGTAACCCAGCAGCGCGCCGAACACCAGGCTCAGTGCACTTAATACGGCAACAGCAATCCAGATCGCGGTCATCAGAATTTCACCAGACCGCTGAAGCCCATAAACGCCAGCGCCATCAGGCCCGCAGTAATCAGGGCGATGGAGTTACCTTTAAACGGGGCAGGGACATTGGCCAGCACCAGGCGTTCACGCATACCGGCGAACAGCACCATCACCAGCGAGAAGCCGATAGAGGCACTGAAACCATAGAGCGCGGCCTGCATAAAGGTGTGGTTGAGGTTGACGCTCAGCAGAGGCACGCCCAGCACCGCACAGTTGGTGGTGATCAGCGGCAGAAAGATACCCAGCAGGCGATAGAGCGACGGGCTGGTTTTACGCACCACCATTTCGGTGAACTGCACGACGACGGCGATCACCAGGATATAAGCCATAGTGCGCAGATAGACCAGGTCCAGCGGCAGCAGGATCAGATGGTTGACCAGCCAGGCGCAGATCGAGGCCAGGGTGATCACGAATGTCGTGGCGAGGCCCATGCCAATCGCCGTTTCCAGTTTTTTGGAAACGCCCATAAAAGGACAAAGGCCGAGAAACTTCACTAATACGAAGTTATTCACCAGCACGGTGCCAACAAAGAGAAGCAGATAATCGGTCATTTTTTCGCCTGGGAGCCAGAAAGCGGCTTATTATCATTGATAGCGCGGCGTATCTCAACACCCGCGCCACCCGCAAGGCGGCAGACCGCACTCAGAATTAAATTCCTGACATAACTCACGGCGTTACGGCGCGATAAAGGTCGTTTTTACCCGTGCTGAGCGTTTGAAATAGGGCACAAACACCGCAGCGGCCAGCAGCGACAGCAGTAATGTCTGAAGAGCACGGCTATCGGCGACCGGCGTAAAGGCAAAGGTTTTCAGCCCCAGCAGTACGGTAATCAGCAACCAGAGCAGATAATGGCGCGGCAGGCGGCGGGAGCGCTTCAGGAACAGCCAGCTGATCCAGAGACTATAGGCCCAGACCGCCACCGCAGTGAGCAGCGAAATGGCCCAGTAAGAGAAGAGTGTGCTGCCGTGAGAAAACAGCGCGACACGCCATTCCGGATTAAACAGTGGTGTCAGATACATCGCCAGCACCAGAATGGTGGTTAACAGGGTCATTATCAGCCAGGCCAGCGGCAGCAAAAGCCAGCCACCAATACGCGGCGCAGCAACCTGTTCATTCATCGTGGTTATTCCTGTCTCGGAGAGTCGAAGCGCAGCAGAATAACATGTCCAGAGGGGCACGCCCATCCGGACAGAGTCAGCGGTAAAAAAGGCGATTAATCAGCCTGAAATCAGACGACGTAGCGCCACACCGTTCTGGGAACGCAGCCCAGATCATATAACTTCCCGCCAGAGACCAGTTCAGCACGTCGATGATCGGCAGCCCGGTACATATTGATAATTTCCATATCATTGGTCAGGGAGTAATTAAGATGATCGAAAAGCTTTTCCAGACTGTCTGAATTATTTACTTTGCGGAATTTAAGCAGGTAATCGTGCGCAGTCATCATTGCCATAACAGATATAAGTAACAAAGGAGTGCTCAGTATAGGGAGCAGGCTTGGTCTGTCCAGATCATGCGGGTGAAAAAGGGCGAAAATCAGACAAAAGCACCTGATTAGTCATTAAAACTCCATATTTAGCTTTTTTACTATTGTCAGAGCCGGTAGCTCACTGCTGTTGACTTAAACGCCCGATTAAGCTCAGCCGGGAAAGTGCGGCAATCAAAGGTTAAAAGAAGAAACAAAACATTATTTTTATTTCATTTGCCTCTGTCAGCAAGTCAGTGCCTTCTTTCTTACATTTTACCGCCGAAAATTTAACCTTCCTTCAACCCGCACTGTAGAAACGTTTCGCTCCCGACCTGAAGTCGCTGACGACTGTGCGGAAAATCACAAATCCCATTTTTTGTTCATCGCAAAGCAGATAACCCGTTTTGTACGCCTGTCTGTAATCGTTTCCAGTGGCGATAAACATAAGCGATTCTGTTTATTACAATTATTTAACGGGCATTGTCATTTTAATCAGCCGTTTTATCCATAATGCTCCTGTCAGCGAACCCGCCACTCTGCACGTAACCCCTTTAAATTGCTCTGTTTTGTGAAGTGTGTCGCCATTATGCACCCTTTTTTAGTCCAGTCTAAGCAGGCTCTCTACCCTAAACAGCAAACGCCTTTCAGAGGATTAAAAACTATGTGGAAACGTTTACTTCTGACCACGCTGGTCAGCGCCGCGTTAACCGGCCCGGTACTTGCCGCAGATATGACGGTCGGCTTCTCGCAGGTCGGTTCGGAATCTGGCTGGCGCTCAGCGGAAACCAACGTAGCGAAAAGCGAAGCCAAAAAACGCGGAATCACCCTGAAAATCGCCGACGGACAGCAGAAACAAGAGAACCAGATCAAAGCAGTACGCTCGTTCATCGCCCAGGGCGTTGATGCCATCTTCATCGCGCCAGTGGTACAGACCGGCTGGGAGCCGGTACTGGAAGAAGCCAAAGATGCCAAAATCCCGGTTTACCTGCTGGACCGCGCCATCGTGGTGAAAGATAAATCGCTGTATCAGGCCGTGGTCACGGCGGACAACGTGCTGGAAGGCAAGCTGATTGGTGACTGGCTGGTGAAAACCGTCGGCGACAAGCAGTGTAACGTCGTGGAGCTGCAGGGCACCGTGGGCGCCAGCGTCGCGATCGATCGTAAGAAAGGCTTTGCCGAAGCGATCAGCAACCATCCAAACATTAAAGTGATCCGCTCGCAGTCCGGTGACTTTACCCGCAGTAAAGGTAAAGAGGTGATGGAGAGCTTTATTAAGGCTGAGAACAACGGCAAAAACATCTGCATGGTTTACGCGCATAACGATGACATGGCGATCGGTGCCATTCAGGCGATTAAAGAAGCGGGCCTGAAACCCGGCAAAGATATTCTGACCGGTTCGATTGATGGTGTGCCGGATATCTACAAAGCGATGCTGGCGGGTGAGGCGAATGCCAACGTTGAGCTGACGCCGAACATGGCTGGCCCGGCGTTTGATGCGCTGGAAAAATTCAGGAAAGATGGCACGCTGCCGCCAAAAGTGATCAAGACCGAGTCGAAGCTGTTCCTGCCTGCCGACGCGCAGAAGGAGCTGGATAAGAAAAATGGTATGGGTTACTGATTCATCGACCCGCCACAGACCAGCCGCAGACCGCCTTACGGGGCGGTTTTTCATGACGTAAGGCGGAGTGAGCAGAATGACCACGCAAAATGAAACACCGCTGTTATCCATCAGCGGCGTCAGCAAAGGGTTTCCCGGCGTCAAAGCGCTGAGCAATGTTTCCTTTGATATCCGCAAAGGGGAGATCATGGCGCTGCTTGGCGAGAACGGCGCGGGCAAATCCACCCTGATTAAAGTGCTGACCGGTGTTTATACACGCGATGCCGGCACGATCACCCTGAATGGTGAGCCGATAACGCCGCATAATACGGCGCAGGCGCAGGAGATGGGCATCGGCACCGTCTATCAGGAAGTGAATATGCTGCCGAACATGTCGGTGGCGGATAACCTCTATATTGGCCGTGAGCCGCGCCGCTTTGGCATGATCGACCGTCGGAAGATGGTGCGCGATGCCGATGCGCTGATGCGGAATTACGGTTTTTCCCTTGATGTGACGCGCCCGCTGGGCCACTACTCGGTAGCGATGCAGCAGATTATTGCCATCTGCCGCGCGGTCGATCTGTCGGCCCAGGTGTTGATCCTCGATGAGCCGACAGCCAGTCTGGATGCCAGCGAAGTCGAAATGTTGTTTACCCTGATGGCGCAGTTAAAAGCCAAAGGGATGAGCCTGATTTTTGTGACCCACTTCCTCGACCAGGTTTACCGCATTACTGACCGGATTACCGTGCTGCGCAACGGGCAGTTTATCGCGACCCGCGATACCGCCACGCTGCCGCAGATTGAACTGATTAAGCTGATGCTGGGTCGCGAACTGCTGGAGACCGCTTTACAGCGTCAGGGCAGCACGCTGCGCAGCAATCAACCTGTGGTGTCGTTTGAAGATTACGGCAGGAAGGGCACCATCGAACCCTTTAATCTGTCGGTTCGTCCCGGTGAGGTCGTTGGCCTGGCCGGTCTGCTGGGTTCCGGCCGCACCGAGACCGCCGAGGTGTTGTTTGGCATTCGACGTGCCGATCGCGGAACCGCGAAGATCAAAGGCAAAGTGCAGAAGATTACCAACCCGGCGAAAGCCTCACAGCTTGGCATGGGTTTTTGCCCGGAAGATCGTAAGACGGACGGGATTATCGGCGCGGCCTCAGTGCGCGAAAATATCATTCTGGCATTGCAGGCGCAGCGCGGCTGGTTACGGCCTATTAAGAAGCGTGAGCAGCAGGCAATTGCCGATCGTTTTATCAAGAGCCTGGGCATTCGCACGCCACACGCCGAGCAGCCGGTGGAGCTGTTATCGGGCGGCAACCAGCAGAAGGTGTTGTTGTCGCGCTGGCTGGTGACCAAACCGCAGTTTTTAATCCTCGACGAGCCGACGCGCGGTATTGATGTGGGTGCGCACGCCGAGATTATTCGTTTAATTGAATCCCTGTGCGCCGATGGTCTGGCGCTGCTGGTGATCTCCTCTGAACTCGAAGAGCTGGTCGGTTATGCCGATCGGGTGTTGATCATGCGCGATCTGAAGCAGGTGGCAGAAATTCCGCTGGAACAGCTTTCGGTGGCGTCGATCGTGAATGCTATCGCGGACGGAGGGGCAAAACATGCCTGATACCTCTATGACATCTGAAAAAATGCCACGTCGTAAGCTGAAACTCCCGCCAGGGATGCCGCAAATCGCCGCGCTGCTGTTGGTGCTGTTGATCGACAGTCTGGTAGCTAATAACTTTTTTGCGGTGCATTTGCAGGATGGCCGTCTGTTCGGCAGTCCGATCGATATTCTTAACCGTGCGGCACCGGTTGCCTTACTGGCGATTGGGATGACGCTGGTGATCGCGACCGGCGGCATCGATCTTTCCGTGGGTGCGGTGATGGCGATAGCGGGCGCGACGGCCGCGACACTGACCGTCGCCGGACACGGTGTGCCGTTTATTATTCTCTGCACGCTGGGAACCGGTTTAGCCTGTGGTTTGTGGAATGGGGTGCTGGTCGCGCTGCTGCGCATTCAGCCGTTTGTTGCCACGCTGATTCTGATGGTCGCCGGGCGCGGTATCGCTCAGCTGATTACCCAGGGACAGATTGTAACGTTCGACAGCGACAGTCTTGGCTGGTTTGGTAACGGCTCGCTGTGGATGTTACCGGTGCCGGTCTGGATTACGCTGGTGGTCGCGCTGGTCGTCTGGCTGCTGACGCGCAAGACCGCGCTGGGTCTGTTTATCGAAGCGGTGGGGATTAACCTGCGCGCGGCCCGCAATGCGGGTGTGACGGGCTGGCTGGTGGTGATGTCCACCTATGCGATCAGCGGCGTCTGTGCCGCGGTTGCCGGGCTTATCGTCGCGGCGGATATTCGCGGTGCGGATGCCAATAACGCCGGTTTATGGCTGGAGCTGGATGCGATTCTCGCCGTAGTGATAGGCGGGGCTTCGCTGATGGGTGGTCGCTTTAATCTGGTGTTATCACTGATTGGCGCGCTGATTATTCAGTCGATGAATACCGGGATTCTGCTTTCCGGGTTCCCGCCTGAGCTGAATCAGGTGGTGAAAGCGGTGGTGGTGATGTGTGTGCTGTTACTGCAGTCACCGCGGTTTATTGCGATGTTGAAACGGAGACGCCCGACATGATTAAACGTCATCTTCCGCTGATGATCACTCTGCTGGTGTTTGTGGCGGGTTATCTGTTCTGTCTGAGTCAGTTTCCGGGTTTTGCCTCCACCCGGGTGATCTGCAATATCCTGACCGATAACGCCTTCCTCGGCATTATCGCCGTCGGCATGACCTTTGTGATTTTATCGGGCGGTATCGATCTGTCGGTCGGCGCGGTGATTGCCTTTACCGGCGTGTTCCTGGCGCGGGCAATTGGCGATTTCCATGTCGATCCGTTGCTGGCGTTTGCGCTGATTCTGTCCATGGGTGCGCTGTTCGGGGCCATGATGGGCTGGCTGATTGATGCCCTGAAGATCCCGGCCTTTATCATTACGCTGGCGGGGATGTTTTTCCTGCGCGGCTGCAGTTATCTGGTGTCCGAGAATTCGATCCCCATCGACCATCCTTTCTACTCCATGCTTTCCAGTCTGGCGTGGAAAGTGCCGGGCGGAGGGCGTCTCAGTCTGCTGGCGGTGATTATGCTGGTGGTGGTGTTTGGCGGGATTATTCTGGCGCACCGTACGCGCTTTGGTAACCGCGTTTACGCCATCGGTGGCAATATGACGTCGGCTCAGCTGATGGGCGTTTCGACCCGGGCGACTACCATCAAGATTTATATGCTTTCCACCACGCTGGCGACGCTGGCTGGCATCGTGTTCTCGATCTATACCTCAGCAGGTTATGCGCTGGCCGGGCTGGGTGTGGAGCTGGATGCTATCGCATCGGTGGTGATTGGCGGCACGCTGTTGTCGGGCGGTGTCGGAACGGTGCTGGGCACGCTGTTTGGTGTGTTGATTCAGGGGCTGATTCAGACCTGGATTAACTTTGACGGCACGCTGAGTTCGTGGTGGACCAAGATCGCCATCGGGATTCTGCTGTTTGCGTTTATCGCCCTGCAGCGGTTACTGACGGTGATCTGGGATCGTCAGCAGAACGCGCCAGTCAAACGAATCCCTACCTGATTATTGAGTATCCTGGATAAAGGCGGCTCTCAGGAGCCGCTTTTTACTGCGCCAGATGCAGCACCATCACCGTGACCTCTTCACTCGCTATATGCCGCTGTTCCACCGCCTGCCATCCTGAACGCTGATAGTACGCCTGTTGATCCGGGGTATAGAGCCAGAGTTCACCAATCTGCTGTTGTTTTGCTCGCGCAATCGCCTGCTGGATCAGGGCTTTTGCCACGCCCTGGCCCCGGAATTTTTTGTCCGTCACCACTTCACCTATCCAGTATTCCCTTGCCGTGATGTCGTCCAGTTCATAACGGATGACGCTACAGGTCGCGATGACCGTTTTGTCATCCTTCGTGGCAACAAGAGTGAATTCCGCCGAGGCTGTCTGGTTCCGTTGTTTTAAGCGCTCAAGGATGGTGGGCTGATGTGACCATGCAGGGTGATGTGACCATTCAGCATGTAGCAGTTGTGCGGTTTGTGGGGCGTAGTCGGGATGCTGGTTCAGATCGGCAATTTGCATGGCGCTGGCTACCTTTGTTTTATCAGGTATGTAGCAATACAGGCTGGTGGGAGAAAGTGCAAGATGATGAAAGAGTTGAGTTTTAGCAAAGAGACCGGAGCTCTTATGTATTACCGGGAAAACAATCGCTATGGGATTCAGGTGTAAGGTCAGGAAAGGTATGCCTGATCGCAAAGGATTCCCGCATCCATGCGGATCGGCCGCGCCATCCCTGGCGCGGACGCTTTGCTCTTCAGGCATACCTTTCCTTCCCGGTTGGGCTTGATCATGGCTTTTAAAAACATGTGCTGAACTATCAAAAAGGAGGGGATGGCGGGCAGTGGAGTAAAGCGTCCGCCGCATGGACAAAAACGCCGGGAGCGTTTTTGAACAACGCGAAGCGTTGGCCCGCTTGCGGGCGAGCCTCATGGATGAGGCGAGTAGTCCGGCGGCAGAGCCTACAGGGATGTATTTACGGCGACTTTACGCAACGCCCGCCATTCCCGACTGAATTGCACTAATTCTCTACCAAACGGCGCCTTACCTTCCCTGAAACTATCTTTTAAAGAGTCCTAAGGCGCCAATGATCGCTAATTAACGTTTCAGGCGGTAATACGCTTCATTCCAGCGCAGCGCATCTTTAAACGAAGGCAAGGTGGTGTGCTCATCAATCACCAGCACTTCGATATCGTTCATCTCACCATACAGATACATATCCTCCAGCGTCAGCGCCTGACTGAACACCGTATGGTGCGCGCCGCCGCCCAGAATCCACGCTTCGGAAGCGGTCGCCAGTGATGGCTGCGCTTTCCACAGTGCGCGCGCAACCGGCAACTTCGGCAGCGGTTTAGGCTGTTCGATAGCATCCACCACGTTAACCAGCAGACGGAAACGATCGCCCATATCGATCACGCTGGCGTTAACCGCACGACCGGCTGGGGTGGAGAAAATCATGCGCGCCGGGTCGGCTTTGTCACCAATGCCCAGGAACTGCACATCAATTAAAGGCTTCTCTTCAATGGCAATCGACGGGCAGACTTCCAGCATGTGTGAGCCGAGCACCAGATCGTTGCCTGGTGAGAAGTGATAAGTGTAATCCTCCATAAATGAGGTGCCACCTTTGCGATCGCCTGCCAGCACTTTGAAAATGCGCAGCAGCGCAGCAGTTTTCCAGTCACCTTCGCCTGCGAAGCCATAACCCTGACCCATCAGACGCTGAACCGCCAGACCCGGCAACTGCGTCATGCCATGCAGCGTCTGGAAGTTGGTGGTGAAGGCGTGACAGCCTTCGGCTTCCAGGAAACGCTTCAGACCGAGTTCGATACGCGCAGCATCCAGCACGTTCTGACGTTTTTCACCGCCGGAAGCGGCGACATCGGTAAAGCGATAGAGGCTTTCGTACTCATCGACCAGCGCAATCACGTCGCCATCGCTGACGCCATTGATCACCTCAACCAGATCGCCAATGCCCCAGCCATTAACGGAATAACCGAACTGAATCTGTGCGGCGACTTTATCGCCTTCGGTCACGGCCACTTCACGCATGTTGTCGCCAAAACGGGCGACTTTCAGCTGCTGGCTGGCCTGTTTAGCCAGTGCCGCTCGCATCCAGTTGCCAAGACGCTGCTGGCTGGCGCTGTCTTTCCAGTGACCTGTCACCACGCTGTGCTGCAGGCCCATACGCGCGCCGATGAAACCGAACTCGCGGCCGCCGTGTGCGGTCTGGTTCAGGTTCATAAAGTCCATGTCCATGCTGTCCCACGGGATCTCTGCATTGAACTGGGTGTGGAATTGCAGCAGCGGTTTATTCAGCACGCTCAGGCCGCCGATCCACATCTTGGCTGGAGAGAAAGTGTGCAGCCAGGTAATAATCCCGACGCACTGCTTGTCATAGTTGGCGTCGCGACACAGGGCTAGCGCCTCATCCGGTGACTTCACCAGCGGTTTCAGCTCCAGACGCACGGGTAAACCGGCCTGATTCAATCCCTCGACGACCTGACGTGCATTCTGTTCAACCTGGCGTAACGTCTCCGGCCCGTAGAGGTGCTGCGTGCCGATGACAAACCACACGCTGTAGCTGTTTGACTGTTCCATAAGACTCCTTACTTAGCGGAAGCGGGGCGGGCGGCATATTGCGGTTCAGCCGTCACGCACCATTGTTGATAGCGTTGATAAAGTTGTTGATAGCGGGCGACACGCGCCGGATCGGGCTGCAGCGTCACGGCAATCGGACTGGCCATGACCTGCTGTGCATCAGGGACGCTGGCGTGAACACCGGCGGCGACGGCGGCGAAAATGGCCGCCCCCAGCGCACAGCACTCGTCAGAGGCGACAATATCCAGTGGCCGGTTCATCACATCGCAGCAGGCCTGCATGATCGCCGGGGATTTCCGCGCGATACCGCCGAGGGTCAGAATGCTCTCGACCGGGATCTGCTGCTGCTCGAAGCACTCCATAATGGCGCGCGCACCAAACGCGGTTGCCGCCACCAGACCGCCAAACAGCGCGGGCGCATCGGTGCCCAGATTCAGGTCGGTAATCACCCCTTTCAGCCGCTGATTGGCGTTGGGTGTGCGGCGACCGTTAAACCAGTCCAGCACCACCGGCAGATGGTCGAGCTGCGGATTGGCAGCCCAGGCCTCGGTCAGATCCTTAATCAGATTCTTTTGCATCTCAGCCAGCTGAGGCTTCAGCTCAGGATGCTGCTGCGCCGCCAGTTGCAGCGGCCAGCCCAGTAAACGACTGAACCAGGCGTAAATATCACCAAAAGCAGACTGCCCCGCCTCCAGCCCGATAGCGCCTGGCACGACGCTGCCATCAACCTGACCACAGATGCCTTTGATGTCACGGTCGCCGACTTTTTCTGTGTCAGCAATCAGGATGTCGCAGGTTGAGGTGCCGATTACTTTCACCAGCGTATAAGGTCTGGCTCCGCCACCGACTGCGCCCATATGACAGTCAAACGCGCCACCGGAAAGCGTGACGGTCTGCGTCAGGCCCAGACGCTGCGCCCATTCCGGGCTGAGCGTGCCGACCGGCAGATCCGCAGTCCAGGTATCCGTAAACAGCGGCGAGTCGAGCTGCTGCGTCAACAGCGGGTCGAGTGCATTAAGGAAATCGACATCGGGCAGGCCGTTCCAGTCGCCGTGCCACAGCGCTTTATGTCCGGCGGCACAGCGGCCACGACGCAGCTTGTCTGGCGCGGTGGTGCCGCTTAACAGGGCAGGCACCCAGTCGCACAGTTCGACCCAGGAGACCGCGGCCTCACGCACGGCCGCATCTTCGCGCGACACGTGCAGAATCTTCGCCCAGAACCACTCCGAGGAGTAAATGCCGCCGATATAGCGGCTGTAATCCTGGAAGCGGCCGCTGTGGCACAGCTGATTAATCTCTTCCGCTTCTTCTATAGCGGTGTGATCTTTCCACAACACGAACATCGCGTTGGGGTTCTCCGCGAATTCGGGACGGAGCGCGAGCACGTTGCCGTCGCGGTCAATCGGCGCCGGGGTAGAGCCGGTGCTGTCAACGCCAATGCCGACGACGGCGTTGCGCTGATCTTCACTCAGTGCATTCAGAACGCCGAGCAGCGCCTGCTCCATCGCGTCGATGTAATCCTGTGGATGGTGACGAAAACGGTTAGTGTGCGGATCGCTGTATAAGCCCTGTTGCCAGCGCGGATAGCTGAACACCGCACTCTGCAGCTCTTTGCCGCTATGACAATCCACGGCCAGCGCACGCACCGAATCACTACCAAAGTCCAGCCCAAGGGTGATGGCTCCAGCACGCATCGGAATCTCCTGTAGTTAGTTAACTCCTGTATCCTGGGTTCGGCGCGCCAAATCAGTTAGTCATCGCTGGCTGACAATATGCACTTTTCTGTCATCGGCAGTGATTTTGTGATCCATTGCAAAAGTTAAGCGCCGGTTAAATTTGCTGAATATATGGATCATTTTGTCGTGATTTTAATGTGTGATACCGCTCTACATTTTTCTTCGCTAATACCGCTAAAACTAGCCCAGCGTCTGGACAGTCTGTCAGCACATGCCAGCCTAACGCACTGATTTATGGCTGTACCCACAAAACAAAACAAACTGGTAGCGTTTACACCGATTCGTTATTAGCAGCGAAAAATAACCTGGTACCGGAGAGCATCATGCATAAATTCACTAAAGCATTCGCGGCCATCGGCCTGGCAGCGGTTATGTCACAATCCGCTATCGCCGAGACCATGAAGCTGGGTTTTTTAGTCAAGCAACCAGAAGAACCCTGGTTCCAGACTGAATGGAAATTCGCCGATAAAGCAGGCAAAGATCTTGGCTTTGATGTCATTAAAATTGCCGTGCCGGATGGTGAAAAAACCCTGAATGCCATCGACAGCCTGGCGGCCAACGGCGCGAAAGGTTTTGTCATCTGTACGCCTGATCCAAAACTCGGCTCTGCCATCATGGCGAAAGCGCGTGGCTACGGTCTGAAAGTCATCGCCGTGGATGACCAGTTCGTCACCGCCAAAGGCAAACCCATGGACACCGTGCCACTGGTGATGATGGCGGCCACCAAAATTGGTGAGCGTCAGGGTCAGGAACTCTATAAAGAGATGCAGAAACGCGGCTGGGATGTGAAAACCACCGGCGTGATGGCGATTACCGCGAACGAACTCGACACCGCACGTCGTCGTACCGGCGGCTCAATGGATGCGATCAAAGCCGCTGGCTTCCCGGCAGCCCAGATCTACCAGGTGCCAACCAAATCTAATGACATCCCTGGCGCGTTTGACGCCGGTAACTCCCTGCTGGTTCAGCATCCAGAAGTTAAACACTGGCTGATTGTCGGCATGAACGACAACACCGTGCTGGGCGGCGTGCGTGCCACCGAAGGTCAGGGCTTTAAAGCGGCTGACGTTATCGGTATCGGCATCAACGGCGTTGATGCCATCAGTGAACTGTCGAAAGACAAGGCGACCGGCTTCTACGGTTCGCTGCTGCCAAGCCCGGATATCCACGGCTACAAAAGCAGCCAGATGCTCTACAACTGGGTCAGCAAAGGTGAAGAGCCACCGAAATTCACCGAAGTTACTGATGTGGTGCTGATCACCCGTGACAACTTCAAAACTGAACTGGCGAAAAAAGGACTGATGTAACTCTGAGCCTGTCGGGCTGTCCGCAGCCCGGCATCCTTAATAGCCCATTTCGCGTCGCCCGCCATAACAGGCCGGTGGCGCGAAAGAGTGAGGATTAACATGAACACTGATTCAGCATTTCTGTCGTTTCATGGCATCAGTAAAACTTTCCCTGGCGTGAAAGCGTTGCAGGATATCTCTTTCGACTGCCGTGGCGGTGAAGTCCATGCTCTGATGGGCGAGAACGGCGCAGGCAAATCGACGCTGTTAAAAATACTCAGCGGCAGTTATCAGCCGAGCGGCGGTGAGATTCGCATTAAAGGCAAGCCGATGAGCTTTCAGCGCACCACGGATGCGCTGGACGCGGGCGTCGCCATTATTTACCAGGAACTGCATCTGGTGCCGGAAATGAGCGTGGCGGAGAACATCTATCTCGGCCAGATTCCGCACAAACATGGTCTGGTCAACCGTAAGCTGATGCGCTTTGAGGCGGGCGTGCAGCTGAAAAATCTCGGCATGGATATCGATCCCGATATGCCGCTGAAATACCTGTCGCTGGGGCAGTGGCAGATGGTGGAGATTGCCAAAGCGCTGGCGCGCAATGCGCGCATTATCGCCTTTGATGAGCCAACCAGCTCCCTGTCAGCGCGTGAAATCGACAACCTGTTCCGCGTCATCCGCCAGCTCCGCGAGGAGGGCCGGGTGGTGCTCTATGTTTCTCACCGCATGGAAGAGATCTTTGCCCTCAGCGATGCCATCACCGTGTTTAAAGATGGCCGCTACGTGCGGACGTTTACTGACATGGCTAACACTCATCACGACGATCTGGTGCAGGCGATGGTGGGACGTAACCTCGGAGATATCTATGGCTACTCACCGCGTCCTAAAGGAGAAGTACGTCTGGAGCTGGACAAAGTCGAAGCGAAGGGCGTACGTACGCCAATTTCGCTGAAAGTCCATGCTGGTGAAATCGTCGGGCTGTTTGGCCTGGTCGGTGCCGGACGCAGTGAACTGCTGAAAGGCCTGTTTGGCGGCACGCGTCTGCGCGGCGGTCAGGTGATTCTGGATGGCAAACCGCTGCCGCTGCGGGAGCCGATCGACGCTATCCGCGCGGGCATCATGCTCTGCCCGGAAGACCGCAAAGCTGAGGGCATTATTCCGGTGCACTCGGTGCGTGACAACATCAACATCAGCGCCCGTCGTCACAATCTTACCGCCGGTTGCCTGATTAAAAACGGCTGGGAAAACAAGAACGCCGACAGCCACATCCGCTCGCTGAACATCAAAACGCCCAGCGCCGATCAGCTGATCATGAACCTCTCTGGCGGTAACCAGCAGAAGGCGATTCTGGGACGCTGGCTCTCTGAGGATATGAAAGTGATCCTGCTGGATGAGCCCACGCGCGGCATTGATGTCGGTGCTAAACATGAAATTTATAACCTGATTTATCAGCTGGCGAACCGGGGCATTGCGGTGCTGTTCGCCTCAAGTGATTTACCGGAAGTGATGGGACTGGCCGATCGTATCGTTGTGATGCGTGAAGGTGCCATTGCCGGTGAACTGCTGCACGACGACGCCACGGAGCAGCAGACGCTGAGCCTGGCGATGCCCAAAACCACTCAAGCGGCCGCCGTGGCCTGACAGGAGATCATCATGGCTTCATCCACGACCTCAAATACCCCGCAGCCCGCTTCACGCGGCGGCCTGCAGTTAGGTCGCATCTGGGACAACTTCGGCATGCTGGTGGTTTTTGCACTGCTGTTTATTGTCTGTGCGATTTTTGTGCCCAACTTCGGCTCGTTCATCAATATGAAAGGCTTAGGGCTGGCGATGTCGATGTCCGGCATGGTCGCCTGCGGCATGCTGTTCTGCCTGGCCTCCGGTGATTTTGACCTGTCGGTCGCCTCGGTTATCGCCTGTGCGGGTGTGGTCACCGCCGTGGTGATCAACATGACTGAAAGCCTGTGGATTGGTGTGGCAGCCGGTCTGGTGCTCGGCATGATCACCGGCTTTATCAACGGCTTTGTGATTGCCCGACTGAAGATCAATGCCCTGATCACCACGCTGGCGACGATGCAGATCGTGCGCGGCCTGGCTTATATCTTCTCTGACGGTAAAGCGGTCGGGATCGAAGATGAGCGCTTCTTTGAACTCGGCTTTGCCAACTGGCTGGGCGTCCCGGCGCCAATCTGGCTGACGCTGGCCACCATGGTGATCTTCGGCTTCCTGCTCAACAAAACCACCTTTGGTCGTAATACCCTGGCGATTGGCGGTAATGAAGAGGCGGCACGTCTGGCGGGTGTGCCGGTGGTACGTACCCGCATCATCATCTTCATTCTGTCCGGTCTGGTTTCTGCGGCGGCGGGCATTATTCTGGCATCACGCATGACCAGCGGCCAGCCAATGACCTCCATCGGCTATGAGCTGGTCGTCATTTCCGCCTGTGTACTGGGTGGCGTGTCGCTGAAGGGCGGTATCGGTAAAATTTCTTACGTGGTGGCAGGGGTCTTAATCCTCGGCACGGTAGAGAATGCGATGAATTTATTGAATATCTCGCCATTCTCACAGTATGTGGTACGCGGTCTGATACTGTTAGCTGCGGTGATTTTTGACCGTTACAAACAGAAAAAAGCCTGATTGAGCGAGCCGTTGGCCCGCAGAGGCAGAAGCCTCTGCGGGCTATCCGAACAATAACAGACTGAGTGAGGACGCTATGTATCACCGCGAATTACCGGCCGAGCAGCAAAACCCCCTGTTGCCAGGCTATTCATTCAATGCCTGGCTGGTGGCGGGGCTGACGCCCATCGCCGCCGATGGTCCGCTCGATTTCTTTATCGATCGCCCGCACGGCATGAAAGGTTACATTCTGAACCTCACCATTAAAGGCAAAGGGCGGGTATTCGATGGCGAGCGGGCGTTTGACTGCGAACCGGGTGAAATGCTGCTGTTTCAGCCAAAAACCGCCCACTATTATGGTCGTGCGCCGGACAGCCCGCAGTGGTTCCACCGCTGGGTCTACTTCCGTCCGCGCGCTTACTGGCATGACTGGCTGCGCTGGCAGGATGAGCAGGAGGGCGTGGGACGTCTGCTGCTGCCGGAATCCCTGCGCGGTGAATTCGACCGCCTGTTTGCCAGCATCGAACAGACCCACAACTCAGGTCGTCGTTTTGCAGAAGAGCTGGCGATGAACCTGCTGGAGCGACTGCTGCTGCGCGCCGTCGAAGAAGATCCGCGCAGTCATCAGTTAATCCGCGATCCGCGTGTGATTGAAGCCTGCCAGTATGTCACCAACCATCTCGCCAGCGAGGTGAAGATTGAAGAGGTGGCACGCCACGTTTGCCTGTCACCGTCGCGGCTGGCGCACCTGTTCCGCGAGCAGATGGGGGTAAACCTGCTGCGCTGGCGTGAAGATCAGCGGGTAATCCGCGCCAAACTGCTGCTGCAGACCACCCAGGAACCCATCGCCTCGGTAGGGCGTGAAGTGGGTTACGACGACCAGCTCTACTTCTCGCGCGTGTTCCGTAAGCGAGTCGGTGTCAGCCCCAGCGACTTCCGCCGCCGTAACCAGGACGCGCACGACAGCCTGGCGGCGCAGACAGCCTGGCCCCTGGCCCGAAGTGCTATCTCTTAGTTTTTTCGGGGGATTCCTCCTTGTCCTCACCTGGTTAATAGTCTTAAATCAATCAGGTTATCAATGATGGGCCTGACCAGTCAGGCTCTAAGAGGAATCCAAATGAGCGATAAATTACGTGTTGGTTTGATCGGCTACGGTTTTGCCAGTAAAACGTTTCACGCCCCGCTGATTGCAGGGACGCCGGACGTCGAGTTGGCAGCCATTTCCAGTAGCGACGCCAGCAAAGTCCACGCCGACTGGCCTGCCGTTAAGGTGGTGGCCGATCCTCAGGCGCTGCTGGACGACCCGACTCTGCAACTGATTGTTATTCCTACCCCCAACGACACCCATTTCCCGCTGGCTAAAGCGGCGCTGAACGCCGGTAAACATGTAGTGGTCGATAAGCCGTTTACCGTGACACTGTCACAGGCGCGTGAACTGGATGCGCTGGCAAAAGCCAAAGGTCTGCTGCTGTCCGTGTTCCATAACCGCCGCTGGGACAGTGATTTCCTGACGCTGAAATCCCTGCTTGAAGCAGGCTCACTTGGTGAAGTGCGCTACTTCGAATCCCACTTTGACCGCTTCCGTCTGGAAGTGCGTAATCGCTGGCGCGAAATGAAGGGCGCAGGCAGCGGGATCTGGTATGACCTGGGGCCGCATCTGCTGGACCAGGCGCTGCAGCTGTTTGGTCCGCCGGTCGCTATCAATGTCGATCTGGCCGAGATGCGTCCGGGCGCGCAGACCACCGACTACTTCCACGCCACGCTGACCTATCCGCAGCGCCGCGTCGTGCTGCACGCCAGCATGCTGGTGGCGGCGGAATCCGCCCGTTATACCGTCCACGGCACGCGCGGTAGTTACGTCAAATATGGTCTGGATCCGCAGGAAGATCGCCTGAAGTCGGGGGATTTCCCGCCGCAGGAGGACTGGGGCTATGACATGCGCGACGGCACGCTGACGCTGGTTGACGGAGATTCTCTGACCGAAACCACGCAGCTGACTCAGCCGGGCAACTATCCCGCTTACTATGCGGGCATCCGCGATGCGATTGCCGGACGCGGTAACAATCCGGTGACGGCGGAAGAGGCGATTCAGGTGATGGAGCTGATCGAACTGGGTCTGCAATCCGCCGAGAAACGCCAGACGATGTCGCTGAAGCGCGTTTAATGGGTGAGTGCTTAACGCAGTAAGCAAAAAGCAGAACGGGCCGGATATCCGGCCCGTTTTTTATGGCTGAGGCGAGCGGATTACTGCACGCGGGCGCGGATAGCCGCTTTCTCAGCCTCGCTGAGGAAGGCAATTGTCAGACCATTCTCCTGCGCCTGACGCATCTGCGCTGCGCTCAGGCCAGCAGCCGGTGCGGCGTGCTGATACTCATGCGCCAGCTCAATGCCCTGAACCGCCGGATCATCGGTGTTGATGGTCGCCAGAATGCCATGCTCAAGGAAGGTCTTCAGCGGATGCTGCGCCAGAGATGGCACAGTGCTAGTCTGGATGTTAGAGGTCAGGCAGGATTCAACACCAATCCGGTGCTCCGCCAGGAAATCCATCAGCGCGCGATCTTCAATCGCTTTCACACCGTGACCGATACGCTCAGCACCCAGCTCGCGAATCGCCTGCCAGATGCTCTCGGGTCCGGCGGCTTCGCCCGCATGCACGGTAACGCGGAAACCGGCATCGCGTGCCTGAGTAAAGTGGCTCAGAAACTCGCTGCCCGGGAATCCCAGCTCATCACCGGCCAGATCGACCGCCGTGATGTGATCGCGATGAGCAAGCAAACCTTCCAGCTCGCCGAGGCAGGCATCTTCGCCAAAAGTACGGCTCATAATACCAATCAGACGCACATCGATATTGTGCTGCTGACGACCCGCGCGCACGCCGTCGATCACCGCTTCAACCACACCGGCAATCGGCAGGTTGTGGGTCATCGCCATATAGCCAGGGGAAAAACGCAGTTCAGCATAGTGGATGCCTGCACGGGCGGCATCTTCGACATTCTCCTGCGCAATCCGGCGGCAGGCATCCAGATCGCCCAGCACTTTCACGCCCCAGTCGAGCTTCTGCAGGAAGCTGACCAGGTCAGGTTCGTTCTCGCCGACCTGCACATGCGGAAGCAGCGTCTCAAGCGTGGTGGCGGGCAGGGTAAGGTTAAACTGGCGACCTAAATCGAGAATGGTTTGTGCACGAATGTTGCCATCAAGGTGGCGGTGAATATCAGTCAGAGGAATTTTAGAATCGATCATGGCGCACTCGCTCAGTTGTCGGTGAAGTGCAGAGCATTATAAAAATATCTTGCGCAACAGCGCCAGCTATTTGCGCAACAGCCGCGCCGGATGCTGCTTAATTACGCATAACCGGCGAGTGAGGACCGCTTCGCCGGTTGAAGTCAGCCCTGCAAATGATGGATCGCCGCAATCAGGCGCGAAATGCCATCCTCAACTTTGCTGCGCGGACAGCCAACGTTAAGACGCAGAAACCCGGTGCCTGCGTCGCCATAGGTTGAGCCGGGCATAATCGCAACCCGTTGCTGGATCAGCGCCTGTTGCAGTGCCTTTTCAGCGATGCCCAGCGGATTGATATCGATCCATGCGAGATAGGTCGCCTCAGGGATGTGCCAGTCAAGTGCGGGAAACTCAGCGTTCAGGCGATCGGCAACCAGCGTGAAATTGCCGTAAAGATAGCTGCGTAGCGCATCCAGCCACGGCGCACCCTGACGGTAGGCAGCCACATGGGCTGTGACGGCCAGCACTGCCGGAGACGAAAGGCCGTCGGCACTTTTCAGGGCCTCAAACCAGGCGGCTCTGTCAGTGGCAACCGGGATAATTCCCCATGCGCCGGTCAGGCCAGGCACGTTGAAGCTTTTCGAGGCCGAGGTAAACAGCACCCAGTCACTGCGCGCCACGCTGGCCCACGGAATATGCGGCTGGTTACCCATGATCATATCCATATGGATTTCATCGCTGATCACCCGCACGCCGTGGCGCTCGCAAAGCACCGCCATTTGTTGCAGCTCCGTTGCCGTCCACACTTTCCCGGTGGGATTGTGCGGGCTGCAGAGCAACAGAACTTTGCAGCGCGGACGCGCCAGTCGCGTTTCCAGCGCTGCCATATCACATCGCCAGCGCCCGTTATCCCGCTGCAATGGCATCTCCAGCACCTGTCGCTGATTGCCACGAACAGTTTTATAAAAGGCATCGTAGGCGGGAGTATGCAGTAGCACTTCATCCCCCGGGTTGCTCCAGTGGCGCAGCATCTGCGCCACCATATAGATTACCGATGGGCCATAAACCAGACTGTCAGCGTCGGGCTGGTAGCCAAAACGGCTGCGCATCCAGTGACAGCAGGCGGAGAGAAAATCATCATGCTGCCAGCGACTATATCCCAGCACGCCGTGTGCCACGCGTTGCGCCAGCGCCTGCTGAACCGCTGGCGCAGTTCTGAAGTCCATATCTGAAATGGTAAACGGTAACAGATCGGATACGCCAAAGCGGTCAGCCACAAAATCCCATTGCGTAGACCAACTGCCACGGCGATCAATGACTTCGTCAAAGTTAAACATTATCGGCTCCAGCGCATCATGCAGTCACGTTCATCAGGTGTGACAATTCATCTTTCACCGACTGCACCTGCGGGCCAATGACCACCTGCAGGCTGGTCTGGTTGAGATGTACAACCCCAATTGCGCCGTTGGCTTTCAGCGCCGCATCGTCCACCTTACTCATATCCGCTATGGTTAAACGCAGACGCGTCAGGCAGTTGTCCAGCGAGGTAATATTTTCAACGCCGCCCAGCGCCGTCAGGATAGCCGGTGAGTTATAGCCCGATTTACCTCTGCCGGCATTGCTGACCTGCTGCGCAACCGCACTGGCATTTTCTACTTCGCGGCCCGGAGTTTTGATGTTGAAGTGCAGAATGGCGAAACGGAAAATCAGGTAGTAACCGGCAAACCAAATCGCCGCCACAACCGGCACCCAGTACCATTTTGTCGACAGGCCGTGCAGCACACCAAACACCACAAAGTCGATGATATTGCCGTCTGTATTACCGATAGTGACCCCGAGTATCGCCATGATACTAAAGCCAACGCCGGTCAGCAGGGCGTGGATCAGATAGAGGAAAGGGGCGACAAACAGAAACAGGAACTCGATCGGTTCAGTGGTGCCGCCGACCACGCAGGCCACTACGCCGGAGATCAACAGACCTTTAATCTTATGACGATTCTCGGGACGGGCGCAGTGGTAGATCGCCAGTGCCGCGCCAGGCAGTCCGCCCAGGAAGGCGGGCATTTTGCCCTGTGACAGGAAACGGGTCGCGCTTTCAGCAAAACCGTGCGTTTCCGGGCAGGCGAGCTGCGCCTGAAAAATAGTCAGGGCACCGCTAACGCTCTTGCCGCACACATCAAGCGTGCCGCCCGCATCGGTAAAGCGCATGATTGCCACCAGAATATGCTGCAGGCCAAACGGCAGTAGCAGGCGTTCGCCGGTACCAAAGATCATCGGGCCAAAGTCACCCGCGCTGTTGATCATCCAGCCTAAACCGGTAATGCCCCGTGCGAAAAATGGCCAGATCAGCGGCACGACCAGCCCCAGCAGACCAATCACCAGCGTCGTGATAATCGGTACAAACCGGGTGCCGCCAAAGAACGCCAGCGCATCGGGCAGTCGGATGTTATGAAAACGCTCATGCAGCCAGAACACGACGATGCCCACAATCACCGCACCCAGAATGCCGGTATCGATCGACGGGATCCCCAGGATCGGCTGAACGTTATTCGCTTTCAGCAGTGCGGCATCGGTGGTTGGCAGAATGCCATTGATATTTAGCCAGAAGTTGATGCTGAGGTTTAACACGGCATAACCCACGAAACCGGCAAACGCCGCAACACCTTTGTTCTCGCGCGCCATACCCAGCGGAATCGCAATGGCGAACATCACTGGCAGATAGCTGAAGGCGAACGATCCCAGCTTGGCCATCCACAGAAAGAGATATTGGAGCCAGGAGTGATCAAGCACAGGCAACAGAGTCAGAACATCGCGGCTGCTCAGTGAGCTGCCAATCCCGAGCATGATGCCGCAGAATGAGAGCAGGGCAACCGGCAGCATAAAGGTTTTCCCCAGACTCTGGAAAAATTCCCAGACAGACATTTTTTGGTGAGAGGGTGACATGAACGCTCCTGGATAAAAGGACCACTGAGTAAAGTCGCAGGATGATAAAACGTTTTACCAGGATCTTATGCGCGCTGAATCACACTCTTCAGGCCACAGGCGATATTATTCTGACGCTATAAGGTGTAACGTTTTACCTTGTTTTCTAACCCTCTAATTCAGTTGAGTAATCTGATGAGTAAAATCACCATCAATGATGTTGCGGCGGCGGCGGGTGTGTCGGTGACCACGGTATCTCTGGTGTTATCCGGCAAGGGACGGATCTCTGCGGCAACCATGGCGCGCGTGAATGAGGCCATTGAGCAGCTCGGATTCGTCCGTAACCGTTCCGCGACCATGCTGCGCGGCGGTGAGAGTGGCGTCATTGGATTGATCGTCCGCGATCTCAGTCAGCCGTTTTATGCAGAAATGACGGCGGGTCTGAGCGAAGCGCTGGAGAAGCAGGGTAAATTGCTGTTCCTGACCCAGAGCGGTGCTCAGGGCCAGCATCTGCATCGCTGCTTTGAGTCACTGGTCGCTCAGGGAGTGGATGGCATCGTGCTGGGCGGCGGTGCCGACAAGGCCGGGCAGATTGTGACGCGAGCCAGAGAACTGAATATGGCATTAGTCTGTGCGGCGCGCGCCAGTAGCCTTGAGGAGGTCGATGCTATCCGACCTGATAATGCTCAGGCTGCGCGTCTGGCCACCGAATACCTGATTCGCCAGGGTCATCAGCGCATTGCCTGGCTGGGAGGGCATAGCGCATCACTGACACGGGCGGAACGGCTTGGCGGCTATTGCGCCACCCTGCTGCAATATGGTCTGCCGTTCCGGCCGGAGTGGATTATTGAATGCGGCAGTACGCAGAAAGCGGCGGCTGAAGCGGCGGTACAGTTGTTTCAGCAACATCCCCGATTGACCGCCGTGCTGGCCTACAATGCCACGACCGCGCTGGGGTGTTATTTTGGCCTGATCCGCACCGGGCGCACATTTGCCCGAGGTGCAGTCGACAGCTATTACGATCAACAACTGGCTTTAATGGGATTTGGCGATGAACCACAGGCGGAACTCACCGATCCACCTCTGACGTTTGTCACCAGTTCCGCACGGGAGATTGGCCGCGTGGCCGCAGAGCGTATCCTGCAGCGGATGGCGCATCCTGACGCCGCCCGGCAGAACGTGATTATGCCGCCGCAGCTGGTCATTCGCGGATCGGCATAAAAAAGGCGACCCGGAGGTCGCCTTTAATGAAAGAGTGCTCTTACTGCGGCATGCCTTCGCTGGTCGGCATACCCAGCATATAACGGGACATGAACTGCTCCAGCGTCATCTTGTCGCCGTTCATGTTCACCTGACCGTTGGTGTACTGCAGGCTGGTCACGATATTGTTATCCTGCTGCTGAGTCAGACGGAACATCTGACCCATCGCCGCGAGACCTTTCACCTGCTGATCCGCCAGCTTCTGTGCGTCGTCGGCCTGATAACCCTCAGCCAGACCCACTTTATGCATGGTTTCGGTCGCCATCGGCATATTGATGACCAGCTTACTGTCCAGGCTCTTCAGCACCCGATCCACCATAGCGCTAAGGGTCTGTGGTTCACCGGTTACAGCTGAAGGGTCGTTGAAACTGGCGGTCAGATTAAAGGTGCTTTCACCTTTATCATTCTTCCAGCTCAGCGGCGCGATGCTGATGGATGGCGAGCCTTTCAGCAGCATCGGCAGGTTACTCATCAGAATCTGATGTACGCCCGCCTGGTAGCGAATAGGATCTTCTGCAACGCCAGGCTGGCTCAGCAGTTCCTGCATCTGTTGGTTATAACGATCGGAGAAGGCTTTAACCGCCTGCGCGTCAAACTGGGACAGCTTCATCTTCAGCGCGGCCTGACCAAAGTCCTGCTTCTGCAGCTGAACGCCTTCAACCTTGTAATCGATATCGCCGCCAATCTTACCGGCGCTGTTATCGAAAGAGGAGGTGCCTTTCATTTTGTTCAGCGTCAGGGCGTCCTGACCATTGATGCTGGCATTCACTTTCTCAATGTTTACCGACTGGTCGCCGATACGGACGCCTTCCGGGCTGAGGTGCGTGTTACCGCTCAGCTTCAGACCGTTGATGGTAAACAGCACCGGCTGGCCCATCTCATTTTTAGTGGTCAGAGCAAGGCTATCAACATCACTGTCCAGCGACACTTTATCGCCTTTATTATCTGCGCTGACGTTGAAGGTGCCGCCATTGGTGGCCAGCCGTTCGCCGGTTTGTGCATTCTGATAATCCACCGGCAGCACGCGCAGCGCCGTGTCGGTAGCACCGCTGTAGCCGATGCGGGTATCTGCATTAATCAGCGATTTGTTGCCGGTCAGCTCAAACAGCTTCTTCACCGCATCGGTGTTAGCCAGTTCGGTATGCACCGATGCCATGCTTGGGATCAGATTGAAATGCTTCAGCTGGGCAAACGGGAAAGGACCATGATCGATGGTCTCATTCAGGATGATGCTCTGACCCGGCTTCAGCAGCGGATTATCTTCCGTCTGCGAGTTGGCCTGAACCACCAGATTCACTTTGCTGCTGAACACGCCGCGCTGATAATCCTGATAGCTGATCTTCAGTCGGCTGTTAGGGGCATAAGCATTCAGCTGTGCATTGGCGTTCTGCATCAGCTGGTCCCTGTGGCTTTCAATCTGCTTGCCGGTGAACCATGCCGCGCCAGTCCAGACAACGCCCAGTGCGATGATCACACCTACGGCAACATTGGTCTTTTTCATTGCTGATTCGTCCTTATCCTTGAGTCCGCTTATGCCGCAGGTTTACCCCAGCGACCGAAGAAAAACGCCCGCAGGCGTTTAAAAGCTAATAGGTTGAAATAATAGCAGTTAACAGGCATTCCGTCAGCCGCTTCACCCTAAGTCGTTAAATACCCGCGCCAGTCGGCCCGTACCAGCGACTGTTACCGGTGATTCGCTGGCGGCAATGAAGCAGGATTCACCCGGTTTCAGCGTTACCTGCTGCTCATCTTTGGCGATTACTGCCTGGCCTTCGATACAGAACAGCAGGGCGGCGCTCTGCTGCGCCAGCGACTGCGGTTCTGCGTTCAGGCTGTGAATGGCAAAGGCGAAATCCTCGACCGGAATCGGGAAGCGCAGCGCGTTGCCCTGTTGCTCCGGCTTGGTCAGCAGCGCACTGGCGGGCTTCTCATCAAACTTCAGGTTAGCCATCAGCTCGGCGATATCGATATATTTCGGGGTCAGACCGGCCCGCAACACGTTATCGGAGTTTGCCATCACCTCCAGCGCCACGCCTTTCAGGTAGGCGTGCGGGGTTTCAGCATAGAGGAACATCGCCTCGCCGGGCTGCAGGGTGATCACATTCAGCAGCAGCGGTGAAAACAGGCCGGTGTCGTCAGGATACTCAGCCGCAATCATGCGGATGGTTTGCCACGGCTCGCCCTGTTGCGCATCAAGTGCGGATTTCAGTACGCCCAGCGCCAGCGATTTCTCCTCGCCCCCCAGTGACAGCAGGGTAGAGAACAGCGCGGCCAGCGTCTCCTGATCGGGATGCTGCAGAAAATGGGCAATCTGAGGATGCGCGCCCGCCACCGGCTCCAGCAGTGAAACCATCTGCGTCAGCGTGCGAAAACCATTCATCGCCTGGAAGGGCGTCAGCGCGTAGACCAGCTCCGGCTTGTGGTTGGCATCTTTGTAGTTGCGCTCAGCCGCCGTCAGCGGAATACCAGCTGCATTCTCACGAGCAAAACCCACTTCAGCCGCGTGCTTGCTGGGATGAACCTGAATCGACAGCGGCTGATCGGCACACAATACTTTGAACAGGAAGGGCAGTTCACCAAAACGCTGTGCTACCGCATCACCCAGCATCGCGGCAGGCGCAGCATCAATCACGTCACGCAAAGAACGCTCGCTGCCCTGATCCATCACGGTGGAGGGGCTTTTCGGATGCGCACCCATCCAGAGTTCCGCCATTGGCAACCCTTCCGGGTTCGCAATCCCATAAAGCTCAGTCAACGCAGTTTTACTGCCCCACGCGTAATTTTGCAGCGAATTGTTCATTTTTTGCATCGTATAACCCTTTATCACGGGAAATTATTGCGGCTATTAAAGCAGAAACTGCCGGTAAAAATACATATCCAGCGCAAAAGGACGCTAAGCTCTGATGATGTTAAATTATTGTGTATTACTATCCTGACCGCCCGATAGTTGATTGCAACGACCTGGCGGTCATTCTTTTAAAAACAAGGTGAAGGAGACGTATTCATGGCAGGCAACCGCATTGAGAAAGATTCAATGGGCCCCATCGACGTACCGGCAGACAAACTATGGGGCGCGCAGACGCAGCGCTCACTGGAACACTTCCGGATCTCAACCGAAAAAATGCCGACCGCGCTGGTGCATGCCCTGGCACTGACCAAGCGCGCCGCGGCCAGCGTGAACCGCGATCTGGGACTACTGCCCGCCGATCGTGCCGAGGCGATTGTCAGCGCGGCGGATGAAGTGCTGGCGGATAAGCATGCGGATGAATTCCCGCTGGCGATCTGGCAGACCGGCTCCGGCACTCAGACCAACATGAATATGAATGAGGTGCTGGCGAACCGCGCGAGTGAAATCCTGGGCGGAGAGCGCGGTATGTCGCGGCTGGTCCATCCCAACGATGATGTCAACAAGAGCCAGAGCTCGAACGATGTCTTCCCGACGGCGATGCATGTTGCCGCCGTTATCGCCCTGCGCGAACAGCTGATCCCACAGATTCAGGTGCTAAAGAAAACGCTGAGTCAGAAGTCTGATGCCTTCAAAGATATCGTCAAAATTGGCCGTACTCACCTGCAGGATGCGACGCCGCTGACGCTGGGTCAGGAGATTTCCGGCTGGGTGGCGATGCTGGAGCACAACCTGAAGCATATCGAACAGAGCATTCCGCACGTGTCGGAACTGGCGCTGGGCGGAACCGCGGTGGGCACCGGCCTGAACACCCATCCGGAATATGCGGTGCGCGTGGCGAAGGCGCTGGCCGATCTCACGCAGCAGCCGTTTGTCACTGCGCCCAACAAGTTTGAGGCGCTGGCCACCTGTGATGCGCTGGTGCATGCACATGGCGCGCTGAAAGGGCTGGCCGCTTCACTGATGAAAATCGCGAATGACGTGCGCTGGCTCTCTTCTGGCCCGCGCTGCGGCATCGGCGAAATCGCCATTCCGGAGAATGAACCAGGCAGCTCCATTATGCCGGGCAAAGTGAATCCGACGCAGTGCGAAGCGATGACGATGCTCTGCTGTCAGGTGATGGGTAATGATGTGGCGATCAACATGGGCGGCGCGTCCGGTAACTTTGAGCTGAACGTCTTCCGTCCGATGGTCATCCATAACTTCCTGCAATCGATTCGCCTGCTGGCGGATGGCATGGACAGCTTTAACAATCACTGCGCCGTCGGCATTGAGCCGGTGCGCGAGCGCATCGATCAACTGCTCAACGAATCGCTGATGCTGGTGACGGCGCTGAATACCCATATTGGCTATGACAAAGCGGCAGAAATTGCCAAGAAGGCGCACAAAGAGGGGCTGACGCTGAAAGGCTCGGCGCTGAAACTGGGTTATCTCACTGAAGAAGAGTTTGATGCCTGGGTCCGGCCGGAAGAGATGGTCGGCAGCATGAAGTCGTAAGGTTTAAGATGAGTCAGAGGCCAGCGGATGCTGGCCTTTTTTATTCAGATGGGGCAATCGACCCACAGATGCAGTCGGGGGATCAGCAGATTCAATGGTTCAGCGGCGGGCTTATGGCGATGCGTGATGTTGTCGGCGTCATAATTGAGCAACTCGCCCAGTACCGGAACCTGAGTGCGATCGCGACAGATCACCAGTATCGGTGAAGGACAGGCCAACTGGGTCTGCTTTTGTTCATCCGCGCGCCAGACGCGTGCCACCGGCTGGACTTTCACCGGACGCTTGATTTTCAGCCGTGCCGAGGCGGGCAGGGCGCGCACGCTTGCCAGCTCCTCCTGTACTTTTTCCGCCCACTGTTCCCGTGACCAGGGTGCCTTCGCGCGTCCCGACTTCAGGCTTTTTTCCAGCTGGGCGATCACCTCTTCGCGCTTGAGATTCTTGATGATGTGCTTGTTGGCCCAGCCGAAACGCAGGCTGTCTGGCGCGCTGAGCAGGGTGATCGTGCGATAGGCATTCAGGGTAATCAGGCCGCGTAAATGCTGGTGAACGAACTCAAAACGCGCTTCGCTCGGCAGGCCCGAGTCCACCGTGATCAGCTGCTCCAGCCGGGCTTTCAGCTGGTTGATGAGGTCGACCAGCGAGCCGATCTCTGCTTCGCGCTGCGCATCGCATTCGATGCAGAGTGCGCCGGGTAAGCGAACGGCAGCCTTGGTGCTCAGCTGTTCAGACTGATGCTGCATAAACAGGCGGCAGTAGTGGTCGAGAGCCATCTTCAACGCGCTCTCGCCGAGATGCTGCTCAACGGCAATCTGAGTAATCGCTTCATGTTCGCGGCCTTTCACTACCGGCGGCAGGCTGAAGACGCGGGCGATCAGCAAAGGCTGCGCCTCAATCTGCTGACGCAGTTCGCCCAGCGCCAGTTCCAGGTCATTTACACACTGATGCATATCAGCCACTAAGTCGTAGCGCGTCATGTTGTGCCTCCATAGTTACAACGTCCACAATGTGGCAGAAGCCCGGCGAGGATGCAAGCGACATATAGTTACAACATACGTTTAATTATTCCACTAAAAACGTGCAGCCTGCCTGGTCATCCAGCGAAAAGGGCGTCACGCATTTTTGCCTTATCGCAGAACATGTTATAAAAACGATTCGCCTGCTAATGAAGAGATCGCCTGTGAATCAGAATAACAAACCCGGTATCGCCGCCATTTTTACACTGGGCTGGGTGCAGATCCTGTCATGGGGTGGGTCGTTCTATCTGATGGCAGTAATGGCGAATCCAATTGCGGCTGAGACAGGCTGGTCACAGCAATGGATTTATGGCGCGCTCTCAACCGGGATTCTGGTGTCGGGACTGCTGTCACCGCTGGCGGGCAGGATTATCGCCCGAACCGGCGGTCGTCTGCTGCTGGCGCTGAGCGGCGTGGTGATGGCGGTGGGGCTGGTGATGATGGCGTACAGCTACTCGCTGCCGCTGTTTCTGTTCGCGTGGGTGATAATTGGCATCGGGATGGCGATGGGGCTTTATGATGCGCTGTTCGCCACGCTCGGCACCTGCTATGGCGGTCAGGCGCGTTCCGCCATCACCAGTATTACGCTGATATCGGGCTTCTGCACCACGCTGGTCTGGCCGGGCACGGCATTGTTAATCCACGGATTCGGCTGGCGGGATGCTTCACTCATTATTGCGGCAATGATGGTCATCTGCGTGCTGCCTGCCTATCTGTTTGCCTTACCCGCGAGTCACACTAAGCGGCCTGTTAAACCAGGGATCAAGCAGCCTGCCACGGCGGAGATCGAACCCGCGCTGTTCTGGCTCCTGTGCGCCATCTTTACCCTGGCATCCGTGATCATGACCGCGATTTCCGTGCAGCTTATCGCCCTGTTACAGGCCACAGGTCATACGCTGACTTCGGCGCTGGCAATCAGCGCCGTGATGGGCCCGTGCCAGGTGGGGGCCCGTATCGTCGATATCGTCTTTAAACGCAGCCATCCGATTCGTACCACCTTTTTCTCCGTCGGGCTGGTCGCGCTGGGCCTGCTGCTGCTGGCTCTTTTCCCGCAGATGGCGCTGCTGAGCATGGTGCTGTATGGCGCAGGAAATGGCTTACGTGCCATCGTGCGCGGAACTTTACCGCTGGCGATGGTCAAACCAGAGTCCTACGCGATTGTTGTGGGTAGAATGGCCCGCCCGGCGCTGATGGGACAGGCACTGACGCCACTGATAGGCGGTTATGTGTTTGAAAGGATGGGCGCCCCGGCGACGCTCTGGTTGCTTTGCGCCTTAGCAATCTTTAACGTGGTACTGGTTATGGCGCTGAAGCAGCGATTACCACCGGTAGCGGCCACCACCGTATAACGGCGCTGTTCCTCCTGTTCCGCGGGGAGAGGGCCGTCAGCAGGCTGAGCACCTTGTGCTATCGGGCCTCCGCCTTTGGTGAATACGTGCCTTGTCGCTGCCGGTTAGCTTCAAAAAAGCAACAGTGTTTGTTATATTTATTGCTCATTGATTGTTCACTTATGCGGCAATAAAACAATAAGATCCACCGCAACTCAGGATAAAGAAATGCTTGATTACCGCTTCCCGACAGCTTTGCAAATGGTTCTGAGCGTAGCGATGGCGGAGCAAATGGGTAAACGCTCTACCAGCGCGATTCTGGCCTACGGGCTGGAAGCGAATCCCAGTTTCATTCGAAAATTAATGGTCCCGCTGACCCGTGACGGCATTATCGTCTCTACGCTGGGCCGAACCGGTTCGATTCATCTGGGTCGTCCTGCGGCTGAAATTACCCTGCGGGATATCTATGTCTCAGTCATCGAAGACAAAAAGATCTGGGCTGCACGTCCTGATGTCGCGCCGCGCTGTCTGGTCAGTGCCAACCTCTGCTGGTACTTTAAGTCGATAGCCGATGAAGCCGAGCAGGCGTCGCTGGATGTGCTGGCAAAACGCACCGTGGCAGACGCGCTCAACGAGCTGAAGAAACGCGATACCAGCAACTGCACCGCCGTACCGGAACCTGAACCCGAAGAGAGTGAAGAACTCTGCAAAAAAGGCCGCTGATGAGCGGCTTTTTTTATGCCTGCTGATCAGTAATGTCCTGCCTCAAATCCGCCATGAATCAATACCTATCTTTCTGACTTTGGTCATCGCGCTGAACGTAATGGATCGTTTGAAAATCCAGCAATAGCCACAACATTATTGTTGTATTGATTATCACTAATGTTATTCTTGCTGTTATACACAGCGAGGGAACGCGATGAAGTACAGTGAATTCAGACGCTGGCTCATTCAGCAGGGCGCTATTTTGACTAAGCACCGTAGTGGAAGCAGCCATTTCAAGGTCTTCCTGGGCGAAAGGCAATCCATTTTTCCGGATCACGGAGCGAAAGAAATGCCTGAAGGTACCCGCAGAAAAATTTTAAAAGATCTGGGCCTGTGAGCCCGATCAGAGAGGTAACACTATGTTTAATTATGCCGTCAGCTTAACTCATGACGCAAAAACCGATACCTATGAGGTCTCGTGTCGTGATTTGCCGTTACTGCATTCCGTCGGCGCCACCGTTGAGGAAGCACTGTCAGAAGCCGAAGATGGACTGGTGACGGCTATCTCTCTTGAGATGGATACCCGTCGTCCGATTCCGATCGCCAGTAAACCGCTGGAAGGTGAATACATTGTCTCCGTCCCGGTGCTGGTGGCGATGAAAGCGGCGCTTTATAACGCAATGATTGAAACCGGCACACGTAAAGTCGATCTGGCACGCCAGCTGGGCGTGAATGGCCCACAGGTTGATCGACTGCTGGATGTTGAGCACTCGTCGAAAGTTGAAAAAGTGGAACTGGCACTGGCGCAGCTGGGAAGAAAAGCCCGGATTGAGATTCGCACCTGATTATCTGTCCGCAATCAGAATGGCGGCGGGGTTAGTTATCAGACAAAAAAAAGGGGCGATCACCGGATCGCCCCTATTAACTTTTACGGTTTACGCCGTCACTGACTCCGTATTCCCTGACCGGCGCGTCACCAGCTTGCGCAGGGCAACATAGAACACCGGCGTCAGGAACAGGCCGAACAGCGTCACGCCGAGCATACCGGAGAAGACGGTAATACCGGTCACGCCGCGCACTTCTGCACCCGCGCCTTCACCCAGAATCAGCGGTATCGTACCGGCGATAAAGGCGATGGAGGTCATCACAATCGGACGCAGACGCAGGCGACACGCTTCCAGCGCCGCTTCCACGATCCCTTTGCCCTGAATCTCCAGCTCACGGGCGAACTCGACGATAAGAATCGCGTTCTTACAGGCCAGTCCCATCAGCACCACCAGTCCGACCTGCACGAAGACGTTGTTGTCACCGCCGGTCAGCCAGACGCCAAACAGCGCAGAGAGCATCGTCATCGGTACAATCAGGATCACCGCCAGCGGCAGCGTCCAGCTCTCATACAGCGCCGCCAGCACCAGGAACGCCAGCAGGACCGCCATTGGGAAGACAATCAGCGCGGTATTACCCTGGGTTGACTGCTGGTAACTCAGATCCGTCCACTCGATGTTCATGCCGTTCGGCAACAGCTGACCGGACATCGCTTCCAGCTGGCTCATCGCCTGCGCCGAAGAGAGCACGCGCGGGTCGGCATCGCCAATCAAATCCGCTGCCGGATAGCCGTTATAGCGAATCACGGGGTCGGGACCATAGGTGGTGGTGATGTTCACCATGCTGCCAATCGGCACCATCTCACCGCGATCGTTACGGGTGCGCAGGTTAGCAATATCTTCGACGCTGTCGCGGAAATCCCCATCCGCCTGCGCCATTACCCGCCAGGTGCGGCCGAAACGGTTGAAGTCATTTACATACGACGAGCCAAGATAGGTCTGCAGCGTACTGAACAGCGCGGTCAGCGACACGCCCTGTGCCTTGGCTTTATCCCGGTCAACCTTCACATCAAGCTGCGGAACGTTGGCCTGATAGGAGGAGATAGGGAAGTGCATGCCTGGCGTCTGCATGATGCTGCCCGACAGGGTATTAATCGCCGTCTGCAGGGCACCATAGCCCAGACCCGCCCGGTCCTGCACATAGAGCGAATAGCCCGAGCCCTGACCCAGCCCCAGAATCGGCGGTGGCATAATCGAGAAGCCAAAGCCCTGCTGGATTTGCGAGATCTTCGCATTGATCTCGGCGTTGATCTCCGCCGCAGTATGTTTGCGCTCATTAAACGGCTTCAGACCAAAGAACACTGTGCCGCTGTTCGGCGTATTGGTGAACTGCAGCGCATTCAGGCCGGGGAACGCCACCGCATAGGCGACGCCTTCGGTCTGCATACCGATTTCGCTCATCCTGCGAATCACTTCATCGGTGCGCGCCAGTGACGAGCCTTCCGGCATCTTCACGCCGCCAATCAGGTAGAGCTTATCCTGAGTCGGGATAAACCCGCCTGGTACGGTATGGAACATAAATCCGGCACCGGCCAGCAACAGCAGATAGACACCAAACACCGCGCCACGGCGACGCAGTGTGCGGCCAACCATGGACTCGTAGCCATGCGCACTGCGCTGGAAGAAGCGGTTAAACGGACGGAACAGCCAGCCAAACAGCGCATCAATGATCCGCGTCAGCCGGTCTTTCGGCGCGTCATGTCCTTTCAGCAGCATCGCCGCCAGGGCAGGCGAGAGCGTCAGCGAGTTAATCGCCGAGATCACCGTGGAGATCGCGATGGTGGTAGCGAACTGCTTGTAGAATTGCCCGGTGACGCCGGAAAGAAACGCCATCGGCACAAACACCGCACACAGAACCAGCGCGATGGCGATGATCGGCCCGGAGACCTCTCGCATCGCCTGATGCGCTGCGGCACGCGGCGACAGTCCCATCTCAATGTTACGTTCGACGTTCTCCACTACCACAATGGCGTCATCCACTACGATACCGATCGCCAGCACCAGCCCGAACAGGCTCAGGGTGTTCAGCGAGAAGCCGAGCAGATAAAGCACGCTAAAAGTACCAACGATTGAAACCGGCACCGCCAGCAACGGAATGATCGAGGCGCGCCAGGTCTGCAGAAACAGAATCACAACCAGCACCACCAGGATCACCGCTTCCAGCAGGGTCTGAACCACCGCTTTGATCGAGTCGCGAACAAACACCGTCGGGTCGTAAGGTGCGGCCCATTTAACATCGTTGGGGAAGCGGGTTGCCAGCTCATCCATTTTGGCGCGAACCGCATTGGAGAGATCGATGGCGTTGGCGCCAGGTGCCTGGAAGATACCGATACCAACCGCATCTTTGTTATTGAGCTGCGAGCGCAGTGCATAGCTGCCTGAACCCATCTCAATACGCGCCACATCACGCAGCCGCACCAGCGAACCATCTTCTGAGGTTTTCAGGATGATATCGCCGAACTCCTGCTCGCTCTCCAGTCGTCCCTGGGTGTTGATCGACAGCAGGAAGTCGCTCTGCTTCTTCAGCGGCTCAGCACCCAGCTGACCGGCAGAGACCTGCACGTTCTGCTCCTGCATCGCCGTCACCACGTCAGAGGCGGTCAGGCCACGCGCCGCCACTTTGTTGGGATCAAGCCAGACGCGCATCGCATATTCACCCGCGCCGAAAATCTGAATCTGACCGACGCCCGGCAGACGAGCCAGCTCATCTTTCACCTTCAGCGTGGCGTAGTTACGCAGGTAGAGCGAATCGTAGGTATTGTTCGGTGAGAACATGTGGACGACCAGCGTCAGGGTCGGTGACATCTTCTGGGTGGTGACACCCAGCCGACGCACATCTTCCGGCAGACGAGCTTCCGCCTGCGCCACGCGGTTCTGCACCTGTACCTGCGCCTGATCGGGATCGGTACCTGGACGGAAGGTAACAGTAGTCACCAGCACGCCGTCCGAACCGGCCACTGATTTCATGTACATCATGTTCTCGACGCCGTTGATCGCCTCTTCCAGTGGCGTCGCCACGGAATCCGCAATCACTTTCGGGTTAGCGCCCGGATATTCAGCGCGTACCTGCACGCTGGGTGGCACCACGTCGGGATATTCACTGATCGGCAGCAGCGGGATGGAAATCACGCCAGTGACAAAAATCAGGATCGACAGCACCGCAGCAAAAATCGGCCGGTCGATAAAAAAGCGGGAAAAGTCCATAGCGGCCTCGAATTATTGAGCGGCTGCCGCACGCATGGCGACCTGCTGAGCAGTGACCGGCATGCCGGGCATAAATACTTTTTGCAGACCGGCGATGATCACCCTGTCACCGGATTGCAGACCCGACTTAACGATACGCAGGCCATCTATCATCGCGCCGGGCTGGATATCGCGCCGCTGCGCTTTGCCTTCTCCATCCACCACGTAGACATATTTGCGATCCTGGTCGGTTAATACCGCTTTATCATCAATCAGCACCGCCTCGAACTGCGCGCTGCCTGGCAGACGCACACGGGCAAACAGGCCGGGCGTGAACTGACGCTGTTGATTGTCGAGCAGGGCGCGCATCCGAATGGTGCCAGTGCTGGCGGTCAGCTGGTTATCCATGAAATCGATTTTGCCCTGATGCGGGAACCCCTGTTCGCCGACCAGCGCAATCTCTACCGGCAGCGCGTGACGCTGCTGACCCTGACGCGCCATCGCCTGATAGTTCAGGAAGGTGTTCTCATCGACATCGAAATAGACATACATCTGCTGCTGCGACACCAGCGTGGTTAGCACACTGGCGCTGTCGCCGGCAGTCACCAGGTTACCGGCGGTGATCTGTGCGCGGCTGGCGCGGCCATCAATCGGCGCGGTGACGCGGGTAAAGTCGAGATTCAGCTGCGCCATATCGACCGCGGCTTCTGCGGCCAGCACATCCGCCTGCGCCTGACTGGCGGCAGAGCGACGCTGTTCCCACGCCTCGCGGGAAATCGCCTGGGTACCAATCAGCTTCTCGCTGCGTCCCGATTCACTGCGGGCCAGACTTGCCTGACTGCGCGCACGGGCCAGTTCCGCTTTGGCCTGCTCCAGCGCCGCGCGGTAACTGCGGTCATCAATGGTAAACAGCACCTGACCTTTTTTGACCTCATCGCCTTCGCGATAGTTAACAGAGTCGATGTAGCCCGAGACGCGCGGACGCAGCTGCACGCTCTGCACCGCTTCAACCCGGCCATTGAAATTGTCCCACTGGCTGACCGGCTTGATCAGCACGGGTGCGGCACTCACTTCAGGCGGTGGTGGCGGGGCGTTTTGCGCCACACCCTTGTCGCAGCCGCTCAGTTGAGTGATGAGCAGTACCATCCCTAAGAGGGTTAAACCCTGACGAACCCGGTTCGTGATCATTTTTGTTATTCCGCGATAGATATAAACAGGCGGCCTGCAGGCCAATATTTGCAACTTTTAAGATTGCAATTAATCGCAGTGAGTGTAGGCTTGCGTGGCTGGCAACTGCAAGAATAACAGATACACTTTATGTGCGGTTTGGGGCGGGGCGATGAAGACCTGAACAAATCAGTAAAAACCCCACAAATAGTGCGGCATTTAATGTACTAATAAAACTTGCATTAAATGGCATAGTCAGCCACCCTTAAGTGTAACTGCAACTGATACTAATACTTTTCGCCACGGCGACAGGAGAGACTGGAATGATGAGTGACGCCTTTATTCACGATTTAATCGACTGGATTGATAACAACATCGAAGCACGCCTGGATCTGGACACCGTTTCAGAGCGCGCGGGTTACTCCAAGTGGCACCTGCAGCGCATGTTTAAAGAGCACACCGGCTATCCACTGGGTGAATATATCCGCGTTAAGAAGCTGAAGAAATCAGCCGATCGCCTGACCACCACCGATGAGCCGATTCTGAATGTGGCGATCTCGTTAGGTTTCGACTCCCAGCAGTCCTTTAATCGCAGCTTCAAACGTCAGTATGGTGTCGCGCCGGGTGCATGGCGTCGTCACAGCGGGGAATCGCACGCCGCATAACCTCGCCAGGGCCAGCTTGTCTGGCCCGCGCTTTTCTCTCTGCGCAAAACTGGTATCATCTGCGTCCTGTTGTCTCGGATGCCATCATGTCAAAAAAACTCTGGATTGGACTTTTCCTCGTCCTCGCGGTCTGCTTCTACGGCCTGAAACCCTGGCTGAACACCGTTTCAGCTCCTGCTCAGGCGGATATCGCCACCCTGACCGATGCCCATACCGTGGCGCGCTGGGTCCTGCAGCATCAGCAATTGCCGGACTACTACGTCACCAAAAGTGATGCGCGTAAGCGTGGCTGGAATCCGGCCAAAGGCAACCTGTGCGACGTGCTGCCTGGCAAAGCCATCGGCGGCGATCGTTTTACCAACCGTGAAAAGCGTCTGCCATCGCGTGCAGGCCGTCAGTGGTATGAGGCGGATGTGAATTATCGCTGTGGTCATCGCGACGCCGACCGCCTGGTCTACTCCTCTGACGGGCTGGTATTTCTCTCCACCGATCACTACCGCAGCTTCAGACAGGTGCCCTGATCATGCTTAATCTGACCTTTGATCTGCGCCAGCTCACCACGCGCGCGGCCTTTTACCAGCAGTTTGCTGAGCAGAGCGGCTGCCCGCAGAGTTTCGGACATAATCTGGATGCGTTATGGGACTGGCTGACGGGCGGAATGGCGCTGCCTGCCACGATGTGGCTGCAGCACTATGCTGCGCATGAGGCGGATTTAGCGCCGGTGCTGGCGCTGCTGGAAGAGGCGGCGCAGTCGCTGGAGGGCGAACTGCGCCTGATTATCGATTAAGCGCGCAGTGGCTTAAGCAGCGCAACCAGCGCTTCGCGGGCCGCCAGCGGCAGATCGCCGCCGCCGGTGTAACCATTGTTCTCAATGATCACCTGATTCAGACCCACCAGCCAGTCGTAGATATAGTAGGCCGTGTGGTTAGCCGGCGCCGCAGAGAGTTTAGTCAGACGCTGACCGGCACTGAAGCTGACGCTGGGTGCCGGAGGGCGTGAAAAAATCACCTGACCCCGGTTAACGCGGCTGGGCGGACGTTCGGATTCAGGACGCTGTAAAAAGCCGAGCCAGGCCACAAAATCCCCCAGCACTGTCATCGCGCGCGTCACCTGACGATCGGCGCGGGATTCATGGCTGACGCTCTGCGTATCCGGCTCATGCAGCGCCTGCTGCAGTTTCTGCGCGATATCGGTGCGGAAACCGGCCGTGATCAGCTCCTCAACCAGCCACTCCATCGTCGCCTTGTCCACGTTCAGCAACGCCAGCAGGCTGCGGTTTTCCGGCAGCTGACGCAGATGATCCAGCCACAGCAGCAGCACCTGACGCGGGAACTGCTGGGCGCTCTGCAGGCTCTGACGCGGCTGAACCGGTGCTTCAGCCGGGCTCTCACTGAACAGGTCAAATTCAAACCCGATGCCGAACTGATTTTCCGGTGCCTGAATATTGGCCGGTTTGCTGCCCTGCAGGGCCGACTGATTAAGCCACAGCTGGCGCAGCGCTTCCCGCGGCGGCTGCAGACGTTCCAGCAACTCGCCATGCAGGCCGGTGCGATGCTGTAAACACTTCAGCAGCGTATCGGCGATGTTCTGTTTGCGTGCCGCCTGTTCCGGGCTGGCACCTGCTTCGGTCCAGGGCAGCAGACGGCGCTCCACCACGGTGTGCTGAATCTGCGCCAGCTGAGCCAGCAGCATGTCGCGGCGGGCTTCCGGCTGCATCTCTTCCAGCAACCAGCTTGCCATGCGGTCAACGCCCGCGCGATCCAGCGCCAGCATCGATCCCCAGTGCTGACCGGGTTGTCCCATCTGACGCTGCACCGCTTCATCCACGTTGACCTGCTGATGGCGGGCATCGAACGGGGTAATCGCCCAGATCAGGCGCGGTTTCTCAGCCGATTCCTGAGCGGGCTGCTGACGCTGCCATTCGCGCAGCGTTTCACTGGCGAGGTCAGCATCCTGACGGTGGCTGGCTGCGGTGCAGACCAGCAGCAGATCAATCGCCTGACGCGCGGCATAAAAGCCGGGCAGCAGGGCGCGTTTCTGTTCCAGCAGCTGCGCACGCAGCGGATCCTGCTGCTGCAGGCGCTGACGATCTTCCTGAGTCGCCCCGTCGGCGGACTGGCCCGGCGCGGGCAGCTCCAGCATATCGGCGTCATCATAGAGCGCGGTGCGTGGTGTGGAGCTCAGCGGCACCAGTACTTCCAGCGTCACCAGCGCCAGTAATCCCAGCGGCACGTTCTGCGCCTTGCCGATGCGGTTGCCGTTCAGCGGGCAGACTTCGACCAGCTGCTGCAGATCCTGCTCACTGGCTGGCACAATCAGCTGCTCGGCTGGCAGCAGTGACGCGTCGGTCAGCAGGCTCAGCGGGGCAAGCACGCGGGTGCTGTTACGCAGCTGGTGACGCAGATGCAGCAGGCTGCGCAGCATCTCATTCAGTTCGGGCTGACCCGACCACAGCAGTGAAAAGAGCTGCACCCGGTCGTCAACGCTGAGCCAGGGCGCCAGTTCAACCGCCTGTGGCCAGAAGTGACGATCGAGCCGCACATCGTGGTGCGGACGGCGGCGACTCCAGGACCAGAGTGTGACCAGCGCATCACCTTCCAGACCGGCCAGCGGCGTGGCAAGGCGATGACGCTGCAGGCGCTGCAGTGCGCTGTCGATCTGCGTGGTGTCGGGCGTGGTCGCGCCGGCACAGGCGATCATCAGCCGCACGATCTCCGCTTCGCTCAGCAGCGCCAGTTCAACCGGCCACTCGCCTGACAGCGGTTCGCGCTGATGGCTGAAGCGGGTCGCGGTAGCAAAATCGAGGTTGCCGGGATTGATATGCTGGAACCAGCTCAGCTGTTTGTCGCCCATGCGGGTCACTAACTGACCCTGGGCATCGGCCACCATTTCGTTCAGCAGCCAGGCTTTGCCCGCCTGCGACTGACCAAACAGCGCCAGCGTCACCGGCCGCGCCACCTGCTGCGCCAGTGCCTGAGCCTGCACGCGCGCCTGACGCAGTTGCAGCGTCAGGGTTTCGGCTTCCAGCGCCAGACGCGGCGACTGCTCGCGCGTGGTTTCAATCCACGTCAGGCTGTTATTCAGGGCGTCCTGCAACAGGCTGAGGCGTTTTGCCAGCGTTTGTGGCTGACGGGGTTTCAGAGCTTTCATCGTTTACACACGCTCCCGCTGTCAATCCAGTATTGCGCATTGGCATTGCCGGTCGCCGACAGGGTATTCAGCTTAAGACTTAACTGCTCCAGTGGCACACGGGTGCCATCATCCAGGCGCGCATCGCTCAGCACCAGGGTTTCCGGGCCAGCCGCATCAGGGCCCGCTTTCACGGCCAGGCGGATGCGCAGCACGCTCTCACCGGCCACTTTACGCGCCAGCGTGGCGTCGTTCAGCGTCAGGCTGTAGAGCGGCGAGGCAGGCCAGCGTTCGTTATCGAGTTGACGGAAGCCGAGACAGACGTTGCCGCGAATACGGAAACTGCCTTTCTTATCCAGTGCATAGCCAGGATTGTCGAGGTCAATTTCGCTGTAACAGAGGTTCTCGTCTGTCAGCGCCTGGTTTTCATCGAGCACGCCAAGGTAGCGAATTGTCGAGTAGGGTTCAAAATCGCCCGCGCGGAACCAGAAGCTGCTGAGGCGCAGATCCAGCGCCAGCAGGCAGAGCATCGCGCCGACCGCCGCCGTGGATTTTGGGTTGTCGATGCGGCCATGCTTGTTAAACGGATACCAGTCGCTGGTGTGATAGCCTTCCAGCGACAGAATCCGGCTGCCCGGCAGTGGTTGCAGATGGCGCACCAGCGCCTGAATGCCAGGGAAGCGCGAAGGACGCCCGGTCAGCAGCAGCACGTCACACTGATAGAGCGACACCACTTCACACATTGAGCGCAGCGCCGGAATGATCGCCATGCGGTGCTGCATAAATTCGCCATGCAGCTGTGCCAGACTGACGACCAGCGGCACCTGCAGCAGGTCAAAGCGGCTGTTGCCGCCCAGTTCACGCTGAATCTCGCCATTAACAAACGCCAGCACCGCCTCGCCAGGTGGCTGATCGACCAGCTCGCCAAACAGGGCATTGATTTCTGCGTGGCTCTCCAGCGGATCCCAGTTTTCGTATCGCTCCAGCACCGCCTGCGCCAGCGGAATAAACAGCTGTAAGGTGACCTGCTGACGCAGTGTCGCCTGACCGTCCATGCGGCTGTCATGACCAAACAGCTTGTTCATCAACGGTTCTGCCAGTGTCAGACCCGCTTTCTGCAGATGCTGCTGCAGCGCCGGTAAAATCCACAGCTGAATCACATCCAGCAGGATGTCGTCGCCCGCCACTTTAAAGCCTTCGCGGAACAGCAGGCGCGGGGTGATTTTGACGTTGTTGCCCTGACCATCATCCAGACGATACTGGGTGATGGCGAGGTCGGTTGTGCCGCCGCCGATATCAATCGAGGCGATACGCAGGCTCTTGCCTGGCAGTTCGTCAGCCTCGCGCGGGCGATCCGGACGCGCCATGCTGCTGAAAAAGTCTTCGGCGCGACCGGCAAAGTTGACCTGGGTTTCATTGAACAGCCAGACCATCTGACCACAGGTTGCTTCATCCCACTCCATCTGCACATCCGGCAGCGGTTTCGGGTTCTGGCGCGGCAGCGAAGGTGACAGGTCATCTTCGTCCGCCAGCCAGCCTTCCGCTTTCCAGACCAGCGCCAGCGCTTCCTGCATCCGGCGGCGGAAAATTTCACGCTCCGGTTTCGGCATCGCTGACGGCAGCGTCAGGATCACATGGCGCAGCTGACGCGGCGCGTGGCTCTGCGGCATCCGCTGACGCTGTGCCGCACTGTTCATCTGCATCAGCGCCTGAGCCAGCAGCTCACACAGCATAAAGGTCATCAGTGAACTGCGGCTGTAGTGCGGTGAAAAAACCGGCAGACGATCGTCCGGTGCCAGCGTAGAGAGCGGCTGGCCTTCGTCGTTCAGCAGGGTGGTAAAGGGCGCGGCATAGGCCAGTGGTTCAGCCTGATCGCCGGGCGTATTAAAGCGCCAGCCTGGCTGATAACGCGCCTCATCCCACAGATAACGGCGCGGGCTGGAGAGGCCGGTGCTGCCTTCCAGTCCCACTCGCTGCAGGGCCAGACGGCTCGCTTCGCGTCCGACGCGCGTCAGAGAGGGCCACATAAAGGCCTGCTCACGACCGCTTTCCAGCGAGAAGTTCGCTTTGCCAAAACGGGTCTCGGCAAATTCCAGGCGGCTGTCAAACAGCTCGTTGTAAACCTGATGCGGCTCAGAGAGATCGCGCAGCTGCAGCTCATAGGTCTGCTTCAGGCCGTTGCTCTCTTCCGGATGATCTTCCACCAGCACGCCGCAGGTGTGGGAGTTGCCGACATCCAGAATGATATCGACGTTGACCGCCGGGGTCTGTAGCGTGGCGGCCTGAATGTAGATCTCGCTGAGGTCGAGCTGTTCGCCCAGCAGCTCCAGCAGATTGAGGTAGTGCGCCTGATACTCAAATTCGCGCAGCGCCTGATTAATCGCCTGTTCGCGGCGATCGGAAACACGATCGGTAAAGGATTCGCGCAGCCAGCCGTCAACCCAGGTCAGGTCCAGAAACTCACCCAGCTCGTAGTTGTGCCAGGCGAGCGCAAAGGTCACGCCATTCTGCGCATCGGCAGCGCTCAGGCCGAGCTGTTCGCCGCCATCCTGTTCCGCCACGCAGCGGGTATCGAAGGCCAGGCTGACGCGATGAGTATTGCCCGCCGCATCGGGCGCGGGCAGGGCAACCAGACGCATCCGCGCCCAGTTTTCAGGGCCGCCGATAAAACGACGTCCGCTGGCACAGCGCAGCATCGGTAATGGCAGCCAGCAGGCTGACAGCAGGGTCAGTGAGTCCGCCAGGGCGATATCGGACTCCGGGCGCACCACTTCCGCTCCGCCACCATCTTCCGGGTAGAGCAGGAACTTACCGCTGTTGCCATCGACCTTAAGGCGCAGCAGCGGGCCGTTGGCGGTCTGGCGCACAAACTGTCGGCGCGCCGGGGTATCTGAGAGTTGCAGGCCAAAATCCAGAAACTGCACACCGCTGTTTTCAATCAGCGAAATTTTTTGTTTGTCATCGATCAGGGGAGCCAGCATCGTTATTTACTCTCACGCTTAATCGTCATCGGGAAGACCCGGTCATCAGCATACTGTGCTTCACACACTGCGGCGCCCATACTCGCATGGCAGACCAGCAGTGGCATACGGTAGCGCGAATTGTTCTGGCATTTCGCCGTGTAGCGGCTCTCAATCACCAGGTTACCGGCACTGGTCATGGCGGCGCTGACATCGGCTTTACAGGTGGTATTACCCTGGGCGACCTGCACGGTGCCTTTGCCATTTTTAAACTGGAAGCGCATCACCGGCGGCTTACCGGTTGGCGTCTGCATCTGGTCGATAGTGACACGCCAGCGGCCATCAATCACCTGCACCTGGCCTTCGCGGACGGCGTCCGGCGTGACGATCAGGTCATCGGCTTTCGCCGGAACCGGCGGGGTCACCACACTGGCAAGGGTAGCAGATGAAGCGGCAGGTGCGGCTTCGGTCGTGCCAGCGCTGTCTGGTTTCTGTGGCAGCGACTCAGGTTGTTTCTCAGCGGTTGCTGTCTCAGCAGGTGTCGTAGCAGACGGCGCAGCAGAAGGTGTCGCCGCAACCGGTGCCTGCGTCGCAGCGGGCGCTGGGATTGATACCGGCGCTGGAGTGGTTACCGGTTTCGTTGTCGCAACCGGAGTGACCACAGGTTCCGGTTTATGCAACAGCACGGCCACCGTTACGGCAGCGGCAATCGCCACAGGCGGCAACAGATACCAGACGCGGAAACGGCGGCGAGCCGCCACCGGCGTGACCGGCTGAGGTTCAGCGGGTTCCGCAACCGGCAGGGGTTCAGCAACCGCTTCGGGTTCAGGTTTTAGTTCAGGCTCAGGTTCAGCGACAACGACCGGCTCAGCGACTACCGGTGCGGCAGGCAGCTCAGGCAGCGGTTCAACCAGCGTAACTGGCAGGTTCTCTTCCAGGGTGTCACGCAGGCAGGCCAGCGCGTCATCGCGACTGCGCGCCTGGGCATCGACAAAGCCCCAGAAGGTGATGACCGGTTTGCCATCAACCAGATAGACATACTGCTGGTCGGGGAATTGCAGGGTTTTGCTCAGCAGAGCACCAAACAGGCGCATCGACGGGTTCTCCGCCGCGCGCGCGCGCGTACTGAGTTCCTGCATATCCTGCTGACAGGCGGTGAGCTGTTGCAGCGCCGCACGACGTTCATGATCGCTGGCGCCCAGCCAGGATTTCACCCGACCGCTAATAGGGGAATACCAGTCGAGGCGATCGCCCCGTTCATTAGCCTGGGGAATCGCCAGGCAATCTGCCAGTGCGCCCTGACGGCGCAGGCGCAGGGTTTCACGAATTTGCAGTGCTGAGGCGTAGACCGGCTGGCCATTTTCACCTAACGCCAGAACTGCATCTAAATTACCGCTGCGCAGAATAGTTTTTGCCACCTGTTGGGCCCTTATCGGTCGTTGTCTGAGGCAGAAAATCGCGTGTTATCGACGATTAGGTTGATTTTACGCGGGGCAATGACAAATCAAACGGCAGAAAAGGAGGTAAATCCAGTGTTTTTTTCACTGGCGGGTGGAAAAATAACCGATATTTCAGCAGGTATCACGCAATCAGGCGGTTTTACGCACCAGCAGCAGGTGAGCAATAACGCCGCCCACCAGTCCCCAGAAAGCAGGACCAATACCCAATAGAGAAACGCCCGACGCGGTGATCAAAAATGTGATCAGTGCACTGTCGCGTTCTGCAGGTACATCCAGTGCGCGATGCAGACTGCCACCCAGCGTAGCAAGCAGTGCCAGACCCGCCAGCGCCTCGATCAGCACCGCAGGCAGCGCACTGAACAGCACGGCAATCAGCGTACCGGATGCGCCCGCCAGCAGGTAGAACACCCCGGCCAGCACCGCCGCACGCCAGCGTTGTTGAGGTTCAGGATCGACCTCATCGCTCATGCAAATCGCCGCCGTAATGGCCGCCACGCAGACCGAAAAGCCCCCAAACGGCGACAGCAGCAGGGCAGTGAATCCGGTCCAGCCCATCAGTGACGAAACCGGTGGACGGTAGCCGTGCGCCTGCAACGTCGCGATGCCGGGAGCATTCTGCGACGCCATCGTCACCAGGAAATAGGGCACGCCGATCCCTAATAGCGTAGTCAGGGTAAAGTGCGGCATCACCGGCTCCGGCAGCACCAGCATAATCGACTGTGGCGGAAAGTGAATGGCGTGCTGCGCCAGCGCGACCATGATACCCACCAGCAGCGTCACCAGAATGGCATAGCGGGCCAGCCAGCGACGGGCCAGCAGCCAGGCCAGGCACATGCCGCCGCACAGCACAAAGTTGCTCTGCAAATCGGCAAAGGTCTGAAGCCCGAAGCGCAGCAGAATACCCGCCAGCATAGCCGCCGCCAGTGAGGCGGGAATGTGGTTCATCAGCCGGGCAAACAGGCCGGTCACGCCGCACACAACAATCAGCAGATTGGCGAAAACAAAGACGCCCACCGCCTCATTCAGCGAAACGCCGTGAAAACTGGTGGCCAGCAGCGCGGCACCCGGCGTGGACCAGGCGGCCAGTACCGGCATGCGGTAGCGTAATGACAGACCCAGCGAGACGATCCCCTGCGCGAGACCCAGCACCGACAGCCAGCCGCCAATCTGCGCAGGTGTGGCGCCAGCCGCCTGAAACATCTGATAGATAATCGCGCCGCTGCTGCTGTAGCCCACCAGCACGGCAACGAAGCCGGAGACCAGCATCGGCAGTGTAAAACGGGACGGTTCTGCTCTCGTCATGATCGGACTCTCAGTGAGATTGTGCGTTATAGCGCACATGGTCGCATGATGCGCTATAACGCACAAGTGTTACACTACCGCCATAATGTCCCTCATCTGGACTGGAATTCAGGAGAAAAAATGGCGGATTTTCAGCAACACCTGAGCGGCGCGCTCAGACAGTTGCGTCAGGCCAATGGCTGGAGCCTGACGCTGACGGCGGAGCGAACCGGCGTCAGTAAAGCGATGCTGGGGCAAATCGAGCGCGGCGAATCGAGTCCCACCGTGGCGACGCTGTGGAAGATTGCCACCGGTTTCAACGTTCCCTTTTCCTTTTTTATCGACGGCAGCGCGCTGCCTGCCGGCACAGCTTCAGGGTTCAGTCAGCCGAATGCCGAAATGTCGGTAAGGTCGCTGCTGCCTTACGATCCGCAACTGCGTTTTGATCTGCTGGCGGTGGAGCTGGCAGCCGGCGCACAGAGTCACTCATCGCCGCATGAAGCGGGCTGCGTGGAGCAGGTAGTGGTGATTGAGGGCGAACTGCTGCTGGGTGTCGGTGATCTCTGGCGACGTCTGCTCACCGGAGAAGCGTTTCAGTTCAGGGCCGACGTGCTGCACAGCTACCGTAACCCGCTCAGCACGCCGCTGCGCTTCCACAGCCTGATTCACTACCTGCAACGCCCGGACGTTACAAATTGATACCGGAGCAAACTACACAGTTTACCTTCGTATCTTTATACTTTCGCTTATCGATGGAGACGAGTAATGAGCGATCTGACTGAATCTGCTGCCATGCTGCGGATGCTGGTGGGCAAACTGGGCCGCCGGTTACGCGAGTCGGCACCGCCTGGCGAACTCACCTGGTCGCAGGTTGCGGTGCTGGGGCATCTGGTGCGCGACGGGTCGATGACGGTAACGCAACTGGCGGCTGCCGAAGGCGTACGCACCCAGTCAATGGGCGCGACCGTCGCCGGGCTGGTGGCGGCAGAGCTGGTGACGGGCGAGCCTGATCCCCATGATGGCCGGAAAACCCGCTATCGGCCCACTGAATCCAGCCTCGCGGTGATTAACTCAAGTCGCGCGATGCGCGATGACTGGCTGGTCCGGACGCTGGAAGTACAGCTCAGCCCGGCTGAACAGCAGAAGCTGACAGACGTTCTCCCTCTGTTGCAACGACTCACTGACGATTAAACCCGAGGATTCAACATGGCTGTAACCACACTTGATGCAAAAACTGCGCTGATTGTTATCGACCTGCAACACGGTATTGTCGCGCTGCCGCTGGTTCATGAACCGCAGCCGGTGATCGAACGCTGTGCCGGTCTGGCTGAGGCGTTTCGCGCGCACGATCTGCCGGTGGTGCTGGTGAACGTGGCGGGTGGCGCGCCGGGCCGTAACGAGCAGGCGCGTCACAGCGGCGAACTCCCTGCCGACTGGGCGACGCTGGTTCCTGCGATGACCCCACAGCAGAATGATCTCACCATCACCAAGAAAACCTGGGGTGCGTTTCATGCCACTGCGCTGCACGAGGAGCTGCAACAGCGCGGCGTTACTCAGGTGGTAATCTGCGGTATCGCGACCAGCATCGGCGTGGAATCGACTGCGCGTCAGGCATATGAGCTGGGTTACAACGTCACGCTGGCGACGGATGCGATGACCGATCTCAATATGGACACCCATAACAACAGCGTGAAATTGATCTTCCCGCGTCTGGGTGAAACCGGCAGCTGTGAAGATATTGTGGCGCAGTTAAAAACGCGCGCCTGATTCGTGTTTAGGTTCGGGCTACCATAACGGTGGCCCGGATGATTTCAGCGAAAGGTGTAACCCAGCGTTAAACCGAGGCTGTAGTTGCGGCCCGGCGCAGAGCTAAAGAACCACGGCGAAATGCCATAAAACAGCTAAGTTCATCACAAAGCGCAGTTGCGTGAGCCGAAAATAAAGCGGCATTCAGCACGTTCATAACAGGGGCTTACGGGCGCTTTAAGAACGGCTTTGAATTTGGAAATTATCTATCCTTTGAATTTTCAATCACATCTATACCCGCTGAGTTGATGCGGGTTAATTGCGCGTTGACCTGCCATTCAGAGACAAACACATCGAATGACATCTCAGTATTTATCAGCCCCTTTTCCCATAAATATAACAGATGCGCATCAAGCACTGTTTCGCCGCCCAGCTCTTTGGCCAGTTGTTTATAACCCTCTTCATTAAGCATGAATGGATAAACTTCCTGAAGCTTATACAGAATGGTTTTAATGTGATGTTTTGATAACTCCATATCGTAAACCTTTTACTGTGTAAGATGCTTATTGCACCAGTAATAGTTATAAATCAGGCTAACCATTATAGGGGTTTAATTAGTCGCTCAAACGCTCAGGTTATGCACCTTAAAATTGCTGAGGTGAATGGAGATCGGGCTGATTCGCATTCAGATTCGGGCCACCAGAACGGTGGCCCGGATGAGTTTAGCGGAAAGCGTAACCCAGCGTTAACCCCACGCTGTAGTTGCGGCCTGGTGCAGATTCAAAGTAGCGACCATTACTCTCATTCACGATCACTGAACCCACGTAGTGCCGGTCAAAGAGGTTATCGACCCGGCCGAACAGATCCAGCGTCCAGTTCTCAACCAGCCACTTATAGCCACTGTTAACCGCCGCCACGGTGTAGGACGGGGTATTCACCGCATTCTGATCTTCAGCGGCGATCTGGCTCAGATAGCGCACTTCACTGCCTGCATAAAAGCCCTGTTCCGGCAGATAGCCGAGTCCGGCGTAAGCCATGTTACGGGCGATGCCAGGGATGCGGTTGCCGTCACAGCTCTCGCTGCCACAGGCGTTGCTGCGATAGCGCGCATCCAGCAGCGTGTAGGCCATCTTCAGCCGCCAGTCCCAGGCAAACTGCTGATCCAGACTTAACTCCAGACCGCGACGGCGGGTCTGACCGGCATTTTTATAGGTGGTGCGGCCGCCGCTGCTGGCATCCGCGACAATCTCATCGCGGGTATCGGTCTGGAACAGCGCCGCGCTGATCATGCCGTTACCAATGCGTTTTTTGCTGCCGATCTCCAGCGTGTCGCTGGTGGCCGGTTTCAGCCCCAGATTCAGGCCCGTCGCGCCATCCGAGCGGTATGAAAGCTCATTAATGGTCGGGGTTTCGAAGCCGCGACCGGCGGAGATCCACGCGTTCCAGCTGGGGTCAAAGGCATACTTCAGCGCGGCAGCAGGCAGCCACTTGTGATAGCGCGCATCGCCGCTGTCGTCGCCGTTACCGGGCCGGACATAAAAGTCATTCGAGTCGAAGTTAACGGTGCTGAAGCGCACGCCTGCATCCAGCGACAGCTTATCGGTCAGCTGCCAGGCGGTCTGCAGATAGGGATCGAGCGTCCACATCAGATTGCGTTCGTTGCGGCGCAGATTGCCCTGTTCGCCCAATTGCGTCACACCGTTGCTGACCGTGAAGTTCTCATAACCCTTGCGGCGCTCGGTCATGGTTTCGTAGTCAAGGCCACCGGTCACCGCTACCGGAATCGACAGCAGCGTGTCGCGATGCGTCCAGCGGGTATCGACGCCCTGATAGTGGCGGGTCAGGGCGATCACGCCACCGGGATGTGCCGGGTTGCGCTGAACAGCGGCGGGAATCGACTGGAACTGAGTGGTTTCGCGCATCCCGGCGTAGAGCATCACGCTGAGATCATCATTTTCACTCATCTGGCGCTGATAACGCAGGCCGCCCTGAGTCTGATCCACGGTTTTACGGGTGTTGTAGAGCGGAACGTTGCTGACGACCTGGCGCGGATTGTCACGCCATTGCGCCTCGGTCAAGCCGCCGGGATCCTGCGCGTCGATGTGAACGCTGTTAAACAGCAGCGTCAGGGTGCTGACATCATCGATCCGCACGCCAAGCCGCGCATTGCCGAGGTTCTTCTGAGCTTCGCTGTGATCGCGATAGCCGTGAGTGGTAAAGCGGGAGGCGGAGATGGTGTAGTTCACATCCCCGGCATGGCTGCCGTCACCGGTGGCACCGCTGGCTTTGACGCTGTTGCGCCAGCTGCCGTAACTGCCGTACCAGCTGCTGGCTTCCAGCGTGGTCGGTTGCTGACCCTGCTGGGTCGTCACGTTGATCACGCCACCTGAGGCGTTGCCATACAGCGCTGAAAACGGGCCGCGCAGCACCTCGACATGATCGATCGAGCCGATATCAATATTGGAGGTCTGCGCCTGACCATCCGGCATGGTGGCCGGAATCCCATCCACGTAGATACGCAGACCGCGCACGCCGTAGGTTGAGCGGGAGCCGAAGCCGCGCATCGACAGCTGCAGGTCCTGTGCGTAATTCTGTCTGTTCTGGATCTGCAGACCCGGCACGCTGCTGAGGTTTTCCGACAGGTTAACGCGCGGTGCTGCCTGACGCATGTCGTCGCCGCTGACAACACTCAGGGCGGCAGGCGTATCGAGTTCATTAAGGCCCGTTTCCGGCGGGGCGGCCGTGACGACCAGGGTATTGTCATTATCCGCCGCCAGTAGCGGCAGCGGTAAAAGTGCAGGCAACATCAGCAGCGTCGCCTGACGCAGAGAGATTATTTTCATTATCAGAGGCCTGAAAAAAGAAGCGTAAATGAACCAGGTGGAACAATTGCCGCGTATGGTAAGGGTTTGATGCGCCGGGGTACACCGTTTCGGGGTGGATTTTTTCTCTGTTTACCGCCAGGCTGGAATCCATCTTTTGCAGTGACAAGGCATCCGATATTGTCGGATGCAGACTAAAAACTTACGGGAGTCAGCATGAAACAACCTGAAGTGGCGGTTCTGGGATTAGGCGCAATGGGGCACGCATTTGCCGCCAACCTGCTGAAAAAAGGCTTTCGCGTACACGGCTGGAACCGCACCCGCGCGCGCGGCGAGGATCTGCTGGAGGCCGGATTGCAGCTGGCTGACTCGCCGGAAGAGGCGGTGCGTCAGGCGGATGTGGTGATCGCCATGCTCTCCGATGGCGACACCACAGAGCAGGTGCTGCATCAGGCGAAAGAAGCCTTTAAGCAGGGCGCGACGCTCTGCCAGATGGGCACCATCGGCGTGGAAAAAACCGATGCGCTGATCGCCTTTTTCGCAGAAAAGCGTCCCGATATGCTGCTGATCGACGCACCGGTTTCCGGCACTAAAGCGCCAGCAGAAAATGCACAGATTCTGGTGCTGGCCAGCGGCGACCAGAGCCGGGCGCAGGCGGCAGAGGCGGTATTTGCCGCCATCAGTAAAGGAACAAAATGGCTGGGTGAGGCAGGCAAAAGCACCCGCATGAAACTGGTCATCAACAGCTGGCTGATCGGCATGATGCAGAGCCTGGCGGAGAGTACCCGGCTGGCAGAGCAGTTCGGCTTTTCCACCGACGATCTCTGGCAGGTGCTGGAGGGCGGTCCGCTGGCCGCGCCCTATGCAAAAATGAAGCTCGGAATGATCGCCAGCGACGACTACACGCCGCAGATGCATCTGATCTGGGCGCTGAAAGATGCCCGCCTGGCGCTGGATGCAGCAGAAACGCCACTGCCGGCGCTGGAGAACATCGCGCAGCTCTGGCAGCAGGCGGTGGACGCCGGACTCGGTGAAGAGGATCTGGCGGTCATCTACCGCTATCTGAAGGCGCAATGAGTCAGCAACATTTTGACTTCAGCACGCGCCCGCTGGTGCCACTGGCGCACGACTACCTGCACGGTGCCAGCGAACCCTGGCATCATCACGCCTGCGCGCAGCTGATCCACACGCTGAGCGGCGTAGTGCGGGTCGAGACGGAGTTCGGTAGCTGGATTGTGCCGCCGAGTCGCGGCGTCTGGCTGCCCGCGTTTACCCGCCATGCGCTGCAGATTACCGGCACCGTCGCGGCGCGTACGCTGTTTATCGATCCGCTGGCGCGCGCCGATCTGCCCGCCAGTTGTCAGGTGGTGCAGATCTCGCCGCTGCTGCGCGAGCTGATTGTCACGGCGCTGAGCCTGCCGGAGCAGTACAGCGCCCGGAGCCGGGCCGAGCGGGTGATGGAGTTGATTCTGGATGAGATTCGGGGCATGGATGTGCTGCCGTTTGCGCTGCCGACGCCCGACAGCCCGCGGTTACAGTCGCTGTGCGAGCAGATCCAGCAGACGCCCGGTGAAAGCTGGACGCTCGAGCGTGCCAGCGCTCAGATGAATGTCTCGGGCCGCACGCTGGCCCGTCATTTCATGCGCGAAACCGGCCTGCAGTTCAGCGACTGGGTGCGACGTGCCCGTCTGGCAATCGCCCTGACGCGGCTGGCGCAGGGCGACTCCGTGTTGCGGGTGGCGCTGGAGCTGGGCTATGAAAGCCCCAGCGCGTTTAGTGCGATGTTTCGTCGTCTACTGGGCGTTGCGCCCACTGACTACTTTCCGCCGGCAGAAACTGGCCTGCCGCGCTGAGCAGCGCCTGCAATGCGGCTCGGGCCGTATCGTTGTCGATACTCACTCCCCAGGCCCGTACACCCCGGGCATCCACGCAGCTGATATAGGCCACAGAACGGCTGTCGCTGCGCCGTCCCAGCGTATGCTCATGATAGTCCTCAATGGTCAGCTGCAGGTCAAACGCGCTGCGCAGGGCATTCACCGCCGCCGACAACCAGCCGTTGCCGCTGCCGGTCAGTGTCAGTGAGCGGTCCTGAACCACGACGCTGGCGCTGATCTGCGTCTGCCCTCCGCTGTCACTCTGACTGTCAGCCCGCTGCAATGCCACCGCAGGCTGCGTCACGCCATACTGGCGGCAGAAGAGCTGCCACAGCGCGTAGTGCGTCATCTCGCCACCGTGACGGTCCGTCTCCTGCTGAACACAGCGGCTGAAATCCTGCTGCAGCGCACGCGGCATTTGCAACCCGTGATTCTGCTCCAGCAGCCAGGCGGCACCGCTTTTTCCTGACTGACTGTTCACGCGGATCACCGCCTCATAGCTGCAGCCAATGTCGGCCGGATCCAGCGGCAGGTAGGGCATCTGCCACTCTTTCTCCTGCTGTTCGGCGCGGATGGCGAATCCTTTTTTAATCGCATCCTGATGAGAGCCGGAGAAGGCGGTGAAGACCAGCTCGCCCGCATAAGGATGACGCGGATGAACTGGCAGCTGGTTACAGCGGGTCACCACCTCAATCACCTCATGCATCTGGCTGAAATCGAGCTGCGGCGAAACGCCCTGGGTGTAGAGATTCAGCGCCAGCGTTATCAAATCGACATTGCCGGTGCGTTCGCCGTTGCCAAACAGGCATCCCTCTACCCGGTCAGCGCCCGCCAGCAGCGCCAGTTCGGCACAGGCGACGCCGGTGCCGCGATCGTTGTGCGGATGTACGCTGATGCAGACGGCGTCGCGGCGGCTGAAGTGGCGGCAGAAAAACTCAATCTGATCGGCATAGACGTTGGGGGTATTCACCTCCACCGTGGCGGGCAGGTTAATGATCATTGGCCGCTGTGCGTCTGGCTGCCAGACATCGGCCACCGCCTCGCAGATCTCCAGCACAAACTCCGGCTCGGTAAAGCAGAAGGTCTCAGGCGAATATTCAAAGGTCCATTGAGTCTCCGGCTGCGCCTCGCATTCCGCGCGGATCTGCCGTGCGCCCGCCGTCGCCAGCGCCACGATTTCCGCTTTGCTCTGTTTAAACACCCGCTCGCGAAACAGCGGCGCGGTGGCGTTGTAGAGATGCACGATGGCACGCGGCACACCCTGTAATGACACAAACGTGCGGGCAATCAGATCCTCGCGTGCCTGAGTCAGCACCTGTAACGTCACCTCCTCCGGGATGCGCTGCTGCTCAATCAGGTCACGCACGAAGTCGAAATCCGTCTGCGACGCCGAGGGAAAGGCGACCTCAATCTCGCGAAACCCGCAGCGCAGCAGCAGATCCCAGAAGGCCATCTTCCGCTCCCGATCCATCGGTTCAGCCAGCGCCTGATTGCCGTCACGTAAATCAGTAGAGAGCCAGCGCGGGGCCTGGGTGAGCTGGCGCGAAGGCCACTGGCGATCGGGCAGGGAGACGACCGGGGAGGGACGATATTTATCAGAAGGTTGGGTCAGCATAGGATTCTCCTTGTGTTTTTTACCAGTCTGCCGACACGCCCTGCGGGCCGCGCGCGCAATGCTGACAACCTGACGCGCAAAAGTGACAACACGCTGCGTGCACCTGTTTGATGAATCCGCCAGGTGGGGTTAGCATGGTCGCCTGTTTATCTGGGTGGACGCTTATGCTGATTTTTGACGGTCACAACGATCTATTGCTTAACCTCTGGCTGCATCATCGCGATGCGCCTGCGCAGGCGTTTTATCAGGGGATTGAACGGGGCCATCTCGACTTTCCGCGCATTCAGCAGGGTGAAATGGGCGGCGGGCTGTTTGCGATCTTTGTGCCGCCGCAGGCGTACATCGCCAGCACCGTTCCGGCACTCGCTGGGGAGCCGTATCAGCCGCTGGAGATCATGTGGCAACAGCTCGATATCCTGCAGCAACTGGCTGAAGCGTCCGGCGGACGGGCGCGACTCTGCCGCAGCAGTGACGACATTGCCGCCTGCCGCGCCGACGGCGTGCTGGCGATGGTGGCCCACATCGAAGGGGCCGATGCGCTGGATGAGGAGGGCGAGCAGCTGCACGCCTTCTGGCAGGCGGGTGTACGCAGCATCGGGCCATTCTGGAACCTGCGCAGTCGCTTTGGTGAAGGCGTCAGCGGCAGTTTTCCTGGCTCGCCGGATACCGGGCCGGGGCTGACCGCTGCCGGTGAAAGACTGATTCAGCAGGCGGGTGAGATGAAGATGATGATCGACGTGTCGCACATGAATACGAAGACGTTTTGGGAGACCGCTCGTCTCTCCAGTGCGCCGCTGGTCGCCAGCCACTCTAACGCGCACGCCCTCTGTCCGCAGCCGCGCAATCTGACCGATGATCAACTTGAGGCGATCCGCGACAGCGGCGGTCTGGTCGGCATCAATTTCGGCAATGCGTTTCTGCGCGCCGACGGTAAACGCGACGCTGACACGCCTTTAACAGAAATTGTTAAGCATTGTGATCATCTGATGAAGATAATGGGCAGCGACCATGTAGCCTTTGGCTCCGATTTCGATGGGATTACTCCTCCGGCAGCGCTGGGCGATGTCAGCGGAATGCCGCGATTGCTCGCCGCTTTTCAGGAAGCGGGCTATGATCAGACACTGACAGAGAAACTGGCATGGGGAAACTGGCAGCGGGTTTTACAACTGACCGGGCTGTGATAACAATTTCCTTACGTTCCGGACTTGATCCCGACGCGCCATTGGCGCAACATCTGCCTGGAAATTGTGACGGCGGTCTCATTCATTGCCGGTCACGCTGATTTCAGGCAGCTCATTTACTGTTAACCAAGAGGAAGTAACTCATGTGGAAAAAACCAACTTTCGTTGATATGCGTCTCGGTCTGGAAGTGACTCTTTACATCTCCAACCGTTAATCGTACTGCCCGCCCTCTGAGCGGGCATTTTTTTTCAACTTCTGGTTTTCCTCTATGTTTATCAAAATCCTCGGTTCAGCCGCGGGTGGCGGGTTTCCGCAGTGGAACTGTAACTGCGCCAACTGCCACGGCGTGCGTAATGGCACGATCCAGGCTCAGGCACGCACGCAATCGTCGATTATCCTTAGCGATAATGGCAAAAACTGGGTGTTATGCAACGCCTCACCCGACATCAGCCAGCAGATCCTGCATACGCCCGAACTGACCCGCCAGGGCGTCTTGCGCGGCACGGCGATCGGGGGGATTATCCTCACCGATAGCCAGATCGATCACACCACCGGGCTGCTGAGCCTGCGGGAAGGCTGTCCGCATCAGGTGTGGTGTACGCCGGAAGTGCATGCCGACCTCAGCACCGGCTTCCCGATCTTCCCGATGCTCACCCACTGGAACGGCGGCTTACAGCACCGACCGATTGCGCCACTGACGCCGTTCAGCGTCGATGTCTGCACCGATCTGCAGTTCACCGCGATTCCTATCATCAGTAATGCACCGCCTTACTCGCCGTATCGCGACCGGCCACTTCCTGGCCACAACGTGGCGCTGTTCATTGAGAACCGGGCGAATGGCCAGACGCTACTCTACGCACCCGGTCTGGGCGAACCGGATGCGGTGATCCTGCCATGGCTGCAAAAAGCAGATTGCCTGCTGATTGATGGCACCGTCTGGCAGGATGATGAGCTGCTCACCACCGGCGTAGGTCACAACACCGGCAAAGCCATGGGCCATCTGGCGCTGGCGGAAGAGCAGGGGCTGATGGCGCTACTGGCGTCGCTACCGGCAAAGCGCAAAATTCTGATCCACATTAACAACACCAATCCGATCCTTAACGAGCAGTCACCGCAGCGTCAGTTTCTGACTGAGCAGGGAATAGAGGTGAGCTGGGACGGGATGGCGATCCACCTTCAGGGCTAAATCATGCAGATCACTGACACGCTGTCACCGCAGGCTTTTGAACAGGCCCTGCGCGACAAAGGCGCTTACTACCATATCCATCACCCGTATCACATCGCGATGCATAACGGTCAGGCCACGCGCGAGCAGATTCAGGGCTGGGTGGCGAACCGCTTCTATTACCAGACCACCATTCCACTGAAAGATGCGGCGATCATGGCGAATTGCCCCGATCCGGCCACCCGACGTAAATGGGTGCAGCGCATCCTCGACCACGACGGCAGCAACGGCGAAGAGGGCGGCATTGAGGCCTGGCTGCGGCTGGGCGAGGCGGTCGGGCTGACGCGCGAAGAATTATTGTCAGAGCAGCATGTGCTGCCGGGCGTGCGCTTTGCGGTCGATGCTTACATTAACTTCGCCCGCCGCGCTAACTGGCAGGAGGCGGCCTGCAGCTCACTGACCGAGTTGTTCGCCCCGCAGATCCACCAGTCACGGCTCGACAGCTGGCCGCAGCACTATCCGTGGATCAAAGAAGAGGGCTATTTCTACTTCCGCAGCCGCCTGGGTCAGGCGAACCGCGATGTGGAACATGGTCTGGCGCTGGCGCTGGAGTATTTCACCACCGCAGAAACGCAGAACCGGATGCTGGAAATTTTGCAGTTTAAGCTCGATATTTTATGGAGCATGCTGGACGCCATGACCATGGCTTACGAGCTGAAACGTCCGCCTTATCACACCGTCACCGACAAGGCGGCGTGGCACACCACCCGACTGGTATAACAGATGAATGAAAACTCGATTGCCGCGTTTCGTCGCGGCTACCGCATGCAGTGGGAAGCCGCCCAGGATACCCATGTGGTGCTCTATCCCGAAGGCATGGCGAAGCTGAACGAAACCGCCGCGGCCATTCTTGAGCTGGTGGATGGCAAACAAGATATCGCCGCGATTATCGCGACGCTGGATAGCCGTTTTCCGGAAGCGGGCGGCGTAGGGCCGGACGTTTTAGAGTTCCTGCAGTCAGCCTATGAACAGAAGTGGATACAGTTCCGTGACCCCGCATAAACCTGGTGTGAATCCGCCGCTCTGGCTGCTGGCCGAGCTGACCTATCGCTGTCCGCTGCAGTGTCCTTACTGCTCTAACCCGCTGGACTTCGCGCAGCAGGAGAAAGAGCTGACCACGGAGCAGTGGATTGAGGTTTTTCGCCAGGCGCGCGCCATGGGCAGCGTCCAGCTTGGATTCTCCGGCGGCGAACCGCTGGTGCGTAAAGATCTGCCGGAGCTGATCAAAGCGGCGCGCGATCTCGGTTTCTACACCAACCTCATCACTTCAGGCATCGGCCTGACCGAGAAAAAGCTGGATGCGTTCAGCGAGGCCGGTCTGGACCATATCCAGATCAGCTTCCAGGCGAGTGACGAAACTCTGAATGCGGCGCTGGCCGGTTCGAAGAAAGCGTTTCAGCAGAAGCTGGAGATGGCGAAGGCGGTGAAGGCGCACGGCTATCCGATGGTGCTGAACTTCGTACTGCATCGCCATAACATCGACCAAATCGATAAAATCATCGAGCTCTGTATTGAGCTGGAGGCGGATGACGTGGAACTGGCGACCTGTCAGTTTTACGGCTGGGCGCAGCTCAACCGCGAAGGCCTGCTGCCGACGCGTGAGCAGATTGCCCGTGCGGAAGCGGTGGTGAAAACCTACCGTGAGCGGATGAGCACCACCGGTAATCTGACCAATCTGCTGTTCGTGACGCCAGACTACTACGAAGAGCGACCTAAACCCTGCATGGGCGGCTGGGGCGCGATCTTCCTCAGCGTCACGCCAGAGGGCACCGCGCTGCCCTGTCACAGCGCGCGCCAGTTGCCGGTAGAATTTCCGTCGGTGCTGACACAAAGTCTGGACGATATCTGGTATAACTCGTTCGGTTTTAACCGCTATCGCGGTTTTGACTGGATGCCGGAGCCGTGCCGTTCCTGTGATGAGAAAGAGAAAGATTTTGGCGGCTGTCGCTGTCAGGCTTTCATGCTGACAGGCAATGCCGACAACACCGATCCGGTCTGCAGCAAATCACCGCATCATGGCAAAATCCTTGAAGCCCGGCGTGAGGCGGATTGCAGCGACATTAAAATTGGTCAGCTGCAGTTCCGTAACCGCAGCAATTCGCAACTGATCTACAAAACACGGAACCTCTGATGAAAACGCGTTGCCTGGAGATAAACGGTCTGACGGTTGAACTGGTGCATCAAGCTGATGCCAGCCAGGCCGCCGCCCTGATTCAGGTGGGAGCAGGGAGCCATGACGAGCCAGAACGCTGGCCCGGACTGGCGCATCTGCTGGAGCATCTGCTGTTCACTGGCAGCAGCGGCTGGCCGGATGAAGGCCGGCTGATGAGCTGGATTCAGACGCAGGGTGGCAAAGTAAACGCCACTACGCTGGCCCGGCGCAGCGCGTTCTTTTTTGAGGTGACGCCGTCGCTGCTGTCAGACGGAATGGCACGACTACAGGATATGATCGTCTCTCCGCTGCTGGATAATCAGGCGATCGCGCAGGAAGTGGCGGTCATCGACGCCGAATATCAGCTGTTGCAGCGCCATCAGCCATCCCGCATCGAAGCGGCACTGCTGCACGCCGTGCAGTCACCCGCTGAATTCCAGCGCTTCCATACTGGCAGCCGGGAGAGCTTTGGCGATGAGATGTCAGCCCTGCAACGTGCGCTGCGTCAGTTCCACCAGCGCTACTGTTTCGCCAGCAATATGCGGCTCTGGCTGCAGGGACCGCAGTCACTGGATGAGCTGGAACAGCTGGCGCGTCAGTTTGCCGCCGCGCTGCCTGCCGGTCAGTGGCAGCAGGATTTACCCCCGCCGCAGCTGAGCAGCAATCCCTGCTGGCAGCTGGCCGATACCGCTTCGCCTGCGCTGTGGCGCACATGGCTGCTGAATAGCGGTGACGGTGTCACGTTATGGCGTGAGTTTCTGCTGGATGAAGCGCCCGGATCGCTGCTGGCGACCCTGCGTGAGCAGGGGCTGGCAGAGTCGCTTGAGCTGAAGTGGATCTATCAGGCAGGCGGCGCACTCTGGCTGGCGCTGGGCGTCGAAACGCATCAGCCTGATACCGTTAACGTGATTATCGACCGCTATCTGGACGCGCTACGCCAGACCGGTGAAGCGCAACATCAGCACTATCATCAGCTGGCGAAACAGCGATTTGTGACCCTGTCACCGATGGAGCAACTACGCCAGCGCGCTATCGGCTTCGCCCCGGATGAAACCCTGCCAGAACTGCTGCCTTTGCTGGCAAGATTTAATACCGCGCCCGGCACGCTGCTGAATTGCACACCGCAACCGGCAACGGAAAACCTCGTCACACAGGGTTTCAGCCTGGCACTGACGGACTGGCACCCATCGCTGCCTGAGGCGCTGCCCGCGGTGAATTTCACTTTCTATCCGCTCGACACCACTATCACGTCTGAGCCGCTGCCCTCGCAGGCGGTGGCCTTGCCGCATCATCCGTCAGACGACCCTCAGGCAACGCTGATCCTGCGGCCGGAGTTTTACTCAACCTTTAACGCGGAAACCGGCGAAGCGCTGGGACGACGGTTGCGTCCGCTGTTTGCCGCGCTGCGTCATCAGGGCGGAAACGGCAGCTGGCAGGAAGTGGAGGGCGTATGGCAACTGACGCTCCAGCTGACAACGGATGACGCGGTAACTGACCAGGCGCTGAGCCAGATTGTCGCCGCCCTGGCCTTGCCGGTTGAGGCAAATCTGCCATCGCCTGTCGAGAGCATTGCTATCCGCGCGCTGCTGCGGCAGTTGCCCTATCAGCTGGCGGCGACCTTTACGCCGGATTGCTGGCGGGCGGCGCTGAAAGGTAGCAACGCCGCGCTGCATTCACGGATTGCCCGGCGTCTGAGCGCGCTGTCGCTGCCGGTTAACCCCGACACGCCGCCAAAGCGCATGACTACGCAAACTGGCATGACGCGTCTGCTACACGCCAGCGCGGATAACGCGCTGCTGCTGTTTATTCCGCTGCACCGTCCTCAGCAGCTGGTCGCATTGCGCGCGCTGGCGCTGATCTACGAGCCGCGTTTCTTCCAGCGCTATCGTGTTGAGCAGCCTATCGGTTATGTGGTTAACAGCCGCTATATGCGCTGTGCCGATGAAGATGGCGTCTTGTTCGCGCTGCAGTCGCCCGATTACAGCGCGCTGTCTCTGCTGCGCTACTGCCGCAACTTCCTGCGTTCACTCAATGAAACGCTGGCAGGTTGTGATCTGGTGGCATTGAAAGCGCGTCTGCTGAGCCAGGACGTGGCACAGCCGCTGGCACAGTTACGCCGGGAAAATGGTCTGGCAGAACCGGACGCGGCGCAGATTGCTGCGCTGACGCTTATCGATCTGCAACAGCTGCACCGCACGCTGATTCAGGATCGTCGCCGCTGGCGGGTGCTGTTCACTGGTGGCGAGAATGTGTAGCACCCGAGATAAAGTTGCTGAATTTATTTGAAAATTACGGACAAATCTCTTCACTGTCTATTCCGGCCAAACTGGACCACACTCAGTTCACATTTGTCCGCATAAGGAATTGACCGTGAAGAACTTCAAACGTATCGCACTGCCCCTGTTAGCCGCTGCTACCCTCTATGCCCCGTTATCGCAGGCTGAGGCGATGCACTACCAGCTGAACCCTGAGCATACGTCGGTAATTGTTGCCTGGAACCATTTTGGCTTCTCAAATCCAACCGCGGATATCCCGGATGCAACCGGTACTCTGGTGTTCGATAAAGATCATCCGGAAGCATCACGCGTTGACGTGACCCTGCCAGTCAGCAAAATCGACAGCCATGTTGCGGCACTGACCAAAGAGTTCAAAGGCGCTGAGTACTTTGACACCGCAAAATACCCGACTGCGACCTTCCACAGCACCAAAGTGGTTGCGAAGGGCGACAACAAGTTTGACGTTGAAGGCAACCTGACCCTGAAAGGCATCACCAAGCCAGTTACGCTGCACGCCACGCTGAACAAGCAGGGCGAGCATCCGATGGTGAAGAAGCAGGCGATTGGTTTTGACGCCACCGGCACCATCAAGCGTTCAGACTTCAAGCTGGACAAATATGTCCCGGCAGTTAGCGATGACGTCACCCTGACGCTCTCTACCGAAGCCTACGCGAAGTAAGTTTTTCGGTGCGTAGCAGTTCGCTGCTGCGCACCAGATTAATTTTTACCTCTCCTGCATCCTCTGGAATAATCCTGCCAAATCTGTCCTGAAATAATCCTGCCAACCCTCTTAAAACTATTTTCCTGACGCTTTAACAGGGCCAGAACCGGGAAAAATGAGGCGAAAGTCACAAATTCGCAATGTCAGTTTCACGCGCGATCTCCCGTTATTCTGTCAGCCAAAACAAAATCCCGTTCTGCAATCTAACCTGATGATTTTTATTGATTCGTCCGTGAAGTAATAAGTTGGAATAGCGTGACTAAAATCACAAATAAAGGTTTTAAACTGCTGCTGTCAACATGCCTGCCCAAAAAATACCGCGCGTAACTGTGATCTCCTCTGCAAATAGCAACCCGGCGAACCGGAAGAATGGCCCTCAGCAGATTTAGCCAGCGAGGTGAGGGAAATGCGCATTGGAATGGTGATCAGTGGCGGGGATGTCACCGGCATTAATAATTTTGTCTTTCAGATAGGGCGTCTGGCGCAGGCTGAGATGGTGATATTTGACGGCGGCATTCCTGGCCTGCTGGCAAATAACCATCGTGATATCAGCCAGCGCGATCTGCTCGACTTTGCCATCGCCCCGATTCCCGTTATGCAGTCGGGACGCACGCAAAAGAAACTGGTGCGCAGTGAATATGAGTTAATTGCGCGCCAGCTGAAAAGCGCCCGCATTGACGTATTAATTTTGGCGGGCGGTGACGGGTCGCTGCAGTTTCTTCACATCCTGTCTGAGTCTGGCGTTAATTGTTTTGGCGTCGGTATGACCATCGATAATGATGTCTTCGGCAGTGATTACACGCTGGGATTTTCCACCGCCTGTGAACAGGTATTAAAAGAAGTCGCGAAACTGCGTAATACCGGCCGCGCCTTACCCGGTCGGGTCTTTATGCTGGAGTTGCTCGGCGGCTACTGCGGTGAATTAACGCTGCAGTCGGCGATTAAATCTAATGCGGACATTGCGTTAATCCCGGAGTGCCAGATCCCGCTGCCACAACTGGCGCAGCGCATCACCGGGCGACTGGCAGAACAGAACAGCGTGGTCATTCTCTGTTCAGAAGGCTACACCCGGGAATATTCGCCGGGTTTTCAGGGGGCGATCGACACCTTAATCAAACAGCTTGAGCCGCTTATTGGCGTGCGCGTCCGTAAAACCATTCTCGGTTACGGACTGCGCAATGGTGATCCTACCTGCGAAGAAATTTATCAGGGCACCATTATGGCCAGTGAAGTGGTGCGTTGTATTCAGTCAGGCATGCGGAATAAAGCGGTCATTATTAATGGCAGCAATAAACCGATCCCGATTGATTTAATAAGCATGCAAAAACGCCTGGTCGATATTGACGGGTACCATTACAAACTCGCTAAACAACTCAATATAGTGTGAGGAAAAAACCATGCTGAAAATATTATGTGTCTGTGGTTGTGGATTAGGATCCAGTTTTGCGATTGAGATGAGCGCAAAAGCGGTATTAAAAAAACTGGAGATTGAGGCCGACATCGATCACACCACTATTTCAGAAGCGAATGCCTTTAAGTCAGATATGATCCTGACGCAAAAAGCCTTCGCCGATGTATTAAACGCCGACGCCAGTCCGGAACAGATTAAACGGGTCATTATTCTTAACCGGCTGACTGATAAAGCGGAAATAGAGCAGAAGATCCTGGCCTTTTTAAAAGAACGCAACGAGAAGGTCGCCGCCCATGAATAGTGTGATCGACTTCCTGGTAAAAGATCTGCTGGGGCAGGCATCCATTCTGATCGCATTTATTGCTCTGATTGGTCTGCTGCTGCAAAAAAAATCGGCAGGTAAAGTGGTGGAAGGCACCTTTAAAACGCTGCTCGGCTTTTTAATTATGATGGCGGGTATCAATATTATTGTGGGAACCCTGACGTTCCTCAATACCATTTTTACCCACGGTTTTGGTATGCGCGGCTATATCACCGATGTTGCCGCCATTGCCGGGCTGGCCAACCGTGAGCTGGGATCTGAAGTGGCGCTGACGCTGCTGGTGATCTTTATCGTCAATATCATCATCGCCCGACTGACGCCGTTTAAGTACATCTTCCTGACCGGCCAGGCTCTGTTGTGGATGGCGACGATTGGCGCGGTCATCGGCTACAAAGCGGGGCTGACCGGCCTGCCGCTGATTCTGACTGGCGGTATCTTTGGCGGGATCATGGCCGTCGTGATGCCTGCGCTGGCGCAGCCGGTGGTGCGGCGGATCACCGATTCCGATGACGTGGCGCTGGGTCACTTCTGCACCATCGGTTATCTGGTCACGGCGGCGGTCGCCAAGGTGGTCGGCAAAGGATCGCGCTCCACCGAAGACCTGAAGCTGCCGGATAACTTCAAGTTTCTGCAGGATACCTATCTGTCGATGGCGTTGGTAATGGTGCCGATGTACCTGATCCCCGCCGTGGCAGCGGGTCCGGCGTTCATCGCCCAGTACAGCAACGGCATGAACTACCTGATGTACGCCTTTATGCAGTCGATTCAGTTCGTGGCCGGGGTCTTTGTGCTCTACAGCGGCGTCCGTCTGCTGCTGAACGAGCTGGTGCCTGCCTTCCGCGGTATCGCTATGCGCGTCGTGCCGGATGCAAAACCAGCGCTGGACTGCCCGGTGATGTTTCCCTACGCCCCGAACGCGGTGATCGTCGGCTTCCTCGCCACCACGCTGGGTTCCATCGTCGGCATGCTGGTCTTCCCGATGTTTGGTCTGGCGATGATCCTGCCTGGCCTGCTGACCAACTTCTTCGCCGGTGGCACCGCCGGAGTATTTGGTAATGCCATGGGTGGACGGCGCGGCGCGATGATTGGCGGCTTCGTCCACGGCCTCTTTATCACCATTCTGCCCGCCATCCTGGTGCCCATGCTGGAGAGCTACGGCTTCACCGGCGTGACCTTCAGTGACTCCGATGTGATCAGTACCGGCCTGGTGCTCGGCCATGCCTTCCAGAATAACTGGCTGTTCGTCGCCCTGTTTATTGCCTTTGTCACCGCGCTTGCCTGGTTTGTTAACGGCAAAACCACCAAACCTCAAGAGGAAAAAATCCATGAAACTTTATAACTTCGCCGACCTGTTAACGCTGGCTAAACAGCGTGACTTTAAAGCGGTGGGTTCTTTTAATCTTCACTGCCTGGAAATGCTGCCCGCCTATTTTAAAGCGGCAGAGAAAACCAACAGCCCGTTAATGATTCAGATCTCTACCGGCACGGCGAAATATCTCGGCCATAAGCTGCTGGTCGATGCAATTAAATCGCTGTCCGAAAGTATGAATGTGCCGACCTGTCTGCATCTCGATCACTGTTCCGATTTAGCCGCGATTCAGACGGCGATTGATGCCGGATTCAGTTCCGTAATGTATGACGGGTCACATCTTTCGATCGAAGAGAATATTGCCAATACCCGCCGGGTGATTGATATGGCGCGTCCGCATAATGTCTCGGTTGAAGCGGAGCTGGGCGCGATTGGCGGCTCGGAAGATGGTAAATGTGTGGAGATGGAGGCGATCGCTTTTACGCCGGTGGAAGATGCACGCCGCTTCGTCGAAGAGACCGGCGTCGATATGCTGGCGATCTCAATCGGCACTGTACATGGCCTTTACACCGGTAAAGCGCATATTCAGCATCAGCGACTGGCGGATATTACGGCGGCAACCCATACGCCACTGGTACTGCACGGCGGCACCGGCGTCAGCGATGAAGATATGCGGCTGGCGGTGAGCAGTGGAATTGAGAAGGTGAATGTCGGCACCGAAATGAACGTTCAGTGGGTGGCGCAGTGCAAATCAACCTTCGAAAAAGGCAAGGTGAATGACAGCGTGCGTAATTTCCTGGTACCGGCCAATGATGCGGTGACGAATGTGCTGGTAGAGAAAATGCAGTTATTCCGTTAATTGCCCGCGTCGCCATCACCGGGTTATTGCGTTAAACGTTTTAATCATCACAATTAATCTGAGCTACCCCGACATCATAGGGGGCAGGAGAGCCTATGTTTGGATTCTTAAAAAAGTCTCCGGCTGTGGAACAACCCAGCGAGCAGCAACAGGATCATCTGGCGGAATTAAGTCGCGAGAAAATAACGCAACTGGAGCAGCAGCTGGCTATTAATCCGCGTGATGGCGAAACGCAAAAACAATTAATGCTGGAATATAACCGGGCATTAAGTTTATTTGCGAAAAGCCGTCGCTACCGCAATGAAATTGATGCGCTGTTTGTCAAAATCGATGAATTACGCAATGTGGTTCGCCAGTCGATTTAAGGAGAGCTGATGACGATTAAGCAGTTATTGCAAGAGGCCAACGCCATTCAGATTGGCATCGACGCCACGGACTGGCGTCAGGTTATCGCGCTGGCCGCCGAACCGCTGGTCAGCGGCGGCTATCTCGCGGCCTCCTATCCGGATGCGGTGATCGCCAACACGCTGGCCCATGGCGCTTATTATGTGTTTGAGGAGGGCATCGCCATTCCCCATGCGCGACCGGAAGCGGGGGTAATCCGAGACTGTTTCAGTATGATCCTGCTGAATGAGCCAATCTCGTTTGAAGGCGGTGATAAGGCAGACATTGTGATTATGTTTGGCGCGCGTGACAGCAATGCGCACATCGAAGAGGGGATCCGCGCGATTGTGTCGCTGCTGGAGGATGAGGAGACGCTGGTCCGGTTACGTCAGGCCAGCAGTGTCGCGGAGGTTATCGATATCTTATGACGCAAAACTCCCCTCCTAAACGCGTGGTGCTGGTTAACGGCATTCCGGCATCGGGAAAGAGCACCCTGACGCACGCGCTGTCACAACACTTTGGCTGGCCGGTGCTGACGCTCGACAGCCTCAAAGAGCCCTTTATGCACGCTTTCGCGCCGGTCGATCGCCAGCGTAACCGGCAACTGGGCTGCGCGGCTTATCAGGCGATCTGGAATATCGTTGAACAGGCGCCCGCCAGTCAGGTCTGGCTAATCGATGCCTGGTTTGGTTTTCAGCCGCGCACGCTGCTGGAGCAGGGACTGCAACAGGCGGGCGTTGAAGAGGTGCTGGAGCTGTGGCTGACGATCGCGCCGGAGGTGGCGGTGGCGCGCTATCAGGCGCGTCTGTCGCAGCGACTGCCGGGCCATCCGGGCGCGGAGTATCTGCCGGAGCTGCGCCTGCTGGCGCAACAGGCCAGGCCGATGGCGCTGGGACCAGTGTGTGAAGTGGATGCCTGTGCCCAGGATCACGCTGCCGTTATCCACTGGCTGCAACAGCAACTGACCAGAACCCGCTACACTTCAGCTCATCATCAGAGGAGTGAGGAGTTGCAGGATGTCGTTGCCCCCGTATCTGCAAACCGGTGAGAGCGCCGTGCTCTATGACGGCGTCTGTAAGCTCTGTAACGGCTGGGTTCAGTTCCTGCTGCGTCACCATCTGGCGCGGCAGGTGCGTTTTGCCTCGGTGCAGAGCGAGCAGGGCAAAGCGCTGCTGCGCTGGGCCGGTATGCCGGAAGAGAACATCAGCACCATTGTCTACATTGACGGTAATCAGCACTGGCTGCGGGCGCAGGCGGTGTTCCGCGTGATGCAGCACCTGCCGGGCCCGTGGCGAGGACTGGCGGTGCTGCGCCACTTTCCCGACGCGATCAGTAATTTTGCCTACGACCGCATCGCATTAAACCGCTATAAGCTGTTTGGCCGCTACAGCAGCCAGCACGCCATTCAACCCGATTATCCAGGTCGATTTCTGCATGAGGTGGAGCCGTCTGTTACGGAAGGGTAAATACCGTCCGGCAGCGGCTGTCGTCGCCTTGCCATTCCTCCGCGATATCACTTAATGGCCTCGACCGGAAAGGAATGGTAAAACCGTGCGGTCCGGCGGCCTGCAGCATTTCCCCTATCGAGGCGATGAGTTCACGATCTGACACACTGCCCAGCCCGCTTCCCATCAGCGTTAGCCCGGATGAGCGCAGTAGCTTACTGTGCAGGGAAATTTCCTGTCCGCTCAGCGAACCAATCTGCACAAAGCGCACGATTTTGTCGCCACCCCGAACCGCCGCAGTCATGATCGCCAGTGCGCTCTCACCCCACAAATAATCCAGTACGACATCAACGCCCTCTGCCATCAGGGCGGGAAGTTCGGCGGGCAGCGCATCCAGCGTCAGAGTGATATCAGCACCCTCATTGTGCAGCTGCTGCAGCGTTTCTCTGTTACGGCCAGTGGCAATGATTTTACCTGCACCCAGCGCACGGGCTATGCGGATCGCCAGGCGACCCGAAGTGCCGGTCGCGCCATTGATCAGGACGGTCTCGCCGGGGCGAAGTGCGGCCCGACGGGTCAGCGCTGCCCAGGAGGACATGCCCGGATTCGCGAGAGCGGCAGCCAGCACCAGATCAAGGCCAGAAGGCAGTGGGATGATGTGTTCACTACTGACTACCGTGCGCTCGGCCATACTGCCCGAGGCGGAGTCAAAAGCCAGAAAGTAGACAGCCTCACCGTTGTCGAGGTAGCCCGTTCCGTCAATGCCCGGAATAAACGGGAATTGCGCAACGGCGCTGTAGTGGCTGCCCGCCGCCCGGGCTTTTGCCAGCTGGCTGAGTGCTGCGGCTCTGACGGTGATCCGCTGCTGATGCTCACCGGCCTGGGGTTCCGGCCTGTCACCGTAGTGAGGTTTTGCGCCTGCCTGATCGATTATTGCTGCTTTCATGGTTGATCCGCCTTCTGTCTGGGGGATAATGGGTGTAAAGTACACACATTATCCCTGCCTCTGGATGGCGTCAATGAAAAGTGTGCAAAATACACATAAATACGATGCGCTGCATAATTGTCTGCTGACGATTGCAGGCGCGCTTAACCGGCCCCAGCGCGATATGGCGATGATCAAAGCGGCGGGTATTGAACTCGATCGGGCGCTGTTTCCGTTGCTGGTTCAGGTCAGCCGCTTCGGGCCGATCGGCGTAGGCGAACTGGCCGATCGGGTGGGGCGTGACTACAGTACGGTCAGCCGGCAGGTGGCGAAACTGGAGGAAACCGGGCTGGTCATGCGGCAGAAAAATCGTCAGGACAAAAGGATCAACGAGGCAGTTATTACCGCGGATGGCCGGGCGATGACCGATAAAATCGATGCGCAGCGCGTGAAGGTCTATCAGCGCGTTTTCCAACACTGGCCGGAGAGCGATCGCGAAACGCTGGAGCAACTCCTCAGCAGATTTGTTACCGATTTCACCCTGACGGAAGGTGACGAAAATGATGACAAGCATGATGCGGTTTAAGGGAAGAGGGATTTATGCCAGTTAATTTCGATCTCAACGATCTCTACGCGTTTCGCGCGCTGGTGGAGTTTGGCAATTTTCGTCTGGCGGCGGAATCGATCTGCCTCTCACAGTCGGCGCTAAGCCGCCGTATCGACAAGCTGGAAACCACGCTGGGAATCAAACTGTTTGAGCGGACCACGCGTCGTGTCACGCTGACGCTGAAAGGACATGCGTTTGCTCAGCGCTCGGAAAAGCTGCTGGCCGATTTTGAAGAGGTCATGGCCGATCTGAGTGAGGTGAGCTTAGCCCGCACCGGATTGATCACCGTGGCCTGCGTGCCGTCAGCCGCCTACTACTTTATGCCCAGCATCATCCGGCTGTTTCAGGCGCGCTATCCAAAGGTGCGGGTGAAGCTGATCGACAGCAGCGCGGCCAACGTCTATGACGCGGTGATTGGCGGGCAGGCCGACTTCGGCATCAGTTTTTCAAGCCGCTCGCAGCCGGATGTGCATTTCCAGCCGCTGATGGATGACCCATACGTCGCGGCCTGTCGGCGTGACCATCCGATAGCAGGCAAAAAGAGTCTGAGCTGGCAGGCGTTTTATCAGTATGAGTGGGTCGGGCTGGATAAGACTTCCGGCAATCGTAACCTGCTGGATCTGGCGTTGCAGGCGGTAATGCCGGAGAAGCCCTGTATCTGTGAAACCCGGCACGTGACCACCATGCTGGGGATGGTTGAGGCGGGGCTGGGCATTGCTGCTGTCCCCGCCATGTCGATGCCTGGCTACGATCACGCCATGCTGATGGCGGTGCCGTTAACTGACCCGGAGGTAAAACGCACCGTGGGTCTGTTGCGTAAAAATGGCCGCACGCTATCGCATATCGCCAGCGAACTCGAGAACCTGATTATTGAACAGTATCAGCGACTTTAACCGGTTTGGACGCTTTCACAGTGTGCAGACCGCTGGCGTGCACCGCCTGCTGAGCCTGAGGTGAGGCGAGCCAGTGCAGCAGCTTCGCTGCCTCGTCCGGCTGCGCGGATTTGCGCACCACGGCACCGGCGAAGCGGGTGGTGTACTGCAGTTTGTCCGGCAGTTCGCCAATGAACGTTACGCCGGAGACCGGCAGCAGTTCACTGACCTGCTGAAAGCCGATAGCGTATTTACCCGCCGCGACCTCTGATGCCACCGGGATGCGCTCAACCTTCACCGCTTTCGCCTTCACCTGATCCTCAATGCCCAGTCGGCTAAACAGCTGGCTGCTGACATATTTGCCGCTGGCGCTGTCAGAGTAGGCGATGGAAGGGGCGTTCAGCAGGGCTGCACGCAGCTCGCTTTCGCTGCCGATTTTAACCGGCGTAGCCCCTTTTTTAATGACCGCGCCGATGCGGGAGTCCGCCAGTTCAACCCGTGAACCTGGCAGCGTCTCGCCCTTTTTTTGCAGATCGCTTAACGCATCGCCGACCATAATCACCACATCGGCCGGTTCGCCGCGCGCCAGTCGGTTCGGAATTGTCTGCGGTGTCTTGCCCATTGACGGGCCAGCAACGGTGTTGATGGTGATGCCTTCCTGTTTTGCGAATTGGGGCGACAGGGTATCCCACGCTGCTTTGAAACCACCGGAGATCATTACCGTCAGTTCTTTCGCCTGCGCCGTGGCGCTGCCCGCCACGCTGAACAGCAGGGCAGCGTACAGCGACATCGTTTTCAGTTTCATCTTCATTCCTCAGCTTACAGTTTCATGGGCAGGCGATACGGCACTGCGGGTACGACGATAAAGATATAGTGTTGCACCCAGGGCGCAGACGGCCGCAAAACTCATCCAGTAGCCTGGCGAGGCTTTGTCGCCGGTCATCTCAATCAGGCCGGTTGACATCACCGGGGTAAAGCCACCAAACAGCGCCGTTGCCAGGCTGTAGGCCAGCGAGAAGCCCGCCACACGCACTTCCGCTGGCATGATTTCGGTCAGCGCCGGGATCATCGCGCCGTTGTAGAGTCCGTAAATCATCGACAGCCACAGCAGCACGCCCAGCATCATCGAGAAGCCCGGCGCTGCCGCCAGCATGCTCAGCGCCGGATAGGTGGTGACAATCGCCAGCAGGGTCATGGCGACCAGCACAGGCTTACGGCCAAAGCGGTCGGAGATCGCGCCGCCAATCGGCAGCCAGATAAAGTTTGATACTGCCACCAGCAAGGTCACCAGCAGGCTGTCAGAAGCGCTCAGCAGCAGCACTTTCTTACCAAAGGTCGGTGCGTATACCGTAATCAGATAAAAGGCTGTGGTCGTCATTGCCACCATCAGCATCCCGGCAATCACCACCTGCCAGTTGTTGAGCAGGATGCGGAACACCTGTTTCACATCAGGATGGCTGCGACGGTTGTTGAACTCCTGCGTCTCTTCCAGTTTGCGACGCAGCAGGAAAATAAACGGCACAATCAGGCAGCCAAACAGGAACGGGATACGCCAGCCCCATTCGCGGATGGCACTCTCTTCCAGCACGGCGTTGAGGATAAAGCCCATCGCCGCCGCAACCATAATCGCGACCTGCTGACTACCCGACTGCCAGCTGGTGTAGAAGCCTTTGCGGCCCGGCGTAGCGATCTCCGCCAGATAGACCGACACACCGCCCAGCTCTGCACCGGCGGAGAAGCCCTGAAGCAGTCGGCCAATCAGCACCAGCATCGGAGCCCACAGCCCAATGCTCTGGTAGGAGGGGATCAGCACGATCATAAAGGTGCCCGCCGCCATGATGGAGAGCGTAACGATCAGCCCCTTACGACGACCGACCTTATCGATGTACGCGCCCAGCACCACGGCGCCGATAGGACGCATCAGGAATCCTGCGCCAAACACGGCAAAGGTCATCATCAGTGAGGCGAACTCACTGCTGGCCGGGAAGAAGGTATGGGCGATATAGGTGGCATAGAAACCGAACAGGAAGAAATCGAACTGTTCGAGGAAATTTCCCGAGGTCACACGGAATATGGCGCCGATCCTGGCGCGGTGAGTCATGGGTGAGGTTGTCTGCATCAGTAACTCCAGTAAGGTTTGACGCTTTTTGCCGCGCCTGTGAACTGAAGAGTGGATCAGCGCCCGGCGCGAAATAAGTGCAAAAAGGGCATGGATTGATGTGTGTGCCGCATGATTGCCTGGCGTTACCATTTAAAAGCATTGTGATTCAGAAGGTTATCGGGGTTGGCGATTTTATCCGCATGTTATCGGCTCTGAGGCGAGTTTGCGGAAATGTGACAGAATTCATAAGCTGGTTACGGGCTTAAAGGGGGATTACGGCCAGTCTGAGGCCAGCCGCTCAGAGCCTGGCGGCAAATGGGGCAGGCCTCAGGCGGGCTGTGTCAGCGAAGGGTGATATCGAAAACCTGACGTAACTGCCGGATGCCCGCCGCCGTAAACGCGACCTCACGATAGCCGGGCTGACGGGTGAGCCAGCCCTGTGCGTCAAAGGCGGTCAGCAGCGCAGCACCCGCGTAGCCGCCGAGATGGAACCGGCGCTCACTCCAGTCGAGACAGCCGCAACACCCCTTGCGGCGTCCGGGTTGTGACAGATCAATCCGCAACGCGGCAAACTGCTGCTCTCCGTAAAGGGTGACCGCGCTGCCCTCCGGCGTGATCCAGCCCTGTTGCGCCATAACGGCGTAGATCTGCACGGCGACTTCGCCTGCCAGATGGTCGTAACAGGTGCGGGCGGTGCGAAGCGATGCTGGCGTGCTGCTCTCTGGCGCGGCGATCCGTTGCCACGACACGCCCATCATGTTCTCAATCAGCGCAGCGACATCACTGCCGGTTAGCCGGTAATAACGGTGACGCCCCTGCGCCACACAGACGATCAGACCGCTGTTAATCAACCGGTTCAGATGCGCGCTGGCGGTAGAGGGCGCCACGTCGGTGACGGCACAGAGTTCCGTGGCGGTCCAGGCGCGTCCATCCATCAGCGCTGACAGCATCCTGACCCGTGACGGATCGGCCATCGCGGCAGCGACGCCTGCAATCGCGTGCTCAAGCGTGTCGCTGTTGTCCGGCGCGTGTTGCGGCTGCGGTCCTGCCATCAGATTACGGTGCCCATTCTGTAGTCAGCCCGGCGGCTGACTGATTGTTATCGGTGATCAGGATCAGCTGGTTAGCGTGATCGCTGTATTGCACCTGGATGTTGATCCCGGCATCGGCCAGGCGTGCCGTAATCGCCCCCAGCTCGCCGGGGCGCTGCTGCGGAAGCCTGCGAATCAGCGGAACGCTGACGGCCTGGACGGCGATCCCTTCTGCTTCCAGCACAGCGCGCGCCCGTTCACCTTCCACGACCAGAAAATGGGCGTGGCTCTGCTCACCAAAAGAGAACAGGCCGCCGCCCTCCAGTCCGATGCCATGACGGCCCAGTAGCGTGGTGAGTCGGGAAAGTGTCCCTGGACTATTTTGCAGGATCACATGAATATCGAACATGTTAACTTACTCCCTGTTGTGAAGCATATTCTCTGACCAGCGTGACGATGCGCAGCCGATAACCGGCAAAAAGGGTCTCACGGCCTTCCTTTTGCGCGGCCTGGTGGCACAGGTTGCGCTTCCAGGCCAGCACCGACTCCTCATCGCGCCACCAGGAGAGCGAAAGAATTTTTTTCTCATTGGTCAGGCTTTGAAAGCGTTCAAGAGAGATAAATCCGCTGTTCTGCATCAGCAGCGGTTTAAGGTCAGCAGCCAGTTGCAGGTAACGCATCTGGTGTTCCGGTCTGGCCTCGGCTTCAAACAGTACGGCAATCATCGCTATTATCCCTGGGTTTAGATTAAAAAAGTTGTGAGCAAAAAGGGTGATAGCGCCAACATAGCGGGCGGGGCGAACCGATGCTTCGGCCGGTGACGAAATATGGCTGTACGGGTGATGTCCAGCCCGTTCACATTTACGATGGAGCAGACGATATGTTCAGCGGACTCAGTGCCTTTCCCCTTACTCCCTTTGTTCATGGCAAGCCCGATGAAGCGGCCTTTTTGCGTCTGCTGCGCAGGCTGACTGAGGCAAAAGTCGACTCCCTGGGCGTGCTGGGGTCAACCGGCAGCTACGCCTATCTGACCCGCCCGCAGCGCAGGCGCATCGCAGAGCTGGCGGTTGAGCATGCAGAGGCGATTCCGGTGATGATCTGCATTGGCGCGGTGAGCACCGATGAGGTGCTGGCACTGGCGGAGGACGCGCAGCAGGCGGGCGCATCCGCGTTACTGCTGCCGCCACTGGGTTATCAGGCATTGAAAGAGGATGAGGTGCTTGGGCTGTTTGAGACTGTGACGCGCCACGTTTCGGTGCCGATCTGCATCTATGACAATCCGGGCACCACCCATTTTACGTTTTCCGATGCGCTGCTGAGCCGGATCGCCGCACTGCCCGGTGTAGGCTCAGTGAAAATTCCGGGTGTTCCGGCGGAGCAGTCCGCAGCGAATGATCGCCTGGCTCAACTGCGCGGCACGCTGCCTGCTTCCGTATCGATTGGCATCAGCGGTGACGCCTCTGCCGCCAATGCGTTGATTGCCGGATGTGATAGCTGGTATTCGGTGTGCGGCGGGCTGTTTCCGCGCGTCGCTAAAGCGATGACCGACGCGGCAGCCGCAGGCGATTATGAGAGCGTCAGGGCGCAATCCGATCGCCTGCAGCCCTTATGGGCGCTGTTCCGCCAGCACGGCGGCAGTTTCCGGGTGATCAGTGCGGCGGCGGGGCTGCTGGGCCTGACCGAACGCGACTGCCTGCCGCGTCCGCTATTGCCGCTCACCGATGGAGATTGCCAGCAGATAGCTGACGTGCTCGCGGCACTCGATCTCGCTTAAATTCAGAAGGCGTTAACCGTGGCGCACCAGGTTAAAGCCTTCCTCCTCCTGCGGTGGTTCGAAATAGCGGGTAATCAGCGTGAACTGCTCGTCCGTGGCGGCAAAGGCGTGTTCGCCACCCTGATTACGGGCGTGCAGCCGCGATTTACAGAGCGCGTCCGGCACGTCCAGATAATGCAGGCGATGATCGGCAGAGGATGCCTCAATCACCGAGCGCATCCAGGCACGATTCGCCCGGGTGTTGGCCGGAAAATCGAGCACCACCGACACGCCCGCGTTTAGCAGCGCCACCAGATGGGGCGTCATCGCCTTTCTGAGTTTTGCCGCAACGCGCACGTAGTCGGCCACCGACTGCATCTCATCCTGATAAAGCGCGGCCAGCCACTGATCCTCGCTGATGACCACGCAACCGGGCACAGCACCCAGCTCCGCTGCCAGCGTCGATTTTCCGGAAGCCATTTTTCCACACAGCAGATGCAGTGTGGCGGTGGAAGAGGTCATGGTCATATCACTCCTGTGGAACCTGATAATGAATCGGTGAAAATTCAGGCTAACAAAAGTGTTGAGAGAGAAGCAATGGGAGTCGTGAGGTCGTTATAATCGGAATAAACGCGCGTAACTGCATCCGCTTCGGTGTGCATGGCGGCGCAAAGGAAAAAGGCGGCTTTTACTGGAGAGGTGACGCGCCTGAACGGGGAAATACGGTCAGGCGAGTTTTCGTGGTGATGCTGTGCGTTGAATCTGCGCTGAACAGCCAGCCACAGGCTTCATTTTTGGGCCATCAGCAACGTAAGCAGTTCACGGCAGCAGGCTTCTTCTTCGGCACTGTCTGCAGAGGCCAGATGACGCAGCAGTTCCATGCAGCTTTTTTCCTTGCCCGCTTCCATTAACTCTTCGATCAGAAAATGGAGTTTGTCCTGCTCAGATGCTGCAAAGGATGAACGGAACTCATTTTTAACCGAGACGTTGTGGTTCAGCGGCAAGGTGAGGGTGTTTTGCATTGGCATATTATTATCCTTGTTCGGGTTAAAAAACGCACTGGTGTTGCTATTAAACTTATACAACGATCCGGGTTTTGTACAGGAATGGGCCTGATTGATTTTTTAGCCGAGGCTAAGCGTAGCGCGGGAACAGATTAACTTTATGTTAGTTAACTGTTTAATCCGGCAATGCGATTCCGGGGATTTATCGATTATTTCTGGAGGATTTTGGGAATAATTAAAAACCAGTGAACTGATGTTTCGCCAGGCGGCCCGGCAGGCCGCGCAGGCAATGTTACTTACAGGAAATCTTCGCGTTGTGGCGTAAAGGTATCCAGCAGCACACCCGCCTCAAGACAGACACAGCCATGAACCACATCGGGTGCTTTGTAGAGTGTATCGCCCGCACCCACTTCCCGCGTTTCGCCATCAATGGTGAAGGCAAAGCGTCCGCTGAGCACATAGGTCAGTTGCTCGTGGGGATGATGATGCAGCGGGCCGACAGCCTCTTTTTCGAAACTCACTTCAACCGCCATCATCGTGCCGCCATGCGCCAGTACGCGACGGGTCACACCGTTACCCAGATCTTCCAGTGGTCGCTCTTTATGGTAGATAAACATCTTTATCCTCATGCGGTAGTGGGCGCTGCAGTGACCATTTTGTGATGGGTCTCACAGCACCAGGGTGAATTAGTCCATGCACTTTAGTGGTTTTTCTCTAAAATGAAACAGTGTTTCATTAATTTTATGAGGGTAGATCATGAAAATCGCGTTAATGATGGAAAACAGCCAGGCCGCTAAGAACGTAACCGTGCTGAAAGAACTGGAAGGCGTCGCGCAGCCGCTGGGCCATCAGGTCTTCAACGTCGGGATGAGCGATGAGCAGGATCACCATCTGACCTACATTCACCTTGGCATCCAGGCCAGTGTGCTGCTTAACAGCCAGGCGGTAGATTTCGTGGTCGCGGGCTGCGGCACCGGCCAGGGCGCGCTGATGTCGCTGAACATTCATCCGGGCGTGGTCTGCGGCTACTGTATCGATCCGGCGGATGCTTACCTGTTCGCGCAGATCAACAACGGTAATGCCTTATCCCTGCCATTCGCCAAAGGGTTTGGCTGGGGGGCTGAGCTGAACCTGCGCTTTATCTTTGAAAAAGCGTTCACCGGCGAGAAGGGCAATGGCTATCCGCCAGAGCGTAAAGAGCCGCAGGTACGCAACGCCGGTCTGCTGAATCAGGTTAAAGCTGCGGTGATCAAAGAGAACTATCTCGACACCCTGCGCGCCATCGATCCTGAACTGGTGCGCACCGCCGTCAGCGGCCCGCGTTTCCAGCAGTGCCTGTCTGAACATGGCAAAAATCAGGAGATCGTTGCCTTTGTGCGTCAGCTGACTCACTAATTCTTCCGATTTCACCGGGCCGGTCTGACCGGCCCTTTTTTATCTTCTTTCTGGGTCAGTTACTCTTCAGCTCTGCTGCGCCAGCGCAGGAGGGCTGTGGCGACTCGCCTCCACCAGCATTCGCGTGTAGGGCATCGCGGCGCGATCGGCCACCAGCGTCGGCACATCCAGCGTCTCCAGCACCTTGCCGTGTTGCATCACCGCCACGCGATGACAGAGATGCGCCACCACGCCAAGATCGTGCGTCACCATCAGATAGGTCAGGTTCTCCTGCTGCTGCAGATCGCTGAGCAGATTCAGGATCTCCGCCTGCACCGAAACATCCAGTGCGGAGGTCGGCTCATCCAGCAACAGCACGCGCGGCTCTAAAATCAGCGCCCTCGCAATCGCCACGCGCTGACGCTGCCCACCGGAAAGCTGGTGGGGATAGCGCGTCTGCCAGGCGCGATTCAGCCCGACCTTATCCAGCATCGCCACCACGCGCTGCTGACGCTGTCCGATGCCCTGAATCTGCAACGGCTCTTCAAGGATATCGCCCAGCGTGTGACGCGGGTGCAGCGAACCGTAAGGATCCTGAAATACCATCTGCACCTGCCGACAGCGCGCCCGATCGATGCGATGAGTCAGCGGCTGGTTTTCAATCGTCAGCTCTCCCTGCCAGTGCGTAAACAGGCCCGCCAGGCACTTCAGTACCGTGGTTTTACCCGATCCCGACTCACCGACCAGCCCGAAGATTTCACCCTGTTTGACCTGCAGATTCACGTCGAACAGCACCTGATTGCGCACGCCCTCATCGCCGAAGCTGAGGTTGAGATTTTTCACTTCGATCATCGCGACTCCTTAGTCGGTTAACCAGCTTACGTGACGTTGTAACACCGGCAGGCGCGTACGGCGTTGATCAAGATCGGGCAGCGCCGCCAGCAGGCCCTGGGTGTAGGGATGCTGCGCGCGGTCAAGTTCACTGGCGGCCAGCGACTCCACGACACGCCCGGCATACATCACCAGCACCCGATCGCAGAAGCTGCGCACCAGACTGATGTCGTGACTGATAAAAATCAGCCCCAGCCCGCGGGCTTTCACCAGATCATCCAGCAGCGCCAGCACCTGCAGGCGAACTGAGACATCCAGCGCAGAGGTCGGCTCGTCAGCAATGACCAGTTCCGGTTCAGTGATCAGCATCATGGCGATCATCACGCGCTGCCCCTGACCGCCGGAAATCTCATGCGGATAGAGCTGATAAACCCGTTCCGGATCGCGGATCTGCACCTCCTCCAGCATCGCCAGCGCCCGCTGACGTGCCGCCGGTTTCTGGTCGCGATGGTGACTGCGCCAGGCCTCGGCGATCTGCTCGCCAACCCGAATCACCGGATTCAGAGAATATTTCGGGTCCTGCATTATCATTGAGATGCGTTTGCCGCGAATGGTGCGCATCTGTGCCGGGCTGGCGTGCAGCAGGTCGATATCGCCAAACTGCATCCGGCTCGCCTCGATGCGCGCCTTCGCCGGATGCAGCTGCAGCAGGGCGCGGCCCACCGTGGATTTACCGGAGCCGGACTCACCGACAATCGCCAGCTTCTCCTGACCGAGCTGAAAGGAGACGCCGCGCACCGCCGGGGTTACCTGGCGTCCGTTAACAAAATTTACGTGCAAATCGCGCACGTCGAGCAACGGCGAGGCGTTACTCACTGCGGGGATCGAGCAGGTCACGTAGGCCATCTCCTAAGAAGTTAAATGCCAGGCTGTTAATCAGGATCGCCAGACCGGGCACGGTGACAACCCACCAGCACTCCAGCATGTAGGTACGGCCGCTGGCGATCATCGCGCCCCATTCGGGATCGGGCGGCTGCGCGCCCAGCCCGAGAAATCCCAGCCCGGCGGCGGTGAGGATAATGCCTGCCATGTTCATGGTGATGCGGATAATCACCGACGGCAGGCAGAGCGGAATAATGTGTTTCCACAGCACCCGCAGCGGCGACGCGCCCTGTAAACGCACCGCCGAGATAAAGTCCGCCTGACGCAGCGACAGTGTTTCGGCGCGCGCCAGACGGGCGATGGGCGGCCACGCGGTGAGCGTAATGGCAATCACCACATGCTCCAGACCCGGCCCCAGTGCGGCAACAAACGCCAGCGCCAGTACCAGGCTCGGAAAGGAGATGAAGATATCGGTGACGCGCATCAGCACGCCGTCGACTTTGCCGCCGAAGTACCCGGCGGTGACGCCCAGCAGCAGGCCCAGCGGCCCGACGGTGACTGACACCAGCAGCACGATGTAGAGCGTGATGCGCGCCCCCCACACCAGACGGCTGAAGATATCGCGGCCAAACTCGTCGGTACCGAACCAGTGCGCCGCGCCGGGCGGCGTTAAGGCGTTGTCCAGATCCTGAATCAGCGGATGATAGGGCGCGATCCAGGGCGCAAACAGCGCCACGATACAGAGCAGCAGTACAATGCCGCCGCCAATGGCGGTCAGGGGATTACAGGCCATGCGCCACAGGAAGTAGCCGCAGCGGGCAGCAAAACGCTGGCAACGTGCCAGTCGCTCACGGGAATGACTGACAGACGCAGCATCAAACGAGATCGTCATACTTTGGTCCTCGGATCGAACACCTGATAAAGCAGGTCGGAGATCAGATTAAGCAGCACAAAAATCAGGCCCACCACCAGCACACAGCCCATTACCGCATTCATATCGCCCAGCATCAGGCTGCCGGTGAGGTAGGAACCAAAGCCGGGCCAGGAGAAGACCGTCTCGATCAGCACCGCGCCCTCCAGCAGCGAGCCATAGGCCAGCGCCACCACGGTCAGCAGCTGCACCAGAATATTGCGGAAGGCGTGCTGCCAGATCACCTGCCATTCGGTCAGGCCCTTGACCCGCGCGGTGAGAATGAACTCCTGTGACAGTTGCGCCAGCATAAAGCTGCGCGTCATGCGGCTGATGTACGCCATGGAGTGAAAGCCGAGCAGTGAGGCGGGCAGCACCAGATGATTCAGCGCGTTCCAAAACACCTGGCTGTTGCCGGCCAGCAGGGCGTCGATCAGCATAAAGCCGGTGCGAGGTGGCACGATGCCATCGAGGCTGAAGTCCACCCGTCCTGCGCCGCCGACCCAGCCGAGATGGGCATAGAACAGCAGCAGGCCCATCATGCCGACCCAGAAAATGGGCGTGGAGTAACCGGCCAGGCTGAGCATCCGCACCACATAGTCGATGACGCTGTTACGACGCGCCGCCGCCAGCACACCCAGCGGCACGCCGAGGCCAGCGCCAATCACAATCGCCAGCGTGGCCAGCTCTACCGTGGCGGGAAAAACGCGCAGCATGTCATGCACCACAGGCTGGCCGGTCAGCAGCGCATGGCCGAGATCGCCATGCAGTAGCGCATTTAGATAGAGGCCAAACTGCACCCACAGCGGTTTATCAAAACCGAGCTGATGATAGACCTGCTGATACGTGGCCTGATCGGCGTCGGGGCCGACAATCGCCAGCACCGGGTCCAGCGGCATCACCCGGCCAATAAAAAAGGTCAGCAGCAGCAGGCCGAACAGGGTAATCAGCACCTGCACCGCGCGATGGCTGATGCGGCGGCAACGATGTCGGGTCAGGGTCAGAATCATGGGGTGCCTCCCGCCAGGGCTTCAGGGGTTTTCCAGACGTCACGCAGGAAGGTGGTCGCGGAAGGATGGGGCTGATACGCCTGCACCCGGTTACTGACCACCACGGAGTCGAGCATTTGTGATATCGGCATCAGTGCAGGCACCAGCTGGTCATAGCGCTGCTGGATGGCGAAATAGTCCTGCTGCTGGCGGGTTTTGTCGCGTTCCACCAGCGCCTGATCGATCATGCGATTGAGCTGCGCGTCGTAGAAACCGGTGCGCCAGCCCTGGAAGTTGGTCAGCCGGGCACTGTCCGCATTGTTCGGGTTGTAAACCAGCGATCGCAGGCTGGAGTGGGGATGCGGCTCGACGCCGCTGCCGCCGCGTCCGACCAGCAGGTTAAACTGGCGATCGCGCATCGCGCCATAAATCTGGTTGCCGGTACCGGTAATGATTTTTGCCCGAATTCCGCCCTGCAGCAGCGTCGACTGCACCGCGATGGCGATATTCAGGAACGGCTGATCAGCCAGCACCCGCAGCGTGGTGTCGAAGCCGTCCGGATAACCCGCTTCAGCCAGCAGCGCACGGGCGCGCGGCACATCGAGCCGGTAACCGGGGTCAGGCAGCGTGGCGGGCATCCCGGCCTGAATCGGGCGCTGATGCAGTTCGCCGTAGCCGGTCATCAGGCTTTTATTGATGCCCTGATAATCGACCAGATAGCGGACCGCCTCACGCACTTTGATATTGCTGAAGTGCGGATCTTTCATGCTCATCGCCAGGTAGTAGAGGGTGCCTTTTTTTACCGCGTCGATGGTGAGGTCGGGATCGTGACGCAGGGCGCGCACGTCGGGGATCGCCATATTACTGGCGATATCCAGATCGCCTTTCTCCATCATCAGCCGCAGGGTCTGCGACTCCTGCAGGTGTCGGAATACAACCCGCGACATCTTCGCCTCACCGCGCCAGTAGTCTGCCGAGCGACTCATCCGCAGCACATCTTTTGCCTGCCAGACATCCAGCCGGAACGGGCCGGAACCTGCCTCATGGGTGGTCAGCCAGCGATTGCCCCAGTCGCCATCGACCTCATGCTGCTGCACCGTTTTGCGGTCCAGCACCACCATGCTGCCCAGCGCAGCCAGCGAGTAGATCACCAGTTGCGGATCGTTTGGCTTGGGCAGGGTGATCACCAGCGTCTGATCGTCGGGGGCGGTGATCATCTGGTCAACGTTGTCGCGGCTGAAACCGTACGATTTCCACACCGATGCCTGTGCCAGATTCAGATGCAGCACCCGCCGCATCGACCAGACCGCATCGGCGCTGGTGAGCGGATTCCCGGAGTGAAACCTGACGTTGTCGCGCAGATGAAAGGTCAGGGTGCGGTTATCCGGGCTGACTGACCAGCGTTCCGCCAGCGCCGGGCGCACCCCGGTGAGCTGCTGCGGATTCAGCTCCACCAGGCCGTCATAAAGATTCACCACAATGCCGACCACTTCGTTGCCGGTCATGGCGGCCGGATCCAGGGTGAGCAGGTTGTTCATGTTCATGCCGACGATCAGCTGGTCATCCGGGGTCTTCGCCTGGATTGACGTACTGCCCGTCAGCACCAGCAGCGTGATCAGCCACGCGCCACATCGTTGTGTCAGGGTCATAGGGAAAGTCCAGCAGGTCAGAGGTTTTTCCCGTTTACCGCGTCGTCAAGGGGTCAGGGGCGCGGTAAAGGGGTTATTATTATTTGCCGTACTTCATTACCAGCGGTTCAGGGTGTGAGTCTCAATCCAGCTGAAGTTGATGTCTTCCCCCAGGCCGCTACGGGTGGGCAGGGTGACGAAGCCCTGATCGTCCATCGGATCAACCAGGCTGTTGAGGTAGGCGGGCGGCGTCTCATAATCCAGGAAGGGATGCAGCAGGCCGCGCTCATACCAGCGGCAGTTACGGATCGCCCCGACCACCGCCAGGCTGGCCGCGCCGTTGCCATGCACTTCGCAATCCATACCAAAGGCTTCAGCCAGATTCGCCACTTTCAGGGTGGCGGAGATGCCGCCCACGCCGTTGGCTCCGGCGCGCAGAATGTCGCAGGCACCGGCACGAACCCAGTCAGCGCGGCTGTGATGTTTGCCACCCAGGCTCTCCGGGCCGAGCACGTCGATAGAGAGGTTGTCCGCCAGCCAGGCGTAAGAGGCCATGCTCTCCTCCTCCATGGGCTCCTCGAACCAGGCGAAGTTAAGCTTTTCCAGTGCCTTGCCGATGGTCAGCGCGTCACTGCGGCTGTACCAGTGGTAGCCATCCAGCATCAGTGCGATATCGGGACCGACCGCTTCGCGGACTGCCGCGCAGGCTTTGATATCCATCGCCGGGCTGGGGGCAAAGGAGACCGGCGGCATCCAGGTGTGCAATTTGATCGCCTGATAGCCGCGCGCCACCAGTTTTTCCGCGAACTGAGCATACTCATCCGGCGTCGATAAACCGCCGCTCAGCTCGTCGCCACACATGGTGCTGCCGTAAGCCGGGATCTTTTCGCGATAGCCGCCCAGCAGTTTGTGGACCGGCTGTTTCAGTTTGCGCCCAATCAGGTCCCAGAGTGCCTGCTCCACTGCGGAGAGCGCCCGCTCGGTGAGCTGATGGGCGCTGCCGCGCTGCCAGTGCGCCAGATCCTGCCACAGACGCTCCCGGTCAAAGGCGTTCTGACCGATCAGCACCTTGCGGAAGAAGGCGTTAACCACGTGAGAGCGCACCACCTCTGGCGGCGCAAAGGCGTAACCGCAGTCGCCATCCTCGCTGGTCAGGGTCAGTAACGCCATCTGCGCATCATTTTCCGGGCCGGGATGGGAGTGGCCAGCGCTGTCGGCGCAGCGCTGGGTGGGATAGGTAAAAAGGGTGACATCAATGGCGCTGATCTTCACGGTTACGCTCCTGTGGCAGGCTTTCCTGATTGATTATTAAAACGCTGTTTCATTTTCAATCTAGCGTTCACAATTCATTAACGCATCAGCCAAAACAATACGATTGACGGCTAATATGTGTGCAACTGCCCAGGGTGTTGTGAACATATTCACGAAAGCTGACCGTTTTGTGAGCCGCGACACGCTGCGCTTTTCTCCTCCTTTAGCTTCCTTTCTGCCTTTTCATCTCAGCCGCAAAAAACATTTAGCCGGGACTTCCCCTGACCGCACTTTTAGGTGATAGTAACGCCGCTTTACATTAATAATTCTCATTATCATTTGTGCGGACTTTTACAATGAAAAAATGGTTTTTAGCGCTGGGGCTGCTCACGCTGGCAGGGACGGCTTCGGCCAAAATGATTACCGATGTCGCAGGCCGTCAGGTCGAGGTGCCGCAGGAGGCCAAACGCATCATTCTGGGTGAGGGCCGTCAGATTTATCTGCTGGCCGCATTTGATACCGATGCCCCGTTTAAACGGGTGATTGGCTGGCGTGATGACCTGCATAAAGCGGACTGGGATGGTTATCAGGCGTATGAGAAACGCTATCCGCAAATCAAAAAATTACCGACCTTTGGCGGCGCGAAAGATGGCACCTTTAACGTCGAGCAGGCGTTAACGCTGAAGCCCGATCTGGTGCTGATGAATCTGGAATCCAAAGCCGCCACCGATGAAGGCAAGCTGATTGAAAAACTGCAGGCGGTCGGCGTGCCGGTGGTGTTTATCGATTTCCGCGAAGCGCCGATGGTGAACGCGGAGAAAAGTATCCGCATCATGGGCGAACTGGTGAATAAACCGGAGCGTGCTCAGGAGATCATCACCTTCCGCCAGCAGCAGATTGACCTTGTCACCTCGCGTCTGAAGAACTTCACCGGCTACCGCCCGAAAGTGATGATTGACCGCGCGGGCGGCTACAGCGACGAGTGCTGCATGTCGTTTGGCAATGAGAACTTTGGTCAGATGGTGGAGATCGCAGGCGGTCGCAACATCGCTAAAGATCTGATCCCTGGCACCTTCGGCACCGTTAATCCGGAGCAGATCATCGCCAGCCAGCCCGATGTGGTGGTGGTGACCGGCGCGAACTGGAAGAACTACAACACGGTGGGCAAATGGGTCGGCGTCGGTCCGGGCGCCAATGTCACCGAAGCCACGGCGCGTCTGAAAGCGCTGATGATGCGTGATGCCTTTAAAACTCTGCCGGTCGCGCATAACGGCAACGTTCACGCCATCTGGCATCAGTTCTACGACAGTCCGTATCAGTTTGTCGCTATCCAAGCGCTGGCAAAATGGCTGCATCCCGATCTCTTTGCCGATCTGGATCCGGACGCCACTTTCCGCACCTTCCACGAGAAGTTTCTGCCGCTGCCTTACCAGCCAGGATACTGGGTGACATTACCCGCTGATAAGCCCTGACAGACCGGCGATGACAGGGACGTCATCCGCCTGATTTGCAATTCCTTCCGAATAAACCCTCTGTTTCTCTTCAGATTTACTAATCTTTTACTGGCGCGGGGTCGGTTGCTCTGAGCAGCGCGACGTCTGACCCAATCCGCATTCACGTTAAAAATGGAGAGAAACATGCGCAATACCCTGGGAAGATCGGCCTTTGCCGTGACGCTGTATGCCCTGCTGGAGCCTGTGCCGCTGGGCTTTTTTGTGGCGGGCTGGCTGTTCGATATTCTCTACATGCAGACCTATGTGCAGTTCTGGACGGATGCCGCCAGCTGGCTGATTGCGCTGGGGCTGATACTGGCGATTGTGCCGCGAATCATCGCGCTGGTTTATCTGTTTCGCGGTAGCGACAGTGCAGAGAAGGCCCATTTCTGGCTGTGGCTGGTGGCGATTGTGATCGCTATCGTCAATGCGTTTATTCACAGTCGTGATGCCGCCGCTGTGATCCCGCTGGGCGTGACGCTTTCGACGCTGGTGGTAGCGCTGCTGCTGCTGGCGAATGTGCAACTTGCGTTACGTCAGCGTAGCGCTTAAGGAGGAGCCATCATGAACATACCGCATAAAACGCTGCTCGCGCTGTCCCTGACCACGTTGCTGGCAGGCTGTGATGATGGTGCGCGGGTCGATCCGCAAAAGCAGACTGGACCGAACCCCGAACTGCCTCAGGCGCAGAACTTCTTTATGCCGCCGATGCAGGTGCCGGAAGGCACGCCCTGGAAAGCCGGTGAAATGCCAAAAGTGGCTGACGGGCTGAAGATTGAAAAAATCGCTGAGAATCTGCAGCATCCGCGTCAGGTTTACGTCCTGCCGAATAACGATGTGCTGGTGGCGGAATCCAACGGGCCACCGAAGCCAACTACCCGGCCGAAACAGCTGATTATGGGCATTGTGCAGAAAGCGTCCGGCAAGGGCGGGGATGGCGGTAACCGCATTACGCTGCTGCGCAACGTCAATGGTAAATGGGAGCAGCACCGCTTTATTGAGAATCTGCACTCGCCGTTTGGCATGCAGCTGATCGGCAATACGCTTTACGTGGCGAATGCCGACAGCCTGGTGAAGTTCCCGTATCGCGAAGGCGAGACGGAGATCCGCACCGCGCCAGAAGAGGTGACGGAGCTGCCGGGCGGACCGATTAACCACCACTGGACGAAATCGCTGTTAGCCAGCCCCGATGGCAGCAAGCTCTATGTGGGTGTCGGTTCTAACAGTAACGTCACCGAGAACGGCATTGGCGCAGAGTATCGCCGTGCGGCGGTGCTGGAAGTGGATGCGGCCAGCGGTGCCAGCCGTATTTATGCCAGCGGACTGCGCAACCCCACCGGCTTACAGTGGGAACCGCAGAGCGGCAAACTGTGGGCCGTCGTCAACGAGCGTGACGAAATCGGCTCCGATCTGGTGCCTGATTACATGACCTCGGTGCAGGATAAAGGCTTCTACGGCTGGCCCTACAGCTACTATGGTCAGCATGTCGATACCCGCGCCGAACCGCAGCGTCCCGACCTGGTAGAGAAGGCGATCAAGCCCGATTATGCTCTCAGTTCGCATGTCGCCCCGCTGGGCCTGCTGTTCTATGGCGCCGATAATATGCCGCAATACCAGGGCGGTGCGTTCATCAGCGAGCATGGCAGCTGGAACCGGACGCCGCTGAATGGCTACAAAGTGGTGTGGGTGAAGTTCGAAAACGGCAAGCCGGTCGGTCAGCCGCAGACGGTGGTCTCAGGGTTCCTGACGGAGGATGAAAAGCAGGTGCGTGGTTTGCCGGTAGGTCTGGCCAGCGACAAACAGGGCGGCGTGCTGATTGCGGATGATGCAGGCAATACCGTCTGGCGAATCAGCGCGGCGAAATAGGTTCTGCGCTGATTTTTTGAGCAGGTGACAGGTATAAAAAAAGGATTTGGCATCTCGCCAAATCCTTTATTTTTTGTTCGCGACCCGGCTGGTAACCGCGCTGCGAACGAGGTGCTCAGCACTCTCCACAAACAAGATTGTAAAATGTGCGGCTAAGGATTTCAAGTTTCGCCAAAATGCTGTATGTTTATACAGGTGTTGAGTGTTGAGCATCGCCTCATTGTCGACTGGCCGCTCCCAGGGGCACGGTTTTAAAATCCCGGCAGGCATCAGGTGGTGCTGGCCTGTGGCTTTAACCATGAGTGCCGCTCAGCCCTCTCCACAAAGATGTGCTTAGGCGCCCGGCGGGTAGAGTCAAAGCCCTGGTTGCCGAACAGCGCGCTCCTGTAAAAGGAGAAGGAAAGTGATGGAACTGACTAAGCTGATTCTGGATCTTATCCGGGTCATCTTGCAGATCATCGTTGCCCTTATGCAACTGACCGGTCACGCAGGTTAACCGGAACTTGAAACAAGGCGGAGCTAACCACTCCGCCTTTTTTCTGTGTCAATTCTCTGTCATCCGGGGCGGGTAAGGTGGTGCGGCAAAAGCACGCCGCCGGGGCGCTGCTTATCCAGACCGGGAGTTCTATGTCCATTGCCGCCGTTATGCCCGCCCGTTTAGCGCACACCTGTATTGATGAGAGTGTGAAGATGCGGGAAACCACTGTAGGTCAGCAGTGTGAGATCCTGGCGCACAGCTCGCTGGAATATAGCGAGCTGGGTGACTTCTCCTATGTGGGCGAGCACTGCTGCCTGGCCGATACTCAGATAGGGCGATTCTGCGCCATCGCTAATCAGGTGCGGATCGGCGCGCCGAATCATCCCATGGACCGCGCCTCCCAGCATCGCTTTACCTACTGCCCGGAGTATTACCATCCCGACGCCCGTCGCGATCGGGGCTTTTTTGCGGCCCGCCGCGCCGATCGGGTGGTGATCGGAAATGATGTCTGGATCGGCCACGGCGTGATTGTGCTGCCCGGCGTCACGATTGGTGATGGTGCGGTGCTGGCCGCAGGGGCTGTGGTCACGAAGAACGTCGCGCCCTACAGCGTGGTGGGCGGTGTGCCTGCCAGACCACTGCGGGTGCGGTTTACGCCTGCGATTGCGGCGCGCCTGCAGCGCATTGCCTGGTGGAACTGGCCGCTGGAGAAACTGATGGCGAATCTGCCCGACTTTCAGCACGGCGACATCGAAGCGTTCTGCCAGCGGCACGGTGAATAGCCTTCTCAGCGTCAGGCAGATCGCACGCTGATAAAGCGCACGACCCGCTGCCCGTACAGTCCCACCGCCAGGCCGGCGATGATCAGCAGCAGCGCAACGATCTTCGGGGCTGAAACCGTTTCGCCAAATATCGCCACTGACCCCAGGATGCCGAACACCGGCACCAGCAGCGACAGCGGCGCGACGGTGGAGACCGGATACTGCTTCAGCAGCCAGTTCCACACCCAGTAGCCGAGCAGGGTGTTGGGATAGACCTGAAACAGTATCGATAACACCGCCTTCATATCCAGCTGGGTAAACAGCGCGTGATAGCCCGCGCTGCCATTGACCAGCCCGTCCAGCATGAAGAGCGGAATGGGCGCAAAGGCGCTCGACCAGACCAGAAAGGCAAAAACCTGCCGTGTGCCCGCTTTCTTATTGATGATGTTGGCGATGCTCCAGGCTATCGCGCCCGCCAGCACCAGCAGCATCCCGGAGAGCGTCACCGAGCCATCGGTAATGAAAAAAATGCTCAGCAGACCAGCGCAGGCGAGCAGACAACCGGCGATCTGATAGCCGCTGAGGCGCTCTTTGAATACCCAGCCACCCAGCAGGAGGGTGAAAAAGGCGCTGAACTGCAACAGCAGCGAGGCGATGCCCGCCGACAGCCCGGTTTTAATCCCCAGATTCACCAGACCCCATAAACCGATCCCGAAAACCAGGCCATAGCCGATCAGGTAGCGCCATGGCACGTCCGGTTTTTTAATAAAGAACAGCGCTGGCAGGGCACAGAGCGTAAAGCGGATGCCTGCCAGGATAAAGGGATCGACCGCATGCAATCCGAGTTTGATAACGGAAAAGTTAACGCCCCAGATGGCGGTGATCAGCACGGCGAGCAACAGATGAGAGAGTTTCATGCGTGACGTGCTCCATACCAGCAGAGAAAGGCAGAAGCGCTGACCGCGGCACCGGCATAGCAGACGGCCTGCCATCCCCAGTGGGCGTAAAGCTGGGTAGCGGCAATCGCCCCCAGCGCGCTGCCCAGCGAGTAGAAGCACATATAGGCCCCGACCAGACGACTGGCCGCCTCGGGCCGGGCCGCCACCAGCAGGCTCTGATTAATGACATGTACCGTCTGGATGGCGAAGTCGAGCAGGATCACCCCGAAAACCAGCAACAGTAGCGAGCTTTGCAGCGCGGCTATCGGCAGCCAGGAGAAGGTCAGCAGTGCCAGTGCGAAGCCGGTGGCGCGCTGCCCCCGTCCCTGATCAGCCCATGCGCCCGCTCTGGAGGCCGCCAGCGCCCCGGCCAGACCCGCCAGTCCGAACATCCCAATCGCGGTGTGTGTCAGCGAGAGGTCCGTCAGCGGCAGCACCATTGAAGACCAGAGCATACTGAAGGCGGCAAAAATCAGCAGCGCGAGGATGCCTCGCCTGCGTAACAGCGGGTCCGTGCGGAACAGCCGGAGCACCGACAGTAACAGCTGAGGGTAAGCGGTGCGCTGCGGCTGGCCGGTTGTTGCGGGCAGCACTTTCATCAGTACCAGCGAGATCAGCAGTAACAGGCCGGCGGCCGTCAGATAGACCGCGCGCCAGCCTGCCAGATCGGCAATCATCCCGGAAACAAAGCGCGCCAGCAGGATGCCGATCACGATGCCACTGGTCACGCTGCCTACCACCTGTCCGCGCTGCGCGGGCGACGCCAGCATGGCGGCCCAGGCCACCATCAGCTGAGTGACTACCGCCATTAATCCCACCAGCAGCATCGCACAGAGCAGCGTCATCAGGTCGGGCGCGAAAGCCGCGGCGGTTAATGCCAGCACAGACAGCAGCAACTGGGTGAGCACCAGTTTTTTGCGGTTGATGCAGTCACCCAGCGGCACCAGAAAGATCAAACCGAGGGCGTAGCCGGTCTGGGTGGCTGTGACCACCGCGCCAATGGTGCCGGGAGAAACATTCAGGCTGGCGGCTATCGACTCCAGCAATGGCTGCGCCGAGTAAACATTGGCGACCGCCAGCGCAGAGGTGAGTGAGAATAACAGGATCATCCGGGGCGAGAGCACCGTTGTCGCGGCTGGCGGTGGATCGGCTTCCTGAACCTTGCATGTCGTCGTGGTCATGATTACGCCTTCTGGTTTTTATTTGAAACTGGATTGGCAATATCATTAACCGGGCTGGTTTTTTTTTGCAACTTCTTTTCAGGGTGGTAAGCTGGCGTCATCAGATAGGCAGAGTGAGAGAGAACATGGCTAAGCAGGAATCCCTGAGAACCAGCGAGTGTCCGGTCGCCAGAACCCTGGAGTCGATAGGTGAACGCTGGTGCATGATGATCGTGCGTGAAGCCTTTGATGACGTCCGCAGATTCAGTGACTTTCAGCGCAACTTAGGTCTGGCGAAAAATATCCTGGCGTCGCGCCTGAAGCAGCTGGTTGAGACTGGCGTGTTTGAGATTGCGCCAGCCTCGGATGGCAGCGCCTACAGCGAATATGTCCTGACCGAAAGAGGCCGTTCGCTGTTTCCGGTGGTGGTGGCGATGCGCCAGTGGGGCGAACGCTATCTGTTTGAAAAGGGCGAAACGCACTCGGTGCTGCTGGATAACGCGGAAGGCAAGCCGCTGCCGCGCCTTGAAGTTTACTCTTCGCAGGGGCGAAAACTGGAACCCGCAGACTGCCATCGTCAGCGGGTAGTTGCTAAGGGTTAACCGTCAAAGTATTGCCTCTTCTGAGTACACCTAACCTGGCAGGCCTGACATCGCACGCGATCCCGATCATCGTTGTCAGCCTGTCGATATCATCACATTTTCCAATGACAGGTCGCCTTGTAACTTGCCGATGCGCATGACATCCTCGCTAATTGTATAGACATGTATCTTCAACCATGAATCGGGCCCATCACCTTTTCAGTTAACGCGTCTCTCACTGTTCCAGCGAGGAATCTATGTCGGTTAAATCATCTGTATCAGATTATTCAGGCGCTGAGAAACCGCGCCTGTCAGAAACCCGTTCCATTGATTACATCCCGTTGCGTGAACGTCATGGTCATCCCTTTAGCCAGTTCACGCTCTGGTTTGGTGGCAACCTGCAGATCACGGCCATTGTCACAGGTGCGCTGGCCGTGGTGCTGGGCGGTGATGTCGTGTGGTCGCTGATCGGCCTGCTGGTGGGACAGATTCTGGGTGCAGCAATCATGTCGTTGCATGCGATCCAGGGTCCGCGCCTGGGTTTACCGCAGATGATCACCAGCCGGATGCAGTTTGGCGTGTTTGGTGCCGTCATTCCTCTGGTGCTGGTGTGCATGATGTATGTGGGGTTTTCAGCCAGTGGTACAGTCCTGGCGGGGCAGGCGCTGGCTAAACTTATCGGTGTCAGCAATTCAGCCGGGATGATCCTGTTCAGTACCCTTATCGTGATCATCGCGGTACTGGGCTATCGCGTGATTCATCAGTTGGGGAAGGTGGCGAGCGTCATCGGTGTTTTAGCCTTCGCTTATCTGTTTATCACGCTGTTCACTACGCATGACTTATCCGCTGTCTGGCAGAATCAGCACTTTACCCCGGCCAGTTTCCTGCTGGCGGTCTCTCTTTCTTCCTCCTGGCAGATTGCCTTCTGTCCTTATGTCTCGGACTATTCGCGCTATCTGCCAGCAGATGTCTCCGCGAAGAAACTGTTCAGCTCGGTCTTTCTGGGCACCGTGCTTGGCACCCAGGCGTCAATGACGCTGGGGGTGATCGTCGCGGCTATTGCCGGAAGTGCGTTTGCAGGCAATGAAGTCGGTTACATCGTGAGTATGGGCAGCACCGCGACCATGGGCATGGTGATTTATTTCGCGATTTGCTTTGGAAAAATCACCTTTACCACGCTGAATGCGTACGGCAGTTTTATGTCTCTGACGACCATTGTCTCTGGCTTCCGGCAGCAGACTACGCTGAGTCGGGGCGCGCGCATTCTGTTTGTAGTGCTGATGGTGGCGCTGGCCTGCATCATTGCTCTGCTCAGTGAACCGGCCTTCCTGAAATCCTTTACTCACTTCCTGCTCTTCCTGCTGGCTTTCTTTGTGCCCTGGAGCGCGATCAGCCTGACCGATTTTTATCTCATCACCAAAGGCAGAGTGGATGTCCCGGCGCTGTCGCAGCCGGACGAACGCTATGGGCGCTGGAATCTGGCCGGTATTACCGTCTATTTTCTGGGTGTGCTGGTGCAACTGCCGTTTATCGATAATCCGCTGCACCACGGATCGCTGACCTGGATTTTTGCCGGTAATGATGTCTCGTGGATCATCGGATGGTTTGCGACGGCACTGATGTGGCTCATTGCCAGCCGCTGGGATCGCCGTGGCACACCTGAAAAGTCAATTTATCCCGCTGTATGAAAGGATTAAGCCACCGGCGTTCCGGGGAGAGTCTGCGCGGGTGAGTGAACACCCGCGTGTCAGGGAATCTGCGCGTCTGAAATCAGGCGGCTGAAACATCCGCCGCGCCGGTCTGCGCGTCGGCCACCAGCGGCTTCTCCGGCTGTAACAGCGTCATCGCCAGCATGCTACCGAAGGTGATGACCGCAGTGACGGTAAACATCGCGTTGTAACCGTAATATTCCGCCAGCCAGCCGCAGAGCATCGGAGAGATAATCGCCGCCAGATTGGCTATCGCCAGCGTCATGCCGCTGTAGGTGCCGACCGATGCTTTCGGGGTGACATCAATCACTACCGACCAGTAGACATTATTCACCAGCGCATTCAGCGCATTGCCCAGGGTCATCAGCGCAATGATCCCGGCGGCCGACTGCACATACGGGATCGCCATAAAGCAGCAGGCGGTGCCGCACAGCGTGACGGCGGCAAACAGATTGCGCGCCAGCCGCAGATTATGGAAGCGGGCCAGCAGGGCGTCGGCAATGCGACCGCCCAGCAGCACCGTGATGCAGGCACCGCTCCACGGGATCATCGCTACATACCACAGCGAATGCAGGTCGTAATGAAAATTATCCTGCAGATACTTCGGCATCCAGGTCACCAGGGTAAAGGTGATGTAGAGGAAGGAGAAGTAGCCCAGCGCGTTGCAGACCAGCGTGCGGCTGGTGAAGAAGCGCCACCAGGGCAGTGGCACGCTGTCGCCCGCGCTGCGGCGCTGACCGTTCTGGATCAGCGCGCGTTCTGCCGCATTGGTATGGGGACTCTTATCCGGGCTGTCGCTGAAGGTGTGGGCAAACAGCGCCATCGCCAGTAGCGAGAACACCCCCAGCAGGATAAACATCATGCGCCAGTCATGGGTCAGCAGCAGCAGGCCAACCGCAATCGGTGCTGTCAGCAGCGCGCCAACCTGCGTCGAGAGCAGGCCGATCCCCAGCGCAAAGCCACGCTCCTTATCGGGTGCCCAGTGGGCAATCGCCTTGTTCATCAGCGCATAGGCCGGGCCTTCGGAGAAACCAAACAGGATGCGCAGGGCAGCAAAGCCCATAATGGCGGAGCCGCCAAACAGTGCCATGCCCAGTTCACCCGCCCAGGCGGTGGCGATTTCCAGCAGCGACCAGAGCACGCCGGCCAGCAGCCAGACCTTTTTCGTGCCGATACGGTCGGCAAGGAAGCCGCCGCACAATGAACCAAACAGATAGCCAAAGCCAAAGTAGCCCAGCACCGCGCCGAGCTGGACTTTGCTGAAGTGGTACTCCGCCGCAATGGCGTTGGCCGCAAATGACAGGGCGCCGCGATCGATGTAGTTGATCAGGGCGATCAGGAACAGCAGTGAAAATATGGTGTAACGGTAACGGCTGGATGTCATCTCACTTCTCCTGATTAAGTGTCTCAGTAAAACAGAAGCAAAATTGATGCCGGAAGGGCCGTTATCCGGCAAACAGTGGCGGGAAGTGCGTGCGGGCTGCAAACCCGCATTAAAGGCTGTTAACTGATCCGGCTAATTATTTGCCTGCGCATCAATGCGGTGCAGCCGTTGCCTGTCGCTGGTGAGTCTCAGGCGGCGTTGTGATGCGTTGTGCTGACGTGTGGCAGTGGGATAACCACGGCTTCATCGATGGCAACCTCTTCAGCGGTCTTGCTCTGCGGCATTTCGCCTACGTGCAGCAAAATCTGCTGCTGGTAAGTGGCATCGGCCACTGTAGTCTCTTCACTCAGCAGTACGCCCGCTTCATTGACGTTTTTGCCTGCCACTTTTATTTTTGTAGTGGCACTGGCCAGCATCCACTCATATTCAATATCGACATGGCCACTATCAATACAGCGGATACCGCGATGACTTAAATCATACGCCAGCACCGTGGCTGTCGGCCCTAATGAAATTAAGACCAGGTCAAAGTTGACGGCATTCTCTGAAACGGTTTCAAACAGGCGATCATAAACGGAAAAGGCATTACGGTTCAGCGTGGTAATACGTTTAACTTCGCTGGCCCCCTCCAGTAAATCATTGCCTAATCCCAGACGTGTGCCACTGCCTTCAACAATTAATACCCGGCGGCCCTGATAGAGTTGTTTGAATTTATCAAATATCGTCCGGGATAATTGCTTGCCTTTATAATCGTGATAAGGCCGGGTCACAGACGTATTTCCATAGTGGATCTGGTTATTCAGCAGAGACTCATAATATTTAAAGTAAAAGGATTTATGGAAGAACCAGAACAGGGCCGATCCACTTCGCATATTCCGGGTGGTGCGAAACGCATCCGGCAGACAGATCAGACAATTGGGGTTGGCCGCAGTCTCCTGCTGCAGCAGGGCTTTGAGCCGGGCAGAGAGCTTCGGGTCAAACGGCTGGAAACCAATATTTTTATACCAGGTCATTTCCAGTTCACCGTCGCCATATCGGGCCAGCGATAATTGTGGATTATTTAATAACAGATCAATGGTTTCTTCTATCGACATGACGGAATAACGTTTTACCCGTGCCTGTGCAGCCGGATAAAGAAGGGCAGCATGGATAAATTTAAATGGGAAACGAAACTTGCGATAAATAGCATGAAGTGCGGACATGGTTAACCTGCCTGGGTTATTGCTGCCAGAGAAAATCCCGCCTGCTGGCCGGATAAATAATAAGAGTGATGATATATATCACAGATAAAAAACGCGTCAGGCTACGGAATATCTGAAATCGGTTTCATCGGCGAAATTCCTTCTTTCATTAATCTATTCCCTGTTTTTGATTTTCCTGGAAATTAATAAGTTCGTGGTGTGTTCTGAATCATTAAATGATTTTAAAAGCCATCACACCACGTCAGCATTGATGATCATCCTGATAAAAACAGCAGGGCAATCACTTTGCCGATTTCAGCATTAAGAGTTATTGCAGGGCAAGGTGAATAAACCATTATGATTATTTGACACTGAAAATCGTTCACCCTGGTCATCAGCCAGGACGTGATTGAAGATTTCGATCGCTACCTTTTCCCGAAAACTATGCACATACCTGGCGGCGTCGTTCGATCAGTCTGGTGGCGATCGACTCCACTTCCGCAAAGTCTTTTGAAACACTGGCTCTTAGCGCCAGATTCCATTTGCTGAGTGTACGGGCGTTAGCAACCAGTTCGCTGCCTGCTTTAATTCGCCCATTCTCTGCCAGCCATTCAGCAACGTCAGCCCAATCCCAAAGCGGTGACTGGCCTTTAATGCGCTGAATCGGGCAGGGGAAGTCACCGTTACCCCGCGTGCCGTCTTTCAGCATAGCGATGGCCTGGCGGGACATTTCGGTGATCTCTGCAATGTCACTTAGCCCGACCAGTGCAGAATCCACAGACGTTACTGTCGCGCCGATACGGGCAGACTCAACGTTATCAATTGCAGATGCAATAGCGTAGTTCAGAGAGTCTGCTTCACGGTCAAATTCCAGATAAACAGAACGGCCATATGCGCAAATTAGCGCATCGTCACAGCCGCTTTCAAACAGCACATCTTCCAGTCCTTCGGTCTCATACGTTACGCCTGAGAGTGTCAGAGTGAAGTTATAAAGCGCCATAGTACCTCTCCTTTTCGTTGGTATGTGACCCGGTAAACAGTGGGGTTAACCGCTGCTTACCGGGCAAAATCATTTGCAGTGATCGACCTTGCGCCTGACTTGCTTAGCGTGGTTCTCCGGGCTTCGTGGAGTAGACCACACACTCATTTGATGATCCCGATGCTCATCTGCTGGATTCCCGCAGCGCAGCTTGCAAAAGCAGTGAGCTGAATCGCCCGGTGGAACCCAAACCCAGCCATTCTTTAGCGCATAATCAACGGCTGCCTGAATATGCTTGTTCGGATGTTTCTTCATTCGCCTCCGAATAATTGGATTCTATTCTCTGCGTTGACATTCGTCAACGGTGATTGAGTCCACCCGTTGATGCATAGGTGAGTGTCAAAGTGATGAGATGCAGTCCATATGTGAAGTGATTTATTACTGGCCTGAGAAGGAGATTCCATTTAGCTGGCCATGAATATCAATTTGGTAAAAACGTTTAGCCGGGAATTACAGAAGCACCGCTTGTCTGATAATCGTTCGCCTTTGAACAAAAGGTGCGATAGTTAGCCGCCTATGGTTAACTTTTTGTGATGGTTATCTCGTTATTCCCTCTTCAGAAAGTAAAAAAAGCGGCCTGAACCCCTCAGCAGGTAACATTTATAATAAATATTACTAATGATTTACGCCTGCACACGTTTTTACATATTTCGACCTTACGTTAAAATCTCGTTGAATTTATGTTTCCAGCTTAACTTTTTAATCGCCGCTAATGACCCGAGGAAGGATCATGATCAATAAAATAACCAGTATAATCATGGTGATATTTGCTATCGCCCTGATTTACATGGGAGGACAACTCCTGCTGGCAGGAGGCAGCGCGTTCTATGCGCTGATGGGCGTGGGCGTTCTGCTCAGCGCGATTCTGCTGATGATGAACAAACGCAGTGCGCTGACGCTTTATGCGCTGCTGATGTGGGTCACGCTCTTCTGGACCATCTGGGAAGTGGGCTTCGACAAATGGCAGTGGATCCCGCGCGGCGACCTGTTTGGTGTGCTGGGCGTCTGGCTGGCTCTGCCATGGGTAGTACGTCCGCTCTATCAGGGGCAGCGGCGTTTCCATCCTTTCCTCGGTGGTTCGGTGGTGCTGATGGTGCTGCTGGTTATCGGTCTCTGCTTCTACGATCCGCTGCCGCAGCAGGGCACCATCAACACGCCGCGCAACGCCTCTGCGACCGGGGGTGCCGCTGAAGAGTGGAGCGCCTATGGCGGCACGGCGGATGGCCAGCGTTTCTCCGCGCTGAAGCAGATCACCAAAGATAACGTCAAAGATCTGGAAGTGGCCTGGACTTATCACACAGGCGATCTGCGTCAGGGTGATGATGCGACTGAATACACCTTTGAAGCGACGCCGCTGAAAGCCAACGGCATGCTCTACTTCTGTACGCCGCACAACGAAGTCCATGCTCTCGACCCGGAAACTGGTGCGGTGAAGTGGAAAACGATGCCGGATAAAAACCGCTCCTATCTGCAGCAGCATCAGACCTGTCGTGGCGTGAGCTACTTCGACGCCGGTCAGCAGGCGCAGCAGCAGACGGGCGCAACGCCGGCCCTCTGCCGCAAGCGTATCTTCAATGCAACCACCGATGCCCGCCTGCTGGCGCTGGATGCCGACACCGGCAAGCCGTGCGCTGACTTTGGTGACAACGGTGTGGTGAACCTGCGCGCCAACATGGGCGAGGTGCGTCCGCATGCGCTGATGCAGACCGCAGCACCGCTGGTGGCGGGCAATCTGGTGATTGTCGGCGGTTCGGTGATGGATAACGGCTTCAACAACGGCAACCCATCCGGTGTAATCCGTGCCTATGACGCCGTCAGCGGTCGTCTGGTGTGGAACTTCGATCCGGCTAACCCGGATAACACCGCACCGGTCGCGGCAGGGGCAACCTATCCGCAGGATACCCCGATCGCCTGGGCGACCCTGAGCGCGGACCTGAAAAACGGCCTGGTCTATGTGCCGTTTGGTAACGCCTCGCCGGATGAAGTCGGCATTGAACGCGATCCGGCCAGCAACACCGAAAAATTCCGTGATGCGCTGGTGGCACTGGATCTGAAAACGGGTGCCTTCAAATGGCGTTATCAGAGTTCGAACCACGATCTGTGGGATCGCGATAACCCATCACAGCCGTCGCTGGTGGACATCAACTATCAGGGCAAACCGCAGCCTGCGGTGATCCTGCCGACCAAAACCGGCAATCTGTTTGTACTGAACCGCCTGACCGGCGAACCGGTTTACCCGGTAGAGCAGGTTAAGGTCTCCACGGATGGTATTAAGGGCGAGCAGTATGCGGCGACGCAGCCGGTCTCCAGCCTGAACTTCATTCCGCAGCCGCTGACTGAGAAGTCAATGTGGGGCATCACGCCGTTTGACCAGATGGCCTGCCGCACCACCTTCCGTGAGCTGCGTTATGACGGTAACCCGTGGACGCCGCCAACCGAGAAAGGCTCGCTGATCTTCCCGGGCAATATCGGAGTGTTTAACTGGGGTTCCGTGGCCGTTGATCCACAGCGTCAGATGCTGATTGCGGCACCGGTGCGCCTGGCATACAAATACAACCTGATTAAGCGCACGCCGGAAACCGAAACCCAGCGTACCTTTACCAAAGATGGCACGCCGTACTGGAATGAGAACTTCCACGGTGACTACGCTATCCACATCCAGCAGATGGCGTCGGGTCTGGGTATTCCCTGCATCGCGCCACCGTGGGGACGGATGGTGGGTGTGGATCTGACCACCGGCAAAACCGAATGGCTGCGCCGCGTCGGCACCACCAAGAACCTCAAGACCAGCTTCCTGCCTGGCCGCTTCCCGCTCGGTTTCCCGATGGGAATGGTCGCGCACGGCGGACCGCTGCTGACGGCGGGTGATCTGGTGTTCCACGGCGCAACGGCAGATAACTTCTTCCGTGCTTACGACAGCACCACTGGCGAACTGCTGTGGCAGACTGAACTCAGCGCCGGGGCGCAGGCCACGCCATCCACCTTTATGGGTAAAGATGGTAAGCAGTATGTGGTCATTGCCGCAGGCGGCCACGGCTCGCTCGGCACCACGGCGGGCGACAGCGTTGTCGCTTTCCGTCTGAAGTAAAATCATCCCGACCTGCTGAGCGCCGCCCTGGCGCTCAGCTTTTTTCATATTTATACCAGCCAGTTTTTACCGCCAGCTTCCAGCTACAACCTCTTGTATTTCAGTTTAATTCTCCCCACGCTGCCTGTAATCCATCTGATAACACACCGAAACTATTTCGTGACAGCGCTCCCGGTTTAAGGATTTCCCCGGCCTGACAGACTTGCGCATTGAAGCGCGAGGCGTAGATTAATACATAACTTCACAATTAATCGTGAACATGAAAAGTACTTCACAATACGCACTCTGAAGGATTGATGCTCATGTCGGAACTGAAATTTGCTACCCGTCTCAACTCTTTCGCCTCGGGGGCGCACCTCTACTGGCCTGATCAGCAGGGCAAGCCCTCTGTGCTGCAGATGGTTGCCCGCGCAGGCCAGGTAAAAGGCTTAACGCATCTCGACCTCAACTTTCCTCAGCATCTGACCAGCGATATTCCCACTTTGCGCCAGGCGATCAGTGATGCGGGTCTTGCCGTCAACGGTATGCAGATGCGCTGGGATGCGCCGCAGTTCAAAATCGGCGCGTTTACCCATCCTGATGCCAGAGTACGGCGTGAAGCGATCGAGCTGACCAAGCGTGGCATCGATGCAGGCCGCGAGTTTGGTTCGCGGCTGATGACCCTGTGGATGGGGCAGGATGGGTTCGATTACTGTTTCCAGGCGGACTATAAGAAGATCTGGGAGGATGCGGTCAGCGCCGTGCGCGAAGTGGCGGAGTATGCCCCGGACGTCGACGTCAGCATCGAATACAAACCCAATGAGCCGCGCGCCTACAGCATCTTCCCCAACGCCACCACCTGCCTGCTGGCGGTGGAAGAGGCGGGCTGCGCCAATCTGGGCATCACCCTGGATTTTGCGCACGTGCTGTTTGCCAATGAGATCCCGGCCTACGCCGCTGCCATGGTGGCGCGCCGCTCACGGCTGCTGGGGCTGGATCTGAATGATGGCTGGGGCAAACGCGACGACGGCCTGATGGTCGCCTCGGTTAATCCGCGTGCCACGCTGGAGTTTCTCTGGCAGATGCAGCGCGACGGCTACAGCGGAGCCTACTACTTCGATACCTTCCCGGATGCCAGCGGGCTTGACCCGATCCGGGAAGCAGAAAGCAATATCGCAACCGTGACCCGGCTGCTGAGGCTGTGCGACCAGCTGCACGGCAACGCGGCATTACTGGCGGCCATCGAGCGCCAGGATGCGGTGGCCTCCCAGCAGATCATCAATGACATCATGCTGGCGCGATAACAGCTGCACCCTGCATAACAAAAAACTCTACCCAACACGCTGAGAATAAAAAAATGAAAAAACGCCTGCTTGCCTTTATCGCTTCCTCACTGCTGTGCAGCACCGTCTACGCGGCAGAACTGGCTCCGTTGCAGTCAGACACTGAACCGGATCGCACCGACTGGACCCAGCTCGACACCAAATATGGCGCGCTGCCGAAAGTCGATAAGTCGCTAAAGATTGGCGGGGTATCGAAAACCCTGACCAATGAGTACTGGCGCCTGCTCGGCCAGGGCTACCAGGATGCGGCGAAAAAGTATGGCATTACCGTCGAGTATCAGGCAGCAGCCAATGAAGACGATCAGCTCGGTCAGCTTTCGATTGCAGAAACCCTGATTTCGCAGGGCTTCAACGGCCTGCTGGTTTCGCCGCAGACCGACATCAACCTGCAGCCTGCGCTGGAGAGTGCCAACAGTAAAAATATCCCGGTGGTGAACGTCAACGATGCGGTGATGCCGAATGTGCGCTACTACGTCGGCAATGTGCAGAAGGATAACGGCGTGCGGGTCGCGAAGTGGTTTATTCAGCATCATCCGCAGGGCGGCAAGGTGGCGGTGATTGAAGGGCAGCCGGGCGTATATGCCGCCGGACAGCGCACCCGGGGCTTCAAAGAGACGCTGGACGCAAATGGTAAGTTCACCATCGTCGCCAGCGTGCCGGCGAACTGGAGTCGCGAGCAGGCCTTCAACGCTGCGTCGACCATTCTGCAGCAGCATCCCGATCTGATCGGTTTCTACGCTAACAACGACACCATGGCGCTGGGCGTGGTGGAAGCGGTGCGGGCGCAGAACAAAGCCTCACAGGTGGCGATCTTCGGCACCGACGGAATTTCCGATGCCTATGCGTCGATCAAGCGCGGTGAACTCACCGGCACGGTCGACAGCTTCCCGGTGCTGACCGGTGAAGTGGCGATGGATGTGATGATCCGTCTGATCAATGGACAGAAACTGTCGCGCGTGATCTCTACGCCACAGGCGCTGATCACCAAAGAGAATGTCGAGGCGTTCTCCACCAAAGACAACAACCGGTTGCGCGAGCTGCTGGCTCAGCAATAAGCCGGCGGAGGCGGGTATGGAACAGTTTCGCTTAATGATGCGCGGTATCAGCAAAAGTTACGGTAACGCCGCTGCGCTGCAGGATGTCGATTTCTCAGTGCGGCCCGGCGAGGTGCATGCGCTGATTGGGGAAAACGGCGCGGGTAAGTCGACGCTGCTGAATATCCTTTCCGGCGTGCGCGGCGCGGACAGCGGGGAGATCAGCGTCAACGGCAACCGGGTGCAGATCCGCAGTCCGCTTAGCGCCCGTCAGGCCGGGATCGCCATGATCCACCAGGAGTTGCAGCACGTTCCTGAGCTGTCCGTGGCGCAGAACATGTTCCTGGGTCGTCCGCTGACCCGCGCTGGCGGCTGGTGGGTAGATAAAAAAGCCCAGCTGGCGCGGGCGACGCTGATTCTTAAGACGCTGGATCCCACGATCGATCCCGATACGCCGATCAGGAACCTCAAGGTGTCGCAGCAGCAGATTGTGGAGATTGCCCGGGCGCTGCTGGATGACGCGAAAATCATTGCGATGGATGAGCCGACCTCCAGCCTGACGCCCCGCGAGTTCGACCGGCTGGCGGAGCTAATTGGCGACTTAAAATCGACCGGCGTCTCGCTGATCTACGTGTCGCATAAGATGAATGAGATTTTCCGGGTCTGCGACCGCGCCACCATTATGCGTGACGGAAAGCAGGTGGGCGTGGTCAACATCAGTGATGAAGACGAGGAGAGCATCGTCGCCAAAATGGTCGGACGGAAGATCGACAAGCTCGACCATCAGGCGTTTGTCAGCGATCGCGAAGTGCTGCGGGTCGAGGACCTGACGCGTGGCAACGACGTGGTGGCCGCCAGCTTCAGCGTGCGGGCTGGCGAAGTGCTGGGAATTGCCGGGCTGGTGGGGGCCGGGCGCACCGAACTGCTGAAGCTGATTGCCGGTATCGACAGACGCACCGCTGGCACGGTAAGCGTCAACGGCAATGCAGTGCAGAACCACAACGTACGCGCGGCGATCAAAGCGGGTATTGGCCTGGTGCCGGAAGACCGCAAGAAAGAGGGCATTATCAAAGAGCGGGCGGTGAAGATGAACATGGCGCTGCCGTCGATGCACCGTTTTACCTCGGCGGGGCTGATGAACCAGGCCCGACTCGATCGGGAAGCGCTGAGGGTGATGGGCGACCTGAAACTGCGTCCGCTCGACATCGAAAAAACCATCGGCACGCTGAGCGGCGGCAATCAGCAGAAAGTGATCATCGGTCGCTGGGTAGCCGCGGATGCCAATGTGTTCCTGTTTGATGAGCCGACGCGCGGCATCGACATTGGCGCCAAGTCTGAAATCTATCACCTGATCGAAAAACTGGCGCAGGCGGGCAAAGCCATCGTGGTCGTGTCGTCAGAGATGACCGAGATCATGCGCATCTCTGACCGGGTGCTGGTGATGCGGGAGGGGCGGATCACCAAAGAGCTCACCGGCAGCGCGATTACCGAAGAGAACATCGCCCGCTATGCCATTAAAGATATCGACCAGACCGCCTGACCGCTTACCTGACACTATTTAAGGTTAACATTATGACGACTCAGACCTCCACCGGGCCGGGTACCCGACCCGCGCTGCGGCTTAAATTTAACGTGCGCGATGCCGGTACCTTAATTGGCTTACTGATTATCGTGGTGACATTTTCATTTCTGTCGCCGGTCTTTTTCACGGTGCCAAATCTGCTGAATATCCTGCAGCAGTCTTCGATCAACGCCCTGATTGCCCTGGGCATGACGCTGGTGATTATCTCCGGCGGGATTGACCTCTCGGTCGGTCCCACGGCAGCGCTCTCGGCGGTGCTGGGTGCTACGCTGATGACTTTGGGGGTGCCGGTGCCGCTCGCGATCCTCGCCACGCTGGGCGTCGGCGCGATGTGCGGGCTGTTCAGCGGTTCGCTGATTGCTTATGCCGGGCTGCAGCCGTTTATCGTTACGCTGGGCGGCCTGTCGCTGTTCCGTGCCATCGCGCTGATCTATACCGGCGGCAATCCGGTGTTCGGGATTCCGCTGGAATTCCGCACACTGATTAACAGCATGCTGTTTGGCATTCCCACGCCGATTGTGATTGTGGCGGTGATTGCGCTGGTGCTGTGGACGGTGATGAATAAGACCCCGCTGGGGGAATATATTCTGGCGATTGGCGGCAATGAAGAGGCGGCGCGGGTGGCGGGTGTGCCGGTGAAGCGCACCAAGGTGACGGTTTACATCTTCTCCGGTCTGCTGGCGTCACTCGCCTCGCTGATTCTGATTGGTCGTCTGGGTGCTGCCGAGCCGACGATCGGCAACCTGTGGGAGCTGGACGCTATCGCAGCGGCGGCCATTGGCGGCGCATCCCTGATGGGCGGTAAGGGGAGTATCTTCGGCACGCTGATTGGCGTGGTGATCCTCGGGGTGTTACGTAATGGCTTGACCTTACTGAACATTCAGGCCTTTTATCAATTGCTCGCTACCGGCCTTATTATTATCATAGCGATGTTGATTGACCGGGCGACCCGAGGCAAGTAATGAAGCAAGATCCGCGAGCCATTGGCGCTCAGATTCGTATGCGTTTGCCCCAGCTGACGCCGTTAGAACGACGTGTGGCGGAGGCAATTATTGCCCGAACCGACATTACCGAGCAGTCCTCTCTCAAGGAGATTGCGCAGGAGAATAATGTCTCTGAAGCGATGATCGTTAAGATTACCAAAAAGCTTAACTTCACCGGCTTCAGGCATTTCAGAAGTGGTCTGATCTACTACAACCAGTCTGAAGTGGCGGGGCTGCATGCGGAAATTGAGCCGGATGATTCGTCGGAGCAGTTGCTGGCCAAAGTGTTCAGAACCTCTATCCAGGCCATCGAAGAGACCTTATCGATTCTGGATGTCTCTGAATTCAATCGGGCGGCGGACATCATCTTTAAAGCGCGTCATATCGATCTCTATGCCGTCGGCGGGTCTGCCGCCGTGGCGCGGGACCTGTCGCACAAGATGCTGAAGATCGGCATCAAGTCGACCGCCTATGACGATGCTCACATCATGCTGATGTCCGCCGCCGTGTTATCTGATGACGATGTGGTTATCGCCATCAGCCATTCGGGTGCGACACGTGCGGTGAACGATCCGGTCAAACTGGCGGGAAAGAATGGCGCGAAGGTGATTGCCATTACTAACTACGCCGAATCCCCGATCGCGCAGAGTGCGCATGTGGTCCTCAATTCAACCTCTCAGGGATCGCATCTGCTGGGTGAAAACGCCGCGTCACGCATCGCCCAGCTCAATATTCTGGATGCGCTGTTTGTCGCTATCGCCAAGAAAGATCTGAAGCGGGCGGAGAAGAACCTGATGAAAACCCAGCATGCGGTTCAGGATCTGCGGGAATTCTAGCTATGAGCAAAATTGCAGTCACCGGCAGTCTTCATTACGACATTATGCTGGACGCGCATCATCGTCCGGAGAAAGGCGAAACGGTGATGGGCAGCGCCTGTCACTATAAGTTTGGCGGCAAGGGCGGGAATCAGGCGGTGGCGGCGGCCCGTGCGGGTGCAGCGGTGCGATTTGCCGGTGCGGTGGGACGCGATCAGCAGGGGCAATTCCTGCTGGATCATCTGCAGCAGGCCGGTGTCGATTGCACGCAGGTGAGTGTGATCAGTGAGCTTCCCTCGGGAATGAGCGTGGCGATTACCGATGCCGAAGGGGATTACGGTGCGGTCGTGGTCTCCAATGCGAATCAGCAGATCCCGCTGGCGACCTTTGAACAGCCCGGCTTCTGGCAGGATGTCTCGCTGCTGGTACTGCAAAACGAGGTCCCGGAAGCGGTGAACCTCTGCGCGGCCCAGGCAGCACGGCAGCGGGGGATTACGGTCTGCGTCAACGCGGCGCCCGCCCGGCCGTTGTCGGCAGCGTTTGAAGACTGTATCGATCTGCTGGTGGTGAACGCTATTGAAGCACGTGATATGTGCGGGATCGGCGTGCAGGATCTGACCTCCGCGCGTGCCGCAGCGGAATCGCTGGCGGGACGCTTTGCCAGAGTGGTCGTGACAGCGGGTGAAAACGGTGTGGCTTACAGCGAAGCCGGAGAGACGCACACGCTGGCGGCGCAGAAGGTGACGCTGGTCAGCACGCACGGTGCCGGGGATTGTTTTGTCGGGGTATTGTGTCAGCGCCTGAGTGTCGGCGCGACGCTGGGCGAGGCGGTCAGTGAAGCTAACCGTGCCGCTGCCGAACATGTTTCCCGGCAGCCGCACTGATTCATAGCGTGCCACGTCAGCGACGCGGCACGCTAACGCAATTATGCGCCGACGTTCACCACGGTTTTACCGAAGTTCTTGCCGTTCAGCATATCGATAAACGCCTGTGGCGCGTTTTCTAATCCTTCAATCATGTGCTCGCGATAGTGGATTTTTTTGCTTTCCACCAGTGGCGTCATCGCCTTCAGGAACTCCGGATAGCGGTCGCCATAATCCTGGAAGATGATAAAGCCCTGCATACGGATACGACGCTTCAGAATACCCGCCATGATCAGTGAGGTTCTGTCCGGGCCTTTCGGCAGTTCACGCTGGCTGTAAGCGGAGACCAGACCACAGACCGGCACGCGTGCCGCGGTGTTCAGCAGCGGGAATACCGCATCAAACACTTTGCCACCGACGTTTTCGAAATAGATATCGATACCCTCCGGGCAGGCATTTTTCAGCTGCTCTTCAAAGTCGGCACTGTGGTGATCGAGGCAGGCATCAAAGCCCAGCGTATCAACCGCATAACGGCATTTCTCTTCGCCACCCGCGACACCGACGACGCGACAGCCTTTCTGTTTACCCAGCTGACCGACCGTTGCGCCCACCGGGCCGGTTGCGGCGGCAACCACCAGGGTTTCACCCGCTTTCGGCTGACCGATATCCATCAGACCCATATAGGCGGTAAAGCCTGGCATACCGAGAATGCCCAGCGCCCATGAAGGATGTGGCATATCGTTGCCCAGCTTGGCGATCTCTTTGCCATCGGAGACGGCATATTCCTGCCAGCCGCTCTGCGCCAGCACTAAGTCACCGGTTTTGAAGTCGCTGTTTTTCGATTCGGCGACCTGACAGACGGTGCCGCCCACCATGGGCTGATCCAGCTCTGCGGGCGCGGCGTAGGACTTACCGTCATCCATCCGGCCACGCATATAGGGATCAAGCGAGAGGTAGAGGGTCTTCAGCAGCACTTCACCCTCTTTAATTTCCGGCAAGGGCTGCGCTACATGGCGGAAATTCTCTTTGGTCGGCTCACCGTGAGGGCGTGAAGCCAGTAACCAGGCGTGGTTCTGGGTTGCTTGTTCAGTCATATTGTCTTCCTTTTATAGCCGGGCCATGCACAGGGCATTGCCGTATGAATACCGGGAAAGTGTAGATGACTGCAGCGGGAATGCGTTTAGCGCTCTGAGCGGTAAGGTGATTTCCTGGATAATCGGTAAAGCGTGCTGACCGCAGCAGCGCGGCAGTTGCAGGGAGATTTCCGGCTCGGGATTATCCTGAAGACTATTCACATCTTCTTGCAAAAACGGTCAGGCGTGTCATCAGCAGTGCGGCATGACACGCATGCAGGAACTAATCAGGGTGGATACGCGCTTCACCCCGTGATGTAATATATGAAGTAAACATCGCCCCAGGCGAAGGAGGAAGAGGTTATGTACTCAAAACACGATATTTCAGCCATGAAAAAAATGACAGTTGCAGAGCGTAAAGCGGAAGCAATGCGTCAGCTCAAAGAATCTTTTGATCTGGCAGAGCGCTCAGGCACATTACGCTCCCGTGAAGTAAAAGCAGGTTGACCGTCAGCTTCCTCCAGAACCCGCTAAGGCGGGTTTTTTTATGCCTTAAATTTATCGGCAAAGGATGGTTATCGTGTCGTTATCCAGCATGCCGTATGGCCACCCGCACGCTGACATTATGATGAACCGGAGCTTACCCTGAATATTCTTTGCTTTCATACCGCAGCCAGTAATATCGCAATCTTTGATGATGCCGCCCGCGCACTGGCACGTGTCAATCCGCCCTTAAATCATCTGGTAATGCCTGCGCTGCTGGCCGAGGCGGAACGCAGCGGCGGGATGACGGCGGCGTTACGCCTCCGTATCGCGCAAATGATCAAGGCGCTGCTGCCGCAGTTCGATGCGGTGCTGATCACCTGCTCGACGCTGGGGCCGGTTGCCGATGAGTTCTCTGTGCAGGACAGGGTGATGCGCACCGACGGGATGTTAGCGGAAGCGTTGCAGGATCAGTCAGGCTCAACGGTGGCGCTCTGCGCGGCTGAATCGACCCTTGCGGCGACGCGGGCACTTTTCTGTCAGCCCGGCAGCCAGGTGAACGTTGCGCTGGTGGAGGGCGCATGGGCGGCGTTTAAAGCGGGAGATACAGCAGGCTATTTTGCACTTATCAGGGCGGCGGCAGAGCAGGCTTATCAGCAGGGAGCGGTTGCCGTAGCCCTGGCGCAAAGCTCGATGACGCCCGTTGCACAGCAGTTTCCCGATATGCAGCGACCGCTGACCGGACCGCATCTTGCGTTGCAGGCCTGCTACGATCTCAGATGATCGTCACACTATGCTGGCTGAGCGCCTGTTGCAGCGCCTCGTCCGGCTGGGTTTCCACGACCAGCATATTCGCCAGCGACAGATCGCCAATGGCAAATGCCGAAGCCGAATTCAGCTTTTCGGCGGACGCCAGCACCACGGTTTCCGCTGCGCGTCCTGCCAGCGCCCGTTTCACCGTCGCCTCTTCAAAATTCCCGGTGGTCAGGCCCGCCGCCGGATGCACACCGGTGACGCCCATAAAAAAGAGATCGGCGTTGATGCGGTTGATCGACTCCAGCATTGCTGCGCCCACCGTTACTACCGAATGCTTATAGAGCTGCCCGCCAATCAGTATGATCTCCACGAGTGGATGATCGGCCAACGCCAGCGCCACGCTGGGACTGTGGGTCACGGCGGTAAAGCTGAGCGTGGCGGGTAACTGTCGCACCAGTTCCGCGCTGGTGGTCCCGCCATCAATCAGCACAATCTGTCCCGGCTGGATCAGCGAGACCGCCTTCTGCGCGATAACCTGTTTGGACGCGGTCTGCACGCTTTTGCGTGTTTCAAACGTACCCAGCGCAGCAGAAACCGGCAGCGCGCCGCCATGCACCCGCTGCAGCAATCCTTCGGCCGCCAGTTCACGCAGGTCGCGGCGGATAGAGTCTTCGGAGAGGCCAAAACGCTGACTAAGATCGCGCGACTGTACCTGTTTTTCCTTGGCGAGGAGGGCGAGGATCGTCTGTTTTCTCTGGCTGGATAGCATGATTTGTCTCTGCATGTTTTTTCTTGAAGTTGCACGATTGTGCATGATAGCGTGAAGGCTGTCTACTCATCCTGGAGAGCATCATGCAGCAGAACCATCCCCGCGTGCGCATCATCAACGAGCAGTTGCTGTCAGATAACTGGTATACCCTGAAGAAATATACCTTCTCGCTGCTGCGCCGTGATGGTCAGTGGCAGGAGCAGAGCCGTGAAGCCTATGACCGGGGTAACGGCGCGGTGATCCTGCTTTATAACCGTGACAAACGCACGGTGGTACTGACCCGGCAGTTTCGCTTTCCGGTTTTCCTGAACGGGCATGATGGCTTTCTGATTGAAGCGGCCGCCGGTCTGCTGGATAACGCCTCGCCGGAAGCGCGTATTGTTGCCGAAGCGGAAGAAGAAACCGGTTTTCGTGTGAGTCGGGTAGAGAAGGTGTTTGAAGCCTTTATGAGTCCCGGTTCGGTGACCGAGAAGCTTTACTTCTTCATTGCTGAGTATGGTGATCAGGCGCGCAGCGGGGAAGGCGGCGGAATCGCGGAAGAGGGCGAAGATATTGAGGTGCTGGAGATCGGTTTCGACCAGGCACTACGGGCGATTGATCAGGGCGAGATTGTGGATGCCAAGACCATTATGTTGCTGCAGCATCTGCGGCTGAAAGGCATTTTATAAGAGAGCGGGCAGGCCACGGTTAACGCGGCCTGCCCGTTAAAGCTTACTGATCCTGCGTCAGGATGCCTTTTACATCGTGCGGTTCGGAACGCAGATACTGCGGCGGAACCTGCACTTTGCCATCCAGCGCGGCAGCGGCGTGCCATGGCCAGCGTGGGTCATAGAGAATGCCGCGTGCGAGCGCCACCAGGTCCGCTTCGCCCCGTTGCAGAACATCTTCTGCCTGCTGGGGTTCAGTGATCAGGCCAACCGCAATCACCGGAATCGACACCTGCTCACGAATATCGCGGGCGAACGGCACCTGATAATTCGGGCCGACGCTGATTTTCTGTTTTTCCGACAGTCCGCCACTTGAGACGTGAATATAGGCGCAGCTCAGCGCTTCCAGCTCACGGGAGAAGGCGAGCGACTGCTCGATTTCCCAGCCGCCTTCGACCCAGTCAGTTGCGGAAATGCGCACGCCGACCGGCACGGCAGCCGGTACGGCTTCACGAACGGCTTTGAATACCTCCAGCGGGAAGCGCATACGGTTTTCCAGCGAACCGCCATATTCATCGCTGCGCTGATTCGACAGCGGCGAAAGGAACTGATGCAGCAGATAACCGTGCGCGGCATGTACTTCGATCAGCTCAATACCCAGACGCACCGCGCGACGGGCGCTATCCACGAAGGCCTGTTTCACTCGCTGCAGATCGTCAATGCTCATGGCCAGCGGTTTAACTTCACCCTCGCTGTAGCTCACGGCTGACGGGGCTACGGTTTGCCAGCCACCGGCATCGGGCGCAATCTGCTTTCCGCCTTCCCAGGGAACGGCACACGATGCTTTGCGTCCCGCATGGCCCAGTTGCATACCGATCGGAATAGAGGAGTAGCGGCGCACATCTTCCAGAACTGTTTTCAGCGCGGCTTCATTGTCATCATTCCACAAACCGAGATCGCCGGGAGAGATACGGCCAATGTCTTCGACGGCAGTGGCTTCAATAATCATCAGACCGGCGCCGGAAAAGGCCAGCTGACCAAGATGGATCCGGTGCCAGGCGGTCGCATTGCCTGCTTCAGCGGAGTACTGGCACATCGGCGCAATCACAATGCGGTTATCCAGCGTAAGTTCGCCCAGCGAGACAGTGGAAAAAAGTTGGCTCATGTTATCTCCATGGTGTTATGACGGACGTGACAGGGAATAACTATAGCGGGGGATTGACCGGGCGGGATGAATGCAACGTGACTTTTTGTGACTGCGGCTGGGCTTAGCTGAGTAATCCGCTGCGCTTAGCCAGCGAGATGCATACCCCGCTGCCGTTGCAACGGGGTCTGTTATCAGCACTCAGACCTGGGCCATTCCGCCATCGACAAACAGTTCAGTCGCATTAATAAAGCTGGCGGCATCAGAGGCCAGAAACGCCACGGTTCTGGCTACCTCCTGCGGCTCACCTATGCGGCCAAGCGGTATCTGTGCGGCCAGCGCATCAAACAAGCCCTGACGCTGATCTTCACTCACCAGATCGCCCAGCCCAGGCGTACGAACCGGACCAGGGCTCACGACATTGACCCGGATGCCGCGATCTTTCAGATCCAGCGCCCACGAACGGGCAAAGTTACGCACTGCCGCTTTACTGGCGCTGTAGACGCTAAACGCCTCTGTTCCCTGTGTCCCGGCAGTTGAACCGGTCAGAATCACCGACGCGCCATCAACCAGTAAAGGCAGAGCTTTCTGCACGGTAAACAACACGCCGCGCACGTTGGTACCAAAGATCCGGTCAAAATGCTCTTCAGTAATCGCGCCCAGCGGCAGCATGTCGCCGCCACCGGCATTGGCGAACAGGATATCCAGCCGTCCTGCCTGTGATGCGATGCGGGAGTAAACCTCGTCGAGATCGTGCAGTTGTGAGGCGTCTGCACGGATGCCGCTGACGGTTCCGCCAATGTCAGCAACCGCGGCATCCAGCTCAGCCTGGCGTCGGCCGGTAATGAATACCTGCGCGCCCTGTGCCGCCAGCTCCCGTGCGGTGGCCAGGCCAATACCGCTTGTTCCGCCTGTAACCAGTGCAATTTTTCCTGCGAGTGATGCGTTCATGTGCTCTTCTCCAAATGGTTTCTTTGACAGATTTATCTCTTCACGGTCAGCGGGGCTGCCGGACTGATGGCTACTGTAAGAGAGGCGGATTGACGGATAAATCCGTTAAAATGAAAATGACTATCCATGTGGGTGGATAATAGAGGGGATGGAATGGATCAGCTTATGGCGATTAAAGCCTTTTCACGGGTAGTGGAAAGCGGCAGTTTTACCCGGGCGGCGGACTCGCTGAACATGCCGAAAGCGACGCTGAGCAAGCTGGTTCAGGAGCTGGAAGCGCATCTCTCCGTCCGGCTACTGCAGCGCACCACGCGGCGCGTGACCGTCACCGCGGAAGGTCAGGAATACTATGAGAAAGCGCTGCGTATCCTGCACAATCTCGAGGATATTGATGCCTGTTTTAATGCGCGGCGCAGTAAACCGCGCGGGCAGTTACGTGTAGATATTGGCGGGTCTACCGCCAGAGATATTCTTATTCCGCTACTGCCTGATTTCTTTGCCCGCTATCCGGACATTACGCTGGACCTTGGTGTCTCCGATCGCCCGGCCAATCTGATTAGCGACAACATTGATTGTGTGATCCGGGGCGGTCCGCTGGTCGATTCCACCCTGATTGCCCGGCTGATAGGGCACGCCACGCTGATCACCTGCGCGACGCCCGCCTATCTGAAAGCATTTGGCGTTCCAGCCTATCCCGATGAACTGCGTAACGGACACCGGCTGGTGAGTTATCTTTCACCGCAAACCGGCAAGCCATTTCCGCTACGGTTTGAACGTCAGGGGGAGAAAATTGAGATCACCAGCGCGCATCGCATTGGTGTAAATGAAAGTAACGCGCATCTGGCGGCGGGACTGGCCGGGTTGGGAATTATTCAGACGTTCAGCTATTCGCTGTCGTCGATTCTGCGGCAGGGCGATATGGTGGAGATTCTGCGCGACTGGCGTCCTGCGGGTTATCCGTTTCATCTGGTCTATCCGCAAAACCGCCATGTGACGCAACGGCTACGGGTATTTATCGACTGGCTGGTGGAATGTTTTCCTGCGCGGGTAGCGGGGGAATCCGGCACCTGAGTGCCGGATTGGGCAGATTAATTGCCGCGATAGGTTGAGTAACCAAACGGGCTCAGCAGTAACGGAATGTGGTAGTGTTCACCGCTGGCTTCCATGTTGAACTCAACCGGGATCTCCGGGAAGAACGTTTTCTGGTTGGTCTTTTTATAGAAATCACCGGTTTTAAATACGACGCGGTAGCTGCCTGCGCTGGCGGTTTTATCCTGAGGGAACAGGGCGCTGATGCGACCGTTATTATCGGTGACACCTGACGCCAGTTTCACCCAGTTATCCTGTTGCTTTTGATCCAGTTCAACCTCAATACCTGCCGTAGGCTGACCGGTTTGCAGGTTAAGAACGTGCACACTCAGCGGGTTTTTAGCCGCAACCGGCTGGGCTGCGATAGCAGATGCGCCAGAGGTCATCAGTAATGTTGCGATCAAAGCATATGAAGTTTTCATCAACGTTTCCTTTATTGATTGTCTGAAGTCGGGTGACAGTGCGCAGAGAGTAAAGCGCATGAGGGCGAAGGGATAATGAACAGAGGGAAATGTGAAATTTCTGAGAAAGGGACATGCTTTTAGTTACATCATACAAATTTTATATTGATCCCTTATTCAACCTTCGTGCGGTTATAGCCAAGCAGAAAACAGAAGCTGCAGATTAAATCTTCTGTAAATTCAGCAGAAAAGCAGGGCGGCAACAGGTTTAAATCGGTTTTACATGACGTGAGTCAATGAGTTACAGACCCCACTAATGAAAATACCCAGCGCGGCACTGCCGAAATCGCCATCACACGTGAGCGATCCCACATTCAGGACGATAAGCAATGAGAATGAATAAACTGGCGCTGGCCATGATGTTACTGGCTGGCGCTTCCGGCGTTTCAACTGCAATGGCGGCAGAACCCGCGGCTGCTGATCCCGCGGTGAATACCGTTATCCAGCCTGAAGCGGCTGCATCCGCTGTTTCGCAGCCGGATCAGCAGCCAGCCAGTTCTGAAGCGCCAGCCGTGACAGAAACCCGTGAGCCATCGCAGCAACCGGATGATTCCGTGGCGACAACGTCATCCAATCCGGCTTCGGTAGAGCAGCCATCCGTCGCGACTGCGCCAGAAGCCAGCGCCGCTCCGGCATCGCAGGAAGCTGCGACTTCTGCGCCAGTTCAGGCACAGCCTGAGAGCAATCAGCCTTCACCGGCTGCTAATCCGCCTGCTGAGGCAGCTCCCGTGGCAGAAAAGAGTGAGCCACAGCCAGCAGTAACCGATAGGGATGCCACGCAAAAAACCGCGCAGACGCCAGCCGATGAGGCGCTGTTTACGCCTGAACAGGAAGCGCGTATTGGCGAACTGGCGAAAGACTATCTGTTAAAGCATCCGGAATTACTGATTGAAGTGGATCAGAAACTGCAGAAAATTCAGTATGATGAGCAGATGAAAGCGATGACCACAGCAGCCATTCAGCATCAGGATGAACTGCTGAATGATAAAACCGTGCCTGCCATTGGACCTGAGGACGCTAAAGTCGCGGTTATCGGATTCTTCGACTATCAATGCAGCGTCTGCGCGCGTCAGGCACCGATCATTCAATCGCTGATGAAGAATAATTCTCAGGTGCGCTTTATCTTCAAAGAGTGGCCCATTTTTGGTTATCGCTGGAAACCGTCTTTCCAGGCGGCCGAAACCGGATTACGAATCTGGCAACAAAAGGGCGGTGATGCCTATATGAAGTACCACAATGCGCTATTTGCCAGTGGACATGTTGAAGGTGCGCTGACTCAAAAAGATGTCACCAAAGCTGCGTCTGCAGCTGGTGCCGGTAAGTTAAAAAGCAGTGATATGCTCGGCACATTGTCCCGCACGGATATCCTGGCGAAAAATACCGGTTTTCAGGGAACACCGGCAATGATCGTTATGCCTCTGTCAGGTGCGACCGCAGAGACGGTGACAGTTTTCCCGGGTGGTGCAATGGAAGAGATGCTGCAGGCGGCGATCAATAAAGCCCTGGGTTCGGCAGGTAATTAAACCCGGCATACTCACCGTAACGTAATGACAACTGAGTTCGGAGAAACCCCCGCGAGATTTAGCAGCGGGGGTTTCTATTTAGCGGATGCGCTGGAGAAACAGTGAGTGCGTATCTGGGGCCAGTCATCAATGTGAAAGTCGTGAATGATGACGGAGGTTCACGGGCAGAAGATGCGATGACGTTTTATCTCACGGCCAGCAGCAGGCGCCATTGAGGACAATGATGATCAACGAGGATAACAGCACGGCAGGGAACAGAATAATGAGGCTAAACGGCTAACCAGATATCTTATTTAACATAATATACATTATGCGCTCTTTGGTGCCTACTTCATTATGATGCCCGGACACCGCTGAATTCCCGGATTCTGACCTTTTATGACATTCTGCCCAGTCAGCTTATCACACCCATCAGACTGCGCGATTTTCGCAGGCTTCATGATTGCCCTCTGCCTTCCTATCACAGTCAGTTCCGCTCCGTCATTTTTGGGTGTCCGTTGTTGTCAGGAACCTTTCCAGGCTGAGCACGCTGTTCTCATAGCTTTGCACTGTTCTGCTTTAAACGTTCTGCCCGTCATCCCGCAGCTCATCGTTAGGCAATCAGGTTTGATAACGCAAATGTCGCACGAGCCATCCCATCAGGAATCTCCCGCTTCACTGAGCCAGACCTAACAATATGCTCAATTCAAAATGGCGACGCTACGTAAATTCTGAGATGCCCATGTGGCCCTTTGGTCGCAGAATTTGTCACAGCGCGTCATTTCGACCTGCGTTTTTGGCCCGTTTATCCATCCATTCCAGAAAATCCCCACAGCGACATGACATCCGATTTCAGGCACGTTAAAGTTGCTGGCTTCGACGGATTCCATGATGAGAGAAAATGAAGCGCTTATTTGTTTATGGCACGCTCTGCCCGGGCCGCGAGAACGCCCATATCCTGGAAAACATTGGCGGAGACTGGCTGGCGGGTTCGGTGAACGGCACCTTCTATGAGCGTGGCTGGGGCGCAGCGGCCGATTTTCCTGGCATCGTTCTGGATGAGCATGGCCCCGAAGTACCGGGATATCTGTTTATCTCCGACCAGCTGGATGCCCACTGGCCCATGCTGGATGCGTTTGAAGATGGCTATGATCGCGTCGAAGCTCGCGTTTCTGCCGGCGATAATCAGCATTACACCGCGTGGATTTATCAGCTCCAGCCACAGATAAACAACTGAACCACATTCCAGCCCGCACTGAATTGCGCGCGCCCTGCTCTTATTGCTGGTTTAAGCCGCTGCAGGATGCGCGTCTGGGCTGAATACCCAAATGACGGTATCTGTGTCTGGCTGACAGGAAATAGTATGCAACACACTGATTTTAAATCAGTATAATGTCGGATCAAACCCTCACTTCGTCATCCCTGTCTTTCTTACACAGCCAGCCCATTTTTGTGCCAGACCACATAAACAGGCACGATGTCTGACCTTATTTTAAGGCCAGACCTTTTGTATGATGTAACTAAAAAGCTATCTGCTACTTTAATTACTACCGTTCTAAACACCACCAGCCCTATACGCTTTACTCCGGCCAGCGCTGATGCGGAAACAGTGACACCCGGATATTAAACAGATGAATTAACGGCGCGACGGCTGCACTTTCCTGTCGTGCAATCGGCTCCAGCCGCAACAGCAACAAATCCAGCTCTTCCAGCAGATCCTGATGCGGCGCTAACTGCAGTGACTTCATCTTGCGCTTCAGATAGAGCGCCAGCTCGTGAAACATCTGCCCGCTATCTATCCGGTGACTCTCCAGCACGTCGCGATATCGTGCATAGAAGTCATAGCAGTTGGCACCCAGCCAGGTCTCCGTGATCAGATACCCTCCCACCACTATATCCGGTACCGGATCGAGCCGTTTACGCGGCAGAATAATGTTCACCCTGTCGAGCATCCGGGCAATAAATTGCTGACGTGACAGCAATGTAGCAGAGTTGCGCTCTATCATTTTGATAAACCCCAACAGGTCGCGCAGCCCACGCTGCACCGCTCTTCTGGCTATCCATGAAGGCCGTTTGTTGCGGATTAGCGCCGTCAGCACCACCGCGAACAGGATCCCCACCATCGAGGAGATGGCCGCATTCAGAGTGACGATCAGGTTCGGCACAAAGTGATGGCTTAATCCGATAAAACCCGGGATCTGAATGGCGACACTCAGCCCTATCAGATTGGTCGCGGGATTGGCGATCACCAGACTCAGCAGCATCAGACCGGGCAGCAGACAGATCATCAGCGCCTGTAAGGTATTGGCCTGCGGGATCAGAAAAGCGATGTAGAACAGGCTCACCACCAGCGCTATCACCACCCCTTTCACAAACAGCTTCATCGGCGTCACCGGGGAATCAACCCCGGCAAAGAATGAACTGATGATTGCTGCCATCAAAGGCGCATTGGCACCGTCAGCCCAGCCGCTGCCAATCCAGAACAGGCTGGAGAGAAAGGTTGCCAGAAACGCGGTCAGTGCGGACAGCCTTAGCAGGCCTTTATCGATATGACGATGCTCCCGGATATTGCGGATCGCCGCGCCATCACCGTGGCTGTAGAGATCTCCGGCGCGCGCGCTGACATTCTCATAGGCATCGGCAATACGCACAAAGTTAGCCATCCGCTCCAGCAAGCCAATCAGCAGCAGGCTCTCTTCGGTTGGCAGTCGCCCTGCCCGCCACTCCTCTTCCAGGGTCGCCTGACTGGCAGCAATCGCCTCGCGCAGCCCGGCAATATCGTTAATGCGGTCGTGATGAAGCCACAACAGAAATTCCTGAAACACGTCGGTGACGCACTGCGGAAAACGAATGTTCAGTTCGGCCAGTACCCCCAGCCGTGACTCAATCGCGGTCAGGGTCGGGAGCAGATAGGTCAGATGTTGATACTGCACGCTGACCAGACGGATGACATTGCGCGCCGCCTCACCCTCATAGACGCAGTGCGTCAGCAGCGTTTCAACATTCAGCGGATACCCCGCCATCTGAATCAGGATATCTTCCCGCTCCAGCGATTTATTCTTCGCCATCCCGCTAATCAGTTCATCACAGAGTTTGCGCGCGTTCAGAAACCAGAGATTGACGCTCTGCCCCAGCAGATGATGCATCGACACCGGAAACACCAGCCGGTGAACCAGCGTGCTGCAGAGGATCCCCAGCGTGATCTCCTCAATACGTGAAATCACCGTGTTGATAATCGCCGACGGCGTATCCACGTCGGGAAAGCCCATAATTGCCGCGCTGTAACCGGCCAACATAAAGATGTAGCTCTTCGGCGTGCGGTCATGCAGAGAAAGATAAAGGCAGACCGTCACCCATAGCGACACACAGAGGCTGAACAGGACCGGCGACTGCACGGTTTCGGGATAGATGAGCAGAATAAAGATGCCGCCCAGCAGCGTGCCCAACAGTCGAAACAGCGATTTCGAGACGGTTGAGGCCGCATAGAGTTGCGAAGTGACAAATACGGTCGTCAGCGCCCAGGCAGGTTTTTCGAAGTTAAGTAACAGCGCCACAGAGAGTGCGATAAACGCGGCAAGAGAGGTTTTGCAGGCAAACAAAACCGCGTTTTTGGTAAACCATTTCATCTAATGAGAGCAACCAGGAACTTTCTGAGGCGCGTATCCTGACAGATGCGCCTGCGTTTTACTCTTAGTTAAATTATACAAATTATTACCGGCCGCATCAGGCCGGTTAATCCTTTACTGGCGTACCAGCGCACGGCGCTTATCCAGTAAAAAAGGGCGCAGATACCCTACCGTGTTCGAGAGCAAAATCACCTCTTCCGGCAACCGGATTTTCAGCACTTCAGTCAGGTACGCTTTGCGCTGGATCATACGCTGCCAGACATCCGGATAAGCGCGTGCCAGTTCATCACGCAGTGCCGCGTCGGCCAGTCCGACCGTATCTTCGATACTGCAACCGCCATAGCCCGGCACTGACGGGATGATATCGATCTGCAGCAGCATACCGCTTTTCAGTGTCACGGCTGAATCAGGATAGATGGGCGAACTCAGCCACTCTTCATCCGCCACCAGATGCCCCGGATTAAGGTGCCAGCCATACTGCGCTTTGGGCAGTACCGTTTCGATCAGCGTATAGAGTTCGCCGCCGGTGATCCCGATACGCAACTGCTCCAGCCAGCTGACGACCGCGTGATAATAGGGGATCGCCAGACGGGTTAACCAGTCAGAAACGTGACACTGTAACCCAGAAGCCTCACTGACTACATAGGCAGCACGGCTGGTCAGCCCACCTTTGTAGCCGGTAGTCAGCGAAAGCCTGTCGCCCTCTGCAATCCGTTTATCTGAGGGATAAAGCCGGGCATGAGCAAAACGTTCGCCGGTTGCCGCAATCGTCACTACCGTATTCGGCTGCCCTTCTGCGTTAAGATGTGCGCCTAACGTCTTCTCGGTAATGCCTGGCTCCACGCTATCCAGCGCAGCCATCATTGCGGTTGAAGCCAGGTTGGCGCCAGCCTCATAAAATGCCACTTCATCGGCGCAATTAACGCAGCGCGCCCCGTTGTCAGGCGAGATAAATAGTCCGGTCGCGTTCACCAGCTGCGTCTCACCTCCCGCCGCCTGAGCCGCTGCGGTACAGATGAAATGCGGCAGATCGAACAGTCTGCCGGTAAGCAGCTTCCAGCCCACCAGCCCGGTGCGTTCTCCCGCTACAATACCGGCCTCGGTTAACAGCTGCTCCAGCGGCTGCTCCCCGTGCATTGGCTGATTGGGCAGAGAAAAGACCGGTGCATGCAGACAGCGACCTGGATTGCGTGCAAAAGGCACCAGCTTAAGGTTCTCATTGCCCATGATATAAGTCAGCTCGCCCTGCTGATTCACCACCAGCAGCGCCTCTTCGAAGCGTGGAATGAATCCCGCCAGATATTCAAAATTGCTGCCGTGCTCTTTGTCGGCATAGATAATCAGCTGCGCAATCTGCTGCTGCCGCATCCGCTGGATAATGGCGGCCAGACGGCGATGCAGCGTTTCATCAGACATCACCGGGCTGGCGACATCGGGAAACACCGGCGGCGACGGGACGACTTCCAGGGCATAGCGATTGGCATTCATAACGCACTCAGGTGGTCAGATTGATGTGATTGTGATTTCCGTTCCCAGGGTAAACCTAAGGTTTCTCCTGTACGGTGCCACCATCACACAACTTACTCGTTGCGTGTTATCAAAAGATGGACATTCCCTTGTAACGATTTGCCTGCCGCGTGCAGGCTTTTTTATGGGTGAGTCAAAAAAGAAAGCCCGCACTAAGCGGGCTCCGGAGGTTATTTGACAGGCACGCCTGCATTTTCCAGCGCTTCAGCCTTTTCGGGATAAAGCTCCGACGTGCCGGCATTCATGATCACCGCGCCACAACGAATGCAGTGATCGCCCTTCACATCCGGCACCACGTCATCCGGATTACCCGTATTCAGACTGACATCGCGCGTGGCGTACACAAACGCTTCTCCTTCACAACCCGGACACTTCATACCCTGACTCCCCTGTTAAATCTGTCAGATAAGCATAGCTGACAGGCTCTTAGCGATACATGGGAGCACTGGCTTTTCAGGATAGTGCCAGCCATCACTCTTTGTGCCGCAACCGCTCCAGCATAATCAGTGAATGGCTGAAAATAGCGTCGGCGATGTGCTGCGGAAAATCGGCCGGCAAAGCATCGCGCACCGAGACCACCGCCTGGGGAAACGCCTTAATGAAGAAGTCGAAGATCTGCTGCAGGCTGTCACGATCAAAACTCACCTGCTTCGCTGTAGCGATAAAATGGCGCGGGAAGATTTTGTCGATCTCCGTCTTCTTCCCCTTAGTGGCACGCAGCCCCATCGCCAGCTTCAGCGCACGCTTATTCAGGCCGGTGCCGCCCAGCACCGGATACGCGGAGATCACATCATAAAAGGGGGTGAGGCGATAACTGCCGCCGCGCTCAATAAACAGCGAGAAGTTCTTGGCGTGACCGTCTGTAGCGCCAATCAGCCACTGAAACACCTGGAACATCATAAAGCGATAACGATCTTCAATGGCGTTGCTGGATCCCATCAGTATCTTCATGATCTCCGCGATACCTGGTCCGCCGTCCGACTCATATTTGGTCGAGGATGGCAGTCCCAGCGCCTGACAGAAATCCTCCTGCGGCAGACGAATCAGCCGGGTTTTATCCCGTGACCAGCGGCGGTCAAAGCGTTCAACGGCCAGGGCACGCATCTTTCCGGCCCGGATAATGGTTGCCTGCGGCACGTCGATACCCAGTGCACGGGCCAGCGCCAGACAGAGATATTCATTCTCTACGCTTTCACGCATATCCAGCGTCGCGGCCGGCTGTTTAATCTCACCAATCGGCAGCTTAATAATGTGCGAGGTGGGCGTGGCACCGGCAGGAATGCTCCAGCCTTCTTCAGTCAGCAGCAGCGCGGTTTTCTCCTGCGCGCCTGCCACCGAGATGCGGAAATCGGTCTCTTCACGCAGCATTCCCAGCGGAATATCGGATTGGTAGGCCGACAGCACGCTTTCGAGCCGGGTTTCATTCAGCACCTCAAAACGGGCCTGCAGGGCGGGCAGCGGCATATCGGGCGGCAACAGCATGGTCGCCCCGACGCTGTCACGTCCCACTTCCTGCAACAGATCAAACGGCTGACGGGATTTAATCTGGTAGCGCGCCACGATTCTGTCGCGAATCAAGGGGCTATCCGGCAGCAGGTTGTCGAAGAAGTTAATCACGGCGTGTGAGGTGATCGCCTTAACCTGCAATGGCATCGAGAGTGACAGTGGCCTGGAGAGCGGATTACTCAGCCAGCTGGTGTCATACTGAAACTCATGAGCGCCGTTTCGCTGCCGGGTCAGCACGCCTACCCGTTCACCGTTCATCCACGCAATCAGCCTTTGCATTACCACTCATCCTCATCATGCAACAGAGGCGCTGCGACCTCCTCTTTCTCCAGAACGGCCAGACTCACTTCCAGTGCCTGTAGCAGCTTAAACAGCGTGGCCAGCGAGGTGCTGTCAGGCGCATTTTCAAAGTGAGAGATGGTAGCCTGTTTCAGCCCGACCTTTTTCGCCAGCTCACTCTGGGTCCAGCCATTGCGCTGACGGATAAGCTTCAGCCGGTTTGCCAGCTGTAGCGGGCTATATATCATGGGTGACTCCTCTGATCACAGGCTGTAAGCATAGCGCAGACGCGTTATCCCCGACAGGGTATAAATCACCGCTTACCCCCTGCAGGGGATAATAATTACTTTATACCCTATAACGGATAAACAGGCAATTATCCTTTATAGGGGATAAAGACAACTGCAGATATGAGACGGAGAGGATGAGCACATTTACCCTTGCCCATCCGGAAAATGACAACGATCGAGGAGGTGAAGAAGATGGGATGTCTCTTTGCGCTGGTGGATACCTTCAGCTTTCAGGCTCTGCCGTTTTATCAGAAACAGGGTTATCAGTCGCAGATGTCCCTGCCCGATTTTCCGCAGACCGGGATACGGCGTCATGACCTGACGAAAACGCTTAAGATAATAGAATCACGCTGACCGCAATTAAAGCAGTCAGCGTGACAGGGTCACAAACCCGCAATGCGGCGCAGGTCTGCTTCGGCACCGGGGGCGACAGCCAGAACCTGCGCCCCTTTGGTGATGCGATCGCCTTCGGTGTTAAACGGGTGATACCAGCCGCCCGCCTCTTTCACCAGGCAGTAACCTGCCAGGCAATCCCAGGCGTGCATATAAGGTTCGTAGTAACCCACGACCCGACCGGCGGCGACCCACGCCAGCATCAGCGCGCCGGAGCCAATGCGGATGAAGTTACCGCCCGCCGATAGCAGCGACGCCACAATCTCGCCCACCTGCTGCGGGCTGACATAGCTGTTGGCACCAAAGCCGGTGACGTGGTTTTGCAGCGTACGTGTGGGATCGACCTGCAGACGACGACCGTTCAGTGTCGCGCCCTGCCCCAGGGCTGCCACATAGCACTCCTCATAGGTGGGGGCGAAAATCACGCCGATAACCGGCACATCGCCGTGCAGCACCGCAACTGAAACACACCAGCTCGGCATACCATTGAGAAACGGGCTGGTGCCATCGATCGGATCCACCACCCAGGTATAATCAGAGGTTCCTGCCTGCAGCCCCGACTCCTCGCCCAGAAAGCCATCATCGGGAAATGCATCCCGGATGCGGCGGGCGATCAGCTGCTCCACTTCCCGGTCGGCAATCGACACCACATCCTGCAAATCGTACTTGGTTTCCACCACCAGCGTATCGCGGCGGTTAAACCAGGATAACGCGGTCGCGCCACCTTCACGGGCCACGGCCTCCGCTAAAGCCAGTCGCGCCATTATTTCCTGCGATTCCATGCGAACTCCTCGGTTTAATCAGATTAACGGGCAATCAGGGCAAGGCCCTGCGGCTTAAAGTTGACGCCGACCGTGGTGGCGAGCGGCAGACGCTGTTCCATCTGCGGATCGATAATGAACAGCGCGCCCAGCTCGGTAGCCACTTCATATTCGATATGGTCGCCCAGCCAGGTGCTGTGGATCACTTCACCCTGCAACGCGCCCTGACCGTCGCCGGACAGGGTAATAAACTGCGGGCGCACCGCCAGCTGAGCACTGCCGGTTTTTGCACCGGCACCCCGCACCCGGAAGCGCTGAGTACCCAGACGGACCAGCGCGTCATCTGCATCCGCCTGTTCCACTTCACAGGGCAGAATGTTCGCTTCTCCCATAAAGTCGGCGATGAAGACCGAATTGGGCGAATGGTAAAGCGTCTCCGGCGCGCCCTGCTGGGCAATATCCCCCTCTTTCATGACAATAATCTTATCGGAGACCGCCAGCGCCTCCTCCTGGTCATGGGTGACGTAGACGGCGGTGAACCCGAGCCGCTGCTGCAGATCGCGGATATCGGTGCGCACCCGACGGCGCAGACGCTCATCCAGATTCGACAGCGGCTCATCGAGCAGCAGCACCTGCGGCTCCAGCACCAGCGCACGCGCCACCGCAATACGCTGCTGCTGTCCGCCAGAAAGTTCAGACGGCAGCCGCTGGCCCTGATTCTCCAGCCCCACCAGCTTCAGTCCTTCACGCGCCCTGTCCTGCGCCTCGCGTTTGTTCATGCCCGAGGAGAGCAGCCCGTAAAGAATGTTGTCGATGGCGTTCATGTGGGGAAACAGTGCGTAGGACTGAAACACCATCGCCACGTCACGTTCGTTGGCGGGCAGATGGGTGACATCTTTGCCGCCAATCAGAATCCGCCCTGAGGTGGGATGCTCCAGCCCGGCCAGCAGCCGCAGCGTGGTGGTCTTGCCGCAGCCGGAGGGCCCGAGCAGTGTCACCAGCGTGCCCGGCTCCACAGTGAGCGACAGATCCGGCACTGCGGTAAAACCGGCAAAACGCTTTGCGACATGTTCAAACACCACCGATCCGGCGTTAATGGTCGTCATACGGCTCTCTCCTGAGTCAGAGTGGATGCAGAGGGTGCGGCAACGATCACCGCCGGTTGGGTAACACGGCGCAGGCGGCGTTCGCCCACCAGCAGCTGGAACAGACCAATGATCAGCAGCATCACCACGATCAGGACCGAGGAGTAGGCAATCGCGACGCCATACTCACCGTTCTCCACCAGCCCGACAATGTAAGAGGTCGCCATGTTGTACTGAGCGCTGACCAGGAAAATCACCGCGCTGATCGAGGTAATAGCCCGCACAAAGGCGTAGACCAGCGCGGCACTGATCGCCGGTTTCAGCAGCGGCAGCACCACTTTGCGCAGCGTGCGGAAACTGTTGGCACCCAGCGTCAGCGAGGCTTCATCCAGGCTTTTATCCAGCTGGCTCATCGCCGCAATCCCGCCCCGCACGCCGACCGGCATATTACGGAAGACAAAGCAGGCGATCAGGATCATCGCGGTGCCGGTGATCTCCAGCGGCGGCAGGTTATAGGCCATGACATAACTCACACCGATGACCGTGCCGGGAATGGCAAAGCTCAGCATCAGCATGAATTCAAAGGTCTGACGGCCAGCAAACTTCTGCCGCACAATCAGCCAGGCGGTCAGCAGCCCGACAATGGCGGTGAGCGGTGCGGCGATCAGGGCAATCTCCAGCGTGGTCCAGAAGGAGTTCCAGGCGACGCCGCTCCAGACCAGCTGTCCCTGATTCACGCTGATGCTGAAGGCGCGGATATAGTGATCCAGCGTCAGGTTGTTATTCAGCCCCCACGACTGCACAAAGCCGCCAATCATGATCATGCCGTAGATCACCAGGGTGAAGAGTCCCCACGGGATCACCATGCCATAGACGCTGTAGCGCACCGGACGCGGCAGCATCACGTGACGACCACCGTCGCCTTTGCCGGTCACGGTGGCGAAGCTTTTGCCGGAGAGCCAGACGCGCTGCACCAGAAACGCCGTCAGGGTAAAGCCCAGCAGGATCATCGCCAGCACCGCTGCGCGGCTCGGGTCGTTCTGTGCGCCGACCACAGAGAAGAAGATCTCTGTCGAGAGCACGCCATGACTGCCGCCCAGCACCATCGGGTTACCGAAATCGGCCATGCTTTCGATAAAGCTGATTAAGAAGGCGTTGGCCAGACCCGGCGCCATAAGCGGCAGCGAGATGCGGGAGAAGGTGCGCCAGCGGCTGGCACGCAGCGTCTGAGACGCCTCTTCCAGTGACGGACTGACACCCTCAACCACGCCAATCAGCACCAGGAAAGCGATTGGGGTAAACGACAGCACCTGCGCAATCCAGATGCCGGTCATGCCATAGAGCCAGCGGCCCGGCTCAATGCCGAACAGCGTCGCCAGCGATTCTGTCACCACGCCGGAACGGCCAAACAGCAGGATCAGCGCCAGCCCGATGACAAAGGGCGGCGTGATAATCGGCAGAATGGTCAGCATCCGCAGCGCTTTCTTGCACGGCAGCGAGGTGCGCGTGGCCGCCAGCGCAAACGCCAGGCCCAGCAGCGTTGAACCACTGGCGGTCATCAGCGCCAGACCGAGCGTGCGCCAGGCGGTGCCGCAGGTGCCACCGGTGAAACAGGAGAGACTCCAGATGGCAGGGTCCTGCATATTGGCAATCAGTCCGTCCGGTTTGAAGCTGCCATCAATATCCTGCACCGAGGCGACAAACAGGCTCAGCACCGGATAGAGCACAAAGGTGGTGACCAGCGCCACCAGCAGCACAATCGACGCCACTACAAAGGCATCACCTTTCAGCACGCCACGCTCCGCCAGCGCAAAGGCGAAGATCAGCAAAAATACGGTCAGCAGCAGCAGCGCGCCCGCGCCCATCGCCGGTTGCCCCTGCGCCAGCGGGCCAAAGAGATTTTCCAGCCACAGCCAGCTCCAGCCGCTGAACCCGATGGCATGCCCTTCCAGCACCAGAAACAGGATGCCCGCGACGCTGAACAGCAGTAGCAGTGTGCTGCGCGTGCGACCGGGCGGCAGAAAGACGCTGGCCGCAGAGAGCAGCCACAGCGCCACGGCGATAGTCAGCCAGCTGTGTAACGCGAGCTGCCCCAGCGCCGGTGCGTTGTTCTCATCGCCCCATAAGCTGAACAGCCAGTCCCCACTGAAGAATCCCTGCTCCAGGCTATACCAGGGCAGCAGCGTCAGCGCGACGGCTCCCACCAGCAGCGCGCCGGTTAAGCGACGATTGTGCGCATTCATAAATCACCTCGATCAGGAAGCGGACATCAGGCTTACGCCACCGCGGTCTGGCACCAACCCGGCTCAGACAGCCGGGCAGACACCCCCGTTATTGCGCGCTGGCACCAATCTCTTTATCCCAGCGGCCCAGCAGCGCTTTGCGTTTTGCCGAGTCGCCGTAGGTTTTGAAGTCGTAATCGATCAGCTTGATGTTCTCGAAGCGCGGCGCATATTCAGAGATCTCCGCCTTGCGGTTTGACGGCAGCTGGAACGATTTCGCGTCTTTCATGTGCGACTGCGCCTCAGCGCTGAGCGCCCAGTCATACCAGGCTTTGGCGTTTGCCAGATTGCGTGTCCCTTTGATGATCGACATCGAACCAATCTCATAGCCGGTGCCTTCGCAGGGCGCGACGGGCTTAATCGGGAAGCCATCTACTTCCATCGCCACGGCATCGTGCATAAAGACAATGCCGATGGTGGTCTCACCGCGCGCCGCGGCTTTAACCGGTGCCGAGCCGGACTTGGTGTACTGCGAGATGTTGGCGTTGAGCTTCTTCAGATAATCAAAGGCTTTGTCTTCGCCCATGATCTGAACCAGCGTCGCCAGGGTGTTATAGGCCGTGCCGGAGGAGTTGGGATTGGCGATCTGAATCTCGCCCTTAAAGCCCGGGTCGAGCAAATCAGCCCAGCAGGCCGGGACCTTCAGCTTTTTCTCTGCCAGCAGTTTAGTGTTGTAGCCCCAGCCCAGCGCACCGGCATAGACACCCACAGTGCGATAACCGGAGATCTCCGCCACTTTTTGTGACCAGGGCTGCTGCTGATCGAGCAAAGGGGATTTGTAGGCCTGGGTTAAACCCTCTTCGGCCGCCTGCATGTGCGGATCGCCGGTGCCCGCCCACCAGATATCGGTACGGGGATTGCGTGCTTCACTGCGAATACGGGCATAGGCTTCACCGGCAGAGAGCCGCACCATGCTGAGTTTGATGTCGGGATGACTCTGGCTGAACAGCGTGGTCATCTGTTCGCACACCACCACATCCGCAGAGCAGATCATATTCAGGTTGCCGGCCGCCGAGGCGGCAAACGGCATCATAGGGCAGACAATGACAGCAGCGAGCAGAGAGGAATAACGCATGATGTTCTCCTGGGGCTGGATGACGCAGGTGCGCCAGTTTTGCACGTGTGTGCAAACGTATGCGCAAAGTAGTACGGCGACCCGGCGATGCTGTCAATTCAGTTGTTACGCAATTGTCAGGCGCTGTCACAAATTTGAAACACTTTACGTGCAGCCATGCTTTGCACAGCCTTGCAATTTCAGGCAGACTCAGTGCAGACAACGGTGAGACGAGGAAAAAAGATGCAGCAGCTTAAAGCGGTGGTGAGTGCGCAGGATGTGGCTGACCGGGCAGGCGTCTCCCGGTCAGCGGTCTCCCGCACCTTTACGCCAGGGGCCAGCGTGTCGGAAGCCACACGTCAGCGGGTGATGAAAGCGGCAGAAGAACTGGGCTATCACGTCAATCATCTGGCGCGTGGTCTGGTGCGCAACCGCAGCGGTATCGTCTGCTTAATTGCCTCCGAGGTGGACACGCCCTACCGTGCCAGCCTGGTGCGCTGGATGACCCAGTACCTGCAGGAAGCGGGAAAAGTGGCAATGCTGATTAACACCGACCGTTCAGATGCGCGGGTTTCCGCCGCGCTGCAGCAGGCGATTAATTTCCGCGCCGACGCCTCGATTATTCTCTCCGGTATGCCGGACAGCGGCATTACCCGACTCTGCTACAAACATGGTCAGCATCTGGTGCTGATTAACCGCGACGAATCCCTGCCCGGCACGCTCAATATTAATCTCGACTCCCGCCCTGCTGCCGAAATGGCGGTTAACGCCTTTATCCGGGCGGGATGCAGTCGCATCGCCTTTGTAAATTCACTGGCGGGCACGCCGAGCCTGCTGAAGCGCGAAGCTGATTTTCTGGCGGCGGCGCAGAAAGCGGGCGTCACGGTTCAGGTTGAGCGGTTCGGCTCGACCTCCTATGAAAGCGGACAGATTCTGGCCCAGCGCCTGATGACGCGGAAAGTTCGTCCCGATGCGGTTTACTGCGCCACCGACCTGCTCGCCTGCGGCTTTATGGATGAGGCACGTCGACGCTTTGCGCTGCGCATTCCGGAGGATCTTTGCATCATGGGACACGACAACATTGCACAGTCGGGCTGGGCCTCATACAACCTCACCACCTTTGCGCAGCCGGTGGAGCAGTTCGCCCGCGATGCCATTGCCTGGCTGGTGGAGACGGAAGCGCAACCGGAGACACTGATGCCCAAAAATGAACAGCAGCAGGAGCGCAGAATATATCCGGTGGATGTGGTCTGGCGGGGTTCGGTACGCGGCGGTTAACCGCCTTGTTTTATTTTCTGCCGATGCGCTTTATTCGCTTAAATAATCCCCACACATTTTCACGCTTCGCTTTAAATATCCCCTTACCTCGTTGAAAAATAATCAGACACTACAGCCCATAATTCCGGTTTCATGACTACGCTTTATCTGCATTATTAAGTTTCTCTGGTTTTACCTGCTCAATGATTCAGCAGTCAGATGTGACAAATATCACATTTGTGCCAGGCTTAATGTCTCAGATAACTCTGTTCAAGGAGCATACAATGGCTACACCTACTAACAAGACGCTCGATCTGGATCAATTTCCTAAGCCTCCTTTTGAGGACCAGCCACAACAGGCGCCAGGCCTTGCCAGCAAGATGATTCCGGTTCCCGACCACGGTGAAACCAGCTATCGCGGCACGGGCCGACTGACCGGCCGCAAGGCGCTGATCACCGGTGGTGACTCCGGTATTGGCCGCGCAGTAGCTATCGCTTATGCCCGTGAAGGTGCAGACGTGGTGATTAACTATCTGCCAGAAGAACAGCCCGACGCCGATGAAGTGATTAAATTAATCGAAGCGGAAGGCCGTAAAGTTTTCGCTATTCCTGGTGACATTCGTTCTGAAGAATTCTGTCAGCAGCTGGTTAAAGACGCTGCTGATAAATTAGGCGGCCTGGATATTCTGGTTAATAACGCCGGTCGTCAGCAATATAATGAGTCCATTCGTACCCTGAGTACGGAAGATTTTGACGCGACGTTTAAAACCAACGTTTATGCCATGTTCTGGATTACCAAAGCGGCACTGGAATATCTGCCACGCGGTGCGTCGATAATTAATACCTCGTCGGTACAGGCGTTTAAACCCAGCGATATTCTGCTCGATTATGCGCAGACGAAAGCGGCCATTGTCGCCTTTACCAAATCCCTGGCGAAGCAGCTGGGTGGCGACGGTATCCGGGTTAACGCCGTAGCACCGGGTCCATACTGGACCGTGCTGCAGTCCAGCGGCGGACAGCCGATGGAAAAAGTGAAGCAGTTTGGTGCCGATACCCCGATGGGCCGTCCGGGCCAGCCGGTGGAGATCGCCCCACTCTACGTCACCCTGGCATCAACCGAGAGCAGCTACTCCTCCGGTCAGGTCTGGTGCTCTGATGGCGGCACCGGCACACTGTAATTACCCTCTGATGGCCGCATAACGCGGCCATTTTTTTGTCCCGATTTTGACCCTTCAAAGAATCCTTGCCACTGTGAAATAAGGAAGCAGAACATGGAAAACCCGATCTTTCATTCGCCGGTCAGAAAAGATGGCTTTGCGGGTCTGGGTGATTATGCCGCCATTGGTGAAGGCCGTTCGGTCGCGCTGATTGCGCCGGATGGTTCCATTGACTGGTGGTGCGCGCCCAACCTCGATGCGAAACCGCTGTTTGATCGCCTGCTGGATGCCGGACTCGGTGGCTACTTTCAGATTGCCCCGCGCGCGCCTTATCAGGTCTCGCGCCGCTACCGGGATAACAGCAACGTGCTGGAGACCCGCTTCGAAACGGAGAGCGGCATCGTACTGCTCACCGAATCGATTAACAGCACGCTGGCGGGCCGTCTGCCGTGGTGCGAACTGGCGCGCCGTATTGAGGGCGTCAGCGGTGAAGTGGAACTGTCGATCACCCTGCGCTTCGGCACCGCGGCCGAAACCCGTTCGCCGTGGGTGGCCGACAATGAAAAAGGCAAGGTGTTTCACATCGCGGAAATCATGGCGATGTTCCGCACCAGCGACGATATTCAGATTACCCAGCTGGATGACGAGCAGGTCTGCGCCACGCTGCGCACCACTGCCGGTTCCCGCTCGCTCTGCGCGCTGCTGGTGACCGAGAAAGAGCCGCTGGCGGTGCCGCCGCTGGAGGCTATCGATCAGCGGATTGAAACCAGCCACACCGGCTGGACCAGCTGGGTGGAGAGCCTGAGTTATGCGGGCAGCTACCCGGCGCTGGTGAAGCGTTCGGCCCTGTCGCTGAAGTTTCTCTGGTACTCCCCGACCGGCGCGCTGGCCGCTGCCGCGACGACCTCCTTACCGGAGGGGATCGGCGGCGAGAAAAATTATGATTACCGCTACGCCTGGGTGCGCGACGCCTGTCTGATTATCAAAGCCTTTGTTTATATCGGGGCGCTGGAAGATTGTAAGGCGGCGTTTTCGTGGCTGTCGCAGACCATTATGCGTCACGGCGTCAGGCTGCGCGCCTGCTATGCCCTGAACGGTGATGAGGTGCCCGCCGAGCGCTATCCGTCGCTAAGCGGCTATCAGAATTCGCAGCCGGTGCGGGTCGGCAATAATGCCCGCGACCAGCTGCAGCTCAGTATGTATGGCGACATGCTGGTCACCGCGCAGCGCTTTATAGAGGCGGGACACGTGCTGGATATCACGACTGCACGCATGCTGGCCGAACTGGCGAACTGTTGCGCCGATCACTGGCGGCAGAAAGATTGCGGCATCTGGGAATTGCCGGAGCTGCAACATTATACCCACTCCAAAATGGCCTGCTGGATGGCGCTGGATCGGGCGGTGGCTTTGGCAGAAAGTCAGCACGTCGAGCCGACCTGGCTGGAGCGCTGGCAGCGGGAACGTGATCGCATCCGCGACTGGATTGAGTCGCACTGCTGGTCAGAACAGAAACAGGCTTACCTCTTTTACGCCGGTAGTGACGATCGCCTGGACGCGTCGCTGGCACTGGTTCACAGCTACGGCAACGCGGTTAATCCGCAGCGGATGCTCTCGACCTATCGCGCGATTCAGCAGGAGCTGGGCGATGGCAGCGCCATGCTCTATCGCTACAGTGGAGTCAGGCAGGAAGAGAGTACGTTTCTTGCCTGCGCCTTCTGGCTGGTGGAAGCCTGGGCAGAGATGGGCGAGGTAGACCACGCGGAACAGGCGATGCAGGAGATTCTGGCTACGCTGGACGGCCACGGTAACGTCGATATCTTCAATGAGATGTATGACGTCCACAGTCAGAGCTGGCGCGGCAATATGCCGCAGGGGCTGAGCCATCTGGCGCTAATCTGCGCGGCGCAGGCGCTTTCAGAATCGCAGGCGTAAGCAGAGGCGTTGAGCAAAGGGGACGACTCAGCGCCCTACTGCAGCCGGAAGCGCGGGTCGAAGAAAAATGGCTCCACCACAACCTTATTGATGATGCCCGCCGCTGCCGGATGACGGGGATTGAACAGCGCATTCCATTCACCGGTCAGCGTGCTCGGCACTTTCAGCACCAGGCCGTTATCCGTGCTGGCGAGCCAGTCGTCGCCAATCTGCCGCGTAGAGGCGGGCGCTGGATCCGCCTGCCAGTCATCCGGTAACGCGGCCAGCGACAGCTCGGTGATCAACGATTCCGGGACGCTAATCGCCAGCATCGAATAGTCGTGCGCCAGATCCTGAATGGTGAGATGCACCAGCGCCTCCAGCACACAGAGCGCCCGGCTCGATCCCATATAGACACAGACCGTTCCGACAGAATTCCAGCGCCCGCCATACGTGCGGGCACCAAACCCATCAAAGGCGGTCATCGCATACTCACTCTTCACCAGGCGAAAGAACGGCACCGCCATCAGGTGATCACGCCATGTTCAAGCTGACCAATCAGGTTAATCACCGCTTCTGCACCGGCTACCGTGGTGGTCATCTCCGCCGGTTTTTTACCGCCCAGCGCTTTAGCGGGCGTTTCCAGCCACTGCACCAGACGTTCTCTGTCGTCACGAAACAGTTTGCTGGCGGCAGAGAGAACGCGGATCAGCATGTAGATGCGTCCGCTCTGATCGGGCGAAAAAGTCTGCGCTGGATCTTTCACTTTGCGGTTGTAAGTGGTGCGATCGATGCCCGCCAGACGACACAGCCAGCCCTCGTCAAAGGTGGACAATGACGCCGTGCGTTTCAGCACGCCGCTGCTGAACCCCACCGCGATACGCTGGTGCGCATCGGGCAGCGTTTCCGGCAAATTCAGGGCATGCAGCAGCGACGTATCGCGACGATGCTGAGCGGGTGTGTAGATGGCGATGGACATAGCAGCCCTCCTGTTCATTTGATTTTTATTTTAGCGCAAATGAACAAGAGGTGCCAGCCTGCCCTGTGCTGAGCAGGCGTAATGCCGGTTATTGAGGTGCGCCCTGCTGTAACGCCTGCAGAATCTGCCACGCTGCCCTGATGCGCAGCGGATTGGGGTAATTCTTGTTGGCCAGGATCACGATGCCGCTGTTCTGCTCAGGAATAAAGGCGATATAGGCACCAAATCCATTGGTGGCACCGGTTTTATGCACCCAGCTGGCGCTCTGCGACGGCCCGACCGGATTGATCAGGGTCGCCGGACGCGGTTTCAGCGCCACACCATTATCACTGTCGCTGATGAGCGTGTCGGCAGTAACCGGCCAGTCATAGATCTCCCAGCCCAGCCCCTGATAGAAACTCCCGACTTTGAAATAGCGCGACTGCGCGGTGCGGATGGCATTGCGCAGCACGGCATTGCCCGAGGATAAGCGGTTGGGATCGACGTTGGCCTGCATAAAGGTCAGCATGTCACGCGCGGTGGATTTAATGCCATAGGCTTCGGCATCCAGCATGCCGGGGGAAACCCGGACCGGCTGACCCTTTTTATAGCCCCAGGCGTAGTTCAGCATCATCGACGGCGGAACGGTAATGTAAGTGCGCGTCAGGCGCAGCGGCTGAAACACATGTCGCTCCATCGCCTGCTCATAATCGCCCTTCACCATCAGCGAGCCAAACAGGCCAATACTGGCGTTTGAGTACTGACGCAGCGTGCCTGGTGCTGCCGTTGGCTGCCAGTTTTGATAGAAGCTGAGCAGCGAAGCCTGATCGGTCACCTCATCGGGCAGCTGTAAAGGCAGGCCGCCCGCGGTATAGGTCGCCAGATGCAGCATCCGCACCGGACGCCACTGCTCCCCGGTCAGCTGCGGCCAGACTTTCTGTACCGGATCGTTAAGGCGTATTTCGCCGTTGCGGATCATGATCCCGGCCAGCGTGCCGGTAAAGGTTTTACTCACCGAACCCAGCTCAAACAGCGTGTTTTCCGTGACCCGGCGGCCTGATTCGAGATCCGCTACGCCGAAGTTCACAAACTGCGCCCGGCCTTTATACAGCACCGCCACCGACATGCCGGGGATCGCCTGCTGCTCCATCAGCGGTTCGATCGCGGCTTTAACCAGAGAAGTGACCTGCTGTGAGGAGAGATCGGCGGCAACACAGCTGGCAGAGAGAGACAATAACGCAAGGTAAAACAAAGACTTTTTCATTGGCAACTAAGGGTTTCTTCACTGAATCGAATTATTTACATTGGCTGGAACAAGCCTGCACACACATCTGAGCCTGCGAACTGCAGGAACCGTTGTCCCGGGTGTTGCAGTGGGATTGTTCTGTGTAGCAGTGGGTCTGACAGGCGGAGAGATCGCAGCGTGCAGCGACAGGCGTCAGCTGGACCAGGGGCGCGCGGGACGGAAAAAGCGGTGCGGGCTGAGCAAAAGCGCTGCTGCCCAGTAATCCGGACAGCAGCAGCGAGAGGATAATTTTCATAATATTTCTCCAGGGGGACGCTGCACATAAGTATGGCCAGTCTGGCGCGCCCCGTCAGAGAAATCTAATCAAATTGAGACAACAGGGGGATGTTGAGTGACATTTACCACGCCACGGCTGTAAATATCGTTGAGCCGGGCAATATAACGATCGGTATCATGCTGCTCTTTGATACGCAGAATAGCCGCTTCGCCTTTCTCCTGCAGCATCTCAGGACGTTCGAGGATGGCGAGGATCGTTGATTTCAGCCCCTCCACCAGCGACTGGCGCAGCTGCTTTTTCAGCTCAACAGACGTAATACTGTATTCACGGTCAGCGTTTAGCGGACTCGCAATCACCCAGCCCGCGCTGGCAGGATTGATCTCTGGCAATGCGCGAACGTTGCTGGTGATCACCGGGCAGCCGCTGGCCTGCATCTCCAGCACCGAGAAACCGTAGGTCTCCTGCCAGGTCGGTAACAGTCCGGCATCGCTCTGGCGGAACAGCTGCAGCAGCGCACTGTTTTCCATCTGTGAATGATGCGTGAAGCAGCGATAACGCTTGATGCGGTTCTCAATGCCCGTGTAAAAAGCCTCATCATCCTGGAACTGGCGGTGAGCCACGTTGCGACGCTTGGCGAGATCGCCAATCAGCTGCACATCCAGTTGCGACTCATCGATTCTGCGCTCTTCAATCAGCTCGCTGATCGCCAGCACCACTTCGGCCCCGCCTTTGCGGTAGAACTCGTTACCGGCAAAAATCAGTTTCAGCACACCCGACTGACGCGGCGCTTTATGCTGCACGAAGAGCTTCTGCGGCGGATGCAGCACCAGAGTTTTACGGCGGATTTGCTGGGCGATATCCGGTTTGAACAGCTTCATCTGAATGTTCAGCGTGGCGTCCGAGATAGCAATCAGTCCCAGACAGTTATCTTTTAACAGATAGGGAATCAGGCGTTTCAGCTCAGGATTATCCTGCTTGGCGACGCCCGCTACCGGCAGCACACGCGGCAGCTCCGTCTCAAACGACGCAACCCACTTCTGCTGGGTAATGGCGACTTCGTTGAAAAGATGCAGGATGTCCGCCCGGGATGCCCCTGAAAAAGGCACAGGCTGAAAGACAAAGGTTTTATTCTTTTTAAGCAATCGGGTTCGTAACGGATTAATAAAGTAGAAAAGATTGCTCTTCTTCAGATTGATATATTGGTTATCCGGATTAACTAAGATATTTCGTTGCTCCGGATACTGGTTATTTGTTATTCCAATTTTCATGATCGTTTTCCAGAGTCCTTTATGTCCAGAGTGATCTATATCACGCGATCGATGTGGATACGTTTGAGCAATATCCTAAAAGCCCCTTCTCATGCGCCTTCACCAGTTTTTCTAATGATTACGCCCGGTGATAAAACGGTCATAGTTGTGTCTGATTATGAATATGCGTTTTTTATTAACAGGTGTGTTTAACTGTTTCAGGCTAACTCTCTGTTGAATATAGTGAGAATTCTTTGGGCAATATTCGCGCCAGTTGTTATGTGAATGTTTTATTATTTGTCAGTAATTATATTTAAGCGAAACGGTAATTTAGTTTATAACTTTTAACGTAATAAACCAGGTAAGACGCACAGTGGTACGATATTGCCCTCTGACAGATCACTGGCCCTGAAGCAGAACACCATCAACGACGGTCATGATGAAACGAATGATGCAGCATACGGGTTCCTGCACCCTTTTAGCTCGCTGATTTGCCACATTTAAGTGCATTACCTCAGAGCTCCGACGTGCGCAACAACGCAACCAGCACCACTCAAGGTAATGATTAAATTAGATTTAATGATAACCAGCTATCTAAGCACCTGTCTGGTACAAAAGTTGCAAGGATGAAAGATGCAGACAGGAGAGCATTATGAAAGCAATCGTGATTGGTGGCGGTATTGGCGGAATGAGCAGCGCCATTGCGCTGGAGAAAGCCGGAATTGACGTGGAAGTCTATGAAGCTGTTCAGGAAATGAAGCCCGTCGGCGCGGCAATTTCCATCTGGCCCAACGGGGTTAAATGCCTGAATGCGCTGGGTATGAAAACCGCCCTGCGCGAGCTGGGCGGCAATATGGCCTTTATGGCCTATCACGACGGCGCAACCGGCTCAACCCTGACCCGCTTCAGTATGGAGCCGATGGTGAAACAGGTTGGCGAATATCCCTGTCCGGTGGCGCGCGCAGAGCTGCAGGCGATGCTGATTGATACCTTTGGCCGTGAGCGGGTGCAGTTCGGTAAGCGGGTGATCCACGTCGAAGAGACCACAGACGGCGTGATCGCCACTTTCTCGGATAACAGTCAGGCACGCGGCGATTTTCTGATTGCCGCCGATGGCACCCATTCGGTGATCCGCGAGTATGTGCTGGAGGAGAAGCTGGAGCGCCGTTACGCCGGTTACGTTAACTGGAATGGCCTGGTCACCATTGACGAGCGCATTGCGCCTGCCGACCAGTGGACTACGTTTGTCGGTGACGGCAAGCGCGTGTCACTGATGCCGGTCAGCGGCAACCGGTTCTACTTCTTCTTTGATGTGCCGCTGCCGAAAGGACTGCCGCAGAATCGCAACACCGTGAAAGCGGACTTAACCGGCTACTTCCAGGGCTGGGCGGAGCCGGTGCAGCAGCTGATCGCGGCGATTAACCCCGACACTACCAACCGGGTTGAGATCCACGATATCGAACCGTTCAGCCGCTTTGTCAAAGGACGCGTTGCTCTGCTGGGCGATGCGGCTCACAGCACCACGCCCGATATCGGTCAGGGCGGCTGCGCGGCGATGGAAGATGCCGTGGTGCTGGCCTCGACGCTGGCTTCTCATTCGCTGGGCATTGAAGATGCGCTGCTGCGTTATCAGGCGCGTCGCGTTGAGCGGGTCAAAGATCTGGTGCTGAAAGCACGCAAACGCTGTGATGTAACCCATGCTCGCGACCCGGCGGTCACGGCGGAGTGGTATCAGTCACTGAAAAACGAAACCGGTGAGCGGGTGCTGGCCGGAATGTGCGAAACCATTGAAGGTGGCCCACTGGGCTAACCCAGAAACAAGGGCTGTCATCGTGACAGCCCTTGTTATTAATCCGCCAGACCGCGATTCTTCAGCATCGGCTCCAGCTGCGGGGGTGTGCCCCGCCAGCTTTCATACAGCGTTTTAAGATCGCTGCTGTTCCCCCGTGACAGAATTTTCTGCCGGAAGATGTCGCCGTTTTCACGCGTCAGTCCGCCATGCTCTGCAAACCACTGATAGCCATCGTCGGCAAGCATCTGCGTCCAGATATAGGCGTAATAGCCTGCGGCATAGCCACCGCCCCAGATGTGCTGGAAATAGCTGGACCGATAGCGCGGCGGCACCGCGGTCAGCGCCATATTGTCGCTCTGCAACGCCTGCTGCTCGAATTCCTCCACGCTTTGCGGCGCGGAGTCACGCTTAATGCTGTGCCAGTGCAGATCAAGCAGCGCGGCAGCCAGCAGTTCGCTCATCTCATAGCCTTTATTGAACGTCGCGGCCCGGACGATCTTTTCATGCAACTTGGCAGGCATTAACTCATGAGTCTGATAGTGACGGGCATAGTTGCGGAACACTGCTGGCTCGCTGGCCCAGTGCTCATTAATCTGCGAAGGGAACTCGACGAAATCGCGCGGCGTTTCCGTGCCCGACAGGCTCGGATAGCGCTGGCTGGCAAACAGGCCGTGCAGCGTGTGGCCGAACTCGTGAAACATCGTGATGACGTCGTCCCAGCTCAGCAGGGCCGGTTCACCGGCTGGCGGTTTAGTGTAATTGCAGACGTTGTAGATCACCGGTTTGCTGTCGAGCAGCGTTGACTGGTTGACGAAATTACTCATCCAGGCCCCGCCGCCTTTGCTGTCGCGCTTAAAGAAGTCGGTATAGAACAGCGCCAGCGGCGTCTCATCGGCATCGAAAATCTCATAGACCTGCACGTCGGGATGATAAACCGGCAGATCCTGTCGCGCGGTAAAACGGATGCCATAGAGCTGCGTCGCCGCCCAGAAGACCCCATTCTGCAGCACCGAATTCAGCTCAAAATAGGGCTTAATCTGGCTTTCATCCAGATCGTAGCGGGCGCGCCGCACCTGTTCGGCATAGAAACGCCAGTCCCAGGCCTGCAGCGTGAAATCGCCCTGTTGCTGATTGATAGTCTGCTGAATGTCCGCCGCTTCACGTTCAGCACGGGCGCGCGCGGCTGGCACGATGTTATGCATAAATTCCAGCGCCGCTTTGGGGGTTTTTGCCATCTGATCCTGCAGTTTCCACTCGGCATAGCTGGCAAATCCCAGCAGCCGGGCCTGTTCCGCCCTGACCTGCGCCAGCCGTAACACCAGCTCGCGAGTGTCGTTCTCATCGCCTTTTTCCGTGCGCGTCACGCCCGCCTTAAACAGCGCTTCACGGGTTGCGCGATCGGCCAGGCTCTGCAGCGCCGGTTGCTGGGTGGTGTTCTGCAGCACCAGTAGCCAGCTTTTCTCCAGACCGCGTGCCTGCGCTTCCGCCTGCGCCACCGCGAGGTCGGCCGGTGACAGTCCCGCCAGCTGCTGCAAGTCATCGATCACCAGACCGCCCGCTTTGGTGGCGGCCAGCAGTTTATTGGTAAAACGGGTGCTGAGGCGCGCCGCTTCCTGGTTCAGCGCTTTAAGCTGCTGCTTCTGCGCCTCCGGCAGATTGGCGCCCGCCAGCTGGAAGCGCTGCCAGATCACCTCAACCAGCCGTTTTGATTCGGCATCCAGTTTTGCGCGCTGCAGATAGACCGCATCGAGCCGCGAAAACAGCGGGCGGTTGAGCATGATGTCGTCGTTAAGCGCGGTAAGCTGGGGTGCTACCTCCTCATCGACCTGCTGCAGATAAGGGCTGGTATGGGCTGAGGTCATGGCACCGAAGACCAGATTCACCCGGTTGAGCAGCTGGCCGCTTTTCTCCAGCGCCTCAAAGGTGTTGAGAAAGGTGGGCGCTTCGCTGTTCAGGGCGATGGCCTCGATCTCCTGACGCTTCTCTTCGATGCCCGCCTGCAGCGCAGGCAGGAAATCCTGCTCCTCAATCTGGTCAAAGGGAGGTGCATGGTAAGGCAGTGTGCTGACGCTAAAGAAGGGATTCTGACGGGCGTTCATGGTTCGCTCCTGATGGGCATCGCAAAGTCTTATCCTGACAGGTTGCCGCGCAGGCGACAACTCAGGCGATTTGCTGCTGATAAACGCTGATGATTTCACCGGCAATCGCTACCGCAATCTCAGCGGGCAACTTGCCTTTAACGTCCGGCAGGCCAACCGGACAGCGCAGGCGCGCCAGCGGTTCGCTCTGAACACCCTTGCCTGCCAGCCGGTAGCGGAAACGCTGATTTTTGGTCTCTGAGCCGATCAACCCCGCATAGCGAAAATCGCCGCGTTTCAGCACCGCTTCGCACAGTTCGAAGTCGAGCGGATGATGATGGGTCATGATAATAAAGTAGCTGCCCGCGGGTGCCTGTGCCACGCAGTCGAGTGGGTCCTCAGGCTGCCAGGTCACGACGCCTGGGGGAACGCGGCTGAACTGCCCTGGCCGGCTGTCGATCCAGTTTATGTGACAGGGTAACGTCGCCAGCAGATTTACCACTGCCTGTCCGACGTGGCCCGCACCAAAGAGGAAGATTTCCGGCTGCGCCTGCAACAGCGGCTCAAACAGCAGCGTGGTTTTGCCGCCACAGCACTGTCCGAGCCGCGCGCCAAGACTGAAATCCTCGGTGTGTGGTGCGGTCGCCCCGCTCTGCAGCATCGCCCTGGCCTGGGCGATGCACGCAAACTCCAGATGACCGCCTCCGATGGTCAGGAAGGTCTCCTGCTGCGTGACGACCATTTTGCTGCCGCTGTCGCGCGGCACCGAACCGTGCTCACTAAGCACGGTGATTAATACGCAGCTCTGGCGTTTTTCGCGCAGCTGATGCAGCACGCCTATCCAGTCATGATAGATCATCACTGGCTCCCGTCAGGCGCTGCACGCCCCAGAAGATGCGCTCCGGCGTCGCGGGCGCATCCAGCAGCGGATGCTGCCGATAATTGGCCACGCTGGCGACCGCATCCTGCAGTGCGCACCAGGCGGCGATTCCTAACATAAACGGCGGTTCGCCCACGGCCTTGGAGTGAAACACCGTGTCCTTCGGGTTTTTGCGGTTCTCCACCAGCGTTACCCGCAGGTCGGCCGGAACGTCGCTGATGGCGGGAATTTTGTAGCTCGCCGGACCATCAGTCAGCAACTGGCCTTTCTCACTCCACACCAGCTCTTCGCAGGTAAGCCAGCCGACGCCCTGAACGAAGCCGCCTTCAACCTGGCCGATGTCGATGGCTGGGTTCAGCGAGGCCCCGACGTCATGCAGGATGTCAGCGCGCAGCAGGCGGGATTCACCGGTTAAGGTGTCGATCACCACCTCGCAGCAGGCCGCGCCATAGGCGTAGTAGTAGAACGGCGTGCCGCGCCCGGCCACCCGGTCGTAATGAATGCCCGGCACGCGGTAGTAGCCGGTGGCGGAGAGCGGCACCTGATTCAGCCAGGCCAGTTTCGCCACCTCGGCGAAGGTGTAATGTTTCTCTCCGGCACGCACCACGCCGTTGCGGAAGCTCACCGCCGCTGCGTCGCACTGATGCAGCTCGCAGAGCATCGCAGTCATGCGGTCGCGCAGGATTTCAGCGGCATTCTGCGCCGCTTTACCGTTGAGATCAGCGCCGCTGGAAGCCGCCGTCGGCGAGGTGTTAGGCACTTTACCGGTGTCAGTGGGGGTAATCTGGATCTTATCGGTCTCGATCTGCAGGACTTCGGCGACAATCTGAATCACCTTGGTGTTCAGCCCCTGGCCCATCTCGGTGCCGCCGTGGTTCAGCTGTACCGTACCGTCGGTGTAGATCAGGATCAGCGCGCCCGCCTGATTGAGGAAGCTGGAGGTAAAGGAGATGCCGAATTTTACCGGCGTCAGCGCCAGACCACGTTTCAGCAGCGGACTGCGGGCGTTAAACGCCGTGATTTCCGCGCGGCGCGCCTGATAGTCGCTGCTCAGCTCCAGCTGTTCGGTGATCTCATCCAGCAGATTGTCCTCGACCTGCTGGTGGTAATGGGTGATGTTGCGATCCTGCTTGCCGTAGTAGTTACGCTTGCGCAGCGCCAGCGGGTCCAGCCCACGATCGCGGGCGATGTGATCCATGATCTGTTCAATCGCCACCATGCCCTGCGGTCCGCCAAAGCCGCGATAGGCGGTGTTGGAGGCAGTATTAGTGCGGCAGCGATAGCCGGTTACCCGCGCATCGCCCAGGTAATAGGCGTTATCGGCGTGGAACATGGCACGATCGACGATCGATCCGCTAAGATCCAGTGAATAACCGCAGTTTCCGGCCAGATCGATTTTGATGCCACACAGACGACCATCCTCTTCAACGCCCGCATCGTAGCGCACAAAGAACGGATGGCGTTTGCCGGTCACGCGCATATCGTCGCGGCGCGAAAGACGCATCTTCGCTGCCCGGCCAGTCTGACGCGCCACGATAGCGCAGAGACAGGCGACACCCGCCGCCTGCGTCTCTTTGCCGCCAAAGCCGCCGCCCATCCGGCGCATATCTATCGTTACCTGATTCAGGCTGATGCCCATCACTTCCGCTACCAGCTTCTGCACTTCGGTGGGATTCTGGGTTGAGGAGAAGACCTGTAGCTGCTGATCTTCGCCAGGAATGACCATCGCCGTCTGGGTTTCCAGATAGAAATGCTCCTGGCCGCCAATATGAAACGACCCGCTGACCCGATGCGGCGCACGCGCCAGCGCCGCATCCACATCCCCGCGCTGGTGGATGTGCGGTTCCTGCACAAAGCTGCCCTGCGCCAGCGCCTGCTCCACATCCAGCAGCGGTTCCAGCACGTCATATTCAATCACCGCTGCGGCCGCGCCAAGACGCGCAGCGTCAGGGGATTCCGCCGCCACCGCGATCACGATCTGCCCCAGGTATTCCACTTTGTCATGGGCCAGCAGAGGATCGCCCGGCTCCAGCGGCCCGACATCATTGATGCCAGGCACATCCTGCCAGGTTAAAACACTCACGACGCCAGGAATGGCATAGCACGGCTGCACGTCTATATGCAGAATCCGCGCGTGCGCGTGTTCACTCAGACGCGGGCAGAGATGCAGCAGACCCGGCAATTCCGGTTTGTCGTCGATAAAACGCGCCTCGCCGGAGACATGTTTTTCCGCGCTCTCATGGCGGTGACTGCGACCCACGCCGCTCTGTAAATCCGCGGCATACTGTGCCTTGATCACCTCTTCGTTGAGTTCAGGACGATTATGAGACATAGCGGGAGACCTCGAGGCAGGTGATTTCGCCGTTGTGGCGATGCCAGTAGCGGCGTAGCAGGTTTCTTGCCACCTGAAGGCGGTAGTCACTGCTGGCGCGGAAATCGGAGAGCGGCTGGAAATCTTCCTCCAGCGCGGCGGCTGCACGTGACACCGTCACGGCATTCAGTGGCTGGCCCATCAGCGCCTGTTCACAGTGGCGGGCGCGTAGCGGCGTCGCTGCCATGCCGCCAAAGGCGATACGGGCGGAACTCACCACGCCCTGTTCGATTTGCAGGTTAAAGGCGGCGAACACGGCGGAGATATCATCATCCAGCCGTTTAGACACTTTCCAGGCGACAAAATCAGGTGACACCGTCACTTTATCGATACGAATAGCGCGGATAAACTCCCCTTTTTCCAGCTGCGTCTGGCGATAGCCGGTAAAGAACTGGTCCAGCGGAAGGCTCCGCTGCTGCTCACCGCGCTGTAACAACAGGCTGGCATTCAGGGCCAGCAGCACTGGCGAGGCATCGCCTATCGGGGAGGCGTTGCCGATGTTACCGCCAAGTGTGCCCTGCAGGCGGATTTGCAGTGAAGCAAAGCGCTGCAGCATCTCGCTGACGCCAGGAATGCGGCTGGCAAGAAACTCGCTGACCTGCTGCAGCGATGCACCTGCGCCCAGAAGGTAGTGATCGTCAAACTCGCTGCAGACTTTCAGCGCGGCAACCTGCTCCAGCGCAATCAGCAGCGGTATTCTCTTATGCTGCTGGGTAATCATCAGGCTGAGATCGGTGCCACCGGCAATCAGCTTCGCATCGGGATGGGCCAGATAGATTTCGGCCAGCTGAGACGGGGTTTTGGGCAGGAAGCAGCGGCGACCCTCACCACCTATCTCCTGCATCTCCGGGGTGGCCAGCGCCTCCAGCCGCTGCACGGTGGCGGCAGCGCTGTGATCAAACTGGTCCGTGACCGGCTGCGAGCAGAGCTGTTCGGCGGCAGCCATGATGGGCCGGTAGCCGGTGCAGCGGCAGAGGTTGCCCGCCAGCGCGGTCTCCGCCTGATGACGATCCCAGCCCGCTGCCTTTTTTTGCAGACTGAACAGCGACATCACAAAACCTGGCGTGCAGAATCCGCATTGCGAACCGTGGCAGTCGACCATCGCCTGCTGCGCAGGATGCAGTGCGCGACCATGACGCAGATCCTCGACTGTGATCAGCTGCTTGCCCTGTAACGCAGAGACCAGCGTCAGGCAGCTGTTAATCGTTTCATACTGCATTTCTCCCCCGACGGCCTTGCCGAGAGTGACGCTGCACGCGCCGCAGTCGCCTGAGGCGCAGCCCTCTTTGGTGCCAGGACGATGCTGCCGGGTGCGCAGGTAGTTGAGCACCGTGAGATTCGGGTCGAGCGCATCTTCACTGACCAGCTGGTTATTTAACAGAAACTGGATCATGCGGCTTGCTCCTGTGCATCGCGCTGCCAGACCGGACGACCGCCGACCCAGGTCTGGGCAATGTTGCGGTCGTCGCCCAGCGTCATTAATACAAACAGTTTTTCCCAGATATCTTTGCTGTTGCCGATGCGCAACTGCTGCAGCGCAGAGACCGCCGGGTCGAGCACCACAAAGTCTGCCTCTTTGCCGATGTTGAAATTCCCGATTGCGTGGTCGAGATCCAGCGCGCGTGCCCCGCCCAGCGTGGCGTGATAAAAGGCTTCGGCGGCGCTGAGCCGGTAGTGCTGTAGCTGACCCACTTTGTAGGCTTCGCCCAGGGTCTGCAGCATGTTAAAGGTGGTGCCTGCGCCGACATCGGTGCCGATCCCCACTTTCACGCCCTGCTGCCAGCTGCGCTTGATGTTAAACAGGCCGCTGCCGAGGAACAGGTTCGAGGTGGGACAGAAGGCAATAGAAGAGCCGGTATCGTGCAGACACTGCCACTCTTCCTCCTCCAGATGCAGGCAGTGCGCAAAGACGCTGCGGCGGCCGGTCAGCTGGTGATGATGATAAACATCCAGATAGCCCTCACGCTCCGGGAACAGCTCTTTCACCCACGCGACCTCCTGCGGGTTTTCGCTGAGATGGGTATGCAGCCAGGTGTCCGGGAACTCCTGACGCAGCTGTTGCACTTTTGCCAGAAGCTGCGGGGATGAAGTCGGTGCAAAGCGCGGCGTCAGGGCATAGCTCAGGCGTCCACGCTGGTGCCAGCGCTTAATCAGCGCCCGCGTCTGCTGGTAGCTCTGTTCCGGGGTTTCGGTGAGATTGTCGGGCGCATTGCGATCCATCATCACTTTACCGGCGATCAGCCGCATGTTCAGAGCTTCGGCGGCGCTGAACAGCGCCTCCACCGATTGTGGATGAACGGTGCCAAACACCAGCGCGCTGGTGGTGCCGTTAGAGAGCAGCTGATGCAGGAAGAAGGCGGACATTTTTGCAGCGTGATCCGGGCAGTGATACTGCGCTTCGACCGGGAAGGTGTAGTGATTCAGCCACTCCAGCAGTTGTTCGCCGAAAGCGCCAATCATCTCTGTCTGCGGATAGTGAATGTGGGTATCGACAAATCCCGGCACGATCAGTTTGCCGCGCAGGTCGGTCACCGGATGACCCGCCAGCAGCGCCTCGCTGTTCTCCCAGCTATCCAGCCCCACCACGTGTCCATCACGCAGCAACAGCACCCCATCCTCCAGATAGCGCGCCTGCCCGGCCAGGTCGTCGGGATGATCCACCACGCCAGTAAAGTCAAAGAAGCTGGCGCGTATCGCCGTGTCGGTTGCTGATAGCATGGGTATGTCCTTTCTGAATGCGCGATTTTAATGTGCAGATGATGATCTAAACCTTGCAACCTGCGTGCCAGAACTGGAATGGAATAAAATTCTTATATATCAATAAAATAACCAAAAAAAGAGGGTGTTGCGCAACAAAACTGGCCTCTTGAGGCTTAGCAACCGTTTGCGGAGTGGATGCAAACGGTTGCGATGCGGATTGGCGCACAGTAATCATTCTGAGTATGGCCTGCTGTCCGTAAATCTGCCCTTTTCAGGTGCAGGCTGCCCCATAAAGGCGCAGCGGATAGCATGGTAAAATCCGTTTACAGGCAGGGCTGCTTTTCCACGCGCAGAAGCGGAAACGAAATGCTATGGTGAAGCCAACGACTCTGAAAATGGCATAAGGAACAGTGAGATGATTATTTTTGTCACCGGCGCGACCGCTGGTTTTGGTGAAAGCATCACCCGCCGCTTTATTGAGAATGGCCACAAAGTGATTGCCACCGGACGCCGCGCCGAACGTTTAAAAGCGCTGAAGGATGAGCTGGGCGAGAACCTGTATACCGTGCAGCTGGATGTGCGTAATCGTGCCGCTATCGAAGAAGCGGTGGCACAGTTACCGGCTGAATGGCGCAATATCGATGTGCTGGTTAACAACGCCGGTCTGGCGCTGGGCATTGAGCCTGCGCACAAGGCCAACGTTGATGACTGGGAAAACATGATCGACACCAACACCAAAGGCCTGGTCTACATGACTCGCGCCCTGCTGCCACAGATGGTGGAGCGTGATGTAGGTCATATCATCAATATCGGTTCGATTGCCGGTAGCTGGCCGTATGCCGGTGGCAACGTTTATGGTGCGACCAAGGCCTTTGTTCGCCAGTTCAGCCTTAACCTGCGTACCGATCTGCACGGCACCGCGCTGCGCGTGACCGACATTGAACCGGGACTGGTTGGCGGCACGGAGTTTTCCAACGTGCGTTTTAAAGGCGATGATGACAAAGCGGGTCAGGTTTATGAAGGTGCAAAAGCGCTGACGCCGGAAGATGTGACAGAAGCGGTCTGGTGGGTCGCCACACTGCCTAAGCATGTCAACATCAACAGCCTTGAGATGATGCCGGTCAGCCAGACGCTGGCGGGTCTGAAAGTCCACAAGCCGTAACACTCTTTAGCGCCAGCCCGTCCGGCTGGCGTTAGCCGCGTCCCCAGCCCAGCACGATGATCAGCATGCCACTGAACGCGATCAGTGCCCCGCTCCAGTCCCACGCGCTTAACTTCACGCCATCCACCACCCGTAACCAGAGCAGTGCGGTGAGTACATAGACGCCACCGTAGGCGGCATACACCCGTCCGCTGGCAGCCGGATGCAGGGTCAGCAGCCAGACAAACAGCGCCAGACTGGCCGCTGCAGGCAATAACAGCCAGGCCGATCCGCCCTTTTTCAGCCACAGCCACGGCAGAAAGCAGCCGGTGATCTCCGCCAGTGCGGTAACAAAAAACAGCAAGGCGGTCTTAATCAGCACCCTTACCTCTCCTGAACGTAAACAAACGTCTCACCACTGGTGAGCAAAGAAACGGCGATGATATACTATGAGTACTCGCTGCAACAGCCATCCTGGATGGCGATGTTTGCGTTAACTAAAGGATAGTGTGATGAAAAAAATGATCCCTGCCGTTCTGATGGTTCTGCTGTCTGGTATGGCTTTAAACGCTGGCGCGACTACCAACCGTCTGATCATTGAAGATGGCAGCACCGCGCTGGGCAATGAAACGGCGCGTCAGGATAAAGAGCAATGGAATGACACGCGTATGCTGCGTAACAAAGTGAACACCCGCGTTGAAAAAGAGTTTGATAAGACCGATCGCGCCTTTGATACCCGCGACAAATGCGAGCAGAGCCTCAATCTCAACGCCTACTGGGAGCCAACCACCCTGCGTTGCCTGGATCGTCGTTCAGGTCGCCCGGTAGCGCCGTAAATTTGAGCTATAGTAATGACGGACGACTAACATAAGGAAGACGAGATGAAGCTACAGAGGGTTTTGTTAAGCGCGGCGTTTTTAGCTCTGCCGCTGATGGCACAGGCATCCTGTGAATCGGTGAAAGCTGATATCAGCCAGAAAATCATTCAGAACGGTGTGCCTGAATCAGGTTTTAGTCTCGACGTTGTCGCCAACGATCAGGTTGATCAGGCGGGCGGTCAGGTCGTCGGACATTGTGAAAACGACACACAAAAGATTGTTTATAAGCGCACAGGACGTGACGACGAAGCCAGCGTCCCTGCAAGTGCCGGCAGTTCGCAGGACGCGCCTGCACAGTAGTCAGATTCAAATCAGGGCGACATCCTGTCGCCCTGCCTGCTAGTCCGCCTGTTCCGGCCGCTGACGCGGCATCATCCATGCCACACCCACCGCAAACAGCGCAATCACCAGTGCCACGACGAACACCCAGTGCAGTGATGTCGCTATCGCCGCCACCATCTGCTGCAGGGTTTCCGGCTGCAACTGCTGACGACTGGGCTCGGACATAATCTGCTGCACCGGATCCTGCACCTGCGGCAGTCGCCATTGCAGATTCAGATTCAGCACTGCGCCCATAATTGCCGTCCCCACCGCCGAGCCGATCATCCGGCTGAACATGATTGATGCGGTACAGATGCCACGAATCTGGTAGTCCGCCTGGTTCTGCACCGAAACCAGGAACGTGGTACTGGTCATCCCCATGCCGGTCCCGATCAGAAACGCCGTGAAGCCCGCCTGATAGAGAGAACTCTCGGGCTGTAAGAACAACAGCAATGCGCTGCCGGTGACCAGCAACAGCGCGCCGAGTTGGGCGGTGAAACGATAAGAGGTGTGCAGCATCAGTCTGCCGCTCAGGGTGCTGGCCAGCGGCCAGCCAATCGACATCATCGCCAGCACGCTGCCCGCCTGCAACGGTGAGCCGCCGCGTATCCCCTGAATCCAGGTGGGCAGAAACGCGCTGATGCCCATCATGGCCGCCCCGATAATCAGATTCCCCGCGTTACCGGCCACGATAAGCCGGCTGCGCCAGATGATCAGCGGAAACAGCGGTGCCGCTGAACGCTGCTCATGGCGCTTAAGCTGCCAGCCCGCGAACAGCGAAAAAAGCAGGAACGGCACCAGCCAGACGCCCAGCTGTTCCGCCTGCAACAGCGCAACCAGCAGCGCGGTCACGCAGAGCATCAGCCAGCCGCTGCCTGCCAGATTCAGCGGCTGCGATTTCTCCTCCTTCTGGTGCGCCGGTAACCAGCGCGCCAGCATCAGCATGCTGATCAGGCCAATCGGCAGATTGACCCAGAAAATCACCGACCAGTTAAAGTGCTGCACCAGCCAGGCACCGGTCAGCGGCCCCACTATCGCCGCCACACCCCAGACGCTGGAGAGCCAGCCCTGCACGCTGGCACGTTCGCGCGGCGAATAGATATCCGCCACGATGGTGGAGCTGAGCGGCATGATCGCGCCCGCCCCCAGCCCCTGAAACGCCCGGAACAGGATGAGCCAGGTCATAGTATGGGCGAAGCCACACAGCACCGATCCCACCAGGAAGATGGAGGTGCCGACAAAAAACATCGTTTTGCGCCCCACCATATCCGCCAGCCGCCCGTAAAGCGGCACGCTGACCGCCTGTGTCAGCAGATAGATGGAGAAGACCCAGCCAAACTGCGAAAAACCGCCAAGGTCAGCAATGATGGTGGGCATCGCCGTAGCCACAATGGTGACTTCAATGGCCGCCATAAACATCGCCAGCATGCAGGCAATTAATATCCAGTGGCGATGACCGGTCTGGAGTTGTGCGCTTTCAGTCATAGGGTTCCTTTTTTAATCTGCAAGGCTAGCTCAAAAACGGCCAAAGCAGTTTCCCGCGCGTGCGCATCTTCTGCGCCATCTGTGACGGTGTCACTAAAAGTCGATGAATTTTTTTTATTGTCGCATTAGCCCAGCGGCTACGCGGCTTTAACACCATTTTAACCTGTTTCTATCTGCCTGATATATGGCTTAAAAGCTGGCTTGTGCAAAAAAGGCCTGTTATAGCATTACCCCATCTTATTCGGTATTCACTGAAAAAGAGTGGATAAACAGTCATTTTATCTACATTTTATCGCAGTTTCGGTTTTGGGCGCGGCTGCAGTTTTTGTCGCACCTGTCGGGCTGTTTATGGTTGTTATAACAATTGAGATCGTCATCAGGGAGATTTTCCTATGCAAAATGCTTCACTGGCCCAACGCGCCGGTCTGGCACTGCTTGCAGTGGTCGCGGTGATCGCAGTGCTGATCTGGGGCTTAGGCTGGGATCAGCTGGTCGCACGTAAAGTCGATCTGCTCTATCTCGGGCAGCAACACCTCTTCTTAGTTTTCTGGTCAATGTTGTTCGCCCTGCTGGTCGGTATTCCCAGCGGCATCCTGCTCAGTCGCCCGTTTGCGCGTCGCTGGGCCGAGTATGTGATGCAGATTTTCAATGTCGGTAATACCCTGCCACCACTTGCCGTGCTGGCACTGGCGATGGTGATTATCGGCATTGGCGATCGTCCGGCGCTGATTGCGCTGTTTCTGGCGTCGCTGCTGCCTATCGTCCGCAACACCTTCTCTGGTCTGAGCGCGGTTCCACCGTCGCTGATTGAGGCCGCCAACGGCATCGGCATGACCAAATGGCAACGTCTGCGTCAGGTTGAACTGCCCAATGCCATGCCAGTGATCCTTGCAGGCGTGCGCATCGCCACCGCCATCAACGTCGGTACTGCCCCACTGGCCTTCCTGATTGGCGCCAGCAGCTTTGGTGAGCTGATTTTCCCGGGCATCTATCTGAATGACTTCCCGACGCTGATCCTGGGCGCCGTCGCCACCGCGCTGGTCGCGCTGGTACTGGATATGATGCTGGCCGCGCTGGGTCGCTTTCTGAGCCCGCACGCTGCGGCCTGATCACAAGGATTTTTGTAATGCTAACGAAGTGGATTAAGAAAAGCGTTGTCGCGCTGACCGCGACGCTGCTGCTAAGCCAGACGGCTCAGGCTGCTGCCCCGCTGGTGATGGCAACCAAGAGTTTTACCGAGCAGCATATCCTGTCAGCGATGACGGTGCAGTGGCTGCAGAAGAAAGGCTTTGAGGTGGTACCAAAACGTAATATCGCCACCACTATTGGTCGTAATGCGCTGCTGAATAAGCAGATTGATATGGTCTGGGAATATACCGGTACTTCACTGATCATCTTTAACCATATCAATCAGCCCATGTCTTCACAGCAGGCGTATGAGACGGTGAAAAAGCTGGATGCAAAACTGGGTCTGGTCTGGCTTAACCCGGCACCGATGAACAACACCTATGCCTTTGCCATGACCCGTGAACGGGCCGAAAAAGAGGGCATCAGCACCATGTCGCAGCTGGTTGCGAAGATTGAGCAGGTGCGGAAATCCGACCCTGATCATAACTGGCGTCTGGGTCTGGACCTGGAGTTCTCCGGTCGTTCCGATGGCATGAAGCCGCTGCAGAAGACTTATAACCTGGCGCTGGATCGTCCGCAGATCCGCCAGATGGATCCGGGTCTGGTCTACAACGCCATTCGCGACGGATTCGTGGATGCCGGCCTGATCTACACCACCGATGGCCGGGTCAAGGGCTTCGACCTGAAAGTGCTGGAGGATGATAAACACTTCTTCCCGAGCTACAACGTGACGCCAGTCGTGCGTCAGGATGTGCTGGCGAGCCATCCGGGGCTGGATACCGCGCTGAATCAGCTTTCTGCGCAGATCACCGATGAGGCGATCACGGAGCTGAATAAGCGGGTCGATATCGACCATGAGTCACCGGAAAAAGTGGCGCGTGATTTCCTTCAATCCAAAAACATGCTGTAAGGAGGCACTGTGGATACCCTTCACTACATCATGGATAACTGGAGCACCTTGCTCACCCTGAGCTGGCAGCACAGCTGGCTGGTGCTGGTGGCCGTCGGTCTGGCGATTGTGATTGGCGTGCCGCTGGGCATTCTGATTGTCCGCGTCAGATGGCTGGCCACGCCGATTCTCGGCATCGCTACCGTGGTGCTGACCATCCCTACCATTGCGCTGTTTGGTCTGATGATTCCGGTGTTTTCACTGATCGGTCAGGGCATCGGCGCGCTGCCAGCGATTACCGCCGTGTTCCTCTACTCGCTGCTGCCGATTGTGCGCAACACCCACACCGCGCTGGAGAATCTGCCGGACGGTCTGCGTGAAGCGGGTCGCGGCATCGGCATGACCTTCTGGCAACGTCTGCGCTGGGTTGAAATCCCGATGGCGCTGCCGGTGATTTTTGGCGGCATCCGTACCGCCGTGGTGATGAACGTTGGCGTGATGGCGATTGCCGCCGTGATTGGCGCGGGCGGTCTGGGCCAGTTGCTGCTGGATGGTATCAGCGGCAGTGATATTCGTATGTTGATTGCCGGGGCATTGATGATTTGTCTGCTGGCTATTTTTCTTGACTGGCTGCTGCACCGTTTGCAGCAGGCGCTCACACCAAAGGGGATTCGATAATGATTACGCTGGAAAACCTGACGAAAACCTTTACTCAGAAAAACGGCACCACTAATAAAGCCGTCGATAACGTCAGCCTGCATGTGCCAGCCGGCGAGATGTGTGTGCTGCTGGGACCTTCGGGCTGCGGTAAGACCACCACGCTGAAGATGATTAATCGTCTGATTCCCGCCACCAGTGGCCGGATCCTGATTAATGGTGAGGATACCAGTACCCAGGACACCACCACCCTGCGCCGCAATATTGGCTATGTGATCCAGCAGATTGGTCTGTTTCCCAACATGACCATCGAGGAGAACATTACCGTGGTGCCGCGCATGCTGGGCTGGGATAAAAAGCAGTGCCGTGAGCGGGCCACCGAGCTGATGAGCATGGTCGCGCTGGACCCGACTAAATTCCTGCACCGCTATCCGCGTGAGATGTCCGGTGGTCAGCAGCAGCGTATCGGCGTGATCCGTGCCCTGGCCGCGGATCCACCGGTGCTGCTGATGGATGAGCCGTTTGGTGCCGTTGACCCGATTAACCGTGAAGTGATTCAGAACGAGTTTCTCGACATGCAGCGTCAGCTGAAGAAGACCGTGATGCTGGTGAGCCACGATATCGATGAGGCGCTGAAACTGGGCGATCGCATCGCGGTATTTGGTCAGGGTAAGATCGTGCAGTGCGCCAGTCCGGATGAGCTGCTGGCCACGCCAGCCAATGATTTCGTTGGTTCGTTTGTCGGTCAGGACCGCACGCTTAAGCGTCTGTTACTGGTGCAGGCGGGCGACGTGACCGATCAGCAGCCGACCATCACCGTGCGCCGCTCGACGCCGCTGGATGAAGCTTTTGGCATGATGGATGATAACGATATGCGGTCGATTACCGTGGTCGATGAGGATGGTAAGCCGCTGGGCTTCGTGAAGCGTCGTGAGGCGCGTAACGTGAGTGGCCGTTGTGAAGAGAAGCTGCACACCTTTAAGGTCACCGGTAAAGCCGAAGAGAACCTGCGCGTGGTGCTGTCAAAACTCTATGAGCACAACACGGTCTGGATGCCGATTGTCGATGAAGAGGGTCGCTACAGCGGGGAGATTTCGCAGGATTATATCGCGGATTACCTCAGCTCGGGTCGAACCCGTCGTCGTCTGAATCCGTAATTTCGTCACAGTGATTTAAGCCAGACAAAAAGGGCCACTCTGGCCCTTTTTTCGCAGAATAACCCAAGTCCGGGTAAATCCTGCCGCAACACATCAGCTTAATGCGAAGGGAACTGGGACAGAGGAGGAAAGCATTCCGCGCCATGGACAAAAACGCCGGGAGCGTTTTTGAACAACGCAACGCGTTGGCCCGGTTACGGGCGCACCTCATGGATGAGGTGCGTAATCGTGCGGGCCGAGCGTGCCATCCCTGGCCCGCTATGCTTTGCTACTGGCGTATGCTCCCATCGCTTTAAATTTCTGAGCCGTCTGTGAGAGATACATCGGCTCTTCTGCTTTTTAACTTTCAGTCAGCGTTTCTACCTCTACCTCTTCCACCGCAGGTGCCTCGTCTGGCAGGACCAGATTGAGCACAATGGCGAGAATGCCGCCGGTTGTTACCGCATGACCAAACAGACTGTTAATTAGTGGCGGGAACTGCTTCAGCACCTCCGGCACTGCTTCTACACCCAGACCAATCCCGAATGAAATCGCGACAATCAGCATCTCGCGGCGGCCCAGCGGCGTCTGGGTCATCACCCGGATACCCGCAGCGACCACGCTGCCAAACATCACAATGGTTGCCCCACCCAGCACGGACGGCGGGATCTGCTGCAGCAGCGAGCCAACAAACGGAAAGAGTCCCAGCAGCGCCAGCATAATTCCCAGCAGCATGCCGACATAACGGCTGGCAACGCCGGTCATCTGAATCACGCCATTGTTCTGCGCAAACGTGGTGTTAGGAAATGCGGAGAAAACCGCTGCCAGCACGCAGCTCAGGCCGTCGGCGACAATGCCGCCCTGCAGCCGCTGCTGAAAAGGCTTGCCGGTGATCGGCTGCTGGGAAATCAGGCAGTTGGCGGTGAGATCGCCGACCGCTTCAATCACCGCGATGACAGATACCAGCGCAATCGGCAGGAAAATAGTCCAGTCGAAGGCGAAGCCAAACCGGAAGAAAGCCGGCAACACCAGCCAGCTGCTCTCCGGCGCGATTTTCAATTGCAGATGACCGGTTAAGGCCGCCGCAACACATCCCACTGCGATGCCGGCCACTACCGCCACCAGCCGCGCCCAGCGGTTGCGCGAACGGTTCAGCGCCACAATCACCAGCAGCGTCAACGCGCCCAGCGCCAGATTGCCCGGCGAGCCAAAATCGGTGGCGTTGTGACCGCCAGCCCAGTCGGTGATGCTCACTTTGATCAGGCTGATGCCAATCAGGGTGATCACCGTGCCGGTCACTACCGGCGTCAGCACTTTGCGCAGCGAGCCAACGCAGCGGCTGATCAGAACCGGAATCAGCGCCGCCACCAGGTTGCAACCAAACAGCATCGCCATAATCTCTTCCGGTGAACCACCGCGCCCTTTCACCATCAGGCCACCGGAGAGGATCACGCCCAGAAACGCAAAGCTGGTGCCCTGCAGGCAAATCATCCCTGCCCCGATGCCATAAAAGCGTCTGGCCTGCATAAAGGTGCCTAAGCCGGAGACAAACAGCGACATGCTGATCAGATAAGGAAGATAGGTCTGCAACCCCAGCACCGAACCAATAATCAGCGGTGGCGTGATGATGCCCACCACGCTGGCGAGCAGATGTTGCAGCGCGGCGAAAAATGCCGGGACGGGACCAATGCGGGCCTCAAGCCCATATAACAAACCTTTCTCGTGTGAGTGCGACATGGTGGAACTCCGGCTCTGTGTGATAAGCGGAGTTAATGCATTTTCTGCGCCATACCGTCACCCTTTCGCGTATTACGCGCCAGGTCATTCAATTTTAAGTTGAAATTTATACAGAGAGCCAGCGGTGAGCCTGAAACTTTAGGCTCACCGCTGATTCAGATGATTTGTTTTGTTTCATAATCAGGCGATCTTTGCACTCACAGCGTGCATCGTGTCTGGCTCCAGCAGGGAAATATCAATGTAAGGCGTCAGATCGCGTTGCTCGGCCCGCGGCAGATAAGGCAGTTCGCCCAGCAACGGCGCCGCAATTTTTTCCTGCAGGATTTCAATAATGTCGCTGTACTGCGCCAGTCCCGGATTGATGCGATTTGCCACCCACCCGACCAGCGGCAGGCCATCCAGCGCTATCGCTTCTGCTGTCAGCAGCGCGTGACTGATACAGCCCGACTGAATACCGACCACCAGCACCACTGGCAGTTGCTGCTCAACGACCCAGCAGGAGAGCGGACGGCCGTCGTTCATCAGGCTGCGCCAGCCGCCGGTGCCCTCCACTACCACGCGATCGGCCTGCTGCGTCAGGCTGGTTAAGCCGCGCGTCAGCAAACCATAATCAATGTTCTGCCCCGGATGGGTGCAGATCTCTTCTTCCTGGAAAACCAGCGGATTGATCGCTTCATAGGGCAAGTCGATGGAGGAAGCGCTTTGCAGAACCTGTGCATCTTTGTTACGCAGGCCATCAGCGGTTTTGACCGCACAGCGCGCGACGGGCTTAAAGCCGACGGCACTGCATCCGGTCTGGATAAAACTTTGTAACAGGGCGCGTGACACCACCGTTTTGCCCACTGCGGTATCGGTGCCGGTAACAAATAGTCTGTTCACTCAACTTCTCCTCTCAAACCGTTGCGGTTAATCGGTGATTAACCTTGCTGCGAAACAGCATTTTAAGGAATGGAGGATGAGAACGGATTGCGTTAGCGCAAGTTCAGGTCTGCTTAACCTTGCAACAGTTTCACTAACAGATGTCCGTTATAGAGGGCATCTTTGATCAGCGCGGCACCGCCAAGCGTTCCCGGCTCGCTAAATTCAGTGGGTGCGAGCTGGATGCTCGCGCTGTAGGCGGGCAGTGATTGCTGCAGAATAGTATTGCTCACCGCCGGAAACAGCACATCAGCGGCAGCATTGAGAGGGGAACCGATAAGAATATGTTGTGGATTGAAGATGTTGACCATCATCGCCAGAATCCGTCCAACGTGATGACCGACGCTGGCGATGGTGTCGCGCGCCAGACGATCACCGGACTGCGCGGCCGCGCACAGTGACTCCAGCGTCAGCGGCTGGTTGTTGAGCAGGCTGTCAGGCTGGGCAGGCAGACGTTGCGCCGCCAGCGCCAGCAGGCTGCCGGTGCTGGCCACCGTCTCCAGACAGCCATGATTTCCGCAGTAGCACTGCTGACCATACGGATCGATCTGGGTATGGCCAATCTCGACCAGTGCCCTGCCACTTTTATGCAGCAACTGACCGCCACTGATAACGCCAGCGCCCACGGTCTCATCAATCACAATCTGAATCACATCCTGCGCACCGCGTGAGGCACCAAACAGCGACTCCGCCAGCGTCCAGGCGGAAATGTCATGCTGCACAAACACGGGCAAGCCGGTTCGCGCCGCCAGCGCGTCGCCCAGCGGCATATCGCGCACCGCATACCCCGGCAGCCGATGCACCACGCCTGACGCGGCGTTGATCAGCCCCGGCAGCGTAATAGCAATCGCCGTGAGGCGTTCCAGCTTCTTTTGATGACGGATAAAGAAGGCATCAACCTGTTCAATCAGCGCGGTGAGTAACGGCTGCGCGGATTCATCAGGCAGCGGCAGGCTATCTTCCACCAGCGCCCGGCTGCTAAGGTCGCGCAGCGTAAACGTCATCGCGCCGCGATGAAGACGGATCGCCAGATAGTGCCAGGCGTCGGTATCCAGTATCAGGCCAATCGCCGGACGGCCACGACTGCCAGGATCCTGATACTCGGTCTCCTGCACCAGATGCGCATCCAGCATCTCGCGCACAATTTTGGTGATACTGGCCGGGGCGAGCTGGGCACGGCGGGAAAGTTCGATACGCGAAATGGGACCGTGACGGTCAATTAATCGATATACGACGCCAGCATTGGTCTGCTTGATCTGGTCAATGTGGCCAGGTTGACTGTCCGGATTCACAACCCTGCTCCCGGTTATTTTCGCGCTTCTAAATAAACATGCGCCATGGTGAGGCAGATCAGGCGACAGCGTCAAATATTTGATTAGAAATGTGATTTATCGCACAGATTGATGCGGTGAATCGGGCGCTTCAGGGCCGATTTTCCCGCAGCAACGCCATCATGTTCTCCATCTGCGCATTCATTTCCCGTCCGGCTGAACAGACCAGCCACAGCTCTGAAATGGCATCCTCTTCCGTTAACGGCAGCCAGACCAGATCGGCCAGTCGCGCCCGCCGGAATGAGGCAGGCAGAATGGAAACGCCCAGACCGGTAGCTACCAGACCCAGGATGGTCATCGCTTCACCCACTTCCTGGGTGATGTAGGGCTTGATGTGATAGCGGTGCAGCAGCGCCAGAATATCGCTATAGAGCGCGGTTCCGCCCTGAGGATCGAAGAAGACGAAGGGTTCCGCCGCCAGGGCATTGACAGAGATTTTGTCGGCGTCAGCCAGCGGATGCGCCTTATGCACCACGGCATAGAGCGGCTCGCTCAGCAGCAGTTGATGCCGCAGATCGGCGGGCAGCGGCGTGTTGCGCATCACGCCGAGATCGAGCCGTCCATCATGCAACGGTGCCAGCTGCTGGCGGGTGTTGATCTCCTGCATCTGAATATGTACCTGTGGCCAGCGCTGACGAAACCGGAACAGCGCGTCGGAGACCACGGCGGTAAACGGAGCCGACGAGGTAAAGCCAATCCGCAGCTCTCCCTCTTCGCCACGATGTAACCGGGCAGCGCGATCGGCCGCCTGCTCAACCTGCAGCAGAATCGCCCGGGCATCGCTCAGCAACTGATGCCCGGCAGCGGTGAGCTGCACGCTGCGGTTGGTACGGTTAAACAGCCTTGCGCCGGTCTCCGCTTCCAGCTGGATAATCTGCTGGCTGAGCGGCGGCTGTGAGATGTTGAGGCGTTGGGCTGCCCGCCCGAAATGTAACTCTTCGGCGACCGCAACAAAGTAGCGCAGATGACGCAACTCAATATTCATATGTTAAACGTCTTATTTGAGATTATTAATATATTAGACATCATAATGCCGCTTTCCTAAGCTGACGACAGGTTTTCTGACAATTAATTAAGGAAGATGTGTGAGTCGCTCAATACAGGCAACAGTGGAGGAAGAAGCGGTGCCTGCCGCGCCGGAGTCTGCTGCCGCTTCAGGTTATATCCGCCGGGGAACGCCCAAATTTATGCGCGTAACGCTGGCCCTTTTCTCCGCCGGACTGGCAACCTTTGCCCTGCTCTACTGTGTGCAGCCCATTCTGCCAGTGCTCTCTCAGCAGTTTGGTGTTTCTCCGGCGACCAGCAGCCTGTCGCTCTCCATCTCCACCGGGCTGATGGCGCTGGGCCTGCTGGTCACCGGTCCGCTCTCTGATGCTGTCGGGCGAAAATCGGTGATGGTGACCGCCCTGATGCTGGCCGCCATCTGCACGCTGATCTCCGCCACGATGACCAGCTGGCACGGCATTCTGATTATGCGGGGGCTGATGGGCCTGTCGCTCAGCGGCGTTGCGGCAGTGGGCATGACCTATCTCAGCGAAGAGATGGATGCGCAGGTCGTCGCCTTTTCGATGGGTTTGTATATCAGCGGTAACTCGATAGGCGGGATGAGCGGACGTCTGCTGAGCGGTGTGCTGACCGACCTGTTCTCCTGGCGGATCGCTGTGGCAGTGATCGGCTGTTTTTCGCTGGCCTCGGCACTGATGTTCTGGAAGATCCTGCCCGCATCGCGGCATTTCCGGCCCATCACGCTGCGTCCGCGTAATCTGCTGATTAACTTCCGGCTGCACTGGCGTGATCCGTGCCTGCCATGGCTATTTGCCGAAGGATTTCTGCTGATGGGCGCCTTCGTCACTCTGTTCAATTACATTGGCTATCGCTTACTGGATGCGCCCTGGCATCTCAGTCAGGCCGTGGTCGGGCTGTTATCAGTGGTCTATCTCACCGGTTCCTGGAGTTCGCCTAAAGCAGGCGCGCTGACCAACCGCCTGGGACGCGGACCGGTGATGCTGGGCGCAACGGCCATCATGCTGCTGGGTTTGCTGATCACCGCCTTTAACTCCCTCTGGCTAATCCTGCCGGGGATGATGCTGTTCACCGCCGGATTTTTTGCTGCCCATGCGGTCGCCAGCGGCTGGATTGGTCCGCGTGCTCGCCGGGCGCGTGGCCAGGCCTCTTCGCTCTATCTGTTCAGCTACTATGTGGGTTCGAGCGTGGCGGGCACGCTGGGCGGGTTGTTCTGGCATCACTTTGGCTGGAGCGGGATAACGCTGTTTATCAGCATCCTGCTGATACTGGCGCTGGCAGTTGCCTGGCGTCTCCACAGAAAAAAACTTTGATAATTCCTTCTTTCGCCAGGCCTGACCGGGCCTGGCGGCGCATTACGATGAACGTTTCATTCAGTTCCACAACAAACAAAACGCCTGTTTGCCGCTATAATCCTTTTTATTGTAATAATTCATCTGCTTTGCCTTTTAACACGGCAACAAGGAACGCCTGTGGCTCTCTACTATTACGTCAATAAACAATCGGGATATAACAATAATCATGTGGTTCATGCGGCAGGGTGCCCCCATCTTCCCGACATAGATAACAGACTGTTTCTGGGCAGTTTTTATCACGTGAACGCCGCCATTTTGCAGGCAAAAAAATATTATGCAGGTGCTATAGGTTGTGAAAACTGCTGTCCGCTCAATAACACAGAACAGCAGGCCGCTCAGCTCAGTGTGGCCCTGAAACACACTCAGACGCCCCGTTAAACCCCTCGGGCAGCTCAGTGGCAAACGCTTCCCGCTGCGCTGTCCCGCCTCTTTCTGCTTAAAGGCAAACCCCTGCTGCGACTGAATCCCGCTCATCATCGCCCTCAATAACCTCAGGCTATCGACCTGTGACAGGGCGATAATAAAAATTCAGTAATAAAAGGCGTTTATAAGGTTTCTCTTCCCGGCTTATTGACTACAATAGCGGTTAATTTGTGACACAGGTCACTTTCGCTGGGTGTTTCTGCCACATCCAAATTCGCTTTTTTGACTGACTTGACTCCTCATGCAATCAACAACTGTTTCACGTAAAACTGCCTGGCTACGCGTGGTATTGCTGGCCATCGCCGCCTTTGTGTTCAACACCACCGAATTTGTGCCGGTTGGCCTGTTATCTGATATCGCGGCGGACTTTTCCATGCCGACGGCGGATGTCGGGATCATGCTGACCATCTACGCCTGGGTGGTCGCTCTGCTTTCCCTGCCACTGATGCTGCTGACGCGCAATGTTGAGCGACGGCTGCTGCTGGGCGTGCTGTTCCTGATCTTTATCGTCAGTCATGGACTTTCGACCGTCGCCTGGGATTTCCGGTCGCTGATGGTATCCCGCGTGGGCATCGCCCTGTCTCATGCGGTGTTCTGGTCGATCACCGCCTCGCTGGCGATTCGCGTTGCGCCAGCCGGTAAGAAAACGCAGGCACTGAGTATGCTGGCGACTGGTACCGCTCTGGCGATGGTGCTGGGCGTGCCGATTGGTCGCGTGGTCGGGCAGTATCTGGGCTGGCGCACCACCTTTGGCGCGATTGGCCTTTCGGCGCTGGTGCTGATGATTATGCTGGTGCGGATCCTGCCGCGTCTGCCGAGTGAGCATACCGGCTCGCTGAGCAGTGTGCCGATGCTGTTCCGCCGTCCGGCGCTGGTCAGCATGTATCTGCTGGTGACGCTGGTGGTGACCGCGCACTACACCGCTTACAGCTATATCGAACCGTTTATGCAGAACGTCGCCCATTCCAGTGGCAATTTCACGACTCTGCTGCTGCTGTTGTTCGGCTCAGCCGGTATTGTGGGCAGCGTGCTGTTCAGTACCCTCGGCAATAAATTCCCCTCCGCGCTGCTGATTGCCGCTATCGCGCTCATCACCCTGTGCATGGGACTGCTGATTTTTGCTGCCGTCCGCCCTGTTGCTATCTCAACGCTGTGCGTTGTCTGGGGTATGGCGATGATGATGATCGGACTGGGGATGCAGGTGCGTGTGCTGTCGCTGGCACCGGATGCCACGGATGTGGCGATGTCGCTGATGTCGGGTATCTACAATATCGGTATTGGCGCGGGCGCGCTGCTGGGTAATCAGGTGAGTCAGCATCTGAGCATGGCGGAAGTCGGGAACGTCGGCGGGATGATTGGTCTGGTGGCGTTACTCTGGTGTGTTTACATCTTCCGTCGCTATCCCCAATTGCGGAGCAACGGATAACGCGCGCAATAAGAATAAAAAAGGCTTCAGATAAGTGGGTTTATCTGAAGCCTGATTATGAATATTTATCGTGCTTTTACTTATAAAGAACGGCTGTGCCATGCAGGTTGTTGCTGCCAGAGGTCGAAGTGATGCGGAAAGACTTTGCCCCGACATCGCTGGCCTTATCTGACAGTTGCTGCTCCAGCGAGGTCAGATTAGTACTGCCCGTTGCGCTGATGACGCCGATTTTCTGCTGATCCAGTGGTGTACTGCTGACCTGCTGGGCCGCCACGGTGGCAAATGAGAGGCCGCTGAGTACAGCTGCCGCCACCATCATATTGATACGTTTCATAACGAACCCCTTCTCACTTTGTCTGTTGAAAAACCAAATTACTGATAAATCACAGCCGTGCCGTGCAGTTTGTTCTGGCCACTGGTTGAGGTGATGCGGAACGATTTCGCACCAGCTTCATCCGCTTTAGCACTCAGCTGTGATTCAAGGGAAGTCAGGTTGGTGCCGCCCTGTACTGAGATAGTGCCAACTGGCTGCTGATTAGTCGGTTCGCTGGTCACGAGGTCAGCGGCATAGGCGCCAAAAGTCAGAGTTGTCAGTGCCAGAGCTGCCAGGGTGGTTTTGATGGTTTTCATAATATTCTCTCTATTCGGTAATTGAATTCGGTTGGATTGAATTGGGTTGTCGCTATTTAATTAATGACCGTTAAACAAATGATAGACCCCGATGCGGCTCGTCGTCAATATTTATTTAATGAGCGTTATTTTAATCGCGAAGTGGCGTGATTATGGGCTTCAGCCCCTTTTCTGACTTAACCATAGGGGCGGTAAGATTGCGCTGGCGCACAAAATGGCAACCCCTGCTGGCGGGATCTACAGCGGGCCTTGCACATTTTTATAATGATCGGTAATTTAATAGGATGTTTTACTGTCAGTGAGGGTGTATGAGTCAGGTTCAGGATTGCGATGTAAAGAAATGCCGTGGCCGACCCAAAGTGTTCGATCGCGAAGCGGCGCTCGATAAAGCCCTGACTCTGTTCTGGACACACGGTTATGAGGGCACGTCTCTGTCCGATCTGGTGGCCGCAACCGGTGCTAAAGCGCCGACCCTTTACGCAGAATTTGTGAATAAAGAGGGACTGTTTCGCGCAGCGATGGAGCGCTATGTGGAGAAGTTCAGCGCATGGCGTGAAGCGGCGTTAGGTGATGACCAGTTACCAGTGGATCGTGCGATTGAAGGCTATTTCCGCGCCACCGCAGCCTGTTTTACCGAACGCGACTCTCCCGGCGGCTGCTTCTTTATCTGCACCTCAACCGCCCTGTCGGCGGCGTCGAAAGAGATTGCCACCATGCTGCAACAGCAGCATCAGTCGCAGGAGCATGTGTTAAGAAATTTTCTTCTGGCACGTCAGCAGCGTGGTGAACTGAGTGCGTCAGTGAACATTCCGGCGCTGTCCCGATATCTGGGTTGTATGCTGCAGGGGATGTCGGTACGGGCGCGTGAAGGCGTGGATCGAGACGATCTTGAGAGCATTATTGATACGCTGATGGCGATGTGGCCGACGCTGACAGGATTGTGTCAGGCTAAGCGGTAAAGTATCAGGGCGGCTTTGCCGCCCTTTCTCCACTATTCCAGAAAGAACACCGGTTTCAACGGCTGACTGATCGGGCTGTTATCCGCATTCGACGGCATCAGATCTTTCATTGAGGCCCACCAGCGCTGACACACCTCCGTCTTTGCTACCGCGTTCCAGCGCTCCTCAGACTCAATCTCAACGCTGGCGAACAGCAGATGCCGTTCGGCATCCAGCCAGATGGCATAGTTGTGTGCGCCATGCGCTTTCAGGGTTTCGGCCAGTTCAGGCCAGATCGGTGAGTGGCGACGCTCATACTCTGCATGACAGTCAGCATTCACCTGCATCACAAAGGCTTTACGCAGCATTAGCCGGTCCCACATCCAGCGCCGGTTGCCACGGCTTCACGCCGAAGCGCTCACCCAGTGCGACCAGCTGTTCGGTGGTGATGCTCTGACGAATACCGCCCATCGACAGCACTTTGACGATCACTTCGGACGATTTCTCCGCCGTGTCTATCAGACCAAAGGTCTCATCAAGGGTCGGGCCTGTGCCGAAGACGCCGTGGAACGGCCACATCACCAGAGTATGTGACTGCATCTGCCCGGCGGTCGCGGTACCGATTTCATCGGTGCCAGGCACCATCCAGGGTAAAACCCCTACGCCATCCGGGAACACCACCAGACATTCAGTGCTGCCTTCCCACAACAGGCGGGTGAAGCGGGCAGAATCCATCTCCACTACATAGCTCAGGGCCATAAAGTTGGTGGCGTGACAGTGCATGATTACCCGATCTGCACCCTTGCTGACTGCTTTACGCACCGCGTGAGACTGAAAGTGTGACGCCAGCTCGGAGGTCGGCAAGCCGCCATTCGACAGGCCCCAGTGAATTTTATATGAGAGTCCTTTGTCATCGACCTGCAGCAGCGCCAGGCAATCCGCCGGATCCAGCTGGACGTTACGCATGAATTTCCCTGACCCGGTCACCAGAAACCAGTCATTCGCCAGTGCGGGCGCGGGTTGTGTCAGCTCAATGCAGCGCGGCGCTTTGCAGAAGTCGGCGGCAAAGGGTCTGACCTCCTCCTCCAGCAGACGCAGGCTGACGTTGCCGCCGTTACGTTCGTCCCAGCCCTTCAGCCACATGTCGCTGGTCGCTTTGACCATTCCCTTAACAAACCCGGAAGAAAGAATGCTTTGCATAGTGAAATCCTTAACGTTGGCTCAAGATCTGTTGTTCATAATGACGGACATCGCCTAACCAGCTGGCATCGGCCGGGACGTCATGGCGCAGGCACCAGGCTTCCCATACCGCCTGCCATGGCAGCGATTTTTGCTCTTCCAGCAGAGCCAGACGCGCGGTGTAATCGCCGCTGTTTTCGGCCTGACGCAAACGGTCAGTCGGCTCCAGCAAGGCACGGAGCAGCGCTTTTTTAGTGTTACGGGTGCCGATAACCCAGGCGGCAATCCGGTTGATGGAAGCGTCGAAGAAGTCGAGTCCGATGTGCACTTTATCGAACAGCTTGTGACGGACGATCTCACTGGCGATCGCCTGGGTTTCATCATCCAGCAGTACCACATGGTCGCTGTCCCAGCGCACCGGGCGGCTGACGTGCAGCAGCAGACGCGGCACATAGAGCATCGCGGCAGAAATTTTGTCGGAGATCACTTCGGTCGGATGGAAATGCCCTGCATCCAGACACAGCGCCGTCTGGCGGCTGGCGGCGTAACCGAGATAAAACTCATTGGAGCCCACGGTATAGCTCTCTGCGCCAATGCCAAACAGCTTGCTCTCTACCGCATCAATATGGTGCTGCGGATTGAGTTTTTCTGAGATGACTTCATCCAGCGCGCTCATCAGGCGCTGACGCGGAGCCAGGCGATCCACGGTGATATCTTTCATGCCGTCCGGCACCCAGATATTCATCACTGACGGCGTGCCCAGCTGCTCACCAAAATACGCGGAGATGCGGCGACTCGCTTTGCAGTGATCGATCCAGAACTGTCGCACTTTTTTATCACTGTGGGACAGCGTAAAGCCGTCGGCGCTCATCGGATGCGAGAAGCAGCTGGGGTTAAAATCGAGCCCTACATGATGCTCTTTGGCCCAGGCCACCCAGTTGGCGAAATGGGCAGGTTCAATAGCATCCCTATCTACTGGCTTGTCGCTTTCCAGATAGATGGCGTGCAGGTTCAGGCGTTTTGCGCCGGGGATCAGCGACATCGCCTTGTCGATATCACTGCGTAATTCACTGGCATTCCGTGCCCGACCTGGATAGTTGCCGGTCGCCTGAATACCGCCGGTCAGTGCGCCCTGCGGATTCTCAAATCCCCGAACATCATCCCCCTGCCAGCAGTGCATCGAGACCGGAATGCGGTCCAGCTGACGGATAGCCTGTTCAACATCAACCCCAATGTCGGCGTAACGTTGTTTAGCCAGTTCAAAAGCCTGTTCAATCTGCTTAGTCATAAGCGGGTTCCTTAGCGGTTTGACTCAGCGTCGCGAAGCGTGCCTGACTGGCACGGAAGACGTTGTGAGTTTGCGGTTCGAATTTTTCGAGTGGGAAATTGTTGATAACGCTGCAGCGGAAATCAGCCACATCGATCAGTTCGCCCAGCGCAATCAGCTGGCAACCGACGTTACCCAATGTGGAGGCTTCAACCGGACCGGCCAGTACCGGAATCTGGCAGGCATCGGCACAGAGCTGATTAAGAAAGCGGTTCTGACTGCCACCGCCCACCACATGCAGCTGGCTGAACGCCTTGCCGCGCAGCGTAGCCAGTTCGTGAATGACTTCGCGGTAGAGCAGCGCCAGGCTGTCAAAAATGCAGCGCGCCAGTGCCGCGGCCGATTGCGGAACCGGCATTCCCTGCTCTGCGCAGGCATTCTGAATCTCGTTGACCATACTGTCGGGATTGATAAAGCGCGCATCGTTGGGATTGATCAGTGACTCACAGGCCGACTGGCGGGCCGTCTCTTCAATCAGCGTGCTGAGATCCTCAATCTGCAGTTCGCCGCAGATGCGCTGCAACAGCCATAAGCCCATGATGTTCTTCAGTACCCGGTAGCCTTCTGCGCCGCCTTCATTGGTGATATTGGCGCGCAGCGCGGCATCACTGGCATAGGGCTGCAGACTTTCAAAGCCCATCAGCGACCAGGTTCCGGAGCTGAGATAGGCAGCATCGTCCTGCATCAGCGGCGTTGCCAGCACAGCGCTGGCAGTGTCGTGGGTGGCGACGGCGATCACCGGAACCGGGATGCCCGCGCTATTGATCCAGTGTCCGACCGTATTACCCGGCGCCTGCGGCTGACCGAACCATTGCGCATCAACGCCCGCCCAGGCGAGCAAATCACGATCCCACTCGCCGCTGTGGATATTGAGCATCTGCGTGGTGGTGGCGTTGGTGTATTCCCAGTTGAGGTTGCCGGTCAGGCGATAATGCAGGTAGTCAGGGATCATCAGCGCATGCGCCACACGTGCCTGCCAGTCGGGATGCTGCTGATGCAGGGCGCGCATCTGATAGAGCGTGTTGAACGGCAGAAACTGAATGCCGGTTCGGGCGTAGATAGCACTGCGGCTCAGTTCCTGCTGCGCCTGCTCCATCAGACCATGGGTGCGCGCATCACGGTAGCTGACCGCCTCACCTACCGGCTCGCCCTGCGCATCCAGCAGCACCATATCCACGCCCCATGTGTCGATGCCGATACTGTCAGGTGCGATCCCCTCTTCATCTAACTGAGCCAGCCCGGCTCGGATCTCCTGCTCCAGCATCGCCAGATCCCAGCAGTCATAACCGGCACGACGCTGACGCCTGTTTTTAAAGCGCCGGACCTCACGCAGCGCGAGCTGGCGCTGTTCGGCATCCCAGCTGGCGAGCATAACCCGTCCACTGGATGCGCCGAGATCGATAGCAACAATGTTTCTCCTGGTCATGGCGAGGATTCCCTGTGATTGAGTGGTCACAGAGTAAAAAGCTTGCCGCTTTAACACCTTCCCCCGAGTGCCAGCGGCGGATAAGCCCTGGCAGACTTGCAAAGAACTTCGTGAGAGAGATCACAGAGGCGCCAGTCAGGAGGATGTGACCCCTGCCGCAAAACGGTTAACTGCTGAGGATTTCTTGAAAAATCAGCAGGATTCCTGCTGAGTCAGGGTGAAAATTCAAGGTAAGGTGACAGCGTGCTGATTAGACTGCGTTACGGTTTTGTTAATCAGCGAGAGAAGATCATGACCATATTGCACAGTGCGGATTTCTTCCCCGAGGGCGATTACGCGATAGCGATTGAACCCCGGATACCGCAGGCAGCCTTTCCGGAACATCATCATGATTTCCATGAGATTGTGCTGGTTGAGCTAGGCTCCGGCATTCATGTGTTTAATGGTCAGCCACAAACGCTGTGCGCTGGTTGTGTCTGCTTTGTACGCGATCACGATCGTCATCTCTATGAACAGACCGATAATCTATGCCTGACCAACGTGCTTTATCGCAGTCCCGGCGCGTTTCGCTTTCTCTCCGGGCTGCAGGCTTTACTGCCCTGCGATCAGGATGGGCAATACAGCTCTCACTGGCGCATCAATCACAAAGTGATGGCGCAGGCGCTGAGCGTGGCGGCGCAGATGCAGCCCGATGATGCCTGGTCGCTGGAAAAGCAGGCGCGGCAGGAGCAGCTTTTTTTACAGCTACTGGTGCTGTTGCGGGAAGCGTGTATTGATGGACAGAGTCAGGACCAGGAGGCACGGTTACATCGCCTGCTCGACTGGCTGGGCGATCATTACAGTGACGAGATCGTCTGGGAGGAGCTGGCCGATCGCTTTTCGCTCTCGCTGCGTACCCTGCATCGGCAGATGAAACAGCAGACCGGCAGTACGCCGCAGCGCTATCTGAACCGTTTGCGGCTGTTGCAGGCCCGTCATCTGCTGCGTCACAGTGATATGCGTATTACCGATATCGCCTTCCAGTGTGGATTTGGTGACAGCAACCATTTCTCAACCCTGTTCAGGCGCGAATTTGGCTGTGCACCGCGAGCGGAGCGCCAGCAGATGATGTAAAGGAGTCGAACATGGCGTTGATACTCAGTCGGGATGACTATTTTCCCGCCGCTACTCTGCCGGTGGCGGTAGCCGAAAGGATGCCCCAACCCTCTTTCCCGCCGCACCGACATGAGTTCAGTGAAATCGTAATTGTCTGGCGCGGCAACGGCCTGCATGTCCTCAACGATCGCCCGTGGCTGATAACCTGCGGCGACGTTTTTTATATCCGCGACACTGACTGCCACAGCTACGACAGCGTCCACGATCTGGTGCTGGATAACATCCTCTACTGTCGTGACCGCTTTGGTCTCGCTCTTGACTGGAATCAGCTGCTGCCACAACAGGGTACGGATGCCCCGGGTTGCTGGCGGCTGACCACGCGAGGGATGGCGCTGGCCCGGGGCGTGATCAGCCAGCTGGAGCGTGAGAGCCGCAAAAGCGATCCGCTGTCCGTTCAGCTGTCAGAAGCGCTGTTTTTACAGCTGGCGCTGATTCTGCGTCGTCACGGCTATGCCGCCGACCGTCCGTGGGCGTTACCGGAAGGCGAACAGCTGGATCTGCTGATGTCCGCCTTACAGGGCGCGATTGCCCGCCCCTTCGATCTGCCGGCGTTTTGTCAGCAGAACCAGCTCAGCGAACGGGCGCTGCGGCAGCTTTTCCGCCAGCAGACCGGGATGACCATTGGTCATTACCTGCGTCAGCTGCAGCTCTGTCAGGCAAAATATCTGCTGCGCACCCAGGATTGTCTGATTAGTGAGGTCGCCGCCCGCTGCGGCTTTGATGACAGTAATTATTTCTCGGTGGTCTTCACCCGCGATACCGGTTTAACGCCCACTGCCTGGCGTCAGCGATTTATTGCGCCACGGCAGGCTTTGAAAAGTACCGAGTCTGAATAAAATGGGCCTGTGTTGAAAGCCCGTTCAACACCCTTCCGGCAAGCAATTTAGCGCACTGAAATTCCCCCAATGAATTATTAGCAGCAATGAATATGCTAAAAAGCGCAGGGAACACGGCCAGAAGAGGAAAGCGTCCCGCGACAGGACGTCGCGGGCCGAGCATGCCATGGATGGCGGTTTTTGCGTCTTTCCGATCTGACCGTGTTCCCTGAGCGGGCACGATCTGACCGCCATTCTGCAAACTCTAAGGGCCTTCTTTATAAAGACAGCGTCTCTGTATTCGCATTCAGGCTGCCATACCCAGACCAACAATATTGGCAGCAATGATAATCACCACACAGCCGATCGATAACACGCTCACCGGGCGACGTCCCGCTGACTTCCACTCTTTCATCAGCAGACCTACCAGACCGCCACAGAGAACGTAAAGGCTCATGTGCAGCATCCAGCTGACATAGTCATACTGCGCCGGGATCCGGGCATGTCCCCAGGCGTAGAAGAAGAACTGCAGATACCACATGGTGCCGCCGAGCACGGCAAAAGCGGTATTAGCAATCAGCAGTGACTTCCCGACGGAGAAGTCTTTACGCACCGACAGCTCAGGCCGGGTGGCCAGCCGCCAGAAACAGAAGGCCAGATTAACCAGCGCCCCGCCGCCCATGATGATCACGTAGCTGGGTAACGCCACATAAAGCGGATCGATGCCGAGATTAGCGGCGGCCTGATGCATTGGTTTCGCCGCATCCATCGCAAACGACATACCGGCCGAGAAAATGCCGCACATCACCGCCAGCACCAGTCCCTTTCTGAGATTAAACTCCTCCGCGTTAATCCCCAGCGCCCGCTCCTTTAACAGCCCGGCGCGCGACACAATCCCGACGCCAATCAGCGCCACCAGCACGCCCAGCAACGTCAACCGGCCACCCGCCGAGGCGAACAGCTCACCAAAGCGCCCCTGTAATAGCGGTGTCATCAGCGTGCCGACCACCAGGGTAATTCCAATCGCGATACCGATGCCCATCGACATCCCGAGATAACGCATAGTCAGGCCGTAGTTAATGTTGCCTATGCCCCACATCGCGCCAAACAGAAATACCGGCGTCAGCTGCGACAGCGTAAAGCTGCTGTAATAAGCCATAAAGTCCGGCAGCAAAATGGCACTCACCGCCCACGGCAGGATCAGCCACGACATCAGGCCGCCAATCGACCACATGGTTTCCCATGACCATCTTTTCACCTGCTTAAAAGGTGCGTAAAAACACGCAGCGCTGGCAGCTCCGACAAAATGCCAGAAGATACCCGCAATAATGGCACTGTTCATTGTTATTCCCCGGTTAGGTTGAGGCCTGTCGGAAACCTGTCTGCTTCCGCTCAGCAGGCAGTCTACGTTTTGCAGGAATTGATCAGCCTTTGGATAAATGCCGGAAGCCGGAGCGAAGTGGCAATTTCTGACCGTTAATCCCGTCAGGGATCACAATTTCACAGTTGTTATAAAATCGGACCATTAATTAGCTAACTCGCTTATTATTCTCTGTTTTTTACCATTCTGCCGTGTGGCGCAGCACAATTCTGATCTGACTGCCATTGATGCTGGTATGGTGGCAAATCTGCAAAGAAGCCTTTTATTAACGCGGGCAAGGTCGTATAAACTGGGGAAAATTGATTGGTTCAGGGATTGGGATGACATCAAAGTGGTTAACACTGTTTCTTTCGCAGTCAGTCAGCCGGGTGATGCTGGATGATTTGCGGGCGATATTACCCGCAGAGGCGATAAAGGTGTTTGTGAATGGTATGGATGAAACGCACTACGCCACCATTGAGTGTCTGCAGGCGGAGAAGCATTGCGCGCTTATCGCCTCAGCGATTGTGGTCTGGCGTCAGCTCGGCCATGTGCATCATATTCTCTATAAAAAAGGCGAGGTGTTGCGCGAGGAGAACGATGCCACGCAGTTCCAGCTCTTTACTCTGCTGAAAACCCACCGCGCAGTCCTCCAGATCTCATGATAAGATCGCCGACCCTGAAATCGCTCTTTGCAGCAGGTTGAATATGAGAATTGGAATTCTATTTCCGATCGCCATCATCGTGGCGGGCGTGGGCTTTCTGGCATGGTTTATTGGCAGCGGCCTGGCGATGCCAGGCTCCTGAGCGTTAGCGCAGCTGACTATCTTTACTGCCCCGACGATTATATAAGCTGCTGGTCTGCTGCTGTTTATCGATTTTTTCCTGACACGCTACGCAGTAGTGCACGCCTTTCAGCGCCTGACGACGCGCTTCCGGAATCGGTTCGCCGCAGAGTTCACATTCGGTGGCGCTTTCGCCCTGCCCGATCGATTGTCTCACCCGCTCAATTCCGTCATTAACAGTGCTATCAATCTGCTCCTGTACTGCGCCGTCTCCTGCCCATCCGCTTGCCATGATTTAACCCCTTTTCTACGACTTCACTCCTTTAAATCTACAACAGATTGACGTTTTTGCCGCAGAACTCACCGATATCTGTGATTGGCTGCCAGCCGCTCCCGGCAACTGGCAATCAGCAAAAGGTGGCGCCTGGCATTCTGTTTCACCCTGCCATCACATTGCTGCAACGTATCGATAGCGGAGAGATAAACACATGACAACACATCATCAACATTACATTAATGGCGGGTTCGTCGCTCATCAGGGTGACCAGTGGATTGAGGTGATTAACCCGGCCACAGAGACACTGCTGTCACGTATTCCCGAAGGCACTCGTCAGGATGTCCGCCTTGCCATCGACGCCGCAGAAGCGGCTCAGCCTGGATGGGAAGCACTGCCTGCGGTGGAGCGCGGTGTCTGGCTGCACAAAATCGCCAGCGCTATCCGCGACCGCGAACCTGAACTGACGGCAACCATTGTGGCGGAGGGCGGAAAAACTCAGGGACTGGCGAATACCGAAGTACTGTTCACCGCCGACTATCTCGATTATATGGCCGAGTGGGCACGGCGTTATGAAGGCGAGATCATCAACAGCGATCGCCCCAACGAGAATATCTTCCTGTTTAAAAAGGCGATTGGCGTCACCACCGGGATTTTGCCGTGGAATTTCCCTTTCTTCCTGATCGCCCGTAAGGCGGCACCAGCTTTGATCACCGGTAATACCATCGTACTTAAACCCAGTGAGCTGACGCCAAACAATGCGGCACTGTTTGCCGACATCATCCAAAAGCTGGGCCTTCCTGCGGGTGTGATTAACATTGTCTATGGCCTGGGGCCGGAAGTAGGACAGGAGCTGGCGGCAAATCCAAAAGTCGGACTGGTGAGTCTGACCGGCAGCGTCGGCGCCGGTATCGCCACCATGGAAGCCGCCGCTAAAAATGTCACCAAAGTGTCGCTGGAACTGGGCGGCAAAGCCCCCGCCATCGTGATGGACGATGCGGATCTCGATCTGGCGGTGCAGGCGATTGTCAGTTCGCGGATGATCAATAGCGGCCAGGTTTGTAACTGTGCAGAGCGGGTCTATGTGCAGGAAGGCATTTACGATCGTTTTATCAGCGCGCTGACTACCGCATTTCAGCAGGTGACATTTGGCGATCCAGCCGAACGCAGCGATATCGACATGGGCCCGCTGATTACGGCCGCAGCCCGGGATCGGGTTGAGCAGAAAGTGGCGGATGCCGTCGCCGCCGGGGCTAAAATTGTGCTGGGCGGCAAGCGCGCCGGGGATAAAGGCTTCTTCTTTGAACCGACGCTGCTGACCGATGTGCGTCAGGAGATGGCCATTATGCAGGAGGAGATTTTTGGCCCGGTGCTGCCGGTGATGGCCTTCAAAACGCTGGATGAGGCGATTGCCCTGGCTAACGACTGCGAGTATGGGCTGACCTCCTCGATTTATACCCGGAATCTCAATACCACCATGACCGCGCTGCGAAAACTGAAGTTCGGCGAGACCTATGTTAATCGTGAGAATTTCGAGGCGATGCAGGGCTTTCATGCCGGCTGGCGTAAGTCGGGTATCGGCGGTGCCGATGGGAAACATGGTCTGGAGGAGTATCTGCAGACCCATGTTGCTTATTTACAGTTCAGTTAAGCGCAGGCTCGATTTTCAGACCTGACAGATTAGTGACAAGACTGAATCAGTGTGATTCTGGCAGCACCCCATAGGCTCAACACGCAGGAAACACGGTCAGAGGAGGAAAGCGTCCCGCGCCAGGACAAAAACGCCGGGAGCGTTTTTGAACAACGCAACGCGTTGGCCCGTTTACGGGCGCACCTCAGGGATGAGGTGCGTAATCGTGCGGGCCGAGCATGCCAGGGATGGCGGCTGTTGCGACTTTCCGATCTGACCGTGCTTTCTGCGCAGGCTCGATCTCATCACAGAACGTTCCTGGCTCTGCTATGCCACCCGCTTACTGCAGCGCAGCAGCGCGATGCCACTCAGCACCGCTACTGCCATCAGGTAATAGCCTGGCGCCAGGCTGCTGCCGGTGGCGGCAATCAGCATGCTGCAAATCAGCGGCGCAAACCCGCCAAATACCGTCACGGCCACGTTGTAACTGATCGCCATACCGCTGGCGCGCGTGGTCGCCGGGAAAAGATCCGCCATCACCGACGGCACCGTCGAGAAATAGACCGACTTCAGCAGCGCCATCCAGGCTACCAGCAGAATCAGCGTGGTGGGCGTAGTGTGATCGACCATCCATTTAAAAGCAGGATAGATGGTCGCCATCAGCAGCAGCAGCGATCCCCACATCAGCGGCAACCGGCCAATCCGCTCTGCCCACAATCCCATGATGGGCGTCACCACCGTCAGGATAATCCCTGCTATCAGCGTGGCGGTGAAGGCGACCGATCCCGGTAGATGCAGGGTTTTGGTGGCGTAAGTCGGAATGTAGTTGAGCATGTAATTGACTGCGGTCGAAATCACCATTACGCCAATCGCCAGCGTGATCAGCGCTTTCTGCCGCCCGAACAGCGTTTTCAGCGGCGCGGCTTCCTTCTCCTGCGTGGCAAAGCTGGCGGGTTCCTGCACATGACGGCGAATGTAAATCCCCAGCGGGCCAATCAGCAGGCCAAATGCAAACGGAATGCGCCAGCCCCACGCCTGAATATCACTTTCGCTCAGCCAGTGGGTCAGACCCAGCCCGAATGCCGATGCCATCAGCGTGCTGGCCCCCTGGGTGGCGAACTGCCAGCTGGCGATAAAGGCTTTACGCTCGGGAAAGTGCTCCACCAGGAAGGCGGTCGAACTGCCAAATTCACCTCCGGCGGAGAAGCCCTGAATCAGACGCGCCAGGATGATCAGTAACGGTGCTGCCAGACCGATGGTGGCGTAGCCCGGCATAAACGTAATGATCGCCCCGCCCAGCATCATCAGGTTAATCGACAGCAGCAGCGCCTTTTTGCGGCCATGACGGTCGGCATAGTTGCCGAGCACAATGGCACCGAGAGGGCGAATCAGGAAGGAGATACCGAAACTGCCAAAGGTCAGCAGTAGCGATACCGACGGATCGCTGACCGGGAAGAAGACGTGCGCGATGTAGCTGGCGAAAAAGCCGTAGACCGCGATGTCGAACCACTCCAGCGCGTTGCCGATGCAGGTGGCGAACAGCGTTTTGTGCAGGCTCGGTTTCACCTGCGGGGTCGTCTGCGCGATGCTACTCATTGTTCACCTCTCCGCCACTGATGGTGGAGTGTCATCAGCTGATCGCCCTCTTCGCCCAGTTGCCAGAAGAGCCGGGTCATAATCGCCAGGCCTTCGCGTGCAATGGAATTGAGCATGTGTTCGTTGACGCCGTGCTGGCCGCAGGCGGGATAAGAATGCGGCACCCACAGCGTCGGCAGGCCCAGGATATCGGCGAAGACTTCATTGGGCAGTGAACCACCGAGATTGGGTAACAGCGCCGGTTTTTTACCGCTGCTGCGGGCCAGCGTATCCAGCGCCCAGGCCACCAGCGGATCCTGCGGATCGAGCCGCGTCGCCGGTGAACCGCGCAGAAACTTCAATTTGACGTTATCGAAGCCGTGCTGACGCAGATGACTTTCGACATGCTGCACCAGATTTTCCCAGTCAGTGCCGACCACAAATCGCAGCTGGCACACCGCCATGGCGCTGCCCGGAATGGCGTTCATCGGACGTGCAGGATTGCCGGTTTCAAACGCCAGCACCTCCAGCGTGTTCCAGCCATAAAGCCGCTCTGCAGGCGTCAGGCCTGGCTCACCCCAGCCTTCTGCCAGCGCCGGATCGCCCGGCATACCGCCTACATCAATATCGCTGAGGATGGCGCGCACCGCGTCAGTCAGAGAGTCCGGTTTCAGCGCAGCGACCTGCAATACGCCCTGCGCATTCACCAGACAGGCGATCGCATTGGCCAATTGGGTGCCGGGATTACTGAGCAGTCCGCCCCAGTTGCCGGAGTGATAGGCGTTGTCACGCGCCTGAATAGTCAGACGGAAGTTCGCCGCGCCACGCGAGCCCAGGAACAGCGTGGGTCGCACTGCATTGAGTCGTGGGCCATCAGAGGCGATAAAAAGATCGGCTTTTAACAGTGCCTGCTGCTGCTGGCAGATTGCCGCCAGCCCTGGCGAACTGATCTCTTCACCCATTTCAAACAGGATTTTGCAATTGAAGCCCAGCGATTCACCGCGCGCCCGCCACACCTGCTCCAGCGCCGCGAGATTAACGCAGTGCTGGCCTTTGTTGTCCGCGCTGCCGCGTCCATACAGGCGATCGTCTTCAGCAGTGAGTTGCCATGGCGATAAGCCTTCGCGCCAGTTTTCATCGTCGCCGAATACCACATCACCGTGGCCATAGCAGAGCAGCGTTGGTTTTAGCGGATCTTCGATGCGGGTGGCGATCAGAAACGGCGGGCTGCCGGGTTGCGGATTGTCAAACGGGTGCAGCGTGAACCCCATTTTCGCCAGCTGCGGGCCAATTTCCTGTTGCAGATAGTGGTCCAGCTCCGCCTTTCTGCTGGGGTGCTGGCTTTCGGTCACGCAGGCGACGCGACGCGCCAGCAGCTGCTGAAACTCACCGCTATCGAAATAGTGCATCGCCTGGTCAACTGCCTGTTGCTCTGTCATGTTTGCCCTGTCTGTTTTTTTTATCGTGCTTTATCTTTGACAAACTTCTCTCTTTGCCACAATTATCAATTTATCGAGTGAGCGTTGCTTTTAAAGCAACGTACCGCTGCCCTTTTATGATGCGTTTTCCGGAGTGACGATGATAAGCAGCGAGATCCGCTATTTCCTGGCGGTGGTTGAGAGTGGCTCGCTGAGCGCCGCCAGTGAGCAACTGTTTGTCGCGGTGTCGGCGATCAGTCGTCAGATTCAGCGGCTGGAAGCACAGGTCGGGGTGCCACTGTTTGAGCGTCATGCGCGCGGCATGGTGTTGAATGAGGCGGGTGAGATTTTTGCGCATCATGTGCGTAAGAGTCAGCTCGATATGGAGTATGCGCTGGCGGAGATTAAGGGGTTGAAAGCGGTACGCCGCAGTCTGATCCGCATCGCCTGCACGGATGGGATGGCGTTCAGTCTGTTGCCAGGCCTGCTGGCGGAGTTTCGCCTGGCGAATCCCGGTGCGCTGTTTGCGATTAACGTGACGCACTCACAGGGCGTGGCGGCGTGCGTCAGGGCGGGTGAATGTGATGTGGCGCTGCAGTTTAGCCTGCAGCCGGAGCGCAGCGTTGAGGTGCTCGGCTCGTGGTCCGCACCGGTGTTGCTGGCGATGCATGAGTCACATCCGCTGGCGTCACGTGAGGTGACGCTGGGCGATCTCCATCGCTGGCCGCTGGCATTGCCGGGTCATCACACCACTGTCCGGCAGCTGTTTGATCTTTCCTGTCAGATGAATGACTGCGTGGTGGAGCCGGTGCTGACCTGCGACTATTTCGCTACGCTTTATCACTTTTTGCTGCATACGCCGCAGGCGGTGACTATCTGTAGCGCGTTTACTCTGTTGTTTGAGCGCGATGTGCAAAATCTAGTGTTGCGGTCGATGGGGGTGGATCAGTTGAGTCAGCGGACGTTGCAGCTTCAGACAGTGTCTGGACGTCAGCGCAACGCGGCTTTGACGCTGTTTCTGCAGTTTTTGCAGCAGCGGCTGACGGAGATGGATCAGCAGGTGAGGATGGGATAAGGATTAAGGTCTGCAAAGATTTGCTATAAGACCGTGATGGCTAAGGGAACTCGACCCGATCGGAAAGTCGCAAAAGCCGCCATCCATGGCATGCTCGGCCCACGCAGTCCTGGCGTGGGACGCTTTCCTCTTCGGGTCATGTTCCCTTCGCGTTGAGCTTATTTATTGCTGTCAGATCTATCCTGACTTAGGTGCATAAGCAGAGACTAACTACGGAGTAGGCCTCTGGGTTTGTGGCAGTCGCTTACTGCTTAATATCCACCTGATAGAAGATGTGCTTGCCGAACGGATCGACCTGATAGCCGCTGACCGATTTGCGCACCGGCTCGAAGATGGTGGAGTGCGCAATCATCACGGCAGGCATCTGGTCATGCATTATCTGCTGCGCCTGCAGATAGAGCGCGGTGCGTTTGCCCTGATCCGGCTCGGCGCGGGCTTCGGTTATTAACTTCTCGAACGGCTGGTAGCACCATTTTGAGGAGTTAGAACCGCCCTGCGCAGAGGTGCAGCTGTAAAGTGGGCCGAAGAAGTTGTCGGGATCGCCGGTCGCAGTGGTCCAGCCCATCAGCGCGGCCTGATGCTCGCCGCTGCGCACGCGTTTCAGGTATTCGCCCCACTCATAGCTGACGATGTTGGCTTTGATGCCGACTTTGGCCCAGTCCGACTGAATCATCTCCGCCATGCGGCGTGCATTCGGGTTGTAAGGCCGCTGAACCGGCATCGCCCAGAGTGCAATCTCGGTGCCCGGCTTGACGCCGGCCTGTTGCAGCAACGCTTTGGCCTTCTCCGGATCGTATTCGTAATCTTTCAGGTCTTTATCCGCACTCCAGACGCCCGGTGGCAGGATATTTTTTGCGACCGTGCCGGTGCCTTTAAATATCGCCTCGATAATTGCCGGTTTGTTGATCGCCATCGCCAGCGCCTGCCGCACTTTGACATTGTCGGTTGGCGCTTTAGTGGTGTTAAACGCCAGGAATCCGGTGTTCAGACCCGCCTTCTGTTCCAGAGTGATATCCGGGTTGGCGCGCATTTTTTCCAGATCGGCGGGATTGGGGAATGGCATCACCTGGCACTCGTTCTTCTCCAGCTTGGCGTAGCGCACAGAGGCGTCCGGTGTAATGCTGAATACCAGCCGATCGAGTTTCGCTTTGCCCTGCCAGTAGTCCGGGAAGGCTTTGTAGAGGATGCGGGAATCTTTCTGGTACTGCACCAGTTCAAACGGGCCGGTGCCAATCGGGTTCATATCGACCTTCTCCGGCGTCCCCGCTTTCAGCATGGCATCCGCGTATTCAGCCGAGTGGATCGAGGCGAAATACCAGGCGAGGTCGGCAAGGAACGGGGCTTCCGGATGGGCTAGCGTGAAGCGCACGGTGTGGTCATCCACCCGGTCGATACTTTTAATCAGCGTGGAGAGTTCGAGGCTTTCGAAGTTGGAATAGGTGCCGCCAGAGACATTGTGGTAGGGATTTTTCGGGTCCATCTGGCGCATGAAAGAGAAGATCACATCATCGGCGTTGAAGTCGCGGCTGGGTTTGAACTGTTTGTTGCTCTGGAACTTTACGTTCTTACGCAGATGGAAGGTGTAGACAGTGCCATCCGGGCTGATCTCCCAGCTTTCCGCCAGGCTCGGCACCAGGTTGGTGGTGCCCGGTGTGAAGTCTACCAGCCGGTTAAAAACCGGCACCGCACTGGCGTCAACACTGGTTCCGGAGGTATAGAGCTGAGGATTAAAATTCTCTGGCGATCCCTCAGAACAGTAGACCAGCGTTTTGGCGTTAACGCTGCCAGCCAGCGCTATCCCAGCAGTAACAAGCGCTAAGGTGGCTATCTTGATTTTCATTATCATCCTCGCTTTGTATTGACTTCCGGTGATCACAATATCTAAATGAATCATTCAGATGCTTCATTGATAGCACGATTCGGCACCATAGCGAACCCCGCCCGTGGCTGACTAATAAGGAATAGTGATGACAGACAAACTTGAGTCGCAACTCACCGAACGTTTTTTCCGTTACCTCGCCGTCAGCAGTCAGAGCGATGCTAAATCGACAGCTTTGCCCAGCACACCGAGCCAGCACGCCATGGCGGAACTGCTGGCGGACGAGCTGCGCACCTTAGGGCTGGATGAGGTGGTGATTGATGACCATGCCACGGTGACGGCGGTGAAACGCGGCAACCGTCCTGACGCACCGCGTATCGGATTTATTACCCACATCGATACCGTTGATGTGGGTTTGTCGCCCGATATCCACCCGCAAATCCTCACCTGGCAGGGCGAAGATCTCTGTCTGAATGCCGGGCAGGATATCTGGCTGCGCCGCGATGAACATCCGGAGATCGCGCCCTATGTGGGTCAGCAGGTGATCTTCAGTGACGGCACCAGCGTGCTGGGCGCGGATAACAAAGCGGCGGTGACCGTGGTGATGACGCTGATGGCGAACCTGAAGGGCGATCATGGCGATATCGTGGTGGCCTTTGTGCCGGATGAGGAGATTGGTCTGCGCGGGGCGAAAGCGCTGGATCTGGAAACGCGCTTCAATGTCGATTTTGCCTGGACCATCGACTGCTGCGAACTGGGCGAAGTGGTGTACGAGAACTTTAATGGCGCCGCTGCAGAGATTGTGTTTACCGGTGTGCCGGCACATCCGATGTCGGGCAAAGGCGTGCTGGTCAATCCGCTTCTGATGGCCCATGACTACATCAGCCTGTTTGATCGTCAGCAGACACCGGAGCACACCGAAGGTCGCGAAGGCTATATCTGGTTCAATGAGATTCAGGCCAACGCCAGCAAGGCGACGCTGAAGGCCTCAATCCGTGATTTTGATCTGGCCAGCTTCGCGGCACGCAAGCAGCAGCTACAGCAGGCGGCTGAAGAACTCACGGCGCGTTATCCCACCGGTGAGGTAAGTATCACTATCAGCGATATCTACAGCAACATCAGCAATGCGCTGGGTGAGGATCGTCGGGCAATTGACCTGATCTTCAGTGCCTTTGCCGCGCTGGAGATTGAGCCAAAAGTGATTCCGATGCGTGGCGGCACGGACGGGGCGGCGCTGTCAGCTAAAGGGTTGCTGACGCCGAACTTCTTTACCGGCGCGCATAATTTCCATTCACGTTTCGAGTTTTTGCCGATTACGTCGTTTGTGAAGTCCTATCAGGTGGCAGAAAAACTCTGTTATCTTGCGGCAGGTTAAGCAGGAAAATCGGGCGCAGAACGCGCCCGATTGTGATTATGGCTTCGCGCTGACATCAATACCGGGGAAGTATTTTTCAGCCAGCTTTTTGATGGTGCCATCGCCCTGCACTTTGGCGATCGCCGCATCCAGTGACTGTTTCAGCTTCGCGTCATCTTTGCGCAGGCCATAGCCGATGCCTGAGCCGAGAATCGCGTCATCTTCGACGGGCTTGCCGACAAAGCCAAAGCCTTTGCCCTGCGGCTTATCGAGGAAGCCCGACTGACCGGCCGCGGACATCACCAGCGTGCCATCAAGGCGGCCTGCGACCATGTCGTTGTAGACCTGGTTCTGATCCTGATACGACGTGACCGTTACGCCCTGCGTCTCCCAGTGCTTCTTCGCATAGGTTTCCTGAATCGACCCCTGCAACACGCCGATGTTTTTGCCTTTGAGACTTTCGGCGGTCGGTGCCAGATTTTCACCGTTCTTCGCCACTAACATGGTCGGAATACGGTAGATCGGCTGCGTAAACGCGATGCTTTTGGCGCGCGCTTCGGTGATGTTCATCGCCGAGTTAATGGCGTCGAATTTCTTCGCCTGCAGTGCCGGGATCAGCGCATCAAAGCTGCTCTCGACCCAGTGGCAGCTGAAGTTGCCTGCCTTACAGATGGCATTACCCAGCTCGATATCAAAGCCTTCTAGTTCGCCCTTTGCATTGCGACTTTCAAACGGCGGATATTGTGACTCCACGCCGTAACGTAAATCCTGTGCCAGTGCCTGTACCGATGTCATCATGCCCAGAGCGAGAAAAAGCGCGTTCAGTTTCTTCATTATTTACCCCGAAAAGTCCTGGTTACCTGTTCCCGGTGCTGACCCACGCGGTGGCGTGATTCAGTGAGAAAAAGCACATAGCGCAGCCGCGCCAGCCTCTAGTGTCGCCTCGTCTTTCGCAAAAGAGAGACGAATCAGTTTGTTGTCTGTGCCATCCATATAAAACGCCGACAGCGGTATGGTTGCCACACCGTGATCGACGATAAGACGTTTTACCATTTCACTGTCTGGTTCGTCACTGAAATGTCCATAGCTTGCGAGCATAAAGAACGAACCGGCACTCGGCAGCAGCCGGAATGGGGAGTTCTCCATCAGCGCGATCAGCCGATCGCGCTTCTGCTGATAGAAAGCGTTGAGCGACAGATAGTTCTCCGGCGTCTGCAGATAGTGTGCGAAGCCAACCTGCATCGGCGTATCGGCGGCGTACATCATAAACTGATGCACTTTCACCAGCTCGGTCATCAGCTCTGCCGGTGCCAGACAGTAGCCCACCCGCCAGCCGGTGACGTGGAAGGTTTTGCCAAACGAGGAGACGATAACACTGCGCGCCGCCAGCTCCGGATGCGTCGCCATCCCACAGTGCGGACGTCCATCAAACAGGATATGTTCGTAAACCTCATCGGAGAGCACCACGATATCGGTGTTGCGAATCAGAGCCGCCAGCTGATTGAGGTCATCGGGGGTCAGCACCTGCGCGCTGGGGTTGTGCGGCGTATTAATGATGATCATGCGGGTGCGTGGCGTGATCGCCGCCCGCAGCTGATCCCAGTCGATCGCAAATGATGGCACCTGCAGCTTCAGGCCTATCGGTGTTCCACCCTGCAACCGCACCACCGGCGCATAACTGTCAAATGCCGGTTCAAAGAAGATCACCTCATCGCCCTGATGGACCAGGGCGGTAATCGCCATATAGATTCCCTGGCTGGCACTGCCGGTGATTAGCACCTCACTGGCGGCATCATAGGTCTGCCCATAGAGCGCCTGCACTTTGCTGGCGAGCGCCTCGCGCAAGGCGGGCAGACCCATCATGGCGGCATACTGATTGTGCCCCTCCTGCATCGCACGGCTGACGGAATCGACCAGTGCCGGATCACAGGGAAAATTGGGCGCGCCCTGCGACAGGTTGATCGCCTGATGCTGCGCCGAGAGCTGGCCAATCACGCTAAAAATAGTGGTGCCGACGTCCGGCAGTTTTGAGTGGATAGCGACAGGCGTTTTCAGGGACATATTCTCTCCATCAGGGGCATAACTGGTCAGATGCGGTAAATAACTATTCAACGGGCTGCGACTTGAGTCGGCAAGCGAAATGTCGTCATAATAGCCATGATAAAAATGCATAGCTGAGGTTTACCGTGTCGCGCTTAACGCTGCCGCTTAATGCCATTCACGCCTTTCTGGTGACCGCCCGTCATCTCAATCTGACGCATGCTGCCCGCGAGCTGTGCCTGACCCAGGGTGCCGTCAGTCGCAAGATCGCCGCGCTGGAGCAGTGGCTCGGCGTGACGCTGTTTGACCGCCACGCACGCGGCCTGCGGCTCACACCTCAGGGCGTCGCGCTGCTGCCCGAACTCAGTCAGGGTTTTGAGCTGATGGTGCAGGCCAGCGAAAAGGTTCGCCGCAGTCAGGTTAGCATTCGCCTGAAAGCTCCGACCTGTGCGATGCGCTGGCTGGTGCCCCGGCTGATGGCGCTGGAACAACAGCGACCGGAACTGCATGTGGCCCTGACGACAACGCTGGATCATGCTGCGCAGCTTGAGAACTTTGATGCCGCGATCGTATATGGCAAGCCGCATCCGGAGGGGATCTGCCTGTTCAGTGAGTCGCTGACGCCGGTGATGGCAGCGGATCAACCCTGCCCCGACTCGCCGTCTGCGCTGGCCGCAATGACCTTTCTGCATCCCACAGCGGATACGCGTGACTGGCAGTGCTGGCTGCAGACGCAGCAGGTGACGCTGAGCATGATGCGAAACCAGCATTTTGCCACGATGGACTTAGCGATTAGTGCAGCGATTCAGGGGTTTGGCGTGGCAATTGCCGACAGCAATCTGGTGGAGAGTGATATTGCCAGCGGCAGGCTGATTAAGCCGTTCGCTGGCGAGGTCAAAACCGGTGCCGTTTACAGTTTACTGCAACGGCCCGCACTGGATGCGCCACCGTTCCTGGCGGAACTGGTGGCGTGGCTTTGCAGGGATCAGAAGGTGACCCAGTCGCCATTATCAGCAGGTTTGGCCTGAGGCGCACTCAGCACAGGGGCTTTTGGCGCGGCAGGTTTATTACTGATAGCAGGTGCGATTTTGCGGTCGCTGGAGAGACGGAACTTCGATACAGAGGCCTGCAGCGCTTCCGTCTGCAGTGCCAGCGCGCTCGCTGCTGCAGAGACCTCCTCGACCAGTGAGGCGTTCTGCTGCGTCACGCTGTCCATTTCGGTTACCGCTGCACCTACCTGAGAAATCCCTTTGCTCTGCTCTTCAGAGGCAGATGCGATCTGTTTCATGATCGCATCCACATCCTGAACCGATTTCAGAATATTATTCATGGTGCCGCCGGTGGTGTTCACCAGCTCGGCGCCTTTACCCACGCGCTGTACGGACTCTTCTATCAGCGTCGCGATCTCTTTGGCCGCGTTGGCGCTGCGCTGCGCCAGGTTGCGCACTTCAGATGCCACGACCGCAAAGCCACGCCCCTGTTCACCGGCACGTGCCGCTTCTACGGCGGCGTTCAGCGCCAGGATATTGGTCTGGAAAGCGATGCCGTTAATCACGTTGGTGATTTCAGCAATTTTCTTCGAGCTGCCAGAGATGCCATCCATGGTGGTGACTACTTCACTGACCAGCTGGCCGCCACGTTGTGCCGTGGTGGTCGCGGTTTCTGCCAGCAGACTCGCCTGACGCGCGTTGTCGGCGTTGAATTTCACCGTCGCCGTCAGCTGCTCCATACTTGCCGCAGTCTGCTCCAGCGCAGCGGCCTGCTCTTCGGTACGTGAAGAGAGGTCGTTGTTACCGGCAGAGATCTCTGCCGCACCGCGTGAGATATTTTCGGTACCGCTGCGAATGGCGCTGACCGCTTCACGCAGGCTGTCCTGCATGGCGCTCAGCAGCGGCACCAGTTTACCGACGCAGTTGCGACCGAAATCCGATACCGGCTGGCTGAGGTCGCCCGTGGCGATCACCGCAAAGTGGGTGCGAATGCTTTCCAGCGGACGGACCAGCATCGCCACCAGATAACGGTCGGTGAACAGCAGAATAAACAGGCCGATGATGACCGTGATGGTGATAATCGTTTTGGTCGTCGCGGTGAGGTGATCCACTTCTACCCGGGTGGTATCCAGCTTTTGCGCTGCGCCCTGGCTGAATTTCTCTGCGCTGACGCCAAATGCACGGCTCAACGGCGGTGTAACATTGTTCGCCTGCTGGCGATACGCATCAGGTGAAGCCTGACGGGCCAGCTGCAGTTGTGGTGTCACGCCCTCATCCAGCAGCTTTTGCCAGCTCTGAATCACGCCATCCACCACATCCGGATTCATTGGGCCAGGTGCCAGCTGTTTAAAGCGCGCCAGTTGCTGGGTCATACCATCCAGCGCCTGCTGCACCGGGGCATAAGCCTCATCGGTCAGCGCTTTGCCCGCCGCTTTGCCTTCCATTACGCGGGATAATCGCGTGATAACACGAAAATATTGATCGTTACCTTTGCTCAGCACCGTCATTTGCTCAACCAGATGACGGTCAACCTCGTTGCCTTCGCTGAGCGCGCCAAGAGAGTGGATGCTATACAGCCCGACGCCGCTCCACAGTAAGCAAAACAGTCCCAGAATCGTCAGCATCACTGCGCGAATGGTAAAATTTTTGAGCATTCCCATACCAAAATCCTATACACGTTGACCCGCAAGCGTCGGGCATAGGAGATTTATCGGCATGTGATAGTGAAAATGTAACTGTTTTGTTACCTATTAATTTACAGCGTCAAATATGATTATTTCAGTTAAATATCATTAAATTCAGCAGCTTAAAATTAAATAAGCAGATTAATTCCATTCGCATAACTTAATGGTTAGCAGCCTAACCTTCATCATCTGCTCAGAGCCTGACCATTCGCGTCATTAACAGCCGGAAAAGGCGCATACGGGCGCGCATGAAGTTTCGTTTCAGAACCAGTCCGCTATTACGATCATCGCCAAGTGACATTGTCACATCATTGCCTGGATGCCAGGCTGGCCAGACGACCTCGCCTTCCAGCTGATGCTTATATTCCGTCGCGTCTCGGGCAAAGATAAACCAGTACTCGCTGACCCGCGCGGCAAAGGCCCGATCGGCTTCACTGAATGGCCGCGCTTCATTCGGATCCGGCATCTGGCTCAGCGTATTCAGAACATAAGGTACTTCGTTGCCGTGCCAGGTGCCGTGCGGATAGAGGTCACGCGCATGCTCGGAGACATAATCAAACCAGTAGCGCCAGCCGGGCATTCCGGTATTGTGCTGCGCCCGCATCACCAGCCACGGCACCAGACTGAAGGCCATATCACGCGCCACTGCCCGTCCCAGCCGCTGATCGTCATGGATGTCATACATCCATTTCAGCGTACGGTAAGTGAGACGATTTTTAGCGCGCAACTGATGCAACACGGCGGTCGCATCCACGCCAAAATATTCCAGCACGCTGGCTTCGTCGCTGTTACTGCCCGCCATCAGCGGCAGACGATGCTGTTTGCCAGCCATAAAGGTTTTCAGCATCGGCTCAGGCAGGACGGCATCACCGGCAATCGGCACCGGCGGGATCGCAAGTTGCCCTTCCAGCGACCAGAAGGCATCGGCGGGCAGTGCGCGCAACGCCTCTGCGCTGGCATCGGGCGGCAGGCCGAAATGTCGGGCCACCGCCACACCCTGCTGACGCGCTTTTTTCAGCGGCGTGTCTGGCAGGCTGTAGGCGCTCTGTACGATGCCTTTGTGAAACAGCCCTTCTGCCAGCGGCGAACAGCAGAGGGAAAGCACACTGCGCGCGCCAGAGGATTCACCGAAAAGCGTTACATTGCGGCGGTCGCCGCCAAAAGCAGGAATGTTGCGCTGCACCCACTGCAGTGCGGCAATCTGATCGAGCAGACCAAAGTTGTTGACCGTTCCCGCAGCAGGATACTCAGCATCCAGGGACGGATGCGAGAAGAAGCCGAGATGGCCGAGCCGGTAGTTAAGCGTGACCACCACCGCGCCGCGTGAAGCCAGTGGCTTGCCACTGTAGGGTGCCAGCCCGCCCGCGCCAATGGTGTAGCCACCGCCGTGCAGCCACACCATCACCGGCAGCGGCGTGGACGGCTCGACATCGGGTGTCCAGACATTCAGGTAGAGGCAATCTTCACTGAACTCACCGGGATCGCCACCGCCTACCGCCTGGCAGTAAGTCCGGTTTTGCCAGCCGGACGGCCCGAATGCAGTAGCGTCGCGCACCTGCGGCCACGGTGAGACCGGCTGAGGCGGACGCCAGCGCAATGCGCCAACCGGTGCCGCCGCATAAGGTATACCTTTGAATACGAAAAGGTCATCGTCCATGCATCCACGCAACTCCCCCTCAGCAGTCATGATCCTCAGACCTGTTTCGCTTTTCATTCCTGTTTCCCTGTTCAAACGTACCTCCATTATTTGCAGGCCCGCCAGCATTGTCCAGGTACGGGAGGGATTTGCAGAATATGCCGAAGAGTGAGAGGCAGGCGTAAACAGGCTCATCAACAGGTTGAGAGAGTCGGTTTCGGTGATGCTTTAACGTCGTTTATCACTCAGTAATGGGTTAACAGACGGTCAGCGCACGTGAGCGCGTCATTCAGCTGACGTCCCGGCTGTTTCTGGCGCACTCAATCAGTCAGTCTGTTAATGGATCAGGATACTCACGCGGGTAAACCTGCGCTGGCGGATAAAGCGTCGGGTTTTCCAGTGACGCTCAGCAAATATCCCAGGTTGCCTTGCTTCAGGGCCATCAGCGTTGCGGGGCGGGCGCAGAGAATGCGTTGCGGGCAACAGGGCGTTACCCGCAAATAAACTCAGTCCGGACGCAGGCCGCACTGCACAAGGGAGCGCTGCTGACGTTCTTCATATAACGCCATCTCATCCAGCACGGCAGCGCCCAGCGCGGCTTCAAATGCCTGACGGCTTGACTGTCCTGCCGAACGAACCTGCGCCCGATCGCCGAGGTTGGACTGAAAAATACCGGCTGCGCTGACGGGCAGGAAATCTTCATAGGTGATGGGATCGGCCAGCACACGACCTTCTTTGATGAGCGTCTCCAGCGATTCACCCTGAGCGGGTGGCGTCGCGATGCCCTTTTCACTCAGGCGATAATGGAACCAGGCCAGCCCCTGCTGGCGCAGCGTCGTTTCGTCGTCGGGGAAGTCACGGAAAATTGCCGCCAGATGTTGCTGATGCTGCTGGTTATCCTGACCGCTGCCCGCCTCGCTCAGCAATCGATCGTAGAGTGCGCGTCCTGCAGGCGTCAGCGCCACACCACGCTGCTCAATTTCACCGAAGCGCGCTGTATGCGTTCCCTGATGCCCATCCTTAAAGATGATCGGCTCTTCCAGCGCTTTAAAGCTCGTCTGACGCAACAGGATAGGCACCTGACGACGCGGCGGTCCCTCGATCAGGGTTTTCGGATCGATACCGCGCGACGGCATCAGTTGCTGGACGCGGTCGATATCCAGCGTGCGCGGCGTGAGATGGTTGATGTGGCAGCCGGGGAAGCAGACCACATCCGCAATCAGCCGATGCTGATGGTTCAGTGCCTGATAGGTCTGACTGTCTACGCTGCTGTGAGCGTGCCAGCGGAAGGTTTCCAGTGCTTCAATAACAAATTCAGTGGCCTGCTCGTCAGTTAATCCGCCCTGCTGCTGATGCAGCTCCAGCAGTTCCCGGCAACGGGGAGTGAAAATGTCGCGCGCAGCAAGAATCTCCGCCGCTTTTTCGCGCAGCGCCTGATCGTCGATCAGTTCAGGGCGTAACAGCGAGGTAAAGACCCGGAAGGGATTGCGTCGCAGCGCCGCATCGCTCACCGGCCGGAACGCCGTGGAGTGGACGGGTACTCCCGCCTGAGAGAGGTCGTAATAGCCCACCGGGTGCATCCCCATCACCGCAAACAGCTGCCGCAATGTGGCTAATTCCTCTGCCGTTCCGACGCGGATTGCACCGTGACGTTCCAGATTGAGTCGGTCGATTTCATCGGCGGCTGCGAGGCGATCTTTCAGCGCGATATCCGCTTCCAGCGCGCGGTCGTTGACGGTCGCCACCAGCTGCATCAGCGTGCCATATTGCGGCACTTCCTGCTGATACATGACTGACATCGCCTGAGAGAAACGGGTGCGGATGAGATCCGCACTCAGAAAGTTGTCCATCTTATCCACCTGACACCATGAGCGTTGCTGCTAATGTAATGCAACGCGCTGGCGTAAGTGGAAAAAATCACGAATCTGTGATCGGCTTAAAGCCGTAACGGTTTTTTAACAGCAGCATCAGGGTGGTGATCACAGCCGGTATCGCCAGCAGCAAAAAGATGAAGCTGAAGGACCAGCCGAGGGACATCATCTCTGCGCCCACAAATGCGCTCAGAATCGCGCCGATGCGGCCCACCCCGTGCATCCAGCTGGAGCCGGTGGCACGGGCATGAGTCGGATAATAGCTGGCCGATAACGCATTCATGCCGGTGTTGGCGCCGTTGAAACAGAAGCCGCTGCAGAAAGCGATTGCGCTCATCATGCCCACTTCCGCAGGCGAAAAGCCGAGTGCCACAATAAACAGTCCGCCGCAGCCGTAAATCGCCGCCAGCGCCAGGTTAGCGTTGAAGCGATCCATCATCCAGCCAGCAAACAGCGAACCCAGCGTCCCGCCCGCCTGATACATCGCAGTGATAATCGCCGCTTCGGTGACCGACATGCCCAGGGTATTCACCAGTGACGGCAGCCAGCTGCCAATCAGGTAGACCATGAACAGCCCCATGAAATAGCCGCCCCAAAGCATGGTGCTGCCAAACACATAGCGGCGTGACAGGACAGTGCCAATCGCGCTGCCTGCCGCCACGGTGGCCTCTGGTGCGTGAAACGCAGAGTCGGGTCGGGTTTTGCCCGGCATCATCCGGTCGAGGATAGCGTGAATGCGTTCAGCCGGTGCGCCACGGCTAATGAGGAACCGCACTGACTCCGGCAGGCCACGGATTAAAAAGGGCAATATCAGCAGCGGCAGAATGCCGCCCAGCAGCAGCACGGAGTGCCAGTTATAACGCGGTAACAGCCATGAGGCGGCAAATCCCCCGCTGGCCGCCCCAAAGGTGAAGCCACAGAAGACGACCGTGATGAGAAAGGCCCGTCGCCGCTCATGGGCATATTCCGCCACCAGCGTACCGACGTTGGGCATCGCCGCACCCAGACCCAGCCCGGTCAGGAAGCGGAACAGCATCATCTGTTCGATGTTCTGCGACAGCGCCGTTGCCAGCGTCCAGAGGCCGAAAAAGAAGACGCTGAGAATAATCATCATGCGACGGCCATAGCGGTCAGCCAGCGGCCCCGCCACCATCGCGCCCAGCGCCAGACCGATTAAGGCGGCGCTGATGACAGCCCCAAGCTGATGATTGGTTACGCCCCACGCGGCTTTCAGCGTTGGCGCAATAAATCCCATGATCGCAATGTCCATGCCATCGAGTGCCACCACAATGAAACAGAGCGCAATGAGCCGCTTTTGCCAATGGCTCAGCTCCTGCTGGTTGATAAGCTGGCGGACATCTACCGCCTCGACACTGGTCAATGAACACTCCCCGGGAGTTACGAAATCTGGCATCAGTTTAAGTAAAAAAAACGGCGTTTATGATAGCCGATCGTTAACGTTAAGCGGTCGGATTTTTAGTTGATAGTGAGAATTATTCAATTTTAAAGCGGTAAGCTATTGATTTGCTGCGAGACCGGGATGATGGACTTCTCAGGCATTTTCTCATGACTGCTTTTTTATCAGAGAGTTAGCCAATAAAGCAGCCATTCCAGCACGATTGTTAAAATAAATTTGCAGCTAAGTTAACAGAATTCATTTTTAACAGTTGCCTGATGGCGCTCATTCTCATTAAGTTTAGGATATGGAAAAAAATATCCTTTTCAATCAGCGCATTCGCTTGCGCCATTTACATACCTTTGTTGCGGTCGCGCAGCAAGGCACGCTGGGCCGGGCGGCTGAGACGCTTAGCCTGAGCCAGCCTGCCCTGTCTAAAACCCTGAATGAGCTGGAGGAGCTGACCGGCGTTCGTCTGTTTGAACGGGGCCGGTTGGGCGCGCAGCTGACGACAATGGGGGAACAGTTTCTGACCCACGCAGTGCGGGTGCTCGACGCGCTGAACCATGCCGGACAAAGTTTTAATGAGCAGCCGGGCGATGCGCCGGTGATTATCCGGCTGGGAGCATTGACCACGGCCGCGATGGGGATGCTGCCTCGCATTCTTGATCGCTTTCATCAGCTGCAGCCTAATACCACCATCCAGGTGGCGACGCTGCACAACAATGTGCTGCTGGCGGGATTGCGCGGCGGGGAGTTTGACATCGGCATTGGCCGCATGGCGGACAGCGACATGATGACCGGGCTGACCTATGAACTGCTATTTCTGGAGTCGCTGAAGCTGGTGGTCAGACCCGAGCATCCGCTTTTAAGTGACAACGTCACTCTTTCGCGTGCGATGCAGTGGCCGGTGGTGATTTCGCCCGAGGGCACCGCACCACGCCGGATTGCGCAGCAGATGCTGGATGAACAGGGTTGCACTCTGCCACCGCACTGCATTGAGACGTCCTCAACTTCACTGGCGCGCCAGCTGGCTCTTCGCTACGACTACATCTGGTTCGTTCCTTCCGGCGCGATTAAAGAAGATCTCAGCCATAACGCGGTCTGTGCGCTGCCGATCAACTCATCCGGACCGGGCGAACCGGTGGGCATTATCACCCGCACCGGCGCAGAACTGAGCCTCAGTGCCGAAGTCTTAATGTCCACCATTCGTAAGTTTCACAGCTAACGGCTGCGTTTCGCGTGTCGCTCGCGGTTTTCAAGGCGTGCCTTATCGGTTTTGCGCAATCCCACGTACAGTGCCCCGGCTCCGCCATGGCGGGTCTGGGCCACGCAATAAGTCTGTACGTCATCAAACTGCTGTAACCAGCGCGCCAGATAGCTGCGCACAATGTTGGCGTGCGATTCGTCATCCCGGCCTTTGCCGTGAATGATCAGCAGATTCCGCAGCCCCTGCTTGTGCGCCTGCGTCATAAAGTTAAACAGTGCCTGACGACAGGTTTCCACTGGTTGCCGTAACAGGTTGAGGCTGGCATCCAGCTTGTACTCCCCCCGACGTAGCTTATCCAGAATCCCCTGCTGGATGCCGTCGGCTTTATATTCCAGCGGGGTGTTAAGCGGCACAACCTCCAGATAACCGCGTGTCAGGAAGTTCTCCTGTTCCGACTCACCCGGCGGTTTGCGAGGCGCTTTGGTTGAAGGCGCTTTGAGCCACAAGGTAGAAGTGGTGTCTTTTAACGGCGTGACATCGCCCATGGCATCCCGAAAGAGATCATTATCATCAAGGTTCATGGTTTTCTCACACCTGGTTAAATTGATCGAATAGGCAAATCAGGCTTTAACAGTCAGCGTAGCAAATGCTGTAATCACCCGCCCACCCCACTTTTCGAACGTAACGGGCTGTGCAGAATCGTGTCGCAGATCACAAAAGCGGAAACTTATCGTGACAGTGTGATGTACCGGCGTTCTGAGAAGCCCGTCACATCAGTGTTTGACGTTGTGTGCTTCATCCATAATGTTTGTGGGTGTAAAACTGCTCGGATGAGTTCCCTTCAGCACAAAAAATGTTAAAATTGACCCCAGTCAATAATCGTCGAGCAAACCATTATGATCCCTGAAAAACGCAGCATTCGTCGTATTCAGTCGGGCGGTTGTGCCATTCACTGCCAGGATTGCAGCATCAGTCAGCTCTGCATCCCCTTCACGCTAAATGAACATGAGCTGGATCAGCTCGACAATATCATTGAGCGTAAAAAACCCATTCAGAAAGGGCAAACCCTTTTCAAAGCGGGAGACGAACTTAAATCTCTGTATGCGATTCGCTCCGGCACCATTAAAAGCTACACCATTACCGAACAGGGTGACGAGCAAATCACCGGTTTCCATCTCGCAGGCGATTTAGTCGGCTTTGATGCCATCATGGGCTCCAGCCACCCCAGCTTTGCGCAGGCGCTGGAAACAGCCATGGTCTGTGAGATCCCTTTCGAAACGCTGGATGACCTGTCGGGTAAAATGCCGGCCCTGCGTCAGCAGATGATGCGTCTGATGAGCGGTGAAATCAAAGGCGATCAGGATATGATCCTGCTGCTGTCGAAGAAAAATGCTGAAGAACGCCTGGCGGCGTTTATCTGGAACCTCTCCCGTCGTTTCGGCCAGCGTGGTTTTTCACAGCGCGAATTCCGCCTCACCATGACGCGTGGCGACATCGGTAATTACCTGGGCCTGACGGTTGAAACCATCAGTCGTCTGCTGGGTCGTTTCCAGAAGTCCGGTATGCTGGCGGTGAAAGGCAAATACATCACGATTGAAAACCACGCCCTGCTGGAAGAGTTAGCCGGTCAGAGCCATCAGGCCGCCTGATCCGCAGCCGGATCAATAAATCTTATTTTGTTGATCCGGCAGTAACTTTTTCACTTCTTCCGCTGTGCAACATAGGCTATCTTTAACCCAGTCGCTCTGGTTTAAGGAGAACGCCTCATGTCCCAGTACCAAAACATTCTGGTCGCCATTGATGCCCAGCAAGACGATCAGCCCGCGCTGCGACGTGCGGTCTATCTGAATCAACGTCTCGGCGGAAGAATTAAAGCCTTCCTGCCTATCTATGACTTCTCATATGAAATGACTACCCTTCTTTCGCCGGATGAACGCGCGTCGATGCGCCAGGGCGTCATCAGCCAGCGTACCGAATGGATCCGCGAGCAGGCCCGCGCTTATCTCGATGCCGGTGTCGAAATTGACATCAAAGTGATCTGGCACAACCGCCCCTTCGAGGCCATTATTCAGGAAGTGCTCGCCCATCAGCACGACCTGGTGCTGAAGATGGCGCATCAGCATGATCGCCTTGAGTCTGTAATTTTCACCCCGACCGACTGGCATCTGCTGCGTAAATGCCCTTGCCCGGTGTGGATGGTTAAAGATCAGCCGTGGCCGGAAGGCGGTAAAGCCATTGTCGCGGTCAATCTCGCCAGTGAAGAGCCGCATCACGATGGCCTGAATCAGAAGCTGATCCGTGAAACGGTTAAGCTGGCGGAAAAAGTGAATCAGACCGAAGTCCATCTGGTCGGTGCCTACCCGATTACCCCAATCAATATTGCTATCGAACTGCCTGATTTTGATCCCAGCGTCTACAACGACGCTATCCGGGGCCAGCATCTGGTGGCCATGAAAGCGCTGCGCCAGAAATTCTCCATTGGTGAAGAGTTCACCCACGTGGCTAAGGGCCTGCCGGAAGAGGTCATCCCCGATCTGGCGGCACATCTCGGTGCCGGTGTAGTGGTGCTGGGTACCATTGGACGCACGGGCCTGTCGGCGGCGTTCCTGGGCAATACGGCGGAACAGGTGATTGATCATCTGCGTTGCGATCTGCTGGCGCTGAAGCCTGACGATTTTAAATCGCCGATTGATCTGGATGATGAAGAGGATGAGGAGGAGTGATCCTCCTCTTACAGAAGACGGGCGGCTGATTAGCCGCCCTTTTTTTATTACAGTGCTTTGAGAATGGCTTCTACGCTGGCTTTTGCATCGCCAAACAGCATCTGGCTGTTCTCTTTGAAGAACAGCGGATTCTGCACCCCGGCATAGCCGGTATTCATTGAGCGTTTGAAGACCACCACGTTGTGCGCTTTCCACACTTCAAGCACCGGCATGCCAGCAATCGGACTGCGGGGATCATCCTGCGCCGCCGGGTTGACGGTGTCGTTAGCGCCGATGACCAGCACCGTGTCGGTGTCACTGAAGTCATCGTTGATTTCGTCCATCTCCAGCACCACATCATAAGGCACCTTAGCCTCGGCCAGCAGCACGTTCATATGGCCAGGCAAACGCCCTGCCACCGGATGGATGCCGAAACGCACCTTGATGCCGAGCGCGCGCAACCGGGCAGTAATTTCCGCAACCGGATACTGCGCCTGCGCCACTGCCATGCCGTAGCCAGGGGTGATAATCACCGAGCTGGAGGCCTTAAGCATCTCTGCGGTCTCTTCAGCTGTGATCTCACGATGCTCGCCCGCTTCCTGCGTTTCATCACCACTGCTAACTTCAGTACCAAACCCACCCGCGATCACGCTGATGAACGAACGGTTCATCGCTTTACACATGATGTAGGAGAGAATCGCACCGGACGAACCGACCAGCGCACCGGTCACAATCAGCAGATCGTTGCTGAGCATGAAACCGGCAGCCGCAGCGGCCCAGCCAGAGTAGGAGTTCAGCATCGATACCACGACCGGCATATCAGCACCGCCAATCGACGCAACCAGATGCCAGCCAAACGCCAGTGCAATCACCGTCATCAGGAGCAGTGCAAAGACCTGTGCAGCGGTGCTGCTGGTGTTAACAAACCACAGCAGCAGCAGGAAAGAGACCACCAGTGCCAGCAGATTCAGCTTGTGACGATGCGGTAACGCCAGCGGTTTTGAGGAGATTTTGCCGCACAGCTTGCCAAACGCTACCAGCGAACCGGTGAAGGTGACGGCACCGATAAAGATACCGATAAACACTTCACTCAGATGGATATTCTCCATCACCGCTGGCAGGCCAGGCGCATGATCGATATAGCTGTTGATGCCTACCAGTACCGCGGCCAGACCGACAAAGCTGTGCAGAATGGCGACCAGCTCCGGCATTTCCGTCATTTCGACTTTCTTCGCCAGCCGAATACCAATAGCGCCGCCAATCACCATCGCCAGCAGGATCCAGACTACGTTACCGCTGTCCGGGCCGAAAATGGTGGCGACCAGCGCAATTGCCATGCCGCTGATACCGAAAATATTACCCCGCTTAGAGGTCTCATGACGCGAGAGACCAGCAAGGCTACAGATGAACAGAATTGCAGCCACAATATAGGCTGCAGTGACTAATCCGCCAGACATGTGTTACCCCTTACGAAACATTTTCAGCATGCGCTGGGTGACGGTAAAGCCACCAAAGATATTGATGCTGGCAATCAGCACGGCAATAAAGGAGATAAAGGTGACCCAGCCACCGTGGCCCATCTGCAACACCGCACCGATGACAATGATGCCTGAGATGGCATTGGTCACGGACATCAGCGGCGTATGCAGCGCATGACTGACGTTCCACACCACGTAATACCCCACCACGCAGGCGAGCGCGAACACGGTAAAGTGGGAGAGGAAATCGGCTGGTGCCGCGTTGGCCAGGCAGCCAAACAGCACAATAGCCAGCGCGATCAGCAGAATGTTGCGCCACGGAGAAGCGGGCTTCGCTTCAATTTTCTCTGCGGGTTTCGCGGCTGCCGGTGCTGCTTTTGGTGCAGCGGAGACCTGAATTGGCGGAGCCGGCCAGGTGACCTCACCCTCGCGCACCACGGTCACGCCACGCACGACCACATCCTCGAAATCAACCTGGATTTCACCATTCTTCCCTTTGCACAGCAGCTTGATCAGGTTGACCAGGTTGGTGCCATAGAGCTGGGAGGATTGCGTCGCCAGACGGCTCGGCAGATCGGTGTAACCAATGATTTTAACGCCGTTCGGTGTGACAGTGACCTGATCCGCGACGGTCAGCGCGCAGTTACCGCCGGTCTGCGCCGCCAGGTCAACAATCACGCTGCCCGGCTTCATGCTGGCGATCATCTCTTCGGTAATCAGCTTCGGAGCCGGTTTGCCTGGGATCAGCGCCGTGGTGACAATGATGTCCACCTCTTTAGCCTGGCTGGCAAACAGCGCCATCTCGGCTTTGATGAACGCCTCGGACATCACTTTGGCATAGCCATCACCGCTGCCCGCTTCCTCTTCAAAATGGAGTTCAAGGAATTCGGCGCCCATACTCTGCACCTGTTCTTTGACTTCGGGACGGGTATCAAATGCCCGGACGATCGCGCCCAGGCTGCCCGCTGCGCCAATCGCGGCCAGCCCGGCCACACCGGCCCCAATCACCATTACTTTTGCCGGTGGGACTTTCCCGGCTGCGGTAATCTGACCGGTAAAGAAGCGACCAAATTCATGGGCGGCTTCAACAATGGCGCGATAACCGGCAATGTTCGCCATGGAGCTCAGGGCATCCAGCGACTGCGCCCGTGAAATACGCGGCACCGAATCCATCGCCATGACCGTGACCTGACGTGCGGCCAGCTTTGACAGCAGGTCGGGATTCTGTGCGGGCCAGATGAAACTGACCAGCGTACTGCCCGCGCGGGTCAGCGCAATCTCTTCGTCATCCGGCGCATTCACCTTCAGCACGATATCGGACTGCCAGACCTGCTCTCTGTCGCCGAGTGTAGCACCCGCCGCGACATAGCTTTCATCATCGAAGCTGGCGCGTTTACCCGCGTCATGCTCAAGGGTGACGCTGAAACCCAGCTTGATGAGTTGTTCTACGGTCTTTGGCGTGGCGGCCACGCGCGACTCGTTTGGCAACCTTTCCTTGGGTATTCCAATTAACATAGTGTTTCCTTTCATCGGTTAAAGATGATGGCCCGAATCTGCACTACGACAGCGCAACTGAAACGCTGTTTCAGCTACTTATAGACGAAATGCATGTATTTCAAAGTGTTTATAACCTACTGAAAATGTGACGAGCGATCTATAGGGTCTACGCAGAGTGACGACATTCACCCGATTATTCAGCGTTCTGCTAAAAAAGCTGTGTTATCCCACTGCAAAACAGCCCGACAGGCAGATATTCTGCCAGAGATAATTATGTATGGGCGAATTAAGCATCAATAAAAACCGTTAATTAACAATGTATTAACTGTTTAACCGCTAATAGTTATCGCTTTTAGTGGTAACCGTCGCTAAAACGGGACATAACTGCGTTTGATGACAAACAAATGAAAAAATCATGGTTGAATAACGCGATTTGACACAAAAAATCGCTGCGACAGTCTGTTTATAACATGCAATAATCAGCGGCTAATCTGTTATACATCAAGAGTCCAGCACGTTTTCGTACTCATTTTTGCGTAAGGCGAAGGATTATTTTTATGAAGCTGAAGAACACTATTCTGGCGTCAACCTTGTTGTCCCTGCTGGCAGCCAACGCATTCGCTGCGCAGGAGTTAACGCCAGAAAAAGCGGCCGCGTTGAAGCCATTCGAACGTATTAATATCACCGGCCGTTTCAACGCCATCGGCGACGCAGCCGATGCAGTCTCTAAGCGTGCAGATCAGATGGGCGCTGCCTCTTATTACATCCAGGGGATCAACGACAGTAACGGCAACAGCGGTAACTGGCGCGTGACGGCTGACCTCTATAAAGCCGATGCCCCTGCAGCCTCCGAGTCCACATCGTATCGTCGCTTCAACGGCGTCAATGAACTGCCAAAAGCAGAAGCCTACAGACTCGAACCGTTCGATACCGTTTCGGTCAGCGGCTTCTTTGCCAGCCAGCCGGACGTTAACGACGCGATTTCAAAAGCCGCAAAACAGAAAGGCGCGGCCTCCTTCTTTATTGTTCGCCAGATCGATGCTAACAGCGGCGGCAATCAGTATGTCACTGCTTATGTCTACAAAGCGGATGCGAAAGAACGTGCAGTGCAGACCCCGAACGCCATCCCGGCTGATTCAGAAGCGGGTAAAGCCGCGCTGGCAACCGGTGGTGCGGCGGCAGCTAGCGTAGAGATTCCAGGCGTGGCTTCGTCTGAAACCCCAAGCAATAAAGTGGGCCGTTTCTTCGAAACACAAAGCTCTACCGGCAAGCGCTACACGGTGAATCTGCCTAACGGTAAATCTGTGCAGGAAGTCAATGCGATTACTGCCGCGCAGATGCAACCGTTTGATACCGTGACCTTCACCGGCCACTTCGGTTCACCTACTGAGATTTCAGAAGAAGTGGCGAAGCGTGCGTCTGATAAAGGTGCGAAGTTCTACCACGTGACCCGTCAGTGGCAGAACCAGAGCGGCGGTAACCTGACCGTGACGGCTGACCTGTTTAAGTAAACCCCTACAGGGCGGCGCCCGCCGCCCTGCTGTTTGCAAACCTGCTTTGTTTTGCATAGTCATGCATTGCGATCCCCTGCCACACTCCGTAAAATCCTTCGCCTGTTTTACCGGATATTGTCCCTGAATTGTGCCATTTGTCTGACATAACCCAGCGACAGAATCCGATTTACCCAGCCATATATGCTAGCGGGAAGGTTGTTTTGGAGAAAAAATTAGGTCTCGGTGCGCTGACGGCGCTGGTGCTCAGCTCAATGCTGGGTGCAGGCGTGTTCAGTCTGCCGCAAAACATGGCCGCAGTGGCCGGACCGGCCGCGCTGCTGCTGGGCTGGCTGATTACCGGCGTCGGCATTATCTTTCTGTCGCTGGCGATGCTGCTGCTGACCCGCCTTAAACCCGATCTGGATGGCGGCATCTTTACCTATGCCCGTGCCGGCTTCGGCGAACTGATGGGCTTCTGTTCTGCCTGGGGCTACTGGCTGTGCGCGGTGATCGCTAACGTCTCCTATCTGGTGATTGTCTTCTCTGCCCTGAGCTTCTTCACCGATACGCCGGACCGGATTATCTTTGGGGATGGCAACACCTGGCAGGCGATGCTGGGGGCATCCGTGCTGCTGTGGCTGGTTCACTGGCTGGTGCTGCGCGGCGTGCAGACCGCTGCCAGCATCAATCTGATGGCGACGCTGGGCAAGCTGGTGCCGCTGCTGATCTTTATTGTGCTGGCGGTGATGGCGTTCAACTATGATCGCTTTCGCTTCGATTTTTCCGGCGTCACGCTGGGACAGCCGCTCTGGGAGCAGATCAAGCAGACCATGTTGATCACTCTGTGGGTGTTTATCGGGGTCGAAGGTGCGGTGGTGGTCTCTGCGCGTGCGCGCCAGAAAAAAGATGTGGGCCGCGCCACCCTCTTCGCCGTGCTGGCTGCGTTGCTGGTCTATCTGCTGGTAACACTGCTGTCGCTGGGTGTGGTGCCGCGCGCTGAACTGGCCGGGATGCGTAACCCTTCCATGGCGGGACTGATGACCCGACTGATGGGCAACTGGGGCGATGCGGTGATCGCGGTGGGACTGATTATCTCCGTCTGTGGTGCCTATCTAAGCTGGACGATTATGGCCGCTGAAGTGCCGCTGATTGCCGCACAACAGGGTGCGTTTCCACGCAGTATCGCCCGGCAGAACTGCCATAATGCGCCAGCCGCCTCGTTGTGGCTGACCAACGGCAGTATTCAGCTTTGCCTGATCCTGATTGCCCTGACCGGTGCTAACTACAACAACCTGCTGACCATTGCCTCGGAAATGATTCTGGTGCCTTATCTGCTGGTGGGGTTATATCTGATCAAAGTGGTGCGTGGACAGCATAAGCCTCTGGCGATGGCGGTTGGCGTCGGCGCCAGTGTGTATGGCATCTGGTTGCTCTACGCCTCCGGCCCCCTGCACCTGATGATGTCAGTAGTGCTCTACACACCGGGCCTGCTGCTGTTTCTGTTTGCCCGACGCGGCGGCCGCGCAGATGTTGCGCTGACCTCGCTGGAGCGGATTGCGATGGGATTGCTGATTGCCGCGACGCTGCCCGCCGTGTGGCAGCTGACGACTTAGAGCCTGATAGAAAGGGCTGTCAGTGTGACTGCACTGGAATGGATACACACAGCAGGTCATCCTGCTGTGTGAGATTCAGCGGCTTCGAATATTCATGATGGATCGCGTCCAGCTGCTCCGCTGACAGCGGATAAGGGAGCTGGATATCGAAGCGACTAATCTGCTGTTGTTCCGCGAGCGTAATCAGGCGCGCGATGTTAATTTCGTCACTGACCTGAGTAGAAATGATTTGTAATGCTAATTCTTTTAACGGGTCGTCACTGCCCTGTAAACGGTGTGCTGATTTACGTGTCACCATGCCAAAGATCGGCATCACACCATAAATAGCATCGACGAAGCTCCAGCGCTTTTTGCAGGAAGCGGAAAGAAAGTCACTGTAATTGAAGCAGATGCGGTCGGGGTATATGGCTGATGCCAGCTCTTTATCAGACACACTAACGCTCCTCATGGTAATCATCAATATCCCAAACCTGGCGCAAAAAGGCCGCGCTAATGATTGCACATTTTGCCGGATAGATACCAGCAAGCCCTGGATATTTCGTGCGATAACGTAGAGCTCAGGACCAGGAAAAGATATGCTTTCGCTCACTTCCTGTCTCTGCTCTGTGAACTATGAACAAAATTGTTTATGTAGAAGATGAACCCGAAGTGGGTTCGCTGATTGCGGCCTATCTGGGTCGCCATGATATTGAGGTGATCGTCGAGACGCGCGGTGACCGTGCGGAAGCGGTGATAGTGGAACAGCAGCCTGACCTGGTGATGCTGGATATCATGTTACCGGGCAAGGATGGCATGACCATCTGCCGTGACCTGCGGGCCAACTGGCAGGGGCCGATCGTGCTGCTCACCTCACTCGACAGCGACATGAACCATATTCTGGCCCTGGAGATGGGTGCGCAGGATTACATCCTGAAAACTACCCCGCCGGCGGTGCTGCTGGCCCGTCTGCGCCTGCATTTGCGTCAGTCCCATCAGGGACAGCCGGAAGATACGCCGAGCGCACCTGCCGCCAACCGTATGCTGCGTTTTGGCTCGCTGACCATTGATGCCCTGAACCGCCAGGTCACGCTGTTTGAGGAGCAGATCGCTCTTTCCACCGCAGATTTTGACCTGCTATGGGTGCTCGCCAGCCATGCGGGTCAGACGCTTAACCGGGATGCGTTGCTGAAAACATTGCGTGGCGTCAGCTATGACGGACTGGACCGCAGCATCGACGTGGCGATCTCCCGCCTGCGCAAAAAGCTCCACGACAGCGCCACCGAGCCGTTCCGCATCAAAACCATTCGTAACAAAGGCTATCTGTTTGCGCCTCAGGCCTGGGATACCCGCGGACAATGAGAAAGCTTTTTATTCAGTTCTATCTGCTGCTGTTTGTCTGCTTTCTGGTGATGGCGCTACTGGTAGGCCTGGTCTACAAGTTCACCGCTGAGCGCGCGGGCCGCCAGTCGATGAATGACCTGATGGCCAGTTCGCTCTATCTGATACGCAGCGAACTGCGCGAGATCCCGCCGCGCGACTGGAATAAAACCATCAAAAGTCTCGATCTCGGCCTGTCGTTCGACCTGCACATTGAGCCGATGAATAAATATCAGCTTGATGAGAGCAACATGCGCCGGTTGCATGCCGGAGAGATTGTCGCGCTCGACGACCAGTACACCTTTTTGCAGCATATTCCGCGCAGCCACTATGTGCTGTCGGTCGGGCCGATCCCCTATCTCTTCTATCTGCATCAGATGCGCCTGCTGGATATTGCCCTGCTGGTGTTTATTGGCATGTCGCTGGCGCTGCCGGTATTTATCTGGCTGCGGCCCCACTGGCAGGAGATGCAGCGACTGGAAAAGGCGGCACAGCGTTTTGGCCGGGGTGAGCTGGATGTGCGTACCCATTTTGACAGCACCTCCAGCCTGTTCCGGCTCGGCATCGCGTTTAACCAGATGGCGGAGAACATCAACACGCTGGTCGCCAGCAAGAAGCAGCTGATTGATGGCATTGCGCATGAGTTGCGAACCCCGCTGGTGCGACTGCGCTATCGGCTTGAGATGAGCGACAACCTCACGGAGGGTGAACGGGTGGCGCTGAATCGCGACATCGGCCAGCTTGAAAGTCTGATTGAGGAGCTGCTGACCTATGCGCGACTTGACCGCCCTCGCGTCGATCTCAATCTGAAAACGCTGGACCTGGCCAGCTGGCTGAGCGAGCGGCTGGACGATTTCCGTACCATCAACCCGGACATACGGCTTGACCTTGATCTGCCGCAGCGGGAAAACATCGGTGTTTCGGATACGCGCCTGATGGAACGGGTGCTGGATAACCTGGTGAACAACGCGCTGCGCTATGCGCAGCAGCGGCTGCGCGTCAGTTTATGGTTCGACGGCCCGATTGGCTGTCTGCAGGTAGAAGATGATGGTCCGGGCATTCCGCCGGAAGAACGTGAACGGGTTTTCGAACCCTTTGTCCGGCTTGATCCCAGCCGCGATCGCGCCACCGGCGGCTGCGGACTCGGTCTGGCGATTGTTCACTCCATCGCCCAGGCGCTGAGCGGCAGTGTAACCATTGAGTCCAGCCCGCTGGGCGGCGCCAGCGTTCGCTTTTGCTGGCCGGTTGATCTAACCTTGCGGGAAATTCCGCTGCGTTAAAAACCACAAGGAGTCTTACGTGACCTCAGCGTATCAACAACTTACCAAAACCTTCCAGCGCCTTTCACGTTTCAGTCACGTCACAGCCATTGCCGGATGTGACATGCAGACCACTATGCCGCCAGGCGGCAGTCAGGCGCGTGGTGAAGCGCTGGCCGAAATGAGCGTGTTGCAGCACCAGATCCTCACCGCCCCTCAGGTCGGCGAGTGGCTTAAAGCCGCTGAGCAGCAGTCGCTGAATGATGTCGAGCGGGCCAATCTCAACGAGATGCAGCGCGCATACCAGCAGGCCACCCTGCTACCTGATGATTTTGTTGAAGCCAAATCGATCGCCGGTTCGGTCTGTGAACATGCCTGGCGCACTCAGCGTCCCGCTAATGACTGGCAGGGCTTTGCTGCCAACCTCAAAGAGGTGGTGCGTCTGAGTCGTGAAGAGGCTCAGCGCCGCGCCGACGCCAGTGGCTGTTCGCGTTACGATGCGCTGCTGGATCTCTATGAGCCGGGGATGACCCGCGCCCGGCTGGATGCAACCTTTGGCGAACTGAAAACCTGGCTACCTGATTTATTGCAGCAGGTGGTGGAAAAACAGGCGCAACAGCCATTCATCACGCCGCAGGGGCCGTTCGCCGTTCCTGCGCAGCGCCAGCTCGGTCTCAGCATCATGGAGACCCTGGGTTTCGACTTTAACCACGGCCGTCTCGACATCAGCGCGCATCCCTTCTGCGGCGGCGTACCGGAAGATGTGCGCATCACCACCCGCTACAATGAAAATGAGTTTCTCAGCGCCATGATGGGCGTGATTCATGAAACCGGTCACGCCCGCTATGAGCAGAATCTGCCGCAGCAGTGGCGCGGTCAGCCAGTGGCGCTGGCGCGCTCTACGGCTATCCATGAATCCCAAAGCCTGTTTATGGAGATGCAGCTGGGTCGCAGCCGCGAATTCCTGCAGCGCATTCTGCCGCAGGTGATCGCCACCTTTGGCGATCAGCCCGCCCTGCAGGCGGATAATTTCGTCCGCCTGACCCAGCGGGTTTTGCCTGGCCTGATCCGGGTTGACGCCGATGAGCTGAGTTATCCGGCGCACGTCATTCTGCGTTATGAAATCGAGCAGGCGCTGATCGAAGGCGAAATTGAAGTTGAGGATATCCCGGCGCTGTGGGATGAGAAGATGATGCAGTCGCTGGGCCTGGATACCCGTGGTAACTACCGCGATGGCTGTATGCAGGATATCCACTGGACCGACGGGGCCTTCGGCTACTTCCCGACCTATACGCTGGGCGCAATGTACGCCGCACAGCTGTTCCGGTCGGTCCAGGACGCCATTCCTCAGCTCAGCGAGCTGATTCAGCACGGTGAGCTGCAGCCGGTATTCGACTGGTTACAACAGAACATCTGGCAGCACGGCAGCCGTTTCTCCACCGACCAGCTGCTGATCAACGCCACCGGCGAAGCCCTGAATCCGGCTTTCTTCCGCCAGCATCTTGAACAACGCTATCTGAATAGCTAAGCTCTCGGGCGGTCATCTGACCGCCCTTTCCCGCCTTTGTACAATCGGTTACACGCCGATACCAAACACCCACGGACACCGTTCATTGATTTCCCTATAGTCTCTTCACCGGCCCCGCAGTGGGCTACACATGAAAAAATAGTCTCCGAGGGATTTGCAATGAAAAAATTATTTGCACTGGTTGTCGCCGCTGCTATGGGTATGTCTTCTGTTGCTTTCGCTGCTGACACCACAGCTGCTCCAGCTGCTGCGCCAGCCGCAACAACGACTACTACCGCTGCAGCACCGGCTAAAACCGTTCACAAGACTGCGCACAAGAAACACCATAAAGCCGCTCAGAAAGCCCAGGCTGCTAAGAAACACCACAAAAAAGCAGTGAAAAAAGATGCAGCGCAGAAAGCGCAGGCTGCTAAAAAAGTTCACCACAAGAAAGCGGTAAAACCTGCTGCACAGAAAGCTCAGGCCGCTAAAAAAGTTCACCACAAAAAAGCAACTAAACCAGCCGCTCAGAAAGCTCAGGCTGCTAAAAAAGTTCACCACAAAAAAGTAACTAAACCAGCTGCTCAGAAAGCCCAGGCTGCTAAAAAAGTTCACCACAAAAAAGTAACTAAACCAGCTCAGAAAGCTCAGGCTGCTAAAAAAGTTCACCACAAAAAAGTTGTGAAACCAGCAGCTAAAAACTAAGGTCGCCTTCAGCGCACGGCCACATGATGATTTAAAACACCCGGTTCTGCCGGGTGTTTCTTTACTGGAGTGGATGAAATGACGAGAGTGGATGAAATAGTGCGTCGCTATCGCTTCGAAATTATTCTGCTTGTTATGATCCTGTGTGGCATTGTTGCAGCCAGCTTTTTTATTTAGATGCTGTAGCGTACTGATTAACCGATAAAACTCCCTTTTTCAACGCTCACCGACTATAGTTACCGTACTTCAGTAATAACAATAACGTTAACTTTTCTCGCCATTGAGATTTCTATGCGCCTGGCTACCCTGTTAATGGTTGGACTCTTCAGCTTTGCTACCACTGTTCATGCCGATGATGCCGATGACTCACCGACTCCAGCTGAAATTAAGATGCTGTTCTTCGGTAAGGATCATCGCCAGGCAATCACCGATATTACCGCTGCCCCCTGGGATGCCATTGGTCAGCTGGAAACCGAAAGCGGCAATCTCTGTACAGCCACGCTCATCTCTCCGCATCTGGCGCTGACGGCCGGACACTGTCTGCTTTCCCCGCCGGGTAACTTCGATAAGCCGGTTGCGCTGCGATTTATGGCCAGCGATAAAGGCTGGCGTTATGAGCTTCATGATATTGATGCGCGGGTTGAACCCTCGCTGGCGTCAAAATTAAAAGCGGATGGTGAAGGCTGGATCGTGCCGAGCAGTGCGGCACCTTATGATTACGGCATCGTGATTTTACGCAATCCGCCGTCGGCGATTACGCCTATTCCGCTGTTTGATGGCTCACGCAGCGATCTCACTGCGGCGCTGAAGCTGACCGGACGTAAGGTGACGCAGGCGGGTTATCCAGCCGATCATCTGGATACGCTCTATTCTCACAGCGATTGCCTGATTACCGGCTGGGCGCAGCGCGCCGTGCTGTCGCACCAGTGTGACACTCTGCCGGGCGACAGCGGTTCACCGCTGCTGCTAAAAAGCGACAAAGGCTGGCAGTTAATCGCGGTACAAAGCTCAGCACCGGCAGCGAAAGATCGCTACCTGGCTGACAACCGCGCGATTTCAGTCACCTCGTTTAAAGATAAGCTGGAATCCCTCGCGCAGTAACCGCACTGACATCTCACCATCAGGTGCGCGCCTGCTAAGGCGCGCACCCTGGCTTTAACCCGCTATCTGTTCCATCGTCTGCATAATACGTTTTTCTGAGATGGGATACGGCGTACCCAGCTGCTGTGCAAAGTAGCTGATACGCAGCTCTTCGATCATCCAGCGGATGCTTTGCACCTCTTCATCATCCTGACGCTGCGGCGGCAATTTGTTACGCCACGCCTGATACGCCTGTTCCACTGCCTGCACCTTTAACATCCGCGCGCGATCGCTGTGCGGATCGGCAGGCAGTTTTTCCAGCCGCCGCTCAATGCCCTGCAGATAACGCAGCGTATCGCCCAGTCGCTGCCAGCCGTTGCCCGTGACAAAGCCGTGATAGACCAGACCATTTACCTGCGCCTTGATGTCTGATAAGGCCAGCGCCATGGTCATATCCACCCGGCCCTTCAGGCGCTTATTGATGTTGAAGACGGCTGTGAGGATCTGCTCAACCTGCTGTGCAATCGTGACGACGGTCTCGTTGAGTTCGCCACGCACCTTGTCACGCAACTGCTCAAACGCGCCCTGATCCCAGGCCGGACCGCCCGCTTCCCCTATCAGCTTGTCGATGCCACAGGCGATACAGTCGTCGATCAGCTCCAGCACTTTGCCATAAGGATTAAAGTAGAGTCCGAGCTTGGCTTTGTTCGGCAGCTTTTCATGCAGATATTTAACCGGTGACGGCACGTTCAGCAGCAGCAGACGACGCTGACCGCGCCACATCATCTTTTGCTGCTCCTGCTCACTGTCAAACAGACGAATCGCGACGCTCTCTTTCTCATCGACCAGCGCAGGCCAGGCTTTGACCTGATAACTGCCGCGCTTCTGTTCATAGCTGCGCGGCAGATCGCCAAAGCTCCAGATATGCAGTCCGCTCTGCTCCAGCCCGTCATCCGCCACTTTCGACAGCGTTTCCTGCACTTTATCTTTCAGCTGAGCCTTGAGCGCGGTGAGATCTTTGCCTTCCAGTAGTTTACGGTTGTGCTCGTCCACCACACGAAACGTCATTTTCAGATGATCGGGCACCTGTTCCCACTGCCAGTTTTCCCGCTCCAGCGTGACGCCGGTCATGCGTCGAAACTCCCGCGACAGCGCATCGAGCAGCGGCATCTCCATCGCTTTCACCCTTCCCAGGAACGCCTCAGCGTAGTTGGGTGCAGGCACCAGGTTGCGGCGCAGCGGCTTGGGCAATGACTTAATCAGCGCGATGATCAGCTCACGGCGTACGCCGGGGATCTGCCATTCAAAGCCGCTATCCTCAATCTGATTTAGCAGCGGCAGCGGAATATGCACCGTGACGCCATCTGCATCTGCACCTGGCTCGAACTGATAACTCAGCTTCAGTTTGAGGTTGCCCTGATGCCAGAAGTTGGGATAGTCGAGCTGGCTGACTTTATCCGCGCCCTCTTTGATCAGCATCTGCTTGTCGAAGTTCAGCAGCTCGGCGTTTTCACGGCTGGCTAGCTTCCACCAGCTGTCGAAATGTTTCGCCGAGACGACCTCTTTGCCGATGCGCTGGTCATAAAAAGCAAACAGCGTTTCGTCATCCACCAGAATGTCGCGGCGACGGGATTTGTGTTCCAGATCTTCGACTTCACTGCGCAGCTTCTGGTTAGCCCGGAAGAAGGCATGACGGGTCTGCCAGTCGCCTTCTACCAGCGCGTGGCGGATAAACAGCTCACGGCTCAGGGTGGGATCGATACTGCCATAGTTCACCTTGCGGGCGGCCACAATCGGCAGACCATAAAGCGTGACTTTTTCGGCAGCCATCACCGCGCCCTGCGATTTCTCCCAGTGCGGTTCACTGTAGCTTCGCTTGATCAGGTGCTGTGCCAGCGGCTCAATCCACTCCGGCTCAATGCGCCCTGCGGTGCGGCCCCACAGGCGGCTGGTCTCGACCAGTTCCGCGACCATGGTCCACTTCGGCGGCTTCTTAAATAGCCCGGAGCCAGGGAAGATGGAGAAGCGGGTGTTGCGTGCACCGGTATATTCCTGCTTATCAGTATCTTTCTGGCCGATATGCGATAGCAGACCGCTTAACAGCGCGCAGTGAACCGGCTGCAGTTCAGCCGGTTCGCTGTTCACCGGAATCCCCAGCTCACGCACAACCTGGCGCAGCTGGGTATAGATATCCTGCCATTCACGCACACGCAGATAGTTAAGGAAGTCAGTTTTGCACTGGCGACGGAAAATATTGCCGGACAGCGCTTTCTGCTGCTCCGCCAGGTAATTCCAGAGGTTCACGTAGGCAAGGAAGTCGGAGTCTTTGTCGGCAAAGCGCCGGTGCTTCTCATCAGACGCCTGCTTTTTATCTGCCGGACGCTCACGCGGGTCCTGAATCGACAGGCCAGCGGTGATAATCATCACTTCGCGTACGCAGCCAAATTTCTGCGCTTCCAGCACCATCCGCGCCAGGCGAGGATCCACCGGCAGCTGCGCCAGCTGACGCCCTGAGCCGGTCAGCTTGTAGTGACCGTTCTCTTCGTTCAGGGTCAGCGCGCCCAGCTCTTCCAGCAGGCGAACGCCATCCTGAATATTGCGCTTATCCGGCGCTTCCACAAACGGGAAGGCCGCGATATCGCCGAGTCCCAGCGAGGTCATCTGCAGGATCACCGACGCCAGGTTGGTGCGCAGGATTTCAGGATCGGTAAAGGCCGGACGACTCAGGAAGTCATCTTCTGCGTAAAGGCGAATACAGATACCGTCCGAAACACGACCGCAACGCCCCTTACGCTGATTGGCCGAGGCCTGCGATATCGGTTCAATCGGCAGGCGCTGCACTTTGGTCCGGAAACTGTAGCGACTGATACGCGCCATACCGGGATCGATCACATATTTGATCCCCGGCACCGTCAGCGAGGTTTCCGCGACGTTGGTCGCCAGCACTATGCGACGGCCACTGTGGGACTGAAATACCCGATTCTGTTCTGCGTTCGACAGTCGTGCATAAAGCGGCAGCACTTCGGTGTGCGGCAGGTCACGTTTGTTCAGCGCGTCTGCGGTATCACGGATTTCGCGCTCACCGCTCATAAAGATCAGAATGTCGCCACGGCTTTCCCGTCCCAGTTCATCCACCGCATCAAAAATCGCCTGCAGCTGATCACGATCGCCATCATCCGCCTCTTCGACGACAGGACGGTAGCGCACTTCAACCGGATAAGTCCGGCCAGAGACTTCGATCACCGGCGCATTATTGAAATGACGGGAGAAGCGCTGCGGATCGATGGTCGCAGAGGTGATGATGACCTTCAGATCGGGGCGACGCGGCAACAGCTCACGCAGATAACCCAGCAGGAAGTCGATATTCAGGCTGCGTTCATGCGCTTCATCAATGATGATGGTGTCATATTGCACCAGCAGGCGATCCTGCTGGATCTCTGCCAGCAGAATCCCGTCGGTCATCAGTTTAATCTGCGTCAGATCGCCAACCTGGTCGTTGAACCGCACTTTATAGCCGACACAGCCGCCCAGCGAAGTGCTCAGCTCATCAGCAATACGATTCGCCACGGTGCGCGCAGCCAGACGGCGCGGCTGCGTATGGCCAATCAGGCCGGTGACGCCGCGTCCCAGCGCCAGACAGATTTTCGGCAGCTGGGTGGTTTTACCCGAGCCGGTTTCACCGGCGACAATCACCACCTGATGATCACGAATCGCCTCAGCAATATCCTGCTGCTTCTGACTGACCGGAAGATTGTCCGGGAAGGTAATCGCAGGCGTAGCCGCGCGGCGCTGGGCCACACGCTGTTCGGCGGTGACAAATTCCTGCTCCAGCTCGCTGGCGAGGCCCTGCTGTGCCTCAGGATTTTTGGCTTTTCTGGCACCCTGTAGACGGCGCTGTAGCCGCTGGCGATCGCGCAGCATTAAACCGTCGAGCCGTGACCAGAGCGCTGCCAGTGGGGAAGTATCGGGAGATGACATAATTGTGACGTACCTTACTCAGACGGTGTCGCTGCCTGAAGCAGCGCCCTGCAAGCCGGGATAACCAGCTGATTCAATAAAAATAATTGTGCGCATCATAGCACATTTTGAACCGTTCCGGCGGCTGGCCCCGGTTACGCTTATTCAATAAATTCGAACATAGGTCTCGAAATATTGCGCTTTCACCGCGCCATCGATAACCGTAGAGTGTAAACCATTGAGCGGAAAGTCTTCCGCGTTACAGACAGGAAACCACCATGACCAAAGTTTTAGTTCTGAAATCAAGCATCCTTGCAGGCTACTCACAATCAAGCCAGCTCGCTGACTTCTATGTTGAACAGGCAAAGGCACAGGGTAAAGAAGTCACTGTACGTGATCTGGCCGCTAACCCGATTCCGGTTCTGGATGGTGAGTTAGTGGGTGCAATGCGCCCTTCAGAAACGCCACTGTCACCACGCCAGCAGGAAGCGCTGGACCTGTCGGATGAACTAATTGCAGAACTTCAGGCTCATGATGAAGTGGTGATTGCCGCGCCAATGTATAACTTCAACATTCCTACGCAGCTGAAAAACTATTTCGACCTGATTGCCCGTGCTGGCGTGACGTTCCGTTACACCGAAGCAGGCCCGGAAGGCCTGGTCAAAGGCAAAAAGGCCGTGGTTATCTCCAGCCGTGGCGGCATTCACAAAGATACCCCAACTGATCTGCTGACCCCATACGTTAAGCTGTTCCTGGGCTTCATCGGCATCACTGACGTTGAGTTCGTGTTTGCTGAAGGCATCGCGTACGGTCCGGAAGTGGCCAGCAAAGCGACCGCTGAAGCGAAAGACGCTATCAAACAGATCGTGACTGCATAAGTCTCACTCACCTCAGGGTGACGATTTGAAAGACCGGGCCATGCGCCCGGTTTTTTTTCGCCGGTCACTGACCACCGTCTGTTTCCTTTCTCAGCCACTGACCGTTGATGCCGCGCACATATTCCCCCGCTGCCGCACGGCCCACCAGCTTCTGTCCGGCAATGCTGGCGACATCGGCTGTGGAGAGATTATTCTGCTCTGCCAGCCGCTGATACTCCTGCTGGCGTCCGGCATTAATCCGCTGCACCAGCGCCAGCGTTTCACTGTCCAGCGGACGTGCCGCCAGATAGCCGGAAAGCGTTTCACCTGCCCGGCCCGATTGCCGCGCCTCATTGAGCGTCAGTGCCCAGGCAGGCTGTGCCATCGCCAGGGCGAGTAACAGCGCCGCGCTTATGCGTTTCATCGTGGCTCTCCTCAGAACAGGCCGCTCTGGTTTTTTAGTAACGCCTCCACATCTTTATCGACTTTGATGTGGATCTCATGCTCAATTTTCACGTTCATATTGATAGTGATGGGATCTTTGGGTGCCGTGACTTCAATGCGCGGCACGCAGCCGATGCTCAGCAGTCCGGCTGCCAGAACCAGTAGTGGCCTCAGGCTCATGGTGAAGTGTCCTTGTTCGATGGCAGAGTCGCATGTTGCTCTAACCAGGATTGCAAATTATCGCCAAAGCGCAGGCTGCGCCACAGCTGAAACAGGTTTTCCTGATGACGATAGTTAAGATTGACCGTCTGACGACGGTTACTGAACTGGCTGACGCCCTGAACCTGCGCTTCCATGGTGAGGTCGCCGAGGTTATCCAGATTGATCGTCGCCCAGCTGCGGGAGACTTCCATGTAGCGTAACCAGTCCAGTGCCGCGCCGGTCGCTACGTTATTGCGGGTAATGGCATCCGCCATATCTTTATCCAGCCGGAAGGTCAGCGGACCGCTGTTGGCAATCCACCCTTTCTCCACCAGCCAGCGCGGATTATTGAGCCACAGCGGCAGCTCGCCGTTAACCTTGCCCGACATGGCAAACTGTTTAGGCTTCAGTGCCGTCACCAGCTCGCTGAGGCTGATATTTCGCAGCGACACCCGGGCTGGCTCATGTTGCGGCATGCGCAGGGATGGCAACGTGATTTGCCCGCCCAGCAGATCCAGGCTGACATCCTGTAATGTCAGTGGCGCCTCTTCAGACCACGGCCAGTTACCCTGCAGGTCAGCGCGAATATTCTGCATCGCAAACTGATTCTTCACCTCGGCAATGCGCAGTGAAACCGGGCCATGCTGACCAAACTGCCACTGCTGCTCCTGGAATCTGAACGGCAGCGAGAAGTCGATACCGTTCACCTGGCTGTCCGGCGTCCAGACGCTGCCCTGCTTAACCGTCCAGTGGCCTCCGGCCTGGAAACCCTGTTCACTGGCGGCAGAGAAAGCGACCTGTGCCTGCAAACTGCCGCCCTGAATCTGCATTTTCATATCGGGGCTGAGCAGCGGCTGAAACACGGTCAGCGACTGTGTCGGCCACCAGGCCTGGCCGCGTAACCGTTCGCCATCCCAGCGACCATTCACCCGCAGTGGGCCAACCTTGCCCGCTTTTAATTCGCCCCGCCAGAGGAAATAGCCGGGATCGCGGCCTTTCGCCTCGAAGTCCAGTGTGGAGTCAGCCAGACGGCCGCCATAGCTGAAGTGGGTCGGCCCCGCCTGTAATTTGAAATGGCCATTAAAAGAGGGTTGCGCAGGATCACGCTGCCAGTTTACCGGTTCAGTCAGCGTCAGACGCGGTTTTGCGACGTTAACACTGCCGTAGGCCAGCTGATTAAACCCGGTGGAGAGCGTATCCAGGTGGATTAATGTATCGTGCCAGCCGCCGGTGCCTTTGACATCCCAGCGCGCCTGCAGCGGCAGCAGCTCGCCACCGCCCCAGTAGCGCCAGTTCCATTCGCCCTTGTCAGGCCAGAAATCCGTAGCGCGACCATCGAGATGCAGTCGGAAGCGGCCAAAGCTGGCATCGTGCGCGTTGAGAATGGCCTGCAGGCGGCCATCAATCCCCTGCGAGGAGAGTCGCACGCCCGCCAGCGGCCAGCGCGCCTCGTCCACCTCCAGCGTAGACAGCAATCGGCCACGCAGACGCAATAGTGATTTAGGCTGCAGCACTAACTGTGGGTCAAGCAGCGAGCCGCTGAGCACGCCCGGAATGGAGCCATAGAGTTGCAGATCGGCCAGCTTGCTTTCGCCAGTCAGCTGAAACGGCAGATTGCTGTTAGTCAGGCTGAGGTTGCCGGGACCGACGCCCAGCACCACGTTGCCCTTGCCGCCACGTCCCTGCGTCAGCAGGTTAATGCGACCGGTAATCTGGCTGCCCTCAAGGCCAGACTGCCAGTTATCCAGCGTCAGGTTAACAAACCCTGACAGCGGCTGGGCTGCCAGTGGCCAGAAGTATTCGCTCTTTTCAATCCGAATCTGCTCGCGACTGATCTGCCAGGGCAGTCTGAGAAGCGGCCGGTTCTCATCCGCCATCGCCACGCGCAGCTCGCCCTGCTGCTGCTGCCAGTTAAGTGTCAGTTGCAGCGGATGCGGCAGAGCGTCGAGCGCCAGCTGCCCGGCCACCTCGCCATTCACCGGCAGATCCGTGGCAAAGGTGGGTAACTCCAGATGACCACTCAGCGTAATGGGTTCAGGAAGTGCAGGATGAGTGAGCGTCAGGCGACCGATCGCGAGCTGCTGACCGGTCAGGGTGGCCGCCAGCTGCAGATTATCGCCGTGGTAACTAAGCTGCTGGCGATCTTTTTCCAGCGTCAGATCCAGCGCGCCCGCATAGGTCTGCCACGGCGCAACGATGAGTTTGTCCAGATGAACGTCTGCGCCAGGCAGCATTGCCTGCCATTCGGCCAGCGTTTTGGGGGCTGCGGTGCTCTGTTCACCCGCAGGTAATTTTTGCAGGCAGTCGCTGTCCAGCGTCAGCTCTTCGGCATTGAGTTTCCAGCGCGACTGATGCCAGCCCAGTGACACCGCCTTTACGGTTGCCAGCGAGCAATTACCCGCGAGATAACGAATCTGAGGCAACCACAGGCCACCCTCGCGCCAGCGCGGCGCGCCAGACAGCTCAATGCGGGTATCATCAGGCAGCCAGATGCCGACCAGTCGTGGCAGCCATTGCGTTACCGTCAACATCAGGCCGAGCAGCAGCAGAATCAGCGCCAGAATGGCCGCCAGCCGTCGCCGGAAAATCCGTGGCATAAAAGCCATAATCCTTTTCCTTACAGTATCCTGACAACGATGATGGCATGTAATCTGTCAGAGGTGAAGGTCTGCGCCGGATGCAGGTCAGCTGTTTCAGCAAAGTCAGTCAGAAAGCGTTATCCTTGGTCTATCACTCTGCAGGAGCATAACGATGAAGATCGCGGTTTACAGCACCAAACATTACGATCAGAAATACCTTGAGCAGGTTAATCAGCAGTTCGGTTTTGAACTGGTGTTTTTTGACTTTTTACTCTCTGAAAGCACGGCCAAAACCGCTGTGGGTTGCGATGCCGTCTGCATCTTTGTAAACGATGACGGCAGCCGTCCGGTTCTGGAAGAGCTGGCCGGACTGGGTGTGAAATACATCGCGCTGCGCTGTGCCGGTTTCAATAATGTCGATCTGGCTGCGGCGAAAGAGCTGGGTCTGGAAGTCGTCCGCGTTCCGGCCTACTCACCGGAAGCCGTGGCTGAACACACGATCGGCCTGATGATGACGCTGAATCGCCGTATTCACCGTGCTTATCAGCGTACCCGTGACGCGAACTTTTCGCTCGATGGGCTGACCGGCTTTAACATGCATAACAAAACCGCGGGCGTGATCGGCACCGGTAAAATCGGGATTGCGACGATGCGCATTCTGAAAGGTTTTGGTATGCGGCTGCTGGCGTTTGATCCCTACCCGAGTGAGCAGGCACTGGAACTAGGCGCGGAGTATGTCGATCTGAAAACGCTGTTTGCTGAATCCCACGTCATTACGCTGCACTGTCCGCTGACGCCGGAGAATCATCATTTGCTTAACGCCGATGCGTTTAAACAGATGCGCGATGGAGTGATGATAATCAACACCAGTCGTGGTGGTCTTATCGATTCACAGGCAGCAATTGACGCACTGAAACAGCAGAAAATCGGCGCACTCGGCATGGATGTTTATGAGAATGAACGCGACCTGTTCTTTGAAGATAAGTCGAATGATGTGATTCAGGATGATGTGTTCCGCCGTCTGTCGGCGTGCCATAACGTGTTATTCACCGGCCATCAGGCGTTTTTAACCGCCGAAGCACTGACCGCCATTTCTGAAACGACACTGGATAATCTCAGCCAGCTCGACCGGGGTGAAAACTGCCCGAACCGACTCACTGCCTGACCATTCTCTGTGTGACTATGCGGGCCGGAGCAATCCGGCCTGATCATCAGCGCGCGCAATTCCCGCCAATCAACGCCTGCTCATCACAGCGACGGCCATTCACTAACTGACACATTCCCACACGCGATCCATCCAGCTGATGTGAGAACGCCAGCGTTCCACCCGCATTTGAACAGGTGCTTTCTGCCAGGGAAGACATCACCACCCGTGGCTGGATATGGGCGGCGGTGGCCTGTTGCGGTGGCTCGTTATCATCACTGTTGCTGCTGCATGCAGAGAGTAATAATGCGGCACCGGCCAGCAAAAAGGTGGCTGCTTTCATCAATCGAACTCCGGGAATGGGGGTAATAGGCTGGCTCAGCATATGTCAGGCAGCACAAGGGGTCGAGAGGTGAAACAGCTTTTTACAAAATTCTCCGGCGTCATTTGCAAGCAGAATTATCTTGTTTACCTGTTATCGCTGAACTGGCACCCTTTTTCGGACCCTACTATTTCGGAGTTAAGCCATGTTAATGGATATGTTAATTCGCATCGCCCTGGCCGGTATTCTCGGCGGCCTGATTGGCCTGGAGCGTCAGATGCGGGCCAAAGAAGCGGGACTGCGCACCCATATTCTTGTCGGTATCGGCAGTGCCATGTTTATGCTGGTATCAAAATATGGCTTCGCCGATATGCTCACCAGTGACCATGTTGCACTGGACCCAAGCCGTATCGCAGCCCAGGTCGTCAGCGGCATGGGCTTCCTGGGCGCGGGCACCATTATGATCCAGAAGCAGGTGGTAAAAGGCTTAACCACAGCAGCAGGATTATGGGTGACGGCGGCTATTGGTCTGGTGATCGGCAGCGGCATGTATGAGATCGGTATTTATGGCACGGTGCTGGCGCTGGTGGTGCTGGAAGTGTTCCGCCGCCTGAGCCATCTGTTGATCGGCAAACATCATACGCTGCTGGTTTTCCTCAAGCCTAAAAGCGTGCCGCTGGTGCTGCTGGTGATGCAGCGTGAAGGCATTCGCTACGGCAACGTGACGGTGATTAATCGTGATGAGGAAAGCGGTCTGTGCGAACTCAGCGTTCAGGTGACGCTGTCCCGCAAGTCCAATGATGCGCACCTGTACGATAAGGTCATGGAGATCAAAGGTGTGCAGTCACTTGAGATGATGTAACTCCCCTTCTGATATCCTTATCTTCAGATCCAGATACCCGGATCCTGCAGAAGGCGGAGAGCAGTCACCGCCCTCTGTCCCCCATTCACCTTCCTCTTCTGTAAAAACCAGAATCCCCTGCAGCCTGACCTGAAACATAGAGCCCGCCGGGAATTAATGGCATAATCCGTTATTGTTTAATTGCGTAATCATTTTATCCGGAAACCAATGTCTCAAAACTCTGACCATCCTGAAGATGCCTTGTCCGTTGCCGCGCCTAAGAGCAGGTTAGCAGCAGGCGTGCTGATTTTTATTCTGATTGCATGTGCTATCGCCATCATGATGATTCTGGATCATCGGAATTCGGTAAATAATGCGCTGGAGACCGGGCAATGTCTGGCGGAAGAAGGTGCAGAAGATTTCCTGGAAGTGCTCAGACATTTTTTACATCACGCTTATCGCTGGATTTTTAAAGCCTGTGGCTGAGTGTACAAATACAGCACAACGTCAGTGCAGCAGAAAGTGGAGTAATCCGTGCCGGTTTACCAGTAGCAAAACGCCGCAATACATCACTGCAACATAGCAGAGTAAAAAGAGTATCAGCGTTATAATAAATCTCATGCCATACTTTTTTATTTTGTGACGTCTATCCGAATGTCTCATTGTCGTTAAAATTTGATTCATTATTTTACTCACATATTTAGCCGGACATTAAACGGCTTCATCTGCATTCTGTATTGCCGAAATGTGCGAAAGGAATCATCTGCCAAGGGAGATTTCATAATAATCCTTTACTCGCAGGGCTAATCGCTCGTCTCTTTACACTTTGCTGATTATTATGATTTAAATGATACACATTCACTCTGAAAAGGAACGACACCAACGGGTGCAAAGCGGGCAGGTAAAAGCGATTTAAATTTAATAGTATACATTTTGGCAGTAACATTGAGAGTGATTATATACCCGTTGGGTCAACGCATATTCAACAGACGACGCCTTTCAGATTGTTACGCCTGAAAATCCATCATGCGTCACAAAATAAACGCCTGCGGATTTATAAAAAAGATTTAATTTGATTCATGTCAAATCAGACGCGCACAAACTGGAACCTGTTTATACCGGATTGATTAATAGCAGCGCATGCTGTTTTTATTTACTCATTCCGGTCGCAATGATGAAAACGCTGTTAATTCTCTCTGTCATATTTATGACCGCTGGTTGTGCGGCAAAAAAAGAACCTCTGCGGGCAGATGCTTACCAGGCATCACCCCCCTCCTGCTCAACGCACAATGATGAAATTGATTGTCAGTGGTAAGATGTGCCCGCCAGCTGACATCACACTCATGACCTCTCTCATTGTCGCCTCTGTCGGCGATTATCCGCGGATTACTTCACTCCGGTACTGGCATTCGCGGCAACAATCCGTACCATACGCTGCATATTCGTGACACCGCAGTGAAGTGTCTGGCTGAACGCGCACGGCAATTTGCCCTTCGGCTACGCTTTCTGGTTTTTGAGATAGGTAAAAATGCAAGATAATCAAACGGTTGACAAGAAAGAACAGTACAACCTGAATAAACTGCAGAAGCGACTTCGTCGTAACGTCGGCGAAGCGATTGCAGATTTTAATATGATTGAAGAAGGCGACCGCATCATGGTCTGCCTGTCGGGCGGTAAAGACAGCTACACCATGCTGGAAATTTTGCGCAGTCTGCAAAAAAGCGCCCCGGTCAACTTCAGCCTGATTGCCGTCAACCTAGACCAGAAACAGCCTGGCTTCCCTGAGCACATCCTGCCGCAATATCTTGAGGCACAGGGCGTGGAGTACCGGATTATCGAAGAAGATACCTACTCCATCGTCAAAGAGAAGGTGCCGGAAGGCAAAACCACCTGTTCACTCTGCTCGCGCCTGCGCCGTGGCATTCTTTATCGCGTCGCGACTGAACTGGGTTGTACTAAGATTGCGCTGGGCCACCATCGCGATGACATCCTGCAGACGCTGTTCCTGAACATGTTCTACGGTGGCAAACTGAAAGGCATGCCGCCAAAGCTGATGAGCGACGATGGCAAGCAGATCGTGATCCGCCCGCTGGCTTACTGCCGCGAGAAAGATATCATCCGCTTCTCAGAAGCGCGTCAGTTCCCGATTATCCCGTGCAACCTCTGCGGTTCTCAGCCGAACCTGCAGCGTCAGGTCGTGGCCGATATGCTGCGTGACTGGGATAAGCGTTACCCTGGCCGTATCGAAACGATGTTCAGCGCGATGCAGAATGTGGTGCCGTCGCACCTGGCAGATATCAATCTGTTCGATTTTAAAGGCATCAAACATGGCGATGCCGTGGTTGATGGCGGTGATCTTGCCTTTGACCGGGAAACTCTGCCGTTACAGCCTGTTGGCTGGCGGGCTGATGAAGAGGACGCACCGGATCTCAGCGCGCGTCTGGATGTGCTTCAGATAAAATAAGTACCTGATAAGATTAAGGGCGTGCTGCTGGCAGCACGCCCTTTTTTTATATATTGCGGTGAGGCGGTGGATCCATTATCGGCGGATATTCCGGATCGGTCGGCTGATCAGGCTGGGGTTGCGGATGGGGAATCGGCTCAGGAATCGGGACTGGATCCGTAGGGATCGGCTCGCTGTTAAAAATCGCGCTCATGCCGTACTCCTTTTCTTGCGAATGGACTTTAAGCTTAGGAAAGGATTGGCGTTCCAGCCAGGCGGGCAAAAAAAAAGCCGGCACAATGGCCGGCATGTTTCGAATTAAATGTGCTATGCAATAATTCTAAATATGGAAGTAAGACAATATGGAGCGCAACGCCCATCGCTTGACGTTGCATTCACCTGCGGGAGAGAGTTTGCGTCAGCGGCGACATTGGGTTCTTGATGTCGATCAGCTTTTGCTTTCTTAATGCGATTTTCAGCCCACCTGGCGGCATTGTCTTAATCAAAGGAGACTCCCGCCGTGGTCATCTCACACACGTTACAGCCAGCGTCGTTTACGCAGGTAGCCCGCAACGCCCACAGCCAGCACCACCAGCAGCAGACAGAAGATAGTAAAGCCATATTCCCATCCGCCGCCCGGAATGCCGCCCAGGTTGACGCCAAACAGGCCGGTCAGGAAGGTGGCGGGCAGGAAGATCATCGCCATCAGCGACATGGTGTAGGTACGGCGGTTCATCGATTCCGCCATCGCAGAGGCGACTTCGTCAGCCAGAATCGCGGTACGCGCCACGCCCGCATCCAGATCATCCAGTCCGCGTCCCAGTCGATCGGCGATCTCCTGCATCCGGCGGCGTTCGCTGTCATCCATCCAGGCCAGCTTTTCACTGGCCAGTCGCGCATAGACATCGCGCTGCGGTGCCATATAACGTCGCATCACAATCAGCTGTTTGCGCAGCAGGCCCAGCTCACCGCGGGCAGGCATCCGCTGATCAAGCAGCGCATCTTCCAGCTCGATGATTTTGTCATGTAACTCTTCGATAAATTCGCTCGTGTGATCGGTCAGCGCATCACAGACATCGACCAGCCAGCTGCCACAGTCAATCGGACCGTTACCGTTTTGCAAATCGGTGAGCACTTCATCGACAGCAGAGACTTTACGCCGCCGGGTCGAGACAATGAGCTTATCGTTGATGAACACCCGCATCACCACCAGCTGGTCGCGACGCGCATCGGTGTTATGGTTAACGCTGCGCAGCACGATCATAAACCCATCGCCCAGTCGGCTGACGCGGGGACGCATGCTGTCGCCCGCTAAGGCGTCACGCACGGCATCAGGGATCTGAGGCGTTGACTGCAGCCATTCGGCGCTCTTACTGTGGGTATAGTTCAGATGCAGCCAGCAGGGCTGCTCACACTCAATAACTTCATCTTCAGCAATCGGGATCATCCCACCCTTGCCATCCAGCTGGCATGAGATGATGGCATCTGAAACCTGTAATGCTTTTCCTTCAATGACGTCCACAACGTTGCCTCACCACTAAAATCAATACGATACAGTCTACCGTGACGGCAATGAGTTGCAATCTTCGGGCTGTGTAGAAAGATGTCAGCAGGTGGCCGAAAAATCGGCCACCACAGGATTAGTGCTTTTCAATCCACAGTTCACGACTGTAGGCGACATCTTCAGGGTTGGTGATGGGATAACCTTTGACCCAGGGTTTAATCAGGCGGCCATTGGTGTACTGATAGATGGGGGCGATCGGTGCCTGCTCTGCCAGGATCTGCTCGGCACGGTTGTAATCGCTGTTACGCGCCTGATCGCTGGTCTCGCGGCTGGCTTTGGCGATAACCGCATCATAATCCGCGTTGCTGAAGCGCGCGATGTTGCTGCTATTGCCTGATGTGAGCAGGTTCAGGAAGGTAGAGGGCTCATTGTAGTCTCCGACCCACGAGGCGCGGATCACATCGAAGTTTCCGCTGTTACGGCTGTCGATGTAGGTTTTCCACTCCTGATTCTCCAGCGTGACATCCACACCGAGGTTCTTTTTCCACATCGAGGCCACGGCAATCGCAATCTTCTGATGGCTTTCAGAGGTGTTGTAGAGCAGTTTGAGTTTCAGCGGCTTGCCGGGACCGTAGCCGGCGGCGGCGAGCAGCGATTTAGCCTGTGCATTCAGGCTGTTCTGATCGTGCTGCTGAATGAACACAGGTAGTGGCTTAAAGCCTGCGGTCACATCGGGTGTAAAGTGCCACGCTGGTTTTTCACCCGTGCCCAGCACTTTTTCAGCAATCACTTTACGGTCAATAGACCATGACAACGCTTTGCGAACGCGCACATCGGCAGTCGGCCCTTTTTGCGTGTTAAACGCGTAGTAATAGGTGCCTAACTGGTCAGGTGTGTAGACCTCTCCCGGCAACGTTTTCTTCAGAAGCGCATACATGTTTTTAGGGAAAGATTCGGTGATATCAATGTCGTTGGCACGATAACGTTTGGTGGCGCTCGACTCTTCGTTAATTGGCACGAAGGTCACTTTCGTCAGCACCGAGTGCGCATCATCCCAGTAGTGAGGATTACGGGTCAGGACGATTTTTTCGTTCACCACCCTTTCGCTCAGCTGATAGGCCCCGTTGCCGACCAGTTTGCCGGGCGCCGTCCAGCTGTCACCTTCCTGCGCGATAATTTTCTGTGGCACCGGGAAGAGCGCCACGTTAGCCACCAGCGCCGGGAACCATGGCACCGGGCGATCCAGCGTCACCTTCAGCTGGTGTTTACCCAGTGCAACCACACCCAGCTTATCGGGCGTCATTTCGCCTTTAGTAATCGCCGCTGCATTTTCAATCCCGCTTAAGCCCGCGAACCAGGCAAAAGCAGAACTGTTCTTAGGATCAACCAGACGCTGCCAGCTGTAGACAAAATCCTGAGCGGTGACCGGATCGCCATTCGACCAGCGCGCGTTATTGCGCAGGGTGAAGACCCAGATTTTGTTATCGCTGCTGCTCCAGCTCTGCGCCACGCCCGGCACAATTTTGCCCTGTGCATCCTGATTCGTCAGGCCTTCAAACAGATCGCGAATCACCTGAATTTCAGGCAGTCCGACCGCTTTAAGCGGATCGAGCGAAGCGGGTTCATCTTTAATATGGCGGACGATTTGCTGCTGTTCAGCCAGCTGCGCGCCTGCAGGTGGATTCGCCGCGATGGCGGGTGTGAGGATGCTGCTCAGACTGATTGCTGCCAGCGTCATGCGAAAGGTCTTAACCATTATCACTCCTTTACCCCAAAGAAGTGCTGCATCAGTCTGTTGCCGATGCAGCTTGTGCAGGGCACTTTATCGCAAATGGCTGACAGATAAATAGCTATTTTCCGCGCACGGCTTTTCCGCTACTTTGAGTAAAACCCTTTGAGGAAATGAGTATGTCGCTACTACATCCGCGTACCCTGCGCGGCAAACTGGATGTTCCGTATCAGCAGTATGGCCGCTCAGTGCTGGGCGCACCGCTGCTGTGGTTTCCGGCCCCGCTGGGCGATGCTGACAGCGGTCTGATCCTGGCCGGCACCCACGGCGATGAGAATGCGGCCATCGCCACCCTCTCCGCCGCATTACGGACGTTGCCCGACGGCATGCGTCGGCATCACGTGGTGCTAGCGGTCAATCCTGATGGCTGTCAGCTGGGCCTGCGCGCAAACGCAAACGGCGTTGATCTCAACCGCAACTTCCCGGCGGCGAACTGGCAGTCCGGCGAGACGGTGTATCGCTGGAATAGCGCGGCCGATGCGCGCGATGTGGCACTCTCGACCGGAACGCATCCGGGTTCTGAACCTGAAACCCAGGCGCTCTGTGCCCTGATTCATCAGCTGAAACCACGCTGGATTGTCTCCTGGCATGAACCGCTGGGCTGTATTGACGACCCACATCAGGTGGAGATTGGCGGCTGGCTGGCCAGCCACACCGGCCTTCCCTGCGTCAGCAGCGTCGGTTATGACACGCCGGGCTCATTCGGCAGCTGGTGTCACGATCTCAGCCTGCCCTGCGTGACCGCTGAAATGCCGGTGATTTCAGTGGATGAAGCGACGGAGACCTACCTTGAGATGATGGTTAACCTGCTGCGCTGGCAGCAATAATCAGCTGACCATTGCGCACGGTGATCGCCGGTTCTGCATCTACCGCCAGCCAGGTCGGCCCGTCGAGATCGGCGAAGCGGGTCTGCGGCACCAAAGGCAGCGCAGCGCGTATCGCCCGCGAGGTGCAGAGCATGCAGCCGAGCATCACCGCAAAGCCCTGCTGCTGGGCGGCATCGGCCAGCGCCAGCGCCTCGGTCAGCCCGCCCGCTTTATCCAGCTTGATGTTGACCATCTCATAACGGCCTCGTAACGCCGCCAGGCTTTCGCGGGTATGACAGCTCTCATCGGCGCAGATCGGCAAGGGATGGATAAAGTTCTCGAGCGCCGCATCTTCACCCGCTGGCAGGGGCTGTTCCAGCATCGCCACATTGATGTCCGCCAGCAGCTGACAGCGTGCCGCCAGGCCTTCAGCGTGCCAGGACTCATTGGCATCCACGATCAGCGTCGCGTCCGGCACAGCGGCACGGATCGCCATCAGCCGTTCGGTAATGAAATTATTATCCAGCTTAACTTTCAGCAGCGTTGCGCCATGCTGCCACAGCGCCTGCGCGCTGCTGGCCATCGCCTCAGGCGTATCAATGCTGACGGTCTGCGCGGTGACGACATCCTCCGGTGCGTTGACGCCAGTGAGCTGCCAGAGGCTGCCCTCCTGCTGGTGTGCGGCGAGATCCCACAGTGCGCTGTCGATGGCGTTGCGGGCGGCCCCGGCGGGCAGCGCCTGTTGCAGCGCCTCACGTGTCATGCCCTGTTGTAGCGCAGGCAGCAGCGTAGCGATTTGCGCCAGCACCGAGGCTTCGCTTTCACCGTAGCGGGCATAAGGTGTGGCTTCTCCGACGCCTTTTACGCCATCTTCCTCAATTTCAACCACTACCACTTTGACTTCGGTCCGGGTTCCACGGGCAATGACAAACGGCGTATGCAACGGCCAGGCTTCGGGATAACTTTTTACCGTTCTCATTTCCACTCCACAGTGTGTGACGCAGTGGCAGACCGCCACGTTATATTCCACAATTGAACTCGTAAACCCTTAACATTTATGTCATAAACAACGGCTATCTTTAGCCGTTTTGTGTCAGATTTTTTTATCCATCAAAAGGAATCACCATGTCTCAGACTGTTCATTTTCAGGGTAACGCCGTACCGGTTGCAGGTCAGTTTCCTCAGGCTGGCGATAAAGCCAAAGCTTTCACGCTGGTCGCTAAAAACCTGGTCAACGTCGCGCTCTCTGAGTATGCAGGAAAACGCAAAATTCTGAACATTTTCCCAAGCGTTGATACCGGTGTCTGTGCTTCATCAGTGCGCAAGTTCAATCAGGCTGCAAGCGAGCTGAATAACACCGTGGTGTTATGCATCTCTGCCGATCTGCCCTTTGCCCAGTCACGTTTCTGTGGCGCAGAAAACCTGAACAACGTGGTGACGCTGTCAACGCTGCGCGGTTCAGAGTTTAAGTATGATTATGGCGTGGAAATTGCCGATGGTGCGCTGGAGGGTCTGACCGCTCGTGCCGTGATCGTGCTGGATGAAAACGATAAAGTGATCTACAGCCAGCTGGTTGATGAAATTACCACTGAGCCTGATTACGACGCTGCGCTGGCCGCGCTGAAGTAATAAAAAAAGCGGATAACCGTGTTATCCGCTTCTCACCTTCTGTTTGCCGCTTATTCGCTTTCGTTACGCTTCTGCCCCAGACCATATTCCCGCAGCTTATTAGCAATCGCGGTGTGCGAAACACCCAGCCGTTTTGCCAGCTTTCGGGTGCTGGGATAAGAGAGATAGAGCCGCGTCAGAATTGAACGTTCGAAACGGCTGGTGATCTGATCCAGTGTTCCTTCCAGCGCCTCATCCCCCAGTGACACATCCAGCGCCTGTTCGGGCAACACGATATCCTGCGGACGCAGTTCGTAGCCTTCCAGCTGAGTTAATGCGCGGTAAAGGGAATTTTTCAGCTGACGCACGTTGCCAGGCCAGGCATAGCGGGTCAGAAACGCATTGAGCTGTGGCGACAGACGCGGACGCGCCATCCCCTGCTCATCCGCAAAGCGGGCCACAAACATCTCGGTCAGCGGCAGAATGTCCTGCGGACGATCGCGCAGAGGCGGCAGTTGCAGCGTCAGTACGTTGAGGCGGTAAAAGAGATCTTCGCGGAACTCCCCGCGCTGCACCAGCTCAATCAGGTTCTTCTGCGTCGCGCAGATCACCCGCACGTTGACATGCACTTCATGCTCTTCGCCGACGCGACGGAAGGTACCGTCGTTGAGAAAACGCAGCAGCTTGGTCTGCATTCTCGGCGACATCTCGCCAATCTCATCCAGCAATACCGAGCCGCCACTGGCCTGCTCGAAAAAGCCTTTCTTGCCTTCCAGCGCATTCGGATAGGCGCCAGCGGCATGGCCAAACAGCTCGCTTTCCGCGACGTCGTCGGGCAGCGAGGCACAGTTCAGCGCCAGGAAAGGATTCTTTCCGCGCGCACTGCGCAGATGACAGGCGCGTGCCAGCATATCTTTCCCGGTGCCGGTGTCGCCGACAATCAATAAGGGCGCATCGAGCATTGCCAGTTTGCGTGCCTGATCGACCACCTGACGCATCTTCGGCGTGACGGCAATGATATGGTCAAACTCCGATTCGTCGGTGACGACCAGATTCTGCAACTGACGACCCATGCGTGCAGTTGACTTCAGCATCACCATCGCGCCCACCGGCCTGTCGTTCTGGCCCTCTTCGCCCGGCAGGTAGATAGGACGCGCTTCCATCAGGAAATCGCGACCTTCAATGACAACATGCTGCGCCTGCGCCTCAACCCGATCACTCTCCAGCCAGCGCATAAAGTTAAAGCCGTTGATCAGGTTACCGGCGCTGAAGTTGCGCATCTTCTCTTCATCGAGATTGAACAGGTTCTGAGCCGCCGGATTAGCCAGTTCAACTTTGCTTTTCAGATCGATGGAGAAAACCGGATCCGGCATTGCCACCAGCAGCGCACTCAGCGCACGATGCTCCCGTTCAGAAGGCATGTACGTGACCGTGCGCACATCTGTTACGCCTGGTGTACGACGGATTTCCGCCATCAGATTACTAAAGGCGTCAAATTCCAGTGCAGCAAAGTTCAGATAGATGCGCCCCAGCGCCGTGATTTCGATACCGCGTAAATCAATATTGCGTGCCACCAGTAGATCGAGCAGTTCACGCGTCAGACCGATGCGGTCCTGACAGAACACTTCCAGACGCATTGCGTTCGCCTTAATCAGGTTCAGATAGGTTAATAATACGCTATGTGAAGTATCCGCAGAAAGGGTTCTGTCAGGAAAAGTTGACAGCTGAGGCGCATATGGCGGAGTTTTGTACTGCCCGACCGGATTCAGAGTTCAATCGCTGATTGTCAGCCTTTGTCAGCACCAGGCTGTTGATTACTGGCTGATTGCGGTATATTTTCCGAATCATTCACAACCATTTTGAAACCGCAACATTCTTCAGAGGCTGACCTCATTTTTAAACGTTCAACAGCGCATCTGATCACTTCCATGCTTTCGGGAGGCTTCGCTACATTTTACGTAATCCGGGCCAGCTAAAATAAACCCACCTCAGTTATCCGATTAACCCGCAGATCGGTCTCAGACAAATGGTTATATCAACAAGGATGAAAGATGTTCGCCACTGATAACGGCATAAGCCGCCGTAAGGTTTTTTTGCTTATTGCGATCGTTTTTCTGATTGCTTACAGCCCCGCTTATTTAACCCATTACGCCTATACCGATGACTGGACGAATCTCTACTGGGCCAACTTTGATAAGCTCAGTATTTTAAACTGGGACACGTTATCCGGCCGGCCGGTGTATGGCATTATTCAGTACAGCGCCTCGTTTCTGGTAGAGAGCGTAGAACGGCTGTCGCTATTGCGTACTGTTGCGATTGTTCTGCTCATTTTTACCGGATATTACATCTACCGCTTGTGTCAGAAAGATACGCTGCTGGAGAATCAGGCTCAGCGGATTACCTTCGCGTTACTGCTTTGTCTGCTGCCTTCATTCCAGGTTTATGTTGCATGGGCATCCTGTTTCCCCTTTATCGCTGCAATTCTGCTGGCAGGCGCCAGCTACCGTTTTTCGATTCAACCTGGAATCGCATGTCGTATTCTGGCGGTATGCCTGCTGACCATGGCCTTCTGTCTTTATCAACCCGCAGCGATGAGCTTTACTTTCTTTGCCGCGCTGGACCTTTGCTTTTCTGAGCGGAAAATTGATAAGAAGCGGGCGCTGATCTCTCTGATGGTGCTGGGCGGAGGCATGTTTGCTGCGCTAATCGCCTCGAAGGTCCTGCCCGTCTATCTTTATGGTCATTCGCTGCCGCGTTCTGCATTCAGTAATGACATTCCGGTTAAGATGAAATGGTTTTTCAGCGAATACCTGAAGAACGTTATCTGTAATTTTGACCTCGGCGCAAAAACGGTGTCGGTGATCATCTCCTCGATCATTATTGGTTTTGGCCTGAAGAAAATTAAAGCCGCCGGCAACGACAAATTTTATCTGATGTTTGTGTTACTGCTGATCGCCGCACTGCCCAATCTGATTGTCAGTGAAAGTATGGCGGCTTACCGCACGCTGATTGCCGGTGCCCTGATTACCACCAGCGCGTTTATCCTCGGCCTGTTTGAAATCAGTAAAAAGTTAAAATGGAAAAATGCTTTTTATGCTCTGCTGGTTACAGCGGCCACTTCGCTGGCAATCAGTCATCTGATCAACGGTTACTCAGTTCCGGCTCGCAAGGAATTTGCTCTGCTCGATCAGGCGATCACGCAGCAGGTACCAAAAGATTTCAGGGGCGCACTCTATTATCGCCTGACTGGTGAGTATTTGCCGAAGGTCGCGACGTTACGAAAATATGATGATTTCGGCGGGCTGGGCCTGAGCATGTCATGGACATTTGCCGGGATGGCGCATTTCATCAGGGAGAAAAATGGGATGGCCTTTACGCTGCCGGCGAATCCGGTGATCACTGATGAATCAACCTGTCCGGGTGAGTGCCTGACGATCGATTCCCGGCAGGTGCTTCGCCAGCCACACTAAATAATAAAGGCGGCTATGCCGCCTTTATTATTTCACGTAAATGTCAGGCTGACTTATTGCCGCCCTTCTGTAACGCCTCTTTCAGCTGACCCAGCAGTTCACCACGGAAATCGCCGAGTCGTGGCTTATCCTGCTCCAGCCACGGCAGTGGACGACAAAGCTCCATCGCTTTGATACCGAGTCTTGCCGTCAGCAAACCTGCACCAATGCCCTGCGCGGCTCGCGTGGAAAGCCGGGCAGCGATATCCTGCGACATCCAGTCCATCCCCACTTCCCGCACCAGCTCCGATGCGCCAGCAAAGGCCATGTTGAGCAGCACCAGCCGGAACAGCCGGATGCGGCTGAAGTAGCCCAGCTCGATGCCATATATCGCTGCGATGCGATTGACCAGTCGCAGATTACGCCAGGCGATAAACGCCATATCGACCAGTGCCAGAGGACTGACCGCAATCATTAATGTCGCTTCCGCAGCATGGCGGCTGATTTCGCGCCGTGCCTGCCGATCCAGCACTGGCTGCACCAGCTGGGCATATAAGCGAACGATTTCACTGTCATTGTGGGTTTCATGCAGCGAGGCATGCCAGCGCTGCAGAGCCGGATGCGCCTGATCCAGCTCCGCCTGCTGCGCCAGTTTTTCGCAGAATGCCCGGCCTTTGCCGATGCCATGACTGTGCAGCAGCTCCCGGCCCACATCCCGTTCCTCAGCACGCTGACGCAGCTGATAGAGACGACGCCACTCGGTAGTCAGTGCACCCACACCTGCCAGTACAATCAGGCCGCCCGCCACGCCGCTGCCCAGCGAAAACCAGTCGCGGGCCAGCCAGGCGTCATGTGTCCATTGCACACCCTGCGCAATCACACTGACGCCAAACAGGAGCGCGCCTGCCGTCACCATTTTGCGCCACAGACTGCGCTTAGGTTTCAGCGCGGCTTCAACCGCCCGTTCACCGGCACCCTCCTCTTCGACAGCGACATCTTCATCCTGCACTGCCAGAAACGCAGCCTGCGCGTCCGCTTCAAAAGTCTGCGCCGGACGCAGCGGCGTGGTGCTGCTCTCATCCAGCGGGCGGGCAAAATCGATACGCGGCTTCAGCGGATCACTCATCGCAATTTATCTCCCAATAGAAATTCCAGCGCGGCATCCATGCGGATATGCGGCAGCGGTCGATCGACGTCGAGCTGCTGCGGCCGGAACTGTTCAAACTGAAAACCCTGCTGCTGCCAGAAGGCATTACCGGGCAGGCGCGGCGGGACTTCGCCCGGATAGACGGTGAGTGGCTCGCCATCATCCAGTCGATTGCCGCGCAGGGCCGGGATCTTCTCACCACGGTGATCGACCAGCCCGCTCTGCGTCGCCTGCACCGATGCCAGCCCGATGCAGTCCATGCTGATTCCCTCAAACGCCGCGTTCTGCCAGGCATCCTGCACCAGCTGCTGCAACAGCGACACCATGTTGCCGTGCTGATCGCTGGTGATGTGGTCCGCTTTGGTCGTGGCAAACAGCAATTTGTCGATCACCGGTGAGAACAACCGGCGAAACAGAGTGCGCTGACCGTAATGAAAGCTCTGCATCAGTTGAGTCAGCGCCAGCCGCATATCATTAAACGCCTGAGGCCCGCTATTCAGCGGTTGCAGGCAGTCCACCAGCACAATCTGGCGATCAAAACGCAGGAAGTGATTTTTATAAAAGCCTTTCACCACATGCTGGCAGTAATAATTAAACCGCTGCTGCAGCATGCTGAAGTTACTGCCCTTGTCCGCCTGGGCCAGCTTAGTGAGTTGCGCTTCATCAGCCGTCGGCCAGGGGAAGAACTGTAGCGCAGGCGCGCCTGCCATATCGCCAGGCAGCACGAAGCGGCCGGGCTGGATAAAGTGTAAGCCTTCAGACTTACAGCGATGCAGGTAGTCAGTCCAGGCAGCCGCAATCTCTGCCAGCTGGGTTTCATCGGCGGGAGCAAGCGGATCGAGTTTTTCGCAGAGCGTACGCCAGGGCTTTGCCCACTCCGCACGATCGCCCTGCAGCAGTCCGTTCATCTGCCGTGACCATGCGAGGTAATCCTGCGCCAGCATCGGCAGATCCAGCAGCCATTCACCGGGATAGTCGACAATCTCCAGATAGAGCGTCGCTGTCTCTTTCAGGTGGCGCAGCAGCGAATCATTGGGACGGTAACGCAGCGCCAGACGCATTTCGCTGACGCCACGGGTTGGCGTCGGCCACGCGGGAGGCGTGCTATAGAGCTGAGCCAGGCCTTCATCGTAGGTAAAACGCGCCGTGCCCATGTCACGCTGTGGCACCCGTTTTACGCCTAATAGCCGCTCATCCCGCACAACGGAAAACAGCGGCAAACGAGCGCCGCTGTGAACCGTTAAAAGCTGATTAACCATTGAAGTAATAAAGGCAGTTTTACCGCTGCGGCTTAATCCGGTAACGGCCAGCCGCAGGTGGCGATCAACGCCACGGTTCATCAACGCCATTAATTCAGTTTGCAGTCTTTTCATCGTTCTCCCTGATGAAGCGCGATGCCACCCGGCTCATCACGCGTTTCAGCAATGGCTCAAGGGCCACAGCGAGCAGCAAACGTAACGGGCGTCGCGCTACCGATTTGACCGCCCAGCCAGTGACACCAGCGGGACCGTAGGTAACAGCATTGATAATGATGAATTTAGCCGCCGACTTCAATGCAGGTGCCGCGCGGTGACGAAAAACAGTGGATCGCGAAAAAGACATTAACACCTCCATTGAGAGAGCGGACGGGCCTGAAAACGGCCCGGCAGTAAAATAATCAAATCTGGCGGAAGCGGCTGCGTACGCTGAAGGTTTCAGACGTCACATAGCGTTCCACGTCGCGCACGCTGCGCTCATCCTGCTGCAGCGCACTCTCCAGCTGATCCAGCAACTCGCTGGCGGTGGGCTGGCGTTCGCCTTCATAAGCGTTAGCAGGCTTCACATCCAGCACAAAACCCAGCACGAAGTAGGCGATCACCGTGAACACAAACAGACCAAAGAACAGCGATAACACCACAATGACCCGCAGCAGACGGACCGGAATATCGAGATACTCTGCCAGACCTGCGCAGACGCCCATCAACTTTCCTTCGTCAGGCTTGCGCCACAACTTGCGGCCTTTCATCATGGCTGCCTCCAGTTTGGATGTTCGGCATCCAGAATCGCTTCCAGTGCGTCGATGCGTTCACGCATCCGCTGCGCATCCTTCGTGACGCGCTGCAGGCGCTGGATTTCGCTTTGCGACAGTTCCGAACCGCCGTTGCGTTTGTTGTTGTAATGCAGCCATAACCAGATCGGTGCGACAAACAGCACGAAGATCGTTAAGGGTATGGCGAGAAAAAGTGCGCTCATTGACTCTCCTTAATCACTTATTGCAACGTCGATAATTACTCACTGCGGTTCATTTTCGCCTTCAGCGCGTTGAGTTGCTGGCTGATTTCATCATCCGCTTTCAGGTCAGTAAACTGCTGGTCCAGGGTTTTAGGTTTACCAAAACCGTGGCTCTCAGCTTCCGCTTCCATGTGGTCGATACGACGTTCAAAAGATTCGAACCGTGCCATCGCTTCATCGATTTTACCGCTGTCCAGCTGACGACGAACATCGCGTGATGAAGAAGCCGCCTGATGACGCAGGGTTAACGCCTGCTGACGGGCACGTGTTTCAGTCAGTTTTTTCTCCAGCTCGCTGATTTCGCCTTTCATGCGTTCCAGCGTCTCTTCAACCTGGCCCACTTCCTGTTTCAGGGAGGCAATCAGATCGGTGAGTTTCTGTTTTTCAATCAGCGCAGAGCGCGCCAGGTCGTCTTTGTCCTTGCGCAGGGCCAGTTCAGCTTTTTCCTGCCATTCGGCCTGCTGGATTTCAGCCTGCTCAATACGGCGTGACAGCTGTTTCTTTTCAGCCAGCGACCGCGCAGAGGTAGAACGTACTTCCACTAAGGTGTCTTCCATTTCCTGAATCATCAGGCGAACCAGTTTCTGCGGATCTTCTGCACGCTCCAGCAGGGAATTAATGTTGGCATTTACGATGTCAGCGAAACGAGAAAAAATACCCATAATGATGTTCCTCTTTTAATGTTTTAAAACGTGATGTCCTACTTAGCTAATACAATATGCGTGCCAATTTTTCATAGCACTGATTTTAAAGGGATTTGATATTTTACAGCTCTGTACGCATGTTTTAAGATAGTGAAAATGATTAAGAGGTGGTGAAATTCATCATGACAGGCACTAACGATAATCTTCTGGGCGAGTCGAACAATTTTCTTGAAGTGCTAGAGCAGGTTTCCAAACTGGCTCCGCTGGAAAAACCGGTTCTGGTGATTGGCGAGCGCGGGACAGGTAAAGAGCTGATCGCCAGCCGTCTGCACTATCTCTCTGACCGCTGGCAGGGACCGTTTATCTCGCTGAACTGCGCCGCGCTGAATGAGAACCTGCTCGACTCTGAACTGTTTGGTCATGAGGCGGGCGCCTTTACCGGCGCGCAGAAGCGCCATCTCGGGCGTTTTGAACGTGCCGACGGCGGCACGCTGTTTCTGGATGAGCTTGCAACCGCACCGATGCTGGTTCAGGAAAAACTGCTCAGGGTAATTGAATATGGGCAGCTGGAGCGCGTCGGCGGCAATCACTCTCTGCAGGTAAATGTGCGACTGGTCTGCGCGACTAACGAGGATCTGCCTGCGCTGGCAGCCGAGGGGAAATTCCGTGCCGATCTGCTGGATCGTCTGGCCTTCGATGTGGTGCAGTTACCGCCCCTGCGCGAACGCCGCAGCGATATTCTGGTGATGGCCGAGCATTTTGCCATCCAGATGTGCCGCGAACTTGGCCTGTTACTGTTTCCCGGCTTTACCCCACGGGCGCAGCGGGCTCTGCTCGATTACCACTGGCCCGGCAACGTCCGTGAGCTGAAGAACGTGGTGGAGCGCTCGGTCTATCGTCATAACAGCAGCGAGCAGCAACTGGATAACGTCATCATTAACCCGTTTGCTTCACGCCCTGAACCGGTTGCTGTTATTCGTGCCAGTCAGAATGCGGAGAGTAGCGGCCTGCCTGCCCTGCCGCTGGATCTGCGCCAATGGCAGAATCAGCAGGAGCGGGATCTGGTGGAAGCCAGCCTGCAACAGGCACGTTATAACCAGCGCCGCGCCGCCGGGTTATTAGGGGTTACTTATCATCAGCTGCGCGCAATGATGAAGAAGCACGATATCAAAGCGGAAAACTAAACAACTGCATGATTTTCTGTACGTCAGAATTTCTGGTTAATCGGTGTCGAAACAGTACGGTATATTCCGGGCTGCTTTGGCAGTAATAAAAATAGCGATTACGTCTTAGTTCCCATTCTTTCAGGTTGCCTGACGGCAGGAACCATTCCGACGGCAGCGGTAACAATCACCACGGCGAGCGCTGATATCAGAAGTACTTTGCCAATGCCGTATTGCGTTGCCAGCGGCCCCGCAACCAGTTGACCAAAGGGAATGGAAATAAAGGAACCCATTGCATCATAGGCGTAAACGCGAGCCAGTTTATCGGCTGGGATGTGAGTCTGTAATGAATGCGCCCAGGTTACGCCGAACAGACCTAATGAAACGCCAGCAATAAAGAACCCCGCAATCAGCCATGCTGCTGACGCATTCTGGCTCAGCATAAATACTGGCAGTGCGCAAAGACCCGCCAGCATAGCGCCAATCAGAAGATCACGACGTGGATGCCATTTCATCGCCAGAAATGAACCCGCAATTAAACCTGCGCTATGGGCGGCCACAATAATTCCCCACTGCGCCCGCCCGAAAGAGGCGTCGGCAATCATCGGGCCATAGACCTCTACAATGCCATTGAAAGCGACGTTGATAATGGCGAACTGAAGGACTATCGACCAAATCCAGCTTCGCCCGGCAAATTCTGCCCAGCCCTCTTTGATATCGCGCAGGATATTGCCTTGCGTTGTCCCGGTATTGTTCGGGCTCACACGCATAAGGAAATAAAGCGGCGCGGAAACCGCAAAGCCCAGCGCATCAATCGCCAGTCCCCAGCCAGGCCCGACAGCGCTGGTAATCACGCCTCCCAGCGATGCGCCCATCACCGTACCACCATAAACACCTAGCTGAATCAGCGCATTAGCCTGACGCAGGTGCTTTTCAGGCACGACCTGCGGCACCAGCGCGGACGAAGCAGGCAGTGCGATGCCCGCTGCCGCGCCATTCAGAGCACCCAGCAAGGTGAGGCTGATTACCGTGGCTGAACCCTCAAGCACAGACCACGCAACGAAAGCCTGAGAAACAGCAGCAACCAGCGCCGATACAACGAGTACCCGACTGCGTGAATAGCGGTCGGCAACCACACCACCCACCAGCAGAAACAGCACGTTGAACAGGGAACGGGACGCCACTACCACGCCTAAATCAGAGGCTGAGCCACCCATATCCAGCACCGCAAAGGCCAGCGCAATCGGTGCAATTCCATTGCCTAGTACGGTAAACAGACGTCCGAAAAAGAGATAACGAAAGGATGCATAATGGAAAGCCTGAGCGCTTTTCTGGAGTTTATTCATTGTCCGGAGTTGGGTGAGCAGAAGTTGTGCTTATAGTAACTGCGTTTCTGAAAATGTTAAGCATGAGATTACACTTGTCCAGCATCATACAGATGGAGTGGCAACGGAGATAAATACATTTCAAAATTAAATAAATAGCATCTCCCATCGTTCAAATTCGCGCCTGCATAAAATGAATGACAATAGTAAAATCAATAACTCAAACACAACATCAATAATAGTTAAAATCGATTGATACGATGAGTTTCACCTTCCTTTTTTCATCACACAGCACTGATATATAAAAGCCCTGAACAATAAACAGATAACAGATAACAGGTAAAGGTTGATCTCAATCATCATGCGTTCGATTTTTTTAATATGTATTTGAGTATCATATAAAGCCAGTATTAACTACCACTACGAAAGGAATGTAACTCACATTTTAAAGGATTTTACTATGGCTATCCCCGCGTACCTCTGGCTAAAAGATGATGGTGGAACAAGCATCAAAGGTTCGGTAGATGTAAGAGATAGAGAAGGGAGCATCGAAGTAACTGGTTTTTCTCATAACTTAAGACTGCCCACCGATTCAATGACAGGCAAGCCAACAGGCACAAGAAAACATGCACCCATTATCATTCAAAAAGAGTTCGATTCATCTTCGCCCTATCTTTATAAGGCTGTAGCTACCGGGCAAACATTAAAGTCAGCCGAGTTTAAATGGTATAATATTAACCACGCAGGTGAGGAAGAAGAATATTTCAACATACTGCTTGAAAATGTCAAAATTGTCGGAATCTCGCCCATAATGCATGACACAAAAGACCCGGAAAAAGAAAAACACAATCATCTGGAATGCGTTGAGTTTGCTTACGAAAAAATAACCTGGAAGCATTGTGATGGTAACATCATTTTTTCAGATAGCTGGAATGAGAAGTCATAAATCATGAGATATCCTGCCTTAGCTGCTACTCCAGGACCACCTTATGATGTTATGTCATTTACTCCAGCGGGAGTTTCGTTAATAAATAATATGATGATTGCACGTTTTCATAGAGGACCCTCGGCCCTGACATATGTCTGGTTTTATAACCAGGTAAAAGGGCATGGGCCATGGGATTACAAATTTCAGCATGGGACTCAATATGAACATTTTGGTAACTTTCATTACGGTGCTGTGGGTCATGCAGCTGGAATAAAGGAAGCTGTTCTTCTTCGCGCAGCCGGTTGGGCGCAAAGCCGGGCCGGAACCAGCAGAGAGGAATTTGATGTCTGGTATGGCGCGTCTCCTTTTGGCGATGACCCTGACGATCAATACTGGATAAGAGCAGGGATAGACTATGCAAAACGCGCCGGTTTTTAAAAAGCGAACGCTGTTACTGGTTCTGATGCTGATGATCCTCGTGTTTGCAGGCTGGCGGCTGTCACAGTTGTCACCGCTGGAACAATCGATCATCAGGAAAGTTAACGTTAGTAACCACGTTAACCTTTACATCACCGAAGCCAGTGCGGGGGCCACAACTGACTTCTCATATCGTTTTTATCTCTACGATGCATCCAGAAGCGATGAGTCTTTCAAAGCGAGTCTGGCCGACAACCTGCAACCTTTCCTGATCACCTCTGATGGTGACGCCTTTAAACGGGTTCAGGACAAGGCGATCTATTTAATGGTTAAAGGCGAAATTTTCGCATTTCATAGTTCACCTGGCCTTCGTATCAACGATGTTATCTATTCCGTTCCGGTGTTCCTCACTGCCTCTCCCTTTTAAGATCGCCACCTCTCTCAAAAGTGCTCGTGCCCTTCAGGCCGCCGCACCAGCCAAAAAAAAGCCCGCCATAAGGCGGGCAACAATACTGGAAGCAATGTGAGCAATGTCGTGCTCTTCTTCGGCAGAGCCGCCGTCGAAGTGCAGATGAATAATAATCATTCTTATTATCATCTGTAAACCACTAATTGAGAATTTTTCTCATTACCACACCTTCTGTACGCTCTTTTTGCTGCCGTAGGGATGAAAAACAGGCTGGCAGCGGTTGCAGGTTTTGGGACAATGCCCGCTTTGCGATACACTCTGTTTAATGCCTCAAAATCGTTGAGTTCTATGTCAAAACTATTATGTTCGCTGTTGCTCAGCCTCAGCGTGTTGAGTATCCCTGCGTGGTCAGCGCCGGCTGGTGATATTCGCCAGACCGGCTTTGTCTATTGCGTCAGCGGCACGCTGAACACTTTTAATCCGCAGATGGCCAGCAGCGGGCTGACTGTCGATACGCTGGCGGCGCAGCTTTATGACCGTCTGCTGGATGTCGATCCCTACACCTATCGCCTCAAGCCCGATCTGGCGTCGAGCTGGGAAGTGCGCGATAACGGCGCGACGTATCGCTTTCATCTGCGCAGCGGCGTGCAGTTTCAGCAGACTAATCAGTTCCGCCCTACCCGCGCGCTGAACGCCGATGACGTGGTATTCAGCTTCGCCCGGATGTTCGACCGGAATCACCCCTGGCATAACGTCAACGGCGGCAACTATCCCTACTTTGATAGCCTGCAGTTTGCCGATTCGGTTCAGAGCGTGAAGAAGATCGATAACAGAACGGTTGAGTTCAGGCTGAACAGCCCGGATGCGTCGTTCCTGTGGCACATGGCGACCCACTATGCGCCAGTGCTGTCGAAAGAGTATGCAGACCAGCTTACTGCTCAGGGTCGCCAGGAGGAGATGGATCGGCAGCCGGTTGGTACCGGTCCTTACCAGCTCAGCGAATATCGCACCGGCCAGTACATCCGTCTGGCACGCAATCCTCATTACTGGAAAGGTGTGCCGCGTCTGCAACAGGCGGTGATCGATCTTGGCTCTGGCGGCACCGGACGGTTATCCAAACTGTTAACCGGTGAATGCGACGTGCTGGCCTATCCTGCAGCCAGCCAGCTCAGCATCCTGCGCGATGACCCGCGCCTGCGGATGACGCTGCGTCCCGGCATGAACATCGCCTATCTCGCCTTCAATACCCGCAAACCGCCGCTCGACCGCCCTGAAGTGCGTCACGCGCTGGCGCTGGCGATTAACAATGAGCGGTTGATGGAGTCGATTTATTACGGCACCGCCGAAACCGCCGCTTCCATCTTACCGCGTGCCTCATGGGCTTATGATAATGATGCGCGCATTACCGGCTACGATCCGGAGAAGTCCCGCGCGGCACTGGCGGCTCTGGGCATTACCGATCTGCATCTGCGGCTGGTGGTGCCTGCCGCGTCGCAGTCCTGGAATCCCAGCCCGCTGAAAACCGCCGAACTGTTACAGGCGGATCTGGCGCAGGTTGGCGTCCGTCTGACGATTGTGCCGGTAGAGGGCCGCTTTCAGGAGGCGCAATTGATGGCGATGAATCATGACCTGACACTGACTGGCTGGGCGACCGACAGCAACGATCCGGACAGCTTCTTCCGGCCGCTGCTCAGCTGCGCGGCAATTCGCTCGCAGACCAATTATGCGCACTGGTGTTATCCGGCCTTTGACGAAACGCTGCAGAATGCCCTGTTATCACAGCAACTCGCTGGCCGCATCGACAGTTATGACAAAGCGCAGCTGATACTGGCGCAGGAGTTGCCCGTGCTGCCGCTGGCATCCTCTCTGCGACTTCAGGCGTTTCGTCATGATATTAAGGGGCTGGTGCTGAGTCCGTTTGGTAACGCTTCCTTTGCCGGGGTTTATCGTGAAGCTGATGAGGGTAAGTAAGTGATTATCTATATTCTGCGGCGCCTGCTGCTGCTGCTCATTACGCTGTTTCTGCTGTCGCTGGTCAGCTTCAGCCTGAGCTATTTTACGCCTAACGCGCCGCTGGAAGGCGCGGCGCTCTCGGACGCCTGGTGGTTCTGGTTCAATGGGATGCTGCAGTTTGATTTTGGCGTCTCCAGCACCAACGGCCAGGAGATCGGCCTGCAGTTGCGCGAGGTGTTTCCGGCCACGATGGAGCTGTGTATCCTGGCGTTTTTGTTCGCGCTGCTGGTGGGGATCCCACTGGGGATCTGTGCCGGGGTGATGCGCAATAAATGGCAGGATAAAACCATCAGTGCGCTGGCGCTGATTGGCTTCTCTGCACCTATTTTCTGGCTGGCGCTGATTCTGACGCTGTTCTTCTCACTGACCCTGGGCTGGCTGCCGGTGTCGGGTCGTCACGACCTGCTCTATCCGGTGCAGAACGTTACTGGCTTTGGGCTGATTGACGCCTGGCTGAGTCATTCGCCATGGCGACATGAGATGATTATCAGCGTCCTGAACCACCTGATTTTACCGGTGCTGGTGCTGGCGATGGCACCGACGACGGAAGTAATCCGCCTGCTGCGTAACAGCACCAGCGACGTGATGGACAAGAACTATGTCAAAGCGGCCGCCACGCGCGGTCTTTCGCGCTTCACGGTGATCCGCCGCCACGTGCTGCATAACGCGCTGCCGCCGGTGATCCCGCGTCTTGGCCTGCAGTTTTCCACCATGATAACGCTGGCGATGATCACCGAGATGGTCTTCAACTGGCCGGGTCTGGGACGCTGGCTGATCAACGCCATTCGTCAGCAGGATTATGCGGCGATCTCCGCTGGCGTCATGGTCATTGGAGGGCTGGTGATTCTGGTGAATGTGATTTCTGACGTGATTGGTGCGGCAATGAATCCGCTGAAACATAAAGAGTGGTATGCGCTGCGATAGGGCTTTCGATGTTGATGGAAAGTGTTTTAGAAACAGCAAGATGGTGTTTTATCTTGCTGAAACGGCTTTTACAGAACGCATTCCTGTAAACAAAATTTTCTCTGTCGTGAACGGTTTGTGTTTAAATCGTTAAAATTTGATGAGGTTCTGAATATTTATGGATGATGTTGATCTGGCACAGGAGCGTGAAGAAGCGCATCTCGCCGCCTCCCTGGCAGCCCGAAAGAGTAAGCTTCAAAGCCCTAACGGCTTATGCATCTGGTGCAAAGATGAAGCTGTCGTGGCCGAGACGGCTTTCTGTTCAAGCGAATGTGATGAGGATTATCACAAACATCAGCGCGAGAAGAAGCAGCGCATCAGTTAATCGCGGCTGGTATTCAGACGCGTCCGGTGTAGACCAGGCAGATTATTCGTACAAGTAAAGGCTATGCTCAGCAGAGTGCTTCTGCCTTTCATAACGTGCTCACGCTTCGCTATTAAAGCCTCTGCCACTATCTATCGCACCCGAACACTGTAAGGTGTGCGAGTCAGCCTTAGCTGATGCTACGATTTTCCTTTCTTGATGCAATTTATGCCTGCGTAACGCGGGCTTTTTTGTGCCAAAAATCTGCCCGTCATCGGTTTCAGCAGCATGCCGTTATGCCTTAAGTTTTCGCAGCTACGGTCGATAAACAAAGTGCACATGAGTTGTGCACGAGAAAGCTTCTCTATTGAATGCACTGTAACGATTTGCCCGCCTATGGCGGGTTTTTTTTCGGGTTGTTAATTTGTACATCTGTGGTCGATCATCTGATTGCTTCTCAACTCATCTCCCGGCGTTTCCTTTTGACAGGCAAACCGCTTGTGATATTGTAAGTGCACATATCATATGCTCACTTATGTTAACTGCTGGTGATGAACATGACTCAGGCTGAACACTGGAATAAATCGTATGAACATCCTATCTCTGCCAAACCGGATAAGATCTGGCAGGCGCTTAAAGACACCTCCTCGTGGAAACACTGGAATCCGGGCGTTAAATCGATAGCGCTGGAGGGGGCATTTCAGGCGGGGACGTGGTTTTCAATGGAGTTGCCTGATGGGGAAATGATCCGTAGCAAGCTCATTGATGTCGCAGCCGAAAAACATTTCACTGATGAGACACTGATTGGTGAGACGCTGGTCAAAGTGGAGCATCGCATTGAACCATCAGATCAGGGTCAGTGTCAGCTTGTCTATGCAATAAGCACACAGGGACCGGATGCTCAGGCGCTCGGAGAAGGTATCAGCGCGGACTTTCCAGATGTGATGGCCGGACTGGCAAACTATCTCGCAGAACATAAGGCTTAGGCTATGACGTCTGAAAGCCGTAAACCTCTTCCCAGTAGTTTTGAAGGGCCGGACGAAAGCCCGGGTTTTCTCCTCTGGAGAATCTCGAATCGCTGGCAGCGTGAGCAGCGGAATGCCCTGCAGCCTCTGGGACTGACACATACGCAATTCGTTGTTCTGGCAGTGGCCAGCTGGTTTCAGGGAAAAGAAACGCTTACTCAGGCACGGCTGTCACAACTGACGGGCAGCGATACCATGACGATTTCGCAGGTGGTCCGGGCACTCGAAAAATCGGGATATATTCAGCGCCTACCCCATCCGGAAGATACCCGTTCAAACGTTATTGTGGTGTCAGAAGCAGGCAGGACGCTTGCCGGACAGGCCGTTAAGGTTGTCGAAAAAACGGACGAAGCGTTTTTCATGCCCCTTGGGGACGATGGACAGTCACTGCTGACGCTTTTTAAAAAACTTCTCGGCTGAACCTGATGAAACTTCAAAAGCTTCATGCTGGATAAAGGTTTCGGGTCAAAAAATCATTCTGGTCTGTCGCAATTCCCCGCCAGTCGCGGAGTGCTGAAAATAGCATCGCCTTGACTTATCTGAAGAAACGGCATCAGCCTCACTGCGATGCCGTTTCTTTACAACGCGATAAATCAGGTGCGCACGCGCAGCGCCGCCTCAATTTTGTCGGCAATTTTAGTGACTACATAGGCAATCACCATGTAGAACACCACCGCAATCAGGAAGGCTTCGAGGTAGTAGAAGTTCAGTGCCGCCGTTAATTGTGCCTGGGCAAAGATATCCACCACTTCGATGGCAAACGCCAGCGACAGGGCTTTCATGATCACCATAAACGCATTCGCCAGATCGGGAATCGCCGCCACGATAATCTGTGGGAACATCACCCGACGAAACAGCTGTCCTCCGCTGTAGCCGAGCGACAGGGCGGCATCCGATTGTCCGCTGTCGAACGAATTCAGTGCCCCTTTCCACACTTCAGCCTGGAAGGCCGCGACGCAGGCACTCAGCGCCACAATGATGATCACCCAGTTTGGCAATGAATGGGCATTCACCTCTACGCCAAATAACGTGGCCATAAAGTGCAGCGCCGGTGGCAGGCCGTAATAGGCGAGGAAAATTACCACCACCATCGGCACGCCTTTGAAGGCGATTTTGTAGGTGATCACCAGCTGGCGCAGCACCGGAATGCGACGATGCTCAATAAACGCAAACAGCCCGCCCAACAGCGTCGAACAGATAAACACCGTCACCGCCATCAGCAGTGTGACCGGCACGGCATCCAGAATGCTCCAGAAGTCTGGCAGCAAAACCTCAGCATCAAACATGGTTTTTCTTCCTCACTCAGACGCTGGTGGTGAACTTCACGCGCGGCGCAGACTTCGAGCTGTACTTCGCATGACGTTGTTCAAAGAAGCGGATAATCAGCCACGCCACACCGCACAGCAGTGAATAGAGCACGGCCAGCACCAGATAAGTGCCGAACTGATACTGGTTGTAATCGCGTTCCATGATCAGGTGCGCGGTCGCCATCACATCCGCCGCTCCGATGTACATCACCAGCGCCACGTTATGAATCAGATAGATAATGGCATTGCCGTAACCCGGCAGCGCAAAGTGCACCGCCTGTGGGCCGATAACACGCAGCATTTTCTGGCGGAAGCTGTAGCCCAGGCTGTCGGTGGCATCGTGCTGACCCCGCTCAACCGCCAGGTACGCCGGGCGCATCACTTCCGACAGATAACCACCGTGATACAGGCTCAGACCGATCATCGCCGCCACGTTGGCCGTGAAGAAGTCACTGAAGCCAAAGTTATCGGTAATCAGCGGCATACCGTAGAAGGCGACAAACAGCTGCAGCACCACGGGCACGCTGCGCGCATAGGAAACATAGAGATCGGCCAGCTGGCTGATAACGGGGATACGGCGCACGCGGAAAAACGTCGCGATGAGCGCCAGAAAGAACCCGACAATCATCGCCACAAACATGATGCCGAGCGTCAAAGGCAGCGCCGACAGCAGTTCTGGAATCATGGAGGATAGATTCACGGTGAAACACTCCTGCTAAAAAGGACAGCATGCGCCCGGCTCAGCGCCGGACGCAGTGAATCTGTTACTTCATGTACTTCGTAACGTCTTCGCCAAACCACTTCTGCGCCAGCTTATCCAGCGTGCCGTCCGCCTTCAGCTCTTTCAGGGTTTTGGTGATGTCATCATTCAGTGCCTGATTCTCTGCAGAACGGTGGATCAGCACATAAGTGTTATTGATCGCCACCGGCTCACTGGCTTTGATCGCCAGCTTCTGGTTGTCGATCACCGTCTGCTCACCCAGATTTGAAGGCAGGATTAGCGCGTCATATTTCCCGTTCTGCACTTCTTTCAGGCGATCCGGGTAAGGCACGCCAGCGCTGGAGGCCTTGATGGTGATTTTGTCGTTTGGGTTATCCTGTTGCCACTGAGTGACGAACTTATACACGCCACCGCCTGCGGTCACCGGCACGATCTTCTTACCGACCAGATCTTTCATGCCGTTGATATTGCTGTCGCTGCGGCTGTAGATCTTCATCAGGCTGGCACCCATAGGGGCATCCGGGATCAGGAACTGTTTGCTGCGCGCTGGCGCTTTGTAGTATCCGCCTGTCGCCATGTCATATTTGCCGGTCACCAGACCGGTTTCCTGCGCGATGTCCGCCGCGCCTTCCATCACAAACTTGTACTGTGGCAGTTTCGCGTTGATGGCTTTCAGCACGTCCGGCTCGTAGCCCTCAGGCTCATGGCCGATCGCGCCCCACGACAGCGGTTTGGATTCTGCTGCGGTGGCGATTTTGATGGTGCGTACGGCGTCAGCAAAGCTATTACCGCTGATCAGGGCCAGTGCGATGATGCCAGGCACGGCCAGGCGACGTAATGTGGTTTTGATTGCAGGCATGTCTCTGATTCCTTTAATTATTAGAATACTTTTTCTGAGTTGAGGAACTGGGCAAGGCGCGGCAGCGCTGGGTTATCAAACATCTCAGCTGGCGTCCCCTCCGCAGCCACCACACCCTGATCCATGAACACGATGCGATTCGAAATGCTTTTCGCGAACTGCATTTCGTGCGTCACCAGCAGCGAGGTAATGCCGGATGACGCCACATCTTTAATCACTTTCAGCACTTCACCCACCAGCTCGGGATCGAGCGATGAGGTCGGTTCATCAAACAGCATCACATCCGGACGCACCGCCAGAGCACGCGCGATACCGGTACGCTGTAACTGGCCGCCGGACAGCTGCGACGGATAGTGATCGCGTTTCGCCCCCAGGCCGACGCGCTCCAGCTCCTGCACGGCGATGTCGCGTGCCTGCTGTTTAGTTTTACGCTGGATGACGATCAGCGGATCCATCACATTCTCCAGCACCGTCATGTTCTTAAACACGTTGAACTGCTGAAACACCATGGCGGTGCGCAGACGAATGGCCTGGATCGCCGCTTTATCCGGTGACTGATAATCCATGCGGATCTGATCGAGTTGAATCGTCCCGGCTGACGGCTTCGCCAGATAGTTGATACAGCGCAGTAGCGTGGTTTTCCCGGTACCGCTTGGTCCGATGATTGACACCACATCGCCGCGTTTTACCGACAGATCGACGCCTTTAAGAATCGGATTGCTGCCGTAAGCGAGCGTAATATTGTTGAGTTCTAACATCCGGTGCAGCCCTTATTTGTTCAGGTCAGCATGGCCGAGCACATGCATCAGACGGTTGGCCCAGCCAAAGATGGCGATAGCGTGGATCAGGTCGAGAATCTCCTGATCGTTCATGCCGACGGCGCGCAGAGCAGCGACATCGTCCGGCGTGGCTTCAGATGGCGTGACCGATAAACGACGCGCAAAGTGATAGATCGCCGCGTCGCGTTCACCCAGCACATCCGCCCGGTCAAAATAGATGGCGCTGACCACGGCGTCACTGTCGGCCAGCTGCGCATGACGGCGCGCATGCACCACCGCACAGTAGCGGCAACCGTTAACGATTGAAGCCCCGAGCGCACCCAGCTCACGATCCGCACGGTCCAGGCCTCCTTCAACATACATAATGGCGTTGAACAATCCGGTACGTGCGGTATAGCTCTCTGGGTCATGGACCAGCGTGCGCACGTACTCCGAAATTTTCTTGTTGGACGGTGTCACTTTCATCGCATCGAGCTGCGCCGGTGTCGCCTGTTCAACATCCACTGGTACGATATAGGGATGCCAGTGCAGCGGCTTGAGATTAACCGACGGAATCATGCGGACCTCATCAGACGTAAGCCAGCCGCGACGCGCGTCTGGAAGTTAACAAAGGCGATCAGTTCAGAGAGTGCTACAATTTGCGGATTGCTTAAACCGGCCTGCTCCAGCAGGCGAATGTGCTGTTCGGTTGCCTCAATCGGTTGCAGTGTCACCCTGTCGGCATGGCGTGCAATCGTTGCCAGCGGCTCTTCACTCACATTGCTGCCAGCCGCAAGCGCCAGCAGCGCTTCAGAGGGGTTGAACGCCGCCAGTTGTGCCTGATAATCACGTTGCAGCGGCGCATCGCCGTTCAGAACCGCCATACGCTGTGCCAGCGCCAGGCGCAGATCCGCAGACAAGCCCTGGTCGTCTTCCGGCGTCAGCACTGACACACGACACGCTTCTGCGCCTTCAACAAATTCGGGACGCAGGCGGCGCGTCTGATACAACGCCTCATCGGGGGTTAATCCGGCTGCCTGATCAATTACGTCGCTCACAACGCATTCTCCTGTTTTAGTAGCGGAGTTGAATCCACCCATTCATCGCCCTGCAATTCAGGGGTGTCATAAGCCTGTAAGTTCGCAAAATGCTGCTCCACGTCATCGGCAAACAGTGAGGCAGCAATGCCGCGCACCAGACGATCGGCGCCCGCGCTCACTGCCGGGATATCGCCGGAGACTTTGCCGTGCGTCAGCATCGCGGCATCGTTAAAGCAGTGGATATGAGCCAACATCGGGCAGGCACCAGGCGTCAGTTCGCGGAACTCAAATGAAGGACCGAGATCCGGCGCTTCCAGCAGGCTGTGACGCGCCTGACCCATCTCTGGCTGATAGCGGCCGTCGGACCAGCTGCGGATATGCGGCGCGATAGCAGCAAACTCCGGGCGGCCGTGGAAATCGTTGGTGAAGCCAGTGGCGGCAATCAGGAAGTCGTAGCGCAGTGCGCCCTGGGTGGTTTCAATCAGCAAACCATCAGCTTCCTGCTTAACGGCGTTAATGCCGCAGTCGAGGAAGAAACGCGCATTGTCATGACGGGATACGCGCAGAGTTGAAGAACGCGGCGGCGGGGTTTGTGTCGCGGCGGTGTAATCGACAAACTTCCACTTCCACGCGTCCGGCAACTGATGCATGCCGTGCACCACGCCCTGGCTGCCAATGCCGGTCATCTTGTTTATCCGCGGCATCTCTTTACGACGAATCAGCAGATCCACTGCGCTCGCGCCCTGCTCCAGTGCGGTGGCCGCGTTATCCATCGACGATGCGCCTGCACCAATCACGGCAACGCGTTTGCCCTGTAACGCCGCAAAATCGATGTCATCGGCGGAGTGCGCCCAGAACCGGCGGTCAATGCCCTGCAGGAAATCCGGTACGGCAAAACCGCCCAGTCCTGAACGCCCGGTGGCAAGCACCAGACGGCGTGTATAGACACGGCCGGTTTCGGCACCGTCCACATCGAGCGCAATAACATCCCCGGCCTGCGCGATATTGCTGACGCGCACGTTGTTCTGCACCGGCAGATTCAGCACCCTGCGATACCAGACCAGGTAATCCATCCACTGCGCTTTAGGGATCTTGTCCAGCGCCTGCCAGGCTTCGTTGCCATGCTGCGCCGTAAACCACGCACGGAAGGTCAGCTGTGCGAGACCCAGAGCCGGGCCGTGCAGCGTTTTCGGCGAGCGCAGGGTTTCCATGCGCGCAAAGGTGATCCACGGCCCTTCCAGTCCGGCGGGTGCGGCGTCATAGGCCACCACATTGGTGATGCCGGTGAACTGTAATTTCGCGAGCGCTGCCAGACCGCACATACCCGCACCGATCACCACCACATCGCGTACCGGTGCACGCTGATAAGTGCGTTCCGGTACCCAGGGTCTGGCGGGCAGTTCCAGAAATTCCAGATCCTGCTGTAGCTGTGCTTCCAGCGCGGCAAGCCCTTTGGCGGCATACGTCATAGAGAGTTTCCTGGTGTCAGCGATCGCCTGAAGGCGAGCGAAAACGGTTAAAACGCGCTGATGCCTCTGCTTTTCCATTATCTGTAAAAAACATAATAGATAGCTAACAATCACCAAAACGCATAGTAAGAGCTAAGTTTTCGCATAATCCTCTCGCCCTAAATCGGAGTCAAGAATTGCGCTCAGGATCTGACCAATGGATTTCTTATATGTTATGCAGGAATTGTTATAAGCATTGATAATAAACGTGTTTTTATAGCGGTGTAGCCGTCTGGCCCTTATCGCGAAATAGCAGGGTCACCCTGCAGCGTGACCCTGGCATGTAAACCGACATCAATCCTGGTTGATGATTCGCATAATGCGTGGATGTTCGCTGGCGGTCAGACGTTCAAACCCCGGCAACAGTTGCGCGGCGGCATCCGCCAGTGCTTCGACCAGCGCCTGCGCCGCGCCAGAAATCTGGCGGCCTTGTGGGGTGATCACGCCAAAGAAATAGGGAATGTCTTCCTGAATCGGACGTATCGCCACACCGGCGAGCGGCATGCCCCAGCCCGTAACCGGTTCGAGGATCGCCACGCCTAATCCCGCCCGAACGCAGCCCAGAATATTCGCCGACGAGTTGGTCTCGATGGTTTCCAGCAGCGGCGCTTTAACCTTCTTCAGCGCTTTTTCATAGCGCCCGCGTAAGCGCTGCGGGCTCCAGGGGGCAATTAAACGGCGACCTGCCAGCTGGCTCAGCGACAGCTCACTGTTCGCCGTCAGCTCATCGTCTTCCGGCAGCGCAATCACGCACTGCGACTGCCCAATCCAGTGCAGTTCGACCGCATGATGCTCCAGCGGCAGGCTGCATAAACCGATATCAGCCTCGGCGGTGATCACCGCATGTGCCGTCTGTACGGCGGATTCACTGATGATCTGCACTTTGTTTTGCAGGTTCAGCGCGGCCAGTGCCTGCGGCAGCAATCCGGCCGCCAGCGCGGGCGTTGCAGCAATACTGAGTGGACGATGCTGCTGATGCGCAATCTCCTGGGCACGTAAGCGGATCTGCTGCAATGACAGCAGCGCTTTTTGCACATACTGATGCAGCTGTAACGCCTCTTCTGACGGATGAATGCGCGGACCATTGCGAATAAACAGCGGGTAACCCAGCGACTGTTCCAACTCCTGAATCAGACGGGTAACGGCGGGTTGCGAACGGTTCAGCGCTTTGGCTGCCGCCGTGACGCTGCCCGCAGAAATTACCGCCGAGAAGGCTTCCAGCTGACGCAGATCGAGGTCATTTAACAAGGTCATCGCGAGGGTAATTCCCTAAGTTATTGATCGTGCCCGATAAACATTCGGGGAAAAATTTATCATAGAGAGAGTCTGGCGAATTAGCCACAACGAGAAAGCCGTCCACGCATCAATACTTCCTTTGCAAAGGAGAGTGTGATGCTGGCTCAGGCCCACCTGAAACCCGCCAGTAACTACACTTAATGTCAGGATGGAGTAATCCGCTGTGCTTCGGGTATTTTTCAGGCCCGGCTAAAATTCTATGAGTCAGCATCAGCAAATGACATTGAGGTCACGACGCGGCTCATCACCAAGAGGACAGAAAATGAAATACGCTGTGATTTTTGAAGATACTGGCGTTGAAGAGGAACATGAGTTTGACACCAAACCTGTCGCCGGAGATTTAGTGACGTTAACCCGCGACGGAACAGGTAAAGATTATATCGTGATCATTGAGCCGGATCCGGACCACACCCATGACGATGGCCCCGATGGACACCCGACGAAAGCCAGGGTCCGGCCAGCGTAGTTCGCGATGATCTGCCGACGCGAGTGGTAACCCGCTGTCATCCCGCGCCGAAATTGCTGACGCCCTTCCCTTGCCTGCGACAGGGATATCGACGGATAATCCCCGTAACAGGCTGAACAGGCTTACCCTCCCGGCGACAACGCCGGGAAAATTGTGCAAAAAACCTTTAAATCAAAGCAATTCAGAGTCATCGATGACAAAGCAATATCAAGCATACGCGCGGGGCAAACACCTGATATGAATGATTTTTATAGAGCAATGTTGCCCAACGTTAAGCAGAGTAAAGTGAACACGTATGCCCTCTGATAATATCTACGCCGAAAAACGCCTGCCCAGCGCGTTTCGTCAGAGCTGGCACCATTTCTATGGCAATCCGATCTCGATGGTCGGCCTGTATGGCTTTGGTGCGCTGCTGCTGCTCTGCCTTTTTGGCGGTCTGATCGCGCCCTACGGTATCGATCAGCAGTTTCTGGGGTATCAGCTGCTGCCGCCCTCCTGGTCGCGCTACGGCGATGTATCGTTTTTTCTCGGCACCGACGATCTGGGTCGCGATGTCCTGAGCCGCCTGCTGAGTGGTGCAGGCCCGACGGTAGGTTCAGCGATCCTGGTGACGCTGTTCGCTACACTGGGCGCGCTGGTGCTCGGCGTACTGGCGGGCATGACGCACGGCATTCGTTCGGCGGTGATGAACCACGTGCTGGATACCCTGCTCTCTATTCCGTCGCTGTTACTGGCGATTATCGTGGTCGCGTTTCTGGGTCCGCGACTGGAACATGCGCTGCTGGCGGTCTGGCTGGCGCTGATGCCTCGCCTGGTGCGCGAAATCTACAGCGCCGTGCATGACGAGCTGGAAAAAGAGTATGTGGTGGCGGCACGCCTTGATGGCGCGCGTGGCCGCAATATTCTGCGTTACGCTATCCTGCCGAATATTCTGCCGCTGCTGATTACCGAAATTACCCGCGCGCTGTCGATGGCGATTCTGGATATTGCCGCACTCGGCTTCCTCGACCTGGGCGCGCAGCTGCCTTCGCCGGAATGGGGAGCGATGCTGGGCGATTCGCTGGAACTGATTTACGTCGCACCCTGGACCGTTATGCTGCCCGGTGTGGCACTGATGATCAGCGTATTAATTGTTAACCTGCTCGGTGACGGCATCCGTCGTGCCGTCGAAGCGGGAGTGGAATAAATGCCGTTACTCGATATCCGTAATCTGACCATTGAATTTATGACCGCTGACGGGCCGGTCAAGGCGGTCGATCGCATCAATCTGACGCTGGGTGAAGGCGAAATCCGCGGCCTGGTCGGCGAGTCCGGCTCCGGTAAAAGTCTGGTCGCTAAGGCGATCTGCGGCGTAACCAATGATAACTGGCGCGTGACCGCCGATCGCATGGTATTTGATGATGTAGACCTGCTGCGCCTGTCGACGCGTGAGCGCCGCCGCATTATCGGGCATAACGTCTCGATGATTTTCCAGGAACCGCAATCCTGTCTGGATCCCTCTGAGAGCATCGGTCGTCAGCTGATGCAGGTGATCCCGCGCTGGACGTATAAAGGTCCGTGGCTGAAACGCTTCTGGTTCTGGCGCAAAACCCGCGCCATCGAGCTGCTGCATCGCGTCGGCATCAAAGATCACAAAGACATCATGCGCAGCTTCCCCTATGAGCTGACCGAAGGCGAATGCCAGAAAGTGATGATCGCCATAGCGCTGGCTAACCAGCCGCGTCTGCTGATCGCCGATGAGCCGACCAACGCCATGGAACCGACTACGCAGGCGCAGATTTTCCGTCTGCTGAGCCGTCTGAATCAGAACAACAACACCACGATTCTGCTGATCAGTCACGACCTGCGCACCATGAGCCAGTGGGCGGACCGTATCAACGTGATGTACTGCGGTCAGACGGTGGAAACCGCCCAGAGCGAAGATTTAATGAGTACGCCGCATCATCCTTATACGCAGGCGCTGATTCGGGCGATGCCCGACTTTGGTCGCGCTCTGCCGCACAAAAGCCGTCTCAATACCCTGTCAGGCGCGATTCCGTCGCTGGAAAGCCTGCCGATTGGCTGCCGTCTGGGGCCACGCTGTCCCTATGCGCAGCGCAAATGTATTGAAACGCCTCGCCTCACCGGCAGTAAAACGCATCTCTTCGCCTGTCATTTCCCGCTGAATATGGAGGGCCAGTAGCATGGAGACCCTGCTGGAAGTGCGCAATCTGAGTAAAACCTTCCGCTATCGCACGGGACTGTTCCGCCGTCAGCATGTTGAAGCAGTGAAATCGGTGAGCTTCACCCTGCGTGAGAAACAGACGCTGGCGATTATCGGCGAAAATGGCTCCGGCAAGTCCACGCTGGCGAAGATGCTCAGCGGCATGGTTGCGCCTACCGAAGGTGAGATTCTGATAGACGATCATCCGCTGACCTTCGGCGATTATGGCTATCGCAGTCAGCGCATCCGCATGATTTTTCAGGACCCTTCCACCTCACTGAATCCGCGTCAGCGTATCAGTCAGATCCTGGAGTTTCCGCTGCGGCTCAATACAGAGCTTGATGCGGAAGCGCGCGAGAAACGTATTATCGCCACCCTGCGTCAGGTAGGCTTACTGCGCGATCACGCCGGCTATTATCCGCACATGCTGGCACCCGGTCAGAAGCAGCGTCTGGGCCTGGCGCGCGCATTGATCCTGCAGCCCAAAGTGATTGTGGCCGATGAAGCATTAGCCTCGCTGGATATGACGATGCGCTCCCAGCTGGTGAACCTGATGCTGGAGCTGCAGGAGAAGCATGGAATCGCCTACATTTATGTCACCCAGCATCTGGGCATGATGAAGCACATCAGCGATAAAGTGCTGGTGATGCATCAGGGCGAAGTGGTCGAGCGCGGCGGCACGGCTGATGTGCTGGCCTCCCCGCTGCACGATCTGACCCGACGGCTGATCAGCAGCCATTTTGGCGAAGCACTGAGTGCCGAAGCCTGGCGGCGTGAGCGCTGATTTTTGCTGCATATCGCGGAAATTGCGGGCCGATTTACCTGATTTATGAGAGACGTGCTAGAATCCGCACGTCGATTAACGTCGGTCGCTTACTTATTAATCATGCGGCCGCCAACTACAATGACCATAAGGATTACAGCTATGGGTTTTCTTTCCGGTAAGCGCATTCTGATTACTGGCGTTGCCAGTAAACTTTCCATCGCCTACGGTATTGCACAGGCGATGCACAAACAGGGCGCAGAACTGGCTTTCACCTACCAGAACGACAAATTAAAAGGTCGTGTGGAAGAGTTTGCCAAAGATTTGGGTTCAGACATCGTGCTGCCATGTGACGTAGCCGAAGATGAGAGCATCAAATCGCTGTTCACTGAACTGGCAAAAACCTGGCCGAAATTTGACGGTTTCGTTCACTCTATCGGTTTCGCCCCAGGCGATCAGCTGGTTGGCGACTACGTGAACGCCGTTACCCGCGAAGGCTTCAAAATCGCGCATGACATCAGTGCTTACAGCTTCGTCGCGATGGCCAAAGAGTGCCGCGAGATGCTGAATCCACATTCTGCGCTGCTGACCCTCTCTTACCTGGGTGCTGAGCGCGCAATCCCGAACTACAACGTAATGGGTCTGGCGAAAGCGTCGCTGGAAGCTAACGTGCGTTACATGGCTAACGCCATGGGCCCGGAAGGCGTGCGTGTTAACGCCGTTTCTGCAGGTCCGATCCGCACCCTGGCGGCATCAGGCATCAAAGATTTCCGTAAAATGCTGCAACATTGCGAAGCGGTTACCCCAATTCGCCGTACCGTTACCATCGAAGATGTCGGCAACTCAGCAGCATTCCTGTGCTCTGACCTGGCTGGCGGCATCACCGGTGAAGTGGTACACGTTGATGGCGGTTTCAGCATCGCCGCAATGAACGAACTGGAACTGAAATAAGTTCTGTAAGGGCGAGCCTGGCTCGCCCTTTTCTTTGCTCCCGCCTCGCTCTTCCTGCCTGATTTCGCTCCCGTTATACCGTAACGCTATTAATTATCACCGATCATTCTTTTGCCCCGGACTGCCCATCAGCGACGATAAGCCTGCCCTTCGGTTTATGCACATTTTCAGAATTTGCCGCCTGCATGCCGAACCCGAATTTGCAAAAGGATTGATCATGGAACAACGCCGCTATCCGGGCCATAACCACTGGTTTTACGAGAGCCAGACCAGTCCACGTACCTCTCAGGCCGCACCGCTGGTGCCCGAGGCCGCCCTTATTGATGACCGTTTCCTGCTGGAATGCTACGCCGATAACGCCGTGGTGCAGGCCCTGCTGCGCACGAATCAGCCGGCCCTGCTGGCAGCGCGCGATCTGGCACAATTACTGTTCCCGGATCGCGTGGTGACGTCACTGACGCACACATTGACACTCTACGATCGCCTCAGCACCGCGCTGACCGTGGCGCAGGTCGCGGGTGTGCAGCGCTTATGTAATCACTACTCTGCCCGCCTGAATCCGCTGCCCGGACCTGACTCTTCGCGCGAAAGTAATAATCGCCTGACCCAGATTACGCAGTATGCGCGTCAGCTGGCGATGCAGCCTGAGCTGATCAACGCCAGTGCGATCACCGCCCTGGATACGGTCGGCCTGACCGAACCCGATATAGTGACGCTTAATCAGGTGATTGGCTTTGTCAGTTACCAGGCTCGGGTGGTCGCCGGATTGCAGGCGCTGCAGGCCCAGCCGGTTCGCTGGCTGCCAGGCAGTACCGCACCACCCGACGCCGACGCTACCGGTTTTGACCAGCCTGCCCACTGGCAGCCGGTGCTGAAACCGCTGGAGTTGCGTTATGCCAGTGCAGAGCAGCTCGCTGCCGTTACCCGTTGTCAGTCTTTGCCAGGCATGCAGGAAGCGGTATGGCTGCTGGCCCACGACCCCGCCGCGCTCTATGGCTGGGCGCAACTGCGTCAGCATCTCTCTCACGAGAACACGCTGGCCGAGGCGACCGCTGCCCGTATTCTGGGCAGTCGCTGGGCGTTCCGGCTGCTGGCCGGAAATGACGTTTTAATTGAGGGGGTCGATGAGGTTTCTAAAGGTGAGGAGCAACAGATAATTGCGCTGGCGGCGCAGTTGACCCGCTCGCCCGAGCGATTTAGCGCGGCTCACCTGCAACCGCTGATGGAGGCGGGCTGGGAGCCTGAGGCGCTGTTCGCGCTGATTCAGAGCGTGGCGATAGGCAACTGGAATAGCCGCCTGTTTTATGCGCTGGGCGAAGCGCAGTAACTGCGCTATACCGGCAGCAGAGCGCGCGCTTCGTCGAAAAAGTGCTGTGCCAGCGGTGTGGCACGACCCGGTTCGGCTATCACCAGCGCGGCCTCGCGCGCCATCGGCGGCAGCATAATTGCGCGCTGCTGCAGCCCCTGAAGTGACGCGGGCAGCAGATGACCGACCGGTGACACCAGCAGACCCAGACCGACCTGCGCGCACTGCATCAGCTGCATAATCGAGGCGCTCTCCACAATCACCCGGGGCACCAGCGCCGCTTCACGAAAAGCCATATCGAGGTAGCGGCGGAAATAGCGAGTCGGCTCCGCCAGGCAAAGCGGCTGTTGTGCCAGTTCATCCAGCATCAGCGGGGTTTCGCCCACCAGCGCCGGGAAATGGTCAGGATGGAAAACGGCTTCAACGCCCCGGTCTGCCAGCATCTCGGTCTGAAAATGGAGTTCCCGCAGAGTCGCCATCTCAAAAAAGCCGATCCCGACATCTACGGTATGGCTGTTAAGCGCCTCCAGCAGCTGGTCAGCACTCAGCACCGCAATGCGATAGTCGAGCTGAGGATAACGCGCCTGCACCGCTTTCAGCAGCAGCGGCAGTGCCATGCTGCACTGCGGCACTACGCCAACCCGCAGCGTGCCGTTCACCCCATGCTTCAGCGATTCGACTTCCAGCTTCAGCCCCTGATAAACCGACACGATCTCCCGCGCCCATGCCAGCACGCGATCGCCCTCGGGCGTGAATCCGGCAAAATTATTGCTGCGGTTAATCAGCGGCAGGCCCAGCTCGCGCTCCAGATTTTTCAGACGCATCGAGAGGGTTGGCTGTGTAACAAAACTGGCTTCTGCGGCCCGACCGAAATGGCGTTCCCGCTCCAGGTTACACAAGTAAATAAGTTGTTTGATATCGATGTTAATTATCCATCAGCAGGTTGAAGGCTGTTCGCGTCACTGTCTTACCGGCAGGATCAACCAGAGTATAAGGCTGAATGTTACTCTGCGCAGGACCGGATGGTTTAACCGCACGGTTCATTTGCCCCGCGGAACGTTGAAATCAGGGCTAAATACCGCCCTGATTTTAACAGCTGTGGATAATGCACCATTAAACCATCGCGTTCCCGGGTTTCACTGGCTTAGTGAAAATAGCATTCAGCGCCAGGCAGATTAACCCGAACCCGACGGGCAGCAGAAAATCGTAACTGAGCAGTCTGTAAAGCCCGATTCCGGCCACCCCACCCGCCAGAAAAGCCAGCAGCGTCAGGCAGTGCAGCCGCAACCGGCCCAGATAAAGAGGCGCATCTTTCGGTGACGCTTTACGTCGCTGCACCTCAAACAGCATCGCCAGCTCAATGCCGATATCGGTCGCCGTGCCGGAGATATGGGTGGTGCGAACGCGGGCATTAGAGATCCGCGTGACGACCGCATTCTGCAATCCCATCAAAAAGCTCAGGCTCATGATCAACACCACGCCAGGCGACAGCGGCGGAAAGTGATTCTCAATCACGCCCAGCGCAATCAGCGCGGTGCCCTCAATCAGGATGACAAACGCATAGATGGTGCGGATGTTTCTGCAGTGCCCGGCATTGATGATCAGCGTTGAAAACAGGGAACCGGCAATAAACAGCAGGATGATCGACAGAAAAAACAGGCCAGGCCCCAGATTCGCTTTTGCCAGATGATCGGACAAAAGCGAGACATTTCCTGTCATGTTGGCTGAAAAGAAACCGACAATCTCAAAGGCAGCGGTATTCAGCGCGCCTGCGGCAGCTGCCAGCGTGCAGGCCAGTCGGGTATCGGCGCCGTTACTGCGGGCGCTTTCTGTGCTGATTAGCATGACAACCCTGTGTTCAACGGAAAACGTTATGATCCGCCGATTAAACTTAAGTCGCAAGATGCTGAATCAAACTCTCCCGTCTATGCCGGACGTTGCTCAGCATTGTGGCATTCAGGACTCCGCGCTGCATACACACAGCGCGGAGTGGCCTGATTAACTGCTTGCCAGACGGAAGGTGGAGATCGACTGCGTCAGATACTGCACCTGCTCTTCCAGCGAAGCAGACGCCGCCGCAGACTCCTGCACCAGCGCCGAGTTCTGCTGGGTAACGCTGTCCATCTCAGTAACCGCCTGCTCGATCTGACCGATGCCGCGACTCTGTTCATCAGACGCGGTAGAGATATGCTCCATCAGCTGATTCACGCGGCTGACCGAAGAGATAATCGCGCTCATCGCGTCACCAGTCCGGCTGACCTGATCGGAACCGGCGTGAATGATGGAGACCGATTCTGCAATCAGCCCCTCAATCTCTTTGGCTGCCGTGGCGCTGCGCTGGGCCAGATTACGCACTTCCCCGGCCACGACAGCAAAGCCACGTCCCTGCTCACCCGCACGGGCAGCTTCGACTGCCGCGTTCAGCGCCAGAATATTGGTCTGGAAGGCGATGCTGTCGATCACGGTGGTGATCTCCTCAATCTTCTTCGAGCTGGCGTTAATCAGCGCCATTGAAGTCACCACTTCCTGCGAAACTTTTTCGCCGCTTTCCGCGTTTTTCACCGCTTCACTGGTCAGACGGCAGGCTTCAAAGACGTTTTCGGTGTTCTGTTTCACCGTTGCGCCCAGCTGCTCCATGCTGGCCGCCGTTTCGGTCAGCGCGGCAGCCTGCTGTTCGGTACGCGAGGCGAGATCGATGTTACCTGCCGCAATCTCCTGCGAGGCGGTTGAGACTGAGCGGGTTGAATCACGCACCTGAAGAATAATGGCGGTCAGCGCGCTGCGCATCTGCTCCAGCGAGCCCATCAGCAGCTGAATTTCACTGCGTGAACCCGGTTTAACCGGCACGGTGGCATCCAGCACGCCCGCCGCAATCAGCTTACAGTGTTCCTGCGCTTCATTGATTGGCGAAAGCACATAGCGCTTCATGAAGATGTAAATGGCGACGATGATGGCGAAAAACAGCACACCAAACAGCCCCAGTAGCGTGATGCCGGATGTGAAGTGACTCTGTGCGTCGCTGTTCAGCTTTTTAGCATAGGTTTCATGCTGTGCCAGTACCCGGTCCAGAATGATTTCATACTGACGATCGAGTCGAACCACATTAGGGATCTGACTTTTAAAGCGCACCTGATCGTGTGCCTCTGCCGCATCAATCAGCGGCTGCAGACCCTGCTGGCGATAGGCCAGATAAGCCTTGCTGTACGCGTCTGCTTCGGCCTCTTCACCTGGCAGACGCGGCGCGTTCATGTAGGCCTGGAATGCGGCATCGGCTTTGCCGGCTACGGTCCGCACGCTGTCCAGCGTGGCGGAATTACTGGCGTCGCTGCCCTCAATCTCCTTCATGTACTCCATCAGACGAACGCGAAGCGTGCGGCTGTGGTTAATCGGGTCAATCACCGAGAGCACCACGCGGATCTCTTTATTAACCGAATTCAGGGAGTGATTGCTCTGAACCAGCAGCCAGGTACTGATCGCCACACTGGTAAGAAACAACGCCAGCAGGAAGGAGAAGATAATCAGGGAGGATTTTTTTAACGACATTGCAACGTTCCGAAAATTAGATGGATTAGTCGCTATATCGGCAGAAAGAGGCGACCCATTAGGGTCAGGCTTTTTTTAGTTACAATAAGCGGGACGGCAGCGGTCACAATCTGCGCAACAAGCGGGGCTGACCCCCTGCGGGCGGTTAGCCTGTGATGTAACCTGAAGCGGGCCGCCGTTACGCGACGCCCAGCGCCATTTTCACTTCGTTAGCGATCTTCTCGACCTGCGGGCCGTAGATCACCTGAATGTCATACTCGCTGACGCGATTAATGCCGTTGGCCCCGGTGCTCATCAGTGTCTGATCGACCACCTGATTCATCTCTTTGACCCGCACCCGCAGCCGGGTAAAGCAGCAATCGACATCCTCGATATTGGCCTGCCCGCCCAGTCCACTGATAATCACCTGCGTCCGCTCATCCGCAGCGACCTGTTGCGGTTTCTCATCCTCCGACTCCCGGCCCGGGGTTTCGACATTCATCCGGGTAATCACCAGCCGGAACGCATAGTAGTAGATCGGCGCATAGATCACGCCCAGCGCCAGCGTCCACCACCAGTGGGTTTTCGCGCCGCCCAGCATGCCGAACACCACCAGGTCGATAACGCCGCCCTGCACGTTGCCGATCATCAGATGCAGCATCGACATCAGCATAAACGACAGGCCGGTCAGAAAAGCGTGCAGCAGGTAGAGCACCGGTGAGACAAAGATAAAGCAGAACTCCAGCGGTTCCGTAATGCCGGTGGTGAAGGAGGTCAGCGCCCCCGCCATCACCAGCGCTTTGACCCGCTGTTTATGTTCTGGCCGCGCGGTGTGATAGATCGCCAGCGCCGCTGCGGGCAGGCCAAACATCATCACTGGAATCTTGCCCTGTGCCAGGAACTGCGTGGCGGTGCGCAGCGTCTCATCAGGGATCGATCCGGGATGAGTCAGCGAGGCGTTGAAGATGTTCAGCGCACCCACAACCGTCTGACCATCGACCACCGCCATGCCGCCAATCGGCGTGAAGCGCACGGTTTCGTTGAGGATATGATGCAGGCCGGTGGGGATTAAAATGCGCTCAAAGGCCCCCAGCAGAAACGCGCCATACTGTCCGCTTTTGCCAATCATCTGACCTATCCAGGCGATACCGTCACCAATGGTCGGCCAGATCAGCGCCAGCAGCACCCCAACCAGCGGCAGGCAGACCACGGTGACGATCGGCACAAAACGCCGCCCGCCAAAAAAGCTGATCGCCGTTGGCAACTGCTGGGTATAGAAACGATTATGCAGCACCACCGTGATCAACCCGGCGATCACCCCGCCCAGCACGCTCATGTTGTAGGTGAAGACGCCGAGCATGTTGATGTATTCCGCCGAGGTCATCATGGCGGTCGTCTGATCCATCCCCGCCTGCTGCAGGGCTGCCGGTGTGGTGGTGGCCGCCGTAATACCTTTAGCCGCCAGGGTGGCGCTAATGCCGACGTTCATCACGATGTAGCCAATCACCGCAGCAAACGCGGCGGTAGGCTTTTCCGCTTTCGCCAGTCCGATGGCACTCGCCACCGCAAAGAAGACCGGCAGGTTTGCGAACAGCGCCCCTGCGACCTTGCGAATAAAACCGATGATTAACTGCGGTACCTGCATCTGCGCAAAGGCATCGCCGGTCACCGCCGGGTTCTGCATCGCCGCCGCCAGCCCGAGAAAAATACCGGCGGCCGCGATGACCGAGATTGGCATCATCAACGCTTTGCCAAACGCATGGATCTGGCTGGTCAGCTGTTTCATGGAGTCGCGCCCTCTCTGATAGTGAACAGCAAGTATTAGCCTGTTGTGAGGAGAACTCCCGTTATCAGCCCGTTAAAGGCGGGTAAAATCTGACCACCATCACATTTCTGGCCGATGCACGATAAACGCCAGCTATCGCACCATTATGTCAATCAATTAGACAAGGTATGAGGATATCTGCAGACTTCCTTTCACCATCAGGATATAACCTGATAACAAACACCAAACAATAATTCCTACTATAAAAGCCTGCACTCAATATGAAATTTAAACGCCAAATCAAACCCTATCGCGCGGCTGCGGGCGGCTGGGGTTCACTGGAAGCCACCACGCGTTTCGTTCTTGACAGCAAAGCGGCCCTGAAAAATATGCGCAACCTGATGCGCATGAACAAAGCACGCGGTTTTGACTGTCCAGGCTGCGCCTGGGGTGATGACAATAAAAGTACCTTCAGCTTCTGTGAAAACGGGGCCAAAGCGGTGACGTGGGAAGCGACACGTCGCATGGTCGACACCGACTTTTTCGCTAAACACAGCGTCACCACGCTCTATACCCAGAGTGATTACTTCCTGGAGTATCAGGGACGTCTGACTCATCCGCTGCGCTACAACGCGGAAACCGACCATTACGAGCCGATCAGCTGGGATGATGCCTTTGCGCTGATCGCACAGCACATCAAAGCGATGGATCATCCGAATCAGATGGAGCTTTACACCTCCGGTCGCGCCAGCAATGAAGCCTCCTGGCTCTATCAGCTGTTTGGTCGCCTGATGGGCACCAATAACTTCCCTGACTGCTCCAACATGTGCCACGAAGCCAGCGGCACCGGTCTGAAACGCAGCATTGGCGTCGGTAAAGGCACCATTCGTCTGGATGATTTCGACCACGCCGATGCCATTTTCGTCTTCGGTCAGAATCCCGGCACCAACCATCCGCGCATGCTGCACAGCCTGCGTCATGCTGCCGATCACGGTGCGAAGATCGTTACCTTCAATACCCTGCGCGAGCGCGGTCTGGAACGTTTTGCCGATCCGCAGAAACCGCTGGAAGTGGTGACCTCGAAAGCGGGCAACATCAGCTCCTCCTATTATCAGCCGAACCTGGGCGGTGATATGGCGGCGGTGCGCGGCATGGTGAAATCCCTGCTGGAAACCCATCGCGCACGTCTCGAAGCCGGTGAAAGCGGCCTGTTTGACCAGACCTTTATCAATGCTAAAACCAACGGCATTGAGGCCTATCTCGATGCGGTGGATAACACCAGCTGGATGCAGATTGTGGCGCAGTCGGGCCTGACTCAGGCGCAGATCCGTGAAGCCGCGGCGATCTACCAGAGCGCTGACCGGGTGATCTGTACCTGGGCGATGGGCATCACCCAGCACAAACACTCGGTGGACACGGTTCGCGAAATCACCAACCTGCAGCTGCTGTTTGGTCAGCTGGGCAAAAAAGGCGCAGGCCTCTGCCCGGTTCGCGGTCACAGTAATGTGCAGGGCAACCGCACGATGGGCATCGATGAGAAACCCGCTAAAGCCTTCCTGGATTCGCTGGGTCATCATTTCAGTTTCGAGCCACCGCGTGCAGCGGGCCACAACACCGTTGAAGCGCTGAACGCGATGCTGCGTGATGAAGTGAAAGTGCTGATCGCGCTGGGTGGCAACCTGGCCGCGGCTGCACCGGATTCACCACGCACCGAAGAGGCGATGTCACGCTGTGGTCTGACCGTGCATATCAGCACCAAACTGAACCGCAGCCATCTGGTGCCGGGTCACGAAGGGCTGATTCTGCCGACGCTGGGCCGCACAGAACGCGATCTGCAGGCGACCGGCAATCAGTTTATTACCGTGGAAGACTCCTTCAGCATGGTGCACGCCTCTGAAGGGATTGGTATTCCGCTGGCGGAAACCCAGCGTTCTGAGACCTGGATTGTTGCCGGTATCGCGCAGGCGGTGCTGGGTGATGAGAAAGTGAAATGGCGCGAGCTGGCTGGTGATTACAACCTGATCCGTGAGCATATCGCTGCGACGATTCCGGGCTTTGCCGACTTCAACGCCAAATGCGATATCCCGGGCGGTTTCTATCTGGGTAACGCGGCGGCCGAGTTGCGCTTCAATACGCCAAGCCAGAAAGCGGAGTTCAACGCCTCGGCGCTGCCGACCTCGCTGTTCCCCAATCTGGATCAGGACGTGCCATTTACTCTGCAGACGCTGCGTTCTCACGACCAGTACAACACCACTATTTACGGCCTTGATGACCGTTACCGTGGCGTATTTGGTCAGCGTGAAGTGGTGTTCATCAACCCGGACGATATGGCAGACCTGGGCTTCACCGAAGGCCAGAATGTCGATATCGAGACGCTGTGGAATGATGGCATTACCCGTCGCGTCAGCGGCTTCAAGCTGGTTCCCTATAATATTCCGCGCGGTAACCTCGCGGCCTATTACCCGGAAACCAACCCGCTGGTGCCGCTGAACAGCTTCGGTGATGACAGCGGAACGCCGACCTCTAAATCGGTGCCGGTTAAGCTGGAACTGTCGTCAGCACTGGCCGATCAGCGCATCGCCTGATAGCCCCTTCACCACTCCCTGAAAAGCCGGTTCGTCCGGCTTTTTGCCTTGCCGCGCGGCGTCGATTCGCGTAAAACTGTCAGCCGCAATCAGGCCACGAAACGTAAAAATTATGTTCCAGGATAACCCGCTGCTCGCGCAGCTAAAACAAAAGCTCCATTCGCAAACGCCTCGTGCTGAAGGCGTCGTCAAAGGCACCGAGAAAGGCTTCGGCTTTCTTGAAGTCGATGCGCAGAAAAGTTACTTCATTCCGCCTCCGCAGATGAAAAAAGTGATGCATGGCGACCGTATTACCGCCGTGATCCACAGCGATAAAGATCGCGAAAGCGCTGAGCCGGAAACCCTGGTTGAGCCGTTCCTGACCCGCTTTGTTGGCCGGGTTCAGAAGAAAGACGATCGCCTGTCGATTGTGCCGGATCATCCCTTGCTGAAGGATGCGATCCAGTGTCGCCCTGCACGCGATGTCAGCCATGAGTTTGAGAATGGCGACTGGGCAGTGGCAGAAATGCGACGCCATCCGTTAAAAGGCGATCGCGGCTTTTATGCCGAACTTACCGATTTTATTGTTAAAGCTGATGACCATCTGGCGCCGTGGTGGGTGACGCTTTCGCGTCATAACCTTGAGCGTGAAGCGCCTGACGTCAGCTTTGGTGAGATGATGGATGAAAATCTGACGCGTGAAGATCTGACCGCGCTGGATTTCGTTACCATCGACAGCGCCAGCACCCAGGATATGGATGATGCGCTCTATGTGGAAGCGCAGGACGATGGCAGTCTGCGTCTGACCATCGCAATTGCCGATCCGACCGCCTATGTGGCGGAAGGGAGTCAGCTCGATAAGCTGGCGGCACAGCGTGCGTTCACCAACTACCTGCCGGGCTTCAACATCCCGATGCTGCCGCGCGAACTCTCTGATGATGTCTGCTCGCTGCGTCCGAATGTGCGCCGTCCGGCGCTGGCCTGCCGCGTGACCGTGGCAGCCGATGGCACCCTGGGTGATGACGTCGAATTCTTTGCCGCGTGGATCGAGTCCAAAGCCAAACTGGCTTATGACGACGTCTCTGACTGGCTGGAAAACAGCGGCAACTGGCAGCCGGAGAGTGAGGCGATTGCTGAACAGATTCGCCTGCTGCACCGCCTCTGTCTGGCGCGCAGCGAGTGGCGTCAGACCCACGCGCTGGTGTTTAAAGACCGCCCGGATTACCGCTTCCTGCTGGGTGAAAAAGGCGAAGTGCTGGAGATCGTGGCGGAACCTCGCCGCATCGCCAACCGCATCGTCGAAGAGTCGATGATTCTGGCAAACATCTGTGCGGCGAAAGTGCTGCGTGACCGCCTCGGCTTTGGTATCTATAACGTCCATGCCGGTTTCGATGCCACCAATGCTGAACAGGCTGCTGCCGTGCTGGCCAATCACGGTATCACCGTGGATGCGCAGGCGATCACCACGCTGGAAGGTTTCCGCGTGCTACGTCGTGAGCTGGACGCCCTGCCGACCCAGTTCCTCGACAGCCGGATCCGTCGTTTCCAGACCTTCGCTGAGATCAGCACCGAGCCAGGTCCGCACTTCGGCCTGGGCCTTGAGGCTTACGCCACCTGGACTTCACCGATTCGTAAGTTCGGCGACATGATTAACCATCGTCTGCTGAAAGCGATTATTCGCGGTGAGCAGATCTCGCGTCCGGATGATGCGCTGACGGTGACGATGAGTGAACGTCGCCGCCTGAATCGCATGGCGGAACGTGATGTGGGTGACTGGCTCTACGCCCGTTATCTGGCACCGTTCGCGGCTACCGACCGTCGCTTCAGTGCCGAGATTATTGATGTGTCGCGCGGCGGCATGCGCGTTCGCCTGGTCGAGTTTGGCGCAGTCGCCTTTATCCCGGCACCGTTTATTCACGCGGTGCGTGATGAGATGGTCTTAAGCCAGGAAAATGGCAGCGTACAGATCAAAGGTGAAGTGGTTTACCGTGTTACCGACGTGATTGATGTCACCATCGCCGAAGTCCGCATGGAAACCCGCAGCGTCGTGGCTCGTCCCGCCGTCTGAACCCCGCTTTTCTAGGCCGTCAATCTGGCGGGATAACCTGGTTATCCCGCCTGTTCCCGCCCCGCCCACGTTGCAAAAAAGTTAAATTTGTACCCCGCTTCACACTTCTCCACTGATTAACTTTCACTTACATTCCATTACATTAAGTTTAACTCGTTGTTTTCGATCGCTTTCCTCTCGGTCCTCACAAGGAGTTAGTCATGAAAAACGTCAAAACCAGTGTCATCTGGTTAGTGGTGGCGTTAATCGGCGCGGGCGCTTTCGCCATGCTGGCCCTCAGCCGCGGCGAACACGTCAACGCAGTCTGGCTGGTGATAGCCGCTGTCGCCTGTTACAGCATTGCTTATCGCTTCTACAGCCTGTTTATCGCCCGCAATATTTTCGAACTGGACGACCGCCGGATGACGCCTGCCGAGCGACTGAGCGACGGGCTGGATTATGTCCCGACCAATAAATGGGTGCTGTTTGGCCACCACTTCGCGGCTATCGCGGGTGCCGGTCCGCTGGTCGGTCCGATTCTGGCGGCGCAGATGGGCTTTCTGCCGGGCACCATCTGGATCCTTGTCGGGGTGATGCTGGCGGGCGCGGTACAGGACTTCCTGATCCTGTTTATCTCCACCCGCCGTGACGGCCGTTCGCTGGGCGAGATGGCGCGGCAGGAGCTGGGTTCGTTTGCCGGTGTAGTGACGATGCTCGGCGCGCTGGGCGTCATGATTATTATTCTGTCAGCGCTGGCGCTGGTCGTCGTGAAGGCGCTGGCAAACAGCCCGTGGGGCCTGTTTACCATCGCGGCCACCATCCCGATTGCGCTGTTTATGGGCGTCTACATGCGCTTTATCCGCCCCGGTAAAATCGCCGAAGTCTCCCTGATTGGCTTTGTGCTGATGATGGCGGCGATTATCTATGGCGGCGACGTAGCCCAGCATCCTTACTGGGGTCCCTTCTTTACCCTGAAAGGCACCTCGCTGACCTGGGTGCTGGTGATCTACGGGTTTATTGCCTCGGTGCTGCCGGTCTGGCTGCTGCTGGCTCCGCGCGACTATCTTTCGACCTTCCTGAAAATCGGCGTGATTGTCGGTCTGGCGGTGGGCATCGTCTTCGCCATGCCGGAGATGAAAATGCCGGCTGTCACCAAATTTATCGACGGCACCGGCCCGGTATTCTCTGGCGCCATGTTCCCGTTCCTGTTTATTACCATTGCCTGCGGCGCAATCTCCGGCTTCCATGCGCTGGTCTCCAGCGGCACCACGCCAAAACTGATTGAGCGGGAAAGTCATATCCGCTTTATTGGTTATGGCGCGATGCTGATGGAGTCCTTTGTGGCGATCATGGCGCTGATTTGTGCTTCGGTGCTGGATCCCGGCGTCTACTTTGCTATGAACTCACCGGCCGCGCTGATTGGCACCACGGTTGAAAGCGCCTCTCAGGTGATCAACGGCTGGGGCTTTGTCGTTACACCAGAAATGCTGAGCGGCATCGCCCGCGACGTGGGTGAAGGCTCGATTCTCTCCCGTGCAGGTGGCGCGCCGACCTTCGCCGTGGGCATGGCTCATATCATTACCGAGATCTTTAACAGCCGGGCGATGATGGCGTTCTGGTATCACTTCGCCATCCTGTTTGAAGCGCTGTTTATCCTGACCGCCGTGGATGCCGGCACCCGCGCCTGCCGTTTTATGGTGCAGGATCTGGTCGGTACCGTGGTGCCATCTATGGCGAACAACCGCTCCTGGCTCGGCAATATGGCAGGCACAACCGTCGCTGTCGCAGGCTGGGGCTTCTTTGTCTATCAGGGTGTGGTCGATCCGCTGGGCGGCATTAACACCCTGTGGCCACTGTTTGGTATCGGTAACCAGATGCTGGCATCGATGGCACTGATTCTCGGTACCGTGGTGCTGTTCAAAATGAAAAAGCAGCGTTACGCCTGGGTGACTATTTTGCCGACCGTCTGGCTGTTTATCACCTCGATGACCGCGGGCTGGCAGAAAATCTTCCATGAGAAACCCTCTATCGGCTTCCTGGCACAGGCCAATAAGTTCCGCAAAGGGCTGGATGAGGGCGTGATCATTGCGCCGGCCAAAAGCGTGGCGGATATGCAGACCATCGTGTTCAGTAATCAGATTAACGCCGCGCTGTGCGCCTTCTTTATGCTGGTGGCGGTAACGATGCTGATCTCGGCGTTCTTTGTGATTCGGCGTGCGCTAAACAGTACGGTGCCGACCACCAGCGAGACGCCGGTGGCACTGCGCAACAAGGAGGTGCGCCATGTCTGATGCTATCTTTCAGGCCCACCTTCCACAGGGAAAGTGGCAGATTATCCGCTGTCACCCGGCCGCCCCGGCGCAGCCACAGACATTCAGCTGGCGCGGATTCTGGCGCGGCCTGCAGCAATGCTTTCGCTTAATGGTCGGGGTACAGGATTATCAAAAATATCTGCAGCATATGCGTCTGCATCATCCCGACCAGCCGCCGATGAATGAGCGGGATTTCCACCGTTACTGTCTGGATGCCCGCTTCCCCAGCCAGGCAGGTAAACTGGGCAAATGTCCCTGCTGAATTAACTCAACAGCCCCGCTCTGTCGGGGCTTTTTTGTGCCATTCTTATCTGGATGGGAAAATATATTCGGTTTGCATCTTGTGCTTGCATCAGATGATGAATACTGTTGCTAAAATAATGAGATAACGCCTGCAGAGCACTTCCCGGAGGAAGTTTCCATGACCGATGAACACGGGCAAACGTTGTTGTACACTCTGTTTGGTACAACCAGCCCTCATTGGCGTCTGACGGCGGACAGCGATGCGTTGCATTTTGCCGAAGATGAGTCGTCACAAACCAATATCGCCCTGCCGTTAACACCCGGTCAGGCCGCAATGATCCGCGCGATGCCGGTCATCACCTCAAGTATCAATCTGACCATGACTCTGCAGGGCATTGATGTGCCAATGCATTTTGTCGGGCGCAAAGTGAACCAGGCCTCATGGGCCGGAACCGCCTCTGCCTGGGGGGATACGTCTGCGGTCGCCCGCGACTTAACCCTGGGTCTTTCATTCGCCGAACAGGTGGTTTCTGAAGCCAACTCCGTGATCGTGATCCTCGATCAGCGCGGCAATATTCAGCGATTTAACCGCCTGAGTGAAGAATATACCGGTCTGAATGAGCATGAAGTTATTGGCCGCAACGTCTTTCAGCTGTTTATGACTAAACAGGAAGCCTCACAGTCGCGACGCAACATTGCGGGCTTCTTCCGTGACGGCAACTCGTATGAGGTTGAGCGCTGGGTTAAAACCAAAAAGGGCCAGCGACTGTTCTTGTTTCGTAATAAGTTTGTTCACAGCGGCAGTGGCAAAAATGAAATTTTCCTCATCTGTTCTGGCACAGATATAACAGAGGAGCGCCGGGCCCAGGAACGCCTTCGGGTGCTGGCAAACACCGATACGGTGACTGGTTTGCCTAATCGCAACGCCATTCATCAACAGATTAGCCTGGCGCTGGAGCGGGCTGAGGGCGATGAGACCGGCGTGGTCTATCTCGATCTCGATAATTTTAAAAAAGTGAATGACGCCTACGGTCATATGTTCGGCGATCAGTTACTGCAGGCCGTCTCGCTGGCGATTCTCAGCTGTCTGGGCAAAGACCAGACGCTGGGTCGCCTGGGTGGTGATGAGTTTGTGGTGCTGGCTGAGCACACCAGCCAGGCGGCACTGGAAGCGATGTCCTCCCGCATTCTTGAGCGTCTGCGTCAGCCTTTCCGAATCGGACTGATCGAAGTTTACAGCGGCTGTTCTATCGGTATCGCCTTCGCGCCGCTGCACGGCGAAGATCGTGAGAGCCTGATTCGCAACGCGGATACCGCGATGTATCACGCGAAAGAGAACGGTCGCGGCAAGTTCTGCGTCTTTGCGGCGGAGATGAACCAGCGGGTCTTTGAGTATCTGTGGCTGGATACCAACCTGCGCAAGGCGCTGGAGTTGGATCATCTGCTGGTTCATTATCAGCCGAAAATTGACAGCGATGGACAGGTTCGCAGCGCCGAAGCGCTGGTGCGCTGGAATTCGCCTGAGCGCGGCCTGGTCTCGCCTGCGGATTTCATTCCCTATGCCGAAGAGTCGGGGCTGATTGTGCCGCTGGGACGCTGGGTGATGCTCAATGTGCTCAAGCAGATTATCCTCTGGCGCCAGCAGGGTATTTTCCTGCGCGTCGCCGTTAACGTATCGGCGCGTCAGCTGATCGATCAAAGCATCTATACCGATCTGAAACAGGCGCTGCATGAGGCGAATGTCACCGATTGCCCTATTGATATTGAGCTGACTGAAAGCTGCCTGATTGAGAATGAAGCCGAAGCCCTGCGCTTGATGAAGCAGTTCCAGGAGCTGGGCGCACAGGTTCATCTGGATGACTTTGGCACCGGTTACTCCTCGCTCTCTCAGCTGGCACGTGTGCCGATCAATGCCATCAAGCTCGACCAGAGCTTTATCCGCGATATTAACAAGCAGCCGGTTTCACAATCGCTGGTGCGTGCTATCGTCGCCGTCGCCAAGGCGCTCGATTTGCAGGTGATTGCGGAAGGTATTGAGACGTCGGATGAAGAGAAGTTTGTCCTCAAAAGTGGTGTCGATGGGCGTCAGGGTTACTATTACGCAAAACCAATGCCCGCGGAACAATTTGGGCATTGGCTGGCTAAGCATCCTGCCCGCGTTTAACGCTGGTTCAGATTATCCCGCTTTACGCAGTGATGCGCTGTGGCGGTTTTGTAACTGGACCAGGCGTTCCATGTAAGCAATATCTTTGGGTTCGATGGTAAACGCGTAATCGACCCAGTCTTCTGTGATATCCATCAGCTCGGCGCGTGACAATTGCAGCACGCGCTGACGCGCTTTCAACATCGCCCGTACGCCATTGAGTTTTGGCCGTAACGTATCGATAAAGGTGCGAGTGGCACGGTAGCTATCGCCCGGCTGGAAGACTTTATCCACCAATCCGCGCGTCTCATACCACTCCGCGCTGTGGGACTCCCCTTCACAGATCAACTCCTCAGCCAGTTTCATGCCGGAACGACGCGCGACCAGCGAGTAGCCGCCCATGCCGGGAAACAGGTTAAAGGCGATTTCCGGGAAGCCCATCCGCGCGTTGTTCTGCGCCAGAATGAAGTGATGCGCCAGCGCCGCTTCGAATCCGCCACCTAACGCACTGCCCTCAATCATCGCCAGCGTCACCGCACCGGTGTCGAACCCGCGTGCTGCGGAATGGATGCAGTCAACACAGGCACGGGCATAGGCCCGCAGCGCCTCACGGCGGTTATTGCGAATGCACTCGACGAAGAAGCGCAGATCGCCACCGGCGTTGAACATCTGCGGCACCAGTGAACCCGTGACCCAGAAATCGATCGGCAGACCGGAACGCTGAGCGGCATAGCTCAGGTTCATGATCTCCTCAATCAGCTCATGGTTGAAGCTCGGACGGGGCTGTGCACGCAACATCATCCACATGGTACGACGCCCTTCTTCGTAATAGGCGACTAATTGCGTGGTGTTGCCGACTTCGGTAAATAATCTGCACGTTGCTTGGTTAATAACTGTCATTGTCTCATCCTCTGTTTATATTTTGATGCGTTAAATACGCCACATCAGCGTAATGCAGAGTGAGGCCAGACCCAATTAGAGATTGATTTACAACACAAAATCCAGAGTGATCCCCGACTCGCGCGCCGGGGATTGATTAGGTGGGTTACTTAATAGCGGCACGCTGCCCGACGGCAACATGAAGACGCTTAAGACGTTTTGAATAGATCGCAGTAATAATTGGCACCAGAACCGAGGTCACAATGACGGAAGTGGCAACCAGCGCCGTCGCCGCAGGCGCCACCGGTTTAAACTGCGGCAGCATCTCGGCAATCAGCACCGGTGTCGCCACCGCCGCACCTGCCGTACTGGATGCCGCGATGCCAGCCGTGCCGTCCCCGCCACCAATCAGCCTGTCGGCCAGAATAAGCGGGATGCCGGTGATGATGATCACGGCTACGCCGAGCATGATGCCCAGCAGTCCGGTTTCCGCAATCACACCCAGGTTAATGGTGTTGCCCAGGGCAAAGGCGAAGAAAGGGATCAGCGTATGTACAGCTTTACCGAAGAAATCACGCAACTCCGGATCAAGATTCCCTAATGCAAATCCCACCACAAACGGCAGGACCGCGCCGACAAACACATGCGGTTCAAATGAGGCGATACCGGCGGTGCCCAGGATAACCATGGTCATTAATGGCCCGGACTCCAGCGACATTAGTACAAATGCGCCCGCTTCCTCTTTAGAACCATACTGCTGCATGATTGAAGCATAGAGGCCGCCATTGGTCATATCCATCGCAGCCACTAGCGCCAGCGTCGATAAACCGGCGAACATCCCCACTTCTACGCCATTCTCCGGCATTACGCGTGAGGCGATGGCGGCGACCACCCAGGCCACGGCAATTTTGGTGAGCACCAGCGTGCCCGATTTCCGCAGCACCGTTCCGGTGGCGCTGAGCTTGATCGACGCGCCCATACAGAAGAACCAGACGGCCAGAATCGGCACGGTGCCGGTCATCAGACCGTTGGTGAATGAACCGAAGTATTTCCCGGCTCCGGGAGATAACGTATGACAGAGTGCGCCGATAAACAGCGGAATGAGCATCATGCCGCCCGGAATTTTGTCTATTGCCCGTTTGATGTGCATATGAGTGTCACCTTTGCTTTGCCAGTGTGGGTGCAGGAAGTGCCCGAAGGCGATGCAGGCAAAGTAGTGACTTAAGGTAATCAAAACAGTGATCGCCTCGATAATATGAAACGCTGTTTTACTTTTGTTGATAAGTTGTTTTGATAACTATGATGGGGATCGCCATACCAGTCTCAAATGAGACTAAAAAAAACGGGACGCTATTGCGTCCCGCCTGTTATTTTTGCCCGTACCAGGCGTTCTCGCCATGCTTTCGCAGATAGTGCAGGTCAAGCAGCGTCTGGTTAATCGGCGGCAGGTCTGGTGTCAGCTGCTGGCTGAACAGGCCCATATAGGCCACCTCCTCCAGCACCACCGCGCTATGCACGGCCGCGTGGGCGTCTTTGCCCCAGGCAAACGGGCCATGTGAGTTGACCAGCACCCCAGGAATGGCTGAGGGAGACAATCCGCGCTGCGCAAAGGTTTCGATAATCACTTCACCGGTGTTCCACTCGTACTCGTGCTGAATCTCTTCGTTGCGCATTGCGCGGGTACAGGGGATCTCGCCATAGAAATCGTCAGCGTGGGTAGTGCCCCAGGCCGGAATCGGGCGTCCTGCCTGCGCCCAGATGGTCGCATGGCGCGAATGGGTATGGACAATGCCACCGACTTCCGGCCAGGCGAGGTAGAGCGCGCGGTGCGTTGCCGTGTCTGATGAAGGGCGTTTATCCCCTTCCACTACCTTGCCACTCGCCAGATCGACGACGACCATGTCGTCACGCTTCATCACCTCATAGCGCACGCCAGAAGGCTTAATCACCAGCAAACCCTGTTCGCGATCAATCGCGCTGACATTGCCCCAGGTGAAGGTCACCAGGTTGTATTTAGGTAGATCCAGATTCGCTTCCAGAACCTGTTGTTTAAGCTGTTCCAGCATGCCTTTTCTCCTGCTGACAATCGTCCCTGAATTTTGCGGAGTCAGACGCCAAAGGGTTATGGAGCAATTGGCTATAAACGCAGAAGGAATGGCTGTGAATGCAAAAATGTGTCGTGATTTCAGAATTTTCTATCTTCGGAATTATTGCAGAACGCTTAGAATCGTCTCAGGCAATGCGTGGACCTGTTCTGACGGGCTGGCATTGTGACTCACCCGCTACAAACGGTTTGTCCATGGTGATCACATTTCTATGCCGTCAGGGATGCGGCAATGATGCGACACAAGCGGGCTGAGGAAATATCGGAGCTATACTAAGAGTGTTGCCTCTGTGAGCACATCAAAGGAGAAGGGTATGACAACAACAATGAAACGAATCACTGCCGTTGTACTGGCGACCACGTTAGCTGTTGCACTGAGCGGCTGTTCTAACTGGTCTAAGCGTGACCGCAACACCGCCATAGGCGCGGGCGCGGGTGCGATTGGGGGTTCAGTATTGACCAATGGTAGCGCACTCGGCACAGTCGGTGGCGCCGCTGTCGGTGGTATTATCGGTCATCAGGTCCACTAAGGACCTTATTAAAAGAATAGTCGGCTACGCTAAGCATCTACACAACAATCGGGCTACTCAGGTAGCCCGATTTTTTATTCAGCCGCCCGCCAGTTTGACCTTCATGCCTTTGGCTTCCAGCAGGCTTTTCAGTAAATCGCGTTTATCACCCTGAATCTCAATAACCCCCTCTTTTACCGAACCGCCACAGCCGCACTTCTTTTTCAGTTCAGCCGCCAGCAGCGTCAGTGCCGCATCATCCAGGTCGATGCCGGTGATCAGGCAGACGCCTTTGCCCTTGCGTCCGCTGGTCTGGCGCTGGATGCGCACAATGCCATCCCCTTTAGGCCGTTCCGCTTTGGTCTCCGGCTGGGTAATGCGCCCGCTGTCGGTGGAGTAAACCAGTCGATTATCATCTGCCATTATTGTGTCTCCAGACTGTGCAGGATTGCCTGCAGGGTGGCGGCGGGATCGGCTGATTGGGTGATCGGACGCCCGATGACCATGTAGTCCACGCCTGCCTGCTTCGCCTGCTGGGGAGTCATGATGCGACGCTGATCGCCTGCATCGCTGCCCGCCGGGCGAATCCCCGGTGTGACCAGCGCAAAGTCCTGCCCCAGAACCTGTTTGAAGCGAACCGCTTCATGCGCAGAACAGACCACGCCATCCAGCCCGCACGACTGGGTCAGCTTCGCCAGTCGCTCTGCCTGCTCAGCAGGAGAAAGCGTGATGCCCAGCCCTTTGAGATCGTCTGCATCCATGCTGGTCAGTACGGTGACCGCAATCAGCAGCGGCGCATCTTTACCAAAGGGAAGCAGCGCCTCGCGTGCCGCATTCATCATCCGCGCCCCGCCGCTGGCGTGGACGTTGACCATCCAGACACCCAGATCGGCAGCGGCCGCCACGGCATGTGCGGTGGTGTTGGGAATATCGTGGAATTTCAGGTCGAGGAAGATTTCAAAGCCGCGCTGCTGCAGGGTTTTGACCAGCGAGGGGCCAAACAGCGTAAACATCTCTTTGCCCACTTTCAGGCGGCAACTGCGGGGATCGATCTGGTCGACGAAACGCAGGGCGCTGTCGAGGTCATGATAATCCAGCGCGACCAGAATTGGCGAAGCAGTCACGTTGTGGGATGAAGGCATGGCATTTCCTCTGCAGTGGGCACCCGCAGGCGCAATAGACAAACGGCAAGCATTCTACCTGCGGTGTCTGACCATCACAATCGCCATTGCCCCTCTGTCCGGCAACTTTTGCACTGTTGCCGAGGTCCGGAGAATGATTACTCTTTTAGTATGTTGTAACTACATTAGGATGCCGCCGATAAGTCTGGAACGGCCTTTTTACTGGCCGTCGAGCCCGCGGATAGGTTTAACAGAGGACCAGGTGCGGCACGATGGACAGTGCCAGTAGAGTGCGTGAGCGGTGAAGCCACACTTCTGGCAGCGATAGCGTGGCTTAGTGCGGATCTGTTCGCCAACCATATCACGCAGCACCATCAGGCTATCTTTAGCGCGACCCTCTTCCGCTTCGTGCAGGTTTAAATCCATCAGGCGATGGAACACGCGCATTGTCGGATGGCGCTGCAGCTGACGACTGATGTAGTTCTGGGCCGCTTCGGCACCCTGCTGCTGCTCCATGATGTCGGAGAGATAGAGTTCCGCTGCCGCACCCGTGTTCTCTTCCACACAGCGCTGCAGGAAGTCAGCCCAGGCTTCTGGTTGATTGAGGCGCTGAAAACAGGTCTCCAGCATGCCCAGCGTTTCACTGACCAGCTCTTTATCCTGATCCAGCACACGTTGAAGATGGCCAACGGCTTTGGCGAAATCCTCTTTCTCCATCAGAATCCGGCCCATCATGATAGAGATGCGTGCGCTGTTACGATCGGCCGCCTCCCCTTTCTTCAGCAGGCTCATCGCACGATCCAGGTCGTCGCTGCTCATCGCCTGTAACGCCAGTTCGCAGTAGAAGTGGGCGATTTCGCCTTTCTGCTTCTCTTTGCCGAGCTTAACCAGTCGTTCTGCAACCTCAATCGCCTGCTGCCAGTCGCTGGTTGCCTGATGGATCAGCAGCAGCTGCTGCAGCGCCCCCACCCGAAAATCCGTTTCGTCGGTGAGCTGCTTAAACATATCTTCAGCGCGGTCATATAAGCCCGCCGCCATGTAGTCGCGACCGAGTTGCTGCACGGCAAGCAGACGCTGCTCGTAGCTCAGAGACGCGCTTTCCATTAACGCCTGATGGATGCGGATGGCGCGGTCAACTTCTCCGCGCGACCGGAACAGGTTACCCAGCGTCAGGTGCGCTTCAACCGTGCCGCTGTCCTCTTTCAGCATATCAAGGAACAGATCGACCGCTTTATCCTGCTGGTTTGAGAGCAGGAAGTTTACGCCAGCGACATACTCACGAGAGAGTCGGTTGGCTTCCTGTTGCTTGTCCTGATGCGCGCTGCGACGGCCCATATACCAGCCATACGCAGCCGCTACCGGCAGTAACAGAAACAGCAATTCATGCATCGGGGATTATTCCCGGCCAGCCGGAGAAGATGGCGTGGTCGCCAGAGCGGTACTCTGCTCGATTTGGGCCTGCATACGCTTAATTTTCCGGTTGGCATTCGCCAGGGAGACGCGGGTCCGTAACCAGAACAGACCGCAGATGATCCAGCCAAGCACAAAACCTGCGCCAAACAGTGATGCCAGTAAGGTCGAGATGCTGAACTCACCCTGCGCCAGCAGATAGTTAAAAGTAATGACCTGATCGTTGTGCGCACCCAGGGTGACGGAAATAATGAAAATGACCAGTACCACTAAAAAAATCAGCAAATATTTCACAGTGCATCCTGTTGTGAGGTTGTCAGGTAGAATTATGCCAAAACTCCAGCAAAAATGCTGCTCCCAGCAGCATCGGGCGAGTCGCTTTTGCGCAGGCCTGCCTAATAATATGGGGTCTTAAGGGTGAATTACAATCAGGGCTCCCGCTGCGCCACCTCTTTTTGCTCTTCCGGCGGCAGCGTCAGCGGCCCACAGAAACGTTGTGCCAGCCACGTCGCAACGGTGACCAGTATCCAGGAGAGGACTGTTGCCATTGCCAGATCGCGCGGCCAGTGCATGCCCAGCAGCAGACGGCTCGCCATCACGCCCGTAGCCCAGAGGAAGATCACCACCACGCTTTTATAGTGCCGACGCGGCCAGAGCAGACCCAATGCCAGCAGCGCCCAGCTGGCGGCAAACATGGTGTGGCCTGATGGAAAAGCAAAACCGGTTTCAAACGCCCAGTGCCGTTTCAGCCAGCCCGGGATCTGCGTTTCATCGGCAATCAGCGAGGTCACCATCTCGCCACGCTGTTTGCGCTTCAGCTCGTAGAAGGTCTTCTCATCCAGACCGTGATGCTGTTCCAGCCAGATCACATAGGGACGCGGCTCCTGAATCTGCTCTTTGATAAAGGATTTGGTGTATTGCCCGGCCAGAATCGTCGCGTTCATGATCAGCAGCAGCAGAATGGCGGGCTTCAGGCGGAAGCGCAGGCACCAGAGCATCCAGGCACTCAGCAGCACGCTGGTGACAATGCCCCACGGATTGGTGACGGTTTCGGTCATCCAGAAGAGACCTTTGAGCACCGCATTGCTTTCACCCGGCTGCCAGCGCCAGCCGGTAAGCCAGACGGCAACCGGTATGATGAGCAGCAGCAGCATTCCGAAGGTGGTTCGACGCGAAATCTTAAACATCCTCTTCCCTTATCCCGGTGTTAAAAGACAACAATTGCATAACTTTAGCTTAAAAAAGAATAACATAACCGTTGCCGATTGGATAATTGTGCTTTATCACTGCAATTGGTATCAGAGATTACCAGCCCGCTTGCGGGTTGTGGCACAATATTGCACGTTTGTCGGGCCACACCGGCCTGTGCACTATCATGATGATAGTGCATCCTCTGAAGGTTCTGGAGAGTCACATGCAGCTTAAACGGGTGGCAGAAGCCAAACTGCCCACGCCATGGGGAGATTTCCTGATGGTTGGTTTTGAAGAACTGGCAACCGGACATGACCACGTTGCACTGGTCTTTGGTGATATTAACGATAACGAGCCGGTACTGGCGCGCGTTCATTCCGAATGCCTGACCGGCGATGCACTCTTCAGCCTGCGTTGCGACTGTGGTTTTCAGCTGGAAGCCGCCCTCAATGCGATCGCAGAAGAGGGTCGCGGCGCGCTGCTTTATCACCGTCAGGAAGGCCGTAATATTGGTTTGCTGAACAAGATCCGCGCCTATGCGTTGCAGGACAGAGGGTATGACACCGTAGAAGCGAACCATCAGCTGGGTTTTGCCGCCGATGAGCGCGACTTCACCCTGTGTGCCGATATGTTCAAACTGCTGGGCGTGAATGAAGTGCGTCTGCTGACCAATAACCCACGCAAAGTGGAGATCCTGAGCGAAGCCGGGATCAACATCGTTGAGCGTGTGCCGCTGGTCGTGGGGCGTAACCCGAAGAATGCGCACTATCTGGATACGAAAGCGGAAAAGATGGGGCATCTGCTGCCGAAGTCATAAATGAAAAAAGCCGGGTTTCCCCGGCTTTTTTGTCAGTCCAGCATATTGCGGATAACGTAGTGCAGGATGCCGTCATTGCGGTAATAGGTCAGCTCATTACCGGTATCAATGCGACAGCGGGTATCCAGCTCTTCCTTACTGCCGTCAGCACGGGTCAGCGTCACTTTCACGCTGCAACCTGGCGTCAGTGCCTGAAGATTTTCCACGTCGATGCGCTCTTCACCGGTCAGCCCCAGAGTTTTGCGGGTCACGCCCTGCGGGAACTCCAGCGGCAGAATACCCATCCCGATCAGATTAGAGCGGTGAATACGCTCAAAGGATTCCGCAATTACGACCCTGACGCCCTGCAGACGTGGCCCTTTGGCCGCCCAGTCGCGGCTTGAACCTGAGCCATACTCAAGACCGGCAATCACCGCCAGCGGCACGCCTTCCGCCTGATACTTCATCGCTGCATCATAGATAGCGAGCTGTTCGCCACTCGGATAGTGGCGGGTGTAACCCCCCTCCACACCCGGCACCATCTCATTACGGATACGGATGTTGGCGAATGTACCGCGCATCATCACTTCATGGTTACCGCGACGTGAACCATAGGAGTTGAAGTCGTTGCGCTCAACGCCGTGTGACTGCAGATAACGCCCCGCCGGACTTTCCGCCTTAATGCTGCCCGCTGGCGAGATATGGTCCGTAGTCACGGAGTCGCCTAACAGGGCGAGAACCCGCGCACCGCGGATATCCTGCACCGGTTTGGGCTCTTTCTCCATATCATTAAAGAACGGCGACAGACGGATGTAGGTCGAGCCTTCATCCCAGTCGTAAGTTGCCGCTTCACTGACCCTAATTTCCTGCCACTCTGGCGTGCCATCGAAGACTTCAGCGTACTCTTTGTGGAACATGTCGCTGGTGACCTGCTGCACGGCTGTGGCGATCTCTTCCGGCGACGGCCAGATATCTTTCAGATAAACCGGCTGGCCCTGGCGATCGTGGCCCAGTGGCTCCGTCTGCAGGTTGATCTTCATGTTTCCGGCCAGCGCATAGGCCACCACCAGCGGAGGTGACGCCAGCCAGTTGGTTTTAATCAGCGGATGAATACGGCCTTCAAAGTTACGGTTGCCGGATAGCACGGCCCCTACGGTGAGATCCCCCGCTTTAATCGCAGACTCAATCTCATCTTTTAGCGGACCAGAGTTACCGATACAGGTGGTACAGCCATAGCCCACCAGGTTAAAGCCCAGTTCATCGAGATACGAGGTCAGCTGGGCGACGGCCAGATAATCGGAAACTACCTTAGAACCTGGCGCCAGTGAAGCTTTGACCCAGGGCTGCCGTTTCAGACCACGCTCGACCGCTTTCTTCGCCAGTAAGCCCGCCGCCATCAGCACGCTGGGATTCGACGTGTTGGTACAGGAAGTAATCGCACTGATCACGACTGCCCCATCGGTCAGCGTATGCGTCAGTCCGGTATCACTGTCGGTATATTCAACATTTTTATGCGGTTTCTGCGCCTGATTCACTTCCAGCTCGTTGCTGGCATCAAACGCAGCGGGTACATCGCCCAGTGATACCCGATCCTGCGGACGTTTTGGTCCGGCGAGGCTCGACTCCACTTCATTCATATCCAGCGCCAGCGTGCTGGTAAAGCGCGGCTCATCGCCTGGATTGCGCCACAGACCCTGCGCTTTGGCATAGGCTTCCACTAAGGCGACCTGTCCGGCATCGCGGCCGGTCAGTGTCATGTAACTCAGCGTCACATCATCGACCGGGAAGAATCCGCAGGTCGCGCCATATTCTGGTGCCATATTAGCGATGGTCGCGCGGTCTGCCAGCGGCAGATCGGCCAAACCATCACCGTAAAACTCGACGAATTTACCCACAACGCCATGCTTACGCAGCATCTGAGTGACGGTCAGCACCAGGTCGGTTGCCGTAATCCCTGCCTTTAGCTTGCCGGTCAGTTTGAAACCCACGACATCCGGGATCAGCATGGAGACAGGCTGACCGAGCATAGCCGCTTCGGCTTCGATTCCCCCTACTCCCCATCCCAGCACACCCAGCGCGTTAATCATGGTGGTGTGGGAGTCCGTGCCGACCAGCGTATCGGGCCAGGCATACTCTTCACCGTTAACGGTTTCATGCCAGATCGCCTTGCCAAGATACTCCAGGTTCACCTGATGGCAGATTCCGGTTCCCGGCGGCACGACGCGGAATTTATCAAACGCTTTCTGGCCCCAGCGCAGGAAAACGTAGCGCTCATGGTTGCGCTCCATCTCCAGCCGGACGTTTTCCTCAAAGGCGTCATCGTCGCCAAAATGATCGACCGTGACGGAGTGGTCGATAACCAGATCGACCGGGGTTAACGGATTCACTTTAGCCACATCGCCGCCCAGACGATTCACCGCTTCGCGCATCGCCGCCAGATCAACCACGGCGGGTACGCCGGTAAAGTCCTGCATCAGTACGCGGGCGGGACGATAGGCGATTTCACGATCGGCGTGGGCATCTTTTTGCCAGTCAACCAGCGCCTGGATGTCCTCTGCCGTAACCGAGTCACCATCCTGCCAGCGCAGTAAATTTTCCAGCAGAACTTTGAGGGATTTGGGCAGGCTATCGATATTGCCGAGATGTTGAGCAGCGCGGGGAAGACTGAAGATGTGATATTTTTTGGTGTCGACCTGCAGTATTTCCTGACTCTGCTCGCGTAGGGTAGACGACATAGCTCCTCCTTTTTCGTTCATGGTCTTAAACCTTAGAGAGACAAAGGCTTATGTTAAAGATAGACCACAAATTCGTTAACGTTTTGATTACAACACAAATTGCTACAATCGCGCATAAACGAAAATGCCCCGTGAAGTCACGAGGCATTATAAAAAGGTGATTTTAAATCAAATTACAGCGTTATCCACACCGCCGCAGACCAGAACGCAAAGGAGAAAGCATACGCGCTGAGCCAGGACATTTTTATCATATTCATTTGGTTCACTCCTTCGCCGGAATCGGGCGTAAAAGTTTTTTGCGGTCACCCTATCTGAAAAGGCGACACCCTTTGGTCGTACAGGATGTGGAAAGGGGCATTTAAAAAAGCCCGCCGGAAATTCCGGAAATAAAAGAACAGCCAGTAACAGGTGGTATGAAAACGTTATTTATTTTTAGGGTCCAGAAACGACTCAATAAAAAGTCTCTGGTTATCACTCAAATCCCATGACTCGGGGATAGACACTTTCTCGTCCTTTGCAAGCGCTTCTTTTGCCTTACAGGCAACAGGCTTGTGCTGACGCGAGGTCAGGGAACGTTTATGGCTGAGTGTGTTTGCCCACATGGCTTTAGCCCCAGATACGCCAGATCATTAACGCTACTACCACCCAGAACAGCGCAGAGGCAGCGAATACGGTTAACCAGGCATTGCGACGAGTGTTGCCGGTACGCTCAACCTTGGTGCTTTTTGCCGGGAAACCCGGTTGTACAGTCAGTCGTGTATTCATAGTTTTTGATAATCACTCTCAACAAAATGATTGATAACATCGATTAAGATTTAGGAGGAATCCTAAACGCGTTAAGGCCAAAAATCCAGTTATTTTTATTGAGTAAAACGATTAACGGTATTAATCAATAGGCTCCGGTAACGTTAGAAATGATTAACTCCGGAACAATTTTTTATTTAAACAGGCAGCTAATAAATTTGAGTTAATTTAAAAACAGATCCATTTAAAACTTTAGTGACTACTTAAGAACCTTATGTTTACTGGCTTCCCACATCAGCTCTTAACTGGAGTATGGGAATAATCCTGGCAAGCCGCAAAGTGACATAGTTAAAAATGTGTTGTAATTCGCATTTAAGAAAGCCCAATCGGAAAACATGTGATCAATGTTTTATTTACAAAAAAATCATAAAAACTTTTGAGTCTCATTTGGCGCTAAACCCTGGAGACAAAAAAGGCTGCACAAGGCAGCCTTAAGTGTATGTGGAGAGCGTAAACTCTATTTAAACGGCAGTTTGATATCTTTAAACATTGCCTCAATGTCTTCGTTTGAGCGCAGTGCCACCGCAGTATCTACCACGTCGCGCGTCAGGTGTGGTGCAAAACGTTGGATGAAATCATACATATAGCTACGCAGGAAGGTGCTGCGGCGGAAGCCAATCTTGGTGGTGCTATTGGTAAAGATGTCGGCAGCTTCTATGCGAATCAGGTCAGGATCGGCCACCGGGTCCACTGCCATGCTGGCGATAACACCCACGCCCAGACCTAACCGGACATAAGTTTTGATAACGTCGGCGTCGGTAGCGGTGAAAACGATACGTGGCGTTAATCCCGCCCGATTGAAGGCCGTATCCAGTTCTGAACGCCCGGTAAAGCCAAAGGTGTAGGTCACCAGCGGATATTCAGCCAGCTCCTCGATAGTCACCTGCCCTTTTCCCGCCAGCGGATGGTCAGCCGTGACGACAATCGCCCGGTTCCAGTGGTAGCACGGCAGCATGATTAAATCGTCATAGAGATGCAGCGCTTCGGTGGCAATCGCAAAATCGGCATTACCCTTGGAGACCGCTTCGGCGATTTGAGTCGGAGAACCCTGATGCATGTGCAGGGAGACGCGCGGATAGCGCTCGATAAAGCCTTTAATCACCCCTGGCAGCGCATAGCGTGCCTGAGTGTGCGTCGTCGCGACATAGAGCGAGCCTTTGTCCGGCCAGGTGTGCTCACCGGCCACTGACTTGATCGCATCGACTTTAGAGAGCACTTCACGCGCTATACGGATGATCTCTTCCCCTGCGGGCGTCACCTGGGTGAGATGCTTGCCGCTGCGGGCAAAGATTTGCACGCCCAGTTCATCTTCCAGCATGCGCACCTGTTTACTGATGCCGGGTTGAGAGGTGTAGAGACCTTCCGCTGTCGAAGAGACATTGAGATTATGGTTCACCACTTCGACGATATAGCGCAACTGCTGTAATTTCATATCTATTCCATCCGGTAAGTTACAGAGTCGCATCCCCGGTTGACGTATAGTCGCGAGGGTAAAGAAAGGCTATGCATCAGGAAAGGTCGGAAATGCTATAACAACTATATCAGTTTAAGTGAGAGAGTAGAACGGATTGATATAAGGCTCAGAAAAAGGCCAGCGAGCGCTGGCCTGAGTGTGACTGACGAATCGCAGTCGCGCAGAAAAAAGGCCAGCAAACGCTGGCCTGTATGGATTACTTCTTCGCGACCTGCCATTTGCCATCTATATAGAAGGCGGACCAGCCCGTTGCCTTGCTCTCTTTTTCAGAGGAGACATACTGCTGTTTGGTCTTGCGGCTGAAGCGCACCATCGCTTTATTACCTTCCGGATCGGCTGCTGGCGCGTCGGCCAGGTATTTCAGCTTCTCAGGCAGACGGTCTTTGAAGCGCTGAAGCTCTTCCACCAGCGGCGCACGCGTTTCGCGTGATTTCGGGAAGGTGTTGGCCGCGAGGAAAACACCCGCTGCGCCGTCACGCAACACGAAGTAAGCATCGGACTTCTCACACGCCAGTTCAGGCAGTGGAACCGGATCTTCTTTCGGCGGTGCAACTTCACCACTACGCAGAATCTTGCGGGTGTTTTTGCACTCTTCGTTGGTACACCCCATGTACTTACCAAAGCGTCCCATCTTCAGGTGCATCTCAGAACCACACTTCTCGCACTCCACTATCGGGCCGTCATAGCCTTTGATGCGGAATTCGCCCTTCTCGATTTCGTAACCATCACATTCCGGGTTATTACCACAGACATGCAGTTTACGTTCGTTGTCGATCAGATAGCTGTCCATGGCCGTGCCACACTTCTGGCAGCGACGACGGGCACGCAGAGCGTTGGTCTCAGCATCATCCCCTTCCAGAATATTGAGAACTTCATTCTCCGGAATCAGGTTGATGGTCTGTTTGCAGCGCTCTTTAGGTGGCAGCGCATAGCCGGAACAGCCCAGGAAAACACCGGTGCTGGCGGTACGAATCCCCATCTGACGGCTACAGGTCGGACACTCAATGGAGGTCAGCACCATCTGGTTCGGCTGCATGCCGCCCTCTTCAGGATCTTTCTCAGCCAGCTCAAGCTGCTGAGTAAAGTCGGCGAAGAAGTGATCGAGCACCGCTTTCCATTGCGCTTCGTTGTTGGCAACCAGGTCGAGGTTGCTCTCCATGCGGGCGGTAAAATCGTAATTCATCAGTTCGCGGAAGTTCTCTTCCAGACGATCGGTGACGATTTCACCCATTTTTTCCGCATAGAAACGGCGGTTTTCCACCCGTACGTAGCCACGATCCTGAATGGTCGAGGTGATGGCAGCGTAGGTTGAAGGACGACCAATACCGCGCTTCTCCAGCTCACGCACCAGTGACGCTTCGCTGAAGCGCGCCGGTGGTTTGGTAAAGTGCTGGCCGGGCAGTAGCTGTTGCAGGTCCAGAACATCACCCACCGTCACCGCAGGCAGCGTACGATCTTCATCATTCTTACGCAGCGCTGGCATCACTTTGGTCCAGCCGTCGAAACGCAGAATGCGGCCTTTCGCCTTGAGTTTAAAATCACCCGCCGCCGCCGTAATGGTGCTGGAGTCATATTTGGCCGGTGTCATCTGACAGGCAACAAACTGACGCCAGATCAGCTGATAGAGTTTCTGCGCATCCGCTTCCATATCTTTCAGCTGTTCCGCCACGACTTCCACATCAGAAGGACGAATCGCTTCGTGCGCTTCCTGGGAGTTCTCTTTGCTGGCGTAGGTAATGGCGGTTTCAGGCAGATACTTTTTACCGAAATTGCTTTCGATATAGCCACGCGCCATCGCGACCGCATCCTGACTCAGGTTGGTCGAATCGGTACGCATGTAAGTGATGTGACCGGCTTCGTACAGACGCTGGGCCATCATCATGGTCTTCTTGACGCCAAAGCCGAGACGGGTACTGGCAGCCTGCTGCAGTGTCGAGGTGATATAAGGCGCGCCCGGCTTGCTGCTGGTCGGCTTGTCTTCACGATCAACGATCTCATAGCGTGCTTTTTCCAGCAGCGCGACGGCGGCATAAGTCTCGTCGCGGTTGACCGGACGGAAGGCTTTATCGCCTTTGTGCGTCACGTCCATCGACAGCTCATCGCCTTTCGGCGTGGTCAGCGCGGCATTAACTTCCCAGTACTCTTCGGGAACAAACGCTTTGATCTCACGTTCACGTTCCACCACCAGGCGAACCGCAACGGATTGCACACGGCCGGCAGAGAGACCACGGGCAATCTTCTTCCACAGCAGTGGCGAGACCATGTAGCCCACCACGCGGTCCATGAAACGACGCGCCTGCTGAGCATTCACCCGATCAATATTCAGTTCGCCCGGCTTTTCAAACGCCTGACGAATCGCATTCTTAGTAATTTCGTTAAAGACCACGCGGCTGAAGCGTGAATCATCACCCCCGATCACTTCCCGCAGGTGCCAGGCAATGGCTTCCCCTTCGCGGTCAAGGTCGGTTGCGAGATAGATGTGGTCAGCATTGGCGGCTAACGCCTTCAGTTCGGCAACCACTTTCTCTTTGCCGGGCAGAATCTGATAATCCGCTTCCCAGCCGTGATAGGGGTCAACACCCATGCGGCTGACGAGTGCGGCTTTCTCATCTTTTTTAACTTTTTTGACTTTCTTGTCAGTCGCAGCGTCTTTGGCTTTCTTTTCAGTCGAGGCGTCAGCACTCTTCTTCGCGGTTGAACCACTGGTCGGCAGATCCCGGATATGACCGACGCTGGATTTAACCACGTAGTCATTGCCCAGGTATTTATTGATTGTTTTAGCCTTTGCCGGGGACTCAACAATAACGAGTGCTTTACCCATATTTACCTTTACCTAATGAAAACATCCTGCTTAACGGGAGAGGATTGGATGCCCAAAAACCCATTGGGTTCAATATTGCTGCGCCTGTTTAACATTTCAAGGCGGAGGGGTCAATCTCAGATCAGACGATGTGGCGTTATGCAACTGCATGATAAAGCGTGCTTTTTCAATCTGAACTCTTCGCACATCCCGGTGCAAAATCCCTGAAATCGGAATCGCCCACACTCTACCTGATAAAATCTGTTACGCAACTTAATTAGCACTCAGCCCGAACTTACGCCAGGTTTTCATCGTTGAGACCGATTTGTCACACCGCCTGACAGGACAGTAATATAGAAGAAATCAGGATGCAGTGAAAAAGGAGTGAATAGATGCAAAGATCGACGGAGGCTATTTCCCGCCAGGCATTGCTGGAAAAGGCTAATGCGCTGATTAAAGAGCATGATGATTATTTAGCCGGCATGCAGGCGGACGAGGTGATTCAGCAGGCGGATGTGCTGGTCTTTCGCGGACCGTTTTTTCTCGATGCAGAGGGATTGCCAACCGCGAAAACCACCGCAGTGTTTAACGTCTTTAAACACCTTGCCGTGGTGCTGTCGCCGCTCTACCACCTGGAATAAAAAACCCGGCACTGGCCGGGTTTCGCATCAGAGCAGTGGCTTCTCGCCGCGCTGCCAGAGTTTCAGCAGCAGACCCTCTGCCACCGAACCGGCGCTTTGGGTAAAGCGGTCCATCATTTTGCGGCGGCGGGCGTAATGCACGCCGAGCACGTTGAACTGATCCATCTGACGGATGATCAGATCATCGCTGGTGCCGATTTCGTCAATCAAACCCAGATCCAGCGCCTGACGTCCATACCAGTGTTCACCGGTTGCCACCCGGTCAATATCGAGTGTCGGGCGCATCTGGTGAACAAACTGCTTGAACAGCAGGTGCGTTTCGTCGAGATCTTCCTGGAATTTCTCGCGTCCCTCTTCGGTGTTCTCACCAAACAGCGTCAGCGTGCGCTTGTACTGTCCTGCAGTATGCAGCTCAACATCAATATCGTTACGCTTCAGCAGACGGTTAAAGTTTGGGATCTGCGCAACCACGCCGATGGAGCCAATGATTGAGAATGGCGCTGCCACAATGCGATCGGCCACACAGGCCATCATATAACCGCCGCTGGCCGCCACTTTATCCACGGCTGCCGTGATGCGCAGACCCTGATCGCGCAGACGCTGCAGCTGCGAGGCCGCCAGGCCATAGCCATGCACCACACCGCCAGGACTTTCAAGCCGCAGTAGCACTTCATCGCCAGGCTGCTTAACGGCCAGCACGGCTGAAATCTCTTCACGTAGTGAGGCTACTTCTCCGGCATCCATACTGCCTTTGAAATCGAGCACATAGAGCGTCGGTTTCACACTGTCAGTCCGGCCCTGCTTCGCCGCCTGCTTTTCCGCTTTGGCTTTCAGCTTTTCGCTTTTTTTATGATTCTTCAGCCAGACTTTCTGCGCCTGAGGCTGCATTTTTGCCAGCTGTAAATCCTCTTTCATCTGCTGATAGTCATCACCCAGATGAGTCAGGCGAAGCTGACCGCTTTGTGCCCGTTTGCGTAACGCGGCATTCATGATAATCATGACAATCGCAGCGACGGCAACCACCAGTGTCACCGCTTTCGCTAAAAACAGTCCATACGTTGAAATAAAATCCATCAGGTCGCCTTAGTTGCAGAGAATCAAAAACAGTTCGCCAGTTTAGCCGTTTTGCCCTGCTCCGTCGCCTGAAATGCCAGCAGCTGGCACAGAATGCGTGGGTTGGCGATTGCGCCCATTCGTAAATTCAGGCATAAAGCGGAATCATGCTGTTTTCGCCGGAGGAACCCGCTGTGCATTATCAACCGAAAAGCGACCTGCTCAATCACCGTATTATCCTGGTTACTGGCGCTTCAGATGGCATTGGCCGGGAAGCGGCGCTGACTTACGCCCGTTACGGCGCTGAAGTGATCCTCATGGGCCGAAACCCTGAGAAACTTCAGCAGGTCGAACAGGCCATCAATCAACTTAATCAATGCCCTGCTCATTCCGTGGTGTTCGATCTGGCCGATGCCACACCGGAACGTTGCCACCAGGTCGCAGAACAGCTGTCACAACAGTTTCCACGTCTTGACGGCGTGCTGCATAACGCCGGGATCCTGGGTGAGATTGTGCCGCTGGCTGAACTCGACCCACAGGTCTGGCAGCAGGTGATGAACATCAACCTGGACGCCACCTTCTTCCTGACGCAGGCGCTGTTGCCGCTGCTGTTAAAGTCAGATGCCGGTTCACTGGTGTTTACCACCTCCAGCGTTGGCCGCACCGGTCGGGCGGGCTGGGGCGCTTACGCCGTCTCTAAATTTGCCACCGAAGGCATGATGCAGGTGCTGGCCGATGAGTATAAGACGCAGGCATTGCGGGTGAACTGTATTAATCCCGGCGGTACACGCACCAAAATGCGCGCCAGCGCATTCCCGCAGGAAGATGCGAATAAGCTGAAAACCCCTGCCGATCTGATGCCGCTCTACCTTTATCTGATGGGTGATGACAGCCGACGCAAAACCGGGATCAGCTTTGATGCTCAGCCGGGCAGAAAACCGGGAGCCGCGGAATAATGGCTGAGGATCGTCATCAACAGCGTCAGCAACGGTTAAAAGAGCAGGTCGATGCGCGCATTGCGGCGGCCACTGAGGTTCGTGGCATCCTGATAGTGTTCACCGGCAATGGCAAAGGCAAAACCACTGCGGCCTTTGGCACGGCACTACGCGCCACCGGACATGGCAAGCGTGCGGCGGCGATTCAGTTTATCAAAGGTGACTGGCCGAATGGCGAGCGTAATCTGCTGGAACAGCACGGTGTCGAATTTCAGGTGATGGCAACCGGGTTTACCTGGGACACGCAGAACCGCGCAACGGATACCGCCGCCTGTCTGGCCGTGTGGCAGCATGCAAAACGGATGCTGGCCGATGAGCAGCTCGATCTGGTGGTGCTCGACGAAATCACCTATATGGTCAGCATGGATTATCTGCCGCTGGACGATTTGATTACCGCCCTGCAACAACGGCCCGCGCATCAGAGTGTGATCATTACCGGACGTGGCTGTCATCGCAGTCTGACTGAGATGGCGGATACGGTCACGGAGATGCGGCCGGTTAAACACGCGTTTGATGCCGGTATACAGGCTCAGCAGGGAATTGACTGGTAGCAAAAAAAGAAAACGCAGCCCTGGGGCTGCGTTTTTCGCTATCGGGCAACGGGATTAACCGGAGTTACGTTTGCTGCCCGGATTGCGGCGTGGCGCACGGGGAGTGCTGCTCACTTTGCTGTGGCGTTTCACCGCACGACGAATCTGGTTCGCCTTGGTGCGACGGCGATCTTTCTCGACCACCAGCTTGGTGACGGTTTCATCATCCAGTTCAACCAGGTTACGCAGGTAGTTCACCGCGGGCAGATCCAGTTCGGTCCAGCCACCGCGTGGCAGGCCTTTTGGTAGCGTGATATCGCCGTAGCGAACACGCATCAGACGACTGACCTGCACACCGACCGCTTCCCACAGACGACGCACTTCACGGTTGCGTCCTTCAGTCAGGGTCACGTTGTACCACTGGTTGATACCTTCTCCGCCGCCAAACTTCAGGGTTTTAAAAGCAGCCGGGCCATCTTCCAGCTGAACGCCCTTGCTCAGCTGACGAATTTTATCATCGTCGACCTGACCAAACACGCGCACCGCATATTCACGTTCTACTTCACGGCTCGGATGCATCAGGCGGTTCGCCAGTTCACCATCGGTGGTGAAGAGCATCAGACCACAGGTGTTCACATCCAGACGGCCAACGGCAATCCAGCGTGAACCACGAAGACGAGGCAAACGGTCAAACACCGTCGGGCGGCCTTCAGGATCGCTGCGGGTACAGAGTTCACCTTCCGGTTTGTAGTAAGCCAGCACGCGGCAAACTTCGGTTGCTGATTCAGCAATCGATACCAGATGGCCATCAATACGGATTTTCAGGGATTTGCTGCTTTCGACGCGGTCGCCAAGGGTGGCGATCTTGCCGTCAACGCTGACACGGCCAGCAGCAATCATTGATTCGATTTCACGACGCGAACCATGACCGGCACGCGCTAAGACTTTCTGTAACTTTTCGCTCATTGAGCTTCCTCTTTGTCGCCTTCCCAGGCGTCATAATTGGGTGATAATCCTTTCTAAATCAACAAGTTAACTTAGTAAGTTTGCCCCATTATACAGACATTTAACGCTGATGTAACGCGCTTTATGAATGGCCGGATAGCTAATAAATAAAGGTCAGCCTCTGATAGTTTGAGATCTGATAATACTTAATACTGAATTAAATAATGCCCGATCCAATGATAAGAAAATATGTTTAATAAAACGCATGTTTCGAAAACTTTATAGCTGATGACAATTAAATTTTCTAACCACTCCTTTATCCTCAAAGTGATGTTCTGAGGATGAAAACCTTAACACTATCTTACACTTCCACCGTTTTAACATGACTTAAGATCCTCTGAAAAAAATATTAAAGTCAGCATAAAATGCTATTTAATTGAATTTATTCATGATGTATATGCTGCAAAAATGCACAAGTCAGATTATTCCTAATGGAGATTAATTTAAAACCTTATTTCTCATGACATTTGGATTTTATTAGATTTAATAAATTGTACGACACTATTAAGCTGATACACTTTATCTCAGCAGCACAATAAAAAAGCAAAGCACGCGATAAAGCGGTCTTGCGAGATTACCGTCTGGCTTATTTCATTCGTTAATAAAAATAGTGTTTTTACATTAATCCAATAAACCGGCGCATCCGGAGTTGTTGCGTTAATACGGTTCAGTGATGAACCTTGCTTGCATGTCAAAAATCTTCACCAGGGATTTCCCGACATGCCTGAATAAAGAAAACCATCATGAGAAACCTGTTTCTGTGCCCGGTGCTTGCTGCACTGGTCCTGAGCGGGTGCTCTGTGGGCCACACTGAGTACAGTCGTACGGCGATGCAGCACGTAGATATGAGCGTGACTGGCATTCCGACGATCCTCGGTCTCGGCACACTGGGCACCAGCATACCTCTGACGCCTGAATATAGCCTCACCGCTGCGCATGTTGCTAAAACTGCCGTGCAGCGCGTGAAGTCTTATCACCCTTATTGCGACCTTGCGATTATTTATCACAAGAATGATGCCGGCACGCTGGCTAAATTCCGCAGCGGTGACATCGGCGATCCCGTTAAAATGTATGGCTACAGTTTTATTTCCGCGATGCCGGTTGAGTCTACCGGGGTGAATTTAGCCCGCACGGCAATCCGGAATGACTGGAATAAAAGTCCCTGTATCGCAATGGCGTCTAACGCAGGCGTGGTTCAGGGAATGTCGGGCGGCGGTGTTTATAACCGTGATGATACGCTGAGCGGCGTTATTGTTGGCTATTCTGATTCGATTAAGAATGGGCGAAATAACAAAGTGATTCTGAAAGATGTGTCACTTTATATTCCGTACGGCCAGTTTAAGAACTGGTTAGAGTCGAATCTGGCTCAGACACCGACCCACGGTGTCTGAAGCCCGACTTAATTACAGGAACGGGCGGGTGTCGCCCACGCCTTCACGCACGATTTCCGGCGCATCGGTGGTCAGATCGACCACCGTGGTTGGCTGTTGCCCCAGCGTACCGCCGTCAATGATCAGATCGACCAGTTTACCAATGCTGTGCTGGATCTCTTCCGGGTCAGACTCGGTGAAATCGTTGCCCGGCAGGATTAATGAGGTCGACATCATCGGCTGATTAAGCGCTTCCAGCAGTGCCAGCGCCACTGGATTCGAAGGCACACGCAGACCAATGGTCTTACGTTTGTCATTCATCAGGCGACGCGGCACTTCTTTGGTCGCCTTAAGAATAAAGGTGTAGTTGCCTGGCGTGTTGTTTTTCAGCAGGCGGAAGGCGGAGTTGCCCACCTGCGAATAGACCGACAGCTCAGAGAGATCCCGGCACATCAGGGTGAAGTTGTGGTGCCCGTCGAGCTGACGGATACGGCAAATGCGCTCCATCGCGCCCTTCTCTTCCAGCCGACAGCCCAGCGCATAGCCGGAATCGGTAGGATAGACGATGACGCTGCCTTTGTTCAGGTAGTCGACCGCCTGACTGATCAGGCGCGGCTGTGGGTTGTCCGGATGAATGTGAAACAATTGACTCATAAAAACCTCGTGTCACCTTTCCGTGATTGCCAGGCTGGGAGCGAGATCCGGGAAGCGTTCCCAGACCGGCTCAACCGCCGCGGGCAGCCAGAGTTTGCGGCCCAACTCAATCCACGGGCAGGGTTGATGAAAATCAGAACCTTGTGATGCGGCCAGTTCATTATCTCTGGCGTATTGCGCCAGTGTGGTGCGCTCATTGGGTGGCTGCTGGCACTGAGCAACTTCAATTGCATCGCCGCCCGCTTCGCGGAAATGGGCGACCAGTCGCTTAAGCCACTTCGCCGATAAACCGTAACGACCGGGATGCGCCAGCACGGCACAACCACCAGAATGATGAATCGCATCAATAGCTTGTTTAATTGTACACCATTGTGGCGGCACGTAGCCGGTTTTGCCACGCGCCAGATAATTTTTGAATACCTGCGCCATGTTCTCCGCTTTGCCCTGCTCGATCAGGAAGCGGGCAAAGTGACCACGGGTAATGATGCCGCCATCCGCCAGTCGCAGCGCCCCCGCCAGCGCATCCGGGATGCGCGCCTTCGCGAGTCGCTCACCAATCTCTTCTGCCCGCATCCGACGGCAGGCGTGTTGTCCAGCCAGAAAGGTCACCATCGCCGGATGATGGATATCAATATTCAGGCCGACGATGTGAATCTCATGGTTCTCCCACAGCGTGGAGATCTCTGCGCCTGCCAGCACCTTTATCGGTAAATCGAGGTCGAGTGCCGTTTGCTGCGCTTCCTCTACCCCTGCAACGCTGTCGTGATCGGTGATCGCCAGTACGCCGACGCGCATCTCAACGGCTCGCTGCACCAGCGCGACTGGCGTCAGTAAGCCATCGGAGGCACGCGTGTGGCTGTGTAAATCATAAACCGGGAAACGGGCGATATCGCTCAAGAGAACTCCTGCTGAAACTAAACCGGCCAGCATGATAACGATTTTAACGCTCAGTGAAAAAGGCTATTGACATTTCCGCCCTGAACCCGTTAACTAGTACACAAGTTCACACGTAACGGGTATTCAATCATGGCTGTTGTAATCACGCATTTAAACGGTTGGCGCGATGTTCCCGAAAACGGGCGACTGGGTCGTGCACACTTTGCGTAAACGCTGTGCGAATACCTGAGCCCGCCACCGAGCGGGCTTTTTTTTTGAGCGAAATTCAGAGAAATCATCATGCCAAATGCGAAACCTACAGTGAAGTTGATTACCGGCAACGCGCCCTATCGCGAAGATCCGGCCGCAGTGTTTCATCAGCTGTGCGGCGCACGTCCGGCAACCCTGCTGCTCGAATCTGCCGACATCGACAGCAAGCGCAATTTAAAAAGTCTGCTGATTGTCGACAGTGCGCTGCGTATCAGCGCCATGGGTAATAAGGTTACCGTTCAGGCGCTGTCAGAAAATGGCCGAGCCGTACTGCCGCTGCTGGATGAGGCTCTGCCCGCCTCCGTCAGCAATCAGGTCCGTCCCGATGGGCGCGAACTGACTTTCCCTCAGAGCACCGACCATCAGCAGGACGAAGATTCACGCCTTAAGGCACTGTCGGTGTTTGATGCACTGCGCCTGATTCCCCAGCTGGTTAACTCCTCTGCCGACGAGCGCGAAGCCGTGCTGCTGGGTGGGTTGTTTGCTTACGATCTGGTGGCCGGTTTCGAAGCCCTGCCAGAGCTGGATAATCAGCAGCGCTGCCCCGATTACTGTTTCTACCTGGCAGAGACCTTACTGGTGATCGATCACCAGACCCGCAGTGCGCGTCTGCAGGCCAGCCTGTTCTGCCCGTCCACCAGCGAGTTCCAGCGCCTGCAACGCCGCATTGAGCAATTACATGGTCAGATGTTGCAGCCAGCGCCTGCTCTGCCGGTTCATTCAGTTGAACAGATGACGCTGACCACCAGCCAGAGTGATGAAGAGTATTGCGATGTGGTTCGCACCATGCAGCAGGCGATTCGCATCGGCGAAATTTTCCAGGTCGTGCCGTCGCGCCGCTTCTCGCTGCCGTGCCCGTCACCGCTGGCCGCCTACGACACGCTGAAAAACAGCAACCCAAGCCCGTATATGTTCTTTATGCAGGATCAGGATTTCTCTCTGTTTGGCGCCTCGCCCGAAAGCTCGCTGAAGTATGACTCGACCTCACGTCAGATTGAGATCTACCCGATTGCCGGTACCCGTCCACGTGGTCGCCATGCCGATGGCTCACTGGACCGCGATCTCGACAGCCGTATTGAGCTGGAGATGCGCACTGACCATAAAGAGCTGGCTGAGCATCTGATGCTGGTGGATCTGGCGCGTAACGATCTGGCGCGTATCTGCGTGCCCGGCAGCCGTTATGTGGCTGATCTGACCAAAGTCGACCGCTACTCATTTGTGATGCATCTGGTTTCCCGCGTGGTGGGCACGCTGCGCGCCGACCTCGATGTGCTCCACGCGTATCGCGCCTGTATGAATATGGGCACCCTGAGCGGCGCGCCAAAAGTTCGTGCGATGCAACTGATTGCCGGAGCTGAACGCACCCGTCGCGGCAGCTACGGCGGCGCGGTGGGCTACTTCACCGCTCAGGGCGATCTCGATACCTGTATCGTTATTCGTTCGGCCTATGTCGAAGATGGCGTCGCCACCGTTCAGGCGGGCGCCGGTGTGGTGCTGGATTCCAATCCGCAGGCTGAAGCGGATGAAAGCCGCAATAAAGCCCGGGCCGTTCTGCGCGCTATCGCGACTGCCCATCACTGCAAGGAGATCTTCTGATGGCCGATATTCTGCTGCTCGATAACATCGACTCTTTTACCTACAACCTGGTTGATCAGCTGCGGACCTTTGGTCACAACGTGGTGATCTACCGCAACAACCTGCCTGCAGAACTGTTAATTGAACAGCTGCAGCGGATGGAAAATCCGGTGCTGATGCTCTCCCCCGGCCCCGGCGCGCCAAAAGACGCGGGCTGTATGCCGGAGTTGCTGCGGGTGCTGCGCGGCCGTCTGCCGATTATCGGCATCTGTCTGGGCCATCAGGCGATTGTGGAAGCCTATGGCGGCCATGTGGGTCAGGCAGGCGAGATCCTGCACGGCAAAGCCTCTTCTATTGTCCATGACGGCGAGGCGATGTTTGCCGGCCTGAGCAATCCGCTGCCGGTGGCGCGCTATCACTCGCTGGTGGGCAGCAACACGCCGGATGAGCTGACGGTCAACGCCAGTTACAACGGGATGGTAATGGCCGTTCGCCATGAAACCGATCGCGCCTGCGGGTTTCAGTTCCATCCTGAATCGATTTTGACTTCTCAGGGCGCGCGACTGCTTGAGCAGACGCTGGCCTGGGCGCTGGCGAAGTAACAGGGAGAATAACGATGCAACAGACACTGGAAAAACTTTACCAGGCGCAGACGCTGAATCAGGCTGAGAGTCATCAGCTGTTCAGCGCCATTATTACCGGACAGCTGGAGCCAACGCAGCTCGCTGCCGCGCTGATCGCCATGAAAGTGCGCGGTGAAACGCCGGAAGAGATCGCCGGTGCCGCTACGGCGCTGCTGGAAGATGCTAAACCGTTTCCCCGCCCGGATTACGCGTTTGCCGATATCGTGGGCACCGGCGGCGATGGCAGTAACAGCATTAATATTTCGACGGCCAGCGCCTTTGTGGCCGCGACATGCGGTCTGAAAGTGGCGAAGCACGGTAACCGCAGCGTCTCCAGTAAATCCGGTTCGTCCGATCTGCTGGCCGCTTTTGGCATCAATCTGGATATGCCCGCTGACCGGGCGCGCCAGGCGCTGGACGATCTGAACGTCTGCTTCCTGTTTGCACCGCAGTATCACACGGGCTTTCGCCACGCGATGCCGGTCCGTCAGCAGCTGAAGACCCGCACGCTGTTTAATGTGTTAGGTCCGCTGATCAACCCGGCGCGTCCTCCACTGGCGGTGATCGGTGTTTACAGCCCGGAACTGGTTATGCCGATTGCGCAGACCCTGAAAGTGCTGGGTTATCAGCGTGCGGCGGTGGTTCACGGTGGCGGTATGGATGAAGTGGCGCTGCACGATGTGACCCATGTGGCGGAACTGCGTGAAGGGGAAATTACCCGCTATCAGCTGTCGCCAGAAGACTTTGGTTTTGGGTTCCATCCCAAAGAGGCGCTGGCGGGCGGCTCGCCGGAAGAAAATCGTGACATTCTGACGGCTTTACTCCAGGGTAATGGCCAGCAGGCCCATGAGGAGGCGGTCGCCGTTAACGTGGCGATGTTGCTTAAAGTATTCGGTCAGGAAGATCTGCGTGAAAACGCACAGCAGGCGCTTAACGCCATCCGCAGCGGACAGGCTTATGAGCGTGTAGTCGCACTGGCAGCAAGAGGATAATCATGAAAGGCACCGTGTTAGAAAAAATTGTTCAGGACAAAGCGATTTGGGTTGAAGCCCGTCAGCAGCAGCAGCCTCTCTCCACCTTTCAGAACAGCATTGAACCTGCCAGCCGTCATTTCTACGATGCGCTGCAGGGTGCAAGAACCGCGTTTATCCTGGAGTGTAAAAAGGCGTCACCGTCAAAAGGCGTGATTCGCGAGGATTTCGATCCGGCCGCCATCGCCGGGGTTTACCGCCATTACGCTTCTGCGGTGTCCGTGCTGACCGATGAAAAATATTTTCAGGGTGACTTCGCCTTTCTGCCGATTGTCAGCGCCGCCATCACCCAGCCGGTGCTGTGCAAAGATTTTATCATCGACCCTTACCAGATCTATCTGGCCCGTTACTACCAGGCGGATGCGATCCTGCTGATGCTCTCGGTGCTGGATGATGAGCAGTATCGTCAGCTGGCCGCCGTGGCACACAGCCTGAAGATGGGCATTCTGACGGAAGTGAGTAATGAAGAAGAACTGGAGCGGGCTATCGCGCTGCAGGCCAGAGTCGTCGGCATTAACAACCGCGATCTGCGTGACCTCTCTATCGATCTCAACCGTACCCGCCAGCTGGCGCCACGCCTGTCGCACGGCGTCACGGTGATCAGCGAATCGGGCATTAACAGCTATGCCGATATCCGCGAGCTGAGCCACTTCGCGAACGGCTTCCTGATCGGCTCAGCCCTGATGGAAGAAGCGGACCTGACCGGCGCAGTGCGTCGCGTCACACTGGGCAGCAATAAAGTCTGCGGTTTAACCCGCGCTGAAGATGCGCGTGCCGCCTATGAAGCCGGCGCGATCTACGGCGGTCTGATCTTCGCTGAAGGTTCACCGCGCCAGATTGACACCGCCACGGCGCAGACCGTGATTGCCGCCGCACCCCTGCGCTATGTCGGCGTGTTCCGCAACAACTCAGTCAGTGACGTTGTAACTCAAGCCACGACACTTTCACTGTCAGCCGTTCAGCTGCATGGCAACGAGACGCCAGAATTTGTGGCCGAACTGCGCGCGGCTCTGCCAGCAGAGATTCAAATCTGGAAGGCGCTGCGTATTGAAGGCGTACTACCGGCGCGCGACTGGCCGCACGTTGACCGCTATGTGTTTGATAATGGCGATGGCGGCACCGGACAGCGTTTCGACTGGTCGCTGTTACAGGGTCAGAACCTGAACAATGTGCTGCTGGCTGGTGGCCTGAGCGCAGATAACTGTGTTGAAGCCGCGCAGCTGGGCTGTGCCGGACTGGACTTCAACTCTGGCGTGGAAAGCGCGCCTGGCATCAAAGATGCCCGTAAAATTGCCGCGGTGTTTCAGACACTGCGTGCCTACTGATTTGCCCGGCCTGCTCAACGGCGGGCCCGAGAAAGGAAGATAAAAAATGACGTTACTCAATCCCTACTTTGGCGAATTTGGCGGAATGTATGTTCCGCAGATCCTGATGCCAGCCCTGCGCCAGCTGGAACAGGCATTTGTCGACGCCCAGAAAGATCCTGAGTTTCAGGCCGAGTTTACCGACCTGCTAAAGAACTACGCGGGTCGTCCTACTGCCCTGACGCTGTGCAAAAACCTGACCAAAGGCACCAAAACCCGCCTCTATCTGAAGCGTGAAGATCTGCTGCACGGTGGCGCGCACAAAACCAACCAGGTGCTGGGTCAGGCGCTGTTAGCCAAACGCATGGGCAAAAACGAAATCATTGCCGAAACCGGCGCCGGTCAGCACGGCGTGGCTTCAGCGCTGGCCTGTGCACTGCTGGGCATGAAATGCCGCATCTATATGGGCGCGAAAGATGTCGAGCGTCAGTCACCTAACGTGTTCCGTATGCGTCTGATGGGCGCAGAAGTGATCCCGGTTCACAGCGGCTCCGCCACGCTGAAAGATGCCTGTAACGAAGCGCTGCGCGACTGGTCTGGCAGCTACGAGACCTCACACTATATGCTCGGCACCGCAGCGGGTCCGCATCCCTTCCCGACTATTGTACGTGAGTTCCAGCGCATGATTGGCGAAGAGACTAAAAAGCAGATTCTGGAAAGAGAGGGACGCCTGCCCGACGCGATCCTCGCCTGTGTGGGTGGTGGCTCCAATGCTATTGGGATGTTTGCCGACTTTATCGATGAGGCCAGCGTGAAGCTGATCGGCGTAGAGCCAGCAGGCCACGGCATCGAAACCGGCGAGCATGGCGCACCGCTTAAGCACGGTCGCGTCGGCATCTACTTCGGTATGAAATCGCCGATGATGCAGACCCATGACGGCCAGATTGAGGAGTCTTACTCAATCTCTGCCGGTCTCGACTTCCCGTCGGTTGGTCCGCAGCATGCGCACCTCAACAGCATCGGTCGTGCGGAGTATGTCTCCATTACCGATAACGAAGCGATGGACGCCTTTAAACTGCTGTCTCGTGCGGAAGGGATTATTCCGGCGCTGGAGTCGTCTCACGCCCTGGCACACGCCCTGAAGATGATTCACGCTGAGCCGGAAAAAGAGCAGTTGATTGTGGTCAACCTCTCTGGACGTGGCGACAAAGATATTTTCACCGTTCATGACATTTTGACAGCGCAGGGAGAAATCTGATGGAACGTTACAATCAACTTTTTACCCGTCTGTCAGCGAATAACGAAGGCGCTTTCGTTCCTTTTGTTACGCTGGGCGACCCTTCCCCTGAGCTTTCACTGCGCGTGATTGATGCGCTGGTTGAAGGTGGTGCAGATGCGCTGGAGCTGGGTATTCCCTTCTCCGATCCTCTGGCGGATGGGCCGACCATTCAGAACGCGACGCTGCGCGCCTTTGCGGCGGGCACCAATACCAGCCAGTGTTTTGAGATGCTGGCGACTATCCGCCGTAAATATCCGGTTCTGCCGATTGGTTTGCTGATGTACGCCAATCTGGTCTTTACTAACGGCGTGGATGAGTTCTATGCCCGTTGTGCAGAAGCTGGTGTTGATTCAGTGCTGGTGGCGGATGTGCCGGTTGAAGAGTCTGCGCCTTTCCGTCAGGCGGCTCTGCGTCACGGCGTGGCACCTATCTTTATCTGTCCGCCTAACGCCAGCGACGAGCTGCTGCGTGAGATTGCGTCGCACGGACGGGGTTACACCTACCTGCTGTCACGCGCGGGCGTTACCGGTGCGGAAAACCGCGCCAGCCTGCCGCTGAAGCACCTGATCGACAAGCTGCGTGAATATCATGCCGCGCCGCCGCTGCAGGGCTTTGGTATCTCAGAACCTGAACAGGTTAAAGAAGCGATCGCTTCCGGTGCCGCGGGTGCTATCTCCGGTTCTGCCATTGTCAGAATCATTGAAAAGCATCATTCAGAACCTGAAGTGATGCTGAGCGAACTGAAGAATTTCGTCAGCCGCCTCAAAGCCGCCAGCCGTTAATCCTGCCATCATGCCTTATCACGCGATAAGGCATGATTTGTTTCCTTTTTTTTCATTCCGCTATTTGCCCTTTTTGCAAAATCTGCACCACAATGACAAAGCGTCGTTACGGTAACGTCGCATCCAATTTGTGACAGGGAGAGAAAGCAATGAAATTCGTTAAACTGCTGACAGGTGCTGTACTGGCTGGCGTTGTTGCGCTGACACTGAGCGCCTGTGCGCCAACCGCAACCAAAGAGGGAACCGGTGGCTATATTGATGACACCGTGGTGACCACAAAAGTTAAAGGTGAACTGCTGAAAGACGAGTCGCTGAAATCAACTGAAATCAACGTAGAAACCTTCAAAGGTAAAGTTCAGCTGAGCGGCTTTGTTTCATCACCACAGATGGCTAATCGTGCCGTTCAGGTTACGCGCAGCGTGCCAGGCGTGAAGTCAGTCGTCAACAATATGCAGATCAAATAACGTCGTAACAGACAAAAAAAGGCCGCTGATTCAGCGGCCTTTTTATCATCAGAAGCGGTAACCCGCACCGAAGAAGAAGACCCACGGATCGATGCGCATATTGATGTTCTGCTGCTCGCCACCGGCTTTAAACTTCACTTCTGTATCAATATCCATGTACCACACCGACGCATTCAGCATCCAGTCACGGTTAATCTGGTAATCCAGACCGACCTGACCTGCCACACCCCAGGAATCCTTGACACTAAGATCGGTCAGGCCCGCATCGCGGCCTGTCTGGTTGAAATCGGCATCGTAAAAGGTGGTGTAGTTGATACCCACGCCAATGTAAGGACGCGCTTTGCTCTTACTGTCAAAGAAGTAGTACTGCGCCATCAGCGTTGGCGGTAACTGGCGCACGGTAGCCAGCGTGCCGGTCGGACCAAGACCCACTTTATGACGGAATGGCGTGGCCGCCAGTAACTCGACACCAATGTTGTCCGTGGCCATGTAGGTAAAGGTCAGGCCCAGCTGCGTGTCGTTGGACGCGCTGAACTCGCCCATTCCCAGCACATTATCAGAACCTTCAGTGGGACGGACGGTGGCGCTACCGGCCCGCATAAAGAAGTCGCCCGCTTCGTGGGCCATTGCCAGCTGGGGTAAAGCCAGAGCCAGCAGCATCGCGCATTTTGCCAGTTTCATCATCACTCCTTTGCTTAATGTTAAAATAGCGAACGTCATCGCTTTTTTGCTGGCAATTATTTAACGTGATTTACAGAAAATTGCACTCAGTACCCTTCAGATAAAGTGCTTATAAAACAATGGATTGATTTAGATCAATTTCGGCCAGGGCTGGCGCAGCAAAATTCCCCTTGCTGAATAATTTTGCCCGCTCTATGTTGCTTATCTTCATTGTGGATTTTGGTTCGATGCCCTGGGAGGGGCGGGTGATCAAATGAGTGAAATATCTAACCCTTGTGTCAGCTGTGGCGCCTGCTGCGCCTATTTCCGTGTCTCATTTTACTGGGCTGAAGCCGATGATGCGGGCGGTCCGGTGCCGACCGAATTAACCGAGCCGCTCAGCCTGTTAATGCGCAATATGCGTGGCACTAACAGCGCAGCGCCCCGCTGCGTTGCGCTGCAGGGCGACGTTGGCGGCTGTGTCTCCTGCGGTATCTACGAACAGCGTCCGACACCCTGTCGGGAGTTTACTCTGTCCGGTGAAGCGGGTATCCATAATGAAGCCTGCGATCGCGCCCGCGCGCGTTACGGCCTTCCTGCCCTTTTTGCACCCTCTTTACCTCATATTACAGAAAGTTATGCCCTGCCGGGTGCCCCGGAGCTGCCAGAACATGTACAATCGCCGGGTTAATTAACCCGGTTCCTCCAAGGAGAGTACATGTCTATCACGGCAAGCTCGTTATACCGTGACACAGGAAATTTTGCGCGCCATCAACTCTCTACAGTGCTGTTGATGTCGCTGCTGGCCGCTTTTGTCACCGTCATGCTGGTGCATGTGCTGACACCCGGCGCCGATCAGATGGCCATCCTGCAACAGGGCGATGACAGTGCCAGTTCGTTGTTTGAGATGGTGCAGAATATGTCACCGGAACAGCAGCAGGTGCTGCTGCGTGCCTCGGCGGCCAGCACGTTTGCTGCGCTGATGGGGAATACGTTGCTGCTGGGCGGCATGCTCTATCTGATTCCGATGGTCTCTTCCGGCCAGCGTGTCAGTGCGCTGCGGGCGATTGGTGCGTCAGCTCCGCTGCTGCCAAAGCTGCTGCTGCTCACCTTCCTGATGACGCTGGTGGCGCAGCTGGGCTTTATGGTGCTGGTGGTGCCGGGCATTCTGCTGACAATGCTGCTGTCGCTGGCACCGGTAATGGTCGCCAGTGAGAAGATGGGTGTCTTTGCCGCGATGCGCGCCAGCATGCGGATGGCGTGGAAGAATGTGAGGCTGATTGCCCCCGCCATTCTGCTCTGGCTGCTGGCTAAAGTGATAGTGATGCTGTTCTTCTCTTCGCTGACGGTATTACCGCTGAATGTTTCTTCGGTGATTTTCACTGCGGCTGGCAATGTGGTTTCAGCGATGTTGATTATCTATCTCTATCGGCTCTATATGCTGTTACGTTGATTGACGGTGTGCCTGAGGGCACATTTGCAGCCAACTCTGAATGGAAAAACTATGAAGCAGCTACTCGACTTTCTCCCCCTGGTGGTCTTTTTCATCTTCTACAAGCTGTATGACATTTTTGTCGCCTCGGGCGCTCTGATTGTCGCGACCGGTCTGGCGCTGGTGATCAGCTGGGTGCTCTATCGCAAGCTGGAAAAGATGACGATTTTCACCTTTGTGCTGGTGGCCATCTTTGGCACCCTGACGCTGGTGTTCCACAACGATGAGTTCATTAAGTGGAAAGTCACGGTGATCTACAGCCTGTTTGCCGCCGCCCTGCTCTACAGCCAGTTTTTTATGGAGCAGACGCTGATTCAGCGCATGCTGGGCAAAGAACTGCAGCTGCCCGATGCAGTATGGCGCAGGCTCAACGTTGCCTGGGCGCTGTTCTTCCTGATCTGCGGCCTGGTAAACATCTATGTTGCATTTTGGTTATCTCAGGCGTTTTGGGTTAACTTTAAAGTGTTCGGTCTTTCCGGTCTGACCTTACTGTTTACCCTGCTCAGCGGGCTTTACATCTGGCGACAGATGCCGCAGCAGGAACAAAAATAATCATCTGCCCGGCTCGCCGGGCATTTTTTTAGCATTCACCTGCATAAAAAAGTGGAAGCAATGGGCGAAAAACATAAATTGCCGCAAGGCGAAATGGTGCTGCGTACGCTCGCCATGCCGGCTGATACCAACGCCAATGGCGATATTTTTGGTGGCTGGCTGATGTCACAGATGGATATGGGTGGCGCTATCCTGGCGAAAGAGATCGCTGAAGGACGCGTGGTCACGGTACGCGTCGACGGCATGTCATTCATGAAGCCCGTTGCGGTGGGCGATGTGGTGAGCTGCCATGCGAGCTGTCTCCGTACCGGCAACAGTTCCATGACAATTAACGTTGAAGTGTGGATCAAAAAAGTGTCGTCTGAGCCGATTGGACAGACATACTGTGCTACTGAAGCGGTCTTTATTTACGTCGCGGTCGATAACGAGGGCAATTCACGTCCTCTGCCTGCCGGTCGCGCCAATCAGCAACATGCCGAATAAGTAACGGGTCAGGCGGCTTCTGCCTGACCCGGTGCCTTACTCCAGGCTGGCACCGCCATTAATCTTAAATACGATATTCATTGTCAGCCCCTGTCCTGGCTGTCCACTCTGGTAGCGCCACTTTTTCATTGCCTGCTTTACTTCCCGCTCAAACATATTGCGTGGCTCAGCAGAGACGATCTGGATGTTATCTACCCGTCCGTCGCTATCCACATCAAATTTCACCCGCACACGGCCTTCTACGCGCAATGCAAAGGCACGCTGCGGATAACCTGGCTTACTCACACTCAGCGCTTTAGGGCCAGTTGATGCCGACGCCGAGGGTGACGGCGTAGCTTTTGGCGCAGTCGCCGGTTTGCTCTGCGTCAATGGGGCTTCCTGCTTAAACGGGTCGGCCTGGGGTTTACTTACCTGACGCGGCTTCACCTCACGTTTTGGCTGCTCCCGCTTGTGCTCAGGTTTGGGTTTCGGCTTTGGCTTCGGTTCAGGCTTGGGAATAGGTACCGGTTCCGCTTTCGGCGGTTCGGGCACGGGCTGCGGTTCCGGTTCAGGCTGCGGTTCGGGCTGCGGCGCAGGCGGCTGCACGATGGCCGGTGCAGGCTCGGGCTGAACGTCAGGCGCGACCATGGTTACGCTAATTGGCTGCGACGCTTTAGGGACCTCACTCACCTGCTGGAATGACGCATACAGAATTCCGGCAATCACGACCCCATGCAGAGCAACAGACAACAGCATGGAGACAGGCGTGCGTTTAGGTAATGGCATAGTCAGCGTGGTCATAACAGTCGCAGTGATTGAATAGAGCAGCGATTTTAAATGCAAATAGCAATCAGTTTCAATAACTCCCGCCATCCCGCCTGAAGAAAAGCGCTTTTTAGCCCTTTATGCTGAGCCTTTAACCGCCCACAGGTTTCGTTTGCACTCTAATCGTCAATCCCTTAACGTGTTGCAAAATTCTGATAACCAGGAGTTCCTTAGTGCTTTACGTCATTTATGCAGAAGATACTGCAGAGTCACTGGAAAAACGTAACGCCGTGCGCCCTGCCCACCTGGCGCGCCTCAAACTGTTGCAGGAAGAGGGACGCCTGATCATCGCAGGCCCGATGCCTGCTGTGGATAGCAACGATCCTGGTGTAGCGGGCTTCACCGGCTCAACCGTGATCGCTGAGTTCCCATCACTGGAAGCCGCGCAATCCTGGGCGCAGGATGACCCTTACTTTGCCGCAGGCGTCTACAAACAGGTTTCAGTCAAACCGTTTAAACGCGTCTTCTGATAGAAATCGTGCAGTGAAAATGGCTTCTGTGCCTGGCACAGAAGCCATTTTTGTTTTGATCGTGTAGAGAGAAAAAATGCAGATAATCATTCTGGGGCTGCTGGCAATTATTACCGGCCTTATTGGCGGCGCAGTCTATCTCTGGCGCAGCCAGGGCTGGCGTAATAAAAAGCAGTGGATTGTGATGCTGGTCGTGCTGGCGGCGGCACTGCAACTGGTGAACGTGACGCTGATGATGTCGGCACAACGTCTCGCGGGTTAAGCATCTCTTAATCGAGAATGAGTCTAATCAGCGCGTGATAATGCTGCTCTTCTTCCGGGCTGGTGACATGCTGTAAACGACCAATCAGTTTCGAGCAGATCGCTTTACGGTTCAGAGTTCGGCCTGACTGGACAATTTCGGCTACTACAGAACCCAGAATAGCCTGCTGAGAAGGTTGCGCAGCGCTATGCAGATAAGCGGTGATGTCAGAAACTGAAGCGGGAATATGAACGTTAGTCTGCATGGTTGAGCCTCATTAAGTTTGTTTTAGGTTACTAACCGATGCGGTAAAGCTATACAAGAATATTCATCCTGTACAGATATTTAGTTCATTATATCACCCGGCATCGCCTAAATTTCAACAAACCCATATTTAATAGACACTTACCGTAATGTAAAGTTGTACAGGTTTATATTTTTGGGGTGTACAATCCCCGAAATATCACCACGGCATGTCCCCTTTTGCTTAAAAAAACGATCACCCCGTCATTTTTTTAGCCGCGAGGAGGAATTATCTGACAGAGCTGTCTACATTTAGCGATTGTGAGTTGAACCTCTGAATGGATGCACAGCACAGACGCGGGCAAATTATGCATAAAACTTATCCTGGCCAGGCCCTTACTCTGCTCAATCCGTTATTATCGCGGATCGCGGCGATTGCCGATCCCAGAATAGAAGTCATCAGTGGCTACCCGGCTAATTGCTCAGCATGGCTCACAGTCTATTATCAGCGTAAATCAGGTCAGTGGTCTTACGAATGGTATGATCGTGCAGGATACCGCAGGCCGACGGCGCTGGGCAGCACGATGGAGTGTCTGATGTGTGAAGTCAGTGACCGGGGCGCGTCGCGTCAGGAGCACGCCATGGCGCGACGGGTGATGGCAGAATCAGGATTTTTTGAAGCCTGAAAGTCGCCATCATTAATCAGATGATCTGCGTGATAAACAGGATTGAGCGACGCTGCTGCTGTGCCAGCTGATGGCGGATGCTGTGGATACGCTTGTAACGGCGCGACTGCCCTTCCAGCCAGCGGGAGCGACGGCGATGCGCCTGACGTAACATTCTCCAGCGCGCCACTTCATTTCTGCTTCGTTTCATCACTTCCCCTCTGACGTCATACACGCGAGACCTGTGCGAGGGCATTATAGAGATCTCTGCGATAATGCCAAATCGGATCTGCATGTCCGGGATAAAGGGTTCCGTTAGCCGGCAACTGCACGTAAACTTGCCAGACGAAAGCGCGAACGGGACGTCCACTTTATGACCACTTTTTATACCCTGATCAGCTGGTTGCTGGTATTTGGTTACTGGCTGCTGATTGCCGGGGTTACGCTGCGCGTGCTGATGAAGCGACGGGCAGTGACTTCCGCGATGGCCTGGCTGCTGGTGATCTATATTCTGCCGCTGGTGGGCATTATCGCTTATCTCTCGTTTGGCGAACTGCATCTGGGTAAACGTCGCGCAGAGCGCGCCCGCACCATGTGGCCGTCGACCGCCCGCTGGCTCAGTGATCTTAAACAGTGCCGTGAAATTTTTGCCACAGAGCACAGCGACGTTGCGCGTTCGCTGTTTGAGCTTTGCTACCATCGCCAGGGCATCGCCGGGGTCAAAGGGAACCAGCTGCAACTGCTCACCAGTTCCGACGATGTCATGCAGGCGCTGATTCGTGATATTCAGCTGGCCCGCCATAACATCGAGATGGTGTTCTATATCTGGCATCCCGGCGGTCTGGCAGATGAAGTCGCCGAATCGCTGATGGCGGCCTCACGCCGAGGCGTTCACTGCCGACTGCTGCTCGACTCAGCGGGCAGTGTCGACTTTTTCCGCAGCCCCTGGGTCGGCATGATGCGTAATGCCGGGATCGATGTGGTGGAAGCATTGCAGGTCAGCCTGCTCCGCGTCTTCCTGCGACGGATGGATTTACGTCAGCATCGCAAAATCGTCCTGATCGATAATTACATCGCCTATACCGGCAGCATGAACCTGGTCGATCCCCGTTTCTTTAAACAGAGCGCAGGTGTGGGCCAGTGGATTGACCTGATGGCGCGTATGGAAGGCCCGGTGGCGACTGCGATGGGCATTGTTTTCAGCTGCGACTGGGAGATTGAGACCGGTAAACGCATTCTGCCGCCGCCGCCCGATCGCAACATTATGCCATTTGAACAGGAGAGCGGCCATACGGTGCAAGTGATCGCCTCCGGTCCTGGCTTCCCGGAAGATATGATCCATCAGGCGCTGCTGACCGCGGTCTATTCAGCGCGTGAACAGCTGATCATGACCACGCCTTATCTGGTGCCGAGCGACGACCTGCTGCATGCTATCTGTACCGCCGCGCAGCGTGGCGTTAACGTCAGCGTGATCGTGCCGCGTCACAACGACTCGCTGCTGGTCGGCTGGGCCAGTCGCTCGTTCTTCAGTGAGATGCTGGAAGCGGGCGTGAAAATCTATCAGTTTGAAGATGGGCTGCTGCACACCAAAAGTGTACTGGTCGATGGACAGCTGAGCCTGGTGGGCACCGTGAACCTTGATATGCGCAGTTTATGGCTGAATTTTGAAGTGACGCTGGTGGTGGATGATGCCGGTTTTGGCAGCGATCTCGCCTGTGTGCAGGATGACTATATCGCCCGTTCACGCCTGCTGGATGGCAAGCGCTGGGCAAAACGTGCGTGGTGGCAGCGCATCGTCGAACGACTGTTTTACTTCTTCAGCCCTTTACTGTAAAACGAGCCAGATTGTGTAAATGGCCGCAGGCCGACAGGACAGACTATGGATTTAAATAATCGCCTTACCGAAGATGAAACGCTGGAACAAGCCTACGATATCTTTCTCGAACTGGCTGTCGACAACCTTGATCCGGCAGACGTCATCCTCTTCAATCTGCAGTTCGAAGAGCGCGGTGGCGCAGAGCTGTTTGATCCGTCTGAAGACTGGAAAGATCATGTCGATTTCGATCTGAACCCGGACTTTTTCGCCGAGGTCGTCATTGGGCTGGGTGAAGCGGACGGTGAACCGATTACCGACGTCTTTGCACGCGTGCTGCTGTGCCGCGAGAAAGATCACAAGCTCTGTCATATCCTGTGGCGTGAGTAAGCGTCAAATCAGATAAGAAAACGCCGGGCATTTGCCCGGCGTTTTGCATTACAGCGGGTCGACTTTCAGACAGGAGACCGCGTGGTGGAAGCTGCCTTCCAGCAGCGGACGGGTTTTCGCACACTCCGGACCGGCAATCGGGCAGCGGGTGCGGAACACGCAGCCTGATGGCGGATTGATCGGCGACGGCAGCTCCCCTTCCAGCAGCTGAATCTGCTTGTTCTTCTCCTTGTCCGGATCGGGAATCGGCACAGCAGACATCAGCGCACGGGTGTAAGGATGCTGTGGATTGGTGTAGACCTCTTTGTAGGTCCCCAGCTCCACCGCATGCCCCAGATACATCACCAGCACCCGGTCAGAGATGTGTTTCACCACCGCCAGATCGTGCGCGATGAAGATCAGTGACAAGCCCATTTCGCGCTGCAGCTGCTGCAGCAGGTTCACCACCTGCGCCTGAATCGAGACGTCCAGCGCAGAGACCGGTTCGTCACAGATAATCAGCTTCGGCTCCAGAATCAGCGCGCGGGCAATACCGATACGCTGACACTGACCACCCGAGAACTCATGCGGATAGCGGTTAATCAGATTTGGCAGCAGCCCCACTTTCATCATCATATTTTTGACACGGTCTTTGACTTCCTGACGTGCCATTTTCGGCTGATAGGTGCGAAGCGGCTCCGCGATGATGTCGCCGATGGTCATGCGCGGGTTCAGTGACGCCAGCGGATCCTGGAATATCATCTGGATATCGCTACGGGCTTTACGCCACTCCTCTTCACTCTGACCCAGCAGATCGCGACCTAACCAGGCGACACGACCTTCTGTAGCTTTCACCAGACCGATAATGGCGCGCGCCAGGGTCGATTTACCGCAGCCGGACTCGCCCACCACGCCCAGGGTTTCCCCTTCATACAGACGCAGACTGACACCATCCACCGCTTTCAGGGTTTTTGAGGGCTGCCAGAACCACTGCTTGCCATCTTTAATGTCGAAATGCACCTTGAGATCGGCGATTTCCAGTAACACTCTTTTTTCAGCTACGGTGCTCATACTAACTCCTCCACCGGCTTAAAGCAGGCGCGCAGACGGCCATTGCCGAACGGTTCCAGCGGCGGTGCCTGGGTGCAGATATCCATCGCGTGCGGACAACGTGGCTGGAACGGACAGCCCTGCGGCAGACGCAACAGGTTCGGTGGATTGCCCGGAATGGTGGTCAGGGTTTCACCTTCGATCGCATCAAGACGCGGCACCGCATTAAGCAGGCCAATCGAGTAAGGATGGGCTGGCTGATAGAAGACATCGCGGGCGCTGCCATATTCCATGGTGCGTCCGGCATACATCACCAGCACTTTGTCGCAGATCCCTGCCACCACGCCAAGATCGTGCGTGATCATGATAATGGCGGTGTTGAACTCGCGCTTCAGGTCGTTGAGCAGCGTCATAATCTGCGCCTGTACGGTCACATCGAGCGCAGTGGTTGGCTCATCGGCAATCAGCAGTTTAGGACGGCACAGCAGCGCCATGGCGATCATCACGCGCTGACGCATCCCGCCGGAGAACTCATGCGGGTACATCTTCATGCGCTTGCGCGCTTCCGGCATTTTTACCGCGTCCAGCATTCTCACGGACTCTTCAAACGCCTGCGCGCTGTTCATGCCTTTGTGCAGCTTGAGCACTTCCATCAGCTGCTCGCCCACCCGCATATAGGGGTTGAGCGAGGTCATCGGGTCCTGGAAGATCATCGCAATCTGTTCGGCGCGCAGCTTATTGAGCTTGCTCTCGGGCAGATTCAGGATCTCTTTGCCGTTAAACATCGCCGAGCCGCCAATGCGGCCATTTTTTGCCAGCAGCCCCATCAGAGCAAAGGCGGTTTGTGACTTACCGGAACCGGACTCGCCGACAATGCCCAGCGTCTCACCGGCGCGCAGCGAGAAGTTCAGGTCGTTGACGGCAGTGACATCGCCATCGTGCGTGCCAAAGGTCACGCGTAAATCTTTGACCGTAAGTAGCTGTTCGCTTCCCGCGCGGGCCGCCATTGCTGGCTGGAATTCATGAATAGTCATCGGGAAACTCCTTAACGATCTTTCGGGTCGAGGGCATCACGCAGGCCATCGCCGATAAAGTTGAAACAGAACAGCGTGACCACCAGGAACCCCGCCGGCCAGAGCAACAGCCACGGTGAGACTTCCATCGAGTTGGCCCCATCGCTCAGCAGTGCGCCCCAGCTACTCAGCGGCTCCTGTGTACCCAGACCCAGGAAGCTGAGGAAGGATTCAAACAGGATCATGCTCGGCACCAGCAGTGAGGCGTAAACCACCACCACGCCCAGCACGTTCGGCACGATGTGGCGCACCACAATTTTCCAGGTTGATACCCCGCCGACATGGGCCGCTTCGATAAACTCTTTGCGCTTCAGGCTCAGCGTCTGGCCGCGCACAATACGCGCCATATCCAGCCATGAAACCATGCCGATAGCGGCAAAAATCAGCAGGATGTTGCGGCCGAAGAAGGTCACCAGCAGGATCACGAAGAACATAAACGGGAAGGAGTTGAGGATCTCCAGAATACGCATCATCACGGAGTCGATTTTGCCGCCGAGATAGCCAGCAACTGAGCCGTACAGCGTACCCACGATCACCGCGATTAACGCAGACGCCACGCCCACCATCAGTGAGATACGGCCACCGATCGCCACACGCACCAGCAGGTCACGTCCCGATGAATCGGTACCGAACCAATGGCCAGAGGTGGTATCAGGCGGTGAAGACATCATCCCCCAGTCGGTATCGTCGTAGGTGAAATGGGCCAGCATGGGGGCAAAAATCACGAACAGCGTGATCACTAACAGCACCAGCAGGCTGATTAAAGCGGCACGGTTATGGATAAAACGACGACGCGCGTCCTGCCAGAGACTGCGCCCTTCTACTTCCAGCTTCTCACTGAACGCATCAAGAGCTTCGCTGTTTTTCTTACTTAACATCATGGCGAACTCCGCAATCAGTAACGAATTTTTGGATCGATAACGGCATAGAGCACGTCAACAATCGCGTTAAACAGAATGGTCAGTAAACCGACCAGAATGGTCAGGCTCATCACCAGTGAGTAGTCACGGTTCAGCGCGCCGTTCACAAACAGCTGACCGATGCCCGGCAGACCGTAGATCGACTCAATCACCATCGAACCGGTGATGATGCCGACAAACGCCGGTCCCATGTAGGAGATCACCGGCAACAGCGCGGGCTTCAGCGCATGACGCAGCACAATGCGGCGCAGCGGTAAGCCTTTGGCGCGTGCGGTGCGGATAAAGTTGGAGTGCATCACTTCAATCATCGATCCACGGGTGATACGCGCGATACTGGCGATATAAGCCAGCGACAGCGCCACCATCGGCAGCAGCATGTAATTCCACTGCCCGCCGTTCCAGCCGCCGCCCGGCAGCCATTTCAGGGTGATGGCGAACAGCAGAACCAGCAGCGGCGCCACCACGAAACTGGGTATCACCACGCCGGTCATTGCCACCCCCATGACCGCGAAGTCCCACAAACTGTTCTGCTTGAGTGCGGCGATCACGCCCGCAGTGACGCCCAGCACCACCGCCAGCAGGAACGCGGCCAGGCCGAGTTTGGCAGAGACCGGGAACGCATGCGCGACCAGATAGTTGACCGAATAGTCTTTGTATTTAAACGAAGGGCCGAAATCGCCGTGCGCCAGCTGTACCAGGTAATCGACATATTGCTTACCGATGGGATCGTTGAGGTGATATTTCGCCTCAATGTTGGCCATCACTTCCGGGGCCAGGGTGCGCTCGCCGGTAAACGGGCTGCCGGGTGCCAGGCGCATCATAAAGAAGGAGATGGTGATCAGGACGAACAGCGTCGGAAGCGCTTCAAGCAAGCGACGCAGGATGAATTTTAACATTGCCGTACCTACCAGGCTGTTGCATCACAACATATAAAAAGTAAAAAAGGCGGCGCGAGGCGCGCCGCCACTGCTGATAGCCTGAATGCTATTAGTGTTTAATGATGTAGAAGTCTTTAGACAGCGTTTTATCCAGTGGATCTTTACCGGTATAACCGCCGACATACGGTTTCACCAGACGCGTATTCACGTAGTAGTAAACCGGCACGATGGTGCTGTCTTTATCCATAATCTGCTCGGCCTGCTGATAATCCGCCGCGCGGGCTTTAGCATCCGGGGCCTTAATCGCGTCGCGAATCACCTTATCAAACGCATCGCTCTTATAGTGCGAGGTGTTACTGCTGCTGTTTGACAGCATGGTGTTCAGGAAGGAAGTAGGTTCGTTGTAGTCCGCACACCAGGCAGCACGGGAAACATCGTAGTTACCCTGATGACGGGTATCCAGGAAAGTTTTCCACTCCTGGTTTTCCAGCTTGATGTTCACACCGATGTTTTTCTTCCAGATCGATGAGGCAGCAATTGCCAGCTTCTTGTGCAGATCAGAGGTGTTATACAGCAGGTTAAAGGTCAGCGGTTTGTCGGCGGTGTAGCCCGCTTCAGCCAGCAGCTTTTTCGCTTCGGCATTACGCTTGTCCTGTGACCATTTGAACCAGTCTGGCGGCAGAATATCCATGCCGTCGGTTGATGGCGGCGTATAGCTGTAGGCTGGTTTCTGGCCCTGTGCCAGCACTTTGTTGACCATGATGTCACGATCCAGACCCAGCTTCAGGGCCGCGCGGACGCGAGGATCGGTGAATGGCGCTTTCTGGTTGTTGATTTCGTAGTAGTAGGTGCACAGATAAGGATCGATGTGCAGCTCTTTACCATTGTCACGCTGCAGCTTTTTAAACAGCTCAATTGGCAGATTGTTGTAGGTCATGTCGCTGCCGTTCTCGGAGAAGTAACGGTTAACGTCACTGACTTCAGAACTGATTGGCAGGTAGGTGACTTTGTTCAGCACGGTGTGCTCATTGTCCCAGTAGTTCGGGTTACGCACCAGGGTGATACGCTCGTTGATTACGTGCGCGTCCAGTTTAAAGGCGCCGTTGCCGACCCAGTTCTGTGGCTGCGTCCACTGATCGCCAAACTTCTCAATTGCCGGTTTGTAAACCGGTGACATCACGGAGTTAATCAGCAGCTTATCAAAATAGGGCACCGGCTCACTCAGGGTGACTTCCAGCGTGTGATCGTCCAGCGCTTTCACGCCCAGATCGGTAATTGGTTTTTTACCGGCGATGATGTCATCGACGTTCAGAATATGACCATACTGCGGATAGCTGGCGTACGGTGAAGCGGTTTTAGGATCAACCAGACGCTCCCAGCTGTATACGAAGTCCTGCGCGGTCACCGGCTCGCCGTTGGACCACTTGGCATTTTTACGCAAGTGGAAAGTCCACACTTTGAAATCTTTGTTTTCGTAACTTTCCGCTACAGCCGGGATCGGTTTACCGTTGCTGTCATTGACCAGCAGACCTTCATAAAGATCGCGCGCCACGTTGTCTTCCGGCACGCCTTCAATTTTGTGCGGATCGAGCGACTGGACTTCATCGCCATTGCCGCGAACCAGCTCCTGTTTTGCGGCCAGTTCAACGCCCGCAGGCACGGTTGCCGCGAAAGCCGCATTCCCTGCCAGAGCACTCACTGCGGCAAAAACACCCGCTGCTATCAGGCTTTTTTTCGTGATGTTGTTCATTATTACACTCCAGTTTTATTATCGTCACCGTGGCGATGCTCTGCCCCGGCGTCCCCCGTCTCCGGGCTCCCTGGCCTGTTACCAGGGAGATTGACCCCAAAATGGTCTGTACGCTGATGCGTTCCCGACTGTCTCGCCGAACAGGCGATCAGATCAGTGTTGTTTGATGAAATAGTACTTCAGGTCTGTCATGTCCTGCGGGTCTTTACCCGTAAAGCCGCCAACCCAGGGCTTTACCAGGCGCACACTTACGCGGTAGTAAACTGGCACAATTGGTGAGTCTTTGTCGAGTTGTGTTTCAGCCTGCTGATACAGGTCGGCGCGCTGCGCCTCAGTGCCCGCTGTCAGCGTCTCCGCCATCAGACGATCAAAGGTTGCGCTGCTGTAAAACGCGGTGTTGATCGAGGCGTTGCTGATCAGCATGTTCAGGAAGGTAGAGGGCTCGTTGTAATCGGCACACCAGGTCGCACGGACCACGTCATACTGAGCCTGATGACGCGTCTCCAGCATGGTTTTCCACTCCTGATTCTGCAGCGTCACTTTCGCGCCCAGGTTTTTCTGCCACATCGACGCGGCCGCAATCGCCTGCCGTTTGTTTTGATCAGAGGTGTTATAGAGCAGCGTAAAGGTCAGCGGATGGGCGGCATCGAAGCCTGCCTCGGCCAGCAACTTCTTCGCGGCTTCATTACGCTGCGCCTGCGTCCAGGTGAACCAGGCGGGCGGCGTGAGTTTTATGCCCGCGGTGAAAGGCGGCGTCAGGCTGTAAGCCGGAATCTGCCCCTGGGCCATGATCTTATTGGCGATCACCTCGCGATCGAGGGTCATTTTCAGCGCGGCACGTACCCGGGCATCGGTGAACGGCGCTTTTTTGTTGTTAATTTCGTAGTAGAAGGTGCAGAGCAGCGGGCTGACCTTAACTTCATCGCCCAGCTCTTTGCGCAGCTTGCCAAACATCTCCGGCGGCACCGCACTGTTGGTAATGTCCGTGCCGCCGCTGCGGTAGCGATTGATATCACTGTTCTCAGAGGCGATCGGCAGGAAGGTCCCCTGCTCAATCACCGTGTGTGCATTGTCCCAGTATTGAGGATTGCGCTTCACGACGATTTTTTCATTCACTACCCAGTCGCCCAGCGTATAAGCGCCGTTACCGATGTAGTGGCCCGGACGGGTCCAGGCATCGCCCCACTGCTTTATGGCTGGCGCATAAACCGGCTTCATCGCCGTATGCGCTAACATCGCCACCAGGTAAGGGACCGGTTCGCTCAGGGTAATCTGCAGGCGATGGGCATCCAGCGCTTTGACGCCCAGCTGATCGGGTGAGGCTTTACCGGCAAGAATGGCATCGATATTGGCAAAATGGGCTGCCTGCGGGTAGCTGGAGTAAGGCGATGCAGTTTTCGGGTCCACCAGCCGACGCCAGCTATAGACGAAATCACTGGCGGTCACCGGCTCACCATTGCTCCACTTCGCATCATCACGCAGATTAAAAATCCAGACGGTGGGTTGTGGGTTCTCCCAGCTTTTAGCGACGCCCGGCACGACCTGACCGCGGTTATCGGTGTTTACCAGACCATCCAGCAGGTTTTGAATAACATTGGATTCCGGCACGCCTTCGGTTTTATGCGGATCCAGCGAGGAGACTTCACTTCCGTTATTAATCACGATCTGCTGTTGCGCGGCCAGTGTCGTTCCCGGCGGAACCGTGGCGGCATAGGTCGGCGATAAAGCCATTAACAGGACACCTGCGAGTGTCGACCGCTGTTGCTGCAAATTCTTCATCCCAATCATCCGAAACGCCAACCTTATTTAAGTATCCCGATAGGCTTAAGCAAAAAGCGTTCTCACTTTGGGCTTTCGGAGAAAAAAATTCACGTTGGGCCAAAAATTATCAGAAGCCGTGAGGGGGCGCCAAAGCAAAATAACGAAAATGTTAACTAATTCTCTTTTATCATGAGATGTCAGGCAGCGGAAGTGTTAATTTTCGTCCTGAAAATATCATATCGATATGAAAAATAGACGATTTAGCGGGAAAGCCCTTTCCATAGCTGAATGCAGTCACAAATTGCGCCTGTTTTGGCATTTATATTCAAAAATTCAGCTTAATCGTGATGAAATTCAGCTCACCGGCTTTTACATGGCGGATTATGAGGCAATCGAAAAAAAAGAGAGGAGAATATCGTGTGAAAATAGTGACATTATTTCGCAGAAAAAAGTCTGTGACCAGACACGCAGTAATGAAATTTATAATCGAGTGATTCTGTTAAGCTTCCCGAATAATTGCATCGTATTGGTGCAATAAATGACTCTATTGCACCAATCTGGATCACATATTCACTTCACTGCCTGAAATAAGTGAAGGTTTAATTGACCAGGCCGGGAAAAATAGACTTTATGCCGGTCACAACAAATTCAATACCCAGCGCCATCAGCAACAGACCCATGATTCGGGTAATGACGTTGATACCGGTCTGTCCGAGAATACGCACCATTAATGGTGCGGCACGGAAAAGCAACCAACAGCAGAAGGCAAAGATGGCAATCGCCAGGGTGAAGCCAAGCAGGTTGAGCCAGCTGTGATAGCGGGTACTCCAGACGATGGTTGAGCTGATGGCACCCGGCCCCGCCATCAGTGGCAATGCCAGCGGCACAACCCCCACGCTTTCACGAATCGCCGTTTCTGACTTCTCCTGCTTGTTCTGCTTATCCTCGCCCAGCTTGCCGCTGATCATCGACATCGCAATGGTGACGACCAGAATCCCGCCTGCAATGCGGAAAGAGTCAATCGAGATGCCAAACACATGCAGAATCGCATCGCCCAGAAAAAGTGACGTCCAGAGAATAATGGCAACCGCCAGGTTGGCAGTAAGGTTGGTTTTATTACGCTCAGCCACGCCCTGATAACGGGTCATGCTGATAAACACCGGAATAATTCCCACCGGATTGACCAGCGCAAACAGCCCGACAAAAAATTTTATATAGCCTGATAAATCTAACAGCGCAGGGTTCACGACTTAACTCCGTACCACAGGGGGGAAAACGCGCCTAATGTATGTTAAATCGGACCCGGACGCCAGATGCTGACCCAGCTATTTATACTGATAAATCAATGCACCTTTAGCGCTTTACGCCAGAGATTAAAATCTGGCTGGATTTAGCCGCTGCCAGGGTGGTTGCAAGGAAGAGCAAACAGATTTGACTCAGTAGCACAACAAAGGGGTGCTGAAAGGTGTCAGCTTTGAGTTAAATTGATCTGAATCAAAATTGCCCTACCCCAAACCAGGTAATCTTTTCGTAACGGAAGTATTAGCGGTAGCGAAGAAAGCTTCGTTGCCGGCAACAGAAGACTTGTTCAGTAAACATTTGAAAATCCGGGCGTTCTTTCCCAGCCAGACGCGTTATTTTAGCGTGACTATACTCAGGGCGCAGGATTGTTTACTAAAAAAGTTTAACTTCCTTCAGGAGAACACCATGGCCGTAACCAATGTCGCTGAACTTAATGCACTGGTAGAACGTGTAAAAAAAGCCCAGCGTGAATATGCCAACTTTTCTCAGGAACAGGTCGACGCCATTTTCCGTGCCGCCGCCCTCGCCGCCGCAGACGCCCGAATCCCGCTAGCCAAGATGGCCGTTGCCGAATCCGGTATGGGCATCGTCGAAGACAAAGTGATCAAAAACCATTTTGCTTCAGAATATATCTACAACGCCTATAAAGATGAAAAGACCTGTGGTGTGTTAGCCACTGATGATACCTTCGGCACCATTACTATCGCCGAGCCCATTGGTCTGATTTGCGGCATCGTCCCGACCACTAACCCGACGTCAACCGCCATCTTCAAAGCCTTAATCAGTCTTAAAACCCGAAACGGTATTATCTTCTCGCCTCACCCACGCGCTAAAGACGCGACAAACAAAGCGGCTGACATCGTCCTGCAGGCCGCGATTGCCGCCGGTGCGCCTAAAGACATCATCGGCTGGATCGACGCCCCTTCTGTTGAGCTGTCAAACCAGCTGATGCATCACCCAGACATCAACCTGATTCTCGCCACTGGCGGTCCGGGCATGGTGAAAGCGGCTTACAGTTCCGGTAAACCTGCAATTGGTGTCGGTGCGGGTAACACACCAGTGGTCATTGATGAAACCGCCGATGTGAAACGTGCCGTTGCTTCCATTCTGATGTCGAAAACCTTTGATAACGGCGTGATCTGCGCTTCTGAACAATCAGTGATTGTGGTTGATTCGGTCTATGACGCCGTGCGTGAACGTTTCGCCAGCCATGGTGGCTACATGTTGCAGGGTGCTGAACTGAGTGCTGTGCAGAATATCATCCTGAAAAACGGCGGCCTGAATGCGGCTATCGTGGGTCAGCCTGCCTTCAAAATTGCGGAGATGGCCGGACTCAGCGTGCCACCAAGCACCAAAATTCTGATTGGCGAAGTGAAACTGGTGGATGAGTCTGAGCCGTTCGCTCACGAGAAACTTTCACCGACGCTGGCGATGTATCGGGCGAAAGATTTCCAGGATGCGGTCAATAAAGCGGAGAAACTGGTCGCCATGGGCGGTATCGGTCACACCTCCTGTCTTTACACCGACCAGGACAACCAGACTGAGCGCGTGCACTACTTCGGCGACAAAATGAAAACCGCACGTATTCTGATCAACACGCCGGCTTCACAGGGCGGTATCGGTGACCTCTACAACTTCAAACTGGCACCGTCTCTGACGCTGGGTTGTGGTTCATGGGGCGGCAACTCTATTTCAGAGAACGTCGGACCAAAACACCTGATCAATACCAAAACTGTCGCCAAGCGAGCTGAGAATATGTTGTGGCATAAACTTCCTAGATCCATCTACTTCCGTCGGGGTTCACTGCCAATTGCGCTGGAAGAAGTGGCAACGGACGGCGCGAAACGTGCCTTTATCGTTACTGACCGCTTCCTGTTCAATAACGGCTATGCCGACCAGGTCACCCGCGTGCTGAAATTACACGGCATCGAGACTGAAGTGTTCTTCGAAGTTGAAGCTGACCCGACGCTGAGCATCGTACGTAAAGGTGCAGAGCAAATGAACAGCTTTAAGCCTGATGTCATCATCGCGCTGGGCGGCGGTTCCCCAATGGATGCTGCGAAAATCATGTGGGTGATGTACGAACATCCGGAAACCCACTTCGAAGAGCTGGCGTTACGTTTCATGGATATCCGTAAACGTATCTACAAGTTCCCGAAAATGGGCGTCAAAGCGCGCATGGTTGCCATCACCACCACTTCCGGTACTGGTTCAGAAGTCACACCGTTTGCCGTCGTCACCGATGATGCGACAGGCCAGAAATATCCACTCGCTGACTATGCGTTAACCCCGGACATGGCGATTGTCGATGCCAACCTGGTGATGGAGATGCCGCGTTCACTCTGCGCCTTCGGGGGTCTCGATGCCGTGACCCACGCGCTGGAAGCCTATGTTTCCGTGCTGGCAAATGAGTACTCTGATGGACAGGCGCTGCAGGCACTGAAACTGCTGAAAGAGAATCTGCCAGCCAGCTATGCCGAAGGGGCTAAAAATCCGGTGGCACGTGAGCGCGTTCACAATGCCGCGACTATCGCCGGTATTGCGTTTGCCAACGCCTTCCTTGGGGTCTGTCACTCAATGGCGCACAAACTGGGTTCAGAGTTCCATATCCCACACGGTCTGGCCAACGCCCTGTTAATCTCGAACGTGATTCGCTACAACGCGAATGACAACCCGACTAAACAGACCGCTTTCAGCCAGTACGATCGTCCGCAGGCGCGTCGTCGTTACGCCGAGATTGCTGACCACTTAGGTCTGAGCGCACCGGGCGACCGCACCGCACAGAAAATTGAGAAGCTGCTGGCCTGGCTGGATGAGATTAAAACTGAACTGGGTATCCCGACCTCTATCCGTGAAGCGGGTGTGCAGGAAGCGGACTTCCTGGCGAAAGTCGATAAACTGGCCGATGATGCGTTCGATGACCAGTGTACTGGCGCTAACCCACGTTATCCGCTGATTGCTGAGCTGAAACAGATTATGCTCGATACCTTCTACGGACGTGAATTCACTGAACCGTTCTCAAGCGTCGCCCAGGCGGTCGCTGAGCAGCCGGTAAAAGGCATTAAAGCTGACAAGAAAGCCAAAAAAGTCTGATAATGCCGTTCTGATTCTCAGATAAAAAAACCCGCCTCGGCGGGTTTTTTATTGCCTGAACAACGCAGCTATTTCAGCGGCGTCTGTGCGCCATGAATCGCCTGCAACGAGCCCTGCTCTATCGCCTGCTTATAATGTTTACGGCAGACCGAGATATAGCTTTCGTTACCGCCAATTACCACCTGCTCCCCCTCGCTGAAAGGTTTTCCTTCGCTATCCAGTCGCAGCACCATGCTGGCCTTACGGCCACAGTGACAAATGGTTTTAAGTTCAACCAGCTTATCCGCCCATGCCAGCAGATACTGACTGCCCACAAACAGTTCACCGCGAAAATCGGTGCGCAGGCCATAGCAGAGCACCGGAATATCCAGATCGTCCACGACATCAGAGAGCGCTTTGACCTGCTCGCGGGTCAGAAACTGACTCTCATCAACCAGCACGCAGTGAATCGGCTGCGCGGCATGTTCTGCGGCAATATCACTGTAGAGTGAGGTCTCTGCGTTGTAGAGCATGGCTGGCGACGAAAGTCCGATGCGGGAGCTCACCTGCCCGGCACCAAAGCGATTATCGATTTCAGCGGTGTAGACCAGTGAACGCATGCCGCGCTCCTGATAGTTATAGGAAGATTGCAGCAGTGCGGTCGATTTCCCTGCATTCATTGCAGAGTAATAGAAATAGAGTTGGGCCATAGGAGCGTATCTTCATCGGAACTTAACGGAATGGCGCGCATATTAACACAAAGCGCCAGCGATTCGCTGCGGTTGATGGGGGAATAAAGCGTAACGGCGACTCTTTTATACCTCTGCTTGCTGTTTACGGTGCCGGTTATGTGCGCGACTTCAGAGAATAAGTTTTGCTTATTTTACCCGCAACAAAAGGAATGACATTTTTGTTACTGCCGTAAATACATTAAATTTATTTGATATCGGACTAACCTAAAATATTTTTTATTCACTCTGACAATGAGTTTTTCTGGCTGAAATTATTTTTAGTCACCAAAGTAATTAGTTGTCAGTACTTATTTGTGATTGAAGTTATTTAATGTCACCACTACTATTAGCGGGCAACACAACTTTTTTCCCTTATTCAGAGACCAGGACAATGAGCGAAGCACTAAAAGTTCTTAATAATATCCGTACGCTGCGCGCCCAGGCCAGAGAGTATTCCGTAGAAACACTGGAAGAGATGCTGGAAAAACTGGACGTGGTGGTAAAAGAACGCCGCGAAGAAGAGTCGCATTTTCAGGCAGAAAATGAAGAACGCACGCGTAAGCTTAATCAGTATCGTGAAATGCTGCTGGCCGATGGAATCGACCCGAATGAACTGGTTAACACGCTGAACGTCGCCCCCCGAGCTGCGGCAAAAGGTAAACGCTCAGTGCGCCCGGCTAAATATGGTTATACCGATGAAAAAGGCGAGTCCAGAACCTGGACCGGTCAGGGTCGTACCCCGGCTGTGATTAAAAAAGCGCTGGAAGAACAGGGTAAAAAGCTGGACGATTTTTTACTGTAATAGTACGCAACTTTGCTGCAATAGCGGCAGTGTGATGCGCAACAAAAAAGGAAGCCGAAGCTTCCTTTTTCTTTTAATCAGACGCGATAAAAATCGCGGTACCAGTCAACGAATTTTTTAACGCCCTCTTCGACGCCGGTCTGCGGTTTAAAGCCAATGGCCTTAAACAGAGCCTCGGTATCCGCACTGGTTTCCAGTACATCACCGGGTTGCATTGGCATCAGGTTTTTCTTCGCAGTCATCCCCAGTGCTTTCTCAATCGCTTCAATATAGTTCATCAACGTAACAGGCTGACTGTTACCAATATTATAAACACGATAAGGCGCTGAACTGGTTGCCGGTGAACCGGTTTCAACCGTCCAGTTATCATCCTGCTGCGGAATAACATCCTGCAGACGAACAATCGCTTCGGCAATATCATCAATATAGGTAAAGTCGCGTTTCATCTGGCCCTGGTTATAAACATCAATCGCTTCACCGGCAATCATTGCGCGGGTGAATTTGAATAATGCCATATCAGGACGGCCCCACGGACCATAGACGGTAAAGAAGCGCAATCCGGTTGTCGGCAACTGATAGAGATGCGAGTAAGTGTGGGACATTAACTCGTTAGCTTTTTTCGTCGCCGCATATAAAGAAACCGGATGATCAACGCTGTCTTCAGTTGAGAACGGCATCTTACGATTCAGACCATAAACGGAACTGGATGACGCGTAGAGCAGATGTTCAATTTTATGATGACGGCAGCCTTCAAGGATATTGAGGTGACCGATCAGATTGGAATCTGCGTAGGCATGAGGATTTTCAATGGAGTACCGGACGCCGGCCTGAGCGCCAAGGTGGATAACGCGCTGGAATGTGTTCTGGTCGAACAGTGACGCCATTGCGTCACGGTCCGCCAGATCCATCTCAATAAAAGTAAAACCCGGATCGGCTTTAATTAAATTGAGACGGGCATGCTTGAGATTTACGTCGTAATAATCATTCAGGTTGTCGATACCGACAACCTGGTGACCGGCGGCCAGCAGACGCTGACTGACATGAAAACCAATAAAGCCTGCGGCGCCGGTGACCAGAAAGTTCATAAATCCCTCGTTAATTATGCAGTTTGAATAGACGCTCCGCGGCCGATTGCATAATAAACGAAACCGCGTTTGCTGATACGCTCTGGATCATACAGGTTACGACCATCAAAAATCACGGCTTCTTTCAGCGCATTTTTGATGATGTCGAAGTCAGGTGCACGGAAGTTTTGCCACTCCGTACAGATGACCAGACCGTCAGCGCCCTGCAGTGCCGCTTCTTTGGTACCCATCAGCTTAAGATCGCTGCGGTGACCATAGATGCGCTGCGCTTCATCCATTGCTTCAGGGTCAAACGCCTGAACAGAGGCGCCAGCTTCCCACAGCGTTTCCATCAGCACACGGCTGGAGGCTTCACGCATGTCGTCTGTATTCGGCTTGAATGACAGGCCCCAGAGTGCAAACGTTTTACCTTTCAGATCGTCACCAAAATGGCGCTTGATGAAGGTAGGCAGTTTGTTTTTCTGGTTGTCATTCACATCTTCCACGGCCTGTAACAGACGTGGCTGATAGCCAATAGACTCAGCGGTACGGATTAACGCCTGCACATCTTTCGGGAAGCATGAGCCGCCGTAGCCACAGCCAGGATAGATAAAGTGGTAGCCAATACGGGGATCAGAACCGATACCCTGACGTACTTTCTCAATGTCCGCGCCTAAACGTTCAGCCAGGTTAGACATCTCATTCATAAAGCTGATTTTGGTTGCCAGCATGCAGTTTGCTGCATACTTGGTCAGCTCTGCGCTGCGGATATCCATCATGATCATGCGATCGTGGTTACGGTTAAACGGCTCATAGAGCTCGCGTAACAGTTCTACCACGTCGTCATTGTCGGTACCGACAACGATACGCTCCGGACGCATACAGTCATTAACTGCAGCACCCTCTTTCAGGAATTCAGGGTTTGATACCACATCAAAAGTGATGTTGGCGTCACGCGCTTTCAGCGCTTCCGTCATAACTGCACGAACTTTGTCTGCTGTGCCAACCGGAACGGTTGATTTGTCGATAACCACTTTGTGATCGTTCATATGCTGCGCAATGGTGCGCGCTACGGCGGTCACATATTTCAGATCGGCAGAGCCGTCTTCATCAGGTGGAGTACCGACTGCAATAAACTGCATAACACCATGGTTTACGCCCATCTCAGCATCAGTGCTGAACTTAAGACGACCCGCTTCGTAATTGGACATTACCAGCGGCGTTAAACCTGGTTCGAAAATAGGAATGATGCCTTTTTTCAGATTTTCGACTTTATTAGCGTCGACATCAATGCAGAGAACGTCATGTCCGACTTCGGCTAACACCGCAGCCTGAACCAGACCGACATAGCCGATACCAAATACAGTGACTTTCATCGAGTTATCCTGTGTTTATGAATTACTTTTTGTTGCCAACTGCGCCATCGAGCCATTCAGAGAAATCTTTGCCCAATACCGGATGACGAACACCGTACTCAACGAAAGCCTGCATGTAGCCCAGCTTGTTACCACAGTCATGGCTCACGCCTTTCAGGTGATAAGCTTCAACAGTCTCTTTTTCCATCAGCATCGCGATGGAATCAGTCAGCTGAACTTCACCGCCTGCACCTGGAGGGGTTTTTGCCAGCAGTGGCCAGATGTCTGAAGAGAGAACATAACGACCAACTACAGCCAGGTTTGAAGGCGCTTCTGTCGCTTTTGGCTTCTCAACCACACCGACCATTGGTGCGCTGTCGCCTGGGTTCAGTTCTGCGCCCTGGCAATCGACAACACCGTAAGCAGTCACATCGGCAACCGGCTCAACCATGATCTGGCTGCGGCCAGACTCTTCATAACGGCTCAGCATTTCTGCCAGGTTATCTTTGGTTGGGTTAGATTCGTATTCGTCGATGATGACGTCTGGCAGGATGACCGCAAATGGCTCATCACCGATCAGTGGATGTGCACACATAACAGCGTGACCCAGACCTTTAGCGATGCCCTGACGGACCTGCATGATGGTAACGTGTGGCGGGCAGATAGACTGGATTTCGTCCAGCAGCTGACGCTTAACGCGTTTTTCCAGCATTGATTCCAGTTCGAAGCTGGTATCAAAGTGGTTTTCGATGGCATTTTTTGATGAATGCGTTACCAGCACAATCTCGTTGATGCCAGCAGCGATACACTCGTTAACGACATACTGGATTAACGGCTTATCAACCAGCGGTAACATCTCTTTTGGAATCGCTTTGGTAGCCGGGAGCATACGCGTACCCAAACCCGCTACCGGGATTACCGCTTTTTTTACTTTGGTATTATTGGCAGACATTAAGATACCTCTCTTATAGGCCGTTCAAGTTAATACTTGATATGTCGGTTTAAAATCGGAAATGAGTATATCAGTTAGTATCGAACGGATTTATCCTGGAAGGGACCAAACCGTCGAAATTAAGACTATTACCCAACTGTAAAGCTAAACTCTGGCCCTGTCTTCAGCGCCAGAATTCCTGTGTTATTACGGCTTATTCTTCCGTCGACAGCATCAGCCGGATGCGCCCGCCCGCGCCCCAGACGTGGCATTGCCAGTTTTCTGCGCGCTGACTGATCTGGTTAAGATGGGTGCTGCCCATAGTGCCAAGGGGGACGCCATTACTGAGTTGAATCTGATGGGCATGAACATGAAGGGTGGCATTTAATCCGGCCGAAACCAGGATTAAATTTTTTAAACCGCGGTGATAATAACCCACCAGCAACGGGAACTGACCGCTCAGGTTCGCCTGACGCAGCAGCAGATTGACCTGTCTGAGCAAGCCATTAAGCTCCGGCAAGCGCTGTTTTTGCCCGGTCAACTGCTCCTGCAGCAGGCCATTAAACAGCGCCCGCAGCAACAGAGCCGCCAGCACGCCGTTGTCACCGGCCCGCGTCACATCCAGACAGTAAAACGCCAGATCTTTATCGGAGAGCGCCGCGATATCCAGCACCAGCCCAGGCTGCTCCGCCATCGTCAGCTGACGGTAATTAACCCGGCAGTTAGCAATCGTCTGTTGCACCGGAGGCTGGAGTTGCTTGAGCAGCTTGGCAGCGGCTTTGGGATCGCGAACCAGTGCATCCCAGTCCTGGAACAGCTGTTCATCCTCTTCCACTTTCGAGGTGAACATAGAGGGATAGAGACACTCATAGACCGCTTCACGGAAGCGTTCGAAATTCTTCAGTGGCTTGAGCAGCACATCCTGTACCCCGAGACGCAGCACGTGGGCAATATCAGACATGTTTTCGGTGGCCGAGATAATTAAAATCGGCACGACGTTGCCACGGGTACGAATGTGTTCAACGAACTGGATGCCACTCATACGGGGCATTTCCAGATCGCAGATAATCAGGTCGACAGTATGCTGTTGTAGTTGTGCAATTGCTTCCAGACCATCTTCCGCTTGTAACGTCACAGCACCCATCGATAACAAAAATTGGTCCAGCAACGAACGGAAAACAGCCTCATCTTCGACAATGAGTATCTTTTTGCCGAGTAGTGGTTTTTCCATTCTTTCCCCCTGCGTACCAGATATTTCAATAGTGGTTCATAAAACGCAGTTGCGCCTTTCAGAATTGCCCGAAGTCACCGCTTTGAATGAACAACTTCATTATCTGCCACGGACCAGTGGTAATAGTTCATCCATTTTCTTCTCTACGGCGGCCCTGCCTGCCTCGATAGCCTCTTCAGCACGATGAAAGTCCAGCGTCGAAATTTGCGGACAGACCGGCTGGATCAAAACATCAGGCGGATCGCCTGCCATGCGGTTTCGTTTAAGGCGATTCTCCAGTACCTGAATTGAGGTGGACATAATCTCCATCGCGCCAGGCGACTGAGAGGCACGGCGCTGGGTGAAATTCACCAGGCGCTGTCGCAACTTCCCACCCCAACTCAATGCCGCTGCGGCGGCTTCTTCTTCACTGTTCTGAGGTGTAACGGAAAAGAGATCCTGCTGCATTAAATGCGCGTCGTGCTGTAAATCAACGGCGATCACAATGTCTGCCCCCAGGGCGCGGGTCAGTGAGATCGGCACCGGATTGACCACGGCACCATCCACCAGCCAATACCCATTGTAGCCCACCGGCGGCAATAAACCTGGCATACTGCACGATGCGCGAACGGCCTGATGCAGATCGCCCTCGGTCAGCCAGAGTTCACGGCCGGTGCTGAGGTTGGTTGCCACCACACCAAAAGGTTTATTACAGTGCTCAATCGCATCATTGGGGATCAGCTGACGAACATGGCTGAACACCCGCTCGCCGCGTAACAGGCCACCCCGCTGCCAGGAGACATCCATCAGGCGAATAACATCCCAGTAGCGAAATGCACTGACCCATTTCTGCATCAGCGGCAGGCGGTTATTGACATAGGCAGACCCGACTAATGCCCCGACAGAGCAGCCCGCGACGACGTCGATCTCAATACCTGCACGTTCCAGCGCGTTGATCACGCCGATGTGCGCCCATCCCTTGGCCGCTCCAGACCCCAGAGCCAATCCAATTTTTACCTTTCTCATTTGTATCTGGTCCTGCCGTCAATACGTAGCGTCACAACGTGGGGTCAGCTAACATAGCGCGCCTGTGAAATCGACTCATCATTCCCTGGAGATAATGTGTCAGAAACCTGCCCATGTTGTAGCGGAGAGCAGTATAGCGTATGTTGCGAGCCCTTTCTGCAGGGCAACCAGATTCCTGTTACAGCTGAACAACTTATGCGATCCCGTTATTGCGCTTATGTTCAGCAGAACGCGGAATATCTGGTTGCGACCTGGCATCCTGAGAAACGTCATCCGGCGTTGTCAGGGCTTTTATCTGAAAGTTTTCCGGGAACCACCTGGCTTAGCCTGAATGTAACCCGTTGTAATCATGGAAGCCATGAGAACGAAGCTTTCGTCACCTTTTTTGCGCGATACCGCGAGAAAACCAACATTCACACCATTCATGAGTGTTCACGCTTTCTTCGTGAGGATCAACGCTGGTACTATGTTGACGGTACAAAACCGCCCGTGGGGCGTAACGATCCCTGTCCGTGCGGCAGTGGCAAAAAATACAAAAAATGTTGTGGTTAAGCTGATGGCTGCCTCAGCGGTTTACCCCTAATGCTTTGACAGGACTCAATTGAGATGCAAGCGCAAACCATGCAAAGAAAAGTTTTACGAACCATTTGTCCCGATGCAAAAGGTCTGATCGCCAAAATCACCAATATTTGTTACAAGCACGAACTCAATATCGTGCAGAACAATGAGTTTGTTGATCATCGCACCGGGCGTTTTTTCATGCGCACCGAGCTGGAAGGGATTTTCAACGATAATACCCTGCTCGCCGACCTCGACAGCGCCCTGCCAAAGGGTTCCGTGCGTGAACTGCACAGCGCCGGTCGTCGTCGCGTAGTGATTCTGGTCACCAAAGAGGCGCACTGCCTGGGCGATCTGTTGATGAAGAGCGCGTTTGGCGGCCTGGATATGGAAATTGCGGCGGTCATTGGTAACCACGATACGCTGCGTTCTCTGGTTGAGCGTTTCGACATTCCATTTGCGCTGGTGAGTCATGAGGGGCTGACGCGGGAAGAGCACGATAACCGCATGGTGGAAGAGATTGACCGCTATCAGCCGGATTACGTGGTGCTGGCGAAATATATGCGTGTTCTGACCCCTGCTTTCGTGCAGCGTTATCCGAACCAGATCATCAATATTCACCACTCGTTCCTGCCGGCCTTTATCGGTGCCCGTCCTTACCATCAGGCTTATGAGCGCGGCGTGAAGATCATCGGTGCCACCGCGCACTACGTGAATGATAATCTCGATGAAGGCCCAATCATTATGCAGGATGTGATCAATGTCGATCACAGCTACACCGCCGATGAGATGATGCGCGCCGGTCGCGACGTAGAAAAAAATGTCCTGAGCAACGCACTCTACAAAGTGCTGGGGCAGCGCGTGTTCGTTTACGGCAACCGTACGATTATTCTTTAAGCAGCCAGCGCGCTGAATTGTCTGCAGATTCAGCGCTACGCGTAAAAAGTGGGCAAACAGTTGTGGTTTTGCCAGTGGGCGCTTTACACCCTTATCGCATTTGGTATGATGCGCCCCGCTTTAAGAGAGAAAGATTCAGGCCATGGTGGGATTCCCGAGCGGCCAAAGGGAGCAGACTGTAAATCTGCCGTCACAGACTTCGAAGGTTCGAATCCTTCTCCCACCACCATCTGAATCATCTTAAGCCTCTTCAATATATCCCTGGTGGGATTCCCGAGCGGCCAAAGGGAGCAGACTGTAAATCTGCCGTCACAGACTTCGAAGGTTCGAATCCTTCTCCCACCACCATCTTGCATATCGCACTCCATCCCAAAACGAATTCTGAAGCTTCCTGTTCTGCGGGGAGAGGGATGAGAACCTTCGATCGAGGTTCGGGTCGAGCATTGCGAGACAACGCGCTTCAGCGCGGCCCGAAGGGTGAGGCGCAACGCGCCGAATAATCCTTCTCCCACCACCATCTCGTATGTCGCACTTAATCCCAAAACAAATTCTGAAGCTTCCTGTTCTGCCCATCTGCACTAACAGCTAATCCCTTATCCGCTTTCGCACAATCTTCCCCTGTTCCGTCATGACTTTATGCATAAAAATCGCTACCATCTGCGGCTATCACTTGCTGAACAATGGTCGATCTCATGAAATTTGTTTCATTTAACATCAATGGGTTGCGTGCCCGCCCGCATCAGCTTCAGGCGCTTGTCGAACAGCATCAGCCCGATGTTATCGGTCTGCAGGAAACCAAGGTCCATGACGACATGTTCCCGCTGGAAGAGGTCTCAAAGCTCGGCTATCACGTCTTCTATCATGGACAGAAAGGCCATTATGGCGTGGCGTTGTTAACCAAAGCTCAGCCGGTGTCAGTGAGCCGGGGCTTTCCGGGCGATGACGAAGAGTCCCAGCGCCGCCTGATCATCGCGGAAATCCACAGCCCGATCGGCGACATCACCGTGATTAATGGCTATTTCCCGCAGGGCGAAAGCCGCGACCATCCCACCAAGTTTCCGGCTAAAGAGAAGTTCTACCGCGATCTTCAGCGTCTGCTGACCGACGATCTGCCTGCCGATAAACCGGTTCTGATTATGGGCGACATGAATATCAGCAGCACCGATTTGGATATCGGTATTGGCGAAGATAGCCGCAAGCGCTGGCTGCGCACCGGCAAATGCTCCTTCCTGCCGGAAGAGCGCGAGTGGATGGATCGCCTGCTGAGCTGGGGACTGGTTGATACCTGGCGTGAGCAGAACCCGGAAGTGGCGGACCGATTCTCGTGGTTCGATTACCGTTCGAAAGGGTTTGACGATAATCGCGGGTTACGTATCGATCTGGTGCTGGCAAGTAAAAACCTCGCGTCGCACTGCATTGAGACAGGCATTGATTACGATATCCGAAGTATGGAAAAACCTTCTGACCATGCGCCCATCTGGTCAACCTTCCGCTTTTAACTGACGGTCGCGTGGCAGAGCGCCACGCGACGGCTATTTCACTATCTTCCAGATCAGGTTATTGGTGCCAATGGAGTGTTCATCCCGGGTGCATTGCAACAATACGCCTTCTGATTTCACCACCGCGCCTTCCGTGTAGTTACGGTTCTCGAAGATACAGCAGCGGAGACAGTCAGGCTGACGTCTCTCTGCCTGCGACCAGGCCTCTGGCGGAATATCCACCACCACATCGGTGTTTCCACCGTTATTACCCTGTTGTGGCATCGACTGATAACGACTGTTCGCCTGTGCCGCGCTGGTCGCCAGCGCCAGAACTGCGACCAGTAATACTGAATAACGCCTCATTCCGTCTCCTTCACTTTACGCCTGGTTTTGCGCACCGGACGTTTCTGTCCGGTGGACGGTAATCCCCGAAAGGCATGCGCCGCAGGCTGCTGTCGCGCCTGCTGGATAATTCCGGTTAAGGTCTGCACCAGCGGCTGCATGAACTCATCATAGCGGCAGGCCTTTTCGCTGATACGCGTCAGTGTCGATTCCCACTGCGCGGTCATATCCGGGCGGGCTGCCAGATCGGGTAAAGAGTGAATCAGGGCGCGCCCGGCATCCGTCGAATTGATGTAACGGCCCTTCTTCACCAGGAAGCCACGACGAAACAGTAATTCAATAATGCCGGCGCGTGTGGCTTCCGTTCCTAAACCATCGGTCGCACGCAGCACTTTCTTTAATTCTTTATCCTGAACGAAACGGGCAATACCGGTCATCGCCGAGAGAATGGTGGCGTCGGTGAACGGGCGCGGTGGCTGCGTCTGCTTCGCCAGCACTTCGCCGCGCTCGCACAGCAGCTCATCCCCTTTCGCCACCACCGGCAGCGGCATGCCGTCGTTCTCTTCATCCCGCTCTTTGCTGCCCAGAAGCGCGCGCCAGCCCGCTTCTGCGAGGAAGCGCGCTTTGGCTACGAATTTGCCGCCCGCAATATCAAGGTCGATCACACATTTGCGGAATACCGAATCCGGGCAGAACTGCATCAGATACTGGCGCGCCACCAGTTCGTAAATATTCTGTTCATTTTCACTGAGCTTTACCGCGCTGGAACGGGCCGTGGGAATAATGGCGTGATGGGCATCGACTTTTTTATCATCCCAGCAGCGGTTTCTGCGATCGACATCGAAATCCGTCGGAGGAGTCAGCTGAGACTGATGCGCCTGTATCGCCTTTAACACCGCATGACGACCGGCAAAATGCTCTTCAGGCAGATAACGGCTGTCCGAACGGGGATAGGTAATCAGCTTGTGGGTTTCATAGAGCCGCTGGCAGGTATCCAGCACCGTCTGCGCACTGAGTCCGTAGCGTTTAGCGGCTTCGATCTGCAGGCTGGAGAGAGAGAATGGCAGCGGAGCCACCTCATTTTCGCGCTTATCACTGTAGGCGCTGACGATCGCGGGCTGGCCGGTGATACGCGCCACCACATGATCGGCCAGCGCGCGTTTGAGCAGCCGGCTCTCTTCATCCTGCCAGGGCTCACAGGCTTCGCTGGGGATCCAGCTGGCGATAAACTGAGTGCCGTCAGGCGTGATAATATGCGCCTTCACTTCGAAGTAATCTTTCGGCACGAAGTTTTCGATCTCTTCATCACGCCGGACCACCAGCCCCAGCACCGGCGTCTGCACCCGACCGACCGAGAGCACACCGTCGTAGCCCGCATTGCGGCCCAGCAGCGTCCAGGCACGAGTCATGTTGATGCCGTAGAGCCAGTCCGCACGGGCGCGGGCCAGCGCAGAGACGCACAGCGGGATAAACTCGCGATTCTCACGCAGCCGGTTTATGGCCCGGTCTACTGCCTGAGGGTTGAGATCGTTGATCAGACAGCGCTGCACTTTTCTGCGTTTCTCAGCGGGCAGGTTCAGGTAATCGAGCACCTCATCCACCAGCAACTGCCCTTCCCGATCCGGGTCACCGGCATGTACCACTTCACTCGCCTGCGCCAGCAAACCCTCAACCACCTTCAGCTGCTTTGCAACAGAAGGACGGGGTTTCAGCTGCCACTTTTCCGGAATGATTGGCAGATCGGCCAGCGACCAGCGCGCGTAACGGCTGTCATAGCTGTCGGGTTGCGCCTGCTCCAGAAGATGGCCTACACACCAGGTGACGATCTGATCGTTGCCGCAGGCAATGAATCCATCACCACGTCGATGCGGTTTCGGCAGCACATCTGCGATAGCACGCCCAAGGCTCGGTTTTTCCGCAATAAACAAACGCATTGAATCAGGACATCCTTAACATCAGGGGAACACAGTGATAACCGGTTGTTCGCTGTCGGTTGGAATCTCGCGGGCTATGTTAGCCTGGCTGGTCTTCTGGCGTAAGCATGACGCGCGGTGTTAGCGATCGTTCGCACAGGAACCGTGCAACAGGCAGGGCTGGAAAGCACCCTGCCGGAACCGGACAGGCAGATCAGAAGTATCGGACGAAAGGCGCAGTGTCTGGCGGGAGCACCGTAGTGCTGGATTTCAGTTGCGGGGTGCCCAGGTAGAGGAAGCCGACGATGGCATCCTGCTCGCGGCAGCCAAAGCCCTGGCGTACCTGCTCATCATCGGTCCACGCACCGCTGCGCCAGATACCATTGTAACCCTGAGCCACGGCCGCCATTTGCATCGCCATCACGGCACAGCTGGCCGAGGCGATCTGTTCCCAGCGGGGCACTTTGTGGTGCTCTTCACAATGGGCCACCACCGTGATGATCATCGGCGCGCGAAACGGCGCCTGGCTCGCTTTGTTAATCGCCTTTTCATCCAGCTGATTATCACGTGCTGCCTTCTCAAGCAGCTGACTCATCCGGTCGCGGCCTTCATTTTCCACAATGATAAAGCGCCAGGGTTGCAGCGTGCCGTGATCCGGGGCGCGCATACCTGCCCGCAGGATATTTTCCAGTGCGTCACCCGCGGGTGCTGGCTCAGTCAGGCGTGAGGCCGAACGTCGGTTGACCAGTAACTCCAGTGCGTCCATGTTTCTCTCCCGATCTCTGTAATGTTGCCGTTATCCTGGCACAGGCAGATTTTTTGTAACAGTGCGCAGTGATTTCCTGCTGACTTTTAACACGCTGCTCTTTAGGATGAGCTCGTCGGGGAAGTCTGGTCCGCGCGGCGGCCACTTCCTGCTACATATTTATGGAGAGTCTGATGCGCACATTGTGGCGAATAATTGCAGGTCTGTTCCGCTGGAGCTGGCGGGTACTGAATTTTATCAGGGAATTTATTCTGAATATTTTCCTGATTTTGTTGATTGTGGTGGGTGTTGGGATCTGGTTACAGGTCAGCGGTTCGGGCGGCAGTTCGGCGCCGATCCAGCAAGGCGCACTGAAAGTCGATCTTAGCGGCGTGCTGGTGGATAAACCGTCAGTGAGCAACCGTCTGAGTAAAATCGGCCGCCAGTTGCTGGGTGCCAGCAGTGACCGTTTACAGGAAAACTCGCTGTTTGATGTGGTCGACGCGATTCGCCAGGCAAAAGGCGACAGCAACATCAAAGGCATGGTGCTCGACTTACGTGAATTTGCCGGTGGCGATCAGCCTTCACTGCAATACGTAGGCAAAGCGCTGCGTGAATTCCGTGATAGCGGTAAGCCGATTTATGCCCTGGGCGACAGTTACAGCCAGGCACAATACTACCTTGCCAGCTACGCCACCAAAATCTATCTGTCACCGCAGGGCACTGTAGATCTGCATGGCTTCGCCACCAACGGGCTTTACTACAAAACGCTGCTGGATAAGCTGAAAGTCACCTCGCACGTCTTCCGCGTCGGGACTTATAAATCAGCAGTTGAGCCATTCCTGCGTGATGATATGTCCCCTGCTGCACGGGATGCTGACAGCCGCTGGGTCGGTCAGCTGTGGCAGAACTACCTGAACACCGTGGCAGCCAATCGCCAGATTACCCCGGAACAACTCTTCCCGGGCGCAGCGGCGATTATTGCCGGATTAAATGCGGTGAAAGGCGATACCGCGCAATATGCACTGGATAACAAGCTGGTCGATGCGCTGGGTTCCCGTGCAGCGGCCGATGAAGAGCTGGTAAAAACCTTTGGTCTGGATAAGCAGAGCAACGATTATCGCAGCGTCAGCATCTATGACTACAGCGTGAAACCGGCCTCCTCGCAGGATGGCAATATCGCCGTCGTGATGGCCAGCGGAGCGATCATGGATGGCGAAGAGACGCCGGGCAACGTCGGTGGCGACACCACGGCCGCTGAGATTCGTGATGCGCGTCTCGATCCGAAAATCAAAGCGATCATTCTGCGGGTGAACAGTCCGGGTGGCAGCGTAACGGCTTCGGAAGCGATTCGTGAAGAGCTGGCGGCGGCTCAGGCAGCCGGCAAGCCGATCGTGGTTTCAATGGGCGGTATGGCGGCATCCGGCGGTTACTGGATTTCTACGCCTGCCAGCTACATTGTGGCGAACCCAAGCACGCTGACCGGCTCGATTGGTATCTTCGGTGTGATTAATACGCTGGAGAACAGTCTGGACAGCATTGGCGTGCACACGGATGGTGTTGCGACCTCCCCGCTGGCGGATATCTCGACCACCAAAGCGCTGCCAACGGAAGTTCAGCAGATGATGCAGCTGACTATCGAAAATGGCTACCGCAACTTTGTGGGTCTGGTGGCGAAGTCCCGTCATAAAACGCCAGAGCAGATTGATGCGATTGCACAGGGCCACGTCTGGACCGGTAGTGATGCCAAAGCCAACGGTCTGGTTGATGCGCTGGGTGACTTCGATGATGCCGTGAAGAAAGCCGGTGAACTGGCGAAAGTCAGTAAGCCGATGCTGAGCTGGTATCAGGATGATCCGAGCTTCCTGGATATGATGCTGAGCCAGATGAATGCCTCTGTGCAGGCGGTATTGCCGCATACGCTGAAAGCCTGGCTGCCCGCACCGATGCTGGATGTCATGAATGCCATGAAAGCCCAGCCGGGTCTGTTCGACAAGCAGAACGATCCTCAGAACCGTTATGCCTTCTGCCTGAACTGCGGCGAAGTGCGATAAACCTCTCAGCCCGGCCGCTGGTCGGGCTGCTTTTCCCCGCTATTCCCCTTATACTGCGCGTTTTATGGCGAGTCTGAGTTCTCTAATGCAAAAGAAAAACATCTACGTAGCCTACACTGGCGGGACAATCGGTATGCAGCGCTCAGCGCAGGGCTATATTCCGGTCTCCGGACACCTGCAAGAGCAGCTGGCCAACATGCCCGAGTTCCACCGCCCCGAGATGCCTGATTTCACCATTCATGAATATCAGCCGCTGATCGACTCTTCCGACATGACCCCGGAAGACTGGCAGTCTATTGCCGAAGATATCCGTCAAAACTACGATCGCTACGATGGTTTTGTCATTCTGCATGGCACTGACACCATGGCGTTTACCGCCTCTGCGCTCTCCTTTATGCTGGAAAATCTGGCCAAGCCGGTGATCGTGACCGGTTCGCAGATTCCCCTGGCAGAGCTGCGCTCAGATGGTCAGCAGAACCTGTTAAATTCGCTCTATGTGGCGGCCAATTATCCGATCAGCGAAGTGTCACTGTTTTTCAATAACACGCTCTATCGCGGCAACCGTACCACTAAGGCCCATGCCGACGGCTTCAACGCTTTTGCTTCGCCAAACCTGTCTGCGCTGCTGGAAGCGGGCATTCATATTCGCCGCCTCAATACGCCGCCTGCCCCGTCTGGTCAGGGCGAACTGAAGGTTCACACCATTACGCCTCAGCCTATTGGCGTGGTGACCATCTATCCGGGAATTTCGGCAGACGTGGTGCGTAACTTCCTGCGTCAGCCGGTAAAAGCGCTGATCCTGCGCTCTTATGGTGTGGGTAACGCGCCACAGAACAAAGAATTCCTGGCCGAACTTCAGCAGGCCAGTGAGCGTGGCATCGTAGTGGTGAACCTCACCCAGTGTATTTCTGGCAAGGTCAATATGGGCGGCTATGCCACCGGTAATGCGCTGGAAGAGGCTGGCGTGATCAGCGGATTTGACCTGACGGTAGAAGCCGCGTTAACCAAGCTACACTTTTTACTCAGCCAGGATCTTTCGGCCGACCAAATCCGTGCGAAGATGCAGCAGAACCTGCGCGGCGAACTGACCGAAGACTGAAACGGAGCAATATGTAATGAAGCGGGCACTCATCATTATTGATATTCAGAACGATTTTTGCCCTGGCGGACCGATGGCAGTCCATGAGGGCGACCACACGGTCGAGGTGGCAAATCGTTACGCGCGTATGTTCCGTGAAAACGGGGAATGCGTACTGGCCCTGCAGGACTGGCACCCGGCCGATCACGGCAGTTTTGCCTCGGTCTCCGGTGAGCCGGTCTATACGCTGGGCGAATTGAATGGTCTGGCGCAGATCTGGTGGCCGGATCACGGCATTCAGGGCTCGACGGGCGCGGATTTCCATCCTGGCCTGGATCGTTCACTGTTTGATGCGACGTTCCACAAAGGTGAAGACCAGGATGTCGACAGTTACAGCGCCTTTTTTGACAACGGCCATCGCCGTAAAACCGAGCTGGACAGCTGGCTGCGTGAGCGTGGCATTACCCATCTGGTGATGCTGGGGCTGGCGACGGATTACTGCGTGAAATATAGCGTGCTGGATGCGCTGGAACTGGGGTATCACGTTGAGGTGGTGAAAGAGGGTTGCCGCGGCGTGAACCTGAATCCTGAGGACAGTGAGATCGCTTTTGCTCAAATGACCGCTCAGGGCGCGATTCTGATTTAAAAAAGGAGCTGGCGTTACGCCAGCTTTTTTTATGCCGTCAGTGCAGGTGGATGCGGGTCACATCCGGATCAATGCCGAACTCTTCTTTCAGCTCTTTTTTCGTCTTCATCACCATCTCGCCACCTTTGGCAATGGTCATGTGCTGTGGCGCATCGTTGTGCCTCGCCTGCCACATCATCACCAGCTGCAGGCAGTTGTCGCGCTGCTCCTGAGTCAGTGCCACGCCATCCGGCCACTTTCCAATCTCCACTGCCGTCGCCAGCCGCTGATAGACTTCAGGCGTCATTGACGCAAGCATAGCTTCAAGTTGTTCCTTCATCGCCGTTACCCTTTGGTCTGTTCGCCCTGCTCGTCAGTAAAATTCAGCGAGGCGGAGTTAACACAGTAGCGTTCGCCGGTCGGTTGCGGACCATCGGGGAAGACATGCCCCAGATGCGCATCGCAGCTGCCACAGCGGATCTCAACACGCTGCATGCCGTGTGAATTATCTTCGATGTAGCGAATAGCATCGTCACTGAACGGCTGATAGAAACTGGGCCAGCCACAGCCAGAATCATATTTGGTCTCTGAGAGAAAAAGTGGCGCCTCACAGACCAGGCAGTGGTAGATCCCTTCCTGCTTGTTGTGCAGCAGTGCGCCGCTGTAAGGCGGTTCCGTTCCGCGTTGCTGAGTCACATAACGCTGCATTTCTGTCAGCTCGGCGATTTTTGCGTCGGGTGCGGTGTCTTTAGCCATTTTTAGGATTCCGGGGAAGTGCCATTCTGAAAAATTCGACTATTATTCTAACAAATGATCAACATTACCGGGTCTTTTTTTGTGCTCACCCTTTCATGCCGTCCACTGCAAAGCGTAATTGTGACTTCGATCACCTTTTATCCCGGGCATCCCTATATATTCGGCGATTGATTCGACGAAACGCGATATCATTGGCGGCGCGCAAGCGGTTGCGCATCGAATTATTCCTATCAGGCGAATTGACCTGTCGCAACAATTGACACGATTCCGCTTGACGCCTGGTAAGGTTTTTGTAATTTTACAGGCAACCTTTTATTCACTAACCAATAGCTGGTGGAATATATGACTATCAAAGTAGGTATCAATGGTTTCGGCCGTATCGGTCGCATCGTTTTCCGTGCTGCTCAAAAGCGTTCTGACATCGAAATCGTTGCTATCAACGACCTGCTGGACGCGGATTACATGGCGTACATGCTGAAGTATGACTCTACTCACGGTCGTTTCGACGGCACCGTAGAAGTTCAGGATGGCGCACTGGTGGTTAACGGTAAAAAAATCCGTGTTACTGCTGAACGTGATCCAGCGAACCTGAAGTGGGATGAAGTAGGCGTTGACGTTGTTGCTGAAGCAACCGGTATCTTCCTGACCGACGAAACCGCGCGTAAACACATCACCGCAGGTGCTAAGAAAGTCGTTCTGACCGGTCCATCTAAAGATGACACCCCAATGTTTGTTCGTGGTGCAAACTTCGACAAATATGATGGCCAGGATATCGTTTCTAACGCCTCCTGTACCACCAACTGCCTGGCACCGCTGGCAAAAGTCATCAACGACAAATTCGGTATCGTTGAAGGTCTGATGACCACTGTTCACGCTACCACTGCTACCCAGAAAACCGTTGATGGCCCGTCTCACAAAGACTGGCGCGGCGGCCGCGGCGCATCGCAGAACATCATCCCTTCATCAACTGGCGCAGCTAAAGCCGTTGGTAAAGTTCTGCCAGAGCTGAACGGCAAACTGACCGGTATGGCATTCCGCGTACCAACCCCTAACGTTTCCGTTGTTGACCTGACCGTGCGTCTGGAAAAAGCGGCTTCTTACAAAGAAATCTGTGCTGCAATCAAAGCAGCTGCAGAAGGTGAGATGAAAGACGTTCTGGGCTACGTTGAAGATGACGTGGTTTCTACCGACTTCAATGGCGAAATCCTGACTTCAGTGTTTGACGCTAAAGCCGGTATCGCGCTGAACGACAACTTTGTGAAACTGGTTTCCTGGTACGATAACGAAACTGGCTACTCAAACAAAGTTCTCGACCTGATTGCACTGGTTTCTGCTAAATAAGGCAGCCAGACATCATTGAGAATAAGGGCGACTTCGGTCGCCCTTTTTTTATCCGCACAGGAAGGAATCGAACATGCAAGATAAGCTGTTTTCTCTGCCGGTGGTGAACCAGATCTCCCCTTACCTCTCACAGCGTCAGGTGGGGGAACTCCCGGCGATTGTGATCAGTCACCCTAAAGTGCGGGCAGCAGTCACTTTGCAGGGCGCGCATCTGATCGCCTGGCAGCCGAGTGGCGAAAAGCCGGTACTCTGGCTGAGCGATAAGAGTCTCTTCTCACCAGGTAAAGCGATTCGTGGCGGCGTACCGATCTGCTGGCCGTGGTTTGGCCCGGCAGGCGAACCGGCGCACGGTTTTGCCCGTGTTCAGCCGTGGAAGCTGACGGCGCATGATGAGAATGAAGATGGCGTGATGCTGACGCTGGTGCTGGAGAGCAACGCACAGACGCTGAAGCTCTGGCCGCATGAGTTTACTCTGATTGCCCGCTTCCGCCTGGGCCAGCATTGTGAGATTGAGCTGGAAGCCTATGGCGACTATGAAGCCACGGCAGCGCTGCACAGCTACTTCACCGTCAGCGACATCAACGGTGTTGAGGTCTCCGGTCTGGGCAACCGCTATATCGACAAAGTGAATAACGGTGAGGTTGCCAGCAGCGATGGCAGGCAACGTTATCCTGGACGCATCGATCGTATCTTTACCGCAGCAGAAGATTGCTCGGTCATTAATGATACGACGGGTGAGCGACAGATTGAGGTTTATCACCATCATCATAGTGACGTTGTCACGTGGAATCCTGGTGTTGAACTCTCCTGCAGCATGTCGGACATGGCGAATGAAGGTTACAAAACCATGGTCTGCGTAGAGACGGCGCGCATAAGCAAACCGTTACGCAGCGCGGGTGAGAAGCCAGCACGACTGGCCACGACGTTCCGCCTGAAGAAGAAAGCCGCAGCCATCGACAAGGTCAACGGCTAAACGATATCCAGCGGTAACTTATGCTGTGGTGCTGGCCAGGCACGATCGATGAGCTGCAACTCTTCATCGGTCAGCACGCCCCCCAGCGCCGCAGCGTTTTCCTGAACGTGAACCACAGAACTTGCTTTAGGAATGGCAATCACTCCAGGCTGACGAATCACCCAGGCCAGCAGGAGTTGCGCTATGCTGATGCCCTTCTGCTGTGCAATCTGAGTCAGTACCGGGTCGGTGAAGAGTGAGTCACGCAACCTTCCCGCCTGTGCCAGCGGACAATAGGCCATCACCGGCATTCCACGCTGCTGACACGCTGGCAGCAGATCAAATTCAATACCGCGTGACGCCAGATGGTAGAGCACCTGATTAGTCGTACACTCATTCCCTTGCGGTTCATCCCACAGTTCGGCCATATCCTCTGTGTCAAAATTCGAGACGCCCCAGTGACGGATCTTGCCCTGCTGCTGCAGACGTTCCATGGCACGAAGGGTCTCTTCAAGCGGAACATTGCCACGCCAGTGCAACAGATAGAGGTCAAGATAATCGGTCTGCAGACGGCGGAGGCTCCGTTCACAGGCTTCGATGGCATCCACTTCGCCTGCATTCCACGGATAGACTTTTGACACCAGCAGAGCCTTGTCGCGACGCCCCAGCAGGGCCTGCCCGACCACCTCTTCAGCTCCGCCGTCTGCGTACATTTCGGCGGTATCAATCAACTGCAAACCACACTCAAGACCCACCTGTAACGCAGCGACTTCTTTGTCACGCTGGGCCCGGTTTTCGCCCATATACCAGGTACCCTGGCCAATGACCGGCAGGTCGTTGAAGCCAGCAAAATTAATCGTGTTGTGCATTCAGCTCTCCCACCCCATTCCAGGGCCCCGTAAAAGAACAGAGGGCAGTAAATGCCCTCTTTTGGTGCGTATGAAGCGTTATCAGAAGGTATAGCTGACGCCCGTCCAGATTAACGCCTGGCCGCTTTTATCGATCATCGGGCTATCTTTGATTTCACTGCTGAAGCTGACGTACCGCCCGGTCAGGCTGGCATTCCACTGTGGCGCAATCTGATAGCTGGCATTCAGTTCAACATAAGGTGACCAGCTGTCATCCGGTTTATAACGGCTGATGCCGGTACGCGCGCTTTCATGTGCAGATACACCATAGTAATAACGGTTTTGATTGGCGCTGTTCCAGACTGCACCAATGCCCGGTGTCAGGCTGAAGTCACCCATCTGAAAGCGATAAAGGTAAGTCAGGTCCCACATCATTCCGTTGCTGTTGTTAAGCACATCACCCAGCAGTGAAGTACGGACAATCCCCCAGTCAGCAGTATGACGATAGGTTGCGCCACCCATCAGCGTCATGCGGCGTTTATCCAGCCCTTTCATGTCACCAAGGTCGTTGTCACTCGGTTTGTACTCCTGCGGTGAACCCAGCAGCGTCAGCGACAGCTGGTTCTGGGGATCTTTCCACAGGTAGTAGCCGCCCTGCAGGCTGCGGAACCAGAAGTCCTCACCCTCATAATTGATGACCGGAAGTGGGATATACCGGTCCTGACCGCCGCGATAAGGTGACTCGGCGTAAATGACCGATGCGCCCAGAGAAAGCGGTGCGGCAATAGCCTGTGAGGTCAGTAAATAACAAGGCAGAAGTGCAACAAGCGTCTTAAATTTGAATTGGTTCACAATTTATTCATTCCATAAATATAACAATCAAACAGGAAGTCTAACGTTTTTTTACGACTGGATTAACTTATATCGAATTACTTTAAGTGACTCATCGATGAAAGTGGCATCAAAGGTTAAAAACACGTTAAGTTAAAGCATCAGCCATATGAACTCATCTCACAACAAACCCGAACAACGCTTGATCTCCCCCTCATTCACCCAAACCCGTGGAGGAAATTTCCTAGAAGCCATCTATAGTTAGAAGTAACAGCAGAGATTTTGACCGAGCAGAGTAACCACAAACGTTGTGTATCCCGATAAAAAAGATCAGGTTGGCATAAGGGTTGCTGTACTCAACAGAGAATATCTTCCGGGAGCTGCTACAAGCCTCTAATTACGCTCCTTACCTGTGCTAAAAACGAAAGGACGGGCATCGCTATGAATATATTCGATCACTATCGTCAGCGTTATGAAGCTGCCAAGGACGAAGAGTTCACACTGCAGGAATTTCTTGCTATCTGTAAGCAGGATCGCAGTGCATACGCCAACGCTGCAGAGCGACTGTTAATGGCTATCGGAGAGCCGGTAATGGTCGACACTGCTCAGGAGCCACGCCTTTCCAGAATATTCTCCAACCGTGTGATGGGACGCTATCCGGCGTTCGAGGAGTTTTACGGCATGGAGGAAGCGATTGAGCAAATCGTCTCCTACCTGAAACATGCCGCTCAGGGACTGGAAGAGAAGAAACAGATCCTCTATTTGCTGGGCCCGGTCGGTGGCGGTAAATCGTCGCTGGCGGAACGGCTTAAGTCGCTTATGCAGCGGGTGCCTATCTATGTACTGAGCGCCGACGGCGAACGCAGCCCGGTAAATGATCACCCTCTCTGCCTGTTTAACCCGCAGGAAGATGCGCATATTCTTGAAAAAGAGTATGGCGTACCGCGCCGTTACCTCGGCACCATTATGTCGCCGTGGGCCGCTAAACGCCTGCACGACTTTGGTGGCGATATTTCACGGTTTAAAGTCGTGAAAGTCTGGCCGTCGATTCTGGAACAGCTGGCGATCGCCAAAACCGAGCCGGGTGATGAGAACAACCAGGATATCTCCGCGCTGGTGGGTAAAGTGGATATCCGTAAACTGGAAAACCATGCGCAAAACGATCCCGATGCCTACGGCTACTCCGGCGCACTCTGCCGCGCGAACCAGGGAATCATGGAGTTCGTGGAGATGTTTAAAGCGCCAATCAAGGTGCTGCATCCATTACTGACAGCGACGCAGGAAGGGAACTATAACGGTACCGAGGGCATTTCGGCGCTGCCGTTTAACGGTATTATTCTGGCGCACTCCAACGAATCAGAGTGGGTGACGTTCCGTAACAACAAGAATAATGAGGCGTTCCTTGACCGTGTCTATATCGTCAAGGTGCCCTACTGCCTGCGCGTCTCTGAAGAGATCAAAATCTACGACAAGTTGCTTGACCACAGTGAGCTGGCGACCTCGCCCTGCGCACCTGGCACGCTGGAAACACTGGCACGCTTCTCTATCCTGTCACGTCTGAAAGATCCTGAGAACTCCAGTATCTATTCCAAAATGCGGGTGTACGATGGTGAGAGCCTGAAAGATACCGACCCTAAAGCGAAGTCGTGGCAGGAGTATCACGACTACGCCGGTGTGGATGAGGGGATGAACGGTCTCTCGACCCGCTTTGCGTTTAAAATCCTGTCGCGGGTGTTTAACTTCGACCACGCTGAAGTGGCGGCTAACCCGGTACATCTGTTCTACGTGCTGGAGCAGCAGATTGAGCGCGAGCAGTTCCCGCAGGATCAGGCTGAGAAATACCTTGAACACCTCAAGGGCTATCTGATTCCAAAATATGCTGAGTTTATCGGCAAAGAGATTCAGACCGCCTATCTGGAATCCTACTCTGAATATGGTCAGAACATCTTTGACCGCTATGTGACCTATGCCGACTTCTGGATTCAGGATCAGGAGTATCGCGATCCCGATACCGGACAGCTGTTTGATCGTGAATCGCTCAACGCAGAGCTGGAGAAAATCGAGAAGCCCGCTGGCATCAGTAACCCGAAAGATTTCCGTAACGAGATCGTTAACTTCGTGCTGCGCGCCCGGGCACACAATAATGGTCGCAATCCGAACTGGACCAGTTACGAGAAATTACGCACCGTGATCGAGAAGAAAATGTTCTCGAATACGGAAGAGTTGCTGCCGGTGATCTCGTTTAACACCAAGACCTCTACTGATGAGCAGAAAAAGCATGATGATTTTGTCGATCGCATGATGGAAAAAGGCTATACCCGCAAACAGGTTCGCCTGCTGTGTGAATGGTATCTGCGTGTGCGTAAATCGTCCTGATAAGAGTCTGTAAGCTTGCCGGTAAGTGATACCGGTCTGACAGGGTCGGGTTCGCCCGGCCTGCTTACAATGTAGTTTGGGGGAATACCATGGCCTATTTCATCGATCGCCGGCTTAACGGTAAAAACAAGAGCGCGGTCAACCGCCAGCGCTTTTTACGCCGTTATAAGTCGCAAATTAAGCAGTCGATCTCCGAGGCCATCAACAAACGCTCGGTGACCGACGTCAGCAGCGGTGAGTCTGTCTCTATCCCGATTGACGACATCAATGAGCCGATTTTCCATCAGGGACGCGGTGGGAATCGTCATCGGGTCCATCCGGGCAACGACCATTTTGTGCAGAATGACCGTGTCGAGCGCCCGCAGGGTGGTGGCGGTGGCGGCAGCGGCCAGGGCAATGCCAGTCAGGATGGTGAAGGACAGGATGAGTTTGTCTTTCAGATCTCGAAAGATGAGTATCTTGACCTGCTGTTTGAAGATCTCGCCCTGCCTAACCTGCGCCGCAACCAGCATCGTCAGCTGAATGAATATAAGACCCATCGTGCCGGTTTCACCTCTAATGGCGTACCGGCCAACATCAGCGTTGTGCGTTCGCTGCAGAATTCACTGGCGCGTCGTACGGCCATGACGGCGGGGAAACGCCGCATGCTGCACGAACTGGAAGAGACGCTGCAGGAGATTGAGAAATCTGAACCGGCTCAGTTGCTGGAGGAGGAGCGGCTGCGCAAAGAGATTGCCGAGCTGCGGGCGCGCATCGAGCGTGTTCCGTTTATCGATACCTTCGACCTGCGCTATAAAAACTTTGAGAAACGTCCGGAGCCTTCCAGCCAGGCGGTGATGTTCTGTCTGATGGATGTTTCCGGTTCGATGGATCAGGCCACCAAGGATATGGCGAAACGCTTCTATATCCTGCTCTACCTGTTCCTGAGCCGCACCTACAAGAATGTCGATGTAGTTTATATCCGCCATCACACCCAGGCCAAAGAGGTGGATGAACAGGAGTTCTTCTACTCTCAGGAAACCGGCGGCACGATTGTTTCCAGTGCGCTGAAACTGATGGATGAGGTAGTGAAAGAGCGTTATGACCCGGCGCAGTGGAATATCTACGCAGCGCAGGCGTCAGATGGCGATAACTGGGCGGATGACTCACCGCTTTGTCACGAGATTCTGGCGAAGCATATTCTGCCGGTGGTGCGCTATTACAGTTATATCGAGATCACCCGTCGTGCGCATCAGACGCTGTGGCGCGAGTATGAGCATCTGCAGGCGACGTTTGATAACTTTGCTATAGAGCATATCCGCGAGCCGGAAGATATCTATCCGGTGTTCCGATCGCTGTTCCATAAACAGGCAACGGAAGCCTGACGCACTAAGCCGGTTAACCACCGGCTTTTTTTATCTCCTGAATAACCTGCTAAAACGGTCTGTTTTCTGCCGCTTGCCTGCCAACCCCCTCATTCTTCACATTAATCTGATTCCATACCCTGTTAAGCAATTCGTATAATGATCATTTTCACAATGACAACTCCTTGATAAAACATTATCTTTCAGAGATAGCATGGATATTTGTCATCAGTTGCTGCATCGCACAGTCATATCTCAGGAGACCGGGTTTGAACCACACTATTGTCTACAGTCTGTTTATCATCGGTTCCGTGCTGGTAGCATCGAGTATTCTGCTCAGCTCTTTCTCGTCCCGGCTGGGCATCCCAATTCTGGTTATCTTCCTCGCACTGGGCATGCTGACCGGTATTGATGGTATCGGCGGCATCGCTTTTGATAACTATCCGGCGGCTTACTTAATTTCCAACCTGGCGCTGGCGATCATCCTGCTGGATGGTGGCATGCGGACCAAAGCCAGCTCGTTTAAAGTCGCGCTGGGTCCCGCGCTATCGCTGGCCACCGTCGGGGTAATGATTACCGCAGGCTTAACCGGTGTGGTGGCCGCCTGGCTGTTTAAACTCGACATGATGCAGGGCTTCCTGATTGGTGCGATTATCGGCTCGACGGATGCTGCCGCCGTCTTCTCCCTGCTGGGAGACAAAGGTCTGAATGAGCGCGTCAGCTCCACGCTGGAGATTGAATCGGGCAGCAATGACCCGATGGCCGTGTTTCTGACCATTACCCTGATTGAGATGATTGAACAGGGCCGCAGCGGCCTTGACTGGATGTTCCTGGTGCACCTGGTGCAGCAGTTCGGTCTGGGCATCGTTTTAGGCCTGGGGGGCGGCTGGGCGCTGCAGCAATTGATTAACCGCATCAGTCTGGCCCCAGGGCTTTATCCGCTGCTGGCGTTGAGCGGCGGCATTCTGGTGTTCGCTCTGACCACGGTATTGGAGGGCAGCGGCATCCTGGCGGTCTATCTGTGCGGCTTCTTACTGGGCAACCGCCCGATTCGTAACCGTCATGGCATCCTGCAGACCTTTGATGGTATGGCGTGGCTGAGTCAGATCGGCATGTTCATTGTGCTGGGGCTGCTGGTGACGCCGTCTGATTTGTGGCATATCGCGGTGCCGGCGATGATCCTTTCACTGTGGCTGATTCTGGTGGCGCGTCCGCTGTCGGTATTTATTGGCCTGCTGCCGTTCCGTAACTTCACCACCCGCGAGCGGGTCTTTATCAGCTGGGTCGGCTTACGCGGCGCGGTACCGATTATCCTGGCGGTCTTCCCGATGATGGCCGGCTTAGAGAACGCCTCGCTCTATTTTAATATCGCCTTCTTCGTAGTGCTGGTCTCCCTGATGCTGCAGGGCACCTCGCTGGGCTTTGCCGCGAAAAAAGCCAAAGTGGTAGTGCCGCCTACCGCCTCGCCGATCAGCCGTATCGGTCTGGATATTCATCCGGAAAACCCGTGGGAGCAGTTTGTCTATCAGCTCAGCGCCGACAAGTGGTGCGTGGGTGCCGCGTTGCGTGACCTGCAGATGCCGCGCGAGACGCGCATCGCTGCTCTGTTCCGTGACAATGTATTGATGCACCCCAACGGCGGGACGCGACTGAAAGAGAACGACGTCATCTGCGTTATTGGCCGCGAGCGCGATCTTCCGGCACTGGGCAAAATGTTCAGCCAGTCACCGCCGGTCTCACTCGACCAGCGTTTCTTCGGTGACTTTATTCTGGATGCAGAAGCACGCCTGCGCGATGTAGCGCAGATTTACGGGCTGGAGCTGGATGAGAGTACCAACGATCAGCAGTCACTGGGACAACTGGTGCTGGCGATGCTGGGGGGCTCGCCGGTGGTAGGCGATCAGGTCGAGTGGAATCAGCTGACCTGGACCGTCGCAGAGAAAGAAGATAACCGCATTGTGAAAATTGGTGTCCGTCCGGCGGAAGAGAAGGAATAATCCTAATCATTCAGCCACGTTATTTTCTCTTAATACGCTAAGCTTAAGTGTCTATGCCAGTAAAAACGGGAGAAATGAATGGGACACGTGGTTAAAATTGGTCGTTATGAGATTGTAGATGCCGATCTTGACAGTGAGCACGCTGACACCGTCAGTATCCCCTGTCACACCAATCCCGGCTTAATTACCCAACTTGATGGCTGGGATCGCGATACCAGCGTTCCTGCCTGGATTGATGGGGAACCGGTGAATCTGCAGATTGGCCATTACGATAAACAGCAGGACCGCTGGATTTTAAAGAAACCTGCCTGAGCCTTTATCACTACCGCCAGTCGTAAGATTCGGCGGTAATTCCTAAAAAGCGTCTTAAACAGTTTGGTTATAAACGACCCCTTCCTTATTTTATCCAAAATAAACATCAACTTAGCTTTTTAAAACTTTAATCACTTTTGATGTTTTCAGATTTTTTCCGTATTAACTCTGTCAAATAACTCCTGCATACTCAATCTCAATGCTGCAACATTCCGTGAGTACCGTCACGCTTTAATCGTTATCTTTTTTGCAGCTGCACTGGCTTTACTGACTGCAACAGACTGAAAATTATTTTTTAATTTTTCAGAGCCCACTCCTGAGCGCGTACCTGATTCTGGTCAGGCCATCTTTTACTTGAGAAAGAGAGCTGGTTTTATGGCAAGTACATTGATAATGAATAGCCCGAGCCGCTCATGGAGCGGCACGCGTAAAAATATCATCGTGAAATTCGCCCTGAGTTTTTCCGATCTGATTGCACTTAACCTTGCACTGTTTTTATCTGCCGCGACGATACAGGGTATTTGGGGCGAGCTGGATACCTTTATTCCACCGCATCAGATTGAATATCGTTTTGTGGCACAGTTTATTATGTCAGTAATGTGTACCGGCTGGTTCTGGGTACGCCTGCGTCATTACACGTATCGCAAACCTTTCTGGTTTGAACTGAAAGAGATCGTTAAAACGTTATTTGTTTTCTCGCTGCTCGACCTCGCACTGATTGCCTTCTCTAAATGGGATTTCTCCCGCATGGTGTGGGTCTTCAGCTGGACCTATGCCCTGCTGCTGCTGCCACTGATGCGTGCTCTGGTTAAACGCGCGATTAACAAGGCGGGTCAGTGGCAGAAAGAGACCATCATTATTGGTTCCGGCAAAAACGCGACCGAAGCCTATGCGGCGCTGCAGAGTGAAGAGATCCTGGGCTACAACGTACAGGCCTTTATCTCGGTCGATGATGTTCCTGCTCAGCAGAGCGTGAATGGTGTGCCCGTCATTACCTGGAAGGACATTAACTGGCAGACCATTGACCGTGACAACGTGCAGTTTATTGTCGCCATGGAGTATGAGCAGCAGCCGATGCGCGATCGCTGGCTGAAATTCCTGTCTAAGATGAACTGCCGATCCGTTTCTGTGATCCCGACGCTGCGCGGTGTGCCGCTTTACGGCACAGACATGTCGTTTATCTTCAGTCATGAAGTGATGATCCTGCGCGTCAGCAACAACCTGGCGAAACACTCTTCCCGTTTCATGAAGCGTGCCTTTGACATCGTGGTGGCGTCAATGCTGCTGCTGTTCCTCGGCCCGATCTTCGCCCTGCTTTGCTATATGGTGAAACGCGATGGCGGTAATGCGATTTATGGTCACGAACGTGTGGGCCAGAATGGCAAGAAATTCAAATGTCTGAAATTCCGTTCCATGGTGACCAACTCCAAAGAGGTGCTGGAGAAATTACTGGCGACCAGCGAAGAGGCCCGGTTGGAATGGGATAAAGATTTCAAACTGAAGAATGACCCGCGCGTGACCCGTATTGGTAGCTTCCTGCGTAAGACCAGCCTGGATGAGTTACCGCAGCTGTGGAACGTGATTCGTGGTGAGATGAGTCTGGTTGGCCCGCGTCCGGTTATTGAAGCTGAACTAGAGCGTTACGCCGGTGATGTCGACTACTACCTGATGGCGAAGCCCGGCATGACCGGTTTGTGGCAGGTTAGCGGACGTAACGACATCGACTATGACACCCGCGTCTACTTTGACTCCTGGTACGTCAAAAACTGGGCGCTCTGGACCGATATCGCGATCCTGTTCAAAACCGCAGGTGTGGTGTTACGCCGCGACGGCGCTTACTAAGTCAGTAATGCGATGCCTGTTTACAGCAGGCATCGCACTTTCCGCACGACTTCCTCTATCTTTTTTGCCTCTGAATCATTACCCTCTGCGATCGTTTTTTAACAGAACGCTTACCCTCTGGTTGTTATGCAAAAATTTACTCTGCTGTTATTAAGCCTGGTGCTGCTGGCACCCTTAGGCATCGATCTCTATTTGCCCACGCTGCCACAAATCGCAGAAGGGCTGGATACACCGGTTAATCTGGTGCAGACCACCATTCCTCTGTTTCTGCTGGTGATGGGGCTGGGACAACTGGTGACCGGTCCGCTGGTGGACAATTATGGTCGTAAGCCGATTGCCCTGCTGGGCCTGGCGCTCTACATCACGGGCAGCGTTGTCGCTGCCACCGCCACCTCATTCCCGCTGTTCGTGCTGGCTCGCTTGGTGCAGGGCTGTGGCGTCTGCTGTAGCGCCGTTGTCGCCTTTAGCGGCGTGCGTGACCGCCTGAGTGGCGATGATGCCGCCCGCGCCTATGGCTTCCTGAACGGTGCTTTGAACATCGTTCCGGCTCTGGCCCCGCTGCTGGGTGGCCTGCTGGCCAGCGCCTTTGACTGGCGCGCACCCTTCTGGTTCCTCTGCGCCTACGGCCTGCTGATTACGCTGCTGGTGATTATCTGGCTGCCGGAAACGCGCCCGGCGGATACGCTGCGGGTGAAAGGCTTGCCGATTAAGCAGTACGCTGAAATCCTGCGTCAGCCGCGCTTTCTGGCCTTTGCCTTTGCCAACGCCGGTGCGCTGGGCATGGTGCTGACCTATGTGTCGCTGGCCCCGCAGGTTTTAATGACCGAAGGCGGGCTGACACCGATCCAGTTCTCATTCGCTTTCGGAGCTAACGGTTTCTGGATCATGTTTGTCAGCATGTTCGTGAATAAAGCGATTCGCAAAGCGGGTCGCCCGTTCTGTCTGGCGATGGGATTCTTCACTATGCTGCTGGGCGCAGTAATGCTGGTGGCGGGAACGCAGATTTTCCCGGCGGAGATGCAGTCGCACTGGGCGCTCTACATGTTCCCGGTGGCGGTATCGGTTGCCGGACTGGCCTTTACGGTGGGACCGGCCACCAGCTATGCGCTGGAGCCGTATCAGCAACAGGCGGGCGTGGCGTCTGCCCTGCAGGGATTCATTCAGATGGCGGGCGGTGCGGCAGGCAGCCTGGTGATCGTCGCGCTGCCGGTGGCAGAGAAGCTGTCGTTGAGTCTGATGATGCTGCTGGGTGCAGCGCTGGCCTTTATCGCCTGGCGCTGCAGCAGAAAGATGCGCGGCAGCCTGACCGCGCTTAAATAACGGTGACCGGAACGCGGGGTGCCAGCGCGCACATCAGCTCGTACCCTACCGTTCCGGCCGCTTTTGCCACCTGATCGATTTTCACCTGCTCACCCCACAGCTCAACGGCGGAGCCAATGCCAGCCTGCGGACAGGGGGTTAAATCTACGGTGATCATATCCATGGAAACCGAGCCGACTACCTGCGTCATCACACCATCAACGCAGACCGGCGTGCCGGTTGGGGCATGACGCGGATAGCCATCGGCGTAACCGCAGGCCACAACGCCAATCCGTTGTGTCGTGCTGGCGTGATAACGGTAGCCGTAACCCACGCCATCGCCTGCCTGTAACTGCTGAACCGCGATAATCTCACTGCTCAAGGTCATCACCGGTTTCAGACCACTGCCTGCAATATCCTGCCAGTCACCGCTGGGTGACGCGCCATAGAGGATGATGCCGGGGCGAACCCAGTCAAAATGCGCTTCAGGATGCCATAAGGTGCAGGCGGAGTTAGAGAGCGAACGCGGGCAGTTCAGTCCCTCAGCCGCCTGCTCCACGCGCTGTAGCGGCGCAATCAAGCCCTGTGGATTTTCGGCATCGGCAAAATGGGCCATCAGCGTCATCTCACCGACATTGCTCAGCGCCCGCAGCTTCTGCCATGCGCCGAAAACCCGCTCCGGGCGGAAGCCCAGACGGTTCATTCCGCTGTTCATTTTGAGATAGATATCCACCGGCGCAGAAAGCGTGGCGCTGGCCAGCGCTTTGATTTGCCAGTTGCTGTGCACGCTGGTGGTCAGGCGATAGCGGTCGATAAGCTGCAGATCCTCAGGCTTGAAAAAACCCTCCAGCAGCAGAATCGGCTTTTTCCAGCCCTGCTCACGCAGCAGGATCGCCTCTTCCATATTGAGCAGTGCAAAGCCGTCGCTAGCAGATAACGCCTCGCGAACGCGATCAATGCCATGGCCATAAGCATTAGCTTTCACCACGGACCAGACGCGCGATGCGGGCGCCGCCTGGCGAACGACCGTCAGGTTATGACGTAACGCCTGCTGACTGATGGTCGCGATAATCGGACGTGACATCCTCTCTCTCCCTGAATACTTAACGAGTTGCGTTGGCGTTACGCAGCGGCGATGAGGTCGCCGCGAAACCGGGTAAGTAGCGGAACACCGCTAAGTCATCCGCCGCAATGGCAGGCTTTTTACCGGAGATGAGATCGGCCAGTAACTGACCCGAACCACACGCCATCGTCCAGCCCAGCGTACCGTGACCGGTGTTGAGCCAGAGGTTAGAGAGCGGCGTGGCACCCACAATCGGCGTACCGTCTGGCGTCATCGGACGCAGACCGGTCCAGAAGCTTGCCTGCGCGACATGACCGCCTTCAGGATAGAGATCACTGACGACCATCTCCAGCGTTTCCCGCCGCGCTTCGGTGAGTTTGGTGTTAAAACCAACAATCTCCGCCATCCCGCCGACGCGAATACGATCGTCAAATCGGGTCACCGCCACTTTATAGGTCTCATCCAGAATCGTCGAAACCGGTGCGGCATCAGGATTTTTGATTGGAATGGTGAGCGAGTAGCCTTTCAGCGGATAGACCGGAATATCAATGACGTTTTTTAACAGCGCAGTGGAGTAGGAACCAAATGCCACCACATAACTGTCCGCCTTGATAATCTCCTGGCCACACTTCACGCCATAAATCCGGTTACCATCGCGCAGCAGATGATCGACCGGCGTGTTGAAGCGGAAAACCACGCCCGCCTCTTCGGCCATTTTTGCCAGCCGCTGTGTAAAGAGCTGACAGTCGCCGGTTTCATCGTTAGGCAGTCGTAATCCGCCGGTGAGTTTATGCTGGGTCGCCGCCAGCGCCGGTTCAACGCGTGACAGCTGATGTGCCTCTAACAGCTCGTAAGGCACGCCCGCATCGCGCAGCACCGCAATATCTTTACTGGCGCTGTCGAACTGCTGCTGGGTGCGGAACAGTTGCAGCGTTCCGCCCTGACGGCCCTCATAGGCGATGCCGGTCTCAGAACGCAACGCTTTCAGACAGTCACGGCTGTATTCGGCAATTCGCACCATGCGACTTTTGTTCTGCTGATAGTGGTTGATGTCGCAGTTGCGCAGCATGTGCCACATCCACTCCAGCTGGAAACTGCTGCCATCGAGCCGGATAGCCAGCGGCGCGTGGCGCTGGAACATCCACTTCACCGCTTTCAGCGGCACGCCCGGTGCTGCCCAGGGCGCGGCATAACCCGGTGAGATCTGACCGGCATTGCCTGCGCTGGTCTCCATCGCCGCGGCGGGCTGACGATCGATGACGGTGACCTGATGTCCGGCTCGCGCCAGATACCAGGCGCTGGCGACGCCAACCACACCACTTCCAAGAATGACAACGTGCATAGCTCCCCCACCCGGCATGTAAAAGCATAATTCACTGTTCAGAAGATGATAGTCAGCGGATTTACACAGCGGACACCAACCCATAAATTCAGCATCCATTTCACATCTTTTTCACTTTTCAGGTAACTAAAATCTTGTCGCACGGCCAATTTCAGCGCTTTATGCGCCTTAATCCATAAACACAGAAATAAATGACAACAGAAGCAGTTAAATCTGCGCATGGCAGGAGAATCATTCAACCCCATACATTCTGCTTATAAACAGGATGATATTCCGCGTTTTAAAATAACGTTCGAATTAAAGGCTATTAAATTCTCCGCCACATCCTTCTTAATGATTTTGTGCCAAAGAATTCGTTTGAGTTCGCATTTCGGATAAGCGACAGTGGGCTATCATTGTTGTGTTCGCTCAGTTTTTTTCGGGTTCCCTTTTTCAGGATGAAGCCTTAAATAACCAGAACGGGTTGTCTTTCGGGTCAGCCGGTTTGCATAAAAGAGGTGCGCTATGACGACAATCTTTGACGAAGCCATCAGAGACAGCAAACGACTCAATGACGGACCAGACTGGACATTCGAACTGCTCGATGTCTACTTAGCAGAGATCGATCGGGTCGCTAAACTTTACCGGCTTGATACCTACCCGCACCAAATCGAAGTCATCACCTCTGAACAGATGATGGATGCTTATTCCAGCGTCGGCATGCCCATCAACTATTCACACTGGTCATTCGGCAAAAAGTTTATTGAGACTGAGCAACGCTACAAGCATGGCCAGCAGGGTCTGGCCTATGAAATTGTCATCAACTCGAATCCCTGCATCGCCTATCTGATGGAAGAGAACACCATGACCATGCAGGCGCTGGTGATGGCGCATGCCTGCTATGGCCACAACTCTTTCTTCAAGAATAACTATCTGTTCCGCAGCTGGACGGATGCCGGATCGATTGTCGATTACCTGCTGTTTGCCAAAAACTATATCAGTGACTGCGAAGAGCGCTATGGCGTCGAAGAGGTCGAGCGACTGCTCGATTCCTGCCATGCCTTGATGAATTATGGCGTTGATCGCTATAAACGTCCGCAGAAGATCTCCCTGCAGGAGGAGAAAGCGCGGCAGAAGAGCCGTGAAGAGTATCTGCAGAGTCAGGTAAACACCCTGTGGCGTACGCTGCCACGACGCGAGACAGAGGCCGTCGCTTTTGAAGCCGCGCGCTACCCTTCTGAACCGCAGGAAAACCTGCTCTATTTTATGGAGAAAAATGCTCCGCTGCTGGAGTCATGGCAGCGTGAGATCCTGCGCATCGTGCGTAAGGTGAGCCAGTATTTCTATCCGCAGAAACAAACCCAGGTAATGAATGAGGGCTGGGCGACCTTCTGGCACTACACCATCCTCAATCACCTCTATGATGAAGGCAAAGTGTCGGAACGCTTTATGATGGAATTCCTGCACAGCCACACCAACGTTGTGTTTCAGCCGCCCTATAACAGTCAGTGGTACAACGGTATCAACCCTTACGCCTTAGGGTTTGCGATGATGCAGGATATCAAGCGTATCTGTCAGTCACCGACCGAAGAGGATCGCTACTGGTTCCCGGATATTGCCGGTTCAGACTGGCTGGAAACGCTGCATTTTGCGATGCGTGAGTTCAAGGATGAGAGTTTTATCAGCCAGTTCCTGTCACCGAAAGTGATGCGCGATTTCCGGCTGTTTACCGTGCTGGATGATGACCGCAATAACTATCTCGAAATCGCCGCGATTCATGATGAAGCAGGCTACCGGGCGATTCGCCAGCAGCTCTCTGCGCAGTACAACCTGAGTAATCTCGAACCGAACATTCAGGTTTATAACGTGGATGTGCGCGGTGACCGTTCACTGACCCTGCGCTATGTGCCGCAGAGCCGCACGCCGCTGGATAAGAGCCGTCGCGAAGTACTGAAGCATGTGCATCGTCTGTGGGGATTTGATGTGATTCTGGAACAGCAGAACGAAGATGGCAGTGTGGAACTGCTGGATCGCAATCCTCCACGCGGTTCTTCATTCTGACCGATAATCCTTACGAGTCAGAAACAAAAAACCGGACGCGATGTCCGGTTTTTTTTAGCGCTTGTTGCCGAGGTCTTCAGGCAGGTTCTTCTGCATGCTGTGCCAGATTTCCCCGCTGCGGCGGCCATAGTTGCGCACCACGTCCACGATCTCATCCTGTCCGGGTTCTTTGTCGCACAGCGCCAGCAGTTTGAGATAGAAATCGCGCGCGACCTGACGGGCTTCCGGATTAGAGAAGTAGTGACGGCCAACGCGGGTGTAGAGACCTTTCAGGCCATTCAGGATCAGACCGTAAATCGGGTTACCTGACGCAAACGCCAGACCACGGAACACCCGGTAGTCGAGTTCGGTATAGGCATCCGCCTGATCGGCTGCGGCACTCACCGTCTCCAGCACTTCACGCGCTTTGTCCGGATGATGGCGCAGCGCGCGGCTGATAAAGATCGATGAAATATTACTGCGGACTGACAGCAGGTTATCAATCAGCACCGGAACGCTGTCGTGATCGAGACGGGCCAGCGTTTCCAGAATATTCAGGCCGGACGTCTCCCAGAAATCATTCACCCGCGTCGGTTTGCCGTGCTGAATCGTCAGCCAGCCATCGCGCGCCAGGCGCTGCAGCACTTCACGCAAGGTGGTGCGCGTCACCCCAATCAATTCAGAAAGCTCACGCTCAGCAGGAAGAATCGATCCAGGTGGAAAGCGACTGTTCCAGATGCTTTCAATAATATACTCTTCAGCAAATCCCGCTGGACTCTGAGCCTTTATAACCATAGCAATGTGTTCTCGTTGCTTTTCTAATCATGATGAGGACTCATCATACCAGACGCCCTATAGCGGATATAGCCTGCATAACTATTAAAACCGGGCGCGGGCGCATATTTCAGAATGGCTGACAGTTAATTCTGCTGCTTTGTGACGAGTGTCATTTGATACGATTTTCCGTGCTGAAACGATGCGTGAGCCAGCGCCGCAAAATGTCGTCCGAAAGCGCGAAATGTTCTCACCGGATAGCCTGCGTCTGCCGTTTCGCTTGCTGCCGACAGCAGCCCGATTCACTGTCCGCTCTGTTTGCTGACCAGGCATCACCCTTTTTATCCTCATTTAACCTGCTCTGGATCAGAATCAGGTCATGTTTGCACACGATTTTTCCTGGTCCCTGGCTGGTTTGTAAACGCTTTTGGTTTACACTGCGTGGCATTAACGTTTACAGGGAATGCAATATGTTGCGATATCTGAATCAATGTTCACGGGGACGCGGAGCCTGGTTATTACTGGCACTGACGGCGCTTGCACTGGAATTGACGGCTCTCTTTTTTCAGCACGTGATGGGTCTTAAGCCCTGCGTGATGTGTATCTATGAGCGTAATGCGCTGTTTGGTGTGCTGGGCGCGGGCCTGGTGGGCGCGATTGCGCCGAAGTCACCGTTGCGTCTGGCGGCGCTGGCGTTGTGGATCTACAGTGCCTGGGAAGGTCTGCGTCTCTCTTATGAACATACGATGATTCAGCTGCACCCTAACCCGTTCACCACCTGTGATTTTGCTGCCCGCTTCCCCAGCGGGTTACCGCTGGATAAGTGGCTGCCGTCGGTATTTCTGGCCAGCGGTGACTGCGCAGAACGCAGCTGGACGTTTCTGACGCTCAGCATGCCGCAGTGGATGATTGTGGTGTTCGCCGGTTATCTGCTGGTCGCAGCGCTGGTGCTGATTGCCCAGCCGCTGAAACCGAAACGCCGCGATCTGTTTGGTCGCTGAGATCAAAAAAGGCTGCCACTGGCAGCCTTTTTGCTATCCGGGTTGATGCAGCGATGCTTAGCCGTTGCGATCGGGACGATCAATAATGTGATCTTCCCAGTCCCGTACTTCACTCTCCCGCACTGCAATATAACGTACCGAAATACGCTGCGCGTGCATCGCGGTTTTCGAACCGGCCCGCAGCGGATGCCAGGCGGGTAGATCTTTGCCCTCACCCAGCAGCCGGTAAGCGCAGGTGCGCGGCAGCCAGTTAAAGGTGGTCAGATTTTCACGCGTTAACTTGATGCAATCCTCTTCAAGCTCGAAGCGGCGCTCATAGTTACGGCACTGGCAGGTTTTAATATTGAGCTGATCGCAGGCGACATTGGTGAAGTAGATTTCATCGGTGTCGGCATCCTGCAACTTGTTCAGGCAGCACTGTCCACAACCATCACACAAGGATTCCCATTCCTCATCGCTCATTTGTGCCAGGCGTTTTTGTTGCCAGAAAGGGGTGTCAGTCATGATGATTTGTCCGGATTGTGCCTAAACCGCACCTTATAAAGCCTATGCTGCGGTGATGCAAGTTTTTAGAGTACGCGCGTGCTGATGCCGTGGCCCGCCAGAGAGACTTCCAGCTGATCACCCGAGCGCATCGGACCAACCCCTTCTGGTGTGCCGGTCAGAATCACATCGCCAGCGCGGAGGGTAAAGTAGTGGCTCATGTGGGCAATCAGCGGCAGGATTTTATGAATCATATCCCCGGTATTGCCGTGCTGACGCACTTCACCGTTCACCACCAGCTTCAGTTCGACATTCTGAGGGTCGCCACTGAACTCTGACACCGGGATAAAACCGGAGACTGGACAGGCGTTATCAAAGCCCTTGGATTTCTCCCACGGCTGGCCCGCTTTTTTCAAGCCGGACTGCAGGTCACGCAACGTCAGATCCAGCGCCACGCCATAACCTGCAATCGCCTTAGCCACGTGTTCTTCAGTCGCCTGCTTCAGGGTCGCGCCAATCAGCACCGCCAGCTCCACTTCGTGATGGACTTCGCCAAAGGCGTCGGGAATCGAGAGCGGCTGGCGTAAATCACACAGTGACGTTTCCGGCTTGATGAAGATTACCGGTTCCGTCGGTGTTGCGCTGCCCATCTCTTTGATATGTTTTGCATAATTACTGCCGACGCAAACCACTTTGCTGACCGGAAAATCTAACAAGGCGCCTTGCCAGTTACGATGCTGATACATGCTCATCCCCTGTTCAGGTTAGGTGTGATGCCAGCGCTGCTGGCGGGTTGATGTTTGCTTATGCGTTGATCGAAATGCCAACCTCATGGCGTGATAATAAGATCCTTTTAACGGTCCAGGGTGCGGAATTTGTCAAAAAGCGTAAATGAAGGCGTTGGAGCGCTGAATAATCGACCAAATCGGGGAAAAAAAATGCGCAGGTAATTTAGTAATGAGTGAAACAGATAAGCTGCACCGTTAATTTTGCGCCGCTTCAGAGCAATATTATCCTGCCAGGATCGCACCGACAGGATTTATATTTACAGAAGAATCCGAGTTAAACTTTTTTATCGGTCTCTAAATGAATTTTTAGCAGACTTTCAATCGGCGGAGGAAGCTGTAAATAATAGCCCTGCTCACTCAATCCCTGCTTCACTTTATTGATATCCGCGTTAGCCAGCCTGTCGCGGCCCGCCAGCTTTAGCACCATCGCCAGCTGCGGCTTGCCAAAACCTTTCAGCAATTCTTGCGGAACGCGCGAAAAATCGTCCTTTTTTTCAACATAGAGATAAGTCTGGTCACGTAACGGGCTTCTGTAGATCACACAAAACATATTTTTTACTCGAATTAACCGGCGTTGAGGCTTGTCTGAATATAGCTGTAACTATAACATGCTTGCAGAACTTCGAATATTCACCGTTAGCGCTTCAACGATGATTTTATCATCGCCTTGCTAACGGTAGTGAAAACAGGACTGAGTCGGGACAGATGTCGCAAACGCCAATCGAATTCAAAGGTAGCAGTTTCACCCTGTCTGTCGTCCATTTGCATCACCATGACCCTGCGGTGATTCGCAAGGCACTCCAGGACAAGATTGACCAGGCTCCGGATTTCCTGAAAAACGCCCCGGTTGTACTTAACGTCGCCACATTGAGTGCCGATGTTAACTGGAAACAGATGCAGCAGGCGATTCTCGCCACCGGTTTACGCATCGTCGGCGTGAGCGGCTGCAAAAATGACGCACTGAAACGCATGATCTCCCGTGCAGGCCTGCCGGTACTGGCAGAAGGTAAAGAGGCCCGACCGCGCGCTGAAGCGCCGCAGCCGGCTCCCCTGCCTGAACCGCAGCCGGTTGTAACCGAGACGGTGGCAACCAAAACCCGCATCGTGAACACACCGGTGCGCTCAGGCCAGCAGATTTATGCGCGTGACGCTGATTTGATTATCACCAGCAGTGTCAGCGCCGGCGCCGAACTGGTCGCCGATGGCAACATCCATATTTACGGCATGATGCGTGGTCGCGCACTGGCAGGTGCCAGCGGTGACCAGAACTGCCAGATTTTTTGTACCAACCTGGCTGCCGAGCTGGTCTCGATTGCCGGAGAGTACTGGATCATGGATCAGATCCCGCAAGAATTTTTTGGTAAAGCTGCGCGCCTGTGCCTGCAGGATGGCGCGCTGACTATCCAGACACTTAATTAGGCCCCTTTTCTTTTGTTAAGGAAATCAACATTTATGGCACGCATTATTGTAGTTACATCCGGTAAAGGGGGCGTTGGTAAGACCACGTCAAGCGCGGCCATCGCCACCGGTTTAGCGCAGAAAGGCAAAAAGACGGTTGTCATCGACTTTGATATCGGTCTGCGTAATCTGGATTTGATCATGGGCTGTGAACGCCGTGTGGTCTACGACTTCGTCAACGTCATCCAGGGCGATGCCACACTGAACCAGGCGCTGATTCGCGATAAACGCACCGAACTGCTCTATATCCTGCCTGCGTCGCAGACCCGTGATAAAGATGCGCTGACCCGTGAAGGTGTTGAAAAGGTTCTGAACGATTTAGCGGCGATGGAGTTCGATTTCATCGTCTGCGACTCACCAGCAGGGATTGAAACCGGCGCACTGATGGCGCTCTACTTTGCAGATGAAGCCATTATCACCACCAACCCGGAAGTCTCTTCTGTCCGTGACTCCGACCGTATTCTTGGCATCATCTCATCCAAATCCCGTCGCGCTGAGAACAGTCAGGACCCTGTGAAGGAGCATCTGCTGCTGACCCGCTATAACCCTGGCCGGGTGAACCGTGGCGATATGCTGAGCATGGAAGATGTGCTGGAAATCCTGCGCATTCCTCTGGTCGGCGTGATCCCTGAAGATCAATCGGTGTTACGTGCCTCTAACCAGGGCGAACCGGTGATTCTTGACGGCGAATCTGATGCTGGCAAAGCCTATGCCGATACCGTTGAACGGTTGCTCGGTGAAGTACGCCCCTTCCGCTTTATCGAAGAAGAGAAGAAGGGTTTCCTGAAACGCCTGTTCGGGGGATAAACCATGGCATTACTTGATTTCTTTTTATCCCGGAAGAAGAACACTGCCAACATAGCCAAGGAAAGGCTGCAGATTATCGTGGCAGAACGGAGAAGGGGCGACAGTGAGCCCCACTATCTTCCGCAACTTAAGCGCGACATTCTGGAAGTGATTTGCAGATATGTGAAGATCGATCCAGAAATGGTGACGGTTCAGCTCGATCAGAAAGGTGATGACATCTCGATTCTGGAGCTGAACGTAACGCTGCCGGAAACGGATGAAGTGACTAAATGACGCTGACCGTTTCCTGAATTTCCCCTGCGCTCTGGCAGGGGAAATTTAACCGGTTAACAACCCGCCAGAATTTCCTCAATGCCGGGTTTCAGCAGTTCGCCCCGCCATCCGGTGAGTAACTCCGGCTGACGCCCCTGTGGCTTCAGGCCCCAGTGCTGGCTTAATACCTGATTAATCTGACGTCGTGACGCCAGTAACTCCTGACTGAATCCACTCTGCTCGCTAACCTGCTGCACCAGCGCTTTCATCGCCTTGAACACCTGCTTGTAGTGCGGATGATCGATCAGATTGCCCAGCGGAGCCGGCAGTTCACTCTCATCCAGCGCCTCCGCTTCAGCCACCAGCGCCACCAGCGTTTTACCGTGAAAACGGATCTCGTGACCTGACAGCCCCAGATGGTCCAGTTCACCCAGTGAACCCGGCATAAAGCGCGCCACTTTCCACAGGTGCTCTTCGCGCACCACAAAGTTAACCGCCATATCCTTTTCACGCGCCAGTTTCAGACGCCAGGACGCCAGTCGCTGCAGTGCCGCCAGCTGACGCGGGCGCAGTTGCCAGGCATTGGTGATATCACGCCAGGCTTCCTCTGGCGACAGGCTGTCCAGACGACGCTGACACAGGTTATTGCACTCACTTAGTGCCGCCGCCATGTTGCCAGCCTCTTCCGTGTTGATCATCAGCTGACGGGCAATCGGCAGCAGATAGTGAACGTCTGCCGCCGCATACTCGCACTGACGCTGGGTCAGAGGACGTGCCAGCCAGTCGGTGCGTGACTCACTTTTATCGAGTTCGACCTGGGTGAAATGCGCCACCATCGAAGCAAAGCCCCAGGAGAGCGGCTGGCCGGAGAAGGCTGCCAGAATCTGGGTGTCGATCATAGGCGTCGGCAGCACGCCGAAACGGTGCAGGAAGACTTCCAGATCTTCACCACCGGCATGCAGGAATTTGGTAACGCCAGTGTCAGTCAGCATGGCAATAAAAGGTGACCAGTCACGGATATTCAGCGGGTCAATCAGCACCAGCTGATGATCGTCAAACAGCTGGATCAGGCCAAGCTGCGGGTAGTAAGTGCGGGTGCGGACAAATTCGGTATCCAGTGCCACCGCCGCGTGCTGGCGCGCTTTCTGACACACGTCTGCCAGTTGATCATCCTGGTCAATAAGGGAATAGTTCACGTCTGATTTCCACCGCAGCCAACAACGCGCGGCGCTCCATGTTAAAAACAATAAAAACGCCGGACATGCCGGCGTTCAACCTCAATTCCTGCCCGGATTCAGCTCGCGCCGGGTTTCGCCTCGTCGCGCAGCTCACGCCGCAGGATCTTGCCGACATTGGTTTTCGGTAACTCATCACGAAACTCAATGATTTTCGGTACCTTGTAACCGGTCAGCTGACGGCGGCAATGGTCGAGCACCTCTTCTTTGGTCAGCGATGCATCTTTTTTCACGATGCAGACTTTGACTGCTTCGCCAGAAAGATCGCTGGGCACGCCAATCGCCGCGGCTTCACGCACTTTCGGGTGCTGCATCAGCACATCTTCGATTTCATTCGGATAGACATTAAAACCGGAGACCAGAATCATATCTTTTTTGCGGTCCACGATGCGAATAAAGCCTTCCCGATCAACGGTAACAATATCACCGCTGTGGAGCCAGCCATTTTTCAGCACTTCCGCGGTCGCTTCCGGATGTTGCCAGTAGCCGAGCATCACCTGCGGACCGCTGATGCAAAGCTCGCCCGGCTCACCTGGCGGCACTTCATTGCCGTCGTCATCCAGAATCCGCACATCGGTAGACGGCACCGGCAGGCCGATACTGCCGGTATGAGAGCTGATGTCATACGGATTGACCGACACCAGCGGCGAACATTCGGTCAGGCCATAACCTTCCAGCAGATAGTGTCCGGTCAGCTTTTCCCAGCGCTCAGCCACCACTTTCTGCACCGCCATCCCGCCACCGGCAGAGAGACGCAGCGTGGAGAAATCGAGTTTATTGAACTGCTCATCGTTAAGCAGCGCATTGAACAGCGTATTCACGCCGGTAATCGCGGTAAACGGGAATTTCCCCAGCTCTTTAACGAAGCCGGGAATATCACGTGGGTTGGTGATCAACAGATTCTGACCGCCCAGCTCCAGGAAAAGCAGACCGTTCACCGTTAAGGCGAAGATGTGGTAAAGCGGCAGCGCGGTGACAACGCACTCTTTGCCGTCGCGCAGCACTTTGCCGTAGGTCGCGCGGGTCTGTTCCAGATTCGCCTGCATGTTGCGATGGGTCAGCATTGCCCCTTTGGCCACGCCGGTGGTACCGCCGGTATATTGCAGGAAGGCGAGATCGTCATTCGAGACGGTCGGACGCTGATAGTTGAGCGTGGCACCCACTTCGAGGACCTGACGAAAAGAGATGGCACCCGGCAGATGATACTTCGGCACCAGCTTCTTCACATACTTGACGACAAAGTTAACCAGCGTCGCTTTTATCGGCGCCAGCTGATCGCCCATGCGCGTCAGAATGACGTGACGCACTGCGGTGTCCGCCACCACTTTTTCCAGGGTATGGGCAAAATTCGAAACGATGACGATGGCGCTGGCACCGCTATCATTGAGCTGATGCTTTAGCTCACGCGGCGTATAGAGCGGGTTCACATTGACCACCACCATACCTGCACGCAGCACACCAAACAGCGCCACCGGATACTGAAGTAAGTTAGGCATCATCAGAGCCACGCGGTCACCCGCTTTCAGGCCCAGCTGCTGCTGGAGATAGGCGGCAAACGCACGGCTCTTCTCTTCCAGCTGGCGATAACTCATCTTCTGACCCATGTTCACGAACGCGGGTTGATCGGCGTAGCGTTTTGCAGCCTGCTCAAACAGATCCACCAGCGAGGTGTAACGATCTGCACTTATTTCGGCAGGCACATCTGCCGGGTAGCGTTTCAGCCAAACCTTATTCAAGGATCCACCCCGATAATTATGTTGTATTTCCATCGCTGCCTCAGCCAATCAGGTTTGTTAACAATATTTTAACTGATTGTACCAGTTTGCCTGTTTCGGCATGTTGAGGTTGCGAAGTGCATCACTAAATTTCGTGCGAAGAAATCAGGCCAATAAAAAGCCCGGCAGCGAGCACCGCGACCGGGCTGGATAAAATCAGTTGTACATTACTCGGTCAGAATAGTCTGGACCTCTGTCGGGCCACTGTTGACCATGCCCCAGTAGGGATTCGGCCCCCAGTATCCGCCGCGATGACGGGTCGGGCCGTACCAGATCCAGGGATCCATCGGCTGTGGCGGTGCCGTTACCTGCTGAGCAAGGCGCCAGCGCTGATAACCCCGCACATCGATGACTGCAAATTTATAATCTGCCTCACCAATTTTGCCCTGCTCCGTGCCCTTCAGCGTACCCAGCACCGTGACATACTGATTTTTCACATCCACCGGATCAACAAAACCGTGGATATCGGCATAAATCCGGCCAACCGAAGCCGCACCCAGACGCGGTCTGGCGCTATCATCCAGCGGCTGTGCCGCAATCTCAAGCCGGGTTTTGCCGTTCAGATTAGTGACATTCACTACCTTGCCGCCAAAGCGCGATTCCTCTCCGACGTAGATCGCAGGATTGTTCATCACCCGCAACAGGTCCTGCTGCGGCTGAGGTGAACTGCCCTGCAGCGTGTCAGGAATGGAGACACAACCGGTTAACGCCAGCACACAGGTCAGCAGCAGACCTGAAAGCCCTTTACCACACATTGACGACATAGACGTTCTCCCGTTAGGTAAAGACTTAGACTGGACGCATAACAATAAGTTGCGTGCATTTTACCGGCCAGGTAATTTTTTCCAGGCGACTTCATTTCGCAGATACGTCGGCTCTGCCGTTTCCGGAAGCAGCGTATTCCCCTGCGCCAGCGCAAGGGTCGCCAGCGGCAGCATATCCTGTGCGGCAGGCAGCGTAACGTCACTGGCGGTCAGGGTCAGATTGTGTCCCTGCTGCAGCGCCGGATAAGCCTGCCAGCCGGTGCCTGCGGTCATCCACTTGCCAGAGAGCGCCTGCATCCGTGCCAGTGCCGCCTCGGGCGACAGCACGCTTTCGCTGGCCTCACCCTGCCAGGCACCCTGTTCATCACGCTGATATTCGGCCCAGTAGACCTCGCCCATCCGCGCATCAATAGCGGTTAATACGCGGGTAGCACCGTGCAGACGCCATGCGCCTTCCGCCAGCGTGGCAAGCGTGGAAATCGCGATCATCGGCAGTGAAGCGCCCAGTGCCAGTCCCTGCGCAATACCAATGCCAATCCTCACGCCGGTAAAACTGCCAGGGCCGCGACCAAAGGCGAGCGCGTCCAGGTCGGTCAGTTCCAGCTGCTGTGCCAGCAGTAGCTCTTCAATCAGCGGTAAAATACGCTGGGTGTGATCGCGCGGGGCAATTTCGAATCGGGCATCAATCTGTTGCTGATTCAGCAAGGCGGCTGAACAGGCTTCTGTCGCCGTATCCAGCGCTAAAATTCGGGCTGACATGACTACCTCAGAAGAAAGAAAACGGCGCGCATCTTAGCATAAAATTACGCGTCTGGTTCGGGTTGCTGGCGGATAAAGGCGATGGCGCGGGCAATGTCCCGGGTGCGCGGCGTCGGCGGCAGACTGTTGAGAAACAGCGCGCCATAAGGACGGGAGACCAACCGCTGATCGCAAATCACCAGCACGCCACGATCGTCGGTATCACGGATTAAGCGTCCCACACCCTGCTTCAGGGTGATCACCGCATCCGGCAGTTGTACATCCGTAAAGGGATCGCCGCCACGAATCCGGCAATCTTCCATTCTGGCTTTTAACAGCGGATCTTCCGGCGAGGTGAACGGCAGCTTGTCGATGATGACCAGCGACAGCGCATCCCCCCGCACATCCACACCCTCCCAGAAACTGCTGGTGGCCACCAGCAGGGCATTGCCCTTGTCGATGAACTGTTTCAGCAACTGACCTTTACTGGTTTCACCCTGCACCAGCACGGGCAGCGTCATTGAGGCGCGGAATTCTGCCGCAAGTTCACGCATCATCAGGTGCGACGTGCAGAGGAAGAAACAGCGGCCTTTATTAGCATCAATCAGCGGCTTCATCATCGCAGCCAGCTGGCGTGCGCCGCCGGGACGGTTAGGTTCAGGGAGATTGCGCGGCACGCAGAGCAGTGCCTGTTTCGCAAAGTCGAACGGGCTATTCAGAATCAGACTTTTTGCCGCATTTACACCCAGCCGTTCGGCGAAGTGGGCCATCTTCTCATCAACCGCCAGGGTGGCCGAGGTGAAGATCCAGGCCGCCTTGCGGTTATCCATTACCTCACGGAAGCGTTCGGCTACCGAAAGCGGCGTCAGCGCCAGGATAAAGTGGCGTGAGGTACATTCATACCAGTAGCTGTAGCCCGGCTCGTTAATCGCCCGCAGCCGTTTTAACCGGCCACGGTAGAGCGCGGCTCGCTCGAAGGCTGCATCCAGCAGGGCTGAACGGCCCAGTGAGAGTTTGATAACGTCGTAACAGAGCTCAAGCGCATCATCCAGCAGCGTAAACATCCGCAGGATGTTGTTATCGCTCAGCAGTTCACGCAGGTTACCGCGATAGCCGGGATCGCCTAATGACAGGCGAAAATCCTGCGCGCACTGCGCCAGGCGGTCAGCGGATTTCTGCAGCTGCTGAGCATCACGCACCTCGGTGCGGTAGGCGGTAATAATATCTTTGGCGAGATCGAGTAACTGGCGGCTGGAGAGCTGCTGACCAAAATACTGACTGGCGATATCGGGCAGCTGATGGGCTTCATCGAAGATCATCACATCAGCTTCGGGAATAAGTTCGCCAAAGCCGCCCTCTTTCACCACCAGGTCAGCAAGAAACAAGTGGTGGTTCACGACCACTACATCGGCGTCCATCGCGCGCTTACGCGCTTTGACCACAAAGCACTCTTTATAGCGCGGGCAGTCAGTGCCGAGGCAGTTATCGTTGGTGCTGGTGACCAGCGGCCAGACCGGGCTGTCTTCGGTCACGCCCGCACAGCTGCTGATGTCGCCATCTTCCGTCTGCGATGACCAGCTGCGCAGCGTCACCAGTTCGGTCAGCCCCTGCGCGGTGAGATCGCCGCCCGCCATCGATTGCTGTTCCATGCGTTCCAGGCAAAGGTAGTTGGAGCGTCCTTTCAGCAAGGCCGTTTTACCTTTAAAATCCAGCGCCTTGATCATCGTAGGCAGATCGCGGCCATAGAGCTGATCCTGCAGCGCCTTGGATCCGGTGGAGACAATGACTTTTTTACCGGCCCGCAGAGCGGGAGCCAGGTAGGCATAGGTTTTTCCGGTGCCGGTACCGGCCTCGACCACCAGTTCACCCTGCTGTTTTACGGCTTCAGATACCGCCTGCGCCATCTCACGCTGTGCTTCACGCGGCTTAAAGCCTGCGATCGCCAGCGCCAGCGCGCCATCCACTGCAAAATCGTCTGCCACATACCCTCACTAAGAACGGCAAAAACACTGTAATTATGTCAGTATTGGATCAACAAAGCAAAATTGATAATTATCAATGGCTTGTCTATTTTTTGCCGTTGGGAGTGTGGCAGCCAGTGGCTCAGGATCGCGTCTGAAAGATGAGAAAAAGGCGGCACGGGGCCGCCTGAAGAGAAGCGCTCGCCGCACCGGGATGCCTGATGGAGAGTCGCACCGCGAGAGGAAGCAGAAATCGCTGTAACTACTCTACAATCATGCGCCCATTGAGATGCTGCAACGGACGATTGTTGGTGGTTTTCAGAGCCTGTTTAAAGGCGTCGAGCTGCGCCTGAGAGAGCGTAACCGGCTGTTTCAGCACCAGCCAGCGGATCCCTTCGCTGCAGGGCGGCGTCGTCAGGGAGCCGCTGAAACGATAATAGTGCAGATCTTCCGGGAAGAGATCGCGTAAGTTTACCTGACGATTAATGGTTACCTGCTGGTTTTCCTGTTTCGGCATAGCGTCGATCAACGGTGCCAGCGCCGGATTCTCTTTACCGACCTTAAACATCACCGCGACCACGGCCAGATCGCCATCCTCTTTGCTGTGTACAAAGTGGGCTTCAAGGGGAAAGGTGTGCCCATTGATCTGGTTCTCACTCGGCGTATGGAAGTGATACTGACGCAGCGTGAACTTTTCACTATCCAGTACAAAATCATCTTCTTCATCAACGGTCACCTGAATCGTGTGGCCATTGTTGATCACCTTCTCAGCCGACGTATGGTAGGCCAGATCGAGTGCCTGTAAATGTCCCTCAATCGGATCTTTAATATTGATAGGCGACTGGGACTTACCTTCGTGGCAGATGTGGAAGTCGCTGGTCAGTTCGCTCCAGTGTTCCGGGCCAGCTTTGCCTTCGTACGTCCAGTGCGGTTCCGCCGCACCGGCTACGTTGAGGGTAGAAAGCGCCACAACCAGACTTAACATTTTTGGTAATTTCATTTTTATCCCTGCTTTATAAGCTTATTTGCGGCAGGGATACTATTCCGCTGACTACTGAATCAGCAAGGTGACAAAATGCGTTAAATCAAAATCAGAACGAATAAAGAGTTTATAATTACAATCAGTGTTAATTTAATTAACAAACATCACGATGTGACGTTTTTAAGCACTTCAGGAAAGGGTTGATATCAATCTCTCTGAATAAAAGAGTTTCATTTTTCTGTATTTATCATTTTGATCGTCGAAACGAGCCGGGAGGGAAATTTTGCACTAAATTCAGGCGACGTAAGAAACCGCAAAACTGCACGCAGGCGGTTTTGCGGTGCAACGCGATAACGCGTCATAAAAGATTATGCAGGTGACGCTAGACATCCTTTTCTAATGGTTCCTCTTCTTCATCTTCTTCCTCATCTTCAGGATAAATCTCAGCGTCATCGGGCAGCGGCTCATCGTAATCAGGGCGTTCAGACATAATTTCCTCCGGTGTCAGATAGCAATTTTGCTATGCCCTTTGAGTGTAGCTTACTCCTGCCATCTGTTTTGCAAGGCTCGCAAAAGATATCAGAAATGCGGGCGCTGCCGCAGACTCTGCTTCGCCACTGCGTGAAACAGCCTTGCGTCACAGCCGGTGCTGATAGCGTACCGGTTAATCGGATGCCCATTCGCCTCCCCCAGCCGCGTTATCATTGACGTCAGTCTGATAGCGGGTTTAATAATTCGCCGCTGAAAAAACTGTGTTTTCAAAAAAACCTCTTACTCGTTTAATGAATAAAAGGCCGGAACTTAACTGCCTATAATACAGGGACACGAAAAGTTAATGATGCGATTCAAAGCACAATTATGCACAAAGAAAGGTAACATTAAATAAAAACTCAACAGGAGTAGCATTAAACATCGTTATGTTGTTATAAGAAAAAATCCCTGATATAAAAGAGACAGAATTTAAACGTAACCTGTGAGCATTAGCGGATTGAATATTTCCTCTGATGCAGCCACGCTGACTTAACAGATGGTAGAGAGGTAATTAAAAATTCAGAAATTATGTTATCTTTCACAGGCAATAAAAAATTGTCGCCGGATGAGTCACATCACAATAGAAACCATGCCCCACGGCATCCGTCCTCTTTAAAAGGCCGTTTAAGACTATTTCGCTAAAGATATCCGTTAATGTAAATGAAGTGGGGTTTTATATTATAAGTTAAGTGGGATGTAATCTGGCTGTTGCTGCCCTGTTGCATCTCTCCGTCAAAATGGACACCATTATCTCAACAAGGAGAAATATCATTGTTCCCAAAATTACCCCGGTATAGCTTAGTGATTCTGACGCTGAGCGGTTGTGTTACCAACGATGAGGTCAAACTTAACCCAGTTGGTCAACATAGTGAACCTGTCATGCCGCATATAAACCAGGGGATCAGCCCTGCACAGCGGCGCGCGATTATGTCCGGCGAACAACCAGACTGGTCTGACGTTTATCCTCAGCGAATCAATAAAAACTCGTCAGCAGTCAGAAAATGATCTGCACGTCGTAACGGCTAACGTCGTTACTCCACCACTCACATAGCGTAAAAAACACTGTGGAAAATAATCAAAACGTCGATGATGTCTCCCTATGGGATTGGATTGTAACATTAATTTTAACCGGCATACCCGTATTAAATCTTTTCATGCTGCTTTACTGGTCCTTAAACCGAAGGACTAAACGTTCAAAGAAAAACTACGCCAGGGCGAGTTTATTATTGATATTCATCGTACTTATCTTCTATATCATCACCCTGGAAGTTACAACGGGCTATTTTCTTTTTAAACATTACTGATCCTTAAACTGACAGCGTCACACCCTTAAATGGAGTTTTTATGGTGCGTTATTTCACTTTTCTATTATTGGGCGTCACTTCCGCTTGCTGCATAGCAAAAACGTCAGTGGTGATAAATAACACCCTGAAAGCGCAAGAGATAAAATCGGCAAAAATTGTTTACATTGGCGAGGTTAATGGCACTAAAGTGGCAGAATTGATGGCAGGCATCGATGATATTAATGCAAGTTACCCTGCTGTAAAAGAAATATCGCTTTATATAAACAGCTTTGGCGGCGACATGGAAGCTGGCTATATGGGCGGCCAGGCCGTCAGGGGGTCAAGGATTCCTATAAAAACCATCAATGCCGCAATGACAGGTTCGGCGGCTACCCTGATTTATTGCTCAGGGGCGCAAAGGGAAACATTACCCAGCGCAACATTTTTAATCCATCCTGCAGCGAGTCAAAACATTCAGAGCAACTATCTGAAAAAAAATGAAGTCATTTTACTCAGCAGAGATATCGATAATGTCAGTAAAATATTCAGGGACACCTATGCATCCTGCTTCAAAGATGACGGGAAAGAGATAGATAAAGCCCTATTCAGTGAAGACAACCGTATTTACCTGCGTTTTCCAGAATCTGTAAAACAGGGTATTGCACAAAAACGTATTGAAGGAATCGTACCCGCTGATGTCGCTTATTACATTTTCACTTCAGAGGCCAGCGGCTAGCAAAAATAACGTTATTTATGCCTGCTGGACGAATACTTTTTATCAGATATGCGCCGCCTGGACAGATGGGCGTGCTGGCGGGGAGACATATCGAGCCGTTAGCGGGTAATCCAGAGAAGAACATAACGCAGACGACGTTCAGATGGGACGCCGCAGGATCTCACCATCAATATCACGGTGGATTTTCGCAGTAAGCGCTACCCTTGCATGGTGAGTTTTTTGAGCAGCAATAGCAGGGTTGATTCAACACTGGCCGATAAAAAGCGGCAAATAAAGCAGGCCGCTCAGCCAGATACGGCTTATTCTGGTACAGGGCGTTTATCTGTTTCTGGCTGGTGACCTGATATCACGATTATTGGCGACGCTGCTCTTGCGACCTGCTTATAAGCGGACGTACAACGCGCCCGCCAGCATAACGATGAACAGAATAGCGAAGGTAATAAAGCCCTGCTTAGTGCCACGGGACAATCCAACAAACGCCGAAACCACAATAAACAGCAGCGTCAGTGCGCCGACCATCACCCAAAAAAGATACTGCGTATTCGCCATGCCTGAATCCTCATCCGTAGCGCGATTTATCTGCTGTTTTATAACATTTTTATGCCGCGCGTGCCCTCACTTCTCCCGCTCTTTCGACGCTTTATGCTGCTTTAGTGCAGCAGGGCTGCAACAGTGACAACGTCCGCGGCTCATGATCATGATGCAGACAGTGTGATGCAGTTAGCAAATGCAGAGGAACGCAGCGAGTAAACAAACGCGCGGATTATAATGATTAAATCAGCTTACCGTTGGGATGTGGCACCCGTAGGCTGACGTGCTGAGACTGGTTTAACATTGCCGTTCAGGCGGTGTAAAACAGATGGCCTTAACCCGACTGCCTGACTCAGGCGGAGGAATGTATGAACTGTTTCCGCATCGGCTCTCTGGCTGGCGTGCTGCTGCTCTGCGGCTGCCAGGCACCCACGCCTGATCAGGCTCGTCTGCAGCAGCCTGTTTTTCAGGGTCAAAGCACCCGCACCGTCCCTCAGCTCAGCGACTGTATTTATCGCGGCTGGTCCACCACCAGCGTCATTGCCAGAGATAACACCACCCACACCCAGCCCAACGGCAGCGAGATCAGCGTTTTTACCTGGGAAGATTCGATTTTTGCGGATGTGTCGCCCCGCCGAAAAGGGGCTGAGGTGAAATATTTCACCACCTTCCGGATGTCCCCGGAGGTGATGGCGGACAGACAGGCGATTGTTAAGCGCTGCCTGTAAGGCGAAGGAGGTGACAGCGATGTCAGGAGTGTGCCAGGCTAATGCGCAATTAACCAGGGAGAAACCGATGAGTATTACCCGCATTGACCCGGAACACCGTATGTCCGAAGCCGTTATTCACAACGACACGATCTATTACACCAGCGTGCCTGAAAATCTGGATGCCGACGCAGAAGCACAGACCGCCAATGCGCTGACGGTGATTGACGCAATTCTGACGCGCCTTGGCAGCGATAAAAGCAAAATTCTGGATGCGACGCTGTTTCTGGTGGATAAAGCCGATTTCCCTGCCATGAACCGCGCATGGGACGCCTGGGTCTCGCCCGGCAATGCGCCAGTGCGCTGTACGGTTCAGGCCGGGCTGCTGAATCCAAAGTACAAAATCGAAATTAAAATCATTGCCGCACGTTAATAATCCAGGGCGTTATTCTTCTTCGTTTTCGTCATCTTCGTCGTCGAACATCGCCCTGACACGTTCGCCCTTGTGATTCTGCCGGATTTCCTGCGCCACCATGGTGATCGCTTCGCCGCTCGATAAACCCCCTGCCATCAACTCCTGAATACGTTCGACGGCCTGCTGTTGTTGCTCATGTGAGAGAGCCGGTAATCCAATAAACATATTTCACTCCTGCGTTGGGTCAGACAGTATCCCACGAGGAACTAACAGGTGCCAGTCAGGAAAAAATATGTCAGTCTGACCGCCTCTTTGCTTTCTGATTTGTCTGCCCGATGATTGTTGAAACCCTCACGCTTGATTATACCCCGGATGCGCTGACTCAGCGTTTCGCCACCCTTGCTCATCTGCCCTGGGCAATGTTGCTTTCCTCCGCGCAGGCCAGCCACAGCGATAACCGTTTTGATATTCTGACTGCCGATCCCCGCGCCACCCTGGTCACCCGCGATGCGATCACGATCGTCAGCGACGCGACCGGCACAACCGAGTCGACGGCCGATCCGCTGCTGCTGGTACAGCAGCAGTGTGATGCGCTGGGCATTACGCCCGCAGCCAGCGAGGCCCTGCCATTCCAGGGCGGTGCGCTGGGCCTGTTTGGTTATGATCTGGGACGCCGGTTTGAATCGCTGCCCCAAAAAGCCGCCGCCGATCTCACAACGCCGGACATGGCAATGGGGATCTATGACTGGGCATTGATTGCCGACCATCATCAGCAAACCCTGACGCTGGTAGCACTGAATAACGTTGAAGCCCGCGCCGCCTGGCTGACCCAGTGGCCCGCACGCGACGTCGTGCCCTTTTCACTGACCAGCCGCTGGCGCTCTAATCTGAGTTATGCCGAATACGCGATGCGCTTTGCCGCTGTTCAGGCCTATATTCAGGCCGGTGACTGTTACCAGGTTAACCTGGCGCAGCGTTTTCAGGCCGGTTATCAGGGTGATGAATGGCAGGCATTTACTCTGCTGAATGCGGCAAACCGCGCGCCGTTCAGCGCTTTTCTGCGCCTGCCTGACAGTGCGATTCTCAGCCTGTCGCCGGAGCGCTTTCTGTCGCTGAATAACAGGCAGATCGAAACCCGACCCATTAAAGGCACCCGGCCACGCTGCGACGACCCGATTGCCGATGCGCAACAGGCTGAGTCGCTGCGTCGTGCGGAAAAAGATCGGGCCGAGAACCTGATGATTGTCGATTTACTGCGCAACGATATTGGCCGCGTGGCGCTGCCCGGCTCGGTCACCGTGCCGGAGCTGTTTGTGGTTGAACCCTTCCCTGCCGTGCATCATCTGGTGAGCACAGTGCGGGCGCAGTTGCCTGATAATCTGCAGGCCACCGATCTGCTGCGCGCCTGTTTTCCAGGTGGTTCAATAACCGGTGCGCCCAAGATTCGGGCGATGGAGATTATTGATGAACTGGAGCCGCAGCGGCGTAATGCCTGGTGTGGCAGCATCGGCTATATCAGCCTGTGTGGCCGGATGGATACCAGTATCACTATCCGCACGCTGATCGCCGAAGGCCAGCAGCTCTACTGTGCCGCCGGTGGCGGGCTGGTGGCAGACAGCGATCCGCAAGCGGAGTATCAGGAGACGCTCGACAAAGTCAGCCGGATTTTACCGGCGCTGGAACAGACAGGAGGTTCAGTTGGCTCTGACGCTTGAGGTTTTCCGCAGTCGTTTTCTGTTACAGCAGCCTGCCCGCAGCACACAGCACCTCTCCGGCCGCCATGCGGCGGTGCTGGTGCCGATCGTCGCGCGGCCTGAACCGGGTCTGTTGCTGACGCAGCGTTCGCACGCCCTGCGCAAACACGCCGGACAGGTCGCCTTTCCCGGCGGCATGCAGGATGACACCGACGCCTCGCTGATCGCCACCGCGCTGCGGGAAGCCCAGGAAGAGGTCGGCATCAATCCGCAGCAGGTCGAGATATTAGGCGCGCTGCCCGCCGTGACCAGCAGCACCGGCTTTCAGGTGACGCCAGTGCTGGGCATTATTCCGGCCGATCTGCAGTTAACCATTAATCCGGATGAAGTCAGCAGCGCCTTTGAGATGCCGCTGGCCGAGGCTCTGCAGCTCAGCCGTTACAGCGCGCTGGAAGTACATCGGGCTGGCGTTCGTCACCCGGTCTGGCTGTCGCGCTATCAGGATTATCTGGTGTGGGGCATGACCGCCGGAATTATCCGTTCATTGAGCACGCAGATCGCATTCTGAGACCTATTTAACGGTTTTTTTCCTTACAGGCCCGTCAGTGAACTGCCGGCCTGCGCTATAATTTTTTCTATTGTTTTTGATAAGTTTATTTCATGCGAAAAGCTGCTCTTTCCTGGTGCATGGCTATTACTATGGGCGCCATAAACTGCCCCGGCAGACTGATAATAATTGTGAGGAGTGTCACCTGTGATTAGTGTTTTCGACATGTTCAAAGTGGGCATCGGCCCCTCGAGTTCGCATACTGTCGGCCCGATGAAAGCGGGTAAACAGTTTGTGGATTTGTTGTGCGAACAGGGAAAGCTGCAGGAGGTCACCCGGATCGCCGTGGATGTTTACGGTTCTCTGTCTCTGACCGGTAAAGGCCATCACACGGATATCGCGATTATTATGGGTCTGGCGGGCGAATCGCCGGACACGGTAGATATTGATGCGATCCCCGCGTTCATTAAAGATGTCGAACAACGTGAGCGACTGCTGCTGGCGAAAGGCGCACATGAAGTCGATTTCCCGCGCGAAGGCGGCATGGTGTTCCGCAGTGAGAACCTTTCGCTGCATGAAAATGGCCTGCGCCTGCTGGCATTTGCGGGCGATCTGCTGATCCTGTCGAAAACCTATTACTCGGTGGGCGGCGGTTTCATCGTGGATGAAGAGCACTTCGGACAGTCGGCTCTGGATGAAGTCTCTGTGCCGTGGCCGTTCCACTCCGCCAAAGATCTGCTGGCGCACTGCCGTGAAACAGGTCTGTCACTCTCGGGCCTGGTAATGAAAAACGAGCTGGCGCTGCACAGCCGCGACGAGATCCACGCCTATTTCACCAACATCTGGCAGACGATGCAGGCCTGTATCGATCGCGGTCTGAATACCGAAGGCGTATTGCCTGGACCGCTGCGCGTGCCACGTCGTGCCGCCTCACTGCGTCGCCTGCTGACCTCCTCTGACAAGCACTCCAGCGATCCGATGATTGTCATCGACTGGATCAATATGTATGCGCTGGCGGTCAATGAAGAGAATGCTGCGGGCGGCCGAGTGGTGACCGCGCCGACCAATGGTGCCTGCGGTATCGTGCCTGCGGTGCTGGCTTACTACGATCACTTTATCGAGCCGGTGACACCCGATATTTTCCTGCGCTATTTCCTCGCCTCTGGCGCTATCGGCGTGCTGTATAAAATGAATGCTTCTATTTCAGGCGCGGAAGTAGGCTGCCAGGGTGAAGTGGGTGTCGCCTGTTCGATGGCGGCGGCCGGTCTGGCTGAGCTACTGGGCGGCAGTCCGGAGCAGGTCTGCGTAGCTGCTGAAATCGGCATGGAGCATAACCTCGGACTGACCTGTGACCCGGTGGCGGGTCAGGTTCAGGTGCCCTGTATAGAGCGTAATGCTATTGCTTCGGTTAAAGCGATTAACGCGGCGCGCATGGCCCTTCGTCGCACCAGCGAACCCCGCGTCTCGCTGGATAAGGTTATCGAGACCATGTATGAAACCGGCAAAGATATGAATGCTAAATACCGGGAAACCTCACGCGGTGGCCTGGCGATTAAAGTACAGTGTGACTAAGCGAAACGTTTAAATGTTTAAATTACGTGCAAACGTAATAAAATCCGTACCCTGCGCTATCCCGGCGCAGGTTTAAACGGTAGAGTGATTTCCGCGCAGCCGTCCGGCTTACGCAGCTTACCAGACCCGCTTTTCTCTGTTCCGGCCTCAATATTGACCTGGTCGTGCCGATACTAACCCCGTAGTTTTTTGCTTTATTCTGGCTTTTTGGGAAGGTGGATACTGATGTTTATGGCCCAGCAATTTGTTGGACAATTCAGACGCAAGCGTTTGCTTATTGCACTGTCTATCGCCCTTGTGGTGATGATATTGACGCTGGCCTTTCGCTATATTGAAGAGAAGTCACGTATCGAACAACAGGCGATGGATTTCGCCGATAAAGCCATTATGCGGTTTGACCGGATGTTTTCCCCGCTGGAGGTTTCCGCGAATAACACGCTGGGTCTGGTTGGCGTCCCCTGTAAAGATGTGCGTTTTCCGCTGATCGAAAAAATCTCTTCCCTGCAGACGGTGCGGGCGATCCTGCTGGTCGATAACGACGTGCTTTACTGCTCCAGTGTTTTTGGACCCCGGTCTATTCCCTTCAGCCAGACCTACCCCGACCTCGCCTATAACGGCGAACGAATGACGCTTTCAACCGATCAATATCTGCTGAAAGGCTCGCCGGTTTTAATGCTGTGGACGCCAAAGAGCCAGGATAACCGCTCCGGCATTTTGCAGGTGATTAACATCGAGATGATGAGTAATTATCTGCTGGAGCCGCAGTTGCCGTGGGTGGAACGCGCCGTCTTTAACGTCAACGGCGAGAGCCTGGAGTATGGTAATCCGCTGATTGAGTCCACCGTGGCTGCAGAAGATGAAGTGAGTTATGAGCAGGGTTCGCTACGCTATCCGTTTACGCTAACCCTCTATGGTCCCTCTCCGACCCGGCTGGCGCTGGCGACGCTTCCTTCACAGTTGCCGCTGGCGCTGCTGCTGAGTCTGCTGATGGGCTATATCGTCTGGCTGGCGACCGCAAATCGTATGAGCCTGAGCTGGCAAATCAGTTATGGCATCACCGCCAAAGAGTTTATGGTGTATTGCCAGCCGCTGATCAACAGCAAAAGTGGTGAGTGCGACGGCATTGAGCTGCTACTGCGCTGGCATAATGCCCGTCAGGGCTGGATTGCACCCGACGTCTTTATTCCTCTGGCCGAGCGCCAGAATCTGATCAAGCCGCTGACGCGCTTTGTGCTGAACGAGGTGGTGAAAGAGTTGCCTCAACTCCCCAGAGATCCCGCCTTCCATATCGCCATCAATGTTGCCGCCAGCCATTTTCGCGATCGCGCCATCCTTGAGGATCTGCAAAACCTCTGGTGGCCGGCTACGCCGGTGCCGAAACTGGTGGTGGAACTGACCGAGCGGGATGCCTTGCCGGTGGTGGATCAGTCGGTCATTGCACAACTGCACGACATTGGTGTCCGGCTGGCGATTGATGACTTCGGCACCGGTCACAGCTCACTCTCCTACCTGAAGGATTTGCAGCCCGATGTGCTGAAGATCGACAAAATTTTCACCGCTGCGATTGGCACTGACGCCATTAACGCCACGGTGACGGATATGGTGATTTCGCTGGCCCAGCGTCTGAATATCAGTCTGGTGGCCGAGGGCGTGGAAACGGCGGAGCAGGCGGATTATCTGCGCGAACGCGGCGTGGATCATCTGCAGGGTTACTATTTTGCCCGTCCGATGCCGCTGCAGGATTTTCCGGCGTGGCTGTTGCTGCATCAGGCTGATGTTCATAGATAAAAGAACAGCCGCGGCGTTGAAGCAGCGGCTGTCGGGAAGATTCGGCGCGGCCAGTTATATCAGCCGCGTCTTAGCAACAAAGCGAAGCATTAACCCTCTTCATCCTCGTCATGCGGCTTATCTTTAGTCACACGCACCAGATCGATGCGGTAATCCGTCGCTTCGATGATCTGGAAGTGCAGTGGAGTGATATCAATCACATCGCCAGGCAGCGGTAACTGCCCTTTCTGCTCAATCAGCAGGCCCGCCAGCGAGGCGTGGTCTTCTGTCGGGTCCACCAGTTCATGGAAGTCGAGCAACTGCTGCAGCGAGTGCAAATCCGTTCCGCCTTTCACTAACCAGCCATCCCCATCCGCAATAATATCGGGCGTTTCATCTTCATCCGGAAATTCACCCGCAATCGCTTCCAGCACGTCCAGCGGGGTAATCAGACCCTGAACCACGCCAAACTCGTTGGTGACAATCACGAAGCTGCCCTTGGCACGACGCAGCACGCCAAGCAGGTTGATCGGATCCAGCGTCTCCGGCACCACGATGGTCGGCGTGTTGGCCGCAAAGGTCGCGACGTCCACGCCGTGCTCCAGCGCCACCAGTAGCTCTTTAGCGCGCACTACGCCGACAATTTCATCCAGCTCGCCACGGCAGACCGGGAACAGGCTGTGCGGCGTGTCCAGCAGCTGACCGCGAATTTCATCCACCGGACGATTCGCATCGACCCAGGAGATTTCACCGCGCGGCGTCATGATGCTGCGAATCGAGCGGGAAGCCAGCGTCAGCACGCCATTAATCATGTAGCGCTCTTCATCTTTAAACGCTTCCTGCGGCATCGCTTCCGCCAGCGCAGACTCTTCACTATTGCTGGCGTTGCTGTTGCTGGCCGTCTGGGCGCGGTTACGGCCTCCCATCAGGCGCAGAATCGCCTCTGCGGTGCGTTCACGCATCGGGCGATTGGACTGATGGCGGATAAAGTTACGACGCGCAATCTGGTTAAACATCTCAATCAGAATCGAGAAGCCAATCGCCGCATAGAGGTAACCCTTAGGAATATGGAAACCGAAGCCTTCTGCCACCAGCGACAGACCGATCATCAACAGGAAGCTCAGACAGAGCACCACCACGGTCGGATGCGCGTTAACGAAGTTGGTTAACGGCTTAGACGCCAGCAGCATCACACCCATCGCAATCACCACGGCGGTCATCATCACCGGCAGGTGGTTGACCATACCCACGGCGGTGATCACGGCATCCAGCGAGAAGACCGCGTCCAGCACCACAATCTGCGTCACGACTGCCCAGAAACTGGCATATCCCCGATTACCTGACCCGTCGAGCTGCCGGTTCTCCAGCCGCTCGTGTAGCTCCATCGTCGCCTTGAACAACAGGAACAGACCACCCGCCAGCAAAATTAAATCACGACCGGCAAAGCTGAAACCGCCTACGCTGAAGAGAGGCGTCGTCAGCGTCACCATCCAGGAGATCAGCGACAGCAGGCCCAGGCGCATGACCAGCGCCAGCGACAGACCGATTAAGCGTGCTTTATCTCGCTGCTTTGGCGGCAGTTTGTCGGCCAGAATGGCAATGAACACCAGGTTATCGATGCCCAGTACGATTTCCAGCACGATGAGCGTCATCAGGCCCACCCAGATTGAGGGGTCGAATAAAAATTCCATTATTTATGACTCCAGAACAGGGAACAGATTGAGCCGGTGCGTATCAGCGCAGCAAAGCGTGACATCCGGGTAGTCGGGAAAGCGGTGAAAACGCCGCGAGGCGAAAGGTGACGCGCCAGCAGGCGCAAAGAACAGGTTAAGCGACGTCGGTGACGATCCATAAAGGTGGGCTGAAGCCCGTTACTCCTGAGTAATAAACAGAACGTTAATGTATCAGGTCGGGGAATTGCGTCAAAAAATTTTCTTATTTTTACAATCTGCAGAGCGGATGATCGGGCGCATAAAAAAGGTGACTCGCCTCTTCACGGGGTGAATAGCTGACAGACATCACATAATTTATTTTTTCGATCACTAAAATAAATCGCGACTTTATCGCCGTAACGTCATTAACCCCTATTTTTTCGACGTTATACCGATTAATCGAATCACCCGGTTAAAACAATAACCAAAGCATGACTCAAAACAGTTCATTGACTCAGATGAGCATCTCTAGCGAACGGAGGTAGCACGTGACCATTGCGATTGTAATTGGGACACACGGCTGGGCAGCGGAACAACTGCTGAAAACAGCAGAAATGCTGTTGGGCGAGCAGGACAACGTCGGCTGGATAGACTTTGTCCCCGGTGAAAATGCAGAAACGCTGATTGAAAAATATAACGCACGACTGGCAGAGCTGGATACCAGCAAAGGGGTTCTGTTTTTAGTCGATACCTGGGGTGGCAGTCCGTTTAATGCGGCTAGCCGTATCGTGGTCGACAAGCCACAGCATGAGGTCATCGCCGGGGTCAATATCCCGATGCTGGTCGAAACCCTGATGGCGCGCGATGACGATCCCGGCTTCGACGAACTGGTCGCCATCGCGGTGGAGACTGGCCGTGAAGGGGTTAAAGCCCTGAAAGCCAAAGAGGCCGAACCGGCACCGGTTGCAGTAAAACCGGCCGCTGCAGCGCAACCGGTGAAACCGATGGCGCCTGGCGATCACATGAAAATCGGGCTGACACGTATTGATGACCGTCTGATTCATGGCCAGGTCGCGACGCGCTGGACCAAAGAGACCAACGTTCAGCGCATTATCGTGGTCAGCGATGAAGTGGCCAACGATCACGTGCGTAAGACCCTGCTGACGCAGGTCGCCCCGCCGGGAGTGACGGCTCATGTGGTGGATGTCGATAAGATGGTGCGGGTGTGGAATAACCCGAAGTATGGTCAGGATCGCGTGATGCTGCTGTTTACCAATCCCACCGATGTTCTGCGTGTCGTGGAACAGGGTGTGGATATTAAAACGGTGAACATCGGCGGAATGGCGTTCCGCCAGGGGAAAACCCAGGTTAACAATGCGGTCTCGGTGGATGAAAAAGATATTGCCGCCTTCCGCAAACTCAATGAACGCAATATTGAACTGGAAGTGCGTAAAGTTTCCAGTGACCAGAAACTGAAAATGATGGATCTGATTGCGAAAGTTAACGCGTAACAGAAGCACTTCTGCGCCTGCGTTTCCGGGCTCGTCGTTATCCTGCTGAGGACAAGAAGTATGATGGAAATAACCTCGCTACAAATTATTTTGATTTTTATTGTCGCCTGTATTGCCGGTATGGGGTCGATACTGGATGAGTTCCAGTTTCACCGTCCGCTGGTCGCCTGTACCCTGATTGGTATCGTGCTGGGTGATATGAAAACCGGCATTATCATCGGTGGTACGCTGGAGATGATTGCGCTGGGCTGGATGAACATCGGTGCCGCTGTGGCCCCTGATGCCGCCCTCGCCTCCATCATCTCGACCATCCTGGTCATCGCTGGCGGTCAGAGTGTGGGAGCCGGTATCGCACTGGCGATTCCGCTGGCTGCCGCCGGACAGGTGCTGACCATTATCGTGCGTACGCTGACCGTGGCCTTCCAGCACGCGGCTGACAAAGCCGCTGAGAAAGGTAATCTCACGGCGATCTCCTGGATCCATGTCTCTGCCCTGCTGTTACAGGCGATGCGTATCGCCATCCCGGCACTGATTGTGGCGATTTCGGTCGGCACCAGTGCGGTTCACGCCCTGCTCAGCTCTATTCCTGAAGTGGTCACCAACGGCCTGAATATCGCCGGCGGCATGATTGTGGTGGTCGGTTACGCGATGGTGATCAACATGATGCGCGCAGGCTACCTGATGCCGTTCTTCTACCTCGGCTTCGTCACCGCGGCCTTCACCAACTTTAACCTGGTGGCGCTGGGCGTGATTGGCGTAGTCATGGCGGTGCTCTACATTCAGCTCAGCCCGAAATACAACCGTGTGGCGGGATCACCAAATGGTGCAGCAACCGCAAACGATCTTGATAACGAACTCGATTAAGGAACAGGTGAGCACATGGTTGATATTACGAAAGTCGAAAAGAAACTGACGCCCGGGGATGTCCGTGCCGTCTTTATGCGCTCTAACCTGTTCCAGGGTTCATGGAACTTTGAACGTATGCAGGCGCTGGGCTTCTGCTTCTCAATGGTGCCGGTGATCCGCCGTCTCTATCCGGAGAACAACGATGAGCGCAAGCAGGCGATTAAGCGTCATCTGGAGTTCTTTAACACGCATCCTTATGTGGCCGCGCCGGTACTGGGCGTTACCATGGCGATGGAAGAGCAGCGTGCCAACGGAGCACCCATCGACGACGCGGCGATTAACGGCCTGAAAGTCGGGCTGATGGGACCGCTGGCCGGTGTCGGCGACCCGATCTTCTGGGGTACAGTGCGTCCGGTGTTTGCCGCGCTGGGTGCCGGTATCGCAATGAGTGGCAGTCTGCTGGGACCGTTGCTGTTCTTTGTGCTGTTTAACCTGGCGCGCCTGCTGACCCGCTACTACGGCGTGGCGTATGGCTATCGCAAAGGGATCGACATCGTCAGCGACATGGGCGGCGGTTTTCTGCAGAAGCTCACGGAGGGCGCCTCGATTCTGGGCCTGTTTGTCATGGGAGCACTGGTCAACAAGTGGACGCACGTTAACATCCCGCTGGTTGTCTCGCGCATTACTGACTCCACCGGTAAAACCACCGTCACCACGGTACAGTCGATCCTTGATCAACTGATGCCGGGCGTGGTGCCGCTGCTGCTGACCTTTGGCTGTATGTGGCTGTTACGCCGTAAAGTGAACGCGCTGTGGATTATCGTCGGCTTCTTCGCCATCGGTATCTTTGGTTACTGGATCGGCCTGCTCGGTCTGTAATTTTACCCGGCCGGGAGCCTGCGCTCCCGGCTTTTAAGCGTGGTGAGCTGAGCCACAACCGGCTGAGCTCACCCTGTTTGAGGTAGATGTAATGTCTTTAACTGACGCACTGATTGCGTGTTGTATCGCCGCCCTGATGGGGTTTGCCATTTACCATGAGGCGATTCTGCCGCGTCGGCATGGCCCCACCCGCCTGCGGGTGGTGCTGCGCAGGCAGCATAAGCTCGATAGCCTGATTTTTATCGGCCTGCTGCTGATCCTGCTATGGAACAACGTCAGTCATCACGGCCCGCAGCTCACCACCTCACTGCTGATGGTGCTGAGTTTTCTGGCGTTCTGGCTCTTCTGGCTGCGAAAACCTACGCTACTGATGAAAAATGAGGGATTGTTTTACGCCGGTGTCTGGATCGATTACCGGCGGATTCAGGGGATGAATCTCTCTGAGGATGGCATTCTGGTGATTCAGCTGGAACAGCGTCGGCTGCTGATCGCAGTGCAGCAACTCGACGATCTGGAGCGTATCTATAACACTCTGGTGGAAGCGCGTTAGTCGCGCTGCCACACAGTCAGGCTAAAGTCGGCATCGCAGCTGAACTGCTCGCTCTGCTTCAGCGTTTGCCAGACCTCCTCCCGCGCCCGCCAGGCAAATGGCGTCATCTGCAGCAGGGTTGTGGCGGCTGCACCGGTTAATGCCATCGGGTAGCGCAGCGCCTGCTGAGTCACCTGAGTGAATCCGGGATAGGCTTTCTGTTCCGGCACATGCAACTGCACTTCGCGGTAAATCAGTGCTTTAAACTGCTGCAGATGATGCGGGCCCGGTGTGACGGTCAGCACCAGGCCACCCGGCTTCAGCACGCGGGCCAGTTCCGCTTCATTGCAGGGGGCGTAGATGCGTACCACCGCATCCAGAGCGTGATCGGCAAAAGGTAAGCGCTGGCTGGAGGCGACGCAGAAGCGCACCGCAGGATAGCGCTTTGCCGCCAGCCGGATGGCCATTCTGGCGACATCCAGCCCATAAATCTGTGCCTCTTCGCCTGCCGCCTCGGCCAGTGCGGCGGTGTAGTAACCTTCGCCGCATCCGATATCCAGGATTTTGCATTCCGGCTGATCCAGCGCGGGTGCGAGAAGGCTGACGACCCGATCACGCAGCGGCTGATAGTAGCCGGCTTCAAGGAATTCCCGTCGCGCCTGCATCATCTCCGCACTGTCACCCGGCTCCCGTGACCGTTTATGCTGAACGGGCAGCAGATTGACGTAGCCTTCTTTCGCCTGATCAAACTGATGGCGATTTTCGCAGCACCAGCTGCGGTCGGTGAAGGTCAGAGGAGAGTGACAAAGAGGGCAAATCAGGGACATAAGGTGCTCCGGCATCAGATAACGCGGCGCAGTGTAACCTTAACGTTTCCGCATCGGAAGCATAAAGAAAGCCCCGGCTGAAGAGCCAGGGCTTTAAGATTCCGTGTCAGGGTGCAATGCACCGAGGCGGAGTCGAATCAGATAGCAGTGACGTTAACTGCTGCCGGGCCTTTCTGGCCGTCCTGAATTTCGAACTCAACGCTCTGGCCTTCAGCCAGGGTTTTGAAACCATTGCCCTGGATTGCAGAGAAGTGTACGAACACATCTTTGCTGCCGTCAGCAGGGGTGATAAAACCAAAACCTTTAGACTCGTTGAACCACTTAACCTGACCTTTAATCTTTGCCATTTTGCAAATTCCTTTAGATGTTTATTTAGCCCGAAGGCTGTCATACAGAAAAACCAGAGACATTACTGCATGAGGCACTAATTAAAGTTCGGCAAGGAAGCGGTATTCAACGTCAACGTCTTAACTCGTACTTCTTTACTGAAGATGCCATGCATAAACAGAACTGTACCTCGTTTAACTCAGGAATTGTTATCACATATCCTAAAAATAATGGCAAGCCATTTTTAAGGCCTCCGCAAGCCTGCGCACATAATTGCCAGAAGGCTCACACTGCCTGTTATGTGAGGTTTACAAAATCCCGTGTGAATAACGCGCCAGCGCGGCCAGCGCCCTCTTCAGCCCCTGCTTCCAGGGCTAACCCGATGGATACCATAAGAAATTAATATTTCACAAATATGGCAATGACAGAATTAATAAGCGAAGCGGTAACGGAGACAGTTATCAGAAATCAGGCGTCAATCCTGTACAGCGCATTTTATTTCGTACAAATAACACTTTTTTTGCACCAAAAGCAGGAGAGACACATTAGCCTTGCTCCAAATAAAAGCAACGAAGCCGATTTTACTTATTAAGAATTTAACTTTTGATTTGAAAAATTGATATCAGATAAAGAACTGCCGGGATTTTTTTATCCCGGAGGCTTTAGGATAATTCCTGGGCGTAATTATTCAGCCTGCGGCTTTCGCCTATTCGCCAGGGCGCGAAGCCGCCATTCTGCTCGTTTGCCCGCTGCAACGCATCCGCCAGCTCTTTGGGTGGCGCATCCAGTGACTCATCGGCCAGTTCGAATACCCCCCAGTGAATCGGCAGCGTCAGCGGCCTGCCTGCTGCCTGCCACAGCGCCACCGCCTGATCGGGATCCATATGCTGGCTCGCCATGAACCATTTGGGTGCATAAGCGCCAATCGGTAAAGCCGCGAGGCTGAATGGGCCAAGACGGGCGGGAATTTCCAGCAGGCTATCGCTGTAGCCGCTGTCACCCGAGAACCAGAACCGCACAGAGGCAGAACGCACCACCCAACCGCACCATAGCGAACGGTTTCGATCGCGTGGCGTTCGCATACTCCAGTGACGTGCCGGTACCGCATCAAAACAGAGGTCGCCAACCGTTAACTGCTGCCACCAGTCGAGCTGATGGACGTTTTTCACGCCTCGCGCCCTGCACCACTTTGCCAGCCCCAGCGGGACAATAAAGGTGGTCTGCGGAAACCGCCGGACAATGGCTTTAACCGTCTGCCGATCAAGATGATCGTAATGGTTATGGGAAATCAACACGACATCCAGACGCGGCAGATTGGTAATGCTGAGCGGCGCGGGCGTTTTTCGCTGCGGACCAGCAAACGACAGCGGCGAGGCGCGGGATGAGAGCGCGGGATCGATCAGGATATAGAGCCCCTTCAGCCGCAACAGCACGGCGGCATGTCCCAGCCACCAGATGCGATCGTCACTGCCGCTGATATCGGCAGGCTGCCACCATTGATCGGTGAAAGCCCTGTAGCCCTGTTGGGGTGGCAGCGGCAGCGCCTCTGCTTTGCGTTCTCTGCGCCAGCGCTGCAGATCGCCTGGCTTGCGCTGCTCCGGTTCAGGATTACGGAATCCCTCTGGCGTGTGGTGCGCTTTACTGCTGTCATACCACGGATTTTTCCAGCCCATCCCGCCTCTCTGCTGTGTTTAACGTTCCGGGATCAACCGGATAAAGTCGCGCTTATCACTATCGTCTTCGGTTTTTTTAACCCCGGCGTCGGGCTGCATCTCAATCAGTCGGCGCAGCAGCTGATTCTGTTTCTTCTGCTCTTCCAGCAAAGACTCCAGTAGATGGATTTGCTCACCGGCGCGCACGCTGGCCCGGTTAACGAAGAACCAGGCGATAAACGCCACAATCAAAATAATGACCAGCAGGCCATAGCTGACCAGGGGTCCCGAATTTGCGGCTAACTCATTCATAACTGCCTCGTAAAACTCAGTGGAAATTTAATAACCGTTCATTCTACCTGTAGCCACCGCAAAAGATAATGGGGTTAGCATCAATGCAGATTTTGCCGTTTCAGTTATCTCTGATCGATCCCGCCAGAAAAGCGAGGCATGCTGATATCATCATAACCGGCAGCACCAGGTGGAGCGCTGAGTTATCTTTCACAAGGAGACACAATGAAACTGTTTATTCGCACGATAGGCTTGCTGGCGGTGATCTGGCTGGCGATGCTGTTTACCGGCTATGGCGTGTTAACCGGCAGTACGAAGAATGCCGCCGGACTTGGCCTGCAGTGCAGTTATCTGACCGCGCGCGGCGTGATCAGTGCGCAGTATCTGCATACTGACAGCGGCGTCGTGGGCGTGACGGATTGTCCGTTGCTGAAGAAAAGCGGAGAAGTGATCGATAATTAGCAAAACAGCGGGCCGCATGGCCCGCTGTTATCAGAACGGGTAGTCGTGATAGCCCATTTCTGATGAAAGCGTGCGCGCCGCGCGATGCAGCATGGCCACGTAATCCTGGCGGGCATCTTCTGAAAAACGAATGGTGGGAAAAGAGATACTCAGTCCCGCAATCACCACGCCAAAACGGTCGAATACCGGCACGGCGAGGCAGCGTAATCCCTCTTCCTGTTCTTCGTTATCTTCACCATAACCCTGCGCTCTGACCTGATCCAGCGTCGTAATCAATGCCTCCGCGCTTAACAGCGTATTGGCCGTGCTGCGCTTGAACTCCACATCCCGCAAAATCTCTTCAACTTCGCTGCGGTCGCGCCAGGCGAGCAGGACTTTACCAATCGCAGTGGTATGCAGCGGATTACGACGGCCAATACGCGAATACATCCGCAGGTTATAGAGCGAGTCGATTTTGTGGATGTAGACAATGCTGTCCTCTTCCAGCGCACCCAGGTGAATCGTCTCTTTGGTCAGACGCGACAGCTCACGCATCTGCACATCCGCGCTGCGGATTAAATCGACGTTCTGCAGCGCTTTGGCACCCAGTTCAAACAGCTTCAGCGTCAGGGAATATTTCTCGCTCTCACCTTCCTGCGTGACATAGCCCAGCGACTTCATGGTCTGCAGAAAACGGTAGACGGTGCTTTTTGACATCATCACGCGCTGAGCAAGCTCGGTAATACCATGATCGCGCTCTTCACCCAGCGCCTGCAAAATGCCGAACACTTTAAGTACCGAAGAGACGGAATCGGGCTGTTTATCATTTTCAGCAGAGGACATCGCGCACCTTGTTAAACCTGTTTCAAAAAAAATGGAACGGATCGTCAGTATAGAGTGAGGCACAGGAAGGCAGCAATGCTTTAACCGTTAAGTCATATTTTAAGACAGTTTTTTATCTCCGTGATCGCTGCATTTCAGCGCTAATTTCATTAGCATGATGATATTCACCTTCATTAGTAATTAACTTATGACACTCTCCCCTCCTCAGGATGGATTACCGACGCGTCAGCGCTATATGGCTATCGTCACCATTGCGCTGGGCCTGACCATGGCAGTGCTGGATGGCGCGATTGCCAACGTCGCACTGCCTACCATTTCGCGTGAACTGAATGCCAGCCCGGCGCAGTCAATCTGGATTGTGAATGCCTATCAGATTGCGATTATCGTCTCGCTGCTGTCGCTCTCGTTTCTGGGCGATATGCTGGGCTACCGCCGCGTCTATCAGACAGGCCTGGCGCTGTTTATTGCGACCTCAATGTTCTGCGCCTTCTCGACCACGTTAACTATGCTGACCTTTGCCCGCGTGCTGCAGGGGCTAGGCGGTGCGGCGCTAATGAGTGTGAATACCGCGCTGATACGCATTATTTATCCCCAGCGTTACCTGGGACGCGGCATGGCAATCAACTCGCTGGTGGTGGCGGTTTCAACTGCGGCAGGCCCTACGGTGGCGGCCGCAATCCTGTCGGTAGCGAGCTGGAAATGGCTGTTTCTGATTAACGTTCCGCTGGGTGCGATTGCACTCTGGCTGGCGCTGCGCACGCTGCCCGATAATCCGCAGAAAGCCACCGCACAGAAATTCGATGTGCCCAGCGCGATCATGAACGCCCTGTTCTTTGGGCTGATCATCTCCGCACTGAGCGGTTTTGCTCAGGGTCAGAGCCATCTGCTGGTGCTGTCGGAGGTCGTTGTTCTGCTGGTAGTAGGCTGGTTCTTTATTCGTCGTCAGTTAAACATGGCGGTGCCGCTGCTGCCGGTTGATCTGCTGCGTATCCCCATTTTCAGCCTGTCGATGGGCACCTCGGTCTGTTCCTTCTGCGCGCAAATGCTGGCGATGGTTTCGCTGCCCTTCTTCCTGCAGAATGTCCTGCATCGGAGTGAGGTGGCAACCGGTTTACTGCTGACGCCCTGGCCGCTGGCGACAATGGTGTTCGCGCCGATTGCCGGACGGTTGATTGAGCGGGTGCATGCCGGGCTGCTGGGCGGTATCGGGCTGGCGATGTTCGCCACCGGGTTGTTCCTGCTCGCCTGGCTGCCGGCAAATCCAGTCGATGGCGATATTATCTGGCGCGTGATGTTGTGCGGTGCCGGTTTTGGGCTGTTTCAGTCACCCAATAATCACACGATTGTCACCTCTGCTCCACGTAACCGCAGCGGCGGCGCCAGCGGCATGCTGGGTACCGCGCGCCTGCTGGGGCAAAGTATGGGTGCCGCGCTGGTCGCGCTGATGTTTAATCTGTTTGATGATCGTGGCACACACGTTTCGCTGCTGCTGGCGGGGAGCTTTGCCGCCGTGGCGGCGCTGGTGAGCGTGTCGCGCATGACGCAGACCCGCGCCTGATGCCATAAACAAACAAGGCGACCCCGGGGGTCGCCTTGTTTTGCTCTGCATGGCGCTACTTCAGATACTGACCGCTGCGCAGGGCTTCAATACGCTTGTCTAACGGCGGGTGCGACATGAACAGCTCGCTGAACGATTTGCCCTTACCGTTGATGCAGAAGGCCATCATGCTGCTCGGCTCCTGCGGTTCGTAGCTGGTTTTCAGACGCTGTAACGCCGCAATCATCTTCTCACGACCGACCAGCTTCGCTGAACCGGCATCGGCATGGAACTCACGGTGACGGGAGAACCACATGGTGATGATGCTGGCGAGAATACCAAACACCAGTTCCAGCACCATCGACACCGCAAAGTAGACCAGCGGGTTGCCGTTGCTGCTCTCCTCGCCATCACGGTTGCCGGACATAAAGCCCGCGGCAATCTGCGCCAGAATACGGGAAACGAAAATGACAAAGGTGTTCACCACACCCTGGATCAGCGTCATGGTGATCATGTCGCCATTAGCGATGTGTGACACTTCGTGAGCCAGCACCGCTTCCGCTTCATCACGGCTCATGTTCTGCAGCAGACCGGTTGAGACAGCAACCAGTGAGGCGTTACGCCGTGCGCCAGTCGCAAAGGCGTTGATGTCAGGTGCGTGATAGATCGCGACCTGTGGCATCGCAATGCCCGCCTGCTGGGCCTGACGGCCAATAGTATCCACCAGCCAGCGCTCGGTCTCGTTGCGTGGCTGTTCAATCACTTCACCGCCAACCGATCGCAGCGCCATCCACTTCGACATCAGCAGTGAAACAAACGCACCGCCGAAGCCAAACAGGCCTGCCATGATCATCAGGCCCTGAACACTGCTTGACTGTATCCCTGTCAGGCTGAGAATCAGCCCGAATACCAACATCACAGCCAGGTTGGTCATCAGGAAAAGAGCAATACGCATCATTTTTGTTAATCTTCCTCAGTAGTTCACGCGCCTATACGCGGATCCATATCCTATGAGCATTGGGCGGCTTTTCAAGCGACCTTAACGTTTAAGTGCCTAAAAAGACATAACTTTACATTCTGACACGCCTGATGAGCAACCCAGCCTGCAGGCGGCTTCTCGCGCGCTCATCATTGGTTACTGGAAACTTTTACGGGCGCAAAAAAAAGCACCGCTAAGCGGTGCTTTTTCTGGCATCAGCGGGCTATTTCGCCGCTGGCGCGTCTGGCTGGGATTTCTCCAGCTGGGCAAGATCATTCGCGATCTTCACCGTCTCATCGAGATACGGATCCGGCTCTTTATAATCTTTCGGCAGCTCATCCAGGTTTTTCAGCGGTTTTTTGCCTTCAGCCTGATAGCGCGCGTTGATTCGCTCCAGTCGTGACGCATCATCTTCGTGGTTCTCTTTCTCGCGCTGAGCAAGGTTAAGTGACACGATGTTGCGCTTATCTTTCAGGGCATTATAACGGGCAATGTCCTTCATGATGTACTGGAACTCGCGATCCTGTGCGATGCGATCAGCATGCTGCTTCGTCAGCTGCGCCACCAGCGGTTTAACATCGCCGGTTTTGGTGTAGGTTGCTGCTTTGATGCTGTCCCACGGCAGCGCGTTATCCTCAAATTTCTCACCGGTTTCAGCCGCTTCTACGCCGGTAGGCATCAGCAGATCCGGCGTGACGCCTTTACGCTGTGTACTGCCGCCGTTGATGCGATAGAACTTCTGAATGGTGTAAGAAACGGAACCTAACGCTGGCCACTCCGGACGCAGCATCTGATCGTAGATGCGGTTCAGAGAGCGATACTGCTGAACGGTGCCTTTACCAAAGGTTGGCTCGCCGACAATCACTGCACGACCATAATCCTGCATCGCGGCAGCGAAGATTTCAGAGGCTGAGGCGCTGAAACGATCGACCAGCACGACCAGCGGACCTTTGTAGTAAACAACGCCGTCGTTATCGCTGTCTTCACGCACCCGACCATTGTTGTCGCGAACCTGCACCACCGGACCACTCGGAATAAACAGGCCGGAAAGCGATACCGCTTCGGTCAGCGCACCGCCGCCGTTGGTACGGAGATCGATCACCACGCTGTCGACGTTCTGTTTCTGCAATTTCTGCAGCTGAACTTTCACGTCGTCGGTCAGACCCACATAGAAGCCAGGAATATCGAGCACGCCCACTTTCTGCTTGCCGACATTTTTGATAGTCAGTTTAACCGCGCGATCTTCCAGACGGATTTTCTCACGCGTCAGCGTCACGGTACGGGTTTTGGTGCCCTTACCGGCTGGCAGCACTTCCAGGCGCACTTTGCTGCCCTTCGGTCCTTTGATTTTTGCCACGACATCATCCAGACGCCAGCCGATGACATCTTCCATCGGCTTGCCTGGCTGACCGACACCGACAATGCGATCGCCAACGGTAATGGCTTTGCTTTTCGCTGCCGGACCGCCTGCCACCATCGAGTTGATCACGGTGTAGTCGTCATCCATCTGCAGTACCGCACCAATGCCTTCCAGTGACAGGCTCATCTCGGTGTTGAACTGCTCTGTGTTACGCGGCGACAGATAGCTGGTGTGCGGATCGATTTCGCGGGCGAAAGCGTTCATCACCAGCTGGAAAACGTCTTCCCCGTTGCTCTGGGCCAGTCGACGGATCGCGAAGTTGTAACGCTTGGTCAGAACGTCGCGAATCTCATTATCGTCTTTGCCTGTCAGCTTCAGACTCAGCTGGTCATATTTGACTTTGGCATCCCAGAGGGCGTTCAGCTCTGACTGATCTTTCGGCCACGGCGCTTTAGCACGATCAATGTCGATAGTGTCATTGCCGCTGAAGTTCATCGGACGCGCCAGCACCGTCAGCGCATACTGATAGCGCTCAAAACGGCGTTTCTGCGCCAGATTATAAATATCGTAAAAGAGATCCAGCTTGCCGCTGCGCAGCTCATCGCCGACGGTGGTTTTTTTGCTGGCAAACTGCGCCACATCCGACGCCAGCAGCACATTGTGGCTGTAGTCAAGCATGTTCAGATAGCGATCAAAAATTTTCGCTGAAAAGTTCTGATCCAGATCGAACTGGCGGTAATGAGAACGGGTAAAGCGCGACGTGACGCGCTCACTGACCGTTGGGTCCTGCGGGTCTTCGTGAAGCTGGGGAATCTGATCGGCGCGCGTAATGTTTTCCGCACCGAAGGTTGGGCCTGCTAAAAGCAGGCCCGCAATAAGTCCAACTTTAAAAAGGGTGTTCATGCCGGGGTTAGCCTCCGTTTCAGAACTGCAAGTGTTCTGCGCGCACAATCATTGCCATGCCGGAAGCGAGCTGGACCCGAACGCCGTCTTTTGATACTTCAAGAACGGTAGCGTCCATCGCACTTTTGCCTGCTTTAACTTTAATACTCTGGCCGGGTTGCAAAGTTGAGGTATCAGTGATGGGTCGGGCTTCCTGCTCCGGACGTGGGGCTGGCTTGCGATGCTGTGAAGCGGTCGCACGCGGTGCTGCAGTGGTCTGCGGACGCGGTTTACGCGCAGCCTCACCTTCTGCAGGCTTACGAGCCGCGGGCTTGCGTGGACGACGCGGTGCTGCGCCCTCTTCGCTTTCGCCTGCTTCACGACGTGCAGCGCGCTGCTGGTCACGCTGCGCCTGGACGCGGGCTTTCGCTTCTTCCAGCTGCTTACGTGCATGCTCAACGTGTTGCTCATCCAGCACGCCACAGGCGTTGCCGTCGAGATCGACACGGATAGCACCGGCTTTAATGCCGTAAAGATAACGCCAGCTTGACGTATAAAGACGCAGCGCGGAACGCAGCTGTGTTTTGCTCAGACCCATTTCGCCCTGAACACGCTCTACCAGATCCTGAAAGATACCGATTTTGAGCGGACGCGCTTCACCTTCAGCGCTAAAGCAGTGCGGAAAGCGCTCCGCCAGAAAAGTGATGACTTCTTTACTGCTATTCAACTTAGGTTGATTTTCCATGAAATTTCCTGATTACAACGGGTTTGCCGACCAGCGCAGGCATGAACAGGCGACATTATAATGACAACATCGCTAAATGCCATGTGATCCAGTCGATTAGCTGCGCGTCAGCTGCAGATATTTTTCTAAGTCGCTGTTCGCAAGCACTTCACAAAGCCCATCAGTCAGTGTGACCAGCCCCGATTCGTCGTCGCTGTCAAAGCGATTGTACTCCACGCTGTCGATGTCCAGCACCCCAACCACAGTGCCATTCACTTTCAGAGGAATCACAATCTCAGCATTGCTGGCAGCGTCGCAGGCGATGTGGCCCGGGAAGGCATGCACATCATCTACGCGTTGCACTTTTTCTTCTGCCAGCGCCGTGCCACACACACCTTTACCGACCGGAATGCGCACACAGGCGATTTTGCCCTGGAACGGGCCCAGCACCAGCGTATCGGCTTCCGTCAGCAGGTAGAAACCTGCCCAGTTCACGCCATCGAGACGTTCGTACAGCAGCGCGCTAAAGTTTCCCATCGCGGCGAGGAACGCCGTTTCTCCCGCCAGTAAGGCGCGCATATCGCGATTCAAATCGGCGTAAAAGGCAGTTTTGTTCATTATTCAACCGTTACCAATGACATCTGAACGGGATGATGTAGTCCGTTCGTTAAAAATAAGTTTTAAATATCCAGAGCCACAAGGTGAATCATAGCGTTAGTTGCTATACCCTTAGCATTCTGTGGATCGAAGCGTGATGCCCGAGACAGGCACACAGACAATGTCTTAATGACCGATATCTGTTACTTCTGAAGAGCGAAGATTGCATCACCCTATGAAAATTCACGCTATCAGCCAGACATTGCCTCACGCACGTTATCAGCGTTGCCCGCAATGCGATACCCTTTTTTCCTTACCGGATGTGAAATCGCATCAGTCGGCACATTGCCCCCGCTGCAACGCCGAAATTCTCAGTGGCCGCGACTGGTCCATGACCCGTCTTATGGCGATGGCCGCCACTATGATCGTGTTAATGCCCTTCGCTTTCTCCCTGCCGCTGGTGGATATCCGGCTGCTTGGCATGCGCATTAATGCCAGCGTGCTGGAAGGCGTGATCCAGATGACCCAACAGGGTGATGTGCTGACGGCCTCAATGGTCGCGTTCTGCACCATTGGCGCGCCGGTGACCCTGGTGGCCGGCATCTGTTATCTCGGCATCGGCAATCGGCTCGGCATGAACCTGCGACCGGTATTGCTGATGCTGGAGAAACTCAAAGAGTGGGTGATGCTCGATATCTATCTGATCGGCATCGCCGTGGCGTCGATTAAAGTGCAGGACTATGCTTCGCTGGAGATTGGTTACGGGCTGGCGGCTTATATCGCCCTGACGGTGCTCAGCGTTCTGACGATGATCCATCTGAATATGGAGCAGCTGTGGGAGCATTTCTACCCGCAAAGCCCCGGCAATATGGCCCGCGACGATATGCAGGTCTGCCTGAACTGTCACAACACCAGCGTCCCTGACGAACGGGGCCGCTGCCCGCGCTGCCACACGCCGCTCGACTTCCGACGCCGCCATAGCCTGCAAAAATCCTGGGCATCACTGATTGCCTCGATTGTGCTGCTGATTCCCGCGAATCTGATGCCTATTTCCGTGGTTTACCTCAACGGTTCACGGCGTGAAGACACCATCTTCTCCGGCATCCTGGGGCTGGCTGAAGGTAATATTCCGGTGGCGGCCATTGTCTTTATCGCCAGTATCCTGGTGCCCTTTATTAAGGTGCTGGTGATGCTGACTCTGTTACTCAGTATTCATTTTCGCTGTGAACAGGGACTGAGAACCCGCATCCGGTTGCTGCGGTTTGTCACCTGGGTTGGCCGCTGGTCAATGCTCGATCTGTTTGTTATTTCGTTAACCATGTCGCTGGTCAACCGTGATCAGCTGCTGGCTTTTACCATGGGACCGGCGGCGCTATTTTTTGGCGCGGCCGTCATCCTGACCATTATGTCTGTTGAGTGGCTGGACAGCCGCCTGCTCTGGGATGCACATGCAACAGGAAACGCCGACTACACCGACTAACGCAACGCTGCGCAATAAGCGTAAAATTTCGCCCTTCTGGCTGCTGCCGATCATTGCGATGCTGATCGCGTGCTGGCTGCTCTGGACCAATTATCAGGAGCGCGGCACCACCATCACCATCAATTTCCAGACGGCGGATGGTATCGTGCCGGGTCGCACCCCGATCCGTTATCAGGGCGTGGAAGTGGGCACCGTGCAGGGCATTAATCTCAGCGACGATTATCGCCGCATCCAGATTAAAGCCAGCATCAAGAGCGACATGCGCGACGCGCTGCGTGAAGATACGCAATTCTGGCTGGTGACGCCTAAAGCCTCACTGGCAGGTGTGTCGGGTCTGGATGCGCTGGTCGGCGGTAACTATATCGGGATGATGCCAGGCAAAGGTAAACCCAGCGAGGCGTTTACCGCGCTGGATACCCAGCCGAAATATCGCGTGAATACCGGCGAATTGATGATCCATCTGCATGCGCCCGATCTCGGCTCGCTCAACACCGGCTCGCTGGTTTATTACCGCAAAATTCCGGTTGGACGGGTCTATGACTACAGCATTGATAATAAAGCCGATGGCGTGGCGATTGATGTGCTGATTGACCGTCGCTTTACTAATCTGGTTAAAACCAACAGTCGCTTCTGGAACGTGTCGGGCATGAATGCGGACGTCAGCCTGAGCGGCGCTAAAGTCCAGCTGGAGAGTCTGGCGGCGCTGGTCAATGGCGCGATTGCATTTGACTCACCTCAGGGTGCGGAAAGCGCCAAAGCTGAGCAGAACTACCGGCTCTATCCCGATCTGGCGCACAGTCAGCGCGGCGTGCAGATCACGCTGGATCTGCCTGACGGCAAAAATCTAAAAGCGGACAGCACCCCGCTGATGTACCAGGGACTTGAGGTCGGTACGCTGACCAAACTGAACCTGCTGGATGGCGGCAAAGTTACCGGCGAGCTGACCATCGATCCTTCCGTGGTCGGTCTGATGCGCAGCGGCACCCGCATTGAGATGCACAGCCCGAAAATCAGCCTGACCGATACCAGCCTCAGCTCCCTGCTGACCGGCAACACGCTGGAACTGGTGCCTGGCGAAGGCGAGCCGCAGCAGCACTTCACCGTGCTGGCGTCCAATGAGACGCTGCTGCAAAAACCTAATGTGCTGACGGTCAAACTCAGCGCGCCGGAGAGCTACGGTATCGATCAGGGCCAGCCGCTGATGCTGCATGGCATGCAGATTGGTCAGGTGATATCGCGTTCGCTGGACGAAAATGGCGTCAACTTCGTAGTGGCGGTCAATCCTGAAAATCGCGACCTGGTGCATGGCGACAGCAAATTTGTCGTTAACAGCCGGCTCGATGTGAAGTTTGGTCTTGATGGCATGCAGGTATTAGGTGCCAGCGCCCGTGAGTGGGTGGATGGCGGTATCCGGCTGGAACCGGGCAAAAAGGGCGAGCCGAAAAGTGCCTATCCGCTGTTTGCCGATGCTGAAAAAGCGGAAGAAGGCATTACCGGCGATGGCCCGTCTACCACGCTGATGCTGACCGCCACCAGCCTGCCTGACGTGCAGGCGGGTTCTATCGTGCTTTACCGCAAGTATCAGGTGGGTGAGATTGTCAAAGTCACACCGCGTGCTGATGCGTTTGATATCGCCGTCCATATCCAGCCGGAATATCGCAAGCTGCTGACCAGCGAAAGCGTGTTCTGGGCTGAGGGTGGCGCACGCGTCAGCCTCAACGGCAGCGGCCTGACGGTGCAGGCCTCGCCGCTTAACCGCGCGCTGAAAGGCGCAATCAGCTTCGACAATATGAGTGGTGCGCAGTCGGCCAAAGGGGCCAAACGCGTGCTTTATCCGTCTGAGACTGCGGCACGCGCGGTGGGCAGTCAGATTACGCTGCACACCTATGACGCCAGCAAGCTCTCTGCCGGGATGCCGATTCGTTATCTGGGTATTAATGTCGGTCAGGTTGAGTCGCTGTCGTTAAGCAAAGATAACAATCAGGTGGTGGCAAAAGCGGTGCTCTATCCGGAGTATGTGAATGATTTCGCCCGCCTTGGCAGCCGTTTCTCGGTGGTTTCACCGGAGATTTCCGCCACCGGTGTGAATCATCTGGAAACCCTGTTGCAGCCTTACGTTAACGTGGATCCAGGCAAAGGCGGCGCCATGCGCACCTTCGAGCTACAGGAGAGCACCATTACCGATTCGCGCTATCTGAATGGCCTGAACATTTATGTTGATGCTACAGAGGCCGGTTCACTGTCACTGGGTACGCCAGTGCTGTTCCGGGGTGTGGAAGTGGGTACGGTGACCGGCACCTCGCTGGGTACGATGGCGGATCGCGTGCAGATCGCCCTGCGTATCAGTAAGAAGTATCAGCATCTGGTGCGGAATAACTCGGTGTTCTGGCAGGCGTCTGGCTACAACCTCGATTTCGGTCTGGTGGGCGGCGTGGTGAAAACCGGCACCTTCCAGCAGTTTATTCGCGGTGGCATTCAGTTTGCGACGCCACCGACGGTGCCGCTGGCACCGCAGGCGAATCCGGATAAACACTTCCTGCTGCAGGATGAAGCGCCGAAAGAGTGGCGTAACTGGGGAACGGCGATTCCGTCTCCGCGTTAAAGGCTGACTCAACCGGGCGGACGTTTCTGCCCGGTTGAGCGTTTAAATCAGCACCGGCTCAGGGAGCATACGCCTTCCGCAAAGACGCAAAAGACGCCATCCCAGGCAGGCTCAGCGCGGCCCGTCCCTGGCCCGCGATGCTTTGCTCCAGGCGTATGCTCCCATCGCTTTGCGTTTTGAGTCGTCTGAAAAAGCGGATTCCGAGCGGCCAATATGAGCCTTCACGTTATTCACACCCTCAAACGGGCAGCCTGGCTGCCCGTTTTCTTTCCTCATGGTACACTGCCGCCTTTGCCTTAACTGGAATGTGCCCGTGTCAGATGCTTCTTCTTTTTTCCCCGCCGATTTTCTCTCGTTAATGCGTCAGAGCCTGCCCGATGAGGCGAGCTTCGCGCAGTTCATCGCCTGTAGTCAGCAGCCTCTGCGCCGCAGTATTCGCGTCAATACCCTGAAGATCAGTGTGGCCGATTTCCTGAGCCAGACCGCCGGATATGACTGGCAGCTGACGCCGGTGCCGTGGTGCGAAGAGGGATTCTGGATCAGCCGGGAAGATGAGAGCCTGCCACTGGGCAGCGTCGCTGAGCATCTCAGCGGCCTGTTCTACATTCAGGAAGCCAGCTCCATGCTGCCGGTGACGGCGCTGTTTGATGCGCAATCAGAGGTCAGCGCGGTGATGGATATGGCGGCGGCGCCAGGTTCCAAAACCACCCAGATCGCTGCGCGGATGGGCAATAAGGGCGTTATCCTGGCTAACGAGTTCTCCTCCAGCCGGGTGAAAGTGCTGCACGCCAACATCAGCCGCTGCGGGGTCAGCAACAGTGCCTTAACGCACTTTGACGCCCGGGTCTTCGGGCCCGCCCTGCCGGAACAGTTCGATGCCATCCTGCTCGACGCGCCCTGCTCCGGCGAAGGGGTAATTCGCAAAGATGCTGATGCGCTGAAAAACTGGTCGCTGGCCAGCACGGAAGAGATCGCCGCCACTCAGCGCGATATCCTCGACAGTGCGTTTCACGCGCTTAAACCCGGCGGCACGCTGGTTTATTCCACCTGTACTCTGAATCAGATTGAGAATCAGCAGGTCATTGACTGGCTGCTGCAGCGCTATCCGGATGCGGTGGAAGTCGTATCGCTTAATGGACTATTTATGGGTGCAGAACAGGCGGCGACACCCGAAGGTTATCTGCATGTCTTCCCGCAGATGTTCGACAGCGAAGGCTTTTTCGTGGCCCGTCTGCGTAAAACCGCGTCGGTTGAGCCACTCCCTGTGCCGGGCTACAAAGTCGGTAAGCTGCCCTTCTCACACCTCAGCCGCAAGCTGGAAAGTGAGATCGCCCAGGCCGCCGCCGCAGTCTCTATTAAATGGGATGATTCGCTGGAGCTATGGCAGCGTGATAAAGAGATCTGGCTGTTCCCTAAAGCCGTCACCCCGCTGCTGGGTAAAGTACGCTTCTCGCGCATTGGCCTGAAGCTGGCAGAGACCTTTGCTAAAGGCTATCGCTGGCAGCATGAAGCGGTCATCGCGCTGGCACAACCTGATGCGACGCAGACTTTCGAACTGACGGCAACAGAAGCAGAAGAGTGGTATCGCGGCCGGGATATCTATCCGGAAACCGCCCCCGCGAACAATGAGATGATTGTGACCTATCAGCAGCAGCCGCTGGGGCTGGCAAAAAAAGTCGGCACCCGCATCAAGAACAGTTATCCACGCGAACTGGTGCGCGACGGACGCCTGTTCCGCTAACTCACTTGAGTTGCAGCATCGTCAGATGATTGCCAAACACTGCGCCGGTATCGATGTAATGCAGATTGGCAATCGTCAGCGGCTGTTTCAGCGGCGTGTGACCGAAGTAAAAGGCATCTGCGCCACGGATGCCCGCCTCGTCCCCTGACTCCATGCCCTCCAGCCGCTGACGGCTCCAGACCACCTGTTGCCAGTCGAGTGGCTTATTCAGCGCATATTCCTGAGCCGGATAATCCGCATGAGCAATCACAATAATGCGTACACCCAATTGCAGATGAAGGATAAGCGGCAGCTCACGACAGCGCTGCAACGCGTGACGCGCCGCAATTAATGCTGCGCCGCGCAGCCGGAAGAACCAGTCGCCGCCGTTCATCCGCCAGAGCGACATCTCCTGTTCCTGCAACGCCGACAGCGCCATCTCTTCATGATTCCCCCGCACACAGCGAAACCAGGGTTCTTCCAGCAGCGCCAGACAACCCAGACTATCAGGCCCGCGATCGATGATGTCGCCAACCGAAATCAGTAAATCCTGCTGCGGGTCAAACTGATGCTGTTCCAGCAACGCATCCAGTTCGCGGCGGCAACCATGAATATCGCCCACCACCCAGATCCGTCGCCACTCTGCGCCATTCAGGACGTGGTAATACATCGATGCACCCGGCCTCTCTGCTGAAAATATCATCAGAGTATAGTCAGTGCTTAGACTTAACCGGTGTGACGAAGGGGGAAGCAGAATCAGTAAGGCTTCAGGGCGAAGAGAGATAAAAGGTGGGTAAAAGGTGCGTCCCTCCCGGCGCTTATCTCCGGCACTCAGTTAAGGTGTTAGCTCTGTCAGGGACGAAATTCATCATAACGACATCAAGCACGACAGGCTATTCTGCCCGAATCATATTTGTCGTCATTTGGGATCAGCTGCGCAATTTAGCCGGGTATTTTTGCAACTTCTCTGCCGGACGCACCGGACGGCGCACCAGCTCACCGCCGCAGTTGGGACAAACATGCGCGAGATGCTCATCGCAATCAGCGCAGAAGGTACATTCAAACGAGCAGATGCGTGCCGCCAGAGAGGATGGCGGCAGATCAATGTCGCAGCGTTCACAGTTGGGGCGAAGTTCCAGCATGGTGTGACTCCTGAATGGTGTGACTCCTGAAGAGGCGTAACACTCAGCATCGCGGTTACTGGCCCGAATGTCGAGCCAGTAACCGGACAGGTGTGTGCCAGATCGGGACATCATGCCCCGCCACGGCTATTTATGTGGCTGATCGCCGGGAACGTCATCGGCCAGAACCTCTTCGACGTCAGCGTCATCGTCATTCGTGCCCTCCTCTGCTGGCTCCTGACCGCCCATCGACGCATGAATCACCTCCTCTTCCAGCGTCGGGATCAGCGCGGCACCCAGTGGCGAGGTCGCCAGACTGTCAGGCATGACCACGTGCGGCAACGGCACTTCGGTGGTCGGAAGCGGACCCGGCGCACGCACAAAACTGAGGCCGCCAATCACCAGCGCGCAAAGCATAAAGAAGAGATAGAGCATATTGCTGCCCAGCGGCTCCATCAGCGCGCCCACCACCAGCGGCCCGATACTGGCGCCGATACCAAACGCCATCAGCAGACAGGCCGTTAAGGATACACGGCGCTCGGCGGCAACCTGATCGTTGGCCAGCGCGACCTGCAACGGATAGAGCGCAAACTGCATCATGCTGGCGGCAAAGGCGATGCCAATCATCCAGTGGAAAGTCAGATGCGGCAACACCACCAGCGGCAGGCAGGCCACGGCAAACAGGATCGCAATGATGAACAGCAGTCGCTGACGATCGAAACGGTCAGACAGCCAGCTCAGCGGAAACTGCGACACCAGTCCGGCAAAAATCGTGAGACTCATAAAGTAGCCGGTCTGGCTGGTGGTGAAGCCTTTGCTGCTGCCATAAACCGGCGCCAGACCGTAGAACGCGCCGATCGCCATGCCGGTCACCAGCGTGGTGCCGAGCAGTTTGGGGATGGTGCGGATAAAGTAGCCCAGCTCCATCGGCGCGGGCGTCATCGGCCTGACGTGGGTTCGGGTGGTCAGCGCTATCGGCACCAGGCAGAGCGCAAAGCAGAGCGCCACAATCAGCAGCGTGCTGACACCAAAGCCCGACTGCAGGCTCAATATCACCTGGCCGCCACTGAGTCCAAGGTAGGTGGCGACCATATATAAGCCGAAGATCATGCCGCGCTGGGACGACTCCGCCTGATCGTTGAGCCAGCTCTCCAGCACCATGTACTGGCACATCATGCAGAGTCCGATAATCAGACGCAGAAAGACCCATAGCGGAATAAAGTCCGTCAGCCCATGGCCCGCCACGGAGGCGGTAATGATTCCGGCACAGGCCACGTAGGCGCGGATGTGGCCGACGCGGGCAATCAGGTTGTGCCCCACTTTGCCGCCAATCACCAGCCCGATGTAGTTGGCCGCAATGATTGAGCCGATCAGCGCGCCATTCACCTGCTCGCTGGCCAGCCGTAATGAGACATAGGTGGTCAGCAAACCGGAACCCAGCAGCATCAGCAGCGTGGTCGTGTAAAGCGGCAGAAACGTACTGAATATTTTTCCCATCATGACTCCCTGTCTATGCTTATCAGGCATCAGGCCAGCAAAGCCCTAAAGATAGACGATTTCGGCAGGCGACGGAGCATTGCACCCAGCCGATGGCAAAAAAAAGCCCGCCAGCAATTTCTCACTGACGGGCCCGGATTTACACGCTCGGGAAGCTGATATTGCTGCCCGGTGCTTCACGGTTGAGATGGATGAAGTTCAGGTGTCGCTCATACTGATCCAGTATGTCGATAATCACCTGCTCTTTGCTGTAATCCATTAAGTCGTTACCCTGGCTGCCCTCCATCAGGAAGGTTTCCAGTCGGTAGTAGGTCGACTTACCGCTGCGGGCGCGATAGGTAAAGCCCGGAATCGAATATTGCTGCGGCCAGACCTGATAGACAAAGTCCTGCTCTTCGCCCAGATGAACGCGCAGATCCAGATAGCCAATCGGGTTAGTCTCATCTGCCTCAACGCTTTCCAGCGTCACGCGGCCATCACGCAGTTCCAGCTCTTTTGCCACTTCCTGCATCGCCGGGAAAATCGTTTTTTCCATCATCTGCTGGGTATAGCGCGAGCCAGGGTAGTTCATCAGACGTGACAGACGCTTCTTCCAGGTCAGACGATCGGTCGCATGAGCCAGATAAGGCGCGGTGTCGCGCGTGGCGCTGGCCCGACGGTGATCTTCAATTTTCAGAGATTTAAACAAACCCGCCATCACAAAGAAGATAACAAAGCTGAACGGCAGCCCCATGATCACCGTGGTGTTCTGCAAGGCCGTGATCCCGTTGGTCATCAGCATGCTCAGGGTCAGTACACCAATCGCCACAGACCAGAAGACACGCAGCCAGTTCGGTGCATCACTGTTGATGTCTTTCAGTCTCGAGGTGAAGTTACCCAGTACCAGCGAACCGGAATCCGCCGAGGTCACGTAGAACAGCATCCCGGTGATGGTGGCGACCGAAGCACTGAGTTTAAACGCCGGATACTGCGCCAGCAGGCTGTAGAAGCCGCGCTCCGCATGGTTCATTACTTCCTGCGCAAACTCCGTATTGCCATGAATAATCTGATACAGCGCGGCATTACCGAACACGGACAGCCACAGCAGCGTAAAGGTGAACGGAATAATCAGCGTGCCCAGTACGAACTCACGTATGGTACGACCGCGTGAGATACGCGCCAGGAACAGGCCGACAAACGGTGACCAGGCCACCCACCACGCCCAGAAGAAGAGCGTCCAGCTGTTCATCCACTGAGTCGGCCGATCAAAGGCAAAGGTATTCAGCGTCATGCCCATAAAGCGGTTGATATAGTCGCCAACGTTCAGCACCAGCGCATTCAGCAGGAACTCGGTGTTGCCGAAGAACAGCACAAACAGAATCAATCCCAGCGCCATGATCACGTTGAGTTCGGAGAGAAAACGAATCCCCTTATCGACGCCCGACGTAACAGAGATAGTGGCGATCACCACGGAGAGGACAATCAGCGCAGCCTGCGCGGTAAAGCCTTCCGGGATATCAAACAGCACTTTCAGGCCGTAGTTGAGCTGCACAACCCCGATGCCGAGCGTAGTGGCGATACCAAAGATGGTGCCGACCACGGCCGCAATATCTACCGTGTGACCAATCGGTCCATAGATGCGTTTACCGAAGATGGGATAGAGCGCGGAGCGGATGGTTAGTGGCAGGTTATAGCGATAGCTGAAGTAGCCCAGCGCGATGCCCATCAGTGCATACATCGACCAGCCGGTCAGACCGTAGTGGAACAGCGTCCAGACCATCGCCTGGCGGGCGGCTTCCAGGGTCTGCCCTGCGCCCTCCGGCGGCTGCATATATTGCGTCACCGGTTCGGCGACCGAGAAGAACATCAGGTCGATACCGATCCCGGCGGCAAACAGCATGGCGGACCAGCTGAGCACGCTGAACTCGGGTTTGGAGTGCTCCGGCCCGAGCTTGATCGAACCAAAGCGTGAGCAGGCCATGTACAGCACAAACACGATATAGAGCGTGGCAGCCAGCATGTAGTACCAGCCGAAGGTGGCGGAAACCCAGTTTACCGCCTTGAGGATCCAGCTCGCGGCCAGTTCACTGTAGAGAATCGTCACAAGTGAAAACGTCAGAATCAATCCGGCAGAGGTATAAAATACAACGGGATTGAGTCTGTCTTTTTCACCGGCAGGTGGATTATTCATCGATTACCTCTGGTTAATGTCCTGAAAATACGCAATGGATAAGGCTTGCCGTCCACGGTTTTCCAGCCGTGCGGCCCTGTTTCGTTCTGTTACTTCCTGTTAATCGCTCAGACAAACCAGCCTATTTTAGCACTCATTGCCGTTTCGCTTTGGCTACATTTCGAGAACAGCATCCTAACAAAGTTTCTTTTTATATTGAACGTGCAATCAAAAAAAGTTTTAATAGGGGCTCGATTTGAGGGTGGAGCTGGAGCTATGCCAAAGGTAGGGATGCAGCCGATACGTCGTCGGCAACTGATTGATGCGACCCTGAGCACGATTAATGAAGTGGGGATTAATGATGCCACTATCGCCCAGATCGCTCGTCGGGCGGGGGTATCCACCGGCATCATCAGTCACTATTTCAAAGATAAGAACGGCTTGCTGGAAGCCACGATGCGTGATGTGACGCGTCAACTGCGCGAGGCGGTCCTGTCGCGGTTACAACCGCTGGCCACTGCCCCGGCAGAACAGCGGCTGTGTGCCATTGTTGACGGTAATTTCGATGAAACCCAGGTGCACACGGCAGTCATGAAAGCCTGGCTCGACTTCTGGTCGAGCAGCATGCATCAGCCCCAGCTTAATCGCCTGGAGCGGGTCAGCAGCCGGCGGCTCTACTCAATGCTGGTGGTCGAATTCCGGCGTGAACTGCCGCTGGAAAAGGCGCGACTAGCCGCACACGGTCTGGCTGCCCTGATAGATGGACTCTGGCTGCGTGCCGCGCTGAGCGGTAAGCCATTTAATCCTGCTATCGCCCTCACACTGACCACCCAATTCATCCGTCAGCAACTGGCTGGCGAGCACGAATAACGGAAGGAGAAAACATGTCCCGATTCACCGAGCAGAAACTCTACATTGATGGCGCTTATGTTGCCGCAGCGTCTGGCGAAACATTCCAGACGATTAACCCGGTCAACGGCGAAGTGCTGGCAGAGGTTCATGCCGCAGGCCAGGAAGATGTCAATCGCGCCGTTGCTGCCGCCAGAAAAGGCCAGAAAGTCTGGGCCGCGATGACCGCCATGGAGCGTTCGCGCATCCTGCGTCGCGCCGTCGATATTCTGCGTGAGCGTAATGATGAGCTGGCAGAGCTGGAAATGCTCGATACCGGTAAGCCTTACAGTGAAACCTCCGCGGTCGATATCGTCACCGGTGCCGACGTGCTGGAGTATTACGCGGGTCTGGTTCCGGCGCTGGAAGGTCAGCAGATCCCCCTGCGTGAAACCTCCTTTGTCTACACCCGCCGCGAACCGCTGGGCGTGGTCGCCGGTATCGGTGCCTGGAACTACCCGATTCAGATCGCCTTGTGGAAATCTGCACCCGCGCTGGCAGCCGGTAACGCGATGATTTTCAAACCCAGCGAAATGACCCCGCTCACCGCCCTGAAGCTGGCGGAAATCTACACCGAAGCGGGCCTGCCGGATGGCGTGTTCAACGTCCTGCCGGGCATCGGTTCGGTCACCGGCCAGTTGCTCACCGAGCATCCTGGCATCGACAAAGTCTCCTTCACCGGCGGCGTTGTCAGCGGCAAAAAAGTGATGGCCAATGCAGCGGGTTCAACGCTGAAAGAGGTCACCATGGAACTGGGCGGTAAATCACCGCTGATCATCTTCGACGATGCCGATCTCGATCTGGCCGCTGACATCGCCATGATGGCGAACTTCTACAGTTCCGGTCAGGTCTGCACCAACGGCACCCGCGTCTTTATCCCGGCAAAACTGCAGGCGGCTTTCGAGGCAAAAATCAGCGAACGCGTTGCCCGCATTCAGGCTGGCGATCTGCGTGACCCGGCCACTAACTTTGGCCCGCTGGTCAGCTTCAGCCATCGCGACAATGTGATGCGCTACATCGAGTCCGGCATTGCTGAAGGCGCACGCGTCCTGTGCGGCGGCAAACGTCTGACCGGTGGCGACTTCGACCAGGGTGCGTGGGTTGCACCGACCGTGTTCACCGACTGCCGTGATGAGATGAAGATTGTCCGTGAAGAGATCTTTGGACCGGTCATGTCGATCCTGAGCTACGAAACCGAAGAAGAAGTGATCCGCCGCGCCAACGACACTGAATTTGGTCTGGCCGCCGGACTGGTGACGCAGGATCTCAATAAAGCACACCGCGTGATTCATCAGATCGAAGCCGGTATCTGCTGGATTAATACCTGGGGCGAGTCCGCCGCAGAGATGCCAGTGGGTGGCTACAAACACTCCGGTATTGGCCGTGAGAATGGCCTGATGACACTGCAGAGCTACACCCAGGTGAAGTCCGTGCAGGTTGAGCTGACGCGTTTTCAGTCAGTCTTTTAATCACTTAACCTGAGGAACGACGAATGGAATTTGATTACATTGTTATTGGAGCCGGCTCCGCAGGAAACGTTCTGGCGACCCGTCTGACTGAAGACAGCAACGTGAGCGTTCTGCTGCTGGAAGCGGGCGGCCCGGATTACCGTTTTGATTTTCGCACCCAGATGCCTGCGGCCCTCGCCTTCCCGCTACAGGGCAAACGCTATAACTGGGCGTATGAAACCGAACCAGAGCCATACATGAACAATCGCCGCATGGAGTGTGGTCGCGGCAAAGGTCTGGGCGGTTCATCACTGATTAACGGCATGTGCTACATCCGCGGTAACGCGATGGATCTCGATAACTGGGCCAGCGAACCGGGTCTGGAGAACTGGAGTTATCTGGATTGCCTGCCCTATTACCGTAAAGCAGAAACCCGCGATATCGGCCCGAATGATTTCCACGGCGGCGATGGCCCGGTGTGCGTCGCGACGCCTAAAGCGGGCAACAACGTGCTGTTTGAAGCGATGATTGAGGCGGGTGTGCAGGCGGGTTATCCGCGCACGGACGACCTGAACGGCTATCAGCAGGAAGGTTTCGGTCCGATGGATCGTACCGTAACGCCGAAAGGTCGCCGTTCCAGCACCGCCCGTGGCTATCTCGATATGGCCAAAGGCCGCCCTAACCTGAAGATCATCACGCATGCCACCACCGATCGCATTGTGTTCGATGGCAAGCGCGCGGTTGGCGTGGAGTATCTGCAGGGCGACAGCAACACCATTAATAAAGTGACCGCTCGCCGTGAAGTGCTGCTGTGTGCCGGTGCTATCGCCTCGCCGCAGATCCTGCAGCGTTCTGGCGTGGGTTCACCGGAGCTGCTGAAGCAGTTCGACATCCCGCTGGTTCACGATCTGCCGGGCGTGGGTGAGAACCTGCAGGACCATCTGGAGATGTATCTTCAGTATGAGTGCAAAGAGCCGGTTTCTATCTATCCGGCCCTGAAGTGGTGGAACCAGCCGAAAATCGGTGCAGAGTGGATGTTCAACGGTACCGGTATTGGTGCCAGCAACCAGTTTGAAGCGGGCGGCTTTATCCGCAGCCGCGAAGAGTTCACCTGGCCGAACATTCAGTATCACTTCCTGCCGGTCGCGATTAACTACAACGGTTCTAACGCCGTTGATGCGCACGGCTTCCAGTGTCACGTCGGCTCTATGCGCTCTCCGAGCCGCGGTCATGTGCGCCTGAAGTCACGCGATCCACGTCGTCATCCGGCCATTCTGTTTAACTACATGTCACATGAGCAGGACTGGCATGAGTTCCGCGATGCTATCCGCATTACGCGCCAGATCATCAACCAGCCGGCGCTGGATAAGTATCGTGGCCGTGAAATCAGTCCGGGCCTGGATTGCCAGACCGATGAGCAGCTGGACGAGTTCGTGCGTAACCACGGCGAAACCGCCTATCACCCATGCGGCACCTGTAAGATGGGTAACGACCCGATGGCCGTCGTGGATGGCGAAGGTCGTGTGCATGGTCTGGAAGGATTACGCGTGGTCGATGCGTCGATTATGCCGCTGATCATTACCGGTAACCTGAACGCGACCACCATCATGATTGGCGAGAAAATTGCCGATAAGATTCGTGGTCGCGATCCGTTGCCACGCAGCACCGCCGCTTACTATGTCGCGGGTGATGCGTCCGTTCGCACGGTTCCGCAGCGCGCTGAATAATACGTGACAGCGTCACTTAATAATAGCCGGGCACTTTTATTGCCCGGCTATTTTTTTTATTACGGTTTACCACAGATCCTTTTCCACACGTCACCCTTTTCAAATCATCAAACCTTAACAGACATCAAACAAAGCAGCATCTGCTGTTGATTTGGTGATGTGCAGAATGCTATAAATCCAGCGTCTATTTAACCGGAGGCACTATCCGTCCACTGATGAGAAGCAACAATGTGGATGTGTTGTAAATTTTATGAGCAGAATGTTCATGTCAACCCCCCTGCATTCCCCCTCTTGCCTTTCTGGCTGGAACGCCGCCGATCAGCACTGGCGTAACGCCCTGTAGTCCCCTCACCACTTCGAACTGTTCTGAGTCTGCCCGCACATTGTGCGTTGTTGCAGGTCGTCATTTATCGTTGCTGGAGAGCACCCATGCGCGCCTGGGTTTTATTATCACTCGCTATTGTTACGGAAATTATTGGTACCCTTTTTATGAAATGGTCCAGCCTCAATGGCAGCCATTCCGGCTACCTGATGATGCTGGGCATGATTGCCTGTTCTTATATTCTGCTGAGTTTCGCCATTAAACGTATCGCCCTGGGCGTGGCTTATGCGCTGTGGGAAGGTATCGGCATCATGCTGATTACGTTATTCAGCGTGCAGCTGTTTGGTGAAACGCTGTCAGCGCTGAAGGTCTGTGGGCTGGTGACGCTGATTGTCGGAATTGTGTTGATCAAAACCGGCACCCAATCATCAGCGGAGGTTAATCATGCTCATCGCTGATCTTGTTCATGCGTCCTGGCTGGCGCTGGCTATCGTGCTGGAGATTGCCGCTAACATATTCCTTAAATATTCTGATGGGTTTAAGAAACCGCTTTACGGTCTGCTTTCCCTCTGCTGTGTCCTGCTCGCGTTCAGCGCACTTGCTCAGGCGGTTAAAGGTATCGATCTCTCGATCGCCTATGCGGTCTGGGGCGGTTTTGGGATTATCGCCACTGTCGCGGCCGGATGGGTGTTGTTTGGCCAGCGGCTGAACCGCAAAGGCTGGGCCGGCCTGACCCTGCTGCTGGCCGGTATGATCCTGTTAAAACTGGCCTGATCGGCCATCTCAATCAGTGATATTGATTAAGGGTGTGCCACTGCACGCCCTTAACTTCCTGTGCTTTCCCGCCCTGTTTCGATTGATTTTTCCCTCTTACCTGTGCTCGGAATCTTCTTACTTTTGTAAAGGCCCGTTTACATATCTGTTGCCTTGAGGCTTAGTGAGCGCCGAAGGTCGGATAAAAACGAGGAATAGTTATGTCTGCAACACGAGGTTGGTCTACGGAGCTGGAGGGATTACGCGGCATCGCTTCTCTCTGGGTATTAGTTGGCCATATCAGCTTACTGGTTCATTGCCATATCACGCTTATTTCATCCCCTGGCATCGGGGTCGATCTGTTTATTCTGTTATCGGGTTATCTGATGGCGAAAAACTACGTCGAGCGTCAGCAGAAAGAGCCGTGGCAGAGCACAGAGACCATTAAGAAGTTCTGGATCCGGCGCTTCTTCCGCATCGCCCCGCTCTACTATCTGCTGTTAATCATCGCCCTGATTTATGGCCCGTGGTTTGGCGAGATGCGTGACACCATTGCTCATTTCTATTCCGGCACCGCCACTGAGTCGTCGCGTTACAACGACCAGTCGCTGGCAAACATTCTGACCCACTTCAGTTTCCTGTTCGGCCTGCTGCCCGAATATGGTTTTAATACCGTGCTGCCTGACTGGAGCATCGGGCTGGAGATGCAGTTCTATCTGCTGTTCCCGTTCATCATGCTGGTGACGCTGCGCTTTGGTTATGCCGCCTCGCTGATTGGCGTCATGGCGCTCTGCTGCGCTGGCCGGTATGTGCTGGCAGATTATTATGAGGCGTTTGAGATGCCTTCAATGATCCTGATAAAGCTGAATATGTTCCTGTCGGGGATGCTGCTGGCCGAGGCGATTCGCCGTAAATCCCTGCTCTACGTCGCTTTTGCGCTGCTCGGCCCGGTTGCCAGCGTGGCGATGGGCCTGGGCGCGATTAAGCTGCAGGTGATTATGGAGGCGCTGATGATCGTCGGTATGACGGCGATTCTATGGCAATACCCGCAGGGCAGCCTGATGGCAACGCTGATTGCTCTGCCGCGTAAGCTGCTGAACAACCGTCTCAGCACCTGGCTGGGCGACGTGTCGTTTTCTGTCTACCTGCTGCATCTGCTGATTGTAATCCCGCTGATCGCACTGCTGCTCAATCACACCGATATTGAGTTTAAGAGCGACATGATGCGCTTCCTGATTGTCTGCGTCTCTGCCATCCCGGTGACCTATGCGCTGGCCTCTTTACTCTATAAGTATGTTGAGAAGCCCGGCATTCAGATTGGTAAGCGCGTGCTGAAGCCGAAGCTGGCCGATCAGACCAGCTGAGTTTTTAAGGCAGGCCATCCCTTTCTTAAAAGCCCCTGACTCCGGGGCTTTTTTTTTGCCAGGAAAAGCGCAATTGGCTGTGATAACGAGCCTGCTCAGACATTGATTAAGCCCGTCGCCAGCACACCCGCTGAGGTGAACTACACTTTGCCGGTTAGCAATCTGACTCAGAGGAGAGAACATGAGCATTCAGCATCTGCTGCTATCCACCGACGGTGGCGCAGTGATCATTGAAGCAGAACAACTCGAAAGTGAGCTGGTTATCCCGCCCCACCTGCAGACCCTGACCGGCGGTGAAGCTGACAGCGATACCGGCCATCGGGTGGCGGTAACAAAGCACTACTGCAAGGGACGCTACTATGCGGTTGCCCTTGATCGTCATGCGGCCAGCAATGAAATTGACGACGTGATCGACCTGCTGCATCCGGCCCCGCTCGATTAGTCTTTGTCAGACCGAACCCGTACATGTTCCGCTGAACTGCTGGCGGGAAAGCTCAGTATTGCCGGTGTGCGGCATTTACCTATTCAGAAGAGGATAAGCATTATGCAAAAGAAGAAGTGGTTTGTTTCTTACGTGATTAAGCCCAAAGGTGAAAATCATGTCACGACTCACGCCTTTATCGAGGGCGACGATGTCGAGGAGGCGCTGGAAGCCTTTATGTTCGAAACCAAAAAAAGCCTGTCGCTGGAAACCGAAGAGCTGACTCTGCTTTCGGTGAGCCTGGTGTAGACTCTGATTAACCTCGCGATTGCGGGGTTTTTTATGTCCTGTATCAGGATCAGTTATCTATTTATATTATTTATAATTTCCCTGGTGCGGCACTCAATTACTTACTGGGATACGGCCAGGCGTGATCAACGCCAGTTGATGAAAGCAGACCGGTAACCGCCAGATACGCCAGTATCAGGACAAACAGCACAATCGCTGCAATTTCAATGGATTTGAGTAAGTGATGCTTAGCCATAAATAACCCTCCTTCAGATGTGTGTAATCAGACTTCACCCCATAAACTATAATGTTACCGGTAAAGTTCAAGTGAAAATCACATCATGAAACATAAAGCCGCGCTTATTAATGCTTTAACGGAATGTGCTCTTACGTATTCAGAGGGAGGGAACTGGCCTTACAGGCATAAAAAAGCCCGCACGGCGCGGGCTTCTGCGATTATCAGCACGGATTATTCAGCAGACTGACCGCTAAAGTCGATTACCATCCTGCCGCGGATCTTGCCCTGAATCATCTCATCGAAGATGGCATTGACCTCACCAATCTTCCTTTTGGTCACCTTCGGCACCACCTTCCCTTCTGCCGCAAACTGGAAAGCTTCCGCCAGATCGTTACGCGTCCCGACCAGCGATCCTACTACCTGAATGCCATCGAGCACCAGACGTGGAATATTCAGGCTCATCGCTTCCGGCGGCAGTCCGACAGCCACCACCCGACCACCGGCCCTGACCGCATCGACAGCAGAGTTAAACGCTGCTTTGGCAACCGCCGTTACCACAGCCGCATGCGCCCCACCGGTTTGCTCCTGAATAAAGCGAGCCGCATCTTCGCTGGCCGAGTTTACGACCAGGTCGGCACCCATCTCTTTCGCCAGTGCCAGTTGCCCATCGCTCACATCAACCGCGATCACTTTGGCGTTAAAGACGTTTTTCGCATATTGCAGAGCGAGGTTTCCCAGCCCGCCAAGACCGTAAATCGCCAGCCACTGACCCGGTTTTACCTCGGACACTTTCACCGCTTTATAGGTGGTGACACCGGCGCAGGTGACACTACTGGCGGCGTAAGGATCAAGCCCGTCGGGGACTTTGACCGAATAGTCTGCAACGACGATACACTCTTCAGCCATACCGCCATCGACGGTATAACCGGCATTAACGACCTCTCTGCAGAGCGTTTCGTTACCGGAGTTGCAGTATTGGCAGTGACCGCAGCCCTTAAAGAACCATGCCACGCTGGCACGATCGCCTGGCTTAAGTGAGGTCACATCTGGCGCGACTTCCTCAACAATACCGATACCTTCATGACCCAGCGTCACGCCGGTTTTATCACCGAAATCCCCGTTCTTCACATGCAGATCGGTATGGCATACGCCACAGCATTCCATCCTGAGCCGTGCTTCGCCCGTTTTGAGAGGACGCAGCGTCTTCTCAACCACTTCAACCTTGTGTTCACTGTTAGCAATTGCCGCTTTCATAAACGATGCTCCTTTTGATTGAAGCTTTAAGGATAAGCCAAACCGCGGTGATGACAAGATGACAGGTAAGCTTTGGGTGCGAGGCTGGCAGGGTTGTTTCTGCTTTTGCAGAGTGGAGTGGGTTTTTGGGATGCAGACCGGGCACCTTAAGCTAGTAGGGTTATTTTGCGTTCGCTTTTCCACTCAAATTTTAAGCTCACTAATATGTCAGGATTTTATCAATACCATCGGTTAAATTTAATATACACATAAGAAACTACGATAACCCATGCAAAACTAAGAAGTGCTGCATACTGCGGAACAAAGCAGATGAAGATATACACGCCAGCCACAATAACTGCAGCAGGAACTAAATATAAAAATGACTGAATCAGCCATAAAATAGCACGCTTCATTTATTCAGAATCCCATATAGAGCATCAGCAATTTTCACCTGATTGTTATCTCCCGAATTTACCTGATAAATGATCTTTGTCATTTGAGGTTCAATAAGAAAATAAAGCATCTCAAGATTTTCCCGGCATAAAGAGTGATAGTATAAAGAATCTTGAAACTTCAGCCTGTTAGCAGCAGATGCGGCTATTTGTGCATTAGCATAAAGTGTGGCGCCATTTACAAACCAGGTAGAAAAAGAGTTAACAAGTCTGATGTGTTTCTTTTTGAAATCGACACTCTCGAGGACTAAATTAGCGAGAGTCAGTGATAGAGCCAACTTACTGGCTTTCGTTGAAGCATGTTCTGCTGCTTTACCTAACAGTTGCTGAACACGTGACACCAGCTCATTACTTTTTTCATCCCCAAGCTTTTTTAGTGTTTTACGAAAATAAATTTCAACCATATCAAGACTGACATCATTTCTTGCATATATCTCACCCAAAGCGAGAACTAACCTTTTGTCCTCTTTCCATGTGTCACGGCACGAACTGCGATAATATGAGTCAGGGACAACACATGATCCATAGTTTATAAGTCTTTGTCCGCCCAACTTTAATTTTTCAATTGTCGACATATGATCGGCATGGATGTCATTAAGTGATCTCGTTAACGCGATCGCTAGTTGCTTGTTAGCCTGCATTTTCAATTGCAAATAGGTTTGTGACATCCTGTAGCTCCATGCTGTATCATTTAACTGATTTTTGATCATGTTCACTATCAAGGGCAAGAATGAATATGAAAAAAGCAAAAAAATTATTGATTTATGTCTTTGTGGTTATTATGTTTGTGCTAATTATTCCGGAGATAATCCTTCGGGTATCAACACCTCACCAGCTCGCAAGGATTAGCGATTTCACAAGTTTAGGGGGAATACTCAACCCCTTACTCTCGCTGATTTTGTTTTTAGCCCTTTTCTCCATCGCTTTGGCTGTAATCACGATATTAGCTGTTAAAAAGATTTATCAGCCAGGAACGCGCTCTTAAAAACTGAAGTCTGGCATTAGCTTTTATAGCCAGCAATAGCAGGAGTACACGATTATGAATGCGTCGGTTAATCTGAAAAGAATAACATCAGATACGATCTGAGCGACCAAAGGAACCAGTCCGCTTTCTGTCACAAACCGCATGAATATCCTCCAGAGACTTAACAAACTACAGCGAATAATTAACTGGGCAAAAAAGTTATGTGCAGAATGGGCATATACGATTAATGTCGAGCGGGAAGTGGGTTCCGTCGTATCAGGTAAGCTAAACGGAGCATGTAAAGGCACCTCTTATGCTTCAGTCTAATCTCGAAAGCTGTTACGTGATTACCGTCTTCCATTCAGTTTACCCACGTGGATACAGAACCCTAAAAACACTCTTCAAATTAAAATGTTAATGACTCACAAGCTGGGGACGTTCGTCGGTCGTACAATCCCGGTTTTAGGCTGGGTAATTATAGCCGCTGATGTGGCAGAAATTGGCTGGAAAACTACGGTAAATATAATCTTATTGCTCATAAGGAAGACAAGATATGGTAAGTGAGGATATAGAGAAGGCTGTATTTGCGCTTGTTGAAGATTATAACGGCAGAAGTTTGTTTACGTTCAGACGCTATAAGCTTGAACTGGATACCGATCTGAACAATGACTTTCGCATGGATCCTCTTGACGCGTATGAATTGCTAGAGCGGTATGCTGAAACATTTGGCATTAATCCCAGTACTATCACGTTTGCCGAATATTTCCCGGAAGATTTCACCGCGCCGCACGATCCGCTGACTATTCGTCTGTTAATTGAGTCTGCACAGGCCGGACGCTGGTTGGGCAAATAATTATCGCCTGCAAACACAGGCGTTAATCTCTTCAGTTTGTTGCGGCCTCTTCCAGAGGACAAGAGTGGAAAACGTGCCGTTGATTTGGGTTTTGAATTTAAGGACGCGTCCACGTCCTCTCGGAGTTCTGTCAATAACTGTACGGAGCCGACAGGCTCTGAAGCCGCTATCGATTTCACAAAACCCCTTACTCGTGCCGAGCGAAGAAGGATCATTAAGCGATTAAAAGAAAAGCCAGCGCAGGAGCAACCTAAGCCGGACAAATACCCACCTGAAGAGAGTCATTGCACAGAATGGGAGGCGTTGAAAAAGAGTTTCTTCGAGATCTCCTGGTTAACACTGTCCGACGACGAAGCTGTGCCATGATGAAAGGCTATACAATCAAGGTTGGGGAGCTTTCTTACTGGAGCGGTACAAGCGGCTATCTGTTCCATAGACGGAACAAGAATCCTACTCCCTTAAAAAGATTTAATGCTCTTGCGATAAAAAGCGGCATACCTGTGCCTGATTAATAAAACGGCAGTCAGACTAATCTGAGCCACACGATTCTTTACGATTCAAAAACGTCATGATACTGTTTATACATACAGTATATTTTAACTAGAAGAAGTTAATCATTTGATGGACCTAGATAATCTAAGCTAGACGGTTGCACGCATCCAGTTCATTGCTGACGTATCACTGATCGCACACTGCAAAGAAGATGAATTAAAAATGGCACTGTCGATGATCAGCGACATGGCAGGGACAATCGACACATCTGTTTTCGAAGCTGCCATATACCGCCAGGCTGAATGATTAATTGCCCCTTCCCTTCCCGTTCACTAGCCACCTTTCAGGTGGCTTTTTGCTTCTGCGTCAAAGTGCGTGGCTTGCATGAATCCGCATGATCCAAATTGGATCGCTGAGCGTTTGTAAGGCCAGAGCTGGCGCCTTCAGAGGTGGTACACGCACATGCATGAAAAGCGATGCATAAAGCGGGCAGGCGTGGCGGGGATAGCATTGCGCGCGAAGGGTACTCCCGAGTATAGTACTTTTATAAAGATGGTTGTGATACGCATAGGGAACGAAATGCGCGACTTGATAATTTTTGATACAGCTCTGCATGCGGATTATTACTCAGATGTTCATAGCTTATTGGCTTTGCCATATGGCAGCCTATTAACATATGACTATGGTGAAAAGTATGTCAGCGAAGACGCCATTAAAGTTCTTGAAGATTTGAGCCTAAATTTTCTTCAGACAAGAGTTGTTTTATGTTATGTACAAGATTCAAGAAACAAAAAATCTGATTACAAATTTTCCAAAACGGGAAAAATTGCTAGTCAGAACAGATTTCAAAAGCTCACTAGATATGGCGAAGTAATTTTATGCAAAAAATTAGAAATTGATGGTGGCATAAGATATTATTTGGATATTAAGTTGTTGGGATACCCTTACGATATAAAAAATTTAATCACTAAACATCTTGTTGATGATTTATATGACAAACAGTCAATCCCAATGGAGAAGTTCATATTAACAAGCAAGAGCTATATAACAAACGGATTCTTTAGCCAAAAAAAAGAACTTGAAACTGCCGCATTCGATAACATTTGCAAATATTTAACTAGGAGCAATACTCAGTTTTGTGATGACACCTTCTGGCGTATCGTCAATATCAGCATTGAAGAAAAAAGCATCATTCCTTTTAAAAAAAATAAAAAAAAGAGCGTACCTCTTCATATACATTTAGACAAGCTCCCGGAATCCAAGAGTTTTAGCTATATTAAAATTACTGATCAGAGCACTTTAGATTTTAAGATACAATTTTACGCTGACAAAACAAAAAAGAATTATGTTCGTCGCATCTTGACTTTAACTAGCAGTAAAAATATAGATGCCTTCCTAATTAATGAAAGAATCCTCAGCAGAGCAACAGGTTATAGCAATTACGATATAAAAATCCCTACATCATTGAGCTTAAGACTAATCAACTCTGAAATAAGATTAAAAACTAGCTCCTTAAATAAAGATGAAGAAGATTATCCGGTTGGCCCTGAGGTTTACTTAAACATTAAGGTTAAGAAGAAATTATCAGCTACTCTTCTTGCTATTAGTTTAACTGTCGTTGCTAGCTGTTTATTTGCATATGGCGCATTATCAACCGGAACTCTAATGAATAGTGGGCACCCATTAGAAATCACTCCTATTTCAATAAGAGTCGCATGCATTGGAATAGGGGTTGTTGTTAGCGCGTGGGCTTATTATTTATGGCATGATGAATTATCTATCGATAAGATAAAAAGAGGATGATGAGTTAAAAATGATTAAATGCTTAAGTATTAGACAACCGTGGGCTGATGCAATATTCGAACAGGGAAAGGACATTGAAAACCGTAACTGGTCAACAAATTTCAGAGGGATGGTAGCAATTCATTCAAGTTTAAAACGAGATGACAGCTTCTTCTCGAAATTCGTCGAAGACAGGAAAATAAACTTGCGTCCTTTTGAAGAGTTATCACTTGAAGGTTACATCATTGGAGTTGTTAATATTACTGACAGCGTTAAATATCATAACTCGTTGTGGTTCGAAGGGGAATACGGATTTCTACTATCAAACCCAGTAAGGTTAAAGCCAATTAAAATGAAGGGATCTTTGAAATTATTCGATCTTCCTGTTGAGATTGAAAAAGAGGTACAACAGCAATTGAAAAACCTTAAAGGTAGTAATCATGAAATATAGTATGCATGATTTTTTTGATAGCTTTATTGATGATCTGGGTGATTTTTTCGAAAGAACAGAATCAGATCCACCATTCCAGTTAAAAAAAATAAAATTTAAGGATTTCAAAGAGGAGCAAGAGAAATTAAAAGAAGCCTATAATAAAAACCATAGAGAATACATCATTAAAAATATTGAAAAAATCAAACTCCTTGAAGGAAACCTTTCTCAGCATTTAATTAAGAATCTTAGTGATTTCAATATTGACAATATAGTGCCCGTATTAAGACCTCTGCTTCATGATAAAAACCTAATCAACAAAAAAGATTCATATCTTATTGAATATATGCGCATCTATCAAAAAGTTAAGTCTAGGAAATCCATTGGCAGAGAAAATATTTTCATTCTTGAAGATCATAGTGGCCATTACATCAAAACTATGGGTATGCTCATTCTTTCTAGCCCATTGTATTTTGTGGGTAAAAGAGACAAATTTTTAAGTTGGGAAAACAGCCAACATTATAAATTAATAAGAGAGAAAGGCTTAGCTCGAATGATGCACTTATCATTATGCTGCGCCCTCCCCCCTTATAATAAATTAGGAGCAGCAAAGCTACTCTCAATCTCTGCTTTCTCAGATGTAGTTTATGACGATTATTGCATTAAATGGGAAAAGAAGGACAAGGAAGATGTTGACTTGGCAATTATAACCACATCAACATCCATGGGTTTAACAGGCACTCCATTTCAAAGAATAAAATTGGAAAAAATATTGCACTCAGATCATGAGTCAAGTAAAAGCAATTCTATTCTTTGGCATAGAGTCAAAAATATCGGCAGCCATGGTGAAGCTTACTCTTACTCTTACGCACTTGACTTCTTAAGTGAGAGATCTAAAGAAATAGCAAATACCTTATACTCTTGTGAAAATAAACCCACTGCAGCTATATTGATGAGTCTCCTAAAAAAAATGGGAATTAGTAACAAGGATGCACAAATGAATAAAAGAGGCTTCTTTATTGGATATCTCAATGAAGAAGCCCTAAAGTCTATTCAATCGGGGATAAAAAGAAATTCTCGGCCGGTGATTGATTGGGAAAATGCAGCCCTATATTTCAAGGGACTGTATGACAATGAACACATTCAGAATGCAGGAAAATTTAACCACCTTCCTAATGTTAATGCAGCTTATCTAAGAAGACGTGAGAGGGCTAATCATTGCAGTGAAAAAGATATATTTATCAGTTCTTTTATCAATTAATTTAAATATCAATTTTTCGCTCCCACTAGAAACATAGGAAATAAACATGATCGAGGCTCCAATTAAGTGAAAATTAAAGTTCGTAAGTATTGAAAGCAATTACTTTTTCGCCAAGCCATATGTTAATTTCTTTTAATTGCTCCTGTAATGGTGTCAGCTCAATACGCACAAATACCTGCGACGCCTTCACCGCGTCACCAAATCCGCCGGAGTTGTCCGGGATAATCCCCATCATCTGCGGCGGCACGCGGTGCGCGCTTAACAGGTCATCGCGGCTGGCCTTCTTGATGTTAAAGAAATCGTCTTTGGTCGCGACTTCACTGAGCGGCAGTATCTTGATCCCGTCCGGCTTACCGTTCGGCGCGTACATGAAAAGGTTGCGGAAGTTACCCAGCCCTTTCGTGTCGCGCATCGCCTGCCGCATCCGGTCAACGTCGCTGCTGCTCTGCGCCGCATCGGTCATGTAAAGGATATAACCGGCGTGCGCACCATTCTGGTAATACTTGCGGCGGAACAGCGTCGCCGCCTCATTCAGCCAGGCGGAGTTAAGCGCGCTAAGGTATTCCGGCAGGCCGTACAGCTCCTGATTAATATCCGGCTCCAGCAGGTGAAACACGCTGCCGGCCGAAAACTCGTGCGGCTCTTTCCAGTCGTTAACAAACCAGTAAACGCCATGCTTCACGCCCCTGCGGGTAAATTTGGCTGGAGTGGTTTCAAGGCGCAGCGGCTTACCCAGGCCATTGCGGCGCAGCTCGGCGAAGGCATTGCCGAAGACGAGATAGTCCAGCGCAAACTTGCTGAACCCCTGCTGACTCATCATCGGGTGCGGAATAAACGTTGAGGCCAGAATGTTGCGCTTCACGTAAATCGGCGAGCTGAGATGCACGGCCGAGCGCAGCCTTTTAGCCAGCGTGTTAAAGCTGACCGTCGTCTCAAACCAGCGCCCGTTATCGATGCACTCGGCGTAATCCAGAATGTCGCATTTATCCATGACCAGCATCGGATTGCCAAAGGTAAACGCCTCGGCGTGCTGCTGAGGTGCGTTTGCCTTATCAGTATTGAGCTGCAGCTGTGCGAGCGCGTGATCGTGAAGCAGGCAGACAGCGCGATGCATGTAACACACGTCGGCAAGAATCCGCTGCCTGTGAGTCACGCGCGGCCGGTGCAGCTCTATGTTCACGGTGAGCTGGTAAGCGAGTGGCAGTCATGAGCGACCTGCAGCCGATAAATGATCTCTGGAGGCGCTTCCAGCAGCCTGTCAGCCCCGGCACGTAAACAAATAGCGCGTAACATTGGCCGCAAGCTGCGCGCAAGGCAGCAGCGGAACATTAAGCGCCAGCAATCACCTGACGACACGCCGTTTAAGCCCCGCAAAATGCAGCCGGTGCGCAGCAAAAAGGGCCGCATAAGGCGCGAGCTGTTCGCAAAGATGCGCACGGATAAATACATGATGACACAGGCAAGCCTGAATGAGGCTGTTATTGAGTTTACGGGTAACGTGCAGCGCATGGCCCGTGTGCATTACGGGCAGCGCGTCCGGCCATCGTGTAAAGGTAAAGGGGTACAGTATGAATCGCGGCTGTTACCAGGTCTTAAAAATGATGATTATGAGGCAATAATTAACTGCCTCATGGAGTTTCTTTCAAAATGAACCTTCATTTTCTTGTATAATGTGCATCCATAAAATTCAGTACGGATTCACTATAGAAAAACTTAAAAATACTATTTGGATTTGAGGGTTCTAACCTTCTTTCTCGGCAGTATTTTTCACCTGAGTTTTTTATTTGCCGGTGCAATTCATGGAATTTTGCATTCCTTAAGAAATCACTATATCTTGAACTTAATTTTTGAGTAAGTGCATCATATGTGAGAGGATATCTTTTCAACATATCCTCTTCTGTAAAGGTTATTTGTGTAGCTTTAGAATCATTAGTCATCATAAATTCGATGGCTTCATCTGATGATGTTTTTATCAATTTAGTTGAGAGGCGCAAAGAAATGCTAAAGTTTGGATCTGCATCATCCTTGTGAGACTCTTCCATTTTCTCCAAATAGGATTTCAGATTATCAGCCGAGTGATTTAACACGCTAAAACTCTCAATATCACTAAGATGGTAAAGAGAGACTGGCATTAGGAAAAAATTATACTTTCTAAAATCATAATCAAACCAATCAATAGATAATGTCATATAGTTTTTTAAAGATGCTGTTCCTATACACTGTATTTTTGTGCTAAGTGACATATCTTCATGGATAAAATGAACTGAATGGTCGCGAATTTCAATTAATAACTTAATGTTGTCTTCAACAATCTTTTTAAGGCATCCATTAGCTGATAAAACATTTATTGCTTTGGATATGCTTATAGTTTTAGGTGAACCTGACTCAGATACTTCAATCGCCCCCTTAGACTTCAAGTAAATTGAAGTTTTATCATCTCCATTTAGTGATAGAATCTTCGCCTTTAGTAGTAACTCCCACGCGTTTATCATCAGGATTGAAAAGCTCTCTTCTCTGAATTTAAAATCTGGTTTGTTATAAACCTCAATTGCTGTAATGCATGCGGAAATTGACTTTTCTAAAATGCTTTCATAAAAAGTCTTGGGCGTATTTTCATTCTGGCTATGATGCTTAATAAAAGACGATAAATTAAAAGAATCAAACTTTGGAGAGACGAATAATTCATTGTTTTCTTTTATTATAAATGTTGACCATTTTTTTGATAGGTAAGTTTTAACGGTACTTTGACCCCAACCGGTTTTGTTAGCGATTTCATCTACTGTGAAGTATTGCTTGGAACGTTTTTTCTCTGAAAAAAAATTGAAAGCAAGTTCTATCTTTTGATTTTTATTGAAACTGGAAGGGTTTGGCTTCGTTTCCATATGCTGTAATCCCATATCTCTTATTGAATTTAAAAAAATGTACGCTCATTGCTAAACAAACAGCGTTGGGTAGTCATTGTTTGCAAACAGATTCATCCTACTCACATGAACTCATTCGATCAAATTTCCGAAATTCAGCGCCTGCTGCGCAACCTGATCCGCATAGCAACCGTGTCGGCCGTCAATCTCGACGGCGAGTTATGCCCCGTCGATACAGGAAAAAACACAACCAACTGGCTGCACTGGCTGAGCACCCTCACGGGTAAAACCCGTTCCTGGAATGCGCAGTCAGTGGGTGAGCAGGTGCTTGTTCTCTGCCTGGGCGGCGAACTCGATACCGGTTTAGTACTTCCGGGCATTTCTCAGATGACAACCCTGCTCTGTCTGCCTCGGCCGATGCGCTGCACTGGTGATTTCTCGACGGCGTGGTGATCGAGTACGAGCCGGAAACCGGTGCTCTGACCGCAACCGACATACAGACGGCAACCAATAAAGCAGCGGTAAAAATCCTGTTCGACTCGCCAGAAGCTGAATGCACAGCGCTGCTTAATACTGCACAGCTGGAAGTCACCCAGGGCGGCACGATGAAAGGCGGCGTTGTGCATACCGGCGGCAATCTTTCCTCAAAAGGCAAGGTGCTGCATTCGAATATCCAACCGGGCGACAGCGGTGGGAAAACGGGAGCGCCAGTATGACAACCGTATAATACATCGGCATGGAAAGGGAAACCGGCGGCATGCTAACCGACCTCGATCACATCCAGCAATCCGTGCGTGACATTCTGCTGCCCCCTGTCGGCACCAGAGTGATGCACCGCCAGTATGGTTCTCTTTGTCCACACTGATTGACCAGCCGTAATACGAGGAGCTGCGCCTGCAGATTATGTCGGCTGACTATAGAGTGCCTTTGAGGCGAAGCTCACCGCATACGTTATCGCGCAAAAACGACTTGGCCGCGACCATTCGCCTGTCTGCGCTCTATGCCGCCATACACGTTGAGAGCGTGCAGCGCGTCAACCTTATCAAGCCTTCCGCTGACGTGGTGCTCGACAAACGCAGACCGCTTACTGCACGGGTTACACGCTGACCTTGGGAGGCATTGCTTACGGCATGGATGAACTACATGCAAGCAGTACAGGTACTTGATACTGCCGCATCGAATAGTACATAGACGGAAAGGACTGAATTAAAATCCATTCTATGCCCGAATTTTTCAATTAAAAACTTTCAATGAAAAAATCTTTAATTCTGCCATTGAATCATTTCATCCAGCCTCTTCAGAATGTCGGGGAAATAGCTTTCATTAAGGCCAAAGCTGCCTTTAACCTGAACGCTGTCGGCATGAGGCTCCGGTCGAAGGATAAAATCAATAGTTACGCTATCAATAGTATTTTCATTTGTCAGTATCATATCAAGCTGATGAATATCGCTCTGATATTTAAACGACTTTAACTTTTTCTGAGCAATTATCGCCTGATGAAAAGCTGAAAATTCTTTCTTCAACATTTTCAACTCTCCAACAGTGAACTTAGTCTTAAACGCCACCTTCAGGCCGCTTACCGAGAATTCTATCCAGGACTGTATCCAATCCCAGTGATGATTAACCGGATCGACTTCGTTATCGACAACCCGTTCAAAAGGCGACACTGCAAAAACGAATTCTTCATCTCTGATATCAAACATATGTACGTTCCTGTCGGTTAATCAAAAATACTTAAAATGAGTTATCGTCCAATCTGATACCCTTACCACAACCTCAAGAGTGTACTTCTTATACTCAGTGATATTTTTTTTACGGTGTAATTTATACATTTCCGTTTCATAACGATACATACCCTCTCCGTTGCGAGGATCGGCCATGCGTCTGCCATAGCGGATAGCTCTTTCCTGAATATGTAACGGAACATAGCGACCCGGCTCATACATGTGCCTCGCCGCTGTTTCGGTCATTTTCAGGTTACACGCCGATAAACCTGTTTTTAACCTGGCACGCAGGAACATTATTGTTGCCTGGCTGAGTCTGGCACTTATAGCAGCTCGTGTACCAGCCTCCAATAATGCGCGACCAGCGCGGAAAATTCGAAATACACCAAACGCAAGAAGCGCTATGTCTGTAGGATCAATCAGTGGCGTTTCGAGAGGTGCCTCTTCAAGTCGAACAAAATGCCCCTGCACATCGTATATCTGCCACAGACCGGGAGCCTGAGCCACAGAATAACCAATGCACATGCCGCTGGACTCATCCAGCACCGGCTGTGCGTTTCGTGGCAGCACACGTGGTCTCAATTCAAAAAATACGTTGCCCGATAGTGGTGACTGAAATGTGTAATATCTGCCAGGTTCTGTGATTGCATTCCCTGCATTCATTATCGTTCCCTCATTTTCATGTGACTTAATAGAGTGCCACAGGATAGTAGAGCGGTCATTACCGAGTACTGCAACGCCGTTCACTCTCAGCAAACTTCTCTCGCACGGGCTGCACAGCCTATACCTGATGCTCCTGGCAGGGCTTCAACCATGAGTAAAACAGGTGGCAGATTATCGCCACGGTGTCCCTTTCATAGAGAGGTAATAAAGCAGGGTTGTAACTTATATGAATAGGAAAAATGGCAATGACATAATGGAATGGCGTCTTGCAGAAGAGTGGAGAAGAACACAACGGAAAAAGACTAAGTTATTGATTGAAAATCATTAACTGATGGGCGGCATCTGACAAAAAAAGACCGAATACGATTCCTATATTCGGTCCAGGGAAATGGCTCTCAAGGAGCCGTGCGCTAAAAGTTGGCATTTATGAAGGCGATGTCGCCTTGCCATTTAACATTAGAACAGCGCGGTGGAATTGCCAGCAAACGGGAAGCGCAGGGGCATAAACCGGACCAGTTTGTGATCGCAACGGCAAAAAAGAGGGGTTGGGCGCAGCGCGGTGCTGCACCCGACAGGTTTATTTACCGCACAACGCCTGGGTGCGCTCAACAATCGGCTGCAGACTCATCATCTGGCCCGGATGCGCTTTATCTTCGGCCTGGATCACGCTGATCGGCTGCGCTTTCACCTGTTTGTTTTTAAACAGCGTATCGGCGATGTCGTTCAGGGGGTATGTCATCAGTGTGCTCGGGTTGATGGCAAACATCGCACCATCTTTCTCGCAGGTCAGCATCACCTCTTCACGGTTAAACGGCCACTTCTCTTTACCGATCTCAAAGCGGCTGACGGTAATGATTTGTGCCGCCAGCGCCTGGCCGCATACGGATAACAACAGGATTGCGGGGATCACTTTCTTCAGCAACATAACTACCCTTTTCTCTCTTAAACCACATTCAGGCTGGCGACAGCGTGGCAAATACGCTGACCAGCCCAACCACTCCGCACGCCAGCAGCAGTTCAAGCTGCGTCATGCGAATAAATTTTTGCTGCGTCCCGCTGCCCGCCAGGCGGAATCGCGGCACCAGCCAGTATCGGTTAATCAGCGCCACCAGCACCATCAGGGCAACCAGCAGCACTTTACACAGCAACAATACAATGTAGCGTGAATCGTGCCACGTGAGCGGCCAGCCCACGATCATCACGCTATTTATCAGGCCACTCAGCAGCGTTAACGCCACCGCCAGATGACCATAGCGCGAAAAGCGCATCATGGTGCGGATAGCGTCGGTGCGGCGATCGATCTGGCGCGCCTCCCGCATCAACAGCAACAGAGGCAGTAATCCGCCCGTCCAGAACGCCGCGGCAATCAGATGCAGTGCATGATTGATCTGCTGAAGCAATCCCGGCCAGCCATCGCGCATCGCGGCATGACCAATCAGAGCCATGCAGGCCAGTTGCAGAACGCCCGCCAGCAGTAACACCTGCTGACGCAGCCGCCCGGTCAGTAACAAACCGGCAACGGCCAGCAGGCTAAACAGGATTTCCCACAGCCACACGCCACCGAAGTGCGTGCCAATCACCGCCAGCCAGATATGGACATCGGCCAGATTGGCGCTGTCGCCGCTCATCAACACATTCTGGCAGGCCAGCATCGCCAGTGCACTCAGCAGCGCCAGCCAGGCGCTCCCTTTCACCAGCGGGTTTAACCGTAGCGCCAGCAGGGGTCGATAGCGTCCGGGTGCCAGCAGCGCACTGTAACAGGCGCTGCCGGTCAGCAGCATCACGGCGGCAAAATGCAGCGCGCGTAACAGGATCCAGAGGGTGGTCACCGGCGTTACTTCACGCTAAAGCGATAGCTTCCTGCGGTTTTATGTCCATCCACTGACAGCACATGCCAGTTAACCTGATAGCTGCCCGCTCGCAGCGGCTGAGACAGGCCCACAATCAACCGGTTTTTCTGGCCAGATTCAACGCGGGCTTTAGCAGTGGCGACAGGCTTCTGTTCACTATCCAGCAGCGTGACGCCGCTGAATGCCGCTTCAATATCTTCACTGAAGTTCAGCGTCAGCGCATCGGTGGATGTCGTTACCTGCGCTTTAGCCGCCGGGATAGAAGACTGGAGATGCGCATGCGCCGCTGCCAGCGAGCTGAATGTCATCAGTCCGGCTACCGCCAGCGCAATAACCATGCGGGAAATCAGTTTTTTATGCATAAGATCATCCTTTTAACCGCCGCCAGGGCGATAAACGTGGCAAAAGGATACGCTGCTGTATTTGCACTGTCGAGGCCAGCGATGCGATCCTTTATCCTTGATTCAGACCGCCGAAAACATTACTTTTGCCCGCTATCGTCAGGAGAATATTATGAGCCATAACCTTGCTCTGCTGTCCCAGGAAGAGAAAGACAAGATTAATGTCGATTTGGCGGCAGCGGGTGTGGCGTTTAAAGAGCGCTATAACATGCCGATCGTCGCCGAAATGGTGGCGCAGGAGCAGCCCGAAGCGCTGCGTGACTGGTTTCGTCAGCGTCTGATGCATTACCGCCAGGCGTCGCTCAGCCTGTCGCGCCTTCCTTATGAACCGAAGATGAAGCAATGATATTTCGCGTTATTGATACCGAAACCTGCGGTCTGCAGGGTGGCGTAGTCGAAGTGGCGTCCGTGGATGTGGTCAACGGTCAGATTGTGAATCCGATGAGCGATCTCACCCTGCCCGATCGCCCTATCAGCCGTCAGGCGATGGCCGTGCATCGCATCACCGAAGCGATGGTCGCCGGTAAGCCGACCATTGAAGAGGCGATCCCGCGCTATCACGGCAGTGCTTTTTACGTGGCGCACAACGCCAGCTTTGATCGCCGGATGCTGCCGGAGATGTACGGAGAGTGGATCTGCACCATGCAGCTGGCGCGTCAGCTCTGGCCGGGCATTAAATATGGCAATCAGGCACTGCGTCATTCGCTGAAGCTGGATGTCACGCCGCCCGCCGACCTGCATGCCCACCGCGCGCTCTATGATTGCTATGTTACGGCGGCGCTGCTGATTCGTATTATGGAGACCTCCGGCTGGAGTGCCTCCGAGATGATTGTGCGGTCACAACCGGCAGCCCAGCGCGATGACGTTCTGCCCTTTGGCAAATACCGCGGCCAGGCGATCGCGGTGGTCGCGCGCAAGGATCCGGGCTATCTGAAGTGGATGCTGGATAACGTCAGCGATCTGCGCCCGCCATTGCGGCAGGCGCTGCGTAAGTACCTGACCGAATCTCAGTAATACTGGGCTGGCGGTAAGGTGCCCTGCGCCAGCCCCAGCAGGAAGGTGTATTCCATCGCGATCCCTTCATAGGCTTTGTAGCGCCCCGACTTGCCGCCGTGACCCGCATCCATGTCGGTGCAGAGCAGCAGCAGGTTATTGTCGGTTTTCATCGATCTCAGCTTCGCCACCCACTTGGCTGGTTCCCAGTACTGCACCTGCGAATCATGCAGGCCGGTGGTGACCAGCAGGTGGGGATAGGCTTTCGCCTCGATGTTGTCATAAGGGCTGTACTGGCGGATATAGCGATAGTACTCCGGATCGTTGGGGTTGCCCCACTCGTCATACTCGCCGGTCGTCAGCGGGATCGACTCATCCAGCATCGTGGTGACCACATCCACAAACGGCACCTGAGCCACCACGCCGTGGAACCGTTGCGGTGCCATGTTGATCACCCCGCCCATCAGCAGACCGCCCGCACTGCCGCCCATTGCATAGAGCCGTTCCGGATGTCCGATGCCGCGTGCCACCAGCGCGTCAGTCACATCTATAAAGTCGGTGAAACTGTTCATTTTGTTCAGCAGGCGACCGCCGTCATACCATTGCTGCCCCAGCTCACCGCCGCCGCGCACCTGTATCAGTGCGTAGACAAAACCGCGATCCAGCAGGCTCAGGCGGCTGACGCTGAAATCGGCATCCATGCTGCTGCCGTAGGCACCATAACCATAGACCAGCATCGGGTTCTGGCCTGGCTGATAGTGTTTGCGGTGATAGACCAGCGATACCGGCACTTCGGTACCATCGCTGACTTTGATCCAGTGATGCTCGCTTTTGTAATCTTCCGCGTTAAAGCCTTTAACCTGGCTCTGTTTCAGTATGTGGCGTTCACCGGTATCCATATCCAGTTCAAACAGCGTGGTCGGCGTGGTCATCGACGAATAGCCGTAGCGCAGTTTGCTGGTACGCGGCGTGGGATTGTAGGCGAGCCAGGTCACATAGGTTGGATCGTCAAAGGCAATGCCGCTGGTCTCGCCGCTGGCCCAGTTAATCTGGCGCAGGCTGGTTAAGCCACGCTGACGCTCTTCCACCACCAGCCAGTCACGGAACAGCTGGAAGTCTTCCATCACCACCTGTTCGCGTGCCGGGATCAGCGTTTCCCAGCGTGACTCATCCAGATAGCGGCTGCGATACAGCCCGAAGTTTTTGCCATCCCGGTTGGATCGAATGAAAAACTGATGATCGTAATGGTCGATGCTGTACTCATGGTCGCGGCGACGCGGCAGAAACACATGCGGCTGCGCATCGGGGAAATTCGCATTGATCAGCTGGATTTCGCTGGTATTGGTGCTGTAGAGCGCAATCATGATGAACTGTTTGGAGGTGGTCTTATGCACGCTGAGATGATAGGTGTCATCCCGCTCTTCATAGACCAGTTGATCATCGGACTGTGGCGAGCCCAGTTCATGTCGCCAGACCTGATAGGAGAGCAGCGTCTGCGGATGTTTGCGCACGTAGTAGACGGTACGCGAATCGTTGCCCCAGGCGAAGCTGGATGAGGCGTTACTCAGCACTTCAGGATACCAGCTGCCGCTCTCAAGGTTGCGGAACCGGATGCCATATTGCCGCCGCGACAGGAAATCTTCGGCCAGCGCCATGACCCGGTTATCGGGGCTGATATGCAGCGCGCCCATCGTATAGAAATCGCTGTGCGAGGCGCGCTGGTTGGCATCCAGCAGCAGGCTCCACTCACCTGACTCCTCACTCGCCGCAGGCTGGCGATAATAAGCCGGATATTCGTTACCGGTCTGGTAGCGACTTTGATAACGGTAGCCGTTTTTCACATAAGGTACTGAGTGATCTTCAGGCGGCAGCCGATCGATAATCTCTTTTAATACCCGGTCCTGCAGCGGTTGCTGTGACGACATGATTTTTTTGCCGTAATTGTTTTCGGCACGCAGGTAATCAAGGACCTCGCTGTTTTCGCGTTTGTCGTCGCGCAGCCAGTAATAGTCGTCAACGCGCGTCTCACCGTGCAGCGTCATCTCGTGGGGAATTTTTTTTGCGATGGGTGCTTTCATCCATCCGTCTCCATGAACGTAATGATCTGTAAGCGTAACACTTCAGCAGCGGGAAGCCAGAGATGGCGAGAGAAGCTGCCGCTGGCGAATCACATCCTGTGACCCGTCAGCGGAATATCGGGGGGATTAACTGGCAGGCAGACGGGCTTTTTCAGCTTCAAGATCCTGCTGAATGCCGTCGCGCACATCCTGAGGAATTTTCAGCGCGTCGCCCAGCGCAGAGAGATAGCTGCGCTCCATAAAGTGATCAACGTCGATGGCGGTACAGCTGAGGAAGTAAAGCTCCAGCGCCTCTTCCTCATTTTTCACATCGGCGGCCAGCCACTGCGGATCCAGCGGGCGGTTCATCGCTTTATGGATCAGCTGTTCCGCATCCTGGCCGTAACCGGATTGATGAATATTATGCTCGATGGCTGCCCGTTCCTGATCGTCGATGTGCCCGTCGCTTTTGGCAGCAAACACCAGCGCCGTCACCAGACGTTCGGCGCGCAGATCAACGGGCGTCTGCGCCACGCCGAAGTCCGGTTCATTCTGGTGCGCTTCGCTGACCCGCTGCTTGTATTTGTTCCACAGCACCGCGCCTGCGGCCGCGCCACCACCCACAATCAGGGCTTTACCGCCATATTTGGTCAGCAGTTTGCGCGACGACTTACTGGAGATCAGCATGGCGGCCAGACCGCCCAGCGCGCCGGGTGCCAGCATGTCACTTAAGCCGCCGCCCGATTTTCCCTCACCGCCCTTCTTTGTCAGCACCGACTGAATCTGTTGCAACCAGTTATTCATCATTCACTCCTTTCAGGATGTCAGCCGCTATCCTGACCAAAAGGATGTCAGGAAACGTCAGAGCGGGAAAAGTACGGCAAACGACGGTGTCATATGGACGAAAGATGAGAACGCAAACGTTTTCGTTTATACTTGCGCGCGAATTTTGACTGCTTAGGGGAATGTATGACGACTCTCGGAACAGCGCTGCGTCCGGCGGCGACGCGCGTGATGCTATTAGGTTCAGGTGAACTGGGTAAAGAGGTGGCGCTGGAGTGTCAGCGTCTGGGTGTGGAAGTGATCGCGGTAGATCGGTACGCCGATGCGCCGGCAATGCACGTCGCCCATCGCAGCCATGTCATTAACATGCTGGATGGCGCGGCACTGGCTGCGCTGATAGCCGAAGAGAAGCCTGACTTTGTGGTGCCGGAAATTGAAGCTATCGCCACAGATACGCTGGTCGAGCTTGAGCAGCAGGGCCAGCGCGTGGTCCCGACCGCCCGCGCCGCAAAGCTGACCATGAACCGCGAAGGCATTCGTCGACTGGCGGCTGAAGAGCTGTCGTTGCCGACCTCCAGCTATCGCTTTGCCGACAGCAAGGCGCGCTTCGATGAAGCCGCCGCAGAGATTGGCTTCCCCTGCATTGTGAAACCGGTGATGAGCTCATCCGGTAAAGGTCAGAGCTTTATCCGCGACGCCAGCCAGCTTGATAAAGCCTGGGACTATGCGCAACAGGGTGGCCGTGCCGGTGCCGGTCGCGTCATCGTTGAAGGGGTCGTCAATTTTGATTTTGAGATCACCCTGCTGACCATCAGCGCGATCGATGGCATTCATTTCTGTGCGCCGATTGGTCACCGTCAGGAAGATGGCGATTACCGTGAATCCTGGCAGCCGCAGCAGATGAGTGACCTGGCGCTGCAGCGTGCGCAGGATGTCGCTGCGCAGGTTGTTAAGGCGCTGGGCGGCTATGGCCTGTTTGGCGTGGAGCTGTTTGTCTGTGGTGATGAGGTGGTATTCAGCGAAGTGTCACCGCGTCCACATGACACCGGCATGGTGACGCTGATTTCGCAGGATCTGTCTGAGTTTGCGCTGCACGTGCGAGCGTTCCTGGGTCTGCCGATTGGCGGGATTCGTCAGTATGGTCCATCGGCGTCTGCCGTTATCCTGCCGCAACTGACCAGCCAGAACGTGCAGTTTGTGAATGTCGAAGCGGCGCTGGGTGCCGGTCTGCAACTGCGGCTATTCGGCAAGCCGGAGATCAGCGGTCAGCGTCGTTTAGGCGTGGCGCTGGCGAGCGGTGACACCACCACTCAGGCGATTGCACGTGCAGTTGCCAGTGCTGCCGCGGTCACGGTTCAGGGGTAAAGGTGTGCGGTGAGCAGATGCTCACCGCCATCACTTACTTCGCGCCTTCTACAGCTTCGCGTGCCAGGCGGGTGATGCGATCCCAGTCGCCCGCTTCCAGCGCGTCGTTAGGAACCAGCCATGAACCGCCGATGCACAGCACGCTTTTCAGCGCCAGATAGTCACGGTAGTTGGCCGGAGAGATGCCGCCGGTCGGGCAGAAACGCACCTGCGGGAAAGGTCCGCCAATCGCCTGCAGCGCTTTAACACCGCCATTCGCTTCTGCCGGGAAAAACTTAAACTCGCGCAGACCATAGTCCATACCGGTCATTAACTCAGAAACGGTGCTGATACCCGGAATCAACGGAACCGGCCCTTCAACCGCTGCTTTCAGCAGTGATTCCGTGACGCCAGGGCTGATAACAAACTGCGCACCGGCATCGGTCACTTCCTGTAACTGCTGCGGATTGATTACTGTGCCCGCACCGACGATCGCATCCGGCACTTCTTTGATCATCGCGCGTAAGGCATCCATCGCCACCGGTGTGCGCAGCGTCACTTCCAGCACTCTGACACCGCCTGCCACCAGCGCTTTCGCCATCGGCACGGCGTGTTCCAGTTTGTTCACCACGATGACCGGCACGACAGGTCCGGTGGTCAGAATCTGTTCAGCACTCGTTTTCCAGTTTTTCATCAGTTCCCCTTGCTTGATAACACCGGGATTGCGACCCGGTCATGGAGCTTCGGCTCCTGCCCTGTAAATTGCGTCACTACCATACATGATCAGCTTCCTGAGCGTCTATCATCCTGCGACCCTTTTTGAAACAGCAGTTCAGTTTTATCTGCATCCATTGGCCCGGTTTAAGGGCGAAAAAAAAGCCCGCGTTGCGGGCTTCATCATCACTTCAGTTATTCAAACTCATTCCACGAGCGGCCATCGCGGGTGATCATCGCTACTGAGGCCACCGGGCCCCAGGTGCCTGCCTGATACGGCTTGGATGAGTCGCCATCCGCGGCCCACGCATCGATGATCGAATCGACATAGGTCCATGCGGCTTCCACTTCATCACGACGAACAAACAGCGCCTGAATACCGCGCATGCTCTCCAGCAGCAGACGCTCGTAAGCATCAGCAAGGTGCGACTGGTTAAACGTCTCGGAGTAGCTCAGATCCAGCTTGGTGGTCTGCAGTTTGTGCTTGTGATCCAGACCTGGCACTTTGTTCAGGATCTCGATATCCACACCTTCGTCCGGCTGCAGACGAATCGTTAGCTTGTTCTGCGGCAACTCTGAGTAAGAATCTTTAAACAGGTTCATCTCAGGATTCTTGAAGTAGACCACGACTTCAGAGCACTTGGTCGGTAAACGCTTACCGGTACGCAGGTAGAACGGTACGCCTGCCCAGCGCCAGTTGTCGATATCGACACGAATAGCCACGAAGGTCTCGGTGGCGCTCGACTTATTAGCACCCTCTTCTTCCAGGTAGCCCGGCACTTTTTTGCCCTGCACAAAACCAGAGGTGTACTGACCGCGCACGGTTTTCTCGCGCACGTTGGTCTGATCGATGCGGCGCAGCGAGCGCAGCACTTTGACTTTTTCGTCACGGATGCTGTCGGCGCTGAGATCGGACGGCGGTGACATGGCGATCATGGTCAGAATCTGCAACAGGTGGTTCTGGATCATGTCGCGCATCTGGCCCGCTTTATCGAAGTAACCCCAGCGGCCTTCGATACCCACTTCTTCGGCCACAGTGATCTGCACATGGTCGATGGTACGGTTATCCCAGTTATTTACGAAGATAGAGTTAGCAAAGCGCAGCGCCAGCAGATTGAGCACGGTCTCTTTGCCGAGATAGTGGTCAATACGGAATACCTGGCTCTCTTCGAAGTATTCGCCAACGCTGTCGTTGATCTCCTGCGAGGTTTCCAGTGAGGTGCCCAGCGGCTTCTCCATCACGACGCGCGCCGGTTTAGCATTCAGCTTCGCGGTGCCCAGGCCCTGACAGATCGCGCCGAAGGTGCTCGGTGGCATCGCAAAGTAGTTGATGGTGGTGCGGTTTTTCTGGTCCAGCATCTTGCCCAGTTTCGGGAAGTGCGTGGTGTCATTCACATCGAGGTTGCAGAAGTCGAGACGGTTGCTGAGTTTGTCCCACAGCGCTTCGTCAATCTTCTCCTTCATGAAGGTTTCCAGCGCTTCACGTACCACTTTGGTGTATTCCGCTTTATCCCACTCAGCACGGCCGACACCAATAATGCGGGTTTCCTCATGGATCTGACCCGCTTTCTCTAACTGGTACAGTGAAGGCAACAGTTTACGGCGTGCAAGATCGCCTTTGGCACCGAAAATCACCAGATCGCATGCCTGGGCTATTTGTGTTACCGCCATTTTCCTCTCCTCGTTGCAGGATAGTCCGGTGGTGATGCATCCTCTGCCACCGGGTCCAGGTTATTATTTTCTTTCAGCACAATGTACTTTTTTCCCCGCGCCAGGTAAACCGACTCGCCGGGTCAACCGCAATAACTCTGTACCGGATGTGCTAAGCGCGTGTGATGACACGTGCGGATTGCCGGTTTTTTCTGTTTCTGTTGGTGTCAGAAAAATCAGGCACCGGTCAAAGTATCCCAAAAAATGGGGCGCCACACTTGTCAGCCGTTGCGCTTGCCGGGTGCTGGCGCGATATAGTCGCTGTTAATCGGCTCCTGCGACAGTGATAATTGAAATTGATAAAAGTGATTATGGTCATCGGCTTATGAATATGCTGGAAAAAATTGAGGCGCAGTTTGCTGCGCTGAGCAAAGCGGAACAGAAAGTCGCCCGGCAGATTCTGGCTGAACCGCAGGCGGCGATGCACTCCAGCATCGCGACCCTGGCTGGCATTGCCGGTGTCAGTGAGCCCACCGTGAATCGCTTCTGTCATCGACTGGGCGCACGGGGCTTCCCCGACTTTAAACTGCAGCTGGCGCAGAGCCTGGTGAAAGGCAGCAACTGGGTCAGCCGGGGCGTAGAAGATGACGACACGGTGGAGAACTACAGCCACAAAATCTTCGACTCGGCGCTGGCCGGGTTGCAACGGGTCCGGGATCAGCTGAACAGCGCGCAGCTAGAACAGGCGGTGAACCTGCTTGCGCAGGCCGATAAACTCGCCTTTTTCGGGCTGGGTGCATCCGCTGTAGTGGCACATGACGCTTTCACTAAATTTCTGCGCTTTAATCTGCCGGTCATCTGGTCAGACGATATTGTGATCCAGCGCATGAGTTGCATAAATAGTCGAGCCGGTGACGTTTTTGTTCTCATTTCGCATACTGGGCGCACAAAAAATATGGTAGAACTGGCTCGCCTGGCCCGTGTAAACGGTTCCACCGTTATTGCCATCACCTCTCCCGATTCACCCCTTGCCCATGAAGCAGCGATAGCTTTAGTGCTTGATGTCCCGGAAGATACTGATGTCTATTTGCCGATGGTGTCGCGCCTGGCGCAGTTGACCGTGATCGATGTGCTGGCGACCGGTTTTACCCTGGAACGGGGTGCGCCCTTCCGGGAAAACCTGAAACGCGTGAAAGAGGCGTTGAAAGCGTCGCGTTACGAAAAGAACACCGTTCGGGAAGAGGATGATCAGCAAAAAAATTAACATCACATTTACAATGTGAGTCGTATCACAACCCATCGATCATATAGAATAGATAACCATGCCGTGTCCACAGTCCATGACACGCTTAAATGTATATGGAGTCCCCGATGTCAAGACGTCTCAGAAGAACCAAAATCGTTACAACCCTCGGCCCGGCCACCGATCGTGATAATAACTTAGAAAAAATCATCGCTGCCGGCGCGAACGTTGTACGACTCAACTTCTCTCACGGCACGCCAGAAGATCACCAGCTTCGTGCCGATAAAGTGCGCGAGATTGCTGCCAGACTGGGTCGCCACGTGGCTATCCTGGGTGACCTCCAGGGTCCAAAAATTCGTGTATCTACCTTCAAAGAAGGCAAAGTTTTCCTGAATATCGGCGACCGCTTCCTGCTGGATGCCAATCTGGGTAAAGGCGAAGGCGATAAAGAGCGCGTCGGTATCGACTACAAAGGCCTGCCTGCAGATGTGGTGCCGGGCGATATCCTGCTGCTGGATGATGGCCGCGTGCAGCTGAAAGTGCTGGAAGTTCAGGACATGAAAGTGTTCACCGAAGTCACTGTTGGTGGCCCGCTGTCGAACAACAAAGGCATTAACAAGCTGGGCGGCGGCCTGTCGGCTGAAGCACTGACCGAAAAAGATAAAGCGGACATCATTACCGCCGCTAAAATCCGCGTCGATTATCTGGCCGTCTCCTTCCCACGTTGTGGCGAAGATATGAACCTGGCGCGTCGCCTGGCGCGTGAAGCGGGTTGCGACGCTAAACTGGTTGCTAAAGTGGAACGTGCGGAAGCCGTAGCCAGCCAGGAAGCGATGGATGACATCATCCTGGCCTCTGACGTCGTGATGGTGGCGCGTGGCGACCTGGGCGTTGAGATTGGCGATCCGGAACTGGTCGGCATTCAGAAAGCATTAATTCGCCGTGCCCGCCAGCTTAACCGCACCATCATTACCGCGACTCAGATGATGGAGTCGATGATCACGAACCCGATGCCGACCCGTGCAGAAGTTATGGACGTAGCGAACGCCGTGCTGGATGGTACCGATGCCGTGATGCTCTCTGCGGAAACCGCAGCGGGCCAGTATCCGGCTGAAACCGTCTCGGCAATGGCGAAGGTCTGCCTGGGCGCGGAGAAGATCCCAAGCGTCAACGTCTCCAAGCACCGTCTGGACGTGCAGTTCGACAACGTCGAAGAAGCAATCGCCATGTCTTCTATGTACGCGGCGAACCACCTGCAGGGCGTCACGGCGATCATCACCATGACCGAGTCGGGCCGTACTCCGCTGATGACCTCACGTATCACCTCTGGCCTGCCGATCTTCGCGATGTCACGCCATGAACGCACCCTGAACCTTACCGCGCTCTATCGCGGTGTAACGCCGGTGTTCTTCGACAGCAACAACGACGGTGTGGCAGCCGCACACGACGCGGTTAACCTGCTGCGTGATAAAGGCTTCCTGGTCTCCGGCGATCTGGTCATCGTGACGCAGGGTGATGTGATGGGCGCCACCGGCACCACCAATACCACCCGTGTGCTGCGCGTGGATTAATTGAGCCTGGGTTTACATTGTCGGTGTAGAATCAACGACGCGACTGCCTGGCAGTCGCGTTTTCTTTTCTGACAAGGAGGCAAGATGCCCCGTTTCCAGCCCATCAGCCAGCTTACCGGCCGAATTTTACTCTTTCCTCTGGCGTTAGTGCTGTTCGAGTTTGCCACTTATATTGCTCATGACATGATCCAGCCTGGCATGCTGATCGTTACCAATGAGTTCTCCGTCGGCCCTGAATGGGTTTCCACCTCGTTAACCGCTTACCTGATGGGTGGCGTGGTGCTGCAATGGCTGCTGGGTCCGCTCTCCGATAAGTTTGGCCGGCGACCGGTGATGCTCTTCGGCATCCTGTTCTTTGCTGTCGCCTGCATGCTGACGCACTGGGTCAGCTCGATTGAAGAATTTGTCAGCCTGCGCTTTATTCAGGGCATCAGCCTCTGCTTTATTGGCGCGGTCGGCTATGCCGCGATTCAGGAAGCCTTTGATGAGGCGCTGGCAGTGCGCATGATGGCGCTGATGGCCAACGTCGCGCTTTTGGCTCCGCTGGCAGGCCCATTGGCCGGTGCAGCCTGGCTCACCGTGGGTAGCTGGCGTAGCATGTTCTGGCTGTTTGCCGCCTGCAGCCTGGTCGCTTTTGTGGTGCTGTGGCGCGTCATGCCCGAAACCGCTGGCGACCGCAGTCACTCCATCGCCCTGCCTAATCTGGCGCGCAACTATGGCCGACTGATGAAAGATCGGCTGGTGATGTTTGGCTCCTTTGCTATCGGGCTGGTGTTTATCCCGATCCTCACCTGGGTTGCCCTTTCGCCGGTCATCCTGATGCATGACGAAGGTCTGTCACGCATGCAGTACGCGCTGCTGCAGCTGCCGGTGTTCCTGGCGATGATCGCCGGTAATCTGACGCTGAGTAAGCTGGCCGGACGCGTGCCGATTGAACAGCCCGTGAAGTTCGCCGCCTGGCCGATTCTGATTGGCCTGAGCCTGGCACTGGTGGCAAGCCTCCTCAACAGTCACGGTTATCTGCTGATTACTGCGGGCCTGAGCCTCTACGCCTTTGGTGCTGGCATGGTGAATGCCGGACTCTATCGCCTGACGCTTTACGCCAGCAATGAAGGCAAAGGCAGCGTAGCGGCGATGCTGGGGATGATCAGTATCCTGACGCTGGCGGTGGGAATTGAACTGGCGAAAAGCGGTTACTTCAGCGGCGGCACGCTATGGTTCTGTCTGATTAACTTTATCAGCGGCGTGCTGTGGTTTGGTCTGGTGATCCTGTTTATGCGCGAGCGTAAACGTCGCAGCAGGCTGGAGGCATTATAAAAATACGGCGGGTTATGGTTTCAATCTGACAGTGGTGAATAAACTTAAGGCGCAGGGAACACGGGCAGAGGAGGAAAGCGTCCCGCGCCAGGGACAAAAACGCCGGGAGCGTTTTTGAACAACGCAACGCGTTGGCCCGGCAACGGGCGCACCTCAGGGATGAGGTGCGTAATCGCGCGGGCCGAGCGGCCAGGGAATGGCTTAAGCGCCTTTCCGATCTGACCGTGTTCCCTAAGCATTCTCGCTATTCAGAACGGATAAAACGTACAAAAAAGGCCGCGAAAGCGGCCTTTTTCTATTTGCGCGGATAAAGCTCTTTGCGCGAATAGGGTTCAATATCACCCTCTTTACGGGTCTTCAGCAGCTTCAGGATCCACGTGTACTGCTCGGGATGCGGGCGGACAAACACTTCCACCTCTTCATTCATCCGGCGAGCCAGCTGATGATCATCCGCTTCCAGCAGGTCATCCATCGGCGGACGCACATAAATCTCAAGCTTGTGCGTTTCACTGTTATACACCGGGAACAGCGGCACCACGCGGGCACGACACACCTTCATCAGTCGGCCTACCGCAGGCAGTGTCGCCTTATAGGTAGCAAAGAAATCGACGAACTCGCTGTGCTCAGGACCATGATCCTGATCGGGCAGATAATAACCCCAGTAACCCTGACGAATCGAACTGATAAACGGCTTGATCCCGTCATTACGGGCATGTAACCGACCGCCATAACGACGACGTGCTGTGTTCCAGGCATAGTCCATCAGCGGGTCGCTCTGATTATGGAACATCGCCGCCATCTTCTGGCCTTCTGACGCCAGCAGCATGGCAGGAATATCCACCGCCCAGCCGTGTGGCACCAGGAAAATGACATTCTGCTGGTCAGCCATCATCTGATCGATAATGTCACGACCATGCCACTCAACACGCTCACGGATACTCGCCGGATCGCGCAGTACCAGCTCGGTCATCATTGCCATTGCCTGCGGTGCGGTCGCAAACATTTCATCAACCAGCGTGGCACGCTGCTCTTCGCTGAGTTCAGGCAGACAGTAATAGAGGTTAATGAGCGCACGGCGACGTGCACCCTTTGCCAGCTTACCGGCGAAACGGCCTAAGCGGCCCAGCAGCGGATCGCGCACTTTCGGCGGTAAATAAGCCAGACCCGCCAGCGCACCAATTGCCAGCCAGCTGCCCCAGTACTTAGGTTTGAGAAAAGAACGTTCAAAAACGGGAATAAATTCAGTGTTATTTTTTTTACGGGTTTCCATGCACTCGCCTCAAGCAATGACCGGCTAATGATAGTGACGACCTGAAAATTTGCAATCATCCTGCGCCAGATAGCAAAAAACCGACGGGGAAACCGTCGGTTTTTGCGCGATTTGACGAAATTCGCTTACTTCAGACCCAGCTGAGGCAGCCAGGATTTCACCTGTGCCATATAATCGCTGCGATCTTTGCCGGTCAGGCCTTCCATGCGCGGCAACTTCGCCGTTAATGGGTTGACCGCCTGATTATTGATCCAGATTTCGAAATGCAGATGCGGCCCGGTGGAGCGTCCGGTATTGCCGGACAGTCCGATACGGTCGCCACGCTTCACTTTCTGACCTGGCTTCACCAGCACTTTCTTCATGTGCATATAGCGCGTCATATACTGACGGCCATGTCGGATAGCGACGTAGTTACCGGCGGCTCCGCCGTTCTTCGCCACGACGATCTCACCATCACCCACCGCCAGCACTGGCGTACCGATTGGCAGCGCGAAGTCGACGCCTTTGTGCGGCGCAATGCGGCCAGTCACCGGATTAAGACGACGCGGATTAAAGTTTGAAGAGACACGATACTGCTTAACCGTCGGGAAGCGCATAAAGCCGCGAGCCAGACCAGAGCCGCTGCGATCGTAGAACTTGCCATCTTCGGCGCGGAAAGCGTAATAGTCTTTGCCACCGCTGCGCAGGCGCACCCCCAGCAACTGACTCTGCGCACTCTTACCATCCAGCATTTCGCGTGACATCAGAACGCTGAACTGGTCACCGGCACGCAGCTTACGGAAGTCCATCTGCCACTGCATCGCTTTGATCACGGCGCTGGCTTCGGCACTGCTCAGCCCTGCTCGCTGGGCGCTGGCGGCAAAACTGCCACGCACTTCGCCCTGCATCACGCTGTTGCGCCATTCGCCCTTCTGCATCTCCGCATCCATCTTAAAGCCACCTGCCGGGGTGCGCTCATAGGTGCGGGTCTCGCGGCGGGAAATTTCCCAGCTCAGGGTTTTCAGTCCACCATCATCATCCAGCGTCCAGCTCAGCTGCTGACCGACCTGCAGATTTCGCAGATCGCGATCGCTCACCACCAGCGCATTAATATCGCTGATGTCGATGCCATACTGATTCAGTGCACTGCTCAGGGTATCGCCGGATGACACGGTGTAGTCGTGAACCCCTGCCGTATCCGGCGCGTCGGTGTCGACATCGTCCGCAGGCAGCTCTTCGTCCGGTTCCGGTGTGCTCTGATCGATCGGCTCACTGGCTTCCGGCAACAGCGTGCGGAACGTGTTCTTATCCAGCTCAATGTTTTTAACGATGGGCGTGACATCATCGGTGGGATGATAAACGTAGGGCCGCCAGACTGCGACGGCCAGAGTCACTACAGTTAAAGAACCCAGCATTACGCGGTGGGGGCGCGGCAAATTATTAAATGCGAGGGCGACAGAGCGGGCTATCTGCTGCACTTTTACCTATTCCTATGCTCCATTCAGGCAGCTTTCATACTGGCTCGACAGTTGTGAGAGAAATTTCACATAGCTGTCTTTGGCTAAGCTGATGTCTGTGCCCAGGGGATCGAGCGTGCCTTTACGCACCTGCGTTCCGCGGGAGACAGCATCGATGACTGCTGGTCTGAATTGTGGCTCAGCAAAGACGCAGACCGCCTTTTGCTCAACCAACTGTGTTCGTATCTGGTGTAAACGCTGAGCGCCCGGTTGAATTTCAGGATTGACGGTAAAGTGCCCGGTGGGCGAAAGACCGTAGTGCTTTTCAAAGTACGTGTAAGCGTCGTGAAAAACGAAATATCCTTTATTTCTTACCGGAGCAAGTTGTGCGCTAACGCGTTTGTCCGTGTCCGCCAAAGCTACCTCAAACTGCTGGAGGTTGGCGTCAAGTTTGGCCTTATCCTGCGGCATAAGTTCCAATAATTTTCCATGGATTGCAACCGCGGTTTTGCGCGCAATCTCTGGCGACAACCACAGGTGCATATTAAACTCGCCGTGATGATGGTGATGAGCTTCAGCATCCTGATCTTCGGATTTTTCCGCTGTGTGTTCATCTTCATCTTCACCACCGCTAATCAATAACGGTTTTACCCCGTCGATGTTAACCATCGCGAGGTTTTTTTGGGCCGGGAGTTCAGCCGCAGATTTCGCCATAAAGGCTTCCATTTCAGGCCCGACCCAGACGACTAAGTCCGCGTTTTTTAAGCGTTTTGCATCAGAAGGTCGCAGGGAGTAATCGTGTTCAGACGCACCGTCCGGCAGCAGTACCTCAACCGGCGTAACGCCATCAGCAATGGCCGCAGCAATAAAACCTACCGGTTTGAGTGAAGCCACGACATTCGCCTGGGCAGGAAGGGTTAACAAAGCTGAAACAGATAAAGCCGTTAAGGCGAAAATTGCGCCCTTTTTATTATGTAACATATTGCGTCATTCCATCGTGACCATGAGGTGGAATGTGATATTATAACATTCGAAATTCTGTGCAACCTGTAAATACTATGACCTCACTTGTCACACTCGATAACGTTTCGATAAAATTTAACCAGCGCAATGTGTTATCAGGCGTCAGCCTGACCTTGCAGCCTGGCCGCATCCTCACCCTGCTGGGTCCTAACGGTGCCGGAAAATCAACGCTGGTGCGTGTGGTGCTCGGCCTGCTCGCACCCACGACCGGGTCTGTTAAGCGTGATCCCGATCTGCGTATTGGCTATGTGCCGCAGAAGCTGCACATCGACCCTACCCTGCCGGTGACGGTAGAACGCTTTATGCGTCTCACGCGTGGCAGCAAAAACGCCGAGATCCTGCCGGCACTGAAACGTGTTCAGGCGGGTCATCTGCTCCATTCCCCGCTGCAAAAGCTCTCCGGCGGTGAAACCCAGCGTGTGCTGCTGGCGCGCGCCCTGCTGAATCATCCTCAGTTGCTGGTGCTTGATGAGCCGACACAGGGTGTGGATGTGAATGGTCAGGTTGCGCTGTATGACCTTATCAACCAGCTTCGCGTGGAACTGAACTGCGGCGTGCTGATGGTCTCCCACGATCTGCATCTGGTCATGGCCAAAACAGACGAAGTGTTGTGCCTCAACCACCACATCTGCTGTTCCGGTACCCCGGAAGCGGTCTCGCAGCATCCGGAATTTATCGCCATGTTCGGCCCTCGCGGCGCAGAAGAGCTGGCGATCTACCGTCATCATCATAATCACCGTCACGACCTTCAGGGACGTATCGTTTTACGCAAAGGACAGGGTTCATCATGATTGAGTTGTTATTACCGGGCTGGATAGGCGGTGTGATGTTAGCGCTGGCTGCCGGTCCGCTGGGTTCGTTTGTGGTCTGGCGCAAGATGTCTTATTTCGGCGATACCCTGGCGCATGCATCCCTGCTCGGCGTGGCATTTGGCCTGCTGTTGAACGTCAATCCTTACTACGCAGTGATTCTGGTGACGGTCTGCCTGGCGCTGGGACTGGTCTGGCTGGAGCGTCGTCCGCATCTGGCAATCGACACCCTGCTGGGGATTATGGCGCATAGCGCGCTGTCGCTGGGGCTGGTGGTCGTCAGCCTGATGAAGAACGTGCGCGTCGATCTGATGGCGTATCTGTTTGGCGACCTGCTGGCGGTGACGCCAGACGATCTCTGGATGATGGGTGGCGGCGTGGTGATTGTGCTGCTGGTAATGGCGTGGCAGTGGCGGTCGCTGCTGTCGATGACCATCAGTCCGGAACTGGCGCAGGTCGATGGCGTCAACATCCAGCGAACCCGACTCATTCTGATGCTGGTCACGGCGCTGACGATTGGGGTAGCGATGAAGTTTGTCGGTGCGCTGATTATCACCTCACTGCTGATTATCCCTGCTGCAACCGCACGCCGTTTCGTGCGCTCACCGGAAGGCATGGCGGCCGTCGCGGTGGTCATCGGGGTCATCGCCGTCACAGGCGGTCTGACCTTCTCCGCATTTTACGATACGCCAGCCGGGCCGTCAGTGGTGCTCTGCGCCGCCATCCTGTTTATCTTCAGCATGGTGCGCAAACCGGAAATGTAACTACTCTTCGCGCGTCATGCCGAAGTGACGATAAGCGTGCTGCGTGGCCATCCGGCCACGCGGTGTGCGCTGAATAAAGCCCTGCTGAATCAGGAAGGGTTCAATCACATCTTCGATGGTTTCCCGCTCTTCACCAATCGCAGCAGCCAGGTTATCCAGCCCTACCGGTCCACCCATAAATTTGTCGATGATCGCCAACAACAGTTTTCGGTCCATGTAATCGAACCCTTCGCTGTCTACATTAAGCATATCCAGCGCACTGCAGGAGACTTCACCGCTTAAATCACCGTTTGCCCGCACTTCTGCGAAGTCACGCACGCGACGCAGCAGGCGGTTGGCGATACGCGGTGTGCCGCGTGCGCGGCGGGCAATCTCTAATGCCCCTTCGTCACTCAGCGTCAGACCCAGACAGGCGGCGCTGCGGCCCACGATGTGCTGCAGATCTTTAACCTGATAGAATTCCAGACGCTGCACAATGCCAAAACGATCGCGCAGCGGCGAGGTCAGCGAGCCTGCACGCGTGGTGGCACCAATCAGGGTAAACGGCGGCAAATCGAGCTTAATGGAACGCGCAGCCGGGCCTTCGCCAATCATAATATCCAGCTGATAATCTTCCATCGCCGGGTAGAGTATCTCTTCCACCACCGGTGAGAGGCGATGGATTTCATCGATAAACAGGACGTCATGCGGTTCAAGGTTGGTCAGCATCGCCGCCAGGTCGCCCGCCTTCTCCAGCACCGGACCTGAGGTCGTGCGAAGATTAACGCCCATCTCGTTGGCCACAATGTTCGCCAGGGTGGTTTTACCCAGTCCCGGCGGACCGAAGATCAGCAGATGATCGAGCGCATCGCCGCGCAGCTGCGCTGCCTTGATGAAAATCTCCATCTGCTCACGCACCTGCGGCTGACCGACATACTCGGTCAGCATCTTCGGGCGAATAGCGCGGTCAATAACCTCTTCTTCGCTGATACTGGCAGCGGAGATCAGGCGGTCGGCTTCTATCATGAATTACCTCAAATGGCGGCGCGAAGCGCTTCGCGGATCAGGGTTTCGCAATCCGCATCCGGTCGACCGACTTTACTGATCATACGGCTCGCTTCCTGCGGTTTATAACCCAGTGATACCAGCGCGGCAACCGCTTCGGCTTCCGCATCATTGGTTTCCGGTTCGGCGCTCGGCGTGGTCAGCGTAAACGCTGAATCACCGCCAAACAGGTCGCCGTGCATCCCTTTGAAGCGGTCCTTCATTTCGACCACCAGACGCTCAGCCGTCTTCTTGCCTACGCCTGGCAGTTTCACCAGTGACGCGATCTCTTCTTTCTCAACAGCGGTCACAAACTGCTGCGCCGACATGCCGGAGAGGATCGCCAGCGCCAGCTTGGGTCCGACGCCATTCACTTTAATCAGTTCGCGAAACAGCGCGCGTTCCTGCTTGCTGTTAAAACCAAACAGCAGCTGCGCATCTTCACGCACCACGAAGTGGGTAAAAATCACCGCTTCGTGCTGAAGTTCAGGCAACTCATAAAAACAGGTCATGGGCATATAAATTTCATAGCCGACGCCGTGTGCCTCAAGCAGCACCAGTGGCGGCTGCTTTTCCAGAATATTGCCCCGTAAACGACCTATCACCTGAATGCTTCCTTAACTAACGAATGTGGTGGATTTTATAACATAAAAAAGGCTGGATGAATATCCAGCCTGAGAGTGAGACCTGAGCGATGACGGCTAACCTGAGCGTAACCGTCCGCGCGTCAGCACCAGCTTGCTGTCACTCATGCGAGCCGCATTCTGCGCCACATGACAGTGCGTAATGGCAATCGCCAGCGCATCGGCGGCATCGGCCTGAGGGTTTGCTGGCAGCTTCAGCAGGGTTCGCACCATGTGCTGCACCTGACTTTTCTCGGCACTGCCGATGCCAACGACAGTCTGTTTCACCTGACGGGCAGCATACTCAAACACCGGCAGATCGTGGTTAACCGCAGCCACAATCGCGGCACCGCGCGCCTGGCCGAGCTTCAGCGCTGAGTCTGCGTTCTTTGCCATAAACACCTGTTCAATGGCGAAGAAATCGGGTGAAAACTGCGTGATGATTTCGCAGACGCCCGCATAAATCAGCTTCAGGCGGGCGGGCAATTCGGTGGTATTGGTGCGGATACAGCCGCTGCCCAGATAAGTTAGCTGGCGGCCAGTCTGACGAATAACACCATAACCGGTGATGCGTGAGCCGGGATCGATACCCAGAATAATCGACATTACGCCTCTCCGGTTAACAGGGCGACAGACGCCATTACAGCGTTTCCGCCACCTCGTCGGAGATCTCACCGTTGTGATAAACCTCCTGCACATCGTCGCAATCTTCCAGCATGTCGATCAGACGCAGCAGTTTTGGTGCGGTTTCCGCATCCATTTCGGCTTTGGTCGTCGGGATCATCGCCACTTCTGCGGTATCCGCTTTCAGGCCGAGCGCTTCCAGTGCATCACGCACTGTGCCCATCTCTTCCCATGCGGTGAAGACATCAATGGCGCCGTCGTCATAGGTGACGACGTCTTCGCCGCCCGCTTCCAGGGCCGCTTCCATGACCGCATCTTCATCCTGACCCGGCGCATAGGAGATCACGCCTTTCTTGTTGAACAGGTAGGCTACGGAGCCGTCAGTGCCCAGGTTGCCGCCGGTTTTGGTAAAGGCGTGACGCACTTCTCCCACGGTACGGTTACGGTTGTCACTGAGGCATTCAATCATGATGGCTGAGCCGCCTGGACCGTAACCTTCATAGATGATGGTTTCCATGTTGGCGTTGTCATCGCCGCCTACGCCGCGCGCGATAGCGCGATCCATGGTGTCACGGGTCATGTTATTCGCCAGGGCTTTATCCATCGCTGCACGCAGACGCGGGTTTGAACCCGGATCGCCGCCGCCCAGCTTGGCCGCTGTCACCAGTTCACGAATAATTTTAGTGAAGATTTTGCCGCGCTTGGCATCCTGGGCTGCCTTACGGTGTTTGGTGTTAGCCCACTTACTGTGTCCTGCCATTTTAAATTTTCTCCGATCTTTTACAGGGTGCAGGCTATCCTGGCTGCGAGTCTGTTTACCGTCCGTGCTCATACAGATTTTAAAAAATCCGTCTGCCCTCAACGGGCGAGCGTCGCGCATCATCGGCACGTACAGTACGTTGATAACTTCGCGCTGGCGGTAGACAATGTCGCGGCGAGGATGACGCCTGACTATTCAATATGTTGGTGAAGTCCTGTTAAAACTCACCAGATTCATAAAATTTAATCTATTCGCCGCCGGAATACCGGGCGATGGCGAGCATTCAGATAAATTCTTCAATTGCCTGGCGGTTACTCCATGATCGGGTTAATGCTGCAGCGTCAGCCGGAGCCAGCCAGCGAAACGCCAGATGCTCGGTCAGCGTCACATCACGCTCTTCCGGCAGTTGCAGGCGAAACCAGTGTTCGTGATTATGAGTGACATCGGGTGCATAGCGATGGCGGAAATGGGGAAAGATTTCAAAGTCGATTTGACGCTGACAATCCTCCACCTCCAGCCGCTCTGTCAGCACGTCGATGCCGATCTCCTCATTCACTTCACGACACGCGGTCGCCAGCGGTGACTCCCCCGCTTCCAGGCTGCCGGTGACCGACTGCCAGAACGTGGGATCGTCACGCCGCTGCAGCATCAACACCCGGCCAGTATCGCGCGCCGAGATGACGACCAGCACTGAAACCGGGTGTTTATAGCCCATTATTTATTCTCAGGCTTTTCTTTTTTAACGACCTGAATACCCAGCTCCAGCAGGGAAGCAGGGTTCGCTTCGCTTGGCGCTTCGGTCATCATGCAGGCGGCCGCCGTGGTTTTCGGGAACGCGATAACGTCACGAATGTTGTCGGTGCCGGTCAGCAGCATGGTCAGGCGATCCAGACCAAAAGCCAGGCCCGCATGCGGTGGTGTACCGAACTTCAGCGCATCCAGCAGGAAGCCAAACTTCTCGCGCTGCTCGTGCTCTTCAATACCCAGAATGCTGAACACCGTCTGCTGCATTTTGCCGTGGTGGATACGCACTGAACCGCCACCCACTTCATAACCGTTGATCACCATGTCGTAGGCATTCGCCACGGCACGGGTTGGATCCGCAGCCAGCTCTTCTGCGCTCATCTCTTTTGGCGCAGTGAACGGATGGTGCATTGCGGCCAGACCGCCTTCCTCGTCCTCTTCGAACATCGGGAAGTCGATCACCCACAGCGGGGCCCAGGCTTTCTCATCGGTGATATTCAGCTCGCGGCCCACTTTCAGACGCAGCGCACCCAGGGCATCAGCAACCACTTTAGCGCGATCGGCACCAAAGAAGATGATATCGCCATCCTGAGCGCCGGTGCGGCTCAGAATACCTTCAACGATCTCTGCATTCAGGAACTTGGCAACCGGGCTCTGCACGCCTTCCAGACCGTCGGCACGGACGTTAACCTTCATCCACGCCAGGCCTTTCGCGCCGTAAATTTCTACGAACTTGCCATATTCATCAATCTGTTTACGGCTCAGTTGCGCACCGGTCGGTACGCGCAGCGCCGCAACACGGCCTTTTTCATCGTTAGCCGGGCCAGAGAAGACCTGGAACTCCACGTTTTTCAGCAGGTCGCCAACGTCCACCAGCTCCATCGGGTTACGCAGGTCCGGCTTATCGGAACCGTAGCGATGCATCGCTTCCGCGAAGGTCATCTGAGGGAACTCGCCGAGATCAACGCCCTTCACGTCCTGCCACAGATTGCGGATCAAACGCTCCATGATTTCACGCACCTGTGGCGCGGTCATAAAGGAGGTTTCGACGTCGATCTGAGTAAATTCTGGCTGACGATCGGCACGTAAATCTTCATCGCGGAAGCATTTAACGATCTGATAGTAGCGGTCAAAACCGGACATCATCAGCAGCTGTTTGAACAGCTGAGGTGACTGCGGCAGCGCATAGAACTTGCCTTTGTGAACCCGGCTTGGCACCAGATAGTCACGTGCGCCTTCTGGCGTCGCTTTGGTCAGCATCGGGGTTTCGATATCCAGGAACCCTTCGTCATCCATAAAGCGACGGACAAAGCTGGTGATTTTTGCGCGGGTTTTCAGACGCGTCACCATCTCAGGGCGACGCAGGTCCAGATAGCGGTATTTCAGGCGCGCTTCTTCGCTGTTGGTCTGATTCGAGTCCAGCGGCAGTGGCTCAGAGCGGTTGATGATGGTCAGCTCATGGGCAAACACTTCGACTTCACCGGTCGCCATTTCACTGTTTTTGTTCTTCTCATCACGCGCACGCACGGTGCCGGTGATCTGGACGCAGAATTCGTTACGCAGTTCAGAAGCCAGCTTAAAGACGTCCTGGCGATCGGGGTCAAAGAACACCTGCACGATGCCTTCACGGTCGCGCATATCGATAAAAATCAAACTGCCCAGATCGCGACGGCGGTTTACCCAGCCGCAAAGCGTGACTTGCTGACCCACATGAGACAGATTGAGCTGTCCGCAATATTCTGTACGCATAACACTATCCTTTTAACTTCGCCGCTGCAGCCGACAGCATCCGGCCGCGTTACCTGTTGCGATGCTGTCGCAAAAATGGCGGTCATTATAATGGAAAAAGCCAGGCAGGATAAGCAGATCCGCGCCAAAGCGCCGATTTCCTGTGTGCATTTGCCCCCCTGCCTGACCATAGCCGATAATGGGGTATCTTAACCTGCCGCCAGGAGCGCGCGTGACACTTCGTATTGGCCTGCCCCAGTGGCAGCATTCACACTGGAAACGCTGGGGTATTGAGAGCCTGGCGGACTATGCCCGCTACTTCCACTGTGTAGAGGGAAATACCACGCTTTATGCGCTGCCGAATGCGGAAACGGTGATGCGCTGGCGCGATATGACGCACGATGCGTTTCGCTTCTGCTTCAAATTTCCCAATACCATCAGCCATCAGGCGGCGCTGCAACACAGCGATGACCTGCTGACCGATTTCCTGCGCCTGATGGAGCCGCTGGCCGATCGCATCGGTCAGTACTGGCTGCAACTGCCCGCCAGCTTCTCTCCGGCACAGCTCAACGACCTGTGGCGTTTTCTGGATAGCCTGCCGCGCCGTTTTGATTACGGCGTGGAAGTCCGCCATCCGGCTTTCTTTGCCAAAGGTGACGCCGAACGGGCGCTGAATCGCGGATTGCTGGCGCGCGGCATCAATCGTGTGATGCTCGACAGCCGTCCGGTTCACGCCTCCACCTCGCAAAGTCCGGCGGCGCTGGTCGCGCGTTCGCAGAAGCCCAAAGTGCCGCCTCATGCCCTGCGAACCGGCTCGCAGCCGATGGTGCGGTTTATCGGCAGCGACAGCGTGGAAGAGAGCGTGCCGCTGTTTCAGATCTGGCGAGACAAGCTGACGGAGTGGCAGCAACAGGGTGACGCCATGCTGTTTCTGCACACGCCCGATATGGGCCAGGTTTTTCCACTGGTGCAGGCGCTGTGGCCGCAACTGCAGCAGATCGATCCCGGCATTGGCAACGGACCGGACTGGCCGCAACAGACGTCACTGTTTTGATGACTGCACAGGACAGCGTGCTGTGCGCTGGCTAGAATAGCCATTTTACGGATGGATACCGGAGTCACAATGATTAGCGCGTTATACGTGGTACTGGGTGCATTGCTGGTGATGAAGTTTACGATGGACGTGGTGCGTTTCCGCCGTTTCTATCGCGTGGCCTATGGCGATGGTGGCTATCACGACCTGAAAATGGCGATTCGCATTCACGGCAATGCCATCGAAACCATTCCGATGGCGCTGTTGCTGCTGGTGATGATGGAGATGAACGGCGCGGACATCTGGATGGTACATCTCACCGGCCTGCTGTTCTTCATCAGCCGGTTGCTGCATGCATGGGGTTTACGCAGCAGCGCCATGGCAGGCCGCAAATATGGCATGCTGCTGACGCTGTTTTCACTGTGCGGCATGGTGATCTTCAACCTCATCTATCTGCCGTGGGAACTGGTGCTGACACTCCATTAACCCGTCCTGGGTTAAGGGGTGCAGGCCGCCCCACTTTCTGCGAGAATAGCGCCCTTTCCGTCGTCTCTTCGGATTTTCGATATGTCTGACCGCGATCAACTCTTCTCAGCGCCCATTGCAAAACTGGGCGACTGGACTTTTGACGAGCGCGTAGCTGAAGTCTTTCCTGACATGATTCAGCGCTCGGTGCCGGGCTACTCCAACATCATTTCGATGATTGGCATGCTGGCAGAACGTTTTGTTACCCCGGACAGCAAGGTGTATGACCTGGGCTGCTCGCTGGGTGCCGCCACACTTTCGGTGCGCCGCAATATTCATGTGCCCGGTTGCCAGATCATCGCGGTGGATAACTCCCCGGCGATGGTGGAGCGCTGCCGTCGTCATCTGGATACCTTTCGTGCGGATACACCGGTCACGGTGCTGGAAGCGGACATCCGCGACATCGAAATTGAGAACGCCTCGCTGGTCGTGCTCAACTTCACGCTGCAGTTTCTGGAACCACCTGCGCGTCTGGCGCTGCTGGAAAAAATCTGGCAGGGACTTAAACCAGGCGGAGCGCTGGTGCTGTCGGAGAAGTTTAGTTTTGAAGATGCTGAGATTGGTGAACTGCTGTTCAATATGCATCATGACTTCAAGCGGGCCAACGGCTACAGCGAACTAGAAATCAGCCAGAAACGCAGCATGCTGGAAAATGTGATGCTGACTGACAGCGTTGAAGCTCATAAAGCCCGCCTGAAACAGGCCGGTTTCTCGCACGCCGAACTCTGGTTCCAGTGCTTTAATTTTGGATCTCTGGTGGCGTTGAAATGATCGATTTTGGCCGTTTTTATCAGCAAATTGCGGTAGGTCCGCTGGCGAAGTGGCTGGAAGTGTTACCGGCGCAAATCAGCGAGTGGCAGCGTGAAAATCTGCATGGGCACTTTCGTGACTGGTATAAGTCGCTGGAGTATCTGCCGTTGCTGGAGCCGCAAAAGCTCGACCTGCTGCACAGTGTGACCGCCGACCGCGATGACATCAGCGATCGCCATCGTCAGGGCATTGAGAAACTCCTGCGCAATCTGATGCCGTGGCGTAAAGGGCCTTATTTCCTCTATGGCACCCACATCAACACCGAGTGGCGCTCTGACTGGAAGTGGGAGCGTGTGCTGCCGCACATCTCCTCACTCGCGGGCCGCACGGTGCTGGATGTGGGCTGTGGCAGCGGCTACCACATGTGGCGGATGATCGGCGCGGGTGCGCATCTGGTGGTCGGCATCGATCCGATGCAGCTTTTCCTGGTTCAGTTCGAAGCGGTGCGTAAGCTGCTGAATGACGATCGCCGGGCGCACATGCTGCCGCTGGGTATTGAGCAGTTGCCGATGTTACAGGCGTTCGATACCGTATTTTCGATGGGCGTGCTCTATCATCGTCGTTCCCCGCTGGATCACCTGTTGCAGCTGAAAAATCAGCTGGTGAGCGGTGGCGAGCTGGTGCTAGAGACGCTGGTGATCGAGGGTGATGTGAATCAGGTGCTGGTGCCGGGAGAGCGTTATGCGCAGATGCGCAATGTCTTCTTTATCCCGTCCGCCGAGGCGCTGAAAAGCTGGCTGGAGAAAAGTGGCTTTGTCGATGTACGAATTGTCGATTTCGCCCTGACCACCACCGAAGAGCAGCGCCGTACCGACTGGATGACCAGCGAGTCGCTGGCTGAATTCCTCGATCCCAATGACCCGAGCAAAACAGTTGAGGGCTATCCGGCTCCGCTGCGCGCCGTACTGGTCGCCACTAAGCCTTAAGTCTCAGCGGCGAGACAACGCCAGTTTCGCCGCGAATCCAATAAATACACAGCCGGTCAGGCGATCCATCCCCTTCATCCCCATAACTATTTCCAGAGCAGATAATCCAGCGTCATCCCAGGAACGTTAGCGCAGGCACGCTGTCAGCTCTGCGCGATGGCGGTTCGCAGCAACAGTTCGGTATCAAACCCGGGTGCAAGCGTCAGAATGATTTTCGCAAACAGAAATGAAAAGAGCGCGGCGGTCGTGGTGATTTCTCCGTTATCTCTCTTCAGGCACATGAGGGTGTTCACGCAGCTTAACAGCCGCGGGTGTATAAGACCCTGGATCAACTGCCACTATTACCGGATTGTGCCAGGCTGGATCGGGTCGAACCATTCATATTAAGGAGATGTGATTATGAGTAAATTTATTTTTTCATCACCCCGTAAATATGTGCAGGGCACAGGTGTGCTGGATGAGCTGGGCACGTACCTGACTGAACTGGGCGATCAGGCTTTTCTGGTGGCGGATGACGTTGTCTGGAAACTGATTGGCGAACGGACGCAACAGACGCTGCAGTCCGCCGGTGTGAAATTCAGCTGGCAGCAGTTCAACGGCGAGGCCTCCAGTAATGAGATCACCCGCCTCAGTGCGCTGGCGAAGAGCCAGGGCTGTAACGTGGTGGTCGGGCTGGGCGGCGGCAAAACGCTGGACACGGTTAAGGCGGTGGCGGACGAACTTAAACAGCCGGTAGCAATTGTGCCCACGATCGCCTCCACTGATGCACCCTGTAGCGCCCTTTCGGTCATCTACTCTGACAGCGGCGTATTTGAGAGCTATCGCTTCTACAGCAAGAATCCTGATTTGGTGCTGGTGGATACGGCAGTCTGCGCCAGTGCGCCTGCAAGACTCTTTGCCTCCGGCATTGCCGATGGCCTGGCCACCTGGGTTGAAGCGCAGGCCGTGGCTCGTTCGCATTCGAAATCAATGGTCAATGGTGATCCGACACTTGCCGGCCTGGCGATTGCCCGTGCCTGTGAAGAAACGCTTCTTACATGGGGGTATAGCGCCTATATCGCCGTTACCGAAAAACGGGTCACGCCCGCTGTGGAAGCGGTGGTTGAGGCGAATACGCTGCTCTCGGGGCTGGGCTTTGAAAACGGCGGGCTGGCAGCCGCCCACGCTATTCACAATGGTTTTACCGCTATTGATGGTGACATCCACCACCTGACTCATGGCGAGAAAGTCGCCTATGGCACACTGACGCAGATGGTGCTGGAGCAGCGTCCGGATGAAGAAATTGCACGCTATATCCGTTTCTATCGCAGCATAAACATGCCGACCACGCTGCGTGAAATGCATCTGGAAAATGAAAGCTGGGAAAATCTGGTGAAAGTCGGGGCACTGGCGAACAGTGAGGGCGACACGCTGAAAAATCTCAATCCTCACCTGTCACCGGAAGATATTGCCAACGCCCTGCTGGCGCTGAATGCCTTTAGTCAGACGGTGAAATAACCTGCCAACAGGCGGTCATCCGATCGCCTGTTACTCTTCTGCCGCAGGCTGATCCCAGTACTCATATTTGTAGGCGGAACTGAGATGGCGTTCGATGGTGCCCCGCGTAAAGATTTCGGTCTCATGCAGATAACTCAGTGTACAATTGCCGACCTCATCCCAGGACTGACACTCATCAACCGAGCGGATAGTGCTCAGCGGTGTATTCGCCGTGCCATTCAGCCGGACTTCACGCCACTGGGGATCGTAGGTGTATTCATCGGTGCCTCTGGGGGAGGTCGTGCGCGTCACCAGCCCCTTCGGGTTCCAGTGGTAGTGAAATTCACCGTTGGTCAGCGGATCGCTGCCGCGCGCTATGCTCTTCTCCAGCCGGAGCTGGCGATCGTAGCGATAGGTGGTGTCGGTAAAGCCGCTTTTACCCATACTGGTAAATCTGTCGGAGGCGCTGGTGATATTGCCATGCTGGCCTTTCTGCCAGTTAATCGTGCCCTGGCGGTTATCAACAACGACCTCTTTGCCCTCTTTCAGCACTTTGACCAGATAAGCGTACTCGGCCACCCAGCCGCCCTGCACCCGGGCAATGTGTTGCTCCATACTGAGGATGACGTTGCGTTCGCTTTTGTCATAGCTGACGTCAGCGACCGTCAGATCGCCACAGGCGTCAAACTGACCCAGTACCCGCTTTTGCGAATTGACATCTTTGCCAAACTCACCCGCAATCACCTGTTTCACCGCGCCTTTTGCATTACCGCCCAGCAAAATCAGCGTATTGCTGTTAGCAACAGCAGTGTTGTTCGGGCTGCATGCGCTGGCCGCAGCGCTTCCAGCACCAGCAGTCAGCATCAGGCTTAAAACAAGAATCTGATTGCGTTTCATAGGATGAGTTCCAGGCGACATTGCTTTCAGTGTAAACGCTGTGGGGATGAACAGCGGCGATCTGTGATGATTTAAATCGACATGATTCCACGAGATAAATCGGGTGTGGCAAGCGTAACGGATATGCAGGCAGATTATGTTGCTGCTTCTTATAAAAGTCCTGGATGACATTTAAAAATTCATACGCGTGCAGCAAAACAGTTTTCTGCCTGTCCCACTACAGGCAGATGAAGTGCTGATTACGGATGAATTTCTGCTCATAAAAAACCCGCCTGAGCGGGTTCCTGATGTGTTAATTAGCTCATGCCGCAAGGTGTTATTCAGTCACTGCGCCCTGCAAAATGGCCTGTTCACGATCCTGGGTGAACACCTGCCACTCAACCTCTTTTGCTTTCACAATGAAGATAGCCGTTGCCAGCGTATTTTCTTCATCCGGATCCTGCGGAGAGAGCCGATAGATGGGCAATACGGCATCGTGCTGGTCGGAGAGAATCGCATTTGCTGCTGACTCATCAAGCCCAGTCTGTCCCTTCTGCCATTCGTCTAAGCGCTGCTGGCGTGAAGCAGAGCTGTCAGTGACCACCTGATCTATTGCAGTAAATCCGGGATGCACAAGATGGTTAGCATGGGTGAACAGAGCGTTGAGTTGCCTGACTGAACAACCTGAACCCGTGGCTTCAACGCTGAACAGCCGGCTGTCACCCATCTGACCCAGCGTATGATGAAACGCGCCTGCGCGCGGAGAGGTCGTCAGCAGCGTCATCGCCTCATCAAGGGTTGCTGCATTCAATGCTGCGCGCGCCAGAATCTGACGCGGCAGGCCTGCCGGGCGATGCATGGCGCGAATGTTATTCACCGTATTCACCACGCCGCGATCGTTGATGGCAAACGTATGACCGCAAATCGACCCCGGATAGGCGAAGCTGATGAAACCCATGCCCTGATCCGGCGTGACATGGACCAGAGCACAGTCACCACGCAACTGGGGATAACCATCTTCATTATGCGCAATGATTAATGCCCCATCACCGCGCTGCCCGGCCACTGTGGTGCAGCCATCCGAAGTAGAACGCACCAGATCGCCACGACAGTTCCACGCAAATACCTCGTCGAGGGGTGCCTGCAAACCACTGGCCAGCCCTTCAAGCTCAAGCCAGATTTGCGGAAATTGCGCCTGCACCTGCGCGACCATACGTCTTGTCTGTTCGCCCTGCTTCATGGCGGTAACAGTCTGCCACAGCGCGGTTTGCGTCAGTTTCTGATGCCATGCCTCGCGACCGAATTCACCGAGTTGCTGACCGATTTCAAACGCTGAACCACTGATTGAGATTTTGTTCATTTTGCTGTCATTCACTTCTTCAGGAGACGTGTTGCAGGAATTCTTTAAGACGCGGATTGGTGCTGTCGGTAAGCAGCTTATCAGGTGAGCCATCTTCAGCAATGGTGCCCCCATCAATAAAGATCAGCCGCGAGGCCACATCGCGGGCAAAGCCAATCTCATGGGTCACAATCACCATAGTCATGCCCTCCTCCGCGAGCGAGCGCATCACTTTCAGCACTTCATGGCGCAGTTCGGGATCCAGCGCGGAAGTGGGTTCATCAAACAGCATCATTTTGGGTTTCACCGCCAGCGCGCGCGCAATTGCGACACGCTGCTGCTGCCCGCCAGAAAGTTCTGCCGGGTAGTGGCTGGCGCGGTCACGCAGGCCGACACGGTCCAGCAGGGCCAGCGCCTGTTCACGGGCCGCCGCTTTGCTTTGCCTGCGGACGCGGATTGGACCAAACATCACATTTTCCAGCGCAGTAAGGTGAGGAAACAGGTGGAACTGCTGAAACACCATCCCTGCCTCACGGCGGATATCACATTCACTGGCGTGCGGATCCGTGATGTGCTTTCCTGCCACCAGCAGCGTTCCGGAGGTAATCTCCTCCAGCTTATTGATGCAGCGCAGCAGGGTTGATTTCCCCGATCCTGACGGACCGATGATCACCACGACTTCGCCTGCCTCAATCTTCAGATTGATATCGTGCAGAACCTGCGTCGTGCCGAAATTTTTCGACACTGCACTAAATTCAACCATGCTCATAGAATGTGAATCCTTTTTTCCAGTTGCTTCAGCAGGAAACTCAGGCAGAGCGTCACCAGCAGATAAATCATCGCGACGGCCGTCCACACCTCCAGTGCACGGAAATTACCGGCAATAATCTCCTGTCCCTGACGGGTTAACTCGGCCACGCCGATAACAATAAACAGCGACGTATCTTTAATACTGATAATCCACTGGTTGCCCAGGGCGGGGATCATGCGCCGCAACGCCAGCGGCATAATCACATGCCACAGCGTGCTGCGCTGCGATAATCCCATGGCAAGACTCGCCTCTTTAAACCCTTTATTAATGGAGAGAATCGCCCCGCGTGTAATCTCGGCAATATAGGCGCCGGAGTTAATGACAATGGTCACAATGGCTGCGGTGATCGGATCAATACGAATCGGTATCACCATCGGCAGTGCAAAATAGATAAACATCACCTGCACCATGATTGGGGTACCACGAATTAACTCGACAAAGATCAGCGAAAGCGTTTTTGTTATTCGCCCACCCAGTGCGCGGCAGGTTCCGGCCAGCAAACCAATGACAAAACCTCCCAGCAAACCCGATAATGAAATAATCAGCGTAAGCTGCAATCCCTGCAATAATAGCGGCAGGGATTCCCAGATATATTTACTGTCAAAATTCATAGTTCGATCCATTAGGGCGAAATGAGGTCGGACAGCGCCGACCTGGCTGGATTATTTCGGCTGTTTCGCAAACCACTTCAGATAAATTTTGTCGTAGGTGCCATCCGCGCGCAGCGCCTGCAATGCAGCGTTAACTTTAGGTGTCAGGCTGCTGTTCTTCTGCATCGCGAAACCGTACTGTTGTGGCAGAATGCTGTCAGTCTCACCCGTGGATTTCACTTTGCCATTACCCGCCGTTTTCACGTAATAGAGCACATTCGGCGAATCATGAACTACAGCATCGAGATTACCCGCCTGCAAATCGAGGTAGGCGTTATCGATGTTAGGGAATTCAACATAGTCCGCTTTGTATTTACTCTTCATAAAACCGGCCGCGGCCGTACCCTGTTTCAGGCCGACTTTTTTTCCGGCTAAATCACTGAATTTATTAATGGAATGATCGCTGCTTTTTACTGCCATCAGCAGATCAGCGTTATAATAGCCATCACTGAAATCAACGACCTGCTTCCGCGCATCGGTAATCGTAATGCCGGCCATAGCCACATCCAGATTACGGGACTGCAGCCCCGGAATTAACCCGCCAAAATCCATTGGGCGTAATTCGTAACTGACGTTCATCTTCTTAGCAATCGCGTTCCATAAATCAATATCGAAGCCTACATACTTATCACCCTGTTTAAATTCAAAGGGCACAAAAGCGGTATCGACACCCACCATCAGTTTATCCTGAGCGGTAGCAATAAAGCTGGCTGAACAGGCAACCAGCGCTAAAGTAACTTTTAATTTAGAGAATAATCCAGACATAATAACCCTCGACGTCAGTGAAATAGCGTGCAGTGAATATCACCCGACGAAGATACGCCGGGATAAATAAAACGAACTTATTTGATATGCAGGGCGAATCAGGATGCGCCCGGATTAAATGAAAACTTATTCAGGAATAAGATGATCCTGCGTGTCGGGTACCGGCGTCTGTGCGCCGTTCATGATCATTGAGAGAAAACTGTAATAACCATTGATGCCTATCAGATCCACCACGCCCTTTTCGCCCCACAACCCGATGGCCTGCTGCCAGGTCGCGTCACTGACTTTCTGCTGCTGATGAAGTTGCTGGCAGAAGTGGTAAATCACCCACTCGTCGGACTTAAGATCATCCGGCTGACGTTTTTCATTAATCGCCTGCACCGCTGCCGCAGAAATGCCCTTCTCTCGCGCTATCGGCGCATGAATGGCCCACTCAACCGGCTGGGACCAGTGCCGGGCTGTCACCAGAATGGCCAGTTCCGACAGACGCTGCCCCAGCGCACTGCGATACCGCAGATATTCCCCCATGCGCTGTGCGTGCGCCATCAGCTCCGGGCTGCGCAGCAATGGCTCAAAGGGCGGTAACAACGCACCGCGTGGCCCGTTGATAATCTCCTGCGCCAGCGGACGTTGCTGCTCGTCCCACGCGTGTTCCGCCAGCGGCGGCAGACGGTTAATCATACTCTGACTGTCTCTTCACGAATGACCTGCTCCAGCGTTTCCACCACAAAATCGAGCTGGGCCGTCGTGATGATAAAGGGCGGTGCAATCAGAATGTGATCGCCATATTGCCCGTCAATCGTTCCGCCCATGGGATAGACCATTAATCCACGCGCCATACAGTTGGCTTTTATTCTGGCGTGCAGTTTCAGCGCCGGATCGAACGGCGTTTTACTGGCTTTATCACGCACCAGCTCAACCCCGGCGAACAGGCCGCGTCCACGTGTATCACCGACCTGCGGTAACTCACCCAGCACATCACGCAGCGCCCGCTGCAGGTAATCGCCCTGCCGTTTCACAGCGTCTAATAAATTGTCGCGCTCAATGACCTGCTGCACCGCCAGGGCGGCTGAAGCCGCTGTGGCATGGCAGATGTAGGTATGACCATGCTGGAACAGACCACTGCCAGCCTGCAGCGCGGAGACAATCTTTTCGCTCGCCAGCACCGCACCAATCGGCTGATAGCCGCCACCCAGTCCTTTGGCGATAGTCACCAGATCAGGCACGACATCATCCTGTTCAAATGCGTGGAGCGTACCGGTGCGTCCCATGCCGCACATCACTTCATCGGCGATATAGAGCAGGCCATATTTGTCGCACAGGTTGCGCACACCTTTGAAATAACCTGGTGTGGGCGGGGTTGCCCCTGTGGTCGCGCCCACCACGGTCTCTGCGCAAAAACCGATGATTGTCTCCGGCCCGGCATCAATAATTGCCTGCTCCAGCTCGTTTAACAGGCGCTGCGTATATTGCTGCTGGGTTTCATCAGCACGGCGGTCACGATATTCATTACAGGCAGACACACGGATCACGTCGATTAACAGAGGGGCAAACTGGCGACGACGCCATTCATTACCGCCGACCGCCAGCGCACCCAGCGTATTACCGTGATAACTCTGCTGGCGGGCGATAAACCGGGTGCGGGACGGCTGACCGATTTCAACAAAATATTGCCGGGCCAGTTTCAGCGCAGTTTCAACCGCTTCAGAACCGCCTGATACGAAATAGGCATAGTTGAGATCGCCAGGGGCGTTGCGGGTCAGATGTTCGGCGAGTTGTTCAACCGTGTCGCTGGTGAAGAAACCGGTATGCGCATAGGCGAGCTGGTCAATCTGGCGATGCATCGCAGCCAGCACGTCAGGATGTGCATGGCCTAAGCAGGAAACAGCGGCCCCACCGCAGGCATCCAGATACTGTTTTCCCTGTGCATCAAAGATGTACGCCCCTTGCGCACTAGCAGCCACGGCGGGCGTGCTGCGCAGACTGCGGTGAATGATATGGCTCATGCTGGGTCCTGCTCCTGGATACGCTGCGATAACTCAGCGCATCTTGCCGGATCCATTTGGATTACGTCAACGCAAGAATGATACATATGCATTCTGTTTTCTTATGACGGATACAAATGGATCCTGAATCAGGGCTTACCCGGCACCACATAGGCACCTGAATCAATCAGGTAGCGTTCGGCATTTTCAATTTTAGTGACGGCCTCGCGGCCATGACGTGCCACCAGCATCGCCAGCAGACACTCGGCCAGCCCCATACCGGACACCACAGAAGGAAAGAAAGAGGGGCTATCCACCGAGAACAACAGGGTACAGTCGGCGGCCTGCGCCAGAGGGGAAACAGGCGAATCTGTAATCGCGATGATTCTCGCGCCCGCCTGCCGGGCAGCCTGCAATACGGTCAGTGATTCACGTGAATAGGGGGCGAAACTGGTCAGCAATATCGCATCCTGCGCCGTGAGTTCGCGGGTAAAGACTTCGATATTGCTCGCCAGACCATCAATCAGCGAGACCTGCCGGTTGAATAATCGATAAATATAAAACAGTGACCAGGCGATGGGAAAACTGGCACGAAATCCACAGATATAAACGTTGTCAGCCGCATCCAGCAGGGTGACAGCCTGATCCATCTTCTGATGATTTTCACGTTGCGTCGCTGCAAGGTTAGCCTGGTGCGCCTGAAAGACCTCCTGGTAGAGCTGAGGCTGCGTCGGTTTCGCGATCAGTTTTTCAGCTTTGGAGACATAGGTATCATCGCGTAAACCCATATCATCGATAAAAGCGTCTTTGAGTTCACCCCAGCCGTCATAGCCCAGGCGCTGTGCCAGTCGCAGAAGCGTCGCAGGTTTTACGCCTGCCTCGCTGGCAAAAGCACGCATTGATTGCACCACAAGCTGATTGGTATTCTGGAGTGAGAACTCGGCAGCACGTTGCAACTCAGGCGACAACGCACTGAACTGGCTGACAATATTTTCTCTGGGATTCATAGCGGCACTTCATCGGCTGGCAGATGCTGGCATCTAATCACATTTAGGATTAAGACTCTACTGTCAGAGATTAACCCGGGGAAGTGTCGCCAGAGAGGCAGGTTTTACACAAAAAGAACCCCAGCAAGCTGTACTGGGGTTTGGTACTTGCAAACACCACGTCAATGATCGGCGTGCTGCGCGGCAAAATCTGTTGTGGTTCAGGCGACCCGGACGGTGCTCATCTGCATCACGCTTTTCATCGCCTCAACCACATCGCCGTCTACACAGTAGCGGCTGAACTCGTCGGTTTCGGCTTCTGAACACATGGAGACCCCCGCTTTGCGGTAGCGCATCGGTGACGCCATCAGGCGACTGGCCGAGCTGTGGACTTCATCAATCCCCATGTCGAGAAACTTTTGCAGGTTGCTGAGACGAACGCCGGCACCCGCCATAATAATAGGACCGGTGCTGGTCTCATTAAGTTCCCTGAGTAATGCAATTCCGTTTTCAGCGCTCTGCTGCTGGCCGGATGTCAGAATCCGCGCCACACCCAAATCCGTTAATTCTTCGAGTGCACGCTTAGGGCTGTGGCAGAGATCGAAGGCGCGATGAAAGGTCACGGCCATGCCGTCACACAGCGCCATAATCTGCCGCATCTGACCATGATGAATGTGGGCCTCTTCATCCAGCATCCCAATCACCAGTCCGGGAAAACCGAGTTCGCGGATTAACGCCACGTCCGATTTCATCGCTTCGAATTCGCGTGAGCTGTAACAAAAATCCCCACCCCGTGGCCGGACAATGGGATGAACCGGAATCGAAACCTCACGCCGGGCAGCATTCAACATGCCCGCCGAGGGGGTCAGGCCACCTTCACGCGGTGCGGTACAAAGTTCCACCCGATCGGCGCCCGCCTCTTGTGCAGTCACGGCGCAATCCACGCCATAGCAGCAAATTTCCAGTGTGGTCATTCTCTTCTCCTTTACATGACTCTGGTTCAGGGCAGATTCATCAGTTAGTCTGGCTGCTGGAATGAGTTTACCGGGAAAGTTAACTATGGCATTCAATTTCGACCAACGGATAGACCGTCGTCACAGCGATAGCCTTAAATGGAACAAATATGCGGACCAGGACATTCTGCCGTTGTGGGTGGCAGATACAGATTTCCGATCGCCTGACTGCGTTATCGATGCGATTAAAACCCGCGCCGAACATGGGATTTTTGGCTATGGCGACACGCCAGTGGCGTTCATCGACAGCGCCGTCGCCTGGATCGCCTCACGCTATCAGTGGCACATTAATCCGGAGTGGATTGTGGTGTTGCCGGGCGTAGTAACTGGACTGAATCTCGCCGTGCGGGCGTTTACCGCGCCTGACGAGCTGACGATTGCCCCTACTCCCATCTATCCGCCGTTTCGCGGTGCGGCAAAACTGGCAGAGCGGGAGCAGGTCAATCTGCCCTTAATACTGGAAGAGGGACGCTGGCGGCTGGATCTGGCTGCGGCAGAGGGTCAGATGGGCGGTAAAGAGCGGCTGTTGATGCTGTGTAATCCGCAGAATCCGGGCGGCACCGTCTATCGCCATGAGGAGCTGCAGGCGCAGCTGGAATTTGCGCAGAAGCATAATCTGATTGTCTGTTCCGACGAGATCCACAGCGACCTGCTGCTGGAACCGGGCGTTCAGCACATTCCGTTTGCTTCACTGAGTGAAGATGCGGCCCAGCGCAGTGTGACGCTGATGTCACCCTCAAAGAGCTTTAACATTGCCGGTCTGGGTGCGTCTATCGCCATTATCCCGAACGCCGAACTGCGTGCGCGCTTTAATCGGTTGCGACGCGGCATTGTGCCGGAGGTTGATATTCTGGCACTTACCGCTGCGGCAGCGGCATGGCGCGAAGGTGAACCCTGGCTGAAGGCGCAGAATGCCTACCTGCGTAGCAACCGTGACTGGCTGGTATCGCAGGTCAATAAGATGACCGGCCTGTCAGTCGCCACGCCGGAAGCGACCTATCTCGCCTGGATCGACGCCAGCGCGCTGGGTGTGGCCAGCCCTGCCCTCTATTTCGAGAAGCACGGACTGGGCTTAACGGCCGGACGTGAGTTTGGTAATGACCAGTTTGTCCGGCTCAATTTCGGCTGTACCCGCGCCCTGCTGGATGAGGGCGTAGCGCGCCTGAAGCGCGCCGTGGCCGCCCGCATTTAGTCCTGTTCGCTGGCGACTATCTCCTCCAGTCGCCACGGATGAAACTTGATTGTCGTCTGCCCATCCGTCACCGCCAGGGTCGGATTGGGCAGGCGTTCATTCTCGCCCTGCGGTGAGCTGGTTTTAAAGGAAATCCCCGGCTGCGTCAGCGCCTCATCGGACAGTAATGCCATCGCACGCATGCCCAGCGTCCCGGGGTCGCCGCGTAACACCACCTCAATATGCTCCCAGCCTTCATGGCGATAACGCTTCTCACCCGGCCACGGCAGCTCAACCACATCAATCTCTCTGCCTGCTACGACCAGTGGATCATGTAGTTTAAACAGGCAAATCTGACGTCCGTTGATCGTTGCCGCTGAAAACTGCGTACCAATCTGCTGCAAGCCTTGCTGCCAGCGCATTGCCGTCGTGTCCTGATGACAACGAACCGAAATATGGTCTACATCCAGATCGTTAAGGCGCAAACCGAGTCGCTGCGCAAAATTTTGCAACGATTCTTCAAAACGTTCTAAATCTGTCTTTAAATCATCCAATTCTGCCGGAAAAGATCGCTCCACCACCCTAAATCCTCTCTATTTGTTTAGCTTTTATAATCAGTCTGGTTTATTGTGCGCCGCGTGCTCAGCGTCACAAAACGGTAAGATTCATCTTATTTGGACTGAAATTTAACGCAAAACCGTATAATAACATCTTTCATTTCGGATTTATCTCCTGTTTAGGACCATGAGTTGCTTGATGAAAGTAACTTAACTTCATGATTTAAATGAACTTCTTTAATACAATAAGATAACTCTCATTTGAAGAGCAAACAATTGCAGCCTTCCCCTCCTTCCTATAAATTTGACCTAACACAACCAAAAGGAATGGCTCTATGTCTATGCTCATCGTTGTCGCTGTCCTGATCGCACTGATGGGATTTGCAATTTCCCGCCATTGGAAGGTGCGCGAAGATAAAAGCGTAAAGAACCCACGCCGTCATCTTCGACGTCGTTAACGCCTCTGGGAAACATCTTCTTCAGCTCTGTTTCCCCGCTTCATCCAACTGCTGACGCCCACCCACATTTCACGTATACTTTTCCCCTCATTTTTTTCCGTTTTGTCTGCCCCATCCGTTTCTGCCTATCCGTTACGCGATGCGCTCAGACAAGATGATGACAGCCCGGCTTTTTAGTCCAGGCGTTGTTCAGCACATGAAGGTAACTCGGTGAATATTCAGGCACTTCTTTCCGCAAAAGTCAGCCAGGCAATGGTTTTAGCCGGCGCACCCGCCGATTGCGAACCGCAGGTTCGTCAGTCCGCACGGGTTCAGTTTGGAGACTATCAGGCCAACGGCATTATGGCCGTGGCGAAAAAGCTGGGACAGGCACCGCGACAATTAGCGGAAACGGTGATTCAGCACCTCGACCTGACCGGTATCGCCAGCAAGGTCGAAATTGCCGGGCCGGGCTTCATCAATATCTTCCTCGACCCTGACTGGCTGGCAACCCACGCCCGTGAAGCGCTGAGTCTGCCGCGCCTGGGCGTGCAGCTGGCCGAGCCGCAGACTATCGTGGTCGACTACTCTGCTCCTAACGTCGCAAAAGAGATGCACGTGGGCCACGTGCGCTCCACCATTATTGGTGATGCGGCGGTGCGTACGCTGGAGTTCCTCGGTCATAAAGTGATCCGTGCTAACCATGTGGGCGACTGGGGTACGCAGTTCGGCATGCTGATCGCGTTCCTGGAAAAGCAGCAGAATGAAGATCATGCAGAGATGGCGCTGGCCGATCTCGAAGGCTTCTACCGTGAAGCCAAGCGCACCTATGATGAAGATCCTGAGTTTGCCGAGCGCGCGCGCAGCTATGTCGTGAAACTTCAGGGTGGCGATGAATACTGCCGCCAGATGTGGAAGAAGCTGGTCGACATCACCATGAGTCAGAACCAGAAAATCTATGACCGCATGAACGTGACGCTGACGCGCAACGATGTCATGGGTGAAAGTCTCTATAACGATATGCTGCCTGGCATTGTCTCCGACCTGAAGCAGAAAGGCTTAGCGGTTGAGAGCGAAGGCGCGACCGTGGTGTTCCTGGATGAATTCCAGAACAAAGAAGGTGAGCCAATGGGCGTCATCATCCAGAAAAAGGATGGCGGCTACCTCTATACCACCACCGATATCGCCTGTGCGAAGTATCGTTATGAAACGCTGAAGGCCGATCGGGTGCTCTATTACATCGACTCACGTCAGCATCAGCATCTGGTTCAGGCCTGGACCATCGTGCGTAAAGCGGGTTATGTGCCGGAATCTGTGCCGCTGGAGCACCATGCATTCGGCATGATGCTGGGCAAAGATGGCCGTCCGTTCAAAACCCGTAGCGGCGGCACCATCAAGCTCTCCGATCTGCTGGATGAAGCGTATCAGCGTGCCTACACGCTGGTGCGTGAAAAGAACCCGGAGATGAGCGAAGCGGAAGTGAAGACGCTGGCAGAAGTGGTCGGCATCAGTGCAGTGAAATATGCTGACCTGTCAAAAAGCCGCACCACGGACTACATCTTCGACTGGGACAACATGCTGGCGTTTGAAGGCAACACTGCGCCTTATATGCAGTACGCCTATACCCGGGTGCTGTCTGTATTCCGCAAAGCGGGCATTGATGCCGACTCGCTGGATGCCGCGATTGTAATCAGCGAAGAGCGTGAAGCACAACTGGCTACCCGTCTGCTGCAGTTCGAAGAGGTCATCACTCAGGTGGCTCGTGACGGTACGCCACACGTGATGTGTGCTTATCTGTATGATCTGGCAGGCCTGTTCTCTGGCTTCTACGAGCACTGCCCGATCCTCAGCGCGGAATCCGAAGAGACTCGCCTGAGCCGACTGCAGCTGGCCGCGCTGACGGCGAAAACGCTGAAGCAGGGTCTGGATACGCTGGGTATCGACACCGTCGAACGCATGTAATCTCAGAAACGGAGAGGTTTTCCCTCTCCGTTTTTGCTTTCAGTTATCCTCTCTGCACTTCCCCCAAGTCTCCGCAGCAGGAGAGTGTTATGTCTGTCGCCGCGCACCTTATCAGCAGCCACCTTCCCACCATTAAGCAGTTGCAGTGCTTTCTGGCTGTCGCGCATGAGCTTAATTTTCGCCGCGCCGCAGAACGGCTCAGCATGACGCAGCCTCCGTTAACCCGCCAGATTCAAAGCCTGGAAGATCTGCTCGGTCAGTCGCTGTTCAGCCGCACAACACATGAGGTGACGCTTACCGAATCTGGCCGTGCCCTGGTCGCAAAAGCAGAAGCGATCCTCACGGCGTTAAGTGCTTTAAAGCAGGAAGCCCAGCCTGCCGCCGCACGGCTGCGCATCGGGCTGACCCGCACGCTGAACTTTGAACTGATCGCGCCGCTTAATAAGCAGCTCGCCGGTTTTCATGCCCGCGATGAGATGGAGATGCCCAGTCTGACCTCCGCTCAGCTGTTACAAAGCCTGGCGAAAAACAGCCTGGATTTGATCCTCACCGGCGAAAAAGGGCCTGATGCGGAACAGGCCGTTCAGTACGTCTGGGTTTACCGCGAGCCGCTGCTTGTCGCCTTGCCGTCGGCGCACCCGGCCAGTCTGGCGGAAAAAGTCTCGCTGGACGCGCTGGCAGACCTGCCGTTGTTCTGGTTTGCGCGCAGTGCCAATCCGCAGTTTTACGATAAATGCGAGCGCTACTTCGCCACGCTCAGCGTCACGCTGAAACGGGTGAGAGAGCCGGATGATTCCCTGCTGATGCTGTCGCACATCGCCAGAGGCAAAGGGTTCGCACTGATGCCGCGGTCAAAATGTACCTTTAACCAGGCAGGTCTCTGTTATCGACCGCTGACGGAAGGCGCGGCGCAACAGCTGGCCATTGATGTTTATGCGGCTATTCGCGCCGATGAAAACAATGAGGTGGTTCTCGATGCGCTGAGAGCTCTCTCGCAGCCTGCTGAACCCGAAGCCCCCGCCCGTCCGCGCGGCTAAGTCGCTGTACTACCCATACCGCTATTGCCTGAAGCTCCCTGATACCTTTTTTGCATAACCGAAAGAGCAATTCATTGCTCTAACGCGGAGTGAAACAATCGCGTCTCATTTACGAGGAGAGACAATGAAAAAGCGAACGTTAACTCAGGGTCTGGACGTCAGCGCCATCGGCTATGGCGCGATGGGGCTCAGCGAATTTTACGGTCAGACCGATGATCGTCATTCCCTGCAACTGCTCAGCCAGTTGCGCGATCTGGATATCACCTTTATCGATACCGCCGATCTCTATGGATGTGGCCATAACGAGCAGCTGATCGGCCAGTTTCTTGCCGGGCTGAGCAAAGCTGAACGGCTGAAGTTCACCGTCGCCACCAAATGTGGCATTGAGCGGCCGGCGGATGAGGCCTATGCCCGCACCATCAACAATCAGCCGGACTATATTATCCGCAGCTGCCATGCCTCCCTGAAACGACTGGGCGTTGAGCGTATCGATCTCTTTTATCTGCATCGCATCAGTCCGGCGACGCCGATTGAGGAGAGCATGCAGTGTCTCAGCCGTCTGGTGCAGGAGGGAAAGATCGCCCGGATTGGGCTGTGTGAAGCGTCGGCTGCAACGCTGAACCGGGCGCAGGCAATCCATCCGCTGGCCGCGTTGCAAACGGAATATTCACTCTGGACGCGAGACATCGAGGAAGAAATTCTGCCAACGGTGAAAAAGCTCGGCATTGGCCTTGTGCCCTATTCGCCGCTGGGCCGGGGTTTTCTGACCGGCAAATACCGCAAAAACAGTGATTTTGCCGAGGATGATTTCCGCAAAAACAATGATCGTTTCCAGCAGGAGAATATCGATCACAATCTCCAGCTTCTCAACGCGGTGACGCCGCTGGCGGAGAAATACGACGCCACCACCGGGCAGATCGCGCTGGCCTGGCTACTGGCACAGTATGAAAAAATTGTGCCGATTCCAGGCACCAAACAGATCGCTTATCTCGCGGAAAACGCGCAGGCCGCCGATATCGAGCTGGAAGAGCAGGACCTCCGGATACTGAATGCGATTCATCAGCAGATTGAGGTCAAAGGCGGTCGCTATTCTGAGGAGGGAATGAAGGGGGTAAATGCCTGAAGACACATAATGCACTTGAGCACTGTGCAACGGTGCGCTAGCCTTCTGCCTGAATGAATGGGCCTCATCAAACTTTGTCAGTAAATAAAGAGATTAAGACTATGAACCAGGCGACCCGCAAACCGACCACTGTCGGCGATGTTTTACTTTACGAATATCTGGAGCCAACCGGCCTGAAGATTCTCGACTTAGCGGAGATGCTCAAGGTGCACCGCAACACGGTCAGCGCCCTGGTGAACAACAACCGGAAGCTGATGCCGGATATGGCTTTCAGGCTGGCAGCAGCCTTTGAAACCAGCGTTGAGTTCTGGCTTAACCTGCAAAACAATGTCGATATCTGGGAAGTGATGCATGATGCCAGGGCACAGGAAGAGATCAGTCGCGTGACGCCCCTGAAGGATTTTCTGGCGCAGAAAGAGAATCAGGTGGCGTGAAAAGCGTTATCACGCACAGCTCATGACGGGATGTAAAACGGGTGCATCATCAGATACAACGTCAACTTCAGTTTATAGCCAGAACCGTCACGAAAAAGGGAGCCAGAATTGATCTCTGGCTCCCCCTTCAGTCAATTCAGCAACAACACGCTTACTCGTAGTTGACCATCACTTCGCTGCTCACCACCCGTAATCCGGGTGGGAGCGCCCCGCTGCCGGCAAAACCAAACACCATGTGCAACGTCTCACCGGCATTCAGATGTGCCAGCCCGCGCGTGGTGCCGCTGGCACCCTCAAGCGACGTACAACGCTGCTCGCCACACAGTCGGACTTCCAGGCCAGACGGTGCCGGTCTGCTCAGTTCATAACGCCAGTTAACGATGCTGACTTCCCCGCCGACATCGGCGGGTGGCGTCAGCGGCTGGGCCCGTTGCCAGCTGCCACGGTTCGCCAGCAGCGGTCCGTTGGCCGTGGCGCTCCAGGCACCGCCTGCCGCCTGAGCTATCAGCGGCAGCATTAACAACGCAGTCACCAGCCAGCGCATTATTTGCCTCCGATGGTGGCAGTCATACGGATCTGGCGGTTGTCGCTCAGTTCCAGATTAGAGAGCACCACCAGCTGTGGCAGATTGCGGCGCAGGAATCGCGCCAGCAGCGCACGCAGCGGATGATTGACCAGCAACACCGGAGGCGCGCCCAGCATCTCCTGACGCTGCAATGCCGCCTGTGCCTGACTTAACAGTCGATCGGCCAGACCCGGCTCCAGTCCGCCACCGCCCTGCAACGCCTGTAACAGCAGACGCTCAAGCGTAGAATCCAGCCCGATAACCTGCACTTCATCATTACCCGGGAACCACTGCTGAGTAATCGCACGGCCCAGCGCGACACGCACGACGCTGGTCAGCTCCTGTGGATCGCTCTGCACCGGCGCATGTTCTGCCAGCGTTTCGATGATGGTACGCATATCGCGAATCGACACCCGCTCCACCAGCAGATTCTGCAATACCTTGTGCAGCGTGGTCAGTGAGATCACACCCGGCACCAGATCTTCGGTCAGCTTCGGCATCTCCTGGGTCACACGATCAATCAGTTGCTGCGCTTCCTGGCGGCCAAACAGCTCACTGGCGTACTGACCAATCAGATGGTTAAGGTGCGTTGCCACGACGGTACTGGCTTCAACCACGGTAAAGCCCTGAATCTGCGCCTGCTCTTTCAGCGCGCTGTCAATCCAGACCGCCGCCAGGCCAAAGGCCGGATCGACGGTTGCTTCACCCGGCAGGCTGCCAGCAGCCGTGCCCGGGTTAATCGCCATCCAGCGGCCAGGATAGGCATCACCGCTGCCAATCTCCACCCCTTTCATCAGGATGCGATAGCGTGCAGGCGGCAGATCCATGTTGTCACGGATATGCACCACCGGCGGCAGGAAACCGACATCCTGAGCCACCTTCTTACGGATACTGCGGATACGTCCCAGCAGCTCACCGTTTTGCTGATGATCGACCATCGGAATCAGGCGATAGCCCACTTCCATGCCCAGCGTATCTTCCAGCTGCACATCGGTCCACGACGCTTCGGTGGCCGCTGGCGTGTCCGCCGTTTTGTTGCTGATGCTGCCGGCAACTTCCACTTTCTTCTTCGGCTGTGTTTCGCGACCACGTAGCCACCAGGCCAGACCCAGTAAGGCGGCGGTGAACAGCAGGAAGACGAAGTTAGGCATGCCAGGCACCAGACCCAGCAGGCCAATTACACCGGCGCTGAGCATCAGTACACGAGGATCTTTAAACAGCTGGGTGACCATCTGCTCGCCGACATCCTGATCGGTAGCGACGCGCGTTACGATAACACCGGCAGCGGTAGAGATAACCAGCGCCGGGATCTGCGCAACCAGACCATCACCAATGGTCAGCAGCGTATAGGTCTCGGCCGCGTGGCCCGCATCCATACCATGCTGCACCACGCCCACCAGCAGGCCGCCGATGACGTTGATCACCATGATCATGATACCGGCGACGGCATCACCACGAACGAATTTACTCGCACCGTCCATCGAACCATAGAAGTCAGCTTCCTGGGTCACTTCAGCACGGCGGCGTTTGGCGTCATCTTCACCAATCAGACCGGCGTTGAGGTCTGCATCGATCGCCATCTGCTTACCGGGCATCCCGTCGAGCACAAAGCGCGCGCCCACTTCGGCGATACGACCGGCACCCTTGGTGATAACCATGAAGTTGATGATGACGAGGATGATAAACACCACGATACCGATGGCGAAGTTACCGCCCACCAGGAAGTGGCCGAACGCTTCAACCACCTGTCCTGCGGCGGCGGCACCGGTATGCCCTTCCATCAGGATGATACGGGTTGAGGCCACGTTCAGTGCCAGACGCAGCAACGTAGAGAACAGCAGGATCGTCGGGAACGCCGCAAACTCCAGGGTCCGCTGGGTGAACATCGCTACCAGCAGGATCATGATCGACAGCGCAATGTTAAAGGTGAACAGCAGATCGAGGATGAACGGCGGTAATGGCAGAACCATCATCGACAGGATCATCAGGATCAGTACCGGACCGGCCAGCACCTGCCACTGCATATCTTTAAAGTTGCCCGGTAAACGTAGTTTTGCGGCCAGGTTATTAGCCATCGTTTTTACTCTCTCCTGCAAAGTCCATCTCTGCCGGAACCGGCAGGTCTTTTGGTTTGGTTGGGATCAGGCCGCCTTCGCGCTTCCAGCGACGCGACTGCCAGACCCACGCCAGCACTTCGGCCACGGCGGCATAGAGCGCGCCGGGGATGTGCTGACCAATTTCGGTATGTCGGTATAACGCACGCGCCAGCGGCGGTGCTTCCAGAACCGGGATGCGATGTTCAGCAGCCAGTTCACGAATTCTCAGGGCGATCTCGCCCGCGCCTTTCGCAACAACCTTCGGTGCACTCATCTTCTTCTCGTTGTACTGCAGTGCGACCGAGTAGTGCGTCGGGTTGGTGACGATAACGTCGGCTTTCGGGACATCCGCCATCATCCTGCGTCGCGCAGCGGCGCGCATCTGCTGACGAATACGCCCTTTAACATGCGGGTCGCCTTCCTGCTGCTTATGCTCGTCGCGAATTTCCTGCATCGACATCTTCAGCTTCTTAAAGTGGCTGTGCAGCTGCCAGAAGACGTCATAGCCCACCATCGGAATCAGCCCCAGCATCACCAGCGAGCAGCAGATCGCAATCATCTCCATGCCGTGAATCAGCGCGGTGACGGGCGCTTCGCTGATCAGCCGCAGCATCTCAGGCCAGTGGCTCCAGATGTACCACCAGCCCACCGCGCCGACCAGGATAGTCTTGAGGATGCCTTTAAACAGTTCGGTCCAGGCCTGCGCGGCGAACATCCGCTTGAACCCCGCCATCGGGCTCATCTTCTTCAGGTCGAACTTGATCGATTTACCGCTAAAAACGAGTCCGCCCAGCAGCATGGGCGCGGCGATGGCCACCAGCACCAGACCGCCCATCAATGGCAGCAGCGCCATCAGTGCCTGGGTGATCAGGCTGCCGATGTGGCTGACAATAATTTTGTCATCTCTGACCATGCCGTGATCAAAACGGAGTCCGGTGGCGACCATCGCCGCCAGCCGGTGCGCCATGATATTGCCGCCCATCCACAGGATCATGATGCCGGCCAGCAGCATCAGTACGGATGTCAGTTCGCGCGAACGCGGAATCTGGCCCTCTTCACGCGCTTTCTCAAGTCGGTGGGCCGTGGGCGATTCTGTTTTGTCTTCGTCGCTATCTTCAGCCACGACAAACCTCGGTTGGCAGGAATTCTGAGCTTAGAATGCCAAATCTGGCTTAAGTTAAAGCGGAGATAAGAAGGAGGAAACAGGCGTTCTTTCGGGGATGGATGTGACAATGCAGAACGGGGCCACCCAAAGGTGACCCTGTTTAGTTTATTTTGCAGTGGTTTTGCCCGCCCGCAGGCGGATGAAAACTAGAAGCCTAAGCTGTCCAGCAGGTCATCAACCTGATCCTGGTTCGCCACCACGCCCGGTGCATCGGTGTGGATCTGCGGACCGTTCAGCAGGCTGTTACCGACCTGACGCTTCTCAGCGCTGACTTCTGGCATGTTCTCCAGCAGCACCATTAACAGCTGGCGCTCGATTTCCTGGATCACATCCATCATGCGCTTGATAACCTGACCGGTAAGGTCCTGGAAATCCTGCGCCATCATGATTTCAAGCAGCTGCTTGTTGGTAAAGGCGGTATGCTCTGGCACAGCGGTGAGGAATTCGCGCGTATCCGTCACCAACTCCCGCGCATCACCCAGTTCAATCGGGTTCTCAAACCACTCATCCCAACGCCCTTTCAGCTGCGTTGCTCCGGCTTCCATCTTATCCTGATGGGGTTGTGCTGCTTCAACACAGTTCAACGCACGGTCGGCGGCCTGCGCCGTCATCTGCACCACATAATCCAGACGATCGCGGGCATCAGGAATGGCTTCAGCTGCATCGGCAATGGCTTTATCCAGCCCCAGCTCGCGCAGACTGTCGCGCAGCATGCGCGTCAGAGAGCCAATGCGTGAAATGATGTCGGGTGCCGCGGCATCCTCAGTTGGTTTCGGAAAGTCGCTCATCACATCCCCTTACATGCCCAGTTTTTCGAAAATTTTACCCAGCTTTTCTTCCAGAGTAGCCGCGGTGAATGGCTTCACCACATATCCACTGGCACCCGCCTGGGCGGCGGCGATAATGTTCTCTTTCTTCGCTTCCGCGGTTACCATTAACACCGGCAGTGTATTCATTGCCGCGTCGGCACGAATGGTCTGCAGCAGCTGCAGGCCATCCATGTTTGGCATGTTCCAGTCGGAAATCACGAAGTCGAAACCACCCGCTTTCAGTTTGCCGAGGGCATCCACACCATCTTCCGCTTCTTCTACGTTATTGAAGCCCAGCTCTTTCAGCAGGTTACGCACAATACGACGCATCGTATTGAAGTCGTCTACTACCAAAAAGCGCATGTTTTTATCAGCCATATCTACTCCTGAGTTGTCTCGCCCGGCGGGACGGGCCTGTTAAATACGCAATGCCTGTCCGGCGCTAATTTTCGCCAGCATGTGCTGGCTGATGTTGCTTAAATCTACGACTTCGCTCACGCCGCCTGTGGCGATGGCCTCACGCGGCATGCCAAATACCACACAGCTGGCTTCGTTCTGGGCGATAGTCCAGGCGCCTGCCCGATGCATTTCCAGCATCCCGGCCGCACCGTCGTTGCCCATTCCGGTAAGGATGACCCCTACCGCATTTCGTCCTGCAAAGGTTGCTACCGATTTGAACAGCACATCCACTGAGGGTTTGTGCCGGTTAACCGGAGGACCTTCATTCAGTTTCACCACATAGTTGGCACCACTTCGGGCCAGTTCCATGTGCATTGCGCCTGGCGCGATATAGGCGTGCCCCGGCAAAATACGCTCACCATCTTCGGCTTCTTTCACCGTAATCTGACACAGCTTGTTCAGACGCTCGGCAAAAGAGCGGGTAAAGCCTGGTGGCATATGCTGAGTAATCAGCAGTGCCGGGCTGGTCGCCGGTAACGGCTGCAGCACATGGCGTATTGCCTCGGTTCCGCCGGTAGAGGAGCCAATCGCAATCAGCTTCTCACTACTCAGCAGCGGACCCGCTTTCAGTGTCGCTGGCACCGGCATCGCTGTACGGTTGTGCAGACGGGCACGGGAAGCGGCACGAATTTTGTCGCCAATCATCTGGCTGTACGCCAGCATTCCTTCGCGGATGCCGAGCTGAGGTTTGGTGACAAAATCCACCGCTCCCAGTTCCAGCGCACGCAGCGTAATTTCGGAGCCTTTCCCGGTCAGTGATGAAACCATCACCACCGGCATTGGCCGTAACCGCATCAGTTTTTCGAGGAAATCGAGGCCATCCATGCGCGGCATTTCCACATCCAGCGTCAGCACCTGCGGATTGAACTGCTTAATCAAATCGCGGGCGACCAGCGGATCGGGCGCCGTAGCGACCATCTCCATATCCGGATGGCTGTTGATGATCTCTGTCATCAACTGCCGCATCAGCGCAGAGTCATCTACGCACATCACGGTGATTTTGCTCATCATCTTTCCTTCGTCAGTCCATAGACGGTTTGTCCGCGCAGCCAGAACTCTTTACTGATCTGACTGAAGTTTTCTGAGTGCCCGGCGAACAGAATGCCGCCCGGCTTCAGCAGTGGGACAAACCGACGCAGAATCTTCTCCTGCGTCTCTTTATCGAAATAGATCATCACATTGCGACAGAAAATTGCGTCGAACTGACCCGGCAGTGCCCAGTCATTGGCCAGCAGGTTAAGCTGCGCGTAAGTGACCATATTGGTCAGCTCGGGACGTGCCCGCACCATACCGGCATGAGGACCGGTGCCGCGCAGGAAGTAGCGCTGCATTTGCGCCGGTGACAGCGTGCGCAGCTCTTCCTGGCGATACACACCCGCCACCGCTTTTTCCAGCACCTGGGTGTCGATATCGCTGGCATGAACCTGGAACTTGCCCGGCCCAGTGCCCAGCGCTTCCGCCAGCGTCATGGCGATCGAATAAGGCTCTTCGCCGGTTGACGCTGCGGTACTCCAGACGCTGAAGTTGCCCTGGCGCTTACGCGCATGCTCCGCCAGAATCGGGAAGTGATGCGCTTCGCGGAAGAACGCGGTCAGGTTAGTGGTCAGCGCGTTGATAAATGCCTGCCACTCAGCACTGTTCGGATCGGACTCCAGCAGCGCCAGGTAGCGACCGAAATCATCGATGTTCAGCGTACGCAGGCGACGAACCAGACGGTTGTAAACCATCTCACGCTTGTGATCGGCCAGTACGATACCGGCACGCTGATAGATCAGCTGGCTGATACGACGAAAATGCGTATCGGAGAGCGGTAAACGCTGCACCATCTGCGACAGCAGCGTTGTCGTCTCACTTTGATCTAAAATTGTCGATTTTTTCATCTCTGCACCTGGCCCGAACTGAATATATTATTTTTCTGCTGCGATGCCCGGCGGCTTAACGGCGACCGGGCCACGGGCGATTAAAAGGTTTCCCAGTTGTCGTCGCTGCGTGCAGCAGCCGGACGACCAACGGCTAACGGTGCTTCTGACTGGAGAGTTTTCATCGCCGTTGTCTTGTTAACGGCCTGAGCGACAAATTCTTTACCAATATTGAACACTGAAACCGCTTGTTTTAAGTGACTTGCCTGATCTTCGAGCGCTGCAGCCGCTGCTGCTGACTCCTGAACCAGTGAGGCGTTCTGCTGGGTGACGCGATCCATCTCGGTCACCGCAAGGCCCACCTGGTCAATGCCACGGCTCTGTTCGTCTGATGCGGAGGCGATCTCACCCATGATGTCGGTGACGCGTGTTACCGCGCTGACGATGTTGCTCATGGTGTCACCGGCGCTCTCTACCAGCACCGAGCCGGTATTAACGCGGCTAACCGAATCTTCGATCAGACCTTTGATCTCTTTGGCGGCCTGAGCGCTGCGCTGCGCCAGGCTGCGTACTTCACCGGCGACGACCGCAAAACCGCGACCCTGCTCACCGGCACGCGCCGCTTCAACCGCCGCATTCAGCGCCAGGATGTTGGTCTGGAAGGCGATGCCATCAATCACACTGGTAATATCGGCAATCTTCTTGGAACTGCCCGCAATCTCTTTCATGGTGGTGACCACGCCATCCACCACTTTGCCGCCCTGCTGCGCGGTTTCAGAGGCAGTCAGCGCCAGCTTCGACGCCTGACGGGCGTTTTCGGCATTCTGCTTCACAGTCGCGGTGAGCTGCTCCATGCTGGCAGCGGTCTGCTCCAGAGAGGCGGCCTGCTGTTCGGTACGCGCGGAGAGATCGTTATTGCCGATGGAGATTTCGCTGGCACCGGTATAGATGGCATCAGAGCCATCACGCACGGTACGTACAGTACGCACCAGCTCCTGCTGCATGTGATGCAGCGACGTCAGTAACTCACCGATTTCGTTTCGCACGTTAATCTCAACCGGCCGGGTCAGATCGCCGCGTGCGATGTGCTGGATATGCTCAATGCTCTGACGCAGTGGGCGGATCAGCACGGAACGCATGACGTTCCACACCAGGATAATCATCAGCAAAGTCACCGCCAGCGTGGCGATAACAATAGCGATGGAGCGGCTGTACGCCTTCTGATTAGATTCCACACCCTGCTGTGCCAGCTCTTTGTTGTGCTCAAGCCAGGCGCTGTAATCTTTCTGGAACTTGTCCTGGAAACTCTGGGTCGGCTGGTCCACAAAACCTTTGAAGTTGCCGTTGGTGAAGAACACCATCAGCTCCGCCAGTGCATCGTGATAGGCCTTGTAGTTCGCCTGTAACGTCAGAACGTTTTCGGCCGTTTTGCCCTGTTCAGTCAGGTTATCGTTGAAGATCTGATAGTTGACTTCCGCTTCTTTCAGCTCCTGACCCGCCAGGGCGACCAGGTCTTTTACGCTGGCACCCGAGCCCGACATCTGTGCATCCTGCAGAAAACGAATACCGGCGCGGTTAAGGGTGTTGCGCGCCTGAACAAGCGAAACCCATGAGGTGCCCATCGCCTGTTGCAATGTATTCAGGCGCTGGTTGTAGGCAAAATTCTCTTTATCTGAACTGACAGTTTTGAAAAACATTCCGCCCGAAAAAAGCTGCAGCAGCGCAAACAGCGCCAGCACGCACAGCAGGCCGGAAACGACTCGTACTCGACTAAACATAAACACCTCATTGGTTGGCGATTCGTGTTTATTTATCGGCGCAGACGGGGGGAACTTTATGCATGGCAGCGGCTTTAAGCCGCCGCCATGGTGAAAGGCGGGAAATCAGGCGCGGGAAATTTTGAAAACGGAGACGGCCTGGGTCAGTACGCTGGCCTGCTGCTCCAGTGCGGCCGCAGCGGCGGCAGACTCTTCAACCAGTGAGGCGTTCTGCTGAGTCACGCGATCCATCTCAGTGACGGCCAGACCGACCTGCTCAATACCACGGCTCTGCTCATCAGACGCAGAGGCGATTTCGCCCATGATATCGGTCACGCGGGTCACGGCGCCCACGATCTCATTCATGGTGCTGCCAGCACTTTCAACCTGCAGTGAACCGCTGTTGACGCGTGATACGGAGTCTTCAATCAGGCCTTTGATCTCTTTCGCAGCCTGGGCGCTGCGCTGTGCCAGACTGCGCACCTCACCTGCCACTACCGCAAAACCGCGACCCTGTTCACCGGCACGCGCCGCTTCAACGGCTGCGTTCAGCGCCAGGATGTTGGTCTGGAAGGCGATGCCGTCGATCACGCTGATGATGTCAGCGATTTTCTTCGAGCTGCCCGCGATCTCTTTCATGGTGGTGACCACGCCATTCACCACTTTACCGCCCTGCTGTGCAGTTTCGGAAGCGGTCAGTGCCAGCTGTGACGCCTGACGGGCGTTATCAGCATTCTGCTTCACCGTGGCGGTGAGCTGCTCCATGCTGGCTGCAGTCTGCTCCAGTGAGGCGGCCTGCTCTTCGGTGCGGGATGAAAGGTCGTTGTTACCGGCGGCAATTTCGCTGGCACCGGTGAAGATGGCATCAGAGCCGTCACGCACATTACTCACTGTCATGACCAGCGACTGCTGCATCTCATGGATGCCTGCAGCCAGCTGGCTCATCTCATTGCGACCTTCAACCACAATCGGCTGGGTCAGATCGCCAGAGGCGATAGCACGAATCTGTGCCAGCAGCTGTTGCAGCGGCTGAATCAGCACCTGACGCAGGCCAAACCAGCAGGTAATAATCACCGCCAGCACCACAGCACCAATGGTGGCCAGCAGCCACATCATCTGAGTAAACGCTTTCTGATTCTTTTCCATACCCTGATCGGAAAGTGCAGTCTGGAGTGCACGCCATTTGTCATAGCTGCCCTGCATCGCCACCTGTTTCTGCTCAATATTCTGCTTGAACATACCTTCCAGGTCGCGCGCCTGCAGACTTTTTACCATCGCTTTCAGGCCGCTTTCGTAATTGGTGTAGTCGGCTTCCAGCTTGTCGCCCAGCTTCTCATCAAGACCGGGAGTGGTAGGCAGATGGTAATAGATTTTGAAGTGGCGATCGGCTTCCACCAGTTGCTTACTGGCTTTATTAATCAGCTCATCAAGCTGTCCGCCGTTCATCTGCGATGCCATGCTGGTCTGTAAGCGCAGCATGCCGCGGTTCAGCGTAGTACGGCTGTTGTTTAAGGCAATATAAGCGTCAGTCATCTCGGTGACATTGCGATTAGAGACCTGCGACAGTGCGAAGGACTCCTTGTCTTTATTGAGAGCTGACCAGAAAAGGCTGCCAGCGACTAACTGGAGCGCGCCAAAGATAACCAGGACTGCGATTAAACTGGTCACCACTTTTATTTTTTTTAACATTATGTTCCCCTGCAGGTTAATTTAGGTGCAGCGGCTATATCGGCGTGTTTATAGGATTAATTAACGCTTTTCGGCGCTTTCAGGAGAGAAGTGGCTTTTGTAATTAATTTTATCAGCAGGAGCTGCTGAGTTTGGCTTTAAGCAGAGGAATAAAGGGGGTAGCTGCGCATCCCGCAGGATGCGCAGCTTTACATCAGAAGGTTTCCCAGTGCGTATCACTGACGGGAGCCGTCAGGGCTTTGCGGGGTGCCATAGCTGCCGTAGCGGGCGCGGCTATCGGCAGATGCTTTGTCAGCGTCTGCATGGCTTCACGTTTGATTCTGAAGACAGACACGGCCTGGCTTAAGCGGCTGGCCTGATCTTCCAGTGAGGCGGCCGCCGCAGCGGACTCCTCCACCAGCGAGGCGTTTTGCTGGGTCACGCGATCCATCTCGGTGACCGCCTGGCCGACCTGATCGATCCCACGGCTCTGCTCGTCCGACGCCGAGGCGATTTCGCCCATGATGTCGGTGACGCGCGTAACCGCACTGACGATATCGCTCATGGTTTCCCCGGCGGTGCCGACCAGCTGCGAACCGACATTAACCCGGTTCACGGAGTCATCAATCAGTCCTTTGATCTCTTTGGCCGCCTGGGCGCTGCGCTGTGCCAGATTACGCACCTCGCCCGCGACCACCGCAAAACCACGACCCTGTTCCCCGGCGCGCGCCGCTTCAACTGCCGCATTCAGCGCCAGGATATTGGTCTGGAACGCGATGCCATCAATCACGCTGGTGATATCTGCAATCTTCTTCGAACTACCGGCGATTTCGCTCATGGTTTTCACCACGCCAGCCACCACGTTGCCGCCTTTTTCTGCGGTTTCGGAGGCGCTGAGTGCCAGCTGTGAAGCCTGGCGGGCGTTTTCGGCGTTCTGCTTCACGGTCGCAGTCAGCTGCTCCATGCTGGCCGCCGTCTGCTCCAGTGAGGCAGCCTGCTGTTCGGTGCGGGCAGAAAGGTCATTGTTCCCGGCAGAGATCTCACTGGCGCCGGTGAAGATCGCATCCGATCCTTCACGCACGTTAGTCACGGTGCGCACCAGCGACTGCTGCATCTCATGCAGGCTGGCCGCGAGCTGGGTCATCTCGTTGCGCCCTTCCACCACGATGGGCTGGGTTAAATCGCCCTGGGCGATGTGCTGAATGTGATTGATGCTGCTGTTCAGCGGCGTCATCACGATTTTGCGCAGGCCAAACCAGCAGAGCACGATCACCGCGACCACGGCGGCCATGATGGTGGAGAGGATCCACATCATTCGGGTATAGGCGCTGCTGTTCTCTGCCACGCCCAGCGTGGTCAGCCGACTCTGATCGGCGCGCCACTCTTGATAGAGTGTTAAAAATGCACTCTGACTTGGTGCCACCGGGGCTTTTGCGGCCGCGGCCATATCATTGACCTGGAGCGCGCTCTGCAGGCTGCTTAGCGCACCCGCATAGTCGCCGAAGCGCTGGTCAAGCTGGTTGTTGAGTTGCTCATCCTGTCCTGGGGTATCTGGCGTATCTTTGAACGTCTTGTAAAAACCCCCTGCCGCCTGCTGGAAACGCTGACTATCCTCAAACAGCGAGGCGACATCAGCCGTTTTACCTTCCAGTTTACTGGTGGCGATACGCAGCTGAATGCGGGTCAGCAGGACACGGCTCTGGTTAAGACTCATATAAGCGTCATTAAGCGCCTGGGTGTTTTGCATGGCCAGCTGGGAAACGGCGAAGCTTTGCTTATCGTGGCTTAATGCGGAGTAAAAGACAGAACCGGAGAAGGCCTGTAACAGCCCGAACACCAGCAACACCAGTAACAGACTGGTGACAACACGGATTTTCGTTAACATGAGTAACCCTGAACAAAGTAGGTAATTAAAAAGTGACTCAGGGATTATCGGCAGGTAAAAGCAGGAAATTAGGGGGCGGAGAGGCTTTATTATATGATTTTAAAGGAATTATCACCAGCCGGAACTATCACGGGCCAGCCAGAACCGGCCCGTGATGATTCGATTACGCGCTACGCAGGTTATCAACCAGCGCCATCTCGTCGCTGCTCAGCAGTTTCTCGATGTCGACCAGAATCAGCATGCGGTCACCCAGTGCGCCCAGACCGGTCATGTACTCGGTAGACATGGTCACAGCGAACTCAGGTGAAGGACGGATCTGATCCTGGGTCAGTGACAGCACGTCAGAGACACCGTCAACCACGATACCGACCACACGGTTTTCCAGATTCAGTACGATCACCACGGTGTTTTCGTTGTACTCCACATCGGGCTGCGCAAACTTCACACGCAGATCGATAATCGGCACGATAACGCCACGCAGGTTAGTGACACCGCGGATGAATTCAGGGGTATTCGCAATACGTGTTACCTGATCGTAACCGCGAATTTCCTGAACTTTGAGGATATCGATGCCGTACTCTTCGTCGCCCAGCGTAAAGACCAGAAACTCCTGACCTACTGTTTCGCCAGCAATTTTTGTCACGGTTGCCATTCCATTCATGTTATTTACCCTTTCGTTATCAATCAGGCGGCAGCGCCAGCCACACGTTTTTCACGGTTAAGTGATTGCAGTGCTGAAACATCAACAATCAGCGCTACGCTACCATCGCCAAGAATGGTGGCAGCTGAGATGCCCGGCACTTTGCGATAGTTACTTTCGAGGTTCTTCACCACCACCTGATGTTGGCCAATCAGCTGATCGACCAGCAGCGCATAGCGTTTGCCCGCGCTTTGCAGGATCACCACGATGCCCTGAGTGGCTTCGGTTTTGGCATCCTGCACATCAAAGACTTTCCACAGCTCAACCAGCGGCAGATATTCGCCACGCACTTCCAGCACGCACTCGCCACCGGCCATCGGTTTCAGATCTTCGTCACGCGGTTGCAGCGACTCCATCACCGCATTCAGCGGCAGAATAAAGACTTCATCGGCGACGCGGACGGACATACCATCCAGGATGGCCAGCGTCAGCGGCAGCAGGATACGGATGGTGGTGCCTTTGCCCTGCTTCGAGGCGATTTCGACGTGACCGCCCATCTCCTGAATATTTCGTTTCACCACGTCCATACCGACGCCGCGTCCGGAAACATCCGTCACCTGCTCTGCCGTAGAGAAGCCTGGTGCGAAGATCAGCATGCCGACTTCTTCGTCGCTCATGTTCTCGTGAACCGGCAGGCCTGATGACAGTGCCTTCGCCAGAATACGTTCACGGTTCAGACCCGCACCGTCATCAGAGACTTCGATGCAAATGTTGCCGCCCTGATGTTCTGCTGACAGCGTCAGGTTACCGGTGGCCACTTTACCGGCCACCAGACGTTTCTCTGGGGTTTCGATACCGTGGTCAAGGCTGTTACGCACCAGGTGCGTTAATGGATCGATAATGCGTTCAATCAGGCTCTTATCGAGTTCGGTTGAGCTGCCCAGCAGGGTCAGTTCGACCTCTTTGCCGAGTTTGCTCGCCAGGTCACGCACCAGACGCGGGAAGCGGCTGAAGACATATTCCATTGGCATCATACGAATCGACATCACCGATTCCTGCAGATCGCGGGCGTTACGCTCCAGCTGACCCATGCTGTTCAGCAGGTCGCCGTGCGCCACCGGATCCAGTTCACCTGAACGCTGAGCGAGCATGGACTGGGTGATCACCAGTTCGCCGACCAGGTTGATCAGCTGATCCACCTTCTCTACCGCCACACGAATGCTGGTCGATTCGCTCGCTTTGGAAGGAGCCGCGGCACGCTTACTTTCACGCTTCACCGCTGCCACAGGCAGTTCGGTGACGGTCGCGGTGTGAACTTCTTCCACTACCGGTGCAGCGACGGCAGCAGCAACGGGCTCTTCAACAGCTTCATCAGCGGCCGGGAAGCGGATCTGCGCTTCGTCGATCACGAAGCAGAGCACCGCCACGATGTCATCTTTACCGACGCCATCAATGCAGACGTCCAGCATGTTGCTGCCTTTCTGCACGTTGGTCAGGGTGCCGAGATTGCTCATCTCTTCCAGCATCAGATCGACTTCTTTCTCTTTGAGATCGATCAGCTGGACACGCAGGCCGCTGTTGCTGGCAGACTGTGCGCTGGCAGGTGCAACACTGGCCGGTGCGTCAACCGGCAGACCTTTGGCCTCTAGCGCCAGCTGGCGCAGTGCTTCACAGATATATTTGAAGCTCTCCGCGTTAGGCTCCTGCGCGGTTTTATAAGCATCGAGCTGTTCCTGCATAATATCTTTGGTTTCCAAAAACAGGTTGATGATGTCGGTGCTGAGCTGCATCTCGCCGCGACGAGCACCATCCAGAATGTTTTCCAGGATATGAGTCGTTTCCTGTAATACCGTAAAACCAAAGGTTCCGGCACCACCCTTAATAGAGTGAGCGGCACGGAAGATGGCGTTAAGCTGTTCCGAATCTGGCTCCTGCGGGTCTAAGCCCAACAGGTGTTGTTCCATATCCGCTAATAGCTCATCGGCTTCATCAAAAAACGTCTGGTAAAAATCGCTGATGTCCATACTCACGGGAATCACCTCGGCTGTGAGGGGGCTGCTGTATTCACCGCGCTGCCTGGTGTTGCAGGTGCGGTAATCTGTTGAATGGCGGCCGGATCACTGATCTGGACGGCATCACTTTCTGCGTTCTCTTTTTCAATTGCCGCTTCGGTGTCGTGGTTCAACACCAGCAGGCTGATGCGGCGGTTAACGGCGTCATTACCGCCACGATTTTTCAGGCTCATGGTGTCGGACATGCCTAACACCCGTAAAATTTTTCCGCTGTCTAAGCCACCCGTGACCAGTTCCCGGCGTGAGGCGTTAGCGCGGTCGGTCGACAGTTCCCAGTTGCTGTAGCCTTTCTCACCGTTGGCATACTGAAAATCATCGGTATGTCCGGCCAGGCTGATGCGGTTCGGGATGTCGTTTAAGATCGGCGCTATGGCACGCAGAATATCGCGCATATAAGGCTCGACTTCGGCCCGACCGGTCTTAAACATCGGGCGATTCTGACTATCGATAATCTGGATACGCAGCCCCTCTTCCACCATGTTGATGATCAGATGCGGGCGCAGCGCTTTCAGGCGCGGATCCGCTTCAATCAACTGGTCGAGCTTTTCACGCAAACGGTTAAGGCGAATCTCATCCAGTTTGCGTTTCTGCGCGTCCATATCGACGACTTTGTTCACTTCGCCAATTTTCTTCGTTGGATCATCACCGCCGCCGGGGATCGGGCTTTCGCTGTCGCTGCTGCGCGCCCCGCCGGTAATCGCGACCTTCAGCGGTGTTTTGAAGTAGTCTGCTATCTGCACCAGCTCCTGCGGGTTGGCGATAGAGAGCAGCCACATCACCATAAAAAAGGCCATCATCGCCGTCATAAAGTCGGCGTAGGCAATCTTCCACGAACCGTGGCTGCCTTCATGGCCTTTATGTTTGCGCTTTTTGATCAGCACAATTGGGCGATTGCCGTGTTTCATGAAGCCTCGTCAGAAGTCTGTTTAGCCGGGTTCTTAGCGTTACGTACGTGCTCTTCCAGTTCACTGAACGATGGGCGCTCAGCGGAGTAGAGCGTCTTACGACCAAACTCCACCGCAATCTGCGGCGCATATCCGTTCAGGCTCGACAGTAAGGTCACTTTGATGCACTGCATCATCTTGGTGGTTTCCGCACACTTCTGGCGCAGTACTGACGCCAGCGGAGAGACGAATCCGTAGGCCAGCAAAATACCCAGGAAGGTTCCCACCATCGCATGGGCCACCAGCGCACCGAGTTCAGCGGCCGGACGGTCGGCCGAGGCCAGCGCATGGACCACGCCCATTACTGCGGCGACGATGCCGAATGCCGGAAGACCATCGCCGACTGCAGATATACTTTGCGCTGGTACGTCACACTCGTGTTCGTAGGTCTCAATCTCTTCATCCATCAACGCTTCGATTTCAAAGGCGTTCATGTTGCCGCTCACCATCAGGCGCAAATAGTCGGTAATAAAATCTACTAACTGTTTATCGGCAAGAATGCGGGGATAATTAGCAAAAATTTCACTCTGACTCGGATCTTCAATATCGCGTTCCAGCGATAACATCCCCTGCTGACGCGACTTCGCCATCAGGCGATAAAGCAGCGCCATTAAATCCATGTAAACAGCTTTGTTGTACTTGGAGCCGCGAAATAACTTAGGCAACGCTTTCAGCGTTTTTTTAATCGACTTGCCATTGTTGCCGACTAAAAAAGCACCGGCACCGGCACCGCCAATCATTAATAATTCGGCTGGCTGATAAAGCGCGCCCAGATGGCCACCTACCAGCGCATATCCGCCCAACACGGAGCCTAAAACAATCAGGTAACCTATAATTATCAGCACAAAAATATCCTTACGTCCGTAACGTGTTGGTGGAAGTTAAGCCAGAGAGCCGCAGGTGTTATTCCTGAACCGCAAGCAAAAAAAAAGCAGCGGTATTAACCGCTGCTGGATGACTTCCACAATGCGAACAAATTTAAACGGCGTGTTTAACCTGTTCATCCAGCAGTTGTGGAAAGATATCGGCAGGTTCTGCCGAAAGTTTACGTCTTTTTACGGCACGTGATGGCGGCTGGCACAGGCTGCAGGTAAAGCTGCCAACCGGCTGATGTGCATGGTTAATAAAGCTGCCGTTGCAGCTCTTACAATCTGCCAGTTCCAGCATACCGCTATCAACGAATCGGACCAGGGTCCAGGCACGAGTCAGCGCCAACAGCGGGCCCTCGTCCGATTGAGGACACTGTTCAAGATACAGGCGGTAGGCTTTGATCACGGCATCGACGCCGCTGCACAGGCCCGTTTTCAGTAAAAACTTCCAGGCGTTACAGAACATAGAAGCATGAATGTTCTGCTCCCACGTCATAAACCAGTCCGTGGAGAACGGCAGCATGCCTTTCGGTGGCGGACTGCCACGTAATTCTTTATAGAGCTTGATCAGACGACCGCGGCTCAGCTGCGTTTCGCTCTCTAACATCTGTAAGCGTGCACCTAAAGTGATGAGTTCCATCGCGAGATGAATATCACGTGCTTCCTGAACAATACTTTTCTCACTCATGACATTGCTCTCTTTTTAGCAGGTGCTTCATCTTTAGACGCATTACGCAGTAAACGGCTGGATAATAAAATGCCGGTATGGATTTGTTGTAAATCATCCACGCGTGATTCCTGCGTCAAACGATTAATGGTGCTGCTTTCGGTAAAACGGAACTGGCAAACCAGTTGATTGGTTTCCGCCATTTTTACCATCTCAGGCAATGTTAATTCAGATAATGTGTTCGCCATTTTTTCGTCAATTCCGAGACGAAACATTGCGGTAGCTTTATCCTGGTTAATTAAACGCTGCGCAAGCAGTAAATAAGACAAGTTGAGATCGTAAATAGGTTTCAATACATCAGAGGTGTTCATTATTTTTCCATCCTGAGAGATGCGACGTAACTGTATCGCAGAGAAAACTCTGCGGTTCGAGCTGCTGTTTGTTAAATCAAAAGATGGCAAAAAAAACTTCACATAATCTCAATGTCACTGTTTTCGCCTTCTGCTTTTGTGTGGGTTTCAGACCCACCGAAGGTCGAAAATCCATGCCATTCTATTTTCGAGTTCTGGACATCTTCCGTGACATCTTCTTACGTTTTTTAGGACTATTCCGAAAACAAGGCAAATCTATATCGTCTGATTTCGACATACAACGACAGGGAAGCGTAATTTTAGATAAAGTGTGACGCAGATCACACTTTTAACGCAAATTTCTTCAGTAAACCTTTACGGTTTCTTACTGACTGGTCATTTTTTATACAAAAAAGCCCGATTTTAAGTCCAATTGGTCCTGAGAAAGGTTTAATAGGGGGTAAAACCATCGCTATTCGACGCTTTGAGCAGTCCGGAATGAATATCGAGTGTTAATCGTTTTAACACCCTATTTAGAACCAGCCAAACAAGAGTTATCAGATGATTATGCTGGTGAAGCAGGCAGGTAATCGCTGTTAAATTAGTTACTTAAGGGGAGTATCGCAGGGCGTGAGTAATGAAATCGTTAAGGTTTCTACGGTATCAGGGGGGATTTATAGCAACCTGGTGTTAACAGTGACAGCAGTGTGTTCAGGCTCCGATACCCAATGTAACAAGGGGTTACATAAGAAAGTCGAATGAATTAACGAGGGGTTATGCGTTGGCACTATTACTATCGGCAGCCTGATGAAAAACTTGAGCAATGTAGGTAAAGAAAGCGGCAGAGCCTGATATGACAAGGTTTGCGGGCTCGCTTGCAGGAATCGGGCCACTCCGCGCGGTCACTTAGTTGATCAACGAACACTCTCTGCAAGCGGCCTTTAACAGATACCGGCTGGGCTTTCTGTGATCGGGGCCAAAAAAAAGCAGCGATACCACCCTGCGGGTATCGCTGCTTTCAGCATCTGAATCAGGACTTAATTCAGGCGAGTTTTGGGAAGGTTGCGACCTTGTTGTCCGTGTTGTGGTCAACGCTGCGTGGGTCAATGCGCTCCAGGTCTTTCAGGAAGCTTTCACGCCATGCGGTAATATCATTCTTACGCAATACCGCCATCATGTCGTTGTAGCGTGAAATCCTTTCGGTACGCGGCATGGTAATCGCCTTGTCCAGCGCGGCGGCCACTTCATCACGGTCGTAAGGATTCACGATCAGGGCGGAGGTCAGCTCATTGGCCGCCCCGGCAAAGCGCGACAGCACCAGTACACCCGGATCGTCCGGGTCCTGCGCAGCCACATACTCTTTCGCCACCAGGTTCATACCGTCACGCAGCGGCGTCACCAGACCGACATCGGTCAGGCGGAAGATCTTCATCAGCAGGCGACGGTCAAAATGCTGGTTAAGGTAGTAGAGCGGGGTCCAGCCCAGCGTACCGTACTTACCGTTGATGCGCCCTGCTTCGGTCTCGAGCTGATGACGGATATCCTGGTATGCCTGCACATCGCCACGCGAGGTTGGTGCAATCTGGGAATAGCGGATCTTGCCGCGATGCTCCGGGAAGTTTTCCAGTAGCGCTTCATAGGCAAGGAAACGCTCAGGCAGACCTTTGGAGTAGTCGAGACGTTCGCAGGCAATGATATTGCGTGCATCGCCCAGCTCTTTCTTCATCGCAGCCATTTTCGGCGGCAGCGGTCCTTCGGCCATCTCTTTAATGCTGTCTGGCTCAATCCCGATTGGGTAAACCTCAGTCACAAAGGTATTGCCAAAGGCGCGATGTTTTTTGTCGCCTTTATTCTGCAGCTGCGTGAGCTGGCTGACGCTGTCGAGGAACGCCACCCGATCGGACTCGGTCTGGAAGCCCAGCAGGTCATATTCGCACAGCATCTCCAGCAACTCTTTGTGTGGAGGCAGCGCATTGAAGATTTCAGGTGTCGGGAACGGAATATGCAGGAAGAAACCGATGCGGTTATTAATGCCCGCCCGACGCAGTGCGGCGGCAAACGGTAAAAAGTGATAATCGTGGATCCAGACAATGTCATCAGGCTTGATCAGCGGTTTTAAACGCTGCGCCACTGAATCATTGACGTCGCAATACCCTTCCCACGCTTCACGCTGGAACTGCACCAGGTCGAGGCGATAATGGAAGGCAGGCCAGATCACCGTGTTAGAGAACTGGCAATAATAGAGATCGTAATCGTTCTGGCTCAGCGGGAACGAGGCATACTCAATCCCCTCATGCTCCTGAACCTTGACGTCTTCGACGTCTTCGCCTGTGAACTCGCTGATTTCACCGTTCCAGCCAAACCACATTCCACCGGTGCTTTTCAGTGCATCGAGAATACCGACGGCCAGTCCGCCAGCGCTGGTTTTAGACCCATCTGGCATGGCGACACGGTTAGATACAACCACTAAACGACTCATAACCTAAACTCCTTACCGACGTTGTCTTGCTCTAATAGTAATAATGTTCTTTCCAGCCAGCCGTAAACCGCATCGACATCAGTGAGCCGATAATCGGCCTGGCTGGAACCTTCGCCGACTTTGATCGAGACGCCCTGCCGTTCGTTGACGGCCAGAAAGCCCTTCTCATCAGTGAGATCGTCGCCAATAAAGACTGGCGTACGTCCGGCAAAAGGGGACTGCTGCATAAAGTCGCCAATGGCGGCGCCTTTATCAATACCTGCGGGTTTAATCTCAACCACACATTTTCCCGGCTGAAGCGCCAGTCCGGGGAAGCGCTTCACGGACTGTTCGGCCAGCCGCATCACATCCTGCTCATGCTGCATCGCCTGACGGTAGTGAAGGGCAAAAGCCATGCCTTTGATCTCCAGCTGCGTGCCAGGCCAGGAAGCCATCGCTTCCTGCAGTTCGGCTCTGAGCGGTTGCTCGACCTCCACCGGCAGGCTGATGCGTTGCAGATGACCCTCTGCATCACGGCGCTCAGCGCCATGCACGCCCGCAGCCGGGCCGTGCCACGGCGCGGCCAGCGCATCAAGTTGTTCAATAGGTCTGCCGGAAACCAGCGCAAGTGCACCCCCAGAGAGGGCGGAGAGCTGCTGGAGTTGTGCGATGACCTGCTCAGGAATGAATACCGCTTCGGGACGGGACTGAATCGCTGCCAGCGTGCCGTCGACATCAAAAAAGAAGGCGTACTGCCCGCTCGTTAATGTCGGGTACCTGGCATGGGTGTCTGCCGCTTGAGTCACGTTACGTCTCCTGGAAATCGAAATTTAATAAAACATTGAGTTAAAACAAGAATGTCCTGACGCAGTCAGGTCAGCAAGCGGGAAATTCTGATAAAGCGGTGATTGAGGGATAAAACGTGGTGATTGAATAGGTCACTCTCCTCAAACTTGCAAGCGCATTGCTGACAATACTTCCTGACTGAGAACATCTTCACATTAAGTGTAGTCATTAACAGGGGTAATGCCAGAAAGATGCAGGTTTCATGCCAGCCGCTGCGGTTAAATCAGCATAAACGTACCGTTCTTATTGGCATTGCCTTAGAAGAACCCGCCGGACCCGATCCGCGGCTGGCTGGAGTCACTGTCGTAATACTCGCTGTACAGAGGACCCGCCCCGAACCTTAAGCTTCTTAAGGTATTCCTAATATTGAAAGCGCAATCTCATGACACTTTTATTACTCTGGTTCCTGCTCACATGGCGTTTACCCTGAAGAGGCCGCTGATTAGCCGCCTTACGTTGCTGATTCTGGCTGCGGTTTATATCGCGGTTTTCCTTAATATTGCCTATTACCGTCAGGTACTGGCGGTGATGCCGCTGGATAACCTGCATACCACGCTGGTGTTTTTATCGATGCCGCTGGTCGCCTTTAGCGTGATTAATATCGTGATTACGCTGGCCTCGTTTATCTGGCTGGATCGGCTGCTGGCCGCGCTGTTTATTCTGCTCTGCGCGTCGGCACAGTACTTTATTCAGACCTATAACATCGTGGTCGATCGCTCGATGATCACCAACATGATGGATACCACCGCGTCCGAAACCTTTGCGCTGATTACGCCGAAGCTGCTGCTCACCCTGCTCACTTCGGGTCTGCTGATGGCGCTGCTGGTGTTCTGGCCGCGAATCAAAAAACAGCAGTGGCGTGGCGTACTGGCGCGGCTGCTTAGCGTGCTGCTGTCAGCTGCGCTGATCGTGCTGATCGCCCTGCTCTTCTATAAAGATTACGCCTCGCTGTTCCGCAACAACCGCGAGCTGGTCAAAGCACTCAGCCCGTCTAACAGTATTGCGGCGACCCTCTCCTGGTATAAGCATGAGCAGTTGCAGAACGCACCGCTGATTCGTATCGGTGAAGATGCGCACCTGCAGCCCAGCCGCACCAGCGGCAAGCCGAATCTGACCATTCTGGTACTGGGCGAAACCTCACGCGCGCAAAACTTCTCGCTGGGCGGTTATGGTCGTCTGACCAATCCCTTACTGGCGAAAGATGATGTGATCTATTTCCCGCACACCACCTCGTGCGGCACGGCGACAGCGGTTTCTGTGCCCTGCATGTTCTCAAACATGCCGCGCGCTCATTATGATGATGTGCTGGCCGCCCATCAGGAGGGACTGCTGGATGTGATTCAGCGTGCCGGGATCAGCGTGTTGTGGAATGAGAACGATGGCGGCTGTAAAGGGGCCTGCGATCGCGTTCCGCACCAGGATATGACCAGCCTGAACCTGCCGGGCATGTGTATTGACGGTGAGTGTTACGACGACGTGCTGTTCCACGGACTGGATGAGTACATCAGCCAGTTAAAAGGTAATGCGGTGATTGTGCTGCACACCATCGGCAGTCATGGCCCGACGTACAGCCATCGCTATCCGCCGCAGTTCCGTCAGTTTGAACCGACCTGTGACACCAACCAGATTCAGGACTGTTCGCAACAGCAGCTGGTCAACACTTATGACAACACGCTGGTCAATGTGGATCATATCGTCGATAAGGCTATTAATGTCCTGCGTGCGCATCAGGATCGCTTCACCACCAGCCTGGTCTATCTTTCTGACCACGGCGAATCGCTGGGTGAAAATGGGGCTTACCTGCATGGCCTGCCTTACGCTATCGCGCCGGATACCCAGAAACATGTGCCGCTGCTGATCTGGCTTTCGGATGATTATCAGAAACGTTATGCGGTTAATCGCGGCTGCCTGAATAAACTGGCGGCGACAGACGATTTTTCACAGGATAATCTGTTCTCAACCATGCTGGGATTAACCGGCACCGCGACCCACGAATATGTGCCTGCGGATGATATTTTGACGTCGTGTCGGAGCCAACCCTAATGAAGATACTGATAGTTGAAGATGACGCCCTGCTGCTGCAGGGTCTGATGCTGGCGCTGGAAGGCGAAGGCTATGTCTGCGACGGCGTGACGCGGGTGCGGGATGCGGAAGCACATTTCGCCAGCGGCCTGTATAGTCTGGTCGTGCTGGACCTGGGCCTGCCGGACGAAGATGGCCTGCATTTCCTGATACGACTGCGTCGCCAGAAGAAAATGACGCCAGTGCTGATCCTGACCGCGCGCGACACCATCAACGAGCGCATTGCCGGACTCGACGCTGGCGCGGACGACTATCTGATCAAACCGTTCTCGCTGGATGAGTTGCTGGCGCGTATCCGCGCACTGATCCGCCGTCACGTTAATCAGGGCGACAGCCATGTCAGAGTGGGGGCGCTGGCGCTGGATATGACGCATCGCCAGATCATGCTCAATGATGTGCTGCTGGATCTGACCCCTAAAGAGTTTGCGATTCTGTCACGGCTGATGCTCAAGGCCGGGAATCCGGTACACCGTGAGATTCTCTACCAGGATATCTATAACTGGGAGACCGAGCCTTCTACTAATACGCTGGAAGTGCACATCCATAATCTGCGCGACAAAATTGGCAAAAGCGCTATTCGCACGGTGCGCGGTTTTGGTTATGCACTGGTGACGCAGGATGGCGTTCGCGAGGCAACATGATAAGACGTTTCGATCACCGCAGTATGCGCTTTCGCCTCATCCTGACCATTGGTCTGATCCTGCTGGTATTCCAGGTGATCAGCGTGGTCTGGCTGTGGCATGAGAGTAAAGAGCAGATTCAGTTTCTGGTAGAGGCGCAGTTGCAGAAGCGCAACATGGACAGTCACGTTAAACGTGAAGTGCATGAAGCGGTGGCCAGTCTGGCGGTGCCGAGTCTGGTGATGATTACCCTGACGCTGCTGCTCTGCTATCAGGCGGTGAAATGGATCACCCGGCCGCTCTATCAGCTGCAGCGTGAACTGGAGAGTCGCAGCGAAGAGAATCTCGAACCTGTCGCCTGCTACAGCCAGGTTCATGAGATCGATGCGGTCACGCAGGCGATCAACCAGCTGGTCGCCCGTCTGAATACCAGTCTGGAACGGGAACGGCTGTTCACTGCCGATGTGGCGCATGAGTTGCGCACGCCGCTGGCGGGATTGCGTCTGCATCTGGAGTTAATTGAGCGTAACAGCGATGTCAAAGTTCAGCCGCTGGTGCAGCGCCTGGATCAGATGACGCACAGTGTGTCGCAGCTGCTGAATCTGGCACGCGCTGGACAGTCGTTTACCTCTGGCACCTATCAGAACGTCGGGTTGATCGAAGATGTGATTCTGCCGATGGAGGCGGAGCTGAGTATTATGCTGGAAGCGCATCAGCAGACGCTGGTGCTCGATCTGCCGCAGGAGCAGTTTGTACGTGGTGATGCCACGCTGCTGAAGATGTTGCTGCGTAACCTGGTGGAGAACGCCCATCGCTATAGCCCGGATAACAGCACCATCAGTGTGCAACTGTTATCTGTTCCACACCCCATGATGGTGGTGGAAGATGAGGGGCCTGGCATTGATGAGAGTAAAAGTGGCGAGCTGAGTAAAGCGTTTATCCGGATGGACAGTCGCTACGGCGGTATCGGACTCGGGCTGAGCATTGTCAGCCGCATCGTCCAGCTACACCGGTTTCAGTTTTTCTTAGGCAATCGTCGCGACCGAAGCGGTTGCCGGGCCGTCGTTAAGTTTTAAGCGGTGAACCAGGCAGACAGAAACAGAACAACGGTGGCTGCGGCAATCAGCAGTGCAGCATATTCGCTCATCGGACGCGAAGCCGTGACAGACAGGGTAACAGGAGCAGTTTTCATAGCATTATCCTCAGTTAATGCTGGCAGTATCGCGAGGGTATATTAAGGAAACCTTAAGCTCGCGATACTGCCGGTAAAATATCGGCTCTGCCCGCACTTCCTCACCCACCTCGCATTTCTGACTTCTGGCGTTCCTGCTGCACCCGCAGCGTGCTCTACACTTAATGGCACCCTTCCGTTTAAGGAGTTACGCCATGAGCCAACGCATGCACAAATATGCTTTTCCGGTCAGCAAAGCCCGCAAGTACCTTGAACCCGGACCGGTGCTGCTGCTCAGTTCCCAGTATCAGGATCAGCACGACATCATGACGCTCGGCTGGCACACGGTGCTGGAGTTCTCGCCTTCCCTGGTCGGCTGCATGATTTCCGGAATGAATCACAGCCACGAGCTGATCCGCAACAGCGGTCAGTGCGTGCTGAATATCCCCTCCGCTTCACTGATTGATGAGGTTGTCGCAATCGGCAACAGCCACGGCGACCAGCTGGATAAATTTGAGGCGTTTGGCCTGACGCCGGAACCGGCGCAGGTTGTGGGCGCACCGATGATTGCCGAATGCTTTGCCAGCTTTGAGTGTCAGCTCTATGACGATTCGATGGTCGCCAACTACAACCTGTTTATTTTTGAGATTGTGAAAGCCCATGTCGCCGAGCAGCCGGAATATCCCGCTACCCTGCACTACACTGGCGAAGGCCGCTTCAGTGTGATGAGCGAAAAAATGCTGGATAAGAGCGGCGATTTTAAACCGGAGATGCTGATCTAGTTGAAAGCGGTCTGCCGCGCCCCCATTCACCTCTTTCGACCTGACAGGAGTAAATTATTATGGCAATCGAATACGCAGTTATCGCTGGCGGCTGTTTCTGGTGTACCGAAGCGGTCTTTAAGGATGTGATCGGCGTTGAGTCGGTGGAAAGCGGCTATACCGGCGGTGCCCGTCCTAATCCGACTTATGAGCAGGTCTGCAGCGGTGCAACCGGTCATGCTGAAGCGATTCGCATTGGTTTTGATCCGGAGAAAGTGACTTTCGGCGATCTGCTGGATATCAGCTTTGTCACACATGATCCGACCCAGCTTAACCGTCAGGGCAACGATATCGGCACACAGTATCGCTCGGCGATTTTCCCGGCTAATGCAGAGCAGGAAGCGGAAGCCCGTGCCGCCATTGAACGCGCCCAGGCCGATCATAATGTGCCGGTGGTGACCACCATCGAACCGCTGAAAGAGTGGTATCCCGCTGAGGCCTATCATCAGGATTACTGGGAAGGTGCGGGCCAGCGCAACGGTTACTGCATGGCGGTGATCCCACCGAAGCTGCAGAAGCTGCGCAAAAGTTTCGCGAATCGGGTGAAGAGCTGATTTAACCTTTGACGGGGCAAAATCTGCGGCATAAATCCCCGGTTTTATGCCGCAGTAAATCGATTCGTTCAGAGCTTAAGCGAATAGAACAAAAGAGGAAAATAGTGCTTGACCGTTTTCGGCCGACTCCCTATAGTACCGCCCCGTTGACCCAGCGCGGTCAGTGAAGTAAATCTGGTGAGGTGTCCGAGTGGCTGAAGGAGCACGCCTGGAAAGTGTGTATACGGCAACGTATCGAGGGTTCGAACCCCTCTCTCACCGCCATCTTCAGAGAAGAGCCTGAACTTTTGTTCAGGCTTTTTTTTTGCCTGTTGCACGCTGAGATGAGTGTGAGAAGCCCCGCCGGGGTCTGACAACATGCTGAGCGAATCCTTCCCTTCCCTGACCTTCCCTTTCTTTACAACTTCCATCCTTTGATCATTATTCTTATTTGAGCCCGCTAATTAAATTCACGTGATGCTCAAATGAGACACCTTGCAGTTAATTCTGCGACAGGTTAAATGACCTGCCTCAAATAGTGTTTGCTGTAGCCTGCTACCATGCGCGGCTAAAAAATTGCAAACCGCTGATACATAATCATGAAAAAATATGAATTAAAAAAACACCTGCATGAGTGTTTACGTCGCGAAGTGATGATGAGCGATAAGCCTTTTAGCTGGGCGCGTACGATTCATAAAGCGATTAAATGCCCGGAAAGGCGATTTAACTTCTGGTGGCGGATAGTCTCCTTTCTTTATAAGAATGACAGTAAGCTATTAAAGAAGCTCGCGCGGCGCATCAACAGGAAACTCATTCAGAAATACCATACTGAAATCCAGCCCGGCACCGCAATTGGGCCAGGACTGACCGTAAGCCACTTTTTATCGGTGGTGATAAATGAATGCACGGTTATCGGCTGCAATTTCAAAATCCGCCAGAACTCAACAATCGGCATCTCCGGGCGCCCAGGTTGCGCCACGCCAGCGCGCATCATTATTGGCGATAATGTTGAAGTCGGTGCCGGAACCTGCATCATAGGCGACGCGCTGATCATAGGAAGCAACGTCACTATCGGAGCGATGTCGTTTATCAATAAAGACATCCCGGGCAATAGCGTTGTTTACACGGAAAAATCGCTGATCATCAGAACCAGATAAAGTGAAGATCCGAATAGACAGGCTTATCAACTTAAGCCTGTAACGCGCTCTGTTAACGGATTAAGTGAATATAAATCGGCCTCATCTGTTTATATTAGCCTTTAAGCTGAGCCATCATTAATAACTCACATCTTAACTATTAATATCACGCTAAAATCTGACACCAGTTCCGGCACAAAGTCATGAACGGAACAGATAAAAAGAAAACCCGGCCGAAGCCGGGTTTGGGCGCTACACTTCTACTCAATCAAACGCTAGCTATATGCGTGCAGGGTGCGCTGACACAGCGCAGAACGCACACAATCCTCTTTGCCAAAGCGCACAATGCCAACCATCTCGTCCTCTTCAAAACGCGCCAGCGCGTCCGCGAGACCAGAAGGCACCCCAGCGGGCAAGTCGCACTGGGTAATATCGCCGTTAACAATGACCGTGACGTTTTCGCCCAGTCGGGTCAGGAACATTTTCATCTGCGCGGCGGTTACGTTCTGCGCCTCGTCCAGAATCACCACAGCATTTTCAAAGGTGCGGCCACGCATATAGGCGAAGGGCGCAATCTCTACTTTGGCAATTTCCGGACGCAGACAATATTGCATAAATGATGCGCCAAGACGTTTAACCAGAATGTCATAAACCGGGCGGAAATAAGGGGCGAATTTCTCAGAAATATCACCGGGCAGGAATCCCAAATCCTCATCTGCCTGAAGTACCGGGCGCGTAACGATAATCCTGTCGATATCCTTATTAATCAGGGCCTCAGCTGCTTTCGCAGCACTGATCCAGGTTTTACCGCAGCCGGCTTCACCGGTTGCGAAAATCAGCTGTTTCGTTCCTATGGCATTAAGATAGTGCGCCTGAGCTTCATTACGGGCTTCAATCGGTAACCGGTCACGCGTATCGCGCGCCATACCAATTGCATCCAGTCCACTCATATGCACCAGCGAAGTGACCGACTCTTCTTCGCGCTGACGATGACTGCGTGAGTCACTGCGAAGCACTCTTCGTGCTTCACGACGCGCTTTGATCACTGCTTTCTGTCTTCCCATAGTGGCACCTTTCAGTTGGTTTCATTTCCCGCGCAAGGCCGGTGGCCCGTTGCGATTACGTGAACGCTTTAGAGGTTTCAGTTGGCTTCCTTTAGAGCCATGACAGGACAGGATAGTGGGTATGCAACAACGTAATGGCGTGGCTGAACACCGGATAAAACAGGATGCGATAAGACAAAAGAATAGGTTGAGGAGAGGGAGAAATAACGAGGCAGAATTGCCCTCGCGGTCAGGCGCAATTTATTCAGTGACAGTGACGTTCCATTAAAGACTCGACCCATGCGCGAACTCCAGTGTGATACATCGACACATACGATTACGCCTGTTGAATAAAGTGCATCATTTCGTTAGAGGTTTGCAATAGTAATTTTACCTGCTGGCAAAGGAATTGCTCATCACGCGCAGGTATTTCTTTTACGCCAAAATGTAAAAACGATAATTTACAATGAATTAGCTTATTTTATATAGACTGAATACCCGCGAAATCTCAGTTTAAACTCAGCAAGCTTCACGCTGAAAATGAAAACGTGGGCGGCCAGAGAGAGGCTCGCCCACTGTGGTCGAAATTTAATCAGGCTTCAAGCAACGACTGCGCTAAATAATGGCTGGCGTCGGGGATACCGGGTAAAACGAAAAAGTAACCGCCGCCAAACGGCCGGATATATTCTTCCAGCGCTTCGCCATTCAGGCGCTGCTGCACCGTCAGGAAACCGCGTTCCAGATCGTGCTGATAGCAGACGAACAGTAACCCCATCTCCAGCTGGCCGGATGCGGAGATACCCGCCGAGTAGCTGTAGCCGCGTCGCAGCATCAGGCTGCTGGCGGTCTCCGGCGTGCGGGGATTCGCCAGACGGATATGCGCATCCAGTGCAATCACATCGCCGTCCGGGTCACGGGCGTAATCCGGAACGTCATGTTCATGCTTCATCCCCAGTGGTGCGCCGCTTAGCTTCTCACGTCCAAAGATGGTCTGCTGCTCACCCAGCGGTGTGCGATCCCACATTTCCACATGAAAGCGGATGAGCCGCACGGCCTGATAGCTGCCGTTGCGCGCCCAGGCCGGTTCTTCCTGGTCTGCGGTCACCCACAGCAACTGATTCATCAGCGCAGAATTGTGGGTATCCGGATTAGCAGTGCCATCTTTGAAGCCCAGCAGATTGATCGGCGTCTCCTGTCCCTGACTGCGTGCTGCGTGGTCGGAGATAAAGCCCTCACGTCGCCAGCGTACGCCCAGCAGGTCAGGCGTATGCTTGATGATGTCGCGCAGCGCATGAATCACCGTATCCTGCGTGTTGGCACAGATCTGCAACAGCAGATCGCCATGACACTGACTGGCATCAAGCGAATCATTGGGGAAGCGCGTCATCGGCTGCAATTTTTTCGGCTTGTGCGGCGCTAAACCAAAGCGTTCATCAAACAGTGAATTGCCGACCGATACGGTAACCGTCAGATTATCCGGCGCGATAGTCGCCCCAAGAATGCCGGAATCCATCGGCGGCAGCTGCGGATTAGTGACCGCAGGCGCCGGACCGCCGGTAGTGAGAAAGGCGATACGCTGGGTCAGCAGCTGAAACAGACGCTTCAGCTCCGCTTTATCACTGCTGAGCAGGTCAAACGCCACCAGCATCATCGATGCCTGCTGAGGCGTGGTGATGCCCGCCTGATGCTGACCGTAAAACGGCTGCATCTGCTGCCGCGCCTGCGGCGTGACCGTACCCGGCGAAAAGCTGTCCGCCGCAGCGGCATGGAACGGACAACCGCCGCCGATGGCCGCCGCACCGCCCAGCAGACCCAGACCTTTCAGTAAACGACGGCGCGCAGGCTGCGCGTCATCTTCCTTACGACTCATGATTAATCCAGACCCAGGGTGCCACGAAGTAATGAAAGATCTTCCGCCAGCGCGGTGATCGGTCCTTTCAGCGCGTTGCGATCGGCGCTGGTCAGTTTCTCATAGGATTCGAAACCGGTCTTGGTGCGGTACTTGCTCAGGATCGCATCCACTTTTTTGAAGTTGGCGTCAACCTTGGCCAGCAGCTGCGGATTCGCCTTGCTCACCAGCGGTCGCAGCAGCTCAACAATTTTCTGCGCGCCATCGATGTTGGCCTGGAAGTCCCACAGGTCGGTGCGGCTGTAGCGATCTTCTTCGCCGGAGATTTTGCTTGAAGCCACTTCTTCAATCAGACCGGCCGCGCCGCCGACCACTTTGGCTGGCGGGAAGGCCAGTTCACTGATGCGCACCTGCAGATCTTTCACATCTTTGTTCAGCTTCTCAGCGTAGTCCGCCATGTCTTTAGTGCTGTTATCAGCAAACAGCGCTTTCTCCAGACGGTGGAAACCGGTGAACTTAGGATCGGCCGCTTTCTTCTCATAGTCATCTTCACGGGCATCAATGCTGCCGTCGAGATCGGAGAACAGCTCAGCAATCGGCTCAATGCGCTCGTAGTATTGACGGGTCGGGGCAAACAGCGCTTTGGCTTTTTCCACATCACCCGCTTTAACGGCATCAGTAAACGCCTGGGTGTTGCTCACCAGCTGGTTCACCTGCTCCGTCACATACGCTTTATAGGCGGTGATCGGGCCTTCCAGCTGCATACGAGCGGAAGGAGTGCTTTTCGCCGCGCCCTCACCGGCCTCTACAATCAGCTTGCCTTTTGGATTGCTCAGCAGGCCGCAGGTCATTTCATATTCACCTGCTTCCAGATTGGCGGTCAGCTTCTGACTGAAACCTGGCGCGATGTTCTCACGCTCTTCTACCACCAGCACGCCTTTGAGGATTTCCCACTCCAGCGCTTTCTGGCTGTTGTTTTTAATCAGGAACTGGGTCTTGCCGGCCTTGACCGTTAAGTTCATCGGCTCACACTGCTTGTCAGTGACGCTGACGGTAACCTGAGGAACCGCCGCAGCCGCGGAAGCGGAGATTGCCAGCAGAGGAAGCAGCAGTGCCTTGCGGCGAAAACGCATTGTCATCTCGATATTCCCTGTTAAGTTACAGGCGCGGCGAACGCGCCCAAAAATGTCTGATTAAACCGTGGCTGATGCAGCAGGACGCGCAGGCATAAAGAACAGAATCAGCGCCGGGATCAGGTAGACGAAGTAAACCGTCACTTCGCTGACGCTTGGCGTCTCCTGATAACCCAGTATCCCTTCCAGCAGCGTGCCGAACAGCGAATGGGTTGATAAGGTATTGCTGAGATCGAAGGCCACATCCTGAAAGCGATTCCATAAGCCCGCTTCGTGGAAGGCGCGAATCGCTCCGGCTGCCAGGCCCGCGGCGACAAACAGGATGAACACGCTGGTCCAGCGGAAGAAATGCGCCATGTTCAGGCGGATACCGCCCCAGTAGAGCAGCATGCCCAGCACCACGGCGGTTGCCAGCCCCAGCACCGCGCCAATCGGCGGCGCATAACCGACATCCTGGGTAAAGGCTGCCAGCAGGAAGAACACCGACTCCAGCCCTTCACGTGCCACGGCCAGAAACACCATCAGCACCAGCGCCAGACCGCCACGGCCGGAGCGTTGCAGCGCCTGATCGACCGCCTGCTCCAGCTCGACCCGGATATTGCGGGCGACTTTACGCATCCAGAACACCATTGAGGTGAGGATCACCACCGCAATCAGCGCCACGATGCCTTCAAACAGCTCCTGCTCTTTTTGCGGGAACTCACCGGTAGTGGCATTGATGAACAGACCCAGGCCAAGACAGAGCGCAGCGGCGATAAACACGCCCGCCCACATCGCCGGGAACCATTGGGTGCGCTGGGTGCGCTTGAGATAGCTGGCTATCAGGCTGACTATCAGCGCGGCTTCGAGCCCTTCGCGCAGCATGATGAGAAAAGGAACAAACATCGCCAACCTCTTGAATGTTAAGCAGCGTCAATAAACAGTAAAAACAGGTAAAGTGTAAACGATACCGATTATCATTATCGCTGAGAAAAAAACAAGTTACTGGCGGAGATAATTTCATCTTTGGGTGATTTATCTTTGTAACAAAAAGGCCCGTCCCTTGCGGGACGGGCCTTCGTGATTAACGCTTCGCTTATTTAGTCTGGAATTCGGCCTCAGCGGCGGCAAAGCGCTGCTGCGCTTCTGCTGATGGCTCACGTCCCATCAGGCTGAAGACCACAATCGCGATGCTGGCAAAGATGAAGCCAGGGATGATTTCATACAGGCCCAGCCAGCCATACTGTTTCCACACCAGCACGGTCAGCGCACCGATAATCATCCCCGCCAGCGCACCGTTGCGGTTCATGCGCTTCCAGCAGACGCCAAACAGCACCACCGGACCAAACGCCGCACCAAAGCCCGCCCACGCGTAGCTCACCAGGCCCAGCACGCGGTTTTCCGGGTTAGCCGCCAGCGCGATCGCAATCAGCGCCACCAGCAGCACCATCAGACGCCCTACCCAAACCAGCTCTTTCTGGGAGGCATTTTTACGCAGGAAGCCTTTATAGAGGTCTTCGGTCAGGGCGCTGGAGCAGACCAGCAGCTGACAGCTCAGCGTTGACATCACCGCCGCCAGAATCGCTGACAGCAGAATGCCGGCAATCCACGGGTTAAACAGGATGCGTGCCAGCTCGATAAAGACGCGCTCAGCGTTGGCATTAACGCCGGTGGCCAGCGTCGGGTTGTTCTGGAAATAGGCAATACCGAAGAAGCCCACCGCGACCGCACCTGCCAGACAGAGCACCATCCAGGTCATACCGATACGGCGAGCGGTACGGATTGAGCGATGCGAATCCGCCGCCATAAAGCGCGCCAGAATATGCGGCTGCCCGAAGTAGCCCAGGCCCCAGCCGAGCAGCGAGATCACCGCGACGAAGTTCAGCCCTTTCAGCATGTTGAGGTTTTCCAGGCTCTTCGCCTCAATCACCGCCATCGAATCGGACCAGCCGCCGACGGCGATAATCACAAACACCGGCGTCAGGATCAGCGCAAAAATCATCAGGCTCGCCTGAACGGTATCGGTCCAGCTCACCGCCAGGAAACCACCCACCAGCGTATAGAGGATGGTCGCCGCTGCACCTGCCCACAGGGCGGTCTGGTAACTCATCCCAAAGGTGCTTTCAAACAGACGCGCACCGGCCACCACGCCCGAGGCGCAATAGATGGTAAAGAACACGAGGATAACGATGGCGGAGATGACGCGCAGAATTTTACTGTGGTCTTCAAAGCGGCTGGTAAAGAAGTCCGGCAGCGTCAGCGCATTGTTGTGATGCTCGGTCTGGACGCGCAGGCGACCGGCCACGATTTTCCAGTTCAGCCAGGCACCGATGGTCAGGCCAATGGCAATCCAGCTTTCAGAGATACCGGAGATGAAGATGGCACCCGGCAAGCCCATCAGCAGCCAGCCGCTCATATCCGATGCACCGGCAGAGAGTGCCGTGACCACGCTACCCAGGCTGCGACCACCAAGGATGTAATCATCGAAGTTTTTGGTCGAGCGATACGCCGCAAAACCGATTAATACCATCCCAAGAATATAAACCAAAAAGGTCACCAGCATTGGTGTACTTACACTCATCTGTCTCTCCACTTATTATTTGATATCCCAGAGAAATCGCCAGCTACCCGCCTGCCGGAACGGGGCAGAACGGGCCGATTTTCTTCGTCAGGGCGTCAGTCATGTCCCAGCGGCGCGGTATCCTGCCGGAAAGGCGTTGTGCGCACAATGGATTTAACACAGGCGTTACAGTGATTTCACTAACCGTTTGTGAAAACGTGCTGATAGGTTGCACTCGCTCACAGTTATCCGGTTGCACCTCTGTAATACCTGCCTGAAACCCGCTTTTTATCGGGCCTGCCAACCTGGCGAGGATTTTGCAGCAATATCCGTGCCGCATTGCAAAATTTAACAATCGGCGACATTAAAAGGGTGTTAACTGGCTCACATTTAACACGGTTGCACAAAGTTGCAACTTAAGTGATAGTGCAGCCAACGCCGTATTGAACCACTATCAAGGAGCTCTGGAGTCATGGCTACAACCACCATGGGTGTAAAACTGGATGACGCGACACGCGAGCGCATCAAACTGGCTGCGCAGCGAATTGATCGCACGCCACACTGGCTGATCAAACAGGCGATCTTTAACTACCTGGGGCAGCTGGAAAGCGGCGATACCGTGCCGGAGATCCCGCTTTCTGCCCAGGCGGCAGCGGAGTCCGATGAGACCCAGCCAGAGGAGTCGCACCAGCCGTTCCTTGACTTTGCAGAGCAGATTTTACCTCAGTCAGTGACCCGTTCAGCCGTGACCGCCGCCTGGCGTCGTCCGGAGACCGATGCGGTGCCGATGATGCTGGAGCAGGCGCGCTTACCGGCGGCGCTGGCAGAGAAGACCCATCAGCTGGCTTACCAGCTCGCCGACAAGCTGCGGCACCAGAAAGGGGCAACCGGACGCGCTGGCATGGTGCAAAGCCTGCTGCAGGAGTTCTCCCTTTCCTCTCATGAAGGTGTGGCGCTGATGTGCCTGGCCGAAGCGTTATTGCGTATTCCCGACAAACCAACGCGCGATGCGCTGATCCGCGACAAGATCAGCAATGGCAACTGGCAGTCACATCTGGGACGCAGCCCGTCGCTGTTTGTGAACGCGGCGACCTGGGGCCTGCTGTTTACCGGCCGTCTGGTCTCGACCCACAACGAAGCCAACCTCTCAAGCTCACTTAATCGCATTATCGGGAAAGGTGGCGAGCCACTGATCCGCAAAGGCGTGGATATGGCGATGCGGCTGATGGGTGAACAGTTCGTCACCGGTGAAACCATTGCCGAAGCGCTGGCGAATGCCCGCAAGCTGGAAGAGAAAGGCTTCCGTTACTCCTATGACATGCTGGGCGAAGCGGCCCTGACGGCGGGCGATGCCAAAGCCTATCTGCTCTCTTATCAGCAGGCGATCCACGCCATCGGTAAAGCGTCCAATGGCCGTGGCATCTATGAAGGCCCGGGCATCTCCATTAAGCTCTCCGCGCTGCATCCCCGCTACAGCCGTGCGCAGTATGAGCGCGTGATGGAAGAGCTCTACCCTATTCTGAAATCGCTGACGCTGCTGGCTCGCTCTTATGACATCGGCATCAACATCGATGCAGAAGAAGCTGACCGGCTGGAACTGTCGCTGGATATGCTCGAGAAACTCTGTTTCGAGCCAGAGCTGGAAGGCTGGAACGGCATCGGCTTCGTGATTCAGGCCTACATGAAACGCTGTCCATTTGTGATTGATGAGCTGATCGATCTGGCGCAGCGCAGCCGTCGTCGTCTGATGATCCGTCTGGTGAAAGGTGCGTACTGGGACAGCGAAATCAAGCGCGCCCAGATGGAAGGACTTGAAGGCTATCCGGTTTACACCCGCAAGGTTTATACCGATATCTCTTACCTGGCCTGCGCCCGCAAACTGCTGGCTGTGCCCAGCCTGATCTATCCGCAGTTTGCCACCCACAACGCCCACACGCTGGCGGCGATTTATCAGCTGGCGGGCAATAACTACTATCCGGGTCAGTATGAGTTCCAGTGCCTGCACGGCATGGGTGAACCGCTGTATGAGCAGGTAGTCGGCAAAGTGGCGGACGGTAAGCTTAATCGTCCGTGCCGCATCTATGCGCCGGTCGGTACTCATGAAACCCTGCTGGCCTATCTGGTTCGCCGTCTGTTAGAAAACGGGGCCAACACCTCGTTCGTAAACCGCATCGCGGATACCTCGCTGCCGATTGATGAGCTGGTGGCCGATCCGGTTACTGCCGTCGAGAAACTGGGTGCCAGCGAAGGCGCCATTGGTCTGCCGCATCCGAAGATACCCCTGCCGCGCGAGCTGTATGGCGAGAACCGCGTGAACTCGGCGGGTCTGGATATGGCTAACGAACACCGTCTCGCCTCACTTTCCAGCGCCCTGCTGAGCAGCGCGGCACAGCCCTGCCTGGCCGGACCGATGATTGACGGTGAAGCGGGTGCGGGTGAGTTGCGCGACATTCTTAACCCGGCGGCACCTGGCGATCGCGTGGGTCAGGTACGTGAAGCCACTGAGCAGGAAGTCTCTGTAGCGCTGGATGCCGCCGTGAATAGCGGGCCGATCTGGTTTGCTACACCGCCGCAGGAGCGTGCGGCGATTCTGGAACGCGCCGCACAGATTATGGAAGGCCAGATGCAACAGCTGCTTGGCATCCTGGTGCGTGAAGCGGGCAAGACCTACAACAACGCCATCGCGGAAGTGCGCGAAGCGGTGGATTTCCTCTATTACTACGCCGGTATGGTGCGCGACGATTTTGACAACGAAACGCATCGTCCGCTCGGTCCGGTGGTCTGTATCAGTCCGTGGAACTTCCCGCTGGCGATCTTTACCGGTCAGATTGCGGCTGCACTGGCCGCAGGCAACAGCGTGCTGGCTAAACCGGCTGAGCAGACCCCACTGATTGCCGCGCAGGCGGTTCAGATCCTGCTGGATGCGGGTGTGCCGCCAGGCGTGCTGCAACTGCTGCCGGGTCAGGGTGAAACCGTGGGCGCGCAGCTGACCGGAGACAATCGGGTGCGTGGCGTGATGTTTACCGGCTCGACGGCGGTCGCGACCCTGCTGCAGCGTAATCTGGCCGGTCGCCTTGACCAGCACGGTCGCCCGGTGCCACTGATTGCTGAAACTGGCGGGATGAATGCGATGATCGTCGACTCGTCTGCGCTGACTGAGCAGGTGGTGATCGATATCGTCGCCTCTGCCTTCGACAGTGCCGGACAGCGCTGTTCTGCCCTGCGTCTGCTCTGCATTCAGGAAGATGTCGCCGACCATACGCTGAAGATGCTGCGTGGTGCGATGGCGGAGTGCCGCATGGGCAATCCGGAGCGCTTCTCAACCGATATCGGCCCGGTGATTGATGCCGAGGCGAAAGCCAATATCGATCGCCATATTCAGGCGATGCGTAACAAGGGCTTCACGGTTTATCAGGCGGTGCAGAATAATCCGCAGGACAGCAAAGAGTGGAACAGTGGCACCTTTGTTAAGCCGACGCTGATCGAGCTAAATCAGGTCAGCGATCTGGATAAAGAGATCTTTGGACCGGTGCTGCACGTGGTGCGCTTCACCCGCAACAACCTGCCGAAGCTGGTTGAGCAGATCAACGCCTCCGGCTATGGCCTGACGCTGGGCGTGCATACCCGCATCGACGAAACCATCGCGCAGGTCACGGCGAATGCCAGGGTCGGCAACCTCTACGTCAACCGCAACATGGTGGGCGCGGTGGTCGGCGTGCAGCCGTTTGGCGGCGAAGGCTTATCCGGAACCGGTCCGAAAGCCGGTGGCCCGCTCTATCTTTATCGCCTGCTGGCGAATCGCCCGGATAGCGCGCTTCGTCTGACCTTTGATCGTCAGGATGCCGAACGCCCGGCGGACAGCACGCTGCGTCAGGCACTGCTGGCACCGCATCAGGCACTCAGCAACTGGGCAAAAGATAAACCGGAACTGGCGCAACTCTGCCAGCACTATGGCGATCTGGCCCAGGCGGGCGTCGTTCGTCTGCTGCCTGGCCCGACCGGCGAGCGCAATACCTTCTCGCTGTTGCCGCGCGATCAGGTGCTCTGTCTGGCGGATAACGAGCAGGATGCGTTAATCCAGCTGGCTGCGGTCACCAGCGTCGGCAGTAAAGCGCTATGGCAGGATGATGAGCTGCATCGCGCCCTGCGAGCCTCGCTGCCTGATGCGGTGAAAGCGCGCATTACGCTGGCGCGTGATCCGTTAACGGCGGAGTTTGATGCGGTGATCTATCACGGTGATGCCGATCAGCTGCGCACCCTGTGCGAGCAGATTGCGGCACGTGACGGCGCGATTGTGTCGGTGCAGGGCTTCGCTCGTGGCGAGACCAATCTGCTGCTGGAGCGTCTGCTGATTGAGCGTTCGCTGAGTGTGAATACGGCGGCGGCAGGCGGTAATGCGAGTCTGATGACGATTGGGTAGCGGTGACGCTTAAGGGGGGAGTGTTCGCTGCGCGAACGGGCTATGAGAGGGTTTCGTTCGCTTGGTGAGCCGGGCAGTTTCAGTCACGCCTCTGCAGGCGACCAACAAGGGGGCGCCAGTCGCCGCGCCCCCTTGACCCCGGGCTCCGGCCTGCTTCACCGCCGCTTCGCGGTCCCTTCGCCTCTTCCGGATTTCTCACGGACCGCCGGGACGCGCCATCCCTGGCGCGAACCCGCCTCTTCGCGACATCCCTGTCGCTCGTCCTGAAATCCCTCATCCGCTCAGCGGTTCTGACGGCCTCCCTCCCCCGCTTTTATCTCTTCTCTTAATGTTAAGTGCCTAACTGCGGTGAGTTTCAAAGATGGTCTTCGGCTCTCATGCGAGCAGACAACGCTGCATCAAAGAAACACAAAAATTTTGCAGGCGAGGTTTGTCAGAGGCATCCGAAGCGCTGAGGAACAACCGGAGGCAAGGATGAGCCGACAGGACGTCGGCGAAAGGACGGCACGAGCCAGGGATGGCGAGTCCGGACGGTCCGCGGGCCGCAGGGCGTGACGAAGGTACCCCGTGAAACGGGGCGCGGAGGCAGCCGGACGCCGGGATTGTTAAGGGGCGGGCGTCCGCCCCTTGACGCGTCCGCCTGCACGGGCATCCTGAAACTCCCCACCGCCTGGCGGGCGTAACCCGCTCATAGCAAGCCCGCAGCAAAGCCTACCCTGCATGCTGCTAAGCGAAACTACCCCCTGCTATGTGCCCGCTTAACTAATGTCGGAAACACAAACAGCGATTGCCCTACCCCGCGATTAGTCAGCGACCAGATCGCCACTGAACAGAGCGAGCAAATCCCCACGATCGCCACCGGATAGAAGCACGCCCACAGAAACGAAAACCACGCCTGCTCAAACAGATGATGGCGCTGCGCGAACAGAATCGCGGACATGCCAAAGAACTCGATGAAAATACGGTGGATGACGTAAATCTGCAGCGTATTGCGGCCCACCCAGTTGAGATAGCGCATGCTGAAATGCTGATTCAGCCAGCGACAGGCGGCGATACTGAATAACACCGCCAGCACACACAGGAACAGACTCTTATCCAGACCAAATATCACATGAATCCCGGCGACTGCCGCCAGTAGCGCCCAGGGCATCAGATTCTCCCGCCGCCATTCACTCAGGCGTAGCATGGTCTGACTCCAGAACGCACCCAGCAGGAAGAACAGGAAATATTGCGCCAGGCTCTGGGGTCCCCAGAACGGAATCACTTTTTCGACCGCCAGATAATTGAGCAGGATCGCCACCGCCACCAGGGCCAGCTTATAGTGACGGAAAACTTTGGCGCAGAGGAAATACAGTCCCAGCCCATAGAGATACCACGAGGTACTCATGGCCATAAACGTCAGCTTGAGAAACTCGAATAACGAACCGGCATAGGCGGCATTCAGATTCTGTGAAATACGCTGGCCGGTAATTTCGGTGGAGATGCCAATAATTGACCACCACTGAATAAAGCCCCATAGAATATAGAGATAAAAGAGATTGGTGATGCGACTGGTAAACACCTGTTTCCAGGGCCGGTTAATAATGCCATTGGTCGCCAGCAATCCCGACACAAAGAAAAAGGCGGGCATACGCAACGGCGACAGGACCGTATTAAACTGTATCCATATTTCGGCGGGGATCCATCCGGCAGTAAGGTATTTCATCGTCCCTTCAAAGCCGGGTAAAACCGTGTGGTACAGGACCACCAGCAATATGCAGGCGCCCTTCAGGGTATCTACCCACAATATCTGGTCTGACTTAGTCTGGCTCATTCAATGACTCCTGCTGTGTAGGTCAGAATGCTGGAAAGTAAAAGCGAGGAAATCAGTATTGCTTTTATGATTATCCAGCGATTATTCGCCATTGAACCGGTGATGAATGTAGCGAAACTCTTAAAAGCCGCTGGCTGGCCCTGTTGCCACAGTTATTTACTTAGCAGAACGTTTCCTTACACTTATTAATCAGCGTGGCAATAAGCGAATAATCTGCGCCACAGCCAGACTTAACAATAATATCGTTTGATGATCGAAAAAATATAATTAAGAGAAAGCGGCAGCCGTAAAAGCCATTTAATATCCGATGAAAGTAAAAGATTTGTCAGATGTGGCAAAAGGTTTAACGCCTGAATAATTATGTGTGCTAACACATGTCAAATTAAGCGGATTGCGGCAGGAGAAAAAGGGGGTTAAACAGGTTAAAACTGCCTCCCGAAGGAGGCAGTGAGGTTACTGATTGAGGAATTTATCGAGGAACTGACGGGTCCGCGGCTGCTGCGGATTGCTGAACAACGCTTTCGCCTCGCCCTGCTCCACAATGCGTCCCTGATCCATAAATATGGCGCGGTCGGCAACGTCTCGGGCAAAGCTCATCTCATGCGTGACGATGACCATGGTGCGTTTCTCTTCGGCCAGCGCGCGAATGGTGCTGAGCACCTCGCCCACCAGCTCCGGATCCAACGCCGAGGTCGGTTCATCGAAGAGGATCACTTCCGGCCGCATCGCCAGCGCACGGGCAATCGCCACGCGCTGCTGTTGTCCACCCGACAGACGGCGCGGATAACTCTCCTCTTTGCCGTGCAGTCCGACCTTCTCCAGCAGCGTGCGTGCGCGGGCTATTGCATCCGCCTTCGATTCGCGTTTGACGATAACCGGCCCTTCAATAATGTTCTCCATCACCGAACGGTGCGGAAACAGATTGAAGTTCTGGAAGACAAACCCGACCTGCTGACGCAGACGTCGCACCTGCTCTTTCTGCTTACTCTGGGCCAGCGCCGCATCCACGGTAATCTCCCCGACCCGGATAGTGCCGCTATCCGGGACTTCCAGCAGGTTGATACTGCGCAGCAGCGTGGTTTTACCCGAACCGCTGGGACCGATAATCGCCACCACTTCACCGGCCGCCACATCAAGGTCGATGTCGTGCAGCACCGTCTGGCCGTTAAACGATTTCACCAGCTTTCTGACTTCGATGGCGCTCATTTCGACTCCGAATCCTGACGATTAACATGCTGTTCCAGCCGGTTCTGCAACGCAGATAACACCGTTGCCATCACCCAATAGATCAGGGAGGCCGCCAGATACATGGTGAAAACTTCCAGCGTGCGCGAGGTGATCAACTGCGCCTGACGGAACAGCTCCGGCACCTGAATGGTCGCCGCCAGCGAGGTATCTTTCACTAGGCTGATAAAGCTGTTACCCAGCGGAGGCAGCGCGGTGCGTGCTGCCTGTGGCAGGATGACGCGACGCAGGGTCTGCCAGCGCGTCATACCGATACTGGCTGCCGCTTCCCACTGACCGCGCTCAATCGATGAAATCGCGCCGCGCAGAGACTCTGACGCATAGGCGGCGGTATTCAGGGAAAGACCAATCATTGCCGACGGGATCGGATCCAGCTCAATGCCAAACTGCGGCAGGCCGTAGTAGATCATAAACAGCTGGGCGATCAGCGGCGTGCCACGGAAAATCGAGACATAGATCCGCGCCAGCCAGCGAACCGGCCAGAAGCGCGACAGGCGCATCAGCGCCAGAATAAAGCCCAGCAGCAGACCGAAGAACATCCCGCCGATGCTGAGCTGCAGCGTAAACAGCGCGCCTTTTAATAAAAAAGGTGCTGAATCCAGCACCAGTTGAAGACTTTCCTGCATTATTTCGTCACGTCCGCGCCAAACCATTTCTGAGACAGCTTGCTCAGCGAGCCATCTTTCTGCATGTCAGCAATGGCCTGGTCAATCGCTTTCAGCAGATCGTCATTGCCTTTACGAACGGCAACGCCCGATTCCTGACGTGAGAAGGCATCACCGGCAACCGCCATGGTATCGCCAGTTTTCTTCACCAGATCCAGCGCAGCCAGACGGTCCACCAGGATGGCATTCAGACGGCCAGAACGCAGATCCTGATATTTCGTCGGGTCATCATCATAGGTACGGATGTCCACGCCTTTCACATTCTCACGCAGCCACTGCTCGTAGTTGGTGCCCAGACCCACGCCCACCTTCTTGCCCGCCAGATCAGCCGGTTTGGTGATGGTGTTCGCGTTGGCTTTCATGGTCAGTGCCTGAATACCGGAGACGGTGTAGGGCGTGGAGAAGTCATACTTCTTCTTACGCTCATCAGAGATGGTGACCTGGTTGATCACTACATCGATGCGTTTCGCATCAAGTGAGGCCAGCATGCCATCCCACTTGGTCGGTTTCAGGCTCGCTTTGACGCCCATGTGCTGCGCCAGCTGCTCTGCGAATTCCACTTCAAAGCCAGTCAGCTTGCCCTTTTCATCCTGGAAGCTGAATGGCGGATACGTCCCTTCCAGACCCACCAGCAGCGTGCCGCGCTCTTTAATTTTGTTCAGCAGGTTTTCCGCTGCAAAGGTTTTAACGTTGACGCCAGCAATCAGCGCCACAGCCATGACGCCCATCACCATCTGACGACCTGCACGAGAAAAGGACATATTCACCCCATTATTGACAGTATTGTGTGTGTGTTCTTATAAGGGCAGCGCCGCTTATCGCTGCCAGTCCAAAATGATAACGCACGGAGTATAAACTGTTTTATTCGCTTGTCTCAGACCGAAGGATGATAAGCAAATAACGCCGGTGCCCCGCCCGTATGAATAAACAGCAACGGACCTTCACGACGGAAGCGATTCTGGCTGATGCCATCCAGCAGTCCGGCCATCGCCTTGCCGGTATAAACCGGGTCCAGCAGGATCCCTTCCAGCTGCGCCAGCAGTTTCACCGCAGCCATGCCTTCATCATTCGGCTCGCCGTAGCGCGGTGCGAAATAGTCATCCCACAGGGTGATCGGTGCCTTAGCCTGCACTTCCAGCTTCTCTGCCAGCGACTGACGCAGTCGCTCGACCAGCGGCAACTGCGCTTCGACCTGACGTGAAACGGTGACGCCCACCAGCTCGGTTTCGGGCAGCAGATGCTCCAGACCCACCGCCAGTCCGGCATGCGTACCGGCACTGCCTGAGGCGACGACCACGGCGGCAAAATCGACCACGCCTTCACTCTGATGAGCGATCTCCTGCGCGCACTCTACATAGCCTAGCGCACCCAGCGCATTTGAGCCGCCGACCGGCACGATGTAAGGACGGAATCCCTGGGCTTCAAGGCGCGTGGCCTCTTCAGCCAGCTGCTCTGCGGGATTGTGCAGTGCATCGACCATAATCACTTCCGCGTCCATCAGATCCAGTAACAGACGGTTGCCGTTGCTCAGGTAGTTTTCGGAATGGGTACCAATCGGGTTTTCCAGCAGCGCCACGCACTTCAGGCCAAGACGGGCCGCGACGGCCGCCGTCTGACGCACATGGTTGGACTGAATGGCGCCCGCGGTCAGCAGCACATCGGCGCCTTCACGCAGCGCGTCGGCCGCCAGGAATTCGAGTTTACGGAGCTTGTTACCGCCCATCGCTACAGGCGTGAAGTCATCGCGCTTAATAAAGATATCGCGACCCAGATAATCGGAGAGCCGTGGCAGATGTTCTAACGGCGTCGGTGCGCCCAGCAATTCAAGACGAGGGAATTGGTGTATCAGATGTAAAGACAATGCTGCCTCCATTCGGGCACTGGAATTATCTTTATAGTGTTGCAGAAGATGCGCAAAGGATCACCCTGATTCAGGTGTCCGCAGATGCGGTGAGACACAGGCACTGAGAAAAATGCGAGGAGAAAAGAGCGCCGTGCTCCCCCTTCCCTCGACCCGGCTGGCGGGCATAGGGAGAACGTGCCGCAGGCACGCGGGGGAGCAATCGGTGCAGATCAGGCTTACGCCTGCTGCCAGCCTAAGAACTGATCGTACTTGCGCAGCGCGATGCGGTAATTGTTATTACCGGCATCAGGCAGATCGCTTTCCAGACACTGATGCCAGCTATTTCCTTTAAGCCGGTCGGCCGGGAAATTTTTGGCTTTCAGCATCTCATCCAGTCGACGAAGACGCACCACATATTCACGAATCGTGCTGGGGCTCATCTCTGTCTGCTCAAACAGGTACTGTTTGAACGCCATAATGTCGAAGTAATTAGGATGGGTATTGCAAAAAATATCACTGCAAAAACGACAAAGCGCAGTCAGTTCGGGCTGAAGCTTCAGCCACAGCTGCTCATCAATCATCTGGTCCATCCGAGCGATGGCCTCTTTATTGATGATCTGGCCACGAAAAACGAGCGCCATGCGATCTAATACCTTGCCACAGTGTGAACAATTGCTCTGGCTGTGTTTATAGTCTTTAAGATAACGACTTAACGGTCTGGCCTTGGTCTTGGCTCCCATTACTGAGTCCCCGGTTTTTTATAATTTTGAATCGCCAGGAACTGATACTGCTAGCGCGCTCCCGCAAGTCGGGCCCGCAGGCGTTTGATCGCCTGACTGTGCAACTGGCTGACACGGGATTCACCCACATCAAGCACCGCGCCAATCTCTTTCAGGTTCAGTTCTTCCTGGTAGTACAGTGTCAGCACCATCTTTTCACGATCGGGTAACGCTTCGATCGCTTCAATAACGCGCTCACGCAGACTCCCTTCAAGCAACTGGTGAAGCGGATTAGCCTCTTCATGGCCTTCCGTCACCAGCTCCGCGCTGTCGCCGTGCTCTTCCCGATACTCGTCGTAGGAGAAAAGTTGACTGTTGTTGGTGTCCAGCAGGATCTGCCGGTACTCCTCCATGGAAACATTCAGCTGCTGCGCCACTTCCTGCTCGGAGGCAGAGCGTCCCAGCGACTGTTCCACTCTGTGCATTGCTCCGGCCACCTCACGTGCGTTACGACGCACGCTGCGAGGTGCCCAGTCCCGACTACGAAGCTCGTCGAGCATGGCGCCACGAATACGCTGCACGGCATAGGTGGTAAAAGCTGTACCCTGAAGCGCGTCATAGCGCTCTACGGCATTTAACAGCCCTATCCCACCCGCCTGCAGCAGGTCGTCAAGCTCAACGCTTGCCGGCAGGCGAACCTGCAGACGCAGCGCTTCATGTCGCACCAGCGGCACGTAGCGCTGCCAGAGCGAATGCTTGTCCATCACGCCTTCGGCGGTATAGAAATCGTTCACGTTGACTATCCTGCGTTAATGAAGTTATCGGCATGATTATGCAATTCTGTAACGATTTCGATTGACTGAATAGGCGGGGTAAAACGAGGCTATTTCATTTTTGTTACGTCAGAGTGCAGATCCTTCTGCACTCATCAGTGACAATTAACGACGGGCGCGCAGCCGTTGCCGCGTGGCGGGTGGCACTGCGGCCCACAAGCTGCAGATGCGACCGTCCAGCTCCTGATACCAGGGCGCAATATGCTGTCGCGCCTCGTCGCCAGGGTGCACCTGAATCTCTCCCGACTCACCATTAATGCTAATCAGTCGGTTAATAAATAATCGCTGTAAATCACTGCGTAAAAACAGGCCGTTATCGATGCTGTTATCGGCCAGCACGCCGTCATCGCCTTCCAGCGTGTCGATATGGCAGGCTTCTACCCACGGCCAGCCGTGGCGTTCGGTCAGCTCGGTTCCGGTCATCACACAGGCACCGTAGCGGGCTTTGACACCGGCGCTGAATTCCGCCTGACTGGCGCGCTGCAGCACCCGAGCTTTGACGCGACGCCCGACTTCGGTTCCTGGCATCACCGCCGCCGGGACTTTGTGCTGTGGCGTACTCAGCACCACGATGAACTGAATGCGCTGCGATTGCGGAAAACAGGGATCCGCCTGCGGACTGAAGAGCTGCCAGTAAGCGTCATCATCATCCTGATGCATCATCACCAGTTTATATCCGCGACTGTTCAGCAGATTTTGTGCCGTGGCAGATTGCGGGTCGATCATCGCAAAAACCTGACTGCTGCCCATCACCTTCCACAGGTTGTCGCGCTTCTCGTTCTCGCTGCGACGGAAATAGAGGAATGAGAGATTCTGCTTCAGGTAGTACTCAAAGCGACGCAGGTAGTTTTTACGCTCGTTGTCATGAGAGATGAACAGCAGGTCCTCCAGCGGACTGTTGCTCTCCTCCTGCGCGAAAATGGCACGAATTTTCAGCGTGCGCAGGCCGGTTGACGGACTCAGCAAGGCGCGCGCCGTCAGCTCTTTATCATCGGGGTATTGCAAGGCATAACGCCGGGCGATCTCTTCGAAGGTCAGCCGCTCGCCCGGTAACAGGTCATAATTGAAGCGCATAGACACTCCACAAAGTTAAAATCATTAATGATGTTGTTCTGTAGAGAGTTATCGGCAGGCTGAGGGGGAACTGTAACGGGTTGGGAATATAGGGATGAGAGAAAGCGAGCCTGCACCGTTAAGGTCAGGGTTTTGGACAACGGTTGCTTCACTATTGTGTGCGAATGCCCTGGCGTGGCGGTGTGAAAATCACCCGGCACGCCATCCGGGATTATTTCAGCAGGTAAATCAGCGACAAATCGTCATTGACCTTAACCTTGTTAATCTCTGCCAGAAACGCACTCACTGACTGTGAACTGTGTTTTGTTATTGAGTGGTAGCTGTAGATGATATTGATAATATCCTCCTCATCAATCGTTCCGACCAGTTCAACACTGGCGGCTATCAGTGACTTAAGCTGGAACCATTCTGCCGTCAGAAGGTACAGGCTCAGTAACGGGCTGCGAGTTTCATCATTAGGGAAAAACTCATCATAAATGCGGTACTGAATATAGTTATTCATGATCCACGGGCGCTCAGCCAGCCACGGCATAACCTGATTTTGCCAGACGTTGTCCAGCCGGATCATCGACTGGCTGACGTCATCGGTTTTAGCCCCTTCCGACAAAATATAAATTAGCTTATTCAGATAGTGATCCAGAGTGGGAAAGGCACGCCTGTATGTCTTTCCGCCGAACCAGGTCTGCAATCTCAACAGTAAAGACCATTGCAGATTATGGTCAGGCTTAATCTGGTCAAGCTGCCGCCTGATTTCGCCCTGTGCCAGATTATCGAGCACGTCAGAAAAATGACGTTCCATCTTTTCCAGCCAATCCTCTTGGGGGCTGACTTTTTCAGCCGCCAGCAAAAAGGTGGCCAGCGCGTAAAAAGCTTCATCCAGCTTCTCACCGCTCATTTTAACAATATTGAGACACATCAGATTCAGCAGCTTCTTGTGCTGATTGAGATCTTTGGCTTTATTGGCTTCTGGCTGAGTCTGAATGGTCTGTTCGAAGAGCATGGCATCGGGTGAGGCTAATAACTGCCGGGTGGCTTCCGGGCAGGAGAGCACCAGCGTCTTTTGCCGTTCATATTTAAATGTCCTGGCTGAGCGCGGATAAGTAGAGCAGGTCTTACTCAATGCCTCGGCGCCCAGAGTGGAGTGCACCTTGCACAGCAACTCTTCATCCATAAAAGCACAGTTGCCAGAGGCATTCAGCTTCATGGTGCCCCAGTTGGCGACGCTTTTTCCGGTAATGACGATATTTTCGGTCGCCAGGGTTTTTATTTCAATCTGTGAGGATTTCAGATAGCGCTTAACCGTGGGCTTATCCAGATTGATATCCCAGCCTTTGCAGCAATGATCGCGACACTCACTGCCAATACATTTAAAAGCAGTGACAAACAGCGGTTCCACAACAGTAATATTTTTCATTATTTACCTGCTCAACCAGGGTATTAAAAAGCATGAGGGTCAGAGTCAGGATAAATGAAAGCGAGGAGAGTAATTGGCAGAGAAAGGATTAAAAACCAGGCTAATCGTACGCATAAAAAAAACCCCGCCGAGGCGGGGTTTTGAATTTGGGTCGAAGGCGATTAGCCCTGCAGCAGAGACAGAACCTGCTGTGGAACCTGGTTAGCTTTAGACAATACTGAGTTACCAGCCTGCTGCACGATCTGTGCTTTAGACATGTTGGAAACTTCAGTTGCGTAGTCAGCATCCTGAATACGAGACTGTGCTGCAGACAGGTTAGTGGTGGTGTTGTTCAGGTTAGTCACCGCTGAGTTCAGACGGTTCTGTACTGCACCCAGGCTTGAACGGAAGTTATCGACAGAGGCGATAGCTTTATCCAGCAGTGCCAGTGGGTTAGCGGTAGCTGAACCAACGTGCTTGTTAGCGTTAGCAGCATCAGCGATATCGCCGATAGCGCTTGCTACGCCAGCAGTAGGTGTTGCGCCGCCATCAGTGATTGCACCCGCTGCGGTGTTGTAGTCTTTGCCCTGAACAGTCACATAACCCTGTGCTGCGCCAGTTGCATCGCCGCCAACTTTAACGAACTGAGCAGACATAGTACCAGCAGTAACGCCGTTAGCCGTGTCGGTGTAAGTCACGTCAGTGGTGTTCAGTGCAACTTTACCAGTCGCATCATCTACAGAGACTGCATAGTTGTCGCTGCCTGAAGAGACAACGTAAGTTGCAGTGGCTGCGCCAGCTGAAGTCTGTACGTTTTTCAGTGACAGTGAGCTTGCATCTACTTTCAGAGAAGCAGCAACAGCTGACAGGTCAACGTTTTTCAGTGAACCGCTTGCGCCAACCTGAGAGATTGCATCGCTGGTTTTCAGTGCGTTTTTAGAGACGCCGAAACCTGACAGGCCCAGAGTAGAAGAGTCAATCTTCTTCAGGTCGATGTTGATGGTTTCGCCGTCGTTTGCGCCAACCTGGATTTTCATTGCGCCGTCTTTAGCCAGCACGTTCACGCCGTTGAACTGAGTCTGACCAGATACGCGGTCGATTTCGCTCAGACGTGATTTGATTTCGTCCTGGATTGAACCGAGGTCAGAATCAGAGTTGGTGCCGTTCTGAGACTGTACAGTCAGCTCACGAACACGCTGTAAGTTGTTGTTGATTTCTGACAGCGCGCCTTCAGTAGTCTGCGCAGCAGAGATACCGTCGTTAGCGTTACGAGCAGCCTGAGTCAGGCCCTTGATGTTAGAGGTGAAACGGTTGGCAATTGCCTGACCAGCAGCGTCATCTTTCGCGCTGTTGATACGTAAACCAGAAGACAGACGCTCCATTGAAGTAGACAGAGCTGACTGGTTCTTGTTGATGTTGTTCTGAGTGATCAGCGAGAGGCTGTTGGTATTAATGACTTGGGCCATGATGAATTTTCCTGTTAATCAAGTCTTTCGGTTAAGGTGTGGGCTTCAACCCGCCGGCTTCAGCGCCGTCAAAGTTGTTATCGTCTGCCGTTTAACAACCTTTAGAATTTTTTTAGTACCAGGCGAATTTTTCTGCTTCAACCTGTCACGTTTTAAGTTATCGCCAACCTTGCCAACTTCTTTAGACTTAATTCATTAATTTTCTAGCCGCTGAATTACCCTTCTCTATAGTGCTTATTTACCTCATTACCCTAAGGCAAATAACCTTAAACTTTCCTTATTCAAGGCCGATAACCCAGGTATCAATTTCTCTGTCGACCTTATAAAGGAATGAACATGGCTAGTATAAGCAACCTTGGTGTGGGCTCCGGCCTGCCACTCAGTACCATGCTTGACAGTTTGACCACCGCTGAAAAAGCTTCACTTACACCCATTTCCAAGCAGCAGTCGGCTTATACGGCCAAGCTCAGTGCCTATGCCACGCTGAAAAGTTCACTGACGACTTTCCAGACTGCCAACACCAAGCTGAACAGTGCTGACCTGTTTACCTCGACCACCGCAGCCAGCAGCTCGACGGCGTTCAGCGCGACGACCTCTGGCAGCACTGTGGCCGGTAAATATGCCATTAACGTGACGCAGCTGGCGCAGGCGCAGGTTCTGACCTCCTCCGTGCAGAGCAGCAACACCGCCGCGCTGGGCGATAGCTCAGTGGCCAGCCGCAGCATCGCGATTACCTTAAAAGATGGTTCAAGCAAAAGCGTGACGCTCTCCAGCGATCAGACTTCGCTGACCGGTATGCGTGACGCTATCAATGGCGCCAATGCCGGCGTCACTGCCACCATTATTAAGGTGTCGGATGGCAGCTTCCGCCTCTCCATGAATGCCAACAAAACTGGCAGCGACAATGCAGTGGCAACGATTGCCGTTACCGGCGACAGCACGCTGCAGGGCGTTGTGGGCTTTGATGCCTCTGCCAGCAGCAATCCGATGACGCAAAGCGTTAAAGCGCAGAATGCCCAGCTCACGGTTAACAACGTTGCGATTGAGAACAGCAGCAACCAGATCAGTGATGCGCTGGAAGGGATTACCCTGAATCTGACCGCGCAGACAGTTGGCGATCAGTCGCTGACGATTACCAAAGACACGTCAAAAGCCTCCAGCGCCATCAGCGGCTGGGTATCTGCTTATAATACGTTGCTGGATCAGTTCAATACCCTGACCAAATACACCAAGGTTGATACCAACACGGATTCTCAGGACTCCGGCAATGGCGCCCTGATCGGTGACAGCACATTGCGCACGATTGAAACGCAGCTGAAAAGCATGCTGACCAACGCGCAAAGCTCCTCTTCCTTCAAATCGCTGGGGCAGATTGGTGTCACCACCGATCCTAAAACCGGTTCACTGTTAATTGATACAACGAAGGTTAACGCAGCGCTGGATAAAGATTCCGCCGGCGTAAAAGAGATGATCGTGGGCGACGGTAAAACCACCGGTATTACCACCAAAATCGCGACCAACATCACGGGCTGGTTATCGACCAAAGGGATTGTTCAGTCCGCCACCGATGGCGTCAGCAAGACACTGAATAACTTAACCGCCCTCTATAACACCACCAGCGATCGCATTGATGCGGATATCGCACGCTATAAAACACAGTTTACTCAGCTTGATCTGGCCATCAGTAAACTCAACTCGACCAGTACGTATCTGACGCAGCAGTTCGATACCTCAAGTTCTAATAAATCATAGGAGTGACCATGTACAGCGCTACAGGCACCAAAGCCTATGCAAAAATTGGCGTCGAAAGCGCCGTCATGAGCGCCACCCAGCAGCAGCTGGTTGGTATGCTGTTCGACGGTGCACTGAGCGCGTTAATCCGCGCCCGCTTGTTTATGCAGGATGGCAATATTGAAGGCAAAGGCAGCTCCATCTCCAAAGCGATCAATATTATCGAAGCGGGCCTGAAAGAGGGTCTGACTGAAAACCGTGGTGATGAGCTGGCAGACAATCTGCTGGATCTTTACAACTACATGACGCGTCGCCTGTTGCATGCCAACCTGCACAATGATGTTGCAGCGGTTGAGGAGGTCGAAGGCCTGCTGCGCAATATCGCGGACGCGTGGAAAGAAGTGGTTCACTCAATGATTCAGGACGCCGTTTAATGACAACTGCACCGCATCTGATTACCGTTTACCAACAGTTACTCGATCTCAGCCACGGAATGCTGCGTCATGCAGTACAGGGCGAATGGGATGAATTGATCAGCAGGGAGATGGAGTATGTCAGTGCGGTGCAGAACTTAGCCCAATCGACAGATGCTGTGTCGCCCTCGTCGCAGACGCAGGAGCAGTTACGCCCGGTACTGCGCCGTATTCTGGATAACGAATGCGAAGTAAAACGTCTGCTGCAGGCGCGGATGGATGAGCTGGCCACGCTGGTCGGTCAGAACACCCGTCAGAAATCAGTGATGTCCGCCTACAGCAGTCAGGGCGGTTTAGTCATGGTACCGCGCGAAACCCTCTCCTGATCCCCTGCTCTGCTACGCCGCCAGATTTATTTCTCTGCGCGGCGTCTCTTTTTTGCCGCTTACTCCATACTTGATTCTCATCATCCCCTGGAGTGTGGTACATGCAAAACCCAACGTTATTACAGTTTTTCCATTGGTATTACCCGGATGGCAGCAAACTGTGGCCGGAAGTCGCCGATCACGCGGCCTGGCTCAGCGAAATCGGTATCACCATGGCGTGGTTGCCACCGTGCTACAAAGGGGGTTCTGGTGGCTATTCTGTCGGTTACGACAGCTATGATCTGTTCGACCTAGGGGAATTTGATCAGAAAGGTGGCGTTGCCACCAAATATGGCGACAAAGCGCAATTACTGGCGGCGACAGAAGCCCTGCGCAGCCACAACGTCGGGGTGCTGCTGGATGTGGTGCTGAACCACAAGATGGGCGCTGACGAGAAAGAGGCGATCAGCGTTAACCGAGTCAATCCGGATAACCGCGATGAAATTTATGAAGAGGTTGTCGAATGCGAAGCCTGGACCAAATTCACCTTTCCGGCCCGCGCCGGGGAATATTCGAAATTTGTCTGGGACCACAAATGCTTTAGCGGCGTAGACCACATCGAAAATCCGGACGAAAACGGCGTATTCAAAATCATCAATGACTACACCGCCGAAGGCTGGAACGATCAGGTCGATAACGAGCTGGGCAACTTCGACTATCTGATGGGTGCCAACATCGATTTCCGCAACAATGCGGTCCGGGAAGAGCTGAAATACTGGGCGCGCTGGGTGATGGAACAGGTGCCCTCCTGCACCGGCTTTCGTCTGGATGCGGTAAAACATATCCCGGCCTGGTTCTACAAAGAGTGGATCGAGCATATTCAGGAAGTCGCTGAAGAGCCGATGTTTATCGTCGCGGAGTACTGGTCGTTTGAAACCGAGAAGCTGCAGGAGTATGTGCATCAGGTGGAAGGCAAAACCATGCTGTTCGATGCGCCGCTGCATATGAACTTCCATCAGGCTTCGACCGCGGGCAGCGCCTACGATATGAGCCAGATTTTTGCCAACTCGCTGGTGGTGGCTGATCCCTGGCATGCCGTGACCATCGTTGCCAACCACGATACCCAGCCGCTACAGTCGCTGGAAGCGCCGGTTGAAGCCTGGTTTAAACCGCTGGCCTATGCGCTAATTCTGTTGCGTGAACAGGGTGTGCCTACCATTTTCTATCCTGACCTGTTCGGGGCAAGCTATGAAGATGAGGGCGGCGACGGCGAGAAGTACAAAATTGAGATGCCGGTGATCCCTGAACTGGAAGGATTAATCCGGGCGCGCCAGCAGTATGGCTGGGGTGTACAGACCGACTATTTTGATCATCCCAACTGTGTTGCATTCAGCCGCAGTGGCACCGAAACGCAGCCGGGCTGTGTTGTCATCATGTCGAACGGCGATGCGGGCGAGAAAAGCGTGCCGATGGGTGAAGGTTTTGCCGGTAAGGTCTGGCGCGATCACCTGGGGAACCGTGAAGAGACCATTACCGCTGACGAGCACGGCACCGCAGTGTTTGTCTGTAACGGTGGCAGCGTCAGCGTCTGGGTGGTTGCAGAATAAAGTCTTTATAGAATTGACGTGGTAAAAACAAAAACCGCCCCGGCAGGCAAGAGCGTGAAGTGCGCTCTGCCCGACCGGGGCGGTTCTGTTATAAGTCTGCTGTTACGACTTCGCGTTGTTTTCAGTAATCGGTGTGCGCAGCAGTTGCGGTTCGATGTTCTGAATCACGGCGGCTTTTGGCTGCTTCGCGACTTCTTCCAGTGCCTGCTGACATTCGACGGTCGGACGCTCAACTTTACGCAGGGTCATCCGGTCGTAGCTCAGTTCGCCATTTTCCACCACCAGCGGCATCACCCGCAGCTGGCGTGTCACGTTGACATAATCGCCGCCGAGACGCGTCAGTTTGCCCGGCTTCGCGATCACCCGCATCCACTGACGGCAATCCAGGGTGCTGCCATCCGCATTAATGATCACGCTGGCCATCGCCTTTTCGTTGATCAGGCTGCTCTGTGGGCCGACAGTTTGCCAGGTTCCCTGCAGATCAGCGGGCGCCGGCGTCTGCACCGCGTTTTCATAATCGTTAATTTGCGCACAGCCACTCAGTGCCAGGGCGGCAATCAGCATCCACTTTTTCATGTTTAATCCCTAAGATCACGTCAATGGCGGCTACGTTATAATTTTTCCACCGCGTAACGCAAGATATCTGGGTGTTCAGACACCACGGAAACCCTGATTGCGGCAGAATTTAACCGGCAGCGAGTTCAGTGGTCTGCGTTTTGACCGGCAAATCGCTGGCGAAGCGGGTTCATCCAGGGCCTTTGCCACGCCTGACAAGCGATAAACAACCCGCTACACTGGCGCGCTGCAACAGACTTACAGGAATATGAACATGAAAACGCCAGAAGCCTACTATGCCCAGGCACGCAAGATGTTTTTTACCGCGCATCCCGACTTTCAGTCTGCATTGGATGAATTAACCGAGAGCGATGCCCGTGCCGCCAACCTGTCACTGCGACAGCTGCGCGAATGGCATGCCGAACGCATCTATGCGGCCTTTTTGCGTCAGAAGAATCTGGATGGGATGATTTTCTCTATTCAGCTCGCTGAGCCGGATAAAGCGGTAGCGGCTGAAGCGATCGAGACCTATCTTAAATCTCATGCTGAGTCGCTGGGGATGAGCTGGGAAGAGTTTTGCATTAAAAACGAGCTGTAATCAGCGCCACGCAGAAGATGCCTGACACAAACAGTGCGCTTGCACTGCCTCTGGAGATGTTGCTGGATTGCCACCTTCAGAGGCGAATTTTTTCCTGGCCCTACTCTCTCTCTTCCATAGTCTTACCTTTCACTTCTACATAACTCGCGACGGCGAGCAGACGATTAATGTGCGTCAGCAGCAGGTCAACATCAGACTGCAGAAATTCGGTTGAAGATTGCGAAGCGGTAATAATCGCATCCTGCACCGTTTCTGAAATGGTCAGCGAGTTATCCTGTTTCGCCTGCACCAGCAGCGCTGCAACCAGCAGGGACTGCGCTTCCAGCTGAGCAGTCAGCTCTTTCGCATCCACATCCATCTTTGACAGTTTAAGCAGAATTTCTATTACCAGTTGTCGCATCGCAGGCCTCCTGAAGAGTAAGCCGCCATTATGTCGCGATGCGTACGCATTTTGCTAGTCGAAGATCGCGGTTTACGCGAGATAAAAATTTACGCGAAATCGGGCGCGCTGCCTTGCCACTGTTTTTATTTACAGTATTATATGTCAGCGATTTTGCCCTGAATGGATTGCCATCATGTTTGTTGAGTTAATTTATGACAAGCGCAACGTTGCCGGTTTACCGGGTGCTCGCGAGATGATTCGTGAGGAGCTGGAAAAGCGGGTGCATCGGGTGTTTCCTGACATTGAAGTCAAGGTCAAGCCGATGGAACGTAACGCGATTGATACGGATTTAAGTAAGAACGATAAAGCGACGGTTGCGCGGATTGTTGAGGAGATGTTCGACGAAGCGGAAATGTGGCTGGTGGCCGATTAATCCCTTAACGGCCACCGCATCAGTTAGCGGGAGATGACTTAGCTCTCCTGCTCGCTGTGATTAATTTCAATCTCGATGTCCTGAATAGCGGCATCCAGATCTTCCAGCAGTTTACCCTGCTTATTCAGCAACGCATCGATCCGGTCGGCGTTGGTCTTGTCTTTGTACTCACCGGCATCAAACGCTAACCAATGGCTGGAAAGGGTTTCGGTGTTGGTCTGCGCATAGTGGCGCATCTCTTTTAGCTGAGAAGTGACGTCACGCAGATAGTCAGTTTTGGTCTTGGTTTCTGTTGAATCGCTCATGCTAAATTTCCTTCTGGTCAGTTATCCAAAGTGATTAGGCTTAGCGGTTCATCAACCGGCCAATCAGCGGGCGGGCATTCAGATACAAATGTCGCCCGGAGATTTAAAACTAGTCGATAATAGCGAAGCCGCACTAGGAATAATCGGAAGTTACGGTTTCTGAGCCGGCTTCGTTGCTGGCGCCTCACTGACAATGACCACTTCTTTGACTTTTGTTACCGTTTTGTCGGCTATACGATCCGGTATGGTATCGAGCTTGTGCTGTAATGCGCCGACCTGTTCAGTCAGCAGTTCTACCCGATCATCTCGTCGCGCCGCAATTATCCGATAATCCGCCCGAATCTCCTCGATCCGCCTGTTTGCCGTGTTACTGACATACAGGAAAATAATCGTCATCAGGATGCAAATCATCGAACAGCTCAGCAGAATGCAGCCGAGAATAACTTTGCGCCGGTATGACATCGGAGCTTTAGTGCTATTGATCGTTGGCATGGGTATGATCCTCCAGAGTTGAGATGAGCCGATCAATCTCATTACGAAATTTATCGTTGTGATCGGTTTCGGTCATGGCCAGTAAAATCCCTACCGCATTCTTGATTAACCGAAGATCGGTTTCGAGTGTCGAGATACGCCGCAGATTCCTGTCGTGCCGGTCGCGTAACTCATCATTCTCCTCACGTATCAGCAGGTTGCTCTCTTTCAGCAATACCACCTGCTCTTTGTAGCTGGTTATAATTTCGCCGCCTGCCCGATTACTGGTTACGATTGACGCGATACCCGCCAATAACGGTTTCCAGAACAGTGCTGCTGCGCCCCCACCCAGAACTAACGCACCCATACTGGTAATAAGACTACTTTCCATGCCACACCCCTTTGTCCGGTAAGGTCTCTGGAACCACTGCGTGCTGAACAGCCACGTCCTCAGCCTGAAATTTAAGATTGCTTAAATACCAAGCTTAAGTATACTTAAGTCATTATCAACCAAAAAGTCAAGCTGATGAAAAATGAAACGCTGGGTGACCGCATCCGACTCCGACGTAAATCACTGCAGTTAACGCAGAAGCAATTGGCGCAGAAGGTAAAAGTGTCCCATGTGGCGATTTCGCAATGGGAAAAAGAGGAGACATTGCCGCGTGGTGAGAACCTGCTACGGCTTGCCGAAGCGCTGGGCTGCGCCCCGGCTTTTCTTATAGATGGGGATGGTCCTGTTTTCAGTGAAAGCGCGTATGGTGGTCTGCATCAGATCCCACTGCTGGCACAACGCGATGTTGCGCAATGGCTGACAGACGCCAGTTCTGTTCGGCATGAGCTGCTGATGCACAACGACATGGCGCTTTCGCAACAGAGCTTTGCCATTCGGGTGGAAGAACAGGCGATGACGCCTGCAATTCTGAAGGAAGATGTGGTGATCATTGATCCCAGCCTGACACCTCAGCCCGGCGACTGCGTGCTGGCATTGCAGCAACAGGTCGCCCTGCTTCGTACCTGGCGTCAGCGCGGCTGTGAAGATGGCATCACGCAATTTGAACTGGCACCGGTGAATATCAATTTCCCTGAGCTGCATTCCAGCCGGGATAGCCTGAAACTGCTGGGTACGCTGGTAGAGTTACGGCGTTATCGCCAGCCATAAAAAAACCCGCAGACGCGGGTTAATTTTTCATCGTACAACGGGGGTCCGGGCGGGCACTTACAGGGCGTCGGTGAGTTGATCCACAATCACCTTGCCCTGCAGATCGGTCTGCATAATGCGGTAATTCACCGGCCATGAGCGGCGGGTACTGAGTTTATCGAACAACGTCACACCGCCTTTTTTGACACCCTGGCGGTTAACAATAATCCATTCGGTCACTTCTTCCTGACCACGATTTTTCAGGCTCACCGAACGTTGTTCGATCAACTGATCTTCAGCTTCAATCTTTAAATAGTCTCGTAACATAATTTCTATCTCCTGGTAACGCAGGTCACTATATGCCTTTTGTTAATCCGTTCAATCGAATTTATTTATCGATCATTTTATCGACAATGTGACCTGCCGCAAGCGAGACGACAGGTTTGTCCATTTCAGCCGCATCAATTCCCCGTTAGCATGATCCTGCTGTACACACCCGAACATCGAAAAATGACGTGTTCAGTATGAGAGAAACTCCGATTAGCCCGCCTCTGGCGGGCTTTTTTTGTCTTCAATCTGCTGCGAATGCGGGATTTCAGTGCTGGTCTAGACTTAAGGGACTGGGATAAAAGGAGTGAAATATGTTTAAGCACAATACGAATGAAGAACGTAAGAAAGAAGGTGATGTCAGCAAAAGCCTGCCCGAAGCCGCGCCACATGCCGGTAATGCTTATGAGGAAGATGATCATCCCGCCACTGATGCCCCAAAAGATCATGGCGAAGTGCCGCGCAAAAACGATGACAGCCAGGATGATAAGAAAGATCCTTACAAAGCAAGCTGATGTGCGAGAGGCGCGCCCGTGGGGCGCGCTGCTTACAGTTATAAATTAATGCTTCTGGAATGCGTCGCCAGCACCTCTAATCCTGAAAGTTAGTGAGTCTCCCCTTCTATCCCCCTCTTGCCGTTGAAGTTACACACCCGCGAGAATCCTCCGGACTCTGCTGAATGAATCCTGAGAATTAGCCAGCGTGCAGCACTTCATGAATGTGTGTATGCATTCCCGTAATTGACCCTCTCATTCTCTGCTGGCTATCAAAAGGTCTGGTCCGGCATGCGCTGTGTTCAGGTTTGAGTAACGCTAAATGTTGTAATATCAGATCCGGTTAGCTGAGTGACTCAATCGCAGCAACGTGGGTACAAATGCCGGAAAAAATTTAATGAGAATGCATGTCATGAAAAGAATGATTGTTGGCCTGAGTCTGGTTCTGCTGGGCGGATGTGTGGATATGGGACGGGTTGGGTTGCACCCGGATACGAAAACCGCTTATTTCGACGGTCATCCTTATCAGGTTGAATCCTGCCTTACGGTTGCGGCACAGGATCGGAGACTCTATCTGGAGCAGGATGATCCGCTGCCGAATGGCGGTAAGCGATTTAACCTGGTAGAGGATAATGAAACCATAGCCTGGGTTGAGATTTCAAAGTTCAGCCATCATCAGACCAGCGCGACGTTTTACTATGATCCAAAAGCAGCGGATATCAGTGCATCTGTTTCAGCGATGATCGCGGCATGCAAAACATCGCTTTAGTGGCGTCGTAAGAATGGCGTGTTAAGTCGCTCGTGATATTGAGATCAGTTGTCAGATCAGCCGTAATACAAGCGCTTGCCTGACAACCTCTATCACTCTTCTCAACGGGAATGTTAATCAGACCCACTTCAGGATTATGACACTCTCAGGAGTGTGTATTACCTATTTAGCTGTTTCGCAATCATAGTCACCTCGGATACGGATCTGACTCTGGCTGGTGCGGACAATTTCCGCTCTCAACAATCCTTTGCCATCGCGCGTCGTCTGCTCCATATCCACCATTCCCGGTGCTTTGCTGTTTTTAACCAGCAGTTTGACCGTGGCGTTGTTGTAATCACCCTTCTGTTTCGCAAACGTCACTTTCTGGGTTTTTGCACGTTCCCCGTTCACTGAGAACCAGCCACTTTTATCGGTTTTAAGATAGAACGGCCCGCACTGCGTGGCAGCAAAGGCTGGAGCCGACAAGCTGATTAACGATGCGATAAGTATGAGTTTTTTTAGCATAGGGTGGCGTCCTGCTGATGGGGGATGAGTCGACAGCACCGAAAAGTGAGTTCCCTGCTGCGCGGCTCGTAATAAAGAGCAGTATAGTCAATGACGCCTGTATTATCGCCAATACAGGGTCATAGGCTCAGCATAGAGATCGGCATTGATGCTGGCATGCTAGCACACAATTTTCTATCAGCAGGAAGACTCTAATCCGCAGGATCAGTTCAACTACACCTGCATATTCATAATTTCGCTATACGCCGACACCAGCTTGTTCCTGACCTGAATCCCCATCTGCATTGAGATTGACGATTTCTGCAGATCAACCATCACATCATTCAGGGCGATACCGGGTTTCCCCATCTCAAAATCCTGCGCCTGGGTGCGTGCGGTGGTCTGCGTCTCGCTGATCTTATCCAGCGCTGCTTTCATGGTTGCGCCGAAATCGATCTGATTAGGGGATTCACTGCTGCGGTTACTGGCCTGCAGTGAGGTTGCCTGTAGCTGCTGCAGTACGCCATCAATTGCCTGAATGGACATGAACGATACCTTATAAAGAGGGTGATATTTTTGATGTGAGCAAAAGTTAGCACGTTGTCAATGAGACAAAGCCGCTAAATGACATCAAAAACCCTACCTTATCCAGGCATCGAATTTTACTTAACACCCAATAATGCCTGGCATTGAAGTGGAAATTTTATCTACGAAGGTCAGGGAGTCTGTTTTGCCATCTCAACTTACCCGGTCAATTACGTCAGGCAGGAAACGGTCATGAATGCGAGTACAGCCGCCACAACAGAACAAGAAAAGAAAGGCTTCGGTGACCTGTTTGCTCGCCTGCGTGCAAATCCGCGTATTCCTTTAGTCATCGCCGCTGCTGCCGTACTGGCAATCGTCATCGCGATGGTGCTCTGGGCGAAACAGCCATCTTATAGCGTCCTTTATAACAACCTCACTGATGAGGATGGCGGTGCCATCGTCACGCAGCTGACGGCGATGAACATCCCTTTCCGCTTCGCCGAAAACGGCGGCGCATTAATGGTGCCTGAAGCCAACGTGCATGAGCTGCGTCTGCGTCTGGCTCAGCAGGGTCTGCCGAAAGGCGGCTCGGTAGGCTTCGAGCTGCTGGATAAAGAGAAGTTCGGTATCAGCCAGTTCAGCGAGCAGGTTAACTACCAGCGTGCGCTGGAAGGCGAACTGGCACGCACCATCGAATCGCTCGGCCCGGTAAAAAGCGCCCGAGTTCATCTGGCGATGCCAAAACCAACCTTATTTGTACGTGAGCAGAAAGCGCCATCCGCCTCTGTCACCTTAATGCTGCAGCCAGGCCGTGCGCTGGATGAAGGCCAGATTCAGGCCATTACTCACATGGTCTCAAGCAGCGTCGCCGGTTTGCCGCCGGGCAACGTGACGGTGGTCGATCAGACTGGTCGCCTGCTGACCCGCTCTGATTCAGCCGGTCGCGATCTGAATGATGCACAACTTAAGTACTCATCTGAAGTTGAAGCGCGCTATCAGCAACGTATCGAAGCGATCCTGAATCCGATTCTCGGCCAGGGCAATGTGCATGCGCAGGTTACCGCGCAGATTAACTTCGACACCGCCGAGCAGACCGACGAGAAATATCAGCCTAACGCGAACCCGACGAACTCAGCGGTTCGTTCGCGTCAGACCAGCACCAGCGATCAGTCAGGCAGCCCTTATCCGGGCGGCGTGCCGGGTGCACTCTCTAACCAGCCTGCGCCAGCCAACACCGCGCCGGTAACGACACCTAATAACAATGCAGCCAACGGTCAGGCCGCGAATGGTCAGAACAACGCAGCGAATAACGCTAACCAGACCACCAGCACCGCACCGGCCAGCTCAGGCCCAACCAACTCGCGTCGTGATGACACGGTGAACTACGAGCTGGATCGCACCATCCGTCATACCAAGGTTAACGTGGGTGACGTACAGCGCCTGTCGGTTGCGGTGGTAGTGAACTTCCGTGCAGATGACAAAGGCAAAGCCGTTGCGCTGAACGAACAGCAGCTGAAGCAGATTGAAGACCTGACCCGCGAAGCGATGGGCTACTCCCAGAATCGTGGCGACAGCATCAACGTAGTGAACTCGCAGTTCAACACGACAGAGCCAGTGACCGCCGACCTGCCCTTCTGGCAACAGCAGTCCTTCTTTGATCAGCTGATGAACGCCGGTAAATGGCTGTTGATTGCCCTGGTAGCCTTCATCCTCTACCGCAAACTGGTTCGTCCGCACCTGGTTCGCAAGCAGGCCGCAGAGAAAGCCGCCGCTGAAGCGATTGCCGCTCGTGCGACAGAGCAGCCGGAACAGGAAGCCTTTAATGTGCAGCTCAGCAAAGACGAGCTGGATCAGGAACGTAAGTCTAACAACCGCATGAGCGCAGAAGTGTTGAGTCAACGCATCCGCGACATGTCAGAAAACGATCCGCGCGTTGTAGCGCTGGTAATTCGCGAATGGATGAGTAAAGAGCTATGAGTCTGACCGGAACCGAAAAAAGCGCCATCCTCATGATGACCATTGGTGAAGAGCGCGCCGCGGAAGTTTTCAAACACCTGAACCAGCGTGAAGTGCAGCATCTGAGCGCCTCGATGGCCAACATGCGTCAGGTGTCCCATAAACAGCTGACCGAAGTACTGCGCGAGTTCGAAGCGGATGCCGAGCAGTTCGCGGCGCTGAGCCTGAACTCAAACGAATACCTGCGTTCAGTGCTGACACGTGCACTGGGCGAAGAACGCGCCTCCAGCCTGCTGGAGGACATTCTCGAAACGCGCGAAACCACCAGCGGTATGGAAACGCTCAACTTTATGGAACCGCAGGCCGCCGCCGACCTTATCCGCGACGAGCATCCACAGATCATCGCGACCATCCTGGTGCACCTCAAGCGTGCCCAGGCCGCCGATATCGTGGCGCTGTTCGACGAACGTCTGCGTCACGATGTGATGCTGCGTATCGCGACCTTCGGTGGTGTGCAGCCAGCCGCACTGGCCGAACTGACCGAAGTGCTGAACGGCCTGCTGGATGGCACCAACCTCAAGCGTGCGAAGATGGGCGGCGTGAGAACGGCAGCCGAGATCATCAACCTGATGAAAACGCAGCAGGAAGAGGCGGTTATCGAAGCGGTACGCGACTTCGATGGCGAACTGGCACAGAAAATTATCGACGAGATGTTCCTGTTCGAAAACCTGGTGGCCGTGGACGACCGCAGCATCCAGCGTCTGTTGCAGGAAGTGGAGTCCGAGCAGCTGCTGGTCGCACTGAAAGGTGCCGAACAGCCACTGCGCGAGAAGTTCCTCAAGAACATGTCAGCCCGTGCGGCCGATATCCTGCGCGACGACCTGTCCAACCGTGGTCCGGTTCGTATGTCGGCAGTGGAAAACGAACAGAAAGCGATCTTGCTGGTGGTACGCCGCCTGGCCGAATCTGGCGAGATGGTGATTGGTGGTGGCGAGGAAACTTATGTCTGATGCATTTTCTGCCCGTCCCTGGCAGTTGTGGCAGCCCAGCGATTTAGGCCGTTTTGATGAGCCTGAACCTGAGTTGCAGCCAGAAATTTACGAAGCACAGGATGGCGTTGATGAGCAGCAACAGCAGCTCGAACGTCTGCAGCAGCAGATGCGCAAAGAGGCACAGAGCCAGGGTTACAACGAAGGCTATCAGCAGGGTGTGACCGAAGGTCAGAAAGCGGGCTACGACGCCGGTTTTCAGCAGGGACTGGCCGATGCCCAGCAGCAGCAGGCGCCACTTCAGGCGCGGATGCAGCAGCTGGTTACGGAGTTCCAGAACACGCTGGAATCCCTGGACAGCGTCATCGCTGCCCGTCTGATGCAGCTGGCACTGGAAGCGGCTCGCTCGGTGATTGGTCAGGCGACCACGGTCGATGGCACCGCCCTGCTGCGCCAGATTCAGGGTTTACTGCAGCAGGAACCAATGTTCAGCGGCAAACCGCAACTCCGTGTTCACCCGGATGATTTACAACGTATTGAGCAGACCCTGGGTCCGACGCTGGATCTGCATGGCTGGCGCCTGATCGCTGACAGCACCCTGCATCCTGGCGGCTGCAAACTCAGCGCAGAAGATGGCGACCTGGATGCCAGCGTCGCGACGCGCTGGCAGGAACTCTGCCGTCTTGCTGCACCTGGAGAAATTTAATGACCACCCGTCTGAATCGCTGGCTTGGCTCGCTTGACGCCTTTGAGAAACGCATCGCCCAGGTGCAACCGGTGCGCCGTTATGGCCGCCTGACCCGCGCCACCGGCCTGGTGCTGGAAGCAACCGGCTTACAGCTGCCGCTGGGTGCGACCTGCGTGATCGAACGCAACGATGGCAAAACCATCAGCGAAATCGAAAGCGAAGTGGTGGGATTCCATGGTCAGAAACTGCTGATGATGCCACTGGAAGAAGTGGACGGCATTTTACCGGGTGCGCGGGTCTATGCGCGCCAGAACGGTGAGAACCCGCAGGCGGGCAAACAGATGATGCTGGGTCCGGAACTGCTGGGCCGCGTACTCGATGGCAGTGGCCGACCGCTGGACGGCCTGCCGTCACCGGATACCGGCTATCGCGCACCGCTGAACACCCCGCCGTTTAACCCGCTGCAGCGTACGCCGATTACCGACGTGCTGGATACCGGCGTCCGGGCGATCAACGCCCTGCTGACGGTCGGTCGCGGGCAGCGTATGGGTCTGTTCGCCGGTTCTGGCGTGGGTAAAAGCGTGCTGCTCGGCATGATGGCGCGCTACACCAAAGCCGACGTGATTGTGGTGGGTCTGATTGGCGAACGTGGCCGTGAAGTAAAAGATTTTATCGAGAACATTCTCGGAGCTGAAGGCCGCGCCCGTTCGGTGGTCATCGCCGCGCCGGCCGACGTGTCACCGCTGCTGCGTATGCAGGGTGCCGCTTACGCCACGCGCATCGCGGAAGATTTTCGCGACCGCGGCAAGCATGTGTTGCTGATTATGGATTCCCTGACCCGCTACGCCATGGCGCAGCGTGAGATCGCCCTGGCGATCGGTGAGCCGCCAGCGACCAAAGGCTATCCGCCTTCCGTGTTCGCCAAACTGCCTGCGCTGGTTGAGCGTGCCGGTAACGGCATCGACGGCGGCGGCTCGATCACCGCCTTCTATACTGTACTGACAGAAGGCGACGATCAGCAGGACCCGATTGCCGACTCCGCACGCGCCATTCTCGACGGCCACATTGTGCTGTCGCGCCGTCTGGGCGAAGCGGGCCACTATCCGGCCATTGATATTGAAGCCTCGATCAGCCGTGCGATGACCTCGCTGATCGATGAGAACCACTATGCGCAGGTGCGCCAGTTCAAGCAGTTGCTCTCCAGCTTCCAGCGAAACCGCGATCTGGTCAGCGTCGGGGCCTATGCCGCCGGCAGCGATCCGATGCTCGATAAAGCAATCACGCTCTATCCGCAGATGGAAGCCTTCCTGCAACAGGGCATCTTTGAGCGCAGCGATTACGACGACGCCAGCCTGCATCTGCATGCGCTGTTTGGCTAGTCACCATGATTAACGCGAGGTAACGGCAATGAAAACTGCAAATGCCATCGATACGCTGCGCGACTTAGCGGAGCAGGATCTCGAACGTGCCGCCATCTATTTAGGCGATATGCGTCGCGGCCAGCACGCCGCTAACGAGCAGCTGACGATGCTGCTCGATTATCAGGACGAGTATCGCAACAAGCTCAACGATGACATGTCATCCGGTATCGCCAGCACACGCTGGACCAACTACCACCAGTTTATTCAGACGCTGGAAAAAGCGATTGAGCAGCACCGCAATCAGCTCAATAACTGGAATCAGCGACTGGAGCAGGCGCTGATTAACTGGCGCGACAAACAACAGCGGCTGAACGCCTATCAGACTCTGATAACGCGCGCAGCGGAAAATGCATTACGACAGGAAAACCGTCTCGATCAGAAACGGATGGATGAATTTGCCCAACGGGCCGCATCGAGGAGAGGCGAATGATTACGCTGCCAAACATTGCCATGAAAGCGTCGGTGAAAACCGACGCGGAACCATCAGTCTCAACCGACCTTGCTGTGGGTGAAGATGCCCTGCCTAAGGACTTTCTGACTGCGCTGGGAAACCAGCTGATCGGCCTGGCTAAACAGCATGGAAAAGTGGCGCAATCCGCTGACGCCAAAGCAGAAACTGCCGATGACGCCCGCCCTAAGGCACCCCTGAATGCACTGATGGCGGCGCTGGATAATCCTGCTGCGCTGACCGCCCTGTTTAAACCTGAAAATATTAAAGCTGGGTCAAAATCAGCCGATGATAAAGACAAGCCGGACGTGGCACCCTTAAGCGCCACCGACATGCAAAATGTGCAGGCATTGTTCGCCATGTTACCCGGTGCGGTGATGCCGACAGCAACACCTTCAACCCCGGCCAGCAGTGAGGCGGGCGAGCTGATTGCCCAGACCGACACCGGCCGTAAAAGCCAGACTTCGTTAACGCAACTGCTGAGTAACGCTCAGTCGAGCCACGCAGAGGGTGACGATGAAAAGGCTGAAGTCAGAAGCGACGCGCAGGGCAAACCTGCCGTCACCACTGCCGCTAGCCAGAGCAACACCGCCGCGCAGAGTGCGACCAGCAATGGCCTGACGCTCGACAGCAGTTTTCAGCAGGCGCTGAGCAATATGGTTAAGCAGGATGATCAGGGCGCCATTAAAGCCAGCGCCAGCGATAGCACGATCAACGCGATGCCCGTCGCCACCGCCAGCAGCCTGCCCGCTCCGGTGACCGCCTCCGCGACCATCAGCACCCCGTCAACGCCAACGCTGAACTCACAGCTGGGCAGTGACGAGTGGCAGCAGGCGCTGAGTCAGCAGATTGTGATGTTCACCCGCAACGGCCAGCAGAACGCGGAGTTGCGTTTACATCCGGCAGACCTTGGCGCTATCCAGATCAGCCTGAAACTGGATAACGACCAGGCACAAATTAATCTGGTTTCCGGCCATAGCCACGTCAGAGCGGCACTGGAAGCCGCGATACCGCAGCTGCGCAGCGCGCTGGCAGAAAGCGGTATCAACCTGGGCGAGAGTCAGGTGAGCAGTGACAGTTCCGCGCAGGGCCAGCAATTCCAGCAGCAACAGGAGGCGCGCCGCGATGGACAGCATGGCCGCTTCTCCCTCACCCAGGACAGTGACACCGACATTACGCCGATCGCCGTTCCCGCCGCCCTTCAGGCTCGCGTTAGTGGCAATAGCGCCGTCGATACTTTCGCCTGATAGCGGCAAACGCTGAAGGTAAGCGTAAAACCCGCGTCTTATCTACCCATTGGTTTGACTTAAGACGCGGATAATCTGTCTCGTGAGCCGAGAGGCTTGCCTATAATTCACAGGAAGTAACTGCACCATGTCTGATAACGCGAAAGCAAAAGGCAGCAAACGTAAAATCTTAATACCAGTGTTGCTTATTTTGACGCTGGCCGCTTGCAGCGTGGCAGGCTATGCAGTCTGGCGAATGATGAATAAACATGAGGGCGATAAGCCTGAGGTGGCGAAAGTTGAACCGCCTCCCGCTCCGGTCTTTTTTGCACTTGATACATTTACGGTTAACCTGGTCAATCCCGACAACGATCCCGACCGCGTGCTTTACGTAGGCTTTACCCTGCGTCTGGCCGATGAGGAATCCCGGAGTCGGATGAATGACTATCTGCCTGAGGTGCGCAGCCGTTTGCTGCTGCTGCTCTCGCGTCAGAGTGCTGCGGCGCTGGCGACAGAGCAAGGAAAACAGGCGCTTGTTGAACAAATCAAACAGGCGCTGACACCTCCGCTGGTAAAAGGTCAACCTCCGCAGGCTGTAAACGACGTGCTGTTTACTGCCTTCATTTTGAGGTGAATCAATGGGCGATAGCATTCTCTCCCAGGCTGAAATTGACGCCCTTTTAAACGGCGACAGCGGCAGCGCGGAAGAAGAAAAGAAACAAAACGGACCGGAAGGCGATATTCGTCCTTACGATCCGAATACCCAGCGCCGTGTGGTTCGCGAGCGTTTGCAGGCGCTGGAGATTATTAACGAGCGTTTTGCCCGTAGTTTCCGTATGGCGCTGTTTAACCTTCTGCGCCGTAGCCCGGATATCAGCGTCGGGGCGATCAAGATTCAGCCGTATCACGAGTTTGCCCGCAATCTGCCGGTGCCAACCAACCTGAACCTGATCCACCTGAAGCCGCTGCGCGGCACCGCGCTGGTGGTGTTCTCACCGAGCCTGGTGTTTATCGCTGTCGACAACCTGTTTGGTGGCGACGGACGTTTTCCGACTAAAGTCGAAGGCCGTGAGTTTACGCATACCGAGCAGCGCGTGATTCGCCGCATGCTGAAGCTGGCGCTGGATGGTTACAGCGACGCATGGAAGGCCATTTATCCACTGGACGTCGAATATGTACGTTCAGAGATGCAGGTAAAGTTCACCAACATCACCACTTCACCGAACGATATCGTGGTTAACACGCCGTTCCAGGTGGAGATTGGTAACCTGGTGGGTGAGTTTAATATCTGCATCCCGTTTTCAATGATTGAACCGCTGCGCGAGCTGCTGGTGAACCCACCGCTCGAGAACTCCCGTCAGGAAGATAACCACTGGCGCGATAACCTGGTCAAACAGGTGCAGCACTCTGAGCTGGAACTGATTGCTCACTTTGCCGAAACCTCACTGCGTCTGTCACGGATTCTGCAGCTGAAACCCGGTGATGTGCTGCCGATTGAGAAACCTGAACGTATTATCGCGCATGTCGATAGCGTCCCGGTATTAACCAGCCAATATGGCACGATGAATGGTCAGTACGCGCTCCGTGTCGAACACCTGATTAACCCGATTTTGAATTCGCTGAACGAGGAACAGCCCCATGACTGACAGTAATAAACCGTCTGACGATGTCTCTGCGGACGATCTGTGGGCTGAAGCGATGAATGAGCAGGTCGGCAGCAGCAGTGCGCCGCAGGCCGACGAAGTCTTCAAATCATTCGACAGCGGCAATGTCGCTGGCTCGCTGCAGGATATCGATCTGATTATGGATATCCCGGTGAAACTCACCGTGGAACTGGGTCGCACCAAGATGACCATCAAAGAGCTGCTGCGTCTGGCGCAGGGTTCCGTGGTGTCACTGGATGGCCTGGCAGGTGAACCGCTGGATATTCTGATCAACGGCTATCTGATTGCGCAGGGTGAAGTTGTGGTTGTGAACGACAAATATGGCGTTCGCATCACTGACATCATCACCCCTTCTGAACGTATGCGTCGTCTGAGTCGATAAGAGTTACATTATGAATAGCCAGAATCAAACGCTGCAACCGGCTGCACCGCACGCTCAGGCGATCTCGACCGGCTCTATGCTGGCTCAGGTCAGCAGCGTGTTAGCCGTGATTATCTTATTGATTCTGGCCTGCGCCTGGCTGGCGCGCCGTGTCGGCTTCGCGCCGAAAAAGGTCAGCAGCCAGGAGCTCAAACTGACAGCCAGCGTCTCGGTGGGCCAGCGTGAGCGGGTGGTGATTATCGATACCCCTGATGCACGTCTGGTGCTGGGCGTCACCGCACAGCAGATTACCCATCTGCATACGCTGCCGCCGGGTGAGCCGGTCTCTGTGACGCCAGTAAACAGTGCGCCACAGGATTTTCGTCAGCTGTTACAGAATCTGGTTAAACGTCCCGGAAAACCACAATGATGCGTCGACTGCTTCCTTTATTGCCACTGCTGTTACTGGCACCGGTTGCCCATGCCCAGCTGCCGGGCCTGGTGAGTCACTCACTGCCAAATGGCGGTCAGAGCTGGTCACTGCCGGTTCAGACACTGGTCTTTATTACTGCGCTGACCTTTATTCCGGCCGTGCTGCTGATGATGACCAGCTTCACCCGTATCATCATTGTGTTCGGTTTACTGCGTAACGCCCTGGGCACGCCATCGGCGCCGCCTAACCAGGTGCTGCTCGGACTGTCGCTGTTTCTGACCTTCTTTATTATGGCGCCGACCTTCGACAAAATTTATCAGGACGCCTATCTGCCGTTCAGTCAGGACAAGATCAGCATGGAAGTGGCGATTGATAAAGGTGCCCAGCCGCTGCGCGAGTTTATGCTGCGTCAGACCCGCGAAGCCGATTTAGCGCTGTTTGCCCGTCTGGCGAACACCGCGCCGATTGCCGGCCCTGAAGCCGTGCCAATGCGTATTCTGCTGCCAGCTTATGTCACCAGCGAGCTGAAGACCGCATTCCAGATTGGCTTTACCGTGTTTATCCCGTTTCTGATCATCGACCTGGTGGTTGCCAGCGTGCTCATGGCGCTGGGTATGATGATGGTCCCGCCAGCGTCTATCGCGCTGCCGTTTAAACTGATGCTGTTTGTTCTGGTCGATGGCTGGCAACTGCTGGTCGGTTCACTCGCGCAAAGCTTCTACTCCTGATCCCCCTTTTCTTACCGGAGCAACACATGACACCCGAATCAGTAATGGTAATGGGACAGGAAGCGATGCGCGTCGCCCTGATGCTGGCCGCCCCGCTGCTGCTGGCAGCCCTGGTCAGCGGTCTGCTGATTAGCCTTATCCAGGCGGCGACCCAGGTCAACGAACAGACCTTATCCTTTATTCCTAAGATCCTGGCCGTCGCCACCACCGGTATCATCGCCGGCCCGTGGATGCTGAATCTGCTGCTGGATTATATCCGCACCGTCTTTACCAACCTGCCTTACATCATCGGCTGATGATTACTCTCGATAGCAGCCAGCTGGTTCATTGGGTCAGTCAGTTCTTCTGGCCCCTGGTGCGCATTATGGCGTTATTCGCCACCGCACCGATCCTCAATGAACGATCTATCAGCAAGCGTGTCAAAATCGGTCTGGCGGTGATGATCACCTGGCTGGTCATGCCGCTGTTACCGGCTGTCGATGTCACCCTGTTTTCACCGCCCGGCTTTCTGCTGCTGATTCAGCAGATGCTGATTGGTATCGCGCTCGGTTTCACCATGCAGTTCGCTTTTGCTGCCGTGCGCCTGGCCGGGGAAGTGATTGGTTTACAGATGGGCATCTCGTTCGCGACCTTTTTCGATCCTGGCAGCCGTCTGAACATGCCGGTTCTGGCCCGATTTCTCGACATGCTGGCGATGCTGCTGTTCCTGACCTTTAACGGACATCTGTGGCTGATTTCGCTGCTGGTGGACAGTTTTCATACGCTGCCGATTGGCGGTGAGCCGATAAATGCCAATGCGTTTATGGCGCTGGTGAAGTCTGGCGGATTAATTTTCCTTAACGGCATGATGTTAGCGCTGCCCTTAATCGTTTTGTTACTCATGGTAAATCTGGTACTGGGTTTGTTAAACCGTGTTTCACCACAGTTATCAATCTTCGCAATTGGCTTCCCGATTACCTTATCAGTCGGAATTTTAACCATCAGCTTGCTGATGCCCCTGCTAGCCCCGTTCTGTGAGCGTTTGTTCGGTGAAATATTTGATTTACTCGCCGTGTTCCTGACAGAACTATCCCGCCCCTGAACATTAAGTTTCTAACTACCTTTGCATAACGATACTTAAGTATCGCAAAACCATCCATGCATTTTCAGAACCATGTTTTCCAGAATGCAACTAAGGAAATTCTGATAAACGTGCGCAGAGTCTGAAAATAATTCTTATTAAACCGGGCTTCGCGTATTTTAGTGGGGTGGTTCACAGGAGCGGTCAGACTGTGAAAGTGCAGGCAAAATTGGCAAAACACTGTATTTACAAGAAAAAAATCTTTAAGTGATTTTTCTTGTTAAAAAATGTTTTTTCCGGCATTGTCAACGCACGCTGAGACATCACACTTTCGTAAAACAAATGTTTTTGAGAATTGTCCTATCAGAAAACACCCTGTTTTCAGGGATAGTGACACAGCTCTCAAAAAAATGAGCTTTACTGACTCTCCGGCACTTCACTGGCATTCCCCGCCATTGCCGGAGGATGTGTGACGTCATAGCAGCACAAATTTTTTGCAGAACCGGTCAGGGATGAAGACTTTTACGGGCGTTTGCCCGTTGCCACACTGCACGAGCAGAATAAAAAAGTATCTAAGAAATCTCTCTCGTACCGCAACGCGTATTCATCGTTGATTTAAACGGATAACAAATTGGTGAGGGTCGCTATTATGCCAACTATTATTATGGATTCCTGCAACTACACACGCCTGGGATTATCAGACTATATGTCTTTAAAAGGAGTTAAGAAGAAAAATATCTCTTCTGTCTCCGATATTGAGCAACTACAGCAGAAATGTGAGCAATTAAACCCTGGTGTCGTCTTTATTAATGAAGATTGTTTCATTCATGAGTCAGATTCCAGTGAACGTATCCGCACTATTATTACGCAGCATCCCGATACGCTGTTCTTTATATTCATGGCGATCAGCAACATCCATTTTGAAGAATATCTCTACGTTCGTAAGAACCTGATTATTACGTCAAAAGCGATGAAGACATCGACCCTGGACTCTTTACTCGGTACCTATTTGCAGAAGAAGCTTAACCAGTCCGCACGCATCTCTTCGGGCATGGATGTTCATCCATTAACCCTGAGCCAGACTGAGTCAAACATGCTGAAGATGTGGATGTCAGGTCATGATACCATCCAGATCTCAGATAAAATGCAAATTAAGGCCAAAACGGTATCGTCACACAAAGGTAATATTAAACGCAAAATCAAAACCCATAATAAGCAGGTTATTTATCATGTGGTGCGTTTGACCGATAATGTGACCTCGGGTATTTACGTTAATATTCGCTGATCGTAAAACCTGAATAACCGGCCTTTATGGCCGGTTTTTTTTGCTCAAAATTGCGATCCACATCTCACTCTTACTGCTAAGCCTTTACGTTCTTTTGCCGATGTTATGCCTTATAACAACAGCCTCAAGAGAGCAAGGATATGAACACTGCATTAGATAATGATGGACGAAAAAGCGCAGGCATCTGGCAGAATCTCCGCCTGGTACCGCTGTTTAGCCTGATCTTCGGTGGCATTTTGCTGCTGTTCGCACTCTGTATTGGTGTCGCCAGTTACTTTCTGATTTTAGGTAATCACTCACTCGATGATGCCACGGACGAGATTCAGGTTCGTATGGGCCTCTCTAACAGTTCAAACCACCTGCGTACGGCGCGCCTGACGATTATTCAGGCCGGTGCCGCCGCACGTATTGGTGACATGGACGAGTTCCGCGCCAACGTCGCTGCCGCTGAAAAACGTATTCAGCAGGCAAAAGATGGCTTTGCTGTTTATCAGGCACGTGAAGTGAAGACTCCGGCTGACACTGAACTCGACGCCACGCTGCAGGCTCGTTTCAACGATTACATTACTAAAGGCCTGCTTCCGATGATCGAGGCCGGTAAGCAGGGCAGCTTCGAGGGCATTATCGCGCATGAGACCGACGTAACCCGCAAGCTGGATGAAGACTATAACGCGGTGTTACTGAAGGCGATAAAGATCCGTACTGACCGCGCCAATGCTATTACCGCCGAAGCCGACCAGCAGTCGCGCATCGGCTTTATCTCGATGGCCGTGGCGTTCAGCGCCGCACTGGTGCTGGTGCTGCTGACCTTTGTCTTCCTGCGCCGCGTGGTGATTAACCCGCTGCGTCAGTCGGTGATGCGTATCGAACGCATTGCACAGGGCGATCTGACCTCCGCTCCCCTGCCCTTTGGTCGCAGTGAGATTGGTACGCTGATCCACAACCTGCAACTGATGCAGCAGTCGCTGGTCACCACCGTCGGAACGGTGCGTGAAGGTGCTGTGGCGATTTATCAGGGCTCCAGTGAAATCTCAGCCGGTAACACCGATCTCTCTTCACGCACCGAGCAGCAGGCGGCGGCACTGGAGCAGACGGCTGCCAGCATGGAAGAGCTGACGGCTACCGTTAAGCAGAACGCCGAGAATGCCCATCACGCCAGCCAGCTGGCCGCGGATGCCTCCGGCAAAGCGCGCAGCGGTGGCGACCTGGTCAATAGCGTGGTGAAAACCATGACCAATATCTCCGGCAGCTCGAAGAAGATTGCTGAGATTACCAACGTCATTAACAGCATTGCCTTCCAGACCAACATTCTGGCGCTGAACGCGGCGGTAGAAGCGGCGCGTGCGGGTGAACAGGGTCGTGGTTTTGCGGTGGTAGCCAGCGAAGTGCGGAGTCTGGCTCAGCGCAGTGCGCAGGCGGCCAAAGAGATTGACTCCCTGATTGCTGAGTCGGTCACGCTGATCAAGGACGGTTCGCAACAGGTTGGCGAAGCCGGCAGTACCATGGGTGAGATTGTCGAAGCGGTTCGTCGCGTTACCGATATCATGTCGGAGATTGCTGCGGCGTCAGACGAGCAGAGCCGCGGAATTCAGCAGGTGAGCCAGGCGGTCACCGAGATGGATAACGTGACCCAGCAGAACGCCTCGCTGGTGGAAGAAGCTTCTGCCGCAGCGGCCTCGCTGGAAGATCAGGCGGGTAAACTGACCCAGGCGGTAGCCGCATTCCGCCTGCAGGATACCCCCGCGACTACAGCTCTACGTGCCTCTGCCCCGTTGAAAACACCGGTTCTGGCTCCGCGTCCGGCTCTGGCCGCCGGAACAGATAACTGGGAAACCTTCTAGGGACCTTCCGGCTGATATTCAGCGGCTGACGTCAGCCGCTGAATATCCCACAGCAAAAAGCCGCCTTTCCGGCAATCGGAAAGGCGGCTTTTTTAATGCACGTCAGACTCAGGCGTCCTGGCAGGGCTCTACAAAGATGCCATCCGGCTGGTGAGTCTCGTTAAAAAACCAGATGCCCAGCGGATAATCTTCCAGGGCGACCAGGAACATGGTGCCTTCATTAAACGGCTCCATCGCCAGGATGGTGCCAATGCGACGCGGGCCGCCATCGGTTTTGACGCTGACGCGGTCATTTACCTTCATTTCGGTTCTCCTGATTATTTACTGAGTACAGTCTAAACGAAGAACCGTGCCGATGCAGCGCGTTAGCGGCGGGCAATGACCCAGACGGCATGAATAATACCGGGGATATAACCACAGATCGTCAGCAGGATGTTCAGCCAGAAGGCACCACCGAAACCGACCTGCATAAACACGCCCAGCGGTGGCAGCAGAATCGCGATAATAATTCTTAAGATGTCCATAACCATTCCTTTAGGTATTGATAAAAATCAGCTTTATCAACAACTATAGCTGAATCTGCTCTGTTCAGGCGAAAAGTCAGGTAAATCTGAGTAAGGACGGACTTTTGCAATTTCTTAACATTTCACCGCAAGACTTCTTACGCGCCTGGCATCTACACTCTTTTTACTGCACCACCCCCATAGGTGCAGCCAACCTAAAAGTAACAAGGATTTTGCCCGCGCAGCGCGGGCTTTTTTTTGCCTGCGATCTGCCCGCCCCCGCCTTTCTGCATCGCGTTCTATACTGAATATTCTGTTTGCTCTCAGGAGTCTGAAAATGACAGACGATAAACAGCACAGCGAGGGTCAGCCGTCGGATTTGCAGGTTGATGTCGAGGGTTTACTGGCGGCGATTCAGGCCAGAACGTCAGGAGAGATACGTGAGTATATGGATCAGGGGCAGACGCCACGGCTGGAAGTAGAAGGACAGGTTTACCACTCCTATACCGAACTGGCGGAGGCGTTTGAAATCGATATTTCTAACTATCGCACCTGACAACTCAGCCGATGAAATCGATTTCAAAAAAATACCCGGCAGGATGGCCGGGTAAAAAATTCAATTCGTTACACCAGGGAATTCTTAACACCTCTGCAGATTACGCTATCCCGATTCCGAAACAAGTATCAGATATGCACGTTTCTGCAACATATCGGGTAAATATAACGCAATGGTTACCGAAAATTCTGCGCCTGTCAGTGACTTATCCCCGCACACTTCATGCATCCCCCCTTTTTCTGCCGTGCCGTTTTAAGAATTATCCTGGATTTCGCGCCAGCGTGGCAGGAAAAAAAGTGTGAGCCATATTCAACTATAATATTGAAAAATCGCTGCTTTAGCCGCGAACGTGATGAAAGGAGCCTGTAAATGCCCAATCTCCACCAGCCGTTAATGGTTATTACCGATCTGGATGGTTCATTACTTGACCATCATACCTATCGCTGGGATGCGGCCGCCGAGTGGCTCACCACGCTGAAACAGCACGAGGTTCCGCTGGTGATCTGTTCCAGCAAAACGGCAGCCGAGATCATTCCGCTGCAAAAACGACTCGGCATCAGCGGTTCACCCTTTATTGCTGAAAACGGGGCCGTGGTGCAGACGCGCGATCTCCAGCGGGTTCGCCTGCCCGATAATACGCTGACCTATGACGCCATCTGTCAGCGGCTGGCTGCTTTGAAAACCCATTACCGTTTTACCGGCTTCCATGACTTCTCCGATCCGGAGGTTTCTTCAATGACCGGCCTGAGTGAGGCGGATGCAGAACTGTCCCGCCAGCGCGACGCATCTGAAGTCATTGTCTGGCGCGATAGCGATGAAGCGTTTGACCGATTCCTGGACGCGCTGCGATCCGAAGGCCTGGCGCTGACGCAGGGTGGCCGTTTCTGGCACGTGATGCCGGCAGGCAGCGGCAAAGGCGAAGCGCTGCGCTGGCTGCTGGAGCACTCACCCGGTGAGGCGCGCACGACCATCGGACTGGGTGACGGGCCAAACGATGCCCCGATGCTGGATGCGGTTGATTATGCTGTGGTGATTAAGGGCTACAGTAAAACACCGGTCACACTCAGCCGGACCGACCAGCAGCAGGTATATCACACCGCCCATCATGGCCCTGAAGGCTGGCGTGAAGGGCTGGACTATTTTTTGACTCAACCTCAATAAGCTGCCCACGGGCATTAAAAGGATGATGCGATGAGTGACTTTTATCAGAATGGCGTAATCACTAACTTCCACAACCTCACCCACCGTAGCGTGGAGTCGCTGGAAAAAGAGATGGTACGCTTTGCCCGCAAACGCAAAATGGGGCTGATCCTGCCATCGCTGTTTTCCGAACTTGAAGGCCCGGCGCTGACGAAAATCGTCGATGAGCTGGCTAAAGTGCCCTATCTGGATGAGATCGTGATTGGTCTGGATCGGGCTGACCGCGACCAGTTCCTGTTTGCCCGCGAGTTTTTCTCCCGCCTGCCACAACGGCATCGCATTCTGTGGAACGATGGCCCGCGTCTGAAGGCAATTGATGCAGAGCTGGACAAAGAAGGTCTGTCACCGACCAATCCGGGTAAAGGTCGTAACGTCTGGTTCTGTACCGGCTATACGCTGGCGTCGGACCGCACCAGCTGTGTGGCACTGCATGACTGCGATATCGTGACCTATGAGCGCGGCATGCTGGCGCGTCTGCTCTACCCGCTGGCTAACCCATCGTTTCAGTATGAGTTCTGTAAGGGCTTCTATGCACGCGTCGCGGATGGCAAGCTCAATGGCCGCGTAGGTCGTCTGCTGGTCGGGCCGCTGTTGCGCTCACTGCAGAAAGTCTATGGCCATTCGGAATACCTGGATTACCTGTCGAGCTTCCGCTATCCGCTCTCCGGCGAGTTCGCCATGCGGACGCATGTGCTGAACGGCATCAAAATTCCCGGCGACTGGGGGCTGGAAATTGGCGTGCTGTCGGAGATTTACCGTAACTACACCACCCGTCAGTCGTGCCAGGTTGAGATCGCCGACAATTACGATCACAAGCACCAGCCGCTGGCGGAAGATGATGGCACCGGCGGCCTGAAGCGCATGAGCAGCGATATCGTCCAGTCACTGCTGCGTAAGCTCGCTACCATGGGCGTGCCGCTGACCAGCGACTCGTTCCGTGTATTGAAGGCAACTTATTACCGTAATGCGCTGGATATGATGGAGACCTATAACCATGAGGCGGCCATGAACGGGCTGAAGTTTGATCAGCACGTCGAAGAGGCGGCGGTAGAGATGTTTACCCAGTCGATTCTGGAAGCGGGCCAGGCCTTTATCGAGCGTCCTAACGATAAGCCGTTTATACCCAGCTGGAGCCGTGTGCAGTCTGCGTTCCCGGACGTATTGCAGCGTATCTATCAGGCCGTGGAAGAGGATAACGACGGTAACGTCTGAAACAGGGCGGCACAGGGATGTGCCGGGCCATAAAGAAGCAGAAAGCGGGCCTGGCGGGTCGGAGGACCTGCAGGCCTGATGTAAGTTATCAGCTCGCCAGTTGCTGCGCAGGATTCAGGGCGCATAACTCATCGCTGCGAAACGCCTCGCTGCGCACGGCATAACCGTCATACCAGCGGCACTCCACCATGCCACTCGCGAAGCCGGTCACCACCATCGTCTGTCCCTGTTCCTTGTGCTGCACTTCTTCACTGATTGCGAAAACCATGTTGCGCTCCTTAAATGGATGTTACTAACCTGAGTGATTATTGTCTTTATAGCAGGCAAAGCCGACCCTTGCCTGTTAAGGCACGCAAAAAAAAGGGCAAATTCGGAATTAATCAGCTGGATATGCGGAAAATAAAAAAAGCGGATAAGAAAACTTATCCGCTTTGATGAAGTATTGACGCTGACGTCAGATTTTGCAGCCTTCGCAATCGGCTTCGTCGCCGAGATCGTCCGGCACTTCGCTGGCTTTTTTCTCTGCTTTCGCTTCAGCCTGCTCAAGTTGTGCGTCGATATCAAATTCAAACATGTCGTCGTTCATCTTCATTCTCCTGACCGTAAATCACAGTGCGCTTTATACCGATTTTCCGCGCACTCTGGCAATAAGGTTGACCACTAACAGCACGATCGACCCAATGATAAAACCGAGCACCAGGTTGGCGCCGTTGCTCAGCAGCATCGCAATCCAGCCGCTGAAACCACCGCTGACTTCTTCGATCAGATGATGCAGCGGCGCGATGCCATGCACCACGATACCGCCACCGACCAGGAACATCGCGATGGTGCCGACCACCGAAAGAATCTTCATCAGCCAGGGCGCGGCAGCCAGTAGTACGCTGCCAATCCCCTGCGCAAGGCGTGAGGTTTTTTCACGTAGCCAGAAGCCAAGGTCATCAATTTTGACGATGGCGGCCACGATGCCGTATACGCCAATGGTGACCAGGATCGCGATGCCCGCCAGGATAATCACCTGATTGAGCAGCGGCGCTTCCGACACGATGCCTAAGGTAATCGCGACAATCTCGGCCGACAGAATGAAGTCGGTGCGCACCGCGCCTTTGATCTTCTTCTTCTCAAACTCTGCGGCATTCTGATTCGCCAGCGCATCGAGTCGCTGCTTACGCGCTTCCGGCGATTTGCTCTGCTTGTCCTGCTGCAGCGTATGCATCACCTTCTCCACGCCTTCGTAGCAGAGATAGGCACCGCCGATCATCAGCAGCGGCGTAATCAGCCAGGGCGCAAACGCGGAGATAATCAGCGCCAGCGGCACCAGGATCAGTTTGTTGAGAAACGATCCCTTGGCAACGCCCCATACTACCGGCAGCTCACGGTTGGCTTTTACGCCGGTGACCTGCTGTGCATTCAGCGACAGATCGTCGCCCAGTACGCCAGCGGTCTTTTTCGCCGCCACTTTCCCCATGACGGAAATATCGTCCAGAAGTGTTGCAATATCATCAAGTAAAGTCAGTAAACTGGTGCCTGCCAAAATCTTATCCTTAGTCTGGTTCGTTATGTTGACAACATGGGCAGCGCTCAATTTCCGTAACGGTCATGTCAGCGATGCCCTCACAATCCCACTCTACCCGCACCGTCTCGCCTGCTGCTCCTTCAGCATGCAGATATTTGCTGACCGGGCTTTCGGTCATGCCGGTGATCTCCTCCGTGGCAATAAGCCTGTCGCCGCAATAGACCCGCGCGGTCGCTTTGGTGTTCACCATTCGCTCGTCACGAATCTGGTAAAGGCGTTTTACCGTCAGTTTTATGCTGCTCATTGAGGCTCCTGGCCACGGAGAAAGCGCAGATCTAACCAATTATGTCCCTGATTAGCAATCGGCGTTGTAATGATGGATGCCCTGATGGTCGATCTCGGCACTCTCCGACATCGCCAGCAGCCACTCCTCCAGCCGCTCCAGCAGGTCCTGATCGTCCAGGCGCAGCTTGCCGCGAAGGGCACATTCCCAGATGATCAGCACTTTCCAGCCGGCTTCCTGCAGCTGCCGCACATAGCGCCGATCACGTTCAACATTGCTGTTGATTTTGCCGGTCCAGAACTCTGTGCGCGTCGCCGGCATTTTAAACAGATAGCAGTGATGACGATGCCAGAAGCAGCCATGAACAAAGATAATCGCATGCTGTTCTGTCAGAACAAAATCGGGCCGTCCCGGCAGATTTTTATCCTGCACGCGAAAGCTGAACCCCCGGTCTTTCAGCAACAGCGCAATACGTTGCTCAATGGCCGTATCCTGAGCGCGAATGGCACGCATATTTTTGCTGCGTGTTTCGCTGGAGTGAACATCAGCCATAACCTCTCCTTTTTTGCTGGTTCAGTAACTTTAGTCTGCGCCACGAAAAGCGAAAGCCGCAGCCGGACGACTTCGTAGCGTGCGCCGCAAAAACAGAACTTTCCGGGGAGCAGGCACAGGGCACTTCCCGGCAATTTCCTCACAGCGTCTGGAGTGTTAGCATAGGCACCTTACTGTTAAGGAAAAACGCATGCATCCCGCCGCCCTCGCTGAACCACTCTCTGCTGCACTTTCATCTGCTGATGCGTCTGAACTCTTTCAGCAGGTGCTGGCAATCTATTCGGTTCGTGATCTCACGGGCCGCCTGCAGCAGGCGGGATTTTCCTGCTGGACGCCGGCGCTGCTGAACCGGATTCGTCAGGGTAAAAGCGCCCTGCCGCCGCTGTGCGATGCGGAGCTGTCGCTGTTGCAGAGTCTGCTGCCGACCCGACCGGCTCATTATGATAATCCTGAGTTTCGTTTTATCGATCTCTTTGCCGGGATTGGTGGCATCCGTAAAGGATTCGACGCGATCGGCGGCAAGTGCGTTTTTACCAGCGAATGGAATAAAGAGGCGGTTCGCACTTATAAAGCTAATCACTACAGCGATCCGCTGGAGCATCACTTTAATACCGATATCCGTCAGGTCACACAGCCGGAAGGGCTGACCGGTGATGACGAGATTTACCGCGCGATTGATGCAGCGATTCCCGATCATCAGGTCTTACTTGCCGGTTTTCCCTGCCAGCCCTTTTCGCTGGCGGGCGTCAGCAAGAAAAATGCGATGGGGCGCGCGCACGGTTTTGAGTGTCAGGTACAGGGCACGCTGTTTTTCGATGTCGCCCGCATTCTGGCCGCCAAGAAGCCGCCCTTCTTTGTGCTGGAGAATGTGAAAAACCTCAAGAGCCACGATAAGGGCCGCACCTTCGCCATTATCATGGAGACACTGGATGAACTGGGCTATGACGTGGCCGATGCCGGATCCGGCAGCCCGGATGCCAAAGTGATCGATGCGCGTCACTTCCTGCCGCAGCATCGCGAACGCATTGTACTGGTGGGGATTCGCCGCGATCTGAAAAAACAGGACTTTACACTGCGCGATATCCGCCGTTTCTACCCGGCGCAGGTGCCCAGCCTGCAAAGCCTGCTGGAGAGCGTGCCAGACGACAAATATATTCTATCGCCGGTACTGTGGCGCTACCTCTACCAGTATGCGAAGAAACATAAAGCCAAAGGCAATGGCTTTGGTTTTGGCCTCAACGATCCGCGCAATCTTAACTGCTGCGTGCGCACGCTGTCGGCGCGTTACTACAAAGATGGCTCAGAGATTCTGATCGATCGCGGCTGGGACACCGCACTGGGTGAAGCGGAGTTTCAGGATGCGGATAACATGGCGCGGCGGCCCCGCCGTCTTTCTCCGCGCGAGTGCGCCCGACTGATGGGCTTCGATGTGCCAGGTCGCGAGCCGTTCCGCATTCCGGTATCGGATACTCAGGCTTATAAGCAGTTTGGTAACTCAGTGGTGGTGCCGGTGTTTGCGGCGGTCGCGCAGTTGCTGCTGCCGCATATTCGTCAATTGAAGTCGTAATCCCGTCCAGATTAGCTGTGAGATTGCGCCAGCTCAGGGAACAGGGTCAGATCGGAAAGACGCAAAAACTGTCATCCATGACTGCTCGGCCCGCGCAATTACGCACCTCCTCCATGAGGTGCGCCCGTTGCCGGGCCAACGCGTTGCGTTGTTCAAAAACGCTCCCGGCGTTTTTGTCCATGGCGCGGGACGCTTTCCTCTTCTGACCCTGTTCCCTGCGCGTTGAATTATTGCGTTGCGGACAGATTTAACGGATTTAACCCACGAAAGAATTAAAAAACCCGTCTTGCGACGGGTTTCTGTTTTATTTCTTCTTCTTGCTCTGCTTCTTCAGCAGCAGACGAATCTGCTTCAACTCGCTGGCGCTTAATCCAGCGTCCTTCACGTCAGTGGCAGCTGATCCCTCAGTCCCCTCTTCAGTGATGTCCTGATTATCAATCGCCGGATGTTGATGCGTTTCCAGACTGGCCTGCAAACGTTGCACAATTTCCTGACTCATTGAAATCTGGTTTTCCAGCGCCAGCTGTTTAATCGTTTCTTTCAGTTCAGCATCAATTTTTATCGTTAAATTAACAGTTTCGGTCATCGGGCAGCTCCTTTTTTGTTATCGCTACACGCTACCGGATGACCGTTTCGATTAACATACTGTCATAAAAATTTAATATTCGGTTTGCAAAGGGGTGAAGTCCCGCAGCACGCCCTCATCCATTCCCACCAGATTGCCCTGCAGCTCGGCATAAAGCTTCGCCATATAGCGCACCAGAAAATCAGCGTTGTGCTCAGCCAGCATGCGGCCGGTTTCGGTGTGCATCGTTTCCGGCAGACGCAGCAGCTTCTTCTGGAAATGGTCCAGCGTCCACTTAACATCATTCAGCTCGCGATCTTTACCCAGTGGGTCCTGACTGTCGAATAATGGACGATTAAGTGCACCCGCGGTGTAGAAGACCCGTGCCAGCCCGATTGCGCCCAGCGACTCCAGCCGGTCAGCATCCTGCACGATTTTGGCTTCCAGCGTCTGAGGCGGTATACCGGCGCTGAAACTGTGAGTTTTAACGGCATGCATTACCGCCTCAATCTTATCAGCAGGGAAATCGAGAAAGTCCTGCTGCAGGATGCGCTGGGTTTCCGTGGCGGCATAGGTCGAGGCGAGATGGCGTTCCGGATGATTCTTCGGAAGATTCACCACATCGTGAAAATAGCAGGCGGTCAGCACCACCAGCGGATCAGCAGGTGTGCTCTCCATGATGCGCTGTGCGCTCATCCAGACACGCCGCAAATGGGCGATATCGTGCGCGCCGTCGTCGTGAATCCAGTTGGCCTGAAACCAGCTTTCATAGCGAGATTGCCAGAGTGTGAGTGACATAATCTATCTCCCTGTAGTGATCGACAGCAGATTCATCGCGTCAGTGCGCGAACGGCAAGCCATCATAGCGACTGGCTAATGACACTTTTCTTACAGTGCTGTTGAAAAGAGCGGCGCTGCCAGCGTTTTCGGGCAGAAAAATGAGATCTGGATCATCTGTATAGCATCTCTGTTACACAATAACCGCAATTTTGGCGGTTTTCAGCCTTTACTCAGTGAATTTCTGCTAAGAAAATTAGTTTAACAGCTGTAATGTTTGGCTGGTCCTTAAACGATATTCAGGACCCTGCTGAACTTTTTTTTGTCACGCGATTAATTGTAAAACTGTGCGCAATGAGAGGTGAAAAAGTCTGAAAAGGTTCCTATTTTTATCGTTATAACGTACTGTATCCGTGCTGTTCATCGCGATCGGCCAGTTGTATAAAATGCGTTGGTGCGCTTTTTGCATTTTGGTGGTTTTTAGCACTGAACGTGACACTTTCAAAGTGACTGTCAGTCGACAAATTATTAAGCAAAATGATTTAAAGCTTTTATGCTAACTCTCAGATGTGAAGCAAATGGATGTATGTAGCAGTAACCGGGTTCTACTAATAAAAAGAGGTAATCAATGAAAGAACGGCCGATTCTTTTTTCCGAACAGCGTGTTCGTGCCCTGTTGGTTGGCCAGCAAACGCAAACCCGGCGCATTATGAAAACTCAGGCTTTCGGTCCGGGACAGGATCATCACGAAGGCGTACACGCCTTCGATGTGAGTGCTAACCATCTGCATGGCTACAAAATGATGTCGATGACCGACATCAGCTATCAATGCCCCTATGGCAAACCGGGTGACATACTCTGGGTGCGTGAAACCTGGCGTGGCCCGATGGTGCCAGAGAGCGATCTGGCCGAATATGAACGTGATCCGACACCGTTTCGCATGCCGGAATATTGCCAGTATCGTGCCGACAGCAATGAGCTGGGACAGCATGCGCTGAGCACGCCAGAAGCCGAAGAGTTTGGCTGGCAGACCGCCATCCACATGCCGCGCTGGGCCAGTCGCATCAACCTCGAAATTACCGGCGTCCGCGCGGAGAAGATTCAGGACATCAGTGAAGATGACATCAGGGCCGAGGGCGTACAGACCGACTCGCACTTCCTGAATAACTTCTTTACCATGAATGCCAACTCTGAATCGCCCAAAGAGGCGTATCGCAAAGCCTGGGAAAAACAGTACGGCGCGACCAGCTGGGAAGTAAATCCGTGGGTCTGGGTCATTGAATTTCAGCGCATCGAACGCAACTGATGCATCAGCTTGCGCTTTGCGGGTTGAATCACAGACAACGGCCGCGCTAACGGGTTGAATAGACAGCCTTCAGCCCTGCAGTCAGATAGTTGATGCCAGCATTCGATGCTGGCATTTTTATGTCTGGCGCGTCAGGATAGCCAAATAGTCCGGTTCTGTGCGGGAGTTGCGATGTTTAAATGGCCCTGGAAAACGCATGATGACATGCTGGCTGCGCTGCCGTGGCAGCAGGGGCTGGCACAGCCGGTATTCAGCCCGCTCAGTGATGCCGAACAACAGTCGCTGGTTGAACTGGCGAAGCGCTTTCTGCAACAGAAGAAACTGGTTCCCCTGGACGGTGCTCAGCTGGATGAACTGCGCAGCGTGCGCATCGCCCTGCTCTTCTGTTTACCTGTCCTGAAACTGGGTCTGGAGTGGCTGGACGGTTTTCACGATGTGCTGATCTATCCAGAGCCGTTCGAAGTTGACGATCACTGGCAGGATGAGCACGGGCTGGTTCACAGCGCGCCTGCCGTCCACTCGGGCCAGAGCTGGACGCAGGGACCGGTGGTCCTCAACTGGCTCGATATTCAGGACTCTTTCGATCTCTCCGGCTTTAATCTGGTCATTCATGAAGTGGCACACAAACTGGACGCGCGCGGCAGCGGTTATACCAGCGGCGTTCCGGTGATACCGCTGCGTGACGTCGCACTGTGGGAAAAAGATTTGCGTGCTGCGATGGCGGAGATTGAGAGTGAGGTTGAACTGGTTGGCGAACAGGCTGCCACTATCGATCCCTACGCTGCCAGCGATCCGGCTGAATGCTTCGCCGTACTCTCTGAATATTTCTTTACGGCTCCGGTTCTGCTGGCCGAACGCTTTCCCGCCATGTATCAGCATCTGCGCCAGTTTTACCAGCAGGATCCGCTGACCCGAATTGCTGCTGACACAGCTCAGACTGCTTAAATCACGATCGCTTTGCGTTAAAGCTAGCCAGTTGAATGATAATGTATTTTTTGCTGTTGACACCTTAGAGCGACGCCGTTAATATTCGCCTCGTTCAAACGATTCCTCTGTAGTTCAGTCGGTAGAACGGCGGACTGTTAATCCGTATGTCACTGGTTCGAGTCCAGTCAGAGGAGCCAGATTAGAAAAACCCGCTCAGGGAAACCTGAGCGGGTTTTTTGCTTTTCAGTGATCTCACCGTGACGGACTCTTCATCTTAGCCATCCTGCCATTGCGCAGGTCGCCCTGGTCATTCCGGCGGCTTTAAATGAAAAAAACCAGCCGGGCAATCTATGCTCCAACTGGCTCAAACTATCGGCGAAATATTATTCAGGAATAGTCAGCACCTGGCCTGGCGCAATTTTATCCGGGCTGCTGAGAAGGTTTTTATTCGCCTCAAAGATTTTCATATATTGCGAGGCATCATTATAAAACTGCTTAGCGATTGCGCTGAGCGTGTCACCCGATTTAACCGTATAAGTACGATCACCTGCTGCTGCGCTTGCAGGCTTATCTTCAACATTTTTATCTACAGCATGTAACAACTCATCGCCAATATTTTTAATATTATCCAGAATGCTCATATTTACTCCCCTATCGTTTCCGATACGTTTACTTTAATTAAAAAAACAGGATTGCCAGACAAATACTACGCGGCGTACGATACACCTGCTTTTATTTCATGGATTAAACCACTGTTAAACGCGTAGTAATTTATATAAAAAGAGGGACGTTGATGATGGGTATTTTGTCATGGGTTGTATTCGGGCTGATTGCCGGAATTATCGCCAGATGTATTATGCCAGGTAAAGAACACATGGGTATTTTCATGACCATGATTCTGGGCATTATCGGCGCGCTGATTGGCGGTGTAGCGAGTACTGCACTGGGTTTTGGCAATGTCAGTGGTTTCAATATTTACAGCATTGCGATTGCCACCGTGGGTTCAATTATTGTGCTGTTTGTGATTCATAAAATCAGAGCGTGTAAACAGGCTTAACAGATAACTATTCAGGGGATAATAGAATGAGTTTACTGGAAACAGTATTGGCCATGTGCGGCCTGAATAATCAGACCAGTCAGGAAGTGAAAGGCGTGCTGGAGTGGGTTGAGCAGCAAGGTGGTTTACACACCATCGTGGGCCACCTTCAGAGCGGTGAGTACAGTGAGGTCGTCAACTCATGGCTCGGCGATCAGCAGAACGTGGCCCTGAGCAGCGATCTGGTGCAGAAAATGATTAACTCTGAGGCCATTGAACAGCTGGCTGCGCGGATGGGCATCAACACCAGCGATGCACTGAACCTGCTGGCAAAATATCTGCCGCAACTGGTTGATAAGGCTTCGTCAGCGGGCGTGATTGACAAAAAAGCCGATCTTACCGGGCTGGTCAGTCAGTTAATGCATTAAGCTTGATGCAATTGAAAGATAAAAGCCTGCAGTTAAAGTATGGGCTTTTATCTTTTAGATTTCAGGTGTGATGATAAAGAGTAACTATCGAGCGATTTCATCTAACAATAACAATCCATCTAACACATTCTAAAAAAATAACAAATTCTGAAATGAGAACATTCTATTTCACTCTGAATATTATGCTAAATTATTTTTGATCATAAGACCTTGTGCAACACCAATAATCACTGAAATTCCAATCGATTTCCCATATAAAATGCGCAGTCTTGAGCCGGTACTGCTACCATTACTCATGCCCCCTCAGCTAACAACCCGACTCACAGCAGAAGCATAACCATCTGAAATATACAAAAAAGCACCATTAATGGCGGGATTTTTCCATTTACATCTTTAATTTCCAAAAATTCATACCATTAATAAGCCAGTATTGCTCTTTATCTGGTACTAACAAGCCAAAATCACTATTTGCCTGGGCGTTCCAGTCAGAAGGTACGGACGCTTCGTGACTTCTATCCCAATCAGTATGGCGATATATTTTCTTGTCAAAGTTAATATAAAAATTAGGTAGCCGCATTCTCCAGCTATCCCACTCAACTGATACTGGATCTGTTAATGTAGATAGAAATTGCTCAACATAATCATAAAAGCTGACAAGTTGCCTGTCATTTCTACCCGATGTGAAGAATGATCTCATCCACTCAACTGTATAAGCAGCAACATCATTTCTGATTATGTAATCTTTAAAGTTATCCTTAGTTAATACAGGAACTCCATTTCTGAATGAACTTACTGCCTCGTCATAAAGAGACTCTTTCATCCATCCTTTAGCTATATACGCCTTATATTCCGGCTTAACATCTATGCAGAAGTTGTCTTTATTATCAACCAGAAAATGATGAACCCCATCCACAACAAAGATAGCTATATCTTTATCACCATTAAAAATGGCATCGAGTAAATTCTGATACTCATTTGTTAAATTCATTCAGAAATTCCTCTTTTGTTAATACGCGAGCTTTTGATGAGTTCTGCTCTATCAGCCTATCCCACACCTTAGGTAGTTCAAGAGAAACACTTGGTTGACCTTTTGTAGGAGGGCAACCTTATGAGCGTCCGGATCTTTCGGTACCCCTGCTGGAATAGAAGATCGAGGTGACCAGCCAGCTATCTTAGGCCCGCCAGAAGATAGTGGCCGAGATGCTGGATGCAGTGATTACACAGGCGCAGCAGCAGGAGACAGGCAGCTGACAGACAGATTTTTTAGCGCGGGTTGAAGGGGTGGAACACCGACAACCCGCTAATCATAAGTAATTATACGAGCTAATGAACATGGCTAGAGCAGATTTTACGTCATAACCCGTCGCACCCCAAACACGTAAAAGTGTGATAGATTACCGCACCAACGGTGGCAGGCCGAATCCGCTGCCGCAACTGACGATTAAGGGAAGATGGCCGGAGCAGCTCGGATTCACCACCGGACAGAGCATCGAAATGATCATCTAGCTGCGGAAGTCGATCATCCGGCTAGTAATAAAAACATAGCTGGCTAACATATAAATTGATATACCGCCAACAAGGGCGAGATTTATTCGAGACTTTCACAAATGAGCAAAAATTATACCGAATTAAGCAAATTTCTAAGTTATGTATTACGCCACCAACCAGAAACCATTGGTTTATCGTTAGATGAGGACGGGTGGGCTGTTATAGCTGAACTGATTATTTGTGCAGACAAACAAGGCTACAGGCTTGATCATAAACTTATCCAATCTCTCATTGCTGATAGCGACAAGAAACGCTTTACACTATCAGAAGATGGGTTATATATCCGTGCGGCTCAAGGACACTCAACACAACAGGTCAACATAAAGTATCAGGAAAAAACTCCCCCTACGCTCTTATTTCATGGAACAGCGACACGTTTTTTACTATCAATACGAGAGCAAGGGTTGATTTCAAAAACACGTCAGTACGTGCATTTGTCTTCAGATGAAGAGACGGCAATACAGGTTGGTCAACGTCATGGCAAACCAATTGTACTAAAAATTAAAGCTCTGCACATGTTCGAACAGGGCTTTAAATTCTATCAAGCTGATAACGGAGTTTGGCTATCGGGTTCTATCCCTTATAAATTTATCCAGGAATAGTTACTCCTCATTTTCTGCACGTTCTAATTTATAACTGGCAGATTCAAGACGAGCAATCTTCAACCATTCAGCAAAACTATCTGTGTACCCCCTGTCTTCCCAACCTGCGGAGGCAAAGGCATGAACATAGTATACTTTTGGATCTCCTAAAATATCCTCACCGTCAAAACAAGCAATATCATCAGAGTAATTTACCTTCGCAAATGGTACTAACTTTCGAGAGGGATATTGTTTCTTCAATTCGATCATCCAAAATGAAGCAGATTCCTTAAATTCACAGATAAATGACCATGGTTCAAGATCAGGTATAACCTCTAAGGACATTAGATCGGTATAAGCAACGGGATATTTGAAATCATCCGGGAGCTCAGTTTTGGCATATAAATAAATTCCCATTAGTTACTTCCCTTTTCCAGTAATTCTGGGTGGCTCATTTGAACCATAAGGATTGTTATTACTAAATCCACCAGACTGCTTATTTATCCTTCCAATTATTGCCTCATCATAGAGTTTGTAGGTTCGGTTCCAGCGTTTCTATTATAACCGGCTTTCCCAAGCGTATGTTTACCATTCAATTGATAAACTAGCCCATTTTCAGCTCTGGTTGGGTTAGGAACATACATCGCGCTTCCTATACTTTTCCCGATTCCAGCTGCTATCCCTGCCGCGCTGGTTCCAACTGAATCGAAGTACCCTGAAGGATTGATAGGTCGTACTGTTCAAACGTGTTTAATTTGCCATGAAGGCGGGATTGTTCTATTAGCTCACTTGCGCGATTGGCATAATCTGCCATGGGCAACGATCAGTGCGAGGCATCGGCGGATTTGAACGTCAGCAAGGGGGGCAATAAATGCCAGTATATTGCGGATCCTGCCATGATAATTTACGGGTGATCACGTGCTGGATTGTCGGGACGTCGCTCTGACCAATGCTTTTTGGAGGCTCGCCATAAAGCGCTAATCCAAAAAACATCTTCTCTGAAGGTGATGAGCACAGGACATAAAACCCCGACTCACAAGCCGGGGGTTAATGAATTTATTAATTAATCTCAGTTTGACTGACCATTATTATGGTCAGGATTAGCTTCATAACGTGCATCCTGAATAATGTAAGGTTCTGCTACATCTTCCCATACAACTTTCGCCATTTTTTGCCATTCAGTTAGGTTTTGCTGCTTTGCAATATAGTCACTGATTAACTTTACAGCCCTGTTAAAATCAGCCTTATTTAACTCAATAAACGAATAAAATTTTAGGTACTCGCCTTCTTCTGACTTTATTATTTCATGCAGCCCTGAATGGTTGGGTAAAAAAACATCATCCAACAGGTCGCCAAAAGCATCCCAATAGCTACCATTAACATATGTGGATTTAAATTTATCCTCAATTTTATCTATAGCATCATTTCGGCTAAAAAATATGACTGCACCCATCTTATGGCCTCATAATAATAATTTTTTCTTGCTGTGCCTTTGGTAACGTACTTACGTAACTCATAAAGATATTCTGATTTTCAGGGGTTAAAATCCTAAAGTCAACAGGTACAAAGTCCGCTTTTTGCAAGTGATCCTGGATAACATCTCTTCCACTACCGATACTCATGTTCTTCTCATAAAACCTATTTAACCCATCTATTTCTTTTTGTGACAGCCTATCGGTAGTATACATGGCATCAACGGTTTTACCTTTATTAGGTCCTGATATAATCACAAAGTCAGGCGATGTTCCTGATATTGCCCCTAGCGGTGGGCATAACGTTCCATTGTGCCTCAGTGTAACTACCATATTCACCAGCAGGGAAATACCTTCATTACTGGTTTTGGCTTAGATACGGGCGTAATCAGGAAGACAGGTTGAAGATAGCCGCTGGGCTTTACCACTGGTCAGCGGATCGAGGTGCCCACCGAACAGGGACAGTTGATCATCCGGCTGGCTAAGGAGTGATCTGCTGGTAAAAAAATCCCGGTTTTCAAAGGCCGGGACTGAGTGTTTATTCAAGTGAGGATTTTTGTTTTTTTCTTTCCTTTAACCAGATTTTTATCAAGATTCCGACACCCAGAATAAGGCCACCGACATATCCAGATTTAAAGAAAGATATGAAAACATCATTCCAATTGAATGCGAAAAAGCCATTATCAAAATAAATAATAGAGGATCCAAGTAGTACTAATATAACATCGAAAAATAGAAATAGCATCAGGCACATAAATATTAACTTTATTAATAAGAGTAAATTACTTTTTATTTTCATTTTCTCCTTCCCATCTAAATTTTCTTTTACATAATTTCCTGTTTTCTCACTGATATAGCTACCACCAATAACACCAGTTAAATCAGAAACTGCCTCTTCCGCAACTTTTGATGTCACGCCATTAAAGCAGAGGCCCGGCAAGATGGCCGGACCTCTTGTCTTAACTTTTTTTTTGATAACGTTCATCTTGTTGAATAAGGGGTTCCATTTCCTCTTCCCACATACTTTTCTGATAGGACTGCCATTCCGTTGCTTCTGTTCGATTATGGATGCAATTTCTAATTTTTTTTATGGCTAAATTAAAATCAGCACTACTCAGTTCAGTAAAACTAATCTGATCAAGTACTAAGACCTCCATTATTTTTTCATGGATATCTGGGCAGTCACTCTGCAATGCCTCATCGAACAGCGCCTCTAATGCATTAGAAGCTTGCCTATTCAAAGTAACATGCAAATCTTTCCCCTCTGGATAACCGATAAAAAAAGTTGCTCCCATAACACTTACCTCATGATGATAATTTTTTCTTGTTGTGATTTAGGCAATGTCTTGATGTAGTCAGTAAATATTTTCTGATTACCTGGCGACAATACGCTGAAGTCAACAGGAACAATGTCGGCTTTGTTTAAGTGATCCAATATTTGTTGCTTGCCATCTGGTAACTTTTCAGGTGCTTTTGAAACGGTCATGTTCTTCTCAAAAAACTTATTGATCCCATCAACTTCTTTCTGAGACAAGTTCTTTGTTGTATACATCAAATCAACCGTTTTACCTGCGTTAGAGCCACTGCTTATAATAAAATCAGGTGTTTTCCCACCAGTATCAGGCGCTCTTTCTAGTGTCCCTAACACATCTTCAAGCCTTGCAGCTGCCGCAGCTTCTGCGGGATTTAACTTCCCATTACCAGTGACATCTGGCGTGTTTAAACGCTGCTGCCCTTCTAAAGGAGTCGAATTTATTTTTACCTCATAAATCCCATCTGCATTCTTAACAAGTGAACTTGCTGCCCCTGAAGCCGAAGCTTTATTGTTGAGCGCTACATCCTCCCCGAACTGCTTCGCCAGTGCACCAGACGCGACTACAGCACTCACTCCACTCGCGATGTACATGGAACCAACATAGGATCCTGCTCTCGCTTTGGCCTCATCCTCCGTGTACCCAAACGACATGAATGCCTGAGTATACCCTTCCAGAATATTGAATACTTCCTTCGCATTCGGATCTGTAGAGTTCAGCAAGTTCACTATCTGCTGATAACCCGCCTGAGCCTCTTTCGGATTCTGGTAAGTCTGGTTGAAGTAGGTATCTTGCGCGGCCTTAGCTTTTGCTCTTTCTGCCTGACAGCCAGCGCCTGTGCCATTACAGGCCGCATAAACAGCCAAATCGCTTTCCAGATCCTTACGATTTAACCTCTCCTTATCTTTCTGCTCTTCTGGCGTCAGGTTCTGTTTGTTGTTGAGATATGTCTGGCGGCTCTTCTCCGTGCTGCTCAGATAGTTATTCTCAACCTCAGTTCTACCGGCAAACGCCCCACTACCTACCCCAGCGCTGCCATCAACCGCACCGCCCGCTGCTGCACCTGCCAGCGTTACAATGTTGGCAATCAGCATCTTGTCATCGGCTGACAACTCCGATACATCTTTACCGTACAGCAGGTGACTTAGCGCATTGTTATAGCTGAGCATCCCTGCAGTCAGTCCACCTGCCGTGCCACCAATGGCGCTGCCACCCTGCGCTTTAGCAATCAGCCCTGATGCCAGCGTGTGCAACAGCACGCGCATAGGCTCGTTACCCTGCGACACCTGCTTGACCATCTGCGCCAGCAGTGGTGCTGCACCTGCCGCCACCGCGCCGCTGACGTTACCACCCGCCAGACCGGCAAACAGCCCGCTGATAGCCTGCGCAGCAATCTGAAGGTCCGACCCGATACCGTACTTCTCCTCAACATTCTGATCGATTTTATCGAGTACTTTTTTCTGATCCGCCTTTGAAAGCTTATTGAATGCAGCATCATTTTTAAGCTTGTTGCTCTCCTGCTCCTTCTCCTGCTCCTTCTCCTGCTTCTTCAACGCATTAAAGGTCTGCTGAATCGCCTGCTGTCCGAGTACGGTCATCTCACGCTGGATGGCAAGGCTGCCTTCTGCTTTTTGCACATCAAACTTATCTTTCAGCACATTCTCCGCCGCGGCGGTATCGCGGCTGATTTGAGACACATCCTGCTTCTGCGCATCCGTATTGCGAATTTCAATCGTTCCCGGTGAGATGGCGCTGTAGGTGGTAGAACTTGCCCGGTCTTTAGTCTGCTGCAGCGTGCCCATAGGCAGCGAGTTGCCGCCGGACGGCTGGGGCTGCCCGGATTTCGATATATTGTTGATGAAGCTGTCAGACGCGGGCTTGGTGGTTTTACCCATACTGCCGCTGACAGCTGCGCTGAAGCCACTGCCGCCCGCATTGGCGTGGTTTTCAATATCCGTCCAGCCCAGTGTCCCGGTGCTGAGGTGATTTTTGTCCGGCGTCGCGGATGAGGCGATGATCGCGCCATCAAGCTGGGTATGGTTGCCAACGTAAATGTTGTAGCCGCCATCACCTGCGCTGATCCCGCTCTGCTGCCGTACAGAATCAAAATCATTGTAAATCTTGCTACCGCTCATGCTGGCACTGCCCTGCACCGGTACGCCCGCACAGATAGGCGGTATGCAGATACTGGCACTGAAGCCGGATGAACTCTGATGGCTGTCGTAGCTAGCGCGGTCCTGCTGACTGGCAATTTCCAGGTTGCGGCCCGCATTGAGGTCAACGTGATTACCGTTGAGGTTTGCTCCGTTCAGCCTGACGTCCTGACCCGCTTTGACCGTCAGATCACCCGCTGCGGACACCTCGCTATTGTGGTGAGTAATGCTGTTGCCGTTACCGTTTGCACTGTTCTGGCTGGCGGCCAGCTCAAGGGAGAAGCCGTTCTGGCTGCCGCCGAGGCCGAAGCCAACACCGACGCCGTATTTGCTGCCACCGCTGCTTGATTGCTGGTTACTGGTGTCCACGGCACTGTTCAGGGCGATATCGCGACCCGCATTCAGCGAGACGTTATCACCGCTGATTTTTACGCCTTCGCCTGTGATGTCCTGCTTAGCCGTGACTGCGACGTCGCCGCCCGCCTTGAGCACGCTACCGCTCTGCTGCGTGCTTTTCTGTTCCATGGACTGATGGCTGCTACCCACGGTGGCGCTCACCGTGACTTTGACGGCTGCGGTGTTCTGGTTGTAAGCCGACAGCGCGGTCATGGCCGCCTGCGCGGCATAAATGGCCTGCAGACGCGGATCGTCACTTTGTTTGTGCGACTGAGCCACCTTATCCGCCGCCTGCGCCATGCTTACACCATAACCCGATACCTGCGCTGTGATGCCATACTGCGAGGATTTACTGCTGCTGCTGGCGTCGTGCGTATCTTTCGCAGGGTCGAGGTGGATGTTCTCACCGTTGACGCTCAGCGAATTACCTGCGTAGACGTCCGCACCTTGCAGGTTAACGTCTTTACCTGCATTAATCGAAACGTTACCCAGCGTACTGACTATACCGCTGCGCACTGTGTTCTGCTGTGTGCCCGTGCTGGCGTTTTTCCAGCTGTTATGCCCCACGCCAACCGTTCCGCTGTAACCATCGCCGCCCAGATCGCCTATAGCGTGGTCAGACCCGGAGGCCGATGCCTGCTGGCGGTCTTCGCCTGCTACGACGCTGACCTTACCCTGCTCCGCTTTAAGCGAGACGCCGGTGGTGCCGGTCAGGGTTGAACCGCTGATAGCGATGTCACCTTTATGGCTGGTGACGTCAACACTGCCGGCGGTTATCGCGGAAGTGTGTTGCGCGAGCATGCTACTGTCACCGCTCATCTGGGTGTTTTTCGAGCCGTAATTAGTCCCTGCCGAACCATTGTTCGGCGACCCGCCGCCGCTACGTGCCAGCGCACCAAGTGAGGCTGATGTCGTTGCCGACCAGCTCTTGCTGCTACTGCTGCTGGCAGCCTTCTGGTTGTCAGAAGCTGTGGTGATGTCAATATTACGCGTAGCGTCCAGCGAGGCTCTGGCACCAGCGTTCAGGCTGCTGCCTTCCACCAGAATGTTGCCGGTATGGATATCTGAATCGCCGCGGGCCTTCAGTAGCAGATTTCCGGTGGTATTGAGCGTGCTGCCGCTCTGATAGATGCTCTCGCTGTTCTGGCTGACTTTGCTGCCTGAACGGCCATAGGTCAGGCCCGGCCCCGGTGAATCCAGCGAACTGGCGCCCAACTCATTGCCAGTCTGCTTGATCTGCTCATACACCGAACTGTTGTTGTTCATGATGTCACGCAGATTGCGCACGGTATCCAGTGGCGTTAAGTTCAGACTCAGGCCAAACCCACTGCTTTTTGACTTCTGTTTCGCAGTCTCGCGTACCTGGTCCTGACCCGCTACGATGGCGATGTTTTTCGCCGTCACGCTGATTTCGCCGTTCTGGCCGCCCGCAATAACGTCGCTTCCCTTGATCAGCGCGTTGTTACCCGCCGTCATGCTGACCACACCATTACCTGCACCCACCAGGCTTCGCGCATCGCTCTGCGTAACCTGGTCGCCGTTACGTTCACTTTTAGCAGACTGCTTACCATAGCTAAGTCCCAGACCACCGCCCATCAGGCCACTTTTCTTCACTTCTTTCATGCTGTAGGTGGATTGAGTATTAGTGGCCGTAACAATCTTCAGGTCATTGCCTGCACTCAGTGCGACGCCTTTGTCACCGGCGACAGAGGAACCCTGAACGGTCAGGTCGTTTCCGGCAATGACAGACACGGTGTTGCCGCTCAGTTGTGAGGCCTTTTCACGACTGTCGCTGTTTTCCTGAATGGTGTGCGTAGTGGTCTTTTTCAGGAAACCTTTTTTGGTTTTGGTCTCTTCGCGGTAGGCATAATCACTCTCCGTGGCAGTGGTGATATTGACGTCGTGCCCAGCCTGCAGCGCCAGATCCTTATCGGCTGTGATAGTTGCGGCCTGGCTGGTGATGTCATTACCCGCCACCAGCCTGGTACTCCCACCGCTAGCAATTTCAGTGCCCTGCTGGCGAACCGACTCATTAATCTCAACCTTCTTACCCGATTTGTAGCTATTGCCAGAACCGGTTTCAGCCGCCAGCAGATTGACGTCACGCCCTGCCTGTAAAGTGACGTCTTTGTCTGCGGCAAGGCCTGCCGCCTGGCTATTAATATCGCGTCCGGCCTGAAGAGCTAAATCGCCGCCGCTGGTCAGCGTCGTGCGATCCAGACCCGTTGAATGGGTTTCACGTTTGCCCTTAACATCATTCTGGCTGGTCGTCGCGCTATTGAGATTCAAATCGTTACCGGCTGCCAGCGCCGCGTTTTTACCGGCGTTGAGGCTGCTGGCGGTAACGGTCAGATCGTGACCCGCCTGCATCGCCATGTTGCCGCCTGCGACGATCTGGCTGCCGACCGTGTTGACCGTGGTTGTGCTGGTCGCATCAACCTTTTGCCAGCGGTTTCCGAAACCGGACTGCGCGCTGCCAGTGACGTTTTGATTGCCGGTGATGGCAATATCATTCCAGGCGTTCAGCAGCAGATCGCCACCCGCCTTGAGGTTAGCGCCGGTGACGGCAATATTGTTGCCCGCCTTAAGGCTCAGAGAATCCAGTGACGTGATGCTCGCCGTTGGCCCGCTCAGAGTTTCGGTATAGGATTTCTTCGCACCCTTACCGTTGTCGGCATCCAGATGCCAGAGCTGCGACGTGGTCAGGTTGTTGATGTCACCGTTAACACTCTCCAGAGCCACCTTTTTACCGCTGATAGTCGCGCTGACGTTGTTGATATCATTCAACGCGCTGAGTTGCAGATCGCCACCCGCATGGAGCAGGCCAGCATTGAGGTTACTGAGCGTATTCTGGCTGTCGATAGTCAGATCGTTTTTGGCCATCACGCTACTGCTGGTGTTGGTGATGTTCCCGCCTTTCAGCGTTACGTTGTTCCCCGCAATCACGCTGCCATCGCGCATTTCCACATCTTTTGTCGACAGATAGAGCTTCGGCACCATCACCGTTTCACCGTTGATCGTGGTGGCTTCCCACCAGACCATGCTCTTGTCTAAAGAGGCGAGTTGGTCAGCAGAGAGTGAAACACCGAACTGCAGGCCCAGCGACTGCTGCGCCGCTGCCGCGTTGTCCATCAGATAGTGCATCTGGGCGAGATCGGATCCCAGGCCGTTGATGTAGCGGTTGCCGGTCTGGTTCAGTACCGCATTGCTGACGTAACGGGTATCAAATGCAGCATCGCCGAGAAAACGATAATCATAATCGGGCTTCAGGTTCAGGCGACTGAGCATGTAAGAGGAGCCGAGGAAGGCATTCTCGTCAGTGTATTGAGGGCGGGTTTCCTGTAATGGCGTGGTCGCAGGCTGTTTGCCCAGTTTTGCGTTCAGTTCGCCGAACAGACTCTGATCCAGCTGCCCAAGGCCGTTAAGTTTGGGGTTAACGGTAATGAGATAGCGGCTATTGGTGTTCGACGCGACAAAGTAGCCGTTCTGACCCGAAGGTAATGGATAGGCGCTGATATCGACCTCAGCGGCCTTATAGTTATGCAGCGATGCAGGCCCCTGAGTTGCACTTGTCAGGTTGATGGCTTTACCCAGTGCAGCGTTGTTTTTACCCGCCGTGGCATATTGCGTCAGCGGTGCGCTTCCCTGTGAAGCGCTCTCCAGCGCACCTGCGCCATTGACCTGCTGCAGCGCATTCTGGAGCTGATCGCGCCATTGCGGCGTATTGATTGCGGCTTTGTCGGCAGTAGCCAGTTGCTGATGCGGCTGCGCACCAGCCGTGCCTGCAGCGGTTAAGCCGCGTAAACCTGGGGCAGAGAGTGTATTACCACTCCAGCCGGCATTCGCGGTGGTGTTGGTATTACTGATATCGCCGCTGAAGTTAGCAGAGACATTGCCGCCGGCCTGAATAACGGCGCGGTAGAGTTGACCAGGTGTAAAGGTAGTTTCATGGCCGGTGAGCGTGTAAGTGAATTCACTCCCTTTTGTGCCGTTTCTCGTTCTTTCAGCACCAATTTTTCCTGTTGCTATCGCTCCTTTATATTCGTAAACAACATTGTCATTTTGGGTGCCTGCCTGCCAGCTCTGATTATTAAGCTGGTTGCCAGAAAGTGAAACATTCCCATTAGCTAGTATGTTGCTGGCTTGGTTATCCAGCGTGCCTCCATTGATATTGAGATTGTTGCCTGACGCAATTCGCGCTGCACCTCCATTACTGACCACATCAACGGTAGTACTTGAAAGTGCGAATTTTTGGGTAGCAGCCTCTTTCGTAGGTGCATACAAGTCTTTGGTAACAGTCGAGCCTCCAGAGCAACCGCAACCGGAGTGGTTGCCCCCACCCCCTGTTTCCGGTGTAGTAGTGGTCTGAGTGTAATAACCATAATCCCCCGCAGCTAACTGCCAGATGGTGATTTTCATTGTTGCATCACCAACGCCCGCACGAGCAGGTGAGGAAGTGCTGGACTGAGTTATATGCAACCCATCCCTTGTATTCAGCAAATGCCCGGTATTAATCGTGATATCGCCGTTCTGGGTTTCAATGGTGCCGGAGTTATTAATGACCTCGCCGTTGGCATTACCCGCGGCATCGCCCTGAAGCCACATACTGCCGCCTGCCAGCATATCGGCACGCTGGTTACGAATACTGTTAGCAAATAGTGAGAGATTACCGGCCGCATAAAGCAGCGCGGTGTTAACGATGCTGCCCGGTGCGCTGAGAGTCAGATTGCCCAACGTACCCGTGAAACCGTCCAGGGTGATATCGCTGCGGCTGGCTAAGCTGATATTCCCGCCGCCCTGCAGACTGCCATTCCCGTTCATGGCGATACGATTGCCACTTAACGCACTGTCGCCCGAACCGGTCGTGAGCTGACCATTATTGGTGAGATCGCCGCCTGCACTCAGCGTCAGCGCTCCGCCCTGCATCGTGCCTTGGTTGTCTATTGCACCATTACTGCTGACGGTGAGTCGCCCGCCCGCCGCCAGTACATCGCGACCGGTAAAGCCATTCGCGACTTCCAGCGTGGCGTTACCCAGCGCCACAACCTGACCGCGCTGGTCAAAGCCGTTGCTGTGAACCAGCAGGTCGCCGCCGCTGAACAGGCGACCGCTGCTTTGCTGACCAACCTGAGCGGCCATCACGCTTAGCCGGTTGTTGCCCAGCAGCGTGCCGCTGTTGTTTACCTGCTGATAATTAACCTCAAGGTTGCCGCCCTGGGCCGTGCCCAGGTTGCTGAAGCCATTGCCGGTCAGCGTGCCCTGGCCGTCGGCCAGCAGCGTACCGTTGTTGCTGGCATGGGTCGCATTAAGAATCAGCTGCGACGCCTGTAACCAGCCGTTGTTATTCAGCTGCGGTGTATTGAGAGTCTGCACGCCACCCGACAGCCACCGGCCTTCATTTTGCGTTAAGCCAGTTGTCGTCGCGACACCGTTGCCGTTGCCCTGAATCAGGCCATAGTTGAACAATTCTGGCCCGGTCAGCGTCAGGGCGTTTTGCGTGATCATGGCGCCATTGCCGCCATTGGTAATGCGTCCACCGGCATTAACCAGCAGACTGTTGTCACCCTGTAAACGTCCATTGTTATCCACCGCGCCCGTGGTGATCTGCAGGTCGCCGCCCTGTACGCGTCCGGCATTATTGAGCGAGGATGACTGAAGCGTCAGCCTGCCCGCGCTGAGCAGCATTTTATCCTGCTGCTGGGTCAGTGCGCCATTAAGGCCAACCGTCAGTGCATCGACACCGGTCACGGCACCGTTATTGTTTAACGTGTCGCCGCGTAGCGTCAGGGTTCTGGCTATCCATTCACCCTGATTGGTCAGTGTCAGTGCCTGCAGTGCCGCAGTGCCATTCGCTGAAATCTTACTGCCCGCGCCCGCATCAAGGCGATCCGCCAGAATCAGCTGCAGCGCATCCGCACTCTGGATCGCGCCATTATTGGTCAGCTGTCGGGCATTCAGCAGGATCTGCTGACCCTGCCAGCTGCCGTTATTCACAACGTCATCACCGTTGAAGTTCAGCGTGCCCTGCGTCAGCAGCGATCCGCCCTGATTATTAATCAGCTGACGTGATGGCGCGGCCAGCGCCCTGAGCAGCATTCTTCCGGCCATCTGTGGCATCGCAGCAAACGTTAATGCCTGCAGACCGATCAGGCTGCCCTGATTAATGACGCTGGCCGGGGTAATGGTCAGGGTTTTACCCTGCACCGATCCGCTGTTATTCAGCGCGGCGCCGTTCAGCGTCATCGCCCCTTCACTGAGCAGTGAGCCGCTGTTGTTCAGCGTATTAGCCGCGATCTGCGCACTATCCTGGCTCATCAGAGAGCCGGTGTTATGCAGCTCATTGCTGACGCTGACGTTCAGGTCTTTGCTGCCCAGCAGCGATCCCTGATGCAGCCAGTTGTCCGCGTTAACCGTCGTCTGATCGCCCTGCAGCACACCCTGGGTGTTGAGCTGGCCCGCAGTGAGCGTAAGTGTTCCGCCGCTCAGCGTTTTGCCACCGGCAGATTGCGTGATGTTATCGGCCTGAGCCGTCAGCGCCGTGTTGCCCTGTAACAGACCGTCGTTGTTCAGGCTGGTGCTCTGCAACCCCAGCTGGTCAGCCATTATTTTGCCGCTGTTGCGCAGCGTGGTGGCATTCAGGTCACTATTGCCCTGACTGACCAGCGTGCCGCTGTTGATCAGATCGCTGGCGATGTCTGCGTGCAAGCCGCTGATGCCATTGATGCTGCCGCGGTTATCGAGAGAATCCAGCGTGACGTCGAGTTGCTGACCCTGCCAGCTGCCATCATTGGTCGCGCTGCCACCCTTAACGATCAGCCGATCGCCGCTCAGCAGTTGCCCATTGTTGTGGTTGAGGGTCTGAGCAAATCCGAGATCCACCAGCGTGTCGCCCTGCAACAACCCGCCGTTTTCCAGCGTATTGCCGCTGGCGCTGAGTTGCCCGGCCGCAATCTGGCCGCTGTTACTGAGCGTGTGAGCATGCAGATCGGCCTGATGAGCGGTAACGATCTGCCCCGTTTCACTGTTATTCAGCGTATCGGCAATCTGAAGATTGAGGTCATCGCTAAGCAGACGTCCGCTGTTGTTGAGACGGTTACCGTTGACCGCAAGCTTACCGTTGACCTGCAGCAACCCGTCGTTATCCAGCTGATCTGACGTCAGCGTCAGCGGACTCCCGGCGATTAACTGGCCGTCATGGAGGTTGTGAATCTGCTGATGATCGAGCGTTAAGGTACTGTTGCCCTGCAGCAGTCCGGCGTTACTGAGCGAGGGGGCATGCAGGCTGAGGTTATCCGCCGCCAGGGTGCCCTGATTATCAATCTCCGCTGCCTGCAGATTCATCTGCTGCTGGCTGAGCAGACTTCCGCTGTTGGTCAGCGCACCGTTAATCACAGCGGTTAAGGCTTTGCCGACGCGAACTGTGCCGCCGTTCTGCAATGTCCCGGCGTTTAACGTCATCTCCCCGGCCTGCATTGCGCCGTGGTTATTCAGTGCAGTGAAGTCGCCCTTCAGGGTCCCGTCACTCAGTAACTGTCCGCCCTGCTGATTATCCAGCTGGTTGCCTGCCAGCGTAATCTGCTGATTACCCTGAATCAGGCCACTGTTAATCATGTCGCCACGCAGCGTCAGCGCCTGGGCAATCAGCCAGCCGCTGTTATCGGTGTGGTTCGCTTTCAGCGCAATGCCCTGCTGTCCCAGAATTTTGCCGCTATTGTCCAGGGTGTCGCCTTGCAGATCGGCGTCGGCTTCGCTCAGGGCATTGCCGCTGTTCTGCCAGCGGTCAGCCTTCACTGTCAGCTGTTTGCCCTGCATCAGTCCGCTGTTGTCCAGCGTCTGCTGTTGCACATTCAGCTGGCCTGCGCTGAGCAGCGTGCCGCTGTTGGTTAACCCGCTGCCCTGCAACGATAATGCCTTGTCGCCCTGGAGCGTCCCGCTGTTATTAACCTGACTGACATCACTGTTCAGCGTTCCGGCAGCCATCATTCCCTGATTGATCAGCGCATCACCCTGCAACCGGAGCTGATCATCAGCCAGCAATTTACCGCCCTGCTGATTATTTAAATTTTTGAGGGTGGTGTTCAGGCTGGCAGCGTTGATCTCTCCGCTGTTATTCAGCTGTTCGCCAGTGACCGTCAGTGTTTTGCCGCTGGTGATTAATCCGCTGTTATTAAGCTGCGGCAACGCGAGGGCAAAGTCGTTGTCGGAGCTGATCGTACCCGCAGCCAGGTTATCCAGCTGTCCGGTATTGAAAGAGAGCAGTGTATTGCCCTGAACCAGGCCGCCATTACTGATTTGCCCGGCGGTCAGGGTCAGATTGGGTGCGATTAATGACCCTGAGTTCCGCAGCTGGGCGCTGTTCATAATCAGGGCGTTCTGACTGCTGATGGCTCCCTGATTTTCCAGCCAGTCACGCGCGGTCAGTTGCACGTTACCCCCAGCCGAGAGCGAGCCATTTTGTTGCAGCGTATCGCTGTTAATCACGACATCGCCATTACTCACCATCGCGCCGCTGTTATTCAGGGTCGGGGCATCGATTTGCAGACGCTGACCGATCAGCTTGCCGCTGTTATCAAGGCTCCCGCTCTGGATGTTCAGGTCGCCGCCACTGATTTCATCGCGGTTATTCAGCAGTCCGCTGACCACTACCGTGTTTTTACCCTGCGCCAGCAGCTTACCGTTCTGTTGCAGAGTGCTAGTGCGAACCTGTACGTCACCATTACTGGACAGGCTGCCACTGTTGGTGATCTGTGTAGCCTGGATATCGAGGTTTTTTGCTGCGGCGAGCTGACCGGCATTGTCCAGCTGAGATGTGGCAGAGAGCTGCAGCGCGTCTACCGCACTACCGCTGCTGCTGTTATCCACAATCAGGCTGCCGCTGTTAAGCCGCACATTCTGGCCAGCTTTAACGCTGCTGCCTTGGAGCGTGATGCTGCCCTGACTGTTGAGATTCAGCGAGGCGTCGCTGCCCAGCGAGGCCCCATTTAAAGCGATATCCTGCTGCGCAGTCAGCGCGACGTTGCTGCCGGCTTTATGTTCTCCCTGCAGGGCGATGCTGCTGCCTTTGACATTCAGCGTGCCGCTGGTCAGGCTGTTGTTGATGCTTAACCGACCCTGCGCATCCAGCACCATATCGCCCTGGCGGGCATTGAGATTACCGAGATTGACGCCGACGCCATTTTCGCTGGAGACCAGATGGATGCGGTTTGCGTACATGCCGCCCAGCGCGCCGGTATCCACGGCGACCGATGGCGCAGCCCCTTCGCCCGCAATGGGTGTCACGCTGCCATCAGCACCGACCCGGTTTGCGCCCAGCGTCACATTGAGATCTTTAGCATGAATGCCCGCGTTGATTTCTGTTGCGCGCGCGATGATCGAGACCGCATCAGCCTGGCTGCCATCCAGCCCTTTACCCTCAATGCTGATGGCACCTTTCGTCACTTCCAGCGATTGCAGATTGCCCTGCGCATCCAGCTGCGGCTTACCGGTAGTCAGCGTAACGTTGGGCGTATTGATAAAACCGCAGCCGTTACAGGTGATGCCATAGGGGTTGGCGACCATAACGTTTGCCGCTTTACCCGCCACTTCGGTGTAGCCCTGAAGCTGGGAACGGTTGGCCCCGACCACCTCGTTGATGATTGCCCGGGCTTCCTGACCCGCTTTCAGATTCGGGTTGTTCTGGATGAGTCCACCCAGCTGTGTCTGCGTCAACCGGCCGGTTGCGTTATTCAGGATCAGCCCTTCCTGGCCGACGTTGTAATTCTGATACTGGTTGTGTGACAGGCCTGACGCATTCGGCGTCGCGATATTGATGACCGGCACGCCATTTCCGGCAGCATCGACCTGAGTCCCCTGTGTTGCAGGCGTTATCACGGCCGAAAAGGCGGGCAGCAGGGGCTGAAAAGCGATCAGCGAGCAGATGAGATAGCTCAACAGACGACGCGGCAGTGAAAGCTTTAATTGATCATCCATAATCGGGGCCTTTTTTTAGAAAACGAGTCCAATACGCGCGTAAACGCTGAGGCGATCAGGCGCAAGGTAATCGGGATAGCTGACGGGGATGCCCAGCGACAGCTGAGTCGAGACGTGGGCGTTTCGGGTGCCAAGCCCCAGTGAACTGCCCCACAGCGTGCCAGCTGCATAGCGATCCTGTTTATCGCTCTGCAGCCACCCACCATCCAGTGCCAGCGTGGTATTGACCTCACCAATGGCTGGCAGGGTAAACAGCGTGTAATTGAGTTCGTTGCGCAGGTAGCCGCCAACATCGCCGGAAAGGTATTGTTCTTTGTAACCGCGAACCGAGCTTTCACCCCCAATCGTCAGGCGTTCGCTGCCATACAGACGATCCGGCGACCACTGGGCGTAAAAGCTACTGAGCCACCACATTTTCTGAGTCACCGGCCGTTGATAGCTGCTGCTGACACTCCATTTACGGAATTGCGCTTTGGGTAAATCGTCGCTTTTACCGCTGTCGCTTTCGGCATCGAACCACGGCATCCCACGGCTCAGCATCGGGTTAAGTGTGGCAACCCCGCCTGCGACTTTTTGCGTATGGTTAAAGCCAATCTGCAGACTGGTCATTTTGCGGCTGCTGCTTTGAAGCAGCGTCTGGTTCAGCCAGTTATGGCTGACGTAATGGTTCAGACCCGCCTGAACGCCGGTTTTGATTTCCCCGTTACGGAACAGCACCCACGAGCCGCTGAGGCGGTTAGAAATGTTATCGCCGTTGCTATACCAGTCGAAAGTATTGGCATTAAAGCGGCTGTGATAGTTGCTCCAGCTATAGCTGTAATCCAGCAGACCATAGCCATAAGGCACGCTGACGCCCGCCTGGAAATTTTGCGCATCGCGCCAGTCGCTGAACGCGCTGCTGCGGCCACCGCTGACAAACCAGCGATCGGCAACACCCAGCAGGTCGTTGCCCACCAGCGAGGCGGAGAGCTGACCAATGCCTGTGCTTCGCTGGCCGCTGTTGTCCATATTCAGGCCCAGCGTCAAAGGAAATTCAGGTTTGCTGGTCAGATTGACGATGGAATATCCGGGCTTAGCCGACGGGATTATTTCAATCTGAACCGGTGTGGTACGGAGCCGGTTTATCTGCTCCATACCCTGCTCAATGTCGCGTAAATTTAAAATACGACCGGCACCGGTCGGGAATGCCATTTTCAGCTGACGTGAACTGGCCCCCTGCAAACGAATCTCTTCCAGCCTTCCCTCCAGCACGGTGATAATCAAAACGCCGTGAGAAAGGTTCTGTTCTGTCAGGAAAGCCCGGCTGGTGATATATCCACGCTGGACATACCATTCTGATATCTCGCGTACCAGCTGATTAATGCGCGCCAGGCTCAGACACTGATTGATATAAGGCGCGATAATTTTCGCCTGTTTATCCGGCGCGATTAATGTCGCCTGTTGCAGGATAATCTGGCGAATATCAAAACAGGGACCGCTGGCAGGAACCGCCCCGGTTTTTTGCAGCTCAACCTGATGCGCCTGGGTTAAGGCATCACGCTGCTGCTGGTTCTGCTCCAGGCGCTGCTGCTGCTGATTCTGAATAGCGTCAAGGTCGCCAGGGGTAACCGGCGCAGCCATGAGATTGCTGATAAATAAACTGGCACCGAAAACCAGCCACTTCCCTGTTGCAGGCATTTTCATCGAAGGTTTAACAACGCTTATTGTAAGGTTTGTGTAAGCACAGGCGTGCAGGTTACCACCTTAATAATCAGAAGTTCCTTATTGACTTAAAATAACAACCTCCTGATGGAAAAAGTAAAATTGCCAGTGAGATAATGTTTTCTAAGTCAAATTCACCGTCGTTTGATCACTTTCTTCGCGTAAGGGGGATTTTGTGAATGTTAAGAGAATGAATGCAAAAACATGCATTTGTGAATATTCATCCGCACAGGATTACTCATTCATATAACCGCGCTGGGGTATTAAGTGGGATTAAAAGTGAGGAGGTTGCTGTTTTTCGTGGTGAGCGCTGCGGGCCGTTATCTCACCCCCTGAATGCAAAAAGGCCCGCATCGTAGCGGGCCTTTAACCAGGCAAAACACAGCAACCATTATTTTTCATGATAACGATGCACTGCCGGATAATATTCCAGTCCATAGAGCTGGCTCAGCGGCAGCAGCAGTTCAACGTTAATGTCATGGCTGTGCGCATCCGCCGCAGAGCCGTTCAGCAGCTGTTCAAACCAGGCTATCAGTTTCTGTTTCATCTCAGGATCTCCGCATCAGTTGATGACCTGAGTAAACCTGCTTATGCGCCCAATCTGAAGCAAAAATTTCTGCGCTGCTTATGCCGGAAATGGCATAAGCCACCTGCCTGATTGTTTAGCCAGCGTCAGACACTGGCTCTTAAAATGTTTACTGCGTTATCAGTGTCACCCAGTTCGCGCCTTTACCGGCCGGCGCTTCAGCAACCCGTTTGAGTTCGCCGCTGGCGGGATCGATGGCGTAGCTGCCAATCATGGCACTCTTCTCTCCGCTGACGATCAGCCATTTGCCCTGCGTATCAATCGCGATACTGCGCGGCTGTTTTTCCACCGGCCAGCTGCCGATCAGGGTTAACTCACCCGACTGTTTATCGACCCGGTAGCCGCTGACGGTGCTGGAGGTGCGCTCAGTCACATAGATAAATTGCCCGTCCGGCGTGATTTTGATGTCTGCCGCCCAGATGCGCGGCGTCAGATCGCTATAGCCCGCCGGTCGCTGCTCGCCATGCTGCAGGTTATATTTCTTCGCCACCGCATTCGGCCAGGTTTTCAGCTCCGTCAGCGTGCCATCCGCCGCGCGCCGGAACTGCGTGATGGTGCCGCTCATCTCCGCGAGGTTATAGAGAAAGCGATTATCCGGCGAGATCACAGAATGCCGCGCACCGCTGTTCTTCTCGCCCTGAACAAAACCGGTGCCCAGCGGCGTGATCGCCCCGTCACTGGCAAAAGCATATTGCAGCACCCGATCCGCGCCAAGGTTGCCAACGTAGAGTGAATGATTGCTGACGTCGGTGATCACCGAATGGGCGTGTGGCCCGGTTTTCACCTCGCCCGTAACCTGCGCGGTCACAATCCCTTTGTTATCAATCCGGTTGCTGGTAACGATATCGCTGTCATAGGAGGCGGCCAGCAGATAGCGCCCGCTCCTGTCAGTGGTGATCCACGGAAAGCTGGCCTTAACCGGCGTCACCGCCAGTTTCTGCAAATCACCATGCGGCCCGGTGACGCGCCAGCTGATGATCGAATACGGCAGACTGCGCAGCGCGCCATAGAGATGTTTACCGTCGGGGCTGGCCGCCAGCGGCATAATCTTTTTCCCGGCAGGCGTATCGCCCCGCCATCGCAGGCTGCCGTTCGACTCACTGAGCTGATAGCGGGAAACGGTGCCGGATTCGGCATTCGACACATAGACAAAGGTTGTCGCCCACAGCGGGCAGCTACACAGCAATGGCAGGAGGGCCAGCGCCGTTTTCAGACGGATCATAGGGTCACCTTTATAAGTATTGTCTGCGTCAGTGCGCAGCAGGCATTACGCTAACCCTGTCTGATGAGTCTCGCTTTGTGCAACTGACCGAAAATAGGCGCGGAAGTCTGGAGATGTGACGGAGATGTTATTTTTGGATGGGGAGATGAGATTCAGCGCCTTCCCCCTGAGCCAGGGGAAGGCGTGAAGAGAAATCTAACCGGTTTTAGCGATCATTTTACGATAGCGGTTCAGCCACTTGCCGCTGTTAAGCCGCCACCAAAAGAAGATGCCGCGCACCGTCCAGTCAAGGAACATCCCCAGCCAGACCCCGGTGACGCCCATCCCCAGCATTATGCCGAGCACATAACCCACCACCACGCGCGCGCACCACATGCTGAACATCGACACATACATGGTGTAACGCGCATCGCGTGCGCCCTTGAGTCCGGCGGGCAGCACCCAGGACGCGGCCCACAGCGGCATAAACAGCGCGTTAAGCCACAGCAGATGCTTGGTCACATTAATGACTTCCGGATCGCTGGTATAGAAGCGCGCCAGCAACCCGGCCAGCGGCACCGTCAGCAGTGCTATCACGCTCAGACACAACGTCGCCAGCCAGAAGACATGCCGCACCTGACGCTCCGCCTGGAAGACCTGATTTCTGCCCAGACGGGTGCCGGTAATAATGGTTGATGCGGAACCCAGCGCATTGCCCGGCAGGTTGATCAGTGAGGCTACCGAGAAGGCGATGAAGTTACCGGCAATCTCACTGGTACCCATGCCTGCAACAAACACCTGGGTCAGCAGTTTACCACCGTTAAACAGCACGGACTCGATACTGGCAGGCACACCTATCCCTAAAACTTCCATCAGAATGCTGCTGTTCCAGCGCCGGAAATAGCTCGACAGCGTGATTTTCAGCGAGGCGTTGAAGCCGATCATCAGCACGTAAATCACCGCGATCGCCCCGATGTAGCGGGTGATGGTCAGTCCAAGCCCGGCCCCGACAAACCCTAAACCCTCCCACGAGAAGCAGCCATAAATCAGCACGCTACTGATGATGATGTTGAGGATGTTCATGCCGCCATTAATCAGCATCGGAATTTTGGTATTGCCTGCACCGCGTAGCGCCCCGCTGCCGATCAGCGTGATGGCAGCAGCCGGATAGCTCCAGGCGGAGGTCTGCAGGTAGCTCAGCGCCAGCGCTTTGACTTTGGGATCGGCAGCACCGGCTATCGCATCAACGATCAGATGGCCCCAGAACTCAATGGCGATCACCAGCACAAAGGCGAGTATCGTCATCATGGCCAGCGACTGACGCGTGGCAGCGCGGGCGCGCTTGCCGTTGCGTTTTGCCAGGCTGAACGCCACCACCACTGTGGTACCGAGATCAATGGCAGCAAAGAACGAGATGATCACCATGTTGAAGCTGTCGGCCAGACCCACGCCCGCCATCGCCTCTTTACCCAGCCAGCTGACCAGGAAGGTGCTCAGTACGCCCATTAACAGCACACAGGCGTTCTCGAAGAAGATAGGCACTGCTAATGGCGATATTTCACGCCAGTAGAGCGTGCGATAAGAGCGGCGTTTCGGATACCACGCCGTGCGCTTGATCGCCTGCATCACTGCTACGCCAGGATTTTGCAAAGGATTACCAAATCAGAAGAGACTGGACAGGAGATCTAATGATGATAGGGGGCAGAGAAATATGCAAAGTCTTTCCGGCGCAAATTAATCATGGTTACAAACTTTTTAATCCCGTTACGGCAGATTCTGCCTCACCGCCCCGCCCGCTGTAGCAAACCTGATTATTTCCCTGACGTTATGATCGACTGTTAATGCATTGCTGCTGCCTGCTTCGCCTATCTGTTGTCATCGGAAGCGTATCTGAATGCAGCGATTTTTCTTCTTAGATAGTAAAGTTTTTCTTAATGGATTTCACTGCGCCAGATTCTCTCGTAAAACCGCACTGCTCAGAATAGCCGCATCATTAGAGCAAAAAAAAGCCGATCACAGATTCTTCACCAATCTCTGCAACAAACCCGCTAAGCTTGGGGCAAATTGCGGAAAAAAATGGAAGGAGAAACCATGCCGACACTACGGAAAAACCTGACCAGCCAGCAGGCGCTGGATGAACTTGAACGCCTGTACGACGGTGCCGTCGATGCACTGCGCGCGGCAATTAAAGCCTTTACCGAAAACGGCACGCTGCCGGATGAGGCCGATCGGGCAAAGGGACTGTTTGTCTACCCGGAGCTGCGCATCAGCTGGCACGGCGAAGGTCCACAGCAGAACCGTACGCGTGCCTGGGGACGTTTCACCCACACCGGCAGCTACAGCACCACGGTCACCCGTCCGGCGTTGCTGCGTCACTACATTTCGGAACAGCTTCAGATGCTGGAGAAGGAGTATGAGCTGGAGATCGACGTGGGGCCGTCCAGCCAGGAGATCCCCTATCCTTACGTGATCGACGGCTCGGATCTGTCACTGGATCGCACCATGAGCGCCGGTATTGCGCGCCACTTCCCGACCACCGAACTGTCGCAGATTGGCGATGAGACCACCGACGGTCTGTTCCATGCCGATGCCAAATTCCCGCTGTCGCATTTCGACGCGCTGCGCACCGACTTCTCACTGGCCCGTCTGCGTCACTACACCGGCACCAGCGTGGAGCACTTCCAGCCGTTTGTGCTGTTCACCAACTACACCCGCTATGTGGATGAGTTTGTGCGCTGGGCGATTGAGCAGGTGCGCGATCCCAATACCCCTTACGACAGCCTGGCCTGTGCCGGTGATGTCGTGCTGACCGCCGACACCGCCGACAGCGAGTCGATGCTTTCTGACCTGGCGTGGAAGAAGCACCAGATGCCGGCCTGGCATCTTACTTCGCCGAATCGTCGCGGTATTACGCTGATCAATATCGGTGTCGGCCCGTCGAATGCCAAAACCATCTGCGATCATCTGGCGGTGATGCGCCCGCATGCCTGGCTGATGATTGGTCACTGTGGCGGTCTTCGCGAGAGCCAGCGGATCGGTGACTATGTGCTGGCCCACGCCTATCTGCGTGACGATCACGTCCTCGACAGCGTGCTCCCGCCAGATATCCCGGTGCCAAGCATTGCCGAAGTGCAGCGCGCGCTGTATGACGCCACCAAATCGGTGAGCGGCATGCCAGGCGAAGAGGTGAAGCAGCGTTTGCGCACCGGCACCGTGGTGACCACGGACGACCGAAACTGGGAGTTACGTTATTCCGCGTCGGCACTGCGCTTTAACCTGAGCCGCGCGGTAGCGGTCGATATGGAGAGTGCCACCATTGCCGCGCAGGGTTATCGCTTCCGTGTGCCCTACGGCACACTGCTGTGCGTTTCGGATAAGCCGCTGCACGGCGAGATCAAGCTGCCGGGCCAGGCGAACCGCTTCTATGAGGGCGCAATTTCGGAGCATCTGCAGATTGGTATCCATGCAGTTGAACTGCTACGTGCCGAAGGCGACAAGCTGCATTCACGGAAGCTGCGAACGTTTAATGAGCCGCCTTTCAGGTAAGAGTTTAACCGCCTGATGCGATAGAGGCCGGTACTGCTGACAGGCAGTACCGGCCTCTTACTTTGGAATTTAGCCAAAGCGCATGTCATGCCGGGACAATTCAGACTTTAAAGGTCTCTACAATCAGCCGGAGAGACTGCGCCTGTTCAGAGAGAGACTGTGACGCACTGGAAGACTCTTCGACCAGAGCAGAGTTATTTTGCGTCACCCCATCCATCTGACTGACAGCGATGCTCACCTGAGTAATCCCCTGCATTTGTTCAGCCGACGACAGCGCAATGGCATCCATGGATTCCGCCAGCTCATCAACTCTATGGACTACTTTGAGAATACTCAGGCCGGTATCACTGGCTACGGCCACGCCGCAATCGACCTGCCCGACCGCCTGTTCAATGAGTGTCTTGATGTCTTTCGCTGCTGTAGCGCTTCGCTGTGCCAGCGTTCTGACCTCTGAGGCGACGACAGCAAAGCCGCGCCCTGTCTCTCCCGCGCGTGCTGCTTCAACCGCCGCATTAAGGGCAAGGATATTGGTCTGGAATGCGATACTTTCTATGACGGCGGTGATATCTCTGACTTTAGACGCACTCTTAGAAATATCACTCATGGTGTCTGACATTCGTTTGACGTCAGTTTCACCTTTTTTAGCAATCGAGGCGGTATCTCTTGCTGAGTTAGCCGTTTCCCGGGCCGTTTTGCTGTTGCTTTGTACGGTAGCGGTCAGCTGTTCCATACTCGCAGCCGTTTCCTGCAATGCGGCAGCCTGCTGTTCAGTGCGGGAGGCCAGCTCATTATTACCTTCAGAGATTTCATTCGCAGAAAGGGCGACTGAAGAAGAGCCTGATTTAATCTCTGAGACAACATCGCGCAGTCGTACCTGCATACTATTCAACGAGGCCATGAGGCTGAGCGTGTCATTTTTCTTCAATCTGACCGGCGTGGTCAGATCCCCGTTGGTGATGGCATAAGCAAGGTTTCGCGCTGTACCGGGTTCAGCGCCCAGTTCCTGCATAAGTTTACGGATCAGGTAAACGCTGGTGCCTGTGCCAAACAAAATAGCCGCCACTAAAAGCGTCAGCAGGATGATGAAGGCTCTTTCTGTACTTTTCGCGTTTTGAGCCACTGAAGCCTCTGACTGCTGAGTCAGGATTTCAGTCATTTGGGTTAAGCCATCCAGCAACGGAACCTGCGCAGGCCGGACGATTTCCAGCAGATACTTAACGGTGATATCACTGTTCTTAGCGAGTGCCAGTGGAACGGTATTGCTGAAGGCGTCCAGGGCATTCTTCTCACTGTCCGTGATCTTCGTGAACGCTTTAAGTTCTTCACTGTCACCCGACGCGCTAATCATCTTATTCAGTTGATCTATGCTGGCCGCAAATTTGCCTTTTAGTTTCTCCAGGCGTTCCGACTGCGCCTGAATCAGGGCCTGATCAGAAAATAGTGACAAGTTCCTGACGGTTATTGCCATGTCGCGCTGCGCCAGGGTTAGCTCATTGATGAGTTTTGTTTTTTTCATATCACCCTGGACCACGGATTCAAGGGTGGTTTTAGCCTGATACAGAGAGTGAATAGCGACAACGATACAGATGGAAAAGAAGATGATTAACGTGCCAAATCCGGAACCGAGACGTGTAGATATTTTCATTATAATTCCTTAAGGGGGACGGCGATGCAGATATATCGGCATATATCTTTCTGACTTCAGTGAATATTTATCATGTAAAATGCTTTCATTAGAATTAATAAATAATCACGGGGGATATTAAAAAAACTCAAAAAATTTCGGGCGCTGACATGTACCCATAATCTCTTTAAAACAATCAGGCTTCTTATGTTTAAGATTGCCTGAGTCTATTATTGCGTAACGCACCCTTTCCTGTGCCCTGCTAAGCGTGTCATAAAAAATTCATTTATCTCTCTCACGCATCATGTTTCGGGCTGCTATTAACGAGAGCCGTTCTCCCGACACACAAAAACTCCAAAGAAAACGCATCATAATTTTTTATTACACATTTCACATCGGATAAAAAAGAACACTAATTTATAAAACACCCTTACAAATAACATCCGAAACGATTTAGTCTGGAACGACAGAAAAACTTGTCATCGCCTTCCTGAATTTCTGAATAGCTGGAGAGGCATCACGATGTCGGGTAGCGAGTAAGACAGCCGTATTGAGTTTCTGATTTTCAACCGGTAAGAACATGATCCCACCATGTAAACTGTTGCGCATAGAATCGGGGACAATTGAAATACCAAAACCGGCACTGACCATCGGAACGATCGCCTCAACCTGCAGGGCATACTGCTCGCACAGGGGCATAAATCCCGCCTGATGACAGGCCGCCATAAGGTCATCAGAAAGTTTCCCGATGTTGTTTCTCTCACACAGAATAAAATTTTCCTGCGCGAGTTTGTCCAGCGAAATAGCACCGCCTGCAATCGCCAGCCGATGATTTACAGGTAATACAATAGCTAAAGGCTCCAGCGCAATCGGTGTAAGCTCAATGCCCTCGGGCATATCCGTTAGCGGACGAATAAATGCCGCATCCACATTGCCCTCAAGAAGTTTCCGGATAAGTTCAGGTGTATGCCCCGCCAGAACGGACTTCATCCGTAGTTCTGAATGATTACTTTTAAACTGGATGAGACGTGCGGACACCTCCTGGTTTAACCAGGTTCCTCACGCAAACCCTGAATTTATTTCGTTGCTTTCACTTCGCCTGAAGCGTTGTACGTCATTCAATGCATCATCAACATTGGCCAGAATATGGCGTGCATGCCTAAGTAATACCCTCCCGCCTTCAGTCAGTTCGACACCTCGGGAACGGCGATGAAATAATTTTATTTGTATCCGTTTCTCCAGTCGCTGTATTTGCAAACTTAAGGGCGGCTGGCCTATTCCTAACCGTTCAGCCGCGCGGCCAAAATGCCCTTCTTCTGCTACAGCAATGAAATAGCGCAGGTGGTGCAATTTCATATATTTGCCCTTCCATTTTTCACTAAAAGATATCAAAAAGAATACTTAAGATGTATTGCTCCGATAAATCTGCCGTGCATACTGCTGCATCTTAAAGATTTGCATTCATAGGCCATTTAAATTCAGGTTAGCAGAAGCAGTCTGACTGATTAATACAAAACCGGAGCACATGCTTTGAAAAAGAACCGAAGAACTGTGTGGATATTAATGATGATCTTCTGTGTGCTGTGCTGGATTCTGGTGTTCTCTGTCCTTAATCATGCCCTGGCGGCCGACCAGTATCATAAAAATAACGACGGCTATGGTGACGTTCCTCCGGAAGAACTTGTGCAAAAGATAAAGCGACTCGATTTGACGGAACAGCAGAGAAACTTCCTTGAATCCTTATTGCAAACCGATGAGGCCGCAGATCAAAAGAGTGATTAGTACTTTGTTTACTTTCATCTTATTAGGTTGCGTTGATGGCTAACCTGAAAAAATTTTGCAGTGCCATTATCACCCGGCCTGTGAGGGCAATTTCAGGCAGAAAGTTTCCGAAAGTTACCCCACCCCGGGTAGCATTGCGTTCTAAAGTCAGCCGGTGAAGTCGCTCATCACTGCGAGTCTAAATACCAGCCTCAACAGAGAGGATGTCAGCGTGAGCATCAGAAGAAAAATCTGGAACCTTTCAGAACCGTAGTGAAGTGGCTATTTTTCACCATAACGTCTGAACCACAGCGCCGCGTTCACAAATTATCGGCAACTTTGCTGGTAACAACAGTTATGTAAGTAACGTCATTCTCGGGGCTCAGAAGGAACAGGCAGGATGTTAAAATATTTTTGAACGCTGACACAAAATGACCGGGTACAAGTCTCTGATTTGATTGATTTGGGGAACGAGAAATCTAAAATTATTTATATTGATAAAATTAAACTGCAAACTTTGCGATTTTATTTTATAGAATATGATGGAAAACCATCATTTCAAGCGGCAGCGTTTTTTATAAATTGCGGTTATGTCGTAGCTCCCTGATAAAATACGGCCCCGATCTGCTCACTCATCTAAGAGCGCTATCGCAACCTCTGTTTATCTCAGATTTGGATGCGCTTTCCTTCTGAGCGGGCATCACCCCTCCATCATTTCATTTAAGCTGTAGCACCCGACTCACGGGTATGAGTGCCGTTCAGTAAGACAAGAACAGAACCGTGCAGTTGAGAGCTTTTGGTGTGCAGACGAACACTTCCAGAGTTGACTAAAAAATACACACACAAATTAAAAATGTGATGCCTGTCAAAAAAAATCTATTACGGGTGCGCTTATTAATGCTGAAAGACGGTCGATAACTTTTTATATCCTTCACCAGGGATATATTAAAAGTTGAACAACTGCTGTATCTGGCTCCCTCCGGGAGCCTTTTTTTATGGGTGTGATTTATCTCTGGCTTGCGTAAGAAACTTATTAAATAAGCTAAACAGATGCGGACATCGGATATTACCGCTTCGGTTTATCTGACACAGAAACGATATTTATTATTAATTCGGACAGACTAAAATATCAGTTATCCTGACGACGCCATTTCGCAGGCGACAAAAGTGAGGTTTTGCGGACATCACTGAACTCTGTGACACAACTGACCTGCCAGTTCATCAAGCTCTCTGTCATAAGAGGCACGCTCCGCCGCACTCAGAAAACCCTGCAGCTTAACAAAATGTGAAGCGTCGCTTCGCACCTGCCCGGCCTGCTGCCACAACCTGTCAGCCTGTTCCTGCGTCAGTCGACGAGCCTTGCGTGCAGTACTGATGTCAGCCTGCAGTATATTAACCCTTACGGAAATATGCGCCTCACGCGCATCAACTATATTGCCTCCCGTTTCACCTTTGGCATTGCGTTGTGCCTGCAAGTCGCAGGATGGGTACTGCTCAGGTGTGAGATCTGCCACTGCCTGAACAGAGGCCAGCATGATGAGTCCGGCCATGAAATATTTCATAAAGCTGCTCCAGAATTTTTATTGGCAGTCAGTGTAGATCTCTTACGGGGAACAGACATAACCGGGAAATGTCGGATTGTTTCTGAGTGCTTCAGCGCGGACGCATGCGCTAAAGCTGGGGATGTTCGCTGCGCGAACGGGCTATGAGAAGGTTTCGTTCGCTTTGCAGCGGGCTGACGCTGAGAAGGTTTCGTTCGCCTGAGCAGTTGGGCAGTTTCAGTCACGCCTCTGCAGGCGACCAACAAGGGGGCGCCAGTCGCCGCGCCCCCTTGACCCCGGGCTCCGGCCTGCTTCACCGCCGCTTCGCGGTCCCTTCGCTTCTTCCGGATTTCTCACGGACCGCCGGGACGCGCCATCCCTGGCGCGAACCCGCCTCTTCGCGACATCCCTGTCGCTCGTCCTGAAATCCCTCATCCGCTCAGCGGTTCTGACGGCCTCCCTCCCCCGCTTTTATCTCTTCTTTTTAATGTTGATTCATTGTCGCTGGAAGTTTTCGAAACTGGCTTTGGCTTTCAGGCCAGCAGACAACACTACATCCGGGAAAAAAAATATCAAAAACGAGGTTTGTCAGAGGCATCCGAAGCGCTGAGGAACAACCGGAGGCGAGGATGAGCCGACAGGACGTCGGCGAGAGGACGGCACGAGCCAGGGATGGCGAGTCCGGACGGTCCGCGGGCCGCAGGGCGTGACGAAGGAACCCCGCAGAGCGGGGCGCGGAGGCAGCCGGACGCCGGGATTGTTAAGGGGCGGGCGTCCGCCCCTTAACGCGTCCGCCTGCACGGAGAACCTGAAACTCCTCAACGCCTGGCGGGCGTAACCCGCTCATAGCAAACCCACTGCAAAGCGAAATTTATGCGGATTACTAAGTCCTATAGTTAACCACAATTAAACCCCGTAATTAATCTACCTCTTAAAGCAAAAAGCCCATAACCTTCCGGTTATGGGCACACTTCTTTTTTTATTATTAAGACAACTTTCCCTAAGCATTGGCTTGTGCTATTACTTTCACACCCATTACGGTTTGTATAAAGGTACAATCAAAGTACGGCACTTTATATAAAGTGTTATTTCTTTGTAGGGTTATTAAGTTGCAAGGTCAATTTAATGTATAGCAATGAGAAATGTAAGGACACGCTCATGAAAGAAATTACATTACCTGCCAGGCTTGTCGGGATGTTTGAAAACGATCTTGTTGTCGGCTGGGGAGTGAAGGACAATCAGTCCCGCTTTGTTTATGTCAATAATACATTCAAAAGCTGGCAGACGCTTTCAACAAGATTTGACTATGAAGGTCGCCATATCAGAGATATGCCTGTTCCGGTTGCAGAATTTGCTGACCTGTTCAGTCAGCAGGAAAGAGAGATAGAAAGAACTGGCCAGGCGGTAAGAGCGATTACCACACATATTCAGGGCAAAGAGAAAATCATGCAGCCTGCATACAGCGTTCAGGAGCCACTGTACGATGACGCGCATAACTGTATAGGAACACTGGTCAGCGTCAGGCATGTCAGGATCATCACACCGGGTGCATTGCTGGACGGCAAAATAATTCAGCATGCGACTTTTGAATCGCCCTCATCCGTCTTCACAGAAAAAGAGTGGGAAGTCGTTTATCTGCTGGTCTGTGGCATGAACATAAAAGAAATAAGCAGCATCCTGGCGATTTCAGCCGACGCAGTTAATGGCAGACTCAGAAGTTGTTACAGAAAGACTGGACTGAATTCGCTTTCCGCACTGACCGGCTATTGCCGTGAAAATAAATTAGATCACTATATTCCATCGTTCTTCCTGAAAAAAGGTCATATTATAATAAGAGGATGAACTGATGCTCACAAAGATGAATCCTGTTGAATATTACTTTGATAACTCGCTGTTTGGCTGGGCCATAAAAAACAGTGCCTCACGGTATGTTTATGCAAATAAGCTTGCATGCAGCTACTTCAACGTTCCGTCTGAAACGATTATGGGGACATTTGACACCGACCTGACGCCAGACATTAGCGATTATTACCACCATATTCTGCATGATGATAAAAAAATCTTGAATACAAAAGAAATGAGCATTGTGCTTAAGACTTTTCAATACGGAAGAGAGAACAGGCTGAGATCTTTTATGGTGGAAAAACGCCCGTGGACGTTCAGTGACGGAACCGATGGTGTTATCTGTACCTACCTTGAGATCACCAATGTTTACTTCTCAACTTTTCTCAGGCCGCGCGACAGGAGACCCTTTGTCTTTACACGGCCCGCGAATATTTTCACGGATAAGGAATGGGAAGTGATTCTTTTATTACTTTGTGGGGTAAAGCAGAACCTGATGCCTGAGATTCTTGGCATCAGCCCTCCCGCACTTCGCAACCGGCTTATACGCTGTTACGACAAATCAGGTGTAACAAACAACGCTGCTCTAAAGCAACATTGTATACAGGAAGGATGGGATAATTACATTCCTCCTTTTTTCCTGAACAAAGGGCATGTGCTGATTAACTGAGGCGCTGAGGAACAAGCGGATGCCCGGAAGAGCCGACAGGGCGTCAGAATTGTTCGCTGCGCGAACGGGCTATGAGAATTTTTCGTTCGCCTGGTGAGCCGGGCAGTTTCAGTCACGCCTCTGCAGGCGACCAACAAAGGGGCGCCAGTCGCCGCGCCCCCTTGACCCCGGGCTCCGGCCTGCTTCACCGCCGCTTCTCGGTCCCTTCGCTTCATGTTTTTGGAAGAGTCTCTGGCCAGCAGACAACACAGCACCAAAACAACATAAAAATTTTGCAGGCGAGGTTTGGGAAAGGCATCCGTAGCGCTGAGGAACAACCGGAGGCAAGGATGAGCCGACAGGACGTCGGCGAAAGGACGGCACGAGCCAGGGATGGCGAGTCCGGACGGTCCGCGGGCCGCAGGGCGTGACGAAGGGACCCCGCAGAGCGGGGCGCGCAGGCAGCCGGACGCCGGGATTGTTAAGGGGCGGGCGTCCGCCCCTTGACGCGTCCGCCTGCACGGAGAACCTGAAACTCCCCACCGCCTGGCGGGCGTAACCCGCTCATAGCAAGCCCGCGGCCAGGCGTAACCTTCTCAGACTCAGCCCGCTGCACAGCGTTCCTTAACCGCAACGCGGTGAATCAGGCACTCAACCACCCAAGCTTAATCACAAACAAAATCGACAGAATCACCAGCGCCGCATTCACCTCTTTCATACGACCGCTCAGCAGCTTCACCAGCGTCCAGGTAATAAAACCAAACGCGATGCCGTTAGCGATGGAATAGGTCAGCGGCATGGTCAGCGCAGTCACGGTGACTGGCGCAGCGGTAGTGATATCTTTCCAGTCGATATCAGCCAGACTGGATGTCATCAGTACCGCCACAAACAGCAGCGCAGGCGCAGTGGCATAAACCGGCACGCTGGAGGCCAGCGGCGAGAAGAACAGCGCCAGCAGGAACAGCACACCCACCACGATCGCGGTCAGGCCGGTACGGCCACCGGCGCTCACGCCTGCCGCCGATTCCACATAACTGGTGGTGGTCGAGGTACCCAGCAGTGAACCAAACAGCGCAGCCGCACTGTCGGCAATCAGCGCACGGCCCATCTTCGGCACATTGCCCTGCTCATCCGCCAGACCGGCACGTTTGGTCACGCCCAGCAGTGTGCCGGTGTTATCAAACACATCAACAAACAGGAAGGCAAAAATCACGCTGATCAGGCCGACGTTAAATGCCCCGGCGATATCCAGTTGCAGGAAGGTCGGTGCAATCGACGGTGGTGCAGAGAAGACGCCCGCAAACGGCGACAGACCGATGCCCATCGAGATAAAGGTCACCAGCAGAATGCCGATCAGCACCGCGCCGGTGACGCGACGTGCTTCCAGTACCACGATCACCACAAAGCCGAGCATCGCCAGCAGCGGACCCGGTTTGGTCAGATCGCCAATGCCCACCAGCGTCGCCGGGTTATCGACCACGATGCCCGCCCCTTCCAGCGCAATGATCGCCAGGAACAGGCCGATACCAGCACCAATCCCGGCGCGCAGCGGCAGCGGGATACTGGCAATAATCCACTCACGAATCTTAAACAGCGACATCGCGAAGAAAATCACCGCCGAGAGAAACACTGCGCCCAGCGCAACCTGCCACGTGTAGCCCATGTGCAGCACCACGGTGTAGGTGAAGAAGGCGTTCAGCCCCATGCCCGGTGCCAGCGCAATCGGGTAGTTGGCAATCAGCCCCATCAGCACGCAGCCAATCGCCGCCGCCAGACAGGTGGCGACAAACACCGCGCCCTTGTCCATGCCGGTAGCGCCCAGAATGCTCGGGTTCACAAACAGAATATAAGCCATCGCCAGGAAGGTGGTGATCCCGGCGATAATCTCGGTACGAACCGTGGTGTTATGCGCTTTGAGTTTGAATAGTTTTTCTAACATCATCATCTCTCGATACAGGAGACATCAGTCTCTCTTGCCAAAGGGGTTTGCATGCTGATTTATTCTGTTTCCGGGACATGGATACCGGCCGCTGCATACTTGCGTGCCAGAACCGCCTGAAATCCCTGCCTTACCCACTGCCCAAAGCAATTGCCATGCCATCTGCCGACGCAATCGATTACCTGACAGAGCCGGACACGCCTAAGAAGATTCCGAACCAAAACGAGGCGCGATTATGGTGCAATGCACCGATTCCGCGCAATCGTTTTCCTGCGGCAAACGGGCACCCCCGAAAAACTCTGCGCCAGCGCACGGTTCCGCACTCTCACAGGCGAAGCTGGTCACGTTTCAGCACGCTGCCTCAGCAACCCTTTCTGGTCTGTGTAGACTCCAGAATTAACTCTTTCGTAACATTGAGGCCGCGCCATGAAGCCAGCGATTTTGGTGGTGGATGACGATCCTGCTGTCTGCGACGTCCTGCAGGATGCGTTAAGTGAACATCTGTTAACGGTCTACCGCTGTCATCAGGGACGTGAGGCGCTATCGATGCTCAGCGAACATCCGGAGATCTCGCTGGTGATGCTGGATATGATGCTGCCCGATACCAATGGGTTACTGGTGTTGCAGCAGCTTCAGCGACAGCGACCGGAAGTGCTGGTGATTATGCTGACCGGCATGGGCTCGGAAGCGGAGATGGTGGTGGGTCTGGAGATGGGTGCAGATGATTACATCGCCAAGCCCTTTAATCCACGCGTGGTGGTGGCGCGCGCCCGGGCGGCCCTGCGTCGCAGCGGACGCATTGCGCAGCCCGATCCTGAACAGGAGGGTTGGCGTTTTGGCGGCTGGCAACTGGACGATGGCCGCTGCCAGCTGTTTAATCCGCAGCGTGAGCTGGTGCCGCTGACGCAGGGAGAATATACCCTGCTGCGCGCGCTGGTGCGTCACGCCCGCAAGGTGCTGACCCGCGATCAACTGCTGGAGCTGACCCACAGCGAAAGCCTCGATGTGTTTGACCGCACCATCGACGTGCTAATCATGCGACTGCGCCGCAAAATCGAAACCAACCCGCATCAGCCTGATCTGATCCGCACCATCCGCGGTCTGGGTTACGTCTTTTCGGCTGACGTAATGAAACCCGAAACCGCGCCGCGCGCCAGCCAGATCGCCTGAGTCATCCTGCCGGGCCTGCAAACAGCGGCCCGCGCCTACCCATCATAACTCCCGCCATACGCGCGCGGCACCAGATCGACCTGCGCTTCCCCGCTCCGGATGACGGCGAGAATCGTTTCGGCCACGCGTTCAGGAGTGTGAGCGAACGCGGCGGATGCGGCGCTCTGCTCCGTCGCGACGTCCTGTCCCGATTTCACTGACTGATAGAATTCCGAGGCGGTCATAAACGGATACACCGTGGAAACAGTTATCCCGGCGTCAGCCAGCTCCAGCAGTGCTACAGCCGAGAGCATATTCAGCCCTGCCTTGGAACTGGTGTAGGCCGCCGATCCCGGATAGGTCGCCAGCGTCGCCCCGGAGCTGATGTTGATAATGCTCCCTGCGCCCTGCCGCCGCATCTGCGGGATCACCGCCTGCATCATCATCAGCGGAGCCATCAGGTTGAGGTCGAGCAGCGCCCTGAATGCCGCCGCATCTATCTCCTCAACCGACGCGAACAATCCCTGCCCGGCATTGTTGATTAGCACATCAATCCGGCCAAATCGTGCCATCCCGAGTCTGACGGCATTTTCAATCTGGTCGGCCTGGGTGACATCGCAGGCCACCGCCAGCGCATTGACGGACGTCTCAGCCAGGGCATCAATGCGCTGTTTACGCCGCGCCAGTAAGATTACCCGTGCCCCCGCCTGCAGCGCCGCACGCGCCGTGGCTTCACCGATTCCCGACGATGCGCCGGTAATCATGATCACTGAATCTTCAAGTTTCATTAAACGCCTTCCTTCAAAACGGACAGAAAACGAGAATAAACCTCAGCCGGTTGCGCAGCGGCTGTAATCCTGCCTAAAATTTGCCTGTTCCTGCTTTTCTCCTGACAGGCGCGGTAACCGCCGGAGAGACGTGACATGAAGAGTTTTGATGCGTTAAGAGAGGAAGTGCTGGCATACGCGGCTGACGAACTCACTGCCACGACGATTCCGCGCGTGGATTTTTATCGCGTCAGCCAGCCGATGGCCCTGCCGCCGGAGATCTATTCGCCCTTTGTCAGCCTGATCCTGCATGGGGAAAAAAGGCTGCAGGTGGGCGACCGCGCTATCCGTTATTCCGCCGGAGAGATGTTTACCGCGTCATTCGACCTGCCCGCCACTGGCGAAATCACGGTTGCCAGCGAAACCTCGCCCTATCTGGCCGTGCGTCTGACGCTCGATTTTGCCGCCATCAGCGATCTGCTGCACCAGATGCCCGTTACCGATCTTCCTGCGACGAAGAAGGGTATTTCAGTCAATCGGGTAGATGAGGCGCTCACGGATGCCTGGCTGCGGATGGTGCGCCTGCTGGCAAAGCCGGATGAGATTGGGGTGATGGCCCCGTTAGTCGAGCGCGAGATTCTTTATCGGCTATTGCAGGGTCCGCAGGGCGGCGTGCTGCGTCAGGCGGCAGAGGTGAACGGACATTTCGCGAAGATCAGAAAGGCGCTGGTCTGGCTGCGTACCCACTATGCCACCGCGTTTCGCATTGAGGCGCTGGCGGCGATTGCGGGCATGAGTCTGTCGGCTTTTCATCGTGGCTTCCGGGCCTGCACCGGACTCTCGCCCCTGCAGTATCAGAAACATCTGCGGCTTTATGAGGCGCGCAACGCGCTGGCGCTGCGGCCCGGCAATGTCGCCGCCGTCGCGGCGGATGTGGGTTATGAAAGTCTGACGCAGTTTACGCGGGAGTATGCGCGGCTGTTCGGTGAGCCGCCTGCCCGCAGCATCCGAAAACTCAGGCTGACCGGCGCTGAACCCTTACAGGGAATCGGATCGCAGGGTTAATGCGGCCTGCCGATCTGACGACGGCGTGTCTGCACTAAGCTTCAGAGAAAGCCGTTTGAATAGTCATTACACAGCAGCCAGCGCGGCGCTTCATCCTCATCCAGCGGGTTGAAACGGGCCAGCGGCGTCAGAAACACGTTGTCGTTTTCGTCATCGTTGGGCATCGACACCTCGCCGACCAGTACGTCGCCGAAGCCATTTTCGCCCCAGAAACTGTGCCAGATGCCCGCCTCCAGCGTCACGCTTTCACCCGGAGAGAGCCGCAGTTGTGTTCCGGCGGCATGGGTCTGGCGCAGGCCATCCAGCGAGACTGCCACCGGCGAGTCAGCCAGCCCGTCACCGTCGCGGTTATGCAGTTCGACAATCAGGTTGCCGCCGCCGCGATTGATGATGTCTTCCATCTTGCGCGGATGATAGTGCATCGGCGTCAGCTGCCCTTCACGCACGTGCATAATCTTTTCGGCGTAGGATTTGTGCCACGGCTGTCCGCTTGGCGATCCGTTGCGGAGGGTAAACAGCGTCAGGCCGGTGTGCATAAAATCTGCCGCGCCAAAGCTGGTAAGATCCCAGCCCAGCCGCAGCGCCAGAATCTCCTGTGCCATCTCACGATCCTGGGCGCGCCACTGGCTTACGCTGTAATCGGCCCACCGCGGCAGATGCACATCCTGCTGCCGGAAGAACTCACGGGTATGTTGCAGGTAGTAGTTAACCTCTGAACGTTGCATGGTGGCCTCCTGAGGGCGGCACCCGAAGGTGCCGCATTAAAGCCTATTTCACCGTCCAGCCCTGATAGCTGCCGATATTATTACGATCGATCAGTTTCACCGGGATCAGCACGGGCTTATCCGGGGCCGGCTTGCCCTGCAGGATGTCATAGCCAATCTCGACCGCTTTGGCCGCCATCACCTGTGGGTCCTGGGCTGGCGTGGCGACAAACAGTGAGTTTTTGCGCTTCAGCGCCTCTTCCCCGTCAGGCGATCCATCGACGCCCACGATAAAGAATTCACTGCGCTGCGCCTGTTTCGCCGCTAAATCGGCACCAATCGCGGTCGGATCGTTGATGGCAAACACCGCATCAATTTTCGGGTTAGCCGAGAGCAGACCGGTCATCACTTCCAGTCCGCCTTCACGACTGCCTTTGGCGTTCTGGTTGGAGGAGAGCAGCTTGATCTCCGGATGGGTTTTCAGCTCATTCATGCAGCCTTCAACACGGTTCTGCACGGCAGAAACCGGCGGTCCGTTGATGATCACCACGTTGCCTTTGTTCTTCAGGCGGTCAGAAATATATTTACAGGCCATCGCGCCCGCCTCGGTGTTATCGGAGGTGATGGTCGCATTCGCGCCATCGGCTGCCACGTCGACCGCCACCACCACGATACCGGCGTCACGTGCGCGCTTCACCGCCGGGGCGATCCCTTTGGAGTCGGCGGCATTGAGGATAATCATGTCGACTTTTGCCGCAATAAAGTTATCAATCTGGCCGACCTGCTGACCGAGATCGTAGCCGCTGGAGACCAGCGTCACGTTGACCTTGTCGCCCGCCAGCTGACGCGCCTTCATCTCTGCGCCTTTGGTGATCTGCACGAAGAAGGGGTTAGCCAGATCGCCGACCGTGACGCCGATAGATTTGAGTTCTTTTGCCTGAGCCAGGCCGGTGCTGAACAGCGTTGCCGCCAGCAGCCCGGTTACAATCGGATTAAAACGCATAGACCTTCTCCTGCTGTTTTCAAGGTGCCAACCGCTTAATGGCGTTTTTTGGGTGGCGGAGGCGACATCGTGCATCCGCCCTTTTAAGCCTCAACTCACATGATGACGGGTACGATATTTGTCGATCAGGACCGCGATGATGATCACCGCGCCCTTAATCACCAGCTGCCAGAAATAGGAGACGCCCATCAGCGTCATGCCGTTATTCAGCGTGGCGATAATCAGTGCGCCAATCAGCGTGCCGGTGATGGTGCCGATGCCGCCGACAAAACTGGTGCCGCCGAGGATCACCGCCGCAATGGCATCCAGCTCATAGCCGACGCCCAGGTTGCCGTTGGCGCTGTAGAGCCGCGAGGCGCTCATCAGACCGGCCAGCCCTGACAGCAGGCCGCTCATGCCGTAGACAAACAGCAGCACGACGCCGACCTTGATACCGGTAAGACGTGCAGCCTGAATATTGCCGCCGACCGCGTAGATATGAACGCCCAGCGTGGTGCGACGGAGGATGAACCAGCAGATGGCAATCACCGCAAAGGCAATCACAATCAGCCACGGCACCGGCCCGAGATAGCCGTTGCCGATCCACTCAAAGTTGATATCGGAGTTGATCACCGTGGTGCCGTTCGCCAGCAGATAAGCGGCTCCGCGCAGCGCGGTGTAGGTACCTAGCGTGACGATAAAGGGCGGCAATCCGGCCCAGGCGACCAGGATGCCGTTGAACAGCCCCATCACCAGGCCCGCGCCCAGCGCCATCGGAATGGTCAGGGACGCAAGCATCGGATCCAGCGACGCCACCAGCGCCACCACTGCGGTAGTGCCCAGCATCGATCCCACCGACAGGTCGATACCGCCGGTAAGAATCACAAAGGTCATGCCCGCCGCCAGCACGATATTGATCGACGCCTGACGGGTGATGTTGAGCAGGTTCGCTTCGGTAAAGAAGTTCGGCGTGACGAAACCAAATACCGCCACGATCAGGATCAGAATGGGCAGGATACCCACCGTTTGCAGCAGATCGCCCATCAGGGCGCGTTTCAGCGTCGGCGCTTTGGTGCGGGCCAGTTGTGTCATGGTGGTCTCCTTAGATTTCGCCTGCTGACGCGCTGTGCGCACCGGTTGCCAGCGTCATAATATTTTCCTGACTGATGTGGCTGCCCTCCAGCTCACCGACGATGGTGCCTTCGTGCATCACGTAAACGCGGTCGCTCATCCCGACCACCTCCGGCAGTTCGCTGGAGATCATTAAAATCGCCACGCCCTGCCGCGCCATCTCCTGCATCATGCGGTAGATCTCGCTTTTCGCGCCGACATCGACACCGCGCGTCGGCTCGTCAAGGATCAGGATGCGCGGGCCAATCGCCACCCAGCGTGAGATCAGCAGCTTCTGCTGATTGCCGCCCGACAGGCCGCCTGCCCGGACCTGAGCGTGGGGTACACGAATATTGAGTGAGGCGATTGCCTCATTGGCGATGGTCTGCCCTTTGCGGCGGTTGAGCATGCCATAACTGGCATCACGCTCCAGCGTCGCCATCACGATGTTCTCCTGCGCGGCCATCTCCAGAAACAGCCCCTGCTCTTTGCGGTTCTCGGTGAGGAAGCCGATGCCGCGCGCAATCGCATCACGCGGTGAATGAATGGTGACCTTCTCGCCGTCGATCCAGATCTCGCCCTCTTTCGGCTTGTGCACGCCGAAAATCAGCTGCGCCAGTTCGCTGCGGCCTGCGCCGACCAGACCGGCCAGCCCGACTATCTCTCCGGCCCGCACTTCCAGACTGCTGGGATGCACTTTGCCGCCGTCAGTCAGGTGATTAATTGCCAGCCGGATGTTGCCTAAAGGGATCCCGCGATCTTTGTTGAACAGGTCGCTGAGCGGCCGTCCGACCATCATCCGCACCAGTTCGCTGGCGTTGAGCTGGTCACGCGTCAGGCTGCCGACATACTCCCCGTCACGTAGCACGCTGACGCGATCGGACAGCTCATAGACCTCCGCCATACGGTGACTGATGTAGATAATCGCCATGCCTTCGCTGCGCAGTCGTTTGATCAGTGCGAACAGCTGTTCGGTTTCGCGATTAGAGAGCGCGGCGGTCGGCTCATCCATCACCAGAATGCGGCTGTTGCGTTGCAGCGCACGGGCGATCTCCACCTGCTGCTGCTCGGCGATGCTCAGCCGACTTACCAGATCCCAGGCGCTGAACTGCGCACCGAGCCGGTCAATCACTCGCTGCGCCTCTTCGGCCATCTGCCGCCGCTTAACCAGCCCGCCGGGTGCGATTTCGCTGCCCAGAAAAATGTTTTCCGCCACCGTCAGGTTAGGTGCCAGGTTGATCTCCTGATAAATCAGGGTGATCCCGGCGGCCAGCGCCTCTTTCGGCCCTTTCAGGGCGTACGGCTTGCCTTCAATTAAAATTTCCCCGCTGCTGGCGGTATAGGCACCGGCCAGAATCTTCATCAGTGTGCTTTTACCCGCGCCGTTCTCTCCCATCAGCGCGTGAACCTCACCGGGATACACCGTGAGATCGACGCCCTTCAGGGCATAAAAATTGCCGAAGCGCCGGGTAATTCCCCGCATTTCCAGTATCGGTGTGGCTGTCATCGCCTCGCTCCTGCGGACTGTGGATAGCCGCCAGTAAAGCAACGCCAGATAAACGGAAAATGTCAGCGGCCATTCATATTTGTCATAAACGCCCGACATCACGCTCCTATACTCGGCGCATCGTTGCAGTGATTAAGAGGTCGTGGGATGCAGCGCAGTTATCCGTGGCAGGCCGGGGCGCGTGGACGCCTGTTGATGTTCAATCTGCTGGTGGTGTCGGTCACACTGATGGTCAGCGTGGTGGCGATCATCGGCTTTCGTCATGCCGGAGCGATTCAGGAGCAGGCACAGGCGCAGACGCTGGCGGATATGAACGGCAGCCTGGCACTGGCGCGCGATACTGCCAACGTGGCGACGGCGGCGGTACGGCTGTCGCAGGTAGTCGGCGCGCTGGAGTATCAGAGCGAATCACAGCGATTGCAGCAGAATCAGCAGGCGTTACAGCAGTCGCTGAGCCTGCTGGCCAGCGCACCGCTGGCGGCCCGTCAGCCGGAGCGTATCGCCCGGATCCGCGCCCGCAGCCTGATGCTGGAACAGACGATTAACAGCCTGCTGCTGAACAGCCATCAGCGGCATCTGCAGCGCAACAACATGCTGAGCGACCTGTGGCAGGCGCAGATTCTGCTCAGTCACATCGACCAGTTAGTGCAGCGGGAACAGCGGACACTGCCGGATCCCGCACTGCGCGAGCAGACCGAACGGCTGATCACCATCGCCATCCGTACGCCCTCGCCCATCGCCGTCATTGAGCAACTTCAGCAGGTCATGACCCAGTGGCGCAACGTGCCGCTGACCGGCGTCACCGGCGAGAACGTACAGCGACTGCTGGCCACCCAGCAGCGCCTGCTGCCGCTGGCGGAGGCGCTGGAACAGAGCGACCTGGCGATCGCCTACGCCACCTACCGGGTAAAAGCGCTGGTGGCGATGCTGAACGACGATATCAATGCCTCGGTGCAGCAAGTCGCGCTGCAAAGCGAGGCGCGCACCCAGGCCACCCATCACGAACTCGACTCCATCATCGGCTTTATTGCGCTGTTTGTGGTGCTGGCGCTGGCGATCACCGGTTATGCCGGGATCTATATCTATCGCAACCTCGGGTCGAGCCTGACGGCGATTGCGGGGGCGATGACGCGGCTGGCGCAGGGTGAGCAGAACGTCAGCGTGCCGGGACTGCAACGGCGCGACGAGCTGGGCGAACTGGCGCGCGCCTTTAACGTCTTTGCCCGTAATACCGCCTCACTGGCCCACACTTCGCGGCTGCTGAAAGAGAAGAGCAACCAGCTGGAGTCCACGTTCCTGGCGATGCGTGACGGCTTTGCCCTGTTCGACAATAACGGTCAGCTGGTGGTGTGGAACGCGCAGTATGCGGAGCTGCTCGGTATTGCGCCGCGTGAGCTGCATCGTGGCGTCCACTATCAGCAGTTGCTGGCCCCGCTGGCGGTCGATCTGCACGATCCCGGTGAACAGCAGGAGATCCGTCTGGCCGATGGCCGCACGCTGGAGCTGCGCTTCAGCCCGATTCCGCGGCGTGGCATGGTCAATACCGTGCTGGACCGGACCTCGCGGAAAACCCTGGAGGAGGCGCTGCAGCACAGCCAGAAGATGAAGGCGGTCGGTCAGCTGACCGGCGGACTGGCGCATGACTTCAACAATCTGCTGGCGGTGATTATCGGCAGTCTGGCGCTGACCGAAGGCCAGCTGATGCCCGGTCCGCTGGCAACCCGGATTGAGCGGGCGCGTCAGGCCGCCGACCGCGCCGCCCAGCTGACGCAGCGTCTGCTGGCGTTCTCGCGCAAGCAGGCGCTCTATCCGCGCGCGGTGTCGGTGGTGACGCTGGTGGATAACCTGCAGGGATTGCTCCAGCACTCGCTGCTGCCGGGACAGCAGCTGATTATTGATGCGCAGCGTCCCGGCTGGCCCGCCTGGATCGATGCCAGCCAGCTGGAAAATGCGCTGATGAATCTGGTAGTGAACGCGCGCGATGCGATGAACCGGCAAAGCGGCGAAATCCGGCTGCGCATCTGGAATCAGCGTCGTCTGGAAGGCGGTGAAAAACGTGACAGAGTCACAATAGAGGTGATCGACCACGGTTGCGGCATGTCGGCCGGAGTTCGTGAGCAGGTTTTCGAGCCGTTCTTCACCACCAAAGCGACCGGCAGTGGCAGCGGACTGGGGCTGTCGATGGTTTACGGCTTCGTGCGGCAGTCAGGCGGGCAGATCGAACTGGAAACCGCGCCGGGCCAGGGCACCACGGTGCGGCTGCTGTTGCCGCGCGCAGCGGAAGCCGCCGCCGCAGTTATCGCCCCGCCATCGCGCGCGCCCATTGATGCGGCGGAGATGGCGGCAGACATTGACGCGGCCAGCAACCGGCTGGTGCTGGTGCTGGATGATGAACCGGCGGTACGCCAGACGCTGTGTGAGCATCTGCATCAGCTGGGTTATCTGACGCTGGAGTGTGGCGACGGTGAAGAGGCGCTGGCGCTGCTACGCCAGACACCGGATATCGACCTGCTGATCAGCGACCTGATGTTGCCCGGCGAGATTAACGGCGCGGAGGTGATCCGCCAGGCGCAGCAGAACTGGCCGCAGCTGGCGACGCTGCTCATCAGCGGTCAGGATCTGCGCCACCAGCCGGTGACGCTGCCGCTGTGCGAACGGCTGGCGAAACCCTGGCAGCAGGCACAGCTGGTGCAGGCGCTACAGCGCGCCTGGCAGCGCAGCGAGCGGCTTAATCGCGCGCAGCAGGCTGCCACAACGGAACCGGCTTCCCACTGATGTAGCGCTTACGCAGGCGGCTGGAGATGACATCCATGGCCATCACTACCACCACCAGAATCAGCGTCAGGAACATCACCACATCCCAGTTCCACAGCCGCATGTTCTCGGCATAGACCAGGCCGACGCCGCCCGCGCCGACAAAGCCCAGTACCGCCGCCGAGCGGGTGTTGGACTCGATCTGGTAAAGGCTCAGCGCCAGGAACTGCGGGAAGGACTGGGTGAAGATGCCGAAGCGGTGTTTCTGCAGACTATTAGCCCCGACGGCACCCAGACCCCGACCCGGTGAACGTTCCACCGCTTCGTGCCCTTCGGCGTAGAGTTTGCCGAGCAGGCCGACATCCTGCAGGATAATCGCCAGCACCCCGGCCAGCGGTCCCATGCCCACCGCACGGACGAATATCAGCCCCCAGATCGCCATATCGATACCGCGCAGCACATCGAAGAGGCGGCGCATCATAAACGCCAGCGGTTTAGCCGCCCGATCGTGCATCACGTTGCGCGCCGCCAGAAACGACAGCGGCAGCGCCAGCAGTGAGGCGGTCAGCGTCCCGGCAAAGACAATCCCCAGGGTGATTCCGACCTGTGAAAAATAGTAGCCAAACGGCCAGTTCAGGAAGTCGTGCCAGACAAACATCCGCAGGAAATAGCGCCCCAGCTGCTGGCAGCCCATCAGCAGGCGCGACCACTCCAGGCCAAATACCGAGAAGAAAAAGAGGTAATAGAGCAGCACCGCCAAAGCCATCAGCCCGATGCGACGCAGATAGCGCGGCTGCGCGGCGAACAGTTCACGATGCTGCTGCTTCAGCAGCACGACATCCGGTACGTGGCTTATCATGTCCGATCTCCTGTCACACGCCGACGAAGCTGGCCGGAAAGCGTATCCAGCAGCGATACCACAATCAGAATCAGCAGCAGCGTAATACTCACCTGATCGTAGCGGTCCAGTTTGATATTGGTCATCAGCTCCTGGCCGATACCGCCTGCGCCGACCAGCCCGAGGATGGTTGAGGAGCGGAAGTTAATCTCCAGGCGCATAAAGCTGTAGGAGAGAAAGACTGGTTTCACCTGAGGCCAGAAGGCGAAGCGCATCCGCTGCAGCTTGCTGGCGCCGCAGGCGGCCAGGCCGCGCACCGGCTTATCCGAAGCCGACTCAATCGCCTCATAAAACAGCTTGGTCAGGCTGCCCACGGTGTGCAGCGCCAGCGCCAGAAAACCGGGGATTGCCCCGATGCCAAACGCCATCACAAACATCACCGCCCACGCCAGCTCCGGCATGGTGCGCAGAAAGGCGACACAGGCGCGAATCGTCATCCGCACGCTGACCGGCGTCTGGGTATTGTCGGCAGCGAAAAAGGCCAGCACCGCCGCCACAGCCACCGCGACCAGCGTGGAGGCCAGCGCCAGCTGCAGCGTTTCCCAGATCAGCGGCAGCTGAATCGGCAGACGGTAGCCCCAGTAAGCCAGCGAGCCTTCGGTTTTGCCGTCGGCAAACAGCAGCGGCAGATGCAGCACCGGCAGAATTTCATGCAGATAGTCGAAGAAGTGCGGCAGCGACTGCCAGATGGTGAGCAGATTAAATTCTGCCACTCTGCCGGCCGCCAGATAGAGCGCCACCAGCAGCAGTGACCAGAGCAGCGTGTCACGTTTCTGCTGGCGGCGGATGCGTTGATAGTAGTGTTCGAATTCGGTCAAGGGGGATCTCCGGCGCTAAAGCAGCGGGACGCAGGCGGGGTTGCCGCGTCCCGCTCTCCCCGCCTGGGCGGGGACAGTCAGGGCGTCGTCGGCCTTAGCCGCGGCTGCCTTTCATCAGGTCACGCTTCATATCGATAATGCTTTTATAGTCAGCAACCGTCGCATGACCGATATGCTGCTCGCCGCCTACCGCTTTCACGAAGCAGGCGTGATCTTCCTTATCCAGCTTTTTAATTGCCGACACCACTTTCGCTTTGAAGTCAGCGGGCAGCTTGTTGCTGACCAGCACCGGACCGTTAGGGATCAGCGGCGACTTCCAGATGATGCGGATCTGCTTCATCAGGTCCGGATGGTCCATGCGGATCAGACGGCCAAACGCGCCAGAGGTGTAGCCGCTGTTGTAGTCACCGACCAGAGAGGTCCAGGTGACGGCACCATCGAACTGGTTGTTCAGCACGCCCAGAATGTCCTGCTCATGGCCGCCAGAGAAGGTGACGCTGGAGAAGGTGTTGTTATATTTGTCATCCACCGAGCCGCCGAACATCTTCTTAAATGCCTGGTTTGGCATCAGGAAGCCGGACGTCGAGTCGGGATCGGCCATACCGAATGATTTGCCTTTCAGGTCTTCCAGCTTTTTGTATGGGCTATCCGCTTTGACGATGACGACTGAGTGGTAGCCGCGTGACTGATCTTTGTCATCCACCACAATGCCGACCACATCCACCGCTTTCGGGTCCTGAATATAGACCGAGGCGAACGAAGCCGGTGACATGCTCAGCACCATATCGATCTTGCCGCCCAGCAGGCCCTGAATCACGCCCGAATAGTCAGAGGCGTTGCGCATCTGGGTATCGACACCCAGCTCTTTATCAAAGAAGGTCTTCACACACTGATTGTCGCCGATCTGCTGGGTGGCGTTCTGCCCGCCCAGAATCCCCAGATTAAGCTGTTTCGGCGCATCCGCTGCGCTGACACCAAACGCCATGACACTGGTCAGAAGTGCTAAAGAAGTCAGTTTCATTCGGAATTATTCTCTTGCTGTGGACGTTAATGGATTTGGTTAAGTTCATCACCGTACAGCTGGTGCAGCAGGCTGTCGGAGAGTCGGGAAGGATGGCCGTCAAACAGCACCACGCCGCGCTGAATGCCAATCACGCGGGTGCAGTAGCTTTTCACCAGCTCAATCGAGTGCAGGTTAACCATGACGCTGATGCCCTGCTCGCTGACCTGACGCAACACATCCATGATGCGTTTGGTATTTTTAGGGTCCAGCGACGCCACCGGCTCATCGGCCAGCAGAATTTTCGGGTTCTGCATCAGGGCGCGGCAGATCGCCACGCGCTGCATCTGTCCGCCAGAGAGGTTTTCCGCGCGCTGCAGCGCCTGCGGCAGCATGTTCATCCACTGCAGCAGTTCGATGGCGTGCGCCCGGTCCTGGTCAGAGAAGATTTTAAAGAAGGACTTCAGCGTGCTGGTCTGGCTCAGACGGCCCAGCAGCACATTGGTCAGCACGTCAAGGCGCGGCACCAGACAGAAATCCTGAAAGATCATGCCGCACTGGCTGCGCCATTCGCGCATCTGGCGGCTGTTGAGTGTGACTACGTTACGATCCGCTTCGCCCTGATGCAGACTGACAATCGCGCCGGACGTGGCATTAATCGTGCCGTTGAGCATGTGCAGCAGGGTCGATTTACCCGCGCCAGAGCGGCCAATCACCGCCACCAGCTCACCGGCGTGCAGGTCAAAACTGACCTGATCCAGCACCTGCGTGTCGCCGTAGGCTTTGCTCAGTTTCTGGACCGACAACACTTTTTGTCCGCTGAGGCTGGCCGGTGGCAGATCGTTATCGACCACCGTTTTCAGAAGTGCCTGTGCCATGGTGTTCTCCGTCATCGCTGTTTGCGTTCTGCCGGTTATTAAGGCGTGACGCGATGAACACGAGATGACAGCGAGATGATCAAACCGTGACAGGCCAGTGCGCACCGCACAGCAATGTCTGGCCGTCACGGGCTGGCAGCACACCGTCCGGTAACGGGTTTTCGGCTAACCAGTTATCCATCTCATGGCTAAGGTGGGTGAGCCACGTCTGACGCGGCTGGAGCCTCTCTGCTATCGCCAGCGCCTGGGTCAGATCATTGTGATTACGCGGCTCTGCACACGGCGGATCGTTGCAGTCAATCACCAGCTGATCCAGCGGCTGGCCACGCAGGAAATCGGCGGTGTCGGGTGGCAGCCCGCAGGTGTCGCACAGCCAGGCGAGACGGGTGTCATGCCAGTCAAACAGATAGCCGTGCGTCAGCTTCGAGTGTTGCAGCGGCAGCGGCGTGACCTGCAGTTCACCAAAGGCGTGCGCCACAAAAGGGGTTAAGGCGGGACGGAAATCGAGCAGGCCAGGATGTTTATAGAGGTCGTCACAGCCGCGCGGATCGGGCGGTCCCCAGACCGGAATCGGTGCGCCCACGCCCCAGCGCAGCGCAAACAGGCCCTGCACATGATCCATGTGGTAATGGGTCAGCAGAATGCGGGTCAGCGTGCCGGGCGGAAAGCGCGATGCCAGCAGCGGCAGACCGGCATCCAGCAGGATGCGCTCGTGACCGAACTCAATCAACGCGCTGCAGGGCGCACGCGCATGGATGCTGTTTCGCTGCGCCCGATGACAGGCGCGACAGTCGCAGCCCGGCAGCGGTGCCGCAGTAACGCCGCCGGTGCCCAGAAAGGTAAGTTTCATTGATGCGCCTCCAGTATCTGACGCAGCTGGCAGACGGTATCCGCCAGCGCGCCATCGTTGTTGAGGATCAGGCAACCATCGGGCTGCGGCTGGGCAGCGCGCGCCAGCCGCCGGGCGATCTCCGCCTCATCTTCCCGTCCGCGCTGACGCAGCCGCGCCGCCAGCACGGCGGGCGACACCTGCAGACAGACCGGCAGCAGCTGCGTGCCAAAACGCGCCTGCGCCTGCGCCAGATGCAGCCGCGAACCGTTCACCACCACATTCTGCCCGCGCAGCAGCCACTGCTCCGTCTCACAGCCAATGCCGTAGCGGAAACCGTGCGCCTCCCAGCTCACCGCGAACAGACCGAGTGCGGCGCGACGCTCAAACTCCGCCCCGGTCAGCGCCACATGGTTTTCACCGCCCGCATCGGCGGCGCGGGTGATGTAGCGATGGGCGATCAGCAGACGCGGCGGCGGTGCCTCCCGCAGCGCATCCAGCAGGCTATCCTTGCCGGAACCGGAGGGACCGGTGAGCCAGATCAGCTGCGCCATCAGTACACCTGCCGGCCTTTGCTCCAGACATGCCGCACGTGCGGGTAGCCGTGTGCGGTGTGCGCCAGCACCAGATCGGCGCGACAGCCTTCGGCGATCACGCCGCGATCTTCCAGCCCTAGTGCGCGGGCCGGATTACAGGTCACCAGTGCGATGGCCTGCGCCATGCCGAGGCTGTTACGCTCGTCCTCCGCCAGCCGGAACGCCGCATCCAGCAGGCTGGCCGGGTAGTAATCGGACGACAGAATATTCAGCAGGCCGTGTGACGCCAGTTCCCAGGCGGCGACGTTGCCGGAGTGCGAGCCGCCACGCACAATGTTGGGTGCACCCATCAGCACCTGCATGTTGCGGTAGCGTGAGGCACGCGCTGCCTCCAGCGTGGTCGGAAACTCCGCGATGCGGCTGCCTGCCGCATGGGACTCTTCCACGTGCGCCGCCGTGGCGTCATCGTGGCTGGCAATCGCGATGCCATGTTCCCGGCACAGTCCGGCAATCGCCTGACGATTGGGCTGCGACCACTCTGCTGCCAGGGTGAGCTGGTCGTGCTCGAACTGATCCATCTCGGCGTCGTTGAGCTGATATTTGCCCTGATAATATTCGCGATATTTGGTCAGCGACGCGTACTGACGCTGGCCCGGCGAATGGTCCATCAGCGACACCAGCGCCAGCTCCGGCGTGCCCATCAGCGCTTCAAACAGCGGAGCGGTAGTCGGGTGCGGCAGTTCGCAGCGCAGATGCAGCAGATGCTCCGCCCGGTTCAGCCCTTTGCGGTTGCTGTCGCGGATGGCATCGATCATCTTGCTGAGGTTATCCAGCCGGTGCCCGCCGTCGCGCACATCGCCGACGCCAATCGCGTCCAGCACCGTAGTAATACCGCTGGAGACCATCAGCGCATCGTGGCTGCTCATCGCGGAGTGTGCGGGCCAGTCCACTTTCGGGCGCGGCGTGAAAAACTTGTCGAGGTTGTCGGTGTGCAGTTCAACCAGCCCCGGCAGCAGCCAGGCCCCTTCGCCATCCAGCGCACCCGGCTGCTGGCTGGTGGTTTCGCTGAAGCTGCTGATGCGCTCATCGCGAAACTCCAGCGATCCGTTCACCACTTCGTTTTCCAGCACCAGTCTGACGTTATTGATGATCATGCCTGCACTCCTGTGTCTATCGGGTGCATCAGGTGCAGCCGGTCGGCTACCCGCTCGCGCACCGCCCGATCGTGAAAAATACCGACGATGGCGGCACCCCGGGCGCGCGCCTGTTCAATCAAGCTCACTACGGCCTCGCTGTTGACGTTGTCGAGCGAGGCGGTGGGTTCATCCAGCAGCAGCACCGGATAGTCGGCGATAAAGCCGCGTGCGATATTCACGCGCTGCTGCTCACCGCCGGAAAACGTAGACGGGGCGAGCGACCAGAGACGCTGCGGCACATTCAGTCGGGTCAGCAGTTCGGCGGCGCGCGCTTCGCAGAATTCACGGTCAACGCCGCGCTCCAGCAACGGCTGCATCACAATCTCCAGCGTCGGCACGCGCGGGATCACCCGCAGAAACTGGCTGACCCAGCCCAGCGTGTCGCGACGCAGGGCGATAATCTGCCGCGCTGATGCCTGCGCCATGTCGATCCACTCGCCCTGATGTGCGACGCGGATGTGGCCGCTGTCGGGCTGATAGTTGCCGTAAAGCGCGCGGAGCAGCGTGGATTTACCGCTGCCGGAGTGACCGTGCAGCACCACGCATTCGCCCTCGCCTACCGTCAGGCTGGCGTTGTGCAGCACCGGCAGCGCCGCGCCGTTCTGGTTGTGCAGCACAAAGGTTTTACACAGATTTTCTACACGCAGGCGCGGAGTGTTAGTCGTCATTTAATTGAGCACCGAAGAGACCAGCAGTTGAGTGTAAGGATGATGAGGATCGTCCAGCACGCGGTCGGTCAGACCGCTCTCCACCACCCGCCCCTGTTTCATCACCAGCAGGCGATGCGCCAGCAGTCGCGCCACGCCGAGATCGTGGGTGACAATCACTACCGCCAGATTCAGTTCGCGCACCAGCGTCCGCAGCAGATCCAGCAGTCGCGCCTGCACCGAGACATCCAGCCCGCCGGTCGGCTCATCCATAAACATCAGCTGCGGCTGCGTCACCAGGTTACGGGCAATCTGCAGACGCTGCTGCATCCCGCCGGAAAAGGTGGTCGGCAGATCGTCGATGCGACTGGCGTCAATCTCTACCGCCTGTAACCAGCGGCTCGCCTCGGCGCGGATGTCGCCATAGTGGCGCTCTCCGGTCGCCATCAGCCGTTCGCCGATGTTGCCGCCCGCGCTGACCTGCGAACGCAGTCCGTCCATCGGATGCTGATGCACCACGCCCCACTCGGTGCGCAGCAGACGACGGCGATCGCTTTCACTCATCTGATAGAGGTCGCGGTTTTGATAGAGAATGCTGCCCTGCTGCGGCGTCAGACGCGCCGACAGACTCTGCAGCAGCGTGGTTTTACCGGAGCCGGACTCGCCGACAATCCCCAGCACTTCGCCGGGATAGAGATCAAAACTGACCTGCTCAAACCCTTTGCCCGGCGCATAAAGATGGGTGAGCTGGTTCACCGCAAGCAGCGGCTGTTCACTGTGCATGTTGCTGTTCCTGCTGCTGATGGCAAAAGTCGGTGTCGGAGCAGACAAACATCCGCGTTCCCTGATCGTCCATCACCACCTCATCGAGATAGCTGTGGCGCGAGCCGCACAGCGCGCAGGGTTCATCCCACTGCTGAACGGTGAACGGGTGATCGTCGAAGTCGAGGCTCTCTACGCGGGTGTAAGGCGGCAAGGCGTAGATGCGCTTTTCACGCCCGGCACCAAACAGCTGCAGCGCGGGCATCATGTGCATCTTTGGATTGTCGAATTTGGGGATGGGCGACGGATCCATCACGTAGCGATCGTTGACCCGGACCGGATAGGCGTAGGTGGTGGCGATATGGCCGTAGCGGGCGATATCTTCATAAAGCTTCACCTGCATGATGCCGTACTCCTCCAGCGCATGCATGGTGCGGGTCTCGGTTTCGCGCGGCTCAATAAAACGCAGCGGCTCGGGAATCGGCACCTGAAAAATCAGGATCTGATCCTCTTCCAGCGGCGTTTCCGGGATGCGGTGGCGGGTCTGGATCAGCGTGGCATCGGCGGTGCGCTCAGTGGTTGCCGCGCCGCTGACCCGCTTAAAGAACTGGCGGATCGACACTGCATTGGTGGTGTCATCTGCGCCCTGATCGATCACCTTGAGCACATCCTGATCGCCAATCACGCTGGCGGTAATCTGGATGCCGCCGGTGCCCCAGCCGTATGGCATTGGCATCTCGCGTCCGGCGAACGGCACCTGATAGCCGGGGATCGCCACCGCTTTGAGGATGGCGCGACGGATGGTGCGTTTGGTCTGCTCGTCGAGATAGCCGTTGTTATAGCCGGTGAGTTCAGCCATGGTTGCGCTCCTGATAATCGTGCTGCAGCTGTTTAAGCAGCGCCAGCTCGGCCTGGAAATCGACGTAGTGCGGCAGCTTGAGGTGCGAGACAAAGCCCGCGGCTTCGACATTGTCGGCATGCGACAGCACAAACTCTTCGTCCTGCGCCGGGCTGGTCACCCGCTCATTCTGCTCGCGGCTTTGCAGCGCCCGATCCACCAGCGCCATCGCCATCGCTTTGCGTTCGGCGCGGCCAAACACCAGCCCGTAACCACGGGTAAACTGCGGCGCAGCGTCGTCACTGTGGGCGACGCCGTTGACCATTTCACATTCGGTCAGCAGCAGTTCCCCAATCTCCAGCTCAAAACCCAGCTCTTCGGGACAGATGCTGACGCTGAGAGTGCCGGTGCGGATCTCGCCAGCAAACGGATGGGTACGGCCATAGCCGCGCTGGGTCGAGTAGCCCAGCGCCAGCAGAAAACCTTCGTCGCCGCGCACCAGCTGTTGCAGTCGCGCGGCACGCGAGGCTGGAAAACTCATCGGCTCGCGGGTGATATCAACCGGCTCGCTGCCGTCATCTACTTCGCCAGCGGCCAGACCTTCGTCGGTCATCATGCTGAACATGTGCGGGCACTGGTCAGGCATCGAGCGATCGTCACGCGGCGCGGCAGGCGTTTCGCCATTGGCCAGCAGGGTGAAGTCGAGCAGACGGTGGCTGTAGTCATAGGTTGGCCCCAGCACCTGGCCGCCCGGCAGATCTTTATAAACCGCCGAGATGCGGCGTTCGATGCGCATCGCACTGGTCGCCAGCGGCGTGCTCTCTGCCAGGCGTGGCAATGTGGTGCGATAGGCGCGCAGCAGAAAGATCGCCTCAACCAGATCGCCGCTGGCCTGCTTGATGGCCAGCGCCGCCAGTTCGGGATCGTAAATCCCGCCCTCGGTCATCACCCGATCCACCGCCAGCCCCAGCTGTTGTACCACCTGGTCGCAGCCGAGTTCGGCTACTGCCCTGTCGCCGCGTCGCAGATCGGCCTGCAGCTGGTGGGCATTAGAGATGGCTTTTTCGCCCCCTTTCACCGCGACATACATCAGCACACCTCCACAACGGTGGTGCGCGGCACGGCCATGATCGCTTCGCCACAGGTGAAGATCAGATCCACGCCCTGCGGGAAGGGATGCGGACGGGTGCGCAGATATTCGAGTACGCTTTCCGGCAGCTGTGGCGCGATGGCGCGGGTTTCCCGCAGGCCAGGGCCGGAGAGGCGCAGCGTTAATCCGCCATTCAGCGACGGCACTTCGATGATCAGCGTGGTGCTTTTTTCCGGCGACATGTTGTCACCCGCCGCGAACTGCGTCGGATCGGGCTGCGCCGCCGCATGGCTCAGCGCGAACGGTGCGTCCTGCTGCGTGGTGATGGGCGCGCCGGTGTGGAAGCGCAGATTGTTGCGCAGCTGTTCATTGTCGATTTGTGCATCCAGCCAGACCGGGCTTTCCTGATCGACCAGCGTCAGCAACAGCGCCGTGGCCGCCGGTGACAGTGCGCCCCATCCCTGTTGCAGCGGCAGCGAGACCATCACGCCCGGCTCGCTCATCGCTTTCAGGATGCGGCGAAACGCGCGCTGTGCATCCGCGACCGGATGGTTAAAACTTGCCAGTAAAGTCATCAGTTATCTCCGCGAACCAGCGTAAAGAAATCCACTTTGCTGCTGGCGATTTCACGAGCGCGCAGCTGTCGCTGCTCATCGCGCCATGCCGCCAGCGGGGTAATAATCTTCTCCTCCAGCAGTGACCGGGTTTCCGGCTGCTGCAACAGCGCATCCAGCAGGGCGCAGCGTTCGGCATGGGCTTTGTCGCGCCCCAGCAGGTAGCTGTAACCCAGGGTGCCGTCGCCCAGCTGCACCACCGCGCGCGTTACCGTGGCATCGCCCATCACAAAGCGTTTGCCGGTAGCACCCATCCGCGCCTGTAACCGCGTCAGCCCGATCTCTGCCGGACGAACCAGGGTGAACTCGGGCTGGAGGTTAAGCGCCTGCCAGTGCTGTTCAAGCAAGGCGGCGCTGCTGTGCGCCAGTACCGACAGCCAGCGCTGGCGATCCGTTTGCTGTTCCATTAGTTAGTGCTCCAGAGTCAGTTCGATCATGTCGCCGCGCGTCAGGCTGACGGAGTATTCCGCCACTGCGCCATCACTGGTTTTGTTCAGGGTCCGCACGCAAAGCAGTGGCGCATGCAGCGCGATGTCGAGCTGCCGACACTCCTTTGCCTGCGCACGGCGGGTGCTGATACGCGTCTGGGTGCGCACCAGCTGTTTGCCGGTGTGCTCCACTAAGAAGTCGTGCAGCGATCCGCTGTTAAATTGCTGAAGCTGTGGCCACCAGCTGAGGTCGGCGAGGAAATGGTTGATCAGGCAGAGCGGCACGCCATTGGCGCGGCGCAGGGTCCGCAGGTGAATGACGTTGTCGCCCTCTTTTACGCCCAGCGCACTGGCGACGTCGTTGCTGGCCGGACGCAGTACCGCCAGCAGCCGTTCGCTGGTTGGGTGACTCCCCTGCTCCATCAGGTTCTGGCTGAAGCGCGCCTGGGCATGCAGCGGATAGTCATACGGGCGCATCAGCACCAGGATGCCGACGCCATGACGGCGCTGCAGCAGCCCTTTGTGCACCAGCTCATCGACGGCCCGGCGCAGCGTGTGGCGATTCACCTCATAGTGATCGGCCAGCTGTTGTTCGGAAGGAAGATAGTCGCCGCAGCGGTAACGCTCTTTCAGCGCCAGCTCCAGTTGTGCGGCAACAGCCTGATAGACAGTGGTCGGATGTCTGGATAACTCCATCACGATGAAATCCTCACGGGTTACAGAGTGGGAACGCAGTGATAAGACGCTGCGGGATGGTGTTAGCCTGAGGGAAGCAGATGACAGAACCGTGACGCGGGGGTGAAGGTGGGGTGAATGTGGCAGTCAGGGATTTACAGCAAGCAGGAAGACATTGAGTCTGTACGCACAGGACGGCTGGCTGCCTGGTGTACACTGGAACGAACTCATTCAGCGTTTAAGGAGAGACTATGTACGGACCGGATCCGGCCAATTCCCATCCAATGGAAGGCTTCCCACAGGTTTGTTTTATCAAAAACACGGTGAAGAACCCCAACATCATCATCGGTGATTTTACTTATTATGATGACCCTGAAGACTCCCAAAACTTCGAGCGCAATGTCCTGTATCACTTCCCGTTTATTGGCGACAAACTCATCATCGGCAAATTCTGCGCTATCGCAAAAGGCGTTCAGTTCATTATGAATGGGGCTAACCACAGCATGGCGGGGTTCTCCACTTATCCGTTCTACATCTTCGGAAACGGATGGGAAGCCAGTCAGCCTCAGCCCGGCGATTTGCCTTACAAAGGCGATACGGTGATTGGGAATGACGTATGGATGGGTTATCAGGCACTGATTATGCCAGGCATTCACATCGGCAACGGCGCGATCATCTCGTCACGTTCTGTCGTGACGTCGGATGTCCCGGCTTATTCAGTTGTGGGTGGCAATCCGGCCAGAGTTATCAGGCAGCGTTTCGACGATGAAACCATTTCGACACTGGAGAAGCTGGCCTGGTGGGACTGGCCCGTAGAAAAGATTACCCAACACCTTCCGGCAATCATCTCAGCAGACCTTAAAGCCTTGCCAGACGAATAGTTGTGCAGAATCATCACCGTTCGCTGCGGGCAAACGGTGGCACTCACCTGTAATGCGTTGGGAAAATTCGCGCAGCCTGATTTCCAAAATTGCCTGCTTTACCACTGGAGCGCAGGTTAAAACAGGAGTCGTTATGCTCTACATTTTTAGTGGCCTTCCGGGTTGCGGAAAAAGCACTATCGCTAAACTGTTATCTGAAAAATTAAAAGCGGTGTATTTACGCGTCGATACGATCGAACAGGCTCTGCGTAATGGATCAGCGGCTTCCAGGGATATTGGCCCGGAAGGCTATTTCATCCTGTATGAGCTTGCGCGCGACAATCTGAAACTGGGATTACCGGTTGTCACTGATTCGGTGAATGACCTTAATCTGGTGCGTGATAGTTTTCGGGATATCGCAATATCTTCAGGTATTCCCTTTCTGGAAATCGAAATCCTCTGTTCGGATCCTGAACAGCATCGTGTGCGTGTAGAGAGCAGAACCTCTGATATTCCCGGCTTGAAAGTGCCCGACTGGCAGGCCGTTGTGGATCGTGATTATGAACCGTGGGAAAGAGAACATTTGAAGCTGGATACGGCGGGGTTATCGCCTGCTGAGTGCGTTGAGGAGATTGTTAGGGTTGGGGGTTAGTGATGGGCGCCGTCAGACCATGCCATTGGCTGTAATGGATGGGTTGAGTCTCACGCTGATTCTTGCGCTGCTTTCACGAACTTAAAGCGACCAAATCACTCTATTCGATCAGGTCATAGTGATGATATCAGCGGAATTTCGGAGAGTATTGAAGAGCAAAACAAGTCTAAATAGAGTTTGGTCCTCTATAAGCGAGAAGCGGACGTGATATTCCTGGTATCATTGAAATTTTCGAGCATTCCACTCATCGCGGGTGATTTCCCAAAGCTCAGAATCCAGAAGGCCGCTGACATAATCCTTCTTAACAGTTTTGATAAGCCACATTCCGCTAGTGACCGAAATACGCTGTGAGCGGCTGTTAAGGGCTGCTTTAGGTGCGCGTAACACCGGCTTATTCAACACATTGAACCAGTAATCTGTAGCCGCAATACTAGCCTCACGCATATAGCCCTGACCCTGATATTCCGGTGCGAGCCAGAATCCACGATTGTTATCTTCTTCATCGTAAAGACAGATCAAGCCCATGACTTTATCTGGTATCTCACGATTTCTTATAGTCCAGAACCATGCAATTCCTTTCGCCATGTCAGGCAGAACAACGTTATTGACGTAATTCTCTGCACCATTCTCTGGATAAGGCCAGGGGACCGATACCACCATATAGCGGACTATTTCCCAGCGGGGATAAAGCGTCTGGATCTGCTTAGCATCTTCGGCGACTAATGGTTTTAAAAGCAACCGATCTGTTGTAAGTGTGGGGGTTGGCATGGGCAATTATCCTTGCTGGTTGATCAATTCCCGATCAGATTTTGTTTACCTTACGAAAATATGCACATACCGTCATCTGTTGCATCATTCAAAGATGGTATTACGGCTTCAGCGTCCGCTTCTGGCAGAAAAATGAATTGCGGCAGGCTAAGGTCCGCTATGAGCGAGCAGCGGATATTTTCACCTTACGAACAGACTTAAATATGAATTTTTTCAATTGTGTAGTGGCTCTGATGGTCTGCATTGACATGTTATCTATGCAAAAATTAAAAAAAATTAAATCATTTATGAAGTCTGGCAAACCATGGCTATTATGTTTATTCCTGATTTTGCTGCACTGCTTGAAGCTAAAGAGATGGACTCCGGACGAGAATTGACCCGAGAGGATGTTGAGTCAATACGAGATAATGCTACTGCTATTGAATTACCTGCAGAGTTTTCCAGAGACATGATCAAAAGCCGAGGCTATCCCGATATTGATGCGGAGAATGTTTGGAATGAGTTATTACTATATAAAAATACTAAGAATCAGAGGGCGTATTGATGTGCTGCGAGCAGAAATTCTCGAAATCGTTAAGCGATTCGAAAGAGGAATATTATGATTTTCGGTGATCCCTATCGCTTTGCAATCTGGATTGAACATGTTCCCCAGTGGGGCGAGTCTATAAAGAATGGTTTCTTTTATTTCTTTTTGAACGGCAATATGTATCCTAATGACATCCGCACGTCGACCTTATTCGTTGATTATGATGATGTTGTTGATCATGAAAATGCGCTTGTAGCTATGCCATTCGATGACGAAATATTTAACGCACCTACGGATAAAGCTTTTAAATACCTGTATGAAATGGCTTATCCACAACTCACGCCAGAAGATGAATATCCTGAGGGAATTAGCAAGTTCAAAGCTTCACCCACAATAATTTTAGAGTCTGGGGCATGTTTTTTTGCCGTCTCGAATAAAGACTTTGTTAGAGTATTAGGTGGTAAAGTGTCTGAATTAGTTGATTGTGGTGAGAGACGCAATTGGCAAGACATAGAGCATCCTGTTATAGAAGATATAACTCTAGCGAAAAAGGAAGTTAATGAAATAATTTCAAGCTTTAGGGAGCACACCGCTTCTTTATTACATTTAAATAGTTAAGGATGGTCAAAGGGCAGGTTTTTAGTATCTAAAACACTTATACCCTCATCTGAGAACATCACAACAAGGACGTTTGTAACATCTAGTATTCAGCTCATATGTGCAAGAGTTTCTCCCACTCAATAGGCTTGAACCATGTGGCAAACGTCCGCTTTTGGCACAGAGCGGACACATCCACCAGCGCCCACATCCTATTAATAAAGAACGGAGCAACAGCCATCAGGATGCTCACACATCTCATCAGACTGCCGCTCCCAACCTCTAAGAACTCCCTACTCCATCACCCCTCTCCCAACCTTCTCCGACCCACTATCCGTCAGCGACGCCCTGACCTGTGGCAGGCTTTCCGGGTAGTTCTGCTGAATAAACTCAATCATCTTCTCACGCACATAACAGCGTAAATCAAAGGCGATCGGGGAGTTCTGGGCGGTCATCAGCATCCTGATGGTCATGGTTTTTTCGGTGGTATCGGTCACCTGAAGCACTGACGTTTCCTGATCCCAGAGCTTGGTTTCACTCAGCACTTTTTCAAAATGTTTGCGCAGCGGCTCCAGCGGCATTGAGTAATCCACATAGAGAAACACCGAGCCTAAAATCTGGGCATTGTTGCGCGTCCAGTTCTGAAATGGATTCTCGGTGAAATAGGTAATCGGCAGCACCAGACGACGCAGATCCCAGATGCGCACCACCACATAAGTCAGATTGATCTCCTCAATCCAGCCCCACTCCTTTTCCACCACCACCGCATCATCAATCTTGATGGGCTGGGTAAAGGCAATCTGAATACCGGCGAACAGGTTAACCAGCGACTTCTGTAAGGCGAAACCAATAATAATACCGGCCACACCCGCACCGGCCAGAATGGTGGTACCGAATTTACGGACGCCGGGGAAGCTCAGCAGAATCAGCGAAACACAGAACAGCACCAGGATGACAATAACGACTTTTTTGACATAGATAATCTGCGTACGGATTTTGCGCGCACGAAGGTTATTGGAAATATTAATGTCATAGCGGATATAGAGCATATCCTGCGCGACGTTGGTCAGCCGTATTAAGACTGAACAGAATGACATAATAATAAAGACGTTGATGATATTGGTGATCAGATCAAGTGAGGCAGGACGGAAGTTTATGTAGTTAATCCCGACATTGATCATTAATAGCGGCACGAAAAAGAACATGGAGCCGCTAAGATGCTTCTCAAGGGATTTGAACAGCTTTCTGTCACGTCCCTGCCAGTAGCGGATGAACCGGAGCAGGATAAGACGGGCCAGGAAGCCCAGCACAAATGAAAGCGAGACGAGTAATACAACAGGCACCCATGACGGGAAGCCAGATAACTCACCGAATAACAATGGCATTATTTTCCCTTTTAGTAAGCTGACACCCTCAGGCTGTCAGTTAAGTGACAAACTCAGTAACCGTTGTCATCACGGTTATCCGTTCGTAACACAATCAGCGCTCATGAGTATGAACCATAGCGGCGAAGTTGGCAGGAAATGCAGAGTGATGCAGTGACTATCTCATCGGCGCATCGGCGTCATTCCCACTGATAACAGTGCACAATATCAGCTTCCAGGTCACCTTCCTGCCATTCCGACTTCATTAAAATAACTGATACAAAACACCCTCTTCTCTGCTCCCGTTTTTAAGCTCTCCTTTACCCACACTTAACAAAAAACGTTGCCAGAATCACTAACCGCAGCGGTTAACGTGAAACATTTATTAGCATCTGCTAGTTTTTATTCTGTTCCCCTGCTGCTGAGAAAAACAACAATATGATTAACACCCTTAAACTTTCCTCTGATTTTCGCCGCAGTTTCCTGCGTGAAGTGTTGGTGCCGCTGGTGGCTATCCTGTTGCTGACGTTTGTGGGTGCAGGCGCTGCGCTGTTTGTGGGTACCTCACTCACTAATGCCGAGGCCCGGCATCAGCAGCAACGGATGATTGAAGCCTCTTTTTCACAGAGTCTGAATGAGCATCTGCGCCAGCTGCATAGCCTGTCACGCTGGCGCCCCTTTGAGCAGCATCTGGCAGCGGGCAACAGCGACAGATGGCTGGATGACAATATCGGGCAGTGGCTGTATGAGATGTTCGGCCACCAGTTGATTATGGTGCTCGACCCTCAAAACCAGATCGTCAGAGTCTGGCGTGAAGGCCAGCCCGTCTCCGCCGCTGACAGTGACCCGCTGATTGGTGAGGTGCTTAAAAACCCGATGGTGAAGGATCCGGCGCGCCAGGATAACGCCGATTATGCGCGTCTGACGAACCGTGCTGCTGCGCTGGCCGTGGGTAATATTCAGCGTGACAGCGACGCCCAGCCGCATTTCCGGCTGGTGAGCCTGAAGTATCTCGATGACGGCTACCTGGCGGGACTGGCTGAACGCAATCAGCTTCAGGGGCTGCACTTCTCCGACGGCACATCACCGTCGGGCACCGATGCGCGTTATCTGCTGATCGCGCAGGCGGGCGAAGCGGTCGGCTATCTGAACTGGATCCCGTCCCGTCCGGGTGCACAGATGCTGCGCACCATCGGGCCTTCTACCGGGCTGGCGGTGCTGGCGATTTCCCTGCTCTGCCTGTATATGGTGCGGCGACTCTGGAACTCGTCTGTCAACCTCTCGCAATCGATGCTCAGGCTTGGCGCGTCGGAGGCGCAGGCACAGCATCTGGCGTTTCATGATGTGCTGACCGGCCTGCCGAACCGCGCGCTGGTCGAAGACCGCCTGACCCAGGCACTGGCGCTGGCGACGCGCAACGATCAGCGGGTAGCGCTGCTGCTGATCGACCTCGACCGCTTCAAGGCCGTTAACGATACCCATGGTCATCACGCTGGCGATGAGCTGATCATCGCGGTGGCGCAGCGCCTGAGTCGTATCGTGCGGGCCAGCGATACCGTGGGACGCATTGGCGGCGATGAGTTTATTGTGGTGATGCCGGAGGTCGATAACATCGGTCAGGTGAATAGCCTGGCGCAGCGCATTATCGATGAGCTGGCTCAGCCTTTCACCCTGTTCGGCAATGATGTCTGGAGCGGTGCCAGCATCGGACTGGCGCTGGCACCCCGGGATGGCATCGATCGGCTGGAGCTGATGCGTAAAGCCGATATCGCGCTGTATGAAGCTAAAAGTGGCGGACGCGGCCGGTTTCGTCAGTTTGAGCGGGCGATGGATGAGTCGGTGCGAACCCGTCAGACCATCGCCGACGATTTACGCACAGCGCTGCAGACCGGACAGGAGCTGAAAGTGTGGTATCAGCCGCTGATGGATGCAGGCGGTCAGCAGATGGTCGGCATCGAGGCACTGCTGCGCTGGCACCATCCGACGCGCGGCCTGATAGCACCCGGTGAGTTTATTGCGATTGCCGAAGAGACCGGCCTGATCATCCCGCTCGGCGAGTGGGTGCTGGCGGAAGCCTGTGTCACCCAGCAGCGTTTCCCGGAGCTGCTGGTGGCGGTCAACGTCTCGCCGGTACAGTTCCGCTCCAGCGGCTTTGTTGAGCGGGTAATGGCGATTGTCAGCCAGCACGGCGGTGATCCGAAGCGGCTGGAGCTGGAGATCACCGAAGGAGTGTTAATCGAGGATGAACGTGAAGCCCGCGATATTATTGTGACGCTACGGGAAGCGGGCTTCCGCATCGCGCTGGATGACTTCGGCACCGGCTATTCCAGCCTCAACTATCTCAGCACCTTCCCGGTGGACAAGATTAAAATTGACCGCTCGTTCACCCAGTCGCTGGGCGTGGCGGAGAATTCAGTGGCGATTGTTGAATCGGTGGTGAAACTGGGTCACGCCATGGGGCTGATGGTGACGGCGGAAGGCGTGGAGACGCCAGGGCAGATGTCTGCGCTGGCGGATGCGGGCTGTAATCAGTTGCAGGGTTATCTGTTCAGTCAGGCGGTGCCCGCCGATCAGCTTGAAGCGCTGATGAACTCATCCGCGCCCGATCAGCAGAGTTAACCGACTGTCTGGATAGCCTGAGCGCGGCTAAACGCCCAGGCTATCCAGCAGCGCTGCAGATGTGGCGACCGCGCCAAAGATACCGCCCTGCATATGGATCATGCTCAGCGCTGCCTCATGATGCCGCCGCTCTGTCGCGGCACAGCAATCGGACAGTACCAGGCACTCAAAGCCGCGATCGTTGGCTTCGCGCAGCGTGGTATGGACGCAGACGTCGGTGGTAATGCCGGTGAGGATCAGATTACGGATGCCGCGACTGCGCAGTATCAGCTCCAGATCGGTGGCGTAAAACGAACCCTTACCCGGCTTATCGATCACCACTTCCCCCGGCAACGGGGCCAGCTCCGGAATAATCTCCCATCCCGGTTCGCCGCGCACCAGAATACGGCCACACGGTCCGACATCCCCAATCCCGGCGTTCATCCGTCGTGACCGCCAGCGTTTGTTAGCGGGCAGATCGCTGAGGTCGGGCCGGTGCCCTTCGCGGGTATGGATAACAGGAAACTGCCGGGCGCGCATCGCCGCCAGCACCTGCTGCAATGGAGCGATGGGCGCGCGGGTCAGGCTCACGTCATAACCCATGCTATCGACATAGCCGCCGACGCCACAGAAGTCGGTCTGCATATCAATCACCACCAGCGCGGTGTCAGCCGGGGTAAAGCTGCCGTCAAACGGCCATGCGTAAGGGGTTGAATTAACGCTGTAGTCGGGCATTACTGTTCTCCATTACCGGGCGCGGCATGCGCATTTTAGTGATCACGCTGTAGCTGATGGCGGCGGTCACCAGACCAATCACTGCTTCACCAAACTGCGGGAAAGCCACGTGGGCGATCACCGCGCACAGGCTGCCAATCGCCCACGCGGCAAACGCGGTACCACGGAAACGCTGCGCCGGACGCTGCTCGCTGATGCGCGCCATAAAGATCAAATCCACAATCATCACGGCACCAAACGGCGGCACTACAATTCCCAGCAGGCTGAGCCACTGCAGGAAGTAAGACCAGACGCCCGCCAGCGCCAGCACGCCGCCAATGGCTCCGAGGATCAGCGTCCAGATCCGCATTTTGCTGCTGAACAGATGGCTGAAGCCCACCGCGCCGTTGTAGAGACAGTGGGTGCAGACCGATCCCAGATTGATAAAGACAAACAGGCAGGCCACTACCGACAGGAAGGCGCTGTGGCCCATCAGCATCGGCAGGAAGTTACCGCCGTTGGACAGAGGATCAACTGCCGCGCCCACTGCCACGATTACCACGCCAAACAGATAGGAGATCACATTGGCGACCGGGAAGGCAGAGAACGCGGCGATTACCGCCGAGCGGCCATTCTTCGACCAGCGGGTGAAGTCAGCGGTCATGGTGCCGGAGTCGGCAAAACCGGCCACGACCATCGTCACGGCGGTGCCCATGCTCATGGCACCGGCTGCGCTGGCGCTGCCCTTCCACTGCGTCACGATGGAGAAGTCATGCTGTTTGCTGATCAGCCACAGCGCCACCATCCCCAGCACCACAAACAGCGGCGCGGCGATCATCCCCAGCACCGACAGCGCCCGCACGCCCAGGAACGTGATGCCGGTGTAAAGGATCATGGCAAAGGCCGTCACCGCCAGCGCATTCCAGCCAAAGGTCTGATTAATCACTGTGCCGGTGAGACCGGTCTGGAAGGCATACCAGCCGATCACCACCGTCGAGAGAAGACCGGAGACCAGGATGTAGCCTTTGCTGCCAAAGGTGCGTCTGGCCTGTAAAGCAAAGTTCATCCCGGTGTTACCGGCGTACCAGCTCAGTGCGCCGACATAGGCGAACAGCACCAGGTTGCCCAGCAGAATGGCGATCAGCGCGGGCCAGAACCCCAGATGCCAGGTGATGATGCCGCCAAACAGCGCGTTGGTGAGGATCATCGGAAATCCAAACCAGACGGCTGAGACGGAGCGGGTTGAATGGCGGTGCGACAGCGGCACCGGCTCATGTTCAAACTCCTGCTCCAGGGCAGGTGTATCAGATTTTTTCATTGGGCGATTCCGGGTTGAAGGTGATTCCACGGCTGAATGCGCTCGAAAGCGGCACTGGCAGCCAGCACTAAAGCATCATCAAGATGACGTCCGACAATCTGCAGACCGACGGGCAGGCCGCTGGCGGTGAAACCGGCGGGCACGGACGCGGCAGGCTGACCGGTGAAGTTGAACGGGTAGCAGAACGAGAGCCAGTGATCGTTGCGGACCATACGGCCATCAATGATCTCCGGTCCCTGCATCCCCAGCGGAAACGGCGGCACCGCCAGTGTTGGCGTGATCAGCAGATCGAAGCGCTGCATAAAGCGCCACAGGCTGTTGCTGACCGCTTTGCGGGTGGCGATGGCATCGGTGAAGTTTTCCGCCCGCCAGTCGCGCTGCAACATGGCGACCAGATGCGGCGACATCTCGCTGCCCTGTTCCACCATCATCTGGCGCATGCCGGTGAGGTCGCTCTCCATCGCCACCAGCGCGCCAAAGGCAGCAGCCGGATCGGAAAAGCCGGGATCGGCCAGCTCCAGCTCCGCACCGATTTCAGCGGCAAAGCGCTGCACCGCTGCGCTGACCACCGCCCGCACTTCCGGGTCAACGGCCACATAACCAAAATCTGCGCTGAAAGCGATGCGGAGTTTGCCGGGCAGATGCTCTGTTGCGCCGAGCCAGTCAACGTCGCTGCAGGGGATCGAGTGACGATCACGCATATCCGGTCCCGCCATCAGCGACATCATCAGCGCGGCATCGCGCACGCTGCGCGTCATCGGTCCGATGTGTTCCAGCGATTCCCAGCTCGACACGCCGGGATAGCGCTCATCACGACAGCCGGGCCACAACGGCACCCGCCCCATCGACGCCTTGAAACCAAAAATGCCGCAGTGCGCCGCCGGAATGCGTACCGATCCGCCGCCGTCGCTACCCAGCGCAATAGGACAGAGCCGCGCCGCCACCGCCGCACCCGATCCGGCGCTGGAACCGCCTGGCGTCATCGCCAGATTCCAGGGATTGCGCGGCGACGTGAACAGCGGATTGTGCCCGACGCCGCTGTAGCCAAACTCCGGCGCAGTGGTTTTGCCCAGCAGAATGGCGTCGGCGGCCAGCAGGCGTTCCACCGTGATGTCGTCATCTTCCGGCACGAAGTCTTTGTACGCCGCCGAACCGGAGGTGGTTCTGACGTTTGCGGTGCAGATGAGATCTTTTACCGCCAGCGGCACGCCAGCCAGGGCGCCCAGCGTCTCTCCGCGCGCCCGTCGGGCATCCACGGCTCTGGCCTGTTCCATCGCCCGTTCCGGCGTCGGAGTACAAAAGGCCTGTATCGCCGGTTCCCGCCGCTCCATCCGCGCCAGCGCCGCCCCGGTCAGCTCACACGCCGAGACTTCTCCACTGCGGATCAGTGCGGCCATCGTGGTGGCATCTTCGTCTAATAAGGAGTCAAACATGGGTTACCTCGCCAAAAGTGTACCTGTCAGCGAGTGCATTAAGCGTGCCAGATAGCGGTGAACCAACCGGTCAGAGTCAGGGATGCCAGTTGGAATACGGGCTGGGATACAAGATCGAATTCTTATGATGTCGCGGACGGACAGCTGTTTATTTTTTCAGCACGATGATGGCGCAGGGCTGCGCGATAAGGGGGCGTCTTAGGTGAATGGTTTGCGGGCTGGCTTACAAAACGATGTTGTTAATCCGCAACAGCAGATGAAATGCTGGAACGCATAACCATACTTTTAATATGGATATTTGACGAATCTCAGCAGCAACTTAAAAATCGAGTCTCATGGATTTATATGCAGCAGCAGGGATGAGAAGTGCACATTGAAGAAGATATCTATCTCAAAAACTACGAAATCAGACGAAAAAGATTCATTTATGATCGCCAGATTTATCACAGCTACGTTTTTGTTGTCGGTAGTGAGACTTACACCGTCATCGTTGGCTGCCGGATAGATGAACAGACCTTTACGCGTCTCGGATACCTGATGCCATCAGGTATCTCCTTTCCGGTTAATGGCCTGGCTGAAGTCTGTTTTGACGTGTTCGATGGTCTGGAGTGCCTGGGCGACTTTCGCCACATCAGCATTCCCGGATTAGGTAGTGCAGTCGTTTTAAAAAGCGTAGTACTTGCATTAATGGCACACCATGAAAGCTTCTCTATCGGCGGTTTTGTTTTCCAGCCTGCGTCAGGCGAGATCGTTGAACGCAATCGTCCGACGCCTCTGGAAGAGATTTATGACGCCATGCTTGGGTTAAAAAATGAACTACGCTACAATCGCCGGACAGGGTTGCCGAAGAAAGCGCCGCAACCTTTAATCCCGGACTGTTTCCAGGCTTATAAAGTAGTGACTACAGGGAGAGCTTGCTATGTCGTTTTACGATACACACGATGAAACAACCCCTTTGGCTCCGGTTGAAACCCGATATAAGGAGTTAAGGGCACTTTTGATTGCAGAGTGGCTGGCCAGGCCCGATCTGCCCGCCATTAAAGCTCAATTAGCTCAGGCGAGAAAACGTTCCTCATCTGCCCTGTTGCGCCGCAAGCTGAAAGAGTTGAATGCGCGCGAAAGGCAGGAAGCTAAGATCCCCGATTAGCACTTAAAGGCCCGAGATACGGGCCTTTCGTATTTTAACCGCTTCTGCTTCACCCGCAGGCGGCTTCCCGCCACCCGCAACTCACCTTTACTCCGGAAAATCCGTCTCTACCGACGTCTGTTTCCACGCTTCGATCTCAGCCAGACGCTCTTTGAGCTTGCTGGTCACAGCGTCATGGCCCCAGGCACCCATCACCAGATGGCGTGGCGGGTTGGCATGATCGGTGATGGCGATCATCGCCGTGGCGGCCCGCGCCGGATCGCCCTTCTGAGTGCCGCTGTATTCGGCGGTGGCTTTCATCCGCGCAGCCGCGGTATCCGCATATTCCGGCAGAGTGCTCGGCGTCTGATGCAGTGAGCGTCCGGCCCAGTCAGTGCGGAACGGGCCCGGCTCGACACAGGTCACGTGAATGCCCAGCGGACCGGCTTCCAGCGTCAGCGAATCGGACCAGCCTTCCACGGCATGCTTGCTGGCAGAGTAGTAGCCTGAGCTGGCAAAACCAATCAAGCCCGCCACCGAGGTAATGTTGATGACGTGGCCGCTGCGCGCCTTTCTCATCGCGGGCAGCACGGCGCGGGTCAGGGCAAACAGGCCGAAGACGTTGGCATCAAACTGTGCGCGGATTTCGCTTTCCACACCCTCTTCCACCGAACTCTGATAACCGTAACCAGCGTTGTTGACCAGCACATCAATGGTGCCGAACGCGTCCAGTGCCGCCCTGACTGCCTGGTCGATGCTCGCCTGCTGGGTGACATCCAGCGCAACCGCCAGTGCGTTTTCGTGTCCCTCAACCAGATCGGCAATGGACGAGGTGTCACGCGCCGTCACGACGACTTTAAAGCCACGCGCAATGGTCTGCTGCGCCAGTTCACGACCAAAACCGGTCGAACATCCCGAGATTAACCAGACAGGGCTGGAATGAGCAGTCATAACAAGACTCCCGTTGAGTGTGATGAAGGTGTTTAAGACCCGGACGCGAGGGCATCCGGGGATCAAGGTTAGCGAGGCGGGACCGCCCCACTTAGCCCTTAATGCTTTTTATGGAACAGCTGGCTGGCGGTGTCGCTGATAATCTGCGCCGCGCCGCGATCGCCTTTCACCATCGACGCCATAAAGGCTTTCGCCTGCTTAAAGGTGATGTGCGGCGGTAACGGCGCAACTTCCGGATCGGTTTTCACCTCCAGCAAGACAGGACGATCGGCGCTGAGCGCACGCTGCCACGCACCGGCCAGATCGTCAGGATTATCGACAAAGATACCGATCATCCCCAGAGACTGCGCAAACTCAGCGTACTTCACGTCCGGCAGCTGCTGCGAAGCGTCAAAGCGCGGATTACCCTCCATCACGCGCTGCTCCCAGGTGACCTGATTAAGATCCTGGTTGTTGAATACACAAACGATCAGGCGCGGGTCGGCCCACTGCTGCCAGTATTTCTGGATGGTGATCAGCTCAGCCATATTATTCATCTGCATCGCGCCGTCACCCACCAGCGCCACCACTGGCTTTTCCGGGTGGGCAAATTTCGCGGCAATCGCGTAAGGCACCGCTGCGCCCATACAGGCCAGACCGCCGGAGAGCGAAGCGCGCTGCCCCTGTTTCACCCGATAGTCGCGGGCAAACCAGTTGGCGCAGGAGCCGGAGTCTGAAGTAACAATGGCGTTGTCCGGCAGCTGAGGCGACATCTCCCACACTACCCGCTGTGGATTGACCGGATTAGCCGGAGCCATCGCACGCTCTTCCATCAGCGTCCACCAGTCCCGCACCTGAACCGCGATATCCTCCTGCCAGCTGCGATCCTCTTTGTGCTCAAGCAGCGGCAGCAGCGCGCGCAGGGTTTCAGCCGCATCGCCATGCAGGTTCACTTCGCTGGGATAGCGCAGGCCCAGCATGGCCGGATCGATGTCGATCTGCACTGCACGCGCCTTGCCCTCTTCCGGCAGGAATTCCGTCCACGGGAAGCCGCTGCCAATCATCAGCAGAGTGTCGCAGTTCTGCATTAAGTCTGATGAAGGTTTGGTGCCGAGCAGGCCAATCGAGCCGGTCACAAAGGGCGCGTCGTCCGGCAGGACATCTTTGCCGAGCAACGCTTTCGCCACGCCCGCGCCCAGCACATTGGCGACCTGCACCACTTCCACAGCGGCGTTGCGCGCGCCTGCCCCAATCAGAATCGCCACTTTTTTACCGGCGTTCAGCACCTCGGCGGCGCGTTGCAGATCCGCTTCGTAAGGAATGACTTTAGGACGTTGATAGCCGCTGCCGGAATGGGTAAAACCGTGCAGATGCTGCGGTGGCTGCCACTCCTCATCCTGAATATCTTTAGGGATGATGATCACCGCCACACCGTTTTGCGCTTTGGCGATGCGTACGCCACGGTCCAGCAGATGGCGTACCTGCGTCGTGGTTGAAGCTTCCTGAACGAAGTTGGCAACGTCCGAGAAGATACGATCCAGGTTCATCTCCTGCTGATAGCTGGCACCGCGCGCGGTCGCTTCCGCCTGTCCGGCAATCGCCAGCACCGGAGCGTGGTCCATTTTGGCGTCATAGAGCCCGGTCAGCAGATGGGTTGCGCCCGGCCCGCCGGTTGAGAGGCAGACGCCCAGCTCGCCGGTGAATTTCGCGTGCCCCGCTGCCATAAAGGCCGCCATCTCTTCGTGGCGCACCTGAATAAATTCGATGCCGTCGCCTTTGGCGTTCGCGCGCTGAATGGCCCCCAGCACGCCGTTAATCCCATCTCCCGGATAGCCGTAAATGCGTGTGACGCCCCACTCTTTCAGGCGCTGGACAAAAAAATCACTGGTTTTCATGCTCATCGTCGCGTTTCCCCTCGTAGTCCATGCAGACTTAAAGCGTAGTAGACGATGCGCAATCGCCGTTAATTGTTCGCCATGGCCGGGTATCGCTGACGCAAATCACTGAATATTTGATTCATATCCGCCGTTTCGCCTATCGCGGCTACAGCCCGGAATACCTGGGTTTTCAGGAAGTGACGCCAGCTGACCGGCGCGCTGGCCAGGAATGTGGTGAGTAGCTGATAACGCTGTGGCGTCCAGAGCGTTTCGAAGCGACTCCGTGCTTCACCGTGCTCAAAATGGTGCGCGGCCTGCTGCGGCAGGGTGGCGCGCAGCGTTTCTGTAGCCGCCTGATCCACGCGGTGATCTGTCACTACCACGCCATACTGCGCCCTGGCGGCTGCGACGCTGAGATAGCCGCAGCGGACATCCTGCATGACCGCATCGGCATCGCGCTGCGACGGCAGGCCGTAACCGCCTGCGCCGGGTCCGCGCACTTCGACCACGTCACCCGGCTGGCAGTGGATCACATCGGTGTTGCCGTGATTGATGACTTCGCCGTCACGCCGGGTACGGAAATAAGACAGCGCTCCGCTCTGCCCGCCCACCACGCCCGCCGAGGCAAACACCGACCGGTTACGGTTGCGCGCGGTAATGGTGGTATTGGGCGAGAAAATCTCAAAGGCCATTTCTGTTGCCAGGCCGCCGCGATAGCGACCGGCTCCGGCGCTGTCCTGCGCCAGTCCATAGCGATGAAAACGGATCGGCACTTCCGCTTCGTTGATCTCAATCGGGGTGTTTTTCAGGAAGGCGGAAAGCCCGCCGGAGCCATCGGGTCCGTCGTGACGCGGCGTGCCACCCGCGCCGCCGCCGACCGGTCCCAGCGAGGCGACCACGCTGCGGTTCTGCGTCTGAGTGCGGATGTTCATGATCGAATTGCCGCCCGGTGAATTGGCGGGCAGACGGTCCGGCATCGCCAGCGAGAAGACACCGACAGTGGCAATCTGCGACAGCGCACAGGTCAGCGAGCGCATCCCTACCGCTGCGGGTGCCTCACAGTTCATCACGGTGCCAGGCGGCAGGATCGCCCGCGTCGGCCGCAGCGTACCGGCGTTGAGCAGCAACGAACGATCAAGCGTTGAGAGCACATAGGTGACACCCACCAGCGCCAGCGGATGCCGTTCGCGTCCGCCGGTCGGCATGTTCAGTGACGAAGCCAGTTGCGGGTCGCTGCCGGTGTAGTCCAGCTCCAGCTGATCGCCCTGCACCCGCAGCGTAATGGCGATGCGGCAGGGATAACCGCCCTCGCCATCTTCATCGGCGTAGTCGGCATAAAAGTATTCCCCGTCCGGAATGGTACTGATAATGCTGCGCGCCTGCGCTTCGGCGTAATCGAGAATGCCCTCAATGCCCTGCAGGAAATCATCGATGCCAAAGCGGGCAATGATGTCGTGAATTTTGCGCTCGCCCACGTTCACCGAGGCCAGTTGCGCCTTGAAATCGCCCCAGTTCTGGTCCGGTACACGCACGTTGAGCCGCATGATGCTGGCAACCTCTTCGTTAAGCTGCCCCTGGCGCATAATCTTCAGCGGCGGAATGCGGATCCCCTCCTGCACGATATCGGTCAGCGAGCGCGACAGCGAGGCGGGCACCGCGCCGCCGACGTCGGTGTTATGAATATGGCCGACTACGAAGCAGACGATTTCGCCCTCGTGGAACACCGGTTTCCAGATGTGGATGTCGGGCGAATGGGTCGCGACGTTGCCAGCGTAGGCGTCGTTGGTGATGCAGATATCGCCGTCGGCATACTCTTCAATCAGCGCCAGTACCGGTGCATAGTCGATGCCGCTGTACCAGGGCGCGCCGAAGCTGCGCGGCGAAGCAAACGCCAGCCCGCTGCGGCTGACGATCTGGCAGGAGAAATCTTCCGTCTCTTTAACAAAGGTGGAGTGCGCGGTGCGCATCAGGGTAAAGGCCATCGCATCGGCAGCGGCGGCGCAGTAGTTCGCCAGAATCTGTAAGTTACGTCCATCAATCGCCATGTTATGCCTCGCCTGCCGTGATCAGCAGATTACCGAATGAATCGACCGTGACGCCCATGCCGGGCGGCACGCAGGTGGTGCAGTCGTCCTGGGCGATGATGACCGGGCCGCTGAGCTGATGTCCGGCGCGCAGCACCGAACGCAGTACTATATCCACCTGATGCCAGTCGCCGTCGATCCACGCCCTGGTCTGCTTCAGTACCGGCACCGGTTCCGTAGCGTGGGCCAGTTGATTAATCACCGGTTTCGGCGTCGGTGAGGCGATGACCAGCCGCAGGTTGATCAGCTGCACCGGTGCCTCCGGGTCACAGTGACCAAACAGCTGCTGATGCTGGCGATCGAAGGCGTCATGCAGCGCAGTGAAATCCGCCTGCGTCAGCCAGCTCGCCTCCAGCGGCACGTCGATCTCAAACGACTGACCGCGATAACGCATATCTGCGCTGAACTGCAGGCTGTAAGGCATATCGCTGCCATGCTCCTGCGCCAGCCAGCCGCAGGCCCGCTGCTGCAAGGCTTCGGCTTCACTGGCTAAGGTGTCTGCCAGCGCAGGCGTCAGATCGCCATAAAGCGTGCGGATGAAGTCATTGCGGATATCCGCCACCAGCCCGCCCAGCGCAGAGAGTACGCCCGGCGTCGGCGGCACGATTACACCTTTCATGTTCAGTTCGCGGGCGAGAAAACAGCCCATCATCGGGCCCGCTCCGCCAAAGGCCATGAACCAGAATTCACGCGGGTCGAGTCCAAAGCGCGACAGCAAACCGCTGGTGTCGCTGTACATGCTGGAGATCGCCAGCTGGATAGCGGTCTCGGCGGTCTCCTCTACCGAAATATCGAGTGCATCGGCCAGTGGCTGCCAGGCCGCACAGGCTGCGGCGACATCCACAGTGACCGCGTTGTAACCCAGCGCACCGTGGCCCATCATGCCGCAGGCAGCAAAGGCATCAGTGGCGGTCGGCTGCGTGCCGCCGCGCTGGAAGCAGACCGGCCCCGGCAGCGATCCGGCACTGTCCGGCCCCATCTGCAATACGCCCTGCCCATCGATCCACGCCAGCGACCCGCCGCCCTGACCCACCGAGGTGACGGCGACAGAAGGAATAAAGATCGGGAAGTCCCCGATGATTTCGCCGTTGCCCTGCGCCACTTTGCCGTCGATGATCACCGCCACGTCGGCGCTGGTGCCGCCGATATCCAGGCTGAGGATTTTGTCAAAACCGCAGGCACTGGCGAGATAACTGGCCCCGATCACCCCGGAGGCGGTGCCGGAGAGCACCATCTGCACGCATTCGCGTTTCGCCTGGTCAACGCCCATAACCCCGCCGTTGGATTTGGTGATGCGCGGCGGCGGCTTCACGCCGAGCCGTTTCAGTGCCTGCTCAAAGGATTCGAGGTAATGGATCACCATCGGCTGCACGTAGGCGTTGATGGTGGCGGTAATGGTGCGTTCATATTCGCGGATGATTGGCCAGATGTCGGCGGAGCAGGAGGTCAGCAGCTCAGGTGCCACCTCATCAATAATCGCTTTTACCGCCGCTTCATTGTGCCGGTTGCGATAACTGTGCAGCAGCGACACCACAATGCCCTGACAGCCTGCGGCGCGTGCCTGCTCAATGGCGTCGAGCACGCTCTGGCGATCTACAGGTTCCAGCACATTGCCCTGTGCGTCACTGCGTTCGCGGATGGCAAACACCCTGTCGCGGGTAATCAGCGGTGCGGCCCGCCGTGAAAAAAGGTCATGGATATGCGGAATTTTCAGCCGGGCCAGCTCCAGCACATCGCAGAAACCCTCGGTGGCGAACAGCGCCAGCCGCACGCCACGCCGCTGGATCACCGCGTTAATGCCTACCGTCGTACCGTGGGTGAAGTAGCCAATCTCGGCGGGATCGATGCCCTGATGCTGCTGAAACTGCGCCAGCCCGGTTACGATTTCGCTGCCTGGCTGGTCCGGGCGCGACAGGACTTTCAGGGTGTGGATCTGGTTCGTTTGCTGATCGAGCACGGCGAAATCGGTAAAGGAACCACCAATATCCACGCCAACGCGGTATCGCATATCGGGTTAACTCCAGTGTCAGGAAGGGGGAAATTCCATCAGCGTCTCGGGATGCTGCACCACACGCCAGCCGAGCCGCTGGTAGACCTGATGCGCATCCTGGGTTGAGAGCATCCAGCGATGCACCGTTTGCAGCTCCGGATGTTCACGGACGCAGGTCGCCAGCCAACTGCCCAGCCCGTGACCGCGCCAGTTTTCATCAATCATCACGTCGCACAGCCAGCCAAAGCGGGTGTAATCGGTAATGAGTCGCGCAAAGCCAATCTGTTGCTGCTGGTGATAGAGGCCAAACGGCAGCGAACCAGCAATCGCCCGCAGAGTTTTGGCCTGCGGCTGACCTTTGGCCCAGTAGGACTTCTCAGCCAGCTGGATGTGGATCCAGGCCAGATCGAGCCGCTGGCGATCGGTTGAGACGGTGAACGCATCGCGCTGCCACTGCTGGTCAGCAATCTGTAATGAGTCCATGACAACTCCTTGTATCAGTTGAATTCAGTGTAAAAGGGTTCGCCCAAGGGTTGAGGCTGTAGCGCGCCACAAAACCGGGTGCAGCAGCTGAATTTTGCAGCGGAAAGAAATTTTATGCTGAGGGGAATTGGGCAGATTAAAGCGGGTAACGAAGCAGAGGGATAACGCTTTAAGATGGCAGTGACAACGTGGGATTGCGGTGACGGCCCTCTCTCCGGGAAAGCAAGAAAGGGTCGACCGCCTGTTATGCGCCAAACTCGACGGAATTGTGCTTGCTGATTAACGATCGCAACGGCACGCTGCTTTTCATGATCGGGGATTTAATCACGATATAGCTGAAGTACTTGTCGATACCAATCTGCGCATCGAGCATCTTCTCAATCACTTCCTGGTAATGTTCAATGCTGCGGGTAATAAAACGCAGCAGATAGTCATAGCCGCCGGTGATCAGATGGCACTCCATCAGCTCATCGACGTCGCGCATCGCACTTTCGAATTTCATAAAGTCTTCACGGCGATGGCCGGACAGGGTGACTTCGGTAAAGACGGTCACCGAATCGGTAATGCGGGTGAGATTAATGTGCGCTTCATAACCGGTGATAAAACCGGCCTGTTCCAGACGTTTGACCCGTTGCAGACAGGGACTGGGCGAGAGGCCTACGGCGTCGGCGAGGTTAACGTTGCTGATACGGCCATCTTTCTGGAGTTGCACCAGGATGTTGATGTCGATGCGGTCGAGTTTCATTAAGCCGTTCATAGCACCCCCCTCATTGTCAGAGCCTGTTGGGCCAGGCGCTTAATCAAATGTTCAGAACCTCCCGAAGATATAACACGCTTTACCGTAAACGCGCCAGCGCTTCGCAGTGGTTATACCAGCGGGAGATTTTCAAATTACTCTAACAAAATCAATGAGGAATACGGGTTTAACCCAACCGGCCAGTGGCGCGGGCCAGCGCAATATCGAAGATATGCAGCGCCTCTTCCAGCTGTGAGTCGGTGGTCACCAGCGGGGCCAGGAAACGGATGGTGTTGCGATGCAGACCGCATTTAATCAGCAGCAATCCTTCCTGACAGGCGCTGTCGAGGATCTTCTGGGTCAGCGCTGCATCCGGACGACCGGTTTCGAAGTCGAGAATTTCCACCGCCTGCATGAAGCCCACGCCGCGCACGTCACCGATGCAGGCATATTTATCCGCCAGCTGTCGCAGACGGGCATTGAGCTGTTCACCGAGCTGACAGGAGCGCTGCAGCAGGTTCTCATTCTCAAACAGATCCAGCACCGCCAGCGCCGCCGCGCAGCCCAGCGCGTTGCCGCCATAGGTGCCGCCTAATCCGCCGGGCGTTGGCGCATCCATGATCTCTGCACGTCCCACCACGCCGGAAATCGGCAGACCGCCACCCAGGCTTTTCGCCAAAGTGATTAGATCCGGTTTGATCCCCAGCTGCTGGAAGGCGAACATCGTACCGGTGCGCCCGAAGCCGGACTGGACTTCATCACAGATCAGCAGAATGCCGTGCTGGGTAGTAATGCGGCGCAGTGCCTGCATAAAGGCTGGCCCGGCAGGCAGGAAACCGCCGTCGCCCTGAACCGGCTCAATGATAATCGCCGCCACACGCTCCGGCAGGATCTGCACCGCAAACAGCTGATCCATCGCCTTCAGACAGTCCGCTTCGGTGATGCCGTGCAGCGGGTTCGGGAATGGCAGACGGTAGATATCGCCGGGGAACGGACCAAAGTTCTGTTTGTAAGGCGCGGACATGCCGGTCAGGGTCACACCCAGCAGGGTGCGGCCATGAAACGCGCCATCAAAAGCGATGATGCCGGGGCGCTGAGTGTGTGAGCGAGCAATTTTCACCGCATTTTCTACCGCTTCAGCGCCGCTGGTGAAGAAGACGCTTTTGTACGCCTCACCGCCACCGACCAGTTTGTTCAGCCGCTGCGCCAGCTCGATGTAGCCCGGATAAGCCACCACCTGGAAACAGGCGTGAGACACCAGACCGAGCTGGCGGGTTACCGCATTGACGACCGCCGGGTGATTGTGCCCGACATTCAGCACGCCGATACCGCCGACAAAGTCGAGATAGCGATTGCCCTCTACGTCCCACACTTCACTGCCTCTGGCGCGCTCGATCACCAGCGGATGGGCGGTAACGACACCGCGCGGCACATTCTGCTCGCGTGCATCCAGTAACAGGCTGTTATCGGAATATGCTTGCTGCTCTGCCATGACATTCTGCATTTTAAACCCTCATCCACGTATCGTTCGGTTGGCTCAAGTATCGCAACCTGCTGGTTTCTCACGCTGCCGTAATTGCCCGGGCAGCGGCATTTCCTGTCAAAATCCCGCTGCATTCAGCAGGGAAATTTCTCTGCCAGCGCCTGACGAATCAGCGTGACAAAAACATTAACGCCATGCGGGATCAGCGCATCGTTGAAGTCGTAAGCGGCATGATGCAACGGCTTGCAGGGGGCCGATCCCAGCCACAGATAGGCACCGGGGCGCGCCTGCAGCATAAAAGCAAAATCTTCAGAGGTGAGCGCGGGCCTGGGCGCGGCCTCCGCCGGGATGCCCGCCTGCGTCAGCGCCTCCAGGCAAAACTGCGCTTCCGCCGCGCTGTTAATCGTCGCCGGGTAGTAACGCTGATAGTTCACTTCTGCGCGCAGGCCATGGGCGGCGGTGATGTGCTCCGCCATCTGGCGCAGCCGCTTTTCAATCGTATCCTGCGCCGCCGGGCTGAAGGTGCGCACCGTGCCGGTGATGTTCGCCTCTGCCGGGATCATGTTGTGGGAAAAGCCGCCCTGCATCCGGGTGACGGTGAGCAGCGCCGTTTCGCACGGATCCAGGGCGCGTGAGACCAGCGTATTCAGCTGCACCACCAGTTCACTCGTCGCCAGCAGCGTATCGTGAGTCAGGTGCGGCTGTGCGGCGTGACCGCCTCCGCCCAGCACCCGGATATCAAAGCGATCAGCCGCCGCCATGATGGCACCTGGCCGGGTCTGCACCTGGCCGAGCGGCAGTTCTGGCCAGTTATGAATGGCGTAGACCGCCTCACAGGGAAAGCGGCTAAAGAGGCCGTCGTCAATCATGGCTTTTGCGCCCGCCAGCCCCTCTTCGGCGGGCTGGAAGATAAAGCAGACGCTGCCGTCAAAGCTGACATCGCGCGCCAGTTGTTCGGCGGCACCCAGCAGCATCACGGTGTGACCGTCGTGGCCGCAGGCGTGACTCACCTGCTCTGCCCGGCTCTGCCAGCTGGTGCCGCTTTGATCCTGCATCGGCAGCGCATCCATGTCGGCGCGCAGGCCAATCATCCGTTCACTGCTGCCCTTCTTCAGTATCCCGACCACGCCGGTTTTACCGATACCGCGGTGCACCTCAATGCCCAGCTGCTGCAGGAAATTCGCCACGATGTCGCTGGTGCGCTGCTCCTGAAAGCCCAGCTCCGGGTGCGCATGCAGATCGCGGCGCAGTGCCACTAAATGTTCCATTTTAATATCCTCGCGAACGGTCAATCTCGCCGTGCAACGGTTCGCCACGCTGGTAGCGCCGCAGGTTTTCCAATAGTGCCGCAATGGCGCTCTCATTCTGCGTCTGGCTGGCGATGTGGGGGGTGAGCCAGATGGCGGGATGGTGCCAGAACGGATGACCCGCCGGTAACGGCTCCGGGTCGGTCACATCAATCACGGCCGCACGGAGCTGACCGCTCTCCAGCGCTTCCAGCAGGTCGTCATGATTCAGCTGCTGACCGCGTCCGGCCTGCACCAGCGCCGCGCCCTGTGGCAGCTGGCTGAACAGCGTCTTATTCAGTAACCCCTGTGTGGTGTCAGTCAGCGGCAGCAGGCAGATCAGAATCTCGCTGTGCGCCAGAAAGTCAGCGAGTTGTTCCGCGCCGTGCCAGCAGCGCACGCCAGGGAGCTGGCGCGGTGTGCGGCTCCAGCCTGCGCAGTCAAAGTTCAGCGCCACCAGCTGCGCTAACGCGGCCTGCCCCAGTTCGCCCAGCCCCATAACGCCTATCCGACGCTGCGCGGCCGGTAAGGCTGCATGGGCCAGCCACTGCTGCTGGCGCTGCTGATGGAAATAGCGCGGCATGTCGCGATGCAGACCGAGCACCGCGAAGGTGACATATTCCACCATGCCCTGCGTCAGGCCTGGCTCGATCATGCGGATCACCGGCAGGCCGGGCGGCAGCGCAGTGAAGTCAAACTGATCGGCTCCGGCCCCCACCGAGAACAGCAGTTTCAGCCGGGGAAACCGCGCCGGAATGTCTTCGGGTGGCTGCCAGGCGACCAGCGCCTCAACCTGCGCCGGATCACCGGTTTCGGGCCAGATATGCAGCTGAATGTCAGGCGCATGTTCCGCCAGCCAGCGCTGCCAGATCCGGCCACGTTCCGGCTCCGATTTATAGACGATATGCATCAGGCCATCGCCTGCGTCATCAATCCAAACGCCTGCATCCCCTGCGGTGTCCAGGGCGTGCCGCGCACCATGGTGGTGGGCGCATCGACCTGAGGAATGCCCAGACTCTCCAGCCAGGCGGCCATTGGCAGCGCCCCGTCGGTGTCAATACGCAGGAACTGCCCCTGTAGCGACTGCATCAGCGAGGCGACCAGCGCCTGAGCGGCCTGGAAGTCCGCTGCAATGACCGGGCCTATCGCCCAGCCGTGACCAAAGCGGCGCAGGCTGGCGAAGCCCTGAATCTGCTGTGCCGCGTCCTCTAAGAGCACCGTCTGGCAGTCGCACAGTAAATGCTCAATCAGCGCCGGACGATGCATACCATTTGCCTGGTGATCCAGCCTCACCAGCGTGGCGTGATCGATCCGGGTCGCGGGTCGCAGCTGCAGTCCCGCCGGGATCACGACGTCAGGCAGCGTGGTGACTTCACGGGTCTGGTGCTGACGAATTTCACCGCAGCTGACAAAGCCGAGCTTTTCATACAGGCCTTTGCCCATTTCGGTCGCGTGCAGACGCACATTACAGTCGGGCAGTTTTTCCAGCTGCGCCAGCATCAGCTGTTTGCCCAGACCGCGCCCCTGCTGCTGGTTGTCGATAATGATCAGTCCCAGCGTGGCGAAACTGTCGCCCCAGCGCCACAGCACGGCGCTGCCAATCAGCTTACCCTGCTCTTCAATGACCGTGCCCTCGCCCAGCTGCAGCGCCAGCGCCCAGTCTTCGCGTCGGTGCGGCCATTTCAGCGCCTGCGTTAAGGTGAAACATGGTTCGAGATCGTCTGGCGTCATTGCGCGTATTGTCAGGCTCATAAAAGCTCTCCTTACATCATGCCTGGCGTTTCAAGTCCGCTGCCGTCAACCAGACGGCTATAGCGGTAAGGGGTCGGATCAACTATCGGTGTCGCCTCAGTCGCCAGGTCGGCCGCCAGTCGTCCGGCACCCGGTCCGATACCGAAACCGTGGGCGCTGTAACCCGCCGAGAGCACCAGCCCCTGCAGTTTCGCCACGGTTGAGATGACCGGAATCGCGTCCGGGGTGCTGTCAATCATGCCGCCCCACGATTGCGCCAGCTTAAGATTCGCCAGCGCTGGATATTCACGCCGCATCGCCGCCAGGCCCTCTTCCACAATCTTTGCATCGGCAGCTGGATCGAGAATGCGCATGCGCTCAAACGGCGACTCGCGGTCGAATGCCCATTTCCCCATCGCCTCCGGGCCGTTGAAGAATGGCGACAGGCCGAGATTCAGGGTGAGATTCTTGCGGCGACTTTTAAAGGTCGGATAGAACTGGCGGGCATAGCGCAGCCCCTGTGCTCCCGGCTCCAGCCGACCGCGACCCGAGACGGAGACGGTGTAGCTGCCGTCCATCTGTGGCCGACAGGCAAAGCCCGGCGTGTAAAGCGGCATGGCGATCGCCTGCTCAATGGGCTGCGTGCGGAAGGCGGTGCCAATCACATTACCCAGCGGCAGGTCGATGCCGTGACGACGACAGAACATTGAGGTCCAGGCGCCGGCAGCACAGATGACCCGGCTGGTTTTGATCAGGCCACGTTCGGTCCAGACCCCGCTGACCCGACCTGCGGCGATATCCAGCCCGCGCACCGCGCACTGCTGAAACAGCAGCGCACCTTTTTTCAGCGCGCCCGCCACCAGTCCCGGTGCGGCCAGACTGGGCTCGGCGTGGCCGTCTGTAGGCGCTGAGAGACCGCCGCGCCAGCTTGTGGTGCTGCCCGGCGTCATCGCTTTGGCCTGCTCCGCCGTGAGAATCGAACTGTTTACGCCATAGCCTTTTGCCATCTGGATCCACTTGTCCCAGGCCGCGATGTCCGACTCTTCCTGCGTGGCGTAGACCAGCCCGCTGCGGCGGAATCCCAGCTCTTCGCCGGTTTCGTCATTCAGTTCACCCCAGCGTTGCAGCGCATAGATAATCAGCGGCAGCTCTCGCTCATCGCGGTTCTGCTGGCGACACCAGCCCCAGTTGCGGCTCGACTGCTCCGCCCCTACCAGGCCTTTTTCAATCAGCACAACCTTCAGTCCCTGCTTCGCCAGCTCCCAGGTGGCTGCGGCACCGGCAATACCGGCGCCAATCACCACCACGTCGGCGGAATCGGGGAAATTCGCACTGTCCTGTACATAACGAATCGGTGCAGGCATAACAAGATGACCTCTGTTGTCAGTATCTGGTCTGACACAGGGCAGAATCGCCGCTGTGCCAGACCCGCGCCGCCTGCGCAATGCATCAGTGCCGTGCAGGCGGGTAAATCAGAGCGCGCAATAACTCACTCTGCTTTTAAAATTTCTTCATGCTCATCCAGCCAGCCCTGACGCAGCTCTGGTACCGCGCGCTTCAGGCGCTCGAAATACAACTCGCTGGTCGGCTTGTCGTAGTCGTTGCGCGACAGCTGGGTAACGATACGACCGCTCTTCATCACCACAATTTCGTCGCATACCGCGCGAACGGCATGCATGTCGTGGCTGATAAAAATCACCGAGAGCCCCAGCTCGCGGCGCAGTTCGCTGATTAAGTCGAGAACGGCGGCGGCGACCACGGTATCCAGCGCCGAGGTCACTTCATCACACAGGATCAGGTCCGGTTCAGCCGCCAGTGCACGCGCCAGATTGACGCGCTGTTTCTGTCCGCCGGAAAGCGCCCAGGGACGTCGCCACAGCACGCTGCGCGGCAGCTTGACCAGATCCAGCAGCTGATAAAGTCGCTGCTGGCGCGCCGCCCCGCTCAGGCCATGAAACAGCGTCAGCGGTCGCGACAGGATGCGTTCAACACTGTGGGCCGGATTCAGTGCGGTATCCGCCATCTGGAACACATACTGAATGCGCCGCAGCTCATTGTCAGGGCGTTTTTGCATATCGCCCGCAATGTAGTGGCCGTTAAACAGGATGTGGCCGTGACTCGGCGCGTTGAGTCCGGCAATGGCGTGCGCCAGGGTGGTTTTACCCGAGCCTGATTCACCGATAATGCCAATCGCCTGTCCTTTCCAGAGCTTGAGGTTGATCTCCTCCAGAATGCGCACTTTCGGATGGCCGTCGTTACCGCGCGGGCCATAACCTGCGCTGAGGTCACGCACCTCCAGCAGTGGCTGAATATCGGCGGCGGCCGGGCACCAGTTGCTGGGCCGCTCCTTCTGCCGCGCAGCGTCCATCAGTAAGCGGGTGTACTCCGCCTGCGGTGCGCCAATCAAAGTCTCAGTACTGCCATACTCCGCCATCTTGCCGCGCAGCAGCACCAGAATCCGGTCAGCCATCTGCGCGACCACGGCCAGATCGTGGCTGACGTAAATCGCGGTGACGCCACGCTGCACGACCACGCGGCGAAACGCTTTCAGCACTTCCACCTGGGTGGTCACGTCCAGCGCAGTAGTCGGTTCATCAAGGATGACGACGTCAGGATCGCCAATCAGCGCCATCGCCGTCATCAGACGCTGCAGCTGACCGCCCGATACCTGGTGCGGGAAACGGTCGCCAATGGTTTCGGGGTTCGGCAGTGCCAGTTCGCGGAACAGACCAATTGCCTTCTCTTTCGCCGCTTTGCGGGTCAGGGTGCCGTGGATAACCACCGGCTCAATCACCTGATCAAGAATCTTCATTCCCGGATTAAACGACGCCGCCGCGCTCTGGGCAATATAGGCGACTTTGTTGCCGCGAAAGGCACGCAGCTGGCCCGGTGTCAGGCTGTTAACGTCGGTGCCGGCAACGTGAATGTTACCTTCGGCGATGCGGCAGCCGCTGCGGGCATAGCCCATCAGCGCCATGGCGATGGTGGTTTTACCGGAGCCGGATTCGCCAATCAGCGCCAGCACCTCGCCCTTCTGTACGGTAAAGTGGATGTCGGAAACCAGGTCGATCTCTTCGCCGCGATCGGTCTGCGCAGTAACGCGCAGTTTATCTACCGAAATCACCGGCATGGCGGTATGTGGTGTCACGTTCATGCTCCCTCCTTCGCCAGCGTCATCGGACGCATCGCCTGCAGGCTGTCGATAAACAGGTTGGCGCCAATGGTCAGACTGGCAATCGCCAGCGCGGGCATCAGCACCGCAGGCGAACCGTCAAACAGCCCCTGCATATTTTCACGTACCAGCGTGCCCCAGTCGGCATACGGCGGCTGCACACCCAGGCCCAGGAAGCTCAGGCCGCTCAGCAGCAGCACGATGTAGACAAAGCGCAGACCAAAGTCCGTCAGCATCGGGTGCACCATGTTGGGCAGGATGTCATGAATGGCGATATACCAGCGGCTTTCGCCCCGCAGGCGCGAGGCGCGAACGTAATCCATGCTGCGCAGCGAGCTGGCCATTGCAAAAGCGATGCGGAATGCGCCCGGCCAGTAGGTGAACACGGCAGTCAGGATCAACATCGGCAGCGAGGAGCCAAATACCGCAACGATCATCAGCGACAACACTTTGCCCGGTAGCACCAGTAGTGCATCGTTTACGCGGCCGAGTAACTCCTCCAGCCAGCGTCCCGTCACCGCCGCCAGCAACGCCAGCAGCGTGCCGATCAGGCTGGCCAGCAGCGCCGCACTCAGAGCCAGGCCGATTGAAAACTTCGCGCCATAGAGAATGCGGCTCAGCATGTCGCGTCCCAGATAGTCGGTGCCCAGCAGGTTATCGGCCGTCAGGCCGCCCATCAGCGGGCCGCCGCCGATGTCATCAATGCTGTGCGGCGCCAGCGGCGTGCCGAACACCGCCATCAGCAGCCAGAACAATGACATCATCAGACCCAGCCGACCCGACCAGGAAAGCGACTGAAAGAAACGCCAGGGCAACAAGAGAGTATTCATGCGCTTCTCCATTTAGGGTTAAAGGCGATTGTCAGAATGTCGGCCGCCAGCAGCAGCACCAGATAGCAGGCGGCAAACAGCATCACGCAGAGCTGCACCACCGGCAGGTCGCGGTTACTGACCGCATCCACCAGCTGGCTGGCCAGTCCGGGATAGCTGAAGATGGTTTCAATGATGATCACCCCGCCAAACAGATAGGAAAGGCTGAGTGAGATCGCGTTGGCGATGGGTCCGACCGCGTTAGGCAGCGCGTGCCGCAGCACGGCGCGAAGCGGCGACACCCCTTTCAGCAGCGCCATCTCCAGATAAGGGCTGTCGAGCTGGTTGATAATGGCGGCCCGCGTCATGCGCGCCATCTGCGCCACCAGCACGCAGCAGAGTGTCAGCACCGGCAGCGCATAGGCCTTGAGGTAGCTCAGCAGGTCGCTGTCAGGGCTGCCGAATGACATCGCCGACACCCAGTGCAGCTTGACGGCGAAAATCAGTACCGCCACCGTCGCCACCAGAAACTCCGGCACAGCTACCGTCGCCATGGTGCCGATAACCAGCGCCCGATCGAGCCGGGAACCGCGATTCATCGCCGCGATAATGCCGATGATCAGCGCCATCGGCACGCAGATCAGCGTGGTGATGCCCGCCAGTTGAAAGGTGGCGGGAATACGCTGCGCCACCAGCTGCGAGACCGGCAGATGGCTGGCAAACGAGGTGCCGAAGTCACCCTGCACCATGCCGGTCAGCCAGTGGATATAGCGCATCAGCAAAGGCTGATCGAGACCCAGCTGCTGCCGTAACGCCGCCACCGTTTCCGGCGTGGCGTTCTGGCCGAGGATCATCTGTGCCGCGTCACCCGGCAGCAGGCTGGTGATGAAAAACACCACCGCCGAGACGATAAGCAAAGTCAGGATGCCGGCGCCAATCCGCCGGGCAATCAGGAACATCATGTATCGGTTCATCGGCGTACTCCTTATAAATAGCCTGATGAGACAGGCTGGGATCAGGCGCTTAGCCAGGCAAACTCATGGAAGCGATAGCCCATCATCATGCCTGACGGCCAGGCCTCGACCCCTTTGACCTTTTTGCTGTAGCCATCGGTAGAGCTGATAAAGGTCGGAATGATCGTGCCACAGTGGTCATAAATCAGCGTCTGCATGTCGCCATACATCTGCTTGCGTTTTGCCTGATCGCGTTCACCGCGGGCGGCGACCACCAGCTGATCAAACTGGGGATTTTTCCAGCCCGATTCATTGTTCGGTGCCGTTGAGAGATAAAACTGTGAGAAGAGCATGTCGATAGTCGGACGCGGATTTATCGAGCCATATCCCACCGGATCTTTCATCCAGTGCGTTGACCAGTAACCGTCATACGGCACACGTCGCACTTTCACGTTGAGTCCTGCGCCGCGTGCCATCTGCTGGATCAGCTGGCCGCCTTCGCTGGCACCTTCGATATTCGGCGTGGTGATGATCTCTACTGTGGAGCCAGCCATGCCCGCTTTTTTGATGTGGAACTTCGCTTTTTCCACATCGAGCGGACGCGGTTTGAGGTCGGCGTTGTAGAGCGGATGCCACGGCGGCACCGGGGTGTCATTACTGACGTCGCCGTAGCCCTGCAGCACTGTTTTCACCAGCATTTCACGCGGCTGCAGGTATTTCATCGCCAGCACGAAATCTTCGTTGCTGCCTGGCTTCATGTCGGTGCGGATAATCAGGTTGGTATACATGCCCGATTTACTCTCCAGCACGCCAAAATCGCTGGTGGCTTTGATGCGCTTGCAGTCGGCGGCGGTCAGGGCAGCGACGATCTGAAGGTCGCCTGACATCAGGGCATTGACGCGTGCAGCGTTGTCCGTGACGCCAATCAGCTCCACCTCATCCAGACGCGGCAGGCCCGGCTTGTAGTAGTTGGGATTTTTGGTGCCGATAGTGCGGGTGCCCGGCATAAAGGTTTTGCAGATAAACGGACCGGTGCCGATGCCTTTGCTGAAATCGGTGGTGCCGTCCTGCAGAATCAAAAACGGCGGTGCTGCCAGCATGTAAGGGACGTCGAAATTGGCGCTGTTCAGTTCCAGCTGGACCTCGTTATCATTCACCGCGGTGAAGGTTTTGAACTGATCGGCCAGCTTAAAGGCGATAGAGGCGATGGCCGGATCTTTATGGCGGCTGAGCGAGAAGATGACATCTTTGGCGGTCAGCGGTTTGCCATCATGGAAGGTGACGCCTTTACGCAGTTTGATATGCCAGGTGATGCCGTCGCTGGAGTCCAGCGATTCGGCCAGCGCCGGTTGCGCCATCAGGTTTTTATCCAGCTCGGTCAGGCCGCTGTAGAACATGAACTGGCGGGTGTAGTCCGCGCTGTTGTTACTTTTGGCCGGATCGAGCGTATCGGTGGCCGAGGAATTCGACATCGCCGCACGCAGTTTACCGCCTATGACCGGCTTGTCGTCTGCCAGTGCTTCCCCTGAAAAACCGATCAGGCCACTGCTCATCACCGCACCTGCGGAGAGCATTTTCATCAGGCTGCGACGTGACAGTGAGCCTTCGGTGATCATGCGCGTCAGTGCCGGATTTACCGCATCAGCGTCGTTATTATCAAATTTACTCATCTCTGTACCCTCAATAGTCAGGCGAACCGGGGATCATTTTCTGGCGGTGCTGGACACCTGGCGGCCAGCACCCGACGGGACGTTATGAAAGGCGATCCTTTGCTTTGTAATAGAGTCCTGCGAGCGGTAAAAACCATGGCTTGCCGTGATAACCGGGCAGCGCGGGCCATGCGTCGCGCTGCCAGGGATTTTCAGTGCGCTTTTCGGCCAGCAGGTCGGCCATGATGCGCCCCATCCAGACCGACATCTGGGTGCCGTGACCGCTATAGCCGAGCGAATAGAACAGGCCGTCCTGTTCACCCGCATGCGGCAGACGGTCGGCGGTCATGTCGACCATGCCGCCCCAGCAGTAGCCCACCCCAGCCTTGCCCAGCTGCGGCAGCATCTGCGTCATCGCGTGGCGCAGGATCTCGCCGCTGCGCGAATCAGAGGTTGGGTTGCTGACGGCAAACCGGGCGCGGCCGCCAAACACCAGACGGCTATCGGCGGTGGTACGGAAGTAGTTGCCGATATTCAGCGACGTCACATAGGTCCGGTTATTGGGCAGTACCTGGCGCAGCAGCGCGGGGTCGAGCGCTTCGGTCACGACGATAAAGCTGCCGACCGGCACAATGCGACGCTGGAACCATGGAAAAGGTCCGACGTTGGAGCACCCGGTCGCCATCAGCACTTTATCCGCCAGAATGGTGCCCTGCGCGGTGTGTATCCGATGCTGATAGCCCTGCAGACGTTCTAACTTCGTCACGGCGTGATGCGGGAAAATCTTCGCGCCGCTGCGGGCAGCGGCTTCTGCCAGCCCGACGCCAAACTTACCCATGTGCATCTGACCGCCACGCTTCTGCAGCAGGCCGCCGTGGAAATCGTCGCTGGCGATCTCGTCACGCACCGCCGTTTTATCGAGCAGTTCGATCTCCGGGTCCACAGTGCGGCGCATCAGTTCATACGCCTCCCGCAGCCCGGCCATATGCGACGCTTTGCTGGCGAGCTTGAGCTTGCCGCACAACCGGAAGTCGCAGTCGATCGCTTCATCCTGGATCAGTTGCTGGACGTAGCTCACCGCATCGTCAAACGCCCGGTAGAAGCGACTGGCCTGCTCCATACCCTGACTTGCCACCAGCGAGGCGAAGTTCTGCGCCACACCAGTGTTGCAGTGGCCGCCGTTTCGGGCCGACGCCTGGCTCATCACGTCACCGCTCTCCAGCAGCACGACGCTGATGCCGCTGCGCGCCAGGTTAAGCGCCGCCGAGACGCCGGTGAAGCCGCCGCCGATGACCACTACGTCCGCCTGTGCGGGCAGCGGTTCACGGGCGGCGCCGGTAAAGGCCGGAGCGGTAGCCTGCCAGAACGATTCCAGTTTCATGGGGAATTCCTCAGAGTCCGACGACGCCAGGCAGGCCGCCGATATCTTTGATTTCGGTGTACTGGTAGTACGGGTTCGCCGGTTCATGACCGCGATTGACCCAGACTTTATTTTTGATGCCGAGATCGTGGGCGGTCATCAGGTCATAGCGGAAGCTGGAGGAGACATGCAGGATATCCTCCGGGCCGCAGCCGAGCTTATCCAGCATGTACTCGAAGCCTTTCATTTGTGGTTTGTAAGCACCCGCCTCTTCCGCCGTGATGGTCATGTAGATGGGCGCGCCCAGACGCGGTTCGTGATGCGGGATCAGGTCTTTCATTGAGTTGGTCAGCAGCACCAGCGGAAACTCCTTCGCCACTTTTGCCAGACCGGCAGGCACGTCGGGATGCGGACCCCAGCTGGCGCAGTCGGTGTAGATAAAGTCGCTGTCGGCTTTGTCCCACTTCACGCCCCACTTTTTGCAGGTGCGCTGAATCGCGTTGCTGACTACGTCGTAATAAGGTTTCCATGCGCCGAGCACTTCATCCAGACGATAGCTGGCAAAGTCGGCGGTAAACGCGTCCATTGCAGCCGGGTCGACGCGGTCGCTGAAACAACGTTGGGCTGCGCCCGCCATATCAAAGCGAATCAACGTGCCGTAACAGTCAAACGTGATGAATTTCGGTTTAAACAGTGCCATGTAACACCCTCGTCTTTGTCAGTTGCGCTTAGAAATCGATGAGTACACTCTTCTGGCGCTGGCAGGCCTGAAACGCCTGACGCCCTAAGTCTTTCCCAATACCGGAACCCAGGAAGCCACCGGTTGGAATGATGAAGTCGCCGGAGCGGCCATAGCGGTTGATCCAGACGGTGCCCGCATCGATTGCGCGCATCGCCCGCAGGGCGCGCGGCAGACTCAGGGTGTGGACCCCGGCGCAGAGGCCATAGGTGTCATGGGCGGCCATCGCCAGGCCCTGCTCTTCATCGTCAAAGGTTTGCACCGTCAGCACCGGACCAAAAATCTCCTGCTGCACGGCCGGATTATCCTGCTCTACATGGCTCAGCAGCGTAGGCTGCCAGAACCAGCCGCCTTCGGTGTCGGCAAAACGCTCTCCGCCCACCAGCACCTCTGCGCCCTGCGCTTTTGCTGCCTCAATCACCGAGCAGACTTTGTTGCCCTGGCGTTCGTCGATCAGCGGCGCGTAGCGACTCTCTTCGTGCCAGGTGACGCCCGGTTTGAGTTCGCGGCAGAGCTGTGCCAGCCGCTCAACCAGCGGGTCGGCAATATTGCGCTGCACAATAAGGCGGGTGCCCGCCACGCAGGCCTGACCGCCGTTGGCGGTGAAGCCGCGCAGAATACGCTGGGCCAGCACCTCAAGGTCACCCGCGTCATCAAACACCAGCTGAGGACTTTTGCCGCCCAGTTCCAGCGTCACCGGTTTCATGCCGTGCTGCGCGGCGTCGCTCATGATGCGTTTTCCAGTCACGGTCGAGCCGGTAAAGGAGACTTTGCGCACCAGCGGATGGGTCACCAGCGCGCTGCCAGTTACGGCACCGCTACCCTGCACAATGTTCAGCACGCCCGCCGGTAAACCCGCCTGAATCGCCAGTTCGGCCATGCGCACGGTAGAAAACGGGGTGAGTTCAGAGGGTTTGAGGACGACCGCATTGCCCGCTGCCAGCGCCGGTCCGCATTTCCACGACGCCATCGACAGCGGGAAATTCCACGGGGTAATCGCAGCGATGACGCCATAAGGTTCGGCAATCAGCATGCCGAGGCTGCTGTCGCGGGTAGGAAAGAGGTCGCCGCTGTATTTGTCGGCGCATTCGGCATAGAAGCGAATCGCTTCGGCGGTAAACGGGATTTCGTGCAGCACCACGTCGTTGATCGGCCGGGTGGAGCCCAGCGCTTCCAGCTGTGCCAGCAGCGGGTCCTGCTCAATCAGATCGGCCCAGCGGCGTAATACACGACCGCGTTCGCGCGGTGGACAGCCGGACCAGCCGCTGGTTTTCAGCGCCTGATGCGCGACGGTAACAGCGCGATCGACATCCTGCGGTGTGGCGTCCTGCAGCGTGGCATAGACTCTGCCATCAGAGGGACGTTTAACCTCAAAGGCTGCGCCCTGGCTCTGGCAGTGCTGGCCGCCAATATAATGGCCAGCCGGAAGAGAAACTTTTTCTGGGTCGAAACTTAACATGGAAGAATTCCTTATTTGTTACACCCATCAGTTGCTGATTAATTAGCGTTTACAACGGCCGATTTCTGCGGTGTTAATAAGCTAATGCAGAAAGTATGCCAGCCAGGCAAAAAATAAAAATGCGTTTAAAACAGCGCAAAAAAATTTTCTGCCGTATTGCCGGGGGATTTTTTGCGGAATTGCCGAACAATTAAACAGATGATTTACTTCACAAAATTTATGCGCCCTGCTGGTGCAACCTGCACGGAAATTGCACCAAAGCGGATATTACGGTCCAGCCTGTTCATTTCAGTGCCAGGTCCCCGCCGATTTGCCGACCGGTCTCACATCCCTGATAAATTCTTTCGTTCTTAAAGACTATTATTTGACGCCGAAGAAATTATGCTGAGCATCAGGCAAAAAAAAAAACCAGCCGGATCATCCGGCTGGCGTTCTATTAATATTTAATTACAGACTGCCAATGTGAAATGTTTTTTGTTCCAGATATTCATCAATTCCGTAGCGGGAACCTTCCCGGCCAATACCGGAGAGTTTCACGCCGCCAAACGGCGCAACCTCCAGGGAAATCGCGCCGGTATTAAAGCCGACCATGCCAAACTCCAGCGCTTCCGCTACCCGCCACGCCCGCCGGATATTCTCGGTAAAGAAATAGGCGCCCAGGCCATAAGGCGTGTCGTTCGCCATCGCGATCGCCTGCTCTTCATCATCAAAGATAAACAGCGGCGCGACCGGGCCGAACGTCTCTTCATGGGCGATACGCATGCTGGACGTGACCTCACCGAGCACCGTGGGCTGCACGAAGGTGCCGTTGCCCTGGCTGATGCCGCCGGTCAACAGGGTTGCTCCCTGACTGAGCGCATCGTCGATGTGACCATTCACTTTCTCCACTGCGCGGCTGTTGATCAGCGGGCCAATGGTGCTGTCGGGCGCAAAACCATCGCCCACTTTCAGGGTGGCGACCGCCTCCAGCAGTCTTGCGGTGAAGCGCGGATAGATGCTCCGCTGCACCAGAATGCGGTTGGCGCAGACGCAGGTCTGCCCGGCGTTGCGGAACTTGCTGAGCATGACGCCGGCAACCGCAATCTCAATATCGGCATCATCAAACACGATCAGCGGCGCGTTGCCGCCCAGCTCAAGACTCAGGCGCTTTATGCTGTTGGCGCTCTGCTGCATTAATAACTGCCCGATGCGGGTCGATCCGGTAAAGGAGATTTTTCGCACCGTGCGACTTTCAGTCAGCGCCGCCCCAATATCTGTGGGCAGGCCGGTCAGCACCTGCAACACACCCGACGGGAAACCGGCGCGCTCTGCCAGCACCGCCAGTGCCAGCGCCGAGAGCGGCGTTAACTCCGAAGGTTTCACGATAATCGGACATCCGGCGGCCAGCGCTGGGGCAACCTTGCGGGTGATCATCGCAATCGGGAAGTTCCACGGGGTGATCGCGGCGGCAACACCCACCGGCTGTTTCAGCACCAGGATGCGACGGTCTTCGCTAGGCGCGGGAATGGTGTCGCCATAGATACGACGCGCCTCTTCCGCAAACCATTTCACAAAACTGGCACCATAGAGCACCTCGCCTCTGGCTTCCGCCAGCGGCTTGCCCTGCTCGGCGGTCATGATGATCGCCAGGTCGTCAGCATGTTCAACAATCAGCTGATGCCATTTTTCCAGCAGCGCGGCCCGGCTGGCATTGGTGGTTTTGCCCCAGCTGATGCGCACCGTTTCCGCATAGGCTATCGCCTGCTCCGTCTCCGCCCGGCCCAGTGCCGGAATGGTAGCCAGCGTTTCGCCCGTGGCAGGATCGGTAACCGGCAGCGTGGCGCCCTGATGCGCATCCTGCCAGTGCCCGGCAAACAGCGCCTGCTGGCGTAGCAGATCGCTGTCTTTAAGTTTTAATCGCGACATAACATCCCCTCGTGGTCAGTTAATTCCACTTTATCGCGCCGGGTCAGCGCAGGATGTTGTTGTGCGGGGTGAGAAAGTGTCGTGAAGGAGTTTTTTGCGGTGATTTGAAATTTTATGCCGTGCGGGAACGGTAGCGCATCCGGCGGGATGCGCACGCGCTTTAAATCTGGAAGTCGATGACCGGTTCGTCGTCGTTACTGTAGGAGAGCGCCTGGCGTTTGATCTCTTCCAGCGACAGGTTGGCGTTGCAGAGTTCCAGGAACTGCCAGACGTAGTTGCGCTGCAGCTGACCGCGCTTGAGGCCGAGCCATACGGTGCTGGCATCGAACAGATGCGTGGCATCCAGCCGTTCCAGCTCTTCATTCTCTTCGGTTTCACACGCCTGATCGGCCAGGATTCCGACGCCCAGACCGAGTTTGACGTAGGTTTTCACCACGTCGGAGTCCTGGGCGCTAAGCACGATATCCGGTTTCAGGCCCGCCGTCTGGAAGGCACGGTCAACCCGCGACCGTCCGGTGATGCCCTGCCGGTAGGTAATAAGTGGATAGCGGCTGAGGGTGCTCAGTGAGACCGGCTGATTCTGCACCAGCTCATGCCCTTTCGGCACCAGCAAGGCGTGATGCCAGCTAAACCACGGGAACGCCGCCAGACTGCTGTTGTTGACCAGCATTTCACTGGCGATGCCGATATCCGCTTCACCCGCCAGCAGCATGGTGACAATTTCCTGCGGCGATCCCTGATTCAATTCAAGCCGGACGTTGGGATAGAGCTGGCGAAACGCTTTGATCACTTTCGGCAGGCTGTAGCGCGCCTGAGTATGCGTGGTGGCGATGGTCAGAATACCGCTGGTTTCATTGGTAAAGACATCCGCCAGCCGCCGCACTTTTCCCGCTTCATCCAGGATACGCTCGGCAATGGTCAGCAGCGCTTTGCCCGGTTCCGTCATCCCCAGCAGGCGCTTTCCGCGACGGATAAAGATCTCCACACCCAGTTCATCTTCCAGATCGCGGATGTGCCGACTGACACCCGACTGGGAGGTAAACAGCGTGTTAGCGACTTCCGTTAAATTAAACTCACAGCGGGCCGCCTCGCGGATGATTTTAAGCTGCTGGAAATTCACGATATTTACCTCCCTTTACATAATCTGATTCTCTGATGGTAAGAACTATTATTGATAACCGGAAATACTAAAAAATTTGGGTTTATGACTTTAGGGAATAAAGGGAGGGGTGCGCTGATGCGCTGAGGTGTTCGCTGCGCGAACGGGGCTGGGAAGGTTTCGTTCGCCTGGCGGGCTGGCATGTACCCTGATGTTCGCTGCGCGAACGGGCTATGAGAGGGTTTCGTTCGCCTGGCGGGCTGGCATGTCCCTGGTGTTCGCTGCGCGAACGGGCTATGAGAGGGTTTCGTTCGCCTGGCGGGTTGGGCAGTTTCAGTAACGCCTCTGCAGGCGACCAACAAGGGGGCGCCAGTCGCCGCGCCCCCTTGACCCCGGGCTCCGGCCTGCTTCACCGCCGCTTCGCGGTCCCTTCGCTTCTTCAGGATTTCTCACGGACCGCCGGGACGCGCCATCCCTGGCGCGAACCCGCCTCTTCGCGACATCCCTGTCGCTCGTCCTGAAATCCCTCATCCCCTCAGCGGCTCTGACGGCCTCCCTCGCCCGCTTTTATCTCTTATTATTAATGTTGATTGAGTGTCGCTGGAAGTTTCCGAAACTGGCTTTGGCGCTCATGCGAGCAGACAACACTTCATTCAGGAAAAACAGAGATATTAAAGGCGGGGTTTGTCAGAGGCATCCGAAGCGCTGAGGAACAACCGGAGGCGAGGATGAGCCGACAGGACGTCGGCGAAAGGACGGCACGAGCCAGGGATGGCGAGTCCGGACGGTCCGCGGGCCGCAGGGCGTGACGAAGGGACCCCGCAGAGCGGGGCGCGGAGGCAGCCGGACGCCGGGATTGTTAAGGGGCGGGCGTCCGCCCCTTGACGCGTCCGCCTGCACGGAGAACCTGAAACTCCTCACCGCCTGGCGGGCGTAACCTTCTCATAGCAAGCCCGCTGCAAGCGCCCCCCTTTACCCCACTAACATCAACTCCCTCTCTTCACTCAACGGCTTATTCAGCAGCGACAGCAGAATATTTTTCACGGCCTGTGCAGAAGGCGACAGCGGTAACCGGGCGGAGATGTTCAGCGACAGCGGCAGACTCAGTGACGGACTGTTGATGCGTGACATCCAGGCATCCGTCGAACCCACCAGCGAGCGGGCGGCGGATTCGGGTAATACGGTGACACCCATGCCGCTGGAAATGGCGGAGGTCAGGGTTGAAATCGATTCGATCTCACCGATGATGCGCGCGCTCAGGCGACGCAGTGAAAATGCCTCATCAACGCGCTTGCGCACGGCACTGTAGTCGCGCGGCAGGAACAGACTCATCTGCGCGACATCGGCCAGATCGACGCTGGCACCCGGATAATCGGTGGCACCGACCAGGAAGAGATCCTCTTTCATCAGCGGCATGCTATTGATGCCGGCAGTGGGTGCGCGATCGTACAGCACCGCCATATCCAGCTGACCGCTCATCACTTTCTCATTCAGCACGCTGCCACTGTTTTCGTGCAGGTAGACCAGCACTTCCGGAAACTGATCGCGGACGGTCTGCAGCAGCGGCATGGTCAGCGAGGATGCCGCTGTGCCCGGTGCCAGACCAATCGACACCTGACCGCTCAACACCTGACCGGCATTGATCACCGCCGTCTGAGCCTGCTCACACTGGCGCAGAATGGTGCGCGCATGGCCATAGAGAATCTTACCGGCTTCCGTTGGCGTGACGCCGCGCTTGGTGCGAATCAGTAACTGCTGATCCAGCTCATTCTCCAGCGTCGCGACCTGCTGACTGAGTGCAGGCTGTGCGATGTGCAGCACTTCGGCTGCCTGCGTCAGACTGCCGATATCGACGATTTTCACAAAGTACTTCAGTCGTCTTAAATTCATCTTGCCTCCGTCACTCACCCCGAATAGCGAAATGGGTCTGATCCCATCGCCCTGATAACAGAGATTTTGCAAGATGCAGGCCAGGTTTAAACGACTCCCGCCAGCCAACCGCCAGATTTTTCCTAACGGCCCGGAAAATAAGCGTTTCTGATTACCTCTTAAGGGTTAATAAGCATCAGGAATGCCTGAACAGCCAGGGTGACAGGGCCAGGCGCACTGTGACAGTGCAGACGCTGCGAGTCAGACGTGCAGAAAAGTGATGACAGGCTGTACAGTTTTAGTGCAGTGGAAACGCTTTGCACCCGATGAAGGCTTACCGGGCCTGAAGCGAAGCGTGACAGAGGGGGTTGAAGATGTAACCGCTATCAGCGGGATTTCTTATTGCTGGCGGATATAAGAGGGAAAAAGCAACCGTTGCCCTCTCCCGCATGCGGAAGAAGGCAACGCCTGCTGATTAACGTTTTTTGCGGTTACGGTGCATATCGATAGAGACCGCAGCCACGATGATCATCCCTTTGATAATGTCCTGAATGTACGCATCGACACCCACAAAGGTGAAGCCGCTTTTGATCAGGCCGAGGATGACTGCGCCAATTAATGTGCCGGTGATACGTCCCACGCCGCCCATCAGGCTGCTGCCGCCGATAACGGCTGCGGCAATCGCATCCAGCTCGTAGGACATCCCCATGCTCGACTGGCCGCTGCTGACACGCGCCGCCAGTACCACACCCGCCAGGCCAGAGAGCGCACCGGCAATGGTGTAGACGATGATCAGATACTTGTTAACGTTGATACCGGACACTTTCGCCGAGGTCATGTTGCCGCCGATGGCGTAAACATATTTACCGTAGCGGGTATGTTTCAGGGCGATGTGGAACAGCAGTGCCACCACCAGGAAAATCACCACCGGCATTGCGCCCTGTCCGATTGAAGTAAAGCCGTCGGACAGGAAGCTGATAGGATTACCCTGGGTGTAATACTGCGCCAGACCGCGTGCCGACACCATCATGCCCAGCGTGGCGATGAATGGCGGAATACCGGTGCGGGTAATCAGCACACCATTGACCACACCCGCCAGCAAACCGACGCCGATACCGGCCGCGATAGGGATCACCGCAGGCATATTCACCAGCGACGGATACATCGGTGACAGGCTGTCAGAAGTCTGCGCCAGGCTCGCCGCGACGACCGCCGCCAGGGCGATTACGGAACCGGAGGAGAGGTCGATGCCGGTGGTGATAATGACCTGGGTCACGCCAACGGCGATGATCCCGATAATCGCCACCTGCAGGACAATCAGGATCAGACGGTTGGTGTTGAGCAGGAAAGACTGGTCACGCACGTACCAGCCAAACATTTCAAAAATTAACGCAATCCCCACCATCACCACGAAAATGCCGGTATCTTTCGGCAATTTATGACGCAGGCTGGCAAAAAAAGAGGGTTGCTGCGGGGCTGCCGGGGTGGCAGTAGCTTTCATATTGCTCATAGTGGTCTCGCGCCTCACTCGGATGCCAACGACAGAATGGTTTCCTGATCGGCTTCTTCTTTATCGAGGATGCCGGTTATACGCCCGCCGTGCATCACCATCACCCGGTCACTCATGCCAAGGATTTCCGGCAATTCAGAAGAGACCATGATGATAGCCACGCCACGGTTGGCAAGTTCACTGATCAAGCGGTAAATCTCCGCTTTTGCACCGACGTCAATACCTCGCGTCGGTTCGTCCAGAATCAGAATCTTCGGTTGCGCCAGCAGCCAGCGGGCAATCAGAACCTTCTGCTGATTACCGCCGCTGAGGTTATTGATGATCTGATCCATGGTCGGCGTTTTGATATTGAGCCGACGGATTTGGTCCATGCAGTCCTGCGCCATCTTCACATGGCTGACAAAACCGCTTTTGCCGCTGTACTCCGGCATATTGACGATGCTCATGTTCTCCATCACCGACAGCACCAGGAACAGCCCGGACTTTTTACGGTCCTCGGTGAGAAACGCCATGCCCTTTTCAATCGCCGTTGAAGGTGAGTCGATCGTCACTGGCACGCCATCAATTAGGATCTCACCGCTGTCGAAGCTCTCCATGCCGAACAGGCTCTCCATCACCTCGCTGCGACCAGCACCCACCAGTCCGGCGACGCCGAGGATTTCACCCCGACGCACACTGAAACTGACATCGGTGAAACGATCTTTGCAGGTGAGATTGCGAACCGTCAGCACCTCTTCCCCGATGGCGCTGTTGAATTTCGGGAACAGCTGGGTCAGCTCGCGACCAACCATCTGGGTAATCAGCGACTGGCGGGTATATTTCGCCGTCTGATCGCTGGCGATCCAGGCGCCGTCGCGGAAGATACTGACTTCATCAGTGATATTGAAAATTTCATCCATCTTGTGGCTGATGTAGATGATTGCTTTGCCCTGCTCCCGCAGGTCACGAATGATGGTAAACAGATGCGCGACTTCGGTTTCGGTCAGCGCGGAGGTCGGCTCATCCATGATGACGATGTCTGAATCCCAGGAGACTGCTTTGGCAATCTCGACCATCTGCTGTGAGGCAATGCTCAGCTCGCCCACCATCCGATCGGCTTTCAGACGAATATTCAGACGGTTGAGCAGTTCCTGCGTCTTCTGATTCAGTCGGCCGTGATCGACAAAACCAAACTTCATCGGCTCACGACCCAGCCAGATATTCTCGGCGACGGTCATGTAAGGCACCAGGTTGAGTTCCTGGTGGATCATTGAAATGCCGGAACGCAACGCGTCCATGGTGTCCTGAAACTGCACTGGCTCCCCTTTAATTTTGATGGTGCCCTTATCGGGACGATACATCCCGATAAGGCACTTCATTAAAGTGGATTTGCCCGCGCCATTTTCGCCCATCAAGGCATGTACCGTTCCCGGACGCACCCGCAATGACACATTGTCGAGGGCTTTAACGCCGGGGAAGAACTTGCTGATGCCTTCGGCTTCAAGCGCAAACGCGGTCATACATCACCTCCGTACAGCTGGGTCGGGAACGATTATTTCAGGTTACGATTGGCAAACTGTTCCATGTTATCTTTGGTAATCAGCTGGTAAGGGATATTGATGATTTTCTGCACTTTCTCGCCTTTAACCAGTTTGATCGCCGTCTGCACCGCACCTTCACCCTGGCCCTGCGCATCCTGGAACACCGTGGCGACCATCTTGCCCTGCTTCAGCATCTGCAGCGCATCCGGGGTGCCATCGACGCCAGCAATCAGGATTTTGTCCGGGTTTTTACCCAGCGCCTGCAGCGCACCGATCGCCATTTCATCGTTGTTTGAGGCAATGGCATTGATCTGATCGCCGGCCGTCATCCAGTTACTGACGACATCCACCGCGTCGTTACGGGTAAATTTGGCCGTCTGTTTCTGCACGATTTTGATGCCAGGGAATTTAGCCGCGACTTCTTCCACGCCTTTGGTACGGTCGCGGGTGGCTTCGTTCGCCAGGTCACCCATCAGGATGGCGACGTTGCCTTTGCCGTTCATCGCTTTAGCCAGCGCTTCCATCTGTAAGCGTCCGGCCAGTTCTGAATCGGAACCGACATAGGCCATTTTGCCCGTCAGCTCAGCGCCTGGACGGCGGTTCACGAAGATCAGCGGGATACCCGCTTTGCTCGCCTGATCCATAATCGGTTTCACCGCGTTGGTGTCGACCGGGTTAACGATCAGCGCATCAACACCCTGACCGATAAAGTTCTGAACCTGCTGCAGCTGCTGTGAAACGTCGCCCTTTGCATCCTCAACCTGTCCTTTGACGCCATCTTTCTGCATCTCTTTCTGCATTGAGGTACGCAGAATCGTCAGGAAGTTGTCATCAAACAGCGCCATCGAGACGCCAACCGAGATATCTTTTGCCATTGCTGCGGCAGGTAACATGCAGGCTAACAGTGAGGCGACAATCGTTTTTTTAATGTTCATAGGGACCCTTCTTATTTGTTAACTTGCTCAGCGGCTGTGACCGCGAATGAAAAATATCTTTTACATTCACCCAGCCTGTCTGGCGTCTGTTTCGGGAAATTTGAGGTAAGTCTTCAGGTTCTGGCTATTTTTGTGATCGACCACTCCTTTTCACAATCACTTGATCTACAAACAGTTAGTTTCAAAATGCTGTTTCACTTCCGGACAATGATGACGACCGTGATGATAAGCAGTTTATTTATTCCATATAATCTCGTTTTGAAATTTTTATCATAAAAGCACTGAAACGATTGTTTTAACATCGGCAAATAACAAAACTTTGACATGCCTCTAACATCTACTGAGAAATGCCCGCAAAGTGAGATCCTGCTGGCAGTTTGAAAATCCATCAGAATCAGGTAAAAATCACCAATCCGCTGCTTTTACGAGCATCTGAACGCAATTCAGTAAACAGGGCTTTGACAAGCGGGATCAGCGCCGCTAATATTCGCCCCGTTCAAGCGATTCCTCTGTAGTTCAGTCGGTAGAACGGCGGACTGTTAATCCGTATGTCACTGGTTCGAGTCCAGTCAGAGGAGCCAGAATTAGAAAAGCCCGCTCAGGGAAACCTGAGCGGGCTTTTTGCATTTAACTTGTCGGTCACGGCGGGAGCGCTTTTCCGCCTGAGTGGCCTACTCCATGAACCCGTAGTGCGAGCCGTCTGGTAGCTCCACCACCAGTCGCAGCTTACCTCCTGCCGCATCGACGTAGCGTTTCAACGTAGAAAGCTTCAGGTCACGCCCCGGCTTCTCCATGCCCGCTACAGTAGGCTGTGTGATGCCCAGCGCCTGCGCCATTTCCACCTGCGTTTTCTGCACTTTCTCACGCAGTTCGGCAAGGTGAATATTGAGCAGGATTTCTGTCGCCATTGCCTTTGCTTCCGCAACGACTTCCGGTTTTTCATCCGCTATGAGCTGTTCCAGCGTTCTGCCCATCACGTTACTCCTTATGGTTAAAGCTCTTTAGCCAGTGTGTGAATTCCCGGTCGGCAACCGGAAGCACGCAGGCGCGGTCACTGTCATTAAGCAAGGTAAACCAGCAATCAAACCGCTCCGTCGTTTTAATCATCCACACGGGATCTCCTTATTAATATAGCTCTAATACTATATAGTCGTAAAGCTATAATGGAGTGTGATGCGGCGGAATGTGGAATGCATGGGTGTTTGATGAAATGCGAGAGAGGGGTTCCGTTCACTATATGATGACACGCACTAAACCTGCACGGATTAGCGAGCTGTCGCTGAATTTGTTCGGGCTAATGAGGTGAATAATTCGGATGCGAATAAAAAAACCCGTTCAGGCTCAGCCGAATGGGCATTTACGTTACCGGGTCAGTGAAGAATGATTACTGCCTGGACGCATCGCATCTTTTACAACGGCACCGTACGTTACTGAGCGTCGGCAGAGGTAAAAAATCAGGACTATTTTTTACGCCAGAAGAGAAAAGCAGCCAGCGCTGTGAGCACCCCAATCCACGGCATTGTGCCTGCACCTGCCAGAAAGTTATGTCGATCAATCGCATCGTTTTTTCTTATATCTGTAAAGCGCGCGGCGGCCTGCTTTTCATGAACGGCGTACACTTCCTCAGCCTCTTTTGTATACCCCTGCACCAGAAGATGAGTGGCGCGGTTCACATCCGATCTTGCCACGACAACGGTCTGTTTTCCCTGCGTATAGAAACAGTAATCTGGCATTGGCTGTGCTCAACATTTAGAGTCGGACTTCTACTCTATCGGATGCAGATCGGGATCGGTAGCATTGATTAAGCGATAAATTTTTTATAGGTGAGGTGCGATTTCAGTTCGACTAGCCCTCTCTCTTCTGAATTTTCAGGCTTTCCTCTCATGTCAGGAAATTAATTAGTCGCTCAGATTGAAGCTTATTTCAATTTACACCACCTGCATATTCATCACTTTAAAATAGTCTCTCTGCTCCACTCATGCTTTCACCGTCATAACTTTGATCAATATCAATAAATGATAATTAATTTTACAAAACATTACTTAACTTATATTAACTAATTTTACTCAATGACTTAGCCATAAATTAGTCAAATGTTAGCAGCCAGATAATTACCATCAAAAACAATATACATCTAATTAATTATTCCGTGACACAATCTGAAATAACTTTAAAGATTAATTTTACCCTGACGATAAGAAGATCATCTTTGGAATTATTTAGTGCTTTTTCTCTGCTTCTGATACCTCATTAAAGGTGAACCTCATGGGTCTTGCTCAACGCATCTCCAATATTAAAATCGGAAAAAAACTGGGCGTCGGTTTTATCATCGTCATCGCTGCCTCCCTTGCCATTACCGTTATCGCTTTCGATTGTTTCCGCAGTATTAAAGACAACTCGGCCCGGCGCACTATTACCGTGGAGATGGTCAACACCTTAAGCAAGGCCCGCCTTAATCGCACCCTGTACCAGTACACCAAAGATCCTAAATTTGCCTCGCAGAATGTTCAGGCCCTGAAAGAGTTAGATGCCCTTTATAACCGCCTGGATGGATTCAAATGGGATGAGATTGGTCAGCAGAAAGTCGCGCTGATTGGTCAGTTACTTAACGAGTATAAGAACCAGCGTGAGAAGTTCGTGGCGTCTGCTGAGGCGACATCTGCTGCCTTTGATGCCATTAAACCGGGCGCCCTGATTGCTCTTGCGCATCAGTTTGAATCACTCGATATGGCTCTGGCACCCGATGCGGCGCTGCCGGTCATGCACATGGCCGCTGCGCTGTTTGATGCAACCAATGTTGAAAAAGCGTTTCTCGATAAGCCGTCTGAGGCAAGCAGAAATGCAGTTATTGAGGAATACACTGCGATCACCACCCTGAGTGAGCAGCTGGACGGTTTCGCTCAGCCAGCTATCAATGAGGTCACGCGGAATGTAATCAGCACTCTGGCGCAGCAGCGCGAACCGTTGACGCTTTATGTTGATGCTTCAGAGAAAGAAAAAGGGGAATCTGCGAGCCTGAGCACCACGGCGGAGCGCCTCAATGCGGCGGTATCTGATACCTTTGCCTTCCAGTCCCAGCTCTCCGCTGAATTTATCAAACAGGCGGAGTGGCGCATTGCGTTTGCCGCACTGACCTGCGTCATCCTGAGTCTGCTGATTGCCTGGCGGATTACCCGCAACATTACGCTGCCATTGAAAGAGACGCTTAACGCCGCGCAACGTATTGCCAGCGGTGATTTAACCACCACCCTGAACACCACGCGTGGTGATGAGTTAGGCCAGCTAATGCAGGCGGTAGATGCGATGAACAGTAGTCTGCAGAACATCATCACCAACGTGCGTGATGGTGTCAGCAGTGTGGCGCGCGCTTCGGCGGAAATCGCTGCGGGTAATACCGACCTGTCTTCCCGCACCGAGCAGCAGTCTGCTGCCGTGGTTCAGACGGCTGCCAGTATGGAAGAACTGTCGTCTACGGTGAAACAGAATGCGGAGAACGCCCATCATGCGAGTCAGCTGGCGACCGATGCGTCGGTGAATGCCGGACGCGGGGGTGAGATTATTCGTGACGTTATCGTGACGATGAACAATATCAGTCAAAGCTCCGGTAAGATCGGCGAAATCATTAATGTGATAAATGGCATTTCCTTCCAGACCAATATTCTGGCATTAAATGCCGCGGTTGAAGCGGCTCGTGCCGGTGAACAGGGTCGCGGGTTTGCAGTCGTTGCCGGGGAAGTCAGAAATCTGGCCCAGCGCAGTTCGCTGGCCGCCAAAGAGATTGAAACGCTGATTCGCGAGTCACTGGACCGGGTTCATGACGGTTCTGAGTTTGTGGAACGCGCCGGTAGCACCATGGATGATATCGTTCGCTCTGTCAGTCAGGTTAAGGACATTATGGGCGAGATTGCTGCCGCATCCGACGAGCAAAACCGCGGCATTTCTCAGATTGCGACGGCAATGGCTGAGATGGATACCACTACGCAACAGAATGCCGCGCTGGTTGAAGAGTCTTCCGCCGCCGCCAGTTCACTGGAATCTCAGGCAGACGAACTGGAAAAAACGGTGGCCGTTTTCCGTCTCTCTCCAGGCCAAAACCGGGCTGCTCCTGTCCAGGCACCACGTTCAGTGCCCGCGATGCCGGTTACGGCATCCGCAGACGCCAGCTGGGAAAGCTTTTAACGGTCTGCGAGGCGTTAATCTGGTCTGAATGCTGATACAGCCAGCCTGGTTTTAACCAGGCTGGCTGTATGACAAGATTCGTTTGATGCCCGGAACGATCCGGCTCGCGCCTGATTTTTGTTTATAGCCAGGCAGGTTCTCAGAAGGGAGAGGAAAAGAGTCGCGATGGCGAGAGAAGTGTCGTCCCTGACATTTTCTCCGGCCGGTATACGCTTTCGCGCAACCGTTGAGGTCGTCCGCTTCGTCGTTTTCCGGCCGGAGCCGGACTACGTCCACTGGCGTCAGTTCACTTACTGCTAGTTCAGTTCTTCGTTCAGGCCTGCAAGAGTCTGCAGGTACGGCACCTGCTTTTGAGCAACCGACGGTGACTTAAAACTACTCAGCCAGCTTCTGGCTTCGGAGATTTTCGTCAGCCGATCCGCGTTGCGTTCAGATTTAGCCATAAAACCCAGTTGGGTAAAAAGTGATGCGATACTGATTTCTTTCTCACCCAGGGCAAGGCTTAGTGCCGCTTCGCCAATAATGACGTGGCCTTTCTCGTCGTTTTGAAATAACACAGAAAATCCTCCATTTGGTACGAATTGATGACAACCTCACCAGAGACTGTAGTCATAAAAACGAGACCTGCCCGAATTAATCACTAAAAATCGCGCAACCTTCTGATCGAATGTACTAAATGTTTTTTTCCGGATTGTTCTGTTTGTCTCTGCCATCCTTCCTGCCAGACTGGCAGGTCTTTTCAGCACGGGATGCCACCATGAAACTCTCTGTTCTTCTCACGTTGTTAGCTGCGACGGTATGCTCAGTATTTGCTGCCCATGGTGGATTCGCAACGCATCAGGCCAGCCAGTCACTCTCCACGCAAAGCGGCGAAGCCATTACTGAAGAATAATTGCCTGGCCCGACGTCGTCTCTGACCAGGCAATCGGTTATGATCCTCTGCCCTTTTCCTGCTGGTTGCCCGATGTCTGCCATTATCGATACGTTTATCGCCCCACCCTGCTTTGATGAGATCGCCCTTCTCTTTGAGGACGAGCATCTGCTGGTGATCAATAAACCCAGCGGGCTGCTGAGCCTGTCCGGCAAAAATCCACAAAACCTCGATTCAGTGCATCATCGGCTGGTGAAGCTTTTTCCTGGCTGCACGCTGGTTCATCGGCTCGATTTTGGCACCTCCGGACTGATGGTCGTCGCACGCAACAAGGCGATTAACGCCGCACTCTGCCAGCAGTTCAGCCAGCGCAGTGTGAACAAAACCTATCAGGCACTGCTGTGCGGACACCTTGCCGATGACTCGGGGATCATTGATGCCGCGATAGCCAAAGATCCGGCGCAGTTTCCCCGCATGGTGATATGCGCGATCCAGGGCAAACCCGCGCGATCGCGCTATCGGGTCATTGAACGCAGTGATTATCAGGGGAAAGAGGGAGAGGTGTTGCCGGTAACGCGGGTTGAACTGACGCCAGAGACCGGGCGCACCCATCAGTTGCGCATTCACTGTCAGCAACTGGGGTACCCGATTCTGGGCTGTGATCTTTATGGCGGGCTGTTACTGCCTGGCGCGAAGCAGGCAGAGAGACTGATGCTGCACGCCAGCGAGCTGCGGTTTGTTCATCCTGTCAGCGGCGAGACGCTCACAGTATCTGCCGCCAGCCCGTTCTGAATGCGTCAACGCGTCATTACCACATTAAATCATCTGGCACTTTGAAATCAGCATAAGGATCATCTTCGTCCTGAGCTTCTTCGCTTAATGCGCTGTTTAAGACGATGGCGCTGGCATCGCGCTGGGCAATTTTATCCGCCACGCTGGCCGGGATGATGGCGTACTGGTTCTCACCATTCGCGTCAGCTGCCAGGCGGGCAATGGCGAGACGGCCATTGATCAGCTGAGTCTGCGTCGGCTTATCCACCATGATCTTTTTAATCAGGTTATTGTCGGTGAAGTTGAAGCTGATGTTGCCTCTCTCCACGGCAATTTTGTTCATTTCAATCAGCTGTTTGACCTGTGCTTTGTACTCTTTCGACAGTACAGCCAGCTTCTGCTGCTCGTTCAGCTGCTTATCACGCTCAAGCTGCGCTTTTTTGTTATCTTCCACTGCTGCTCTGGCTTCGCGTGCCTGAACCCTGGATTTCTTGGCGGTCCGCTGAACCTTGTCCATCTTCTTGCTGGATACTAATCCCGCTTTCAGCATCTGCTCTTGCAAGGTGAGTTTTGTCATTGTCGTCTCTGAACCTGTGAAATAATGTCCGGGATTATACCTGCAATCGTCCGGAGTGTGCCAGGTTGCCGCATTTGCCGCGCCCGCGGTTGCGGGCAGTCTCTCAACACTGTGCTAACATTCCCTGGTCAAAATCACCTTATTGAGCACCATGTCAGAATTCACAAAACGTAAAAATGACCCTGAAGGGCTGAAGAAACGCATTATTGCAGGCGCACTGAAAGCCTTTGCTGAGTTTGGTATGCAGGGAGCCAGGCTTGAGCAGATCGCTGAGCATGCGCAGACCACGAAGCGGATGGTGGTCTATCACTTTGGCAGTAAAGAGCAGCTTTATATCGAGGTGCTGGAGCAGGTTTATCAGCAGATACGTCTGCATGAAACGGGCCTGAACCTGGCGGCGATGGAGCCGGAACTGGCCATGACGCGGCTGGTGGAAGCCAGCTTTGATTACCACGTCGAGCATCCCGATTTTATCCGGCTGGTGTGTAGTGAGAACCTGTTGCGTGGTCGCTACATCACCCAGTCGCCGCAGATCAAAGCGCTGAACCGCAGCGCGCTGGATCTGCTGGATGACATTCTGGCACGCGGTCAGCAACAGGGCGTGTTCACTGCCGAGGTGCAGACCATCGATGTCCATCGCCTGATCAGCAGTATCTGCGTTCATCACGTTTCAAACCGCTATACCTTCAACGCTCTGTTCAGCCCTGATAAGAGCGAAGCAGAGAGTATCCGCCGCAATCGTCAGCTCGCTGTCACCGCAACGTTACGCTATATCCGCAAATAAATGCCCGCAGGCCCGGCTCCGCTTAGCAATAGTCTACGCTTAGTTAAACCTGTCATTAAAATGCAATAATAAGGAATGCTGTTGTGAGCAGAGACGCACGCCTCTATCCGCTTCGCCAGACCCATGTTGAACCCAATGATGATGCGCTGTGGAACTGGGCGCAGAATGCGCAAATTGGCAGCCGTCAGCAGGTTCAGCGTCCCGCCAGCGAAGCGGAACTACAAAAACTTCTCCGCGAGTCACGCGGCAGGATTCGGGTGATCGGCAGCAAGCTGTCGCCCGGCCGGATGCTGCATGTCGCCGATGACGATGTGCTGCTCGATCTCAGCGCACTGAGCGGCCAGCTCGCCAGTGATGAGCAGAGCGTGACCTTCGGTGGCGCGACCCCGCTTGAGCAGGTTTATCGCAGCCTGACCGAAATGAACCGCATGCTGGCGTCATCGCCGGGTGTGATTGCGATTCAGACGCTGGCAGGTGCGATGGCGACCGGCACGCACGGCCAGGGTTTGCAGCAGAGTTCGATTGCCGATGAAGCACTGGCCATCCGGATGGTGCTGGCCGATGGCAGCGTGCGCGAATTTGTCCGTGGTGACGCTGACTTCCCGGCGGCACAGGTTTCGCTGGGGGCGTTGGGCATTGTTACGGCGGTGACATTGCGTACTCAGCCGTTTCAGATTTTCACCTGCCACAAAAATGCCGTATCAGCCGATACGCTGGAAGAGGATCTGCTGCAGTGGAACAACGACTATCCGCTGAGCAAGGCCTGGTGGTTTGTCGACGACAATCTGGTCCACGTCTGGAATGCCCATGAGGCGAGCGATGAAGAGCGTCAGCGCTATGAAGCCCAGGGTCGCCAGGTGGTCGAGCATGAAGGTGAAGTTGATGAAAGTCTTAACGACACCATCGACCAGACGCTGGCGCATATGCACCGCGACACGCAGATCCAGGGCAAAGGCGGAAAACAATTCCGCACCGTCACCCGCTTTCGCGACTTCACCGATGTTACCGGTGACATTTATCAGCTCTTCTGCCGCGGCATCGCGGTCCCCCAGATCAACGTGGAAATCGGCGTGCCGCTGGCAAGAACCCCGGCCATTATCCGCCGGATCAAACAGTGGTACGCAGAAAACCGTCCGCATATGCACTACCCGATTATTTTGCGCTGCACCGGCGCATCATCGGCCTGGCTCAGCCCGGCTGCTGGTCAGCCAACCTGCTTTTTCGGCTTTGTGGTCTATTACGCCGACGATGGCTCGCTGTCACAGGAAGGACTGCACTTCCTGACAGAAGTGGAAAAACTGCTCGCCGAAGAGGGTGGACGCCCGCACTGGGGCAAGTATTACGACGAAGAACGTTATAACTGGCGTGAGATCTATCCGCAGTGGGATGCCTTTCGCACCCTGCGCAGCCAGCTCGACCCGCAGGGCCGACTGGGGAACGACTACATCACGCCACTTTTTGACTGATTGAGGAAAGCTATGTTTGCCTGGGTAACGCTGTTAACACAACCCGACTATCTGGTGGGCGTGAAAGCGCTGCACCGTTCGCTGAAAGAGAGCCAGAGCCAGTGGCCGCTGGTGGTGATGACCACGTTGGCGATTTCAGAAGCTGACTGTCAGATTCTGCAGGATGAAGGCTGCGTGATTAAACCGGTCGAGCCACTCTACCCGCGTGACGATCTGGATCAGCATTACGCCTCGGCGCAGTTCGGTGAAGTCTGGACCAAGCTGCGCGCCTGGCAGCTGACCGATTATCAGCGCGTGGTGTTCCTGGATGCCGATATGCTGGTGCTGCAGAACATGGATGAGCTGTTTACCCTGGATCTGGGTGATAACCCGCTGGCTGCCTGTCACGCCTGCCGCTGTAATCCGAACCAGATTGCCTCTTATCCGCCAGAATGGCAGCCAGAGCAGTGCCACTATACCTGGCAGGCGCGCGGTGAGCAGGCCCCGGAGAGCGTCGACTACTACCTGAACGGCGGTTTTCTGGTGCTGAAGCCCGACAACGCGATGTTCGACGCACTGGAAAAACGGATTGCCGCGATTGATGATCTCAGTGCTTATCCTTTCTCGGAGCAGGATTTGCTGAATGAGGTGTTTGCCGATCGCTGGAAACCGCTCTCTTATATCTACAATGCGTTAAAAACGCTGCCGTTCCAGCACAGCGGTCTGTGGCAGGGTGATGAGGTGAAGAACCTGCACTATATTCTGGCGAAGCCGTGGAAGCGCGATCTCAGCCAGCCCGAGAGCCAGCGCGATCGCTTCTATGCGCTGGATAAATTGTGGTGGGAGAAAAGTGGTCTGATCTGATTGGGTCCGGGCGGGAAACTACAGCTTCCCGCCCTGCCCGCCTGCGTTAACCAACAAAACGGCATTAGCCTCTTTCACTCAGCTTCTGCACTACACCTCTATCCAGCGGCGCTGCTCTGCTGAATGCGCAATCGCTTCCAGCACCTTCTGCACCTGCAATCCCTCTGCGAAGTCGGGCCACATGCGATCGCCCGCTGCGATGCCGTTAATCAGGTCCCGGATCTCCACCGTTTTCTGATCGTTGAACCCGATGCCGTGCCCGGCAGAAACACAGAAGTTTGCGTAATCCGGGTGTGCCGGCCCGGTCAGAAGTGTTTTAAAACCCTGCCGCCCGGCGGGATCGTCATGCAGATAAAGCTCCAGCTCCGCCATGCGCTCCTGGGTGTAACGCAGCGTGCCTTTGGTGCCGGTAACGACGTAAGTCAGGCCCATTTTTGCGCCACAGGCGATGCGTGAGGTTTCAATCACGCCGTGTGCGCCATTATGGAAGCGAAGCAGCGCGCTGGCCTGATCTTCGTTTTCTACCGGCAACTGCCGCGCAGGTTCTTTTGGGTCAGGCCGTGAGGTGATGACCGTCATCATGTCGCCGCTGACTTCTGCAATGTCACCGACCAGGTAGTGCGCCATATTGACGATGTGCGCCGCCAGATCGCCCAGCGCACCCAAGCCAGCCAGCGCTTTCTGGCAGTGCCAGTCGAGCGGCGTTTCCGGTCTGGCGAGGTAATCCTCGTTATGGGTGCCGTAGAAATGCACCACGTCACCAATCTCGCCTCTGGCAATGATCTCTTTTGCCAGCTGGCTGGTGGGGTTTTTCATGTAGTTGAAGCCAACCAGCGTTTTCACCCCTGCAGCTTCGGCAGCCGCCACCATCTCCCGCGCATCCGCCACGCTCAGCGACAGCGGCTTTTCTGAATAGACGTGCTTGCCATGGCGTATCGCCTCCAGCGCCATCTCTTTGTGCAGGAAGTTAGGGGCGCAGATATCCACCACATCAATTGCCGGATCGCTGACCAGCGCCCGCCAGTCACCGGTGGAGCGCGCAAAACCAAAGGTCGCCGCCTGACGCGCCGCCAGCTCAGGATTCACTTCGGCCAGCATCTCCCGCACGATTTCGCCTTTCAGCGCGAATACAGTGGGGGCCTGGGCATAGGCTATCGCGTGGCAGCGCCCGATATAGCCGCTGCCGATCATGCCGATTCTGACTTTGTTCATTTCAACTCCGGATATTCAGTTCAGGGTTGAAATGAAATCTACGTTTCATATTTATTGCTGACAAAGTCAGAATGGAGACTTTGTGACGCCTGTAAAAAACTATCCGGTTAAATCACGCGCACTGCCGTCTGACAAGGGCCGTACAGCGTCAGAACACCTCATAAACACCTCAGTTCGTCGTTTGCTTTTTAACTGCTCTCACGGGTCCTGCAGGCCATGCTTTCGGGGCTTAACACAGCATTATGGCGACTATTTCAGCAGTCGCGCTAATTTATGAAAAAGAGCTTTGACATGGCCCTGCGTGGCCGTTACTATGCGCCCCGTTCAAACGATTCCTCTGTAGTTCAGTCGGTAGAACGGCGGACTGTTAATCCGTATGTCACTGGTTCGAGTCCAGTCAGAGGAGCCAAATTCGAGAAACCCGCTCAGGGAAACCTGAGCGGGTTTTTTATTGGCTGTTTTCAGCGACAGCCCCCTTCAGTTCAGAATGGCTTCCAGCCGCGCCAGCACTTCATTCACAATAGCATCAGGTAATCGCTCAAGCCGCCTGCCTTCGCGGGCTTCCATATCGAGCGTCCCCGGTTGATCGCAGCGAATCACGCCCGTCGTCCTGCACCCCGCCCCATCCAGTGAAACGGCAAAACCTGCTGCGCGGGCAAAGGTTCCGCCGCTGGTGACCGGAACCACAATCGGTAATCGGGTGAACGCATTAAACGAGGCCGGAGAAACGATAAGTACCGGACGCTTCCCACTTTGTTCATGGCCCGTGGTGGGATCGAGTGTCACCAGCCAGACTTCTCCTCTCTCCATTTACAGGTTCTCCTTACCTGTTGCAGGCGCATCAATCCATTCCCGATCCTCTTTGCTGATCTCAGCATGCGGATCGCATTGCGCAAGCAGTTCCTCAAGGGAATATCGTGGACGATTCTGAGGCTTAACGATCAGATAACCATTATCGATAGTCATACCGACTTCGCTGTTTGTCGACAACGAGAGCGTTTTCAAAACGGCGGGAGGAACCGCCAGCATGACTGAGCCACCAACCTTTTTAAGACGCGTGATAAACATAAAGCACCTCCTAATGTTATATTTTAATATAACATCGGCGGGCGATGGCGAGCAATGAGTAATCAGTTCCATTGCCGTGTTCTCCTGAATTGGGCCTGCGCGGGAATAAACTGACTTCTTCATGAGGAGAGTAAAAAACGTTTCGGGGGATGCAAAGGATTAGGCTAGATCAGATGAAAAAATTGCGGCGCGGCTTCCATACGCAGATTAGAGGACGCGTAATCAGAAGATGTGCGACAAAAAAAACTGCACCTTACTCAGTCGGGTCTCCAACCTTTGGGGTGCAGCAGAGTTTCAGTTTTTACAGCAATCAGATATCAAACCGATCCAGATTCATTACTTTGGTCCAGGCGGCGACAAAGTCTTTGACGAATTTTTCACGGGCGTCGCTGCTGGCATAGACTTCCGCCGAGGCGCGAAGCACCGCGTTGGAACCAAACACCAGATCGGCGCGGGTGGCGGTGAAACGGGTTTCGCCGCTGACGCGATCGCGTCCAATGAATTTCTCATTGGTGGCATCGGTGGCTTTCCACTCGGTACGCATATCCAGCAGATTCACGAAGAAGTCTGTGTTCAGCGATCCCACATTGTGCGTGAAGATGCCGTGCTGGCTGCCATCGAAGTTTGCGCCCAGTGCACGCATCCCGCCCACCAGCACCGTTAACTCCGGCACGGTCAGGGTCAGCTGCTGTGCCTTGTCGATCAGCAGGCTTTCGGTGGTGGTTTTGCCGAAGCCGGTGCCGTAGTTACGGAAACCATCCGCACGCGGTTTGAGCAGATCGAACGACTCAATGTCGGTCTGATCCTGACGCGCATCGACACGGCCCGGCGTAAAGGGCACGTCGATTGAGACGCCCGCCGCTTTCGCCGCCTGCTCAACGCCAACGATACCCGCCAGCACGATCACATCTGCCAGTGAAGCTTTGTGGGCTTCGCGCTGAATGGCTTCCAGCGCGGGCAGGACGCGTGCTGCGACGGCATTGACGTCCCACTCACGCTGCGGCAGCAACGCCAGTCGGGCACCATTGGCACCACCGCGCTTGTCGCCACCACGGAAAGTCGACGCCGAAGCCCAGGCAACCGAAACCAGCTCGCTGACGCTAAGGCCGGATGTGGCAATCTTCTCTTTCAGCTGCGCGATATCAGCCACGGTTGGATGATAAACCGGTGCAGGCAGAGGATCCTGCCAGATCAGATCTTCCTGCGGAACTTCAGGACCGATGTAGCGCGCTTTTGGCCCCATATCACGGTGCGTCAGTTTGAACCAGGCACGGGCAAAGGCTTCATTGAACGCCTGCGGATCGTTGTGGAAACGACGCGAAATTTTTTCAAATTCCGGGTCAAAACGCAGCGTCAAGTCGGTGACCAGCATGGTCGGTTTGTGTTTCTTAGTGGAATCAAACGCATCCGGGATGATATCCGGCGCATCAGCGGCCACGAACTGAATGGCTCCCGCCGGGCTGCGCGTCTGCACCCACTCATATTTGAACAGGTTCTCGAAGAAGTAGTTGCTCCACTGGGTTGGTGTCTGAGACCAGATCACTTCCAGACCGGAGGTAATCGCATCTGCGCCAACGCCTGTGCCGTGGCTGTTAACCCAGCCCAGGCCCTGCGCTTCAATCGGGGCGGTTTCGGGATCAACGCCGACGTGGCTGGCCGGTGCGGCACCGTGGGTTTTACCCAGCGTATGTCCACCTGCAATCAGTGCCACGATCTCTTCGTCGTTCATGCCCATGTTGCCAAAGGTGGCACGAATAGCCGGGGCCGCAGAGGCAGGATCGCCGCTGTGTTCCGGACCTTCCGGGTTCACGTAGATCAGACCCATTTCGGTCGCGCCCAGTGGCGACTGCGCCAGGGATTCCGGGTGACGGTGTTCCAGCCAGGCGGCTTCTTCGCCCCAGTTCACATCCAGATCCGGTTCCCAGACATCGTCGCGTCCGGCACCAAAGCCAAAGGTACGGAAGCCTGAGTTCTCCAGCGCGACGTTACCCGCCAGAATATAGAGGTCGGCCCAGGAGATCTTCTGGCCATACTTCTGTTTCACCGGCCACAGTAAGCGGCGCGCTTTATCCAGGCTGACGTTGTCTGGCCAGGAGTTTAACGGTGCGAAACGTTGCTGACCACGGCCCGAACCACCGCGTCCGTCTACGGAGCGATAGGTTCCGGCGCTGTGCCAGGCCATACGAATGAACAGGCCGATATAGCTGCCCCAGTCAGCAGGCCACCAGGCTTGTGACTCGGTGAGCAACCCTTTGATGTCAGCTTTCAGCGCAGCGTAATCTAATTTGGCAAATTCTTTACGGTAATCGAAGGATTCATCAAGCGGGTTCGAACGGGATGAGTGCTGGTTCAGCAGGTCAACACGGAGTTGATTAGGCCACCAGTCGCGGTTGGTTGTGCCGCCGCCCGGAGCCTGGTTTGACTGGGGTGGTTTACCCGCATGAAAAGGACATTTGCCCTCAGGCGCTTCGCGATCGGCTTCGACAATAGGCTTTGCATCTTTTGCATCTTCATCAACGGAATTGCTCATGGTCACACCTCTTTTTTGTATTTTCATCGCTACTCTATAGAGGATTTTCAGGGTCGCACACCTGTCTCATCCTATATGTTTGATAGCTTTTACCTTTTTATGCACCTTCTTCAAAAGCTTGAGACAATGAATCGACGGCCGCCGCTGTGCTTAAAAAAAGCAGCGAAGCGGCAACCGCCACCATGAGACTATTCCGACGGCGTCGGTTTCACAACTGCCGTTTTACTGTCCGGCAGACGAATGCGGAACCAAATCGCGTACATCGCAGGCAGGAACACCAGCGTAATGAGGGTGCCGCCCAGCGTACCGCCGATCAGGGTGTACGCCAGCGTCCCCCAGAACACCGAATGCGTCAGTGGAATAAACGCCAGAATCGCCGCCATTGCCGTCAGCAGCACCGGACGCGCGCGCTGCACGGTTGCTTCCACCACCGCAGCAAAAGGTGCCAGACCCTCCTGTTCGTTATGGTGGATCTGCCCTATCAGGATCAGCGTGTTACGCATCAGGATACCCGACAGGGCAATCAGCCCGACCAGCGCATTGATACCAAACGGCTGACCGAACAGCAGTAGCGTCGGCACAACACCAATCAGCCCGAGAGGTGCGGTCAGGAAGACCATGACCATCGCCGACAGAGAGCGCACCTGCAGAATAATGATCAGCAGAGTGATCGCTATCATGATTGGGAACAGCGGTGCCATCGCCTGAGTCGCTTTACCGGACTCTTCCAGCGAACCGGCCAGTTCAATACGGTAGCCTGCAGGCAGCGTCGTGATGATCGGTTGCAGGGTTTTATTCAGCGCCGTGGAGACATCCGGCGGCTGCAGGGAATCGGCAATATCACCCCGCACGGTAATGGTCGGTGTGCGGTCGCGCCGCCTCAGCAGGGGATCTTCCATTTTCACCTGCACATCACCAATCTGCGACAGCGGGATACGCTGACCCGCAGCCCCCACCAGCGTGAAGTCGGTAATTTTAGCCGGATCGAGCCGGATTTCCCCGGCGGCACGCCCCACAACCTGGACCGCTCGGATATCTTCCCGCACGGTGGTGACAGGCACGCCCGTCAGCAGAAACTGTAACTGCCGGGCGACCTCACTGGAGGTCAGCCCCACCGCCTGCAGACGGTTCTGATCCAGCGAGAAATGCAGCGTCGGTACGGGCGCGCCCCAGTCGGTGTTCACCGTCCTCATCATCGGGCTGGCCCGCAGTACCGCTTCCACCTGATTAGCAATTACGCGCAGGCGTGCCGGATCCGGCCCCATGACACGCCATGCCACCGGATAAGGTGAATAGGGCCCAAACACCAGTTGCGTCACGCGAACCTGCGCTTCAGGCACCAGACCGCTGGCGATTGCGGCACGTAGCTCTGCTTTCAGGGCATCGCGCGCATCCTGACTGTCGGTCAGCACCACCAGCTTGGCAAAGGATGGATCGGGCAGTTCAGGTGCCATCGCCAGATAAAAACGCGGCGGTCCCTGACCAATATAGGTGGTAATGATTTTTGCCTCACGCTGCTGTTTAAGCCAGGTCTCAACCTTTTCAGCGGCAGCCCGGGTCTGTTCAATGGCGCTGCCGTAAGGGAGCTGAACTTCAACCAGCACTTCCGGTCGATCCGATGTCGGAAAAAACTGTTTTTTCACCAGTGCCATACCGAGCACAGCGGTAATGAACAGAGCAATGACCACGCCTGCTACCCAGCCTTTACGGGCAATCACGCGGCTCAGCAGCTGGCGAAAGCGATTGTAGTGACGGGTGTTGTAGATGGCTGCGTGACCGCCTTCAACCGTTTTAATGGCAGGCAGCAGCTTCACGCCGAGATAAGGAGTGAACACCACCGCGACGATCCAGGAGGCGATCAGGGCGATGCCGACTATCCAGAACATATTGCTGGTGTACTCACCCGCCGTGGACTGTGCAAAGCCATTGGGCATAAACCCTACGGCGGTGACCAGAGTGCCCGCCAGCATCGGTGCCGCCGTATGACTCCAGGCATAAGCCGACGCCTTGATACGGTCGTAGCCCTCCTCCATTTTCACCACCATCATCTCGATGGCAATAATGGCGTCATCCACCAGCAGGCCGAGCGCCAGAATCAGCGATCCCAGCGTGATACGGTCAAAGTTTTTGCCGGACGCCTCCATGACCACAAACACTACCGCCAGAGTCAGCGGAACGGCAGCCGCCACCACTACTCCGACACGCCAGCCCATGCTGACAAAGCAGACCACCATCACCACCAGCAACGCCACGACGAACTTAACCATAAATTCATCAACCGCCGAGCGGATATTGACGGACTGATCGGTGACCTGAGTCAGCGACATCCCCAGCGGCATCGCCTGGTTAATACCGGCAGTTTCAGCGGCCAGTGCCTTGCCTAATTCCAGGCCGTTCCAGCCATCACGCATCACGATACCAAGCAGCAACGCCGGTTCGCCCTGATTGCGCACCATAAATGTGGCGGGATCTTCGTAGCCTCGGGTCACCGTGGCCACGTCCGCCAGTTTCAGGCTTCTGCCCTGCGCCACAATCGGCGTCTCACGGATTTTCTCCAGCTTATCGAATGCGCCATCCAGCCGGATAAAGACCTGCGGCCCCTGAGTATCAATTGAGCCCGCGGGCGTCAGAACGTTCTGGTCGTTCAGCGCAGCAAAAATCGTCTGGGGGGTGATGCCGAGCGTCGCCAGCCGATCGTGTGAAAACGACACATAGATGCGTTCACTCTGCTCGCCGATAATATTGACCTTTTTCACACCCGGCAGATGCAGCAGTCGCTGACGCAGCGATTCCGCCTCACGCACCAGCAGGCGCTGCGGCTCCCCTTGAGCCTTCAGCGCCAGCAGCGCAAAGGTCACGTCGGAAAACTCATCGTTGATCATCGGCCCGATGACCCCGGCGGGCAGGTTTCTGCTCTCATCGCCCAGCTTCTTACGTGCCTGGTAAAACTCCTCCTGAACCTGAGAGGGCGGCGTTTTGTCCTGCAGGGAGAGCATGGTGAAAGCCAGGCCAGGTCGCGTATAGGTTTCACTGCGGTCATACCACCTCAGTTCCTGCAGCCGCTTCTCCAGCGGTTCGGCCACCTGATCCTGCATTTCCTGCGCCGTCGCACCCGGCCACGCGGAGATAATCGTCATCTGCTTTACCGTGAATGGGGGATCTTCTGCCCGTCCCAGTTCGAAAAATGACAGGATGCCCGCCACAGTAATCAGGATGATCAGAAACAGCGTGATGGCGCGTTCGCGCACGGCCAGTGCTGACAGATTAAAGCGTCCGTTCATGGCAGACTCCCGGCAACGGCAGCGTCATCGGGCCGCACGCGTTCGCCCTGCTGCAACAGATGTGCGCCCAGCGCCACTATCCGATCACCAGCATTAAGCTGCCCCGTCACGGTGGCCGCCTCGTCACCGATCGCGATCACCGTGACCGGGCGCCAGGCCACGGTGGCAGGCTCACCGGTAATATCAAAGACGCCGGGTCCTTTACCGGCATCGTAGATCGCAGCCAGCGGCACCTGCAGCAGCGGTTGCGCCGGTTTATTCGTCAGTGAGAGCGTAACGGTGGCACCCAGCGGGGCGCTGGCCAGTGCGCCCTCCAGCACGTATCTGGCCTCATAGGTGCGCGTCATCGGATCGGCCACCTCAGCCAGTTGCCGCAGTCGGGCGGAGACCCGCGCACTGCCCGCACCATAGAGCGTGGCCTGCGCCTCACTGCCCACTGCCGGACGCAGAGTCTCCGGCAACTGCACGCTCGCCTCACGCTGTCCGGCTCTGGCCAGTCTGATGACGGGCTCACCCGCACTCACTACCTGCCCCGGCTCCGCCAGCGTTGCCATCACCACACCGTCATCATCCGCCAGTAACAACGCATAGCCGCTGGCGTTACCGGCCACGCTGGCCTGCGCCTGTGCCGCTTTCAGATCAGCCTGAGCGGTGACCGCAGCGGCCCGAATCTGGTCGTAGGCCGATACGGAAACTGCTCCGGTTGCCACCAGCGTGCGGTAACGCGCCTGGTCGGCGCTGGTCTGTCTGACCCGAGCCTGTGCAGCGGCAACAGCCTGCTGCTCTGCCTGGGCCTGCAGTCGCAGATCGACCGGGTCGAGCCGCATCAGTGGCTGACCCCGCTTCACACGCTGGCCGCTATCCACCAGCCTTTCGAGGATTTTGCCCGAGACCCGAAAACCGAGGTCACTCTGAACCCGGGCTACCACGACGCCGCTAAACGCACGGCTGCCCCCGGTGGCACTGATGACCTTCGTTACCCTGACCAGTGGCGGCTGGGTGCGCGGATCCGCTTTGGGCGCGTTATCCCGACAGCCTGACAGCGCCAGGGGCAGCAGACAAACAACCAGGATGGCAGGACTGAACCTGAGCATAGATGACCTTCAACAGTAAGCATGAGAGTGCCGCCATTTTCATATCACGTGACCAATATTGTCAATGGTCACTAATTGCGGAAAGGGATTATCTGTTTATGAAGGTTGCAGGAAAGCCGAATTAAAGGAGGTGACGCCCATAAAGAGGCGAGGTTAATTCTGAGTATACGCTGGAACCTGATGGCACAGCGGTGACCATTTAAACCATAAGTCACAAAATAGAGAATCACGGGCGTCGGAAAATAATTAAGCGCAGTGCACTGTCAGGCCAGAAATGGCTCGCCGGAGATCAACTCAGGGAGGATAAAGCAGAAGAAAACAGGGAGTGAAGAAACGCGTTTGCAGGAGACATTGCCCTGAACGCGCACCCTCTGCGCGTCAGGACAATCAAACTGCGCCCTGTTTTGCAGGGCGCTCTGTGACTTAACGCCAGCCGAGTTCCGGGGCAACATACTTCAGAATCGCCTCAATCACATGGGCGTTATAGGCGACGCCGAGCTGATTAGGCACGGTGAGCAGCAGCGTGTCCGCTTCGGCAATCGCCTCATCCTGCGCCAGTTGCTTAATCAACGCTTCAGGCTCTGCGGCATAGCTGCGGCCAAAGATGGCGCGGGTTTTCTCATCGAGGAAACCCACAGAATCCTGGTCGTTGCCGCTGCGGCCAAAGTAGGCGCGGTCCATATCATTCACCAGCGCAAAGATGCTGCGACTGACGGAGACGCGTGGCGCATGCTGATGCCCCGCCGCTTTCCAGGCCTCGCGATAGGCGCGGATCTGTTTCGCCTGCTGAATGTGGAACGGCTCGCCGGTTTCATCATCTTTCAGGGTTGAACTTTGCAGGTTCATGCCCATTTTTGCTGCCCATTCTGCGGTAGCGTTGGAGCCGGAGCCCCACCAGATACGGTCACGCAGGCCTTCAGAGAGCGGCTCAGGGCGCAGCAGACCCGGCGGGTTCGGGAACATCGGCTGTGGATTCGGCTTAGCAAAGCCTTCGCCGCGCAGCACTTCCAGAAACTCTTCGGTGTGACGACGCCCCATATCCGCATCGCTTTCACCCGCTTTCGGTTCAAAGCCAAAGTAGCGCCAGCCATCGATCACCTGCTCCGGTGAACCGCGGCTCAGACCCAGTTGCAGGCGACCGTTGGAGATGAGGTCTGCTGAACTGGCGTCTTCCACCATGTAGAGCGGATTTTCATAGCGCATGTCGATAACACCGGTGCCGATCTCAATCGTTTTGGTGCGCGCTGCCACGGCAGCCAGCAGCGGAAACGGCGAGCTGAGCTGGCGGGCAAAATGGTGGACGCGGAAGTAAGCGCCATCTGCGCCCAGCTCTTCGGCGGCGACCGCTAAGTCGATCGATTGCAGTAATACATCCTGCGCTGTGCGTGTGGCGGACTGTGACGAAGGCGTCCAGTGACCAAAAGATAAGAAGCCAATATTTTTCATCTGTATTTCTCCTGACAGGCGCTAAACGCCTGTGGGCTATAGGCGATTTTTGATAGGGAAAGGTTACGCCCTCCGCGCGGCGACTGATAGTGAATATCTTTAAGCGCCATGTTCAGGATTTTCGACATAGCTAAGCAGATTATCTACTTTGTCTTTGATCGCCCTTTCTTTCACTCTCAAGACTCTTGCTTCCGCTGTCAGGTGAATGATGCACAACGGCTATCTCTCTTTACAGCAGCGCGCCTGGCTGAAACAACGCGCGCGCGGCTGGCTCTGGCGCAGCGAACTGCCGACCTGGCTGCTGATGGGCGTGATTTACGGCGGCTGGTTCTCAGTGATGCTTAACTGGCAGACGCTGGGACGACTGCCCGCTACCCTGCTGCTGATCGTCTTTACCACCTGGTATATGTCACTGCAGCACGAGCTGATCCATGGCCATCCCACGCGCTGGCCGCGAATGAACCAGCTGTTCGGCACCCTGCCGCTGGCGGTCTGGTATCCGTACGGGCTCTATCGCGATTCTCATCTGGCCCACCATTACAATCACACCCTGACCGAGCCGGAAGAAGATCCGGAAACGTACTATTTTTCCGCTGCACGCTGGGCACAGTTGCCGCGCTGGCAGCAGCAACTGGTTCATCTGCGTAACACCTTTCCGGGCCGTTTGCTGCTCGGCCCGCTACTGGATATCGCGTCGACCATTGGCGGGATGTGGCAGGCGTTGCGCCGTGGCGATCGCCCTGCGACGGGCATGTGGCTGCTGCATGGCGCGCTGCTGGCTCTGCTGTTTTACTGGATGGCGGGGCTTGGGTTTTCACCGCTGTGGTATCTGCTGGCGGTAAGTTATCCGGCGCTGGCGCTGACCAAGATACGTTCTTTTTACGAGCATCGTGCGGCGGACGATCCGCTGGCGCGTTCGGTGAATAATGAAGCGGCCTGGCCGTGGCGCATCCTGTTCCTGAATCTGAACTACCATTCAGTGCATCACGATCTGCCTGGCGTTCCGTGGTATGGCCTGCGCCTGCTCTACCTGCGCGACCGCGATCAATACTATCAGCGCAACCACGGTTTTCGGGTGGCGGGCTATCGGATCTGGCTGCGTCAGTTCTGGGCCAGACCGGTTGGCGTCAATGTCCATCCGGGCCGCTCAGTGGAGAAAAAGCATGAATAACCTGCTCGCTTTGCCAATGTATGCGATTCATCCGCCCGCCACAGAGGCGCTGATGCAGGCAATGGTTGCCCTGCTGGCGCAGCACAGCATCGCCGCGCAGCCGGTCTGGCCTGACGATCTGCTGGCACACTGGCAGGATGACCGACTGCTGCTGAGCCAGACCTGCGGCTATCCGCTGGTCAGCCAGCTGCCTTCGGTGCAGCTGGTCGGCACCTTTCACTATCAGGCACCCGGCTGCAGCGGTCGCGATTATCGCAGCTGGCTGGTGGCACGGGATAAACAGGCAACGCTCGCCGATTTCAACGGTCAGCGGGCAGTGGCGAACAGCCTGGATTCTCACTCCGGTTATAACGCGCTGCGTCTGGTGGCCGCACTTCAGGGCGTGACGTTTTCGCAGCTGTTGCTGAGCGGCGGACACCGTCAGTCGCTGGCGGCGCTGCGTGATTCACAGGCGGATATCGCGGCGATCGACTGTGTCAGCTGGGCGCTGCTGGCGCGCTATGCGCCTGAAGAACTGCGCGGCCTGCATATCATCGGTGAGACGTCAGCCGCACCCGGATTGCCACTGATTACGGCAGCCTCAACATCAGCGACGCTGCTTGCGACGTTACGCACGGCGCTGCATCAGTTGGTGAGCGACTCCGCTTTTCGTGCCGTCTGCGACGACAACCTGATCGGCGGATTCAGCCCGGTACAGCGGGACGATTATCAGGGCGTGCTGGCGTGGGAACAGCAGGCCGCCGCGCTGGGCATCACCCGGCTGTAATATCCTGCTCCATTTCAATCCTCTGAACGGGAAAATCTGATTTCTCAGCATCATCAGCCCCCTGCTCACGCTTTCCCGGCTTGCTATTTCATGCTCCCCGCTATGCTTCAACCGCGCCTGAGGCTGGTAAGCCCGGTCACGGCGTTTTAATGTAGAGGTTTTCAGCAGAGGGAGAGTGGGATGCGCATTCTGATGGCAGGTGCCGGCGCGACTGGCGGATATTTTTGTGCAAGACTGGCTCAGGCGGGTCAGGACGTGACCTTTCTGGTCCGTGAACGGCGTTATCAGCAGCTTCAGGCCAATGGACTGGTATTGCAGACGCCCAAAGGCACGGAAAAGTTACAGCCGCAACTGACCCAGGCAAGCACTCTGACGGGCCACTATGATCTGATCATCGTGACGGTAAAGAGCTTCGCACTCGATCAGGTGATGGATGACATTACGCCTGCGGTCGGCCCGGACACGCTAATCATGCCGATTCTCAACGGAATGCGGCACATCGCGACGCTGCAACAGCGTTTCGGCGAAGATAAGGTGATTGGCGGCCTGTGCAAAATCAACGCCACGCTGGGCGACAAGGGCGAAGTGATCCAGATGACGCCACTGCATCAGCTGTTATACGGCGCGCTGGACGGCAACAACGATGCGCGGCTACATCGGGTTGATGCGGCGCTGCGCGATTGTCAGGTTGATACCCTGTTCAGCGATAACATTATGGATGAGCTGTGGGAGAAGTGGCTGCTGCTGAGCACGCTCGGCGCCGTCTGCTGCCTGGCGCGCGGTAATACCCAGCAGATCCTGACCTCGCGCGGTGGCGAAGCGCTGTTACAGGGAATTTTTGCGGAGATTCTTTCCGTCATTACTGCCGAAGGCTATCAGCCGCGCCCGGCGGTCACCGCCCGCATTTTTGAGCTGTTAAACAATCCGGCGACGCCGATGACCTCTTCCATGTACCGCGATCTCACCCAGGGCTTTGATATTGAAGCCGATCAGGTGATAGGCGATCTGCTGCTGCGGGCGAAACGGAATGGTCTTGCCACACCGTTGCTGAACGCAGTGGATGTGAATCTGCAGGTCTATCTGCAACAGCGTTAATAACGGCCGACTGCGCTGCTCGGGTGCGGCAATAGCCCCGGCAGCGTGGCGGTGAAAGTGTGGTTGGCAGCAGCAGCGCAGCAGGAAAATTTGCTACACTCGTCGCTTCATATACTGGAGAGTTCAATGACTTCCCGCTCCGTGACCCTCGATGATGTCGCTCAACTGGCCGGCGTCTCATATCAAACCGTTTCACGTGTTTTAAATCGTTCTGAACAGGTGTCAGCCCGCACGCGGGAAAGGGTTGAGGCGGCGATGCAGCAGCTCAATTATGTGCCCAACCGGGTGGCGCAGCAGCTCGCGGGCAAGGCCACGCGCACGCTGGGTCTCGCCACCAGCGATCTGGCGCTGATGGCACCGGCGCAGATCGCCTCGGCGATTCAGCAGCGTGCTGCGAGTGCGGGCTATCATCTGGTGATCGCCATGGACAGCGGTAACGATGCGGCCGCTACCGTCAATGAACTGTTGGCACAGCGGGTCGACGGGCTGCTGATTAACCTGCCGCTGGATAAGGATGAGGCGCAACAGATCCAGTTGCTGTGTGGCAGCAAACCGGTGCTGTTTCTGGATGTCGAACCGCAGGCCGCGGTGGCCCAGTGCCAGTATCCAAATGAGTCTGGCGCGCGTGCCGCCGTAGAACATCTGTTGGCGCTGGGCCATCGTCAGATTGGCCTGTTAAATGGCCCGCAGCGCTCGGTGTCAGCCCGTCAGCGTGAACATGCCTGGCGTCAGGCGCTGGCCGATCATCAGTTAACGCCGCACTGTTCCCTGCGCGGCGACTGGAGCGCGCAGTCGGGTTACCAGGCGCTGCTGGCGCAGTTGCCCGACGACCTGCCGCAGGCGCTGCTGGTGGCGAACGATCAGATGGCGCTGGGTGCGATGCGGGCGCTGCATCAGTATGGCGTGGCGATTCCGGGTGAGATCTCGGTGATTGGTTATGACGATACCGCCGAGAGCGCGTGGTATCAGCCGCCGCTGACCACGGTGCGGCAGGATTTACACTTTCTTGGCGCGCAGAGCGTCGAGCGGATGCTGGCCCGGCTTCAGGATGAAGAGGCTTCCCACATCGCGCTGGAAACCACGCTGGTGATCCGCGAGACCACCGCCCCACCGGCTGATAAGCAGGTTGATTTAGTGGCGCTGTCACAGCAGTTACAGGGGATTGCCCGCAGGCTGGCGGGCAAATAACGACGCGCTGATAAGGGCAATAAAAAACCCGCTCCACCAGAGTGGAAGCGGGTTCGTAAGGCGCGTAAGCGCCCGGCTATATGCGCTTACGCTTTCGGGTGTTCGCCCACGCCCATCGCTTTGATCTTTTTAGACAGCTCGCGACGCTCTTTAGACAGGTCGGCGTTTTTGATGATGTACTCATCCACGCGATCTTCGTAATCCACACGCATGCTGGCGATGATTTCCTGAATAGCCTCAACGCTCATGCCCGGTTTGATATATTCGCTCAGGTTGTCGAGCAGCAGAACGCGCTTCTGGTTGTCGCGAATTTTCTTCTCGTTGTCGACGATTTCACGCTGCAGTTTGTTTTTGCGGCGGAACATACGCACGAACTCCAGTACGTCCTGAAATGACTGCTTGGCATTTTCCATGATGGCACCTTTCTTTGAGCCTGCTGACGCAGGGAGAGAGTCAAAACGATCAGCTTAGCGGCTAGCCCGCCAGGTAAGCAATTTTCACAGCTAAATTCAGACTGGCTCTTATCTTAGCGCAAAGAAACCCGGTTTCACATTAAGTCATTGTCTGAGGTGATTATTTGCGCAGCGCCATGCGCATCAGATCGGTCATCCGCTCCAGCTGTTTCGCCAGCTCCAGCGTCAGCCAGACGTAGCCGTAGATTGGCGTTTCCTCGAGTCCGTCGCTGCCCGCGTCGGCGATCAGCCGCCGCAGTTCGCCGCTGATTTCGGTCAGCTCATGGCTGTTGGCAATCACCTCTTCCGTTTCCCCTTCAATCGCCATCACCGACAGCGCCCGCAGCGTGTTCTCGGTCATTTGCTGAGTGCGACGAAGTGCGGGCGCATTGAGCATAATCAGATGGCTCTCGCGCGATGCCCACCAGGCATTAATCTGCATCTCAATGGTGTTAACCATATTACGGTTAATGGTCTGAATGGCTTCAAGGACCGACTTCGGAATGCGCGTCTCTTTGCTCGACGGCTCCAGCAGCGCACGCATCTTAATCACGCTGCTCAGCAATTTGCTCAGCGGTTTGTTGAGACGCGGCTTTTCAACCAGGTTGGGCGAGAAACCGGCGTGATAGATCTTCGCCATCTCCGCCAGCGCATCAGAGAGCTGAATGCGCCAGTGGGTGTACGCACGCTGCGCCCAGATGGCGGTAAACAGCAGCGCCATCAGCGATCCCAGAATCACATCACCCCCACGCCACAGCGCCATGGTGAAATCGCCGGTTGGCGCCCCCACCACGACGCTCAGCGTAATCCCGATCAACAGCGCCATATACGGGTGTTTGCCCAGTGTCAGGTAGCCGCTAATCACCATGATGATGCCGCACCAGACCAGCATTATTGGCATCGAGATTAACTCCAGCTTCAGGGCAATCAGACCGGAAATGGACCCCGCCACCGTGCCGCTGATGCGCTGCAGCGCACGCGGAAAGACATTCCCCCAGGTGGAGATCGGCCCCATCACCACCACCAGCGTAATCAGCGGCCAGGTCCCTTCCGGGATATCGGTCGCCCGGACAAAAATAAAGCAGAGGATGAAGGCGATGGCGATGCGCACGCCGTGTACGGAGCGGTAATGGCGATAAAACCAGAATTCCAGTTTTGATATGGGCTTATCAGGACGCAAAGTGACTTTCCGGTTGCGGGAACATAATGAGGCTATCTTAACCCTGAACGCGGCTCAGGCTTAGCACGGGCGGGATATTTCAAACGGTTTTGACGTTCGCTTACAATTATCAACATCCGTCTCACATAACTGCCCGGAAGTTAAAAACAACTGACTACGGCTCTGTAACCTTTTCCGGTACCCGGTCACAAGGCAGCAATGTGAAAACGGGCAGCCCGCAGGCTACCCGTTTTAGTGCTGACAATCGGCTAATCAGAACTTCTGTTTGAGATAATCCGTCAGGCGGGTAATGACACCGGCCGGTTCAACCGCACTCAGCGCCACCAGCGGATAGTGAGCAATCTGCTGATCTTTATCCATCACCTGAATTTCACCAATCACTTCGTTGGCTTTCAGCGGCGCTTCCAGATCTTTGCGATCGATAACGTACTTCGCCTTCACGTTCTGCACTTCACTGCGCGGCAGCGACAGATAAACATCTTCTGCGGTTCCGACATCGACCTGATGAGGATTACCGTACCAGACGTTTTCGGTACCAATCTTCTTACCGGCATGGAACAGCTGAACGGTATCAAAGGTGTTCTGGCCCCAGACCAGCAGTTTACGCGCCTGCTCTTCACGGCCTTTCGAGCTTTTACCGCCCATGACGACGGCGATCAGGCGGTGCTTGCCCACCACATTCGAGGCAATGATGTTGAAGCCTGCGGTCTCAGTGTGACCGGTTTTCAGCCCATCGACGTGAAGATTATTGTCCCACAGCAGACCATTGCGGTTGTTCTGAGTGATGCCGTTCCAGGTCAGGGTCTTCTCACTGTACATGGCATAAAAGTCAGGCTCACCATCGATAATGGCACGCGACAGTTTCGCCATATCCAGCGCACTGGAGAACTGACCCGGCGCATCCAGACCATGCACGGTTTCAAAATGGGTGTTCTGCAGGCCGAGCTTCTCAACGTAGTGATTCATCATGCCGACGAAGTTCGCTTCGCCGCCCGCCACGTAATCAGCCAGCGCAACGCAGGCGTCGTTACCGGAATCGATGATGACGCCACGGCTTAAATCCCGGACGCTGAGCTTATCGCCTGGCTTCAGGAACATCAGCGAGGAGCCTTTGAACACTGGATTACCCGCTCCCCAGGCATCTTTTCCGACCGTGACCATGTCGTCGCGGCTGATTTTCTTCTGGTCAATGGCGCGATCGACCACGTAGCCAGTCATCAGTTTGGTCAGGCTGGCGGGATTGCGTCGTTCATCGGGATTGCCTGCAGTCAGCACCTGCCCGGTGGTGGCATCCATCAGCACCCAGGAAGCGGCATCAATCGCCGGAGGCGTCACAGGAAAGGGGATCGCATCAGCCTGTGCCAGCGAGGCCCAGAAAACAGTAACGGTAACGGTGAACAGCAGACGCCTTTTCAACACTTCATCCTTAATTGCACGGGAGAGAAAATTTCTAAAAACGAAACGGAAACAGCCGCACGTTTTACGGCAAAAGCGTTGTGAAGGTTTGAATAAATTGAAAAAAAGTATGAACTGAGATGAGATATTTCGAGAACACATCAAACGTTGTCATGCGTAATCGAAAGCGGTAGTCATCTGATTGTTTACAAAGTATGCATATAACCTTATTTTATGTGCGGTCAATTGACCAGCCTTTTGCTGGCAGTTTTTCATGGAATGACACGCGATTTGTTGATTTATCAATCGGGCTTAAGGAAGAGGCAATATGGCTTTGCATGGAAAGTTTGAACTCAATGATGCTGATTATTCACCACTGACTTTTCCTGGTGTAGGTACTTTTCTGGCGTTCTCCGGTGATGGGGCCTGCCGTAATCACGTGACCTGTGGGGCTATCCCAACTCAGGGGCCAGTGCCAGCAGGCTTGTACTGGATTGTTGATCGTCCAGAGGGAAGCACATTCAATCAGGTCAGAGCAATAATGGGTGATACCTTCAATCGCACTTTTAAAGGTGCGGTTTTTTCGCACAGTGAATGGTTTGCTTTATTTCCTGACAACTGAGGCAATGTGAAAGATAGTCTATGGATTGAGGGGGTAAGTCGTGGCGGATTTCGGCTTCATCCTGGTCAGTTATCTGAAGGGTGCATTACTCTGGCGCATAACACTGACTTTGGTCTGCTTCGAAACGCGTTATTAAGAACCACAAAAACACCTGTAACCTGTATGAAGAACATGATGGCGTATGGCACTATCAAGGTGATCACAAATGGCTAAGATAGCTCTGAAAGCGCTAAAGATTTTTTATTTCTGTATTTTACTCATGACTGTCACCCATTTATATCATCCATACTATTACTCAATAATTAGCTTAAACTCAGCCTCAAAAATATCAGAGTATTTCAATGGTCATGCTTTTCCTGAAGAAACAGATGATGTTTACTTTTACATTAATTTCTTTATAACGATTTCTGGTACGATAATATTTTACATTGCTACAACAGAATTGATCTCTTTTCTCTGGAAGAAAAGGCGGAGTTGATCCGCCTTAAAATTCAGCTTCTGACATTCCAGTCATCGGTGAACTGCACATTACCGTCAACATAACGCCATGTGATTTTATCGTACAGTAAAGAGACGCTCTCTACATGATTGATTGCGTCATTACTTTGCCGTTTAGTATTGGGCATTGCCGGATTCACACCGGTAACCTTGACGTTTTCAGCTGTCATCACAAAGTAGCACTCTTCCTGTCCCGAGTAGTTTATGCGGTACCAGCGAATTTCAGCGCTTTTAAGGGTTTGCCCTTTAGCAACCGCTCTATAAAGATACGGACTCGATGAATCGAACTCTTTTTCCAGTAACATGGGAGAGTGTGAACGCGTGCCGGTTATTTTACCGTTGGCACTGTCAACAGGGATATTGAGACCGTGACTGAAACCAATTATTTCTATACTGCCCTCTCTGTCCTTAACATCGACAGAACCTTTAATGTCGCTACCGCCATCATCTTTAAGCCATAAATAAGCCGGAATTGGCATAATAAAACTCCTTTTTCATTAAGTGCAGCGGCATACTATAACCACTCATTGTAAATTTCCATATCGAACCGGCCAATTCGTTATTTAAATTTCAACACAGTGGATTGGGGCTGAAACTAACATAACAACCAAAACTTAATAATGGTGTTAACTTACTGTACTCAGTAATATTAAACGCAGATGTTCTCACATTATGTCCACATTCGTTTTCAGACTTTATTTTTTCATGAATTTTGAAGCCACTCGCAAAATCTTTAGGATAATCGGGTTCACTAAGTTCCTTGCTGCTTGTATCAACTCAACACGCAAAATGATTAACCAGAAAATAAAAACCTTTAACTTATTGTTATTAATGAAATTAGTTATCATTTTGGGATGATTAAGACCATAAAAAAAATTAATTCCGTGAAATATGAAAGCACAATTCCGGTCTGGCAAGATTGCTTACTGCGGGAGCCCACGAGACAGGATACTTTGAAGGCGAGGCAGGACATGGTTTACCATGTGTCAGGCCAGATGTTGCTCCGGACCGCTATAATCTTCCCTGTGCAACCATTCGGGCACTACATTCGCAGACACAATGAACAAAATTAACCCTGCGTGTAATCAGATTCAGAGCGAACAGAAAGCCGTGGGCTTTCTGTTCATAAAGTCAGTGAACGCAATGAACGGATATGAAATTTGAATAACGACCGCGTACAGCCCACTTTCCTCTTTCACGATTACGAGACGTTCGGCACCAGCCCGTCTCGTGACCGGCCCGCCCAGTTTGCCGGCCTGCGCACCGACAGTGAGTTCAATCCGGTCGGCGAGCCAGAGGTGTTCTACTGCCGTCCGCCAGATGACTATCTGCCTCAGCCCGAAGCGGTGATGATTACCGGCATTACTCCGCAGATCGCGATGAGTCGCGGTGTGATCGAAGCAGAGTTCGCCGAACGCATCCATGCGCTGTTCACCAAAGAGCAAACCTGTGTGGTGGGCTACAACAACGTGCGTTTCGATGATGAAGTGACGCGCAATATCTTCTATCGCAACTTTTACGATCCCTATGGCTGGGCCTGGCAAAACGGCAACTCACGCTGGGACCTGCTCGATGTGATGCGTGCCTGCTATGCGTTGCGGCCCGAAGGGATCAACTGGCCGGAGAATGAAGAAGGCTTTCCCAGCTTCCGGCTTGAGCATCTGACTAAAGCCAATGGCGTGTCCCACGAAAATGCACACGATGCGATGTCCGATGTATACGCCACGCTGGCGATGGCGAAGCTGGTCAAAGAGAAGCAGCCGAAACTGTTTGAGTTTTTGTTTACCCATCGTAACAAAAACAAGCTGATGAACCTGATCGACATCCCGCAGATGAAACCGCTGGTCCATGTCTCCGGCATGTTCGGTGCCGCGCGCGGTAACACCAGCTGGATCGTACCACTCGCGTGGCATCCCGATAACCGCAATGCGCTGATCGTGGTCGATCTCGCGGGCGATATGTCGCCGCTGCTGCAACTGGATGCCGACACGTTGCGTGAGCGTCTTTACACGCCGAAAAACGATCTCGGCGATCTGTCCCCGGTGCCGGTCAAACTGGTGCATATCAATAAGTGTCCGGTGCTGGCGCCTGCCAGTACGCTGCGCCCGGAAGATGCTGCCCGGCTGGGCATTGACCGTCAGCACTGTCTGGCGAATCTGGCGCTGCTGCGTCAGCAGCCCGACGTGCGCGAAAAACTGGTCACGCTGTTTGCCGAAGCAGAGCCGTTTACGCCATCAGATGACGTTGACACGCAACTCTATGATGGATTCTTCAGTGATGCCGACCGCGCCGGAATGAATATCATCCGCCAGACTGCGCCAGCCAATCTGCCTGCGCTGGACCTGAGCTTTGAGAGTGCGCGCGTGGCGAAACTCCTGTTCCGCTACCGGGCGCGTAACTTCCCCGGCACGCTGGATGATGCCGAGCAGCAACGCTGGTTGCAGCATCGCCGTGAAGTGCTGAATGCTGAGCGGGTGCAGGCGTTTATGCAGGAGCTGGAAGGACTGGCGAATCTGCATGAAGCGGATGCAGAAAAGGTTGGGCAGCTGAAAGCGCTCTATCTCTATGCGCAGGAGCTGGTCTCCTGAATCCCGCAAGGCTTGTTTACGCCGGATGAAGATAAGGTGATGGTGAAGCAGGCGGTGAATGAGGTGAGCAGTAAGCGGGTGCTGCTGAGTGACCGTTCGAAGTACAACAGGATCGCGACGTTTCTGGCATTACCGCTGGAGAGGTTTGATGTGGTAGTGACCGACAAAAAGCGGAGTGATGCAGGGCGAGAGTTGTTAGATTCGGGTAGCTGGGAGCGGGTGCTGGCCAGTTAAAACGTTGCCGCCTTGCCGGAAGACCGGAAAGGCGGCAACGTGAGCGCGATTACACTTCTTCGCTGAACTGCGGCACCGGATTACGGAAGCTGCGGGTTACGAACGCCAGGTAGATAATCCCGATGGCGGCCCAGATCAGGCCCAGCTCCATAGAACTCTCTTCCAGGTTTACCCACAGCGCACCGACCGTCAGTGCACCCAGCAGCGGCAGCAGCAGATACTGAACGTGATCTTTCAGCGTACGGTTACGCTTCTCACGGACCCAGAACTGCGCGATCACCGACAGGTTAACGAAGGTAAACGCGACCAGCGCACCAAAGTTAATCAGCGCGGTGGCTGTTACCAGGTCAAAGTTAATCGCCATCAGCGCAATCGCACCGACCAGCAGCACGTTAAGTGACGGAGTACGCCATTTTGGATGGATGTAACCGAAGAAACGCTCCGGGAACACGCCATCACGACCCATCACATACATCAGACGTGATACGCCAGCGTGCGCTGCCATACCGGATGCCAGCACTGTGACCACCGAGAAGATCAGGATGCCGACCTGCAACGCTTTACCGGCCACGAACAGCATGATTTCCGGCTGTGAGGAGTCCGGATGCTGGAAGCGCGTGATGTCCGGGAAGTAAAGCTGCAGGAAGTAAGATGCGGCGATAAAGATCACACCACCAATCAGCGCAGTCAGGAAAATGGCACGCGGAATGGTGCGTTCTGCATCTTTGGTCTCTTCCGACAGCGAACTGATGCCATCAAAGCCGAGGAACGAGAAGCAGAGAATCGTCGCACCGGTAATCATCGGCACCACATGCGCATTCTCAGACCAGAATGGACGGCTGCTCACCAGCGTGCCGGAACCGACGCCGCTTGCCACACCGTAGATCACCATCGCGGTAATCCCGAGCATGACAACGACCTGCAGCACCACAATCACACTGTTGAAGTTGGCGACGGTTTTGATGCCCTTGAGGTTAGAGAGCGTCATAAAGCCGACCAGCAACACTACGAAAATCCACGACGGGATGCCCGGCACCAGCGATTCGAAATAGTTTTTAGCCAGCAGGATGTTGATCATCGGCATGAACAGGTAGTCCAGCAGAGATGACCAGCCGACCATAAAGCCGACGTGCGGACTGATCGCCTTCTGAGCGTAGGTATAAGCGGAGCCCGCAGAGGGGAAGCGGCGTACCAGCTTACCGTAACTCACGGCAGTGAACAGAATCGCAATCAGCGCGAAAGCATAAGCGGTGGCGACGTGACCTTCGGTCAGCCCGGAAACGATGCCAAAGGTATCGAACAGGGTCATAGGCTGCATGTAGGCTAAGCCCATCATGACGACCGGAAGTAACGTAAGTGTTTTTTTGAGTTGCGCACGCTGCGGTGCGGCGGAGGTATTAAGCGACATGCTTCAGTCCCCCATGTGCGACAACCTGGCTGGGTTGGGTCACAGGGCAACTGCGCATTAAGCGACAGGGAGTAAGGTTAGCGGTTAACGCGGCGCCGTAGTCATCACGAAAACGCGTACCAGCATTGGCTGGCAGAGTGAAAAACATCCCCATCTTTGTCATCCTCAATCTCACGCTAACGCGTGTTTTCAGTGTTTATCTATCCGGGTGCGTGCCCGGCCTCGGTTAAGTCAGCAAAAAACGCTCTAATAAAACTGGATGCAAAAAAATAACCGGCGCGTGAAGCGTCGGTTATCATCTGATTTTGCAGGCCGCGTATTCTGCCCTAAGCCGTGGCAGAAATACAAGCCATCGGGGCATGTTATGCAAAAAAAGCGCACGCAACTGCCGGAAAACAGGCGTTTCAGGCGTTTTTCAGCATCCAGTCGATTTCCGTAGAGGTAATCAGCCGTTCAAACTGCATCAGTTCATAATGTTTGCAGCTGTGCCAGACCCTGGCAAAACGTTCGCCCAGTAACTTCTGCAACGGATAGCTGCTGTCAAACTCATACAGCGCATCGCTCTGACGAATCGGCAGTGCAAGCCCTTCGGCATGATGACCGTTGCCGGTGACCGGATGCGGTAAAGGCAACTGGGTATCCAGCCCGTGCAGCATCCCGGCCAGGATAGCCGACACCACCAGATAAGGGTTGGCATCTGCACCCGCCACGCGATACTCAATACGATGGTTATCGATATCACCACACGGCACGCGCAGTGCAACGGTCCGGTTGTTATGGCCCCACGAGGCCTGCAACGGCACATAGGCCTCCGGGACAAAGCGGCGATAGGCATTTACGTTGGGTGCCAGCAGCGCCATTGAAGCCGGCATCAGGTCGATCATGCCGGCCAGCGCGCGTTTCATCATCGGCGAATCACTGCCGTCATCGCAGGCGAACGCATTATGGTCGGCGGCATCCAGCATGCTGATATGTACATGCATCCCGCTGCCCGCGTACTCCTCATACGGCTTCGCCATAAACGTGGCGGTCATACCGTGATTTTCTGCCACCTGACGAATCAGCCGCTTCAACTGCACTGCGTGGTCACAGGCGCGCAGCACGTCGCGGGTATGATGCAGGTTAATTTCAAACTGTCCGGGCGAGGCTTCTGCCAGCGCACCATCGGCCGGGATGCCCTGCTGACGTGCCAGATCGTCGATGTCGCGCAGTACATCGGCGAAGTGATCGAGGTTATCCACCGAGTAAACCTGGCTCTGCATATTGCGTTCATCACTGCCGGGGGAACATGGCGGCTGGATAAAGCCTTCAGCATCGCGCTTTTTGTCCACCAGATAGAACTCCAGCTCTACCGCTACCACCGGGAACAGACCTCGGTTACGCAGCTGTTGCCACAGCCGGTTAAGGACATTTCGGGGTTCAACGTCAAAGGGAGTGCCATCTTGGTTGCACATGGTCAATAGCAGCTGCGCAATGTGTTGAGGGTCAGAAGCAGAGGGAACTAAGGTACCGGAGACAGGCAGGCAGAGATTATCGGGTTCGCCCAGTGACTGGCCGAGTCCCGCGTCTTCTACCGTGTTGCCGAGGATATCCATGGCGAACACAGAGGCGGGGAAATAACACCCTTTTTCGAGCTTAAGCAGCGCAGAGACCGGAATGCGCTTACCGCGGAACACACCATTCAAATCATTTAACAGGATGTCGACATACTGCGTTTCAGGATGGCGCTCCAGCCAGGCTTTCACCTCATGCTGGAACGCGCTGGTTCGTTTCTCTTCACTGTGAAGCATAAAGTCTTCGACTTCTACCAGGTTAGTCATGATCTCACCCGCCCCTATTAGGTTTGCGTAATGCTCAAAATAACAGCCACACCACTAACATAGCGCCAACATAAAAAGTGTGCAAATGTAACAAATCTGTTTGAAGAACCACCAGCAGATTGCTAGATTGAAAAAATATTGCACACTTAACCGCCAGACGTGCCCTTTCGGTAGATATTTCGAACAGTGATGCGAGGACGTGAGATGGGCATTATTTTTGACAAGCCGTTGATTGGCGTAGTGATGTGCCAGAAAGATCTGGGTGGTCACTTAACTCAGACGGTTCACAACAAATATTCCGATGCGGTTATCCTTGCGGGCGGCGTGCCGCTGGCCCTGCCCCACAGTCTGATGAATGCGCCTCATCTATTAGAAAACGCTATGGCCGTTCTGGATGGCCTGCTGCTGACCGGCAGCCCCAGCAATATCGAACCCTGGCATTATGGCGAGGCGGGCGAAGAGCCGCATGCCGATCCGGGCCGTGACCGTCTTGCCTTTCAGCTGATCACCTGGGCCACCAGCCACAAAATGCCGATGTTCGGCATTTGCCGTGGAATGCAGGAACTGGTGGTGGCCAATGGCGGAGCGCTATGGCGCGAGGTCAGTGAGCAGCCGCCGTTTCAGCGTCATCATGAAGATGAGACGCTGCCACTGGATCAGCAGTATGCGCCGGCACATCAGGTCACTATCGAACCGGATGGCGTGCTCGCGACATTGCTGGACAGCGACAGCCCGCTAAGGGTCAATTCACTGCATCACCAGGGCGTACGTGAGCCGGGCCCGCAACTGCGCGTAGAAGCACGCGCGCCGGATGGCCTGATTGAGGCAGTGAGTCTGCGTCATCATCCCTTCGCCCTGGCGGTGCAGTGGCATCCTGAGTGGCAGCCGGAAAGCACGGCGGGTTCGCAGGCGCTGTTCAGCGGCTTTATACAGGCCGCCCTTCGCTATCACAGGGGAAAAGCCGATGAGTGATACCACGCTGGCACCGGGACGACGGCTGGCGCAGATCCGGCAGACGATGGGGCTGTCGCAACGTCGCGTTGCCGAACTGGCCGGACTGACCCACAGCGCCATCAGCACCATTGAGCAGGATAAAGTCAGCCCGGCGGTCAGCACGCTGCAGAAGCTGCTGAAAGTTTATGGGCTGTCGCTGTCAGAATTCTTCTCGGAACCCAAAGCGGATGCGGAACCGAAGGTGATTGTCCGCGCCAGCGATCTGCTGGAGATTGGCAGTCAGGGCGTTTCGCTGAAGCTGATCGACAACGGTCGTGCGCAGCGCACGCTGGGCATGCTGCTGGAAACCTATCAACCCGGCGCCAGCACCGGCGAGAAGCTGCGTCATCCAGGGGAAGAGACCGGCACGCTGCTGGAAGGTGAAATTACGCTGGTCATCAACGGACAGCAGTTTCATCTCTCCGCCGGAGAGAGCTATGTGATTGATACCGGCTTACCTCACAGCTTCACCAACAGTGCTGAAATTCCCTGCCGCATTGTCAGTGCCCACACGCCAGCCAACTTTTAGGCGCTTCAAGGAGGTTGTTATGAATTATGTGGAGAGTTATTACGCAGCGACAGCCAATCCGCATGCGCCCTGGCCGACCTTACAGGAGAGCATTCAGTGTGACGTCTGTATTATTGGTGGCGGTTTCACCGGTCTTTCGGCGGCGCTGCATCTGACCGAAGTCGGCTACGACGTGGTCGTGCTGGAAGCGGCCCGGGTTGGCTTCGGTGCCAGCGGGCGTAACGGCGGCCAGGTAGTGAATTCCTATAGCCGCGACGTAGATGTGATTGAGCAGCGCTATGGTAAAGAGAGCGCCCGTATGCTGGGCAGCATGATGTTTGAAGGCGCTGAGATTATCCGCGATCGCATTAAGCGGTATGCGATTGAGTGCGATTACCGGCCTGGCGGCGTGTTTGCGGCCCTTAATGCGCGCCAGATGGCGCATCTGCAAAAACAGAAGACGTTGTGGCAGCATTATGGGAATCACGATCTGGAGCTGCTGGACGAACGCGCCATTCGCCGCGAAGTCGCCACCGAACGCTACGTCGGTGGGCTGCTGGATCGGCGCGGCGGTCATCTGCATCCGCTGAACCTAGCACTGGGTGAAGCGGAAGCCATCCGGCGACATGGCGGGCGCATCTATGAACAGTCTGCCGCAACTGAGGTCGTTTATGGCACACCTAACCGGGTGAAGACCGCCCAGGGCGAGGTGAGCGCGCAATTTGTTATCTTCGCCGGTAACGCCTACCTGTCACCCCAACTGGAGCCGCGTCTGAGCCGGAAAAGCATGCCGTGCGGATCGCAGATTGTGGCGACCGAGCCGCTGACATCTGACCAGGCGTTGTCGCTGATGCCAAACAATTACTGTGTGGAAGATTGTAACTACCTGCTGGATTACTTCCGTCTGACCGCAGACAACCGGCTACTGTATGGCGGTGGCGTCGTCTATGGCGCAAGGGAACCGGCCGATATCGAAGCGTTGATTCGACCCAAGCTGCTCCGCACTTTCCCGCAGTTACAAAACGTGAAGCTGGACTTCAGCTGGAGCGGCAATTTCCTGCTGACGCTGTCGCGTATGCCGCAGTTTGGCCGGCTGGAAAAGAATGTCTATTTCATGCAGGGCGACAGCGGTCATGGCGTGACCAGCACCCATCTGTCCGGCAAGCTGATTAGCGAAGTGTTACGTGGCGACGCCGAACGGTTTGACGCCTTCGCCCGCTTGCCCCACCTGCCGTTCCCCGGCGGGCGGCGCTTTAAGGTGCCGCTGACGGCGATGGGAGCGGTATGGTACGCATTGAGGGATCGGTTGGGTGTGTGAGGCTGAGGGCCAGACTTTACTGTCTGGCCTGTCTAGCTTCGGTCTGTCTGCGGGCACATTTTGCACTGCCCTTGAAACCTTAAAGTATGTTGTAACTAGTCAGGAGACAGAACGATGAAACAATTCAGCGGGGGCACCCTGCCCCCGCAACCACACCAGCCGCCGGTTACTCCAGCGGCATTTTAACCGGATCGTCATAGCGGTACTCGAAACCGAGTTCGCTACAGATGCGGGAACCATCTATCAGTTTACCACTGTCTTTCACTGCTTCTGGCGCGAACTGCGGCGGCTGCAGACCCAGCTGGCGCGTAACCGCAGGATAGAAGGTGTCACGCGTCGGGTGTTTAGGCGCACTGAGGTTGTACACCCGGCCTCCTTTCGGCGACTGCAGTAGCAGCGTAATCGCCTCGACCACATCATCCAGGTGCACCAGATTCACGCCCTGCGAGCCATTCGCCACATCCTGCTTGCCGGCCAGGAATCGTCCCGGATGACGCTTTGGCCCGACCAGACCAGACAGACGCACAATATCCACACTGGTTCCCGGCAGATCGTGCAGCCAGCTCTCCAGTTTGACCAGCGTCTTTCCGGCTACCGTTTCTGCGGTCAGCGGGCTGTTTTCCCGCTTCACACCGGAGCTGCCACCATAGACTGATGTTGAGCTGGTAAAGATGATGCGCGGCACTTTATAAACCAGCGCGGTATCGACCACATTCTGCACCGCCTGCAGATAGGCCTCGCCGCCTTCTGCGGTGCGGCTGGCGGGCAGCGTGACGATCAGCGCATCAACGTTGAACAGCGGCTCGATATCGGCGGCATCACACAGCAGTTCCGGCGTCAGTTCCAGCTGGAACGCCTCGATGCCACAACGGCGTGCGGCTTCCACTCCATCTGGCGTGGTTTTGCTGCCGGTGACCTGCCAGCCTCGCGCGGTTAATGCCGTGGCCAGCGGCATACCCAACCAGCCCAGTCCCACAATCGCGACCTTCTTCATTTTGACTCCTGACGTGAAACATCAACCCTGACTTCACCGTAGTTTGCCCCCGGATTGCAAACCAGAACAACCTGTTTCAGCGCTTTCCGAACCGCCCGTTTAAAAAAGTGTTGCCAAGCGCAGCCATCTTCGCTAGGTTAAACCCCACAAATGAATACTCATTCATCGACGAGATTATTATGACACGCGTTCAGTTCAACCATCATCACCACCATCATCCTGACTAGTCTTTCAGGCGATTGGTGCTGGAAGACTCTCAAGATCTTCCAGTGGTGTGAACGCAAGAGAACCCCCGGAAGATCGTCTTCCGGGGGTTTTTTTATGGGCTGATGCAACCACACATTCAGGACAGGATTAAGAGGACAGGAACCATGTTAGATAACACCCGTTTACGCATAGCTATGCAGAAATCTGGCCGTTTAAGTGATGATTCACGCGAACTGCTGGCGCGCTGCGGCGTTAAAATCAACCTTCAGCAACAGCGCCTGATTGCGTTTGCGGAGAACATGCCGATCGACATCCTGCGTGTACGCGATGACGATATCCCTGGTCTGGTGATGGATGGTGTGGTCGATTTAGGCATCATCGGTGAGAACGTGCTGGAAGAAGAGCTGCTCTCGCGCCGTGCCCAGGGTGACGATCCGCGTTACTTTACGCTGCGCCGCCTGGATTTCGGCGGCTGCCGTCTGTCGCTGGCGATGGCGACAGACGCCGAGTATACCGGCCCGGAATGCCTCGATAAATCCCGTATCGCTACCTCTTATCCGCACCTGCTCAAACAGTACCTCGACAAGAAAGGCGTCAGCTTCAAAACCTGTTTACTGAACGGTTCAGTCGAAGTGGCGACCCGCGCCGGTCTGGCGGATGCCATCTGCGATCTGGTTTCTACCGGTGCCACGCTGGAAGCCAACGGCCTGCGTGAAGTTGAAGTGATCTATCGTTCGAAAGCCGTATTGATTCAGCGTGACGGCGAGATGCCTGCCGCTAAGCAGGAGCTGATCGACAAGATGATGACCCGTATTCAGGGCGTGATTAAAGCGCGTGAATCGAAGTACATCATGCTGCACGCGCCGAGTGAGCGCCTGGAAGAAGTGATCAGCCTGCTGCCAGGTGCTGAGCGTCCGACCGTGCTGCCGCTGGCAGGCGATGTCAGCCGCGTGGCAATGCACATGGTCAGCAGCGAAACTCTGTTCTGGGAAACCATGGAAAAACTGAAAGCGCTGGGTGCCAGTTCGATTCTGGTACTGCCTATTGAGAAGATGATGGAGTAAGCCATGGCCTTTTCTACCCCGATTGAGTGGCAGCAGTGTACCCCCGAACAGCAGCAGGCGCTGCTGTTACGTCCTGCCATCGCCGCCTCTGAAAACGTCACGCTGACGGTGCGTAATGTGCTGGAACAGGTAAAGCTGAACGGTGATGACGCTCTCCGCGAGTTCAGCGCCCGCTTCGATAAAGCGCAGGTGGAAAACCTGCGTGTGACGCCGCAGCAAATCGCAGAAGCCAGCGCACGTCTGAGTGACGAGCTGAAGCAGGCGATGGCCGTCGCGGTGGGCAATATCGAAACCTTCCACAACGCCCAGATTCTGCCGCCGGTGGATGTGGAAACGCAGCCCGGCGTGCGCTGCCAGCAGATCACCCGCCCGGTGAAGTCGGTCGGGCTTTATATTCCTGGTGGTTCCGCCCCGCTCTTCTCTACCGTGCTGATGCTGGCGACCCCTGCCCGCATCGCCGGTTGTGGTCGCGTGGTGCTCTGTTCACCCCCGCCGATTGCCGATGAGATCCTGTATGCTGCGCAGCTGTGTGGCGTAGAAGAGGTGTTTCAGGTGGGCGGCGCGCAGGCTATCGCCGCGCTGGCCTTCGGCACTGAAACCGTGCCGCGCGTCGATAAGATTTTTGGCCCGGGCAACGCCTGGGTCACTGAAGCCAAACGTCAGGTGAGTCAGCGTCTTGATGGCGCGGCGATTGATATGCCAGCCGGTCCTTCAGAAGTGCTGGTGATTGCTGATGAAGGTGCCACACCTGCGTTTGTCGCGTCTGATCTGCTTTCACAGGCTGAACATGGCCCTGACTCGCAGGTGATTCTGCTGACGCCGTCATTAAAGCTGGCCGAGGCGGTCGCGGTCGCAGTTGAACAGCAGCTGGCGCAGTTGCCGCGTGCGGCCACGGCGCGTCAGGCGCTGGAGAGCAGCCGCCTGATTGTGGCGCGCGACCTTGAGCAATGCGTTGAGATTTCCAATGTTTACGGCCCGGAGCACCTGATTCTGCAGACCCGTCAGCCGCGCGATCTGGTGGAGTCAATCACCAGCGCCGGGTCGGTATTCTTAGGCGACTGGTCGCCGGAGTCCGCAGGCGACTACGCCTCGGGCACCAATCACGTGTTACCGACCTATGGTTACACCTCGACCTGTTCCAGCCTAGGCCTGGCCGATTTCCAGAAACGCATGACGGTGCAGGAGCTGACGCCGCAGGGCTTCCTGAATCTGGCCGCCACGATTGAAACGCTGGCCGCCGCCGAGCAGCTGGATGCCCACAAGAATGCCGTCACCCTGCGCGTTGCCGCACTGAAGGAGCAAGCATGAGTCAGAATATTGAGCAGCTGGCGCGCGCCAATGTGCGCGCTCTGACGCCCTATATGTCGGCGCGTCGTCTGGGTGGCAACGGTGATGTCTGGCTCAATGCCAACGAGTTTCCGCTGCCGGTGCCGTTCGAGCTGTCGCAGCAGACGCTGAACCGCTATCCGGAGTGTCAGCCTAAGCTGGTAATTGAGCGCTATGCTGCTTATGCAGGCTTGACGCCGGAGCAGGTGCTGGTCAGCCGTGGCGCGGATGAAGCCATCGAACTGATCATGCGCGCCTTTTGTGAGCCGGGTCAGGATGCGATTCTGTTCTGTCCGCCGACCTATGGCATGTACAGCGTCAGCGCTGAAACCATCGGCATTGAATACCGTACTGTCCCGGCGCTCAGTGACTGGCAACTGAACCTGCCTGCCATCGCGGAACAGCTGGATGGCGTCAAAGTCGTTTATCTCTGCAGCCCGAACAACCCGACCGGCAACCTGATTGATCAGGATGATATCCGTCAGCTGCTGACGATGACCGCGGGCAAAGCGCTGGTCGTGGCCGATGAGGCTTATATTGAGTTCTGCCCGCAGGCGACACTCACCGGCTGGCTGAAGGATTATCCGCACCTGGTGATCCTGCGTACGCTCTCTAAAGCCTTTGCGCTGGCGGGCCTGCGTTGCGGCTTTGCGCTGGCGAACAAGCCAGTGATCGACCTGCTGATGAAGGTGATTGCACCCTACCCGCTAGCCACACCAGTGGCCGATGTGGCCGGTCAGGCGCTGAGCGAGCTAGGCGTTGCGCTGATGCGTGAGCATGTGGAACAGCTGAATGCGAACCGCGGCTGGCTGCAGACTGAACTGGCTCAGCTGACCTGCGTTGAGCAGGTTTTCCCCAGCGAGACTAACTATGTGCTGGTGCGCTTTACCGATTCACCAAAAGTCTTCAAAACCTTATGGGATCAGGGCATTATCCTGCGTGATCAGAACAAAAATCCGGGCCTGTCGGGATGCCTGCGCATCTCCATCGGCACGCGTGAAGAGTGCGAACGAGTGATCGCCGCGCTGCAAGCCTTTTCTGTGGAGCAAGCATGAGCCAGAAGACCCTTTTTATTGACCGCGACGGTACATTAATCTCTGAGCCGCCTGAAGATTATCAGGTGGACCGACTGGATAAGCTGGCATTTGAGCCAGACGTTATCCCGGCGCTGCTGGCGCTGCAGGCCGCCGGTTATCGCCTGGTGATGATCACCAACCAGGATGGTCTTGGCACCTCGAGTTTTCCGCAGGCCGATTTCGATGGTCCACACAATCTGATGATGCAGGTTCTGACCTCGCAGGGCATCGCGTTTGACGATGTACTGATCTGCCCGCACCTGCCGGACGATCACTGTGACTGCCGCAAGCCAAAAACCAGAATGGTGGAAGCCTGGCTGAAGGAAGGTGCGCTGGATACCGCCAACAGTTATGTCATTGGCGATCGCCTCACCGATGTGCAGCTGGCCGAGAACATGGGCATTCAGCCTATCCGCTACGGCGCGGACGGCGAGAACTGGCAGACCATTCAGCAGCGTCTGACCCAGCGTGACCGCCATGCGCTGGTGCAGCGCAACACCAAAGAGACGCAGGTGCGGGTTGAACTGTGGCTCGACCGCGAAGGCGGCAGCAAGATTAATACCGGCGTGGGTTTCTTCGACCACATGCTGGACCAGATTGCGGTGCACGGCGGTTTCCGCATGAACATCGAAGTGAAAGGCGATCTCTACATTGACGATCACCACACGGTGGAAGATACCGGTCTGGCGCTGGGCGAAGCACTGCTGAAAGCGCTGGGCGACAAACGCGGCATTGGCCGTTTTGGCTTTGTGCTGCCGATGGACGAATGTCTGGCGCGCTGCGCGCTGGATATCTCCGGCCGTCCGCACATCGAGTTTAAAGCAGAGTTCAACTATCAGCGCGTGGGCGACCTCAGCACCGAGATGGTCGAGCACTTCTTCAGCTCGCTCTCTTACGCCATGATGAGCACCCTGCATCTGAAAACCAAAGGCAAGAACGACCATCACCGCGTCGAAAGCCTGTTTAAAGCTTTTGGTCGTACGCTGCGCCAGGCGATCCGCGTTGAGGGCAATACTCTGCCAAGCTCGAAGGGAGTGCTGTGATGAACGTGGTGATCATGGATACCGGTTGCGCCAACCTCTCATCGGTAAAGTGGGCGATTGAACGTCTGGGCTACACCCCGGAAGTGAGCCGCGATCCCGATGTGGTGCTGCGCGCCGATAAACTGTTTCTGCCGGGCGTCGGCACCGCGCAGGCGGCAATGAATCAGCTGGAAGAGCGTGACCTGATCGATCTGGTGAAAGCCTGTACCCAGCCGGTGCTGGGGATCTGTCTGGGTATGCAGCTGCTGGGACGTGGCAGCGATGAAAATGGCGGCGTGCCGACGCTGGGCATTATTGATGAGCCGGTTTCGTTAATGGACACCCACGGCCTGCCATTGCCGCACATGGGCTGGAACCAGATTACGGCGCAGGCGGGCAATCATCTGTTCCGTGGCATCGACGAAGGCTGCTATTTCTACTTCGTCCACAGCTACGCGATGCCGGTCAATGCCAGCACCATCGCTCAGTGTCACTACGGTGAAGCTTTCACCGCCGCGGTACAGAAAGATAACTTCTTCGGCGTTCAGTTCCATCCGGAACGCTCGGGCAAAGCGGGCGCGCAGCTGCTGAAAAACTTCCTGGAGATGTAATGATTATCCCCGCGTTAGATTTAATTGACGGCAAAGTGGTTCGTCTGCATCAGGGCGATTATGGTCAGCAGCGCGATTACGGCAGCGATCCGCTGCCACGTCTGCAGGATTACGTCAGCCAGGGCGCGACCGTGCTGCATCTGGTGGATTTAACCGGCGCGAAAGATCCGGCGAAACGCCAGATTGCGCTGCTGAAAACCCTGCTCGACGGCGTTGATGTCACGGTGCAGGTCGGTGGCGGCATTCGCAGTCGTGACGATGTGCACGCGCTGCTGGAAGCTGGCGCGAGTCGTGTGGTGGTCGGTTCCACCGCCGTGAAGCAGCCTGAAGAGGTGAAGCGGTGGTTTGCAGAGTTTGGCGCAGAGGCGATTGTGCTCGCATTAGATGTGCGCATTGATGCCAGTAACCGCAAAGAAGTGGCGATCAGTGGCTGGCAGGAAGCGGCAGGCGTGACGCTGGAAGAGGTGATTACCGATTTTCAGCAGGTGGGTCTGAAGCACGTGCTGTGCACCGACATCTCCCGTGACGGCACCCTGAGCGGTTCCAATGTTGCGCTCTATCAGGAAGTGACGGCGCGCTTCCCGACGATTGCTTTCCAGTCCTCGGGTGGCATTGGCGACCTCAATGATATCGCCGCCCTGCGCGGCAGCGGCGTTCAGGGCGTGATTGTCGGACGTGCGCTGCTGGAAGATAAATTCACAGTTTCGGAGGCGATCTCATGCTGGCAAAACGGATAATTCCCTGTCTGGACGTACGTGACGGCCAGGTGGTCAAAGGCGTACAGTTTCGCAATCACGAGATCATCGGCGACATCGTACCGCTGGCGCAGCGTTATGCTGCCGAAGGTGCCGACGAACTGGTGTTCTATGACATCACCGCCTCATCTGATGGCCGCGTCGTCGATAAAAGCTGGGTGTCACGCGTTGCGGAAGTGATCGATATTCCGTTCTGCGTCGCAGGCGGCATTAAAACCCCGGAAGACGCAGCGCGCATTCTGGAGTTTGGTGCGGATAAGATTTCGATTAACTCGCCAGCGCTGGCCGATCCCTCGCTCATCACCCGCCTCGCGGACCGTTTTGGCGTGCAGTGTATCGTGGTCGGCATCGATACCTGGTTTGACGAAGCCAGCGGCAAATATCAGGTGAATCAATATACCGGTGACGAAGCGCGTACCCGCGTAACACAGTGGGAGACGCTAGAGTGGGTGCAGGAAGTGCAGAAGCTGGGCGCAGGCGAGATCGTGCTGAATATGATGAATCAGGATGGCGTGCGTAACGGCTATGACCTGGTGCAGCTGAAGAAAATGCGTGAAGTCTGCAACGTGCCCCTGATCGCCTCTGGCGGCGCAGGCACCATGCAGCACTTCCTCGATGCGTTTACTGAGGCAAATGTGGATGGTGCGTTAGCCGCCTCGGTATTCCATAAGCAGATTATTAATATTGGTGAGCTGAAGAGCTTTCTGATCGACAACGGAGTGGAGATTCGCGCGTGCTAACTGAACAACAACTGACCCTTCTCGACTGGGACAAAACACAGGGCATGATGCCAGTCATCGTTCAGCACAACGTCTCAGGCGAAGTGCTGATGCATGGCTACATGAACCCTGAGGCGCTGGAAAAAACCCTGGCAGAAGGCAATGTCACCTTTTTCTCACGCACCAAAAACCGTCTGTGGACCAAAGGCGAGACCTCCGGCAACTTTCTGCAGGTGGTGAGCATCACGCCTGACTGCGACAACGACACGCTGCTGGTGCTGGCGAACCCGATTGGCCCGACCTGCCATCTGGGCACCACCAGCTGCTTCTCTCCGGCCGTGCCTGAGTGGACCTTCCTCTATCAGCTGGAAGAGCTGCTGGCGTCGCGCAAAACAGCCGACCCTGAAAGCTCTTATACCGCACGCCTCTACGCCAGCGGCACCAAGCGCATCGCGCAGAAAGTGGGCGAAGAAGGGGTTGAGACCGCGCTGGCGGCAACCGTCAACGATCGGGAAGAACTGACTAATGAAGCGTCAGACCTGGTCTATCACCTGATGGTGCTGTTACAGGATCAGGATCTCGACTTCAGCGCCGTGATTAATAACCTCCGCGCCCGCCATCAATAATTGTGCAATATGCTGCTCAGAATTTCGTTTTTATGCGGATTCTGAGCAGAATCCTTCTCAAAAATTAAATTAAACGCTATTGTTGAGCATAATATTGCTCAACAGGTGTTGCCATGCTCACACTCCAGCTATTTATTAAGGGCCGCTGGTATGATGCCGCCCAACTCAATATTCAGCATCCCCTCCAGGGCCGTGAAAGCGCCGCCTTACTTGCGTACGACTTTGACTACGCTGTTGAGTATCTTGATCGGAATGATTACGCCAGTTGCAGTCTGAATTATCCGGTCATGCTTATTGGCAGTTATGCCGCACGTCCGTGGTTCACCTTCCTTGATGACATCATTCCTGCCGGGGCCAGCCGACGTTACTGGGTTCAGCAACTGGGGTTGCAGGGGAAATCTGCGGTTGAGCAGGACTACTGGCTGTTGAAATCGGGCACGATTGCGCCAGTGGGAAACTTGCGTATTAAAGAGTCAATACCCACATTGCCCGCTCAGAGTCAGTTACGCGATCGGCGCTTCCCATCTGAATGGGTCATCGAACGTGACAGTGATTTTCTGGCGTATGCACAGCAAATGGGTGCAGCCAGCGGCGGAGCGACCGGGGCTGGTGGTGAGGCACCCAAACTCTTATTACGCTGTACGCCGCAGGATGAAGTATGGATAGATACCTGGCAGGATGATTTACACAATCAGGATGCCCATTATCTGGTCAAGTATCCGCGCGGAACGCGTAGTGCAATCGACTGCGACATACTTCGCGCCGAATACCACTACTATCATGAGCTGGAGGCAATGGGTTTCGACACGATTCCTTGTGAGCACATGAAGTTGCGTGAAGGTAGCCGCTATCCTTCCTTATGGTTACCTCGCTTTGATGTCAGTTACATTGAGGGCGAAAAAGTGATGTATGGCCTGGAGTCTGTCTATTCGATACTTCAAAAACCACCAGGCAGCTATCTCAATCATTTCGAGGTGATCCGCACTCTGATTAAACGACTTAATCCTGAAAGAGGCGCGCAGGAGGCATTCGTCATTGAGTGGGTAAAACGCGACATGCTAAATATTGCGTTTGGCAATTCAGATAATCATGGCCGTAACAGCGCAATCCTGAAACAGAACACCGGTATGTGGCTTGCACCCATCTATGATTTTGCCCCGATGAAGGCGGATCCTGAAGGCGTGGTACGAACGACGCAATGGGGATCACCTTTTGAAGAGGGAGGATATTATCAATGGCAGCAGATTGCTGAGGCGTTAGGTGATCTGGTCCCCTCTGACAGATTACTGGCCGAACTGGCCGCGCTGGCTCGCCAGCTAACCGGACTCAGAGAGCGCCTGCAGCAACGCGGCGTTCCGGCATCAATTCTGACTATGCCAGCGATGGGATTCGATTATCTGGATCAGCGTATTGAAGGCTGGCAACTATGAAAAAAACGCTGTCACCTTTTGAACGCGAAGCGATGCTGCTGGACCTACTTCAGCAGTTTCTTGAAGAGAAACTGTCACAGGGCGAGCTCCTGATGCAGCTTCGCAAAAACGTGCTGGGATTCTCTCAGGAACGTTACGCCGCGCTGGCCGGGATTAGCCGCCGGACACTGTCTGATATTGAGCAGGACAGGGAGAATACCACGCTGGCTACCCTCAACCGGGCGCTTAAACCGCTGGGTCTGAAAACCGGCATATTGCCGCGTCAACCGCACATGCTGCAGGCACTGATGCTGCAACTGACCGCAGGAGAGAACCGTGACGACCCATGAAAAATTAATCGCCCTGCTCGACCAGCACCAGGCACGCTATCGCCTGATGGAACACGAGGCGACCGGTAAATGTGAAGCCGTTGCGGCGATACGCGGCACCGAAATCGGCCAGGGCGCGAAAGCGCTGGTCTGTCATGTAAAGGGCAACGGCGTTAAACAGCATGTGCTGGCGGTTTTACCGGCCGATCAGCAGGCCGATCTGGGCAAAGTCGCAGCAGCGGTCGGTGGACGACGCGCCTCACTCGCCAGTCCGGCGGAGACCGATCTGCTGACCGGCTGCGTATTCGGGGCGATCCCGCCGTTCAGCTTTCATCCCGACCTCAGACTGGTGGTCGACCCGGCGCTGTTTGAACGTTATCCGGAGATCGCATTTAACGCCGGTCTGCTGGAGCGCTCAGTGATCCTGAACACCGAAGATTACCGATCGCTCTGTGCGGCTGACGTGGTGAAGATAACGCAGTAATTGCCATCCCGGCAGCCCGGCGATACTCTGCATAAACACTCATCACGACAGAATAAGAGCAAAATCATGAACATTTTCACTCAACGCCTGCGTCAGACGCTGGCTGTGGCAGTTATGGCAGGCTGCGCTTTTGGCGCTCAGGCGAAAATCGAACAGGTGCGTTTCGCGGTCGATCCGACCTATCCGCCGTTTGAATCGAAAACGCCACAGGGCAAGCTGGTCGGTTTTGATATTGATCTGGGCAATGCGCTCTGTACGCAGATGCAGGCGAAGTGTGTCTGGGTTGAGAGCCAGTTTGACGGCATGATCCCGGCGCTAAAGGCCCGTAAATTTGACGCCATCCTGTCTGACATGGGGATTACCGAAGAGCGCCTGAAGCAGATCGATTTCACCGTGCCGCTCTATGACACCCACACCCAGCTGGTTGCCCGCAAAGGTTCTGGCGTGCTGCCGACGGTTGAGTCTCTGAAAGGAAAAACGGTTGGCGTGGAACAGGGAACGGTGCAGGAGCGTTATGCGCTGGCGAAATGGCAGCCCTATGGTGTGACTGTGGTGCCTTATGGCGATCAGGCACAGGTTGAAAGCGATCTGGTTTCAGGCCGACTGGATGCGGTCTTCACCGATGCGGCACAGGCGGCCATTGGCTTCCTGAAGCATCCGCAGGGCAAAGATTTTGAACTGGCTGGCCCGATTATTCAGGATCCGATTATCGGTCCCGGTACAGCAATTGGTCTGCGTAAAGGCGATACCGAACTGAAAACGGCGCTGGATAATGCCTTCGCTGAAATCAAAAAGAACGGCACCTTTGACCAGATTCAGAAGCGCTACTTTGCTACGGATATCTCTATCCAGCAGTAACCTCGCGATCGCCCTTTTTCGTCCTCACCGCGATCCGGCACTATACTTTAACTTTTTCAGGACGGCGCGCTGTCGTCCTTTGCCGATTAAAGGACATTAACACGGTATGCATCAACAACATCATCCACTGTTAAGCGCCTCTTTAGGCACCCAGCGTGAAATCATCAGTTTCCATTTTGCTCCGGACAACGAGCGCCAGGTTTATATCCAGGCTGCGCTGCATGGCGACGAACTGCCCGGTATGGCGGTGGCATGGTTTCTGAAACAGAAACTGCAGACGCTGGAGTCGGCCGGACAACTCAAAGCCGCCTTTACCCTGGTTCCGGTTGCCAATCCTCTGGCACTGGGACAGCACTGGCACGGCACCCATCTGGGTCGCTTCCATACGCTCTCCGGTCAGGACTTTAATCGTCGTTTCCCGTCACTGGGCACCACTCTGGCCGCCGGGCTGGCCGAAAGCCTGACCCAGAGTGAAACGCAGAATAAGAGTCTGATCCGTGAGGCGATTGATCGTCACTATCGCGATACCGTGCCCAAAACCGAGCTGGATGCGCAGCGCTATACACTGATGCGGATGGCCAGCCAGGCGGATCTGATGATTGACCTGCACTGTGACTGGGAAGCTGTGCCTCATCTCTACACTACGCCACACGCCTGGCCGGACATTGAGCCACTGGCGCGCTGGTTAGGCAGTGAAGTACAGCTGCTGGCGCAGATCTCTGGCGGTGAGCCGTTTGATGAAGCCTGCTGCGAACCCTGGCTGACGCTGGCTGAACGATTTGGCAAAGATTACCCGATGCCACGTGGATTGCTGCCGGTGACGCTTGAGTTACGTGGCGTGCGTGATGTGTCGCCTGAACAAGCGGAGAAAGATGCGGATGCGATTATTTCGGCATTGCAGGAAGGCGGTTATATCGGCTACAGCGAACCTTCAATTTCCGTCGAAGTGGCTGCGCCCGTCATTGGCGGCGATGAGCTGGTCCCGGCGAGCGCGGGCGGTGATGATATCGTGGCCATCAATGACGGGCCGATTGGTTTAAACGTGCCAGACCTCACTGAAGCACCGGGAGAGACCGGCGTCATCAAAGAGCGTCATAGCGAAGGATCGGCGGCGGCCTCCCCTGCCCTGAAAAATCCACCTACGCCGTTAGCGGGCTGTGAATATATTCATTCACCGGTGTCAGGTCTGATTCTGCATCGTAAACCTTTAGGCGCATTGATTCGTCCGGGAGAAGTAGTGGCTGAGATTGTCGATCCGCTGACCGACCACATCACGCCACTGGTAGCAGAGCATGGCGGTATTCTCTATGCGAGACACTGGGTGAAGTTTGCAACGGCAGGCATGCTGGTTGTGAGACTGGCGGGTGAAAGAGAGATTCGTAGCGGGGATTTGCTGGTAGGGTAAATATATTTTGCTAAAGAGCACCAAAAAAGGTGATTAGCAGGAACGGTTACTGATAAGCAGTCATGATAGAATCGGGCTAAAAGATAAGGTGGTGTAAATGTACACCACCATTTTTTCACACTACATACTTATCATTTAAAGCACCGGGTAACTTTACAACTGTCGTAATGACATCGGTTAAAGCTTCAAATGAAGTAATTTCTCCTGGTTCCAGAACGATAATGTCGCCTGTAGTCCATTTCTTGCCGCACATAATTACTTCACCTTCAACGATGCAGGTTATTTCCGTCGCAATTTTATGATAATGCTCTTTCTCGAAAGCACCTTTCTGATAACGTTTAACGGCTACTTCACAGGTATCATCCGAAAAAGCGGTGGGCTGGAAACCACCAACAAACCAGCCTGCTGTCATTTTATCAAGTTCAAAGCTTTTCACAGGTCACCCTTATTAGAATCAAATTGGGTTTGAGTTTTCAGAGGATGATAAAAACTTTTATCAATCTCTTTAACACCTATTGTTTTCCCTAAAAGAATAAGCTCATTAAATGAAGGGCAGATGTAAAAATGCTCATTGACTCGTGCATCTTTACGAATCATATTCATTACCGAATTGGAAAAATCGTGGGTTTTACTGAACCAGTAAACGCCAGCAGTAGCATTACGGCTGATTGGATTTTTTTCAGATGCTTCAACAACGGTTTTCTGTTCATCCAGCAACACATACGAATACCTTGGATGAACGGAATCAAAAATTACTGTGCCAGCATCATAGTTATTAGATTTCATCTCAGTTGTGAATTCCTGATAATCGATATCTAAATACTGATTAGCACTAACAATTAACAATGGCTCCTCCTGGTCAAGACCGACAACGCCCAATAGTGCAGTGCAGGCAGCACCTGCAGTATTTTCAGGCACAGGAAAGGATTCAAAATTACCATTACTCAGAAGCTGAACAATATTGTTTAAATGATGTTTTTTAATGTGTTTATCCTGAAAGAGGAAAACAGTTTTGCCGGCATTAAATGCCAGTTTTTCAGAAATCTTCTGCAGCAGTGGAACGCCATTAAATTCAGTAAGACAAAGCGGATAACCTTTATCTGCACTGTCTGTGTAGCTCTCTCCAGCAGCGAGTACAATTACATTCACTTTAATTCTCCACTAACAGAGTCGATATAAGCTTTAATGTTACGATAAGTCACATCGCTGACATCATGCACAACCAGCACATTTGCGCCTGCTGCAGTAGCAGATTTGATACCGTTCTCGTTATCTTCAACGACGACGCACTCTTCGGCTTTCAAACCCAGGAGGCCAATTGCCTTCGTGTAAATTTCTGGATCAGGCTTGCCTTTTTTCACATCTTCATTAGAAAGCATGACTTCCAGATACTGACTCAGAGCGGCCTTTTCCATCATTGTTGTGACGGTATTTTTTATGGAGTTTGATGCGACTGCTAAGAGAAGTCCTTCAGACTTTAATCGTGATAAAGCATATTCATGAATGAAAAGAGGTTTACACTTCGTGTGTACAATTTCCATTGTATAATGCTGCTTCATCTCATTGATGAAAGCATGTAATTCGCGGGGCAATGAATATTCAGCGGAAAGAATATTCAACTTATCCTTAGTCGGCAGACCATCAAATTTAGTTAAATGGTCATATCGATTAATATTGTAGCCAAAAAGATTCAAAGCCTTGTTGAGGGCCTCGTAATGCCATTCTTTGGCTTCAATCAATACACCATCCATGTCGAAAATAACAGCCTTGATCATTTTGACTCCTTAAAAAAAGCAATAGCTTCTTCTGGAAAATCTGTACAGAGAATGACATTCTCGGAATCTTTAAGACCAGAAACTGAAAGCATATTCCAGAGGTCTTTATAATCATCTCTTTTATGTAACTCAGGGCTAACAATACAAACTTTCTTACCGTCATTCAGAATGTTTTGTATGTATTTTTCATCATACCAGACAGATTTGAATGCATCCAGCCATACACCGTGACATGTCTCATATAACGAAATAACGGGTTCATATTCACTGGCGCGGGAAAAAAATGAAATTTTACCATTTCGCGCATAGGATATCTGGTCTGGAACTGACATATCGAAAACAAATGCATTTCGAATATTATACTGTTCGATAAGCTGACTAAGTTTATCGACCAAACCGTCAGATTTAATATTCAGAGCCAAAGAAAACGTTTCATCACCTACCAGCTTAAAAAACTCTTCAACCGTCATCTCACTGCCGGTAGGAATATCATGTGATATCACCAACTGACCATTGAAGTCTCTTACATCGGTTTCAGTGCCTAAACCGAGATCAAAAGAACGATTGAAGGCTTCCAGAGCATTTTTTTCACTGGGAGACTTCCAGTACCCACGATGGCTAATAATCTCCATTTTATATCCCCGCAGTGGCTTTTTTAGACAATTCAAGAGATTTGAAAAGATCTAAATCTGCTGGAATTCCTAAGCCATACATACCATCGGCTTCAGAACCCACATTAAATACGCCGATAGACGCTCCATTCGCAATGAGATAATTGTAGACCGGAGCAACATAAAACTCGTTATTTACACGCTCATTTTTATTAATCATTTCTTCAGCGGCATTAACAAACTCACTACCTTTACTAAAATTATAAATACCAACAGTAGCTTCGTCAGAAATTACTTCTTTCTCAACAACTTTATTGACTTTACCTTCAGCATCGAATCCAACAAAAGACCACTTAGCGTCATCAGCCTTCATCGTCATTATCAATCCGTCATAGTTATTCGATGTCATGAAATTCAGATATTCATCAACAGAGCAGTCTACATATTGATCGCTATTAGCAATCATTAACGGATCATCTGAGTTGATATGATCTTTTGCTAATAAAACAGTACAGGCAGCACCTTCAGTAAGGCCGTCTGTGGTTACTACTTCACAAGTAGGCTCCCAACTTTTTAATAAAGCAGAAAGCTGATAGCGTTGTTCATGTTCTTTTTGAATGATAAAAATAAACTTATGCGGCTGTTCAGGCTTAAGGTTGTTAATAACAATATTAACCATTGGTACGCCATGCACCTTAATTAATGGCTTTGGATCCAGGTAACCAGCTTTAGCAAAACGACTTCCAGCGCCAGCCATTGGAATTACAATATTGAGCATATCATTCTCACTTAATTAATTTAATCGACTTTAAGAATCGCACGGCTTTATTACTTTGAATTGCGTCTAAAGCCTGCTTCAATTCATTATTTTCAGAAATTACAGAGTCTATTTTTAACTTCAATGACTCAACTTCCTGCGTTTGCGAAGAAATAACTTCATTTAAGTTCAAAATATGTTGTTCAGGATTTTCAAGTTTATGAGATGGCGCATGCCAGAAATGCTTCCCATCATAGAAATGAAAATTAAGCAGATTGAGCTGTTCCTCAATTTTTTTGTAGTCCAGACCCTTTCTGGCGAAGAATACATTGAATTCGTTTGCTGCTGGATCGTTTGGTTTTACCGCATAAACACTGAAGCCGCTCTCTTTCAGGAACGCTAACGCAGACATTAAGTCTTCACTGGTATTGTCATAGAGTGACTTTGAAAGTACAGAGGGCACTTCTAACATACCCGCCTGAATCCTGTTCAAATATGAACCCGACGATTTCAATACGGCAAGATCAAGGCCCTGAACATCAATTTTGATAAAAGCGACATTATTAAAACTGATTTCATCAAGAATCTTTTCAAGTGGCTTAGCGTGAACAACAACACTCTTTGAATGGTGCAAATCACTTCGGTCTTTCCAGTACTCATCATGAGTTATATTGTCCTGAGAAAACGGGAGCAAACTGGAAGTACCATGGTCTCCCAGTTCGGAGACATAAAACTGAAAATCCCCCTCCTCTTCATTGACCGCACAATTGATAACTTTATGATTCTCTAAGCCATTATTCGTAGCATTTTCATCTAATTGCGTAGCTAAATTTGGTTCAGCTTCAATAGCATAGACATTATAGGTTGGATTTCTTTTAGCTATTTCTAAAGAGAAACCACCAAAGTTCGCACCAACATCAATGATAATATCATTTTGCTTCATTATACTAACCCTTTAACTTCCGTTTGATTTTTTTTAAAAATGCAACTGGATCTCTTAACAATTGCAGCAGATTTCGATAGATGAAACTATTATGATTGTATTGATTTAGTGTTCCAGACGAGAACTGATCGATATTACGATAGAAATTATTCAGGTCAGGAGTAATAAAGTCTGCGATGATTTCTTTTCTGAGTTGCAAAACTTTTGTTATACATCTGCTATTGAGCCGGGGTATATAATCCATCGACATGAGTCGCTGAGATAACTCAACATCTTCAGCCATATTCCAGGTACCGAGATCATTAAAAAGGTTCTTAAGCAAGATATGTCTTTTTGCAATAACCAATCCTCCCGGGACATACATGTAAGGAGAGTAGTCACCGTAATTCAGCAAATAGTTAGCGGTTAACTTTTGGTCAGATGCTTGTGAAACCCAATCAGGTACTCGCTCACCTGTTTCAGTAAGAACCTGTTTGACAACACAGACGTCAAAGTCATGCTGGATTCGGTCAAAACTCTTAATAAAATTATCATCCAGCTGATATCTGTTGTGAGCAATACAGATATTCTCGTATTTAGCCTTTTTGATTATTTTATTTTTTTTTCTCGAAATATTGGAATATTTCTCGGTATGCTCATCACTAATAATTACAGAGTGATCAATGTTAATATCAAATGAAGGTTCAGGCCCGCAAATAATAAGTTCGATTTCTGAATTATATTTTAATTGCTTTTCAACACTCCGCACATAGGATTCAAGGTGGTTTTCATTTTTACCATCCCAGACAATGCCAAAACTCCAGGAACGTTCACTGGAAAAGGCTCTCCTCAATGCTTTGAAGTTGAGTATGTAGATGCCTGCAACATCGGTGTTTTCAAGTGACAGTAACTCTACAGTACCATCAGAAAGGTGATGGATTTGCTTATAAAACTTTGGCACCGAGAAAGTGCTCGATAGTGTATTAAACTTTATTACGAATTGGGACTCACCATCACTCAGTTTAAATAATTCATCAAGTATAAAAGGCCATTTCGCAAAGTCTGAGATACATGCTTCTGTGAAATTTATGACTTTGTATTTATGATAATGTTCAGATGATAAACGCGTTTCAGCGGTGTTAATAAAATCGAGACTGACATTAACATAATCAACAGGGGAATCTGGCCCCAGCCATATTGCGTTACATATTTCGGTCACTGAATTTTTTCCTCATCGCTAAAAACATGTTTAATGTCCAATGAGAAATCCTGCCAACTTCTTAACTTGTGCTTGTTCTCTTCAATGATATTTAATCGCTGCTGATAATATTCATCGTCAGTCATAAGCTTTTTAAATTCATTGTAATATTCTTTATAGTTTGGATATTCAACGGCTACAGTCATACCATATCCCGCTTCTTTAAGAGAAGATGTATCAAAGTGCAGGCAAGGTTTGCCTAGCGCAAGCGATTCGCCCAGAGGCAAACCCCAGCCTTCATAATGCGAAGGGAATGCGGTGAATCGGCAATTTTTATACAGCTCAGCGATCTCAGCATCCGATGCATCATGCATAACGATAACGCTGCCATAGACATGACCAGAATAGGTAAGCTGTTTCGCTAACTCTTCAGTGTCCCATAACCATTTGCCCGCAATGACTAGCTTCTGGTTAGCATATTCAGGACTATTGAAGAATTTAATCCAGGTAAGAATAAGATTTACGTGGTTTTTACGTGACTCGATAGAACCTACACAGAATGCGTACTGCTCATTTTGTAATTTTCTAACGCGTAATGGATATTCAAAATCGGGATCTGTTTTTACTTTACCCGAAGCAGCAGGTAACTTATGAGATAAATGTACGACATCAATATCCGGAGCCGTAATGCCATGGCCTGAACAATAGGTGACCAGGTCCATTTTACAACTGTTAGAGTTAACAATGATTTTGTCAGCATGCTCAAGAACAAAAGGAATATATTTTTTGAACATTGCTTTTAGTTCATCAGGAACATAAGGTGAGACAATTGGAATCATATCGTAAACCATGAAGACTTTACGTAGGCCGTGCCATTTAGTTTCCATGAGTGTCTGATATTTATCCTGGAAATTCCAGACGCCACCGAATAAGGCAACAGAGGCCCCATCCGTGAAGTTCTCTATTTCAGAAACGGTCAACCCAGGATATAAAGAAATTTTATTTCTTAAATATTTAATAACTGCAGCATGACTGATTTTTTTGACACTCGGTATTTTTGAGAAGATGAAGTAAGAATCACTGACTGCTTTCTTTTTTCTGCCAAGTGTACGTAGTTTTTCGAAATACTTATCGAGATTACCACTGCTTTTTGATATATAAATATCGGCGTAGATCCACAGGTTTACAAACGGTGTAAGATCGTTAATTTTTATGTTTTCTAATCCGCTTACTTTATATGTCCTTCCAGTAATAGGGCTCATAAAAAATATTGTATAATCCCCATCCAGACCACGCAGACCTTCAAGAACAACGCGCTGTATACCACTCACCTTAGTAGAAAATTTAGAGTGATTGATAATGTCAGTAATATCATAATAAATCATAATCTGTCCTTAATTAACGGAAATTGTTGGTTCAATATTAAAAATCCCAGCCCATTTATTAATATCTGGGTTATCGATTACCTGAAATGAGATTATTCTTTCGGTTAATGATATTACTGTATCAAAAAGTCCATCTCCATGCCCACCTGACTCAATCCCCATTGCTAGTGTATATTCACCAGGGGTAAGGTTATTTTTAAAAGAGAATTTTATGCGATCAAATTTCTTATTTTCAAGATTAGTTTTTTGACAGAAGGTATTAGTCTCGTAGAGTACCTGCCCTAACCTGTCCTGCATGCGAAAACCAACATGTGGATCAGAGTATTCCTCCAGCCCTGAACAGGATATTTCAAATGAGTAATTCTTCCCTACTTCCATGCAATTGACTGGCTCATTTGATTCATTAAGTATTATAACATCTTTAACGAACTTATTAATCTGAACAAATCGATGCTGCACGTGGCTTTCTTCTTTTACCACTGCTTTGCTATTGTTTAAATATCCATAATATCTTTCGACAACCTCTACTGTTTTACCAATATACTGGCAGCGACCAGAGGCTAACAGTACGGCTTTATCACAGATTTTATGTAATGCAGAAAAGTCATGAGTAACAAACAGAATGCTGGTACCCTGATTTTTGAATTTTTCTATTCTTTCGATACATTTTTGCTGGAAGTAGATATCGCCAACCGACAAAGCTTCATCAATAATCAGCAAGTCAGGTCTGATAATTGTCGCCACACTGAATGCGAGTCTGACCTGCATCCCGCTTGAATAGACTCTGACTGGCTGATCTATATAAGGACCTATCTCAGCAAACTCTTCAATCTCGGGCATTAACCTTGATATTTCTTCAACAGTTATGCCTAATAGCTGACCAGCCATATATGCGTTTTGTCTGCCCGTAAATTCCGGATGAAACCCCATCCCCAATTCGAGCATTGCGGCTACACGACCATTTACTTTGACTGATCCAGTTGTAGGTTTTGTCGTGCCGGTAATCATTTTCAACAAGGTACTTTTACCAGCACCATTCACACCGATTATCCCCAGGGACTCTCCTGGTTCAACGGTAAAATTAATATCCTGAATAATCCATTTTACACTGTGTCTTGGACCAGCGAATGGAATCATCCATTCAATTAATCTTCCAAGTTTGCTGTTATAGCGTTTATAAGCCTTGCTTAAATTTTCAATAACTAATCGAGACATTATAATTCATCCACCATGTCGCCCGAATGTTTAACAAAAAGTCGCATGCCAAGCATACAAAGCACTAAACCAAGAGCTAAAGGGTAAATTAAATCAGGCCAATGCGGCCATTGGTGCTGAACTAATACTCTCTGAAAAGAGGTAATGATTCCCAGCATTGGATTGAACCTGATAATATTTTGAAACTGTGCTGGCAGAATTGCTGGAGAGTAAACAATCGGCGTTAGCCAAAACCAGAACTGCAAGATGATTGAAAATAACATCCCGACATCGCGGAAAAAAACATTCATCACACCTAATGTAATTCCCAGACCAATCGCAAAAATCACAAGCACTAACGTTAAAGGTATTATCGACAGAAAAACTACACCTGGGAATTCATTTGTCAGTATTAAAAAAAGAGTAAATAATGTAAATACAATAAGAAAGTTCAAAAGCCCATTAATTATAACTATTATAGGAAGGCATATTCTGGGGAAACTTATTTTCTTTATAAGATTTGCTTGCTCAATAAATACATTCTGGCCTCTGGCAATTATTTCTGAAAAAAGCCCCCAAGTAAGTATTCCTGCACACAAATAAATGCTATAGGCAAAAGTATCGGAAACGCCTGGCAGCTTAGCTTTCATTACCTGTGAGAAGATCACTGTATAAACGGTAATCATGGCAAGTGGGTTCAAAACGTTCCACGCGGCGCCAAGAATTGAGTTTTGATATTTTACCTGAAACTCTCTTTTGACATTACCTAGTATAAAGCCTCTGTATCGCCATATAGTGCGAGCCATACCAACCATCAATCTAATCCTCAATAAACGAAAGCACACCCTAAGATGTGCTTTTTTGTATATCACATTATTACGTTAGAAATTAATCTAACCACTCGGTGTGGAACACACCGTCTTTATCAATACGCTTATAGGTATGCGCACCGAAGTAGTCACGCTGCGCCTGAATCAGGTTGGCAGGCAGTACTTCTGAACGGTAACTGTCATAGTAAGCGATCGCCGCAGAGAAGGTTGGCGTCGGGATGCCGTTCTGAATCGCGTAAGAAACTACATCACGCAGCGCCTGCTGATACTGATCTGCGATATCTTTGAAGTACGGAGCCAGCAACAGGTTAGCGATGCCAGCATCTGCTGCGTAGGCATCAGTGATCTTCTGCAGGAACTGGGCACGGATGATGCAGCCAGCGCGGAAGATCTTAGCGATTTCACCGTAGTGCAGATCCCAGTTGTTCTCTTCTGACGCAGCACGCAGTTGTGAGAAGCCCTGCGCATAAGAGACGATTTTACCCAGGTACAGAGCGCGACGGACTTTCTCGATGAACTCCGCTTTGTCGCCGGTGAAGGCTTTAGCCTGTGGGCCGCTCAGTACTTTAGAGGCCGCAACACGCTGCGTTTTCAGTGAGGAGAGGTAACGGGCGAAGACAGACTCGGTGATCAGTGACAGAGGTTCGCCAAGATCCAGTGAGCTCTGGCTGGTCCATTTACCGGTGCCTTTGTTCGCTGCTTCATCCAGAATCACATCAACCAGATATTTACCTTCTTCGTCTTTCTTGGTGAAGATATCTTTGGTGATGTCAATCAGGTAGCTGCTCAGCTCGCCGTTGTTCCACTCGGTGAAGGTTTCAGCCAGCTCTTCGTTGTTCAGACCCAGTGCGCCTTTCAGCAGAGCATAGGCTTCTGCGATCAGCTGCATGTCGCCGTACTCGATGCCGTTGTGAACCATCTTCACATAATGACCCGCACCGTCCGGACCGATGTAAGCCACACAGGCTTCACCATCTTCCGCACGTGCCGCAATCTTATCCAGGATCGGTGCTACCAGCTCGTAAGCTTCTTTCTGGCCGCCAGGCATGATTGATGGGCCTTTCAATGCGCCCTCTTCACCGCCGGAAACACCGGTACCGATGAAATTGAAGCCCTGGTCAGACAGTTCTTTGTTACGACGGATGGTGTCTTTGTAGAAAGTGTTACCGCCATCGATAAGGATGTCGCCTTTATCCAGGTGTGGAGTCAGTGAGGCGATAGTCTTGTCAGTCGCTTCACCCGCCTGAACCATCAGCAGGATGCGACGAGGTTTTTCCAGCGATTCGACAAACTCTTCAACGGTGTAAAAAGGAGCAAGCTTCTTGCCCTGGTTCTCGGCGATGACTTCGTCAGTCTTTTCGCGTGAACGGTTGAAGATTGAAACAGTGTAACCGCGGCTCTCAATGTTAAGAGCCAGGTTGCGGCCCATCACTGCCATACCTACAACGCCGATCTGTTGCTTGGACATTACATACTCCTGTCTGTGGTCTCGCATGGTGTTACCCGTAACACCACTTCGTAAGTGATCAGTATGTTAACTCAGGATAGCGAATTAAAGGTAATGAATGGTGCGGTCGCAGGGATGAAATTTTCTGAAAAAAAATCACACACTTAACAAGGATTTATAAAGCTTTGTATAGCTTTGAATCATTCTATCTGCTGTAAAAAGGGATTCAAAGCGCGCCAGTGCAGCCGCACCATAGGTCATGGCCAGTTCAGGGTTCTGCCAGATTTCATCCATCGCCTGTCGTAACGCTATGGGATCGGATGGCGGGACCACTAATCCGGTGACACGATCAATATTGATAAAGGTCGTCCCGGTTCCAATTTCGCTGGAAATCAGCGGTTTTGAATAGAGTGCCCCTTCCAGCAAAGAGATACCGAAAGCTTCTGAACGTAAATGAGACGGGAAAACCAGACAGGTACACAGCTGCAGTAAGGCAGATTTTTCACTGTCTTCCAGCGCGCCCAGGAAATGAATATTGTCCACACCTAATTGCTGTGCCTGCGCTTTGAGCTCAGCCTCAATCGGACCAGCACCAACCACGACGATTGGGTAATGGCTGTTTTTTGCCGCCTCGATTAGAATATGCAGGCCTTTGTAATAACGAAATGTCCCAATAAACAGGAAGAAGCCATCCGGAAATCTTGCCTGCCATTTGTGCAGAACGGCAGGGTCATTGTTTTGATAAAACTGTTTATCAAGACCGTAAGGAATAACTTCAACCTTGTCTTTGAACTGCTGGAGTACCGGGCTGCTTTCAACATAGTTTGGCGACGCAGCAACGATGCGATCAACACTGGAAAGAAAGCGATTCATCAACGGCGTATAAAGCTTTAATAGCACCTTCTGCTTAACGATATCTGAATGGTAACTCACTACTGATGGCTTTTTAATGCCAGCAGCAAAATGCATAAAGTCCATAAAGGGGTACGGGAAGTGATAATGGATGATATCCGCATCCTGAGCCAGCTCCCTGAATTCCTTTATGGCTGCATAGGAAAAGGGTGTGGAGGCAAATTCACACTGCGTTTTTACCCGGTAAATATGATGATTATCCAGTGATTGTTTTTTGTTTTCGAAATCTGGACTATGGGTGAACACTACGGATTCTATATTTTCCTTAATACCGCCTTCAGAAAGCTGATAAATTACCTGCTCAATACCACCGAAAGTATCAGGGTAATAGGTTTTATAACAGTGTAAAACTTTAATCATATATATTTTGCGACCTGCTCATAAGCTTCAATGGTTTTATCGGCACACAGTGACCATGAAAATTCGCGGGCACGCGCTAATCCCGTATCAATCATACGGCGCTTTTCATCTGCACTTTCAATCATCATCTGAATGTAAGTTGTCAAAGCATGAACATCCTGAGGCTCATGCATTAATGCTGCATCTCCAGCGACTTCCGGAAGTGACGTTGCATTTGAGCAAATCACAGGCGTTCCTGATGCCATTGCTTCAAGTACTGGTAAACCGAAACCTTCATAGATGGAAGGGAAAACAAAACTCGTTGCAGCACTGAATAAAAGCGGCAGATCTTTACCAGGTACAAAACCTAAATATTTTAACCACCCTTCTCTCTCGCCTTTATCGAAGAGTTTAAAGAGTTGTTCATTTTCCCAACCTTTATAGCCACTAATGACTAACGGGAAGGCGGATTTTTCCTGAGCGGGCAGACGATCATAGGCTTGCAAGAGCGTCAATATATTCTTTCTTGGTTCAATCGTACCGGTATAAAGAAAGAAACGTCGCCACTTCAGATTATACTTTTCAAGCACCTGCTGGGTCTCTGCTTCATCACGAGGATGAAACTGTTCGTTGCAGGCCAGAGGAGCGACGGTAATTTTATTATCTTCAATGCCAAAGAAATCAATTAACTCGTTCTTTGTGTAACACGAATCAGTGATCAACATCGACGCACGCGAAACGGAATTCCTTAACTCTTTTTGCATCAGATGAACACGGCCAGCCGGATGAAATTGCGGCCAGTGGAACACAGACAGATCATGAAAGGTGGCAACACAGTGGTTCACGCGAGGAGGTAAGTAATAGTTTGGGCTATGAAATATATGACTCTTAAATTTTCTCAACGCCATCATCTTCATTACCGGAAAAGTCAGGCGATATATTTCACTTACAGTTTTACTTTTTTGTAATTTGCGTTTAAAAGATTGAACCGACTGAGCAGACTCACTCGCAACAGCCAGTGAGTCGCGAGTCTTCGTACCATGAAGAAAGGTCAGCGCGACGTTTTCTCTTTCCTGAAGCTGTTTAGCAAGCTCAAACGCATAACGGCCAATACCAGTTAAAGGATATTTAATACAGTCCGTAGAATAAACGACGTTTATTGCTTTGCTTCCAGCATCCATTTCAGGGTATCTCTAAGAGGGATTTTAGACGAAGTCTCACCGACTAAGCTACTGAGCAAAGTGATATCGCCACAAAGTTCTTTTATTTCATTTGGCCGGACAAAATCAGGATTAACTTCAATCTTAATATCATGGCCTGTCAGGGATTGGCAGAGATCAACGACTTCCCTCAATGAATGCATTTTACCTGAGGCAACATTGACAGTCTGACCAGATGAGTGGGAATGAAGTAACGCTGAATAGCTTTTAACGACGTCACGCACATCAGAAAAATCACGCCATACATCTATGTTGCCCAGTTCAATGACTTCTTTTCTCTCACGAAAATGTTTGACGATTTTCGGTATCAGGAAGTTTTCTGCCTGACCGGCGCCAGTGTAATTAAATGGCCGGGTAATAATAATCGGCAATTTTTTATAAAACAGACTGGTCATATACTCCATAGCCAGCTTACTTACCGCATAGTCATTTGCAGGTCTGGCAGGAATCGACTCTGCTAATTTCCCCGGTGTGTTATTACCGTAAACATTAGCACTACTGGCGATCAAAACTGCGTCCGGCATTTTTGCTGATTCGCTAAGCGCCTGTAACAGGTTACGCGTACCGCAAAGGTTCACATTATAGAACGCGTTCGGGTCAGCGTGCCCAACAAAAGCGATGGCTGCAAGATGAATAACGACGTCAGGCTGAATACTGTCAACAGCATTTTTTACCTGTGCTGGATTGGTAAGATCAACCTGAAAATAACGTGAGGAATTCTGGGCAGGAGTTGAACCGAAACCATAAACTTCATATCCGGCAGCGGATAAATCCGCTGCCATATATTGGCCGGTAAAGCCCTTGATCCCAGTGATCAAAGCTTTTTTGCCATTAGTCATATCAGAAGGAGAACCCTTGTTTATTGCGGCGCAGATCTTCTTCTACCATCATCGCGCACAGTTCTTCGAGCGTGGTTTTTGGTTCCCAGCCCAGAATGTCTTTTGCGCGCTGTGGATTACCAATCAGTAATTCTACTTCAGCAGGACGGTAGAACTTAGGATTGACCTTAACCACTACTTTGTTGGTGGCGATATCGATGGCAACTTCCTGATCATCTTTGCCTTCGAAGCGCAATTCAATGCCAGCAGCTTTGAACGCCATTGAAACGAAGTCACGGACCGTTTCAGTGCGGTTGGTGGCCAGGACAAAAGTATCTGGTTCATCAGCCTGCAGCATGCGCCACATGCCTTCAACATATTCCTTAGCAAAGCCCCAGTCACGCTTGGCGTCCATGTTACCTAATTCAAGCACATCCAGTTTGCCGAGCTTAATTTTCGCTACTGAATCGGTGATCTTACGGGTCACAAACTCTTGTCCACGCAGTGGCGATTCGTGGTTAAACAGAATGCCGCTTGATGCGAAAATGTTGTAGCTCTCACGGTAGTTAATGGTCATCCAGTGGGCATACAGCTTTGCAACGCCATATGGGCTACGCGGATAGAAAGGTGTGTCCTCTTTCTGCGGAATAGCCTGCACTTTACCAAACATCTCTGAAGTAGACGCCTGATAAAAACGAATTTTAGGGTTAACAATTCGAATAGCTTCTAACAGATTTACCGGACCAATACCGGTAATTTCAGCGGTGGTCAGTGGCTGGTCGAAAGAAACACCTACAAAGCTCTGAGCCGCAAGGTTGTAAACTTCGGTCGCTTTGCTTTGCTGAAGTAAACGAATGCTTGATGACAGGTCAGTCAGATCATATTCGACCAAATGAAGATTAGGGTTTTGTTTAATTCCTAACTCTTCAATGCGCCAGAAGTTTACTGAACTGGTACGGCGATAAGTGCCATAAACTGTATAGCCCTTATTCAAAAGTAACTCAGCAAGATACGCGCCATCTTGCCCGGTAATTCCAGTTATAATTGCAATTTTGTTCGTCATTCGTAAACCCATCATTTAGGAAATTAATATTATCAACTATATGTGAAATTAAACTGTCGTAGCTTTAATAACGGCGTCGATTTCTTTCAATATTTTACTCAAGGCTTCAGCATTGCCTTCAGTTTCGACGTTGAGTCGCAGTAAAGGTTCCGTATTGGACGTTCTTACGTTGAATCTCCAGCCCTGGCAAACAAGGCTTATACCGTCGGTGTTATCCTCAGCTATCGCAGAACTAAGGTATTTCGCTTTCAACGCTGCGATAACCGACGTTGCATTCGATACTTTGTAATTAATCTCACCGCTGCAAGGGAACGCCTTCATTCTTTCCGAAACCAGTCCGGAGAGCGTCTCCCCTTTCACTGCCAGTAGTTCAGCCACCAGCAGCCATGGAATCATGCCGCTGTCGCAGTAAGCGAAGTCGCGGAAATAGTGGTGCGCACTCATCTCACCACCGTAAACCGCGTCTTCTTCACGCATGCGCTCTTTGATAAACGCATGACCGGTTTTGGACATCACCGGAATACCACCCGCTTTGGTCACCACATCAATGGTGTTCCAGGTCAGACGCGGATCGTGAATGATTTTCGCTCCCGCTTCTTTCTTGAGGAACGCTTCGGCCAACAGCCCAACGATGTAATAGCCTTCAATGAACTCAGCATTTTCATCGAACAGGAAACAGCGGTCAAAATCACCGTCGAAGGCGATACCCATATCCGCCTGATGCGCACGCACCGCATCAGAGGTATCTTTACGACACTCCGGCAGCAGCGGGTTCGGGATGCCATTCGGGAAATTGCCGTCAGCTTCATGATGAACTTTGATAAACGATACAGGCGCATTGGCCTGCTTAAAGCGTTTTTCAATCTCATCGATGATATGACCCGCAGCACCGTTACCTGAGTTGATCACCAGCTTCATCGGCTTAGTGAAATTTTTCAGATCGATGTAGCCCATCAGATGATCAACGTAGGCATCCAGTACGGAAATCTGCTTGAAACCGCCGCGTTTGCTCTCTTCTACCGGAGCAAAATCATTGGCTTCCGCCAGTCGCTGAACGTCGCGCAGACCGGTATCGCCGCTGACCGGACGCGCACCTTCCCGCACCAGTTTCATGCCGTTGTAGTTCATCGGATTATGGCTGGCAGTCACTTCAATGCCGCCATCAATGCCTAAATGGAACGTGGCGAAATAGATCTCTTCTGTTCCGCTCATACCGATATCGAGCACGTCAGTGCCCGCATCCCGCAGTCCATTGGCCAGTGCCAGCTTTAACGACTCGCTGGTTAATCGGACATCGCCGCCCACTACGATCGTTTTCGGACGGATAAATTCGCCATAGGCCCGGCCAATGCGGTAGGCAATGTCTTCATTGAGTTCAGTGCCCAACTCGCCACGAATGTCATAAGCTTTAAAACAGGTCAGTGCTGCCATGTTCTTGTCAGTCCTTACTTACTTGCAAACTGTTGTTTAATCAAAATCAGGTCGTCGTCACCAAGGTAAGAGCCCGACTGAATCTCCAGCAGTTCCAGTGGAATCTTGCCTGGGTTTTCTAAAGTATGCGGGTGACCGATTGGAATAAAGGTTGACTGGTTCTCTGTCAGCAATAGGGTCTTATCCTGAATGGTCACTTTCGCTGTACCTGACAGGATCACCCAGTGTTCGGTGCGGTGATAGTGCATCTGCAGCTCAAAGGCCTCACCCGGCTTAACCGTAATGCGATTAACGTTGAAGCGACCCGTGTTAACCACCAGATCACAACGTCCCCATGGCCAGTAAGTTTCACGATGGCGGCGATATTCGCTGCGGCACTCGTTTTTCAGGAACTCAACCACACGCTTAACATCCTGAACCTGATCTTTACGCGCGACCAGGACGGCATCTTTCGTATTCACGATGACCAGGTTTTCAACGCCAATGGCGGCAACCAGTTGATCTTCGCTGTTGATGTAGCAATTTTTGGTGTTGTGCAGGAAGGTATCGCCCTTCAGGGAGTTACCATGATCATCTTTATCATTGACTTCCCACAGCGCAGACCAGGAGCCCACATCACTCCAGCCAGCCGCCAGCGGTACGACGACGGCGGCGTCGGTCTGTTCCATCACTGCATAATCCACTGACTCATCAGGACAGGCGATAAAATCATCTTTATCGATGCTGATGAAATCGTTGCCTTCTTTGACGTTGGCCATAGCACGACGGCACGCTTCCAGGATGTCCGGACGGAATTTCTCCAGCTCCTGCAGATAGCGTTTAGCGCGGAACATGAACATACCGCTGTTCCAGTAGTACTCACCGGATTCAAGGTACTGCTCAGCAGTGTTCTGGTTCGGTTTTTCGACAAAGCGCTGAACCTGGTATGGACCATTCTCTGCGCCAGGCAGCGCTTCGCCACGCTGAATGTAACCGTAGCCGGTTTCCGGACCCGTTGGCACGATGCCGAAAGTCACCAGCTTGCCCTGTTTGGCATAGGCGGTAGCGACTTTGATAGCCTGATGAAACGCAGCACGGTCTTCAATCACGTGATCGGCGGCCAGCACCAGCAGAACCGGATCATCGCCCTGCTCTACGGCGTTTAGTGCAGCCAGTGCAATAGCCGGAGCCGTGTTGCGTCCTACCGGTTCGAGAATAATGTTATGAGATAGCTTGTTAATTTGTCGCAACTGCTCGGCAACCAGGAAACGATGCTCCTCGTTGCAGATGACCATCGGTGCGCGTGCTTCGACGCCGCTCAAACGATTAACGGTCTCCTGCAGCATGGAGTGTTCACCATGCAGACAGATGAACTGTTTAGGATAAAGTTCGCGGGAAAGGGGCCATAAGCGGCTGCCGGTTCCTCCGGCCATGATTACGGGAAGTAACATTCCACATCCTCTAACAAATTTAAACATGCTATGCATATAAGCGGGTCAATTTTTATTCACTACGAATAAATAGCCACGCTACCGCCCCTGGCTTGCAGCAACCAATGCGCTGTGTGAAGGGATCTGGCCTTCACAGATTAGCTTGTCGATGCGCTGATTATATTTTATTCAATCGCATACGGGTTCCGGGATAACTGCAAATAGTACATTTTGTGCGGCAAAAATAATATGCCTAATCTTTGATTGCCACGGACAAAACTTAAGAGTGACTAAACATTGATCCCACACTGCATTGATAAATGTAATCAATGACAAAACAGCATAGTAGCGTATGGAGAATCACGCTTTGCGCCTCTTCACAGAGTCGGATTACCTGGTATTGTGATTAATCGCGACTGAAGCCTGACCAGGATAATTCCGTATTGAGACATCAAACAGTCACAATCTGGCATTGAGATGAGAACAGGAGGCAGGAATATTCAATTCCTCTTAACGCAGGCAAAAAAAAACCCGGCCAAAGCCGGGTGTTTGCAGATTTTTTCAACTACCGAAACCCATCCGGGTTCTTACTCTGCCAGTTCCACGTATCGCGCATCATCTCATCGATGCCGCGCGTCACGCGCCAGTCGAGCGTACTGTTAGCGAGTGAGGCATCGGCCCAGAACGCAGGCAGGTCGCCGTCACGACGTGGCTTGATCTCAAACGGAATCGCCTTACCAGACGCCTTCTCGAATGCCTTGATCATCTCAAGCACGGAGAAGCCTTTGCCGCCGCCCAGGTTGAAGGCGGTGTAGCCTTCCACTTTGCTCAGATGATCCAGCGCTTTCAGGTGTCCTTCCGCCAGGTCAACAACGTGGATGTAGTCACGCAGACAGGTACCGTCTGGCGTATCGTAATCGCCGCCAAACACACCGAGCTTCTCCAGGCGGCCAATCGCGACCTGCGCGATGTACGGCAGCAGGTTGTTCGGGATGCCCGCCGGGTCTTCACCGATTTCGCCTGACTCATGTGCGCCAACCGGATTGAAGTAACGCAGGGCAATCGACTTAAACTTCGGCTCTGCTTTGGCGAAATCGCGCATCACGAATTCGGTCATCAGCTTTGAGGTGCCGTAAGGACTGGTCGTGCCGCCAATCGGGGTGGTCTCAACGTAAGGAACCGGTGCATCTGCGCCGTAGACGGTCGCGGATGAACTGAAGATGAAGTTCCAGACGCCGGCATTGCGCATCTCTTCCAGCAGCACCACGGTGCCCGCAACGTTGTTCTCGTAGTACTCCAGCGGCATGCGGGTCGATTCACCCACCGCTTTAAGCGCTGCAAAGTGGATTACGGCTGAAATGCTGTTGGATGCGAACAGGTCACGCAGACAGGCGCGGTCACGGATATCGCCTTCTACGAAGGTCGCTTTTTTACCCGCCAGTTTCTCAACGCGATTAATTGCTTCGCGAGAGGCATTGCAGAGGTTATCCAGAACCACAACATCATCACCGCGCTGCAACAGCGCCAGTACCGTATGGGAGCCGATGTACCCTGCTCCGCCCGTTACCAAAATTGCCATGTGAGCTCCTTTCAATCAGCCGCGCAGAACGCGGCGAATGGTTTACTTTTGTTTTGCGAGGATGGTCTGGATAGCTTCGCGGAAATCACGACCCTGCGCGTTGCTGCGCAGTCCGTAAGAGACAAACGCCTGCATGTATCCGAGTTTACGACCGCAGTCGAAACTGTGACCGGTCAGCAGCGAAACATCAACGGCTTTATGTTTGCTCAGGCTGGCAATCGCATCGGTCAGCTGGATACGACCCCACGCGCCTGGCTCAGTGCGCTCCAGTTCCGCCCAGATATCAGCAGAGAGAACATAGCGGCCTACCGCAGCCAGGTCAGAACTCAGGCCTGCAGTATCTTCTGGCTTCTCAACGAAACCAGTAATGGTGCTCACGTCGCCTGGGTGATCGATTGGCTCTTCAGTGGTGATGACGGAGTACTCAGAGAGATCTGACGCTGGCATATGCTGCGCCAGGACCTGGCTGTGGCCGGTCTCTTCAAAACGGGCAACCATCGCTGCGAGGTTATAACGCATATGGTCAGCGGTAGAGTCATCCAGCAGGACGTCTGGCAGCACGACGACGAACGGGTTATCACCAATCATCGGACGGGCACAAAGAATGGAGTGGCCCAGGCCCAGCGGCTGCGCCTGGCGCACGTTCATGATGGTTACGCCTGGCGGGCAGATAGACTGCACTTCGCTCAGCAGCTGACGCTTCACGCGCGCTTCAAGCAGCGCTTCCAGCTCATAGGTGGTGTCGAAGTGGTTTTCTACCGCATTTTTAGATGCATGCGTGACCAGCACAATCTCTTTAATACCTGCGGCAACACACTCGTCAATGATGTACTGGATCATCGGTTTGTCGACGACAGGCAGCATCTCTTTCGGAATGGCTTTAGTCGCAGGGAGCATATGCATACCGAGGCCCGCAACCGGGATTACTGCTTTAAGCTTGGTCATATTTATTCCGTTTAATAAAATGAAGATGTGGGTCGATTATGCAGGATCGGCCGGAAGAGCAAGTATAATCTTTATCTGAAAAGCGGACAGTAACTCTCTGTCATAACTTGGAAATTCGGCATTTTGCCCATTGCCAGCGACGGCATAAACTGAGTAAAGACAAACAGTAATCGAATATCGCCACTGTGATCTACAGCACTATTCGTTGCAGGGCTGAGACCAGCCATAAATGAAAACGGGCGACCCTGAGGTCGCCCGTTGATATATCTGCGCAGTAATCAGAGCCAGCCTTCAAACCACTCTGGCATCACAAACAGATTAAAGTGATTTACCAGCAACATGATGCCGACAAATACCACCGACACCGCCACCCATTGCCGGGCATAGGGAATAAACCGAATGCCAATGACCGGCTTGATGAAGAACGGATGAGCCAGTGCCGAGATCAGGATCTGCGAGATGGAGAGCGTCAGCGCCACATAGAGCACGTTCGGCCAGATAAAGGTGGTCGCCAGCACCGCCAGAACCACAATACTCGCCACAATGTTCCAGTAGAACTCAACGTTGGTCCGTCCGTTAGCCTGCGAAATCGCCCCGGTAAGACCGCCCATCGGCCGCAGCATACCAAACAGTAGCATCAGCGGAATCAGGTGATAGACCTGCTCATGCGACGCGCCATACAGGACACGCACAATGACGGGTGACAGGATGCCGATCGCCAGGTACATCGCGCTGCTGAACAGCATGATTCCCAGAGTGCCCTTCAGGAACAGCTTCTTCAACTGCTCGGCATCGTGCTGCTTCTCAGCAAAGCGCGGCAGTGCAAGACGGTTGATCACCGGCGTTACCAGCTTCAGCGGTTGCAGCACCAGCTCTTTCGCCAGCGAATAGACGCCCAGCATCTCGGCGCCCATCACTTTACCCACCACCAGCGCATCGGCCTGTGTACGCAGCTGGTTAATGGTCTGCGAGCCGAGCTGATAACTGCCGTAGCGAATTGCACCGATAAAAGTCGCTTTGTCGAACTCCCAGGTCGGACGCCATGACTTCTCACCCAGCGCAATCATGCAGAGGATGCGGGTAAAGGCGTTGATAAACAGACCGAGAATCGCCGCCGCGACGGTCAGGGAGGTGAACTCCAGCATCGCCACGACACAGAGGAAGGCAAACAGCTTGGTGCCCATCTCAATCTTCGCCAGCGAAACCATCCGCTTGGTTTTGATGTAGTGCGCCTGATACTGCGACAGATGCCCCAGCACCAGGAAGTTGAGGCTGGTCAGCATGATCAGCCCTACCAGCTCCGGCAGATGATAGAACCAGGAGACCGGGAAGGCGATCAGCAGCATGATCAGACCAGTGCATAAACTGAGTGAGACGTTCACCCAGTAGATGGTGCTCTGCTCACGACGGGTAATGTTCTGGCGATGCACCAGATAACTGCTCATCCCCATATCCTGCAGCACACCCGCCACCGCCAGAATGGCGTTGATGATGGCTAGCAGCCCCAGCTCGTGGGTTTCCAGTTTGCGGGCGAGAAAGCTCAGCTGTGCAACCTGCAGCACCGCAGAAAAGCAGGTGCTGCCGAACAGCCAAATCGCCTGTGACTTAAATCCACTCACACCAGTCGCTCCAGAATCTGTGCCAGTTCGCCGTAGGCGATATGCTGATTGAATTCAGTCTCAACTTTGTGGCGTGCGGCCGCAACGACCGGCGCCACATCCACTTCGCCCTGAGAGAGCTTCAGCAGCGTTTCCGCCAGCGCCTCAGGATCGTCCTCTTCCACCAGCCAGCCAGAAACGTTGTTCTCAATCAGCTCCGGAATGCCACTGTGGAAAGTTGAGACCACCGGCAGGCCCACCGCCATCGCCTCCATCAGCGCGACCGGAATCCCTTCCATGTCGCCATCTGCGGCGGTTTTGGATGGCAGCAGGAAGATGTCAGCCTCACTCAGCGCGCGACGGATCTCCTCCTGCGGTTTAAAGCCCGGCATACAGACGCAATCTTCCATCCCCTCACGGGCGATGAAATCACGCATCATCTCATCCTGATCGCCGTTGCCGATAATGGTGTACTGAAACTGACCGCCACGCTGCTTAAGGATGGCGCTGGCTTTGACCGCCACATCCAGGCCTTTTTTCTCGGTCAGACGTGCCACCGAAACGATACGCAGCGGCGTCTGAAACGCCTGGCGCGGCTGGAATTTAAACTTCTCCGGCTCAATGCCCATACGCGTCACGTGAATTTTTTCCGGCGGACAGCCCATCTCGATCAGCTTGTTCTCCCACAGATGGCTGATAGGCAGCATCAGCTCACTCTGGCGGAACAGATTCACATAATCGAGTTTGTGCTCTTCCAGAATGTGACGACGGGAAATGTCGGCGCCATGGAACACGGTCGCCTGTTTACCCTTAAGCACGCCCAGCTCACGCAGCTTGTTCGCCAGCGCACCGGCATAGCCGAAATGCACCAGGAACACATCTGCGGTGAAGGTCTGCTTTGCATTCGCCACAATCGACGGCAGCAGCAGTTTGCTGGACTGCGCGCCATAACGGCGCACATTCAGCGAACGCAGCAGCGACGGCTTCGTCACTTTCGGCAGTACCAGTTTGATACGCTGGTTCAGCTTATCAACAATCGAGACTTTCTCTTCTGGCAGCAGATAGTGCGTCTTCGCCGCCAGACCATACTCATCAAACGCGGCATGCCGGTTCACTAAATCGCCGGGAAAGACTGAAATGATCTCCACCTCGTAACCGGCATCAATAAAATGGGTCACCTGATTTAGTACGAATGTCTCAGAGGCAACCGGGAAACGCATGGTGAAAAAAGTCAGTTTCATCACATTACCCTAATACTTTGAGAATCTCTTCAGTGATCCGATTGCCAATTTCCCTTTCATTCGCAACGGCCGTGTCGACCTTCAGCTTGATGTTGTCGTAATCGGCAAGGACCGTTTTGACCTTGTCGATCAGCGAGCCATCCATCAGGCTTTTCACATCGGTTGCCATCTGCGGCAGACCAAGCTGGTTCATCACACCCATCGACTTGTGCTCGTAGTTGATCGCCACAGCCGGGGTGCCAAAGTTCATGGAGATAATCGCCGAATGCAGGCGGGTACCAATGGTCAGATGGCAGTGATTCAGCAGGATGCCCAGTTCCAGGTCATTAAACTCATCCATGATGACATGGTAATGTTCAGGCTGCGTCACGTGGTCACGCAGCGTCAGTGCAACCATGCGGTCATCTTTGGCATAGCTGTCGATGCCGGTACAGGTTGAGAACGCCACGACCTGATAGCCTTCAGCGATCATGGCATTAATTACCCGGCCAAACGCCGCTTCATACTCTTTCTGTGTGACACCCAGACGTTTATCAAACGGCGCCAGTTCACGCACCGTAATCGCAATGGTTTTACGTCCATCGATAATGCCCTGCCAGTAGAGCAGGTTGTGGCTCGGATTTTCGACTTCCCGCGCACGCACCAGGAAAGCGGTATCCACACCCGATGCCACTTTAGAGCTGGTCACGCCGTCGCGCTTCATCAGATCAAGGCTGACCGACTCGCGCAGCACCAGGCTGTCGACACGATCAAAGACAAAGTTCGCCAGCGCATTGACGCGCGGGTTCTGGAATGGCCCCACCGAGTGACCGATCAGGTAGATCGGCTTTTTCGCCATCAGCGCACAGAGCGCATGGTCGAACTGGGTCACGCCATAGAGGTCAACGAAGAAGGATCCGCCAACCTGAATAATGGCATCATATTTTGCCAGGCTTTCCGTAAACGCTTTCAGGTGAGGCGGAACAGAGAAAGACTTAAAGATCCCGCCCTTGCCCAAATGCGCCATCATGATATCGGGCATCAGGCGGTTCGCGACTTTACGCTTAAACGAACCGACCAGACCTTTACCTGACTTGCTGTTGTGCAGATACAGCGCATCCTGCTGAATATCCTGCTGGAGCAGATAACCGGAGCTGGTTGGATAACGGCTAATAACGTCAATGTCTAAATCACTGCGTGCAGACCTCATTGAATCAATCAGTCCACGAAGAATCGCGCCATCCCCGCGATTCCCACACGTATGGTTACCCACCAATAAAATTTTCATAACAACTCCGAATGAATTTTTTTAATTCTGAAAGCCGCCCAGATCCGAAATGGGCAAAATGAACTCTGATTAAAGTAATGCTTTACGGGATAACGCACCCAAAGGTACAGCTCCTGTTAAAACCGGCCGCCTCCATTGTGGCGGCCGTCAAGGTGTTACAACTTAATCGCGAAGTAAGGCAGTGCGACCTGTTTGCCGTTGATGACCACGGAAACAAAGCCTTCCGGCTTGCTGGTATCGACCTGATCGGCGGAGAGCGGGCGGGAAGCCATCAGCAGATCGCCCTGCTCGTTGGCACCCACACCCGCTTTGCCGTTGTGCAGGCTAAAGCGCTGCGGCGCACGTTTGGTTGCGTCGCCCGATGGGGGATTGCCCTTCTCCATGACCGCATTGACCCGCGCACAGCGGCCAGTCACAAAGCGATCTTTACCGGTGGTTTTCACCAGCACCGCGGCTGACGGCGTCCAGCCCGCCAGTTTGACGTAGATATGCACATCGGTGTCATGCTCAGCCACATAGCGAACATCAACTATCGGGCTGCTGCCTTCGGCCGACCAGCTCGCTTCTGAGAGGTCTTTCTTGCGCTGCACGTGGATCACCGCGCGGCCGCCGGTGGTCTTGTCACCGATCAGGTTCATCAGCGGCTTATCACCACTGCCGTTGCTGAACTGCGACTGTCCAAAGATTTCAATCTCCCACGAATCCCCCACCGTCGGTGAGTAGAGGCTGCCGAGATCAAACCAGGTTTCCTGGTTAGTGTTGTTCTCTAAACGCCAGCGCGAGGTGATGTAGTTGTACTTCAGGCTGCCATCCAGCGCGACGCCATAAGATTCGACGCGGGTCGATCCCATTTCCCAGATGCTGAGCAGACGGTCGCCCTGCATGGAGTTGTCGATCCAGCTCCCTGACTGCAGACTGGTCTGACGCATATTCAGACGGGTGTTGTGCGCGATCAGCGGATTCTTACAATCCTCCAGGCTCAGCGCATCGACGATCCACTGACCGTTGGAAAGATCGCCCGGGTTGTCACAGTGCTCAATCCAGCCGTTATGAATAATCGACTGGCCGCAACGCGGCAGGTTGAGGACTTTGCCGCCACGGCAATACTGCGCATTGAAGTTCGACAGTTCAATTGCGGTGCTGTGGTCCCATTTGCCCTGCTTCTGACCTGACCAGCCCGATTTGATCACATCACCGGTACAGCGTGAGGCGTACCACTGGTCGATCTTACAATCGAGGGTATCCTGCAGGCTGATGGCGGTGCCGCCAACGGCATTAAAGCGCAGGCAGGCACCACGGAAATATTGTCCGCCAGGGCAGTTGTTATGGAAAAAGCCCTGCTGGTTGGGACTCTTATCGGTGTTGCCGACGAAATTAAGGTTGGAAAGCTCGACACGACGGGCATTCATCTCAAAGACGAACTCAGACTTACCATCCGAGACAATGGTGGTCGCCGGGAAGTAGCCGAAGTTCACCATCGCACCGGACATGCGGAAGAAGTTGAGATATTTAGTACCAAGATTACAGGCGGAGACCATGAAGGTACCGGCCGGGAACTGGACACAGATCTGCTGGTTAGCCTGCTGTGACCACTCGAACATCGCCATAATGGCGGGTGCCGTGTCGGTTTTGCCATCGGCAATCGCACCGAAATCAAACAGCGTGAGGCGGTTAAAATCGTCTACGACGCGACGCCAGGAGAAGCCCTCGCCGGAAAAGTTTACGCCGCCATCATTCTGAGCGGGCTGGAAGCTGCCGACAAACTCGCCGCCGCCGACTTCCCGTCCTTCATGCCAGCTTTTCAGCTTAACCTTGGCCCCTTCAAACAGCGGACGGGTTTTACGTAACTCCGCCACGGACGGAATCTCACCAATCAGCTGATAACCCGCTGGCTGCGCCAGACGCTGACTGAAATCTGCAGGGCCTGGACGACTGACATCGGCGATGTTAAACAGCGTCTGACCGCTGCTGTCCTCGACCGTCATCGAATGTGAAGGATTGGCAATCAGCGCAGCGTTATCCTGAATGAACTGCGCAAAGTTGCCTTTGTTCAGCGCGATAGGCTGCGTAATCTCTGACACTTTGCCACTGGCATCGCGCAGGAAAACCGGGATCTGGTTGCCTGGCTTGCTGGCATCCACACCGGCTTTACCAATCCAGAGTTTGCCCTCAAAGCCCTGCCAGAACTGCGGTGGCATGGCGTAGACATTTTCCGGCGTCAGGATAGGCACGTCGCCTTTAGGAATGTCAGTAGCATCAACCGGTTTCAGGGCAATACCGTTACTTTTTGCAGCGTAGCTGGAAAAGGTGCTCACGGAGAGAGCCCCCACCAGAGCGGAGGCGGCGGTCTGTAAAACTTCTCTTCTTTTCATGCATCAATTCCCGTAGTCAATAAGGCCATTGGCCATGGCGGTGTCCCTGAGGCACGTCGCAAGTGAGCTTTTCCAGCTCCGTTTAAACCAATGACAGCCAGCTTTGCTTAATCTGGTTACCGTCGAATTTCAGCGCGGTTTGTTTGGTTTTTCCGCTCATGGCATAGAACAGTGCGTCATCACTGGCGAGCTGCTCCATTCGCGCCAGGAACGTGGCTTTATCGTTCATCGGCACCAGGAAACCATCTTCACCGTGGTTGATGATCTCCTGCGGTCCGGTCGGGCAGTCATAGGCAACCACCGGCAGTGACCAGGATTTGGCTTCCAGCAGCACCAGTGGCAAGCCTTCATAGCGCGAGGTCATCAGCGCCATATCGCTGTCGCGATAGTAGTCGTTGATATTGCTGACCTTGCCAACGAACTTCACACTGTCAGTAATGCCCAGCACGGCCGCCTGGTCGTGCAGCTGCTGACGCAGTTCGCCGTCACCGGCAATCACCAGCGTCCAGTCCGGATGGTTGCGGGCGAAGTCGCGCCAGATATCCAGCAGCAGATCAAAGCCCTTCTGGTTATCCAGACGTCCGACCGCCAGCGCCTGACGATGACGGGTCTGGCGCAGATAGTTTTTGTAAACCACCGGATTTGGGATTGGCTTGCTGGGAATGCGCCAGCGGCTGAACACCTGATGATCTTTTTCGGTCAGAACAATCACGCGGTCGTAGTAGCGCAGCAGCAGAAACTTGAGGAACTTAATCGGTTTGCTGAAGGAGTTAATAGCGATATGTTCGCAGGCGTAGGCTTTGCCCCGCTTCTTCTTCATAGCCAGCAGATTCCAGAAGGCGAACATCACGCTCAGGCGACCCATGCTGATCAGGAAGACGGTATCGAAACCCTCTTCGTTAATCCGGGCTACCGCGCTTTTAATCGGGTTGCTCTGCCCTTCGAAGCTGACGATCTGTTTGACATGCTCAAACGGATAAAAGGTTTTACCGCTGCCTTCCAGCGAGTAGATGGTGACTTCATGTGTTTCGCCAAGACACTCTGACATGAAGTTACAGATGTTCTCGGTGCCTGCATACGAATAAGCATCTTTGATCACCAGGACAATTTTTTTCATGAAACGCTATCCACCTTAAATTTTAAAGACAATCCTGCCGACAGGCTTAACGATGCTTAAGGGTAAATAGCACACCATTCACCATATACCAGGCGTAATAGTAATAGATTTTTAACGGATTGTTTTTATAGATAATTCTTAATAATTCAAGGTGCCACTGGGCAGCTTTGTTCTTATTACGCGAAAGGGAATCGCCTAATTCGTAATAGTTGACCAGAATCGTCTGAATTACGCGTGCCTGCTTATAGCGGGTGAATAATTCATACAAAAACAGGAAATCTTCGTGCCCTTTGCGCTGGAAGAAAAGACCCTGCGGCGGACGGCGGAAACAGACAGAGGAGAAACAGACGCGATACTGTTTCTTCACAAAGTTTTCCTGCTGCAGGTAAGGTTTGCCGTAGGTAATGTCGTGCTCAGCTTTGCGGGTTTTGTAGTGATATTCGGTAATCACAAAATCATCACCGGCCGCAATGGCGGCAACCTGCTGGGTCAGTTTATCCGCATGCCACTCATCGTCGCTGTCGAGAAACGCAATAATCTCTTCAGTCGCTGCACGCAGTCCCACATTGCGGGTCTCCGCTGCACCCATGTTGACCGCGTTATCCAGAATGGTAATGCGCGGATCCTGACAGTGCTCACGCACAAACGCCAGCGAGTCATCAGTGGATTTGTCGTTGACCAGATAGAGGTGCCAGTCGGTATAGTGCTGATTGATAACCGATTGCACAGCGCGTAACACCGTCTGACGGGCATTATACATAGGCATGACAATGCCAACGGTTCCAACAGAAGTATTCATCTTCAACCCTGAATTAATCAAAAAGAGAGGTGCTCCTGACAATCAGGAGCAGAGCGAGGCGCAGTGCGCGTCAGGAGATCGCTTTCTCACCGCCGAAACGTGCTCTGACCTTGTCTTTAACCCGGTTCATGAAATAAGCACGGTTGTCTTTGTTGGTGAGGAAGAAGTAGCGAGCAAAGCTCAGGCTCGCCATCAGCGACTTCCCATCCATCTTGTAGCGCAGCGGCAGCTTAAAGGCTTTGTAAGTGTGGATATCACGCGGGGTAAGATGCGGCTTCATGCTATCGAGCCAGAACATCGAGTAGTTCACCGATTCGCCTTTGTGTTTCGAGCCAAATTTCGTGACCAGATGGTAGTTGGCCAGCGGTGAGGCGATCATCACAAAATCGTAGCCCATGCGATCGGCACGAATGCAGAAATCATAATCCTGATGACGGATGTAGCGGGTATCAAACTGAATCTTCGCCGCATCTTCGCGCTTCAGCACGATGGTGCTGGTCTGGATAAAGCCGTAACAGCCGAACAGATACTCGGCGACGGTTTCATTTTTGCCCGGTGGCTGCATTGGCATCACTTTCAGGAACGTGCCGTCCTGATAAATGTTCACCTGGCTGAAAATGACGAAGTTCTGTTTGCCCTGGGCTTCCAGCTGAGCAATTTTTTCACTCACCTGCTGCAGTTTGTCCGCGGCCCACTCATCGTCGGCGTCAAGGAAGCTGACATAATCACCGGTCGCCAGCTCAATGCCTTTATTACGCGCACCGGCGCCGTTGAGTTTGACCTCCGAGAGCACCAGATTGATGTCGAGATCCTGGTAGCGTTCGCTGCGGACCACATCCGCCAGCGCCGCGGCATCCGCCGATTTGTCATCCACGATGATGACTTCAAAATTGCGATACGTTTGTGCTTTAACGCAATCCAGCGTCGTGACAATCGATTCTGACGCGTTATAAGCCGGAATTACGATGGAGAAACGAATGTCCTTCATTGCCAGCACCTCATTAAAATTGTTCAAAAATAAACAGTTCATTCGACAACGGTCGATGAAAAACCTGTGTTCTTACCGACAAACGGCCCCGCGCGAAGCTTTTCACGAGGGGCCGGACGCGGGTTAATTAGTGGACCAGCAAAAACTCTCTTGCCACTTCATAGCCGGTAACCGCCTGCTTGGTAGAAATGGTGTTGTAGTAGAGGTAATAGAGCAGGAAGAAAACCAGCATGGCGTACAGCGCTGGCTTCCACGATCGCCTGGCCTGATAAATCAGTGAGGTCAGGATGATCGGCTCGACCTGTTGCAAATAGTTGGACAGGCGCGAACCTGACGGGAAGTTGTACAGGAAGATCCTGATCGCACCGCCGATAGCAAAGCTCAGAATCAGCAGATAGTTAAGGCGATACTGGGCGTAATTTTCGCGCTTCAGCTCATCGGTCAGCATGAAGTAGAAGAATACAAACACCAGCATGATGTTCTTCAGGTTCGATACGGCCAGGATGCTGCCACCCATTGCGTAGGATGGGTCATTGTTATAGCCCGATGCCCTCTCGCCCAGCGATCCCAGATGTCCGGCAATCAATGCAATAAAGCTGGAACCGCCCACTACCGATAGCGGCAAGCTGGCAACGATGATAATTACCGGCCACCAGCGCCAGTCACGAATAAACAGGAACGGCACCAGGGTTACTACCATGACACCCGTGTTATGGCTCGTGAACGACAGAATGAAGAAGGCAAAAGCCCACCAGTAGCGCTTGAGATAGATCGACCAGAGGACGCCCAGGAACAGCGCAGAACTCAGGCCAAAGCGAATCTGGTTAATGTCTTTGTTGATAAAGATGTGCGCTGAATAGAGCACCAGCGCCAGCACCGGATAGGGTGACATCTTCCGGAAAAAGTAAGTATTGATAGAAACAGCAATGGCGCAGAAGACAAACAGGAAGATGCTGGCATTGTGCGAAAACAGGCTGGTAATCCAGGCCAGCGCAAAAATCAGCGGTTCGTAACGGAAAAACGCAACGGTATTAAAGAAGCCGTTGATCTCGATACGCCTGATAAAGTCTTCGAAGAAGCTCCGGTACTGAAAGTCATCCATGCCGGTGCCGAGGCCGCGAATTCCCCCGAAAATAATCAGTGTCACGGCAGCAAAACAGAGCAGCCAGGTCAGAATATAGTTTGTGCGTTCGTCTTTTTTCAGCGCTATTTCAAACAGCGAAAGCAACAGTAAAAAGCCTGATACATACCAATATGGAGCCATGGTGTGATTCCCTTAATTCCACAAGTTCTCATGCCAGCAATTATCACGCTTCGCCTCTCCGACTGGCTTTTCAGTAAGTCTGAAAGGACGATGACACATTGCGTGCAGGCAATGCCATGCTGGTGATGAATTCTGTTGAGTGACGCTCGCCATGCGATTTATAGAGGTATCGCTTTTGTGGGTTTGGACAGAATAACCTGTGTAAATTGATGCGTGTCGTCATTCAAAAGGACGATAAAAAGGGGCGGTCAGACCGCCCCCTGGTTATTACTCAATGATCAGCTTTTGTTGGGCTTGCTGTAGTCATAGGCGTAGTAGTCATAACCATGGCCATACGCATTCGCGGCTTTACGCACCACGGCGTTGAGGATCACACCTTTAATCTCAATACCGTTCTGGGCAAAGCGTTTGAAGCTGACGTCCACTTCTTTGGTGGTGTTAGCTTCGAAACGCGCCACCATCAGTGAGGTGCCGGCCAGCTTACCGATGATTGATGCATCGGTGACGGCCAGGATTGGCGGCGTATCGATTAACACCAGGTCGTAGTTCTTGCTCGCCCATTCCAGCAGCTCACCCATGCGACGATGCATCAGCAGCTCAGACGGGTTCGGTGGAACCTGACCACGTGGCAGGAAGTCGAAACCATACACGCCCTGCTGAATCAGCGCCGGGCTGAACTCAGTTTTACCGGACAGCACGTTTGACAGGCCTGATTTGTTATCCGCGCCCAGCAGTTCGTGGGTGTAACCACGACGCATGTCACCATCGATAAACAGAACACGCTGACCCGCTTTCGCGACCAGGGTCGCCAGGTTGGCACAGATAAAGGTTTTACCAATACCCGGGCTGGCACCGGTGATCATCAGGATGTTGTTTTTCGCTTCCATCATGGCGAAGTGCAGGCTGGTACGCAGGCTACGAATCGCTTCGATGGAGAGGTCAGTCGGGTTACCCAGTGCCAGCAGCGTTTCGTGCGGATCGGTTTTCACCTTGCTGCCACGACGCGCCAGAGCTTCGGTATCCTTCTTACGCTGCCAGTCAGACAGTGGAACGCTGGCATAGACATTCATGCCCAGCTCTTCCAGCTGATCCGGGTTCTCGATGCCGTGATGCAGCATGGCTTTCAGCAGAACCAGACCCACTGACACGAACAGACCTAAAATCAGGCTCGCAGCGATAATCAGCAGCTTCTTCGGAGCAACCGGCGAGTTAGCGGTCTGCGCGTTATCGATGATGCGGACATCACCCACGGTGCTGGCTTTGCTGATGCTCAGCTCCTGCTGACGGTTCAGCAGCTGCATGTAGATCTCCTGACCTGACTGAACGTCACGGGTCAGACGCAGGATTTCCTGCTGAGTCTGTGGCATACCAGAAATTTTCTTGTTCAGCTGAGCCTGCTCGCCTTCCAGCGTTTTGCGTTTTTCAAGCAGCGCGCGGTACGTCGGGTGATCTTTGGTAAACAGCTGCGAAACTTCAGCTTCACGGAAGGTCAGTTCGTTCAACTGGCTCTGCACGCTGACAGAAGAGTCCAGGGCGGATTTCGCTTCCAGTGACAGGTCAACTGATTCGTTCTGACGACGGAACGTGTTCAGCTTGTTTTCCGCTTCATCCAGCTTGGCGCGAACGGCAGGCAGCTGAGTGCGTAAGAACTCCAGGCTTTTCTCGGCCTGCTCTGACTTGCGCTCAACGTTCTGTAACAGATAGTTGTTCACAATCTGGTTCAGGACTTTGCTGATCTGCTCGGGATCTTCACCCAGATATTCCAGACCCAGAACGCCGGTATCTTTACCTTTGTCTGCAACGGTCAGGTTAGCCAGTACGGAACGGATCGCCTGCAGGTCATTCAGCTTGGTCACGGTGAAGCTGGTGCCTTCATCAGCGTGAATCTCGCTCACCAGCATGCTGATGTCGCCGTGCGACTCCAGCTGGCCGACTTTACCTTTGAACAGCTCATCGCCATCTTTTGAGACGGTGTAGCTATCCGGACCGGTCACTTCCAGTTCAACGTTACGTTTTTCGACAGTGCGTGGGATTTCCAGGCGCGAAATCGCGATGTTGGCAGGTTTGGTGCCCATCAGGCGCGACAGACCTTTGCCGATAACCGGGAAATAGTTCTGCTCAACCACGGTATCCAGATCCAGATCGTCAACGGTTTTACCGATGACCATACGGGATTCCAGAATCTCGATTTCTGTATCAGAGGCTGGCGTCGGAGGCAGAATGCTGTCAATTTCGTTCAGAACGGTACTGGCATTCTTCTGCTCAACCTGAACTAACGCATCTGCGCTATAAATCGGTGTTGCAAACAGTGTGTAGAGTGTTCCCGCCAGCATGAAAAATGCGGTAACGGCAACAATGATCCAGCGATGATCAATTAGCTGTCCCACAAGATGCGCCAGATCCCATCCATTCGACTCCTCTCCCGGCGCGGTTCTGACCTTATTTTTTATATTCATGGATAATCCCAACTATCGGCTTAATACGTTGACCCACTTCTGGGTAGCGTTTTCCAGTAATCCGTAAATCTCTTCAAAGGCCTCGCGGCTTTTTCTGTACGGATCCGCAATTTCTTTCTGATTGAGCCAGTGTCCCAGCAGCATGGTTTTACCACGCGCGGCCGGATCGATGCGGTTCACCTGTTCAATCTGTCGCTTTTCCATGACCAGAATCAGGTCAACATTGCGGCACATCTCTGCCGTCAGCTGTTGTGCCTGATGTCCTTCCAGCGACAGGCCCTGTGCAGCTGCAACTTCAGACGCCGTCTTATCGGCCGCGTGGCCGACCAGTGCCCCCAGGCCTGCAGAGCGAACGTCTAACTCGGGCAGCGCACGTTTAAACAGGCGCTCTCCGGTAGGAGAGCGACAGATGTTACCTACGCAAACGACTAACACTGACTTAATCATGGTCGGACCTTAATTACCCCAGGTACGGATACGTGACGCGGCCTGTGTTGCATCGTTGATACCTGCGATGGTTGGTATCAATCCTGAAATCACACGGTTCCAGCGCGTCAGCGGCGTAGAGGTGACATACACGATGTCATAAGGCTGGAGCTGGAAATCGGTTCCCATCACCATGGATGCCGCATCTTTGGTGTTCAACTGATAGATGTTGGCAATCTTGCTGCGATCGGTGCCGTGCAGTGGACGGATAACGAAGACACCCGTCGCGTCAGAGGTGGTTTGATCCATGCCTGCCGCATTGCCCAGTGCTTCCGCCAGCGTCATGCCGCTACGGTCCATCTTCAGCGTGGTCTGCTGCTTCACTTCACCCATCACGAAGATTTTCAGATCGTCGTTACGCGGAACGTACAGAATGTCGCCCGGATAGAGGAGGTGGTTCTGGCTCAGGTCGCCATTCTGCATCAGTGCCTGCAGAGAGACGCGCTGCTCACGACCGTTGTGCGTCAGCACGACGTTACGCCAGTCAGCATCAGCGGCCAGGCCGCCAGCGGCGTTGATCGCATCCAGCACCGTCAACGGTACGTTAGTAATCGCCTGCTGACCTGAATTCGTGACAGAACCTGTCACATAGGTTTTCTGCGATTTGAACGAGGCAATGCTGACATCAACCTGAGGGCTTTCAATGTACTGAGCCAGACGACGCGACACTTCGTCACGCACTTCGCCGACGGTACGGCCTGCTACACGGACACGACCGATGTAGGGATAGAAGATGGTGCCATCAGAATGCACCCAGTTACCGGTGTCGCTTGCGCTACGGTACTGACCCGCTGGGGTCGTCAGTTCCGGGTGATCCCAGACCGTTACGGTCAGGACGTCGCCCACACCGATACGGTATTCGTAGTTCTGAATTTCGTTCTGCAGAGAAGGGTTGGTCTGAGCCACCAGTGGCTTAGGACGCATCCGTTCAACCAGTGACGGGGTCAGCGGGAAGACGTTGACATATTTATCGATGTCAAAGTTGCTATCCTGCTGTTCAACAACATCTTTTCCTGATGTAGAAAGGTGAGAACCTGGTTCGATCGTACATCCGCTAAGGAATGTGGCGGATACCAGCAAGGGTATCAATTTCATTTTGATTGTAATCATTAAGATCTTCGCTATCAGTTATTTATTGATAGAGGCGAAACCGCCGCTGTGTAAGCGTCCAACAAAAAGTAAATCCTGGCTGACATCAGCCTTAAGCTCTGAACCTGTCGTTCATTATCCTTGCTCCACTTGTTATAAATCGTGGCCATCTATCAGGGTCTACCTGGAACGCCTGGCATCATAGCGGACTATGGATGCACTGCGATATCCCTGATGATGGCCACTATCAACGACACGCCTGACAACGGCAAAACACCTCTGAGCGCGCGTTAGCACGCTCATTTCGACTCACGATTAATAGGCACCGTCGCGTTTTAACACTACGCCTACTGTTTTAAACAGAATGGCGATGTCATTCCACAGTGACCAGTTTTTCACGTACCACGAGTCGAAATAGACGCGGGTTTCATAGTCAACGTCATTACGACCGCTGACCTGCCACAATCCCGTCATGCCTGGCTTAGCCATCAGGTAATAATCAACATCACCAGCATAACGACAGAGTTCATCTTCAATGACCGGACGAGGTCCAACCAGACTCATATCACCGCGCACCACGTTCCAGAGCTGAGGCAGCTCATCGAGGCTTGTTTTACGGATGAAGTGGCCCACTTTAGTAATACGTGGATCATTTTTGAGTTTGAAATCTTTATCCCATTCCGCACGGGCAATCGGATCGGTGCGCAATACTTCTTCCAGCACTTCTTTGGAATTAATGACCATGGAGCGGAATTTCAGGCATTTGAATTTACGGCCATTCATGCCGACACGCTCGTGACCATAAATCGGCGGTCCACCATCACGGCCAACCAGGAAGCCCAGCACCAGCAGCGCTGGCATCAGCATCAGGATAATCGAGAGCGCACCCACGATATCGAATGCCCGCTTCAGGAAACGCGAAGTGCGTTTCGCCAGGTTGTTCTGAACACGCAGAATCATCACTTCGTGGCTGAAGATATAAGCCATATCGGTACCGTAAAGCGGTACACCACGCAGGGTCGGGATGACTGAAACTGAACGGCAGTTGTGCATAGCCAGCGATTTAAGCCAGACATCACGGTACTGACTCTGCTCATACTCCACGGCCACGATAAACTGGGTTTCGCTGTTGGTCAGGCTCCAGAGCTCCTGCTCGTCGCGCAGCACCGGTACACCGTTCATGATTTCCTGCGGACAGCTTCCATCAACGTCGTAGAAGGCGATAACGTCAAAGCCCATCACCTCTTCGCTTTGCAGCGCCTGCCAGGCTTCGTGCGCATTTTTGCTGCTGCCGATAATAATGGTCTGTTTCTTCCACAGCCCTTTTTTATTCAGCAGACGTTTAGAGAGCGCGCGACAGGTCGGAATTAAAATCAGCGCCAGTACCCAGGTCAGTAACCAGACGAAACGCGACATCTGCCACTGTGACAGTGCGGTAATCGACAGGTCGATGACAGAAAATATAAGAATGGTACGAAAAACTTCTTTTAATTCGAACCAGAAAGGTTTGCGGTAAGTATAGTGACGAAGCCTTACCCAGAACCAGCCAATACAAATTATCGACAGACAGATGTGCGTGGCAATTTGCAGATTCATTTCTTTTTCAGAAATATCTGCCAGTGGCGAACCTGAGTGAAGATTAATTAGCATCATTGCCAGAAATAATGCTGCGTTGAAACAAATTAAGTCTGAACATGCCAGCATTAATTTGGTAATAAGACTTTTAAACGTAAATTCTGTATCGCGCATATTTAACTCTTTTATTTTATTTCCTTAAACCCGCAACGGCTATCGCCTGTTAAATCATTAAGCGACGAAACCTCTCCAGAATGAGCCGTTTCTAAGGGGAGCTCCTGCGGCGTTTACGCCAATGATCTTAACCATGAAACCAGTAATATCGTTATAAATACCAACAGATTACTCTGACTTAATCACCGCCAGCACTGCTCACTTTATCAACAAAAACGCGATTCGGACACGCTACCGCCCTTGGCTGTCGCTGCCAATATCGCTGTCATCATTCATATTGCTCCCCAAAATGCAATGATGTTACCGCATTGCATCATACAGACGTTCATCGACGAATTACGCATTCGTCACATTGCGATTAATGTCGAATAGGTACGCGAATTACGACTCTGGGGCAGAGTTTGCTAACTTGTTGCTATACTAGTTATTACTGGCTTGTTTACAAGCAGGTCCCGCTATCCCTGGACTATTTTAGGAAAAAGACTACCAGCAATTAGTATTGATGCCTGACAGGCAGTGCAATGCTTTCTTCAAAATTAGGATTAATGCCATACTCCCGATGAGATAAATCGCATAAGCCCCACAGGTGAATATCTCAATCAGGGTAGAAAATGACTCAGAATAGTCTCCCCTGCACCCTCTGAAGTTAATCAAAGCGTCACACTGTTATGTTCACATTTTGCACGATATATCGCCCTGTTCGATTCACAGCTCCCCTGCCCTGCCATTTGTACGTGGCTTCGCACTCCACTATCATCAGAGAAAACTCAATTCAGGATATTCAGGTGAACAAGACATGCTGGAGGTAATTGCAGATCCCTCGCTGTGGGCCGGATTAGTAACGCTAATCGTTCTGGAACTGGTTTTAGGCATCGACAATCTCATCTTTATTGCCATTCTGGTTGAGAAGCTTCCAGGGCCACTTCGCGACCGCGCGCGCGTGATCGGACTGCTGCTGGCGTTATTGTGCCGGTTATTGCTGCTGGCCTCGCTTTCCTGGCTGGTTACGCTGAAAGAACCGTGGGTAACACTGGGGGGACACCCCTTCAGTGCGCGCGATTTACTGTTGCTGTCAGGCGGGATTTTCCTGCTATTTAAAGCCACCACAGAGTTGAATGCGCGCCTTGAAGGCCATGATGAGGAGTCCGGTCAACAAAAAGGCGGCGCTAAATTCTGGCCGGTGGTGGCGCAAATTGTGGTTCTGGATGCCATCTTCTCGCTGGATGCGGTGATTACCGCTGTCGGCATGGTGAATGATTTACCGGTCATGATGATTGCGGTCACCATTGCTATTCTGTTGATGCTGCTCGCCAGCAAGCCGTTAACCCGCTTTGTAAACAAACACCCCACCATTGTGATCCTCTGCTTAAGCTTCCTGCTGATGATTGGTTTCAGTCTGGTGGCGGAAGGCTTTGGGTTTGTGATCCCCAAAGGCTATCTCTACGCGGCCATCGGCTTCTCGGTAGTCATAGAGGCACTGAACCAGCTGGCGCACTTTAATCGTCGTCGCGTACTTTCAGCGGGACGACCTCTGCGCCAGCGCACGGCTGAAGCGGTGTTACGGATGCTGCGTGGCACGGCAGAACCGGCGGAGCTGGATGCGAAAACCTCGTCACTGATTGCGGACAGCGATGCCAGCATGCTGTTTAACCGCCAGGAGCGCGTCATGATTGCCCGCGTGCTGGGCATGGGGCAGCGTCACGTTAACAGCATCATGACCTCGCGCCACGACGTCGAGCATATCGACCTCAGTGATGACCCGGCAGAGATCATGTCACGCCTCGACCGCAACCAGCACACACGCATCCTGATAACCGATAACTCCAGCGAACCGCTGGGCGTGGTGCACGTTATCGATCTGCTGCACCAGTCGCTGCACCATAATTCGCTCGATTTACGTGCCCTGATTCGTCAGCCGCTGGTCTTTCCTGAGCGGCTGACGCTGCTGCAGGCACTGGAACAGTTCCGTCAGGCTCACACTCACTTTGCTTTTGTGGTGGATGAGTTTGGTTCAGTGGAAGGCGTGGTGACGCTAAGTGATGTAATGGAAACCATCGCCGGCAATCTGCCGAATGAGGCGGGTGAAATTGATGCCCGTTACGATATTCAGATTCAGGATGAAGGGCACTGGATTGCCAACGGCCATATGCCACTGGAGGATCTGGCGCTCTATGTGAAATTGCCGCTGGATGAACAGCGTGACTACCATACGCTGGCTGGATTACTGATGGATAAGCTGCAACACATCCCGCATGAAGGCGAAGTGTTGCAACTGGGTGATTATCTGCTGCGAACCCTGCAGGTCGAGAACCATCGGGTACAGAAGGTGGAAATCCTGCTGCAGCCCGAAGGTGATTACGAGGTTTAAGCGATTAGCCCCTGAGGAACGCGCCCGCTACGGGCGCATAATTTTCTTCAGGTTCTCTTTGTTCTCGCCCTCTTTCTGGCGATCGATCCACTGATTCAGCCGTGACTTCGCCTCACTCTGCAGACGGTTACGCAGAACGTCATCCACCGGCAGGGAGTATTGCAGGCTATCCCAGTCGCCATACATGCGCAGCGGGACAGGCTGATCGGAGAGCGCCTTAACCAGCGCATCATCACCCTTCCAGCCGCCGATCTTCAGACCCAGCGTCACATCCAGCTGCTGCTGCACCATGTCGACTTTGCCCGCACCCTGCAGGCCCAGATTCTGGCCGTTGCCATTAATATCGCTGAAGCTGAGCACGCCTTTATTCAGCGCGACCTGGCCGCTGATCGACTCAATGCCTTCATCGACGGCTTCCTGGCTGCTGACCTTGTCACTGACCCGCGCCACTGCACGCTGCACCATCTGCTGCAGATTGAGCTGTGCCAGCTTCAGGTTGCTGGCGCTGAGGGTCGCCCTGCCCTGCCAGCTCCGCTTCGCCGCCTCAACCGTCAGCGTATTACCCGACAGTTCGCCGTCGAGACTCAGATTGCCCTGCAGACTTTCCGGCAGTTCAAACGCTTTCAGCAAAGGCTGAATCGCAATTAACCGGAGTTGCGGTTTCAGGCTGACCCGCGTCTCTGGCTGACGAATATCAATGCTGCCGGGAACGGAGAAGCTGCCATTGCCCAGCTTGCCGCTGAGGGTATTCAGCGTCATGAGTCCCTGCTGGTTGCTGGCGTTAACGGCAAGGCCGGTCAGAGAAAGTCCGCGCCACACCGCATTGTCCGCCTGAAGTTTCAGGGCCAGATCCATGTCGTTGAGCGGAGAGTCGGCGTTGGTGCGTTCGCGCGGCGCAGCAATCACCGGCGAACGGGCCACGGTGGCGTGCTGCGCGCCAGGCGCTTCAGAAACAGGCGCACTGGTGAGTAAATTATCGAGGTTCAGATTACTGGCTTTCAGATCCAGCGCCAGCTGCTGTGGCGGCGCAACATGGCCACTGCCCTGTCCGGTCAGCGTGCTGTCATTGGCGGTGAGCTGCAGATTACTGAAGGAGAACTGCTGGCGGTCGCCATTCCATTCGCCCTGCAGGCTCAGCGAGCCTTTAATCCCCTGAGACGGAATATCGGCGCCGGATAACGTGTAATCCAGCTGCTGCAACTGGCCGCTGAGGCGATGCGGATATTGCGCGGCATCGAGCTGACCTTTGAGATTCAGTGTGGCGTTGCGCTGGTTGCGCATCAGAGTGGTGCTCAGCGAAAGTGTCGCCAGCTTGTTCGCGTCCTGTTCCATATTAATGTTGAGGTCGCGGAAATTATATTCGTCGCCGCCTGGCTGTTGCCAGATCAGCAGACTGTCGGCGACGCGCAGTTTTGCGATGTCAAATGACCAGCCGGTAGAGGGCGTGGCTGGCTCCGCATCACGCGGACCCTGAGGGGCATTTCTGGCGCGCTGTGCGCTGCTGTCGGGCGTCACCCGCACTATCGCGTTTTTCAGCAACACCTGGCTGACGCTAAGCTGATGGGACAACAGTGGCCAGAGATCGACATCAAGCCGCATATTTTCCGCTGAAACCAGCGGCTGACTGGCACCCGGTGCAGTGAGACTCATCCGGCCAGCCAGAATGCTGAGCTGCGGCCAGACGTGCCAGCGCAGATCGCTGCTGACCTCAAGGCGATAACCACTGCGTTGTTCGACCTGTTGCACCATATAGGCACGAAAGTCGTTGGGATTGACCAGCAGCACCAGCGCGCTCATTCCCGATACGACCACCACTAAAAGGATGGCCAGCGTGGTTATCACTCTTTTCATTACATCCTCAGATCAGTCTTTATCAATACGGCTGGCATCAGCACCCTGCTGACCGCGATATTTCGCATCTTCACGCCGGTTGTAGGGACGCGCAGCCGGGCCGGAAAGGGGTTCAAAACTCAGCGCACCGATTAACATACCAGGACGCAGCGCCAGCGGCAGTTTACCTGAATTGTAGAACTCCAGCACGATTCGGCCCTGCCAGCCTGGATCAATGCGGTGCGCCGTCACGTGAACCATCAGTCCCAGGCGTGCCAGCGATGAACGTCCATCCAGCCAGCCCACCAGATCGTCAGGCAGCGTCACAGACTCCAGCGTGACCGCCAGCGCCAGTTCACCCGGATGGAGGAAAAAGGCTTCGCCATCAGGCAGCACAATCTCATCGCTCATGACCCGATCCAGTGCCGCGCTCACTTCCTGTTTCGGGCCACTCAGATCGATAAAGGCCGCGGTGTGGCCGCTGAAGGTGCGGAACTGATTACCCAGGCGCACATCAACGGTGGCCCCATTAATGCGCTCGACCGGCGGGCGTGGCTCGATGGCCAGTTTGCCATTGTCCAGCCAGGCTTCAATATCGCGATCGCATAATCTCATTGCGGGAACTCCATGACATAAGTGTAGCGAACCGGCGACAACGTGACTGCCGCCGGTCTGCATCACGTCCGGACGGACGTGCGTTATTCAAAAAACTGGTTGATTTTCGCCTTAAGGATATCGATGGCGATACGGTTTTTTCCGCCGCGCGGCACAATGATATCGGCGTACTGTTTTGATGGCTCGATAAACTGCAGGAACATCGGACGCACGGTCTTCTGATACTGACTCATTACCGAATCCATTGAGCGGCCACGCTCATTGACGTCACGTTTCATACGACGCATCAGACAGATGTCGAGCGGCGTGTCCACGAAGATAGAGAAGTTGAGTTCCTGGCGCAGACGGGCATCGGTTAACAGCAGAATGCCTTCAAGGATGATGACCTTTTTGGCCTTCAGGTGTTGCGTTTGCTGGGTGCGGGTGTGTTCAACATAGCTATAAACCGGCAGCTCAATATCCTGCCCGGCTTTCACCGCCTGCAGATGCTGTAACAGCAAATCATGATCCATCGCACTCGGATGGTCATAATTGGTTTTAACCCTCTCTTCCATGGTGAGGTGACTTTGATCTTTGTAATAAGCATCTTCCGGGATCACCCCGATGTGCTCGTCACCTACCTGATCACGGATTTCACGATAGAGCGTGCTGGCAATTAAACTTTTACCGGATGCGGAAGCGCCGGCAATGCCTACAATCACGCACTGATGAGACTTGTCAGTCATACTATTTTAGGACCTGATAACTGGAGCCTGCCACTGGTCACACATTACGCGGGCAGCGGACGGGCCGAAATGGAGAGGGTGTGTTCGCGCTAAGTATAGGGATTTCGGCCTTTTGATGCCAGAAAAATGGCGCTGCACTCTTTTCAGACTTTCTCCTTTGGACGCCACCCATTTCACCGATAAACTAACGGCACACCATACTATAAAAAAAATGGCCTGCGCGGCGCGCTGTTCAGACAACGCGTGTCGCTATTGTGACGACCGAATGATGCATCAGGAGTGGTATGCACTGGAAGACTTTGACCTATTTTGGCGACAGCATGCTGTTGATTCCGACAGCGGTGATTATTGCGCTGATTTTGCCGTGGAAAAGTGACAATCGCCGTACGGTCTTTTACTGGATTCTGGCCTTTGGCCTGGCTGGCCTGACCGTCAGCCTCTCTAAAATTCTGTTTCTGGGCTTTGGCATCGGCAGTGCCCGCTTTAATTTCACCGGTTTCAGCGGCCATAGCGCCATGTCCGCCACGCTATGGCCGGTTATGTTATGGCTGATTTCCGGCCGCTGGTCTGCGAAGTGGCGCATTGCGGCAATTGGGGTGGGTTACCTTATTCCGCTGATGGTCGGTTTCTCGCGCCTGGTGATCCACGCTCATTCAAAAAGTGAGGTCGCCACCGGTCTGCTGCTGGGCTTCACGCTGAGCACCGCGTTTCTTATCTCCCAGCGCCGCACCTCGCTCAAAGGCTTCAGCTGGCCGCAGGTCGGTGCTGCGCTGTTAGTGCCGTTTGTATTGATGAGTCACGGCCGTGTCGCCACCACGCAGCAGTTCCTGGAGCGTTTCTCTGCCAGCCTCGCCGGGATGGAGAAGCCCTATACCCGCGCCGATCTTTTCCGCCAGTAATCAACACGCTGGCAATCAATCTCACCCTGCCCGTCAATTCACTGAATAACGGGCATTATTGATTTCACCCCTTTTTTCTTTGCCGAATGTGCTAGCATGCAGTCAGAGAATGACTGGTGCCTGATTCGCCATTGCGGAGCGTTGCACCCTGCCGGAAGTCCGCATGACGATTGAGATCCTGTCCCCGCACAATAGCACGCCAAACCGCTGGCTCTCGGCGCTGCTCCTTGGCTGCCTGGTGTTTGTCCTGACGCTGTTCTGTCTTGAACTGATCGTCGTCAGCGGAAAAATCTCCCCGCTCTGGTTCCCGACCACGTTAATGACCGTGGTGGTTTTTCGCTGCCCGTCACGACAGCTGCCGCTGCTGCTGACCGCCTGCGTGCTGGGCACCGCCGGGGCGAACGCCATCATTATCGGGCCTGCCATCTCCAACCTTAAATTCGCCCTGCTCAATCTTATCCAGGCCGGTGTGGGTGGCATGCTGCTGCGTGCTCTGCTGGATCGACGTGCGCCACTGAATTCGCTTAACGACTGGGCCAGGATGGTGCTGTCGGTGGGCATCGTGACGCCGGTGCTCGGCGGTCTGCTGGCGCTCTGGACCCTGGAGGTCAGCGGCCACGCCTCGTTTCCCTTCTTCTATACCTGGGTGATCTCCGAGATCATCGGCATGCTGGTGTTAGGCCCGATGTTACTGCTGATGCCCTGGCCGCTGCGCCGTGTACAGTTCAGTAATCTGCGTCTGGCCGAAGCCATGCTGACGCTGCTGCTCACCCTGGGAGCCAGTTATCTGGCGCTGCGCTTTTTGCCGTGGCCCTTTACCTTTATTGTGGTGATCCTTTTCTGGTGTGCGGTCCGCCTGCCCAAGCTACAGGCCTTTGTGCTGTTCTTCCTCAACGCCAGTTTTATCTCGATGCTGCTTGCCTTCGACCTCGTCAATGTGATGAACAACAATGCCGCGCTGGGCCCGGTTTCGAGCTGGCTGCCGTTTCTGCTGGTGTTGATCCCCAGTCACATTATGTCGCTGGTGATGGACGCATTCCGGCGTGAAAAACTTCACATTACCGACAGCGAAACCCGTTTCCGTCACGCCATGGAGTATTCTGCGATTGGCATGGCGCTGGTCGCGCCGCAGGGCGGCTGGCTGCAGGTCAATCACTCTCTCTGCCAGATACTCGGTTATCCGGCCGATGAGCTGAAGCGGCTGACCTTTCAGCAGATCACTCATCCCGACGATCTCACTCTCGATCTGCATCAGGTGAACCGGTTGCTGGAGGGTGAAATTGATACCTACACCCTGGAAAAGCGCTATTTCCGCAAAGATGGCGAAATCGTCTGGACGCGACTGACCGTCTCGCTGGTGCGCGACAGCAGCTATGTTCCGCTCTATTTTATTGCGCAGATTATCGATATCTCGGAACTGAAGCAGAGCGAGCAGGTGAACCGCCGGTTGATGGAACGTATTACGCTAGCCAACGAAGCGGGCGGCATCGGCGTGTGGGAGTGGAACCTGCTGACCGGCGAGATGTTATGGGACAAGCGCATGTATGCCCTGTTTGGCCTCGCTCCTCATGAATCGCCGAGCTATGACCTCTGGATCCATCTGCTGCATACCGCCGATCGGGAATACGCTGCACTGACAGTGCAGCAGGCGATTGAGCTACGCAGCGCGTTTCACATGGAGTATCGCGTGGTCAATGCCGAGGGGCAGCGCTGGGTGCGTACCCAGGCCAACCGGCTGCTGAGCAAAGAGGGTCGTATTGAGCGCATGCTGGGTATCTGCCAGGACATCACGCCACTCCGCAATCTGAATGAAGCGCTATTTCAGGAGAAGGAGCGCATGGCAATCACTCTGGATTCGATCGGCGAAGCGGTGATCACCACCGATAAAGAGATGCGTGTGGCCTTTATGAATCCGGTAGCGGAGAAGATGAGTGGTCTGTCACAGGAGCAGGCCGCCGGTCAGCCGCTGAGTGAGTTGCTACATATCACTCAGGGACGTAACGGTCCCGAGGTAGAGAATCTGCTGTTATGCCAGCTGCCGCCGGAAAAAATCACCCCTAGCCTGGCGGAAGATCTGGTGCTGCATACCCCGGATGGCGGCCATATCGATATCCACTACAGCATCACCCCGCTGCGTTCGGAAGCCGGTCTGGAACAGGGTGCGGTGATGGTTATTCAGGATGTGAGTGAGTCACGCAAACTGATGAAGCGCCTGAGCTACAGCGCGCTGCATGACACTCTGACCCGTCTGCCTAACCGCGCCAGCTTTGAGCTTCAGCTTAAGCGTCTGCTGTTTGATGCCGCTGAACATCAGCATCAGCATGTGCTGGTGTTTATCGACCTCGACAAGTTTAAAGCGGTCAACGACAGCGCCGGCCATGCCGCTGGCGACGCGTTACTGCGTGAACTCTCCGATCTGATGCAGCATCATCTGCGCAGCAGCGACTTCCTGGCCCGACTGGGCGGCGATGAGTTTGCGCTGCTGATGCCCGATTGCGATGTCGATCAGGCGCATGACGTGGTGCAGCGCATCGTTGCCGCGGTGAACGACTACCGCTTCCAGTGGCTGGGTCGCCTCTATCATGTGGGTGCCAGCGCCGGAGTAACGCAGATTTCGCCAGAAAACTGTCAGAGCAGCGATGTGCTTTCGCAGGCGGATATCGCCTGTTACAACGCCAAACGCAGCGGGCGCGGAAGGTTGATGATTTACGAACAGCATCGCTTACCGCTGCCGGGCAATCATCAGGATATGGATGCCGCGATGATTGATGCGCTGCAGATCGAACTGCCCGCCTGGGCCGTTGCGCCGCCAAAAACGCCGCAGTCAGCGTTTATCTGGCTGCTCGATGTGCAACTGTTAACCGCTGATGGATTGCTGGTGGATGAGACTCTGCTGCGCAATAACCTGCCCGATGAAACGCTGCGACGCCGGCTGGATAACAATATTCTTGAGGCTTTTTTCCGCCACGACGTGGAGAAGCTGAATCACAAAGGCATTCCTGTGATTCTGCCGCTTAACGCCCAGCTGCTGAGTGATGCCGCCTTTGTGCAGCAACTATGTCAGCGCTTTGCCGCAGCCGGTCTCTCCGAAAGCCACTGTGGTTTCGCGTTCCCTGCCGCCAGCGTGCTGAGCAAAGGCGATCAGTTCTATGCCGCGCTGCTGCAATTGCGTCAGTGTGGCTGCCGCATCGTCCTGCAGAATTTTGGCCGTAATCTGGAGGCCTTTAATCTGCTGAGCGACGAGGTGGTCGATTATCTGGTGCTGGCACCGGAGCTGGTCGCCAACGTTCATAATAATCTGATGGATGAGATGCTGCTGACCATCATTCAGGGCCAGGCATCCCAGCGCAATATCTCGGTGCTGGCCGGTCCGGTTTCGGTGCCGGCTCTGCTCAGCAGCCTGGCAACCCTGGATGTCGATGGCGTCTGGGGCAGTGCCGTGGCCGAGCGGCAGCCTTTACGCTCACTGGCCGAAGATCGCATCTTCGCTATCCGTTAATTCCCGCGCTGCCTGCTTGCTACCCTGCTGAAGCTGCGCTAAAGTCGCCCCCTTTTTTCCGGCATGGGGGCGAAAATGTTCATAGGATTCGATTACGGCACGGCTAACTGTTCTATTGCAGTCAGCGAAAATGGCACGCCACGTCTGTTAACGCTGGAAAATGATCAGCGCCTGCTGCCCTCGATGATCTGTGCGCCGACCCGCGAGTCGATCAGCGAATGGCTCTATCGTCATCATCAGGTGGCGACACCGGACAGCGAAACCACCGCGCTGCTGCAGCGCGCGCTGCGTTACAACCGCGAGGAAGATATCGACGTCCAGCCCAACAGCGTGCAGTTTGGCCTCACCGCGCTCCAGCACTATATGGTCGATCCCGAAGATGTCTGGTTCGTTAAATCCCCCAAATCGTTCCTCGGTGCCACTGGCCTGAAGCCACAGCAGATCGCCCTGTTTGAAGATCTGGTCTGCGCCATGATGCTGCACATCCGCAAGCAGGGTGAAAGCCAGCTTGATCACACTATCGATCAGGCCGTGATCGGCCGTCCGGTTAACTTCCAGGGTTTAGGCAGTGATGAGTCTAACCAGCAGGCTGAAGGCATTCTGCTGCGCGCCGCCCATCGCGCCGGTTTCCGTGACGTGGAGTTTCAGTTTGAACCGGTCGCCGCCGGACTCGATTTCGAAGCGACGCTGAAGCAGGAGACGACGGTTCTGGTGGTGGATATCGGCGGGGGGACGACCGACTGCTCGATGCTGCTGATGGGGCCAAAATGGCGTGATAAGGCGGACCGTCGTGAGAGCCTGCTGGGACACAGCGGTTGCCGTGTGGGCGGTAACGATCTTGATATCATGCTGACGTTTAAAACCCTGATGCCGTTACTTGGGCTGGGCGGTAACACCCTCAAAGGCACTGCGTTGCCTGCCCTGCCGTGGTGGAACGCGATCGCCATAAATGATGTTCCGGCACAAAGCGACTTCTACAGCCCGGCCTGTGGCAAGTGGCTACGGGATTTAGTGCGCGATGCTGAGCAGGGTGATGTCGTGGCTCGCCTGCTGAAAGTGTGGCAGCAGAAGCTGAGTTATCGCCTGGTGCGCGCCGCGGAAGAGAGCAAGATTGCGCTGTCAGCCAGCCCGGCGCATACCGCCTCGCTCGACTTTATTGCTGCTGCTTTAGAGACAGAGATTGGGGTGGATCAGTTGCAGGATGCCATCAGTCAGCCGCTGGAGAAAATTCTGGAGCAGGTGCAGCTCGCGCTGGCCACCAGCCAGATCAAGCCTGATGTGATTTACCTGACCGGCGGCAGTGCGCGTTCACCCTTGCTGCGTGCGGCACTGCAGCAGACGTTGCCGGATACGCCAATTGCCGGCGGCGATGATTTCGCCTCCGTCACCGCAGGACTGGCCCGCTGGGCGGAAGTGATGTTCCGCTAAGCGGGTACTGCAATAATAAAAAACGGCACCTGACGGTGCCGTTTTTTATTGAGAATCAGAATGCAATATTGGCGCTGATACCGCCGATAAACGCATCCTTCACTTCGCTCACCGCGCCCGGTGCAACCACATACTGCAGGTTAGGTCGCAGTGACATCCAGTTCGTCACTTTGGCGTTGTAGTAGACCTCATAGTTGTACTCTGAACCTTCCTGAATCGGCAGATAAGTCGGGCTGTCAAAGCGGCTCTCGCCATTGGCCTGATTCTGCTGACGCAGTGAACGGGTGTAGTCACTGTTCACATGAATACGCGATGCGCCCACGCCAATCTCATCCTGCGGACGGGCATCAAACGGTCCTGTCCAGGTAAAGGCGATAGACTGGTAGTTGTCGGTCTTCGAGGTCTTGTGATCGTTCATCACCGCCTGCACCCGCACGCCCAGACCACGATTCACATCGCCATCCTGCGCAGTCAGCTGTTGCTGTAACAGCAGATAGCCGCCATAGGAGTGCGCCTGATCCTGATAGCCGCCGTTGCGCCAGCTGCCGTAAACATCACCATCCACCGACGAGTAGTAATAACCGATGCGGTAATTACCCGGTAATTTCTCCGGCCCGAAGGTGGGTTTCCAGCCCAGTTCGACTGGCACCAGATTGCCTTCTGAATTGCTGGTATCCAGACGGAAACCATCACCGCGATCGTAGTTAGCGCTGTTCTGATTATAGAAACCGACCTGGAAGAAGACGTCTGGCGTGATATTGAACTTAACCCGGCCGCCCCACTGCGACACCGGCCAGTTGAACCAGCGGTCGCCGCGCCAGTTACCTGCCTGCCCGCTACCCAGCGCCAGGTTCTGGAACAGATTGCCGTCGAAGTTATCGAAATCTTCACCGACCGTCACGCGTCCGGCTTTCAGATCGACCACATCGTTGAACAGCCCTTTGCGCAACCAGAACTGCGTCAGACGCCAGGTCTGGCCGCGTCCATAAACTTCCTGCACAGACGAAAGCATCCCGGTGCGCTGATCGGCGACCTGATCAGAAAGGTTCTGTCCGTTACGACCGGTCACGGTCATCTGAAACTCGGCATCCTGCCAGTCCAGCAGCTTTTGCAAATCGAAATTGGTGCCAAACGCCCACTGATCGCTGTAGCGCATGGTGGTGTTGGTATTAGCGCCACCGCCTAAATTTGCGGCGCTTTCCATGGTGTAGTTGACGTCAAACTTAATGCCGTCATCCTGTAACTGCGTTCGGTAACCGCCCCAGTCACCAAACATCCATTCGGAGTCCGGACTCAGGGCGTCAGCGGCCAGAGCTTGCGCGGAAAACATGGCCACGATCAGGGTGCCGGTTGCCACACGGGCAGCGGAAAAAGCGTGTGCTTTTCTGTTTTTCATTTTGCTTATTCTTATGTGAGTGACGGAAAGTGACGCGCAGAGGATAGTGCTGGAGTGTCTCTGTTTTTTATAAAAATGTGCGCACTATTACCCGTAACATCCGTTTATTAAAGCAAGTGTGATCGGGATCTCTGAATGGTTATTCTTTGGTCGGGATGCGCATTTTTTAACAGGCGCAGAGTCAAAAGGGGCGCCAGCGCCCCCTGATATTAAAGGCTTGCCTGATCCAGCAGGTCAATCTGCGTCGGGTTCAGCGTCAACTGCATCGCGCCAGCCAGATCGTCGAGCTGTTTAAGCGACGTGGCACTGACGATTGGTGCGGTAATGCCAGGACGGGCAATCAGCCAGGCCAGCGCTACCTGCGTCGGCGTCACCTGATGCGCTTCACTGATGGCGTCCAGCGCGTCCAGAATCCGCAGGCCGCGTGGGTTAAGGTATTTCTCCACCACGCCCTGACCGCGCGCGCTTTTACCGGCATCCGCTGCATCACGGTATTTGCCACTGAGGAAGCCGCTGGCGAGCGAGTAGTAGTTGATAACCCCTAAGCCGTGCTCCCTGATCACCGGCTCCAGCTCGGACTCATAAGGCTGGCGGTCATACAGGTTATATTGCGGTTGCAGGGTTTCGTAACGCGCCAGCCCATGCGACTCACTCACCTGCAACGCCTCCTGCAGCCGCGCCGCGCTGTAATTTGAGGCGCCAATGGCTCGCACCTTGCCCTCACGGATCAAACTGTCAAAGGTGCTCAGCGTTTCCGCCAGTGGCGTATCCTCATCATCGCGGTGCGCCTGATAGAGGTCGATATAGTCGGTCTGCAAGCGGCGCAGTGAATCCTCGACCGCCTGACGGATATATTGCGGCTTCAGCCCGGTTTTCTCCGGCGACAGCTCCATACCGACTTTGGTTGCCAGCACGATCTGGTCACGTTTACCGCTTTTTTTCAGCCACTCACCAATAATCGTTTCCGATTCACCGCCTTTATTACCCGGTGCCCAGCGGGAATAGACGTCGGCAGTATCAATAAACCACAGCCCTCGATCCACCAGCGCATCCAGCAGAGAAAACGAGGTGGATTGATCCACCGTCCAGCCAAACACGTTGCCGCCAAACGTCAGCAACGGCACCGTAATACCACTGTCACCCAACTGCCGGGTTTGATTCTGACTCATTATCTGCTCCTGATTTACCTTAAAAAACGGTCTCTCTCTCAGCATAGCAAAGTGTTTTCACGCCTTTATGACGATTGTGCTGCGATTAATGTCAGAACAGGCATAATTACCCGGCCCTGACAGATATCCTTATTTCCTTCAAATTCTGCCCGTCAGAGGCGACTACACTAGTCGTTTGCAGGCTAACCCTTTCATGCCTGCGCCTGGGACTACGTCACTGCTGGAGAGCATCAACAATCATGAGCACCCGACATCCTGTTATGAAGAAAACCCTGATCGTGCTGGCCCTGATCGCTGTGGCCGCGGGCGGCTACTATGCGTGGCAGCACAATGCCCAGCCGCAGGGCAGCAGCCAGTCTGATTCGCCCGCGCCACGAGGCGGCAAAGGCGGCGGTGCCGGTGCTCATCGGCCACTCGCGCCGGTTCAGGCGGCGACCGCCGCCAGCCAGAGCGTGCCGCAATATCTCAGCGGACTGGGTACGGTAACGGCCGCGAACACGGCTACGGTGCGCAGTCGGGTTAATGGCGATCTGCTGGCGATTCACTTCACCGAAGGCCAGCAGGTCAACGCGGGCGATCTGCTGGCAGAAGTCGATCCACGCCCTTATCAGGTGGCGTTAACCCAGGCGCAGGGCCAGCTGGCGAAAGATCAGGCGACGCTGGCTAATGCCCGTCGTGACCTGGCACGCTTCGAGAAACTGGCAAAAACCTCGCTGGTGTCGCAGCAGGAGCTGGATACCCAGCGCTCACTGGTCAGTGAAACGCTCGGCACGCTGAAAGCGGATGAGGGCGGTGTCGCCAGCGCACAGCTCAATCTGACCTACAGCCGCATCACCGCGCCGATTGCGGGTCGTGTCGGCCTGAAACAGGTGGATGTCGGCAACTACGTTACCAGCGGTGACACCACCGGTATCGTGGTGATCACCCAGACGCACCCGATTGATGTGGTCTTTACCCTGGCGGAGAACAGCATCAGCGCCATTCTCACGGCGCAGAAAAGCGGCCAGCCGCTGCTGGTGGAAGCCTGGGGTCGCAGCAATCAGAATCTGATCGCCAGCGGCAAACTGCTGAGCCTCGATAACCAGATTGATGTCACCACCGGCACCATCAAAATCAAAGCGCGGTTTGATAATCAGGACGACACGCTGTTCCCCAATCAGTTCGTGAATGTACGACTCAAGGTCAACACCCTGCAGGATGCGGTGGTGATCCCGCCTGCCGCGTTGCAGATGGGCAACGAAGGTAACTTTGTCTGGGTGGTGAACAGTGATAACAAGGTCAGCAAGAAAAGCGTGGTGGCTGGCCTGCAGGATAGTGAGAAAGTGGTGGTCAGCGCCGGCCTGGAGGCAGGCGAACGCGTGGTGACCGATGGTCTGGATCGCCTGACCGAAGGCGCGAAAGTGGAAGTCGTCGCGCCGCAGAGCAACGCACCGCGCGCCACCCGCGCGACCCTGCCGTCAAAAGGAGAGCGTGAGTAATGCAGGTCATGCCTCCCGATCACAGTGGCGGGCCGTCACGCCAGTTTATTCTGCGCCCGGTCGCCACTACGCTGTTGATGATTGCGATTTTGCTGGCCGGGGTGCTGGGCTACCGCTTCCTGCCGGTCTCGGCATTACCGGAAGTCGACTATCCGACCATCCAGGTGGTCACGCTCTATCCGGGTGCCAGCCCGGATGTCGTGACCTCCTCCATCACCGCCCCGCTTGAACGTCAGTTTGGTCAGATGTCCGGCCTGAAACAGATGGCGTCGCAAAGCTCCGGTGGCGCCTCGGTGGTGACGCTGCAGTTTCAACTGACGCTGCCGCTGGATGTGGCTGAGCAGGAGGTGCAGGCGGCCATTAACTCCGCCACTAACCTGCTACCCAACGACCTGCCTAATCCGCCGGTTTACAGCAAAGTGAACCCTGCCGATCCGCCGATCATGACGCTGGCCGTGACTACCCGCAGCATGCCGCTGACGCAGGTTCAGGACATGGTGGAAACGCGGGTCGCGCAGAAAATTTCTCAGGTCAGCGGCGTCGGGCTGGTCACACTGTCAGGCGGTCAGCGTCCGGCGGTGCGGGTAAAAATGAATGCGCAGGCGCTGGCGGCGCTGGGTCTGACCAGCGAAACAGTGCGGACCGCGATCAGCAATGCCAACGTCAACTCGGCCAAAGGCAGCCTGGATGGTCCGACCCGTTCTGTCACCCTGTCAGCCAATGACCAGATGAAATCCGCGGAGGATTATCGCCAGCTGATTATCAGCTACAAAAACGGCGCGCCGGTGCGTCTGGGTGACGTGTCAACCATCGAACAGGGTGCCGAAAACAGCTGGCTCGGTGCCTGGGCTAACCGCGATGCGGCGATTGTGCTCAACGTTCAGCGTCAGCCTGGCGCCAATATCATCGCCACCGCAGATAATATCCGCGCCATGTTGCCTGCTCTGACCGCCGCCCTGCCGAAGTCGGTCGAGGTTAAACTGCTCACCGACCGCACCACCAATATTCGCGCTTCGGTCAACGACACCCAGTTTGAGCTGATACTGGCGATGGCGCTGGTAGTGATGATTATTTATCTGTTCCTGCGCAACGTGCCCGCCACGCTGATCCCGGCGGTGGCGGTGCCTCTGTCGCTGATCGGTACCTTTGCGGCGATGTACTTCCTCGGCTTTTCCATTAATAACCTGACGCTGATGGCGCTGACCATCGCCACCGGCTTCGTGGTCGATGATGCCATTGTGGTGATTGAGAACATCTCGCGCTACATCGAAAAAGGGGAAAAGCCGCTGACCGCCGCGCTGAAAGGGGCAGGTGAGATCGGCTTTACCATCATCTCCCTCACCTTCTCGCTGATAGCGGTGCTGATCCCGCTGCTGTTTATGGGCGACGTGATTGGCCGCCTGTTCCGGGAATTTGCCGTGACGCTGGCGGTGGCGATTCTGATTTCCGCGGTGGTGTCGCTGACTCTGACGCCGATGATGTGCGCCAGAATGCTGAGCGCGGAGTCGCTGCGTAAACAGAATCGCTTTTCACGGGCCAGCGAGGCGATGTTTGATCGTATCGTGGCCGCCTATGGCCGCGGCCTGAAACGGGTGCTGAATCATCCCTGGCTGACGTTATCGGTAGCGCTCGGCACTCTGGTGCTGACGCTGCTGCTGTGGATGGTGATCCCAAAAGGCTTCTTCCCGCAGCAGGACAACAGCATTATTCAGGGTACGCTGCAGGCACCGCAGTCGGTCTCCTACGCCAGCATGGCGCAGCGCACCCGCGACGTCGCCTCCATCATCATGAAAGACCCGGCGGTTGAGAGCATGACCTCGTTTGTCGGCGTGGATGGCACCAATGCCTCGCTGAACAGCGCGCGGCTGCAGATCAACCTCAAGCCACTGGACCAGCGTGACGACCGCATTCCGGCCATTCAGCAGCGCCTGCAACAGCAGGTCAGTCAGCTACCGGGCGTGCAACTGTGGCTGCAGGCGGTGCAGGATCTCACCATCGATACGCAGGCGAGTCGCACGCCCTACCAGTTCACGCTGCAATCGGGTTCACTGTCGTCGCTCAGCACCTGGGTTCCGGCCCTGCTGACCCGGCTCAGCACCCTGCCACAGCTGCGTGATGTCAGTAGTGACTGGCAGGATCAGGGGCTGGAAGCTTATGTCAACGTTGACCGCGACAGCGCCAGCCGCCTCGGCATCAGCATGGCTGACGTCGATAACGCGCTTTACAACGCGTTTGGTCAGCGGCTGATCTCCACCATCTACACTCAGGCGAATCAGTATCGTGTGGTGCTGGAGCAGGACAATAACGCCACACCGGGGCTGGCGAGCCTGGATGCGATTCGCCTGAACAGTAGCGACGGCGGCAGCGTGCCACTGAGCGCCATCGCCCGCATTGAACAGCGTCACACGCCGCTCAGCATTAACCATCTCGACCAGTTCCCGTCGGCGACCTTCTCCTTTAACGTGGCTGACGGCTATTCGCTGGAAGATGCGGTGAAGGCGGTGTCACAGGCGGAAGCGCAGCTTGGCATGCCTGCCGAGCTGATGACCCAGTTCCAGGGCAGCACGCTGGCGTTTGAGGCGGCGCTGAGCAGCACCGTCTGGCTGATTGTGGCGGCCATCGTGGCGATGTACATCGTGCTTGGCGTGCTCTATGAGAGTTTTATCCATCCGATCACCATTCTCTCGACGCTGCCCACGGCGGGTGTCGGCGCGCTGCTGGCGCTGATGCTCAGCGGCAATGAGCTGGATATCGTGGCGATCATCGGCATCATCCTGCTCATCGGCATCGTGAAAAAGAACGCCATCATGATGATCGACTTTGCGCTGGCGGCTGAGCGCGAACAGGGCATGAAGCCGGCAGATGCCATCTATCAGGCCTGTCTGCTGCGTTTCCGGCCGATTCTGATGACCACGCTGGCGGCCCTGCTCGGCGCGCTGCCGCTGATGCTCAGCACGGGCGTTGGCGCTGAACTGCGTCATCCGCTGGGGATTGCGATGGTCGGCGGCCTGATTCTGAGCCAGGTGCTGACGCTGTTCACCACGCCGGTTATCTACCTGCTGTTTGATCGCCTGGCGCACGCCGCCCGCCGCCGCTTTGGCCGCACGGAGGCCGCAGAGTGAAGTTCTTTGCCCTGTTCATCCATCGGCCCGTCGCCACCACCCTGCTGACGCTGGCCATCGCCCTGGCCGGGATACTGGGTTTCCGCCTGCTGCCGGTGGCCCCGCTGCCGCAGGTCGATTTTCCGGTCATCGTCATCTCGGCCTCGCTGCCGGGTGCCTCACCGGAGATCATGGCGTCGTCAGTGGCCACGCCGCTGGAACGCTCGCTGGGACGCATCGCGGGCGTCAGTGAAATGACCTCCACCAGTTCGCTGGGCAGCACCCGCATCATTCTTGTGTTTGATTTTGACCGCGACATTAACGGCGCGGCGCGCGATGTGCAGGCTGCGATTAATGCGGCGCAAAGCCTGCTGCCGACCGGCATGCCGTCGCGCCCGACTTATCGCAAAGTCAACCCTTCCGATGCGCCGATTATGATCATGACGCTGACCTCGGATACCTACAATCCGGGCCAGCTTTATGACTACGCCTCAACCCAGCTGGCGCAGAAACTGTCACAGATTGAGGGCGTGGGCGACGTCACCGTGGGCGGCAGTTCACTGCCTGCGGTACGCGTGGCGCTGAATCCCCAGGCGCTGTTTAATCAGGGCGTCTCGCTGGATGCGGTGCGCACCGCCATCTCGAACGCCAATCAGCGGCGGCCCCAGGGCGCGCTGGATGATCCGCAGCAGCGCTGGCAGTTACGCACCAATGACGCGCTGCAGACCGCCCATGAATATCAGCCGCTGGTGGTGCACTACAACAACGGCGCGGCGGTCAGGCTGTCGGACGTGGCGACCGTCGAGGATTCAGTCCAGGACGTGCGCAACGCCGGGATGTCGCGCGGTAAACCCGCGGTGCTGCTGCTGATCCGTAAAACCCCTGAAGCTAACGTCATCGACACCGTGGACCGCATCCGCGCCGAAATGCCGCTGCTGCATGAGGTGATCCCCGCCGCCATTGACCTGGAGATTGCTCAGGATCGCTCGCCCACCATTCGCGCCTCGCTGCATGAAGTCGAGCAGTCACTGATCATCGCTGTGGCGCTGGTGATCCTGGTGGTGTTTATGTTCCTGCGCTCGGGCCGCGCCACGCTAATCCCCGCCGTCGCCGTGCCGGTTTCGCTGATCGGCACCTTCGCCGCGATGTACCTGTGTGGCTTTAGCCTGAATAACCTGTCACTGATGGCGCTGACCATCGCCACCGGCTTTGTGGTGGATGATGCGATTGTAGTGCTGGAAAATATTGCACGTCACGTGGAAGCGGGTATGAAACCGCTGGATGCCGCACTAAAAGGGGTGCGTGAAGTCGGCTTTACCGTGCTGTCGATGAGCCTGTCGCTGATTGCGGTGTTCCTGCCGCTGCTGATGATTGGCGGGCTGATTGGCCGCTTCTTCTCTGAGTTTTCCATTACGCTGTCGGTGTCGATACTTATCTCGCTGTTTATCTCGGTCACCCTGACGCCGGTGATGTGCGCGTATCTGCTGAAGCCGCACGCGCCGCGCAGCCAGCCACGTCAGCGCGGCGTGGGTCGGCTGCTGATGGCGATCCAGCAGGGCTATGGTCGTTCGCTGAGCGTGGTGCTGAACCATGCACGCTGGGTGCTGCTGCTGTTTTTCGCCACCATCGCCCTGACCGGCTGGCTGTTTGTTCATATCCCGAAAACCTTTATGCCGGAGCAGGATACCGGGCGACTTTCCGGCTTTATCTCTGCCGACCAGAGCATTTCGTTTCAGGCGATGCGCAGCAAGCTGCAGGATTTCATGGAGATCGTCGGGGCCGATCCGGCAGTGGATAGCGTGGTAGGCTTTACCGGCGGATCGCGGACCAACAGTGGCTCGATGTTTATCTCTCTGAAGCCGCTGTCGGAGCGTAAAGAGAGCGCAGTTGAAATTATCGCCCGGCTGCGCACTAAGCTGGCGAAAGAGCCGGGAGCCAGTCTCTATCTGAATGCGGTGCAGGATCTGCGTGCAGGCGGCCGGGAATCGAATGCCGCGTATCAATATTCACTGCTGTCGGACGATCTCGGCGCGCTGCGGACGTGGGAACCGAAAATCCGCGAGGCGTTCTCCGCCCTGCCGCAGCTGGCCGATGTGAACTCCGATCAGCAGGATAAAGGCAGCGAAATGGCGCTGACCTACGATCGGGAAAGCATGGCGCGGCTGGGCATTGATGTCTCGCAGGCCAATGCCCTGCTGAATAACGCCTTTGGTCAGCGTCAGATCTCCACCATCTATCAGCCACTTAACCAGTACAAAGTGGTGATGGAGGTCGTTCCGCGCTACACCCAGGATATCAGCGCCCTGTCGCAGATGTTTGTGATCAACAGCGACGGTAAAGCGATCCCGCTGTCGTGGTTCGCCCACTGGCAACCCGCAAATGCACCGCTGTCGGTGAACCACGAAGGGCTGTCGGCCGCCTCGACTATCTCCTTCAACCTGCCAGAGGGGGTGTCGCTGTCGCAGGCGTCGGAGGCGATTGAGCGCACCATGACCGCGATTGGCGTACCCTCCAGCGTGCGCGGCAGCTTTGCCGGTACGGCGCAGGTGTTTCAGCAGTCACAAAGCAGCCAGCTCTGGCTGATGCTGGCGGCGATTGCGGCGGTCTATATTGTGCTGGGCATCCTCTACGAGAGCTATGTGCATCCGCTGACCATTCTCTCTACCCTGCCCTCGGCGGGTGTCGGGGCGCTACTGGCGCTGGAACTGTTCGATACGCCCTTCAGCCTGATAGCGCTGATCGGTATTCTGCTGCTGATCGGTATCGTGAAAAAGAACGCCATTATGATGGTCGATTTCGCGCTGGAGGCCGAGCGCAACGGCCAGCTCAGCCCGCGGGAGGCGATTTATCAGGCGTGCCTGCTGCGTTTCCGTCCGATTATGATGACCACGCTGGCGGCGCTGTTTGGCGCGCTGCCGCTGGTGCTGAGCAGCGGTGACGGTGCCGAACTGCGTCAGCCGCTGGGGATTACCATCGCGGGCGGCCTGGTGATGAGCCAGCTGCTGACGCTCTACACCACGCCGGTGGTCTATTTAATGATGGATAAGCTGCGGCGCAAAAAACGCCCGCTGGCCGCCGCGCAGCAGCCGTAATGGGTGCGAGCAGGCTCCGGGCGTGCCGCCTTTATCGGGGGAATGATGACGACGCAAAGCACTAACGTCCGCTGGCAACTGTGGATTGTTGCCATCGGCTTCTTTATGCAGACGCTGGATACCACCATCGTGAATACCGCGATCCCGTCGATGGCGCACGACCTGGGTGTCAGCCCGCTGCACATGCACTCGGTGATCGTCTATTACGTGCTGACGGTGGCCGTCATGCTGCCGGTCAGCGGCTGGCTGGCGGATCGCTTTGGCGTGCGTAACATCTTCTTCTGCGCGATTCTGCTGTTCAGCCTCGGCTCGCTGCTGTGCGCCCTTTCCGGCACGCTGGATCAGCTGGTGCTGTCGCGCGTGGTTCAGGGGATTGGCGGGGCTATGATGGTGCCGGTGGGTCGCCTGACGGTGATGAAGATCGTGCCGCGCGAGCAGTATATGTCCGCCATGACTTTTGTGACTCTGCCCGGCCAGATCGGCCCGCTGCTGGGCCCGGCGCTGGGCGGTGTGCTGGTGGAGTACGCCAGCTGGCACTGGATCTTTCTGATCAATATCCCGGTCGGCATCGCAGGCGCTATCGCCACTCTGATGCTGATGCCCAACTACAGTATGCAGACGCGGCGCTTTGATTTCGGCGGGTTTATCCTGCTGGCCGCCGGAATGGCAACCCTGACACTGGCGCTGGATGGTCAGCGCAGCAGCGGCGGCTCCCCGCTGCTGCTGGGAGCGATGATCCTCATCGGCATGTTCTCTCTGCTGTTCTACCTGATGCATGCGCGCGGCAATGACAATGCGCTGTTCAGCCTGAAGCTGTTTGATAATCGCGTCTATTCCATTGGCCTGCTCGGCAGTTTTACCGGCCGCATCGGCAGCGGCATGCTGCCCTTTATGACGCCGATCTTTCTGCAGCTCGGCATGGGCTACAGCCCGTTTCACGCCGGTCTGATGATGATTCCGATGGTGCTGGGCAATATGGGGATGAAGCGGATTGTGGTGCGCATCGTCAATCTCTATGGCTACCGCAACGTGCTGGTGATGTCGACCGTGGCGCTGGCGCTGGTGGTCCTGCTGTTCCCGCTGGTGGCGCTGATGGGCTGGGTCTGGCTGCTGCCGCTGGTGCTGTTTCTGCAGGGGATGGTCAACGCCATTCGCTTCTCTTCGATGAATACCCTGACGCTAAAAGAGCTGCCCGATGAGCTGGCGTCCAGCGGCAACAGCCTGCTGTCGATGATTATGCAGCTGTCGATGAGTATCGGCGTCACCGTCGCCGGGCTGCTGCTGGGCGCCTTTGCTCACGAGAGCGCGGCGAACAGCGCGGCGGAACATCAGATGTTTATTTATACCTACCTGTGCATGTCGCTGATTATCATCCTGCCCGCGCTGGTGTTCTGGCGCGTCCCGCCACAGGTAAATACCAATGTCGATCTGCGACGCCGGAGAAAAAAATGAGAGTTAACCTGCGCCTGGGCATCGGGGCCAAACTGTTTATGGCGATTTTCGCCACCTGCATGCTGGTGCTGATCACCATGCACTGGGGCGTTCGCCTCAGTTTCGAACACGGCTTCGTCGACTACATCAAGCGGGGCAACGAGCAGCGGTTAAATCTGCTCAGCGATGCGCTGGCCGATCAGTATGAGCAGCACGGCAACTGGGATTTTTTGCGCCACAACGATCGGCTGGTCTTCACCATGCTGCGTTCGCTGGAGCAGAATCCCGACAGCAGCAGTCAGCTGCCGCCGCACGGCTGGCGGACGCAGTTCTGGATCCTCGACCAGCAATATAAAGTGCTGGCCGGGCCAAAATCGCCGGTGCCACCCGAAGGCACGCGACGCAACATCACCACCAGTAACAATAAAGTGGTCGGCTGGGTGATCGGCTCACCGCCGGAGCGGCTGACGCGCAGTACCGACATTAATTTCGATCAACAGCAGCGGCGTACCAGCTGGATTATCGTCGGGCTGTCGACGCTGCTGGCGGCACTGGCGACCTGGCTGATGGCGCGCGGCCTGCTGGCTCCGGTCAAACGGCTGGTGGATGGCACCCATCATCTGGCGGCCGGTAATTTTGCTACCCGCGTCGAAGTCAGCAGCCGTGATGAACTGGGCCAGCTGGCCGGTGACTTCAACCTTCTTGCCAGCTCGCTGGAGAAAAACGAAAGCATGCGCCGCGCCTTTATGGCCGACATCTCCCACGAGCTGCGCACGCCGCTGGCGATCCTGCGCGGTGAGCTGGAGGCGATGCAGGATGGGGTGCGCAAACTGACGCCGGAAGCGATCGCCTCGCTGCAGAGCGAAGTGGTGGTGCTGACCAAGCTGGTCGATGATCTGCACCAGCTGTCGCTGTCGGATGAGGGCGCCCTCGCCTACCGTAAACAGGCCACCGATCTGGTGCAGCTGCTGGAAGTCACGGCGGGCAGCTTTGCCGAACGCTATCGCGCGCACGGCCTGACGCTGAAGCTGAATCTGCCCGATAACGCCCCTTTCTTCGGCGATCCCGACCGCCTGATGCAGTTGTTCACTAACCTGCTTGAGAACAGCCTGCGCTACACCGACAGCGGCGGCCAGGTTGAAGTGACGCTGAAGTATGAGGCTCCCAACTGGTGCATCGATTTCGATGACAGCGCACCCGGCGTTGACAGGGAACATCAGGCGCAGATTTTCGAGCGTTTCTTCCGCACCGAAGGCTCACGCAATCGCGCCAGCGGCGGCTCGGGCCTCGGCCTGGCCATCTGTAAAAATATCGCGGACGCCCACGGCGGCGATATTCATGCGACGCACTCTGATTTAGGTGGACTGAAAATCGCGCTACACTTGCGCTATGTTCCCCCTGTATAGACGCTTATGAGCATGGAAAACCACGACCCGCTGATTCTGGTGGTCGAAGATGAGCCGAAACTGGCGCAGCTGATGATCGATTATCTGCACGCCTCGAACTACCGCACCCATCACATCGCCGACGGCAACGCGGTGCTGGAATATGTGCGCCAGACACCGCCCGACCTGATGCTGCTGGATTTGATGCTGCCGGGCACCGATGGCTTAACGCTGTGCCGCGAAATCCGCCGTCATTCCGAGCTGCCGATTATTATGGTCACCGCCCGTACCGAGGAGATCGATCGGCTGCTGGGGCTGGAGCTGGGCGCAGATGACTACATCTGCAAGCCCTTCAGCCCGCGTGAAGTGGTGGCGCGGGTCAAAACGATTCTGCGCCGGGTCAGACGTTCGGCGGAAGAGCCGCAGAGCGCCTCGTTACTCCGGGTCGATGAAAGCCGCTTCTTCGCCAGCTGGCGCGAAAAGCCGCTGGATCTCACTCCGGCGGAGTTCCGGTTGCTGAAAACGCTGTCGCTGGAACCAGGTAAAGTCTTTTCACGCGAACAGCTGCTCAACCATCTCTATGATGACTACCGCGTGGTCACGGATCGCACCATCGACAGCCATATCAAGAACCTGCGGCGCAAGCTGGAGAACCTCGACAGCGAGCAACCTTTTATTCGCGCCGTCTACGGCATGGGCTATCGCTGGGAAGCCGATGCCTGTCATTTGATCTAGTTTGATCCCGATCAATTTACTTCCCTTTTCTCACTGCCTACAATTCCGCACCCTTTGCAGGGCTTAATCGCCCTGCACCTGCCGCTTAAGGCGGCATACTGACCTGACATCAGTGAGAACATCATGAAACCCGAACTGCTTTCCCCTGCTGGCACGCTGAAGAACATGCGTTACGCCTTTGCTTATGGTGCCGATGCCGTTTATGCCGGCCAGCCGCGCTACAGCCTGCGGGTGCGCAACAACGAATTCACCCACGAAAATCTCGCACTGGGCATTAATGAAGCCCACGCGCTGGGCAAAAAATTCTACGTGGTGGTCAACATTGCGCCGCACAACGCGAAGCTGAAAACCTTTATTCGTGACCTGACGCCGGTGGTGGCGATGCAGCCCGACGCGCTGATCATGTCTGATCCAGGCCTGATTATGCTGGTGCGTGACGCATTCCCTGAGATGCCGATTCACCTGTCGGTGCAGGCCAATGCAGTCAACTGGGCCACGGTAAAATTCTGGCAGCAGATGGGGCTGAGCCGGGTGATTCTGTCACGCGAGCTGTCGCTGGAAGAGATCGCCGAGATCCGCCAGCAGGTGCCAGAGATGGAGCTGGAAGTCTTTGTTCATGGCGCGCTCTGCATGGCCTACTCCGGTCGCTGCCTGCTGTCGGGCTACATGAACAAGCGCGACCCGAATCAGGGTACCTGCACCAACGCCTGCCGCTGGGAATATAAAGTGCAGGAAGGCCAGCAGGATGAGGTGGGGAATATCGTCGGGTTCCACGAGCCAGTAGCAGTGCAGGATGCCACGCCCACGCTGGGTATCGGTCAGCCTACTGACAAGGTGTTTCTGCTGGAGGAGAAGATGAAGCCCGGCGAGGTGATGAGCGCGTTCGAAGATGAACATGGCACCTACATCATGAACTCGCGGGATCTGCGCGCGGTCGCGCATGTGGAGCGGCTCAGCGAGATGGGCGTTCATTCGCTGAAAATCGAGGGACGCACCAAGTCCTACTACTACTGCGCCCGCACCGCGCAGGTTTATCGCCGGGCGATTGACGATGCCGCTGCCGGTAAGCCGTTTGACCCGTCACTGCTGTTAACCCTGGAAGGTCTGGCCCATCGCGGTTATACCGAAGGCTTCCTGCGTCGCCACACCCATGACAGCTACCAAAACTATCAGCAGGGCTTTTCCGTGTCCGATCGCCAGCAGTTTGTCGGCGAATTTACCGGCGAGCGCCGGGACGAATGGGCTGAAGTGGCGGTGAAAAACAAGTTTATGCTGCACGACAGCGTGGAGATCATGACGCCCGAAGGGAACCTGAATTGCCAGCTGGATACGCTGCAGAATGCGCGCGGTGAACCTACTGAGGTTGCGCCGGGCGATGGCCATCGCGTCTGGCTGCGGGTGCCGGAAGAGGTCAATCTGCGTTTTGCTCTGCTGCTGCGCAACTTCGATCACGGCGAAGATATCCGGGACCCACATAATCGTTTACTAACGGAAACATTTTGAGGAAATCAGAACAGGATCACAGACCCCTGTGCGGGGCTGCTTTATAGTCCCGCCTGCTGCTAATGAGTAACAACAAACGGCAGATTTACCTGGAACCACCTCATTTACCCGCCCGGCTCCCCCGTGCGGGTTTTCTTTTTTCTCTCTTTCGCCAATTATTTACTGCTGGCAGCTATGTTATAAATTCCCTTCTTACTCTGTAGATCTTCAAGGAACGCAAAATGGATAATAAACCGCTTACGCTGCTCATCCTGAATGGGAAAGGCGCAGGTAATGACGATCTGCGCGAAGCAATTACCACCCTGCGTGAAGAAGGCTTCGATATTGCGGTGCGTGTCACTTTTGAAAAAGGTGATGGCGACAGGTACGTCAAAGAGGCGATGGCGCTGAAGGCTGAGACCGTGGTGGCGGGTGGTGGCGATGGCACGATCAACGAGATCGCAACGGCGCTGGCGGCATCAAGTGCAAATCACCGTCCGGTGCTGGGCATCCTGCCGCTGGGCACTGCCAATGACTTTGCCACCAGCGTCGGCATCCCGGAAGAGATGGAACCGGCACTGCGTCTGGCGATTCAGGGCAAAGCCAGCACCATCGATCTGGCCAGAGTGAACCAGGATCACTACTTCATCAATATGGCGACGGGCGGATTTGGCACCCGCATCACCACCGAAACCCCGGAAAAGCTGAAGTCAGCGCTGGGCGGCGTTTCCTACTTCATTCACGGCCTGATGCGTATGGATACCCTGAAACCCGATACCTGCGAGATCAGCGGTCCCGATTTCGCCTGGCAGGGTGATGCGCTGGTAATTGGCATCGGTAATGGGCGTCAGGCGGGCGGCGGTCAGCGATTATGCCCTTCTGCTCTGATTAATGATGGCCGACTGGACGTCAGCATTGTCACCGCGCAGGAGCTGCTGCCGACGCTGCTGCACTCGCTGACCGGCGACGATGACAATCCGGGTATCGTCACCACGCAGTTGGAGTCACTGACCATTCGTTCTCCTCATGAGATGACGTTTAACCTCGATGGCGAGCCGCTCTCCGGACGTGAATTCGTGATTGAAGTGATGGCGGGCGCGCTGAGCTGTCGCCTGCCGCCGCAGTGTGACCTGCTTTCCTGACTTCCAGAGGGGCGAAAGCCCCTTTTTTACGTCCGCTTATCCCCTCTTTTTATTACAACTCCTCAGATTTTATAAACACCGTTTGCATCTGCTCATCACGCTTTTTTGTCGCTGAAAACAGTCTGTGATTGGGTTCACAAGTCTGCCAGATCAACTTGTATGGTAGTATTAAATCGCGTACTTTTTCATCATTGAACAGCTGACTTAAGGCAAACAGGATGAAAATTGTTAAGGCGGAAGTATTTGTAACCTGCGCAGGCAGAAACTTTGTCACCGTGAAGATCACCACCGATCAGGGACTGACCGGCATTGGCGATGCCACGCTGAATGGCCGTGAATTACCGGTCGCCTCCTACCTGAAAGATCACGTCTGTCCGCAGCTGATTGGCCGCGATGCCCATCAGATCGAAGATATCTGGCAATACTTCTACAAAGGCGCTTACTGGCGTCGTGGTCCGGTGACCATGTCCGCTATCTCTGCGGTCGATATGGCGCTGTGGGATATCAAAGGTAAAGCCGCCAATATGCCGGTTTACCAGCTGCTGGGCGGTGCCTCACGCACCGGCGTTATGGTTTATTGCCACACCACCGGCCACTCCATTGATGAAGTAATGGATGACTACGCGAAGCACAAAGAAATGGGCTTCAAAGCGATTCGCGCGCAGTGCGGCGTGCCGGGCATGAAGACCACCTATGGCATGGCGAAAGGCAAAGGTCTGGCTTACGAGCCTGCAACCAAAGGAAACTGGCCGGAAGAGCAGCTCTGGTCAACCGAGAAATACCTCGATTTCACGCCAAAACTGTTTGCCGCAATCCGTGACAAATTTGGTTTCGATGAACATCTGCTGCATGACATGCACCATCGCCTGACGCCGATTGAAGCGGCGCGTTTCGGCAAGAGCGTGGAAGATTATCGCCTGTACTGGATGGAAGATCCGACGCCTGCTGAGAATCAGGAGTGCTTCCGTCTGATCCGTCAGCACACCGTCACGCCGATTGCGGTGGGTGAAGTGTTCAACAGCATCTGGGATTGTAAGCAGCTGATTGAAGAGCAGCTGATCGACTACATCCGCACCACCATCACACATGCGGGCGGCATCACCGGGATGCGTCGTATCGCTGATTTTGCCTCGCTCTATCAGGTACGTACTGGCTCGCACGGTCCATCCGATCTCTCCCCGATTTGCATGGCGGCTGCGCTGCACTTTGACCTCTGGGTGCCGAACTTCGGCGTGCAGGAGTACATGGGCTTCTCTGAACAGATGATGGAGCTGTTTGAGGCTAACTGGACCTTTGACCAAGGCTATATGCATCCAGGTGACAAGCCGGGCCTCGGCATTGAGTTCAATGAGAAACTGGCAGCGAAATATCCCTATGAACCTGCCTATCTGCCGGTCGCCCGCCTTGAAGATGGCACCCTCTGGAACTGGTAAGGAGAAATCGATGAAAAGTGTTGTTATTGAACAGCCAGGCCAGTTGGTCATTGCTGAACGTCCTGTGCCACAACCGGCAGCGGGCGAAGTCCGGGTAAAAGTGGCTTATGCCAGTATCTGCGGATCTGATGTGCATATCTGGCACGGTCATAACCCGTTCGCGAAATATCCGCGCGTGATTGGTCATGAATTTTTTGGTGTGATCGATGCGACAGGCGACGGTGTCGACTCGGCCCGACTGGGCCAGCGTGTCGCGGTCGACCCGGTAGTGAGCTGCGGCAACTGCTATCCCTGCTCGGTGGGCCGTCCCAATGTCTGTACCACACTGCAGGTGATTGGCGTGCACCGCGATGGCGGCTTCAGCGACTATGCGCTTGCTCCGGCAAAAAATGCCTGGCACCTGCCGGACTCAATTCCCGACAAGCTCGCCAGTCTGGTAGAACCATTCACTATTGCGGCCAACATCACGGCGTTTCTCAAGCCGCAACCAGACGATGTGGCGCTGATTTATGGTGCCGGTCCGATGGGACTCACCGCCATTCAGGTGCTGAAAGGCGTCTATAAGGTGAAAACGGTAATGGTGGTGGATCGCCTGCCGGAACGTCTGGCGCTGGCTGAGCAGAGCGGTGCCGATCGGCTGTTCGATAACAGCGAAACCCCGCTGGGGGCACAACTTGAGGGCGTGCAGCCGACGCTGATTATCGACGCGGCCTGCCATCCCTCCATCCTGGCTGAAGCCGCGGCGCTCGCCTCTCCGGCCGCGCGCATCGGTCTGCTGGGCTTTTCCGGCGAACCCTGCAGCATTACTCAGCAAAGCCTGACCAGCAAAGAGCTGTCGCTGTTTACCTCTCGTCTTAACAGCAACCGCTTCCCACAGGTCATCGAATGGATGGAAAAAGGGTTAATCCAGCCAGAGAAACTGGTCACCCACTACTTCCCGCTCCATGAAATTGAACGGGCGATGACCCTGTTCGAAAAAGATCCGCGCACCTGCTGCAAAGTCATTCTTCAGATGGATTAACTATCCGCTGAACACCAGGTCTCCTGAGCCGGCGTTCGCGCCGGCACAATAATAAAGATAAAACAGATCACGGAGTTTTTATGTTCAAGAATCTGCGCTGGACCCTCGTTTTGCTGCTGTTCCTGGTTTACATGATCAACTACCTCGATCGTGTCGCCCTGTCCCTGACGGTACCGCTGGTAGAGAAAGATCTGGCGATCAATGCTGAGCAGTTCGGCATGATTTTCGGCAGCTTCTTTTTCGGCTATGCCCTGTTTAACTTTGTCGGCGGCCTCGCCACCGACCGCTTTGGCCCCAAAATCGTGCTGGCTGTGGCGGTGGGTGCCTGGTCCATTTTCTGCGGCATGACCGCACTGGCGACGGGCTTCTGGTCGCTGCTGATTCTGCGTGTGCTGTTCGGCATGGCTGAAGGCCCAATCTGCTCCTCGGCCAACAAGGCGATTAATGGCTGGTTCCCGAAAAAACAGGCCGCAACGGCAATGGGCCTGCTGAGTGCCGGTTCCCCACTGGGTGGCGCGGTCGCCGGTCCGATTATTGGTTATCTGGCCCTGGCCTACGGCTGGCGTCCGGCGTTTGTGATCGTCTGCTGTATCGGTCTGGTATGGATGGCGTTCTGGCTGTTCTTCGCTGCTGACAACCCGGCTAAGAGCAAACGAGTGAGCGAAGAGGAGCGTCTGCTGATTGATCGCCTGAAAGCCACCAGCCCGAATGATGAGGTCGATCTGGCCGAGACACCGCATCCGTTTGGCTACTACCTGCGCCAGCCGATTATCCTGGTCACGGCTTTTGCCTTCTTCTGCTACAACTACATCCTGTTCTTCTTCCTGAGCTGGTTCCCGGCTTATCTGGTACAGGCACATGGCCTGGATATCAAATCCATGAGCATCACCACCATGATCCCGTGGATCGTCGGCTTCGTCGGCCTGGCGCTGGGCGGCTGGATCTCCGATAAAATCTTCAATATCACTGGCAAACTGTTGTTGTCCCGTAAAATTGTGCTGGTGGTCTCACTGCTGGCAGCCGCAATTTGTGTGGCGCTGGCAGGTACGATAAAAGAGGTCGTTCCCGCCGTGATGATGATGTCGGTGTCGATTTTCTTTCTCTATATCACCGGTGCGATCTACTGGGCGATTATTCAGGATGTGGTGCACAAAAGTCGTATCGGCAGCATCAGCGGCTTCATCCACCTGGTGGGTAGCCTCTCCGGCATCATCGGGCCAATCGTCACCGGCTTTATTGTTCATCACACCGGTAAATTCGATAGCGCCTTTATTCTGGCGGGCTGTGTCGCCGCGCTGGGTGCCTTCCTGGTGTTGTTTGTGATTCGCAGTCCGAAAACCGGGGACAAAACGGTTTCGGTCTGAGTGTTGTTCCACTAACAGAACGATGATTTTGGGGCGTTATGCGCCCCGTTTTCCATTAAGGACGGATTATGTTACAGCTTGATCGCCTGCCCGCTGAAGTTCAGCGCCCTACTTATGACCGCAGCAAATTAAAAACCCGCATGGTACACATCGGTTTTGGTGCCTTCCACCGCGCCCATCAGGCGATGTGCAGCGACAGGCTGGCCGAAGAACAGGGCAGCGACTGGGGCTATTGCGAAGTTAATCTCATTAATAGCAGTGGGTTGATTACGGCGCTGCGTCAGCAGGATCTGCTTTACACCCTGACCGAGCTGTCGGATGGCTCTCAGCATACCCGGGTGATCGGCGTCGTTACTAACGCGCTGAAAGGCGACAAAGACGGTATTGACGCGGTAATCAACGCCATGAGTCATCCTGATATCGCCATCGTCTCCATGACCGTCACCGAGAAAGGCTACTGCCATCATCCGGCCAGCGGCAATTTAAACCCCGATCACCCTGAAATCGTGCATGACCTGCAGAACCCTCAGGCACCGCGCACCGTGCCGGGCGTTATTCTGGCCGCGATCCGCCGTCGTCGGGATTTGGGATTGCCGCCTTTCACCGTCATGTCCTGCGACAACATGCCTGAAAATGGTCACGTCACACGCAATGTCGTCACGCAGCTGGCACAGCGTCTGGATCCGGCGCTGGCGGACTATATTCAGCAGCACATTACCTTCCCGTCGACCATGGTGGATCGCATCGTTCCGGCGATGACCGGGACTGCGCTGGCGGCTCTGCATGCGCGTCTGGGTTCAGAAGATCCGGTGGCGATTGAAGCAGAACCGTTCTTCCAGTGGGTGATTGAAGATAACTTCGTTAATGGTCGTCCGGCGTGGGAAAAAGCGGGCGCAGAACTGGTCAGCGATGTCCTGCCCTATGAAGAGATGAAACTGCGCATGCTGAATGGCAGCCACTCTTTCCTGGCCTATCTCGGCTTCCTGGCGGGTTATGAGTACATCAGCGACTGCGTGGCCGATCCCCATTTCCGCGCCGCCGCCCGTTCACTGATGATCGACGAGCAGGCACCGACGCTGCGCACTCAGGGCGTGGATCTTAACGCTTATGCCGATTCGCTGATTGCCCGTTATGAAAATCGCGCCATTAAACATCGCACCGGACAGATTGCCACTGACGGCACCCAGAAACTGCCACAACGTATGCTGGATAGCCTGCGCTGGCACCTGCAGCGCGGCAGCGACTGTGACCTGCTGCTGCTGGGCGTCGCGGGTTGGATGCGCTATGTCGGCGGCGTTGATGAAAAGGGTCAGCCGATTGAGATCCGCGACCCGATGCAGAAGCAACTGGCTGAGTGCGTTGCCGCCAGCGAAGATGGCGAAGCTCGCGTGCGGGCGTTACTTTCCCTTCGCGAAGTGTTTGGCGAGGATCTGCTGCAAAATCAAGATGTGGTCGCCCGACTGACTGCCTGGTATCAGCAGCTGACTACTCAGGGAGCCCGTGCCACGGTGCATCATTGTCTCAACCGCGGCTAAAGGCTCTGTAACAAAGCGCTGGCGCAGACGCAGCGCCCTGATTAGACTGACACTTTCCCATCGTGCTGGCCCCGGCCAGCCGTAATATGGATATTGCTGCATGTCGATCGCCTATACCATTACTACCAGCGAACCGGTGAATCAGCAGATTTACCGTTATCTGCGCAAAGATATCGTCACCTGCGCAATTCAGCCGGGTTCGCTGCTCTCTGAAAAAGAGGTGTCCGCGCGCTTCAACGTCTCACGCCAGCCTGTGCGCGAAGCGTTCATCAAGCTGGCCGAAGCCGGACTGGTACAGGTATTACCGCAGCGCGGCACCTTCGTGCGCAAAATTTCCGCTAAGCGGGTGGCGGATGGTCGCTTTATCCGGGAGGCGGTGGAAGTGTCAGTGGTGCGTCGCGCAGCGATGGAGATTGACGATCCAGCCCTGATGGCGCTGGAACATAATCTGCAGCTGCAGCGCATGGCGGCTGAGCGGCATGACAGCCAGGGCTTTCTGACACTGGATGATGAGTTTCATCGCCTGATCGCTGAAAGCATTGACTGCAAGCTGGCCTGGGAGACGGTGGAGAACATTAAAGCCGCCATGGACCGGGTGCGGTTCCTGACGCTGAGTGAAGTCTCTCCGCCGGAAAAAGTGATTGAGCAGCATGAAGAGATTTATGCCGCGCTGAAGGCTCACGATGCGGATGCCGCCGAAGCGGCGATGCGTCGTCACCTGCAGGAGATGATCTTCTCGATCACCCCGATTGCCGAACGTAACAGCGCCTGGTTTGAAGCACCCTGAACCTGAAACCGCCCGCATTGCCTGATTAACAGGCCAATTCGGGCCTTCGCCGTTACCACCACTGATGAAAATGGTGAACCGGCCCGATACCCTTCCCGACCTCCAGTGAGTCCGCCTGTAATAGCGCCTGCTGTAACCAGTTTTTGGCTTCCCTAATCGTCGCTGCCCAGTCAGCATGGCGCGGACGCAACGCGGCTAAAGCAGCCGACAGTGTGCAGCCAGTACCATGCGTATGACGGGTATTCACGCGCGGCGTACTGAATCGTTGCTCTGCGGAGCGCGTAATCAGCCAGTCGGGGCTTTCCGCCGCCGCCAGGTGACCACCTTTCATCAGCACGGCCTGACAGCCCAGGGCCAGCAAGGCCCGTCCCTGCTCGCGCATCTCCGCCTCATCTTTGGCAATAGCGCAATTCAGCAACGCCGCCGCTTCCGGCAGATTAGGCGTAATCAGCGAGACCTGTGGCAATAACAGTTCACGTACGCTGGCCACGGCGTCTGGCGAGAGCAGCGCATCGCCACTTTTCGCAACCATGACCGTATCCAGCACCACAAAGGGGATCTCAGCGCGTTTCAGCCGGGACGCCACCTGCTCCACGATGGCCGTTTCTGAGAGCATGCCAATTTTTGCGCTGTCGATGCGTACGTCATCCAGCACCGAATCGAGCTGTGCGGCCACAAAGTCCGGTTCAATGCGATAAACCGACTGCACGCCCTGCGTGTTTTGTGCCACCAGCGCGGTAATGACGCTGGTGCCATAGGCTCCCAGAGCCGAAAAGGTTTTCAGATCGGCCTGGATACCGGCACCACCGCTGGGATCGGTCCCGGCAATCGTCAGAGCGTTAATCCGCTTCATAATTTCCCCTCCAGCGTCCAGAGTGCATCGATAAACTCGGTGGCAAAGCTGCCTGGCCCGGACGCCTGCGCCGCTGCCTTTTCCCCCGCCATGGCCATGACCTGGCAGGCAGCAGCGACGTTCATCAGCCGATCTCCAGGCAGACTGCTGAAGCCCGCGACCACGGCAGAGAGCGCACAGCCGGTCCCGACCACCCGCGTCATTAACGGACTTCCACCGCTTATGGCGAGGATTCGCTGACCATCGGTGGCGTAGTCCACTTCACCGGTAACGATTACCAGCGTGTTCCAGGTCCCGGCGAGCAGTTGTGCCGCATCAAGTGCCGCATCGGCCTGATGCAGGGTATCGACACCGCGCCCGCCGCTGGCCTGCTGCGCCAGCGCCAGAATCTCTGAGGCATTTCCCCGGATCACCGCCGGTTGCTGACTTAACAACTGCTGGCAGAAGTCACTGCGCAGTGTCAGCGCACCAACGGCAACCGGATCGAGCGTCCAGGGTTTGCCCGCCTCACGGGCGGCAGTGACGGCAACCTGCATCGCCTGCTGGCGCTCGCGGGTTAAGGTGCCCACGTTAATCAACAGCGCATCCGCAAAGCGGCTGAACTCTGCGGCTTCCTCAGCATCAATCACCATCGCCGGTGAGGCATTGAGTGCCAGCAACACATTGGCGGTGAAGTTCTGGACCACGTCATTAGTCATGCAGTGCACCAGCGGTGACTGACGGCGGAAAGTGTGCAGGATGGGCGCGAAATGCGCGGCAGAAAGGTGTTGAGATTGATGTGTCATCGTAGCTCCCAACCGGCGAACAAGAAGGCGAATGCGGTCAGGCATCAGACTTCCCTACGCTGGCATTATCCAGTTCAGGTAATACGGGTATTTCTCAGCCTTCACAAAGAAGGGCACCCCGAGTCGTTTAGATTGAATCACTATATTTTTTGCCAGATTAGGAGATGTTGCTTACTGATGCAAGCCGACCCTTCAAGCTATCGCTTGTTCACCGTGAAAATAGGTATCCCCCCTTTTTGACCTCAACCCCAGAGAATAAAAAAGGAGCAGATATTACTTTGAGGTTTAAACCGCCTTTACAGGCAACGCCCGGTGAATGAAAAGCTACCCAAACAGATCCGCGACTAGCATAAAGCAAAGAACGGGATCTATAACCTCACAGGTGCAGCCCGAAACGTCATTAACAAACTACTTGAGGGTAAGCCTCCCTTAATAAACTTATTAACGTTCACGGGATCCTCGAAGCTCCGAGCTTTCACTATTAGCACCTGATAGTTAGACATTGCCGACGTAAAAACCGGAAGTGCCCAAAATGCGTGTTTGATAGTTCAAGCAATCATACAAAGCATCGCTCTATCCACTAACTTTCAATTACGAAACGCAGTTTCACTAGGTCAAATTCTTGTTGCTCATGTAGCCATTGCTTGTAAAATGACCATCGTGATTATTTCCATAACAAGTAAAGGGACTTATGAAGCAATACACTAACGAGATAACGCATGAACTCAGGGAATCCTCTTTACAACAACTCTACGACGAAGATTTTATAGCAAGCTGTGACAGCAATATACGCAAAGAGTTTGAAGATTTTAACAAACAAGTTAGCCGCCCACTAATCTACATTTTTCGATTCGCTGTAGCAGGAAGCCTTACCCTTAACGGCGGAGTGCTCCGCAATGCTTCGGGAAGCAGTACAGCTGGCGGTTATAAAATGGCACGAGTTGGAGATAAAGCTGTTTACGCTGACGGCAGTGAAGCAACTATTATTTCAGGTGCATGTGAAGCACGTATTATGCAGGGTGCATCTGCGGCACTCGTTGGAAGTATGCTTGATAATGGCGATGAAATAATCTCAACACCACAATCCGGCAGCAGACTAATCTTCCGAGAAGGTGACACATTGCCGAAAGGATTGTTAACCATGCCAGGGAGTAAGCACTAATGGCAGCTAAAGGTTACTTTCTGTTCAGAGGTGATAAGACTGGTTGCGGCGGCAGAATCCTCGAAGGTTGTACCGATCACCAGTTTTTCGATAAAGACATGGCGTGTGAAGGTCATAAAGTTACCTGTGGCAAACATCCAGGCCATTACCGTATTTGCGGCGGGCTTAATGACGATGACATACATGGTAAAAGGATTGCCGGAACTCTGGACAGTTATAGCTCCTGCCCCTGCAAATCGAAGTTCGTTCCTTCAAATTGGGATGATTATTACGAACTGGGTGGAGAACCAACAGTAACGCACACCGATCTATCTCACCTCGTCAAGATGCCTGTACTACCAGGGCCGATTGAGTCAGAGCCGGAACAACACGCCCAGGTAGCGAAAAAGAAAACAGGTATCGACGCAGGTTTTGCCGTTCTCCCCTATGCAGGGACTACAGAAGCGTGGCAACGTCTGCTATTCACCGAAAACCCACCGGCAGGAGCCAAAGAGCTATTCGCTACGCTGAACGGTGCAGACGAAAGATACAAAGCCGGTTCTATTATGCTTCTGGTTGATCCTGATAAGCAGGACGACGAACAGATCGCCCACATGAAAGCCGCGAAAGCGCAAGTCGATGCAGCATTGGCCCCATTGACGCATGAGGAAGCTAACTTACTGCACAAACATTACGCTACCATAGCAAATTTCACCAACTACGCTGATAATGGAATTGGCCTTGCTGCTGATCCTGTTGGAAAATACTTTGAGAGTATCGAAAAAATACTCAAAGAGATTCAAGAAACATATAAGAATACCTACATAACTCGTGGTGCATTAATTGGTGAACAATTTTATATAAGACGTAGCCAGTTGTTTAAAGAGCTTGAATCCATACTCAAAGTCAACTTCCTGAATAAAGCTATGAAGTTCGGAGAGTATACCAAAATAAAAAATGCACTCGGCCTGTCCAGTAGCTCTATTACCCACAAATGGAATGAAACGGGGATTAGTGACATTGACGGTTATGCTACACATATCGCACGGGCAGCTAAATACGTAAAAGCAATGCGTTACACTGGTTATTTAGGCATTGGTTTTAGCGGACTCCATTCTCTTAACGAAATCCATGAGGCATGTTCTGTTGGTCGCGAAGCTGAATGTACCAAGAAAAAGTATACTGAGATTGGTAGTTTTGCTTTGGGTACTGGTGGCGGTGTTCTCGCTGGTGGCGGGGCTATACCATTATGCGTCGCAATCGGCGTTGGTACTGCTGGTGTTGGCGGGCTTGTCTGTACCGTTATTGCAGGTGTTGGTTTAGGGTACGCTGGTAGCACAGTGGGAAGTGCGGTTGGGGAATTAGGCGGAGAACAGTTGTATGACGTTTTTGGCAATTAATTTTCTGATGATACATCGAGTTGAAATAGCTGGGATCTTTTTGATTCTCGGAATAATTAATTATGCTTCTTACGTGATTTATGACAAATTAGCCAAGAGAAAATTCATGACTCTTTGCTCGTTATTTGTCGATAAATTTGGAGCAAGACCAGCAGAAGTTTTGATTTATCAGGATGGGGGGTTCTTTTTCTCGTTTATGCGTGATGCATTCTTTATTAAAGCATTATACTTTAAAGAAAACTCATTCCATACGAGAGGAATGGATAATGAACAAATTCGATTTATTAAAGAACTTCCTAATCAGTACACCGATTGGTTACGTGTAAAAGTGCGACTTTCCATCATCGGTATTATTTTTCTATTCATGATGTTATCAGCTTTCTATTTACCACCATTCATTTAACGGAAATAAAATAAATAGCCAAGTGCAGAACTTGGCTATTTATTCACTCCTAATCCATACCATCGATTACATAAAAAACCGAGGATAAGGGAAACGTATGCAAATAGCGTGACCTGCCCCCAGGATTAGATACAACCTTCAGTTAGTCATGTCGGTTGGTTTTTCTTCACATTTCCCGTTTCGCCAGCCAGCTGCAAATTCAGCTGGAGTCTGTTCATTCAGCGATGAATGAGGACGGCACTCGTTATAATCTTGTCGCCAGTTATTAATGATTTTTTGGCATGAACAATATCGCTGAACCAGTGCTCATTCAGGCATTCATCGCGAAAGCGTCCATTAAAACTCTCAATAAATCCGTTCTGGGTCGGCTTGCCGGCTGGATAAGTCGCAGCTCCATGCCATGCTCAAAGGTCCATTGATCCAATGCGCGGCAGGTAAAATTCCGGCCCCTGATCGGTTCTTATCGTCGCCGGATTGTCGTGAAACAGTGCAATGCTGTCCAGAATACGCGTAACCTGCACGCCTGAAATCCCGAAAGCGGCGTTAATCGTCAGGCACTCTTTCGTGAAATCATCCACGCAGGTCAGACAATTGATCCTGCGATCGGTGGCCAATGCGTCCATGACGAAATCCATCGACCAGTTCAGGTTCGGCACATCTGGGCGCAGAAGGGGAAACCGCTCAGTCGCCAGCCCTTTACGACGTCGTCTGCGTTTTACGCTCAGGCCGTTAAGGTGGTAAATGCGGTATATCCGCTTGTGATTGACGTGAACGTCCTCCCAACGCAGTAACTGCCAGATGCGCCGGTAACCAAAACGCCTGCGTTCAAGCGCCAGTTCAGTGATGCGCCCTGATAAATGCACATCCGACGCCGGACGCTGCGCTTCATAGCTGCAGGTCGACAGTGACAAAGCTGTCAGCCTGCAGGCACGATGTTGCGACAGACCGGTCGCACCACACATCAACACCACGGTTCCCGCTTCTGGTCTGTCGTCAGTACTTTCGCCCAAGAGCCACCTGAAGCGCCTCCTTATCGAGCATGGCTTCGGCGAGCAGCTTCCTGAGTCGGGCGTTCTCTTCTTCAAGCGACTTCAGACGCTTAACCTCAGGCACTTCCATACCGCCATATTTCTTACACAATGTGTAAAACGTGGCATCGCAAATGGCGTGCTTGCGGCAGAGTTCACGGGCAGATACCCCGGCCTCAGCCTCGCGGAGGATACTGATGATCTGTTGGTCGGAAAACCGCTTCTTCATGGGGATGTCCTCACGTTACAGATGAAGACATTACTAACATCGGGGTGTACTAATCAACGGGGAGCAGGTCACAGCCCTTTTCCGTGTGGAAAGCGGCACCCCGAGTCGTGTTACGGCTTGCAGCATAGGAGAGCTGTGCAGCGAAAGCAAGCGACGCCAGCCCGGCAAATAATCAGAGCTGAAACAATTCACATGATCCCGATCAACTCATGACGGTGCAAAAAAAGGCTTAATGCTGCGGGTTAACGAGATACCTCTTTATAGGTAGTTCTGTTTATTACTCCGATAAGTAATATTTTCCGCAGTTATTCTGGTTGCCCCATAATAATTAACCTGCTCGCAGCATCGTCGTAAAAAACACACTATTTCATGGAGTTAACAACTCCTGAAGCGGCACTTCATACTATTCAGGATGTATGATGCGATTTTTAGCGCTTATTCCACACCGTCATCGATGGCAGGACATTATTATTGAACGTCAGGGCGCCGTCGCGCCAAATGGCAGACATTATTTCTCTACGTATATTTCCGCCCATTGTCCGGGCTGCGGCGAAATTATTCACCGCGTCTATTACCGGGATATTAGTGACCAGCAGGCCCGTCGCTGGCTCGGCTAGCGTCCCGGCTGCGGTCACTCCAGACACCATTACAGTTAACAGTTAGTTAGCAATTTGTTAGTCTGATAACTAATCATCGTCTGACCAGACTCTCTCTATGCCACTGCTGTTTGAAAGCTTAAGCCATCAAATTTATCTGTCAGCCCCGCTGTTTATCCTGATCCTGCTGGGATACTGCCTGACGCGCCTCGGAAAATGGCCCGCCAGCATCAGCGAAGGAATGAACCGCTTTGTGTTTAATGTCGCGCTACCCTGCATGCTGTTTCGGGTGATGAGCACCTTCTCGCAAAGTCCGCCGGTGGATGCGCGCCTGTTACTGGCCTTCTTCGGCAGTTGCCTGCTGGTGTTTATCGTGGGGAGGCTGCTGGCAACCAGAGTGTTTAATCTGGATGGCGTGGCGGCTTCGGTCTTTGCGCTGGGCGGCATCTTTTCCAACAACGTGATGCTGGGGATCCCGGTGGCGACGGTGCTGCTCGGGCCAGAAGCCCTGCCCCCGGTGGCGCTGGTGCTGGTATTTAACAGCCTGATCCTCTGGACCTTACTGACCGTTTCGGTCGAGTGGGCAAAACAGGGCAGTTTCTCGCTGGAAGGTCTCTGGCGCACCCTGATCGGCGTACTGAAGAATCCGCTGATCATCGGCATTCTCAGCGGGACGGCCTGGAGTTTTCTGCAACGCCCGTTGCCGGTGCTGGCTGCGGAACCGTTAAAGATGCTGGCTTCGCTGGCAGCGCCGCTGTCGCTGGTCACGCTGGGCATGAGCCTGGCGCACTATCGGGTGCGGGATGGCTTAAAAGAAAGCTATACCATCTGCCTGCTTAAGCTGGTGCTGCAACCGATGACGGTATGGGCTATCGCGTGGCTGACCGATCTGCCGCCGCTGGAGAGTAAAGTCGTGGTACTGCTGGGCTCAATGGCGGTCGGGGTTAACGTCTATCTGATGTCGCAGAAGTTTAATGTCATTACCGGTCCGGCGGCGGCCAGCATGCTGTTTTCAACGGTGTTTGCGGCGGTGACGACGCCGATATGGATGATGCTGATGACGCTGGCGGGCTATTAACAGACTAAAAAAAGCCCCTCAGCACGGATGCTGAAGGGCTGTTGTCTGGCTGACTCGATGTTATTCAGCCGATTTAGTACGAATCAGATAGTCAAAAGCACTCAGAGACGCTTTTGCACCTTCGCCACTGGCGATGATGATCTGCTTATACGGCACGGTGGTGCAGTCGCCCGCAGCGAATACGCCTTTCAGGCTGGTTTCGCATTTACCATCGATGATGATCTCACCCATTTTGTTGCGCTCAACTGCGCCTTCCAGCCATGGGGTGTTTGGCAGCAGACCGATCTGAACGAAGATACCGGAGAGCGGCAGCTCATGAGTGGTCTGCGTGGTACGGTCGAGATAGTGCAGGCCGGTCACTTTGGTGCCGTCGCCTTTCACTTCGGTGGTCTGCGCGTTCAGAATCACATCAACGTTTTTCAGGCTGCGAAGTTTATCCTGCAGCACCTGGTCAGCACGCATCTCACCGGCAAACTCCAGCAGCGTAACGTGTTCAACGATACCCGCCAGGTCAATGGCCGCTTCAACGCCGGAGTTACCGCCGCCGATCACGGCCGTGCGCTTGCCTTTAAACAGCGGGCCATCGCAGTGCGGGCAGTAGGTGACGCCTTTGGTGCGATACGCTTCTTCACCCGGCACACCCATGTTGCGCCAGCGTGCGCCGGTCGCCAGGATGATGCTGCGTGATTTCAGTACTGCGCCGGAAGCGGTTTCGATGGCGTGCAGTCCGCCCTCTTTCGCCGCCGGGATCAGTTTGATGGCGCTCTGGCTTTCAATCACATCCACATTGTAATCATCAACGTGTGCGCGCAGTGAACCCGCCAGTTTTGCCCCTTCGGTTTTCGGTACGGAAATATAGTTTTCGATATCTACGGTGTCCAGCACCTGGCCGCCAAAACGTTCGCCCATCAGGCCGGTACGGATACCCTTACGCGCTGAGTAGATAGCTGCTGCTGCACCCGCGGGGCCGCTGCCGATAATCAGGACTTCATAGGCGTCACGCTTGTTCAGCTCTTCCGCTGCACGTTTATCCGCGTTGGTGTCAACTTTGCTGACGATTTCCGCCAGGCTCATGCGGCCCTGACCAAACTCTTTACCATTCAGGTAAACCGCTGGCACGCCCATCACGTTGCGTTCCTGAATCTCATTCTGGAACAGGCCACCGTCGATAGCGGTATGGCTGATGCGCGGGTTAATCACCGCCATCAGGTTCAGCGCCTGAACGACGTCAGGGCAGTTATGGCATGAGAGTGAATAGTACGTTTCGAAATGGAAGTCACTGTCCAGCGCCGCGATCTGATCCAGCAGGCTCTGTGCTTCTTTCGACGGATGCCCACCGGTCTGTAACAGTGCCAGCACCAGTGAGGTAAATTCGTGACCCAGAGGTGAACCGGCAAAACGCGGGCCGCTGTTCGAACCTGGATTGGTGATCAGAAATGAGGGCTTACGCACCTGACGATCGTTCTCTTCGCGGAAGCTGACTTTGTCAGACAGGCCGGCGATATCAACCAACAGTTCACGGATCTCGGTTGATTTTGCACCCTCATCCAGGGTGGCAATCAACTCAACAGGTTTGGTTAATTTCTCAAGGTAGGCCTTGAGCTGAGTTTTCAAATTTGTGTCGAGCATAGTGATATCCTGGTCAAAAAATCGGGTGCCGCAGCACCCGATTGGAGAATGATCGAAAGGGCGAAGCGGGATTAGATTTTGCCAACCAGGTCCAGAGACGGAGCCAGTGTTGCATCACCTTCTTTCCATTTAGCCGGGCACACTTCACCTGGGTGAGAAGCCACGTACTGAGCCGCTTTCACTTTACGCAGCAGGTCAGAGGCGTCACGGCCAATGCCTTCAGCAGTGATTTCGATTGCCTGGATTACGCCTTCCGGGTCCACGATGAACGTACCACGGTCAGCCAGACCTTCGTCTTCACGCATGATTTCGAAGTTACGGGTCAGCGCGCCAGTCGGGTCACCGATCATGGTGTATTTGATCTTCGCGATGGTGTCTGAAGAACCGTGCCAGGCTTTGTGGGTAAAGTGGGTGTCGGTAGAAACGGAGTAGATATCTACGCCCAGTTTCTGGAACTCTTCGTAATGGTCAGCCACGTCGCCCAGTTCGGTCGGGCAGACGAAGGTGAAGTCAGCTGGATAGAAGAAGAACACACTCCATTTACCTTCAACGTCTTTCTCGGTTACGTCGATGAATTCGCCGTTTTTGAATGCTGCGTTTTTGAACGGCTTGATTTTGGTATTGATAATAGACATCTGGTGGCCTCCGTTAAAATATGTGATGCAGGTTACATAATTTTCGGGCCAACATCTAATATGCGGTCGTTATCAATCTGATAAACGAAAGCTATCAAACGCTGAGAGCCTGATGCTCTCTGGCCCGGCAGGCAGTGTACAGCGATTTACGTGACATTTAACCCGCTTTATCTTTTCGCGCGTCTCCGCAAATCGCTGCTAGTTTTGTAAGACCGGATTAAAAGGGAGCTGACCTGTGGAGATACGTCCGTTTACGGAAGCCGATCGTCCTTTCCTGCGCACGCTGTTTCTGGCGGCGCGACGACACAACTGGCGCTGGCTGGACGGCAGCGAGTGGCAGCTGGAAGATTTTGATGGCGTCATTCTGGGGGAAACCGTACTGGTCGCGGAAGATGATGGCCAGCGCGTCGGATTTGCCGGCCTGCTGGAGAACGATAACTTCCTGCACAGCCTCTATGTCGATCCTGACTGGCAGGGCCGCGGCGTGGGCAGTTCGTTGCTTGAGGCGGTAGAGGCGCGCTTTACCTCGACCGGCGCGCTGAAGTGCCTGCAGAAGAACAAAGCGGCACAGGCGTTTTACCTGAAGCATGGCTGGAAGATGATTTCGCAGGGTGAAGGCGAGCACGGCGGCTATGTGTTGATGCACTACCCGCTGGCCTCCCAATATGCCAGCGGGTCGGGTGGGGCTTAAAGCGCGCGGAACGCGATGTCGCCGGGGATGACTTCGCCCTGCCAGTAAAGCTGAGCCGCGACGCGTCCGGCCAGCTGGCGATAGAGCGCGGTAAACTCGCTATCCGGTCGGCGAATCACCGTCGGCTCGCCCTCATCGAGATCTTCACGCAGGTCGATGTGCAGTGGCAGCTGAGCCAGCAGCTGCGTCTGGTAATCTTCGACCAGTTTCTGCGCGCCGCCGGTGCCAAAAATCGGCTCGTGGAAGCCACACTGACTGCAGATATGCAGGCTCATGTTTTCCACCACGCCCAGCACCGGCACATTGACCTTTTCAAACATCACCAGGCCCTTGCGGGCATCAATCAGGGCGATATCCTGCGGCGTCGTGACCACCAGCGCACCGGTCACCGGCACGTTCTGCGCCAGCGTCAGCTGAATGTCGCCGGTACCCGGTGGCATATCCAGCACCAGATAATCCAGCTCTGGCCACATCGTCTCGTTGAGCAACTGCATCAGCGCTTTGCTGGCCATCGGCCCGCGCCACACCATCGCATTGTCGTCCGTCACCAGATAACCAATAGAGTTTGTTGCCAGGCCGTGCGCCATGATCGGCGCCATGTGGGTACCATCCGGCGAAGTTGGCCGTTGATCCTGGGTGCCAAGCATGTTCGGCACCGACGGGCCATAGATATCCGCGTCAAGAATACCGACCCGCGCGCCCTCGGCTGCCAGCGCCAGTGCCATGTTCACGGCGGTGCTGGATTTGCCCACGCCGCCTTTGCCGGAGCTGACCGCAATAATGTTTTTTACGCCATTAACGCCCGGCTGGTTTTTCACCCGCTTCAGGGTGGCAATGTCGTGGCTGAGTCGCCAGTCGATAGCTTTTGCGCCAGTCTGACGCAGCAGTTCGGCACTGACCTGCTCTTTCAGGTCGTCGAAGCCGCTGGCCCACGCAAACGGCATCAGCAGTTCCACATGCAGCGTACCGTCAAGCTGCGCCACATGATGCAGCGCCTTCAGCGCGGTGAGATTCTGTTTAAGGGTCGGATGCTCAAAGCGTCTCAATACGCCCGCTACTATGGCGCGCAGGCCCTCTGGCGTATGCGGTTCCCGGGATTGTGCTGTCATCCCCTGCTCCTTATTTCTGCTGTGCTTACGCTGTGTTTCAGCGATGTATTGTCAATGATATCAGATGCTCGTGGATCTGCGGCGACTGGCAGCGCTGAATCCCTTGTGTTTACGCAGGAGAAGCCTTCAGTTACCATCTAAGCCCGTTTTTTCAATCAACAGAAAGCTACGCAAACTATGACTCAAGTCGCTAAAAAAATTCTGGTAACGTGCGCACTGCCCTACGCGAACGGATCAATCCATCTCGGCCACATGCTCGAGCATATCCAGGCAGACATTTGGGTGCGTTATCAGCGAATGCGTGGCAATCAGGTTTATTTCATCTGCGCCGATGATGCGCACGGCACGCCTATCATGCTGAAAGCTCAGCAGCTGGGTATTGCGCCGGAGCAGATGATTGCAGAAATGAAAAGCGAGCATGAAGCCGACTTTGCCGGTTTCAACGTCAGCTACGACAACTATCACTCGACTCACGGTGACGAAAACCGTGAGCTGTCTGCACTGATTTACGGTCGTCTGAAAGAGAACGGTTTTATTAAGAACCGCACTATTTCCCAGCTCTACGATCCGGAAAAAGGGATGTTCCTGCCGGACCGTTTTGTGAAAGGCACCTGCCCGAAATGTAAATCAGCCGATCAGTATGGCGACAACTGCGAAGTGTGTGGCGCGACCTACAGCCCGACCGAGCTGATTGAGCCAAAATCTGTGGTTTCTGGCGCGACGCCCGTACTGCGCGACTCCGAGCACTTCTTCTTTGATCTGCCCTCCTTCAGCGCCATGCTGCAGGCCTGGACCCGCTCCGGTGCGTTGCAGGATCAGGTCGCGAACAAAATGCAGGAGTGGTTTGAGTCGGGCCTGCAGCAGTGGGATATCTCCCGCGATGCGCCTTACTTCGGCTTTGAAATCCCGGACGCACCAGGCAAATATTTCTACGTCTGGCTGGATGCGCCTATCGGCTACATGGGCTCGTTCAAAAACCTGTGCGACAAGCGCGGCGACATCGACTTCGACGAATTCTGGCGCAAAGACTCAACCACCGAGCTGTATCACTTCATCGGTAAAGATATCGTCTATTTCCACAGCCTGTTCTGGCCAGCCATGCTGGAAGGCAGCAACTTCCGCAAGCCAAACAACCTGTTTGTACACGGCTATGTCACCGTTAACGGTGCCAAGATGTCGAAGTCGCGCGGCACGTTTATTAAAGCCAGCACCTGGCTGCAGCATCTGGATGCCGATAGCCTGCGTTACTACTACGCGGCAAAACTCTCTTCACGTATCGATGATATCGACCTGAATCTGGAAGATTTCGTCCAGCGCGTGAATGCCGACATCGTCAACAAAGTGGTTAACCTGGCGTCACGTAACGCGGGCTTCATCACCAAACGCTTTGACGGCAAACTGGCGGCAGAGCTGGCCGATCCGGCGCTCTATCAGACCTTCGTGGATGCGTCAGAGAAGATTGGTGACGCATGGGCCGCGCGCGAATACAGCCGTGCTATCCGCGAGATCATGGCATTGGCCGACCTGGCGAACCGTTATGTCGATGAGCAGGCTCCCTGGGTGGTCGCGAAGCAGGAAGGCCGTGATGCGGATCTGCAGGCGATCTGCTCAATGGGCATTAACCTGTTCCGCATTCTCATGACCTGGCTGAAGCCGGTGCTGCCGTCACTGAGCGCCCGTGCAGAAGGCTTCCTGAACTGTGAACTGAGCTGGGATGCCATTGCGCAGCCGCTGCTGGATCATCAGGTTGCGCCGTTCAAAGCGCTCTACAGCCGCATTGAAATGGCGAGGGTTGAGGGACTGATTGAAGCCTCGAAAGAGGATGCTGCCGCAGCGAGTGCACCGGCTGCAACCGGCCCGCTGGCCGATGCGCCGGTCGGTGAGACCATCACCATCGATGATTTCGCCAAAGTCGATATGCGCGTCGCGCTGATTGAGCAGGCGGAGCTGGTTGAAGGTTCAGACAAGCTGCTGCGTCTGCAGCTCGACCTGGGCGGTGAAAAGCGTCAGATCTTCTCGGGCATTCGCGCCGCCTATCCTGATCCCTCTGTGCTGGTCGGTAAAATGACCATTATCGTGGCCAACCTCGCGCCGCGTAAAATGCGCTTCGGTATTTCCGAAGGCATGGTGCTGTCAGCGGGTCCGGGCGGAAAAGATTTGTTCGTGCTGTCCGTCGACAGCGGTGCTGTGCCGGGTATGCCGGTTAAATAATAGCTGGCGGCTTAAACCGCTTAGCGCAGTGCTGCTGTAACCCTTCGCGCCTTCTCTCTGGCGCGAAGGGTTATCTTTCCTCCTCTGTCTTCGCACTTCCCCATCCCGCTTCGTTTCCCGCAATTGTTGGCCTGGTCCTGCCACATCGCCGCATAAATGTGATCGCTAGCACGCTAAGCGGTTAATGCGTATGATGAAGCTCAGTGAAAACAGGAGCCTGCCATGCTCACCGTGCTGTCTGTCTGCGGACGTTATCTTCGCGCCTTTATCATCATTTATCTCTGCTTATACGCCGGCATCGGCATCGCTTCGCTGCTGCCTATTAAACTGCCCGGCAGCATCCTTGGGATGTTAATTCTGTTCGCGCTGCTGGCCTCGCAGATCCTGCCGGTCAGTTGGGTGAAACCGGGCTGCCATCTGCTGATTCGCTACATGGCGCTGCTGTTTGTGCCGATTAGCGTCGGGGTGATGAGCTACACCGATATTCTTTCCGCGCAGTTTGGCCCCATCGTTGTCTCCTGCGTCGTCAGCACCCTGCTGGTCCTCTCCATTGTTGGCGTAAGCGCCCACCAGCTTCACAGCCGCCGTCCGGCCGGAGAGTCTGCCGATGAGTGAAATGTGGTGGTCACTGCCACTGACGCTGGCGGCCTTTTTTCTGGCGCGCAAGCTGGCAATACGACTAAAAATTTCGCTGCTTAATCCGCTGCTGGTCGCGATGGCGATTATTATCCCGATACTGCTACTGTTACAGCTGCCCTACTCGCGCTATTTCGCGGGTAGTGAGATTCTCAATCAGCTATTGCAACCGGCCGTGGTTGCGCTGGCCCTGCCGCTGTATGAGCAGATGCATCAGATCCGCGCCCGCTGGAAGTCGATTATTGGCGTCTGTTTTATCGGCAGCCTGACCGCCATGACGTCAGGCACCGCCATTGCCCTGTGGATGGGTGCCACGCCTGAAATTGCCGCCACTATCGTGCCTAAATCCGTCACCACGCCGATTGCAATGGCCGTCTCCGGTTCGCTGCACGGCATTCCTGCTATCAGCGCCATCTGTGTGCTGATTGCCGGGGTACTGGGTGCGGTGTTCGGACACACGGTACTGAATCTGCTGGGCGTGAAATCTAAAGCAGCGCGCGGACTAGCGATTGGTAATGCGTCACATGCCCTCGGCACGGCGCGCGCTGCCGAACTCGATTACCAGGAAGGCGCATTCAGCTCACTGGCGCTGGTGATCTGCGGCATCATCACCTCACTGCTGGCGCCGTTTATTTTTCCGCTGCTGATGCACTGGTTTGGCTGAAAGTTTGCGAGAGATCTCGCAAAGTTGAAACATGCAACACAGGTTACATTGTCAGAGCGATGTGGATCACATATAAACCGGTGACTGGCACATCGCCCTGCTGAATTTAATGAGGCTCACATGCAATCCCGTTTCCTCTCTGCTTTTGAGGCATTGCCGTCAACGCTGCAAACTGCACTTGCTCCCCTGCTCAACGATCCTGACTTCCATGCGGTGCTGAGCGCCGACCAGGTCGCCTCACTGCAACAACAGACTCAGATGGATGCCGATGCGCTGGCGCTGGCGCTGCTGCCCCTGGCGGCGTCCTGTGCCGTTGCTACCGTATCGCATTTTAACGTCGGGGCGATTGCCCGTGGCGTCAGCGGCAACTGGTACTTCGGGGCCAATATGGAATTTGTCGGCACGCCGATGCAGCAGACGGTGCACGCCGAGCAGAGCGCCATTACCCATGCGTGGCTGCGTGGCGAATGCCAGCTTGAGACCATTACCGTTAACTACACGCCATGCGGTCACTGCCGTCAGTTTATGAACGAGCTGAACAGCGGCACCAGCATTCGCATCAGCCTGCCGCAGCGTGCAATCAGCACCCTGGCCGATTATCTGCCGGACGCCTTTGGACCACGCGATCTCGACATCACGACCTTCCTGATGGACAAAGTCGATCACGGTTACATGGCTGAGGGCGATGAACTGGTACAAGCCGCAGTTGCCGCTGCCAATGCCAGCCACGCGCCTTACAGCCAGTCCCACGCGGGTGTTGCGCTGCTGACCGAAGATGGCGCGATTGTCGCCGGTCGCTATGCGGAAAACGCCGCGTTTAACCCGAGCTTCCCGCCACTGCAGGCGGCGCTGGTCCTGCTGAACATGCAGGGCGGCGATGTCCGTCAGATAAAAAAAGCGGTATTAGCGGAAGTGGAAAATGCCACGTTAAGCCAGTTCGCCGCCACGCAGGCGACGCTTGCAACATTTGGCTGCGGTGAGCTGCTGCAGGTAACGCTGTACAAAGCATAACCCGCTGTCAGAGAGGCCACAGTTTTGTGAGCTTTTATGAACAAACGCTGTACTTCTGTGGGAAATTTCATAGGATCTGGCGCCAGAATTCACGTCATCACAAATTACTCTGAATAATTCAGGTTGCAGGATGGCAGCACGGTCGTGAATGTTTCCGCAGCGGTTACCCTGCCGCTGCCGGGCCTGCAGTCTGAGCTATAACGGGTAAGAAAACTGGCGCTACCTTTCCGGCGTGACGCCAGACAACACTGCAACCGGAGCATCACTGCATGGAACTCGACTACGAAAGTAAACGCCCGCTGTATATCCCTTATGCTGGCCCGATTTTGCTGGAATTTCCCCTGCTGAACAAAGGCAGCGCCTTTAGCATCGAAGAACGTAACGAATTCAACCTCAACGGTCTGCTGCCAGAAGCGGTGGAATCGATTGAAGAGCAGGCGCAGCGTGCCTGGCGTCAGTTCCAGGACTTCAAAAACAATAACGATAAGCATGTCTACCTGCGCAACATCCAGGACACCAACGAAACGCTGTTCTACCGCCTGCTGGATAACCATCTTGAAGAGATGATGCCAATCATCTACACCCCGACCGTCGGCGCAGCCTGCGAACACTTCTCTGAAATCTACCGTCGTGCACGTGGCGTGTTCATCTCCTACCCTAACCGCGCCCACATCGAAGATATGCTGCAGAATGCCACCAAGCAGAATGTGAAGGTGATTGTGGTGACCGATGGCGAGCGCATCCTGGGCCTTGGCGATCAGGGCATCGGCGGCATGGGTATCCCGATTGGTAAGCTTTCACTTTATACCGCCTGTGGCGGCATCAGCCCGGCGTATACCCTGCCGGTGGTACTGGATGTCGGCACCAACAACCAGCAGTTGCTGAACGATCCGCTCTATATGGGCTGGCGTCATCCGCGCATTACCGGCGAAGAGTATGATGAGTTCGTGAACGAATTTATTCAGGCTGTTAAGCGCCGCTGGCCGAAAGTGCTGCTGCAGTTTGAAGATTTCGCCCAGAAGAACGCCATGCCGCTGCTGAACCGCTATCGCGATGAAGTCTGCTGCTTTAACGATGATATTCAGGGCACCGCCGCCGTAACCGTAGGCACGCTGATTGCCGCCAGCCGCGCAGCCGGAAGCCGCCTGTGCGAGCAGAAAGTGGTGTTCCTGGGTGCCGGTTCTGCGGGTTGTGGTATCGCTGAACAGATTATCGCGCAGATGAAATCAGAAGGTCTGAGTGATGATGAAGCCCGTGGCCGGGTGATGATGGTGGATCGCTTTGGTCTGTTGACGGACAAGCTGCCTAACCTGCTCGATTTCCAGAGCAAGCTGGTGCAGAAGAGCGAAAACCTGCAGCAGTGGGATATCACCAATGATTCCATTTCGCTGCTGGACGTCGTGCGCAATGCGAAGCCCGATATTCTGATTGGTGTTTCCGGCCAGCCGGGTCTGTTCACCGAAGAGATCATCCGCGAAATGCACAAGCACTGTAAGCGCCCTATCGTGATGCCACTGTCGAACCCGACATCACGCGTGGAAGCGACGCCTGCCGATATCATCGCCTGGACTGACGGTGCCGCGCTGGTCGCAACCGGTAGCCCGTTCTCGCCGGTAAGCTGGAATGGTAAGACCTACCCGATCGCGCAGTGCAACAACTCCTACATCTTCCCGGGCATTGGCCTGGGTGTGATTGCGTCGGGTGCCAGTCGCGTCACCGATACCATGCTGATGACCGCCAGCCGCGCGCTCGCTGACTGCTCACCGCTGGTGAATGAAGGTGAAGGCCCGGTGCTGCCTGAGATCAAAGACATTCAGGGTGTGTCGAAGATTATCGCGATGGAAGTGGGTAAAGCTGCTCAGCTGGCGGGTGTCGCGGTGGTGACCTCAGAAGATGTGTTGTCACAGGCAATCGCCAACAACTTCTGGCTGCCGCAGTATCGTCATTATCGTCGCACCTCGATTTAATTGTCAGACTGCCGGATCGCATCTGATCCGGTAGTGTTCAAAAAGAGCACAGCCAGCCGGCAGTAACTTGCTTCGCTGCGACAGCTCAAGTAGCCTTGTCCCATCTCAATATTCTGACATCGAGTCTCCAGGCGCATGCTGAAACGCGTTCTCATTGGTCTGCTTTTCATCATCTTACTGATGATGGCAACGGCGCTCGGCCTTGATCGCTGGATCAGCTGGAAAACTGCGCCTTTTATTTACGAAAATGTCGCTTCTTTGCCGCATCGTCAGGTGGGCGTGGTACTGGGTACGGCTAAATATTATCGTACCGGCGTCATCAATCAGTATTATCTCTATCGTATGCAGGGCGCGCTGAATGCTTACAACAGCGGCAAGGTCAATTACCTGCTGCTGAGTGGTGATAACGCGCTGCAAAGCTATAACGAGCCCATGACGATGCGCCGCGATCTGATTAAAGCCGGCGTCGATCCGGCCGATATCGTGCTCGATTATGCGGGGTTCCGCACGCTGGATTCGATAGTCCGCACCCGTAAAGTGTTTGATACCAACGATTTCATTATTATTACGCAGCGTTTTCATTGTGAGCGCGCGCTGTTTATCGCCTTACAGCTGGGTATTCAGGCGCAGTGTTATGCGGTGCCCTCACCCAAGAACATGCTGAGCGTACGTTTCCGTGAGGTTGGTGCCCGGCTGGGCGCGCTGGCGGACCTTTTCCTGCTCAAGCGCGAACCCCGTTTCTTAGGGCCTCTGGTGCCGATTCCTGCTGTACGCGATGTTCCTGAAGATGCGCAGAGTTACCCTGCGGTGACGCCGGAGCAGCTGCTGGAGCTGGAACAGAAGCTGCGGAAATAGCTGGCGCTCAACGGCTTAATGAAACTGTGCTGAAAGCTGTTATGTGCGCTGAGCTGCAGTCTGGCAGTAAGGTACAAGACTCAGGGAGCATACGCCTTTCGCAAAGACGCAAAAGACGCCATCCCTGGCAGGCTCAGCGCGGCCCATCCCTGGCCCGCTATGCTTTGCTGCAGGCGTATGCTCCCATCGTTTTAAGTGGGTGAGTCGTCTGTTTGAATTCCCTGAGGCTTAGGCGAATCTAACAGCAATAGATAAGCCTGAAGCGCAGGGAACACGGTCAGAAGAGGAAAACGTCCCGCGCCAGGGACGGCGCGGGCCGAGCATGTCATGGATGACGGCTTTTGCGTCTTTCCGATCTGACCCTGTTCCCTTCGCATACTCCTTGTCACAGCAACGGCCCCGGCACTACCCATAAAAAAAGCGACCCTAAGGTCGCTTTTTTAGCGTTGAATAAGACTTACTTCTTACGAGAATATTTCAGTGAATCCAGCGCAACGGCGAAGATGATGATGCCGCCTTTGATGATGTACTGCCAGTAAGGGTTGACGCCGATATAGGTCAGACCGTAGTTGATAACGGTGAAGATCAGCACACCGGTTACGACGCCTGCCACGCTACCCACACCACCGGCGAAGGAGACGCCGCCGACCACACAGGCCGCAATCGCATCCAGCTCATACATAAAGCCGAGGTTGTTGGTGGCAGAGCCGATACGACCCGCTTCCAGCATCCCGCCGAAGGCGTAGAACACACCTGACAGGGCATAAATCATGATCAGGTTCAGGTTAACGTTAACGCCTGAGACTTTCGCCGCTTCCGGGTTACCGCCGATAGCAAAAATGTTTTTGCCGAAGCGGGTTTTGTTCCACAGCACCCAGACGAAAATAATGGCAATCACAGCGTAGAAAGTGATGAACGAGAGTTTGAAATCGCCAAAGCGTAAGAAGCCCTGGGTAAATTTCGAGAACCCTGCATCAAAACCGGCAATCGGTGAGGCACCCACAAAGTCGTAATAGAGTGAGTTAATACCGTAAACGATAATCATGGTGCCCAGCGTGGTGATAAATGGCGTTACCTTCAGGTAAGCAATAATCACACCATTGACCAGACCAATCACACCGCCAATGATGCACACGGTCAGAATAACCAGTGGAATCGGCACGGTATCCAGCGTCGGGAAGACCTTGTTCGCGTTATCCATCGCCTGCAGCAGCGTCGCGGCGACGACCGCTGCCAGACCAACCTGACGTCCGGCTGACAGGTCAGTACCCTGGGTCACAATCAGACCCGCCACACCCAGTGCAATAATAATGCGCACCGAAGATTGGGTCAGAATATTACTCAGGTTCATTAAACTTAAGAATGATGGATCCTGGAAAATAATAATAGCCAGCAATACCAGCAGCACGACATAAATGCCGCCATCTTTTAACCAGGTTAGCGCATTCTTTTTTGTAGTCGCTTTCATGTTAACAGCCCTTGCTTCATTAAAGGTGTAATGACGCTAAACGCAATATTTCGTTCTGCGTGGTCGTTTTGGTATCAACTATGCCTGCTACCAGACCATTACTCATTACCAGAATACGATCGGTAATGCCTAACAGCTCCGGCATTTCGGATGAGATAATAATGATGCCCTTTTCTCTTTTCGCCAGCTCAGCAATCAACTGGTAAATTTCGAATTTCGCACCAACATCAATACCGCGTGTTGGTTCATCAAGCATCAGGATTTCAGGCTGGGTCAATAACCAGCGGCCAATAATCACTTTTTGCTGGTTACCGCCCGAAAGCGAACCAATTTGAGTATGGTGGCCTGGGGTTTTAACGCGCATTGAATCGATCACCCATTGGGTATCACTCTTCATGCGTTTATTATCCAGCAGTCCCATACTGTTTTTATATTTTTTGATATTGGAAATAAGCGAGTTAAAACCAATATCCAGGTAAGCATAAATACCGGTCGAACGACGCTCTTCAGTCACCAGCGCAAAACCATGGTTAATAGCTTCGTTGGCGCTGTGATTATTAATCGGTTTACCATGCAGTTTAATGGTGCCGCCCGATTTTTCGCGAATGCCAAATAGCGTTTCGACGATATCAGTACGTTTGGCGCCCACCAGCCCGGCAATGCCGAGTATCTCCCCTTTACGCAAATCAAATGAGATATCGCGAATAGACGGCTGACGCAGTGACGTCAGATTGCGAACCTCAAGAATCGTCTCGCCTGGCACGTTGGTGCGGTCAGGAAAACGCTGGTTCAGTGAACGGCCGACCATCATCGAGATGATCTTATCCATATCCAGCCCTTCCAGCGGCTGAGAGGTAATCCACTGACCATCACGCAGAATCGTGATCTCATCACACAGCTGGAAAATCTCTTCCATCTTGTGCGAAATATAAACAATGCCACAGCCGCGATCTTTCAGCTTACGAATAATCGTGAACAGGTGATTAACCTCTTTCTCGGTTAACGACGAAGTCGGCTCATCCATAATCACAATTTTCGCGTCATAGGAAAACGCTTTGGCAATTTCAATCATCTGCATCTGTGATACAGAAAGATTGGCAACTTTGTCGCGCGGATCAATATCGATATCCAGCTCGTCAAAAATCGCTTTAGTGTCCTGGTACATTTTATCCTGATCGACAAAGAAGCCTTTGCGCGGATAACGCCCCAGCCACATGTTGTCCATCACGGTACGCTGCAGTACCAGGTTTAATTCCTGGTGCACCATCGACACGCCGTTTTCCAGCGCCTCTTTGGAGCTTTTATAGTCGATCTCGTTACCCTGAAACAGGATACTGCCGGTATCTTTTTTATAAATACCAAACAGGCATTTTAATAATGTGGATTTCCCGGCACCGTTCTCGCCCATTAATGCATGAACAGAGTGAGGCCGCACTTTCAAATTAACATTATCTAACGCTTTTACGCCGGGAAATGATTTTGAGACATTCGTCATTTCCAGCAAATATTCTCGCTGCGCGGTCGTGTTATCACTGGCCATATTTTACCTGGCTAAAAAACGGTGGTGACATAAAAAAGGCGCGACAGCGGTCGCGCCCGTAATCGATCTTATTTCACGAACTGAGACAGATTTTCTTTATCAACCGGCACGTAAGGAACGCGGACGATTTTATCAACCATCTTGAAGTTAGTGCCGTCGGTTGCCGCTTTGCCGTTTGCCAGGTTGTTGGCAATATCCAGCGTCGCTTTCGCCTGGTTTTCCGCATCGTTCAGCACGGTACCGGCCAGTGCACCCGATTTAACCAGCGCCAGCGCTTCTGGCAGGGCATCGACACCGAAGACCGGGATTGAGGTCATGTTGTGCGCTTTCAGCGCTTCAACTGCACCCATCGCCATCGCATCGTTATTGGCAATCACGACTTCGATTTTCTTAGAGTTAGGACCTGACAGCCACGCATCCACTTTATCTTTGGCCTGAGCGGTATCCCACATTGCAGTATCCATCGCTAACTGCTGGGTTTTCAGACCATCTTTGTTCAGGGTGTCGATCACATATTTGGTACGGGCTTCTGCATCAGGATGGCCCGGCTCGCCTTTCAGCAGCACGAACTGAATCACGCCATCTTTGTTCAGATCCCAGGCTGGGGTCGCTTTCCAGTGTTTCTCGATCAGCTGACCCTGAATGATGCCAGACTCTTTAGAGTCGGTACCCACATAGTAAGCTTTGTCATAACCGGCCAGCACTTTGGCATTCGGTTCTTTGTTGAAGAACACAACCGGCACGTCGTTGGCACGCGCTTTGTCTACGATGACGGCAGCGGCAGCCGGGTCAACCAGGTTAATCGCCAGCGCTTTCACGCCTTTTGCCATCAGCACGTCAACCTGATCGTTCTGTTTGGACTGGTCGTTCTGCGAGTCATTCATCAGCAGCTGTACGCCACCGATCGCTTTCGCTTCTTTCTCGATGTCTTTGCGCACCATTGACATGAAGTTGTCATCATATTTGTAAATGGTCACGCCGATACGGGTGTCAGCTGCGTGAGCGGTTGCACCAAACATCATGCTGGCAACCAGTGCTGTAAGCGTGAAAACCTTCTTATTCATGGTATCTCCGGTTTTATTATGCAGGGTCTTTATAGCGCTACCGCGTAACATGCGGGAGAGCAATCGGTAAAACAGATCGGCGCGCTGGCTAACGTAATGAAGAGGTTGAGCCACTGAACGCCGTCTAAAACCTGACTTCCCTGTACCAAAATGCTTCCATGAAGAGGGGTTGAACCCTTTAACCGGCTACTGAGACCACAACTGATGCCGTTACACTGGCGTTACATAATGTTTCAGTCCGGTAAGACGCTGCCATCATAGTGAGAGCAATGTTAATTAACTGTGAATGTAATCACAGATTGAAAACGGTTACATGCCTGAATCACCTGAATTAGTGACGGACTCCACATTTTGCCGCTGCGCCACCGAATGACGCCGCACCAGGGTTGGCATAAAGATGTGTGTTGCGGTGTCATCCAGCAGTCCGGCGGCGCCCTGCAGCGCCAGTTCAGTGGCAATTTTTGCCATAGATACAATGGGATACCGAACGGTGGTTAACTGCGGGTCGGTATAACGTGAAATCGGGATGTCATCAAAGCCAATGACAGAAAAATGCTGTGGCACCTGGATGCCGTTGTCTTTCAGCGCAGTGAGTGCGCCCGCCGCCATGCCATCGTTATAGGCAAACACCGCAGTGAGGTTGAGATTGCGCCCCAGCAGCTCCACCATCGCCGCTTCGCCGCCCTGCATGTCAGGCTCTGCGCTGGCGATCCAGCTCTCCTGCGGCCGAATGCCCTGCTCTGCCATCGCCTGCATCCACCCTTCACGGCGCTGCGCCACATCCTCGATGGGATGACTGGAGCAGAGGTAGCCAATGCGGCTATGCCCTTGTTGTAACAAGGTTCTTGAGGCCATCAGCGCGCCAGTGACGTTATCCAGGCTGACGCTGCGGTGTTCGAATCCGGGGACGATGCGGTTGATGACCACCATCCCTGGAACGTGCTGCATAAAGTCCGCCAGCTCCGCGTCGGGCAGCGTTTTCGCGTGCACCACCAGAGCGCTGCAGCGCTGACGGATCAGTACTTCAATGGCATGACGCTCTTTCTCTTCCTGATGCCAGGAGTTGCTGATTAACACATGTTTGTGCACGCGCTGCGCCACGGTATCCACTGCTTTAACCAGCGCCCCGAAGAAGGGATCGGAGACATCCATCACCACCACCCCAATCGTATCGCTGACCTGCGTTGCCAGCGCCTGGGCGTTGGCGTTAGGGCGATACCCCAGCGCTTCAACCGCCTGTAACACGGCGTCGCGGGTGTCAGAGGTCACGGCGTTGCTCTGATTGAGGACGCGCGACACGGTCGCCACTGACACGCCAGCCTGACGGGCAACATCACGAATAGTTATCATGCAGCAGTTCCAGAAAGGAAAAATAGGGCATCACGCCGGGTTGTACACCGGCGCTATTCTGTCAGGGGCAGGAGGCGTACAGCGTGAATTGCGTCACATCAATGAAAACGGTTACATACAATTCTGTAACCTTTGTGATGGCGGTCATTATCTGGCGTTATCGGTAATGCGTGATTTACCGGCTGAGAGCAGCGTAAACCGCCGCCACAGCCATTCCAGTGGACCCTGTGCGAAGAAATGTAACCAGATGAGTGAAAACAGGATATTGATGAGCCACACCGCAGGCACCATCAGCACCAGTTCCAGCCGGGTGAAGTGCATATAGAAGCCAAAGCGATAGAACAGCGTGGTACAGATTAGTGACTGCAGCAGGTAGTTGGTCAGCGCCATGCGGCCCACGCACTGGATGGCGTAGCTGATGCGCCAGCGCGCGATCTGCGGCCAGTAGGCCAGACAAAGCGCAGCATAGCCCAGGCTAATCAGCGGGCTGGCGAGATCACGCGGGGCCTGCAGGTAAAACGCGGTCCAGCGGAATTCCCAATGTAACAACCATTGCGCTGCCACACCGGCCACCGCAATAGAGAATCCCATCGTCAGCAACAGCGCCGCCGCCTGACGGTAATGCTGTGCAGCAAATTCGCCCGTCAGCCAGCCGCTGCGCAGCAGTGCGCCACCAATCATCATCAGGCCTGCCAGCTGCCAGCCATACTGCGCTGCCAGCGCCATCAGCCCTGACGAGAGATGATCCAGCCGGTTCTGTATCGCTTCCCAGCCGCCGGTAAGTTTCCAGTACTGCTCATATTGCAGATCGGCTGCGCCCGGCAGCCAGGAATTAGTCGGTTCAGGCGCGGAGATCGACCCAAATACCAGCAGCACGCCGCAGCCCACCAGGTAGAGCAGAATGCCGGTATTCATCAGGCTACGGGTGGAAGGGACATCGCGCAGTACCCGCCACACCACCAGTCCGATGATGCCGTAATCCAGCAGGATGTCGCCTTCCCAGAGAAAAATTCCATGCACAAAACCGATCAAAACCAGAATGGAAAGACGTGCGGTGAGCCAGCGACTGCCGCGCGGCAACTGCATTTGCAGACCCGCACCAAACAACAGCGCAAACAGGGTGAGAAATTTGAGCTGAGCAAAAGCGTCAGAGAGCGCCCAGGTCCAGGCATCGGAGAGGCTGACGCTGCCCTGCCAGGCGGGATTCAGATAAGCGGCAGAAGGCAGGCCAAAGCCGACAATATTGAGCAGGAGAATGCCGAGAATGGCACATCCACGAATGAAATCCAGCGCGTGATAGCGTTGCATGCGGCACCCTGCATTGATGAGGCGGGCAACATTATGCGCCCGCCGTTGACTCAACTATGGCGCACCGCGCGCAAAAATTCCTGACGGGTATTCTGACTGGACTTAAACAGGCCGCCCAGCGACGTCGTGGTGGTGGCGCTGGTGGCATCTTTAACGCCACGGGCTTTGACACAGTAGTGCACCGCATCAATCGAGACAGCCACATTATTGGTGCCCAGCAGCGTTTGCAGAGCGACCAGAACCTGCTGCGTCAGACGCTCCTGCACCTGCGGACGCTGGGCGAAGAACTGCACGATGCGGTTGATTTTCGACAGACCAATCACCTTTTCTTTGGGAATATAGGCGACGGTGGCTTTGCCATCGATAATCACAAAGTGGTGTTCACAGGTGCTGGTCAGGGTGATATCACGCACGGTCACCATCTCATCAACCTTCATCTTGTTCTCAATGACGGTGATTTTCGGGAAGTTGGCATAGTCGAGACCGGAAAAAACTTCATCCACATACATTTTGGCGATGCGATGCGGCGTTTCCATCAGGCTGTCATCTTCAAGATCCAGATTCAGCAGCTGCATAATCTCGGTCATGTGCCCGGCAATCAGGCTCTTACGCGTTTCGTCATCTATGTCGCGCGTCGGTGCACGTAACGGCGTTTCCAGTCCACGTGCAAGCAGCGCTTCGTGAACCAGGGCAGCTTCCTGACTTAGGGTGCTCATCTACTCTTCTCCGGCTGGTGTTGCGCCCGCATGCTTTTGCCCGCGGGCCCTGTAATCAGGCGCGTATTGTGAAACTTTCTTTGCAGGGAATCCAGCAATCAATCAGATTGGTGATGAAAGCTTTTCACTCAATTCTTCGCCAGACCAGCAGGCCTGCCCAGACCAGGCTGACCCCGGCCACCCACAGGGCTGGCTCCAGCCGATGTAACAGGGCCGTGGAGAGAAAAGAGAGCAGCGGGCCGACCAGCTGTCCGACCGCGTAGCCGGTAGTCAGCAGGCCAGCCATGTAACGCAGATGATTGGGCGCCAGTTCACGGGCGCAGAGCAGCGACAGCTGAACCACGCTCAGGAAACCGCCTCCCACCAGCAGCGCACCGGCCAGCAGGCCACTGAAACCTGGCAGCAGTGCCGCAGCAAATACGCCCAGTGCCTGTGCCCAGAGCACTACTGCCAGGCGGACGTGGCTGCGTCCCCAGCGCCGCGTCAGGATACCCAGCACGATGCCGATCATCGCCGCGCCGCCAAATATCGGCCAGACAAACTGCGCGAAGATGCCATCAGGGAAACGCGTCGCGGCCATCTGCGACAAAAAGGTGGCAGGCAGAATGTAGCCAAAGCCCGCCAGACTGTAACTCAGCACCAGACGTTTAAGGTTGCGATTCAGCACCAGCGGTTCTGGGGCCTGCTCCGGGCGATGCAGTTCGCCTCGTCGCGGCAGGTTACGGGTAATGAGCGCAATCAGCAGCAGCGCCAGCGCACCGTAGGCCGCCCAGGCCAGACCGGCAGAGACCTGAAATGTGTGCAGCGCTACCCCCAGCAGACCGCTGACAAAAATGCCGCAGCCCGGCCCGGCAAACACGGCTGCCGACAGCCCTGCCCGGCCATGGCGATGCAACTGTTCATTACTCCAGGCCGCCACCAGCACCATCGCCCAGCCGCTGGCCCAGCCAATCAGAAAGCGGATGGCGCCATGCAGCCAGGGGCCGGTTGCCAGTGCCGAGAGCAGCGTCAGGATTACTGCGCCCCATACGCCCGCCTGCAGCCGTAGCTCGACCCGCCGGTGCGCACGCATCGCATCAAACGATCCACACAGGTAGCCAAGATAGTTGAGCGCAGCCACCAGGCTGGCACTGGTGAGTGTCAGCTGGTGTGCCTGAATCATCAGCGGCACCTGCGGCGTAAAGGCAAAACGCCCAATGCCCATCGCCACGAATAAAGTTAAAAACGCGCTGAGCGCGACACGTAACGCCATTGCTGAACTCCTGTTGTTCTGCCCTGAGATCTCTTCTGACTTGCTAACAGCATGCAGGATGACTAAACTCACGGAAAGTGAATAATATTAACCAACTTGCTTACGGGAAGAGAAGATATGGATTTAGTTCAGCTGCGTATGTTCTGTTCCGTCGCCGAAACAGGGTCTCTGGCGCGCGCAGCAGAACAGCTGCATCGCGTCCCCTCTAATCTCACCACGCGGCTGCGCCAGCTGGAAGAAGAATTGGGTGTGGATCTCTTTATTCGTGAGAAGCAGCGCATTCGCCTGTCGCCGATGGGCCATAATTTCCTGAATTATGCGCAGCGTATTCTGGCCTTAAGCGAAGAAGCGATGAGCATGACCCGCACAGGCGAACCGGCGGGCAACTTTGCGCTCGGCTCCATGGAGAGCACCGCTGCGACCCGCCTGCCTGGTCTGCTCGCCGCCTATCACCAGCGCTTTCCTAAAGTCGCACTGTCGCTGATCACCGGCACCTCGGGCGAAATCATCGATCGGGTCCGCGAAGGCACCCTGGCCGCCGCGCTGGTGGATGGCCCGGTGTCCCATGACGATCTCAATGGCTGCATCGCCTTTCGCGAAGAGATGATACTGATCACCGGCCTCGATCATGCGCCAATCGCCACCGCGCGCGACGTGCAGGACGATACCCTGTTTGCCTTTCGCAACAGCTGCTCTTACCGGGTGAAGCTGGAGAGCTGGTATCGGGACAGCCAGACCGCACCCGATAATGTGATGGAGATTCAGTCCTATCACGCCATGCTGGCCTGCGTGGCAGGCGGTGCGGGCGTAGCGATGATCCCGGCCTCGGTGCTGAAGCAGATGGCGGATCGGTCACGGGTGCAGGCGCATACGTTACCTCCCGCTTATCGCGACACCGCCACCTGGCTGATGTGGCGACGCGACGCCTTTACGCCGAATGTTGAAGCACTGAAATACCTGATTATTGAACAATTTGACGATCGTCCGCTCAACGATGAGCTGATTTACCCATTACAGGCGGCGGAATAAGCGTTCCACGCTATGTTTAAGAGCCTGACCCACCAGGCTTTGAATCATCACGACCACCCGGCGCCACCGCGCGTCACAATCTGACTGGAAGAGGGATTGCATGAATATGATCAAAACCCGTGCCGCTGTTGCCTGGGCTGCTGGCGAACCGCTGAAAATCGAAGAAGTTGATTTAATGCCACCGCAGAAAGGTGAAGTGCTGGTGCGTATCGTCGCGACCGGCGTCTGTCATACCGACGCCTACACCCTGTCCGGCACCGACCCGGAAGGCGTTTTCCCGGCGATTCTTGGCCATGAAGGCGGCGGCATCGTCGAAGCCGTGGGCGAAGGCGTGACCAGCGTTGAAGTGGGTGACCACGTCATTCCGCTCTACACGCCGGAGTGTGGCAAATGTAAGTACTGTCTGTCAGGCAAAACGAACCTCTGCCAGGCCATCCGTGCCACCCAGGGTAAAGGCCTGATGCCGGACGGCACCACCCGCTTCTTCAAAGATGGCAAGCCGATTTTCCACTATATGGGTACGTCGACCTTCTCTGAGTACACCGTCATCCCGGAGATCTCACTGGCGAAAATCAGTAAAGAAGCCCCGCTGGAAGAAGTTTGTCTGCTGGGCTGTGGCGTCACTACCGGCATGGGCGCGGTCATGAACACCGCCAAAGTGAAAGAAGGCGATACCGTTGCGATCTTCGGTCTTGGCGGAATCGGTCTTTCTGCGGTCATCGGCGCGAAAATGGCGAAAGCCGGCCGCATCATCGCGATCGACCTCAACACCAGCAAATTCGATCTGGCTCGCAAGCTGGGTGCCACCGATCTGATTAACCCGAAAGATTACGATAAGCCGATTCAGGATGTGATTGTCGAGCTGACCGACGGTGGCGTGGACTTCTCGTTTGAGTGTATCGGTAACGTTAACGTGATGCGTTCCGCGCTGGAGTGCTGCCACAAAGGCTGGGGCGAGTCTGTGATTATCGGCGTCGCGGGTGCCGGTGAAGAGATCTCCACCCGTCCATTCCAGCTGGTAACCGGTCGCGTCTGGCGCGGTTCCGCCTTTGGCGGCGTGAAAGGCCGTTCACAGCTGCCTGGCATCGTGCAGGATTACCTCGACGGTAAATTTGCCCTGAACGACTTCATCACCCACACCATGCCACTGGAAGAGATCAACGACGCCTTTGATTTGATGCACGAAGGAAAATCGATTCGCTCGGTCGTGCACTTTAACAAGTAATCAGGAGGCGTTATGGCATCCACTCTGGAGCTACTGGAAGAACACCGTATTTTTGGCGGCTGGCAGCAGCGCTGGCGTCATCAGTCAGCCGTACTGAACTGCCCGATGACCTTCAGCATCTATCTGCCGACCCCGCACGGTGATGCACCGCCGCCGGTGGTCTGGTTTCTGGCCGGGCTGACCTGCAACGATGAGAACTTCACCAGCAAAGCGGGCGCGCAGCGTGTTGCGGCGGAACTGGGTCTGGTGCTGATTATGCCGGACACCAGCCCGCGCGGTGACGGCGTGGCGAACGATGAGGGATACGATCTGGGCCAGGGCGCGGGATTTTATCTCAATGCCACCCAGCAGCCCTGGGCCAGCCATTTCCGCATGTTCGACTATCTGAGCAGCGAGTTGCCCGCCCTGATTGCGGATAACTTCAAGGTCAGTGAACGTCAGTCGATTATGGGTCACTCCATGGGCGGGCACGGCGCGCTGATGCTGGCGCTGCGTCTGAGTAATCGCTTTGCCTCGGCGTCTGCCTTTGCGCCAATTGTGAACCCGATGCAGGTGCCGTGGGGCCAGAAAGCGTTTCAGGCCTATCTGGGCGACGATCGTGCGGCGTGGCGGGAATATGACAGCTGCCATCTGATGACGCAGGTGTCGCATCGGCTGCCGATGCTGATCGATCAGGGTGACAACGATCAGTTCCTGGCCGATCAGCTGCAACCGGAGCGGTTAGACGAGATCGCTAAAGAGGTGGGCTTCCCGCTGACGCTGCGTATTCAGCCGGGTTATGACCATAGCTACTTCTTTATTGCCAGTTTTGTGGAAGATCATCTGCGCTTCCATGCACAGCATCTGCTGGCGTAGCAAATAATCAGGGCCGCGATTGCGGCCCTGAACTTTTCTGCATGCTGTACTACCGCAAATGCTGGCTTAACGCCTGGTCCTGCCCGATTCTCAGACCAGTGCCGGACCGGTCAGCCCGTCGATCATCACCTGCGGAATGCCGCGCGAGCAGTGTTCGATACGTCCATTCACGCCATACACTTTTGCCAGCGTAGCCGGGGTAATCACTTTATCCGGCTGCCCTTCTGCCACCAGTGCGCCCTGCTTTAGCATCAGCGCATGTTGCGCATGACGCAGCGCGATGTTGATGTCATGCACCACCACCACCGTCACGATGTTGCGCTGGGCAGTTTCGCGGCGAACCAGATCCATGACGTGGAACTGGTAGTTAAGATCCAGCGCGCTCAGCGGTTCATCCAGCAGCAGCAGCTTAGGGCGACGGATCAGTGACTGCGCCAGCCCAACCAGCTGTTTCTGTCCACCAGAGAGTTGATCAAGGTAACGCATCGCCAGATGGGCAATGCCAAGCTGCTCCAGCAGATGCATGATTTCCGCTTCGCTGCTGGCGCTGTGCAGGCCACCGGAGGCACGCTGCGCCACGATGATCGATTCCAGCACATGCAAATGCACGCCCGCAGGCAGTGACTGCGGCAGATAAACCACGTTCTTCGCACGACGGGCAAACGGCTGGGTCATGAGATCTTCACCGTTGAGCCACATCTCACCCTGGCCTTTATTCAGACCGGCCAGCGCGCGCAGCAGCGTCGATTTACCACAACCATTCGGCCCCAGCAGCACGGTGATCTCGCCGCGCGGCAGCGGCGAGATATTGAGATTATCAATGACTTTATTTTTGGGATAACCGGCACTGAAGCCGCGTAACGTCAGACCCTGTTCCATCATACCGTCCCCCGATGACGCAGAATAATACTCAGGAAGAACGGCACGCCAATCAGTGAGGTGACGATGCCGACCGGGATGATCACGCCGGGGAGCAGGTTTTTCGAGGCGACCGACGCCAGCGACAGCACCAGCGCACCGACCAGCGCACTGGCGGGCAGATAGAAGCGGTGATCTTCACCAAACATCATGCGGGCAATGTGGGGGGCGACCAGGCCGATGAAGCCGATCGGTCCGACAAATGCCACGGCCAGTGCCGAGAGAATACTGATGCGCAGCAGCGTGGTCAGGCGCAGACGACGCACATCAATGCCAAAGCTCACCGCACGGTCTTCGCCCAGACGCAGCGCCGTCAGCTTCCAGCTGCTCATCATTGAAAACGGCACCAGGATGACCAGCGCCACGGTCAGCACGCCCAGTTTCTCCCAGGAGGCACGCGCCAGGCTGCCCATCGTCCAGAACACCAGGCCCTGTAACGTGTCTTCGCTAGCGATGAACTGCATCATCGAGACCAGCGCGTTAAAGGTGAAGACCAGCGCAATACCGAACAGCACCACGCCCGCCGAGGAGACCTGCGTCCAGCGGGTCACAGCATCCAGCATCAGCGCGGCAAACAGCGCAAAGACAAAGGCGTTGGCAGAGATTAACCACTGATCCGGAATGCCGGGAATACCCACGCCAAGGATGATCGCCAGCGCGGCACCAAATGCCGCCGCCGATGAAACACCGAGCGTAAACGGACTGGCCAGCGGGTTATTCAGGATGGTCTGCATCTCTGCACCGGCGAGGCCCAGCGACAGACCCACCACCAGTGCCATCAGCGCATAGGGCAGACGAATGTCCCAGACAATAACGCGAGTGCCGGCATCGACGCTGTCGGGGCTGAGTAGCGTATTCCACAGCGTTTCAAGTGAGAGTCCGGCCGGACCGAGCGTGAAGTCGAGGATCAGCGAGGCAACAATTGCCACCAGTAATACGCCAATCCAGATCAGGCGGCGGCGTAGCACCTGATGGTAATTTTGCATGGTGTGGTGAAGCGTCTCTTCCCCCGCCAGCAGCGAAGTTTCGGTAGTCATGTTTGAACCCTGTGTGGCTATCACGTCAGAAAACGCAGCCACAATAGTGCAGGTGATAATAATTATCAATTCGTGAACATAAGCGAGACGTGAAAAAACAGTAAAAAATGGTGTTGTTATAGGCAGGATACCGGCAGACACGGCGCTTTGAGGCTGCTCCAGTACTTAAAGCGATGGGAGCATATGTCTGGAGCAAAGCATCGCGGGCCAGGGATGGCCCGCGCTGAGCATGCCAGGGATGGCGTTTTTTGCGTCTTTGCGAAAGACGTATGCTCCCTGAGCATGTGGCTCATCTGCAACCTCAAAGCGCTGTGGCAGGCAGCTGCCTCAACAGCGCCAGCGCAAAGATCTAATCTTTGTGAACCGGGAACTCCATCTCGCTGTACTTCACGAAACGGCTTCCGCGCGTCAGCCTGTAACCTAACCAGATAATCAGGAACAGCGGAAGACCGATATAGGTTGCCGCTACGCCGTACCAGTCGATGCTGTCGTTGAGAAATGCCTGATAGTTCTGACCCAGCGTGATGATCAGGCAGAGCACGAAGGCAAAGATCGGTCCCAGCGGGAAGAAGCCGGAACGGTAAGGCAGATCGTTCAGATCTCGTCCCTGGGCGACATAGCCACGACGGAAGCGATAGTGGCTGATAGCAATACCCAGCCAGGCGATAAAACCGGTCATGCCTGATGTATTCAGCAGCCACAGATAGACTTCCTGATTGCCAAACTTAGAGGTCAGGAAACACAGCCCGGCCACGACGGTCGTCGCCCATAACGCATTGCGCGGCACGCCGCCCTTTGAGAGCTTCGCGAAAATGCGCGGCGCTTTGCCTTCGGAGGCCAGGTTGTACAACATGCGTGTTGAAGCGTACATACCGGAGTTACCCGCTGACAGCACCGCCGTCAGGATCACCGCATTCATCACGGCTGCCGCAGAGAGCAGACCGGCGTTCCGGAACACCAGAGTGAACGGGCTGACACTGATATCATCAACGTTGTTATGCAGTAACTGCGGATCGGTGTACGGCAGGATCAGACTGATAATCAGGATGGCGAACACATAGAACAGCAGGATACGCCAGAAAATCTGCCGCACCGCGCGCGGGATATTTTTCGCCGGGTCTTCAGATTCGCCCGCCGCGATACCGATCAGCTCGGTGCCCTGGAAGGAGAATCCCACAATCATTGCCACGCCAATCATCGCCGCAAAGCCACCCGCAAATGGCGCATCGCCCACCTGCCAGTTCTGCCAGCCTGCATGCTCCGCACCGCGCATAATGCCGGTGATCATCAGCACGCCCACGATGATAAAGATAATCACGGTGGCGACTTTAATCAGCGAGAACCAGTATTCCGCCTCCCCAAAGCCTTTCACCGAGATGTAATTGAGCAGGAATATCAGCGCCAGGAACAGCGCGCTCCAGATCCAGCCAGGCGTGCCGGGGAACCAGTAGGTCATCACCAGCTGGGACGCCACCAGATCAACCGCGATGGTCACCGCCCAGTTGTACCAGTAGTTCCAGCCGAGCGCGAAACCAAAGCCCTCTTCGACATATTTCGCGCCGTAGGTGGCGAAAGAACCGGATACGGGCATGAAGGCGGCGAGTTCACCGAGACTGGTCATCAGGAAGTAGACCATCAGGCCGATCAGCATGTAGGAGAGAAGTGCCCCGCCGGGACCAGCCTGAGCGATGGTTGCGCCAGAGGCGACAAACAGGCCGGTACCGATGGAACCGCCGATGGCGATCATCGTCAGATGACGGGCTTTTAACGCACGTCGTAATGCAGGTTGTTGTGTTGTTTTTGAGTCATTATGCATGTGTTAACGCTACGCTGGGTAAAAATGAGGCGAGATTGTAGCAGCCAGACCGCCTCTGTATAGCGATGCCATGCTGTTATAAGTTAAGTTCATGATCGCGCCCGAATTATTAGCAGTCACTCACGGCAATAGGACAAAAAGCGCGTCAGTGCCTTTGAAATATGCTTCTGCCGGTGATGAATGCGGTAGAGCGTTCGGGTCAGACGTGGCAACGGAATCGCCAGCTCTGTCAGCGTGCCCGCCTCCAGCAAATCGGCAATCACCCGGCGAGAAAGACAGCTGATCCCCATGCCGTGTCGCACCGCATGCTTGATCGCTTCGGAGTTGCCCAGCTCCATGCCCAGCTGAAAACTTGGCAGGTGCGACAGCAGTAGATAATCGACGATTTCACGGGTACCGGAGCCGCGTTCGCGCAGGATCCACGGCGCTTCCGCCAGGGTTTTCAGCGTCACCGGCTGTTGCAGAATCGCGGCGTCTGGCGCAGCAAACACCACCAGCTCATCTTCCAGCCAGGGTTCGCTGACAAGTTCGGTCATGTGGCACGGTCCTTCAATCAAACCCACATCGACGCGAAAATCGGAAACCGCCTGAATCACATCCTGACTGTTGCCAACGCTCAGCTCCAGCGGCAGACCGGGAAAATCGCGACGATAGGCGGCCATCATGCCCGGCAGCAGGTAGTTACCGATAGTGCTACTGGCGAAGACGCGGATCGCGCCGTTATCCTCTTTGAACAATTGCTCAATTTCGCCCGCCTGCTCCAGCAGCCCGACCGCGCGCGGATAGAGCAGCCGCCCATGCTCATTCAGCACCAGCCGTTTGCCGACGCGGTCAAACAGCTGTACACCAAGCTGACTCTCCAGATCGGCCAGCGCTGCGCTGACCGCCGACTGCGACAGCGCCAGCAGTTGCGACGCCTGGGTCGTGGAGCCGCTCTTAAGCACTTCGGTGAACACTTCGATTTGCCGCAGCGTTATGTGCATCGTTGCCTCTTAACTCAGTGAATGCCTGACAAGGTAAATGATTAACGCCAGCCAGATCAGTCCAATCACCACCAGCCAGCCTGTAATTTTCTTTCCGCGGGAACGCTGAGCCTGCGCCCGCTCGTTGCTGCTAATGCGCACCTCTCGCGGTAGCAACCGCAACAGCACCATGACGCCCGTCGGGATGATCACCGCGTCATCCAGCAGACCCAAAAACGGGATGACATCCGGGATGAGATCGATCGGACTGACGCCATAGGCGACCAGCCCCAGCATCCCCAGCTTGTTCCACCACGGCGTGCGCGGATCGCGAAAAGCGAACCACAGCACAAACACATCTCTTTTGATCAGCGTCGCCCAGCGGCGCAGACGCGAAACTATCATGATCACTGCCTTATCGTTTATTCTGGTCAATTATAAATATATTATCAATTTCACTTTTAAGCCAGTGACCCTCATGATCAGGTCTCAACCACGAGGAGTGACCATCATGACCGAACTGAGCATCGCTAAAACGCATCATCCCGTTACGCTCTGGTTCCCCGGTCTGCTACTGACCGCCGCGATTGCCGCGGCTGCCAGTTGGCTGGCGCAGCAACCGGCCATTGCCGCGCTGGGGCTGGGTTCACTGACCCTGGCGATTATGCTGGGTATTCTGGTCGGCAACAGCGTCTATACGCCGCTGGCGTCGCGCTGCGACAGCGGCGTGGTGCTGGCTAAACAGAAGCTGCTGCGACTGGGGATCATTCTGTTTGGCTTTCGCATCACCTTACAGCAGATCGCCGACGTGGGTTTCAGCGGTATCCTGATTGATGCGCTGACGCTGAGCAGCACCTTCTTAGTCACCTGCCTGCTGGGCATCCGGCTGCTGAAGCTGGATCGCGATACCGTCTGGCTGATTGGTGCAGGCAGCAGCATCTGCGGGGCGGCGGCCGTACTGGCGACCGAGCCGGTGGTGAAAGCCGCGCCGTCGAAAGTCGCGGTGGCTATCGCGACCGTGGTGCTGTTCGGTACGCTGGCCATCTTTATCTATCCGCTGCTGTGGCCGCTGGCGCATCACCTGTTTCCGGGCCTGAGTGCGGCACAGTTTGGGGTTTTCACCGGCTCTACTATCCATGAAGTCGCGCAGGTGGTAGCCGCCGGACACAGCATCAGCCCGGATGCCGAGAACAGCGCCGTGATTGCCAAAATGCTGCGGGTGATGATGCTGGCGCCGTTCCTGCTCTGTCTGAGTGCGGTGTTACGCGGTAAACGCAAAACGAGCAAAGCACGTCAGCCGGTGACGTTTCCCTGGTTTGCCCTGCTATTTATTGCGGTCGCACTGTTTAACTCGCTGCAGCTGCTGCCTGCCACGGTGGTTGCCACGCTGAATGAGTTGGCGGGTCTGCTGCTGGCGATGGCGATGGCGGCACTGGGATTAACCACCCGTTTCGGGGCATTACGTGAGGCGGGCGTTAAACCGCTGCTGCTGGGCGCGCTGGTGTTTGGCTGGCTAATCGCGGGCGGCGGCACTATCAATCTGCTGGTGCAACATTTCATGGGCTAGCGGCATCGGGTATCATGCCGTTTCATCCGTGCATAGCCCCAGGAGAAAGGCATGAAATATATTGGCGCACACGTGAGTGCGGCAGGTGGCGTGGATCAGGCCGTGATCCGCGCCCATGAAATAGAAGCCACCGCCTTCGCCCTCTTTACTAAAAATCAGCGTCAGTGGAAGGCCGCCCCGCTCTCCACTGAGGTGATTGATGCTTTTCGCGCCGCCTGCGAGACGTATAAATACAGTCCGCAGCAAATCCTGCCGCACGACAGTTTTCTGATTAACCTCGGTCATCCGGTTGAAGAGGCGCTGGAGAAATCCCGCGCGGCCTTTATTGATGAACTGCAACGTTGTGACCAGCTCGGCCTGACGCTGCTGAACTTCCATCCCGGCAGCCATCTGCATCAGATTGAAGAAGAGGCCTGTCTCAAGCGGATTGCGGAGTCGATCAATATCGCCCTCGACCAGAGCCAGAATGTCACCGCCGTGATTGAGAATACCGCCGGTCAGGGCAGTAACCTGGGGTTCCGCTTCGAGCACCTCGCCACCATTATTGAACTTGTCGAAGATAAGTCGCGTGTCGGCGTCTGCATTGATACCTGCCATGCGTTTGCTGGCGGTTATGACCTGCGCACCGAAGCGGACTGCGAAGCGACCTTTGCAGAGTTTGAGCGCATTGTCGGCTTTAACTATCTGCGCGGCATGCATCTTAACGATGCCAAAAGCGCCTTCGACAGTCGCGTTGACCGTCATCACAGCCTGGGTGAAGGGAATATCGGCAAAACGGCGTTTAGCTGGCTGATGAAAGATCCGCGGTTTGATGGCATCCCATTGATTCTGGAAACCATTAATCCTGATATCTGGAAAGATGAGATTGCCTGGCTGAAAGCCGAACAGCAGGGATAGAGAAAGGGGAGCGTATGCTCCCATCGCTTTAATTTCGAGAGCCGTCTGTAAAAGCAAACAGGGAGCCATCCGGCTCCCTGTTATTTTTACTTCAGCAGATTATGCATTTCTGCAAATCAGGCTTTCGCCAGCTGCTCTTCCGGACGTTTCAGTACCGCATAGCTCAGACCTGCAATCGCGGTGCCGATGATAATCGCCATCAGATAGCCGATAACCGGGGTAATCGCGCCAGGGATCAGCAGGACAAACAGTCCACCGTGCGGTGCCATCAGTTTCGCGCCAATCGCCATGGAGATTGCGCCGGTCGTTGCACCGCCTACGATACAGCAAGGCAGAACGCGCATCGGGTCACGGGCCGCGAATGGAATCGCACCTTCTGAGATAAAGCAAAGACCCAGAACCAGTGCCGCTTTACCCCCTTCCTGCTGACCTTTATTGAACTTTCGACGGGCAACCAGTGTTGCCAGACCCATCGCCAGCGGTGGCACCATACCGGCTGCCATGATGGCGGCCATTGGTGCATAGGTCTGCGAACTCAGTAAGCCGACGCCAAATGCGTAAGCCACTTTATTCACCGGACCACCCATATCGGTACACATCATGCCGCCCAGAATCGCACCCAGCAGGACCGCATTCGCCGTACCCATGTTAGCCAGCCAGTGCGTCAGACCACTCATGATGCCTGCAACCGGTTTGCCCACCACGTAGATCATCAGCAGGCCGGTGATCAGGCTGGCGAACAGCGGGATAATCAGTATCGGTTTCAGCGCTTCCATACTTTGCGGCAGTTTAACTTTGCCGCTGATCAGCTTCGCCGCATAACCGGCAATAAAGCCCGCGATGATACCGCCTAAGAAACCGGCGTTGATGCTGGTGGCAATCATACCGCCAATCAGACCTGGCGTCAGACCCGGACGGTCAGCGATGGAGAAGGCGATAAAGCCCGCCAGCACCGGAACCATCAGGGCAAAGGCGCTGCCACCACCGATTTGCATCAGCGCAGCGGCCAGTGTGCCCTGCTCTTTAAAGGCTGTGATACCAAAAGCGAACGACAGGGCGATGCTCAGACCACCCGCGACCACCATCGGCAGCATATAAGACACACCGGTCAGCAGGTGACGATAAGCCCCTGCTCCGCCTTTCTTCTCTTCTTCACTCTCATTGCTCTGTCCGCCAGCCGCCGCTTTGTACGGCTTCGCTTCTGCAACAGCTTTATCCAGTTCCTGCGCGGTTTTCTTCAGCGCCAGACCGGTTGAGGTGCGGTACATCGGCTTCCCGGCAAATTTCGCCAGATCGACTTCGATATCGGCTGCGACGATCACCAGATCGGCGGCTGCAACTTCTTCCGGCGTGATGGCGTTACCAGCACCCACTGAACCGCGGGTTTCCACTTTCACCCACCAGCCGCGACGGGTCGCTTCAGCCTGAATGGCTTCGGCAGCCATAAAGGTGTGCGCCACGCCAGTCGGACAGGCAGTAACAGCAACCACGCGTTTCTGTGCGCCAGCCTGAGCCGGTGCAGCAGCTGGTGCGCCTGCAGGTGTTGCCACCGCAACAGGAGCCTGCCAGGTTTTGGCTTCGGCTTTTGCACGGTTCAGGAAAGTTTCAGGCTCACGTACTGCCAGCTGGATATCACCCAGCCAGACCGCTTTGCCGTTCAGTGCCGCGTCGTCCGGCACGTTTTTGCCCAGCACAATCGCGAGTTCAGCGTCGGCAGGGTTATCAGTCAGTGTCAGGCCCGCAGCAGCGGCAGCCGCCGCCAGACGTTGTTGCGCCATGTATGCGGAAGCCAGTCCCAGTGTAGGGTCTTTAATCAGCAGCGTTTTCATTATCGCTCTCCTGCTGTCAGTTAACGGGTTGTAAGTCGACGCGCGCCATCATTGCGGCCAACTGAGTACGATCGGAAACGCCAACGTTGCTCTGGCTCACGGCCATCGCCGCCACGGCAGTCGCAAGACGCAGCGTGTGTTCGCTGGATTCGCGCATCAGCAGGCCATAAATCAGGCCGCCAACCATCGAATCACCGGCACCCACGGTGCTGACGACTTCACACACCGGCGGTTTAGCAATCCATTCGCCTGAAGCGTTGACCCACAGCGCGCCTTCAGCGCCCAGCGAAATCACCACATGGGCGATGCCCTGCTCGCGCAGTTCGTGCGCAGCACCAATCACATCCTGCAGGGTTGGCAGTTTGCGGCCGGCCCAGATTTCCAGCTCACGGCGGTTAGGTTTAACCAGCCACGGTGCGGCTTTCAGTCCTGCCACCAGCGCCTCGCGGCTGCTGTCGAAGATGATGCATGGGCAGTGGGTGCGCAGTTCGGTCATCCAGCGGGTAAAGGCATCGTGATCGACACCTTCTGGCAGGCTGCCGCTGACGCAGACCATATCGAACTGGCCCAGCCAGGTCAGAGAATCCGTCGTAAAACGATCCCAGTCCTGAGCGGTGACCTGAAAACCGGAGAAATTCAGATCGGTCACGTCGCCGGTCTGTTCAGTGAGTTTAACGTTGATACGGGTACGGCCTGGCACCACCTGGAAACGGTTAGCGATGCCCAGCTCGCTGAACAGCTGCTGGAAACCGTCCTGATTCTCTTTACCCAGGAAGCCACCCACGGTGACATCGATACCCAGATCTTTCAAAACTTTAGCAACGTTGATGCCCTTGCCCGCCGCGTGCAGCCCGGTGGTTTTCACCAGATTGACTTCGCCGCGTTCAATTTCAGGGGTATATCCCACCAGGTCATACGCCGGATTCAGCGTGATGGTGGCGACGCGTCTGCTCATGATGCCCCCTCACCCAGACCGCTGGTGATCGCTTCTTCAATGGCGTTCAGCGCCTGCTGTGCATCGTCGCCGCTGGCGGTGAAGCGCAGGCGATGGCCTTTCTTCACGCCCAGTGCAACCACTTTCATCAGGCTGCGGCCGTTAGCCGGTTTACCGCTGCCGTCGAGATTAGTCACGGTGATGTCGCTGTTAAACTGCTTGATCACGCTGACCAGCGCGGTGCCCGGACGGGCATGCAGGCCATGTTCGTTGCGAATAGTGTATTCAGCAGTCAGCACGTCAGCCTGCTCATCAACCTCACTGGTCAGCAGTGCGTAGACGCCTGCCGCATCAGCTTTCAGCAGACGATCTGCTTTGCCCTGTTGCAGCAATGCGCTGAGGTAACCCAGCACTTCCAGCGGACGTTCATCGGTCGCAGAAACGCTGATTAACAGCGCCGCTGATTCGCCCTGATGCTCAAAGGCATGTTCAGCGCGGCTGATGGCCACGCCGCTGCGCAGGTTACCGAGGCTGCTGTCGCTGAGCCAGATGCCCTGACCCAGATTCAGCGGAGCCGTTGAGACCACGTCTGCGACGTAGCTGGAATCCACCACGCCTGCGGACTGCAGTCGGCCGGCGTTCATCGCCTGCAGGGTGATCAGATCGCTGGCTGCGACGTTGAGCGTAATTAATGAGGTGTCGAAGCTGAACTCGGCGGCTTGTTTCTCGCCCATCAGCAACGCACGAAGGTCTTCAGCAGAGGCGGTTTTAAGCTGTTCGGCAATGGTGTCATCGCTCAGAACATGCGTCAGCTGACGCAGCAACGCCAGATGTTCATCCGACTTAGCGGCAATCCCGATAGCAACGTAGGCGGTCTGATCGTCCCCCCAGGCAATGCCCTGCGGGAACTGAAACACCTGAACACCGGTTTTCAGCACCATATCGCGGGTATCGGTGGTGCCATGAGGGATTGCGATGCCGTTGCCGAGGAAGGTTGAGGTCTGCTGTTCGCGTGCCAGCATGCCGTTGACATAGCCTTCCGTCACATTGCCCGCCGCGGTTAACGCGGCAGCAACCTGACGAATGGCCTCTTCTTTATTCTGGGCGCTGGCTCCGGTATGGATGGCCTGCAATTCGAGCTGGAACATAATTCTCCTCGCTTGCTGAGATTGAATCGTTTCAGCCAGTGGGGATTTTTTTACGCCATGCTGTTGAAAACAGGTGGCGCGGTCACCGCTGAAACGTTTCAGGGATTGTGGTACAGCAACTATACGGAGGCAAGAAAATGCGCAAACGGCGTAACAGATTTTTGACGTTACGCACATTTCGGGGGGGTTAAGGCGAATAAAAAGTAAACAGGCTGACGCGGTTGCTGTAAGCCAGAGATTACCGGACTAAAAACTTCAGCAGCGTCAGCGCCTCAGGGCGCGGTATCTGCTTCAAGTTGCAGCAGATAGATCATCGCCTGATGGCGCGAATCGCCGCACATGCTATGTGCTGGTTGCAGACCTGCACAGACGGCAGGACGCAGTGGTGAGCCAAACAATTTGCAGCGAAGTGTGTCATCAAGCTGGACGCAGGCCGTGTTCGCGGGCTTACCGTCAGGCATGCCAGGAATCGGTGAAGAAATAGAGGGCGCTGTGCAACAGGCACCGCATTGGCTACGGCATTGCATGCTGTGCTCCGGCAGAGAAAGTCGCGGCGACAATAGCAGTCCGTGACAGCAATTGCCATGAAAGCCGCGGCCTGACACAAAATTTCGCATCCGCCATATTGCCAGTTTTCCACGGCGCGAGTAACGTTGCGCGCACTTCACTCTCAAGATAGCGAGAACAGCAATGCCAAAAGCCAATGAAATCAAAAAAGGGATGGCCGTCACCCACAACGGTAAACTGCTGCTGGTTAAAGACATTGATGTCCAGAGCCCCAGCGCACGCGGTGCCGCCACCCTGTATAAAATGCGCTTTACCGATGTCCGCACCGGTTTAAAAGTCGAAGAGCGCTTTAAAGGCGACGAGATTATTGATGCGATTTCGCTCAGCCGTCGCAGTGTGACCTTCTCTTATATAGATGGTGACGAATATATCTTCATGGATGATGAAGATTACACCCCCTACTCTTTTAAACAGGAGCAGATTGAAGAAGAGCTGCTGTTTATCCCTGAAGGCGGCATCCCAGGTATTCACGTGCTGACGATGGAAGGCCAGGTGCTGGCGCTGGAACTGCCACAAACCGTAGATATGGAAATTGTGGATACCTCACCAGGCATTAAAGGCGCTTCCGCCAGCGCCCGCACCAAACCGGCCGGAATGAGCACAGGTCTCTCCATCCAGGTTCCGGAATACCTCAGCAATGGTGACCGTATCCGCATCCATATTGCTGAACGCCGCTATATGGGTCGTGCAGACTAACCACTCAACTGCTGCCAATCGTGATAGTGTTATAGTATTACATTATCACGCTATTCCCGGGCAGGAGTCGGACCCATGACACGCGTTAATCTGATTACCGGTTTTCTGGGCAGCGGCAAAACCACGCTGCTCTGCCATCTGCTGGCAGCCCGGCCCGCCGGTGAAAAGTGGGCCGTGCTGGTCAATGAATTTGGCGAGATCGGAATCGATGGTGCCCTGCTGGCCGATCGCGGTGCCACACTTAAAGAGATCCCCGGCGGCTGCCTCTGCTGCGTGAATGGCCTGCCAATGCAGGTCGGACTGAATATGCTGCTGAAGAGCAAGCCCGATCGGCTGCTAATAGAGCCTACCGGCCTGGGTCATCCCCGTCAGGTGACAGAGAGGTTAAGTGCGCCGGTTTATCAGGCGTGGCTGCAACTGAGGGCCACCCTGACGCTGCTGGATGCGCGCCAGCTCGCCGATCCCCGAATCGTTGCCAATGAAAACTTCCGCGATCAGCTGGCTGCCGCCGATATTATTATCGCCAATAAGCGTGACTGCTGGGATGAAGAGGATCGTCAGCGCCTGGCTGACTGGCAGCAGCAGATGCAGCCTCCGCGTCCATTAATAGAAACAGAATTTGGTCAGATCCCGCTTTCCCTGCTGGATACGCCTTATCAGCCCCGTGAACTTCCCGTGCCACATCATCATCATCATCCGGTCAATCCCGCGAGTGGTCTGGCAGCATTACGACTGGATGGCGAGGCGCGCTGGCGTCGGGCACTGAACCACGGCCAGGACTATAGCGCCTGCGGCTGGTTGTTTGATGCTGATACGCTGTTCGACAGCGGTGCGCTGCTGGAATGGGTCCGGCAGGCACAGGTAGATCGCATTAAAGGCGTAATGCGCACAGCAGAAGGCACAATGCGTATTAACTGCCAGGCAAAAGACCTGCAAAGTGAGACGCTCACCTCACCGCCACCCGATAGCCGCATTGAGATCATCCATTCTCAGCAGGCTGACTGGAATCGGCTACAATCGGCGTTGTTGAAGTGCCGTTTACGCTAAGACAGGTATTGTCGGCGGTTATTTTTTTTAAATGAGTTTTTGATTATGCGCGCAACCCGCCTTATTACTATCCTGCTGCTTAATGCACTGGGCGTAGTGCTATTTCTTTCGTGGTATCTGCCGCCTGAACATGGTTTCTGGTTTGGTATCGATAAATCTGTTTTCTTTGGCTTCAATAATCAGATGGTGACCCATCCGCTGTTCGCGCTGATCGTCGCTATCACCAATTTCCGTGGTTTTGATGCAGTGTCACTGCTGGCGATGGGCCTGCTTTATCTGTCGATCTGGCGGCGGGAAACGCCACAGGCGCAGCGCCGGATGCTGGCTATTGGCATCACCATGCTGCTTACCGCGGTCGTGCTAAATCAGCTCGGCCACTTGCTGCCGGTGAAACACTCCAGTCCGACCCTGTTCTTTGAGAACGTGCATCGCGTCAGTGAACTGACCGGTATTCCCGCGAAAGATGCCTCGAAAGACAGCTTCCCTGGCGACCACGGTATGATGCTGATTATTTTCGCCTGCTTTATGTGGCGTTATTTTGGCTTCAGCCGTTTTTTAATTGCCGCCGCTATTGTGATTCTATTTTCACTGCCGCGCGTCATGGCGGGTGCACACTGGTTTACCGATATTGCCGTCGGCTCACTGTCGGTAATATTAGTGGGCCTGAGCTGGTGGCTATTAACGCCAGCCAGTGATGTGCTGGTTAACTGGTTTTATCGCAAATTACCGGGCAAATATAAGCCCGTCATGTAAATGTTAAGCGCGGTCGGTTAAATCGCCCTGGTCTTAACCCTCCGCGCTTATAAAAAACAGCTCATCACTATTAGCCTGCTAATTAAAATCACGAAAAGAAAAGGTTATGACCCTGCTGGCAGGCTAAATAGTCACCAATTCCCTCTGTCAATAAAGAAAAATCTAAAAACAGGCTCTATGCCCTGAATTAGCGCCCCTTTCACCGCCTGTTCTCTTCATCATTTGACCACAATTGTAGCTAAAGTAGTCAGTGTGTTACGGTTTGATTCTCATCAAAAAAACCTATATGAAATTGATTAAAAGCACTCGCCACGGCGTCTGTAATCAGTTAACCTCAGTCGCAGTGAGGCTACAGCGGCAGAAAATTCGGATTTTTTACCGTTAAAGTGTGTCCATTAACACATTTTAGTAATTAAGGATTTGTCTTAGTCTGTTGCGCTTATTAATCTCCCTGTTTTGTCATCTGGCTGGCGACAATTTTGTCGTAAGGAAATCGAAGGAAAACCCGAATAATGGTCAAGTCTCAACCAATACTGAGATATATCTTGCGGATCGTGCCCGCCCTGGCGCTGGCAACACTCCTCTCAGCTTGTAGCAGTACCCATAGTAGTCAAAACGCGAATAACGAGAATCATGAAGTTAACAACCACAATGGTTTTTTACTTCAGGCGTCTCAGGATGAGTTTGAAGAAATGGTGCGTAATGTCGACGTTAAGTCGCGCATCATGGAACAATACGCCGTCTGGAAAGGTGTGCGCTATCGCCTCGGTGGCGATACCAAACGCGGGATCGATTGTTCCGCCTTTGTACAACGCACCTTCCGCGATCAGTTTGGCTTAGAATTACCCCGTTCTACCTCTGAGCAACAGGACACCGGCAAAGAGATTACCCGCGGTAAACTGCGCCCTGGCGATCTGGTGATGTTTCGTGCCGGTTCAACGGGCCGTCACGTAGGTATCTATCTGGGTAACGATAACTTCGTTCATGCCTCCACCAGCAGTGGCGTCATGATCTCCAGTCTCAATGATGACTACTGGAAAAAGCGTTATCGTGAAGGACGCCGTGTATTAAGTCGTAACCCGACCTGATTATCACCTTCGATCTTCTCTCAGCCAGAGAACATGAAACGCTGCTTATGCAGCGTTTTTTTTCGTCCCTTATTTTTACCGACAGCAGATAGATAAGATAAAAGCATTGTCATTCAGATTAATAACGAGACTTTTCAGACACTCTCGTTATATTCTCGGTCGCTTAAACCGAAGCAGTCGTGCGCAATAACATAATAATAATTTGATCAGGAGCACCTCATGCCACTGTCGGGGGCGCTACGGCGCCACGCCACTTATCCTCGCCGCATCGCATGGAGTAGCGCGATGGCCGGCGGCTTATTCTTTCTGTTATTTACCGCACTGTCGCTTCACCAGACCTGGCAGAAGCGCGAACGACAACATCAGCAATTGCTGGAGAACAGTCGCACAGCCTTACAGCAAACGCTCTCCAGCCTGCTCAACAGTACCCTAAGTCCCCTGCTTCCCTTTACCCACACTGCCTGTCATACCATTAATCGTGAACTCACTTCACGCGCTGCCTTTGCCGGTAACCTTCGCGCCATCCTGCTGGTTAATGACGGGAATGCCTTTTGCTCCTCGGCCACCGGCAGTTTTAATCTGCCGATTAATGTCATTGCGCCTCATAGTGATATTTCGCACGATTTCGATTTGCAACTGATGCCAGGCACGCCATTACAACCGAATAAACCGGCGCTGGCATTGTGGATTAAAAATCCCGGCAGCCTGCAGTCAGGCGTATTCGCGACGCTGAATATCACCCTGGCGCCCTATCAGCTGCTGGCGTCACGGCATCCGGAAATTACCGGTATGGCACTGATGGCCCAGCGCAGCGCCTTAACCAGCTGGCAGTCCGGCGTCATTGAGAACATAAATCTGCCGCAGCCACTGATCCGGCAGGCACTGACAGGTTATCCGCTGCAGTTTGTGTTGTACGGCTCCACGCTGGCATTCAGCGACTACCAGAATATCCTGCTGTGTGGCCTGCTGCTGTCGCTGCTGGTTGCTGGCGGCTGCTGGTTGTTGCTGTCAGTTTATCAGCGTCCGGGTAAAGAGCTGATTCGGGGCATGAAGCGCGGCGAGTTTCACGTTGAATATCAACCGCTGGTTACCTCCCATGATGGTCATCCTTATGGTATGGAAGCGTTGCTGCGCTGGACTCACCCGACCAAAGGTCCGATCCCGCCCGATGTGTTTATTCCGTACGCCGAGTCGCAAAACCTGATTATTCCGCTGACCCGACATCTGTTTCAGCTGGTTTCACGTGATGCACACCTGCTGTGTCATACCATTCCCCGTCATGCCTGCCTGAGCCTCAATATTTCGCCTCTGCATCTGACTGACAACGACTTTCGTCAGGATGTGCTGCACTGGCTTGATACCATGCCTGCGGACCACTTTAATTATGTGTTTGAGATTACCGAGCGGGCCATGGTGCGCGGCGAAAACGTCGGAGAACTGTTCGACTGGCTGCATCAGCAGCAGATCCATATCGCCATTGATGATTTTGGTACCGGTCATAGCGCGCTGATCTATCTTGAACGTTATGACTTTGATTACCTGAAAATCGACCGCGGCTTTGTTCAGAGCATCGGTACCGATACCCAGACCTCACCGGTGCTGGATACCGTGCTGCAACTGGCGAAGAAGCTGAACCTGAAAAGTGTGGCCGAAGGCGTGGAGACCGGCGAGCAGGCGGCCTGGCTGATTAACCGCGGTGTGACCCATCTGCAGGGTTACATCTATAGCCGTCCGCTGAGGCCTGAAACGCTGATAGACTATTTCCGGCGTCATAAAGCCTGACACGGCCTGCCTGGACGCCGGACATTTAACAGGAGAGAGCATGTTGTTTCGTTCCGGACTTCTGCTGCTGTGCAGCCTGCTCATCACCCCGCTGCTGGCTGCTACGGTCCTGCAAAGCTACGCCTTCACTCAGGCCGGTGAAGCGAAATATCCGCCTGGCTTCAGTCATTACGACTACGCCAATCCCGACGCACCCAAAGGCGGCAGCATGACTCAGGCGGTGGTCGGCACTTACGACAACTTCAACCGCTACGCCTCACGCGGTAATCCGGGCATTAACACCGGCACGCTTTATGACGGGCTTTACACCAGTTCAGACGATGAACCGGGCAGCTATTATCCGCTGATTGCCGAGTCGGCACGTTACGCCAGCGATTTTTCGTGGATTGAGATCCATCTGAATCCCCGCGCGCGTTTCCAGGATGGCACACCGATCACCGCCCGCGACGTGGCGTTCACCTTTCAGAAATTCATGACTGAGGGCGTGCCCCAGTTCCGCGTCGCCTATCGCGGCGTTAACGTTAAAGCGCTGAACGATCTCACCGTTCGCATCGAGGCACAGAAGCCGGATAAAGATCTGCTGCTGGGGTTACTGACGCTGCCGGTGATCGCGGAGTCGTTCTGGCACGATAAGAAGTTTAACGAGCCGCTGAGTGCACCGCCGTTGTCCAGCGGACCCTATCGCATTACCCGCTGGAAGCTGGGCCAGTTTATTGAGTTTAGCCGGGTGAAAGATTACTGGGCTGCCGACCTGCCGGTGAATCGCGGACGCTTTAATTTCGATCGTATGCGCTATGACTATTATCTGGATGACAATGTGGCGTTCGAAGCCTTTAAAGCGGGTGCTTACGACTGGCGTGAAGAGACCTCGGCGAAGAAATGGGCCACCCAGTATCGCGGCCGCAATTTCGACGAGGGCAGCATCGTTAAAGAGACGATGCCCAATGAAGCCGCTATCGATACCCGCTGGCTGGCATTCAACAATGAAAAACCGCAGTTCCAGGATCGTCGCGTGCGCCAGGCATTCTCTCTGATGTTTGATTTCGAGTGGATGAACAAAGCGCTCTACTACGGGGCGTGGCATCGCGCCAGCAGCTACTTCCAGAACACAGAGTATGCGGCCAGCGGCGTGCCGGATGCACAGCAACGGGCGCTGCTTGAACCCTGGCGCGCGCAACTGCCGCCTGAGCTGTTCAGTCAGCCTTATCAGCCGCATAAATCCGATGGCAGCGGCTATGACCGCGCCAGTCTGTTAACAGCGTTTGAGCTGCTAAAACAGGCGGGCTGGCAGATTAAAAATCGCCGCCTGGTCAACGACAAAACCGGTCAGCCGTTTACCGTCGAGTTGCTGTTGCGCAGCGGCTCAAACAACGACTGGGCGTTACCATTGCAGCACAACCTTTCGCGGCTCGGCATCACGCTGAATCTGCGGCAGATCGACAGCTCGCAGTATCTGCGCCGCCTGCGTGAAGGCGACTACGACATGATTGCCACGGTCTATTCAGCGATGCCGATTCCGACTTCCAGCCTGCAGATCCTCTGGCAGTCCGACTACATCACCTCGTCGTGGAACACCGCGCGGGTTAAAGATCCGCTGGTCGATCATTTTGTGAAACAGATTGTGGCGCATCAGGGTGATCCCACTGCGCTGCGGCCGCTGGCACAGGCGCTCGATCGGGTGCTGCTGTGGAATGCGTATATGATCCCGATGTGGTACAACGCTGAACAGCGGCTGGCGTACTGGGATAAGTTTTCTCATCCTGCCCTCAAGCCCGCCTATAGTGTCGGACTGGAAAACTGGTGGTACGACACAAACAAAGCCGGACGCCTGCCGGCCAGCAAACGCTAAGGAGATGACCGTTGGCCGCTTACTTTCTGCGCAGATTACTGCTGATCATCCCGACCTTATGGGCGATCATCACGCTTAACTTTTTTATCGTGCAAATCGCGCCCGGCGGTCCGGTCGATCAGGCGCTGGCAAATATTCAGTTCGGCCAGACAACCGGCCTGCCCGGCAGCGGCGCGGAGAGCGCCAGTTCACGCGCCAGCTTCAGTCATCTCAATCCTGCCGACAATCAGTACCGTGGTGCACGCGGACTGGATCCTGAAGTGATTGCTGCAATCAAAAAGCGGTACGGCTTCGATAAACCGCTCTGGCAGCGCTACGGCGAGATGCTGTGGAATTACCTGCGTCTGGATTTTGGCGACAGCCTGTTTCGCAGCGCCTCGGTGATCGGGCTGATCAAGGAGAGCCTGCCGGTCTCGATCAGCCTGGGACTCTGGAGCACGCTGATTATCTATCTGGTGTCGATTCCGCTGGGGATCCGCAAAGCGGTGCGCAATGGCAGCGCGTTTGATGTCTGGAGCAGCGCCTTTATTATCATCGGCTACTCCATTCCGGCTTTTCTATTCGGCATCATGCTGATCGTGCTGTTTGCCGGTGGCAGCTATCTGGACTGGTTCCCGTTGCGTGGGCTCACCTCTGCGCAGCACGAGACGCTGCCCTGGTATGGCAAAGTGCTGGACTACTTCTGGCATATCGCCCTGCCGGTACTGGCGACGGTGATTGGCGGCTTCGCCACGCTGACTATGCTGACGAAAAACGCCTTTCTGGATGAGATCCGCAAGCTCTATGTGGTGACTGCACGCGCCAAAGGGGTACCCGAGCGCCGTATTCTCTATCACCATGTGTTTCGCAATGCGATGCTGCTGGTGATCGCTAGCTTCCCCGCCACGTTTATCAGCATGTTCTTTACCAGTTCGGTGCTGATCGAAGTGATGTTCTCGCTCAACGGGCTTGGGCTGCTCGGTTATGACGCGACGCTGCAACGTGACTATCCGGTGATGTTCGGCACGCTCTATATTTTCACGCTGATCGGTTTACTGATGAATATCCTCAGCGATCTGACCTATACGCTGGTCGATCCCCGCATCGATTTCGGGAGCCGCTCATGACGCTCTCTCCGCTGAATCAACAACGCTGGCAGCGCTTTCGTCTTATCCGGCGCGGATACGGGTCGCTGTGGATCTTTCTGGTTATTTTTCTGCTGTCGATGGGTGCTGAGCTGATTGCCAATGACAAGCCGTTACTGGTGCATTACCAGCAGCGCTGGACGGTGCCGCTGCTGTTTGACTACAGCGAAACCGACTATGGTGGCGTGCTGGCGACAGCGGCGGATTATCAGGATCCCTGGCTGCGGCAGCGCATTGAGCAGAACGGCTGGGCTCTCTGGGCACCGATTCGTTTCAGCGACAGCACCATCAACTTTGCTACGCAGGTGCCCTTCCCCTCTCCGCCCTCTGCACAGAACTGGCTCGGCACGGACGCCAACGGCGGCGATGTACTGGCCCGGTTGCTCTATGGCACGCGCATCTCTCTGCTGTTCGGCATGCTGCTAACGCTCCTCTCCAGCGTCATCGGGATTGTGGTCGGCGCAGTGCAGGGTTATTTCGGCGGCAGGATTGACCTGATTGGCCAGCGGATGATTGAAGTCTGGTCCGGTATGCCGTCGTTGTTTCTGCTCATCCTCCTCTCCAGCGTGATCCAGCCAGGCTTCTGGTGGCTGCTGCTGGTCACCGTGGCTTTCGGCTGGATGAGCCTGGTGAGCGTGGTCCGGGCCGAATTTCTGCGTACCCGAAACTTTGATTACATCCGCGCGGCGCAGGCGCTGGGCGTCAGCGACGGACGGATTATGCTGCGCCACATGCTGCCTAACGCGATGGTGGCTACCCTGACCTTTCTGCCGTTTATTTTGTGCGGATCGATCACCACACTGACCTCACTCGACTTTCTCGGTTTTGGTCTTCCGCTGGGTTCGCCCTCGCTGGGCGAGTTACTGCTGCAGGGCAAGAATAACCTGCAGGCGCCCTGGTTGGGCCTGGCGGGCTTTTTCACGCTGGCGATCCTGCTTTCGCTGCTGATATTTATCGGCGAAGCGGTACGCGACGCCTTTGATCCGGGCAAAGGAGCCTGAATGACGACGCCATTGCTTGCTATCAATCATCTCTCCGTCGCCTTTCGTCAGGGCGGGCAGCTTCGCCAGGTCGTGAATGACGTGTCACTGCGCATCGACGCGGGTGAAACGCTGGCGCTGGTCGGCGAATCGGGTTCCGGCAAGAGCGTCACGGCGCTGTCGGTGATGCGACTGCTGCATGAAGCTGCGGTGGTTTATCCCCGCGGCGAGATTCTGTTTAACGGTGAAGATCTGCTGCGCGCCCGCGAGCAGCGTCTGCGGGGTATTCGCGGCAACCAGATCGCGATGATTTTTCAGGAGCCGATGGTGTCGCTGAATCCACTGCACACCGTGGAGAAGCAGCTGTATGAAGTGCTGTCGCTGCATCGCGGAATGCGTCGTCCGGCCGCACGCGGTGAGATTCTCAGCGTGCTCGATCGGGTCGGTATCTGGCAGCCCGCCGCCCGGCTCAATGATTTCCCCCACCAGCTTTCAGGCGGGGAGCGCCAGCGGGTGATGATCGCCATGGCGCTGCTGACCGAGCCGCAGTTGCTGATTGCCGATGAGCCGACAACGGCGCTGGATGTGACAGTGCAGGCGCAGATCCTGACGCTGCTGCGCGAACTGCAGCGGGAGCTGAACATGGGCATGCTGTTTATCACCCATAACCTGAATATCGTGCGTCAGCTGGCGGATAATGTCAGCGTGATGCGCAACGGTCACATCGTAGAGCAGAACCGCTGCCAGACCCTGATGAACAAGCCGCAGCACCCTTACAGCCAGCAGTTGCTGGCCGCCGAGCCGGAAGGAAAAGCACTGCCGCTGCTCGCAGAGGCCCCGGTAATTCTCAGAGTTGATCAGCTTCAGGTCAGTTTTCCGCTGCGACGCGGGCTGTTACGGCGGCAAGCCAGTGAAAAACAGGTGCTTTCCGGGCTGAGTTTCAGCCTGCGGCGCGGGGAGAGTCTGGGGCTGGTAGGTGAGTCCGGCTCGGGGAAAAGCACCACCGGGCTGGCGCTGCTGCGGCTGATTGCCTCGCGCGGAGAAATCTGGTTTGACGGCCAGCCGCTGCATCAGCTGTCGCGCGGCCAACTACTGCCGCTGCGTCGGCGCATTCAGGTAGTGTTCCAGGACCCGAATTCTTCACTCAATCCGCGCATGACAGTGCAGCAGATTATTGCTGAAGGTCTGGCGGTGCATCAGCCTGAACTGAGCAGTGCGCAGCAGGAGCAGCGGGTCATCGCAGTGATGGCGGAAGTGGGGCTTGAAGCGGACAGTCGCCATCGTTATCCGGCCGAATTTTCTGGCGGTCAGCGACAGCGTATCGCCATTGCGCGGGCACTGATTCTGGAACCGGAGTTGCTGGTGCTGGATGAGCCGACTTCATCGCTGGATCGCACGGTGCAGAAACAGATTCTGACACTGTTACGTCGCTTACAGCAGCAGCGACAGCTCAGTTATCTTTTTATCAGTCACGATCTGGATGTGGTTCGCGCGCTGTGTCACCAGCTTATCGTGCTGCGTCAGGGAGAAGTGGTAGAACAGGGAGAGTGTGAAAGGTTGTTTGCTTCACCCGTGGCAGACTATACCCGCGAGCTGCTGCAGTCGGCGCAACTCAACCTGCGATAAAGGTTTCGGCAATCGCCACGCCCTGATTTTTCAGGCAGCAGTTGGTGGCGCTCTCGTCACGACGCTGAATGAACAGGCAGGGCTGCCCTTCGCACTCGGCCACTTTACAGTCGACCTGAATATCAGCCAGCACCTCTTTTAGCTGCTGCAGAATCTCCCATGCCGGAATGCCGTCATGACTGATCAGTCGCAGCGCAACGAAATCCTGCTCATCCAGCGTCGTGTCATCGGATTCGATGGCGCTGTGGTGATCGCTGGCCCAGCGAAAATGCTGTGGCAGACGATGCACAATTGAAAGTTGCAGCATGGTTTACTTTCCCCGGATGAGTTTATGTCGCAACACAGCAGCCCGGCTGAAAACGGGTTGATCACCGCCAGGAACGGACAGGCATTAATGGTGCGTCCGTTCAGAGGGCAGAAGCGCATTTTTTGCGACTTGCATCGCACTTCAGCCTATATGTACCGCGTTCACACGCCGTTAACAATCATTTTAGACGCATTGTGGTTACTTTTTTAACTAAAAATTTTCACAATAACGAAACATAACCGGCGAGATGTGCATCACTGCGGGCAATCGGGGAGAAACCACTGCGCCCGGTTAACGGGGCGCAGTGCGGGGACGTGAAGCGTAGAAGAAGAGCAGCAGAGAGATTGTCGCGCACAGGGCAATGGTGCCGACCATCGGCCAGGCGCTGTTGAAACTTACCAGCGACAGCAGCGCACCGACAAAAGCGCCTACGCCGAAACGCAGCGTGCCCGCCAGAGAGGAAGCCGTTCCGGCCATGTGCGGAAACTCATCCAGAATCACCGCCATTGCGTTCGATGAGACCATCGACACGCAACCGATAAACATCGCAATCCCCATCACCAGCGGCAGGAAGCCGAGGCTGAAAGCGCTGACAATCAGCAGCCAGATCCCCATGCAGAACTGAATCAGCAGGCCCAGCCGGAACATCGTTACCGGGCCAAAGCGGCGCACGGCGCGGCTGTTAATCAGCGTCAGCAGAAACAGGAACACCACGTTGAGGCCAAAGTAGTAGCCAAAGTTTTGCGGTGAGACATGATTCAGCTCAATGTAGACAAAGGGACCGGCATTGAGAAAGGTAAAGAGTCCGGCAAAGGAGAAGCCGCTCGACAGCATGTAACTGAACGCCCGTTTGTGGCGGAACAGCGTGACGAAATTGCCCAGCGTGGTGCGCAGATGAAAGCGCTGTCGCTGCTCCGGCTTCAGGGTCTCGCGGATCTGCGTGGTCACCAGCACAGTGGTCACAAGGGCCGCACCCGCGAGCGCCCAGAAGATGGCGTGCCAGCTCCACAGCACCAGCAGCCAGCCACCGATGATCGGGGCCAGCAGCGGCGCAATGGTGGTAATCAGCATCACAAAGGACATCATGCGCGAGAAGTCCTCTTTCGAGTAACTGTCACGCATGAGCGCATTGATCACCACACTGGCAGCAGCGGCCGACAGTCCATGCAGGAAGCGCATCAGAATCAGCTGATCGATGGTCTGTGACAGCGCGCAGGCCGCAGCGGCGCAGGCAAAGATCAGGGTGCCGAGCGCAATCACCGGCTTACGCCCATAGCTGTCTGCCAGCGGGCCATAGATAAGCTGGCCAATCGCGAAGCCAAGAATGTAGAGGTTCAGCGACATCTGTACGCTACCGGCTGACACGCCGAACTCACGCGCAATCTGCGGCATGGCAGGCAGATACATGTCGATCGACAACGGCATCAGCATGGCTAACAGACCGAGGATAACCACCAGTCCTGTTGGCGAGTTCTTTTCCTTACGCACACCTTCTCCTGCACGAATGAGTCTGGTACGGGCCGCCCGGCCCGTCCGGTTATTTGGTCTGTAACTCTTTTGGCACACCGATGCTGGCGATCTCTTCTTCTGTCAGCGCACGGTATTCGCCCGGTTCCAGATCCTCGTCCAGCACGATGTCACCGATGCGTTCGCGATGCAGCTCAACGACCCGATTGCCGACGGCGGCAAACATCCGTTTTACCTGGTGATAACGACCTTCGCTCAGTGTCAGCCGCACGTCTGTGGGGGTAATCACCTCCAGCTGTGCCGGTTTCGTCAGGCTCTTCTCGTTATGCAGCTGCACGCCCGCAGTAAACTGCGCGGCCGTATCGTCACTGACTGGCGATTCCAGGGTGACGCGGTAGGTTTTCTCGCAGTGATGACGTGGCGAGGTAATGCGGTGTGACCACTGGCCATCATCTGTCAGCAGCACCAGCCCGGTGGTGTCGATATCCAGACGCCCTGCCGCGTGCAGTTTGAATGACATCGGCTCTTCGATGAAATAGATGATGGTCGGATGATCGGGATCGTCGGTTGAGCAGACGTAACCCTGCGGTTTGTTCAGCATAAAGTAGCGTGGCCCGGTCTGCATCTGCAGTACGTTGCCGTCATAGACGACTTCGTGGTCGGGCAGCAGTTTGAACGCGGTATCGCGTACAATTTCCCCGTTGACGGTGACACGCTGGCCACGGATCTCGCGATGAGCGATGGCGCGGCTGATTTCCAGTTGCTGAGAGATGAATTTGTCGAGTCGCATGAATTCGTTTTGCCTGTTACTGCGGAGGGAATCTGAAACGGCCTGGTTAACCGTTGAAAATGTGCGGGAAGTATAACGTGATCCGCGCCAGCCTGACAGGGCGTTTACCGCTCTTTCATGGCATAATTGCCACCAGTTATACAAAAGTGAGCAACATGTCTTTTACCTTACGCCCCTATCAACAGGATGCGGTGAATGCCACCGTCGCCTATTTCCGTCGTCATCAGGAACCTGCCGTCATTGTGCTGCCGACCGGTGCCGGAAAGAGTCTGGTGATTGCAGAGCTGGCACGGCTGGCGCGTGGCCGGGTTCTGGTGCTGGCACACGTCAAAGAGCTGGTGGCGCAGAACCACAGTAAATATCAGGCTTATGGACTGGAAGCGGATATTTTTGCCGCCGGACTGCAGCGCAAAGAGAGTCAGCGCAAAGTCGTATTTGGCAGCGTGCAGTCGGTAGCGCGTAATCTCGACCTGTTCGACAGCGCCTTCTCGCTGGTGATCGTCGATGAGTGTCACCGCATTGGCGATGACAAAGAAAGTCAGTATCAGCAGATCTTTAATCATCTGCGTCAGCACAATCCTCAGTTGCGTTTACTGGGCCTGACCGCCACGCCGTTCCGGCTGGGTAAAGGCTGGATTTATCAGTTCCACTATCACGGCATGGTGCGTGGCGATGAAAAATCGCTGTTCCGCGACTGTATCTACGAGCTTCCGCTGCGCTACATGATCAAGCATCATTTCCTGGTGCCGCCGGAGCGGCTGGATATGCCGGTGGTGCAGTATGATTTCAGCCGCCTGACGGCACAGGCCAATGGCCTGTTCAGCGAAGCCGATCTTAACCGTGAACTGAAACAGCAGCAGCGCGTCACGCCCCATATCATTCGCCAGATCGTGGAGTTCGCCGAAGATCGGCTGGGAGTGATGATTTTCGCCTCGACGGTGGAGCACGCGCGCGAAATTCTGCGGCTGCTGCCTGAAAACAGTGCGCTCATCTCCGCTGAAACGCCCGCCAGAGAGCGCGATGCCCTGATTCTGGCGTTTAAAGCGCAGCAGCTGAAATTCCTGGTGAACGTCGCCGTGCTGACCACCGGTTTTGATGCCCCGCACGTGGATCTGATTGCGATCCTGCGCCCGACAGAGTCGGTCAGCCTCTATCAGCAAATCGTCGGACGCGGCCTGCGGCTTTCGCCCGGTAAAACCGACTGCCTGATCCTCGATTACGCCGGTAATCCGCACGATCTCTTTACGCCCGAAGTCGGCGCCCCTAAAGGGAAGAGCGACAACCAGCCCGTTCAGGTTTTCTGTCCTGCCTGCGGTTTCGCCAACACCTTCTGGGGCAAGGCGACCGAAGATGGCATGGTGATCGAGCATTTTGGCCGACGCTGTCAGGGCGTGCTGGAAGATGATGAGGGCGAACGCGAACAGTGTGATTTCCGCTTCCGCTTTAAAAGCTGCCCTGACTGCGGCGCAGAGAATGATATTGCCGCCCGGCGCTGTCACCAGTGCGACAAAATTCTGGTCGATCCTGACGATATGCTTAAAGCGGCGCTGAAACTGAAAGATGCGCTGGTGCTGCGCTGCGGCGGTATGACGCTGGAACAGGGCCATGACGCCAAAGGCGAGTGGCTGAAGGCGACCTATTTTGATGAGGAAGGCACCAGCGTCAGCGAACGCTTTCGTCTGCAGACCCCCGCTCAGCGTAAGGCGTTTGAACAGCTCTTTATGCGTCCGCATCAGCGCGCACCCGGCGTGCCGCTGGGCTGGCAGACGGCCGCTGATGTGCTTGCTCTGCAGCCGCTGCTGCGTCATCCCGACTTTGTCGTTGCGCGTGCTAAAGGCCAGTTCTGGCAGATCCGCGAGAAAATGTTCGATTATCAGGGTCGCTATCGCCGCGCCAATGAGCTGCGGTAATCCCGGCTGGCGGGTATATCGTTTGCTACCACCCGGCATAAGGGCTATACTGCCGCCCGCTTTTGCATGTGCATCAGCGGTATTGAATAACCTGCCTGTTACTGGGTCGCCTGTAGCAGGATTTAAATAAAGAGATATATTAATGCTCACTATCAATGCAGTAGAACGTAAAGAGCAGGGTAAGGGTGCGAGCCGCCGCCTGCGTTTAGCAAACCGTTTCCCGGCCATCATCTACGGTGGTTCTGAAGCGGCTGTTGCCATCGATCTGGATCACGACTCAGTAATGAACCTGCAATCTAAGCCAGGTTTCTACGACGAAGTTCTGACCCTGTCAGTTGACGGTAAAGAAACTAAAGTGAAAGTTCAGGCTGTTCAGCGTCACCCGTTCAAGCCAAAACTGTTCCACATCGACTTCGTTCGCGCTTAATCGCGAATTACGTTGAAAAGTAGAAGGGCCGGTTGAGAAACCGGCCCTTTTATTTTGTCCCTGATACACCAGGATAATCGACGTGTCAGGGAACAGAAGCCGGGCTCCGCCCGGCTTTTTTATTTGCTGCTGGTGCGGCGCTGGAGCTGGTCACGCAGATTGGGTGGTGTGCCCTTAATCGTCAGGGTGTCCGTGGCCGGATCCCAGAAAATACGTTCGCCCAGCAACATTGCATCGAAATTCAGGGTCAGTCCCCCGCCGCTTCCGGCAAACTTCGTCAGCTGGCGCAGCGTGCTGCGATCCGCCGGGAAGCTCTCTTCCAGCTCGTAGCCCTGCTGCTGGGTAAAAGCCTGGAAGGTTTTTTCGCCCAGCGGGGGCAGTTCGCTCGACAGATCTTCCAGCGCAATCTCCTCGCCCGCCTGCAACTGCTCGTTGCAGTAGCTGTAAACCTGCTGGCGATAGTTCTGCCGCTCCTGCTTATCCAGTTCCGATTCGTTGCAGTAGTCATCGACGGCCTGCAACAGACCGCGGTTCTGCGCCTTGGTGTCTAATCCCACTTCAGCACCCAGGAAGTCCATGAAGAAGTCAGCCACTTTACGGCCAACGCGACCGCGCAGGAAGGTCAGGTAACGGGTCGATTCCGGGTTGGTTTCCCATTCGGTTAAATCGATACGCGCCACGATATCCGCATGATTGATGTCGAGATAGTGGGTGCTGCTGATATCCATCTGCTCATTGACGCGCATACTGGACTGGCTGTTCAGCACCGCAATCAGCAGATATTCCACCGCCAGATAGCGGTAGTGGATAAACAACACCACGCCGCCTTCCGCGAACGGATATTTTGCCAGCTCGTCGCGCAGACGGCCGGTCGCGGCACGGCTAAAAGCGAGAAAATCATCGTTGCCCTTACGACAATTACGCAGCGCTTCTGCCAGTTCACTCTCTGCATTGAACAGGCCATAGGCTTTGCTTTTTGCGCTGTAAACCCGGTGTAACTCCTCCACCATCGCGTTGACCGTGTTGGTAGCAGGCAGCAGCGAATCGCGCAGCGCCAGTTCAAGCTGGTTTTCATCGCGTTTGATTAACTGATGCAGGGCAATCTGGTCGATATCCAGACTCATGGTAGACTCTCCTTTTAGCACAGGCGCGTATTCAAACACCGCCAGCATCGGCTTTCAACTCTATGCGTGAAGCGAACGTGCTGCTTTCGATAAAATTGCGGTAAAAAGTGCGCTGTTCCGGTAATATATCGCCTTTTGAAATGAGCTCAGACGACGATATGGCACAATCATCCCGTTACAGTGACGAACGCGTGGAACAACTCCTCGCGGAAATGGCCCAGATCCTGCACAAAGACAAGGCCCCCACCGATCTCTCCCTGATGGTTCTGGGAAATATGGTGACCAACTTAATTAACAGCGATATCGCCCCGGCGCAACGTCGTTCTCTGGCACGTTCTTTCGCCGATGCCCTTCAGGCATCTGTGCGTGACGATAACGCCCATTAATTGGCTGATTTGACTCTATAATATGGTAACCAACCGGCAGCGCTACCGCGAAAAAGTCTCCCAGATGATTAGCTGGGGGCACTGGTTTGCTCTGTTTAACATCTTATTCGCGCTGATTTTAGGCAGTCGCTACCTGTTGGTCGCCGACTGGCCTTCTTCGCTGGCGGGGCGCATCTACGCCTATACCAGCTGGGTTGGCCACTTCAGTTTTGTCGTTTTTGCCGCCTATCTGCTGATTATCTTCCCGCTGACCTTTGTGGTGATGTCGCAACGACTGATGCGGGTGTTATCTGCGGTGGTCGCTACCGCCGGACTGACGCTGGTGATGGTCGACAGTGCGGTGTTCAGCCGCTTCCACCTGCACCTTAATCCGGTGGTGTGGGAGCTGGTCATCAACCCCGATCAGAGCGAGATGGCGCGCGACTGGCAGCTGATGTTTATCAGCGTGCCGCTGATATTCCTCGTCGAGATGCTGTTTGCAACCTGGAGCTGGCAGAAGCTGCGCAGCCTGAATCGCCGCTCGTTTGGTAAGCCTGTTGCCGCTCTGTTTATCAGCGCCTTCTTTGCCAGCCACCTGATGTATATCTGGGCCGATGCCAACTTCTATCGCCCGATTACTATGCAGCGCGCCAACCTGCCGCTCTCCTACCCGATGACCGCCCGCCGCTTCCTTGAGCGTCATGGTCTGCTGGATGCACAGGAGTATCAGCGTCGGCTGATTCAGCAGGGCGACCCGGAAGCGGTGGCAGTCGAGTATCCGCTGAGCGACATTACGTTCCGTGATGCCGGTACGCGCAACAACCTGCTGGTGCTGACTGTCGATGGTCTGAACAACGCTACGCTTGCTAAAGCGCTGCCGGAACTGAATCAGTTCGCCAGCGAGAACGTACGTTTTACCCAGCACTACAGCGCGGGTGATACGCCGGAGAAAGGGTTGTTTGGCCTGTTCTACGGTATCTCCTCCAGTTACATGAATGGGATTCTGGCCTCCCGAACGCCGTCGGCCCTGCTGGGCGCGCTTAGCACCCAGGGCTATCAGTTTGGCCTGTTCTCTTCGGAAGGCTTTAATCCGCCGCTCTACCGTCAGGCGTTGCTGACTGATTATTCGCTGCCTGCGACAAACAGTCAGCCCAACGCCAGCACCGTAGCGCAATGGCAGAGCTGGCTGGAGAAACAGAAGGGTTCACAGGCGCCGTGGTTCTCATGGATTGCCCTGAACGGTCCTGATGTCACCGGCGACAGTGCCAAAGCCCGTCAGCGCAGCTATCTGCGCCAGGCGCCGGCCGTTGATGAGCAGATTCATGCGGTGCTGGACAGCCTGCAGGCGCGTGATTTACTGAAGAACACCGTGGTGGTGATTACCGCACAGCGTGGACTGGCACTCGATGGCGATCCTGACAGCGCCGGAAACCGCCAGACATTGCAGGTGCCGTTAGTGATTCACTGGCCTGATACCCCGGCGCAGACCGTTGATCGTCTTTCTGATCATCAGGATGTGATGGCGACGCTGATGCAGCGACTGCTGCATGTGCGCACCAATCCGGTGAACTACTCGCAGGGTGAAGATCTGTTTGCTGCACGTCGTCGCCACGACTGGGTCGCGAGCAGTGAAGAGAATAAGCTGGTGATTACCACGCCGCAGGTGACGCTGGTGCTCAACAATAATGGCAGCTATCGCGCTTATGATGCTCAGGGCAATGCGCTGAAGGATCACAAGCCAGAGCTGGCGCTGCTGTTGCAGGTTCTCACCGAGGAGAAGCGGTTTATCGCTAACTGATTAATTATCAGGCAAATAGTCGACGGGTATCTTGCATTAATAACGATAACCAGTAGACTAATCCTCCAGTGTTCGGCACGTAGCGCAGCCTGGTAGCGCACGGTCATGGGGTGTCCGGGGTCGGAGGTTCAAATCCTCTCGTGCCGACCAAATTCCCTGAAAAGCAGCCCCAAAGGCTGCTTTTTTCGTTTCTGTCATCAAACGTTAACTTTCCTCGCACCTCTCGCAAACCGATCTATACTTTGAATGTGTGGGTAACAAGAGGAGAGTTCATGACAGTTATTGAAAAAGACGATCCAACCGAAGCACCCGAGTCCGGCGATAAGCAACCTTCCCCGCCAGACCAGAAGTAACCCACAGGGCCGCGTATGACGCGGCCTTTCTATGTCTGCTTATCTATGTCTGACCTTCTTCGGTTTAACATTCAGAATAGTCCCGCATGGCAGTTAACATTCCTCTCACAATCAGCAGGTTAACGCTTGCATCAGAATCTGATCCCCCTCACAAAATCCGCCAGCCGTCGCGCTTTTTCATCAAACTGAAACAAAAATGTCACAGAAAATGACTACCCTGAACTCCCCAGAAATTGACGGATAATTTTTATGGCGATCAAAGCGAAAAGCCTGAAAGATGCGGAAGCATTACTGCATTCAGGCATTAGCAAAGTGGAACTGGCGTATGACATTGGTAGCGACGATTTCTTTCGTCTGGCAAGCCACTGGTGCGACCGGGGTGCACGTATCAGCAGGGGTCACCACCATTTCGTAGTTTCTCTGAAGAGTTTTGCCATTCCTCCTAACGACTGATTCCGGCGGGCTGCTTGCCCTGATCCATCGCGCCTGATTTAATGCCTTTTTGGCTTAAATGGTTTCGCATGCGCTATCCCGACCTGCCGCTGCCGCCTGTCCCAGGCGGCTTTATCCTGTCTGGCCACCTGAACCGCAGCGAACCCTTGCTGGCGGTGAGTCACTTTGATCCGCAAAAGTATCGTGACGCGCTGGCTGTCGAATGGGGTATTCCCCTGCCAGCCCGTCTTCAGCAGGCTGTCAGTAAACGGCGTGCCGAATATCTCGCCAGCCGTCTGCTGGTCCGGTCAGTGATGGCAGAGCTGGGGATTACTGATTTCGTTCTGACCAACGCAGCCGATCGCTCCCCCTGCTGGCCCGCTGGTATTCAGGCGTCACTGTCGCACAGTGGTGGCGTCGTCGTGGTGGCAGCAACCCGGCAGCCCCTGGCGGTTGGGGTCGATGTCGAGCGGTTCATGTCTGAGACAACAGCAATTGAAACGGCCGAGCTGTTGATGAATGAGCAGGAGGAGCAGCTATTGCGGATGCTGCCCGTCCCCTTCAATGCCGCCGCTACCCTGCTCTTCTCCCTCAAAGAGAGCCTCTACAAAGCGCTGTGGCCGCAACTGCGTCAGCCGATGGACTTTCTGGATGCGGCCCTGGTGTCGGTAGATTTCGCGCAGCAGCGCGCAACGCTGCGACTGAATCAGAACGTCGGTGGGCGTTTTACGCCAGAGACGTTACTGGAGGCAGGCTTTATATGGCGGGATAATCAGGTGATGACGCAGATCACCCATCGGCTTTAAAAACCGGCTAAACAGGACGCATAAGTCAGGATAAACACAGACGAACGAAGACGTGTCAGGCTGCCAGAACCCAGGTTTTATGCTGATGCTAGCGCGAAACAGACCAGTATACTTTTCCTGGGTCTGACATTACGTGGTGATTAGCGACCATCCCTGAAGCAGAATTCACAATAAGCGGATGCAAAACAGGTAAGATGCGTTCTGCAAGCGATAGGCATATTTCACCACCAAAAAACAGTAACTCGCGATAATTGCTGGATTTATCTTGTTTTGTGAGCCAGACATTACGGGGTACTGCGACCTTTCAGGTATAAGGAATATTTCCCTGGAACAAGGTACGCATGAAAAATTCTATACCCAGATTATCCCAGACATTTTTACTCTTTTTGGTTGCCTCTTCAGCCACTGCTCAAAATATCTCCCCTGAAATTACGACGCAATTTGGCAAAGTGAAAGGCGCTGACCATCACAATACGCTCTCCTGGACCGGTATTCCTTATGCGAAAGCTCCGGCCGGAGAACTGCGCTGGAAAAAACCGGTTTCTCCTGACGCATGGCAAACCGTCTTCGATGCGACCCGGCCCGCGACTGACTGCATCCAGGTTTCTCCGGACGGAGCCAAAGGTAACGAGGATTGCCTGAATCTGAATATCTACCGCCCGAGTGGGACCAACTCCCCGCTTCCGGTGTTGGTTTATATCCACGGTGGCAATAATCAGCTGGGCAGCTCCAGTGAATTTGCTCCGGCATTTATCGCTGAAAAATACAATGCAGTGATTGTTACCGTGAATTATCGTCTGGGCGCACTCGGCTTTAATCCATTAAAAGCCCTGAACGATGGTAACCCGCTGGATGATTCCGGTAATTACAGCTTACTCGACATCAAAAAATCGCTGGATTGGCTCAAAGCTAATATTGAGGCTTTTGGCGGTAACAAAAATAATATCACCGTTTCGGGATTTTCGGCTGGCGGCAGGGACGTGATGGCGATGCTTATATCACCCTATTTTAAAAATACTTTCGATAAAGCCATTGTTTTCAGTGGTGGCATGACCACCTCTGACAAAGATGAAGCGGAAAGCATTTTCGCACAAAGACTGGCACCTCTGGTCGTCAAACAGGGCATTAAGCCGGATGCCAGCGCGGCGAAAACCTGGCTCCTGTCAGGTTCAACAGAAGTGCGTCAATTTCTCTATCAACTCCCGGCAACAGAACTGGCAATGCTTTTTGGCGATGCGGGAATCCGCATGAATCAATTTCCGCATCTCTACCGCGATGGTGTGGTGATCCCGAAAGATGGCTTTGAGACCAAAAAATATAATGCCGTCCCCGCCATCATGGCCACAGGACAACAGGAGTTTTCTTTCTTCGCCCGTAACGACCCTATGTTTGCAGCACAAGTGAAAGACGGAACGCTTGTAAACAACACCACGTTGCTGAATAAATACACCTTTGCGAATCACTATGGCGGGCTGCTATACAGCCTGTTTAATGTTAATCAGTCTGCTGAGATGATGTATAAAAATTATAACGCGCCGCTGTATGGCATGGAGTTCCGATATGGCACGGATGCGTTTGTCACGGGTGATAAATTATCCGCCATCGGTTCTTTTCACGGCGTGTTTATGCCTTTCTGGGATAAAAATAAGTATGCTGAATATACGCAGGATGCGCTGAAGCTGAAAGGCTCTCAGGCATTAGGTCAATCTTTTAATACCTACATTAAAAACTTCCTGGCAACAGGGTCACCAAACGATCAGACCCTTCCGGAATGGAAGAAATGGACGCCGGAAAATGCCGCTGCTGGGGAATCGCTGTTAGTGATGGATGCTAACAAGCAGAAAGCCATTATCTACATGAGCAATAAGACTTATAGCTATAACGATATTCTCACCCGTATTGATCAGGACAACTCCCTGTCAGCTGCAGACAAAAATAGTGTTATCAAAAACGTGCTGAACAATCGCTGGTTCAGTGCACCGCTTGATCAACATTTCGCCCACTAATCGGATGCCTCCTGCATTGGCAGGAGGCACATCTGGCAATAGATTTTCAGTGAACGCGGCAGCTTGCTGTTGACGCTTAGAGAATTGTTAAACACAACGTTCAGCGACATGCACAGAACTTAACACGGTAGCTGCTAAGTTTTGCCATCTGCCGTCAAAGCCCGGTATCGGTGCGTTTTACCGAGTCGAGCGTGGCGAGATCGCGCTCATTTCCGGTCAGCTCCGTCAACTGGCCTTCACGCATCTCCAGCAGCCGATCGGCATGAATGAAGTAGTGATCGTCATGGCTGATAGCAAACACCGTTTTACCCGCCTGCTGTAACCAGGGTAACAACTCACGATAGAAGATACGCCGGAAGTGTGGGTCCTGATCCGCCGCCCACTCATCCAGTAGCAGCACATCGCGCTCTTCTGCCACCGCCAGCAGCAGCGCCAGTCGCTTACTCTGTCCTTTGGAGAGCCGCAGATTGAGCACCTTGTTGCCTTCAATCTTCAGCTTATCCTGCATCTTCAACCTCTCCAGCCACTGCTGAACCAATGCCGGATTGGCCGCAACGCCTTCCCGCCCGATTAGCCGGTCAAACAGATGGAGGTCGGTAAAGACCGCTGAGAACTGACTGCGCCAGACATCAAGCTCGTCAGCCGTTATCGGTTTGCCATCCAGCAGCAGCGTGCCGGACTGAGGCTGATACAGCCCGGTCAGCAGCATCGCCAGCGTCGATTTCCCGCTGCCGTTGCCGCCAATCAGAAATACCAGTTCACCCCGGCGCAGCGTCAGGTTTATCGGCCCGACCTGGAAGCCGTTATCACCATAGTGAAAAGAGACGTCGCGCAGCTCCAGCGTTTGCCAGTCAGAGGAGGCCGATGGCGCGTGGAACCCGGCCTGATAAGGGGCAAGGTCAAAGGCGTTGAGCTTACGGAAGGCAACCTGAGCGCTGAGCAACGTGGGAAGCGCGCCCACCGCGGAGAGCAGCGGCGTGCGTAAGAACAGCAGCGTCAGGGAGAAAGTGGCGGCGACAGCGGTATTGGCCCAGCCCAGACTGTTAGCCATGAAGAAGACCATGCCAATAGCGCCCAGGGTCATGATATTTGACCAGTTGACCGCACTAAGATGATAGGTATCGGCACGCACAATATGGTGACGCCAGGCACGGGCATCTTCCTGATAAACCGTGTCGTAGACCTGCTGCGCGCGAGAGCGGTTAAGCTGTAGCTCTTTGCGCCCTTCAATCACCGTCTGGTAATCGCGATAGAGGTTATCTTCGATTTCCCGCAGCTTTGCCATGTGCTGGTAAACCCGTGAGACCAGCAGCCAGCCGCCCACCAGCGTGACACCCAGCCAGACACTGGTCACCAGCAGCATTTTTGGCGATAGCCAGGCGAGATAGATCGCCGAGCCGAGGGTAATGATAACACCCTGAAACAGCTCCGGCAGACGCACAAAGGCCAGCGTAATCGCCCGCACGTCGCTGGTCAGTCCGGCCAGCAGTTGCGCACTGCCGAGCTGCTCGATGCGTTCAACCCGGCTATCAAGGATTCGCTTGATAAACTCGCCGCGCAGTCGCCAGACAAACTGATGGCCGAGCATCGTCAGCGCCAGCTGCGAGGCCAGCGTCACCGCCATCAGCACCACCAGCTGTAACAGGAACTGCGGCAGTACCGCAAATGAGGTGTTAATGGCGACAATCATTTCGCGGTTGATAAAGGCGATCATGCCGATACCCAGCACGGCGCTTAACAACGTCAGGGCAATGACCCCAATAAAAGGCCAGCGGAACTGGCGAAAAACAACGCTTAACAACGTCATGCAGGCAATCCATCAGCTAAAAAACAGCCTGCAGTGTAATGGCCTGCCAAATGATAGCAATAGTTATTCTCACCACGCCGTTACTGGCGTGGCGGGTTAAAACGCGCGACGAAAGGTCAGGTTATAACGCCAGGGGCCAGCCAGCGGATGAACGCCTGGCTTCAGCGGCAGGATGCCGTGATAACGCAGGCGCGACGGCCCGCCCCACACCACAATATCACCATGTTCCAGCAGCACTCGCTGGGTGCTGTCGCCACGTTCGAAGCCACCAAACTGAAACACCGCCGGTAACCCCAGCGACACAGAAACGATAGGCTGGTGCAGGTCTTTCTCATCTTTATCCTGATGCAGCGTCAGCTTCGCGCCCGGCTCATAACGATTAAGCAGGCAGGCGTCAGGATTAAAGCCAGGGAATCCCGCTTCAGCTGCGGCCTGCTGCGCCAGAGTACGAAACAGCGGCGGCATGGGCGGCCATTTGCGCCCGTTGAGGTTGTCCTGCTGCTGATAATTGTAGCCGCGTGAATCTACCGACCAGCCAAAATCGCCACAGTTGGTCATCGCCACCGACATGCGATGACCGCCGGGCGTAATGCGATGGGCAAAGGGGTTCTGCTCCGCAATCGCCAGTATCTGCTGATACAGCGCCTCTGCATCCTCACGCGCGCGACGCCGCAGGATCACGGCACCTTCAGCCAGCGGCTCATGCCAGGGTTGCTCTTCACTAAAAAGATCTAACATCAGGGTTCTCCGGATTCAGCGGGGATCAGGAAAGCAGCAAACTGCGGCGACATCCAGCTGACAAATTTATCGCCCTGCTTGCTGATCAGATAGACCGCCAGATGCTGTTCTATCGCCAGCGCTTTGGCTTTCTCGGTACCCAGTACCATCAGTCCGGTGTCCCAGCCATCGGCTTCCAGCGCCGTGGTGGCGATCACCGTGGCAGAAACCAGTTTATGCTCAATGGGCCGCCCGGTAACGGGATCGATCACATGAGAAATGCGCTTGCCGTCCAGTTCATAATAGTTGCGATAGCTGCCGGAGGTGCTGATGCCGTGTCCCTGCAGACTGACGCGCGCCTGAACCGCATTCTCACGATCGGTCGGTTTCTGAATCGCGACCCGCCACGGCTGCTGCTGCGCATTAAGGCCACGGCTCAGCACGGCGCCACCCACCGAGACCAGATAATTGTTGATACCGAGCTGCTCCATCAGGCGTGCCAGATGATCGGTGGCGAAGCCTTCCCCCACCGTCGAGAGATCGACATAGAGGTCTGGCAGATCTTTCTGCAGCCACTGGCCGTCGGCGCCCTGCAGCACCCGCAGATGCTGCAACCCGGTCTGCGCACGGGCGGCGGCGATCTGTGCCGCATCCGGCGTATGAACAGGCTGTTTCGTCGGGCCAAAGCCCCATAAGTTGACCAGTGGCCCGACGGTGATATCCATCGCCCCGCCGGTTTTACGGCCGATCCGTAGCGAGGTCGTAACAATGTCCGCCATGTTTTCACTCACCGGCTGCGGTGCCAGGTCACGACTCTGGTTGAAGCGCGATAACGCGGAGTCCGGCTTCCAGGTAGAAAGCTCAGCATCATCCGCGTCCAGCTGCTGCTGAATCCGCTGCTTTAACTCCGCTTTGCGCTCGCTCTGCACACCCGCCAGACTGACCCGCCAGACGGTGCCCATGGTTTTCCCTTCCAGTACCATCGACGTTGTCGGGGCAGACTGGTCACAGCCCGCCGCCACCAGAATGAAAAGTGACATAAACAGCAGATTAATCTTATAACGCATCATTCCTCGCTTGTAACACTTTATTAGTAGCCACTACAAAGCATAAAGTTTTGGTAAATTAGCTTAAATAGAGTTGAATATTTTCCTGAATCACGAGAGCATTCACCGGTCATCTATCCTGATTCCGCCTTTCGGCAGGCGATTAACATTAATAAAAGTAAGGAGCTACAGATGATTTATATGATTCTCGTTGTTGCCCTGGGTCTGTTTGTTTACGGCAGCTATAAAGTTGTCGAACAGCGCCGTCATCGTCACATGACCCCTTCACGGCCGCGCCAGTAACAGGCTTCGCTGCACCTGTTTGGGGCAAGTGCTTCCTGACGCGCGCGGCAAGTGTATCAAAACGGGCGTAATGCCTGTGGCTATGAGAGCGGTAAAGCTGGCATGAATTCTGCACTGTTGAAACAGTGTTTATCTCTGAGAGGTGCAGAATGAAAAATTCACAGAAGTGGCAGTCAGCGTGGCATCACTGGCTGAGCTTTTCAGCCTTCACCCTGGCAGGCGTGGCGTTTGAAGGAGCACGATTCGGCAGCGTCATGTCGTCAGTGACAACCGCCCCGGAAGCAACGAAGTGGCCAAAGACTGAAGCGCTCAGCCCGGAAGATAATGCAGGAGCGCAGCCGTAACTGCGCTCCCTGACAACTTAGAACTGGTAAACCAGGCCTACACCCACCACGTCGTCGGTATTGATACCGGCCGCGTCGGTGAATGCGTTGTCGTCCAGCAGGTTGATCTGGTAATCAACATAGGTGGACATGTTTTTGTTGAAGTAGTAAGTCGCACCTACATCGATATATTTTTTCAGATTCTGTTTGCCAAAGTTCTGAACATCGGTGCCGCGTGAGGTGACATATGCCAGGGATGGACGCAGACCGAAGTCGAACTGATACTGCGCAACCAGTTCCCAGTTGTCCGCTTTATCCGCATAACCAAATGCTGAAGAATCACTGCTGCCGAAGCGGGTAGCATTGAACGAGCGGGAGTACATCGCTGCCAGATAGACGTTGTTCGCGTCATATTTCAGACCGCCAGTATACACTTCCGCTTTATCGCCACGGCCGAGAATACCTGATGTTGTGCTGTTCTGATCGTTGGTACGGTCAGACTGGAAGGTTGCCGCACCAATGCCAAAGCCTGAACCCAGATCATACGTGGTGCTCAGACCCCAGCCGTCGCCGTTCTGACCCAGTACGTCACGGCCATTCGGTGACTCGCTGCTGTTGCCATTCTTGCCCTGATACTGGACTGCGAAGTTCCAGCCATCCACCAGTCCAAAGAAGTTCGTGTTACGGTAGGTCGCCATGCCGTTACCGCGCTGATACATGAAGTTATCTGCGCCATAAGTATCGCCGCCGAACTCTGGCAGCACGTCGGTCCATGCGCCGATGTCGTAGGCGACGCCGTAGTTACGACCGTAGTCGAACGAGCCCGCATCACCAAATTTCACACCGGCAAAGCCAACACGGGTAAAGCTGTCAGCTGTCCCTTGATCTTCAGAGTTGTTCAGTGCTGCCTGGTATTCCCACTGGCCGTAACCGGTCAGCTCACTGCTGATTTCAGTTTCGCCTTTGAAGCCGAAGCGAACGTATGACTGGTCGCCGTCGGAACTGCTGTTGTCAGAGAAGTAGTGCAGACCGTCAACTTTACCGAAGAGATCTAATTTGTTGCCGTCTTTGTTATAGATTTCAGCTGCGTTTGCTGATCCTGCTGCAACCAGCAACGCAGGGATCATCAGGGAGAGAACGCGACGTTTCATTTTATTACCCTCTGTTATGTGCCTTTATTATTTGCCACTGCTAACTGAACGATTAAAAATTCAGCCGGCAGGCCATTGTTGTTTTATAGCGGGTAATAATCCACCAGGAAAATGCTACTAAATTTCCAAAAGTGTTTCATACATCGAAACAGTTATTTCATAATGTAAATATCGGGGAACTAATAAGCAGCACAGATCGGTAAAAAATGGCGCACAAATTGATAAACTCATTTTATTTTCATTGTTATCAACAGGTTACATAAGAGTATTCCGAAGCACTGAATGATAAAACTTATACGGCATCTGGTAATAGAATAGACCCCGCTATCATCATTTATTCCATTATTACCTTCATTCTCCCCGAATGAGATGTACAACTTATTATTTCCCGCCGGACAAATTGTCCGGCATTTTTTTGCCTGCCGTTTGCCGCTCCGTTATATCTCTGTAAACTTTCTTAATCGGGTTAAATTATCTTCACCCTGCTTCCGCACAGATTGTTAAATTGCGCACGCTTTGCGCCATCATTGCCCAAATATCCGCCATGTTAATTTATCACCGTAATTAAGCAGACGGATAGTTGAGCTGGCACGGATAATCAGCGCTCGCGCAGCGATTCTTTGACTTTATTCAGCGGCTTAATCAGATAATCCATGACGGATTTCTGACCGGTTTTAATCTCCACGTTGGCCACCATACCAGGCACAATCGGGAATTTTCGGCCAGCGCGGTTGGTCAGCTCGGCTTTCTGGGTGCGAACGTAGACACGATAGTAATATTGATCGCGTTTTACCTCATCCTGCAGGGTATCTGGCGAGACCGTTTCCACTTCGCCGTGCAGATCGCCATAGATTGAAGAGTCATAGGCGGTGACTTTCACGGTGGCAGCCAGACCGGGCCGGATATAGGCGATATCGCGTGGATTGATACGCGTCTCAATCAGCAGCTGATCCTCCAGTGGCACGATTTCCATCAGTTTGCCGCCCGGCTCCAGTACGCCACCGACCGTAGTGACCTGAATATCTTTAACGATGCCGCGCACCGGCGAGTAGAGCGTGGCCCGCGTCAGCTGATCCTCTTTGCCTGCGGCAACCTGCAGCTGCGCATCCAGTTCAGCATTGTTTTTCACCTGCTCTTCATGAGCGCGCACCAGATAGTCATTGCGTGCCTCGTCGATTTTGCCGCGCAGATCGCTGACCTGACGACGCAGACGAATCACCTCAACCTGCCCTGCCGCGCCTTTCGCTACCAGCGGTTCGGTCAGCCGCAGCTCATCCTGCACCAGTTTCAGCGACTGCTGCAGGTTACTGATGGTTTCGGTGAGATTACGACGTCGCGACTCATAGAGCTGCCGTTCGCGTGTGACCAGGTTTGGCTCCTTCAGCGTTTCAGCACTGAACTTCAGCGGCGTGCCGGACAATTCCGCCTCCAGCCTTTCGGATGAGGCACGCAGCGTGCGCACTTTGGCCTGCGCTTCACCAAAGTTCGACTGGAAGCGCGTCGGATCGAGGGTCGCCAGTACCTGCCCTTTCTCGACGATATCGCCCTCATGCACGTTAAGCTGTTTGACGATGCCGCCATCCAGGCTGTCGATCACCTGTGCGCGGCTGGAAGGGGTGACTTTGCCGGTGCCGACTGTGACCTCATCCAGAATGGCGAAGTGCGCCCAGATCAGAAATATCGCCAGCGCGGCGGTGCAGAGCCAGATAATCGCCGATGTCCGGCGCTCATGACGGGCAAGATCTTTATCAATAATAACCAGACTCATGCGGCATCTCCTTTACCTGGCGTCGCGGGCGGGGTCGCGCGGCGCAGGATCTCGTCGCGCGGGCCATCGGCCACGATGCGGCCGTTATCCATTACCACGATACGATCGACCATCTTCAGCAGCGCAGGACGGTGCGTCACCAGCACCAGCGTCCGGCCGCTGATCCAGCCCTGCAGCTGACGGATGACATGCTCCTCCAGCTGTTCATCCATTGCCGCCGTGGGCTCATCGAGCAGCACCACCTGCGGCTGGCGCAGGATCAACCGGCTCAGCATCACCATCTGACGCTGCCCGCCCGAAAGCCCGCGCCCGCCTTCATTGATAATGCGGTCCAGGCTGGCGGCATCCTGCTGCACCAGCGACAGTGCGCCGCTGATGCGCAGCGCCTGCAGCATCTCCTGTTCGCTGGCATGGGGATTGCCCAGCATCAGGTTCTGCCGCAGCGTGCCAAAGAAGAGGCGGGAGTCATGCGACAGCCAGCCGAGCTGACGGCGTAAATCGGTGGGATCAATTCGCTCAATATCGACGCCATCGACAATCACCTTGCCCTGACTGGCCTGCGCCTGACCGGCGAGGATTTTCAGCAGCGTAGACTTCCCTGCCCCGACCTTGCCCAGAATGGCAATCTTCTCGCCGGGCTTAATCTGCAGCTGCTGGACGTTGAGCACATTCTTTTCATTCTCTTCGTCGTAGCTGTAATGCACATTGCGCAGATCATACTGGCCGGTGAGCGTCGGACAGTGTGCCAGCGTGGCGGCTTCGGGCTGATCGAGCGGTTTTTTCAGCAACTCATCCAGCCCTTTCATCGCCATTTTGGCGTGCTGCCAGCGCGAGAAAACCATAGTCAGCTGCATCAGTGGGGCGATGGTGCGTGACGAGAGCAGGCTACAGGCGACCAGCGTACCGGTAGTGATCTGCGAATCGAGCACCAGATAGACCCCAAACACCAGCATCCCGGCATAGGTGAGCTGCTGCACCGTCGATGCCCAGCCGGTAAGACGTGCGCCCCATAACCGCTGCTGATTACTGATGGCGGCGCTGACTTCGTGCGTCTGCTCCCACTGACGCTGGAAATAGGGTTCCGCCTGTAACGCCTTGATATCCTCAATGCCTTCGATGGTCTCCACCAGCACCGCATTGCGGAGCGCCCCCTCGCGCAGCCCCTCTTTCGCCAGCCGCGCCATCGGGATCTGTACCAGCATACCGGGAATGACAATCAGCGGAATCGCCGCCAGCGGAATCAGCACCAGCCAGCCGCCGACAAACGACATGATAAACAGGAACAGGATGACGAACGGCAGATCGGCCGCTGCGCCGACCGTGGTCGAGGTCAGCAACTCACGCACCTGGTCGATCTCACGCAGTTGCGAGATAAACGAGCCGGTCGATTTCGGCCGCGCCTCATTACGGATGCTCATCGCCCGGGCAAACAGCATGGCGGAAACTTTCAGGTCGATGCGTTTGCCCATTAAATCTGACACCTGGGTTCGCATCAGCCGGATCAGATACTCAATGGCCGCGGCGATCAGCACCCCGACAAATAAAACCCACAGTGTGGACTGTGACTGAGCAGGAATAACCCGATCGTAGACCTGCATTGAAAAGAGAATACCGGCCAGCGCCAGCACATTGCCGATCACTGAGGCCAGCGAGATCTCGGTGATACGGCGACCCATGCCGCGAAAGTTTTTCCAGAACCAGTGCGGCTCATAGGGTTGAATGAATTCGTCGATACGCGCATCACGGCCACGCGCCGCCACGCCAATCACCCCGACATCGCCCTGAGCGCGCGTCAGTAATTCCGATAAGGCGCTTTCACGCACCACATCGCCGCCTTCACTGAGCCAGTAGCGTGCGCTGCCGTCAGAATCGATGTTCTCCAGCACCGCCACGCTGGCATTCTCCAGCACCAGCACCACCGGCGTGATCTCCTGACGCCAGCGCAGTTTATTCTGCGGCACCATGGTCAGATGCAGTCCCAGCAGGCCGGAGAGCCGCTCCAGCTGCTGTGACACCGGCAGATGTTCAAACCAGCGCATCTGCTGACGCAGGGTTTTGCCATCGGCAGGTTTACCGAATCGCGCGGCGACGCGCAGCATGGCGGCAATCCAGTTATCGGTATTCAGGGTTGAAGTACTCATTATTTATGCCTTATCGCTATTGCAGCGAAGGAAGGAGATCGCCGCTGCTTTGCTGGCGATCGATACCCATGATATCGAGCAGATTGTCTACCGCGGCGGCATAACGCACGGTGGCGTCCCAGCCGTCATAGAGCGCGGTGATACGTGAGCTGTCAGCCTGAAACACATCCTGTTCCACGCTCAGCAGATCGTTCAGGCTGCGCTTGCTCAGGCGATATTCATCGGCGTAGACATTACGGGTATGGTCTGCGCTGGCCAGTTGCACTTCCCCGGCAGCCTGCCGTTGCTGCGCGCCAATCATGTCGGCATAGGCGGTTGAGGCGTTCTGATTGATGGCGAGTTTGGCCTGCTGCACCGCGGCCTGCGCTGCTTCACGATCGCCCTCCGCGGACTCGGTTTTGGCATTGACCATGCCGCCCTGGTAGAGCGGCGCTTCCACCTGCAGCTGTACTTCATCATCCCAGTAAGACGAACGATCGTTCTCATAGCGGGTCCGGCCCGCCTGCACTTTGATGGTTGGCCAGTGGCCGGACTGTGCCTGGCGCACCCGTTCACGGGCGGCCTCCTGTTTAGACTGCGCGCTTCGCACCGCCGCGCTGCTTTCATAGGCGATTTTGTCGAGAGTGATCTGCTGTTTCAGCAGCGCCTGAGGCAGTTCGGGCAGCGTCGCGGGCACCACGCCAGTCAGGACGGTCAGCTGCGCAGTGGCGGAACGCAGCTGGGCGCGATATTGCTCCAGCGTGGCCTGCATGGCGGCGATGCGGGTTTCCGCCTGCAGCACGTCTGACTGGGAGTTAAGTCCGGCATCAGCGCGCAATTTCGCGATATCCCGCACCCGCTGCAGCGAGGCGATATTGGTGTGCGCGATCTCTGCCAGCGCCTGATAGCGTTTGACTTCGAGGTAGGCCTGCAGCGTATCTTCCGCCACGGTGGTCATGGATTCGAACAGGCCGAAGCGATAGGCATCCGACAGGGCATGCTGTTCATCGATGGCGCTGCCCGTACGGCCAAAGTCGTAGAGCAACTGGCTGAGCGTGATGCCGCCGGAGCCATTGTTGTTCAGGCTGCCCGCAGAGTCGGTCTGATGAGATCGGCCCGCCGCACCCTGCAGCGAGATCTGCGGATACCAGGCGCTGCGGGCGGCATCAAGATCGCCCTGACCGACATGGATCTGTGCCGCGGCTTCCGAGATTTTCGGATTGCGGGCGAAGGCCCGGAGAATAGCGTCACGCAGCGTTAAGCTGGCAATCTGTTCTTCGGTGGGCGCGGCGCGCCAGTTAAACTCTGCTTTAGGTAAGGGTGCCGCAAAGACCGCATGCACTGCCACGCCACTCAGGGCGCACAACAAAAAAGTTAATCGCGCTTTGTTCATTATCCATACCAACAGGGGTTTTTATCATCATGGTGTTTTTCCTGGTGAACAAAGCGAGCAAAGGGAGTGCGACTCAGAGCCTGACAGAGTTATTGCGTTATTTTATTTATGGTTCGTAAGCGAGACGCTAAACGACCTCTAACATTATTAGATCATAACCCGTGCTTATTCCTGCTAAAAACAGATGAAATCGTTAATATTTCTCCTGACAGGATGAAAAACAACCAGCCAGCGATCTCACACCAATCCAGACAGGCTTAACAGACCTGTCCGGAAGGGTGTGAGTTCACTAATGTGTTGGCGTCAGACTATGGGCTGTGCCGCAGGATGCAGCAGCAGGTGATCGGCAAGGGTGTATGAAACATCAGAGTAGAGATGGCTCTCCTGCGGGACGGCAGCTGCAGTGGAGGCCTGCGCCACGTGCGCGGTTTCTGCCGGCTGGGTCAGACTGACCGTTTCCAGCAGTTGATCCACCGTCTGACCCTCCATCAGGCTGGCCGTTTCGGTATGCGATACCACCTGCACAGTCTGGCTGGCTGTGGCCACATTACCGGCGCTGTCTTTGGCGCTGACCGTCATCGGGTATTCACCATCATCCAGCGGAGCCAGTTGCCCGGCCAGAATGGTCAGCGCCCAGCCACCATCCGCTTTGACACTGGCGCTGTAGTGCTGATCGCCCAGGGTTAATTCCACCTGGCTGCCCGGTTGCAGATGGCTGGAGCTGCCCTGAATCAGATGCCAGCTGTTCACATCGGCAGCATCAATTTTGTTGTCACCAAAGGCGGTGTCGAGCGTCAGCGTTGGCCGCTGATGCACGGCGACGGTAAAGAGTGTGTCCCAGCTCTGGGTATCGCTGTTGCCAAAGTCATCCTGGCGATGGAAGGTGGCGGCGACCGGTCCATCCGGCAGCGCCATAAGCTCGCTGGAGGTCAGCGTGACCATGCCTTTCGCGTCGGGCTGGTAGGTTATCCCGTTGATCTCCAGGGTTCTGCAGCCCTCAATATAGAAGCTCAGATCGTGCTGCGCTTCCTGGTAGTTGAGGATCATGTCGCCGCCGATATCCATTTCGGTGTAGACCTGCTGTAATTCCGTATGGATATTCAGGTCATGCGTGACGTCGGTATAATTTTTTGCACCATCAATGGACCAGGCGTGGATCTCTCCGGCGCTGATAAATGCGTTCACATCCGCTGCCGGGATGACCACCTGCCAGTGTCCTTCCTGGCTTATCGTGGCGTTATAATCTTTTCCGTTGGCGCCACTGATCACCAGCTGATGACCCGGCATGACGGTGCTGAGCGTACCGCTAATCAGGAGATCCTGCTGGCTTTCGGCCTCGTTGATCACATCATCCGCAGTAATATTATCGAAGGTAATTTTTGGCAGGCTGCTTTGGTGAGTGATTAGCGTCAGATCGTGATATTCGGTTGCGGTTTTTCCGTTGGGATCGGTCGCCGTGACTTTGAGGCTGTAGACGCCATCCGACAGCGCCTGCATATCACTTTCATTAAATGTGCCATACCACTTGCCGTCGCTTTCCATGTGAGCAAGGGTGGTTTGCGTGCCCAGTGTGAGTTTCAGCACCGACCCCACCGGCAGGTGCGTTGCGCTGCCACTGACCTCAACACCATAAATGCTCTCGGCGATACTCACCGTATTGTCACCACTAACCGTGTCCACGGTCAGGGTCGGTTTGATGGTGCGATCGACATAGAGACCAAAATCGACGTCGGTCGTGGTGCTGTGGCCCGCTTTATTGGTGATGGTCAGCCCCAGGCTGTGATTACCATCCGGCACGCCCCTGAGCGCCTCAGCCGGCATTGAGGCATTCCAGTAGCCCCACTTATTCACCGTGCTGTGCCAGCTCTGATCGTTGAAGGTGAGCGTGACGGTAGAGCCCGCTTCGCCTTCAGCCCGGCCGCGCAGATGCACCGGCTTTTGCGCTTCCCAGCCCGCAATCACGCCATCACTGGCGATATGTTCGTACGGCCGCAGTGCTGCGGGTGACGAACTCTTCACCGTGGCCAATGTGTTGTAATTAAGTGGGCTGCTTTGCAGCGACTCCGTAGAGAACGCGCTGATCGGCAGGTTCAGGATCTGCGTAGCCACAGGAAGGCTCAGGCTTTGCAGGGGGAGTGGCGCAACGGCGGGCAGAGCGCTGTCGGCAACAGCAAAGTCGCTGACTGCCGTCTGGAAAATGGATTCAAGCCGGATATGACGAAGCGTATCGCGTGATGACATGGGTAACCTCAGTTCAGAACAGAAACGCAGAGCAAAACCTTCCGATAAACAGATTGTTAAGTCTTACGACGTGATAATGGGTCAGCCGATGCTGCCCGTTTCCGCTGGTCGGAACTGATTACCCGCAGGTAACAAGGATAAAGAAAGAGGACGCCAGTAAAAGCGACAAATGGAGCCAGAATAGTTGATTTACGGCGTGACGCCGTTTGCTGCGCCTACCCTAATCTTTCATTCCGCTAATGAATATTGGCGATTGTCTGGAAAATGGAATTATCACGTGACTAAATAAAAAAGCGGGTGCTTTCGCACCCGCTTCTCAGATCGGCCTGACAGACGTTGTCGTAACTACACGACGTGCACCTGAAGGTTCTGCTGCACCAGCACATCACCCAGAGTGTTTTCACTGGTCAGCGCCGAGTTGTGGTAGATCTCGAACACTCTGCCCTCCAATGTGCGCTCGCCGGTCACTTCCCAGAAGCCGCCGTTGCTGTTTGCCAGGGTTACCTGACTGCCATCCGCGCCTTTGATGATCAAATCGTCACTCTGTTTATCCGTAATATTGAGTGCTTCATTGAGATCCAGTTTCACGGAGTTGGTGCCGGTTTTACCCAAATCGAGCACTTCAATGTGTTCGACTTTCAGGCCCAGCGCGGTGAGATCCAGATTGAGATGCTCCCCGTTAAGCACCAGAGTATCGGTGCCTGCGCCGCCATCAATATGAGTAAAGTTAAGGTCACTGACTGTCACGGTATCCGCACCGCTGCTGCCGGTGACCGTGGCACCCTCTGCCGTGGTGCCATCGGCCAGCGTAATCACGACGCCGCCGATGGTGTAACCCACCTCCTCTGCCGGTGCTGCCGCCACTGCGGTGTCATTAGCCACCGCCGTTTCACTGCTGCTGACCGGCGTTACGGTATCTGCTTCGGTAATCAGCGTAGAGGCCACTGCTACATGGGCGCTGTTATCGTCGCTGCTGGTGCTGCTGTTGTGCTGCGTCTCCGTGCTGGCATTGGCAACCGTAGCGCTGTCATCCGCTACTGAGAACAGGGCAAGCGACTCGGTTGCGGCCAGCGTCACCGGCAGTAGTGAGCCGAGCAGCAGCGTGTTGGTAGTGGTATAGCTGTTACCGGCTGCGTCGGTGATGGAGACTTTTGCCAGCGTCCCCAGCGACAGCAGCAGCCCGCCTACCGACAGCAGTGATGGCGAGAAGTTAACGGCATAACGCCCCAGCGCATCGGTGGTGGTGTTCAGCGTCGGTCCGTTGTTGCCGTTGGCCAGCAGCAGCGTGACGCTGACTTTCGATCCCTGTGCGGCATTCAGCGATCCGCCCTGCACCACCAGACCGGCGAGCAGAGAACCGACGATGCTAAGCACCGGATCGACCCCCACCAGCGGCTGATTATGCGACAGCGCGGTAAAGCTGCTGGTGCTGGTTGCGGTGTTGCCACCAATGTCCGCTACCGTCACGGTTAGCGGATGGCTGCCATCAGAAATCCCTTTCAGCGTCGCTGACGGCACGCTGATGCTCCATGCGCCATTCGCACCGATGGTCGTAGTGAGAATATTGCCCGCCACGTTCACCGTTACCGTACCGCCCGCCGCGTTGGTGCTGGTTCCTCGGATGGTTTCAGGAGCATTCGCTTCTGAGATGTTGAGGTAACCATCGCCACCAAAGAAGCTGTTGACGCTGACTGTCGGCGTGGTGTGGCTCACCACACCCAGCGACGCCGAAGTGGAGCCGCTGGTGCCCGCGCCGTTGATGACGCTGGCGGTGACGGTCTGCAGTCCATCTGCAATCGCAGCGAGGTTAGCCGCTGGCACAGAGAGACTCCAGTTGCCGTTGCTGCTCACGGTGGTGCTGTAAGTCTGGCCGCCCAGCGTAACCCGCACCACCGATCCTTCGGCGTTGCTGGCGGTACCTGAAATAGTCTGCGCGGTTTTCACATCCACCGCACTCAGGGCGTTATCGCCAAACAGTGAGGTAATGGCGACGACAGGCGTCGACTGGCTGATAACGCTCAGCGTGCCGGTGCTGTTTACCGTGTTGCCGTAAGTATCCGTGCCGGTGACCGCCACGGTTTTCGTGCCGTCAGTGATTGCGGCAAGATCCGCTTTTGGCACGCTGATGCTCCAGTTGCCGCCACTCACTACTTTAGTGGTGTAGGTCAGACCATTCAGCGTGGCGCTGACGGTAGAACCCGCGGACAGGCTGGAGGTACCGCTCAGGGTCTGGTTAGAAGCCAGATCAACCGCGCTCAGTACGCCGTCGCCAAACACGGTATTCACTGTCAGGGTTGGCTGGATCAGTCCCAGTGAGACGCCCGCGCTGGTGCTGCTGACGTTGCCAACCGTATCGGTGACCGCCGCGCTGACGGTGAAGTTACCGTTCAGCAACGTCGAGAGCACCGCTGGTGTGACGGTGGTTGAGAAGGTGCCATCGGCGTTGACCTGCGCGGTGACGTTGGTACTGCCAATCGCCAGCCGGACGTTGCTGCCGGCAGCCACACCGGAGACGGTGCCGCTGATGGTCTGAGTGACCAGCGACTCCGCCAGGTTCAGCACGCCGTCACCAAACAGCGGATTGAGCGTAACCTTCGGCAGATTGTGAATACCCACCAGCGCCCCGGCAGTGGTGCTTGTGGTGTTACCGGCGCTGTCGGTGACGCTGACACCCACCGTCAGGTTGCCATCGGCAATCCCCTGCAGCAGCGTTGGCGTCAGCGAGACGTTGAAGTTGCCATTCGCATCGGTCGCCGTCACAAACTGCTGTGCGCCCACCGACACCACCACGCGCGATCCTGCTTCGGCACCGCCCACGACGCCGCCAATCACCTGCGTCACCAGCGCATCTGCCACGTTCAGCAGACCATCACCGAACAGCGGATTCACCGTGATGGTCGGCAGCAGCGTATCGACGCGAACACCGGCGCTGGTGCTGGCGGTATTGCCCGCCGCATCCGTGACCGAAGCACCCACCGTCACGTTACCCTGCGCCAGCGTGCCCAGAATATCCGGCGTCACCGTCGCGCTGAAGGCGCCGCCTGCACCCACGGTCGCGGTCACCTGGCTGCTGCCCACCTGGAGCGTGACCACACTGCCCTGTGCAATATTGTTAACCACGCCGCTGATTACCTGTCCGGTCGCGATATCGGCCAGATTCAGCACGCCATCGCCAAACAGGGAGGTCAGTGAAATCGATGGCGCCTGAGTAAAGATGCCAATCGTGGCGCTATTCGTGGCGACGTTACCCGCCGTATCCCGGACGCTGACGCCCAGCGTCAGATTGCCATCCAGCAGTGAGGTAAGATCGCTGCCCGGCAGGTTAACGCTCCATGCTCCGCCCGCCTGCACTGTGGTGCTGTAAGTCTTGCTGCCAAAGGTCACCGTCACCTGTGAACCTGCAGCCGCATTGCTGATTACGCCACCCACCAGCTGTCCGGCGGCGGCTTCTGCAATGTTCAGCAGGTTATCGCCGCCAAACAGCCCGGCGAGCGGGCCTACCACCGGCACCGCATCGACAATCGCCGTGACGGTTTCACCCACGGTGCGGGTGTTGCCTGCGGCATCCGTCAGAGTGACGTTAACGGCAAGGTTGCCGTCGGTGAGCAGATCCAGCACCGCAGGTGGCACTACGATGGCCCATTTACCATCCTGGCCCACTGAGGCAGAGAGCGTTGTACCGCCCAGCACCACCGATACCGTGGCACCCACACCTGCGGAGGCCGCGGTTCCGGAGATCGTCTGCGCGACGGTGGTATCCAGTGCGCTGAGCGTGCCGTCGCCGAACACGGAATCGACTACCAGCGTCAGGGCACTGTTGACCACTTTGTTGACCGTCAGCGTCGCATCGGTCTGGTTGCCTGCAAGGTCATTCACCCGCACGCCAAACACCAGCGCACCGTCAGTGAGGCTCGACAGCACGTTCGGCGCCAGATCGATGCTCCAGCGTCCGTCAGCCCCCACCGTCGCGGTGGCGATCGGCGAGGCATCACCCAGGTAGAGGCCGATAGTCTGGCCTTCTGCGCCCTGTGCGCTGCCGGTCAGCACCTGACTGACGGCCAGGTCAGCGGCATTGATCACGTTGTCGCCAAGGAATGCGTCAACCTGCACCAGTGGCGCGGCAGTATCTACCGTCACTGTCTGAGTTGCGGTCCCCACGTTACCGGCGACATCCGCCAGCTGCGCGGTGATCACCGACGTGCTGCCATCGGGTAGTGCCTGCATCGCGCTGGCAGGCACGGTGGTGGACCAGGTGCCGTTGCTCTGGACCACCGCGCTGTAGGTCTGGTTATTGAAAGTCACTACGACCGTACGGCCTGCTTCAGCGATATCGGCGGTGCCGGTAATCGCCTGGCTGGTGGTGCTTTCATTACCATTAACCTGGTTATCACCCGCAAAGGCGTTGATGGTCAGCGTAGGTGGCGTCAGGTCGATCAGGACGTTACCGCTGGTGGTCACCGGCGTCGTGCCATCAGTGGCCGTCACGGTGATGCCAACGCTGCCGTCCGCATTGCCAAAGGCGGTGATCGGCAGGGCCGCCGTTGACCAGTTGCCCGATGCATCCAGCGTGGTGGCATAGTTCTGACCGTTAATAGTGACCGTCACTGAACCACTCGTGCCGAGGTTAGCCGAGGTACCGCTTAACACCACGCCACCCGCCACATCCTGGGTGCTGATGATGTTGTCGCCCGATACCGTGCCCAGCGTCACCAGCGGCCCTGGAGGTGGTGTCAGATCCACCGTCAATGGAACATTGCTGGTTGCGGTGTTGCCTGCCAGATCGGTCACTGCCAGCGTCAGGGTGGTCGATGGCGTAAAGGTGACCATCTGCTCTGGCGTCAGCGTCACGCTCCAGTTGCCGTTACCGTCAACTACGGCGGTGCCGAGGGTTGTGGTATTCAGCGACACCGTGACGACGGCGCCCGTCTCAGCGCCTGTCGCGGTGCCGCTGAGGATCTGCGGCTGAATGCTCTCGGCGTAGTTCAGTGCGTTATCGCCAGCAAAAGCTGCAGCGTTAAGCACCGGTGGTGCGGTGTCGAGTACCAGCGAACTGTTAATGGTGGTGCTGTTGCCCGCCGCATCCGTTGCCGTCACGGTGACCGGATAGGTGGCATCCGGCAGCGCTGAAAGCTGCGCCTGTGTCAGTGGCACTGTCCAGTTGCCATTGGCATCCACTGTTGCAGGGTAAGTCGTGCCGCCCAGCGTGAGCTGCACCGTCTGATTCGCGCCCGTCTCGCCGGTGATGCCGCTCAGCGTAATGCCTGTGGCAACATCGCCGCTATTCACATAGCCGCCGAGGAATTCCGGATTGACCGCAGGCAGAGGCGCGGTGAGATCCGCAGTGAACGGCAGCTGTGCCGACGCGCTGTTGCCCGCTGCATCCACCACATTGACCGTCAGCGTCTGCGCACCACTCCCCAGTGAACTCAGGGCGTTAGCAGGAATGTTTACGGTCCAGTTACCGTTGCCATCCACTGTGCCGTTATAAAGGCTGCCGTTAACATCTACGGTAATGCTGACCGCCTGATTCGCCCCGACACTGCCGGTGGTGCCGGTCAGGGTGACCCCTGCTGCGGCTTCACTGATGTTCAGCAGGTTATCGCCGCCAAACGCGCCAGGGGTGAAGGTCGGCACCGGCACGGCCACTTCAGTTACCACACTCAGCGCCGTGTTGTCGCTGTTACCCGCGATATCGGTCGCGGTCACGGTTACGGTGTGGGTACCGCTGGTGAAGGTGGCTAACTGCGCAGGCGACAGGGCCAGCGACCAGCTGCCATCGGTCTGCACCGTGGCGGCCAGCGGCTGATCGTTGTTAAAGCCGGAGATCAGAACCGAGACCGTCTGACCGGCACCGGTAATGCCGGTGGTGCCAGTGAGGATCTGTTCTGTTCCCGCCTCGGTGGCGTTCAGCGCACCGTCACCAAATGGCAGATTGAGGGTGACATCCGGCAGCGTGTTGACCGCCACCAGCAGTGTGCCGGTGGTCGTGCCGGTGTTACCGTTCGCATCAGTGACGGTCACCGTCACCGGCAGGTTGCCATCCGGCAATGACTGCAATACCGCAGACGGCAGAGCCAGTGACCAGTTCGCTCCACCATCAGTGAGCGTCGCGGCATAGACGGTGCCATTGACAGTTACCGCAACCGAGGCCGCATTAGCGATGTTAACGGCACCGGTCAGACTACCGTCCACTGCCGCTTCCGCCACGTTAAGACGGCCATCCGTAAATGGCGTATCCAGCGTTGGCACAGCAATCGGGGTAATCGCTGAGGTAAAGGTCTGAGTCTCTGTGACGCTGTTACCGGCCCGATCCGTGGTGGTAAGGGTCAGGGTGTGTTCCCCAGTCCCTAAGTTGGCAATCACTTCAGGTGGCAGGCTGGCCGTCCAGTTGCCATTGGCATCGACCGTCACCGACAGCGGGATATTATCATCGCCCACAGTAACGCTCAGCGTCTGGCCCGCCACGACGATGGAGGTGCCGGTCACCAGCTGAACGGAACCCGCTTCGGTGATGTTAATGACGTTGTCGCCGAACTGCGTAACAGCGAAGTCAGCGGAAACCGGTTGAGTTTGCAGGATCTCAACGCCCGCTGTGGCCTGCGCCGGATTTCCGGCAGCATCTGCCGCGGTGACCACCACCTGTGTCAGTCCATCAGCCAGGGCCGTCAGCGCGCCTGGAGCCAGGTTAAGGGTCCAGTTGCCGCTGGCATCGGTCGTGGTGCTGAAAGTCAGATTGCCGACAGCGATGCTTACCACGCTGCCTTCCGGCAGATTGGTACTGTCACCACTCAGCGTTATCGCACCGTCTGTCTCTGCCAGATTGAGCAGCGAATCGCCAAACGGCGTATTCAGGGTCAGCGCTGGCAGCGTGTTAAACGCTACATCCAGTGAGGTGGTGGTATCCGTGGTGATATTGCCCGCCGCGTCGGTGACCGAAACGGTGATCGCGTTAGGCCCATCGGCCAGTTGCTGTACGTCGGCCGTCGGAATGGTGAGGGTCCAGTTCCCGTCAGCACCTGCCGTGGTGGTGTAGCTGACATTATTCAGCGTCACCGTCACCGGCAATGCGCCCGTCGTGGTGCCGCTGAGGGTGAGATCCTGCAGCGACTCCGCCAGGTTAAGGGTGTCACCCGCGCTGACCGTGATATCCGTCAGCACAGGCGGTGTCGTACTGAAACTGACCTCCTGAGTGTCCGTCGCCGGATTACCCGCGACATCCGTGGCGGTGACGGTGAAGGTTTGTGTACTGCCTGGCGCCACGTCGGCAAAGGCCGTGGATGGCACAGTCACCGTCCAGTTGCCGTTAGCGTCGAGGGTGGTCGTGGTGGTGTAATCCGTGCCGCTCAATGCCACCGTCACTACCGTGCCTGCAGCCAGTTGAGTGCTGCCGCCGCTGACGACAACATCCGCCGTGGCCTCGGTGGCATTGATCACATCATCGCCGGCGACGACATTCATAGTCAGCGTTGGCTGAACCTGATCGCTGGCCAGCACGACCAGACTGCCACTGGCGCTGGCCGGGTTGCCAGAGGCATCCGTTGCCACCACCTGCACCAGCTGATCGCCATCCGGCAGATTACCCAGTGCGGCGGCAGGAACGGTTACCGTCCAGCTGCCATTCGCAGCGACAGTGCCGCTGTACTGAACGCCATTCAGCGTCACCGTCACCAGCTGGCCTTCAGCCAGATTAGTACTGGTGCCGCCGATGCTCAGATCCTGCTGTGACTCGGCCTGGTTGAGGAAGTTATCGCCACTGAGTGTCCCGAGGGTCAGGGTCGGCAGGTTCAGACTGTCAGCATCGCGCGTCAGTGTGGTCTGAACCGCAACAGCCGGGTTGCCCGCCGCATCGGTCATTGAGACAACAACCGGATAGCTGCCGTCTGTCAGCCCCTGCACGACGCTGGCAGGCAGTGTGACCTGCCAGGTGCCGTCAGAGAGCACCAGTGTGGTGTAATCGACATTCTGGAAACTGACGGTCACCGTCTGTCCGGCATCTGCCACTGTCGCCGTGCCGCTGATGGCGACCGCTTCCAGCACCTCCACTGAGTTGATGATGTTGTCGCCGCCGATGGCATTGACCGTCAGTACCGGCAGCGTGGTATCGACCGTCACGGCGCTGGTCAGCGAACCGCTGTTACCGGCAGCATCGCTGGCATTGACGACCAGAGTATTGATCCCCTCGCCCAGCGTCTGCACCTGCGCCGGGGTTAAGTTCAGCGTCCAGTTGCCCTGCGCATCCACCGTGGCAGGGTAATCATTTCCGCCCAGCGTCACGGTGACCGTCTGGCCGTCGCCTGCCACACCGGTGCTGCCGGTCAGCGTCTGACCAACACCCTGTTCAGCCAGGTTCAGATAACCATCGCCAAACGGCGTGTCAATGCTGACGGCCAGCGCCGCCGTCGATACGGCAATTTCACGCGTTTCCGTGACCGGGTTGCCCGCCGCATCGCTGACCGTCACAGTGAGGATGTAGGCTCCGGCCGGAATACCCGCCAGCGAACCGGCGGGCAGCGTCAGGTTCCATTCGCCGTTCTGGTCAACCGTGGTGGTCCAGGTCTGATTGTTGAGGGTAAGGGTGACCCGCTGACCCGCCTCAGCATCGGTGCTGCCGCTGAGGACAATCGGAGCAAGGCTTTCGGCGATATTCACGCTGTCATCGCCCGCAACCGCGTTCAGGGTCAGAGTCGGTGGCGTCAGATCCACCGTCACGCTGCCCGGAATGCTGCCGGTGTTACCCGCCGCATCCCGCACCGTGACGGTATAGCTCAGGACATCTTCCGGCAGAGTAGCCAGTGCCGTGGCTGGCACACTGATCTGCCAGTTGCCGTTGCTGTCGACCGTGCCGTTGTAGGTGACGCCATTCAGCAGCACGCTGACGCTCTGACCGTCACCTGCCACACCCGTGGTGCCGCTCAGGGTTTGCGCTGTGGCGATCTCGCTGCTGTTGAGCAGACCATCACCAAACGCAGAGACGATCTGCGGCTCCGGCAGACTGGTTGCCAGCACGCTGAGCGTGGCCTCGCTGCTCAGGGTCGCTCCGCCGCTGTCCGTGGCGGTAACCGTTAGGGTGTAAGGTCCATCGGCGAGCGCCGTCAGTGCCTCAGCCGGAACGATGGCACTCCAGCGTCCAGTGGCCGAGACCTGCGCGGTGTAGCTGACATTGTTAAACAGCAGCGTAACCGTACCGCCCTCAGGCACATTGACTGAAGTGCCGGTGACGATCAGCGACTGACCCAGTTCCTGCGCATTCAGATAGTTGTCGCCACTGATGGCATCCATCGCCAGACCAGAGGCAGTGCTGTTAACGTCAAAGCTGAGGTTACTGGTGGTGGTGTTACCCGCCACGTCGCTGACCGCCACGGTATAACTGGCGCTGCCATCATTGATCGCCGCCAGCGCACCGGCTGGGACGGTCAGGCTCCATGCCCCGCTCGCCTGCACGGCGGCGCTGTAGACCGTACCATCAATGGTCACGGTGACCAGCTGGCCTGCCTCGACGTTGGTGGTGGTGCCGGAGAGACGCTGATCGGTGAGGCGTTCCGCGCCATCGACCACATTGTTACCGGCAAAGGCATCGAGCGTCAGGGTTGGCAGTGTGCCTGAATCCACCTTCAGCGCCAGATCGCGGCTGGTGGTGGTGGCATTGCCTGCCGCATCGCTGGCGGTGACGGTCAGCGGATAGCTGCCATTGCCCAGCCCGGTGTAAACCGTGGCGGGCAGTTCCAGCGTCCATGTACCGTTGGCGCCAGCGGTGGTACTCAGAGTGGTGCCGTTGAAGCTGGCAACAATCAGCGCGTTCGCTTCGCTGCTGCCGTTCAGCGTCAGCGGCTGCTGACTCTCGGCGGCGTTGATAATGCCATCGGATGGCGTGATGAAGTTCAGCACCGGTGGCACGGTATCCACCACAACGGTGCCATTCGCCTGGCTGGTGTTGCCCGCCACATCACTGACGACCACGGTGTAAGGTGCGTTGCCCTGTGGCAGCGCAGCCAGAACATCGGCTGGAACCGCGACCTGCCAGTTGCCCTGTGCATCGACCGTGCCGCTGTAGTTCGTGCCGCCCAGCGTCACGACGACGGTCTGGCCGTCACCGGTAACGCCAGTGCTGCCGGTGATCACGCCACCCGCAGCCGCCTCTTCGCCGTTAAGAATGCCATCATCAAAGGCCACACCGGGTGTCGCCACCGGGAGTGCGCTGGCGACAACGGTCAGCGTAGCGTCGCTGGTCGCAAGCTGCGTGCCGTTAACATCGCTGACGGTGGCGGTGATGGTCTGCGGGCCATCCGCAGCCGTGTTAAAGGTCTCTAACGGTAAGGTCAGGCTCCAGCTTCCATCTGCATTGACGGTAGTGCTGGCCGTGATGCCGTTGGCGACCACGGTGACAACGCTGCCGTCAGGCAGGCCGCTGGTGCTGCCGTTGACCACAACGGTGTCACCTCGCTCCAGCGCATTGAGGTAGTTGTCGCCGCTGATCGGTGCCATCGCGATCGACGGCAGGGTATTGTCCACGCTGAAGTTCAGCGGGCTGCTGGCGGTATTCCCGACGAGGTTGATCACGCTGACGTTGAGCGTCTGATTCCCCTCTCCCAGTTCAGCCAGGGCACCCGCAGGCAGAATAATGCTCCAGCTGCCGCTGGCCGCGACCACACCGCTGTATTCTGTGCCGTTCAGGGAGATGATCACCTGCTGGCCCGCTTCGACGTTGCTGCTGCTGCCGCGCACCGTAATCGGCTGCAGTTGCTCAGCCGCCGTAACGATTCCGTCACCGGCAAAGGTGCTGCTGTCGATAGTGAGTACAGGCAGATCGTCAGGCGAGGTTGCGACATTCAGATCCACCACCTGGCTGGTCTGATTGCCGTTCGCACTGTTTTCGGTGACGGTCACCAGATTACTGCCTGGAGGCAGTGCCGACAGCGCTTCCGGGGCGATCTCCAGTGTCCACTGACCATTCACGCCGACGGTAGTGCTGTAGAACTGGTCGTTAAGCCGGACAGTGACCACATCGCCATTCTGACCGCTGCCACTGACGACCAGCGGTTCCGCCAGTTCGCCAACGTTCAGCGCGTTATCCCCGCTGATTGGTGCGACCACCAGCGGAGGCGGCGTAGTGGCAACCGTCAGCGCACTGTTCTGGCTGCTGCTGTTACCGGCCTCGTCGGTGACGGTGACCACCACCGGATAAGTTGCGCCATTAGTCAGACCGGCCAGTGCTGCTGGCGGTACGGCCAGCGCCCAGTTGCCGTCACCATCAACGGTGCCGGTGTAGGTCACGCCATTCAGCGTCACACTGACACGATCACCTTCAGTGCCTGCGCCGCTGAAACTGAAGCCCGCAGTTTGTTCAGCAATGTTCAGCACGCCATCGCCAGCTGGCGGATCAATGCTGAAGTCGGGTGGCGTGGTATCTACGGTCACCCCGACTGGCGTGGTGACCACGTTGCCGCCCACGGACGTGACGGTGACGTTAAGATCGTAACGTCCATCAGGCAGCAGTTGCAGAGCGGCAGCAGGCACAGAGGCGGTCCAGCTGCCATCGGCGGCAACCACTGCGTTATAGGGCTGACCATTCAGCTCAAGGCTGACGCTGCTGCCCGGCGCAACAGTGCCGCTCAGTGTCAGAGCCGTGGCCGTTTCAGCCTCATTGATAATGTTATCGGTGGCAATCGGATTAACGTTCAGCGCCGGTACGCCGGTATCAACAGTCAGCGGTTCGCTGATGCTGGTACTGTTACCCGCTCCATCCCTCACCGTCACGGTAATCGGGTTACTGCCCTGCGTCAGCGCCTGGAGTGCAGACGGTGGCAGTGTAACGCTCCATTGACCATTGGCTTCGACCGTAGCCGGATAGCTGGTGCCGCCCAGGGTTACGCTGACAGCCTGACCTGGCAGGACAGTGCCGGTCAGCGTCTGCGCGACGCCCGCTTCGGCGGTGTTGAGTATGCCATCAGTGAACGGCGTATTGATTTCCGGGGCTAACAGCGGCGCGGTCGCCACCAGTAGCGTCTGGGTGTTCTGCACATCCCCGGAGGAGACGGTAACCGTGGTGTTGCCCTGTGCCAGATTCGCCAGGTCTGCGGCGGGTACAGTCAGGGTCCAGCTGCCGTTGATATCGGTTGTCGTGGTGTAAACAGTGCCGTTCGGTTCCAGCGTCACACTGATCAGGCTGTTAGCCGGCAGGTTTGCGGAACCGCCACTGATGGTGAGATCGCTCTGCGCTTCCTCCACATTCAGTGCATTATCGCCACTGATTGGGGCAATCGACAGCGACGGCTCGGGTGCGATAACCACGCTAAACTGCCCTTCCGCAGGCAGCGCCGGATTGCCCGCCTGATCGGTAATCGCCACGGTGAAGTTTTTTTCACCTAAGCCGCCCAGCGATCCGGCGGGCAGCGACACACTCCAGGACCCGTCAGGCAGCACCTCGCCGTCATAAGACTGCCCGTTAATCGTCAGTAATACCGGCGTACCGGCCGGTATGCCGGTGACATTACCGGTGACCAGAATGTCGGTAAGCTGTTCCGCGCTGTCGACCTGGTTGTCGCTGGTCACGGGATCAATGGTCAGCGCTGGCGACGTGGCTGCCAGCACGGTGACGCTGGTCACTTGAGTGGTGGTGTTGCCATACGCATCGCTGATCGCCACGTTGATCGGATAGATCTCGTCACCCAGCTGGCTGACGGTTGCGGCAGGCACCGTCACACTCCAGGCACCATTGGTATCCACGGTGGCGGTGTAGGTTTCATTATTGAATGTCACCGTGACGGTGTCGCCCGCCGCGCCGCCGCGCCCGTCGAGAGTGAGATCCTGAGTGTGCTCAGCGATATTGATGTAACCATCGCTGCCCGGCGTCGAGACTTCCAGCAGTGGCGGCGTGGTGGCGAAAATCAGTGAACTGCCGGTCTGTGTGGTGTTGCCATCGGCGTCCGTCGCCACCACCGATACCGCCTGGGTGCCATCAGGCACATTCGCCAGATCGGAGGCAGGAATATTGACGCTCCAGTTGCCATCCGGCCCCACCACGGCGGTGTAAGGCACGCCATTCAGCGTGATGCGAATGATGTCGCCGTCGTCACCGGTGCCGCTGACGATCAGCGGCTGCTGCGCGTCGCTGTTATTGATTGCGCCATCATCGCTGAGTTCATTCAGTGTCAGAGCCGGTAACGCTGTCGCAACCCGCAAAGACGTATCCTGCGTGCTGCTGTTACCGGCCGGATCGGTCACGGTGATCGTTACCGGATAAGTCTGATTGGTCAGCGAGCCCAGATCGGCAACCGGAACGGAGGCACTCCAGATTCCGTTCTCATCGACAATCGCGTTATAGGTCTTGCCGTTTAACTCCACCGCCACGGTGTCGCCCGTGGTGCCGGTGCCGCTGATCAGCAGCGGCTGGGTCAGTTCATTGTTGGTAAGAACGCCATCACCGCCCGGTGAGGTCACGGTCGCAACCGGCGGCTGCGTACTGACTACCAGCGTCTGCGTCTGGGTAGCGATGTTCCCGCTGGCGTCGGTCAGCGTGACGGTCAGCGGATAGCTGCTGCCATCTGACAGCCCCTGCAGCGTCTCTGGCGGCAGCGTTACTGTCCAGTTGCCCTGCCCATCCACGGTCGCGCTGTAAACGTCATTGTTCAGTGAGACGGAAACCACCTCACCCGGCAACGCACCTGAACCGCTGACGGGCACGCCCGCAGCCACTTCGGTACTGTTGAGAATGCCATCGCCGCCTGCGACGTCAGCCACAATCAGATTCGGTGGCAGCGTGTCGACGCTGAAGTTCACCGTCTGATCCACGCGGTTGCCCGCCTCATCAATGGCGGTGACGGTCAGGCTATTAGCGCCCTGCGTCAGTAAAGCGAGATCGCTGGCAGGAACCGGCAGGCTCCAGCTGCCGTCGGTATTGACCGTGGTGCTGTAGGTTTTGCCGTTCAGTTCGACTTCGACCAACTGGCCCGCGACGGCTTTGCCGGTGCTGCCGCTGAGCAGCAGATCGCCGCCCGCTTCCGCCTGGTTAAGAATGCCATCGGTGATCGCGCTCTCGTTCAGCGAGATTTGCGGCAACGTGGTCACAACCACATTCAGCGGGGCTGAGTCGGTCAGCAGCGCACCCGTGGTGTCGATGGTAGTCACTGAAATCTGTTTCACGCCGTCGGTGATACCGGTGAGATCGGCTGCCGGAACGGTGACGCTCCAGAAGCCATTATCGCCCACCACCGCACTGTAATTATTGCCGTTAAAGTTAAGCTGCACTGCCTGGCCGGGGTTAACGCCCACCGCAGAACCGTTGATGATCAGATCGCTGTTCAGCTCCTGCTGGTTAAGGAAACCATCCACGCTGACCGGTTCACTGATAGTGACGATGCCAGGTTCGCCTGCCGCCGGCTCGACGTTGATGTCACGGGTGTCAGTGGCCACGGTACCCGCCACCGTGCTGACGCTGACCGCGATGGAGGTGCTGCCCGCCGCCAGTGCGCTGAGCGCCGCAGACGGGATCTGAGTACTCCAGCTGCCATCAGGATTGACCGTGGCGCTGTAACTCTGACCGCCCAGCGTGATGGTGACCGTCTGGCCCGCCTCCACGTTGCTGGTGCTGCCGGAGAGCGTCTGATCGACAGCCTTCTCGGTGTTGTCCACCAAATCGTCACCGGCAAACAGGGCAATTGTGACAGTCGGTGTACCCGGTTCCGCTGGGGCATCCACCACAATCGGCCGATCTTCAATGGCGGTTACGTTCGCCTGATTGCTGACCGTGGCCTCGATGGTAGCGCTGCCCGCCGCCAGGGCCGCCAGCGCGCTGGCAGGGACGTTCAGGCTCCAGCTGCCATCCGCGCCGACCGTGGCGCTGTATGTCTGGTCGCCCAACGTGACGGTAACAATCTGACCGGCCTCGACATTGGTGGTGCTGCCGCTCAGCAGTTGTTCGCTGGTTTTCTCATCGTTGCTCAGTACGTCATCACCCGCGAACTGATTGATGGTGATGGTGGGCTGGCCCGGCTCAGTGACCGGTGGCTCCACGGTGATCGGCACTGTGTCGCTGACGGTGGTGCCTGCCGCATTGCTGACCGTCACCACCAGCGAGGCCGGGCCTGCGGCCAGGGCACTCAGAGCATCGGCCGGAATCGCGATATTCCAGCTGCCGTCAGGATTGACCGTGCCGCTGTAGCTCTCTCCGCCCAGCGTTACGGTGACAATCTGGCCCGCTTCGACGTTGGTGGTGCTACCGGAGACCGCCTGCGCCTCCAGCTTCTCGTCATTGCTCAGGATGTTGTCTTCAGCGAAGTCATTGACGCTTAACGTTGGGGCATTGGGTGAAGTGCCCGCTGACTGCACCAGGAAGTCACGGGTTTCAGTGACAGGCGCGCCGAGCGAATCGGGGACCGTCGCATTCAGGGTTGCGCTTCCGGCGGCCAGCGCCGCCAGCGAACTGGCTGGGATCGGGACGCTCCAGCTGCCATCTGTGCCAACCGTGGCGGTAAAGGTCTCCCCGTTCAGGGTGATAGTGACCTGCTGGCCCTCAGCGATATTGGTGGTGGTGCCGCTCAGCAGCTGATCGGTGGCTTTCTCGCTGTTGCTGAGGATGTCATCCCCGGCAAATGCGTTGATGGTGATGGTGGCTTCACCCGGCTGCGTCGCCGGGGCTTCAACGGTGATCGACTCCGAGGTCGTCGCAGTGTCCCCCGCCGCATTGCTGACCGAAGCGGTCAGGGTGGTCGTGCCTGCTGCCAGCGCGTTCAGCGCGGCGGATGGTACGTTGACGCTCCAGCTGCCGTCACCCTGCACGCTGGCACTGTAAGTCTGACCGCCCAGGGTCACGGTGACGATCTGTCCGGCTTCAACGTTAGTGGCCGTGCCGCTGACCAGTTGATCGGATGCTTTCTCGTCGTTGCTCAGGTCGTTATCGCCAGCAAAATCATTCAGAGTCAGGGCTGGTACGCCCGGCTCCGTCACCGGCGTCTCAACCGAGATGTCGCGGGTTTCGCTGGCGCTCACACCATCGACGTTGCTGACGGTGGCGCTGATGGCACTGGATCCCGCGGGCAGGTTGCCCAGCGCGGTGGCCGGAACAGTCACGGTCCAGTTACCGCTGCCATCCACGGTGCCAACGTAAGTCTGACCGCCAAAGGTGACAGTGACCGTCTGGCCCGCTTCGACGTTGGTCGTGGTGCCGGAGAGCGTCTGATCGGTGCCTTTTTCGTCGTTGCTGAGGATGTCATCCCCGGCAAACTGATTGATGGTGACAGTCGGTTCGCCCGGAATTGTCACCGGCGCTTCCACGCTAACAGGCTGACTGGCAGTTACGGTATCACCGGCCGCATTGCTGACCGAAACCGTCAGCGTTGTTTCACCTGACGCCAGGTCACTCAGGGCCGCCGATGGCAACGTCACGCTCCAGTTGCCTTGTGCGTCCACGCTGATGCACTACGCGCTGACCACCACCCGCTGGGGCAAAATTACCCTGGAAGTTAAGGCTGCCGAAAAGCAGGCCGATAGAGTGATCATCGAACTGGTGGATACCGGTGCCGGTTTGACGGTGGATGAACTGGCGAATGTGGACTTCCCGTTCCTGGGGGATACCAGTCAGGATCGCTACGGACAGGCTTCCGGTATGGCGTTCTTCCTGTGTAAGCAGCTCTGCAAGCAGATGGGTGGCAGTCTCGATATCGTGGCAAAAGCCGATATCGGCACGCGCTACAACATGCAGCTGCCGCTGGTGCTGGAAGAGAAGCGCGAAGAAGAAGAGGAAAAAATTCTGGATGGTGTGACCGCGCTGGTGGAGATCACCGTGGAAGACGTGCATAAAATCGTCTGCCGCCATCTGGAAAACTGGGGAGCGCGTTGTCTGACGCCTGATGAGCGCATCTCCGGTCAGGATCACGATGTTATGGTGACCGACGATCCATCGAAGCTTAGCGGCTGGGCACTGCTGCTGGCGGAAGATGAACTGGGTCATCATGCACTGAACGACCAGCAGTATCGGGTCAATTTCAATCTCAGTAATGCGATGCTCGATGCATTGCTGGCCCTGATTGAGAAACAACTGTCGCATGATGTGATGGATAACGACATGGAAGACGACGCGGCCACGCCATTGATGAGCGGCGGCTATTTCCAGCTGTTTACGGAGACAGTACCGGTTGATGTGAAGAGACTGTATACTGAGTCGGCGGAAAAGGACTACGCCTCGCTTGCTCAGACAGCGCATCGCCTTAAGGGCGTGTTTGCCATGCTCAATCTGACTCCCGGCAAACAGCTTTGTGAAGAGTTGGAACACCACATTAAAGCGTGTGACGATTCAAACATTACAAATACCACCAGTGATATTGACGCTTACGTCAATCAACTGCTGCAGCAAGGTAACCAATAAGATGAATAACTTAAACGTAATTATTGCCGATGACCATCCAATTGTCCTTTTCGGTATCCGAAAGTCTCTGGAACAAATTGAATGGGTCAACGTTGTAGGTGAGTTCGAAGACTCAACAGCACTGATCAACAATCTGTCCAAGCTTGACGCCAACGTCCTGATCACCGACCTCTCTATGCCAGGTGAAAAGTATGGCGATGGTATTACGCTGATTAAATATATTAAGCGCCACTATCCGGATCTCTCAATTATTGTTCTGACCATGAACAATAACCCGGCGATTCTGAGTTCTGTACTGGATCTCGATATCGAAGGGATTGTCCTGAAACAGGGCGCGCCTACCGATTTACCAAAAGCGCTGGCAGCACTGCAGAAAGGCAAGAAATATACGCCGGAAAGCGTTGCGAAGCTGCTGGAGAAAATCAGCGCGGGTGGTTATGGCGACAAACGCCTGTCACCGAAAGAGAGCGAAGTGCTGCGTCTGTTTGCAGAAGGTTTCCTGGTGACCGAAATCGCCAAGAAACTTAACCGCAGTATCAAAACCATCAGTAGCCAGAAGAAATCAGCGATGATGAAACTGGGCGTGGATAACGATATCGCGCTGCTGAACTACCTGTCCTCTGTCAGCCAGAGTCAGGTCGAAAGAGACTAAGTGACTCAAAGGCGGTGCAGACTGCACCGCCTCTCCTCTGCCCTATCCTGCTTTATCCTATCCGCGTTTTACGCACCCGATCAGCATAGATTGCCAGCGTCACTTTCAGCACATCCAGTGTCACCGGTTTCGACAGACAGTTATCCATGCCCGCATCCATACAACGCTGTTTTTCTTCAGCCAGCGCATTCGCTGTCACACCGACGACCGGGAAGAGATGACCCAGCTGACGTAAACGCTGCGTCAGGCGATAACCATCCATGTTCGGCATGTTCACATCGGTGAGCACGATATCGATCTCATTACGGCTCAGGACATTCAGCGCATCAACGCCATCCTGCGCGGTTTTCACCTGATAGCCCAGCGTGCCGAGCTGTTCAGACAGCAGCATGCGGTTAATCGGATGGTCATCCACAATCAGCACCATGATGTCGTCGTTATGCACTTTCTCTTCAACCGGTGCCGCGAGTAACAAGGCATCTGCCGCGTCATTACCCAGTGCGATACGATAGATGCGCGCCAGCAATGCCGGCACCTCGTGCAGCGTTGCAGTGGAGTGGGTCCAGCGTCCCGGCTGACGTTCACGCGGCATATCCACATGCGATCCATCAAACGTGACCAGCGCGCGCACTGGAGCATCTATCTCCAGATCGTAATCGGTCATCACCACATCATCGTGGCCCGGCTTACCGTTATACTCCGCAACCTGAATGCCCTGCTGCTGAATCTGGCGCGTAATAAACTCTGCAAGATACTCGTTGCGCATCGCCACCCAGATTTTCTTATCCTCTAAATCCTCCAGCAGCATCAGTGACGGCTTCTGTCCTTTGTAGATCGGAATACGGACAATGAACTGGCTGCCCATGCCTGGCTCTGAGTCGACCTCGATGTCACCGTCCATCATGTTGATCAGCTTTTCACAGATCGCCAGTCCCAGCCCCGTACCCTGGAAATTACGCTGCACGCCATTTCCCACCTGGAAGAAGGGGTCAAACAGGCGCGGCAGCTCTTTGGCCGGAATGCCCACGCCGGTATCCCGGACACGGAAGGCCAGATAGCCCTCAGCCACATAGGCGTGCAGGATGATACAGCCGGTATGCGTGAACTTAATCGCGTTGTTCAGCAGGTTCGAGATCACCTGCTGCAGACGCAGTGGATCGCCATCCAGCACCTGCGGCACATCATGTTCGATAAAGCAGTAGAGCGTCAGGCGCTTCTTCACCACCAGCGAAAGATAGTTGCCGACGATGTGAGTGACAATTTCGCGCGGGGCAAACGGACGCGGCTCAATTTTCAGCTGCTCAGACTCGATTTTCGAGAAGTCGAGAATATCGCTGATGATCTTCAGCAGCAGGCTGGAGGAGTTGTTCATTGCCGTCACCAGCGAGTCAATACCGCTGGGCAGCTCTTTGGTCTGCAGCAGATCGAGGTTCCCGATAATGCCATACAGCGGCGTGCGCAGTTCGTGACTGACGGTGGCAAGGAACATCGATTTTGACTGGCTCGCCTGCTCTGCCGCGTGAGCCATCTCCTGCAGAGACTGCTCCATCCGCACACGCGCCGAAACATCGACCAGCACGCAAATCGCCACGTTCTCATTACGATAGCGCGAATGCACAAAACTGATTTGCAGGTTGGTATTGCTGCCGGTCAGCACATCGACAAAGTTGACCTGCTGGCCGCCGATTATCTCATTCAGCCGCAGGCGATCTTCCTGCGTCAGCAACGTCAGATAATTGTGCGCCAGCTCGTTACTCAGGATATTGGTGCCGTCACTGGTGCGTAAAATACAGATTCCGACCGGCGCAGAGGCGACAATCTTACGGTTAAACTGCTCATGCTCTTCCAGCCGGTGCGCATTCTCTTCTGCGGGCAGGAACATCCGCCGCTCAAACACCCAGGCGAGGGTAAACAGGATCACGGCGCTGAAAATATTGAGCAGTAGCGCGTTAATGATCATCAGCTTGAGCTGATCCACCATCACATCGGTAGGAATCGACCAGACCACATTAAGATCGGAAGGCGGCAATGGCTTTTTCAGGACCAGCTGACGATAACCGTTCAGATAACCGAACCAGGTTTTATCATCCGGCAGATTGTCGAGCGAGAAGCCCAGCCCACCGCGCCGCGAGTTAAGCAGCGGGCGATAATTTTCATCGGTAATGGACGCGATAACCGGCAGGCTGCCCGGCTGAATAAACTCATCCATGCGGATATTCTGCTCAACACCCAGCAGCGCCTGCAATTTGTTGGCAACGTAAACCGGCACCACCATGTAGAAGGTGCCGACACCAGGCTGAGCACTGCTGTTGATCCAGTACATCGGATTACGGCGCTCTTCTTCGCTGCTATTGCGATAGCGCAGCACATTCTCACGCAGCGATTTCAGGCTGCGGTCCCGATCCGCATTGTTGCTGCCAATGGTGAAGTCGGCAAGACACTGACTCTCGCCACCGATAAAGAACACCCGATTCAGTTCATACGATGAGGCGAAATTACTTTTCCAGTAATTGATGTAGTAGCTGAGTGAATCGAGCGAGTTGCGCCAGGTGTTACTCATTGAGGTGCAGTCGCCATCCGAGAATAGCGGCGTAAACTGCGGCTGGGTGGCTTTGCCCGGCATCATACCGGTCAGCACATCCAGACCACTGCTGGCGTTGGTTAAGCGGTTCTCGGTGATATATTTCAGCTCACGCATCATGTCCGCCGAATGGCGCACATACCACTGAATGGTGCCGTAGTTACTGGCGAACTCCTGCCGGACCTGCGTCTCTTTGTTGTGCAGCACGCTGATGATGTAAAACGCCGTCAGAACGGCGCCCAGCGTCCAGATTAGTAGCGCCAGCGCGCGGAAAAGATAGCGCGAGATGCGAAGCGTAGTGCGGAAAGAGACAGGATATTTCAAAGGTAACTCGCAGTTGGCAAGGTTAGTCGCATCATCGATTTTTAATGCCCATACACTAGCTTTATCGGGCGAAAAAAGCCAGCCAGCCGCAGGCTTAGCGGAAGGTTTGGGAATCTTTTAGGATAGTGAAAGCCCTGCCTGTGACTCAATAAGTCAATCTCCTTGCTGACCCAAAGCCATTCTCACTCGCCCCAATAAAAAGCGAAACCGCTGCCTGAACAAGAAAGACCCGCTAAGCCCGAAAAGCAAAGCGTCCACGCCAGGGATGGCGTGGCCGATCCGCAGGGATGCGGGAATCCTTTGCGATCGGGCATAGCGGGCCTTTCGGCGGCTCCCTGCTAGCAGCCACCCTTTCCTGGCTCCCGACGCAAAACTACTTCTATCCAGCCCTTGTCCACAGGCACCAAAAAAAAACGGCAGGCCGGGTTTCCCCTGACCTGCCGTTTCTGCAACAAACCTCAGCTTACCTCAGACAAATTACTCTTCGTCTTCAGCCGCGTCGTCTTCGTCTTCTGCATCCGCTTCCGGTGCAATCTCTTCATCGTCGATCTCTGCTTCCGGCGCGATATCATCCTCGCCTTCCGCCACGCTACCGTCGATTGAATCCAGCTCTTCTTCTTCAACCGGCTCGGCAACACGTTGCAGAGCGACTACGTTCTCATCCTCTGCGGTACGAATCAGAATCACACCCTGGGTATTACGACCCACGACGCTCACTTCTGACACGCGGGTACGCACCAGCGTACCGGCATCGGTGATCATCATAATCTGATCGCCATCGACTACCTGAACTGCGCCAATCACCGGACCATTACGCTCGGTCACTTTGATTGAAATCACACCCTGCGTCGCACGCGACTTGGTCGGATATTCGCTGTTGGCAGTACGCTTGCCGTAACCATTCTGCGTTACGGTCATGATTGCACCCTCTTCACGCGGCACAATCAGAGAGACAACGCGATCGCCTTCAGCCAGCCTGATGCCGCGTACGCCAGAGGCGGTACGACCCATCGCACGGACTGCGGTTTCTGCAAAGCGCACCACTTTACCGGCCGCGGAGAACAGCATCGCTTCGTCATTACCGTTGGTCAGCGCCACACCGATCAGCTCATCGTCATCACGCAGATTCACGGCAATAATGCCGGCGCTGCGCGGACGGCTGAACTCTTTCAGCGCGGTCTTCTTCACGGTTCCCAGTGCGGTCGCCATAAAGATATTGAAGCCTTCGGTATACTCACGTACCGGCAGGATCGCCGTAATACGCTCGTTGGCTTCCAGCGGCAGCAGGTTAACGATTGGACGTCCACGCGCGCCACGGCTTGCTTCCGGCAGCTGATAAACCTTCATCCAGTAGAGACGGCCACGGCTTGAGAAGCAAAGAATCGTGTCATGGGTATTGGCCACCAGCAGACGATCAATGAAGTCCTCTTCTTTGATACGTGCGGCTGACTTGCCTTTACCACCACGACGCTGCGCTTCATAGTCGGTCAGCGGCTGATACTTCACATAGCCCTGATGCGACAGCGTTACAACAACATCTTCCTGATTGATCAGGTCTTCAATATTGATGTCTGCAGTGTTCGCCGTAATCTCTGTGCGACGCTCATCGCCGAACTGATCACGCATCAGCTCCAGTTCTTCACGGATTACTTCCATCAGACGATCGGCGTTAGACAGAATGCGCAACAGCTCCGCGATCTGCTCCAGCAGACCTTTATACTCATCCAGCAGCTTCTCGTGCTCAAGGCCGGTCAGTTTCTGCAGACGCAGATCCAGAATCGCCTGAGCCTGCTGCTCGGTCAGATAGTACTGACCTTCACGGATGCCGTACTGCGGATCCAGCCACTCCGGACGGGCGGCGTCATCGCCTGCACGTTCCAGCATCGCTGACACGTTACCGAGATCCCACGCCTGAGCAATCAGACCCGCTTTCGCTTCTGCCGGGTTCGGTGCACGACGAATCAGCTCGATAATCGGATCGATATTCGCCAGCGCAATCGCCAGACCTTCCAGGATGTGCGCACGGTCACGGGCTTTACGCAGTTCGAAAATGGTACGACGCGTAACGACTTCACGACGATGGCGAACGAAGGCGTCCAGAATCTCCTTCAGTGCCATAATCTTCGGCTGGCCCTGATGCAGAGCCACCATGTTGATACCAAACGAGGTCTGCAACTGGGTCAGTGAATAGAGATTATTCAGAACCACTTCGCCGACTGCATCGCGTTTGATTTCAATCACGATACGCATGCCGTCTTTATCAGACTCATCGCGCAGTGCGCTGATGCCTTCGACACGCTTCTCTTTCACCAGCTCCGCAATCTTCTCAATCAGGCGTGCTTTGTTAACCTGATACGGCAGCTCGTGAATAATGATGGTCTCGCGGCCCGTTTTAGCATCCGCTTCCACTTCGCCACGCGCACGAATATAAATCTTACCGCGTCCGGTGCGGTACGCTTCTTCAATACCACGGCGACCATTAATGATGGCGGCGGTCGGGAAATCTGGCCCCGGAATGTGCTCCATCAGCTCTTCGATACTGATGTCTTCATTTTCGATGTATGCCAGGCAGCCGTTAATCACTTCACGCAGGTTGTGCGGTGGAATGTTGGTTGCCATACCCACGGCGATACCGGAAGAACCGTTCACCAGCAGGTTAGGGATTTTGGTCGGCAGAACTTCAGGGATCTGCTCAGTGCCGTCGTAGTTCGGTACGAAATCGACGGTCTCTTTTTCCAGGTCAGCTAACAGGTCGTGGGCGATTTTCGACATGCGAATTTCGGTATAACGCATCGCCGCAGCGGAGTCGCCGTCGATGGAACCGAAGTTGCCTTGTCCGTCCACCAGCATGTAACGCAGGGAGAAAGGCTGGGCCATACGTACAATGGTGTCGTAAACGGCGGAATCACCATGCGGGTGATATTTACCGATAACGTCACCGACGACGCGGGCAGATTTTTTATAGGGTTTGTTCCAGTCGTTACCCAGTACGCTCATCGCAAAAAGAACGCGACGGTGAACCGGCTTCAGGCCATCACGCACATCGGGTAAAGCTCGGCCAACGATGACCGACATGGCGTAACCGAGGTAAGAATTCTTTAATTCTTCTTCGATATTGACCGGTGTAATTTCTCTCGCAAGGTCGCTCATGGAGCCGCTATCCCTCTACTTAATCCCGGATTTTAAAGGTGCGAAAGTATATCACACTGCAATGCTCTGGTGAACGTTAACCACCGATTTCCCCCGCTTTTCATTGCCCCTGAAAGGTGTGCCAACTGCGGTTAAGCGTTTATACTGTGGGCACATTTTGTCAGGAGTTACGATTCAATGAATGCACAACCGCAGAATCATCAGCACAACGTCGATGCGCAGGAAATTGCCAAGTTTGAGGCCGTTGCCTCGCGCTGGTGGGATCTGGAGGGTGAATTTAAACCGTTGCACCGTATCAACCCGCTGCGCCTGGGCTACATCGCACAGCACAGCAATGGCCTGTTCGGTAAAACCGTGCTCGACGTCGGATGCGGCGGTGGCATTTTATCCGAAAGCATGGCGCGTGAAGGCGCAGTCGTGACCGGTCTGGATATGGGTGCGGAACCGCTGGCCGTGGCGCGCCTGCATGCCCTGGAGAGCGGCGTGACGCTGGACTACGTGCAGCAGACCGTTGAAGAGCATGCGGAGCAGAACGCCGGAAAATATGATGTGGTGACCTGCATGGAAATGCTGGAGCACGTGCCGGATCCCCGCTCGGTGATTCACGCCTGTGCGAAGCTGGTTAAACCCGGCGGCGAAGTTTTTTTCTCGACGCTGAACCGCAATCCCAAAGCCTGGCTGCTGGCGATCTTTGGCGCAGAATATGTACTCCGCATGCTGCCGCGCGGCACCCATGACGTGAAGAAGTTTATCCGTCCTTCCGAACTGCTGGGCTGGGTCGATGAAACGACGCTGCGTGAACGTAACATCATCGGCCTGCACTATAATCCGTTGACTAATCGCTTCAAACTGGCCCCGGGTACTGACGTGAATTATATGGTGCATACCCACCGCGCCGTCTGAGTGAAAATGCCCGTCTGAATGCAGGCGGGTATTATTAAACCTGAGTAGCGTTAACGAAGTACTTAAAAGCATCCACTCATTGAGCGTAATAATTGCTGCTTTTGTTCACGCATCACGTCAAATATATGCAAGCGGTTCACATCACCTCCCTGGCTGATAACATTCATCAGCACATCAGGATAACACCCCTACCTGAAATAGAATAAACCCTAGCTTCCCCGCCTTAGATCAATTGAATGTAAACTTCATAATCCAATTTAATTAAATGAATAACATACAACCTGAAAATTTAAAAATAGCATTAATTTCAATAACAAAAAATAAAACAACGCGAGTGAGAAACTCATAATTAATTATTACCGAGACAAAACACCGTGAACGAAAAAATCTCACTGAGGACTGAAATAGGGGTTTAGTCACACTGTGACAGGCTTCAAAAAACCGCCTCTAAAATTTCAATATACTAGAATGGTAGAGTTATAAATCGTTTCACCTGGATAAGATCAACTTCATCAATGTTAAGGATAACCATGACGCCCTTTTTATCGCTCTTTTGGGTATTAGCCGGTATCGCGATATTAGTCTTACTCAATCTGAAGTATAAATTTCACAATGTCTTCTCTCTGCTGATTGCAGGCATGTTTGTCGCCATCATGGTTGGCATCCCGGCAGATAAAATCGTCGGCGTCGTCCAGCAGGGCATCGGCAGCATCATGGGTCACCTGGCGCTGATCATTATATTCGGCGCGATTATTGGCAAGTTCATGACCGAATCCGGTGCCAGTCAGCAGATAGCGGACACCGTCATCCGCCATTGCGGCACCCGCTTTCTCTCTACCGGACTGATGTTTATCGGTGTCATCTTCGGTATCGCGATGTTTTACGAGGTGGCCTTCCTGATTGCGATGCCGCTGGTAATGAACATCGCTAAAAAAGCAGATATCCCCTACATGAAGCTGGTCATCCCTACGGTGGTCGGCGCAACAATGGGACACAGCCTGTTTCCACCTCAGCCGGGACCGGTCGCTCTGATCAGCGCATTCAACGCGGATATCGTGCAGGTCTATCTTTACGGCGTTGTGGTGATTATCCCAGCGCTGTTCTGTGCGGGCGTTTTACTGCCCCGCTTCCTGCCGGGAATCAGCCGTATTCCGCTGAACTCCATGATCAAACCGATCAAAGAGCTGGCCCCTGAAGATCTCCCTTCTTTCAGAATCAGTATTCTGATCCCGCTGATCCCTGCGGTGCTGATGATCGTGGCGTCGGTCGTCAAACCGCTAGCCGGTGATGGCTCTGAGCTGACACGCGTCTTTAAACTGCTGGGCAGTGCGGAAGTCAGCATGCTGTTCGCCACGCTGGCTGCGATGTGGTTTCTGGGTGTTAAGCGGGGGATGACCTCCGAAGGCATCACGCATCACGTCACCCACTCGATTTCACAGATTTCCAACGTGCTGTTTGTTATCAGTGCCGGCGGTATCCTCAAACAGGTGATCATTGACTCTGATGTGGGCGACAGCATTGTCCAGCTCATGAGTCATGTGCCCTTCTCTCCCTTTATTATCGCCTGGTTAATCACAGCGGTGATCCGCATTCTGACCGGCCAGGGTGCAGTGGCCGCCATTACCTCGGCGGGCATTGTGGCTCCGATGATTGAGGCCTTTCATCTTAATCCGGCGCTGATGGTGCTGGCCGTCGCCTGCGGCAGTAACACCATCACACTGATGTATGACGGCGGCTTCTTACTGTTCAAAGAAACTTTTGGTATCTCCATGAAGGACACCTTCAAAACCTGGGGACTGCTGGAGTTGATCAACTCAGTTGTCGGTCTGGGTATGGTCATCCTGGTCAGCCAGTTCATCTAGTTCTTCCGCCTCTGCTGTAAAAGATTTATGGCAGAGGCGATTCTCATTCGCTGAGTGCCCCAGCAAAGAGACAACGCCGCAGGTGACTGCACCTGAACGCATTCTGTTATGTGCCAGAGAGTTACGCCGCTGTGTCAGTGAGCCGTCAGAAATGGCGACAGCGGCCTGGCTCGCCTGCCGTATTGCGCTAGCGGCTTTTACTCATTTTTCATCTGTTTTTTCGCTGAATCGTGAGGATTGAATAAGAAACACGCGCCCGATCATAATAAGAAAAAAAAGTGTGATCCGGTTGACATGTTGCCAGGCCTTACAAGGCGTGGGCTAAGAAATTTCGCAAGAATTACAACCCCTCCAGCCATCATTTTTTGCTCTTGTTAAGCGGCCGTAAAATACTAAAATATGCCCCATGTAGTTATGACTTTTCTCATCACCCCCTAGATGTAGTGTTTATCCACACATTATTCACAATGAATAGGCTGTGTATAAACCGGGATTTCTTTTAATTTTTGGATACTCACGCAAAGGTAAATACGCGACATGAACCAGAGTCTGCTCGTTACTAAACGCGATGGCCGCCAGGAGCGCATTGATCTCGACAAAATTCACCGTGTGCTGGACTGGGCAGCTGAAGGGCTGAACAACGTCTCAGTTTCACAGGTCGAACTGCGCTCCCACATTCAGTTCTATGATGGAATCAAAACTTCAGACATTCATGAAACCATCATCAAGGCCGCAGCAGACCTCATCTCTCGCGATGCCCCTGACTATCAGTACCTGGCTGCCCGCCTGGCGATCTTCCACCTGCGCAAAAAAGCGTACGGTCAGTTTGAGCCGCCGAAGCTTTATGACCAGGTTGTTAAGATGGTCGACATGGGCAAATATGATCGCCACCTGCTGGAAGATTACAGCCCGGAAGAGTTCGCGCAGATGGACGAGTTCCTCGACCACTGGCGTGACATGAACTTCTCCTATGCCGCTGTTAAGCAGCTGGAAGGCAAATATCTGGTCCAGAACCGCGTCTCAGGTGAAATCTACGAGAGCGCGCAGTTCCTCTACATTCTGGTCGCTGCCTGCCTGTTCTCTGGCTACCCGCGCGACACGCGTATGGATTACATCAAGCGTTTCTATGATGCGATCTCCACGTTTAAAATCTCACTGCCAACGCCAATCATGTCGGGCGTGCGTACCCCGACGCGTCAGTTCAGCTCCTGTGTGCTGATCGAGTGCGGCGACAGCCTGGACTCCATCAACGCCACCTCCAGCGCGATTGTGAAATATGTTTCTCAGCGTGCCGGTATCGGTATCAACGCCGGTCGTATCCGTGCGCTGGGTAGCCCGATTCGTGGCGGTGAAGCGTTCCACACCGGCTGTATCCCGTTCTACAAGCATTTCCAGACTGCGGTGAAGTCCTGTTCTCAGGGCGGCGTGCGCGGCGGTGCAGCAACGCTGTTCTACCCGATGTGGCATCTGGAAATCGAAAGCCTGCTGGTACTGAAAAACAACCGTGGTGTTGAAGGCAACCGCGTGCGTCACATGGACTACGGTGTACAGCTTAACAAGCTGATGTATCAGCGCCTGCTGAAAGGCGAAGATATCACCCTGTTCAGCCCGTCTGATGTGCCTGGCCTGTATGATGCGTTCTTCGCCGATCAGGATGAGTTCGAACGTCTTTACACCAAATATGAGCAGGATCAGAGCATTCGCAAGCAGCGTGTTAAAGCGGTCGATCTCTTCTCCCTGATGATGCAGGAACGTGCCTCTACTGGCCGTATCTACATTCAGAACGTCGATCACTGCAACACCCACAGCCCGTTTGACCCGCGCATCGCGCCAGTTCGCCAGTCTAACCTCTGCCTGGAAATCGCCCTGCCGACCAAACCGCTGGAAGATGTTAACGACGAAAACGGTGAGATTGCCCTGTGTACGCTCTCGGCGTTCAACCTCGGCGCCATCGAAAGCCTCGACGATCTGGAAGAGCTGGCTACCCTGGCGGTGCGTGCGCTTGATGCGCTGCTCGATTATCAGGATTATCCGATTCCGGCTGCCCAGCGTGGCGCAATGGGTCGTCGTACCCTGGGTATCGGCGTTATCAACTACGCCTACTATCTGGCGAAGCATGGTGTGCGTTATTCCGATGGCAGCGCCAATGGCCTGACCCACAAAACCTTTGAAGCCATTCAGTATTACCTGCTGAAAGCCTCAAACGAGCTGGCGAAAGAGCAAGGTGCCTGCCCGTGGTTCAATGAAACCACCTATGCGCAGGGCATCATGCCGATCGACACCTACAAGAAAGATCTGGACGCGATCAGCAATGAACCGCTGCATCTCGACTGGGACAGCCTGCGTGAAGAGATCAAAACGCACGGCCTGCGCAACTCGACCCTGTCTGCGCTGATGCCGTCTGAGACCTCGTCGCAGATCTCCAATGCCACCAACGGCATCGAGCCACCACGCGGCCACATCAGCATCAAAGCATCGAAAGATGGCATCCTGCGTCAGGTGGTGCCGGAGTATGAGCGTCTGAAAGACCAGTACGAACTGCTGTGGGAAATGCCGAACAACGACGGCTACCTGCAACTGGTGGGTCTGATGCAGAAGTTCATCGACCAGGCGATTTCGTCTAACACCAACTACGATCCGTCACGCTTTGCCAACGGTAAAGTGCCAATGAAACAGCTGCTGAAAGATCTGCTGACAGCGTACAAGTTCGGCGTTAAAACGCTCTACTATCAGAACACCCGTGACGGTGCGGAAGATGCGCAGGATGACCTGGCACCTTCTATCCAGGATGATGGCTGCGAGAGCGGCGCCTGTAAAATCTAATGGTCAGGCGGGAGATTCTCCCGCCTCATTCATTTCACGAGGCCTGGCTTCGTCTACTTTTGGACAACTTTTATGGCTTACTCCACTTTCTCACAGAACAAAAATGATCAGCTGAAAGAGCCGATGTTTTTCGGTCAGTCCGTAAACGTGGCGCGCTTCGACCAGCAAAAATATGACATCTTTGAAAAGCTGATCGAAAAGCAGCTCTCGTTCTTCTGGCGTCCGGAAGAGGTTGATGTCTCGCGCGACCGTATCGACTACCAGGCGCTGCCGGATCACGAAAAGCATATCTTCATCAGCAACCTGAAGTATCAGACGCTGCTGGATTCAATTCAGGGTCGTAGCCCGAACGTCGCCCTGCTGCCGCTGATCTCGATTCCTGAGCTGGAAACCTGGATTGAAACCTGGGCGTTCTCCGAGACGATTCACTCCCGTTCTTACACCCATATCATCCGTAATATCGTTAACGATCCTGCGGTGGTGTTTGACGATATCGTCACCAATGAGCAGATTCTGGCGCGTGCCCAGGATATCTCACGCTATTACGACGATCTGATTGAGATGACCAACTACTGGCATCAGCTGGGCGAAGGCACTCATAAGGTCAACGATAAAGAGGTTGTCGTCAGCCTGCGCGCCCTCAAGAAGCAGCTCTATATCTGTCTGATGAGCGTCAATGCGCTGGAAGCGATCCGCTTCTATGTCAGCTTCGCCTGTTCATTCGCATTCGCAGAGCGCGAGCTGATGGAAGGTAACGCTAAAATCATCAAGCTGATCGCCCGCGATGAAGCGCTGCACCTGACCGGCACTCAGCACATGCTGAACCTGCTGCGCAGCGGTGAAGACGATCCAGAGATGAAAGAGATTGCGGCAGAGTGCCGTGAAGAGTGCTTTGAGCTGTTTAAGAAGGCGGCGCTGCAGGAGAAAGAGTGGGCGGAATATCTGTTCAGCGGCGGTTCCATGATCGGCCTGAACAAAGACATTCTCTGCCAGTACATTGAGTACATCACCAATATCCGTATGCAGGCAGTGGGCCTTGATCTGCCCTTCCAGACGCGCTCTAACCCGATTCCATGGATCAACTCGTGGCTGGTGTCTGACAACGTGCAGGTTGCGCCACAGGAAGTGGAAGTGAGCTCCTATCTGGTGGGTCAGATCGATTCTGAAGTAGGCGCTAACGACTTCGACGACTTCCAGCTTTAATCATGAGCCGCGACGTTGTTATTCTGCGCAGTTCCGGCACCCGGCTGGAATGCGCAGAAGATCACCCTAATCTGCTGTCCCTGCTGGAAGCCAATAATCTTTGCGTAGAGTTTCAGTGCCGCGAAGGTTACTGCGGCTCCTGCCGGATGCGGCTGCTGAAAGGCGAAGTGCATTACCCACAGCGGCCGCTGGCCTTTGTGCAGCAGGATGAGATCCTGCCCTGCTGCTGCAAAGCTAAAGGCGAGATTGAGCTTGAGTTATAACTGAGGTGGAGCAAGTCTGGCTTGATTTGCTGTGGGATCGAGTCCGCTTAGGGAACACGGTCAGATCGGAAAGACGCAAAAAGCGTCATCCCTGACAGCTCGGCCCGCGCGATTACGCACCTAATCCCTGAGGTGCGCCCGTTGCCGGGCCAACGCGTTGCGTTGTTCAAAAACGCTCCCGGCGTTTTTGTCCCAGGCGCGGGACGCTTTCCTCCTCTGCCCGTGTTCCCCGCGCTTTGAGCTTATTTATTGTTGTGAGAGTGCCCTGGGGTAATTCGCAGTCACAAATAAAACGGGCGCCTCAGGCGCCGGTTTTGCTTTCACTGAAATTACTGTCTGACAGTTTCAACCACATCAATCCAGCCGTGACCGGTGCTCACTTCACTGCCATGTAACCAGCGGCGCAGCATGTTCATCGCCATCATCGCCACCACCTTCTGTCGCGTCTCCAGATTATGGCGGCCGGTGCTGAACTTCACGCGCTGACCAAAACTGGCATCCGGTGTATGCAGCGCTATCGAAATCTCTTCCTGTTCAAGGCTGCCAACAGAGAGCGCCAGCGCTACCTGCTGCTGCGCGGCCAGATCGCGGGTGCGGTTCACCTGCTGCTCCAGCGTCTCCTGCCGGGCTGGCAGGATGTCAGCACCACGCAACGGCACGCTGGCGGCGGCCAGTTGCCAGTAAAGCAGTCCGGCGGTGTATTGCTCGCTGACCGCCAGTTGCTCACCGCGCTGCTCCAGCTCACGTGCCAGCAACGCCGGTAAGCCTTCCGTACCTTCAAAGATGGTGCACTCCGCCAGCAGCAGACGCACCTGCTGCCACACCTGCTCCATCGCCACCCGCTGACTGGCCGGGCCGGTCAGTTTGATCTCGATAATCGGCATCGATGAGCGATACCCCATCACCACGCCTTCCGGCAACGCCAGCGGCTCCAGTTCCGCGGCAATATCACTTTCACCGCGACCAAAGGTGGTCAGTCGCAGACAAATCGGCGGCTCGGGCGGCGAGAATTTTGCTTTCAGGCGGGGAATGATCTGCTGCTCAACCATCACTTTAAATTCAGACGGCACGCCAGGCGTGAAGAACATCCAGCAGCGATTGAGTTGCAGGGCAAAGCCACAGGCGGTTCCGACCGGATTATCAATCAGCTCCGCATTAGCCGGGATTTCAGCCTGCTTGCGATTGCTGGCCGCCATCACCCGTCCTCGGCTGGCGAACCAGGCTTCCATCTGTTCCAGCCAGTCCTGCTGCATCTGCAATTCAACCCCACAGGCGCGGGCCGCCGCCAGCGCACTCAGATCGTCACTGGTTGGCCCCAGCCCGCCGTTGACGATCAGCACATCGGCTTCATGACTGCGTGCCTGCAGCGTGGCGATGAGCGACTCCAGTGAATCCCCTACTGTGGTGCGGCTGGTCATCGGTAAACCCTGCTGGAACAGTATGTCCGCCAGCCAGGCTGCGTTGGTATCGACGATTTGGCCATGCAGCACCTCATCCCCGGTCGACAGCATCTCTACTCTAATCACGTCGGATTCTCCTTTTCACGTTTGCTTAACTGTAGGAAGTCCACAGGCGAAACACAATCGGCATCTCCCGTGATCGTGACCATTGCGCCTGGGGCAGCACGTTGCGCATAAAGATAGCGGGGGCGAAGCAGGATTAGAGGGAAGTGGGTGTGTCATGCGCGTAAAAAAACCAATAAAAACGGCGGGATTTCCCCGCCGCTTTTTTACTGCTGATGTCTGCTAAAACTCAAACCGCGAGTCGTGATTAACGACGCGCCAGCAGCAGACCGAGTACCAGACCGGCGGTTGCACCGATACCGACACCCTGCCACGGTTTTTCGTGCACGTAATCATCTGCACGGTACGCCGCCTGTTTAGCGCGATAGTAGTAGCTATCGGACGCCTGGCTGACACGGGATTTCACATCGTTCAGCGCCTGTTCGGCTTTGCTTTTAAGCTCAATGTACTTCTGATCGGCCGGATCGCCTGATGCCTTAAGCACTTCTTCCAGGGTTTCGGTCAGTAACGCAATATCGTCATCGAGGCCCGATTCGAATTGATTTGTCTGATTTACCATCATTTCCTCCGTGTGAATTGCAAAGCAGTCCATTAACTATAGACATAATCTGACGCTCTGCTGATTTCCTGCTCCAGGAATCACCTGATTTTTCATCTGTTAATCTGACTCAGTGCAGGCGGTGCGCCGTTTCGCTGCGCAAAGAACGGTAAGACGCAGCGGCAACCGCCGAATTTCGCTTCGCTTCTTTGATTAATCTGATAAATTTTGTCGTGACTGAATTTTCCAGTAACCCTACTGTCGTACCCCTCTGTTGCCTGTGATTATCGGGCCATGAAAGTGCATTTTGCACAACAGTCACGACACCCTCGAACAGCTAAGGAATGATCTCTGGCATGAATCGAAGAATGTTTATGAAAGCGTCAATGGCCTTCTCTGCCGTCAGCGGCATGACCGGCCTGTCAACGCTGTTTGCGCAATCCGCATGGGCAGAAGATGGCATTGCTGACGGAACCGCCGTACGCTTCGATTTCGACGTATTGAAGAAAAACGCGGCTGCGCTGGCGAAGAAACCCTGGGGCGGTGCACCAGGCGCGCTGCCGGAGACGCTGGCCACACTGACCCCGCAGGCGTACAACGAAATTCAGTATGACGCCAACCACTCACTCTGGAACAACCTGCCCGATCGTCAACTGGACGTGCAGTTCTTCCATGTCGGTATGGGCTTCAAGCGGCGCATCCGCATGTTCTCTGTTGATGGTGAAAGCCGCCAGGCGCGCGAAATTCACTTCCGCCCTGAGCTGTTTAACTACAACAATGCGAAGGTTGATACGAAGCAGCTGGAAGGCAAAACTGACCTCGGCTTCGCCGGTTTCCGCGCCTTTAAAAAACCGGAACTGGCCCGTCGCGATATCGTCTCGTTCCTGGGCGCAAGCTACTTCCGTGCCGTTGACGACACTTACCAGTACGGCCTCTCGGCGCGTGGTGTTGCGATCAACACCTTCAGCAATGGTCAGGAAGAGTTCCCCGATTTCACCGCCTTCTGGTTCGAAACGCCAAAAGCGGAAGATACCACTTTTACCTGTTACGCCCTGCTGGATGGTGCCAGCGTCACCGGTGCCTATAAGTTCATCATCCACTGCGAAGAGAAACGCGTGGTGATGGAGGTGGAGAACCACCTGTTCGCACGTAAAGAGATCCGTCAGATTGGCATCTCGCCTATGACCAGCATGTTCAGCTGCGGCACCAACGAGCGCCGCATGTGTAACACCTACCATCCACAGATCCACGACTCCGATCGTCTGGCGATGTGGACCGGTAAAGGCGAATGGATTGCCCGTCCGCTGAATAATCCACAGCGGCTGCAGTTCAACGCCTATGAAGATGAGAATCCGCGTGGTTTTGGCCTGCTGCAGTTGAATCACGACTTCAAAGATTATCAGGATGTGATTGGCTGGTATGACAAACGTCCGAGCCTGTGGGTTGAGCCGGTCGGCAAGTGGGGCAAAGGCGCGATTAACCTGATGGAGATCCCGACCACCGGTGAAACGCTGGATAACGTGGTCTGCTTCTGGCAACCGGCTGAGCCGGTCAAAGCGGGCAGCGAGCTGAACTTCTCCTACAAGCTTTACTGGAGTGGTCTGCCGCCGGTACGAAGCGGTCTGGCGCGCGTGGATGCCACCCGTACCGGTATCGGTGGTTTCCCGGAAGGCTGGGCGCCTGGCGAACACTTCCCGGAAACCTGGTGCCGCCGCTTCGCCATCGATTTTATTGGTGGTGATCTGCAGGCCGCTGCGCCGAAAGGTATTGAACCGGTGATTACCGTTTCATCCGGTAGCGTGAAGCAGGTTGAGATTCTGTATGTCGATCCGCTCCAGGGATACCGCATCCTGTTTGACTGGTATCCGAACAGCGATTCCACCCAGCCGGTGGAGATGCGTCTGTTCCTGCGTAGCAAGGATGAGACGCTGAGTGAAACCTGGCTTTATCAGTATTTCCCGCCTGCGCCGGATCAGCGAAAATATGTCGATGACCGTCAGATGACGGTGGGTTAATGGAAAAAGGCGAGGCTCAGGCCTCGCCTTTTTTATGGCGCGTTCTTCAGCATATCGACGTGCGGGATACCATCTTCCAGGTAGTTCTCCCCCACCGCCACAAAGCCATGCTGCCCATAGAAGTTTTCCAGATGCGCCTGAGCGGAGAGAAACATGTCACGGCCTGGCCAGTGCTGCTGACAACTGCTGATCGCCTGCTCCATCAGACGATTGCCCAGACGCGCACCGCGAACCCGATCTGACACGATCACCCGTCCGATCTTCACCGGGCTGGTCTCATCCTCTGGCGTGATAAGTCGCGCATAAGCCACCAGTTGGTCATCCGCCATACCCAACAGATGCCGGTTTTCCGCCTGCAAATCTTTGCCATCCACATCAAGGTAAGCACACTGCTGTTCTACCACGAACACGGCGCTGCGCAACGCCAGCAACGCATAGAGTTCTGATGTGGTGAGTTCACTATGGTGTTTATCCTGCCAGTCAATGTTCATGGTCTCTCCTTGCTAAACAAAACACTCTACATCAGCGCGGTATCGCCAGCACCTGTTGCTGACCTCGTCTGACAGGCAAAAAAAATCAGGCCCGAAGGCCTGATTCATCAATTGCAGTCATCTGCTTACATCAGTGGCTGAGCCATCTGCACCAGTCTGATCAGCGGCTGCGGGTAGACACCTAACAGCAGCACCAGAATGGCAGAGATCAGGACGACCACACCACCGGCCGTAAATGCCCAGTTAGCCGGGGTATCACGGGTATGCAGTTCCGGCGGGCTGAGGTAAAGACTTACCGTCACGCGCAGATAGTAGTAGAGGCCAATCGCACTACCCGCGACCACAGCACCGGTCAGCCACCACAGGTGCGCACTCACACCTGAAGCGATCACGTAGAATTTACCGATAAAGCCCAGCGTCATCGGGATACCCGCCAGCGACAGCATCATCACCGTCATCACAGCTGACAGGATAGGACGATGCCAGAACAGACCACGATAAGAGTAGAGCGAATCAGCATCCGGGCCACGATACGGGCTGGACATCAGACTCACCACACCAAAGGCTCCCAGGCTGCTGAATAGATAACCGGCCAGGTAAACGCCTGAGGTTTCCAGCGACAGCTGATGATCTTTCACCGCAATCAGCGCCACCAGCAGATAACCGAGGTGGGCGATAGAGGAGTAACCCAGCAGACGCTTGATGTTGCTCTGAGAAATCGCCATCAGGTTACCGAACAGAATCGACACGAAGGCGATCATGGCCAGCACGGTGCGTACCGCTTCGCTGTCGGTCACCGGTGCGTACATAAACAGACGCATGATAACACCGAAGATCGCAATCTTGCTGGCAGTGGCCAGGAAGGTTGAAACCGGCGCAGGCGCACCCTGATACACATCGGGCGTCCAGAGGTGGAACGGAACCAGAGAGAGCTTGAAGCCCAGACCGATAATCATCATGCCCAGACCCACCAGCAGCAGTGGCTCGTGGATCATGCTATCAGTCAGGCTCTGGCCCAGCGCAACGAAGCTCAGGTTACCGGAGTCGGCGTAGATCAGCGCGATACCAAACAGCAGGAACGATGAGGCCGCCGCAGAAAGAATGGTGTATTTCAGCGCCGCTTCCAGCGAACGTTTCTGGCGGAAAGCGTAGCCAATCAGACCAAACAGCGGCAGCGACAGCAGCTCAATGCCGATGAACAGCGAGGCCAGATGATTAGCACTGGCCAGCACGATGCCACCGAGGGCCGCAATCAGCACCAGCAGATAGAACTCATCTTTGTTGTCCGGGTAACCCGCCAGCCATGGATAGGCAAAGGTACAGGTTGCCAGACTCGCCAGCATCACCAGCGCGGTATAGAACATCGAATAGCCATCGACGCGCAGCAGCGGCGTGACATCCATCGCCCCGACCTGACCGACAAAGTAGAGCGAGAGCAGCGCCAGGTTCAGGCCAACTACCGTTAGCGTGGCGTTAACGAAGTGGTTGCGTCGCCAGGCAATGGACAGCATCACAACCACCACCGTCAATCCGACGATTAACAGCGGTAGCAACGCAATCAATTGGTGAGGAGTTATTGTCATGGCGAATTACGGCCTTGTAGTTGAAATTGAAGCGGTAAACCACTGCTGAATATTGCTCATGGCAGCGTGCGAAGTATCCAGAATCGGCTGTGGATAGACGCCCAGCAGCACCAGCAGCACCACCAGAACACCGATGGTCATAAACTCACGCGGTGACATGCCTGGCAGCGGATCTTTCGATTTCGCTTCGCCATAGTAAGCGCGCTGCATCATCACCAGCGAGTAAATCGAGGCGAACACCAGACCAAAGGTCGCGATGATGATAATCATCGGCACCACCTGGAAGCTGCCGGTCAGAATCATAAATTCGCCGACGAAGTTACCGGTGCCTGGCATACCGAGGTTGGCGACAGCAAAGAACAGCGACAGACCTGGAATCCATTTGATGCGCGACCACAGGCCACCCATCTGACGCATATCACGGGTATGCAGACGCTCATATAGCTGACCACACAGAATGAAGAGTGCTGCAGCGGACAGACCGTGCGCAATCATCTGAATCACCGCACCCTGCAACGCCAGCTGGCTGCCGGTGTAGATGGCAATCAGCACAAAGCCCATGTGAGAAATCGAGGTGTAAGCAATCAGACGCTTGATATCGGTCTGCGAGAAGGCCATCCAGGCACCGTAGAAGATACCGATGATGCCTAACCACATCGCGATTGGCGCAAACTCGGCTGACGCGTTCGGGAACAGCGGCAGACTGAAACGCAGTAAGCCATAAGCCGCGGTTTTCAGCAGGATACCCGCCAGGTCAACAGAACCGGCCGTTGGCGCCTGACTGTGCGCATCCGGCAGCCAGCCGTGCAACGGTACTACCGGCATCTTCACTGCAAAGGCGATAAAGAAGCCCAGCATCAGCAGATATTCAACACCGCTCGACATGGGTGTCTGTAACAGCTGTTCGTAGTTGAATGTCCAGACGCCGGTCGCGTTGTAGTGGACAAACACCAGGCCCAGAATCGCAATCAGCATCACCAGACCCGAAGCCTGGGTATAGATGAAGAATTTGGTCGCAGCGGAAATACGGGTTTTACCGTCTGATGCTTTATGACCCCAGAGCGCGATGAGGAAGTACATCGGCACCAGCATCATTTCCCAGAAGAAGAAGAACAGGAACAGGTCGATGGAGAGGAACACACCGATTACGCCGCCCAGGATCCACATCAGGTTCAGATGGAAGAAGCCCTGATACTTAGAGATCTCATTCCATGAACAGAGCACCGCCATCAGACCGAGCAGACCGGTCAGCACCACCATCAGCAGCGAGAGGCCATCGATGGCTAAATGGAAGCTGATGCCGAAGCGTGGGATCCACGGAACGGAGAAACTTGACTGCCACTGCGGAATGCCCGCTGCCTGCGTCAGTGAATAGCCTCCCTGCAACCAGAGTTGCAGCGAAAGCGCCAACGTCAGCCCCATGGTGATCAGCGCGATCCAGCGTGGCACCTTCGCGCCAAGGCGCTCAGTGAGCCAGCAGATCAGACCGCCGACGAAGGGTATGATAATTAGCCAAGGTAATAACACGGCACACTTCCCTTTTCTTTGTCTTAGTTCGGGCTATCTTACTTGCCATTTTGATTCCCGGCAGTGCTCGCAATCCTCACATACCTCGGTATGCTCCGGTTGCTGTGCGCTGGCGGTAACCAAACTGGCCGCGACGATAACGCCCTTGCTCAGGACAATTTTTGACATTCTCAATGGGCAGATTAGCTAATCTGCCCCGCTCATCAATCTTTAAATCACCAGCAGCAGAGCCAGCACCAGTACGGCACCGAGGCTCATTGACGCCACGTACCAGCGCAGGTAGCCATTCTCACTGACCACCAGGCCTTTGTTGGCAATGCGTGACAGCAGCGCAGGCAGGTTCATCAGGCCATTCAGTGGGTCGCGCTTCAGCAGCCACGCAATACCCAGATAGGGTTTGACGAACACTTTATCGTAGAGCCAGTCGAAGCCCCAGGCCGCAAACCACCAGGTGCCGAAGAAGCGGCCTGGTGCGCTGTTTGCGATACGGGTAACCAGCTCACGTTTGCCCAGCCACAGCGCGGCAGCGATCAGAATGCCGACAATCGCTACGACGCCCGAGGTGATTTCCAGTCCCACTTTGCCCGCTTCACCAAACTCATTGGCTGGCAGTACACCCGCCAGCGGTGGCGTAATCAGCGCACCAATGAAGGTGGAAAGCAGCAGCAGCACAATCAGCGGCAGATGATGGGTAATGCCTTTACCGGCATGCGCATGAATTTTCTCTTCGCCGTGGAACACGATGAAGATCATGCGGAAGGTGTAGATGGAGGTCAGGAACGCCCCCACCAGACCCGCAACCATCAGATTGATGTGACCGTTAGCCAGTGCGCCAAACAGAATCTCATCTTTACTGTAGAAGCCCGCCGTAATCAGCGGCAGTGCCGCCAGCGCCGCGCCACCGACCAGGAAGCAGGTGTAGACCAGCGGAATGCTCTTACGCAGGCCACCCATTTTGAAGATGTTCTGTTCGTGATGGCAGGCCAGAATGACTGAACCTGATGAGAGGAACAGTAACGCTTTAAAGAAGGCGTGCGTCATCAGATGGAAAATCGCCGCATCCCACGCCTGAACACCCAGCGCCAGGAACATGTAGCCAATCTGGCTCATGGTGGAGTAAGCGAGAACACGTTTGATGTCGGTCTGTACCAGCGCGGCAAAGCCTGCCAGCACCAGGGTAATTGCCCCGATGATGCCGACCAGATGCAGCACTTCCGGCGTCAGCAGGAAGAGACCGTGGCTGCGGGCAATCAGGTAAACACCCGCCGTCACCATGGTCGCGGCGTGGATCAGTGCTGAAACAGGTGTCGGACCGGCCATCGCATCTGCCAGCCAGGTCTGTAACGGCAGCTGTGCCGATTTACCGACCGCGCCACCCAGCAGCATCAGCGTTGCCCACTGCAGCATATGGTTGTCTGCGGCAAAGTGCGCCGGTGCCAGTTCCATCATCTCGCGGAAGTTCAGCGTGCCCAGCTCGTTGTAGAGAATGAACAGGCCGAATGCCAGGAAGACGTCGCCCACGCGGGTAATGATGAAGGCTTTCATCGCCGCTTTGCCGTTTTCCGGATTGCTGTAGTAGAAACCGATCAGCAGATAAGAGCAAAGCCCTACCCCTTCCCAGCCCAGATACATCAGCATCAGGTTATCGGCCAGCACCAGAACGACCATGCTGGCGATAAACAGGTTGGTATAGGCGAAGAAGCGGGAGTAGCCCTCTTCTCCACGCATGTACCAGGAGGCGAACATATGAATGAAGAAGCCGACCCCTGTCACGACCGACAGCATGGTCAGCGACAGGCCATCCAGCGTCAGGTTCACCTTCATGTCGAAGTTGCCGACATGCATCCAGGTCCAGAGTGACTGGGTGTAAGCTTGCTGACCACTGGCGAAGAACTCGAAACCGATCATTGCCGTCGTCAGTGCTGCCAGACCCACCGATCCCATACCTACCGTGGCCGACAGGTTTTCAGACCAGCGACCGCGGGAAAACGCTAACAGCAAAAAGCCGATCAGCGGAAATAAGACAGTTAAATAGAGAAGATTCATCCGCGCATCTCGCTCACAGTATCAATGTTCAGCGTCTGACGACGACGATAGAGCTGAAGCAGCAGTGCCAGACCAATACTGGCTTCCGCTGCCGCCAGGCTGATCGCCAGGATATACATCACCTGTCCATCGGCCTGACCCCAATAGCTCCCGGCAACCACCAGGGCTAAGGCGGCGGCGTTGATCATGATTTCAAGGCCGATCAGCATAAACAGCAGATTGCGGCGTATCACCAGCGACGTCAGTCCGAGGACAAACAGCACGGCAGCAAGAATCAATCCATGTTGTAACGGGATCATGCGTTCTCCTTTTTCACCTGAGCGGCGTCAGCATTACGGTTACTCAGGACTTCGCCCTGGCGCTCTTCGCGACCGATATGGAACGCCACGACCAGACCCGCCAGCAGCAGCATAGAGGCCAGTTCAACCGCCAGTACATAAGGACCAAACAGGCTGATGCCGACCGCTTTGGCGTCGATGATGGTGCCATCAATGCCCTGGTCATTCGCCGTCAGGATGGCGTAGATCATCACGACCAGCAGCAGCAATGAAACGATTCCCGGACCAATCCACAGTGACGGGCTGAGCCATTCACGCTCCTGCTTCTCAGTCTGTTTGCCCAGGTTCAGCATCATGACCACGAAGACGAACAGCACCATGATGGCACCGGCATAAACGATAATCTCCAGCGCACCAGCAAAATAGGCACCCATCGAGAAGAAGACGCCCGCAATCGATAACAGCGAAACGATCAGGTACAGCAACGCATGTACCGGATTAGTGTGGGTAATGACGCGCAACGTCGTCAGCACCGCCACCAGTCCGCAAAGATAAAACGCAAATTCCATGCCTTGCTCCTTAAGGTAATAAGCCTTTGACGTCGATAGGCTTAGCTTCGTTTTCCGCTTCGCCCTTATCTTTACCGTCAATCGCCATACCTGCCATGCGGTAGAAGTTGTACTCCGGATATTTACCCGGTCCCGAAATCAGCAGATCGTCCTTTTCATACACCAGATCCTGACGCTTAAACTCACCCAGTTCGAAATCGGGGGTCAGCTGAATCGCCGTGGTCGGGCAGGCTTCTTCACACATGCCGCAGAAAATGCAGCGTGAGAAGTTGATACGGAAGAACTCCGGGTACCAGCGGCCATCTTTGGTTTCGGCTTTCTGCAGTGAAATACAGCCTACAGGACAGGCAACCGCACACAGGTTACAGGCGACGCAACGCTCCTGACCATCCGGATCGCGGGTTAACACGATACGGCCACGATAGCGTGGTGGCAGATAAACCGGCTCTTCCGGATACATCTGAGTTTCACGTTTGGCGAAGGCGTGCAGGCCGATCAGCCAGATACTGCGAACTGTCGTGCCAAAGCCTACGACAATATCTTTCAAAGTCATTTGTTAACCCCTTACGGCGCTGTGTAGAGAATCACTGCGGCAGTCGCCAGCAGGTTCAACAGCGTCAACGGCAGACACACTTTCCAGCCGAATGACAACACCTGGTCGTAGCGTGGACGCGGAAGCGCAGCACGAATCAGGATGAACATCATCATAAAGAACGCCGTTTTCAGAGCGAACCAGATGAACGGCGGCAGGAAAGGTCCATGCCAGCCACCAAAGAACAGCGTTACGATCAGCGCTGAAACGGTGGTAATCGCCACATACTCGCCGACAAAGAACAGGCCGAACTTCATACCGGCATATTCAATGTGATAACCGTCCGCCAGTTCCTGCTCCGCTTCTGGCTGGTCAAACGGATGACGGTGACACACCGCCACGCCAGCAATACAGAAGGTCACGAAACCGAAGAACTGGGGAATGATGTTCCACAGATGCGTCTGGCTGTTGACGATATCGTTCATGTTGAACGAGCCCGCCTGCGCCACCACACCCATCAGCGACAGACCCAGGAACACTTCGTAGCTCAGGGTCTGCGCCGAGGCGCGCATCGCGCCCAGCAGCGAGTATTTGTTATTACTCGACCAGCCGGCAAACAGCACCGCGTAGACCGCAAGGCCCGCCATCATCAGGAAGAACAGCAGACCGATATTCAGGTCTGTCACCATCCAGGTTGGCGAAACCGGCACGATAGCAAAGGCCAGCAGCAGTGAAACAAAGGCGATAACCGGCGCAAGGGTAAAGATAAAGCGGTCGGTAAACGGCGGAACCCAGTCCTCTTTAAAGAACATTTTGATCATGTCCGCTACCAGCTGGAGCGAGCCGCCCCAGCCTACGCGGTTTGGTCCGTAACGGTTCTGGAACAGGCCGAGCAGACGACGCTCGGCGAAGCTCATGAACGCGCCGCAGGCCACAACCACCAGCAGAATCACGATGGCTTTAACAATGGCCAGCAGAATGTCGATAACGTCCGGTGTTAACCAGCTCATTGCGCCGCCTCCTGCAGAGTGTCGATTTTACCGTTCGCCAGGAATGGCGGAACGCCCGGCATGCCCAGCGGCAGACCAATCTGTCCCGCCTGCAGTGACGCCGAGAAACGGACCGGCAGACGCACTGTCTCACCGGCACAGATGAACTCAACCGCCGCGCCATTGTTGACGCCCAGCTTCGCTGCATCTTCCGGGTTAATCACCAGTGCAGGCGGTGCCATACGCTGCTGGAAGACCGGTGAACGCTGTGACATCTCTTCGCTACCAAACAGCTGGTAGAGAGGGGCCACGCGCCACTGCGCTTCACTGACGAATGCCGCCGGAACGTTGCTGAACCAGGGCAGACTGGCTGCGCTGGCTTCAAACAGCCGTACACCCGGATCGCCATTACGCAGTTTGCCGCCCACTTCAACCTGGAACTTGTTCCACGCCTGCGGTGAGTTCCAGCCCGGTGCCCAGGCAAACGGAATCTGCGAACGCGGTGCGCCTGGCTGGTTGTTCCCTTCCATTGAGAAGGCGAACATCGTGTCCTGATCCTGCGGCTGACGCGGTTCGTGCACGCTGATATTGGCGCGCGCCGCGGTACGGCCACTGGCACGGTGCGGTGAACGCGACAGTTTCTGTCCACGAATACGGAAGCTGGCATCCGGTGCCGCATCCTTGATTCCGGCCAGCTGTGGCAGATGACTGACCACCGCATCGATCACGTGGTCCAGCTGCGTCCAGTCGACGTGACGGCTTTCCAGCGTGCTGTGCAGCGAATGCAGCCAGCGCCAGCTCTCCAGCATCACTACGTTGTTGTCATAGTAAGAAGGATCGTAAACCTGGAAGAAACGCTGTGCGCGGCCTTCATGGTTGATCGAGGTGCCATCACTTTCGGCGAAGCTGGCGGTTGATAACACCAGACCCGCTTTCTCAAGCGTCGCGGTGCGCTGATGATCAACCACAATCACGTTAGTGGTCTGGGCCAGCGCCGCATCAACCAGCGCTTTCGGTGCATGGCGATAGAGGTCATTTTCCAGTACCACCAGCGCATCGGCTTCACCGTTGCTCAGTTGCTCCAGCGCGCTTTCCAGAGGATTGCCGCCCATCAGGCCAAGACCCACGCTGTTGGCGTGTCCCGCCAGCAGCGTAATCCCGACGTCGGCACCGCGCGCTTTGAGCGCTTTGGCCACGTTGGCAGCCGCTTCGATCATCGCGCTGCTGCCGGAATGGGTCCCGGAAATAATTAACGGTTTTTTCGCGCCGGCCAGCGCCTGCACGATGACATCCATTTTGCCGTTCAGTTTGCTGTCGAAATCGGTCACCGCCGGAGCGGTTTCATCCAGCGCACTGGCGATAGCGAAACCGAGACGCGCCTGATCTTCAACCGGTGCGCGATAGCTCCATGCCGCGATATCATCCAGACGGGTTTCATCGACGTTGGTGATAAACAGCGGATGTTTCGCATTCTGACCGATGTTCAGGATCGCGGCGATCTGCCAGTCTGCCACTTTCTGAGCGGCAGCCATGTCGCGCGCTTTGCCTTTCACGGCCTGACGCACTGACAGCGCCACGCGTGCGCCCACCTGGGTCAGATCTTCGCCCAGCACCAGCACCGCATCGTAGCTTTCAATTTCACGCAGCGATGGCGTATAGATACCGCCCTCACGCAGGATTTTCAGCATCAGTTCAAGCCGGGCCTGCTCGCCCGCTGGCATGCCGGTAGAGAAGTTCTCTGCACCGACCAGTTCACGCAGCGCGAAGTTACTTTCAATGCTGGCGCGCGGCGAGCCGATACCGATCACTTTTTTCGCCTGACGCAGCAAATCTGCACCGGCATTGACCGCCTGCTCTGCGTTCAGCGTCACCCAGTCGTTGCCGCGTAGCAGCATCGGCTGGCGTGGGCGATCTTTGCGGTTCACGTAGCCATAGCCAAAGCGGCCACGGTCACACAGGAAATAGTGGTTTACGGTGCCGTTATAACGGTTTTCGATACGGCGTAACTCACCATAACGCTCACCCGGGCTGGTGTTACAGCCCACACTGCACTGCTGGCAGATGCTCGGCGCAAACTGCATATCCCATTTACGGTTATAGCGTTCGGAGTGCGTTTTATCGGTGAAGACGCCGGTCGGGCAGATTTCAACCAGGTTACCGGAGAATTCGCTCTCCAGCGTGCCATCTTCCGGACGACCGAAGTAGACGTTGTCGTGTGCGCCGTAGACACCCAGATCCTTGCCATCGGCATAATCTTTGTAGTAACGCACGCAGCGGTAACAGGCGATACAGCGGTTCATCTCATGGGAGATGAACGGGCCGAGATCCTGATTACGGTGGGTACGTTTGGTGAAGCGATAGCGGCGGAAGCTGTGGCCGGTCATTACTGTCATATCCTGCAGGTGACAGTTACCGCCCTCTTCACACACCGGACAGTCGTGCGGGTGGTTGGTCATCAGCCACTCCACCACGCTTTCGCGGAACTCTTTCGCTTCGCCATCATCGATGGAGATGAATGTGCCGTCAGAGGCCGGCGTCATGCAGGACATGACAAGACGGCCGCGGGTATCTTCGGCATTCTGGAATTGCTTTACCGCACACTGGCGGCAGGCCCCAACGCTTCCCAGCGCCGGATGCCAGCAAAAGTAAGGAATATCAAGGCCCAGAGAGAGACATGCCTGTAGCAGGTTGTCCGCTCCGTTCACATCATACTCTTTACCGTCTACATGAATTGTAGCCATAGTGACATGCTTCCGTAAGGCTCGTCAGAGACGAGCGTTAATCATATTCTTGCCCCGACGCACGACATTGTCGGGGCGGCGGCACCAGGCCTGTTCTGTGTTCTTCGGCGAATTACCAGCGCGCTTTCAGCAGGTTTGGCTGGATCCCGCCAATGGCGCGGGTATTGCCAAACACCTGCGGTGCCATGCCGGCTTCAAACTCTTCACGGAAATATTTAATCGCACTCTGCAGTGGCTCAACCGCACCCGGCGCATGCGCACAGAAGGTTTTACCCGGGCCAAGCTGACGGCAGAGTTGCAGCAGGGTTTCAATATCCCCTGGCTGTCCCTGCTTCTGCTCCAGCGCACGCAGAATTTTTACGCTCCATGGCAGGCCATCGCGACACGGTGTACACCAGCCGCACGACTCACGGGCAAAGAACTCTTCCAGGTTACGCACCAGCGAGACCATGTTGATCTCGTGATCGACCGCCATCGCCAGCGCCGTACCCAGACGGCTGCCCGCTTTGCCGATGCTGGCAAATTCCATGGGTAGATCCAGGTGCTGATCGGTCAGGAAGTCAGTCCCTGCCCCGCCGGGCTGCCAGGCTTTGAACTTCAGTCCGTCACGCATACCGCCCGCATAATCTTCAAGGATTTCACGTGCGGTGATACCAAATGGCAGCTCCCAGACGCCGGGATTTTTAACCCGTCCGGAGAAGCCCATCATTTTGGTACCGGCATCTTCGCTTTTAGAGATGTTTTTGTACCACTCCACGCCGTTGGCCAGAATCGCCGGAACGTTGGAGAGGGTTTCCACGTTGTTCACGCAGGTCGGTTTGCCCCACGCGCCCGCACTCGCCGGGAATGGCGGTTTCGAACGCGGATTGGCACGACGGCCTTCCAGTGAGTTAATCAGTGCCGTCTCTTCGCCGCAGATATAACGACCTGCGCCGGTGTGGACAATCAACTCAAAGTCGAAGCCGGTACCGAGAATATTTTTACCGATATAGCCCGCTTCCGTCGCTTCAGCAATCGCACGACGCAGATGCACCGCGGCTTCAATGTATTCGCCACGTAAGAAGATATAGCCACGGTAAGCCTTCAGCGCAAAGGCGCTGATCAGCATTCCTTCCACCAGCTGGTGAGGCATCTGCTCCATCAGCAGGCGGTCTTTATAGGTGCCCGGCTCCATCTCATCGGCGTTACACAGCAGGTAACGGATATTCATCGACTCATCTTTTGGCATCAGGCTCCACTTCAGCCCGGTGGAGAAGCCCGCACCGCCGCGCCCTTTCAGGCCTGAATCTTTGACTGCCGCAACGATTTCATCCTGCGACATGCTTTTCAGCGCTTTTTCCGCACCGGCATAGCCGTTTTTACTGCGATATTCGTCAAGCCAGACAGGTTGCTTGTCGTCACGCATCCGCCAGGTCAGCGGATGGGTTTCTGCAGTGCGAATGATCTGTTTAATTGTCATTGATACTGCTCCAGCAAACCAGGGATGCCTTCCGGCGTCAGATGCACATGCGTGTCTTCATCCACCATCATCGTTGGCCCCTTATCGCAGTTACCCAGACAGCAGGTTGGCAGCAGTGTAAAGCGGCCATCGGCAGTGGTCTGACCCGGTTTGATATTCAGTTGCTGTTCCAGTGCTGACTGGATGCCCTGATAACCGGTGATATGACAGACCACGCTGTCACAGTAACGGATCACATGACGGCCAACCGGCTGACGGAAGATCTGGCTGTAAAATGTCGCCACACCTTCAACATCACTCGCCGGGATACCCAGTACCTCGGCAATCGCATTGATGGCGCCGTCCGGCACCCATCCGCGCTGTTTCTGCACGATCTTCAGCGCTTCAATCGAGGCTGCACGCGCATCTTCATAGTGGTGTTTTTCGTGCTCAATGGCGTGATGCTCTTCCGCGCTCAGCACGAAGACCTCGTTAGGGTCGATCGTTTTAATGGCAATGTGTTGATCGTGCATAATTAGCGGTCCACGTCTGACATAACAAAATCGATACTACCCAGATATACGATCAGGTCGGATACCAGGCTGCCACGGATTACTGAAGGAATCTGCTGCAGATGCGGGAAGCTCGGCGTACGCACGCGGGTGCGGTAGCTCATGGTGCTGCCATCGCTGGTCAGGTAGTAGCTGTTGATCCCTTTCGTCGCTTCAATCATCTGGAACGACTCATTGGCTGGCATCACCGGCCCCCACGAAACCTGCAGGAAGTGCGTGATCAGCGTTTCAATGTGCTGCAGCGTGCGCTCTTTCGGTGGCGGCGTGGTCAGCGGATGATCCGCTTTAAACGGACCCTCTGGCATGTTGTTGAGACACTGCTCAAGAATACGCAGCGACTGCCACATCTCTTCCATCTTCAGCTGGACACGGCTGTAAGCATCGCTGATGCCGTCGCCGACCGGGATTTCGAAATCGAAGTTCTCGTAGCCTGAATAGGGGCGCCATTTACGCACGTCAAAGTCGAGACCCGTTGCACGCAGGCCGGCACCGGTGGTGCCCCACGCCAGCGCCTCTTCCATGTTATACGCAGCAACGCCTTTAGAACGACCAATCAGCACGGTGTTACGCAGTGCGGCTTTGTCATATTCTTTCAGGCGCTTCGGCATCCAGTCCAGGAAGTCACGCAGCAGACGTTCCCAGCCACGCGGCAGGTCATGCGCCACACCGCCGATGCGGAACCAGGCCGGATGCATACGGAAACCGGTAATGGCTTCAACCACGTCATAGATTTTCTGGCGATCGGTAAAGGCAAAGAACACCGGTGTCATGGCACCGACGTCCTGAATAAAGGTCGAGATATAGAGCAGATGGCTGTTAATGCGGAACAGCTCGGAGAGCATCACGCGGATCACGTTAACGCGATCGGGCACCACGATACCGGCCAGTTTTTCCACCGCCAGTACGTAAGGCATTTCGTTTACGCAGCCGCCGAGATACTCGATACGGTCAGTGTAAGGAATGTAGCTATGCCATGACTGACGCTCGCCCATCTTTTCGGCACCACGATGGTGATAACCGATGTCAGGCACGCAGTCGACAATCTCTTCACCATCCAGTTGCAGAATAATGCGAAACGCACCGTGCGCTGACGGGTGGTTAGGCCCGAGGTTCAGGAACATGAAGTCTTCGTTGGTGGTGCTGCGCTTCATGCCCCAGTCTTCAGGCTTAAAGGTCAGCGCCTCCATCTCTAAATCTTCTTTCTGCTTGGTCAGCGTGAAAGGATCGAATTCGGTGGCGCGCGCCGGGTAATCTTTACGCAGCGGATGGCCTTCCCAGGTCGACGGCATCATGATGCGCGTCAGGTGCGGGTGACCATCAAAAGTGATACCAAACATCTCCCACGTTTCACGCTCATACCAGTTGGCATTCGGGAAAAGACGGGTAATGGTAGGCAGATGCATATCGTTTTCAGAGAGTGCCACCTTGAGCATGATGTCGCGGTTGCGTTCAATCGACAGCAGGTGGTAGAAAACGGAAAAATCCGCCGCAGGCAGGCCTGCACGGTGGGTACGTAAACGCTCATCCACGCCATGCAGGTCATACAGCATGACGTAAGGCTTGGGTAATTTACGCAGGAACTCGGTAATTTCCAGTATCTGTTCACGCTTTACCCAGACCACCGGAATGCCGGTGCGGGTTGGCTGTACAGTGAAGGCATCCGGCCCAAAACGGTTACGCAACTCGCCGATCACCGGGTCATCAAGGTGATCACGGGTTTGCCATGAAGGCTGAGCGAGATCTTGCGTGGTCAAATCTGTCATACGTTACTCACCATTCCGGCCTGGTCTCAGGCACTCAAATGAAGGCGTCAGGATGGGGCCATGCATTAAATTGTGATGTTCTGCTGCAGGCGCTGTTTTCCATCCATACGGTTTTAAACTTCGTCCGGGCTGCGCAGGTTTGTGACTGCGATGCGCTCGCCGCGTTTTCTTTCACGCTCTGAAGGCATGTTGGCGCGGTAAACGCCCTGGTCGCCGACAACCCATGAAAGCGGACGGCGCTCTTTGCCGATCGACTCCTGCAACAGCAGCAGTGCCTGCATGTAGGCTTCAGGACGTGGCGGGCAGCCTGGAATATAGACGTCTACCGGCAGGAATTTATCAACGCCCTGCACTACCGAGTAAATGTCATACATGCCGCCCGAGTTGGCGCAGGCACCCATGGAGATCACCCATTTTGGTTCCAGCATCTGATCGTACAAACGCTGAATAACCGGGGCCATTTTGGTAAACGGCGTACCGGCGATAACCATAAAATCCGCCTGACGTGGCGAGGCGCGCATAACTTCAGCACCAAAACGTGCCACGTCGTGGACCGCAGTGAACGATGTTGTCATCTCAACGTAACAACAGGACAGGCCAAAGTTATACGGCCAGAGGGAGTTTTTACGTCCCCAGTTCACCATGTCATGCAGGGCATTTTCGAGTTTGCCCATGTAAACGCTGCGATGAACGTGCTGCTCCAGCGGATCGCTGACGATTTCCTGCTTTTGCAGAGGATAACGGTCGTTCTCACCACCGTTCGGGTCTATGCGGGTGAGCGTATAGTCCATCTTATTGCCTCTCTTTTACTGCTTATGAGGATTGGTGTGGCTGACCGTAGTAGTTTTCACCACTACGCGACGGCGAGCTGGAGCCCAGTCCAGTGCGCCAATGCGTACCAGATAGACCAGACCCGCCAGGAGCACCAAAATGAAAATTGCGGCTTCCACAAAGCCGACCCAACCGCTTTCGCGGATTGAAGTCGCCCATGCGTATAAAAAGAGGGCTTCGACGTCGAAGATGACGAAAAACATCGCAACCAGATAAAATTTCGCCGACAGGCGGATATGGGTATCACCAACGGATTCAATGCCCGATTCGAATGGCGTGTCTTTATAGCGGGCGCGCGCTCTGCCGCCAAGCAGCCATCCTCCGGTCAGCATGAAAGCACACAGGCCAAAGGCAATAACGATAAATACGATAAACGCCCAGTGCTGAGCGATGATTTCGGTGGTAGTTGACATACTCATTGCTTACTCATCAAAAGTGGCGCTGGCATCCTGCACGCGTTTCCCGCAGCAAACTGACCACATCGATTCAAGGGAAGGGGTAAAAACCTTTTAAATGACGCTGTTATCAGGTAATAAACAGCTATTTAATGGGGTTTTTTACTCCTTTCTATAACCTTTTGTCAACTTTGACAAAAGTATCCAAACATTATTTCACACCTGCATCATATTATTAACAAATGATGCCCCGCTTTCCAGCTAAATCGCTTCAGTCTGTAGGGTTAATTTTAGTGTAGCGGGTATTCACACGCATGGATCGTGCATTTAACAAACATATTTTGACAGGTATGACTCTGTTTTCCTTCCCCTTACCAGGGGTATTTTCTTGATCCAGAGCACACTTTTGTCCTTTTTGCGTTAAATTCCTCCACCTCAAACCACAATCCGGAACAGATGGTTCATTCATCTGGATGGAAAATTTCAGTGCGTGGACGAGTGAAATGCAGTGAGGGTTTTACATCAGGAAGAGGGGGCAGGCGGGAAACGACTGTAAAGTGTCAGAGATAAAAAAAGCCTCTCGTTCTGTTCAGGGAATGAGAGGCTTATTTATAAGCGTTTGTTAAGGCAACAGCGCAGGTGTTGAGTACAACACGTTAGCGAAATTACTCTTCGTCATCCAGCAGCAATGTACCGTCTGGATTGTTGCTCAGGTTATACGGATCATTGGTGGACTGCATGGCATTGAAGATAGCCAGTGCCAGCTCATTATCGCTGTCAGGATTACGGCACAACAGATACTGAGTATCTGGCAGAACCGGCAAGCCTTCAGCGGCACCCATAACACGCAGTTCCGGACTCATCATCTCTACCGGACGGGCAGTTACGCCCAGACCCGCTTTCACTGCGGCTCGCACTGCAGCCAGTGTGGAAGCGACGTAAGAGATACGCCACGGAATGCCGGCTTCGTTAAGATGATCAATGGCCATATCACGATAAGGACTTGGCTCATCCAGCAGCACCAATGGAATGGCTTCGCCGCGCTGGAAGATGTAGTCCGCTGCGCAGTACCACAATGTTGGTGAGGTACGCAGGACCTGATAGGTGAAATTACCCGGGCTGGACGTGGTCACAACCAGGTCCACTTCACCCTGATTGAGCATTTCCATCATAAATGGATTACGTTTAACCCGCACATCGATTGCCAGTTTCGGATAAACCGAGGTCACACGGTTTAACAGGAACGGCAGAATAGTGTCAGAGGTGTCATCAGAGGCACCAATGGTCAGCACGCCCTGAATGTTGCTGTACATCAGAGATGTGCAGGCTTCGTCGTTAAAACGAAGAATTTTTCTGGCATAGCCTAAAAGCTGGATCCCGTGCTCTGTTAACAGCTTATTACGTCCATGTCTGGCAAACAGCTCTTTACCTACCAATTGCTCCAGACGCTGCATCTGCTGACTGACTGCTGACTGGGTTCTGCAGACCGCTGCAGCGGCAGCTGCAAAGGTATTCAAATCCGCAACGGCAACGAAGGTTCTCAGCAGATCGAGGTCGAGATTCAGTATCGGACGATTTGCATTAGTCATGTTTTTTTCTTCACTTATAAGATTTTTACGAACTACTACCCTGGTGTTATTACAAGCTTATCAAAGTGATAAGCAGTAATGGTGCTTAATGACAGTCCTGTGTGAAGACTGACACAAAAAAAATTTTATATGGAACCTGCACTGTTGACTCACCGGAAGGGGTCACAACGCTAGTCAAGACAGATACAACTTCTGAACCGATGGCGCTGGGTGCGCAAATGCAGGAAGCTGCGTAGTTGTCTTATTCCCACCAGAAAGAATCGGGCGGGATAAAAATCGCACTTTGCGGGCTGTCAAGACGAAGCGGCTTAGTGCATTAAATAATAAATTATACTTAATCATTTTTGACTTCAAAATGGAAATGATTTTGTGAAAAGCGCTGTAAATTTTGCGTTAAAGGCATTTCCAGACCCTTATGCCACATTATTGATCACTTTTTAATCCTTCAACGTTCTGAAATTTAGTGAAGAAGTGTTAAGTAGTGCTCACTATCCTGCGATTTGCGTGCCACATAAAGGGCTTCTTTTGGTACTTTTCCGGCGATCACAAGGCCTTAAACACGGCACTCTTAAGCAGCGTTAAGGCGTAATCATTACACAGGTTATAAAATCGTCCAATAAATGAACATTTATAAAATATCATTTAACTATTTCTCTAAGGGTATATTTCAGCTGCAAAGAAAAGTCCCATTGCGATAACTTCCAGATAGCTTTCATAATGCCAGAGCCAGATGTTGTATCAGCAGCGCTTTGGACAAGTTAAAATCCTGCCTTAATACTTATTTATGGAGTTATTGACCACTCCGGGCTGTAACCATTATTTTTTACGCTGCGCACTGTGCAAAAAGTTGTTGAACCCGCCAAAACGGGGCGGCACCCTTCTTTTGTGACCGTGAGGAGAGTACATTGTGCTGGTTCGATTTCTGTGGCAGCCAAAAGGATTCTGCCCATAAGGCGGTAACAATGACTTTTCAAATTGATAAATCCGGAAAACTCGATAACGTCTGCTATGACATCCGTGGCCCGGTATTAAAAGAGGCTAAACGCCTCGAAGAAGAAGGTAATAAAGTTCTGAAGCTGAACATCGGCAATCCGGCGCCGTTTGGTTTCGAAGCACCGGATGAGATCCTGGTCGATGTCATTCGTAATCTTCCCAGCTCTCAGGGCTATTGTGACTCTAAAGGTCTCTATTCCGCCCGTAAGGCGATCATGCAGCACTACCAGGCTCGCGATATGCGCGATGTCACGGTAGAAGATATCTACATTGGCAATGGTGTTTCAGAACTCATCGTTCAGGCGATGCAGGCGTTACTGAACAGCGGCGATGAAATGCTGGTGCCAGCACCCGACTATCCGTTATGGACGGCTGCAGTTTCCCTCTCCAGCGGTAAAGCGGTGCACTATCTGTGTGACGAGTCAGCAGGCTGGTTCCCGGACCTGGATGATATCCGCAGCAAGATCACGCCTCGTACCCGCGGTATCGTGATTATCAACCCAAATAACCCTACCGGTGCGGTTTACAGCAAAGAGTTGCTGTTAGAGGTGGTTGAAATTGCGCGTCAGCATAATCTGATTATTTTCGCCGATGAGATCTACGACAAGATCCTCTACGACGACGCACAGCACCACTGTATCGCAGCACTGGCACCCGACCTGCTGACCGTGACATTCAATGGCCTCTCCAAAACCTACCGCGTGGCCGGTTTTCGTCAGGGCTGGATGGTACTGAACGGACCGAAGAAACATGCAAAAGGCTATATCGAAGGGCTGGAAATGCTTGCTTCGATGCGCCTGTGTGCCAACGTACCGGCGCAGCATGCAATTCAGACGGCACTGGGCGGCTATCAGAGCATCAGCGAATTTATCATGCCAGGCGGTCGTCTCTACGAACAGCGCCAGCGCTCATGGGAGTTGATTAACGATATTCCTGGCGTCAGCTGTGTGAAGCCGCAGGGCGCGCTCTACATGTTCCCGAAAATTGATGCCAAAAAATTCAACATTTTCGACGATCAGAAGATGGTGCTGGATTTCCTGTTACAGGAGAAAGTGTTGCTGGTTCAGGGCAGTGCTTTTAACTGGCCGTGGCCCGATCACCTGCGCATCGTTACGCTGCCTCGCGTCGATGATCTGGAGATGGCGATTAATAAATTTGGTCGTTTCCTGCAAGGCTATCGTCAGTAATCCTGCCCGCGTATACTGACGCTATTTGGGGAGAGCCTGTCTCTCCCCTGCCTGCCAACAGGAACGCTCATGACACAAAGCCACTTCTTTGCTCACCTCTCCCGTCTTAAGCTGATCAATCGCTGGCCGCTGATGCGCAATGTGCGCACCGAAAATGTCTCTGAACACAGCCTGCAGGTCGCCATGGTGGCGCACGCACTGGCGGTGATCAAAAACCTTAAATTCAACGGGTCGCTTAACGCCGATCACATTGCCATGCTGGCCCTTTATCACGATGCCAGCGAAGTGCTCACCGGCGATTTACCCACGCCCGTAAAGTATTACAACGCGCAGATCGCCCACGAATATAAAAAAATCGAGAAGATTGCCCAGCAAAAGCTGATTGAGATGCTGCCGGAGGAGTTTCAGGCTATCTATAGCCCATTGATCGACGAGCATCTGCATAGCGAAGAGGAGCAGGCCGTCGTCAAACAGGCGGATGCGCTCTGTGCCTATGTTAAGTGTCTTGAAGAGTTGTCAGCCGGGAATAACGAATTTTTACTGGCCAAAGCGCGGCTGGAAAAGACTCTGGCGCAGCGGCGTTCGCCAGAGATGGATTACTTCGTTGAGGTGTTCATTCCGAGCTTCAGCCTGTCGCTGGATGAAATATCACAGGATACGCCACTGTAAGCCCGACGGTCTGGCCGCCGGGCCATTCCTTAAGTCTGCTGACTGAAGGTAAAGCTGCCGTCAGATTCGCGGGTGACCACCAGCGACGCCAGTGAGTCGAGCTTAAGCGCCACGTCATCCAGCCGCGGCGTCTCCGCCGGGGGATTGATAGCAATCACCGTACAGCCCGCGTTCAGGCCAGATAAAATCCCGGCGGGGGCATCTTCTGCTACCACGCAAGACGTCGCCGGTAATCCCAGCTTCTCCGCGCCAAGCAGATAGGGATCGGGCTCAGGTTTGCCTTTCGCCACCTGCTCAGCGGTAATGAACACGGCAGGCTTCGGTAATCCTGCGGCTTTATGACGAGCATGCGCGACCGGCACCGAGCCTGAGGTGACAATTGCCCAGGGAATCTCCAGTTCGTTCAGCCGGTTCAGCAGAGCACTGGCACCTGGCAGCGCCTGCACACCGTCGGTGTCCGCCGCTTCAGCCTGCTCCAGCGCCACAAACTCTGCCTGAATCGCCTCTTCCGACTGGCCTGCCATGAAATGACGCAGAGAGGTAATCGCCTGTTTGCCATGGATGAAATCCAGGATCTCATCTGCGGCGATGCCATGACGGGCACCCCACTGGCTCCAGGCTCGTTCAACCGCTGGCAGTGAATCCACCAGCGTGCCGTCTAAATCAAATAGAAAACCTCTGTAGGTCACGCACTCCTCCTCATCAGGCATTAATGACTTGTGCAATTTCGTTTGCACTTAAATGGTACTGGCGCGGACAAGTCTGCCACAAAGCTAACATGCGTTGATACTTTTCCCACATCGGGGTCTGTGCGTTGAAACCATGGGTGCCGGAATCGAATTGGGTATAACGCCCTTCGGTATTGACCATAAAACGGACGTAGCCCAGCAAACGAGCTTCCGTTGCCGCATCAAAGCCCAGAAAGGCGAGACGGCGCTCTTCCAGCTGACCTTTATCTTTCAGGTTCGACCAGGAGACGTGGAGCGCATGATGCATCTCCATAATATCGATCACCGTCCGGCATATCGCCTCGCTGAGTTCGCCAAACTCTTTGTCCAGCTCACGCATTTGCAGCGCATAGCCGCGTTCGATAATGGTCTGATAACGGCGAAAGAGTTCAGCATTTTCAGGCTCAAGCATGGCCATCATTTTGTACTGGTTGGTGAGAATCAAACGCTGTGCATGGGTCATTTCCATCATTTACTCCCGGTCAGAGACCGCTCAGTTAATCGACAATGGAGAAATGATTGCACAGCGTTAGCGACACGGAAATCGCCGTATCACCTTTCTTTGATTTGGCCGCAGATTAGCGGTAATTATTTTAGCGCCAGCCTGGGATGGGTCAGAGATCGTCGAGGAAAGTGCGGTCGAGCTGTTTAAACGCCCGCTTAAGCACATCGGCCAGGGCCTGATAAGTCGGCTTGCCTTCAACCGGGGCTATCGCCTGCCCTGCTTCTTCCAGTCGGGTACGCACTTCATGAAACCAGTTAAGCAGCGTTGGCGGCAGTGGCGTAACTGAACGCTTGCCCAGCCACCACAGTCCCTGCATCGGCAGGCTGCAGGCAAACAGTGCGGTCGCCACAGCCGGGCCTAACTGACCGCCCATCGCGATCTGCCAGGTCAGCGTAAAAATCGCCAGAGGAGGCATAAAACGAATGGCAAAACGTGTTGCCGATGAAACCCGGTTTTCCGGGAATACGGGGGCCAGGCGCTTATCAGCAGGCCAGGTCTTCATATAGTGTTGGCCGCGCTGAAACATCCGAAACCAATTGGTACTGCCAGATTCATTCGCCATGGCTCACCTCAACTAATACTGCAAAGATTAAAAAATAGTTATAAAGACACAACTTTACGTAACAACCTTCAATTATTTTTGTCTTTAAAGATGACTCCAGCTATTCTGACGCCGTTTTAACACCTCTCCGGAAGCGGAATGCGCCTTTGGGAAGAGGCCTGAGCCATATTTCGACAAGGCAATCTTAAAATTTTCGCGTAAGATTGCTGAAATTTTTTGCGGAATTGGACATTTCTGTCTACCGCATGATGTTTGTCATTAATCTACCAGCTTTCATGGGCTACGCTGATAGTCTGATTGCGTTATATTTAGCCACTCTCAAAAAATAGGTACTTCCATGTCGAGTAAGTTAGTTCTGGTTCTGAACTGTGGCAGCTCTTCCCTTAAGTTTGCCATCCTTAACCCTGCCAGCGGTGAAGAGTTCCTGTCAGGCCTGGCGGAATGTTTCCATCTTCCTGAAGCCCGCATCAAATGGAAGCTGGAAGGCGAAAAACAGGAAGCGCCTTTGGGTGCTGGCGCAGCGCACAGCGAAGCGCTGAACTTTATCGTTAAATCCATTCTGGCACAAAAACCTGAGCTTTCGGCACAAATTGCTGCAATCGGCCATCGTATCGTTCATGGCGGCGAGAAGCTGACTCAGTCAGTCATTATCACTGAAGAAGTGGTACAGGGCATCAAAGACGCCTCCTCTTTCGCACCGCTGCACAATCCGGCTCATCTGATCGGTATTGATGAAGCGATGAAAAACTTCCCTCACCTGTCGGATAAGAATGTCGCGGTATTTGACACCGCTTTCCATCAGACAATGCCGGAAGAGTCCTATCTCTATGCGCTGCCGTACAAATTGTATAAAGAGCATGGCGTTCGTCGCTATGGCGCGCATGGCACCAGCCACTTCTATGTCACGCACGAAGCGGCCAAAATGCTTAACAAGCCACTGGAGTCACTGAACATCATCACCTGCCACCTCGGCAATGGCGGTTCGGTCTCTGCTATTCGTAACGGCGAGTGCGTGGACACCTCTATGGGTCTGACTCCGCTGGAAGGCCTGGTGATGGGTACCCGCAGCGGCGACATCGACCCGGCGATTATCTTCTTCCTGCACGATACGCTGGGCATGAGCGTTGACGCCATCAACAAACTGCTGACCAAAGAGTCTGGCCTGTTAGGTCTGACCGAAGTCACCAGCGACTGCCGCTACGTAGAAGATAACTACACCACCAAAGAAGATGCGAAGCGCGCAATGGATGTCTTCTGTCATCGCCTGGCGAAATATATCGGCAGCTACACTGCGCTGATGGATGGTCGTCTTGACGCAGTCATCTTCACTGGCGGCATCGGTGAAAACGCTGCAATGGTGCGCGAGCTCTCACTGAAAAAACTGGCGCTGCTGGGCTTTGAAGTCGACCACGATCGCAACCTGGCAGCCCGTTTCGGCAAGTCTGGCTACATCAATAAAGAAGGCACCCGCCCGGCGCTGGTGATTCCGACCAACGAAGAGCTGGTCATCGCCCAGGACGCCGCGCGTCTGACTGCGTAAAACACTTCTCTCCGTCAGCTCAGGCTGACGGAGTTGTTTCTGACACCCTGCAATTACTGAGAGGTTCAAACGTGTCACGTACAATTATGCTCATTCCGACCGGCACCAGCGTCGGCCTGACCAGCGTCAGCCTCGGCGTTATCCGCGCCATGGAGCGCAAAGGCGTTCGTCTCAGCGTCTTCAAGCCGATTGCTCAGCCGCGTAGCGGCGGCGATACCCCGGATCAAACCACCACCATCATCCGTAAGAACTCCTCGATTCCTGCCGCTGAACCGCTGCAGATGTCACGTGTTGAGTCACTGCTGGGCTCAAACCAGCAGGATGTGCTGATGGAAGAGATCATCTCACGTTACCACGCCAACACCCAGGATGCTGAAGTGGTACTGGTTGAAGGTCTGGTTCCGACCCGTAAGCATCAGTTCGCCAACGCGCTGAACTATGAAATCGCCAAAACCCTGAACGCGGAAATCGTCTTCGTGATGGCGCTGGGCAATGACTCTCCGGCACAGCTGAAAGAGCGCATTGAACTGACTCAGAGCAGCTTCGGTGGTCAGAAGAACAAAAATATCACTGGCGTAATTATCAACAAACTCAACGCGCCGGTCGATGACCAGGGACGTACCCGCCCTGACCTGTCAGAAATCTTCGATGACTCGTCAAAAGCCAGCATCGCCAATATCGATCCTAAGCAGCTGTTCTCAGACAGCCCGCTGCCGGTGCTGGGCTGCGTGCCGTGGAGCTTTGATCTGATCGCCACCCGCGCAATCGATATGTGCCGCCACCTGGATGCGCGCATCATCAACGAAGGTGAGATTCAGACCCGCCGGGTTAAATCCGTCACCTTCTGCGCCCGCAGTATCCCGCACATGCTGGAGCATTTCCGTCCAGGTTCCCTGCTGGTGACCTCCGCAGACCGTCCTGATGTGCTGGTCGCCGCCTGTCTGGCTGCGATGAATGGCATTGAGATTGGCGCCATCCTGCTGACCGGTAACTATGAGATCGACGATCGCATCGCCCGTCTCTGCGACCGCGCCTTCCAGACCGGCCTGCCGGTGTTTATGGTGAAAACCAATACCTGGCAGACCTCCCTGAGCCTGCAGAGCTTTAATCTGGAAGTGCCTGCTGACGATACGCAGCGCATCGAGAAAGTGCAGGAATATGTCGCCAGCTACATTAATGCGGAGTGGATCGAGTCACTGACCGCCACTTCAGAGCGCAGCCGTCGCCTGTCACCACCCGCCTTCCGCTATCAGCTGACTGAGCTGGCGCGTAAAGCGGGCAAACGCGTCGTACTTCCAGAGGGTGATGAGCCGCGTACGGTTAAAGCGGCCTCGATCTGTGCTGAACGCGGTATCGCCACCTGCGTACTGTTAGGCAATCCGGATGAGATCCAGCGTGTCGCTGCGGCTCAGGGTGTCGTACTGGGCAAAGGCGTCGAGATTGTTGACCCGGAACAGGTGCGTGAAAACTACGTGCCGCGTCTGGTTGAGCTGCGTAAGAGCAAAGGCATGACCGAAGTGGTCGCCCAGGAACAGCTGGAAGACAACGTGGTGCTCGGCACCATGATGCTGGAAAGCGGCGAAGTGGATGGCCTGGTTTCAGGTGCGGTTCACACCACCGCCAACACCATTCGTCCGCCACTGCAGCTGATCAAAACCGCGCCTAACAGCTCACTGGTTTCATCGGTGTTCTTTATGCTGCTGCCGGAACAGGTGCTGGTCTACGGTGACTGCGCCATCAACCCGGATCCAACCGCTGAGCAGCTGGCTGAGATCGCTATCCAGTCAGCCGATTCTGCCAGCGCCTTTGGTATCGATCCGCGTGTTGCGATGATCTCCTACTCTACCGGCACGTCAGGTGCAGGTAGCGACGTTGAGAAAGTGCGTGAAGCAACGCGTATTGCGCAGGAGAAACGTCCTGATCTGGTGATTGATGGTCCGCTGCAATATGACGCCGCGATCATGGAAGATGTCGCGAAATCGAAAGCGCCAAACTCACAGGTTGCGGGTCGCGCTACCGTGTTTATCTTCCCGGATCTGAACACCGGTAACACCACCTACAAAGCGGTTCAGCGTTCAGCCGATCTGATCTCAATCGGACCGATGCTGCAGGGTATGCGCAAGCCGGTCAACGATCTGTCACGTGGTGCGCTGGTTGATGATATCGTCTACACCATCGCCCTGACCGCCATTCAGTCTCAGCAGGCTGAAGGCTAAGCGTCTGGCAGGAACGAAAAAGGCATGCCCCAGAGCATGCCTTTTTTTCGCCGGTAACAATGCGGTTCGCTTTAACGCGGGTCAGTCAAACGCATTAAAGCGGCCGGAATCAGGCCCGGTTATCGCCGTTGCGGCTCATCCACAGGGAGAGCGCTTTTAATGAATCGTCCGTAAATTCATCACAGCGTGCGGTGATCTCATCGGGCGTCATCCAGATAATCTCATCGACTTCTGATTCCTGCATGGCGAATGGGCCGTGTGACACGCAACTGAACAGACCGCCCCAGACACGACAATGCTGATCTTCAAAGTAGAATTTGCCATGCTCAGCAAACGGCACGGCAGCAATCCCTAACTCCTCTTCCGCTTCACGTCGCGCAGATTCCAGCATATCTTCACCGCTCTGCACCACGCCGCCCGCAGTGGCGTCCAGTTTGCCCGGCATAAAATCTTTTATCTCGGTGCGACGCTGTACCAGAATCTTGCCCATACCGTCATGAACCACGATATAGGTGGCGCGGTGACGCAGGCACTGAGCACGCATCTGCGCACGTGTCGCCTGAGCAACGACTTCATTCTCTTCGTTTACGATATCGACCCACTCGATGCCGTCACCCGCAGTTTGATCCACCATCCGTAACCCTTTCCTGTTTGGCGTACATTGCGTACGCAGTTTGCCACGTCTTTATTTTTATGTGGCGTAAGGTAATCACTTCCGCCAGCCTGAGCAAGCCCTGGCTGTTACCGATTTTTACCACTTTCTGCTAACCACAGCTGTACCGAGGCTCGCTGCCACTGAAACTCAGCATAATGCTGTAAGCGTGCAGGCAGAGGATCGCCATGCAATACCAGCCGGTTCAGCATCACCGCCAGATCGGTATCTGCAATGGACCACTCGCCAAACAGGTTCTGTTGCCCGTCCGGCAGCAGGCGATCGACAGCCGCAATGAGTTTATCCACCGCCTGCTGCGCTGACGCGGTCAGCGGTGCAAAGCGTTCACCGGCAAACAGCACTTCTGTCGGACGCTCCTGACGGATCCACAGGAAGTCGCTGCGCAGCCAGGCCTGAATCTCTCTGGCGCGGGCGCGCTTCTCGCGGTCACGTGGATAGAGGCGTTCAAACTCGGGTGCAGGAAAACGCTCTTCGAGATATTCGGTAATCGCCGAGGATTCGCTTAACAGGAACTCATCAATCTGCAGGGTCGGAACCCGGCAGGTCAGCGACAGCTCACGGTACGCCGCAGCGTATTGCTGATTCTGCGACAAATCGACGCGTTTCAGGTGAAAGGGGATCCCTTTTTCGGTAAGCGCAACATAAGCCGACATGGCGTAAGGACTGAAAAATGATGAATCTGACCACAGGGTGATGGACGGATAATTCATCGGTTACCTCAATTGGCTGTCAGGGTTGCATCATGTTTACCGATTTTTTTTTGGGAAGGCAACGCTGAGCTGATCCGATCTCTGCCTCCGAAAGAAGAAAGCGCGACGCGACTCACTATAGAGTGGCTCCACTCTTCTATGCTGAAAGGTGCAAATAACAAAAACATCAAGGGAGCCGCAACATGCATATTCTTATTACCGGTGGCACGGGACTGATTGGCCGTCACCTGATTCCGCGCCTGCAACAGCTGGGGCATCAGATTAGTGTGGTGACGCGCGACGTGGTCAGCGCGCGTGAGAAACTGGGCGAGAACGTCGCGCTCTGGTCAGGACTGGCGCAACAGCCGAACCTGGATAACATCGATGCGGTGATTAATCTGGCGGGAGAACCTATTGCCGACAAACGCTGGACAGAGCCGCACAAACAGCAGCTGTGCGAAAGCCGCTGGCAAATCACCGAGCAGATCGCCTCCCTGATCAACGCCAGCGCCACGCCACCATCAGTATTGATCTCAGGTTCGGCGACCGGCTTTTATGGCAATACCGGCGACCTGGTGCTGACCGAAGAGGATCAGGGTCAGGATGAATTCACACATCAGCTCTGCGCCCGCTGGGAGCAACTGGCGCTGGCGGCTGAAAGTGAACGCACCCGCGTCTGTCTGCTGCGTACCGGCGTAGTGCTGACCTCCGAGGGTGGCGCACTCAGCAAAATGAAGCTGCCGTTTAAGCTCGGCATCGGCGGGCCGATCGGCAGTGGCAAACAGTACATGCCATGGATCCACATTGATGACATGCTTAACGCCATTATCTGGTTACTGGATCATGAGGATCTGCGGGGTCCGTTCAATATGGTCGCGCCTTACGCGGTGCGTAATGAGCAGTTTGCCGCTACGCTGGGTCGGGTGATGCATCGTCCGGCCTTTATGCGCACGCCTGCCAGTGCCATTAAGCTGATGATGGGCGAATCGTCGGTGCTGGTGCTGGGAGGTCAGCATGTGCTGCCAAAGCGGCTGGAAGCCTCAGGTTTCGGCTTCCGCTGGTACGATCTGCAGGAGGCGTTGCAGGATGTGGTGAAGCATTAGCCTGAAGCCCGCGTCTGACAGACGCGGGCGCAGGATTACTTCAGCGATCCCTTGAGGAACTGCTGTAAACGCGGGCTTTTCGGGCTGCCGAACACGTCCGCAGGCGGCCCCTGCTCTTCGATTTTGCCCTGATGCAGGAAAATCACGTGATTTGAGACGTGACGGGCAAACTCCATCTCGTGGGTGACCACCACCATGGTTTTGCCCTCTTCCGCCAGCTTCTGCATGATGCGCAGTACTTCACCTACCAGCTCCGGATCCAGCGCTGAGGTCGGTTCGTCAAACAGCAGCACCTCCGGCTCCATCGCCAGCGCGCGTGCAATCGACACACGCTGCTGCTGACCGCCAGAAAGATGCACCGGATACTTCGCCTGCGCCCGCGCATCAATGCCGACTTTATCGAGATAGCGAATGGCGCGCTCACGCGCTTCCGTTTTGCTCAGCCCCAGCACCTGAATCGGCGCTTCCATCACGTTTTCCAGCACCGTCATGTGGCTCCAGAGATTGAAGTGCTGGAACACCATGGTGAGGCTGGTACGCAAGGCGCGAAGCTGTTCTTTGTCAGCCACTTTGAGCTGTCCATCTTTGTCGCGAACCAGTGTAATCTGCTGGTTGTTGACCACGATGCTGCCTTCGCTCGGTTTTTCGAGGAAGTTAATGCAGCGTAAAAAGGTACTTTTCCCTGAACCGGACGATCCAATGATACTGATCACATCGCCCGCTTTCGCAGTTAACGAGACCCCTTTCAGCACTTCATGTTCACCGTAACGTTTATGCAATTCGGTGACGCTTAATTTATTGTCAGCCATAGTTCTACTCAATGCGATGAAGAGGGTTTCACGTGGGCCAGCCAGCGGCGTTCCGCCAGGCGGAACAGGCTGATCAACACGTAAGAGATAATCAGGTATAACACAGCCGCCAGGCCAAAGGCGGTAAACGGCTGATAGGTCGCCGAGTTAATATCCCGCGCGATTTTCAGCAGATCCGGCACGGTGGCGGTGAAAGCCAGCGCCGTGGAGTGCAGCATCAGAATCACTTCGTTGCTGTAAGCCGGCAGTGCCGTCCGCAGCGCCGAGGGCAGGATAATGCAGCGATAGAGTTTAAAGGTGGAGAAGCCATAAGCCCGCGCCGCCTCAATCTCACCGTGTGGCACCGAGCGAATCGCACCCGCAAAGATTTCCGTGGTGTAGGCACAGGTATTGAGAGTGAAAGCGAGCAGCGTACAGTTCAGGCCACTGCGGAAAAACGCGTTCAGCAGTTCGGTGCCTTTCACAATTTCCAGCGTGTACATGCCGGAGTAGAACACCAGCAGTTGCACATAGAGCGGCGTACCGCGAAACACGTAGGTAAAGAGCCAGACCGGAAAACTGATAAACCGGTTAGGTGAAACCCGCGCAATCGCCAGCAGGATGGCCAGACAGCCGCCAACGCTCACCGAAAGGATCAGCAGCCACAGGGTGATAGCCACACCGGTAAAACGATAACCGTCAGTCCAGAGCAGCGATTTCCAGTATTCCTGAATAATCTCAATCATAACTCGCCCTCTTCACACCGACCGTATAGCGACGGTTCAGCCACCACAGCACGCCGTTCGACAGCGTGGTAAACACCAGATAAATGACACCCGCCACGATGGCGAAGTAGAACGGCTGCCAGGTACTTTTCCCGGCCAGCTGCGTCGCCTTCACCACATCTTCCAGCCCCAGCAGCGAGACCAGCGCGGTGGCTTTCAGAATCACCTGCCAGTTGTTGCCGATACCCGGCAGCGCATAGCGCATCATGGCCGGAAACAGAATGCGGCGAAACACCTGCGCGCCAGTAAAACCGAACGCGGTGGCCGCTTCAATCTGCCCCTGCGGTACGGCCATAAAGGCCCCGCGGAAGGTTTCGGTGAAGTAGGCACCATAGATAAAGCCGAGCGTAATGATACCGGCCACCATCGGATCGATATCAAACTGCGCCATGCCGAGCGCATCGGTTATCTGGTTGAGGACAATCTGCAGACCGTAGAAGATCAGCAGCATCAGTACGAGGTCAGGCACGCCACGGATTAGCGTGGTGTAGCCTTCAAAAATCATCGCCAGTGGCCGGCTGCGCGACAGTTTCGCGCCTGCGCCAATCAGGCCCAGCAGCACTGCCAGCACGACGGAGGTGAGAGCCAGCTCCAGCGTCACCAGCGTGCCCCGGAGAATTACATCAGAATAGCCATACAGCATCGAGAGGGTCCTGTCGTGGGGTGAAAACGAAACGCTGCCCGCAAGCGAGACGGGCAGTTTAGCTTTACCACTCCGTTGCAGATGCTATCCGCCATCAGCGGGACGGCGCCGGTTTCTGCACCAGGCAGAACCGGCTCAGTCCCGATAAAACGGATACAGAGGGTAAAGCGACAGGATGGTTAGTCGCCGTACACATTGAAATCGAAGTATTTCTTCGCAATCTTGTCGTAGGTGCCATCTTTACGCATGTCAGTAAAGGCTTTGTCGATGGCCGCTTTCAGTTCGCTGTCATCTTTACGCAGTCCCATACCGGTGCCGACGCCAAAGATCTTGTCATCTTTCACGGCCGGACCCGCGAAGGCGTAGTTTTTACCGACTGGCTGTTTCAGGAAACCTTCGCTGGCCTGCACTTCATCCTGGAAGGCTGCATCAATACGACCGGCATTCAGATCCTGATAAACCAGATCCTGGTTAGCATAAGGGGTGACGTTAACCCCTTTTGGCCGCCAGTTCTGATTGGCATAGGTTTCCTGCGTGGTGCCCTGCAGCAGACCGATATTCTTGCCTTTCAGAGACTCGATGGTCGGCTGAATTTTCGATCCCTTCGGTGCGACTAAACGCGCATTAGCGGCGTAGAGTTTTTCCGAGAAGGCGATCTCTTCCTGACGTTTTGCTGTGATGGAAAGAGAGGAGATGATGGCATCAATTTTCTTCGCTTTCAGCGAGGGGATCAGCGCATCGAAGTCGCTTTCAACATAGGTACACTGGGTATGAATACGTTTACAGATTTCGTTAGCGAGGTCGATATCGAAGCCCACTAACTTGCCTTGCGCGTCTTTCGACTCAAACGGTGGGTAAGTTGGGTCTGTGCCGATGCGGATTGAACCCGGCACTGCCGCGAAGACGCTGGCAGCACTGGATAAGCCCAGCATCAGGGAAAGAGCCAGAACACGCTTTTTCATAGATTACCCTCAAGTGAAGTGCTTTTTGTTATGTGGTTCGTGATGTGTTTGCGCAAAGTAATTTGCATGTTTCATGCCAGATCTGCAAGTTATCCACGCTGTTAGCGTGATGTCAGACAGGCGAAAACGCTGTGTTTGTGAGGGGAATATAGCAGTGTGGTGAAAGAGAAAAAGCGACGTTGTTAACTTTTGGTGCATCAAATGCACGAAGAGTGATCCGAGGCGCGCTTATGCACTAAATAAGTGCGCCAGCGGAACTTTATGCACCCTGCCAGCGCGCGAAAAGATCTTCCGGTAATTCGATATCAAACTGGTCGATAACCCGGTTAACGGTCTGGTCGATCAACTGATCGATTGTTTCAGGCCGGTGATAAAATGCCGGCACCGGCGGCATGATAATCGCACCCAATTCGGCAGCGGTAGTCATCATTCGCAGGTGGCCAACGTGTAGCGGGGTTTCACGTACGCACAACACCAGCTTGCGCTGCTCTTTTAACACGACGTCAGCCGCGCGGGTCAGCAGCGAGTCACTGTAACTGTGGACGATGCCTGAAAGCGTTTTCATTGAGCAGGGTAAAATCGCCATGCCCAGCGTTTTAAACGAACCCGACGAGATATTTGCTGCAATATCGCGCACGTCATGCACCACATCGGCAAGCGCCTGCACGTCACGCAGCGAATAATCACTCTCCAGACTCAGCGTCTGACGCGCCGCCTGGCTCATGACCAGATGCGTTTCTACTTCTTCCACCTGCTGCAACACCTGCAGCATGCGCACCCCATAGATCACCCCGCTTGCGCCAGAGATGCCAATGATGAGTCGTTTCATATTCCAACCTTATGTCAGCCAATGCGCCATCATACGCGGCCAGCGGGTTTCTGAAAACAAACAGGGCGGGATTGCTCCCGCCCTGCTTTATGCTGCCCGCCTGTCAGACGTATCAGCCCTCGTTGTGCAGCTCAAGGTTTTCGACTTCGTTCTGGCGCTGAAGCGCTTTGGCATCATCGTTTCGCAGCGACTCCAGATACTCCAGATACTGCTGATCGACATCCTTCGTCACGTAAATCCCGTTGAACACCGAACATTCGAACTGAGCAATGTCCGGATTCTCTTCACGCACCGCTTCAATCAGATCGTCCAGGTCCTGGAAAATCAGCGCATCGGCTTTAATCAGCTGGCGAATCTCTTCCACTTCCCGGCCGTGTGCAATCAGTTCCGTGGCGCTCGGCATATCAATGCCGTAGACGTTCGGGAAACGAATTTCCGGTGCAGCAGAGGCCAGATAAACCCGTTTTGCGCCCGCTTCACGCGCCATCTCAATGATCTGCTCTGAGGTGGTGCCACGCACGATGGAGTCATCCACCAGCAGGACGTTTTTATCACGGAATTCAGCGCGGTTAGCGTTGAGCTTGCGGCGTACCGCGCTGCGACGTAACTGCTGTCCCGGCATGATAAAAGTACGGCCAACGTAACGGTTTTTCACGAAGCCCTGACGATAAGGCTTGTCAAGGATACGGGCAATTTCCAGCGCGATATCGGTAGAGGTTTCCGGAATCGGAATCACGACGTCGATATCCAGATCTTCCCACTCGCGGGCAATTTTCGCGCCCAGCTTGGTACCCATACGGACACGGGCGCTGTAGACGGAGATTTTGTCCAGGAATGAGTCGGGACGCGCAAAATAGACATACTCGAACAGGCACGGATTGCTTTTCGGGTTTTCAGCACACTGACGGGTAGAGAGCTGGCCCGCTTCAGTGACATACACCGCTTCACCCGGTGCGACGTCACGGATGAATTCAAAGCCCAGTGTATCCAGCGCCACGCTCTCGGAGGCGACCATATACTCGGTGCGACCATCAGCGATAACGCGCTTGCCCAGTACCAGCGGACGGATGCCGTTGGGATCACGGAAGGCAACCATGCCGTGACCGATAATCATCGCCACGACGGCGTAGGCACCGCGTACCTGCTGATGTACGGCAGCCACCGCAGCGAAAATGTTGTCGGCTTGCAACGGATCGTTTTGAAAACGATCCAGCTCCTGCGCAAAGATGTTCAGCAGGATTTCAGAATCTGAGGTGGTGTTAACGTGACGGCGGCCCTTTTCAAACAGGTGCTTACGCAGCACGTGGGCGTTGGTCAGGTTACCGTTGTGCGCCAGGGTGATACCGTACGGGGAGTTTACATAAAATGGCTGCGCTTCAGAGGCACTGGAGCTTCCCGCGGTGGGATAACGCGCGTGACCGATCCCCATATTGCCCTGCAGACGCTGCATGTGGCGTGCTTCGAAAACGTCGCTGACCAGGCCGTTTGCCTTTCGCAGGCGAAAACATTTCAGCGCATCGATTGTACAAATGCCTGCGGCATCCTGCCCGCGGTGCTGGAGCACCGTTAACGCGTCATAGATCGACTGGTTGACCGGCATGAAACCGGTGATACCGACAATACCGCACATGTTGTCATTTCCTCATTAAGCCGCACTCCCGGTCACATCACCGGGGTAAAAAACTCGACGTGCTTTTCAGGTAATCAAAAAACCACCTGATGATATAACTGAACTCGGGAATGAGTTGAGACTGTTGCCAGTCCGGACTTTTGGAAAAGCCAGTGAATGTATCAAGGAAGAACAGCAAGGCGGCTACAATCAGCACCCCACGCAACGCCCCGAAACAGACTCCCAACACCCGGTCGGTTCCCGACAGGCCGGTTTTCTCCACCAGCGTGCCGATAACGTAGTTCACAATAGCCCCTACAATCAGGGTAGCCACAAACAGCACACCAATGGCGATACCGTTACGAACCAGTTCGTCGTCAAAACCTGTAAACCAGACTGCAAGGTAGGCGTAGTAATGACTGGCGACAAAAAACGCACATCCCCAGGTAACGAGAGATAAGGCTTCCCGGACGAACCCACGGACGAGGCTGACCAGAGCCGAAAAACCAACTACCGCAATAATGACGTAATCAATCCAGATCATGAACTCTTCCAGCGCCAGTGCAATTGCACCCCTGCATCCAGTTCGGGGCGCATTCTAACAGAAAAAGAAAACGTTTGCGTAGCGGTTTTCTTTTTCTGCATCCATAAATACGGCGATGAAAAAAACCTCAATCGCCCGGGTGATTCTCAGCCGGACAGGCCATTGAAAATCGTCAATATTTTACGCGACATCGTGCTCTGAAATCGCTGAACGCCGGGCAAAAGACGCTGCCTGTTACTGCTATCGGCAGCGCCAATCGCCGGTTTTAACGGGCGCTGTACGGTTTCACAACACCGCCCAGTCCTGAGATGCTTTTCAGCTCGCCAACTGCGCTCTGCATTTTGGCTTTCGAGGCATCCGGCCCGACGTAAATGCGGGTAATCTGACCCTGTACCGGCGTTGAAGGCACGGTAAAGGCGCGATAGCCCGACAGCCGCAACTGCGCGACAATCTCATTCACTTTGCTGGCGTTTTTGAGCGCACCTAACTGCACCACATAAGCCTGCCCTGCCGGTGCCGTCGTCTCTGCGGCTTTCGGCGCCTCTTCCTGCTTCGGCTGTTCGACCGCTTTAGGCTGTTCAACCGGCTTCGGTTTAGGCTGTTCCACAACTTTTGGCTTCTGCTGTTCGACCGGCTTCTGCTTAGGCTGTTCAGTGACTTTAGGTTTCTGCTGCTCTGTCACTTTCGGCTTCGTCACCGTCTGTGCAGGCACAGACTGATGAACCGGCGGCGGCGAGACCACGACCGGATCGCTATCTTCCTCCGGCTGAGTCCGCCCCTGCTCTGCCGTGGCATTGGTTTTGCCATTGCCATTGCTGCTGCTGACCGCATTGCCCGCGCCTTCCGGCGGCTGAGACGGCAGCGACTGGGTTACCGGCGGTACCATTTCGCTGTCCTGCTGATCGTCAGGTTTCGGCACCAGCGGAATGGCGGCGAACTCCTCTTTGTAATGCTTTTTCTGACCATCCAGCAGCCCTGGCAGCACAATCACGCCAACGGCGACCAGAATGACGGTGCCGACTAAACGGTTCTGAAACTTACTTGCCACGTCCTTTCTCCGTTTCAATCGATTCCATGACCTGCGCCACGGTGTGGAATGAACCACAGACCAGCACAGTGTCCTGCGGCGCGGCCCGCTGGCGTGCGTGCTGCCAGGCGAGCTCAACCGAGCTGAAGGCTTCGCCCTGCGACAGACAGTCCAGCAGTTGCTCAGCACTGGCGCCGCGCGGACCGTCAAGCGGTGCGCAGTACCAGGCATCCACCATGGGTGCCAGCGCCGCCAGCGTACCGGGGATATCTTTATCATGCAGCATGCCAACAACGGCATGCACCTTGCCGTGTTTCGGCAGAGCCGCCAGCCGTGACGCCAGATAAGTCGCCGCATGCGGATTATGGGCGACATCCAGAATCACGCGCGGTGATTCGCTAATAGTCTGAAAACGCCCTGGCAGCATCGCCAGCGGCAGGCTGGCACGAATCTGCGCCTCACTGACCTCAAGCCCGGAGACACGCAGCGCCACCAGCGCGGTCGCCGCGTTAGGCAGCGGCACCTGGGGCAGCGGCAGATCGTTCAGCTCGCCCTGCGCATCACGCAGCGACCAGCTTTCGGCCTGCGTGTGCCAGGACCAGTCGCGGTTGCGCTGTAACAGCTGAGCGCCTTTTTCCTGCGCGACCACAGCGATGCTGTGTGGCATATCGGGTTCACCGACTACCGCCGGTTTCCCCGCCCGGAAGACACCCGCTTTCTCGCGTCCGATGCTTTCGCGATCCGGGCCCAGCCAGTCGGTGTGGTCCAGTGCAATGCTGGTGACTACGGCGACATCGGCATCCACTATGTTGGTGGCATCCAGTCGTCCGCCGAGGCCGACTTCCAGGATCACCACATCCAGCTGCGCCTGGCGGAACAGATTCAGCGCAGAGAGCGTACCAAATTCGAAATAGGTCAGCGAAATGTCGGCACGACCGGCTTCTATCTCCGCAAAGCTGGCGCAGTGCTGCGCTTCACTCAATTCCCCGCCCTGAACCCGAACACGCTCGGTGTAGCGCACCAGATGCGGCGAGCTGTAAACGCCAACGCGGTAGCCCGCAGCGATCAGCAGCGTTTCCAGAGTGCGACAGGTGGTGCCTTTGCCATTCGTACCGGCCACGGTAAAGACAAAAGGAGCGGGTTTCAGCAGGTCGAGACGAAGCGCTACCTGACGAATACGGTCCAGACCCAGTTCGATGGCCTGAGTATGCAGGTGCTCAAGATAATAAAGCCACGTGGCCAAAGGCGACGTGGCTTGAGGAAGGTGAAGATTGTCCATATGTCCCGTTTTGCTTATTTATACCTGGCAGACTGGTGCTGCGGTATACGGTGCATTGGTAAGAGGCGCGGCGGGCGCGCCTCTCTATCTCCTGTCAGGCCTCGTTGCTTTCCGATTCAGTCGTCGCAGGAGCGGACTGTTCACCGTCATGCAGCGGTGCCGGCAGGTTCATCATTTTTGCCAGCAGGCTTGCCAGTTTGTAGCGCATTTCCGGACGGCGAATGATCATATCAATCGCGCCCTTTTCAATCAGGAACTCACTGCGCTGGAAGCCCGGCGGCAGTTTTTCACGCACGGTCTGCTCAATCACACGTGGACCAGCAAAGCCGATCAGTGCTTTAGGTTCCGCGATATTGAGGTCGCCCAGCATGGCAAAACTGGCCGAAACGCCACCCATGGTCGGGTCAGTCAGCACGGAAATGTAAGGCAGACCGCGCTCACGCATTTTTGCCAGTGCCGCACTGGTTTTCGCCATCTGCATCAGCGACTGCAGCGCTTCCTGCATACGCGCCCCGCCGCTGGCGGAGAAACAGATCAGCGGGCAGTTATCTTCTAACGCCTGCTCAACCGCACGTACAAAACGCGCACCGACCACAGAACCCATTGAACCGCCCATAAAGGCAAATTCAAAGGCTGCCGCAACAACCGGCATGCCGTGCAGCTGACCTTTCATGACCACCAGCGCATCTTTCTCACCGGTGTCTTTCTGGGCCGCGATCAGACGATCTTTGTACTTTTTGGAGTCACGGAACTTGAGCAGGTCTTTAGGTTCAAGTTCACTACCCAGCTCAACCATCGTGCCCTGATCGAGGACACTGCCGAGGCGCTCACGGGCGTGCATCCGCATGTGATGGTCACACTTCGGGCAGACCTCAAGATTACGCTCCAGCTCGGCGCGGTAGAGAACCTGACCACAGCTGTCACACTTGGTCCAGACCCCTTCCGGGATACTGGCTTTGCGCACAGGCGTTCCGGTGCTTTTATTAAGAATGCGTTCAATCCAGCTCATTGATGACCTTTCTGTTTAAAACTGACCTGGTCCAGTCGTCTTGATACTGCTGAAAACCGCTTCAGCAGACGGTAAATGTCGCTCATTAAACCACAACCTGTTCAGACTGTGGATAAAAATCTGGTCTTACCCCTGAGCGCAGCCTTACGGCAGCTTCTGCTGCTTAGCCTGACGGCGATGACGCCAGACTTCAATCACACCTGGCAGAATCGAGACCAGGATAATGCCAACAATCAGCAGCTTCAGGTTTTCCTGCACCACCGGCAGATCGCCAAACAGGTAGCCGGCATAGGAGAACAGCAGCACCCATAACAGCGCACCCGTCACGTTGAACAGCGCGAAGTGACGATAGGACATATGGCCCATACCGGCAACAAACGGCGCGAACGTACGGACGATCGGCACAAAGCGCGCCAGGATAATGGTTTTTCCACCGTGACGGGCATAAAACGCATGGGTTTTATCCAGATGGCTGCGACGGAAAATCTTCGAGTTCGGGTTACTGAACAACCGTTCGCCAAACAGGCGACCAATGGTGTAGTTCACCGCATCGCCCAGAACCGCCGCGACCACTAACAGTGCCGCCATAATGTGCACATTGAGATCGTTACCCGGCAGCGCGGCCAGTGCGCCCGCCACAAACAGCAGCGAATCCCCCGGCAGGAACGGCGTGACCACCAGTCCGGTTTCGCAGAACAAAATCAGGAACAAAATAGCGTAAATCCAGATACCGTACTGTGCAACCAGTTCGGCCAGATGCACATCGATGTGCAGAATGAAATCGACCAGAAAATGGAGAAACTCCATAGCGCGCCCTTTTAAGTCCTGAAAGTGAATTAATCCGCGAGGAACAACGGTCCCATCGACGGCTGTGGTAACGCAAAGTGGGATGGGTAATCCACCGCCACCAGATACAACCCCTCTGCCCGGGCTGTGGCTGCGGCTAATGTCCGATCCTTCGCCGCCAGCAGCGTTGCCATCCATGACTCCGGCTTATTGCCGCAGCCTATCTCCATCAGGCTGCCCACGATATTGCGCACCATGTGATGCACAAAGGCGTTGGCTTTGATATCCACAATCACGTAGGAACCCTGACGCGTCACGTTGAGGTGAATCACGTTGCGCCACGGGGTACGCGACTGGCACTGCACCGCGCGGAATGAGGTGAAATCATTCTCGCCTAACAAACATTGCCCGGCGCGCTGCATCTTCTCTGCATCCAGAGGATGGTAGAAGTGCGTGACGCCCTGCGCCAGCACCGCCGGACGCAGACGCTGATTGTAGATCAGGTAGCGATAACGGCGGGCCGTGGCGCTGAAGCGGGCATGAAATTCATCCGGCACCGCTTTCACCCAGCGCACCGCAATATCCGGCGGCAGATTGGCATTCACGCCCAGCGTCCAGGCACCATCAGGCCGCTGCGATGTGGTCTCGAAATGGACCACCTGCCCCGTCCCGTGAACGCCCGCATCGGTACGACCGGCACAAAAAATGCTGACCGGATGATCGGCAACTTTCGACAGCGCGCGCTCTACCTTCTCCTGCACGCTGCGAACTTCATTCTGACGCTGCCAGCCGTAGTAACGGCTGCCGTCATACTCGATGCCGAGCGCCAGTTTTTGCGTCTGACCATCGGACATGGTTACAGATACTCCTGAACCAGTTTCTCAGCGGTTTTCACCGCCATCAGCGCGCCGCCAAAACGAATGTTGTCAGCCACTGACCAGAACTGCAGCAGCTCCGGAATACCGTAATCGTTGCGCACCGCGCCGATGCTCAGTTCGCCGTTGCCCGAGGCATCCGTCACCGGCGTTGGCACTTCATCCTCTTCGCTCAGACGAATATCTGACGCCAGCGCCAGCTCAGCACGCGCCTCTTCCGCAGAGAGCGGGCGCAGGTTCTCGATATGCACAATCTGCGCATTACCGTAGAACACCGGCGCCTGTACGCTGCTGACCGCAATCGGTAAGCCTTCGTCCTGCAATACCTTGCGCACCTGATCAATCAAACGGCGTTCGCTTTCCACGCTACCTTCTGCATCGGCCTGTTGGGGCATCAGGTTAAACGCCAGCTGACGGCCAAAGTGATGTTCATCGGCCGGGATACCATTCAGCAGATGGGCACTTTCCCCGGCCAGCGCATCCACCGCCACTTTGCCGTAGCTGGAGACCGAGATCAGGTTAGTCACTTGTAAGCGGCTCAATCCGGCTGCATCTACCAGCGGTTTAATCGCGGTCAGCAGCTGGCTCACCAGATTATCTGCCACGCTGATGATGTTGCGATTACGGTAATCTGCCAGCACCTGCGGATTCACATCCGGCACTACCAGTGGCACATCAGGTTCCAGCGCAAACAGCTCGCTGCTGTCGATTACCAGACAACCGGCGTTGGCCGCTTCATCGGCAAAGCGCGCCGAAGCATCACGTCCCGCCACGAAAAAGGCCAGTTGCGCCTGTGACCAGTCGAACGTCTCTGCATTTTCGACCCGCACCGAGCGGCCTTCGTAACGCTTGATTTCGCCCGCGCTGTTTTCGCTGGCCAGCAAATATAATTCACCAACCGGGAACTGGCGTTCCGCCAGCAGTTCCAGTACAGCGTTCCCTACTGCGCCTGTCGCGCCAAGTAGCGCAATATTCCAGCCGTCAGACATGTTGGTTTACTCCAGACAATGACATAAAAACAGAAGGCGGTGATATTCACCGCCCAGGGATTCAGATTTATCCCCGTCGTCTTTCACGTTGCATCTTTGTTGGCTGCGTTCACTCACCCGAATCACTTACTGAGTAAGCTCATCGGGATTCGTTCTCTTGCCGCCTCAATGCAACCCGAAATCCATTGGGTATCTCCCCCCGGAACCCGCCGTCATGCAGACATGCCAGCAGAGCGCGCCTTCCGTTCACTGACTGATTCAGTGCGGAAACCGAGCCGGGGCGCCTGACCTGCAGCGCCCGTTATTTCGGGGAAGTTGTTGCGTTAAAGCCCAGCTGGTTCAGCATCTCAGCCGTTGTGGCGTCATCACAGTTCACCTGCAGCGACGACCATTCACGGCGCTCCAGATACTGCTTGCGCAGGCGATCAAATTCGCCGGGTTTCGCCGCCACTTTACGCAGGGGGGCATCATCGCGGCGCACATCATACACCAGATGCGCCAGGCGTTTCAGCGTTGGCTGATCCAGCGGGCCATTCAGGGTGATTTCACTGAATTCCGGCACCGGCAGCAAGGTGCTGAGTGGCACCTGCTGCGGCTGACCAATAAAATCGCACCAGGCTTCAAAGACCTGCGTGGTGCCACGTGCTTTGCCTTCCAGGGTGTAGCCCGCGATGTGCGGCGTGGCGATGTCGACCTTATCCAGCAACGCCAGCGAGAGATCCGGCTCCGGCTCCCAGACATCCAGCACCACGGTGAGATCGTGGCGCATTTTCAGCACTTCCAGCAGCGCGCCGTTGTCCACCACCGGGCCGCGACAGGCGTTGATCAGAATGGTGTTGGGCTTCAGCGCCATCAGCAGCGCCGCATCCGCCAGATGCCAGCTTTTATACGGACCGTCTTTAAACAGCGGCGTATGGAACGTAAGAATGTCAGCCTGCTCTGTCACGGCTTCCAGCGACAGGAAATCCCCCTCTTCACCCCGATCGGCGCGCGGCGGATCGCACAGGAGGGTTTTGATGCCCCAGGCTTCCAGCCGCTTTTGCAGTCGCCCGCCGACGTTACCGACGCCGACAATACCAACCGTGCGGTCACGCAGCTCAAAACCATCGCGTTCCGCCAGCAGCAGCAGCGCAGAGAAGACATATTCCACCACCGCAATGGCGTTACAGCCTGGTGCAGCAGAGAACGCAATGCCCGCCTGCTGCAGCCAGTTCTCGTCGATATGATCGGTGCCCGCCGTGGCGGTTCCGACAAACTTCACCGGTTTTCCAGCCAGCAGAGCTTCATTCACCTGGGTGACTGAGCGCACCATCAGGCCATCGGCATCGGCCAGTTCAGCCACCGGCAGCGGACGTCCCGGCACCGCGACTACGTCACCGGTGCGGCTGAATAACTCACGGGCATAAGGCATATTTTCATCGACCAGAATTTTCACTGCGGCTTTCCTGTCTGTTGCATTGAGGGGAATGATTCTGGCACAAAGCGACGCGTTAGCCTAACCGCGCGCGGTAGCGATCGGGCGTGGTTCCCGCCTGTTGCTGGAACATCACAATCAGTGCCGAGGCGGAGCTGTATCCCAGCTCATGGGCGATAGTCTGCACACTTTCTCCCTGCTCCAGCAGCACGATGGCACGAAGAAACCGCAGCCGCTGCCGCCACTCACCAAACGTCATATGAAGCTGCTTCTGGCAGCGCCGCGCCAGCGTCCGTTCGGTGGTAAAGACCCGCGCCGCCCAGCCCGCCAGCGTGGTGTTATCGCCCGGATTCGCCTCCAGCGCATGTAACACCGGCGCGAGAAATTTATCTTCTGAGGTGGGCAGATAGCTCTCCTGCACCTGCGCCAGCCGCAGGCGATCGCGCAGCACCTCACACAGCCGCCACTGCGCATCCGTTTCGGGTTGCTCAATCTGCTGCTCAGCAAACTCATCCATGATAGCGTGAGCAATTGGATCGACCAGCATCAGGCAGGCACGCCGCGGTAAGTCGGTGCATAGCGGGGCCGCCAGATTAAAGGTGCGAAACTGCGCCTGGCGATGGTTATAGCTGCTGTGAAGCTGACCCGGCGGGATCCAGACCGGAATATCTGCCGGGGTCAGCAATCGCTCGCCCCCGACCTGCATCTCCAGTACGTGGCTTTTGACCATAATCAGCTGGCCCCAGTCATGGCTATGCGGCAGGTATTCGGTGCGGGCATTGGCCTGCTCGTAACGCATAAAGTAGCGTAACTGCGGCGCATCCAGCGGCGGCTGGTAGGTCACTTTCAGGGTCATTCTGTCCGCTCAACAGCTCATTTTGTCTGATATTAACTATCTGAATAAATCCGGACAAGCGTACACTGCGGCTCATTAATGGCGTGTTATGGCGTGTGGAGAGTCAGCATGTTTTTCCTGTATCCGCTTTTTGCGGTGATGATCTGGTCGATCAATTCAATTGTCAGCAAACTGTCGGCCAGTGCGATCGATCCGGCGGCGATCTCATTCTATCGCTGGCTGCTGGCGCTACTGGTGCTGACGCCCTTTGTGCTACCCGGCGTCTGGCGCGCGCGTCAGGCCATCAAACCGCATCTCGGGCGGCTGGCGATCCTCGGTCTGCTTGGCATGGTGCTCTATCAGAGCCTTGCCTATTACGCGGCACACAGCGTCAGCGCCCTGTTCATGGGGATTATCGGCGCCCTGATTCCGCTGCTTACTGTGCTGCTGAGCGTGGTGATTCTGCGGATTGCCCCGACGCTCGGCATCCTGCTCGGCAGTATCATCTCCTTTAGCGGTCTGGTGTGGCTGGTCAGTGAGGGCAACGTGATGCAACTGCTGAATCATGGAATGGGTAAAGGTGAGCTGATGATGCTGGGAGCCTCCACCGCCTATGCGCTGTATGGCGTTCTGACCAAACGCTGGGCGCTGCCACTGCCGATCTGGCAGAGCCTCTATGTGCAGATCTTATTCGGCGTGCTGCTGTTACTGCCCGGCTTTTTACTGGCACCGGACATCGCGCTTAACCGGCACAACCTGCTACTGGTGGCGTTTGCCGGGCTGTTCGCCTCCATCATCGCGCCCTTTCTATGGATCCACGGCGTGCAGCGCCTGGGAGCCAGCACCACCAGCATCTTTATGAATCTGACACCGCTGTTCACCGCGTTAATCGCCGTGCTGTTTCTGCACGAGCAGCTGCACAGTTACCACTGGATTGGCGGCGGTCTGACGCTGGGCGGCGTAATACTGGCGCAGCGGCTGCGGACTCCGTTGACCCGGCGTAAACCGGTCAGTCAGCCACCGTCCTGAAGAGCGCCGTCTGCAGATTGCCTGGCGCGTCCGGGATTCACGACTAAAGCGTAAATCTCGCACCGAAACGCATGTCCCCCGTGGGATTTCCCGGGGGCTTTTGCTATCATGTCGCATTCAATTTTCCGGCGCACCTCACGCTGTTCTGTTTTCCCAAGGAATCCGCCATGCAACCTCTCAGCGGCCCCGGTGCGCCGGTCGATCGTTCATCTGTCAATCCGCAAACCGGCGTCACGCGTCAGGGTTCAGTGGCCGGTGAACAGCCTCTTTCTCCTGCGCAGCGCACGACGTTAGAACGCCTGATCGTGCGCATCTCATCGCTCAGCAATCTTAAAGCGCCCGAATTGTGGGCGGGCGTCCGGCATGAAGTGGGCGTGAAGAGTGAAGCGGAGTTGCAGTCGCGTCATTTTCCGGCTGCGGAACAATATCTGAATAATCGCCTCACGCAGACGCAGAACGGGCATGCCACGCGCCAGCTGATGACTCAGCTCACCGATCTGCTGCCAAAAGGTAATAACCGTCAGGCCGTCAGTGATTTTATCCGTCAGCAGTTTGGTCAGACCGTACTGAGCGCGCTAAGCCAGGATCAGCTGCATCAGGTGCTGACAATGCTGCAGAACGGGCAGATGACAATTCCCCAGCCGCAGCAGATCCGCGTCAGCGATCGCACGCTGCTGCCTGCCGAACACCATACTCTGAATCAGCAGGTGGTACGTCTTGCCGCGGCTACCGGCGAATCCACCGGTAAATTGTGGACGGCTGCGCTGAAGCTGGTGAATCTGACCAGCGGCGATCCGATCCCGTCACGGCATTTCCCGCTGCTGACCCAGTATCTGCAGGTGCGCCAGACGCTGAGTCAGCACAGCGCACCGACGTTGCACTTGCTGGAAGCGTCACTGAAACAGCCGCTTGATCAGCAGGAGCGGCAGCAGCTTGAGGATTACAGCCAGCAGCGTTTCCAGGCTACGCCGCAGACGGTGCTGACAGCGACTCAGACCCAGGATCTGCTGAACTTCCTGTTCAGCCGTCGCGCTGACCGGGCAGAAAAACTTCTCGAGCAGCCGCTGGCACCCAGCGAGATCAAACCGCAGCCGATCTGGTCGCCATTCGTGGCGTCACTGCCGCCTGCGATTCAGCCTCTGGCACAGCGTCCCCTGCTGGGCTTCTTTGTCGTACTGGTCGCCATCACTCTTATACTCTGGCTGGTACTCTGAGTTAACAGCCACAGGATGCTTTGGTCGCGGCGACAGGCCATTCGCCCGGTGCATCACCCCAGGTCAGCGGATGACCGTCACGCTTCCAGAAATCCAGCCCGCCAATTAACTCCTTCACCTGAAACCCCAGTGATGCCAGCTTCAGGGCCGCTTTCGTCGAGCCGTTACAGCCAATGCCGTCACAATACGTGACATACACTTTGCTGCGGTCGAGCCGGGCCGTCGTAGTGGCATTCATCCCGCGATGCGGAAAGTTTATCGCGCCGCAGATATGCCCGGCGCGATAAGCCTCCGCCGCACGCGCATCGATCACCACGATATCCGGGAGCTGCTGCTCCAGATCTTCCGCCAGATCCCAGGCGTCGGTGTAATAAGCGAGTTTTGCCTGCAGATAGGCGAGGCTTTGCTGCGGCGTGGCGGCGGGAATGCGTAAAACGGATGACATAACGATTCTCCTGTTGTGGTGAGTTCGCAGTTTACGGCAAAGTGGACTGCTGACTGATACCCATTCCAGGACAGGGATAAGACCCATATGTCTTCACCGCTGTTACAGCTTTTCCAGCATCAGGCCAGTGGCGGCGTGCGTGAGCGGCTCTGCTCTACCCTCCGGCTGGCGATCAACCGGCACCATCTGCACGCCGGTCAGCAGTTGCCGTCCAGCCGACAGCTGGCGCAGGATCTGCATCTGTCCCGGGTGACAGTGGAAGCGGCCTACAGCCAGCTGGAAAGTGAAGGTTACCTGCGACGGGAGACCGGTCGCGGTACTTTTGTCGCTATCAGCATCCCCGTCAGCCCCTCTACCTTATCGGCCCGGCCTCAGCCCGCCCGGTTTTCGGCGCGGGGCCAGCAGGTGCTGGCAACCGGTGGCTGTCAGGATCCCCCTTTTCCTCACGCGTTCGCCGCCGGTTCACCGGAGTTACGCGCTTTTCCCCATGACACGTGGCGCCGCCTGACCAGCAGCGTGCAGCGTTCGCTGGGCAGCACTGCGATCCCGGTGGCTACCTGCCGTTGCGCAGCGCACTCGCGGATTATCTGGCGCTCTCACGGGGAGTAGCATGCCAGCCGGAGCAGGTGATCATTCTGACCAGTTCGCAGCAGGCACTGCAGTTACTGGCCATGATGTTTGTCGATCCCGGTGATGAGGTGTGGATGGAAGAGCCTGGCTATCCCGGTGCGCGTAATGCTTTTCTGGCTGCAGGTGCAGCGGTGCGCGGGATTGCGGTTGATGCCGAAGGTGCCCTGCCCGCCAGCGGCAGTGCGAAGCTGATGTATCTCACGCCATCGCATCATTATCCTGGCGGCGTGACGCTGAGCCTGCCGAGGCGTCTGGCATGGCTGGACTGGGCCCGGCGCAACCAGTGCTGGCTGATCGAAGACGATTACGACAGCGAATTTCACTATGCCGAGCGTCCGATCCCTGCGCTGCAGGGCCTGGATCGCCATCAGCGGGTCATCACACTGGGTACCTTCTCGAAGTCGCTGTTTCCCTCTCTGCGGCTGGCCTGGATGGTGGTGCCGCCTGCGCTGGTTACGCCGATAAGCCAGGCACGCAGCGTGCTGGATGGGCACAGCGCGCTGCTGCCGCAGGCTGTCACCGCCGCCTTTTTGCAGCAGGGACATTTCGCCAGCCATCTGCGGCTGATGCGTCAGCTCTATCACAGCCGTCGCGATCGGTTGCTTGAGCAGATTGAGCAGCGGCTCTCGCCGTGGCTCACGCCGATAGCCAGCGGCGGCGGATTACAGCTGACGGTAAGATTGCAGAAGGATGAAGCACACTTAACCGCGCTGGCGGCGCAACGGGGTTTGCTGCTGCCGCGTCTGAGTCCGCTCTATGCCGGGCCCGTGTCGCAGCAAGGCTGGATACTGGGCTTCGCCGCGCTGACGCCTGATGAGATTGTGGCGGGATGCGATAAGTTGCTGCGGCTGCTGCAGGAGGAGGATTAATACCGAGGGGCAAACGAGGTCACGCAGAGGGGCTGTAAAAACAAAAAGGGCCGGCAAGCCGGCCCTTCAGAGTGCTGACGTAATGATTACGCCTGATATTTACGCATGGTCAGAGTGGCGTTGGTGCCACCAAAACCAAAGCTGTTAGACATCACGGTGGTCAGCTCTTTTTCCATCGGCGCAGTAACGATGTTCATACCGGTTGCGGCAGCATCCAGCGAGGTGATGTTGATGCTTGGCGCAATAAAGCCATGCTCCAGCATCAGCAGCGAGTAGATCGCTTCCTGCACGCCAGCGGCACCCAGGGAGTGGCCGGTCATCGCTTTAGTCGCTGAGATGTAAGGCGTGTTATCGCCAAACACTTCACGAATCGCACCCAGCTCTTTCACATCACCCACCGGGGTAGAGGTGCCGTGGCTGTTCAGATAATCGATAGGTGTATCGACACCGTGCATCGCCATCTTCATGCAGCGCACTGCGCCTTCACCTGATGGAGCTACCATGTCTGCACCATCTGAAGTCGCACCGTAACCGACGATTTCGGCATAGATGTGCGCACCACGTGCCAGCGCATGCTCCAGCTCTTCAACCACTACCATGCCACCGCCACCCGCGATAACAAAACCGTCGCGCTCATTGTCATAAGTGCGTGATGCTTTTTCCGGGGTGTCGTTGTAACGGGTAGAGAGCGCGCCCATGGCGTCGAACTCACAGGCCATTTCCCAGCACAGCTCTTCGCCGCCGCCCGCAAAAACGATATCCTGTTTGCCGAGCTGAATCTGCTCAACAGCGTTACCAATACAGTGCGCCGAGGTGGCACAGGCGGAGCTGATCGAGTAGTTTACGCCATGAATCTTGAATGGCGTGGCGAGGCAGGCAGAAACGCCAGAAGCCATCGCTTTAGTGACGACGTAAGGGCCAACCGCTTTCAGGCCACGTGGGCTGCGCATGGCATCAGCACCAAACACCTGGAAACGCGGAGAACCGCCGCCTGAACCTGCAATCAGACCCACACGTGGGTTGCTCTGATACATTTCAGTGGTGAGGCCGGAATCTTTAATCGCTTCTTCCATGGAAAGATAAGCATAGATGGACGCATCACTCATAAAACGCACAACTTTGCGATCGATGAGGCCGGTGGTATCTAATTTAACGTTACCCCAGACGTGACTACGCATGCCGGAATCTTTCATCTCTTCAGAAAAGGTGATGCCAGAGCGTCCTTCACGCAGAGATGACAGCACCTCTTGCTGGTTATTACCAATACTGGAAACGATCCCTAAGCCAGTAATCACAGCACGTTTCATTCAATCTTCCTCATCCACTTCTTCTTAATTGGCATGCACTCTAGCGTACACTTGTACGCCGAACAAGTCCGATCAGCTATTTCCTTTTGTAAATTTGCGTCATGTCACGTGGGTCGTTAGAATCGCGCCACTGCCTGAAAAACGAGCCTTTACCGTGAAATTAACCCCGGTTGAACATGCGCAGCTAAACTGGAATGAACAGGGTACACCTGTTTCCCGAGCGTTTGGCGACGTCTATTTCTCTAACGACAATGGTCTGGAAGAGACACGCTATGTCTTCCTTGGCGGCAACGGTTTTCCCCAGCGTTTTGCAGAGCATCCGCGCGATCTGCTGATCGTGGCGGAAAGCGGTTTTGGTACCGGCCTCAATTTTCTGACGCTGTGGCAGGCGTTCGATGCGTTTCAGCGCGAACAGCCCGATGCCACTTTAAAACGTCTGCATTTCATCAGCTTTGAGAAATTTCCGTTAACCCGTGACGACCTGGCTGCGGCCCAGCAGCACTGGCCTGAACTGGCCCCGTGGGCGGAGGCGCTGCAGGCGCAATGGCCCGCTGCCCTGCCCGGCTGTCAGCGATTGTTGTTTGACGGCGGACGCATCACGCTCGACCTGTGGCTCGGCGATATTAACCAGCTGATGGGACAACTGGATGACAGCCTGAATCGTCAGGTCGATGCCTGGTTCCTGGATGGTTTCGCGCCCTCGAAGAACCCGGATATGTGGACGCCGGAACTGTTCGACATGATGGCAAAACTGGCGCGCCCGCAGGGGACTTTCGCGACCTTTACCGCCGCAGGTATTGTCCGGCGCGGCCTGCAGCAGGCGGGCTTTGACGTTATCCGCCGCAAAGGATTTGGCCCGAAACGCGAAATGCTGTGCGGGCCGTTACAGGATGCGCCTCCGCTGCCTGCCGCCCAGCCCTGGTATCATCGTCAATCTGCGGAACAGCGCGACGTTGCCCTGATTGGCGGCGGTGTCGCCAGTGCCACACTGGCGCTGGCGCTGCTGCGTCGCGGCTGGCGGGTCACGCTTTACTGTGCCGATGAAGCGCCTGCACTGGGTGCATCCGGCAATCGTCAGGGCGCGCTCTATCCGCTGCTCAATCAGCATGACCCGGCGCTTGCCACCTTTTTCCCGGCGGCCTTTAGCTTTGCCCGACGGCTCTACGATCGGTTAAATCTGACCTATGAGCATCACTGGAGCGGTGTGCTGCAGCTGGGCTGGGATGAGAAAAGCCGCAAAAAAATTGATCAGATGCTGGCGATGGGCCTGCCTGAATCCATCGCCTATGGGGTCGATGTGGCAGAAGCGGAGAAGCTGGCGAATGTCGAACATGGCTGTGGCGGCATTTTCTACCCGCAGGGCGGCTGGCTTTCACCCGCAGAGCTGACCACCGCGATGCTGGCGCATGGCGAAACCCAGGGCTTGCGTATTCACTGGCTGCACCGCGTCAGCGAGCTGTCACGCCAGGACGATCACTGGACGCTGACGTTCAGCGATCGTCCGGCGGTCCGTCATACCACGGTGGTGCTGGCAAACGGTCATGCGATTGCCGACTTTGCGCAGAGCGCCCCGCTGCCGACCTATCCGGTGGCCGGCCAGGTGAGCCATGTTCCTTCGATGCCAGGCCTCGACGCGCTGCAGACCGTGCTCTGTTACGACGGCTATCTGACGCCCGTCAGCCCGCAGTTTGGCACCCACTGTATCGGCGCCAGCTATCACCGTGGCGATACCGCAACAGATTACCGGGAAGATGACCAGCAGGAGAACCGTAGCCGCCTGCTGCAGTGTCTGCCTGACAGCGGCTGGGCAGAGACGGTGGATGTCAGTGACGGTGAAGCAAGAATGGGGGTGCGCTGCGCCACGCGGGATCATCTGCCGATGGTGGGCGGCGTGCCGGATTATGACGCGACGCTTATGCAGTACGCCGATTTACCGGCTCAGCGGCTCGCAGGTCACGACATCGCTGACGCACCTGATCTTACGGGCTTATATCTGTTTGGGGCGCTGGGTTCGCGCGGTCTGTGCAGTGCGCCGCTGGCGGCCGAAGTGCTGGCGGCCCAGTTGGCGGGCGAGCCGCAGCCTCTGGATGCCAGCACGCTGGCAGCGCTCAATCCGAATCGTTACTGGGTGAGGAAATTACTGAAGGGAAAAGCGGTTTAGCGGATGCTGAGGGCGGCACGCCGCCCTGCAGGGTTACGCGGAGAGCTGGCGTGCCTGAACAAACAGGTTGTCCCACATCCCGACCACTAAAGCCTGATCGCGCGGTGAGAGTTCTCCGGCAGCAATGGCATTTTGCAGGCTGCGGGAGACCTGAATCTGCAGCGCTTCTGGCGTATGTTCGCCCAGTTGTTCCACTTCAGCGACGGCCAGGGTCAGATGTCCGCGCAGATAACCGCTGGCGAACAGCTCATCGTCACTGGCATGCTCGACCATGTCGTCAATCAGGGCCAGAATACGCGCTTCAAATTCTGCGATCATCTCAATTCCTCTATTAATAATGCCTTCCTGCATCACAGATCGTCCGGCCAGGGAAACTGCGACGCTGTTAATGAAGGCCTGCCATAAAATTCCGCCAGGGCGGAAATAAAACGCGCGGGACGGTCGGGAATACCCGACGTCAGATAGCTCATGACCTGAGCATGCACTTTACGCTGGAACCCAATGCGATCCGGCTCACAATCTCCGTCGAGATTGTCACAACTCACGTTGAAGGGAAAGCCTGCCGCCGTACAAAACATCCACTCCAGCGCCTGCGGCTTCACTTCCACCGCTTCAAACTGACTCTGGGTCAGGGCATCGCGGCCATCCGGACAGTACCAGTAGCCAAAATCAACCAGTTTGCGGCGGGCTTCACCGGCGATGCACCAGTGTGAAATCTCATGCAGAGCGCTGGCGTAAAAACCGTGGGCAAAGACCACGCGGTTCCACGGCGACTCTGCATCAGCAGGAAGATAGATCGGTTCATCGTCGCCTTTAATTAGACGGGTCTGAAATTCATCGCTGAAACAGCGATCAAACAGCGTGATCAGCTGTTCATAATGATGGGTCGGGTTCATGACGGTATCACGTATCAGGTTACGAATGCAGCGTGGCCAGCCAGGCCAGAACGTCGCTGCCGTGGCTATCCCACAGTAATTTAATGCTCATGACGGCAGAGACAATCACCACCATCGGGCGGATCAGTTTCTGTCCGCGGCTCAGCACCAGCCGCGCGCCAAGACGCGCGCCGCAGAAAGCGCCAAGCATCATAATCAGGCCGGTTCCCCACACCACTTTGCCGCCAAAGATAAAGAACAGCAGGCTGCCAAGATTTGAGGTGAAGTTGAGCACCTTGGCATGAGCGGTCGCTTTGGCCAGGTTGTAGCCGCAGAGCGTGACGAAAGCCAGCGCATAAAAGGAGCCTGCGCCCGGTCCGAAAAACCCGTCGTAGAATCCCACTGCCCCGCCGCCCACCAGCGCATAGGCCAGGCCGTGCAGGCGTCGCGCCTGATCGACTTCACCCAGGCGCGGCATCAGCAGGAACCACAAGCCAATAGCGATTAAAAACAGCGGCAGCATCTGGCGCAGGAAGTCCGCCTGCAGGCGCTGAATCAGTATCGCGCCCAGCACGGACCCCAGCAGCGTCATGGCGATATTCAGCCACTGTTCATTCAGGTTGACCGCACCACGCCGGACAAAGTAGAGACTGGCGGAAAACGAACCGCCGACCGATTGCAGTTTATTGGTCGCCAGCGCCTGAGCCGGAGAGAGGCCCGCGGCCAGCAACGAAGGTACCGTAAGTAATCCTCCGCCACCCGCGATTGAATCAATAAAACCGGCGAGCATGGCGATTAAAAACAGCAGCCCGACCAGCAGCGGGCTGACCACAAACCAATCCATGGAATCCCTTACAGTAAATGTTTATCCAGCAGGGCCTGACAGGCAGGCGGTAACGGCGGTGGCTCACGTTTCACTGGCGCGCCAGAACCCGGCTGTTTCGGCAGGAACCAGCTCTGCAGCTCTGCGCCACAGCCATCGCCCGGAGGCGGTGCAGGCTGATCTTCACAGCCGATACTGCCCGCAGGGCAACGCAGTCGCACATGCATATGGGCACGATGAGCGAACCACGGACGGACTTTACGCAGCCAGTCACGATCGTTACCCGCATCGGCACAAAGCTGCTTTTTAATCGCCGGATTGACGAAGATGCGCGTAACATCGTCATCTTTGGCAGCCAGTTTAATCAGGCTGTCGATTTCCGGCTGCCAGTGTCGTGCAATCACATTTTTATCACCCGGCCCGACTAAATCCAGCGGCTGCGGCTTCAGCAGTTGCTGCGCGCTCCAGCGGGTTTTCGGCAGTTGCAGCCAGATATCCACATCCAGTCCGGTCTGATGACTGGCGTGGCCGCTGCTGAAACGCCCGCCTGCCGCCATGCCCATGTCGCCAATCAGCACGTTACCCAGTTGCAGATTATGCACCTGGGTGCTGAGCCGCTGAATAAACTGAATCAGATCGGGATGACCGAAGTAACGCCGCTGATCCTGGCGCATCACCTGATAGTAAGGTGAATTCAGCGGCAGCGACTGCGCGCCAACAATACAGCCGTTGGCAAAGCCACCGATGGACTGCGGTGCACCGTTGATCGGATGCTGAATGTTTTGCCACGGCGTCGCCGCCAGGCTGGAGGCGCTGATCAGCAGCGCACTCAGGGTAAGCAGGAGCGCCTTCATGCCATCACCAGCGCGGCACGGAGCTGTTAACGTCACCATTCTGCGCCCGCTGGCGCAGCAGATGATCCATCAGGACGATCGCCATCATCGCCTCAGCGATCGGCACAGCACGGATCCCGACGCAGGGATCGTGACGACCTTTGGTGATCATCTCCACTTCTTCGCCGTCGCGGGTAATGGTTTTACCCGGTACGGTGATGCTGGAGGTTGGTTTCATCGCCACATTGGCGCTGATGATCTGGCCGCTGCTGATGCCGCCCAGAATGCCGCCCGCGTGGTTGCTCTGGAAACCATCGTGGCGGATTTCGTCGCGATGCTGACTGCCGCGCTGGTTCACCACCGCGAAGCCGTCACCGATTTCAACGCCTTTCACGGCATTGATGCTCATCAGCGCGTGCGCCAGATCGGCATCCAGTCGGTCGAAGACCGGCTCGCCCAGGCCTGGCGGCACGTTCTCTGCCATAACGGTGACTTTAGCGCCAATGGAGTCCCCCTCTTTTTTCAGGCCACGCATCAGTTCATCGAGCGCATCCAGTTTGTCGGCATCCGGGCAGAAGAACGGGTTCTCTTCCACAATGCTCCAGTCTTTCAGCTCACAGGCGATATCACCAATCTGTGACAGATAGCCGCGCACCACCACACCGTGTTTCATCTGCAGGTATTTCTTGGCAATGGCACCGGCCGCTACGCGCATCGCGGTTTCGCGCGCCGACGAGCGGCCACCGCCACGATAGTCGCGCTGACCATATTTCTGCTCGTAGGTGTAATCCGCATGGCCCGGACGGAAGAGATCTTTGATCGCGCCGTAATCCTGCGAGCGCTGATCGGTGTTCTCAATCAGCAGGCCAATTGAAGTGCCGGTGGTCACACCCTCGAACACACCGGACAAAATTTTCACCTGATCCGGCTCGCGACGCTGCGTGGTATAGCGCGATGTGCCAGGACGACGGCGATCGAGGTCGTGCTGAATATCGGCTTCGGTCAGCGGGATGCCAGGCGGCACACCGTCAACGATACAGCCCAGCGCAAGACCGTGGGACTCGCCAAAGGTAGTTACTCGAAAAAATTGCCCGATGCTGTTTCCGGCCATGCTGTTTCCTTCTCAGGGTTCGGCGGGCGAGGCTTCGCCCCACTTTTAGTCTTTGTAAAAAGAGAAATGGTGTTGTGCGTCGACAATCTGCTGGCGCGTCAGCGTAAAGACGCCGTCACCGCCGTTGTCGAATTCCAGCCAGGTAAAGGGCACATCGGGATATTGCTCCATCATGTGCACCATGCTGTTACCCACTTCGCAGACCAGTACGCCCTGCTCGCTGAGATAGTCCGGCGCACAGGCCAGAATGCGGCGCACCAGCTTCAGGCCATCACTGCCTGCCGCCAGGCCAAGCTCCGGCTCGTGGCGATATTCGTTCGGCAGGTCATCCATATCTTCCGCATCAACATACGGCGGATTGGTGACGATCAGGTCATATTTCAGCTGCGGCAGTTCGCGGAACAGGTCAGCACGAATCGGGGTGACCTGATGAATCAGACCATGCTCTTCAATGTTCTGCTCGGCAACGGCCAGCGCACCGGTGGAGATATCCACGGCGTCCACTTCCGCTTCCGGGAAGGCATAGGCACAGGCAATCGCGATGCAGCCGCTGCCGGTACACATATCCAGAATATGACGGGGCGGCGTGCTGACCAGACCGGCAAAGCGGTTCTCAATCAGTTCGCCAATCGGTGAACGCGGCACCAGCACACGCTCATCAACAAAGAATTCGTGGCCGCAGAACCAGGCTTTATTAGTCAGATAGGCGACCGGGATACGCTCGTTAACGCGACGGATAACGCGCTCAACGATCAGCAGACGCTCGCTGGCGGTCAGACGCGCACTGCGCATATCTTCCGGAATATCCAGCGGCAGCCAGAGTGACGGCAGGACCAGTTGAACGGCTTCGTCCCAGGGATTGTCTGTGCCATGTCCGTACCAGATTCCGGCAGCGGAAAAGCGGCTGACCGCCCAGCGCAGCATGTCCTGAATGGTGTGCAGTTCGTTCACTGCCTCATCGACGAAAATTTTGTCCACGTAGCCCTCCGCAGGCCTTTTGCTAAATCGGCCAGTAGTGTGCCATGAAGCCGGGGAGAATTCAGCGCAGCGAGGTGAAAAAGCTGACATTTAATGACACTTAACGGTAAGGTAGCGGCTCTGCTGTGTGACAGCCTTTTCTGATATGACTGACCTGCCATGAGTAAAAAAACGCCACTAAGCCCGGATGATCAAGCGCTATTTCGCCAGTTAATGACGGGAACGCGGCAGTTAAAACAGGACACCTTTGTCCACAAAGCGCCGGTGAAAACCCGCCAGATTCCGGTAAAGCGTCTGCTTTCAGAGCAGGCGGACAACAGTCATTACTTTTCGGATGAGTTTCAGCCGCTGCTTTCTACCGAAGGGGCAACCCGTTACGTGCGCGCCGATGTCAGCCACTTTGAGCTGAAAAAATTGCGCCGTGGTGATTATACGCCGGAGATTTTCCTCGACCTGCACGGCTTAACGCAGCAGCAGGCCAAGCAGGAACTGGGCGCACTGATCGCCGCCTGTCGCCGTGAACATCTGTTCTGCGCCAGCGTTATGACCGGTCATGGAAAGCATATTCTGAAGCAGCAGACGCCGCTGTGGCTGGCCCAGCATCCGTGGGTGATGGCATTTCATCAGGCACCGAAGCTGTTCGGCGGAGACGCCGCACTGCTGGTATTGATTGAGATTGAGGAGTGGCAACCGCCTGAGTTGCCCTGAGAGGGGGCCGGTGTGATCGGCCCACAGACGTCAGATCGCTTTCGCCAGTTTTTTGGGACTGACCTGCCACAGCAGTTTACCGGCACTCGCCCCGGGATCGAACTCCACGCAGGCAATAGCGGAAGTGGCGAACATTGGCGGTGCTTCCTGCGGGCACAGTTCAGAGACTAAATACCCCACCAACGGTAAATGTGAGATCACCAGCGCCGATTTCACGCCTTCATTCGCCAGGGCCTGCAGATAGCACCCGACCATCTCCGGATCGCCACCCGGCGTTAACTCCGGCAGAACGTCCTGGCCTTCCGGCAGGGGAAAGGCTTCACGCACGGTCGCGAGCGTTTGCTGCGCGCGTAAATAGGGACTCACCAGAACCCGCTCAATGTCCGGCGTCTGACTGTTAAGCCAGTTAGCCATCTGACGTGATTCATTGCAGCCACATAAGGTCAAAGGCCTGACTGAATCACTGGCTGCTTCCAGAGCCGCATCGCCGTGACGCATGATAAAAACTTGCATAAAGCACCGCTGTTGTTTGTCGACATCGCCCGACGCGTAGCGTCTGACTCTTCACTCTGCGAATGAACGCTGTGTTTTACCCTAATGGCTTCAGTATAGTCAACCGGTTGTTTATTAAATAAGCACTTCTCAGAATCATGCTGCGCCGCACATTCTTGCGGCGCTTTTCTAAGCCGCTGAATCGGATTGGTTATTCCATTTTCAGCAGAAATGTAAAATTTCGTCTATTTTCTCGCCGCCTCAATCAGCGCTTCGCAGGGTGTAAAACGTTCCCCCTGTTGCTGCGTAAGCCGGGTTAATCTGTTGACGACTTCCGCCGCACCCAGTTTGTCCATGTAGTGGAACGGACCGCCCAGAAATGGCGGAAAGCCGATGCCAAACACCGCACCGATATCGCCATCGCGCGCGCAGCGAATCACCTGCTCATCGAGACAGCGGGCCGCCTCATTCAGCATCATCATCACGCAGCGTTCAGCAATCTGCGCTTCACTCTGCCGGGCCTGCGGCGTGACCTTGAGCAACGTATACAGCGAGGCGTCAGGTTTTTTACGCTGCCAGCGCGGCTGGTCATAGCGATAAAAGCCTTTGCTGTTTTTACGTCCCTTGCGGCCATCTTTCAGCACCGCATCAAAAGCGGCGGGCGCAGCAAAGCGTTCGCCATAAGCCTGATGCAGGATGGGGCTGATTTTGCTGCCGACGTCGATACCGACCTCATCCAGCAGCTGAATCGGGCCGACCGGAAAACCAAACTTCATCAGCGCCCGATCAATATGCTCAATCGGCTCGCCCTCCAGCAGGCAACGCATCGCTTCATTTATATAGGGTGTCAGGATGCGGTTCACATAGAAACCTGGCTTGTCCGCCACCACTATCGGGTTTTTTCCCTGGCTGCGCGCGAGCGCCACAATTGTCACCAGCGTTGCGGTGGAGGTGTTCAGATGGGGAATGACTTCCACCAGCGGCATTTTATCGACCGGGCTGAAGTAGTGCAGCCCGATGACGTTTTCGGGACGCTGCGCTTTGGCGGCGATCTCTTCAATCGGCAGCGAAGAGGTGTTCGAAGCAAACAGCGTGTGCGGCTGACAGTGCGCTTCCACTTCGCTGACCATCTGCTGCTTAAGTGCCAGGTCTTCGAATACGGCTTCGATCACCACGTCGCGCTGTGAGAAGCCCTGATAATCGATGCCACCCGTAATACGGGCCATCTGCTGCTGAAGCTGTGCCGTTGTCAGCTGGCGTCGTTTAACCTTTTTGCTCAGCAGTTCCCAGCTGGTTTTCAGCGCATGGTTCACGCCCTCCAGGCTGATATCTTTGATGCGCACCGGCAAGCCCGCATTGATCGCAGTGACGCTGGCGATGCCGCCACCCATCAGACCACCGCCGAGAATAGCGATGCTCTTAATTGCGGCGGGCTCAGCCTCTCCGCCCCGCTCCTTTTTCATAGCCGTGGTCGCGAAAAAGATCCCGCGCAGCGCAACGGATTCTGGCGTCATCGCCAGTTCACCAAAGGCACGCGCTTCAGCGTCATGTCCGGCCCGACTGCCCTGCTCCAGTCCGATGCGCACCACCTCGATAATGCGATTTGCCGCCGGATAGTTACCCTGGGTTTTGGCGGCAGTCTGCCGGGTCGCCAGCGCAAACAGTGCCTGGCGGCCCACCGGACCATGCAGCAGACGGTCGCGCAGCGGCAGCGTGCGTCTACTGGCCTTGCCCTTTTTCACCCGCGCGATAGCCGTCTCCAGCAGAATCGCCTGCGGCACCGCATCATCGACCACGCCCAGCTTACGGGCCTGCTTAGCGCGCAGCGTTTTGCCGGTCAGAATCAGCGGCAGCGCCTGCTGCACGCCGATTAAGGGTGGCAGCCGCTGAGTGCCACCGGAGCCTGGCAGTAAACCAAGTTGAACTTCCGGCAACCCCAGGCGGGTTTTATCGTCCAGCGAGCAGATGCGCGCATCGCAGGCCAGCGCCAGCTCCAGCCCGCCGCCCAGACAGGCACCGTGGATCGCCGCGACCACCGGGAACGGCAGCGCGTCGAGCATCGCCATCACTTCCTGGCCCTGTTTTGCCAGCGCTTCGGCTTCCTGCGCACTCTTACAGCGATCGATCATGCTGATGTCCGCGCCCGCGATAAAGTTGTCCGCTTTGCCGGAGATCAACACCAGGCCCGCCAGCTGAGGATCGCGCCGCGCTTCTGCAATGATGGCGGTGATTTGATCCGCAAACTCCGCTTTCAGGGTGTTCATCTTCTCGCCAGGGACATCAATCGTGATGATGCCGACGTGATCCAGTCGCATCTTCAGATGAAACGCATTCTGCTCCATTATTCGGCCTCCAGAACCATTGCCGCGCCCAGACCACCTGCCGCACAGGCGGTGACCAGGCCTAATCCGCCACCCCGGCGGCGTAATTCGTTCAGCGTCTGAGTAATCATGCGCGCGCCCGTGGCGGCAAAAGGATGACCGTAGGCGATTGAACCGCCCAACACGTTGAAGCGCTCTTCATTCACTTCACCCAGCGCATGTGGACGATTCAGTACATCACGGGCGAAGCGCTCGTCGCGAAACATTTGCAGATTGCTCAGCGTCTGGGCAGCAAAGGCTTCATGCATATCGATCAGCGTCAGATCCGCCAGAGAAATGCCAGCGCGATCCAGGGCCAGCGGTGACGCATACGCCGGACCCAGCAGCATGTCCTGCTGCACGCCGATGGCGGTAAAGGCGTAGCTGCGCAGATAGCCCAGCGGGCTGATGCCCAGTTCGCGGGCGCGGCCTTCTCGCATCAGAATCACGGCGGCCGCACCATCGGTGAGTGGCGTGCTATTGGCCGCGGTGACGCTGCCGTGCTGGCGATCAAATGCCGGACGCAGTCGGGCATAATCCTCCGCTTTTGCGTTCATGCGGACGTTATTGTCCTGATCGATGGCGGTTTTCCACGGCGGCACAAAGGCGGCCATCACTTCCTGATTCAATACGCCGGATTGCCAGGCTCTGGCGGCATGCTGATGGGAGCGCAGCGCCAGCGCATCCTGTGCCTCACGGGTGATGCCATGGCTTTTCGCCATCTGCTCTGCCGTATCGCCCATACGCAGGCCGGTTGAATACTCCGCCACCGCGGGCGGCACCGGCAGCAGATCGCGCGGACGCAGCCGTCGCAGGATTTGCAGCTTCTGCCCGAAACTGCGGGCTTTGTTGAGATCCACCAGCGCGCGGGCCAGCGTTTTACTGACGCCGATAGGCAGCACCGAAGAGGAGTCTGCGCCTCCGGCAATGCCCGCAGAGATGGTGCCTGCCATCAGGCTTTCTGCCACATTCGCGACGGCCTGAAAACTGGTGGCGCAGGCACGGCTGACGCTGTAGGCATCGGTATTCACACTCAGCCCGCTGCTTAATACAATTTCACGCGCAATGTTCGGCGCTTCCGGCATCTGTACAACCTGACCAAAGACCAGTTGCTCGATCACCTCAGCCGGCAGTTCACTGCGCGCCATTAATTCGCTGACCACCATGCGTCCCAGCTCAATGGCGGGAATGCCATGAAAGCCGGTCGCCTGGCGCAGGAAAGGGGTGCGTAATCCGTGGGTTATTGCGATGCGTTCACCATCACGCGTCAGCAGCGGCTGCGCTTTGCTCATTGTTCTCACCTGTGGCTGGGACTGTGGCATCATTGCCTGAAGAGGTCTGACCTGATCAGTGTTAACCACAAGCGGGTGAGCCGCCAATATCGGAAAGGAAAAAGTGCGAAGGGAAACACGAAAATGAAAAACGCCGCATTAATGCGGCGTCTGGGACTTAACGCAAACCGAGCTGAAAAATCATTGTTTCAGCCTGGCAGCTGAAGGTGAAATCGATATCCAGCTGCACACCCTGATTTACTTCGCTGAAGCGCGATTCAATCACACAGGGCTCCGATTCAACCTCGCGGGCACGCTGGGTGAGTTGCGCTAATTTCGCCTCTGCATCGGCACGCTGAGCAAACCACTCTGACCAGCTGGCAGTGCAATCGGTGTTATCCATTACTGTGCCCACATCGACACAACAACAGGCTGCGGTTTCGGTCGCACTGCATTTTTTAATGGCATCAGTCATTTCATTCTCCTGACCAGCAATCTGGCCGGTTGCGCGATTTTATCGCCGAAATTTTACCTGCTCGCTGAAAGTTGCGCTATGCGCATGGCTCTAAGTGACGAATATCACAATAAAAATTGATCCAGAACAAACTGGAATCGGTATGCTGTGCAGAATCGGGGCTGTTTTGTTAAGCAGATCGAATTTTAAGCGATCAAACCTGAAATATTTTAAAAACAATATTGCAACATGCACACAGGTCGGACCTATACTCTCCGCACTGGTCTGATATGTGCGTTTTACATCAGTCCCTACAATCCGCCGTCCTTTGTTACGCGACGTTATAGCGTTAAATAATAATTCACATGAGGTTGTGGTCATGAACCATAAAAACCTGTTTGCAAAGTCAGCCGTGGCGGCTGCAGTGGCGCTTGTCTCTTCACACGTTTACGCAGCTGGGTTTCAGTTAAATGAGTTTTCTACGATTGGTTTAGGTCGCGCATATTCAGGCGAAGGGGCAATGGGTGATACGGCGGCATCCGCCAGCCGTAACCCGGCGACGATGGCGTTAATGGATCGCCCGGAATTTTCTATCGGTGCTGTTTATATTGCGCCGGATGTAAACATCAGTGGTCGCAGTCCCAGCGGACGCAGCCTGGATGCCGATAATATTGCGCCGAATCAGTGGGTACCCAATATTCATTACGTCCAGCCCATCAATGATCAGTGGTGGATTGGCGCGTCTGCAACGTCCAATTATGGCTTAGCAACAGAGTTTAATAATGGCTACACGGCTGGCGGTTACGGCGGTAAGACCGACCTGATGACCGGCAATTTAAATCTCAGCACCGCTTACCGCTTAAATGAACATTTTAGCGTGGGTGTCGGATTTGATGCAGTTTATGCCAAAGCTAAAATTGAACGCTATGCCGGTGAATCTGGCGCAAGGCTGGGCGTTCCGGCTGATACGCAGGTTGCCCATCTGAAAGGTGATGAGTGGGGCTACGGCTGGAATGCCGGTGTCCTGTATGAAGTGGATGAGAATAACCGCTTTGGCTTTACCTATCGTTCGGAAGTGAAAGTCGACTTTGATGGCGATTACAAAAGCAGCCTCTCTTCACGGCTGAATGCGGTGAATAACCCTGAAGTGTCGGGTGTCCCTTATGGTACTAACGGCACCACCGTTCCGGGCGCGTTAACCCTGAATCTGCCCGAGATGTGGGAAGTGTCAGGCTGGCATAAAGTGGCACCACAGTGGGCGGTTCACTACAGCATGGCGTACACCAGCTGGAGTCAGTTCCAGGAGCTGAAAGCCACCGGTTCTAACGGCCAGACGTTGTTCTACAAAGATGAGAGTTTCCACGATGCCTATCGCATTGCACTGGGTACGACTTATTCTTACGACAAGAACTGGACTTTCCGTACCGGTATTGCGTTTGATGATAGCCCGGTTCCGGCGGATAAGCGTTCTATCTCTATCCCGGACCAGGATCGTTTATGGCTGAGTGCCGGTACGTCTTATGCCTTTAATGATGATGCTTCGGTCGATGTGGGTGTCTCATATATGCATGGACAGAAAGTGACGGTGAAAGAAGGTCCTTACACCTTTACCTCTGAAGGTAAGGCCTGGCTTTACGGCGCGAACTTTAACTACAAGTTCTGATTGGCGGGCACGATCAAAAAGGGCGACTCTGGTGAGTCGCCCTTTTTTGTGGCTGCGGATCGCTGGCTGGCTCAGTGAGGATGCGCTTACTGCGCGTCGATATCCTTCAGGTCATCCTGAATCGCAGCGGCGTTAGGATTATCTTCCGGCTTGAGCTTACCGCCGCGCGCCAGGAAGTCATGACGCTGGAAGTAGGCGTTACGGATAAAGGCATACGGATCGCTCTGCTGTTTCAGGATCGCATCTGAATCCAGTAGCTGCGCGCGGGTCTCGATCCCTTCAAGCGTCCACTTACCGATCGACATCGGCCAGGTCAGCCAGCCGAGAATCGGATAGAGCGTATCGACGTAGTCACCGCCATCCTGACGAACCGTGAAACTGCCGTAAGCAGGCAGTTCAACGTAAGGACCGTAGCCGACGCCGTAATGACCCAGCGTGGTACCGAAACGGTGCGGCTCTTCACGCGCCAGCTCCGGGTTCGCTTTACCGGCAACGTCGATGAAACCACCCAGGCCCAGCACGCTGTTCAGGAAGAAACGGGTGAAGTGAATACCCGCATCACGTCCGTCACCCACCAGGATGGCGTTGACCATGCTGGCAGGCTCTTCCAGGTTGCCGAGGAAGTTGCTCAAACCGGTACGTGCCGGGACCGGCACATAATCGCGCCAGGCGACAGCGACCGGACGCAACACATACGGATCCAGCACGTTGTAGTTAAAGTTAAACATCGTGCGGTTAAAGCCTTCGAACGGATCGCTGCGCTGAGCAGGATCGCTATTCGCCGGCTTTGAACTGGCACAACCCACCAGAAGGACGCTGGCCACAGCCAGGCTGGTCAGGCGATAATTCATTCCAATCTCCCTGTGCGGATGAAAAAGGTCTACCCATCGTTCAGGTCACAGCCCGGTGTCGAATCGGCTTACCCGATGAGCATAGCTGACTTTGTGCCAGAGGCAGCAGGCAATGGCACGCATCATTATTAACGTTATCAATTTTTACGATCAGGGAAGCTGCTTATTGATCTCTACCGCGATCGGCTGATGCCCATCCCAGGACGTCACCGCGCTCAGACCCAGCCAGTCACCCGGCTGCGGATTGGCGCTGCCATCGCGGGAGATTCGCACCCGAACCTCTACCTGATGCTGCGCCGACAGCAGGCGATCCGGCATCATGGCGTTGCTGTCATCCAGCGTGAGCGACAGCGGGAAGTGGCTAAGCGGCATCCGCTTAACCGCCACTGGCACCGGCGAAGCGCCATCAGAAACCGAAATATACAACACTCCGTCCGGCGGTAACATTTTTTCTGCCTGCGAGGTCAGCGTGACGGTCAGCGCCAGCTGACGACTCTGCTGCCCGGCCTCACTTCTGGCCTTTTCAATGCTGCGGGCGATCATCGCGTGCCGCTTATCACCCGCAGGCAACAGCCCCAACAGGGTCTGCCAGGCGTCGATAGCCTGATCATATTGCTGCTGTCCGTAAGCGTTATACGCCAGCAGGCTCAGCGTCCGCAGGTTTTGCGGATCCGTTTTCAGCAATGATTGCAGAAGCAGTGATGCCTGACGGTTATCCTGCGGATCGGAGGATCGCGTCAGAACTTCCGCATAATCCTGCTTCAGCGCCAGATCGTTGGGGGCCAGCTGTAAGGCATGCTCAAACGCCTGGCTGGCGATCTCCGCATTATTCAGCACCATGCCGAGCCGCCCCAGCATGGTCCAGTCGGCCAGATTATCCGGTTCGGTTTGCAACGCGGTACGCAATCCGAGCTGTAAACGCGCCAGTTCTTCCATGCTCAGCGGTTTAGCACCGGGGTCCATCAGGCGGGCTCGCAGCTCAGGATACGCCTGCTGCACCTGCATCCAGCCGGTGAATTGTGCCAGGCCACCGGTTTTCAGATAAGTCCCCAGCGAAACCACAATCAACACAAACAGACCCGGCAGCAGAATCCAGCGGCTGCTGCTGTGTGACTGCAGCGTCTGTGCTGGCGGAATATCCGCCAGCAGTGTCTGCTGTAGCTCCCGCTCCATCAGCGGACGCTCAGCCACGACGCCCTGCTCTTCATCCTGCGCCAGCTCCTCTATCCGCTGATGGTAAAAGCGCTGATTAAGGCGATCGCGATCGCCTGCGCTGGCCTGACGTTGCCGCCAGCCCGCCGCCATGAACAGCGTGCAGGCCGCCAGCAATAACAGAAAAAGGGTGATCCAAAATGCACTCATTACGGCTTCCTGTCTGACTTCAGTAGCGCATTAAGACGCTGTTGCTCATCTTCATCCAGCTCACTGCGGGTTTTGCGCTGACGGCTGCGCAGGATGATCACCGCACCACCCAGCAGCGCAAACAGCGCCGGGCCAGCCCACAAAATCATGGTTGAGGGCGTGACCGGGGGTGAGTAGCTGACGAAATTGCCGTAGCGCGCCACCATGAAGTCGATAATCTGCTGGCGACTCTGGCCCTGCTTCATCAGCTCATAGACTTTCAGCCGCATGTCGGCGGCAATCATCGCGTTCGAATCGGCGATGCTGTTGTTCTGGCATTTCGGACAGCGCAGTGAAGCGGTCAGGTCACGGTACTGTTCTTCCTGGGTCACCGAGTCAAATTGCAGCGTGTCGATAGTCGCCCACAGGTTGAGGCTGAACAGCAGTCCGCAGAGCAGTAACAGCGTTCTCATGATCCCGCCTCCGCACTGTATTTAATCCACAAGGGTTTCACTTCCTGATCCCAGACGCGCGCATTCAGATCGCCCGCGTGCCGATAACGGATGATCCCTTTACCATCGATCAGGAAGGTTTCCGGCGCGCCATAGACGCCGAGATCCAGTCCCAGCATACCGTTGCCATCATAGAGGCTCAGCGCGTAAGGATTGCCCAGCGTGTTCAGCCAGTTAATGGCTTTTTGACGATCGTCTTTGTAGTTCAGTCCGACCACGCGAATGCCCTGCTCCGCCAGCGAATTCAGATACTGATGTTCAGCGCGGCAGGTCGGACACCAGGTCGCCCAGACGTTCAGCAGAATCGGTTTGCCATCGGTCAGCACGCGCTGGTCATAGGTTTTGCCTGGCTGATCCAGTGCTTCCAGCCGAAACAGCGGCACCGGTTTGCCGATCAGCGCGGATTCGAGACGGGTCGGATCGTCGCCATCGGCGTTGCGCGTCAGCTGCCACAGAAGCGCCGCCGCCAGCAGCAGAAACAGCATCAGGGGAATAAACAGGATTTTCTTGTTCATGTCCGCGCCTCCGTTCCCGCTTTTTTGCGCGACCGGTAACGGGGATCGAACAGGCAGAACAGCCCACCCATCGCCATCAGCGCGCCTCCGAACCAGATCCAGCGGACAAACGGTTTGTAGTAGATGCGCACGGCCCAGCTGCCATCCTCCAGCTCTTCGCCCAGTGCCGCGTAGAGATCGCGGCTGAAACCGCCATCAATCGCCGCTTCAGTCATCATCGTGCGGGCGGCGGTATAAAAGCGTTTTTCCGCTTGCAGGGTTGCTTCGTGTCTGCCGTTGCGGGTGACATCAATGATGCCCATGCCGCCGCTGTAGTTAGGCCCCTGCAGATTCTGCACGCCGCGGAAGACAAAGTGATAGTGATGAATATCGACGCTATCGCCCGCCTTCATCCGTACATCCCGTTCCACGCTGTACTGCGTGCTGAAGGCAATGCCAATCACCGTCACACCCACGCCAAGATGGCCCAGCACCATGCCCCAGTGGCTGCGTGACAGATGACGTAAACCGGCAAAGAACGGATGACGATGAGTGGCCCGTTCGTGCAGTTCCAGCAGCGTCAGCACGATAATCCAGAATGACATCAGCAGGCCAACCACGGTCATCGCCTCAATCCGATCCTGCAGCCACCAGGGAATGATGACGGAACAGGCCAGCGTGACAATCAGTGCCAGCGCCAGCCGTTTAGCCAGCTTCTGCGGTTCATCGCGACGCCAGCGCACCAGCGGTCCGATCCCCATCAGCAGCGCAAACGGCGCCATGAGCCAGCTGAACATGGTATTGAAGAACGGCTCGCCGACCGAAATGCTGCCCAGGCCCAGCTGCTTGTGAATCAGCGGCAGCAGCGTGCCGAGCAGGACCACCAGCATCGCGGCAATCAGCAGCACGTTATTACCCAGCAGAAACGATTCGCGCGACCAGGTTTCATTCTGTACCCGGCCACGCACCTGCCCGCCTTTGATGGCGTAGAGCAGCAGCGAACTGCCGATGACAATCACCAGAAACGCGAGGATAAACATCCCACGCGCCGGATCGGAGGCGAAGGAATGCACTGACACCAGCACCCCGGAGCGCACCAGGAACGTCCCCAGCAGGCTCAGCGAAAAGGCAGTAATCGCCAGCAGCACGGTCCAGGCCTTAAAAGTGCCTCGCTTTTCAGTGACTGCCAGTGAGTGCATCAGGGCGGTGCCCGCCAGCCACGGCATAAACGACGCATTTTCAACCGGATCCCAGAACCACCAGCCGCCCCAGCCCAGCTCGTAATAGGCCCACGCGGAGCCGAGGACGATGCCGATAGTCAGAAAGACCCAGGCCGCCGTCGTCCAGGGACGTGACCAGCGCGCCCAGGCCGTATCAAGTCGTCCAGCCATTAATGAGGCGATGGCAAAGGCAAACGCCACTGAAAAACCGACGTAACCCATATAGAGCAGCGGCGGATGGAAGATCAGACCGATATCCTGCAGCATCGGATTCAGGTCATGCCCGTCAATCGGGAAGTCCGGCAGCGTACGACCGAATGGATTAGAGGTCAGCAGAATAAACAGCAGGAAGCCGAGATTGATCATCCCCATCACCGCCAGCACGCGAGCTAGTGCATCCTGCGGCATCCTGCGACTGAATATTGCCACCGCCAGTGTCCAGGTGCTGAGCAGTAACACCCACAGCAGCAGCGATCCTTCATGCGCGCCCCACGTGGCGGCGATGCGATAGTAAACCGGCAGCAGACTATTGGAGTTCGTGACGACATAGGCAACGGTAAAATCGTTGCTGATAAAAGCCCAGACCAGCAGCGCAAACGCCGCCGCGATGCAGGCAAACAGTCCGCAGGCCAGCGGACGTGCCATCGCCATCAGGCGGGCATCCTGGCGCACGGCGCCCCACAATGGATAGCTGCTCAGCAGCAGGGAAAGTCCCAGCGCCAGGCAGAGCAGAAAGGTTCCGATTTCGGGCATCATGATGATTTATTTCCCGCCTGATACAACGACTGCGGGCCGGTGTGATTACTCTTCATCGCGTCTTCAATCTCCGGCGGCGTATATTTCTCATCATGTTTCGCCAGCACTTCTTTGGCGATCACCTGGTTGCCCGCCGCCAGCACGCCCTGCGCGACAACGCCCTGCCCTTCCCGGAACAGATCCGGCAGGATGCCTTCAAAACTGACGCTGACCACGCCGCGCGCATCATAAAGTTTGAACGACACCGCCAGCGTCTTCGGATCGCGCCGGACACTGCCGGGCATTACCATGCCACCGACTCGCAGCCGCTGGCCCGCTTCCGGCTTCTCGTGCGCTTCGCCTTTACCGTAGAGGATTTCGCCTGGGGTATAGAACAGATCGATGTTTGAGCGCAGCGCATACATGACCAGCGCGGTGGCCAGGCCGAGGCCGAGCAGAATCGCCACTGCCGCATAGAGGCGGTTGCGTCGACGGGTATTCACAGTGTCTCTCCTGCCGCTTCAGCCGCGGCTTTTTTCGATTTCGCCGCACGGATGCGACGTTCCCGCGCATCACGCTGGCGGATCTCAGCCAGCAGGCGACGGCGCAGCAACAGGGTATGCAGCGTCAGGCTGATAAGTGGAAGCAGCGTGCAGGCAACTGCCAGCCAGACGTAGAAGGCGTAGCCTCCCATCGCAAAGAAGGCGTGCCAGGAGGAAAAAGCAGGCGTCATGACGGCTCTCCCCGCTTTGCCACATCAATCGCCCAGGGACGATGACGCTCGGTTAACAGAATCAGATTGCGTAGTCGCATCAGCATCAGCGTAATAAACAGCAGCAGATAACCGAGGATCGACCAGCGCAGCGGCGTGCGCATGACCGGCGCAATCGCCTGCTGGAGCATGCCTGACGAGCCCTGATGGAGGGTGTTCCACCACTGCACCGAGAAGTGAATGATCGGCAGATTGACCACGCCGACCAGAATCAGAATTCCGGCGGCCCGGCCTGCGGTGCGGCGGTCATCAAAAGCGTGATAAAGCGCGATCACGCCCATATAAAGGAACAGCAACACCAGCTCCGAGGTCAGACGCGCATCCCAGATCCACCAGGTGCCCCACATCGGCTTACCCCATGCGGAACCGGTGACCAGCGCAATAAAGGTAAAGACCGCGCCCACCGGAGCCATGGCAGCAGAGACCAGGTCGGCCATTTTCATCTGCCACACCAGGCCGATAAAGGCGGCAATGGCCATTGAAGCATAAATGCCCATCGACCACATCGCGGCAGGCACATGAATGTACATGATGCGGAAACTGTCGCCCTGTTGATAGTCAGCAGGAGCAAAGCCGAATCCCCAGACCCAGCCCAGCAGTAACGCCGCCAGCCCGGCGATGGCGAACCACGGAACCAGACGTCCCGAAAACTGATAGAGCCGTTCGGGCCTGGCCAGCTGATGTAACGCTTTCCACATATCAAATGCTCACATTAACGATAAAAGAGTATTGCCGCGTCTTTTACGCGCGGTTATTGCAACGTAATCCTTAGTGCCGCCGCCGTGGCAAACGGCGCGAGCGTAGCGCTGCCCACCAGCATCGCGCCGAGGATCGCCAGATAGCCACCAATCGGCAAACCCTGACTGGCCGCTTCCATCGCCGCACTGGCGAAGATTAATACCGGAATAGCCAGCGGCAGTACCAGCAGGCTGAGCAACACGCCGCCGCGCCGTAAACCTACCGTCAGACCCACACCAATCGCACCAAGGAAACTCAGCGTTGGCGTGCCGAGCAGCAGCGTCAGAGCCATTGCCCGCCAGCCATTAAAATCCAGCGACAGCAGCAGCGCGGCCAGCGGCGACAGAATAATCAGGGGCACGCCGGTGACCAGCCAGTGCGCCACCACTTTGCCAATAACCGTCACTGGCAGCGGCGTCGGCAACAGAACCAGTTGTTCCAGCGAGCCATCGCTGAAGTCATCGCGAAACAGTCGCTCCAGCGCCAGCAGTGATGCCAGCAGCGCGGCAACCCAGGCAACGCCCGGTGCTATTCGCGCCAGCTGTTGCGGGTCCGGTCCGATGCCGAGCGGAAACAGAGTAATGACGATCAGGAAAAACCAGAGCGGATTAACCACATCCGCACCGCCGCGAAAGGCGATGCGCAGTTCACGCTGGATGAGGCGAAACAACATCAACTGGCATCCTCTTCGCCGAGGCGAATTTTACGCACCCGCGCAGCCTCCGCAGGCAAATCCTGATGGGTTGTCAGGATCACCGCCCCGCCGTTATCGGCATGCCGGGTGAATTGCGCCATTAATTTTTCAATACCCGCTTTGTCGATGGCAGTCAGCGGCTCGTCGAGAATCCAGATGCGGGCCTGGCTGAGCCACAAACGCCCCAGCGCCACACGACGCTGCTGCCCTGCCGATAACCGGCTGACCGGCACCTCTTCGTCGCCCGTGAGATCCACACTTTCCAGCGCAGCAAAAATCTGCGCATCACTGCAATCGGGATGGTAAAAGCGCAGATTTTCCAGCGGCGAGAGCACGCCTTTGACACCGGGCTGATGGCCCAGATAGAGCATCGCCTGATGCCAGACCTCGCGCTGTCGCAGGATCGGCTGCTGCTGCCAGCGTATTTCACCCTCTTCAGGACGGCTCAGGCCAGCCAGCTGGCGTAATAACGAGGTCTTACCGGCACCATTGGGGCCTTCAATCTGCACAATGTCACCTGCGGACACGCGAAAGGAGAGCCGCCGGAATAGCGACCGTTCGTCGTATGCACAAGTGAGCGTAATGATTTCCAGCATCAAGGGGGGAATCGCACCAGCTAAAAGTGGCCGGAATATTACCACAATGTTGCTGTGGGCCGAAGTGTGACCCAGCGCTCAGTTTGAATGCTATGGGATTATTCGTGCGGTATCGCCAGGAGTCTGAATAAAAATGCAGTTCCGAAAAACGTTGTTACGCTTATTCGCATCGGTCGTTACATTTCCGGCAAATAAAAAACAGCTACGCTTATTACGCTACAGCACTATCACCAGGAGAAAATATGAAGCCTTCATCAGGTAATGAACAGGGTCCTAACGACGTAGAGAGCGAAGAGAAGGACAAGGGCACTGACATCGAAGTCGATGAGGAGGCTCTACCCTCCCGCGCTGCGGCGATCCATGAAGAGATTCGCCAGGATGGCGAAAAGGAGCTGGAGCGCGACGGTATGGCGCTGCTCTGGTCAGCTATTGCGGCGGGCCTGTCAATGGGCGCCTCGCTGATGGCTAAAGGGATATTTCAGGTGCATCTGGATGGCGTCCCGGGCGCCTTCCTGCTGGAAAACCTGGGGTACACCTTTGGTTTTGTTATCGTCATTATGGCGCGCCAGCAGCTGTTTACTGAGAATACCGTCACTGCCGTGTTGCCGGTGATGCATAAACCCACCTGGAGTAATGGCGTTCTGCTGTTACGGTTATGGGGCATTGTGCTGCTGGGTAACCTGATCGGGACGGCGTTGGGTGCGCTGGCGTTTAATGAGATGCCGATCTTTGACGATGCCACCCGTCAGGCATTCACCGACATCAGTATGAAGGTGATGGAAAACACTCCCGGCGAGATGTTTGCCAATGCGGTGATTTCCGGCTGGATTATCGCCACCATGGTCTGGATGTTCCCCTCCGCGGGCGGTGCCAAACTGCTGGTGATTGTCATGATGACCTGGCTGGTTGCGCTGGGCGATCTGGCGCATATCGTGGTGGGATCGGTGGAGGTGCTCTATCTGGTGTTCAATGGCAGCATCAGCTGGCATGAATTCTTCTGGCCATTTGCCCTGCCGACTCTGCTTGGCAACATTACCGGCGGCACGCTGATTTTTGCGCTGATCAGCCACGCGCAGATCCGTAATGACATGAGTGAAGCGGCCGTTGCCAAAGCGAAAGCGGAAAAACGGAAGCAGGAGAAACGCCGTCAGCGTGAAGAGCAGGAAAAGGCGGAGTAAATGACAAGGCAGGCAGTCACTCTGTCTGCCTTTCATTGAAATCGCGTCTGTTACCTTAGGAAGCGCGATGTTTGCAGTGTGAAGGGGTTACAGGAATCTGCGCGAAGCAGCGAAATGCAATCAGTGTAAATTCCCGGATTGATGGCGGAATGAGCAAACGGACCGCGATGTAGTGAATCTCTTAGCCTGTTTGCGCTATACTGCGCGCCGCTGTCCTCTTAGTTAAATGGATATAACGAGCCCCTCCTAAGGGCTAGTTGCAGGTTCGATTCCTGCAGGGGACACCAGACCTACCCTCTTTTAAAACCGCCCCCATCAATTAAAACCCTTAAAAATAAACAACAAATAATTAACTACGGCTACATCCCTTCGCTTTTTCTGTGCTCAATTACCCATAATTGTTTTACGGCCATGGCTATATTCTTCAGACAAATGAATGAACACCTGCGAATGCGTTGTAATCATGATCTGGCGGGTCTGGCTAATTGGCTGCATCGTATGCTTCAGATATTTTTTATTTAAATGCATTCTGTTTTATTTCTGCATAACGGGCAGTCAGTTGCTTCAGATGCATCTCCAGCTGTGCTTTGGCAGCAGCAGGCAGAGGTTCGCCTGCGGGATTTTGTGATAATGCCCTTAGCTGCTCTTCAGCCGGTATCGATTGGTTGAAAGACTGCATGGCGGAAAAAACGACTGACTTCAGCTCACTGACCGTCATGTATTTACCTTTCTGCTCATCAAGCCCGTTAAGTCTGTCGCTGAGCTTTTGTAGCGTTGTCATTCCCTGATACCAGTCAGCGAGGTGTTCTGTCGGTAATGCCATCGCATTGAGTTGTTGCTGCCACTTTTGTGCCAGAGGTTTAGCCTGCTCTGGCGAAAGCACCTGCGCCTGTTCTACAAGCTGTCGACTGAAGTGAATATTCCAGTCAGGAGGCAGTTTATCCAGTCGGGAAAGCTGCTTCTGTGTCTGGGCGATAAAGTCCTGAGGTAACGGAATCTGCTGGCGCAACACATCAATCTGCTCAGGAGCGAGGGGTGCAGGCAAGGGTGCCAGAGATGTTGCAAGCTTAGTCTGAAGTGGGTCGGGGTTGTGAATATACAGCCAACCCGACGCTGCGACGGTAATGATAATCAGCATACTTCCCATACCGGCAGCGAAGGATTTCCACTTCTTTTCCGGGTTGGATATTACCGACTGTGCTTCCGCATGCGCCATCTGTTCCGGTTGCGAGACATCCTTACTCTTAACTGTGCTATCCGGACACGTTTGCTCTGTAACTGGTACGTTGCTCTGGGCATTCACTGATAACGCGGAATCCATCATAACGGTATCAGTCAGCATGATATCTGGCTGAGTGGTTACGTCTGTTTCCGAAATACTATCAATATGTTCCAGCCGTACAGCACTGTCATGTATTAATGTCCGCAATGTATCAAGCTGGCTGAGATGTTTAAGCTCCAGACGCTGCAAAACCTCCGACAGCGTGGCCAATAATTTCTCTGCCTGAAAGAGTTGACTTAGGTGGCTATTGTCCGGCGGGAGCATACGTATCAGTTGCTGCAGCCGCTGACTCAGAGTGCTGAGAATTTCCATGCGGGCATGAACAGGCTGAGGCCAAAGCGTAACCCACTGATGAGTTATCATGGTCTCCAGTATTCTCAGCCCCTCATTCATACCCGGTATTCCGGCCAGTTGCGCTCGCGCCAGCGTATACCAGGCCGCCGTCTGAAGATCCACACCGTTATTCCTGAACAATGAGCTACAGAGTTCATCTGCATATCTCCAGTTCACATCAGGACGCGCCGGATGAGTCAGCTTGCTGATTTCACTGCGTAAAGCGGTATATTCCGGCAACGTGCGTGGATCACCACCGGTTTTGAGTGTTTGTGAAGTGATGTCATTCATGACCATTTATCCATGTGACGTATCCGGACCTGTGAAAGATTTTCGTTTATGCGGCTCCACTTTCTGCATATTCAATACTCTGCAGATACTGAAGCGCCACGGGCTCGGCGACCTTTAATCCTGACTAGTTAATCTGAACAACGCGCAAAGACACTTTCCTGCGCCGTATTAATACTGATTTCCTGAACAGACGGGTAAATGGGTGTATCCGGGCTTATTGGCCATATAGAGGGGAGCGCATGTAGGTTGGCGGGGTTGCGTAGTGAGCGATTCGTCGTTTTCTGCAACGCTTTGCTGTTTCTGTTTAATTGCCGTAGTCGTCTTCTTCGTCTGTGATTTTCGGGTGGAAGTAGAAGGCTTTAACGGATTGCTGACTTCTGAAGATGAAGAACCATATCCGGAACAGAATCGTTTAGACTGACTCAGGCTACCGTCATTACAGACGAAACTACCGTCCGATGTACAATGTGAAATGCCGCCTTTTGAGCCAGAACAGGGCTGCCGGCCACGCGCAGCTTCAGCCTGCAGGGTGAAAAGGATACTCAACACCAGTAAGAGACTTATTTTTTTCATCGCTGTATCCATGAGTTATTCCAATAACTGCTTTCATAAGTTATTCACTGTTTCGCCGGGTAAACAGGGAAAAATCATTCATATTCCAGTACTCGCTATGACAGGAGCGCGATAATAAGTCCAAAAAAAGCGCTCTCATCAAATATCTTTCCATCACGGGATAAAACACCTGGCGGAGTAAGGGTCCAGTCACTTACGCTACCTGAACGCATGAATAAACGCCCCAGTGACGTCACTCGCCTTACATCATGGAAGGCCGTCTCCACACATCCGGTTACGCCCTGACCATACAAAAAAACCGGCGTAAATTTTACGCATTGGTCGTGGTAACGCAGAACGATACCGGCAATCTCAAAAGCCCCGCCCTCCACCAGCAGATCCGTGACGGATACAGTGAACGTTTCCACATTCAGCCCGGTACCTGTTAGCCACGCGTCCATCTGCTCCTGAAGCTGAGTTATTCGCTGGCGAAACTCTGCAATATCAGCCTGAGTCTTGCTGGTAAACGAGATCGGATCGGGCTGGCTGGCCTGTAGCTTTTTGAGGAACTGTGATTTTACTGACATGGCGTTGACTGGCCTTACATAGGGGTTGCTGTGTCGAGATATTGCTGTTGCTTCAGATGGCGTAACATGACCCGACCCTCGGGCATAAACTCGGTGCCGTAACGCACAAGGCCAATGCCCCTGAGCTCAGCATCAATGGCATAGCGCAGTTCGCCAGGGACTTTCTGTTCCAGCAGGATCACGTCTATGGTTTTCAGTCGGGGCTCATATTTAAGCAAGACTGCAGAGAGCGTAGAAAGCAGTTTATGCGCGGTGCCAGGAAGCCCCTGTAGAATATTGGTCATATCCGGCAGGCCGAAATCGGGTATATGCGCCAGAGTCCCGGCGCGGCAATTCAGGATCCGTTGCATATTATCCAGCACTGAGAGGATGACCTGGTTCTGTTCACTGATCTGATGCAGAGCAAGCCCTCCGGTAAAATTACCGGCCAGCATTTCATACAGTGAAGGTGTATTGTGTCCCTGGGGCATCATTCGTCCTTGAGAAGTTGCAGAGTCAGATGATTGTTACCGGCTTCCAGAATGCGCGGCTTATCCGGATCAAGGTCTTCGCGCCCTATCACCCGCTTCCAGGTGTTGTTGACCATATCCGGGTAACGGAACAGACCCACCACCGCCACAAACTGTGCATTGGCCTCCATAGGCATATTCAGATTCGCATCGCCGCCGGGCTTTACCACCACATCGCGGGTTGCCAGCAGGTCGGCTTTGAGCACTGTGTCACCCTCTTTCAGCAACTGCTGGTAGACCATTTTGTCGAAGGTTTTGTGGTCTTTCAGTTGATAAACACGTATTACAACCGGCTCAGAGAGGGAGTTACTTTCGCGCGAATCGGTGTTGAGTGCCTCACGAGCAGTAAAATCCAGGTGCAGCACCTTAATTTTTTTGTAGAACACGGCGTTGAAGGCCGATTTGGTGCCATCGGTGACGACCTGTGTTACCCCACAGCCTGCCAGGCTGAATGCCAGCAGCGGTAACATCCAGAACGTTTTAGTCAAACTTGTACGTAACACGTCGATTTCCTTGTTGGGGTGTTGCGGGCTGCAGGCCGGAGTAATAGCCCAATTCCGTCGTAAAGGCCTGCGGGATATCGTCCGGGAGGTTTTTCTCTTCCGCGCCCAGCACGCCATTCATCCCAAGCCAGAATGGGCCTTCTCCGAGTGGTGGAGCGGCCAGCAGGCGGGTCCGGGTGGTCAGTGTGATTTTTGCCTTAAAGCGCCAGCCGAGATAAACACGCAGCATCACCAGAAAGTCCTGATACAGCAAGCCATCCGGTTTCCAGTCCTTTGCTTCCTGTTCGTTGTCCGTCGTGAGCGCAACCAGCAGCTGGCTGCCCGCATCCATCGCTTCGTCACCCAGTGGTGTATTGCCGTCAAGCAGAAAATCGTCATCAGCATAAAAGCCCAGTGGCTGACTGATCTCCACCGGTCTGAGGCAGTACGGTCTGACCTTCACGGCGGTATCCGTTGCCAGCAGGCTCACTATTGCCTGCATTCCTTCCTGCGTTTTACCGGGCTGCTGCAGCACGCCAAGCAGCGACAGAAAACGGGATACCGGGGTAGCAATACGTTCTGCGGTACCCGGTATGCCCAGCCCTACCAGGCCCAACAGTGACTGCGAGATGCTGTCGGTACCACCCGGTTCAAAGGTGGCCGGGTAGGAATATTTACGCCAGATGCGGTAAAACTGCGTCAGGATGCGGTGGCTGAAAATATCCAGAAAGCCCTGCAGTGCGTCATGCCCTTCACGGCGCTGAGTGATGTCATCGAGATAGGCGGTCGGCAGTGGTGAATCCACGCCGTACATCCCCATAAACGTGGCGCGGATGAGCGGTGGTTTACTGTCATCCTCTTCGTCATACTCCACGGCTTTTAGTTCGCTAGCCGGAAACCCCATCCCAGGATGGGGGGCAAAGCGTACCGGGTCGTCTGCGGGATGGCTGGTTGTTCCCATGAGTGGTTTGCGCGGATTCTGCTTCTCCAGCAACTGACAGAAACGATAAAAATTAATGCGGTGAAGGTCGGCTTCCAGCCGCGGTGTCAGCCGGGAATGCGGCGGTTGTGCTTCTCTTCCCATTCCAGGCGTTCTCCGGTCGGTTGCAGAATGATAATCAGATGGTTAAACAGATAGATATCGGTGTAGAGCGCGAAAAAGCGACTCAGCATCTCGCCAAACAGACAGATGTCTCCACGCCCGGCGAAGCCGTGACTGTCCAGCGTCACTTCAATCTGCACACCACGGACCAGGTAACCCTGCTCAAAACGCTCAGTTTCGCTGTGCTTCACGTCGATAATGGCTTCCAGACGACGGCGATTCATCTCGCTATCGGTCCATTCATACAGCGCCAGGGTGCCGCGCAGCACGTCGGCATTATCCATCATCGACAGGAAGCCGCTGCCGAGGTGGCTCAACACGCGCCAGTGAAAACGGTCCTGCGCCGGGGGATAACAGGGCAGCGTCGGCGCGCACAGGTTACGCACGGCTATGCTGGCTGAGGTAGTTTTCATTACCGTATCGAGCACGGTACTCTGCAGCGCACGTCGTGGCAGTTGGCCGTTGGTGCCGGTGAGCGTCAGCGACAGACTTTCGTCTTCCGGTAGCGTGTGATTATCAAACGCTTCACCGCCGAGGATAAGCCAGGTGTTGTGCAGCCCGGACGGACCGCGGCGCACGCGGGTGTGATAGTAATATTCCGGGGCTTCGTGACGCATCATTCCGCCTTTGTGGCAAAAACTCGAAAACGGCACGTAGGTGTGCTGGCTGGATGACATCACCGAATCCACCGCGTATATCTCAGTGTGGCCATCCTGCACGCGCATCGGGCGCAGCATATATTCGGTCTGCAGAGAGTTTAGTGTCAGCGGGTCAGATTCCAGCGGGAACAGGTTAATCACCGGCACACAGTTCAGGCGCAGATGCTTTTCGGTAAAGCTGAAGTCATGCTCCCAGCGTTCTGCCAGCACCACGTCGATTTCAAACCAGGAGAGCTCAGCCGGAAAGGCCACGGTCTCCAGCCCACTCAGCCCCGTGAACATAAATTTCTCACGGAAGGTGAAATACTCCAGCAGCAATTGATAGCCGCTAAAGCTGCTGCTTCCCTTCGGCCACAGGTCATCGCCATCGCCAAAACCCAGCGCGATGAAATGCCCGTCGAGAGGTCTTCTGTCTATGTCACCCGGCATCCGCATCCAGAGGCGCGCCGCGTTCATGGTAAAGGCTTCATGCATGGCGCAGGCCAGCGGTGCGTCGGCATTGAAGTAGAGCGGGATATGGCTGAGATCGACACGACTCCAGTCGGCAAGCTGGCTGCAGTTAAAGCGAAGGCTGATGACCGAGCGCCCGTCAGGGTCAGTCGACAGGCGGGCGTACTCCAGCGACAATGGCTGAAGGGTAATCTCTTTGGTTGTTGTGTACCGACAGCGCGTGCCCTTCTCACCAATCGGCCGCGAGTTCACCTCGAAACCTTTGACGATGCGCATCTGCTCTTTCATTTCGCGCCAGTCAGGGGTCAACTCCACCACCGACATTGACGGAATGGTGCGCAGGTAGTGTGGCCACAGCAGGCTGACCAGCCCTTCGGTCAGTTCAGGCAGGTCATCATCAAGCTTTTCACGCAGGCGGCCCATCAGGAAGGCAAAGCCCTCAAACAGCCGCTCCACGTACGGGTCGCGCGCGCCCGCTTTATCGAGATTGAGCATTGCCGCCTGCTCGGGGTGAGCACGGGCAAACTCTTCGCCGGCTTCCAGCAGGTAGCGCATTTCAGCGTCATAGTAACGCAGGGTTAAGTCATCCATAAAAACCTGAATATGTGTATTAAAAATGTGTGCCAGGCGTTTTTACCCGCAAAGCACAGCACTGCTTGCCGGATCGAGTGCAATCAGACCGGACAGAAGCAAATCCATCTCGGGCTGAAGCCTTGATTTATCAGTTTCACTGCGGACGGCTTTCATACGCAGCAGTCTGAGGCGACGCGATTTCACTTCAAACAATAGTGCTGGTGTCCACTGCGTGAGGGTGATTGACTGTGCGGCACTGTCGAGCTCACCCAGCAGATGCAGGGCCAGTTCATTCCTGCCCTTCTGCTCGGCCACACGGGCCATCAGCAGACGCAGCAGCCATTTGTCTTTTGTGGTGTCAGTGCCTGGGCGGGTCTGCAACCAGTGAAGGGTGGCATCCAGACCGTCAGTGTCCGCTTTATCCAGCGCTTCCGGTTCAAGCGCAAGGATATCGTTATCCGTCTCACCGACGGCACTGACCGGCTCATCCCGCCAGCCGGACATATCGTCCAGCACGCTCTGATTTATCCAGTTCAGCGTGACCTCATCGGCAAACGGCGTACCGTCGTTAAAAGCCAGCGTTTCAAGTCCGCTAAGGCGGCGCAGCAGCCCTTTCAGGTCGGCGGTGATAATGTCGGCCAATACATCTTGCCCCGACTTCATCAGGGCCTGGTGGATATACCACTGCAAATCCAGCCAGAGATGATTGGCGCCGCGCGAAAAGGTGCTGTCCGCCTGCTCCTTTATCTCCAGCCAGCTCTGTTGCAGGTACAGGCGTTTGAGCATGGCTCGCTGGTCAGCCCGCGGCGGTTCGATGCGCGTTTTCCCTTCAGCATCCGGTGCCGGAATAGCTCTCAGGGTGTCATGACGCAGACTTTTCATCAGCCGGTGTGCGGCAAGCCAGCCTTCAGGCTGCTCACGAAGATACGCCGTCAGAGTTCGGGCCTGGGCCAGCAAATCCTGACCGGAGGTGATGCGGCTCAGGACCGGCGCGTCAGGCTCAGTTGTATGCGTAGAATTCTGTGGCTGCACCTTATTACCGGCGTTCTGCGGCACCACGGCATCCACACCACCGGCCATCATCAGGCGAGATTCCAGTGCGCTGTACAGGGCATTCAGCTCTGGTCGTGACGCTTCCGGCTCAGCCTCCAGGCTGTCGCGTATCAGCAGCAGTGCACCAACAGTGCGAAGGGCATACTCGCGTGCCACCTCTGGCCAGAGTGACAGACTGTCGAGTAGACGAGAGCCTGCGAGCCACTCCAGCGCCGGTTTACGGCTACGTTCGCGCTGGGGATAAAGTTGTGTTCCATAGCGCTGCAGCAATCCCGCCATCAGCTCAAGCCCTTCAGCAAAGCCGGCTTCGCCATCCTGGTGCAGGCGCGCCCAGCAGTAATAAGTCGCAACCCGGATATCTTTAGCCGCAGTGGTCAATAACTTTTCGGCAAGCGTGCAAATCAGCCCGGTATCGATGCCGGAAAGTTTATTGACCTCCTCCCGGATACGCTGAAAATCATCGTCATAGCCGGGATCTTCTCCGGTCGGACTGGCGTCACTGACCGGGGCAAGCCAGGGCTGCCAGTTACCCTCTTTGTGCAGCACCCCGCTAAGCTCTGTTGTCAGGAAGCGTTCAATACGTCCGCTGTCCTTGCGCAAAAACTCAGCCAGCATTGGCAGGGAGGCATCACTTTTACTCGCCGCAAACGGGAAACGCCCGTCAAAGGCGGTGTGCCAGTTCGCCACTACCGAACGGCTCCATTTATCATTCAGGCTCGCCGCCGAAGGCTCAAGCACGGTTTCCCAGGCCTGGGTCAGCGGCTGCACGAACATCGTGCGGCCAAAACCGCTCCACTCTTCACCCAGGCTTGCCGCCACCAGGCTGCCGTACTGCTGGGTATCGGTCAGATCGACGCTCTTGCCCTGAAACACGGTCTGGGCGAGGGTCTGCATCATCTCCTGTGGATCAGAAGCGCTTGCCACCTGCTGCAGGCGTAAACGCACACGGGTGATGCGGGTCAGGTAGGTTTGCAGACTAAGCGTGCTGTCCGAAGACATGACGCTGCTGGCTTTGTTTTTGCCCAGAAGCTGAAGCAGCGGCCCGAAGGTGTCATCCAACGGCCCCTGAGGTCCGGCAGCGGTTTGATCAATGGCGGGCCTGTCTTTACTGTCCATAAGATTTTTTGCCGACTTGATGAGCGAGTCAGACAGCCCTTCCGTCTGCTGCCCGCCCTGCCCCTGCCATGCCAGGGTGTTCATCAGGGCAATCATCGGCGACTGACGCACGTCGCTCATCAGCGTCAACTGGTCGGTCACGTCCGCAATATTCTGCACTGGGTTCCACTGCAGGCTGTTGAGGAAGTTCAGCCAGCTTCCGGCAAAATCGATGAAATAGCGCTGGGTCAGGCGGGCTTTCAATGCGTCCGGCGAGAGGTCAGCAGAAATGGCTTTGCGGCTGTCGCTCAACACCCAGTCAATTTCATCGCGGCGGGAGTTTGCGGCTTCTTCGATAGCCTGCTGAATACCGCCCTCCCACGCCTGACGGGTGAACATGCCCGGTACCACTTCATCAGTAGTGAACAGGCGGCGGGCATCAGTACCGCTTGTCATGTCTTCCAGTGACACATCGGCAAAGTTACGGCGCACCGATTTGAGCATGTTTTCATACAGCGTACTTTCCGCGTTACGGCGGCCAATTTGCTGCAACAGCACCTGACGACTCTGGCTGAGCAGTTGCCCATCAGGCGTAATTTTCCACTGCGGCTGTTTTGGTAATTCAGAAATATAGAACGCCCATAAATCCGGCGACAGGCTCTTCCACAGGCCAGTGGAGATCCCCATCCGTGTCGGCTGTACGGTTTTCAGGGTTTGTGCGTAAAACGCGCCGTCGGCTTTATCGGGGCGGGCCATCATCAGCCAGGCCTTCAGCTGGTCATAGCCCGGTTTCGCCAGCTGTGCCCGCTGGTCGCTATTGGGGGCTGAATTTGCCAGCGCGCTGAGTTTTTGCGTCAGGACGGCATTTGCCGGGTCGCGAATCAGGCGGTTGTTTGCCACGCCGTACCAGGGAAGCATCGCGTCGAGCAACGGCTGGTTATGATCCAGACCGAAGCGCTGATACCAGGGTGCACCTTCCTGAATACGGTGTTGCAGGCGACCGGCATCATTACGCAGAGTATGCAGGGCCGTAAGATGGTAATCCGATACGGAAGGATGCTCCACCAGGGCATGAGCCTGCTCGGCTACAGAGACTATCTGCATACGGTTCACCGCGAACGACAGCAGTATTCCCATGCCGCCGCCAGGAGAAACATCGATACGATAAGGGCAGATCCTGAAATACATCCGCCGGCGATGAGCCAGTGAATTTGCTGCTGACTTCCGTCTTCAATCCCGACTATATCCGGGTGCTTCCAGACCATGAACGTCATAACGGCCAACAGCAAAAAGAAAATAACTGCGACAGCAAGATAGCGGCCTTCCGTAGTCTTCGGTGCTAAGGGTAGCTTCACGGATCCATCTCCTGTCGGGAAGCAATCGGGGTAATGAGCGTGCTCCACAGCACATTCTGTGTGGTATCACCGCAGATAATCATCTGTGGTGACTGAGTTTGTCGGGCGATTTCGGTGGCGGCAGCGATAGCCAGCCAGGGGGCCGCGGCACCGGCATGTCCCATGGATGTATCGAGCGAAATGACGGTTTCGTCCTCTATAGACTGCGCAGGGTGCGCATTCTGGCACGCGATAACTTCTGCACGCTGCTCACCCGTCAGCCCGGCAATCCACAAATTTTTCACGATATTTTCTTTGAGCGGGACGTTATAGGCGGCCATGTTCATCCCCTCCCTCAATTCACCTGACGGAGCAGCATCTGGCCGATGCAGCAACGCGAGAGGTTCGAGTGCCTCCTGGGTCAAGCGGTTGCCAAGAAGCAAAGCAACGGCTGTTTCAGCAGTATTATTTGAAACAGCCGGATCCATCTGGAGACCAACAATCAATAACATCGCATCATCTTTAATGCGGTGATCCAGCCAGTGGTTGACTACCTCCGGCCCATTGCTGTCTGTGTACTCAAGCGCGCAGGTTATGCCACTCTCCTGCCAGGCTTCCTGCCAGATATTTCTGACAGCAGGGAGTGGCAGAGATGACGAGACATCGAGGATGACAACAAGCGAAGCGTTCTCAGGAAACTGGTGAACTGGAAGATCGGCAATAAGCTCAGAGAACAAACGTGAGATAACCAATCCAGGAGTATCTTCTGGTTCTGCCGTAATACGGCTCAGCCTCCTGCTTTTTTCGCCTTTCCAGTCCGACTGCGAAATGATAATGCTGTGATTATTGAGCATATCATCAGCGACAGAACGCTTTTCGTCTTCCTGATGGGCTGTAATAAATGTCGTATTCAACACCTGAAGCGCACGACGAGACCTACGGGTCTCACTTAAGATCCATTGCTCCCGACGCCGGTCAAAACCATTCGCTTTACTGTCCTGTAATGACCAGGCCCACATGCGAATAGTGAAACACACAATCCACACAACTAATGGTGTGCCAATGGCCAACACCCAGAAGTGACTGTTATCGATGTATCGTCCGAATATCCACATAAGAATCACGCTGATGACCAGCATCGCAACCAATACGGCAAGCCAACGGGATATTTTAGGTGGAACTTGCCGGGGATAACATTTCGGAAGATCTTTCAGGGAATAAGACATTCACACTCTCATGCTTTAAAATTTCCAAATTTTAACTAAGGCTAGTCACCATCAAATGAAATGCTCTCAAGCAATTTCAATGTTTCTTTAGATAGATCTTCACCTTTATTATCCGAAGAATTAACACCAGAACCACATAGGGCATTATTTTTATGTATCAAACAAAAATAAACACTCTGGCCTAGCGTCCCATCTTTAAGTTTCGCCATGGCATTAACAGCCATAAAACCAGATGCATCTTTGCTTTTAACTTGAAATAGAGATAGATGATTTGCCTTCCCATTTTTCACATATGTAGCATCCGGAATTGATTTCCATACCTTATTCTTGTAGTCATAAACAATTTTATTATCAGCGGCACTAACACTGACCCCCTTGTTGTTAACTTGCTGTACATCATATCCTGCTTCAAATGCTTCACCAGAATACAGGCAAGTCCACTCTGATATTGGTGATTTTTTTTGGAAGTACTCATCATCAGACAATGCGGGGTATTTAAAATCACTAAAATGCATATTGCATGCATCAAAATTGGATGACGAAGAAATGTTGGCACTTGAATCAGATGACAGGGTTCTAGTTACAGATACAAATCCTGCATTAGCAGCAAGAACAGAAACCATAGACAAAGAACTGAAACCGATGATTAATGGCATGTAAATTTTTTTCATAACATTACATCCTGTGCGTACATCCTTTCTGGGATATCCTAATGACTATGAAATTTCACTTCCCCCCAGAATTAGACTATCCATACAGTTTTTCAATTGATTATTTCTTTAACTCCATCTCTCACGCTTATATATCGAATGCAGTTATTTAAGACTTTTGAGGGAGATAGATCATGACTTTGGGGTGTTATCGTCATAAATCATATTAATCAGATCATGACCTTCAATCCTTACGTTAACAAAGTTATCACCGCATATATGCTTTATCTCTTTGAACTTTTTGTCCGCAGGGGAAAAGACAAATAACCTATAGATTTTATAAGTGCCCATTCCCTCATCCAGATACCAAATACTAAAATCTTTATAGCCATCACGATTGTAACCTTCAAATGTAATGTGATTTTTCTTCTCCGATGACATTAAAATTTTCTAGATTAATCTGCTTTCCGGCGTCTATAACTGATACTTCCAACGAATCATTATCTTTCAGCAAAACCTTTGCAGAAATTTTTTTCCATTATTAACATCTAAAATGCAATTATCACATCCAATTGCAACCTTTGTAAAAATGCACAGAAAAAAATATATTTCATGATAGCATCATTAGGAATTTTGAGTGATTCTCCTGCAGGGCTTACACAGGCTGTTGCTCAAGGATATCTATTAAATTCCCACGAGCTATTTTTCTCGCACGTTTTCAAAGTTATTATCATCCATAGGATCAAATTCTGACCCAACTGGCTTCAGATTTTCATTTGCAAGATTAAAAAAAAACCCTGATTGGTTCCGATATAGGTGAGATCCTTTCCTTTTATAAAATCAATGCTAAAAACACCTTCACTCACACTCTGGTCAATTTTTATATCTGTGCTCCAAAACTATAAGAATCACATTTGTATCATGAGGACTGCCCTCATTTATTATTTTCGGCTTACCCCAGAGAATTATTTTATCACCACTACATTTAACATTATAGCCATTGATAACAGTATCAAACTTAAGAGTCTTTGTATGATTTTTAATGTCAACGGTTATCGAGTCAGTACCATTAAATATAACTCCTGATACATATGCATTAAATGAAATAAAAAAACCGGCAATTATTGAAATAATAGGATTAATTTGTTAATCCATCTATATATGAGATACTCTTATCATCACCTTCTGCGGCAGTATCTCTACAATAAAATAATATGTAGTGTATTAATAAAACCTGTCAGCTTGAACTCTATTCATTATCAACGCGATCCTAGTGTAAATTAGCATCATCACTGAGTTTTATTTAGCACACTCCTCAGCGTTTTTTCCATCCACAGATAAACTCTCGAGGTCCTTTATTTTAATTTTGCCTGCAGCTAGTTTTGAACTAAAATCTTTTGAGAAGCAAAAAAAAATGTCAGAATAAAAATATATTTCTTCAGTTTTATCTGGTGTATCACCTTCTGACTGATATAAAGCCTCGGTCACATACCATTTAATATCTTTGTTACCTTTAATAATCTGCATTTTATCGATGCCGAGGCATGGTTCAGAATCTTCGGCATATCCAGATTTATAATTCCTGTTTGGTATGAGATATTGATCATTAACTTTGAGCACTACGTTACACCGACTGTATGGCTCATCTTTACCAGGTAGTCCTTCGCGATTAAAAACAAATGGGTATGCGTTCCCTTTAACTAACTTCTGGAAAATATAATAAGGAGGAAAACCGGTGTCAGGTGCATCAATTTGATATACTTGTGATAGGCCGTAAGGTTCTCCATCCTTTAAGGTATAGCTTTTAACTGCCGATAATACATCTATATCATTCGCAGACGCGCCCAATGAAAAAAAATTAATGGCACCAACAAAACCCAACAGTAAAATTGTATTATTCATAATTAACCACCATCTCACTTGCACTGCCTGGTGTAATCAACAGTGATTTTTACAGTACTACGACCTTTTTGTACTTGAACTGTTTCTTTGGCATTTGTTGTTACGGCATCATTTAAATAGTAGAACGCATACCGTGTATAGGCCTGTCGTTCAAAATATCCATACCCGCCACCATTAACTAGAACTGAACATCTACCAATTGATTCTGACGTAATTCCATTGTCCGGGACTCGATTAATATTAATTTCGTGACTATGATGTTTTGAAACCCAATAAAAACCAGCACTATCAGTTGCACAAAACGAATCTTCAGCAACAATTTTAGGATCGTAACGTGGGTACCAACTTTTTAATAGTTCATCGTCAATAACAGTGTGTTTTTCATGGGTATGTTTATCTACAACTGTCTTTCTTGGATCTGCCCAGTAGTGTTCACTTACATTTGTTATTCGGCTATCATCGTAAACATACCCTGAATTTTCATCAGGTAACTTCAATTTCGTTCTAAATTTTCTATAATCATCGAAATTTTGCGGCCAAGTTAGCTGCATGAAACCTCTGCCATAAAATGGCTGATAATACTCAGTCGCTGGGGACACAAACTTTCCTTTGCTATTTTCCTGCCCCTTTCCGCCTTCAGTCATTGTCCTGAGCATTCCAGTCTCAATATAAATCTGTCCTAAAAATGCAGAACGTCTTGGTGGGGATATTATATTGTACTTATTACACGTATTGTTAAAATCTTTCACATACTTCTCCCACCTACCAAACGAAGTAGCCCATGGAACTGTCACATTAACTGGTTTGCTGGGGTAGCCTTCATAATATTTCCTTGGAATCATGGAGGAAATTTCTTCATGGCTAAGCCAGCCGCACGCTCTCAAATTATTTATAAGTTTAGTAGGATTGAAGTGCCAAAGGCTTCCGCTACTGAATGCTGATTCAAAGCACAGCGCTTCTGCATGAGCTTTAAATTTTGCATAATCTTCTTCCGTCATCGGATCATGCTCTTCACTTCCCGTTTTCAGCCACGAGAAGCGGGTGTCGATCGTACTTTTTTCCCATTCAAACGGGAAATGACAGATTAGCTTTCCGCACTGGTTACCGAACTCACCATCTTTCTGAAGTTTCTTAATAGCGGCTGAATTACACTGGCTGTCGCTGTCACTATCGTCATCAACCAACTGCCAGCCCGTCCAGTGAGGGAAATCAGCGTCACTAAACTTTTTAATACCGGAATCAGCAAGATTGACTACCCCCTTTCCCCCCGGGTAATTGACCGTCATCGCCTGTGCGTCCTGCCAGATATCCAGTGCACTGAGTTCGGAGACCGGATGCAGATTGATTTTTTCAAACAGGGACGCATAAACCCCACCTGCTGCAGGACGTTCCAGCACCAGACTCTCGCCAACCGCAGCATTCTCATTTTTTACAGACATCAACATCTTCCTTTTTCAATCCGTTAAATCATCGTGACCGCTATGGCTGTTTTGGTGCCAGGGCTGAAAGTTCGGCTCTGAGCTCTGCGCTTAAGGCAGGATCGATCAGGATTTTTTCCAGCTCTTTTCGGAAAGCCTGGTTGTCCAGCAGGTTAGCTTTTAAATCGCGAAGCAAATTGCGCATGGAAAGCATCGCCTTCAGCTGAGGAATTTGTCGGGAAACCTGCTCGGGGGTGAAATCTTTCATGCTCTGGAATGTCAGTGAAACACTATTTTCACTACCGTCATCGGCAAGCGTGTTTTTAACGGTAAGATTGATTTTTGGGGAGTATTCGGAAAGCACTGAGTCAAAGTTATTTTTGTTCACATTAACTTTTTTGCGCTCATTCAGTGGCGCAGACTCCAGGCCATTGCTGAAGCCGCCTGCCACCAATAATTTCAGAGGCAGTTCGGTTTTCTTGCTTGCTCCGCCCGTATGCAAATCAAGCTTTAAATTAATACGTGCCTTCGGTATTTCGGACTGAAAGGAAGAGTTAGACATGGCTGTCCCTGGTCTATTGAGTGATAGAAACCGTCACAGCCAGTGTCAAATATTAAGAACGGCTTACCCTGCCAGAAAACATTCCTGCTTTTAAACATTCATCACAAAGCAGGACCTGCGGTCAGAAGCGAGTACATTCCATTTACTGGCGATATGACGCGGTGTAGAAGCGTGAATCCGGAGATTTATTTTTCAGATAAACACCCATGGCGCTAGTTTAAAAATAGTGGGTCAACTAAAGGAAATGATAAGGTGTAACAAAAGGTAACACAGGAGGGTTGTCGTCAATAAAAATATAGTGACATGATATATAAGAGTTTTCTTAAGATTACCGCTCACACGCGCATGACACTTGAGATTACCAAATGTTTCAGTCGGCTGTTCAAGCCATAAATGAGCAGAAAAATGCCATGTAGCTAAAAAGTGCGGTTAATGGTTATTTAAGAGAATGGAGTCAGAAAAGGATGACGAGACTTAACCGAAACAGGTTAGCTTTAATGATAATTTATGTTAATGGTTTGTGGTGCCATTATGCGCTGTACATCGCGCCTGTTGTCGCTAAGACGGTCAGCGACTTCCCCGCCGACATGCCGAAGGCGTCATGCCATAGACCTGACGGAAACGGTGGCTGAAGTGCGCTGAAGAGTGGAAACCACACTGAAGAGAAATATCGGTCAGCGTCAGATCGGGCCGCGCAAGCAACGTTCGCGCACGATCCATACGACGGCGCATCACAAACTGGTGCGGCGCTTCGCCCGTGGTGTGACGGAACATGCGGGCAAAGTGAAATTCACTTAGTGCCGCTTCCTGCGCCAGCACCGCCAGGGTCAAAGGCTGGTCGAGATGCGTTTCAATAAATTCCAGAACCCGCCTTAATACCACCGGAGCCAGTCCACCCCGCACCTGGGGCAGTTGCCACTTTACTTCACTGTAGTGCTGCAGCAGATGGGTCAACAGAAGAGTGGATGCACTGCTCAATGTCAGCTGGCTGGCGGGCTGTTGCCAGTCGCTGCTCAGCAGAAAGTGCCGATAGAGTTGGGTGATGCGGTCATCAGTGGAAAAGACTTTCTCATGCAGATTTAACTGCGCCGGGCTGCGGTCCCAGACCTGTTCGGCCAGCTGCCGCAACTGGTTCTCGCTGCAATAGAGATGAACAAAGGCGAGATCGGCACGCAGATCCCAAGTCGATTCCGTGCCTGCCGGCATCAGACAAAAACGATCCGGTGCGCCACCGTTACGCCAGCCGTGCGCGGTTTTATGCCAGGTATCGTAGCCGCCCGCGACATAAAGGCTCAGGGTGTGATGATCGCTGAGGTTGGTGACGCGATCGCCACTGTTAAACCAGGCCGCCAGCTGAATGCCGTTGTTAAGTTGCACCTGATCGCGCAGTTGTGCTTTGTGGCGTTGCAGCATGTCAAAGGTCTGGTAACGACTCATCGGGGTATCAGTTCAGGTAAACAGAGTGCCAGTTTACGGATTGTACGGGACAGAGAACAGGTCACATTGGGACAGACGACAAAAATGCGCAAGATTTTGCAAATCCTGCGCAAGCCATTGCAAGAACCGATCGCTTTACTGAGGCAGACTCGACGTTTTGCAGTGGAGAATCTGGCCGTGAATCTGTTTTTGTATCTCTCAGTGGTGCTCATCTGGGGCACGACATGGATTGCTATCTATGCACAACAGTCTGCAGGCATCAGTGCCGTCACCGTCGCTGTCTTCTGGCGTTTTTTGCTGGCTTCGCTGGTCATGCTTTTGCTGCTAAAGCTGATAAAACGGCTGCATAGATTGACGTTGCAGGACCATCTCTTCTGTATGCTGCAGGGCTGCTGCGTCTTTGGCTTCAACTTTGTCTGCTTCTATTACGCGTCCGGCTATATCAGCAGCGGACTGGAGTCGGTCATCTTCTCGATGGCCGTGATGTATAACGCCATTAATAGCTGGATATTTTTCCGTCAGCGCCCTTCAGCGCGTCTGATTCCGGCGATAGTACTGGGCATGGCAGGTATAGTTGCGCTGTTCTGGCACGATCTGCGTAGCACTCAGGCTTCTGCCGGATTGATGTGGGGGATTGGGTTAAGTGCGCTGGGCACGCTGGGATTTTCATTCGGCAATATGATTAGTCAGCGGCATCAGCGTTTGCAACGCGACGTGCTGACAACCAACAGCTACGGCATGTTATACGGTGCGCTGATGATGGCACTGGTCTCGCTGCTGCAAGGGGTTTCGCTGCAGCCAACCTGGAATATGCAGTGGATTGGGGCCTTAACCTATCTGGCTATCGTGGGATCGGTGATGGGATTCGGCGCTTACTTCACACTGGTGGGGCGTATCGGCGCCAGTCGTGCTGCCTATACAACGGTGTTATTTCCGCTGGTTGCGCTGGCGCTTTCAACCCGCTTTGAGGGGTTTGAGTGGCATGTCAGCGCCATCCCTGGCCTTGTCATGATTCTGCTGGGCAATATCGTGATGTTTGCCCGCTGGCCGGCAAGCCGTCGCCGGGTCACTGTCTGACGCGGAGCGGGCTCAGGCCCGCATCCGGCTGGGCATTACGCCCACTGCTGCTGAAGAAGTTTCTGTGGTTGATTGATCGCTTTACGCGCGATCCAGTAGAGCAGAACACGCTCATCGTCACTGTCACGATCGGCCATCGACAGGAGTTTCAGTGCCAGCGTCGATTTGGTTACAGGCTGTTGTTCTGTACTGAGTTCAATCACCGCCTGACCGATGATGCAGCAAACGTCATCTTCACTGGTGCTGGATTCATATGTCCGGTCTTTCATATTTCCTCCTGTTAAGTGAGCTGTAAGCCTGGCAAATAATCTGGAAACCTGCTCACAGAAACAGCTGCCTGAAACATTATCTTACGGCTGATTACGGTTATTCATTAAGTTGCCGCTTTGCTTACTCCTGACGCGGCGTCGCGAATCCTTTCCGATGCCATTCATACCGCCTGAATGGCATTTCATTCCCTGATCCGTTCCGTTCATGCCTTTACTGCTCACGCGCGCGAATCACTGCTTTATTCTGACCGCAGTTTCCAGATTCCCGGACGGGAGAGAAAAATTATGAACCAGACTCAACAGGCTTCTTACCAGCGTTCCCGCTGGCTTACGTTGTTCGGCACAGTCATCACTCAGTTCGCACTGGGGTCAGTCTACACATGGAGTTTGTTTAACGGCCAGCTGTCACAGAAGCTGGATGCCCCCGTCAGTAAGGTCGCTTTTTCATTTGGCCTGCTAAGTTTAGGTCTGGCTACCGCCTCTTCGCTGGCCGGGAAATTACAGGAACGTTTTGGCGTACGCCGCGTCACTATCGGTGCGGGTGTGTTGATGGCGCTGGGTTTCTGGCTCACCGCCCATGCGAATAACCTGATGATGCTCTATTTCAGTGCCGGATTGCTGGTGGGTCTGGCCGATGGCGCGGGTTACCTGATGACACTGTCAAACTGCGTGAAGTGGTTCCCGGAGCGCAAAGGGATGATCTCAGCCTGTGCAATTGGCGCATATGGACTGGGCAGCCTGGGATTCAAATTTATCTGCGGGGCATTGCTGGCGACGGTCGGTCTGGAGCAGACCTTTATGATCTGGGGCGTGCTGGCAATGTCGATGATTATTGTCGGTGCGCTGCTGATGCGTGAAGCGCCACTGCAGCAGAACGGACCGGCTACTAAGGGTCAGCAGCATGCGCGGGATTACACGCTGGCACAGTCAGTGCGTCTGCCTCAGTACTGGATGCTGGCGCTGATGTTCCTGACCGCCTGCATGAGCGGCCTCTATGTGATAGGCGTTGCCAAAGATATCGGCGAAGGACTGGTGCATCTCTCTACGCAGACTGCTGCCAGCGCGGTAACGGTTATCGCGATTGCCAATCTGAGCGGTCGTCTGGTGCTGGGTGTGCTCTCTGACAAAATGATGCGCATCAGAGTCATTTCACTGGCGCAAATTGTGTCGCTGATCGGAATGAGCGTGCTGCTGTTTACCCGGATGAATGAGATGACCTTCTTCCTGTCACTCGCCTGTGTCGCCTTCAGCTTTGGCGGCACCATCACAGTATTCCCGTCGCTGGTCAGTGATTTCTTTGGCCTCAACAACCTGACAAAAAACTATGGCCTGCTCTATCTCGGCTTTGGTATCGGTAGCGTGCTGGGTTCGCTGGTCGCCTCGCTGTTTGGTGGTTTCACCGTCACCTTCAGCCTGATTATGACATTGCTGGTACTTTCCCTGTTCCTGTCACTTACCATCCGCCTGCCGCAGAATTCTGCGACAGCAGAACCAGTGTTGCAACGTCATTAACGCTGACTGACAAATACAACGGGCCGCGATTAAGCGGCCCGTTTACGTTTAGCCGCGGAATCGCGGCTCTGCCATTCCCGCTACCGCGACGTCTACAGCAAAGATATCGCCCGACTGCGGATAGCGCGCCAGCTCCTCTTCGGTACGGTCTTCGCGCGAACTGGTGATGAACAGCGTTTTAAGATCGGCACCGCCAAAGGCCACCATGGTTGGCCATTTCACCGGCAGCAGGATCTCATCGACGATTTCACTGCTCTGCGGATCGATACGCACCACGCGTCCGCCATCAAACTGTGCTGACCAGTAAAAGCCTTCGCTATCCACAGCGGCACCATCCGGTAATCCTCCTTTCGCGTCGAATCGGCGGAACAGCGTGCGTTCGCCCGGTTCGCCCTGCTCATTTAACGGATAGCGATAGAGCGCCTCATTCGGCGTGTCGCTGTGATACATCCAGCGCCGGTCGGGAGAGAATGCCAGCCCGTTGGAAATTTTAATGTCGCGCGCTTTTACCTCCAGCTTTAGATCAGGCGTCACCCGGCACAGCAGCCCGCCATTTTTGTCCTGCGGTTCCCACAGGCTGCCGCACCAGAAGTTACCCCAGGGATCGACGCGGCCATCATTAAAGCGGCTTTGCGCGGCTACTCCCGGATTCTCTGCGATTTTCTTCTCAGGTTTACCCTGCGCATCCAGCAGCCACACACCACCACGTAGTGCGGCGATCAGCCCGCCCTGCTCACGCAGACCGATGCATCCCACCTCTTCCGCCTGCGGGAAAGTCTGCAGCTCGCCGCTGGCCGGATCAAAACGGTGAATGGCCGGAGCCAGAATATCGACACAGTAGAGCACCTGCTCTTCGACAGACCAGAGTGGGCATTCGCCCAGTTCAGCCTGCAGAGCCAGAATATTTTTCACGTCATGCGCCATGTTTTTCTCCCATTGAACTGACATGCTAATAATGTAGTGGTAAAAACTTTCAAATGAGAATTATTTTCGCTTGATTTTAAGACTATTCTCTTTGATAGTATTTATTATTCAGTTCATTCCGATTTATTTAATTCCCTCTGCTGCAAAAGGCAGCATTCTGAAATATTCCGTCATATCTTCCTAAATAACTCTACAAAGCCTGCATCTTCACTCCACTTTTCCAGCGTAATGTCGTAGTCATTGGAAAAGAGGAGAAGCTTCCGATGAAGAGATTAATTAAAGTCGCTTCGGTGGTTGCGCTGATGACGTTATTAAGCGGTTGTATCATCAGCCCCAGACACGACAATGGCTGGCACCGCGGCGGTGGCGGCGGATATCATGGAGGCTACTATGGAGGTTATCACGGTGGGTATCATGGCGGTCACCATCGCCACTAACGGGCAAAGATGTCACACAGCATAAAATAAAAGTAGTAAACTTTAAGGGCGGGATAATTATCCCGCCCGTTTTATTTAGCTTTTCACTGCATAATTACACTGGAACCAGGCTTTACTCAGCCCCGGAATATGACTCTCCTGCGCAGGCAGTGCCTCGACTTTATCAAATCCTTTACTACTGCAGTAATTCGCCAGATCAATATCCATTGCATCCCGATTGACCTTTTGCGGGTCAAAACGGTACTGCACGGTATTTGAGTCTGGATCTTCATCAACGCGTTCAAATGCCCCGGGTTTGCTGGCAGTACATCCACTCAGCAGAATCAGCGCAACTGCGCCGGTAATTAGTTTTTTCATTTAGTTATCCTCACGTTGCCGCGCAGTTTATGACGCAGCCTGTCACGCATCCATAGGATTAATGCGCGAAAAATCAAAACTTGAGAAGCTTTTACCGATTAATGTAATACGATTAAACGGCTATCACTATCATGTCGGAAGTGACAAGATGACTTCAGACAAAACGAAACGAAGACTGCACCACACCAGGAAATGCCAAAAATAAGAAAGCTGTTCCTCTCTCTTCCCTGCCCGCGCTTAGCGGGCTTTTTTTCGCCCGCTATTCCGCAACTGCTCACTGGCCTGTCATTGCCACCATTCTACGTAACAGGTTAGCGGCGCGCTTGTCAGGTAATGCCAGAATGGCACTGTAGAGATCGATCGACATGGCACACAGCGAAGAGCGATCAACCGCTGTATCGGCAGGCATATTCAGCTGCTGCAGCTTATCGCCCCACTTCAGATAGAGCCGGCCCACGATCTCCTGCAGATCGTGCTGCGCCTGCGTCTTATCCAGCGGCTGTTCGGGCGGAGGACTGTTGAGCAGCAGCTGCTCCATGGCATCTGCCTCTTTGCGATTCAGCGACGCCGGCAGCGTGGTCAGTAAATTGATGCCACCACTTACCTGCGGATAGAGATATCGGAAGCAGAGGCCTGGATCGATCTGGTTCAGCGCCTGCATCTCTTCAACCGAGACGCCGATATAGTTAACGACGGCGGCATCCGTTCCACGCATCAGTCGCTGATTAATCACCTCAATCAGCCAGCCCCTCAGCTCACCCGTTGCTTTATCTGCGGGTTCCCCTGCGCGGATTCGACGGGTCAGCTCCTGGGTCAGCAATAGCCACAACGACGGCTCCTGAGTCTGCAGCACCCGATAACCTGGCATCTGTGCCAGTTGATTTACCGCCTGCTCACGCTGAGTCGCCTGTACCTGATGCGGCGCGACCCAGCTGAACCAGAGCAGGTTCGCCAGTATCAATGGCAGCAGAAAGAGGATCAGCCCCTGCCATAAACGCAGCCGGGTCGTTTTGATCAACACAATGACGATGAGCGCCAGCAGCGCAAAGGCGGCCAGCGTAATAAAAAGCAGAGAATTCATGCTGCGGGGTTAATCCTTACGCACATCGATCAGCACAGGACAGTGAGCACGCTCGATAACCGATGCGCTGACCGAGCCTTTTAACAGCCGATTAAAAGAGGAGAGATGGCGGCGTCCCATGATAATCATGCTGGCCTTGAGCTGTTGTGACTGGGCAACGATGGTATCTGCCGCATCACCCGCCAGAATCATGCCACGCGCATTAATGCCCGCGCGCAGTAACGGGGCCAGTGCATGGCGCACCACCATTTCCGCCGTATTCTGCTCATCCTGCGCCACCACAAAATCAGCCGGGTCTTCACCCGCATCGATTTCCATCGGCTGATTACAGGAGGAGTAGGCAGGATCGACACAACAGAGCACCACCACATCAGCGCGATGCGCCAGCGCTTCTTCAATCGTTAAGGCAACCACTTTCTCCGCGACCGGAGAGTGATCAATGGCCATCAGCAGGGTTTTCATCAGATGCTTATCCTTCTATCGCGGCGACTTTGCCAATTTCACGCACCAGCGCCTCTTTGCACTTCAGCATCTCGTCACGAAAACGAGCTTCGTGTCGCAGAAAACGTGCAGAGGGCACCAGCAAAGAGATAGAAAAGCGACCAAACAGCGTATCCAGCGCAAACGCCATGGTAGAGATACCTTCCAGCGTTTCACCGCGATCCACGGCGATACCGGTTTCGCGCACTTCCCTGATAAGTTGCAGCAACTGCGGCAGCGTTTTCACCGTCATATCGGTTAACTCCTGCCAGGCGTCGCCGACGATCGTCCGTACATCTTTTTCACACTCCAGCGCCAGCAACGCCCGTCCACCGGAGGTGCTGTAGAGCGGCAGATTGAGTCCCATATGCGGAACGACCCGAAGCTCCCGCGACGCCACCACGTGGTGAATAATCGCCAGCTGGCTGCCACTGGCACGGGCCAGCGAGACGGTTTCATTGGTGTCGGAAGAGAGTTTTTCCAGCAGCGGACTGACCAGATCGACCACGTCGGTGTGGACACTGGAGATCAGTTTTAACAGTGCCGGCCCTAACCGCAATCCACCCGCCCCACTGCTGCGCACCAGTTCGGCGCTGTCGAGCGCGGCGACAATGCGCTGCACCGTTGAACGGGGCAGTTCCACCGCCTGAGCAATCTCGCCGAGGCTCATGCCGCCCGGCTGTTCGCCCAGCGCATTAAGAATTTTTGCCGCACGGGCGATGACCTGAATGCCGCCCGTTTTTTCCTCCTCGCGGCTGGAGGGTTGATGTGCCATAGCGTCGTCCTGTTTGAGCTGCCTTACTGTAGCGCGAATGCCGCACGTTTTACAGCCTGTACCACATTGCAATACAGCATACCGGGATGTAATATTACGCCCTGTATCACATCGCAGTACACTGCATCATAATAACGAGATCGCCTGCAATGAACGCTAAGCCAGCCGCCGCGCCGGCCCCTCATCCTTTTACACTGCGACTGGCCCTCGGCCTGGTCGGCGTGCTCATTGCTGCGCTGACCTCCGGGCTGAACGATCGCGTCAGTGATATCGCGCTGGCCGATATCCGTGCCGCGATCGGCATCGGTTTCGATCAGGGTAGCTGGATCATCTCCGGTTATCAGGCAGCAGAAGTGGCCGCCATGATGATCGCGCCCTGGTTCGCCGTCACCCTTTCGCTGCGGCGCTTTACGCTCGGCGTGTCGGCGGGATTTATGCTGACCGGCATTCTGCTGCCGCTGGTGCCGGACCCAACGCTGTTTATCAGCCTGCGCGTACTGCAGGGCTTGTTTGGTGGCGCACTGCCGCCGATGCTGATGACCGTCGCCCTGCGCTTTCTGCCGCCGCCCTTTAAGCTGTTTGGCCTGGCGGGCTATGCCCTGACCGCGACGTTTGGCCCCAACATGGCCGCTTCGCTGGCTTCGTTGTGGACCGACCATGTCAGCTGGATGATGGTGTTCTGGCAGGTAGTGCCCGGCATGCTGATTGCGATGGTGCTGATCAGCTGGGGGATACCGCAGGACCCAGTGCGTCCGGAACGCTTTCAGCAGATCGATCTGTTTGGCATCGTGACCGGCTGCAGTGCTGTCGCTCTGCTGGTTCTGGTGCTGACCCAGGGTGAGCGCCTCGACTGGCTGAACTCGCCACTGATCGCCGGAATGCTGCTTGCTGCGCTGCCGCTGCTACTGGTGTTCCTGATCAACGAGTGGTTTCACCCGCTGCCGCTGTTTAAATTGCAGATGCTCCGGCGCCCAAACCTGGCGCACGGCCTGCTCGGGCTGGCCTGTGTGCTTATTCTGGGGCTTTCTGGTTCCGCGCTGCCGTCGGCCTATTTTGCGCAGGTCAGTGGCTTCCGCACCCTTGAGTTTGCCCCGCTGGCGCTGACGGTGGGCCTGCCGCAACTGCTGATCGCGCCGCTGATTGCGGCCCTGCTGAATATTCGCTGGATTGACTGCCGCTGGATGCTCACGGCGGGTGTCGGCCTGCTGGTGACCTCCTGTCTGCTGGGCACGCAGATCACCAGTGACTGGGCACGACAGAATTTCTGGCTGCTGCAGGTCCTGCAGGCTTTCGGTCAACCGATGATTATTCTGCCGATACTGATGAGCGCCACCAGCGTTGTGGCTCCACCAGAAGGCCCGTTTGCCTCGGCGATGTTTAATACGGTTCGCGGCTTCTCCAGCATCACCGCCTCCACGCTGGTTGAGGTTTTCCTCTCCCATCGTGAGCAGTTTCACTCCAGTGTTCTGATTAATCAGGCCGCCAGCCGCAGCTGGCTGATGACTGCGCCGACGGCCGATCAGGCCAGCCTCAGCTTGCCGCTGTTGCCGGATGGCAGCATCAGCGCCAGCGATAATCTCAGTGGATTCGCCACGCTGGTCCGGCATCAGGCCACGGTACTGAGTCTGAGCGACAGCTGGCTAATGCTGACCGGTTTCGCCGTCTGCCTGTTATTGCTTACCGCCATCCTGCCAAAACGGGTCTGGCCGCCTCAAACTTTGATTCAAAACCCTTCCCGGAATAACTGAATATGCGTGCTTTCGAAATGAGAAGAACCCTGCTGCTGAGTCTGCTGCTACTGGTGTTACTGGCTATCGCTTTTGCAGTCTGGTCAATGATGACCGGCAACGATCACCGCACCAACGACGCTTACGTCAATGCGGATTACACCCTGGTGGCGCCGAAAGTCTCTGGTTACATCAGAAATGTGCAGGTGCAGGATAATCAGCAGGTCAAAGCAGGTCAGCTGCTGGCAACGCTGGACGACCGTGATTATCGTGTAGCGCTGGAGAGTGCCGAGGCTGATATGCAGGTAAGTCAGGCGAAACTGCTGAGCAGCCAGGCGCAGCTTGAGCAGCAGCAGTCGTTGATTGATCAGCAGAAAGCCAGCGTCGCAGCCAGTCAGGCTTCCGCGCAGTATGCCGGTCAGAGCGCCGATCGCTACAACCGCCTCTATAAAAGCGGCACCGTAGCCGCCGACGATCAGCAGAAATCCAGCGCTAACCAGCGCTCGGCGCTGGCAGCTGTGCATCAGAGTCAGGCTGCGCTGGCGTCGGCAGTGAAACAGGTGGGCGTGTTACAGGCTGCGGTACGTTCAGCGGAAGCGGATGTCGCCGCGGCTAAAGCCAGCGTCGATCAGGCCAGGCTGAATCTCTCCTACACGCGAATCACGGCTCCTGTTGACGGCATGGTCGGTCAACGCTCGGTGCGGATCGGCGCGTATGTGTCAGCCGGAACCCGTCTGCTGGCGGTGGTGCCTCTGCAGCAAACCTACATCACCGCTAACTACCTTGAGACGCAGTTAAGCGATGTGCGTCCGGGCCAGCGGGTGCGAATCAGTGTGGATGCCCTGCCAGGCGAGACGTTTACCGGCCATGTGGACAGCATCGCACCGGCCACCGGCGCAACTTTTTCGGCGATTGCTCCCGATAACGCTACCGGCAACTACACTAAAGTCGTTCAGCGTCTGCCGGTGAAAATTGTGCTGGATGGTGACCAACAGCATCTGGCCCAACTACGTGTCGGCATGTCGGCGATCCCCGAAATTGAGGTGCCATAAAATTGTGAGCAATATCTCAGAACGGACCTATTTCATTTGGGCGGGATTACGCGTAAATTAGCGCCTGATCCTGTTCTGAGAGTTATTCAGATCGACCCGGAAAAGAGCAGACCATTACTGAAATGGCGATCTCTTTTCCACATCTGTTCGCGTTGCACTGGTTTGGGATCGCCATCATCGTAACCGCTCAGAGGAGTTGCTTTGTGAAATATGCCTTGATGGGAATATCTTTTTTCGCGTTACTTTGGTTTGGAACCTTTGTTCTGCTGCTGAAGTAATGGCGTGACAGTGCCGCCACGGGGCGACCCTTGCGTCGCCCCTGCTGGCTGTCAGCTCTCTTCCGTTTTCATGCTGCCCGGCAATATGCCATCGGCACGAAACATCGCTTTAATTCCCCGTACCGCCTGACGAATACGATCGCTGTTTTCAATCAGTGCAAATCGCACGTGCGTGTCGCCATAGTCACCGAACCCGATACCGGGCGAGACACAGACTTTCGCCTCCTGCAGCATATGTTTGGCAAACTCCAGCGAACCCAGATGCGCATAGTGGTCAGGGATTTTTGCCCAGACGTACATCGAGGCTTTGGGGTTATCCACCATCCAGCCCGCTTCATGCAATCCTTTTACCAGCACATCACGGCGGCGTTTGTACTGCTCAGCGATGTCGCGCACGCACTGCTGATCCCCTTCCAGCGCCGCAATCGCTGCCACCTGCAGTGGCGTAAAGGTGCCGTAGTCATGGTAACTTTTGATTCGTGCCAGCGCGGCGACCAGCTCTTTATTGCCCACCATGAAACCGATACGCCAGCCCGCCATGTTGTAGCTTTTAGACAGGGTAAAGAATTCCACGGCGACATCACGCGCGCCGGGCACCTGCATAATCGACGGCGCTTTCCAGCCATCGTAGACAATGTCGGCATAGGCCAAATCGTGGATCACCAGTACGTTGTACTGCTTCGCCAGCGCAATCACCCGCTCGAAAAAGTCGAGCTCCACACACTGTGCGGTGGGGTTGGACGGGAAGCCGAGGATCATCATTTTTGGCTTGGGGTAGCTCTCCCGGATGGCGCGTTCCAGCTCATTGAAGAAATCGACACCCGCCACCAGCGGCACCGAACGCACCTGCGCACCGGCAATCACCGCACCGTAGATATGAATCGGATAGCTGGGATTGGGCACCAGCACGGTATCACCATGATCCAGCGTCGCCAGCATCAGGTGCGCCAGCCCCTCTTTGGAACCGATGGTAACAATCGCCTCAGATTCGGGATCGATCTCCACCTGGTAGCGATCGGCGTACCAGCGCGAGATCGCCCTGCGCAGACGCGGAATGCCGCGCGAGGTGGAATAACCGTGGGTATCGTCACGCTGCGCCACCTGGCATAACTTTTCGACGATGTGTGGCGGCGTTGGGCCATCAGGGTTGCCCATTGAAAAGTCGATGATATCTTCGCCGCGCCGACGCGCAGCCATCTTCAGTTCAGCGGTGATGTTGAAAACGTAAGGGGGTAAACGTTCAATACGCGAGAAACGACGGGGTGTGCTGTTATCAGCCATGATGTCCTCTGGATTACGTAAGCGCCCGGACCGTCCGAGCGACGCGGGTCACTGCGGTGACCCGTTACGAACATAACGTGGCGAGGATCATTTTGTCGAGGGTGGCGGAAAATTTTTTTATTTTTGCGGATTCAGCCGTCCCAGCAGCCAATCGTTCACCCAGCGGCCATTCAGCAGATAATTATCCCGCAGCGTGCCCTCCAGCTGGAAACCGTTTTTTTCCAGAATACGGCGTGACGCCCAGTTTCCTTCAATCACCATCGCCTTGAGTTTGTGGAAATCCGCGTCCAGTAAAAACTGACACAGCGCCGCCAGCGCTTCGCTGCCATAACCCTGGCCGCAGTGGCGATGAAGCAGCATGTAGCCTACTTCAGCCTGACGATGTGGTTCCCATTCGGGGCTGCAGCCAAACAGGCCAATCGGCTCACCGCTGTCGCGGCGTCGTGCCACCAGGCAGAGCATATGGAAACTGGCCGGTTGCCAGGGTGCCAGACGCGTGGTGAAGCGCTGACGGATATCCGCTTCATCGGGGATTTCGCTCACCCAGGTCATAGTGTCGCGATCTTCATGAACGGCACGAAACAGTTGCCAGTCTTCTGGCTGTAATTTACTCAGGGTTAATCTGGCGGTGACAAGTTGCATCTGCTGCTCCCGATGCGCGTGGTTTTCCAGCGGTCGCTGGCGCGCGTCATCGCGCAACATAGCAAAACGGCACCACAGCGACCAGCCTTAGCAGGCTGAAAAACTGTTCCCCTTTATTGCACTCAACCTTTCCCCTTTTTTACGGATTGGCCGTAAAAATTGATCTGAAACACGAACTCCCGGCGTGATTGATCGGGACGCTAGCGGTTCGCGATCACATTTTTTATGATAGAGGCACTATCCTTTGCCGACGAGTCGCCTGTGTCCTCCCACTTCACGATGTTACTGGCAGTATTTGACCGCGCCGCGCTGATGTTGATCTGCCTGTTCTTCCTGACGCGCACCCGTCCGTTTCGTCAGCTGCTGCAAAAAGATGAACATACCCGCGCCGAAAAAGTGGCGGTAACGGCCATCTTTTCCCTGTTTGCGCTGTTCAGTACCTGGTCGGGCGTCAATGTCGACGGCTCACTGCTGAATGTGCGGGTGATCGCCGTGATGGCAGGCGGCATTCTGTTTGGTCCCTGGGTCGGCATCGCCACCGGTGTGATTGCGGGTCTGCACCGTTTTCTGATCGATATTCACGGCGTGACCTCCGTGCCCTGCCTGATCACCAGCATCATTGCCGGTGTCGTCTCGGGCGGCATTAATCGCCGGGTGCTGAAAGAGCATCGCTGGCGCGCCGGTATCGTCGGCGGCATGCTGTGTGAAGCCCTGACAATGTTGCTGATCGTCCTGTGGGCGCGCCCTGCCTCACTCGGGCTGGCGATTGTGTCGGAGATTGCCCTGCCGATGATTCTTGGAGCCTCCAGCATCGGTATCATTGTGTTACTGGTGCAGAGCGTCGAGGGGGAAAAAGAGGCGATTGCCGCCCGCCAGGCCAAGCTGGCGCTGGAAATCGCCAACAAAACCCTGCCGCTATTTCGTCAGGTGAACAGCGACTCGCTGCGCAACATCTGTGACATTATCCGGCGCGAGATCAAAGCCGATGCGGTAGCGATGACCGATAAAAAGCAGATTCTGGCCTACGTCGGCTATGGCGAACACAACTATAAGCATGGCGATGATGGCATCAGCCCCACCACGGCGCAGTCGATCGCCAGCGGTAAAATCATCATTAAGAACAATGATGAAGCGCACCGCACCAAAGATATCCATTCGATGATCGTTATCCCGCTATGGGAAAAAGGCAAAGTCACCGGCACGCTGAAAATCTACTATCGCCGCGCACATCGTATTACCGGCTCGCTGAAGGAGATGGCGATCGGCCTGTCACAAATCATCTCAACGCAGCTTGAAGTGTCGCGAGCTGAACAGTTGCGCGAGATGGCCAATAAAGCGGAACTGCGCGCGCTGCAAAGTAAAATAAATCCCCATTTCCTGTTCAACGCGCTGAATGCTATCTCCTCGTCTATCCGGCTCAATCCCGATACCGCCCGCCAGCTGGTGATCAACCTGTCACGTTACCTGCGTTATAACCTGGAACTGAACGACGATGAGCTGATCGACATCCGCAAAGAGTTGTGGCAGGTGAAAGATTACATCGCCATCGAGCAGGCGCGGTTTGGCGATAAGCTGACGATGATTTATGACGTCGATGAAGATCTGCATTTTCTGCTGCCGAGTCTGCTGATCCAGCCCCTCGTGGAGAATGCCATCGTGCATGGCATCCAGCCCTGTAAAGGCAAAGGCGTGGTGACGCTGAGCGTCCGGGATCTGGGCGATCGGGTGCGGATCTCAGTGCGGGATACCGGCCAGGGCATCAGTGACGAAGTGATGGAGCGGGTAGCGCGCAACGAGATGCCCGGTAATAAAATCGGCCTGCTCAATGTGCATCATCGGGTAAAACTCCTGTCAGGCCAGGGGCTGAACATCGTGCGGCATCAGCCGGGCACCGAGATTTCTTTCACGCTGAGTAAAAACGGCCAGCGCCTGGCGGAGAATCTGTTATGAAAGCCATTATCGTGGAAGATGAATTCCTGGCGCAGCAGGAGCTGAGCTGGATGATTCAGCATCACAGCAAAATCGAGATTGAAGCCTGCTTTGATGACGGTCTGGACGTGCTGAAGTATCTGCAACAGCATCGCGTTGATGTGATTTTCCTCGACATCAATATCCCCTCGCTGGATGGCATGCTGCTGGCACAGAATATCCATCAGTTTGCCCACAAGCCGTTGATTGTCTTTATCACCGCGTGGAAAGAGCATGCTGTGGAGGCGTTTGAGCTGGAGGCGTTTGACTACATTCTCAAGCCCTATCAGGAGTCGCGGATTGTGACCATGCTGAACAAGCTGGAAGCTACCGCGCAGGCACAGCAGGCTGTGAGTCATCTTAGTGCCACACCCGCGCCGCAGACGGTCAACCTGATCAAAGATGAACGTATTATCGTCACTGACGTGAATGATATTTACTACGTTGAGGCGCATGAGAAACTGACGTTTGTGTATACCCGGCGCGAATCCTACGTGATGTCGATGAATATTACCGAGTTCTGTTCACGCCTGCCGGAGCAGCAGTTCTTCCGCTGCCACCGCTCTTACTGCGTCAGCCTCAGCAAAATCCGCGAAATCGAGCCGTGGTTTAACAACACCTATCTGCTTAAGCTGCGCGACCTGGAGTTTCAGGTGCCGGTCAGCCGCAGTAAGGTGAAGCAGTTCAGACAGCTGATGCGCCTGTAGCTTCAGACAGTTACGGAACGATTCAGGCATGGGAGTGGTTTTCAGGGAAACAGGAGAAGTCAGGCGGTGATTTCCCGATCCTGACTGGCAAAAGCCGCCAGGTCGGGAAAATCGATCGCGCGCACAGTGGCCGTGCGCGCGGGGTAAAGCAAAATCAGATTTCGCGACCCAGCGTCTGACGCAGATGCGCGCCCGCGCCCAGCAGGCCAGGCTGATCGTGCGTAATCATATAGACCGGGATGCTGGCAACATAGTCGCGGAAGCGGCCTTTATCTTCAAATGCCGCACGGAAGCCCGACGACTTAAAGAACTCCAGGAAGCGTGGCACGATGCCACCCGCAATGTAAACGCCACCAAAGGTGCCGAGATTTAGCGCCAGGTTGCCGCCGAAACGACCCATGATGACGCAGAACATCGACAGCGCACGACGGCAGTCGGTGCAGCTATCATCCAGCGCACGCTGGCTGACATCTTTCGGCTTCAGGTTTTCCGGCACGCGATTATCCACTTTCACAATAGCACGATAGAGGTTAACCAGACCGGCACCTGACAGCACACGTTCTGCTGAAACATGGCCCAGCTCTTCGCGCAGTACTTCCAGGATCTGATCTTCTTCTTCGCTGTTGGCCGCGAAATCGACATGACCACCCTCGCCCGGCAGGCTGACCCAGCGCTTGTCCACATGCACCAGATGGCTGACGCCTAAGCCGGTGCCGGCACCATAAATCGCGATAGGTTTATCTTTAATCGGCTCTGTGCCGCCAAACTGAATCACGTTTTCGGCGGTCAGCATCGGGATCGCCATGGATACCGCGGTGAAGTCGTTAATGATTTCCAGGTGTTCAAAACCGATGTTCTCTTTGAGCTTGCGCGTTGAAAACGCCCAGTCATGGTTGGTCATTTCAACCCAGTCATCGGTAATCGGGCAGGCGATAGCAATACAGCCATCTTTAACGTCCTGCTGTTGTTCATCAAGATAGTGGCGGATGACGGCTTCGAGGCTGTCGTATTCTGATGTTGAGAATGTTTTGGCCTGGGTGATGCTGCCGCTTTCCACCTCACACAGGGCGAGGCGCGCGTTAGTACCGCCGACATCGCCGACCAAGGCATAGGTTGTCATTCTTCTGTTGCTCCGCTTGGGGTCTTAAGAGTTGGAGGACACTATAAATTTCTGCCCATAAAACAACAACGCTCACCGGTGCGATTGGTGAGCGTCTTACTCAGTTGTGCTACAGCCTAACCGCGTTAGTCCACCCTGCACAGCGGCAACTATCTGAATCTTAGCCGCCGTTGCGTTGATTCAGGCAGGCGGTGACTTTTCTTAGTAGTGGCGGCAAATCATCTTTCGGCATAACCACCTCAACCAGCGACAGCCATTGAGGCGCTGAAAGTCGCGCCATCACCTCGTCTAACTGCACGGTTTCACTAATGCGCCAGCTCTGCGCCTGGCCCTGCAGGCTAAGAGCGTGTGGCAGTGCCGTCCAGTTCCACGGGGCGATATCATTGTAACGTTGTGTTGCGCCATGAATCGCCCGTTCGACGGTATAGCCTTCATTATTCAGTAAAAAGAGTATCAACCGCTGCTGATCGCGCAGCATCGAGCCCAGTTCCTGAATCGTCAGCTGCGCCGAACCGTCTCCGATGATCAGGATAACCCGGCGCTCAGGATCGGCAGTCTGCGCGCCAAACGCTGCCGGAAGAGTATAGCCGATTGATCCCCATAATGGCTGCACCACCAGCTGCGCCTGCGAGGGCAGTCGCAATGCCGCGGCACCAAAGGCGGCCGTTCCCTGCTCGGCCAGAATCAGGTCGCCGGGTTGCAGAAATTTCTGCATCGCCTGCCAGAAAGCGTGCTGGCTAATCACCGCCCCAGGTTCTGCTGGCTGCGCGGCAGGGATCGCGGCGGCAGGCTGCCACTGCCGGCCATAGCGTTCAAACAGCGGCTGCAGTTCACTGAGCGCATCCGCCATCGACAACGGCGCAAAGTTTTCACCGCCGACGCTGGCACTGAAGGGCTGCAGATCGATAAGTCGTTCAGGGTTAAACTGCTGAGTGAAGCCTGCGGTAATCGTGTCGGTGAAACGCACTCCGACGCAGATCGCCACATCCACCTGCTCAATTTGTTCGCATACCTGCCCTGCGCTGGCCTCACCGGCATAGGTTCCGACATAACCGGGTTGCTGCTCATCCAGTACCCCTTTGCCCATCAGCAGACTGGCGCAGGGAATTGCGCTCTGTTCACGCAGCGCGGCCAGGGCAGACTGCTGCTGCCAGCGCAACGCCAGAAAATCGGCCAGCAGTGAAACGCGCTGTGCCGGAGCCAGTAAACGTTCTGCCGCGGCCCTGAAAGCGCGGCGCGCGTCAGCCGAAGAGGGTTGATGAGTATTCAACGGCTGTGCGGGTGGCTGCACCTCTATCGCCGCCACGTCAACGGCCAGCGAGAGATAGCCGGGACGACGGGCCTGCAGCGCACTGATGATCACCCGATCAATCTCAGCCATGGCGTTGTCGGCAGTCAGCTGTGCCGTTGCGGCACTGACCTCTGCGGCCATGCGAATGAAATGCTGGAAATCGCCATCGCCCAGCGAATGATGCACACAGTCACCCTTCAACTGGGCCTGCGTCGCAGGTGCGCCGACGATGTGTATCACCGGCAGATACTCGGCATAACTGCCCGCGATGCCATTAATCGCGCTAAGCTCGCCCACGCCAAATGTGGTTAATAGCGCCCCCGCGCCGTTGCAGCGCGCATAGCCGTCCGCCGCATAGGCTGCGTTGAGTTCATTGGCGCAGCCAACCCAGCTGATTTCCGGATGGTCGATGACCCGATCAAGAAACTGCAGGTTATAGTCGCCCGGCACGCCAAACAGATGCTTTACACCAATCTCCTGCAGACGGGTCAGCAGGTAATCTCCAACAGTGAATGTGGACATTGCGCATTCCTTTCAGGGAAGAGTCGGGTTAAGTATCTGACAGAGGGTGGAATTAGCGAGGAGAGTGGCCATTTTCGCCAGCCGCAATGCCTGGAAAGTCGGCGTTACGCTGGCGGATTATTCTGTAAAAACGCGAACTGCTGCGCGCTGTCACTGAGTGTAACCGTATACACTGATAGACTTTTGGCACATATCCCCGTTTTTACTCAGGAGCGCTGAATGTCCTCTTTCCCCCATCCCGATCGCTATCAACAGATGGAATATCGTCGCAGCGGCCGCAGCGGCATCAAACTGCCCGCCATTTCGCTGGGACTGTGGCACAACTTTGGTGACAGCACCCGGGTTGATAACAGCCGTGAGCTGCTGCGTCATGCGTTTGATCTTGGCATCACCCATTTCGACTTAGCGAATAATTACGGCCCGCCTCCTGGCTCAGCGGAAGAGAATTTCGGGCGTATTCTGCGGGAAGATTTTCGTGCCCATCGTGATGAGCTGATTATCTCTACTAAAGCAGGCTACACCATGTGGCAGGGACCTTATGGGGATTGGGGTTCGCGTAAGTATCTGGTTGCCAGTCTGGATCAGAGCCTGAAGCGTATGGGACTGGAGTATGTGGATATTTTCTATCATCACCGTCCCGATCCGGAAACCCCGCTGGAAGAGACGATGCGCGCACTGGATCATGTCGTGCGCCAGGGTAAAGCGCTTTATGTGGCCCTCTCTAACTATCCGGCTGACCTTGCTGCTGAGGCGATCGCTATCCTGCGCGATCTCGGCACGCCTTGTCTGATCCACCAGCCGCGCTATTCAATGTTTGAACGCACGCCTGAGCAGGGATTGATTCAGACGCTGGGTGACGCGGGTGTCGGCTGTATCGCTTTCTCTCCGCTGGCAGGCGGCGTGCTTACCGATCGCTATCTGCAGGGTATCCCGGAAGATTCACGTGCAGCCAGCGGCAGCAAGTTCCTCAGTGAAAGCCAGCTGACCAAAGAGAAGATGGAGAAGGTCCGCAGGCTGAATGTGATTGCGCAGCAGCGCGAACAGAAGCTGGCGCAGATGGCGCTGGCGTGGGTGCTGCGCGATGATCGCGTCACCTCGGTGCTGATTGGTGCCAGTAAAACCGCTCAGATTGATGACGCCGTGGCGATGCTTGCCCGTCGTCAGTTCAGCGACACCGAATTAGCAGCCATTGACGCGGCGCTGATGTAACGGTTCACCGCCCGGCGCAGGTCGGGCGTTTTTTCGCCAGAATAGTCTCAATCTCCTTTCTCTCCCCAATTTCCTCACAATCTTCCGACACAATGATGCGGTAACAGCAGTAATACGCAGGCATAATCACTGCGCCGCAACAGCATCAGCCTGTTGATGAGGAGAATATAATGAAAAGAGCTCTTATTTTTGCTGCCCTGCTGGCACTGTTTTCGCCGCTGGCATATCACACAGCCGAGGCCTCCAGCGCCTCAATTTCTCTGGCCCCCGGCGTCACCCTGAATCTGGGCGATCGCGATAATCGTGGTAACTACTGGGATGGCGGTCGCTGGCGTGAACCCCGCTGGTGGAACGATCGTTATTCATACAATGAACGCCGCTGGTGGCGACACGAAGAGTGGCGTCGTCAGCAGCAGTGGGAGCGTGAACGCCGCTGGCAGGAGCGCGACCGTGAGCGCCGCTGGGATCATCAGTATCGCCGCGATCGTGACTGGGATCATCATGACCGCCGTGGTCCAGGTCCGCGTGGTTTTGGGCCTCACGGACACGATGGACCCGGCCCGCATGGCCACGATCGCCACTAATAAAAAACGCCCGGCATAGCCGGGCGTTTTTGTATGTCAGATAATGTTTGCTGTTATACGATGCATGCTCAGGAAACACGGTCAGATCGGAAAGACGCAAAAGATGTCATCCATGACGCGCTCGGCCCGCGCCGTCCATGGCGCGGGACGCTTTCCTCTTCTGACCGTGTTTCCTGCGCGTTGAGCTTGTTCGTTGCTGCCAGATAGCTGATGTGACTTTGTCTGTTGTCTAAACGCCCGAATAAACCTGACGCTTTTTGTTTCCCGGAACCCTTATAGCCCCAGCGCTTCGCCCACCAGCAGATAAAGATTCAGCGCAATCACCAGCAGCACGATCAGTCTTCCGGTGTTCTGCATCAGACGCGAGTTAACCATATCGTCGCCCATCAGCTCACGGTTGCCGGTAAAGGAGAGCAGCGGAATCAGCGCCAGCGCGATGCCAAAACTCAGCAGCACCTGGCTCATCACCAGCACCTTTGTTGGATCCCAGCCTGCCCAGATAACGATAAAAGAGGGCAGCATGGTGACCGTACGACGCACCCAGAGCGGAATATGGAAACGGATAAAGCCCTGCATCACCACCTGGCCCGCCAGCGTACCGACTACCGTCGAGGATAATCCGGCGGCCACCAGACTCAGACCAAACACCGTCGCCGCAGCCTGGCCTAACAAGGGTTGCAGCGTCAGATAGGCCTGATCGAGTTCAGCAATTTTACTGTGGCCGCTGAAGTGAAAGGCTGCTGCCGCGGTCGCCATCATCGCCAGGTTAACGAATCCGGCGATGGTCATGGCAATCGCCACATCCAGTTTGGTTGAGGAGTAACGCTGACCTTTGCTGTCCTCACTTTTACCCTGCGTCAGCGCAGAGTGCAGATAAATCACGTGCGGCATGATGGTCGCACCCAGCACACCGGCGGCCAGGAATACGGCATCCGACGTCGGTAACGCGGGCAGTGCCATGCCGACCACCAGCTCATTAATATTGGGCTGCGAAAAGAAGAGTTCGACGATATAGGCCGCCGCGACAAACAGCAGCAGTCCGCCAATCACCAGCTCCAGCGGCTTTTGTCCGCGACTCTGTAACATCAGAATCAGGAACGTGGCGATACCGGTCAGCACCGCGCCCTGCATCAGGGAAATGCCAAGCAGCAGTTTGAACCCCAGCGCGGCACCGATAAACTCCGCCAGGTCGGTCGCCATCGCGATAATTTCCGCCTGCACCCAGTAAAACCAGACGGCGGGCCGTGGAAAGCGATCGCGGATGTGCTCGGCGAGGTTCTTGCCGGTAGCGATGCCCAGCTTAGCGGACATCAGTTGGATCAGCATCGCCATGATGTTGGCCCACACCACCACCCACAGCAGTTTATAGCCGTAAGCAGCGCCCGCCTGAATGTTGGTCGCAAAGTTGCCCGGATCGATATAGCCGATAGCGGCGATAAAGGCGGGCCCCAGCAGTGCGAGTTTGACTTTTCTGACTCCGCGAGCAGCGCGCTCGGCGGTACGACTTTCAAACATATCCGGTACCCTGTCTGAACATTTGCCTGCCCCGGCAGCTTAGGGGATGGCTTGTGCAAGTGAAATTCGTTTATTGTTATTGGTGTAATAGATGCTGCTATAAAGTATAGCCATTGCTATACATTACAGTAAAGGAAGTGATTGCTAAAAATGTGAGCAACGATGTCACTCTACGCCCAGTGTAAAATTCAGACAATAATTATGTGGTTATCTGGAGTGAACGATTTGTAAACAGGACGTGATCTCTGGAACTTTTCTGGAAAATATAGCGATAGCGAATACTTATATTGTGGTTCAGATCTCGTTTTTAAGTAACGCGTTACATAGAATACGCAACAAAATACAACCCTCCTCAAATTTGGAGCAACCATGTCCCATATTTTGCAATTTCTTTTAGCACTGGTGGTGGTCGGGATACTGTCCTTGCTGGTCAGTCACGATCGTAAAAGCATTCGCATTCGCTACATTATACAGCTACTGGTGATTGAAATTGTGCTCGCCTGGTTCTTCCTGAACTCAGAAGCGGGACTCGGGTTCGTCAAAGGATTCGCGGGCTTCTTCGACCATCTGCTGAAGTATGCGGCCCAGGGCACCAACTTTGTCTTCGGCAACATGAGCGATAAAGGTCTGGCGTTCTTCTTCCTTAACGTGCTGTGCCCAATCGTCTTTATCTCTGCGCTGATCGGTATTCTGCAGCACTTCCGTATCCTGCCGTGGGTGATCCGCGGTATCGGTACCGTGCTGTCGAAAGTGAATGGCATGGGAAAACTGGAATCTTTCAACGCCGTGAGTTCTCTGATACTGGGACAGTCAGAAAACTTCATCGCCTATAAAGATATCCTGGGTAAGATGTCACAGCGCCGCATGTACACCATGGCCGCAACGGCGATGTCGACCGTTTCCATGTCTATCGTCGGTGCCTACATGACCATGCTGCAGCCGAAGTATGTGGTTGCTGCGCTGGTGCTCAATATGTTCAGTACCTTTATCGTGCTGTCGCTGATCAACCCTTACCGCGTTGAGAACGAAGACGACCTGCAGCTGCAGGATCTGCATAAAGGTCAGAGCTTCTTCGAGATGCTGGGCGAATATATCCTGGCCGGTTTCCGCGTCGCGATTATCGTTGCCGCCATGCTGATTGGTTTTATCGCGCTGATTTCAGGTCTGAATGCGCTGTTTGATCTGATCTTCGGTATCAGCTTCCAGGGCGTTCTCGGCTTTGTCTTCTATCCGTTCGCCTGGATGATGGGTGTACCTTCTGGCGAAGCGTTGCAGGTCGGCAGTATCATGGCGACCAAGCTGGTATCGAATGAGTTTGTGGCAATGATGGATCTGCAGAAAATCGCGGGTCAGTTGTCGCCAAACTCAGAAGGTATTCTGTCCGTCTTCCTGGTGTCGTTCGCCAACTTCTCTTCAATCGGCATCGTAGCCGGTGCGATTAAAGGTCTGAACGAAGAACAGGGCAACGTGGTTTCCCGCTTTGGCCTGAAGCTGCTGTACGGCTCAACGCTGGTCAGCGTGCTTTCCGCCGCTATCGCCGGTCTGGTTCTGGCGTTCTAAGACGAGTACTGAACATCAAAGGGCGAGCCTGGCTCGCCCTTTTCGTTTTGCGCCATCCCCACTCTGCTTCCGCTGATTCGTCCTTTCCGCTTTGCCTCTTCTTTTACCACTCCGCTTCCATTGCCCACCCTGCTCAAGTCTGGAGTTAAACCGTGCGCGACGGACAGCACGATGTCCCGCCAGGGGCGCTGGAGGCGTCACAGAAGGTCTTGCCAGTAAATAGCGTACGCAGCAGCGTGATGTAAATCGCAATGAATTTAGATTCGCAGAAAAAGGCGAATGAAAGATAAATCAGAAAGGATTTTGACAACAACGTGTCAGAAAATAGACGTGTCAGAAAATGGTGGAGATAAGCGGGATCGAACCGCTGACCTCTTGCATGCCATGCAAGCGCTCTCCCAGCTGAGCTATACCCCCACATCTGGAATCGTTTTTCAGTGCCAAACTTTTGGGAGGAAGTTTGGTGGAGCTAAGCGGGATCGAACCGCTGACCTCCTGCATGCCATGCAGGCGCTCTCCCAGCTGAGCTATAGCCCCGAACCGAAAAACTGTCGCGTTAAGCGACGGACGGCATAATATGAAACCCCCTCCAGGGTGTCAACGGCAAAATGACATTCTCTGTTTGATCGCTGAAAAAGGCGGCAACCTGCGAAGTTTCAGCAGCATGCTGCAGGTGAAAATCGTGTCTGAACAGGCAGGACCGTTTTTTAACTGTTATTCAGGCTGCCGTCAGGTTAATTCACGGTTAAATATGTTATAGGAATTTTCTTGTCTTCGTCTTTTTCGCATGCAAAACTTAGCCCGCTAATTTAGTGGCTGCCGGGACCCTCTCCCCGCGCGCCGCGCGTCCACCAGGCGTAATCGTCCCCATTAATCATAAAAAAACTATTGAGATACTATGTCGCTGCATACACCTAAAGAAATCGCACAACTGGCGATCCAGTCAGGCGTGGCTAAAAGCCGTTCGCCTGTCAGCATCCTTCTGATTCTCGGCTTTATGGCGGGCGCATTTATTGCGACCGGCTTCCTGCTGGATCTTCATGTTATTAACTCCCTGCCCGCTGAATGGGGCTCTTTTAGTGGCCTGTTAGGTGCTGCCGTCTTCCCGGTGGGTATCATTATGACTGTGCTGGCGGGTGGCGAGCTGCTGACCGGCAATATGATGACCTTACCGGTGGCCTGGTTCGCCCGTCGCATCAGCTTTATGAGCGTAGTGCGTAACTGGTTCTGGGTGACCCTGGCAAACTTCCTGGGCAGCGTGGCTGTCGCGTGGTTCTTTGGCCATATGCTGGGCATGACTGAAGGCGATTACCTGAAGAAGACCGTGGCTATCGCCTCTGCAAAAGTCCACGCCGATTTCCTGCACGCCTTTATTTCAGGCGTGGGCTGTAACTGGCTGGTTTGTCTGGCGGTCTGGCTGGCATTTGCCAGTAAAGATATGGTCGGCAAGATCTTCGGCATGTGGTTCCCGGTGATGGCGTTTGTTGCTATCGGCTTCCAGCACGTTGTCGCCAACATGTTTATTATCCCGGCTGCCATTTTTGCCGGTCAGATGAGCTGGGCAGAGTACTTCCCTAACTTCGTTGCCGTCTTCCTGGGCAATGCCGTAGGTGGCGCTGTCTTCGTCGGCCTCGCTTACTTCCTGGCCTACCGCCCTGCCGCTGAACCCGCCAGTAATCCGCAGTAATTCTGTTTTGCCTTTTGTCATCAGACAAAAGGCAATTTCAGCTTCAGTTACTTTTCACCGTTACGTTTTGCTGTAATATGTACCGCTAATGTATTTAACAGGGACAGCATCGTGAAAAAGGAATGGCTCACCCCCGAAGAACTGGCTGCAGAAACGGGTTACAGTCGGCAAACGGTGAATAAATGGATTAAGCGGGAGAACTGGACAACCACGCCAAAGCCCGGTGTTCAGGGCGGCAAGGCGCGTCTGATTCATATTGATGAGCGCGTAAAAAGCTTTATTCAGTCGACCCGCAATCTCAACGAACCCGCAGCAACCTATGGTGCAGTAGCGAATTCGTTACCTGCGTTATTGATAAGTTCCATCCAGCAAATGAGTCAGGACGAACAGGATCAGTTCACCGCATTAATCTTACGCGAAGGAATTAAAGGCGTGCTGGAGCGGCTGGGAATCGGTGAAGAGTAAAGAAACCGGAAGCATGACGCTTCCGGCTGAGTTTATTAAGCCTGGGCTTCGCGCTCACTGATAAAGGCTAGAGCCTTTTCGATACGCGCCACACTGCGACTGCGGCCAATCGCTTCGACTGTGACATCCAGACCCGGTGACTGACCGGCACCGGTCACGGCCACACGCAGCGGCATGCCCACTTTGCCCATTCCGACTTCAAGCTCATCTGCGGTGCTCTGAATAGCCTGATGTACGTTTTCAGCGGTCCAGTCAGTGATCGCGGCCAGCTTATCGCGCACAAGTTCCAGCGGCTGACGCGCAACCGGACGAAGATGTTTCTTCGCCGCATCCGCATCAAACTCAGCAAAGTCTTCATAGAAGTAGCGACAGGATGCCGCCATCTCTTTCAGCGTTTTGCAGCGATCGCCCAGCAGACCCACCAGCTTCGCCAGTTCCGGACCGGTACGGGTATCAATTTTCTGCTCTTCAATATGCCACTGCAGATGTGTCGCCACATATTCTGGCGGCAGCGTGGTGATGTAGTGATGGTTCAGCCACTGCAGTTTTTCAGTATTGAACGCACTGGCAGATTTACTGACGGCATCCAGGGTAAACAGCTCAGCCATTTCCGGCACGCTGAAGATTTCCTGATCGCCATGTGACCAGCCCAGGCGAACCAGGTAGTTGAGCAGCGCTTCCGGCAGGTAGCCATCATCACGATACTGCATCACCCCTACTGCGCCATGGCGCTTGGAGAGCTTTTTGCCGTCATCGCCCAGGATCATTGAAACGTGGGCATAAACCGGAACCTCTGCGCCAATCGCTTTGAGGATGTTGATCTGACGTGGTGTGTTGTTGATGTGGTCTTCACCGCGGATAACATGGGTGATGCCCATATCCCAGTCATCGACGACGACGCAGAAGTTGTAAGTTGGCGAACCATCGGTGCGGCGGATGATCAGATCATCCAGTTCCTGGTTGCTGAACTCGATCGGGCCACGGATCTGGTCGTCAAAGATCACCGAACCTTCCTGCGGATTGCGGAAACGCACCACGCACGGCTCATCATCGGCATGATGTTCATGGCTGTCACGGCAGCGTCCGTCGTAACGCGGCTTTTCGTTGTTCGCCATCTGCTCTTCACGCAGCGCTTCCAGGCGCTCTTTAGAGCAGTAGCATTTATAGGCGGTGCCCGCTTCCAGCATTTCATCAATGACCGCGTTGTAGCGATCAAAACGTTTAGTCTGGTAGTAAGGGCCTTCGTTCCAGTCGAGGCTGAGCCAGTTCATGCCATCCATGATGGCTTCGATAGCTTCCGGCGTGGAGCGCTCCAGATCGGTATCTTCAATACGCAGCACGAACTCGCCCTTGTTGTGACGGGCAAAGAGCCAGGAGTAAAGCGCGGTACGGGCGCCACCGACATGCAGATAGCCGGTCGGGCTGGGCGCGAAGCGTGTTTTGATTTTCATTGAGTATTGCCTTAGATGCGCGGGTTCTCTGTCTGGATGACAAAAAACAGGTTAGACGCGAAAAAACAGTGGGCACATTCTAGCATCTGACAGTGAATCCTCAATGCATGCCCGCCGGTTGCTCCCCGGGAAAAGCGGCTTTTCTGCCAGTAAAACCAGCGCATTGGCTAAAAGCGCGACAGGATGTTTAAAAATAAACCGAACGCACATTTATGTTTTAAAAAGCGTTGACTCAAAATCAACTATCCCTATAATGCGACTCCACACAGCGGGGGTGATTAGCTCAGTTGGTAGAGCATCTCCCTTACAAGGAGGGGGTCGGCGGTTCGAACCCGTCATCACCCACCACTCTAAAGAGTGTTGCCCGCAGTGAACAGGTATGAAGATATGGGTGATTAGCTCAGTTGGTAGAGCATCTCCCTTACAAGGAGGGGGTCGGCGGTTCGAACCCGTCATCACCCACCATATCCAGCCTGTTAAAGTAGTAGTGAAGTACGAAGTGGGTGATTAGCTCAGTTGGTAGAGCATCTCCCTTACAAGGAGGGGGTCGGCGGTTCGAACCCGTCATCACCCACCACTTCGGGTCGTTAGCTCAGTTGGTAGAGCAGTTGACTTTTAATCAATTGGTCGCAGGTTCGAATCCTGCACGACCCACCAATTCAGAATAAAGCGCCTTTTGGGCGCTTTTTTCGTTTCCGGGGCACGGACTTCACTGTGCAGGATGAGAACCTGCTGCAGGTTCGACTGAATCGCCAGGCGATTCAGGCTGATGCGACAGCATCACCCGGAGGGCGAGGCCCACAATGGGCCGAGGCTATCCTGCACGACCCACCAATTCAGAATAAAGCGCCTTTTGGGCGCTTTTTTCGTTTCTGCTGCACAGGACATTGGCTTCTAAAATAAGCTCCCGCCTTTTCGAAACCTTAACACTCTGCGCTCTCAAGTCGTTTCGCAGCGTGCCGATAACGTATGTGACCACTTACAGGGAGAAAATGATGTCTTCAATTTCCGGAATTTTAAGCAGTGCGGTCAGTGGCGGTGATAGCGGCGGCGGCAGTGTGGCCTCGCAGGTCTCTGCGCTGAATAAACAGATTCAGAATGTGTTAACTCAGGTCAAAGAGCTGGCCGACAACAAAGAACTGACTGACCAGCAGAAGTCTGAAATGCAGCAGATGTACCAGTCACAAATCACCATGCTACAGGCGCAGATTGCTCAGCTGGAACAGAAGCAGGCGGAGCAGGATCAGCCAAAAAGTGACAGCACGCCTGTCAGTGAAAACAAAGCGGACGGCATTAACCGCCCTACCGATACCAACAAAGTTGACGTCTATATCTAAAACGCGGGCCTGGCTTCGCGTTGTTGCGCCAGCAGCGTTGCCTGCTGGCGCACCTCCTGCCAGATCGCCTCGGCTGCCGGTGTGAGCGAGCGGTTTTTGCGTTTGATCAGCGTCAGGCTGCGATTGATTTCCGGATAGAGACGCCGCACCGTGAGGGCGCGGTCCGCCGGTAGCGGTAAGGCCAGCGCGGGCAGAATACTGATGCCAATCCCTACCTGCACCATCGGAAACAGCGTGGCCGGATGACCAATCTCCTGCACCACTTCAGCCCTGATATTCTGCTGCTGCATCGCCGCATCGATCAGTACCCGACTGCCAGAGGCGTAATCCTGCAATACCATGGTTCGGCCATCCAGCATCGACCATTCTGCCCTCTCCACCTTCGCCAGCGGATCATCATCGCGGCATAGCAGCAGGAACGGCTCATCCAGAATCGCGATGCTGTCGAAATCGCTGTCGCTGAGCGGCCCAATTACAATCCCGAAATCGACCTCGGCATTACGCACGCTTTGCAGTACCCACTGCTGGGCGCGATCGTGCAGTATCACTTTGATATCGGGAAAATGGTGCTGACTGGCGGCCAGGCATTGCGGCATCAGATGCGCGGAAATAGTCTGGCTGGCGGCGACTCTGACGGTGCCACTGCGCTGCTCGCCGAAACTGCGGATATCCAGCAACGTGGTATGAATCTCCTCCAGCAGGCGCTCCATGCGTGACGCCAGCTGTTTGCCTGCCTCGGTCAGCATCACCTCACGCGTGGTGCGATCCAGCAACCGCACGCCGGTTTCCGCCTCCAGCTCTTTAATGCTGTGACTGACCGCCGACTGACTCAGCCCTATCGCCTGCCCCGCCTGACTGAAACCACCGTAGTGGGCCACCGCAATAAAGGTACGAAGCTGACGCAGGGTGTAATTCATCGATTGCGCTCATAGATTAATTCAATAAATCAATTTTATTTCTAAAACTACTTATCGCACAATCGCGCTATTGAAAAATTTACCGGATTTTAACAATGGGATTTTTAAAGCTTGATCCGATGATGGTTAAACTCATCATCACCGTGCTGCTGGCCTCCTTCCTGCCAGCGAAAGGGATCTACGTCGATATCTTCAGCTACCTCGCGACGGCAGCGATAGCGCTGTTGTTCTTTATGCACGGTGCCAAACTTTCGCGCGAAAAGATCATTGCAGGCAGCAGTCACTGGCAGCTGCATCTGTGGATTATGTTCAGCACCTTCGTGCTGTTTCCGGCGCTGGGTCTGCTGCTGGTCTGGTGGCATCCGGTCGATGTCGGCCCGGAAATTTATACCGGCTTTATCTATCTCTGTATCCTGCCTGCTACCGTTCAGTCCGCCATCGCGTTTACCTCAATGGCGGGCGGTAATGTCGCGGCAGCGGTATGCAGCGCCTCGGCGTCGAGCCTGCTGGGTGTGTTTATTTCGCCGCTGCTGGTGAACCTGGTGATGGATATTCACAGCAGCGCGCCGAGTGATGGCCTGGAGCAGATTGGTAAGATTATGCTGCAACTGATGGTGCCTTTCATTCTGGGTCACCTGTCACGTCGCTGGATCGGTGGCTGGATTGAGAAACATCGCAGCCTGATTGGTAAAACTGACCAGACCTCGATTCTGCTGGTGGTCTATTCCGCCTTTAGTGAAGCGGTGGTGAACGGCATCTGGCATCGTGTTGGCCTGATTACGCTGCTGTGGATTGTGGCGGGTTCCATCATCCTGCTGACCGCCGTGCTGATTATCAACCTGCTGGCCTCGCGCCTGTTCCGCTTTAAACGCGCCGATGAGATTGTGGTGCTGTTTTGTGGTTCGAAGAAGAGTCTGGCGAATGGCGTGCCGATGGCGAACATTCTCTTCCCGGCCAGTACCGTGGGGATCATTGTACTGCCGCTGATGATTTTCCATCAGGTTCAGTTGATGGTCTGCTCGTTTATTGCCGGACGCTACAAGAAGACCAATGAGAAACAGCAGACTCTGAAGGTTAAAGATTCGGTGATGGAGTCACAGAAGTAAAACCGTTGCCCGCTTGCGCGGGCACTTTTACTTGCGGGTCTGGAGCGGTTTAACTAATCCCTCCAGACCTTCTATTTTTATCGTCAGGGTCAGCTGCATCAAATCTCCCAGCAACCCGGACGGGAAGTCGCCACTGCGGGCAAACCACAGCAGATAAGGCTCGGGCAGATCGATCAGCATCCGCCCTTTATATTTGCCAAACGGCATAGGCGTATTGGCTATCGCCACCAGCTGATGTTCATCCATTTCTGGCACCCAGCAGACGGATCATTTCCGCTTCATCAATCACTTCTATACCCAGTTCCTGTGCTTTTGCCAGCTTAGAACCGGCCGCTTCACCGGCGATCAGCAGATCGGTTTTCTTCGATACGCTGCCGCTGACTTTTGCGCCCAGCGCGTTCAGCTGCGCTTTAGCATCATCGCGGTTCATCTGTGACAGCGAGCCGGTCAGCACCACGGTTTTTCCGGCGAACGGACTGTCGATCTCTTCGGCTTTCACCACTACCACCTGCGGCCAGTGAATGCCAATCTCTTCAGTCAACTGGCGGATAACCTCACGATTACTCTCCTCTTCCATGAAGTTGCGCACGTGCGCGGCAACGACTTTGCCGACATCCGGCACAGCAATGAGCGCTTCAAGGTCGGCATCCATCACCTTCTGCAGCTCACCGAAATGGTTAGCCAGATTGGCGGCGGTCGCTTCACCGACTTCACGAATACCCAGCGCATAGAGGAAACGCGCCAGCGTGGTCGACTTCGCTTTCTCCAGCGCGTCGACAATATTTTGCGCCGATTTCGGCCCCATACGATCCAGCCCGGTCAGCTTGCCCGCCGTGAGACGGAACAGATCGGCAGGCGTATTGACGTACTCTTTCTCCACCAGCTGGTCGATAATCTTATCGCCCATGCCATCGACATCCAGCGCCCGACGCGAGACAAAATGCTTCAGGGCCTCTTTGCGCTGCGCGCCGCAGATCAGACCGCCGGTACAGCGCGTGACCGACTCGCCTTCGACCCGCTCAACCTCTGAACCGCAGACCGGACAATGAGCCGGGAACAGAATTTCACGCGTCTCTTCAGGGCGCTCAGCAATCACCACATTGACCACCTGAGGGATGACATCACCAGCGCGGCGAATCACCACACGATCTCCGATGCGTAATCCCAGCCGCTCGATTTCATCCGCATTATGCAGCGTGGCATTACTGACAATCACGCCTGCGACCTGTACCGGCTCAAGGCGCGCTACCGGCGTGATAGCGCCCGTTCGCCCAACCTGAAATTCGACGTCCCGCACCCAGGTCAGCTGTTCCTGTGCCGGGAATTTAAAGGCAATCGCCCAGCGCGGCGCACGCGCTACAAAGCCCAGTTGCTCCTGCAGAGCCTGTGAGTCGACTTTGATCACCACACCATCAATATCAAAACCCAGGTTCGGGCGCTGTTGCTCAATATCACGGTAGAAGGCCAGCGCTTCTTCCGCGTTGTGCACCAGCTTAATGCGGTCGCTGACCGGCAGGCCCCAGGCTTTGAACTGTTGCAGACGCCCCATATGACTGTGCGGCATCTCACCGCCTTCCAGCAGGCCAAAACCGTAGCAGAAGAAGGTCAGCGGACGTTTCGCAGTAATGCGCGGATCAAGCTGACGCAGAGAACCCGCCGCTGCGTTACGCGGGTTAGCAAAGACTTTGCCATCCGTGCGGCGCGCTTCTTCATTCAGCTTTTCGAAGCCGCGCTGGGTCATAAACACTTCGCCGCGCACTTCCAGTCGGGCAGGAATGTTGTCGCCTTTGAGCCGCAGCGGGATAGCGCGAATGGTACGGACGTTGGCGGTAATATTCTCGCCGGTCGTGCCGTCACCCCGCGTGGCTGCCCGGACCAGCAGGCCATTTTCATACATCAGGCTGACCGCAGCGCCATCGAGCTTGAGCTCACAGCAGTAGGTAATGTCCTCACTGCTTTTCAGTCGATCCTGTACCCGCTTGTTGAAGGCCAGAAACGTGGCTTCATCAAAGGCGTTGTCCAGTGAGAGCATCGGGACTTCATGGCGCACCTGCTCAAAGACCGTCAGCGGTGCAGCACCCACGCGTTGTGTCGGCGAGTCCGGCGTAATGAGATCGGGATGTTCTTCTTCCAGCTGACGCAGTTCACGCATCAGGCGATCGTATTCAGCATCCGGCACTTCCGGCGCATCCATGACGTGATAGAGATATTCGTGATGGCGCAACGTGGTGCGCAGTTCGGTGATGTGATCCTGGACGGATTTCATAAAGCCCCATCAGATAAAAAACCCCCGACAGGCGGGGGTTTGTTTTAACAATTCAGATAGCGGTTAGCGCAGGTCTCAGACGCCAACCACATCGCGGATACGCGCTTTGTAGGTTTCCAGCTTCTGTGGCGTCATCATGCGACGCTCATCATCCAGCACCACGCCGCCAACATCGTCAGCGATACGCTGTGCTGACTGCAGCATCAGCTTGAAGTTCTGATTCGCATCGCCATACGAAGGGACCATCATAAAGATAGAGATGCCAGGCGTGCTGAAATCGGTCATCAGGTCAGGGTTGAACGAGCCAGGCTTAACCATGTTAGCCAGACTGAACAGAACCGGACCGCTGCCAGCCGGACTGAGATGACGATGGAAAATGTTCATTTCACCAAACTGGAAGCCCGCCTGCAGAATCCCCTGCAGCAATGCCTCACCGTTCAGTTCACCGCCCGAATGGGCAGCAACATGTAACACCAGCACCGCTTCTTTCGGCTTTTCCGCTGGCGCTTTAGCCGCAGGCTGTTCTGGCGCAGGAGCCGGTGTCACTTCAGGTTGTGGCTGCGGCTCAGGTTCGGCCTGGTACTGCGGTGCAGGTTGTACGGATTCCAGTGGATCGAGATCCAGCAGCGGGTCGGCCTGAACGGGTGGCGCGACAAAAGTCGGCGCGGGCTGCTGACGAACCGGTTCAGGGCGCGACTGCGGAGCAGACTTGGGTGCCGTATTGAAAAGCGGGTCGTTGTCAGTTTCGGGTTGCGGTGCGGGTCGTGGCGCAGGCTGACGCACAGGCTCAGCGGGCGCTTGCTTACGCGGCGCTTCTGGCTGTGGCTCGCGGATCTCATCGAAACGCGGTTCCTGATGGACGTTGCGCTCAGAACGAACACGAACCTCGCCGACGCCGTCATCTTCGTCGTCAATCAGGTCCTGCTCATCATGTTCATCACGTTGTTTTAGACGTTTGTGCGGGCGATCGCGGAACACTGACGAACGCTCTTTACGGCTGGTCCACAGCCCGTGAAGAAGGAGCGCTATAATGGCGATCGCGCCAACAACGATTAATATCAGACGCAAATCCTGCATCATTGTATTCTCTGTTGTTCCAATACCTTGCCACCGCGGCAAACTTTATCCTCTAACTGTATTTGCCCTGCTACACAAGTGCAAGTCTGTGCAGTATTTTCTGACAAATAAGATAGGCAACCCACGCTTTTTCGCTGTTTTTTTACCCAAACGGCACCTGGCCTGGAGAAAAAGCCAGGTTATAGTGAGCGCGCCTTGACACCTTCAGGAGAATTGGCTTTATGGCCATTGAGAATTCCGTCTCAAATTTTAACGGCATGCACTACTTTAGCCAGGGCTGGAAACTGGTCCGTCTGCCTGGCATTCGCCGCTTTGTGGTAATGCCACTGCTGATCAACATCATCATGCTGGGCGGCGCGTTCGTCTGGCTGTTCTATCGGCTTGGTGACTGGATCCCGCGCCTGATGGCCCATATTCCTGACTGGCTGCAGTGGCTGAGCTATCTGTTATGGCCGCTGTCGGTGATTGCGATTGTACTGGTGTTTAGCTACTTCTTCTCGACGCTGGCAAACCTGATTGCCGCCCCTTTTTGCGGCCTGCTGGCCGAGCAACTCGAAGGCCGCCTGACCGGTAAGCCTCTGCCCGATAGCGGCTGGGCGGGAATGATTAAAGATGTGCCGCGCATCATGAAGCGCGAGATGCAAAAACTGGGCTATTACCTGCCCCGCGCGCTGGGACTGCTGCTGCTCTACTTTATCCCTGGTTTTGGTCAGACGGTTGCCCCGGTACTGTGGTTCCTGTTCAGCGCCTGGATGTTATCCATTCAGTATTGCGACTATCCGTTCGATAACCACAAAGTGCCCTTTCAGCAGATGCGTAACGCCCTGCGTCGACACAAAACGGCTAATATGCAGTTCGGCGCGCTCACCAGCCTGTTCACCATGATTCCGATTCTGAACCTGGTCATCATGCCGGTTGCCGTCTGCGGTGCCACCGCCATGTGGGTTGATCGCTACCGGCCACAGCTGGCCCGCAGTGAGGTGCGTTAAACTGTTCAGCGCGCCTTATGCTCTTTTTTGCAGGGCTTATTGCCGGGGGACATATAGATATACGATTTCTTTCCTTCCGCCCCCAGGCAGAACAGGTATGCTCATAGGGATCCCAATAATTCATACAGTTAAGGGCAGGCTATGAGTAAGATCTATGAAGACAACTCTCTGACAATTGGTCATACGCCGCTGGTTCGACTGAACCGCATCGGTAACGGCCGCATTCTTGCGAAAGTTGAATCCCGTAACCCGAGCTTCAGCATTAAATGCCGTATCGGTGCCAATATGATTTGGGACGCAGAGAAACGCGGTATTCTGAAACCAGGCATCGAACTGGTTGAACCGACCAGCGGTAACACCGGTATCGCCCTGGCCTACGTTGCCGCTGCGCGCGGTTATAAACTCACGCTGACCATGCCGGAAACCATGTCAGTGGAGCGCCGTAAATTGCTGAAAGCGCTGGGCGCGAAGCTGGTGCTTACTGAAGGCGCTAAAGGCATGAAAGGCGCCATCGGCAAAGCGGAAGAGATTGTCGCCAGCGATCCGGACAAATATGTGCTGCTGCAGCAGTTCAGCAACCCGGCTAACCCGGAAATCCACGAAAAGACGACCGGCCCGGAAATCTGGGAAGACACCGATGGTGAAGTGGATGTGTTTATTGCCGGCGTCGGCACCGGCGGTACGCTGACTGGCGTGAGCCGCTACATCAAAAACACCAAAGGCAAGAAAGATCTGATTACGGTCGCGGTTGAGCCGACTGATTCACCGGTGATTGCTCAGGCACTGGCGGGTGAAGAGATCAAACCTGGCCCACACAAAATTCAGGGTATCGGTGCCGGTTTTATTCCGGGCAACCTGGAGCTGAATCTGGTTGACCGCGTGGTGGCTATCACCAACGAAGAAGCGATCAGCACAGCGCGCAGGCTGATGGAAGAAGAAGGTATTCTGGCCGGTATCTCATCCGGTGCTGCCGTCGCCGCCGCGCTGAAGCTGCAGGAAGACGAAACCTTCGCCAACAAAAACATCGTGGTGATTCTGCCCTCCTCCGGTGAACGTTATCTGAGCACCGCCCTGTTCGCCGATCTCTTCACTGAAAAAGAGCTGCAGTAGCAGAGGCAGATAGTCTGAAAATGGAGAAAAAAGCACCCGCACGGGTGCTTTTTTGTGGTGCAGATCTCACTTTCATCACCCGGCAGATTGATTTCAGTGACGCCGATCTGGTATTCAGACTGCCAATTATTTCGATGCCTGAAATTAATCCGCGCTTGAAGTGGATCAAGCTGAATCGATTTACGGATTCAGTGAAACGGCGAATCACGGCATAATTAACCGGTGACGTGTAGAATCGGTTTTGAGACGCAACGGATTGTAGATTTGACGCATGCGCGTCTTTGGTCAGCATGAAGCTATACCCGCGCACCTACACAGGCTAAAGTGAAGGCTCCAGGCTAGACTTTAGATCCATAACACTCATCCTGATAACGTTGGGGAAATAGAATGTTCCAGCAAGAAGTTACCATTACTGCACCAAACGGTCTGCATACTCGCCCAGCTGCGCAATTCGTAAAAGAAGCCAAAGCTTTCCAGTCAGAAATTACCGTGACCTCTAACGGTAAATCAGCGAGCGCAAAAAGCCTGTTCAAGCTGCAGACACTGGGTTTAACCCAGGGAACGGTTGTGACCCTTTCCGCGGAAGGTGAAGACGAGCAGAAAGCAGTTGAGCATCTGGTCAAACTGATGGCTGAACTGGAGTAATCTCCACTCAGTTCGCCAGCCAATCGACTCCTCTGCGCCATTGAGTGCAAACATCTTGATCGCGGACAATCTGTCCGCGTTATTGCTTTCGTAGAGTACGTGTCCCGCGACAATGGCACCGCATAGAGTCCCATCAGCCATCGTGATTAAAAGGTAGCGTTATGATTTCAGGCATTTTAGCATCACCAGGTATCGCTTTCGGCAAAGCACTGCTGCTGAAAGAAGACGAGATCGTCATCAACCGTAAGAAAATTTCTGATGACCAGGTTGAGCAGGAAGTTCAGCGCTTCCTCGATGGCCGTAGCAAAGCGGCATTACAACTGGAAGCGATTCGCGTCAAAGCAGCTGAAACCCTCGGTGAAGAGAAAGCATCAATCTTCGAAGGCCACATTATGTTGCTGGAAGATGAAGAGCTGGAGCAGGAAATCATCGATCTGATTAAAAAAGATCACGCTTCTGCCGATGCTGCTGCCAACTCTGTCATTGATGGCCAGGCGAAAGCCCTGGAAGAGTTAGATGACGAATATCTGAAAGAGCGTGCGGCTGACGTGCGTGACATCGGTAAGCGTCTGCTGCAAAACATCCTCGGGCTGCACATCGTTGACCTGAGCGCGATTCCGGACGAATCCATTCTGGTGGCTAAAGATTTAACGCCGTCAGAAACTGCACAGCTGAACCTGAAAAAGGTGCTGGGCTTTATCACCGATCTGGGTGGCCGTACCTCACATACCTCAATCATGGCGCGCTCGCTGGAAATCCCAGCCATTGTCGGCACCGGCAATGTGACCGTCACGGTTAAAAACGGCGATTTCCTGATCCTGGATGGCGTTAACAACGCGATTCACGTCAATCCTTCCGAAGCGCTTCAGGAAGAGCTGAAAGCCGTACAGAACCAGTATCTGTCGGAAAAACACGAATTAGCCAAGCTGAAAGATCTGCCGGCCGTCACGCTGGATGGTCATCAGGTTGAAGTCTGCGCCAACATTGGTACCGTGCGCGATATCGCCGGTGCTGAGCGTAACGGTGCGGAAGGCGTGGGCCTCTACCGTACCGAATTCCTGTTCATGGACCGTGACTCTCTGCCAAGCGAAGAAGAGCAGTTCCAGGCGTACAAAGCCGTTGCTGAAGCGATGGGCTCACAGGCCGTTATCGTGCGTACCATGGACATCGGCGGTGACAAAGATCTGCCTTACATGAACCTGCCGAAAGAAGAGAACCCGTTCCTCGGCTGGCGCGCGATCCGTATCGCCATGGACCGCAAAGAGATTCTGCATGCACAGCTGCGTGCCATCCTGCGCGCCTCCTCCTTCGGTAAACTGCGCATCATGTTCCCGATGATCATTTCGGTTGAAGAAGTTCGCAGCCTGAAAGCGGAACTGGAACTGCTGAAAGCGCAGTTGCGTGAAGAAGGGAAAGCCTTCGATGAAAGCATCGAAGTCGGCATCATGGTGGAAACCCCGGCTTCAGCGGTGATTGCGCATCATCTTGCGAAGGAAGTCGACTTCTTCAGTATTGGGACAAACGATCTGACGCAGTATACTCTGGCGGTTGATCGTGGTAATGATTTGATCTCGCACCTGTACAACCCAATGTCGCCGTCTGTGCTTAACTTAATCAAGCAAGTCATTGATGCATCTCACGCTGAAGGTAAATGGACCGGCATGTGTGGTGAGCTGGCAGGTGATGAACGTGCTACACTACTGTTACTGGGAATGGGGCTGGACGAGTTCAGCATGAGTGCCATTTCTATCCCTGGCATCAAGAAAATCATTCGTAATACTAATTTTGAAGATGCGAAGGCATTGGCAGAGCAGGCACTGGCTCAACCGACTGCGGATGAGTTAATGAACCTGGTTAACAAGTTCATTAAGGAAAAGACGCTCTGCTAATCTGCATGATGCTGGCCCCAAATTACTGCTTAGGAGAAGATCATGGGTTTGTTTTCTAAACTTTTTGGCGAAAAAACGGATAGCGCTGGGACAATCGACATCGTAGCGCCTCTGTCAGGCGAAATCGTGAACATTGAAGACGTACCAGATGTGGTGTTTGCAGAGAAAATCGTGGGCGACGGTATTGCGATCAAACCCAGCGGCAACAAAATGGTTGCGCCTGTGGATGGCACTATCGGCAAGATTTTTGAAACCAATCACGCTTTTTCGATCGAATCAGACAACGGCATTGAGCTGTTCGTCCATTTCGGTATCGATACGGTTGAACTGAAAGGTGAAGGCTTCAAACGCATCGCTGAAGAAGGCCAGAAGGTCAAAAAAGGCGACGTGGTTATCGAGTTCGATCTGCCGTTGCTGGAAGAGAAAGCGAAATCAACCCTGACACCGGTTGTCATCTCCAACATGGATGAAATCAAGGAATTGGTTAAGCTGTCTGGCCAGGTCACCGTCGGCGAAACGCCGGTGATTCGCATCAGAAAGTAAGCATTCGTTTATAACATAACGGCACCCTCGGGTGCCGTTATCGTTTCTGCGGTATCCGTTTCAGGGCTGCCAGTGCGGCAGACGCAGCGTCAGTTCAAGCCCGCCTTCCGGCCGGTTCCTCGCCTCGACTTCACCATGATGTGCCAGCACCACTTTGCGCACAATCGCCAGTCCCAGGCCATAACCTTTGCCCATCAGCGGCGAATTCACCCGCACAAACGGATCGAAGATGCTGGAGAGTTTCTCCTCATCGACGCCTGGCCCCTGATCGCGCACCTGAATCGCCAGCCACTGCTGCTCTGCACGCAAATCGACCTCAATCCGCTGGCCTGGCAGGGAGAAGCGCAGCGCGTTGCGTAGCACGTTCTCGACGCCGCGCCGTATCAGCTCTGCGTTGCCACGCACGGTGTAATCGGCCTGATCCCCGACCTGAAATTCTACCTGCACGCCAGGGATCTGCGCTTCATAGCGGACATCGGTGATCACCGCCTCCAGCAAACCGGTCAGGTCAAAATATTGCTCATCCGGGATGCTTTCATGCTCGGCCCGCGACAGCGTCAGCAGTTCACCGATCATCTTGTCCAGCCGCCGCGCTTCTTCATCAATGCGATCAAGGGAGCTATTCACGCTTTCTGGCGTCTGTCTGGCCAGGCCGGTCGCCAGCTGCAGTCGGGCCAGCGGAGAACGAAGCTCATGTGAGATATCGTGCAGCAGCTCTTCGCGGGCACGCACCAGCGTATCCAGCCGCTCGACCATGGCATCAAAGGCTTCTGCCACGTTTGAGATCTCGTCGTGGCGCTTACGCATGATTGGGAACAGCCGCACGCTCAAATCGCCTTCAGCCACGCGGGAGAATCCTTCCCGCAGCTGACGCATGGGACGCGTCAGGTTCCAGGCCAGCAGCAGACTGAACAGCAATCCCACCGAACCCGCGAAGACAAACATCGGCTCAGGGATATTCAGAAATTTGCGCGGCATCATGTTATGCGTGCTGTCTTTACGCATGCCATCCAAATCGTAGCGCAGCTGATACTCTTTGCCATCGGCACCGCGAACCCAGCGCACCACCTCTTCAGGAAGGCGGCCCACGTAATCCAGGTTACCGCTGTTTTGTGATTGTGGCGATTTGGTCTGCTGCGTCACGTGGAAAAACTGCCGGTCGCTGCGATCCCAGTCCGACAGCATCGCATTGAGTGCATCAGGCCCGGCCCGCTCCAGCACCGACGCGGCAGAGGTCATCTGCAGATCCACAATGCGACGGACAGCCAGGATTTCAGGCGGTTCGTGCCGTTTACCGGAGAGCGTGAAGCCGAGCCAGATGAGCTGGCTCATGATGACAAAAACGATCCAGAAGCCGATAAAGATCTTCCAGAACATCCGTCCACGGTAACTCTGTCTCATCGAATGCGGTAACCGATGCTGCGAACGGTTTCGATGTTGATGCTGTCAGCGGTTAACGCGCTGAGCTTCTGGCGGATGTTGCTGATATGCACATCGACACTGCGGTCATAAGCTTCACGCGGACGCCCAAGCCCCTTTTCAGAAAGCTCATCTTTCGATACCACTCTGTCCGGCGCGCGTAGCAGCAGATCCAGCAGATTAAATTCCGACGCAGTCAGATCGAAGGTTCGGCCCTGCCATTCGCTCATGCGGGTGGCGGGATTCAGCGTCAGCTCACCCCAGCGCAGCGGCTCTTTGGCGTCTGGCTGCGGCACCTGCTCTTCGAAACGTCGCAATACCGCGCGCAGGCGGGCTACCAGCTCGCGGGGATAACAGGGCTTAGGCATATAGTCATCCGCGCCCATCTCCAGACCGATGACGCGATCGATATTATCGCCTTTGGCGGTCAACATGATCACCGGTATCCGGCTGTTCTGGCGCACCTGACGCAGCACATCAATGCCGCTCATGTCGGGCAGCATGATGTCCAGAATCATGGCGGTGAACTCTCCCGACAGCGCCCCCTGAATCCCGGCGCTGCCCGTCAGAACCAGCTGCGCATCAAACCCTTCAGCGATCAGGTACTGACTTAACATCGTGCCTAATTCGACATCATCATCAACAAGCAAAATTTTCATGGTTATCTCTCAACAGAATTGGCGCTATTTTGTCCTGTGCCGGGCATTCGCGCAGCCTGATTTACGCGATCCTTACAGATTCAGTCTATCTGGCGCGCGAAATCCTTGCTCAAAAAAAGGCCTGTGGGCAGCAAACGCGCGCACAGGCCTGATTTTCGCATCAGCAGAGGTTACTGATGATAAAGCCCGGTCGAGAGATAACGATCGCCGCGATCGCAAGCGATCGCCACCACCACGCTGCCTGGATTCGCCTGCGCAATCCGCAGCGCACCCGCCACCGCGCCGCCTGAGCTGACGCCACAGAAAATGCCTTCGCGGCGTGCCAGCGCCCGCATGGTCTCTTCCGCTTCTTTCTGCGTCATATCCATCACATCATCGACCAGATCAGGCCGGTAGATCCCCGGCAGATAGGCCAGCGGCCAGCGGCGAATGCCCGGAATGCTGCTGCCTTCGCTCGGCTGTAAACCGATGACCTGCACGCCCGTGTTGTGCTCTTTCAGGTAACGACCTACGCCGGTAATGGTGCCCGTCGTGCCCATGCTGGAGATGAAATGGGTCATGCGCTGGTTCGACTGCTGCCATAACTCCGGCCCGGTGGTCTGATAGTGACCCAACGGGTTATCGGGATTATTAAACTGATCCAGCACCCGACCTTCACCACGCGCCGCCATCGCCTGCGCCAGATCGCGCGCCCCTTCCATGCCCTGCTCTCGCGGCACCAGAATCAGCTCTGCGCCGTAGGCCCGCATCGCGTCCTGCCTCTCCTGACTCATGTTGTCCGGCATCAGCAGGCGAAGACGATAGCCTTTCATTGCCGCGATCATTGCCAGCGCAATACCGGTGTTGCCGCTGGTGGCTTCAATCAGCTGATCGCCGGGTGAAAGTTCACCGCGCAGTTCCGCCTGATTGATCATCGACCAGGCCGCGCGATCTTTTACCGAGCCTGCCGGATTATTGCCTTCCAGCTTGAGCCAGACCTCACTGCCGTTGGCAGGCGTCAGACGCTGCAACTTAATCAGCGGGGTATTGCCGATGGTATTTTCAAGAGTCGTCACGGTGCATGTTCCTGGCATCTTACAAACTAGCGGCGAAAAAAAGGCGGGAGTCACACTCCCGCCCGCTGTTGATGAGAAAATATCAGGCGCTCTGTGCAAAGGCAACTGCGCGCAGCGGCGTATCGCCTTTATAGAGGCGCGCCTGCTGCAGGCCAACGAACAGGCGTTCGCCGCGAATCGGGGCCGTCTGCTCACCTTCGAACACGACCGAGACCGGCTCGCTCTGCCAGCCTGCAGGCTGAACCACCAGCTGCCAGAAGTGGCCACGCGGGCTGACTTCCAGCACCTGCACCGGCAGCGGAGTTTCGAGGCTGCTGCGGCGTGACACATCGATTTCCCACGGACGCAGGAACAGCTCAACCGCGCCCTGATGTGCCGAGGTATAGCCCAGCGGCCAGTGATGCGCGCCAACGTGGAACTGCGATCCCTGAATTTCGCCATCAAAGCGATTCACTTCACCCAGGAACTCCAGCACAAAGCGGGTCGCCGGATCGCGCCATACATCATCTGGCGTGCCGACCTGTTCGATGTTGCCCTGACTCATCACCACCACGCGATCCGCAACTTCCATCGCCTCTTCCTGGTCGTGGGTCACAAACACGCTGGTGAATTTAATCTCTTCATGCAGCTGACGCAGCCAGCGGCGCAGCTCTTTACGAACCTGCGCATCCAGCGCGCCAAAGGGTTCATCCAGCAGCAGAATCTGCGGCTCGACCGCTAACGCACGCGCCAGCGCTACACGCTGCTTCTGGCCGCCCGACAGCTGTGCCGGGAAGCGGTTCGCCAGATGAGCGAGCTGCACCATCTCCAGCAGACGGGTTACACGCTGTTTGATCTCCGCCGTTGAAGGACGTTCACGACGCGGCAGCACGGTCAGGCCAAAGGCGATGTTGTCGAACACCGTCATGTGACGGAACAGCGCGTAGTGCTGGAAGACGAAACCAACCTGACGATCGCGCGCATGCAGGCGGCTGACATCGTTGCCGTGAAAACGGATCTGACCGCTGTTCTGATGCTCCAGCCCGGCAATAATGCGCAGCAGCGTGGTTTTACCCGAGCCTGATGGGCCAAGCAGCGCCACCATTTCACCCGAGGCAATATCCAGAGAGATATCGTTCAGCACCGAGGTGCGACCAAAGGACTTGTTGATCTTGTTAATCTCAATGCTCATGATTTCCCTCCTGTTGCAGGCGTTTGTGCTGTTGCTCTAAACGCCACTGCACAATGCTTTTCAGAAACAGCGTTACGATTGCCATCAGGGTTAACAGGGCGGCTGCGGTGAACGCGCCAACGGTGTTGTAGTCCTGATGCAATAATTCAACCTGAAGCGGGAGCGTGTAGGTCTCACCGCGAATCGATCCCGATACCACCGAGACCGCACCAAATTCACCAATCGCACGGGCGTTGGTCAGGACGATGCCATACAGCAGCGCCCAGCGAATGTTCGGCAGCGTCACACGACGGAACATCTGCCAGCCGGAAGCGCCTAACAGCACCGCCGCTTCATCTTCGTGGCTGCCCTGACTCAGCATCACCGGGACCAGTTCGCGCACCACAAACGGACAGGTCACAAACACCGTCGCCAGCACCATGCCAGGCCAGGCAAACATAATCTGGATGTTATGCGCATCCAGCCAGCCGCCCGCCGGGCCATTAACGCCCCAGAACAGCAGATACATCAGACCGGCCACGACGGGTGACACGGCAAAAGGAATATCGAACAGGGTCAGCAGCAGCTGACGGCCTGGAAAGGTAAAGCGCGTCACCAGCCAGGCGAGCAGCGTGCCGAACACCAGGTTCACCGGAACGGTAATCAGCGCCACCATCACGGTCAGCCAGATGGCGTGCAGCATGTCCGGGTCGGCCAGATTACCCAGCGCGACAATCAGCCCCTGATTCAGCGCTTCCCAGAAGATGGAGGCCATCGGCACCACCAGCAGCAGAATCGAGATCAGAGTGCCGATACCAATCAGCAGCCACTTGCCCCAGTTCACCGGCTGACGCGCCGCGTGATTAAGCTGTGAAACCTCAGCCATTAGTGACCTCCCAGACGACGGCCAAAGCGGCTCTGTAATGTGTTAATCGCGAATAACAGAATCAGCGAGGCCGCCAGGATCACCGAGGCGATGGCGCTGGCCGCCGGATAGTCGAACTCCTGCAGCCGGACAAAAATCATCAGCGAGGTGACTTCGGTTTTCCAGGCGATGTTACCGGCAATAAAGATCACCGCACCAAACTCACCCAGGCTGCGGGTAAACGAGAGCGCGGTGCCAGCCAGCAGCGCAGGCGCCACTTCCGGCAGCACCACGCGGCGGAAGCTCTGCCACGGCGTGGCACCCAGCGTTTCGGCCGCCTCTTCATACTCCGGGCCTAACTCCTCCAGCACTGGCTGGACGGTACGCACCACAAACGGAATGCTGGTGAAGGCCATCGCAATGGCGATACCAATCCATGTGTAGGAAATTTTGATGTCGAAATGGGCGAACCACTGTCCGTACCAGCCGTTGACTGAAAAGAGTCCGGCCAGGGTCAGACCCGCTACCGCCGTAGGCAGTGCAAACGGCAGATCCATCAGGCCATCGAGCAGTGCCCGGCCCGGAAAGCGATAACGCGTCAGGATCCAGGCCATCAGCATGCCGAACACCGCATTAAACAGAGAGGCGACACCGGCAGAGAGCAGCGTCACTTTATAAGCGGCAATCAGCTGAGGGTTAGTCACCACATCCCAGTACTGCTGCAGCGTCATCTGCGACAGCTGCATGATCACCGCGCTGATCGGCAGCAGCAGAATCAGGCAGGTAAAGAGCAGGCTGGTGCCGAGGCTGAGACCAAAGCCGGGCAACACACGTTTCTGGCTGGCTGCAAACATTATCCACGCCCCGCCGCTAACAATTTATCAAGCTCACCGCCGCTGGCGAAATGCGTCTTCATCACTTTGTCCCAGCCGCCAAAGGCATCTTCCACCCGGAACAGGCTGGTCTGTGGGAAACGATCTTTCTGTTCGGCCATCAGCTGTGGATTGTTCACGCGATAGTAGTAGTGCGTAATAATATTCTGCGCTTCAGGCGTGTAGAGATAGTTCAGGTATGCGCTGGCCGCATCCGCCGTTTTGTTGATGGCGACGTTCTTATCCACCCACGCCACCGGAAACTCCGCCAGAATATTGGTTTTCGGCACCACGACTTCATACTCATCTTTGCCGAACTGGTTGCGGATGTTATTCACTTCCGACTCAAAGCTAATCAGCACGTCGCCCAGACCGCGCTCAGCAAAGGTCGTCGTCGCGCCGCGACCACCGGTGTCGAACACTTCCACGTTTTTCAGGAACTGAGTCATAAAGGCCTGGGTTTTGGCCTGATCGCCGCCGTCCGCTTTATCCGCTGCGCCCCAGGCGGCCAGATAGGTATAGCGGCCATTACCGGAGGTTTTCGGGTTCGGGAAAATCAGCTTCACATCGCTGCGGGTCAAATCTGACCAGTCGTGGATCTGCTTTGGATTTCCTTTACGCACCAGAAACGCCATGGTGGAGTAGAAAGGTGAGCTGTTGTTCGGCAGACGGCTTTTCCAGTCTGCGGCAATCAGGTTGCCTTTATCGTGCAGCACCTGCACATCCGTGACCTGATTATAGGTAACCACATCCGCGCGCAGTCCCTGCAGAATAGCCAACGCCTGCTTTGATGAACCGGCGTGCGACATCTTGATGGTCAGGGGATCGCCAGGATGGCTGGCATCCCACTGTTTAACAAACGGAGCATTCAGGGCGACAAACAACTCCCGCGACACATCGTAAGAGCTATTAAGCAGTTCAGTGGCATTGGCTGCGCCGGCCAGGCTCAGCGACAACGCGATACCGCTCACGATTTTTTTCATCGCTTGTAATGTCATTTGGCACCCTGAAAAAGTTTGATGCGGATCTCACCCGCTGAGGCACCAGTTTATTTATAACTCAGTGAAAACCAGTAACGGTTTTATATATCGTTTGATGATTTCAAAGTCGAAAAAAGCATAAGACGGCGGCAGAGTTTATGCAGAAATCAGCAAAAGCCGATGGGGAGAGAGAACCGCGTGCCGCGTGGGCTGGCAGGGATTTTGGGCGGATCAGCGGCCGCCAGACGGGCGGCGCGCTGATAAGGCAGGCTTAACGCTGCCAGACAATCTTGCTGATTTTCCAGTTTTTCAGAGTATCGTCAGAAGGCATCAATCCTTCCGGCCCGTGCCAGTCGCCATGATAGACATAGGTCAGATGCTGGCTGCCTGGCGCACGACACGCCACGTCACGCGCATCGGTGCCGCTGGCTAAGGAGCAGTTGTCGAAGGCTTTGCTGAACTTATTGCTGAAGGCATCACCCACTTTGCTGCCGTCGCTGCTGGCAATCGCGCTGTCCATGACCTCAATACGGTCGATCTGCGACTGCCCGTAAACCACCAGCTTAACCTTGCCGTCATTCAGCGCCTGCCAGAAGGCGATTACCTGGCCGTTCTGGCTGCGCATGCCCTGACGGAGGGTATAGTCACCGTTCAGTCCGTCCTTAATCGCGTCCTCTTTCATGGCGGTCGAGGCAGTTAGCCCACCCACACCCTGTTCAGTCGCGGTCAGCGTGGAACCGAACCAGTTCCACGGCAGCGCCGAAGACCAGTGATACGTCAGCGGATTCCACCAGCTTGCCTGCTGGCTGCTGTCAGCGCCGGAACCCGAACTGGCACAGCCGCTCAGTACAACGGCGGCGATCAGTAGCGTGGAACGAACAGCTTTCATGAGAACTCCTGTAAATGCGATGCCGGAAAGGCGGAACTGATTGGAGTCGCAAAGCGACAAAAAGTTTAGTTGAGATGATGTTCAGGCAGAAAGCAGTCGCGGCAACGGCGATTGAACTGCAGCCAGATCAGCGCCAGCAGGTCGAACAGCGTCAGCAGCAAGGGCAGCGGTGAGCTGAGCAAATCGCCCTGCATAAATTGCCAGCCCTGCCAGAGCAGGTTGATCAGCAGCGACAGCGCCAGTACGCTGCGCCAGGATTGCCAGAGTCGCGGCAGGCGCGTGCGATACCCGGTCAGCAGCAGGCCCGCCAGCGCCGGTAAACCCAGCGCCAGACCAACCCAGAACGCCTGGCGATCCGGATAGAACAGCGCCAGCAGATCGTTGCCCTGCTGCCGTGACGCCCCGGCCATCACCAGCAGCAGCCAGGTGCGCGCCTGAAGTAACAGGATCAGCCAAAAAAGAAACGGCAGCCGTAGCTGCCCTCTGGCGTCATACTCATCCGGCTGATAGCCAGACAACGGATTAGTATTCACGGTCTTCAATCAGACGTTTACCAAACAACAGCGCATCGACCGGCTCATAATCGAGCTTCTCATAGAACGCCACCACCTGATCGTTCTCTTCACGAATCATCAGATGCAGTTTCGGACAGCCACGCGCGATCAGCTTCTTCTCCAGACGGTTCATCAGCGCATTCGCAAAGCCGCGTCCCTGATAGTCAGGATGTACAGCCAGATAATACGCCGCGCCGCGATGACCATCGTACCCGCCCATCAGCGTACCGACGACCACGCCGCCCACTTCGGCAACCAGAAAGAGATCGGGGTCGTGATTCATTTTGCGTTCGATATCCAGCTCCGGATCGTTCCATGGCCGTAACAAATCGCAACGTTCCCATAAGGTGATCACTTCTTCAAAATCTTCCTGGCGGAAGGCGCGGATTTCCATCGTCTTTACCTGCAAATAAGCACAATTTGCTGATTATCACGCATTCTCTGCTGCACGCAACCCTCCATGACGGGCGACAAATAAAAAAGCGCAAATTTTCTGTTCGCGACCTGCAATACAAAGTAATGCCCTGAAATGTTTCTGTGATCGCAGCCAGCAGAGGCTTAGGCTATAACACCGGCAAGATTCCTGTTACCGGACCCGCACATGCACCTGCTTAAACGTTTGATTCATCGTCGCCAGTTACTGCTTTCCGGGCTGGCTCTGGCCATTTTATCGCCGCGCGCGGTTCAGGCTAAAGAAAACGCCCTTACCGGGGCAAATCGTCATACGCGCCCTGCTCCGCCAGCGAAAAATGGCAAACGTATCGTGATGATCGATCCCGGCCACGGTGGCATCGACTCCGGTGCCGTTGGCGAAGAGGGGTCTGAAGAGAAACACATCGTGCTGGAGATTGCTGGCAACGTGCAGCGCCAGTTGCAGAGCCACCCACGCATTGAAGTACGCCTGACCCGCGACAGTGACCACTTTATTCCGCTCTATCAGCGGGTCGAGATCGCTCATCAGCACGGCGCCGATCTCTTTATGTCGATCCATGCCGACGGCTTTACCAGCCCTGATGCCAGCGGAGCGTCGGTGTTTGCGCTTTCTAACCGGGGTGCCAGCAGCTCAATGGCGCGTTATCTGTCACAGCGCGAGAACGATGCAGACAAACTCGGCGGCGTGAAAGCGCAACAGCAGGATCACTATCTGCAGCAGATCCTGTTTGACCTGGTGCAGACCGATACCATCAAAAACAGCCTGACGCTGGGCAAGCACGTGCTGGACCAGATCCGCCCCGTGCATCATCTGCACAGCCAGCACACCGAGCAGGCGGCCTTCGCGGTGCTCAAGTCACCGTCGATTCCCTCAGTGCTGGTCGAGACCTCCTTTATTACCAATCCGCGCGAAGAGCAGCTGCTCGGCACCACCGCGTTTCGCCAGAAAATTGCCTCTGCGATTGCCAGCGGCATCGTCAATTACTTTGATGAGTTTGACCGCCGCAACGCCTGATGCGCGAAGCGGGTTTCCGCCGGGCGGCGTGCCGCACTCATGCAAGCGGCGCGGTTTTGCGTATAATCGCGTCAGACTTTGACAAACGATAAGCGAAAAGATGGCTGATATTTCACGCGTAAAAGCATTCCTGCTGGCATTGCAGGATGAGATTTGTAACCAACTGGCAGCGGAAGATGGCGGCGCACAGTTTGCCGAAGATAGCTGGCAGCGCCCTGGCGGCGGCGGCGGTCAGAGCCGCGTCCTGCGCAACGGCACGGTGTTTGAGCAGGCGGGCGTCAACTTTTCGCATGTGCATGGCGATCAGATGCCGGCATCGGCTACCGCACACCGGCCAGAACTGGCGGGTCGCAGCTTTGAGGCGATGGGCGTGTCGCTGGTGATCCACCCGAACAACCCCTATGTGCCCACCAGCCACGCCAACGTGCGCTTTTTTATCGCCGAGAAACCGGGTGCCGATCCGGTATGGTGGTTTGGCGGCGGGTTTGACCTGACCCCTTTTTATGGCTTCGAAGAAGATGCGCTGCACTGGCATCAGACCGCAGCGAATATCTGTCAGCCCTTTGGCGAGGATGTCTATCCGCGCTATAAAAAATGGTGTGATGACTACTTCTATCTGAAGCATCGGGATGAGCAGCGCGGCATTGGCGGCCTGTTTTTTGACGATCTCAATACGCCCGACTTTGAGCAGAGCTTCAGCTTTATGCAGGCGGTGGGCCGTGGCTTTATCGACGCCTATCGGCCGATTGTGGCGCGTCGGAAAGATCATCCGTGGGGCGATCGTGAGCGCCAGTTCCAGCTCTACCGTCGTGGTCGCTATGTGGAGTTTAATCTGGTGTGGGACCGCGGCACCCTGTTTGGCCTGCAGACCGGTGGCCGCACGGAATCGATCCTGATGTCGATGCCGCCGCTGGTGCGCTGGGAATATGATTATCAGCCTGATCCTGACTCGCCTGAAGCGGCCCTCTACCGCGATTTCCTGCCGGTGAAAAACTGGCTGAACCTGCCCGTCTGATTGTTTCTGCCTCTGCGGCGTGGGCCACAACCCGCGCTGCGCTTACCTCTCGCCTGATCGGCCTCTTCTTTTTTACAGGGCACAGATTGCTACAGTGTGGCCTGCGTCATTCCTCCTGACTGCTATGCTTATGGATGGAATATGGCGCACCCCACGGTAAATACCGCATGACGGCTCCTTCGCACCGCCTCGCAGCGCAACAATCAGAGAAACCGCATTTCCATCAGAAAGTCTCTGTTGCAATGTTATGGGTTCGCGTCACCGGTAGCAGAACATGCCACAGACCGGCTGCGAGGCCTGAGGTGCTCCCTGTTCGCTTTCATTTTTCTTTTCAAGGAGTTTAGAGATGAACCAGTTAGAAGCCCTAAAACAGTTCACCACAGTGGTGGCGGACAGTGGCGATATCGAATCGATTCGTAATTACCACCCGGAAGATGCCACCACCAACCCCTCACTCATTCTGAAAGCGTCCGGTCTCGAAGGGTATAAACACCTGATGGATGACGCGATTGAGTACGCCAAAAAACAGGGCGGCAGCAAAGAGACGCAGATTATTAATGCCAGCGACAAAGTGGCGATCAACCTCGGTATGGAAATCCTGAAAAGCATACCGGGCCGTGTTTCGACCGAAGTGGATGCGCGCCTCTCCTTCGATCGTGGCATGTGTGTCACCAAAGCAGAAAAACTGATTCGCATGTACGAAGAGCACGGCATCGACCGCTCGCGCGTACTGATCAAGCTGGCCTCGACCTGGGAAGGCATCCGCGCAGCGGAAGAACTGGAAAAGAATGGCATCAAGTGCAACCTGACACTGCTGTTCTCCTTTGCCCAGGCGCGTGCCTGTGCCGAAGCGGGTGTGTTCCTGATCTCCCCGTTCGTGGGCCGCATCTACGACTGGTACAACTCACGCAAGCCAATGGAACCCTATGTGGCGGATGAAGATCCAGGCGTGAAGTCTGTGCGTCGCATCTACGATTACTACAAAAAGCATCGTTACAGCACCGTCATCATGGGCGCCAGCTTCCGTAAAGTGGAGCAGATTGTGGCACTGGCTGGCTGCGATCGCCTGACGCTGTCGCCGAACCTGCTGGAAGAGTTGCAGAACAGCGATGCGCCGCTGGAGCGCAAGCTGGAGCCATCCACCGAAGGCTTCCATCAGCCGTCGCCGCTCTCTGAAGCGGAATTCCGCTGGGAACATAACCAGGATCCGATGGCAGTTGAAAAACTCTCAGACGGCATCCGCCAGTTCGCGGTTGACCAGCAGAAGCTGGAAGATGTGCTCGCCGCACGCCTGTAGTCTTCATTTTAGTCGGGCGGGACTTTCCCGCCCTGATGCATAACTAAGGGAGAACTTTATGTCCTCACGCAGAGAGTTGGCAAACGCGATTCGTGCACTAAGCATGGATGCAGTTCAGAAGGCAAACTCAGGTCACCCCGGTGCGCCGATGGGTATGGCCGATATCGCCGAAGTGTTGTGGCGCGACTTCCTCCAGCACAATCCGACCAATCCCGCCTGGCTTGATCGCGACCGCTTTATCCTCTCCAACGGCCACGGCTCGATGCTGCTTTATAGCCTGCTGCACCTCAGCGGTTATGACCTGCCCATTGAAGAGCTGAAAAATTTCCGTCAGCTGCATTCTAAAACGCCGGGTCACCCGGAAATCGGCTACACGCCTGGCGTAGAAACCACGACCGGCCCGCTGGGTCAGGGACTGGCAAATGCCGTGGGTCTGGCGATTGCAGAACGCACGCTGGCCGCGCAGTTTAACCGTCCGGACCATGAAATCGTTGATCACCACACCTATGTGTTTATGGGCGATGGCTGTCTGATGGAAGGGATCTCGCACGAAGTCTGTTCACTGGCGGGCACCCTGGGTCTCGGCAAACTGATCGGCTTCTACGACCATAATGGCATCTCTATCGATGGCGAGACCGAAGGCTGGTTTACCGACGACACGCATAAACGCTTTGAGTCCTACAACTGGCATGTGATTGGCGACATCGACGGACATGACGCCGATGCCATTCGTGAAGCGATCAAAGAAGCGCAGAGCGTCACCGATAAGCCTTCACTGATTATCTGCCGGACCATTATCGGTTTCGGTTCACCGAACAAAGCCGGTAAAGAGGAGTCGCACGGCGCGGCGCTGGGTGAGGCCGAAGTTGCCCTGACCCGTAAGCAGCTCGGCTGGAACTATCCGGCGTTTGAAATCCCGGCTGAAATCTATCAGCAGTGGGATGCCAAAGCAGCGGGTGCCGAACGCGAAAAAGCCTGGGATGCGAAATTTGCGGCTTACAAGCAGGCCCATCCTGAGCTGGCAAAAGAGTATGAGCGCCGTATGAATGGCGAAATGCCTGCCACATGGGAAACGGAAGCGAACCGTTTCATCCAGGAGTTGCAGGCTAACCCGCAGAAAATCGCCAGCCGTAAGGCGTCTCAGAACTCACTGGAAGCCTACGGCAAAATGCTGCCGGAATTCCTGGGCGGTTCAGCTGACCTGGCACCGAGTAACCTCACCATCTGGTCAGGCTCTAAGTCGATCAAAGAGGATCCGGCCGGTAACTACATTCACTACGGCGTGCGTGAATTTGGTATGACGGCGATTGGTAACGGTATCGCGCACCACGGCGGTTTCGTTCCTTACACCGCAACCTTCCTGATGTTTGTCGAATATGCGCGAAACGCCGCGCGTATGGCAGCGCTGATGAAGGCGCGTCAGATTATGGTCTACACCCATGACTCCATCGGTCTGGGCGAAGATGGCCCGACGCACCAGCCGGTTGAGCAGATCGCCAGCCTGCGTCTGACGCCAAACATGAGCGTATGGCGTCCATGCGACCAGGTGGAAACGGCTGTGGCGTGGAAAGCCGCTGTCGAACGCCATCACGGCCCTACTGCGCTGATCCTCTCCCGTCAGAACCTGCTGCAGCCGGAACGTACCCCGGAGCAGATCGAAAACATTAAGCGCGGCGGCTACGTGCTGAAGGATTGCGACGGCACACCAGAAGTGATTCTGATCGCGACCGGTTCAGAGATTGAGATCACTCTGGGTGCAGCGGAGAAGCTGACCTCAGGCGGCCACAAGGTGCGGGTAGTGTCACTGCCTTCAACTGACCTGTTCGATGCGCAGGATGCGGCTTACCGCGAATCTGTGCTGCCGAGCGGCGTGAAAGCGCGCGTGGCAGTCGAAGCGGGTATCGCTGACTACTGGTTCAAGTATGTCGGTCTGGATGGCGCGATTGTCGGTATGACCACCTTTGGTGAGTCAGCGCCGGCCAGTCAGCTGTTCGCCGAGTTTGGCTTCACGGTAGAGAATATCGTCAGCCACGCTGAAGCATTACTCAAGCCAGTTTAATGCCTCTGCCCTTCCCGGCTCACCGGGAAGGGCCATTTCATCTTATAGCCTGAATCAGAAAAATTTCTCTATTCCCCTCTTCCCGCCCCGCGCAAACTGATTACTATAGAGCCGTCATACTTAATGCTGCCTGTGCACGGGCTGTCCGTCTGTTCCTGCTGATGTTCCTGCCGGGATAACGCGGCTCAGCGAGCGAGTGCATCCCGATGAGTGAAGGCAGATTTCTTCCGATATTTATAGCGAAGCCACTTCCGTTGAACATGCGCACACCCTATTTACTGGCCCTGATGGTTTCACTGCTTCCTTTAAAAAGCATGGCGCAGGTCGCGCCCGATCCCCTGCTGGCCTCTCAGATTGTTGATCGCTATGCGGAACATATCTTTTATGGCAGCGGTGCAACCGGCATGGCGCTGGTAGCGATTGATGGCAATCAGCGGGTGTTCGCCAGCTTCGGTGAAACCCGTCCCGGCAACAATGTTCGTCCGCAGAAAGATTCGCTGATTCGCATCGCCTCGCTGAGTAAGCTGATGACCAGTGAAGTGATGGTGAAGATGGCTGAGCGTGGACAGATTCGCCTCGACGATCCCCTGAGTAAATATGCACCGCCGGGCGCACGCGTGCCGACTTACAATGGTCAGCCGATTCGCCTGATTAATCTCTCAACCCACACCAGCGGACTGCCGCGTGAACAGCCAGGCGGCAAAGCGCAGCGTCCGGTGTTCGTCTGGCCGACGAAAGGTGAACGCTGGGCGTGGCTGGCGCGCGCTAACCTTAAAGCAGCGCCGGGCAGCAGTGCCGCCTACTCCAACCTGGGCTACGATCTGCTGAGCGATGCATTGTCGCGCGCCGCTGGTACACCTTATCCGTCGCTGTTTCAGCAGCTGATTACCCGTCCGCTCGGCATGAAAGACACTACTTTTACGCCGTCGCCTGAGCAGTGTGGACGCCTGATGGTGGCGGAGAAAGGGGCCAGTCCCTGCAACAACACGCTGGCGGCGATTGGCAGCGGCGGTGTGTACTCCACGCCGGATGATATGGGCCGCTGGATGCAGCAGTTCCTGAACTCGTCGGTGAACCATCGCACGCCACAGATCGACCGGCTGCAGACGCTGATTTATCGTCGCGATCAGCTGAACAAAGTCGAAGGCATGGATGTGCCGGGTAAAGCGGATGCGCTGGGTATGGGCTGGGTCTTTATGGGGCCGAAAAATGGTCGCCCTGGCATCATTCAGAAAACCGGTGGCGGCGGCGGATTCATCACCTATATGGCGATGGTGCCGCAGCATAATGTGGGCGTATTTGTGGTGGTGACGCGCTCGCCGCTGACCCGCTTCACGCCAATGAGCGACGGCGTGAACAATATGCTGGCCGAACTGGTCGGCAACCAGCTTGGCTCACCCATGATGGTGCAGGCTATTCCTTAACGCTGCTGTACGCCACCGTCAGACTGGCTGACCCACAGGGTTGGCCAGTCATCACTGCTGTGCCAGGCGTCACAGGTCGACTCTTCCGCATACTCCGCTAACACAAAACGCGTGCCATCAAACTGCCAGCGAGTGGCCCTGCCACAGTCACCTAATCCACGTCCTTTACCAAAGGTGTAGAGCTGGCCGCTGGCCGCATCATATTCCGCGTTAATCAGCTCAAGCTGTCGATCGCCTGCACCCGGCGGCGTAAACGGCAGCGTTAAGGTGATGCCGCGCGCCACGTAAGGCTGACTGCGCGTCACTTCAAACGCCAGATCGATGACGTTATAAGCCCCCATTTCACAACTCACCAGCAGCAGCGCGCGCTGGTCGGTGAGTGGCGCAACGCTGACTTCACGACGCAGCGGATCGAGTGAGCAGGAGTCGGTATTGACCCGCCAGGTGCCGTAATCAATTAATCCGCTGGTTTCATCGCGCGTCAGTGCCGCGGGTGGCTCAACAGCAGGCGGCAAGGGCGGCAGCGCAGGCGGCGGCGGAACGTCCCAGCTGGCGCGGTCGCCACGCTTGATCCACGCGCTCATGCTGTTGACGCGTCCCTGGATGTCATCCATCAGCAGCAGCGCGGCTTTCATGCCGCGCAGGGAGATCAGCGCATTGGCATCAAAGGTGAGCTGCAGGGTTTTCGCCTCCATCACCAGATCAAGAAACTCATCAATGGCGATGGCATTGCTGGTGGCGAGATGATGGGGTTCGACCGTCCAGTGTTTGAGGTCGGGTTTCAGGCGGCGCTGGTCGAGCAGCAGGTTATCCTGAAGCGGACCGCCAGGCAGCGCGCCGCTGTAAGCGCTGCCATAGTCGATTCGCAGCAAGGGGCGATCGTTGACGCCCGCATGACGCGAAATCGTCATCACCAGCCCTTTGTCGCCCGGAATATTGCGCGCCACGCAAAAGGCTTCGTTGTTGCAGGTGATTTGCCAGTCGTTGAATGACTTTTGCAACGGTTCCGCCTGAACACAGGCAATCCACAGAGACGGCAACAGCCACAGCGATTTCATCCAATACGACATTAAGAAGATCGATCCCCGAATACCCAGAGTGGAGAGGATAGCGCATCAACGGGCCTGACAGGGTTCGCATTCTGTGAACCTGTGCAAAAAGCGCAGTTAACTGCTTAAAAAGCGTGCATAAACTGAAGACTCGCCCTTCCACTTTCAACGCTGTCGCGCGGCAACTGGCTTCACGGCACAGTTATCTATGGCTTCAGCCAGCCCGCAATCTGCGCATGCTGTAACAGCATAATGGTTTTGCCGTCGCGAATGCGGCCGTCGGCGACCATCGCCAGCGCATCCGGGAAACTCAGTTCCAGCACATCGATTGACTCATCTTCGACGCCACCGCCTGCGTTGTCACGCAGCGATTCATTATAAACCGCAGCGAAAAAGTGGATGAGTTCGGTCACGCCGCCCGGCGACATATAGCAGGCATAGAGTTTCTCCACCTCGCCCACCGCATAACCGGTCTCTTCAATCGCCTCTTTACGGATGCAATCTTCCGGGGAGTCGTCGTCCAGCAAGCCTGCGCAGGCTTCGATTAACATGCCGCCATCGTTGCCGTTGACATAAGTAGCAATGCGGAACTGGCGCGTCAGGACCACGCTGTTCTTTTCACGGTTATAAAGCAGGATGGTCGCCCCGTTTCCGCGATCGTAGACTTCGCGTTTATGGCGGATAACCTCGCCACGGCGATCGGTGATGTCATAGGTGTAGTTACGCAGCACAAACCAGTTTTCAGACAGGAGCTTATCTTTGATGATATTGATCTTAAACGACATGGAGACTCCGCTACCGCATAAAGGGAGTCGTTCATCATAGGGGCAAGCCGGCGGGAAAACTATCCTAATTCGCGTCGTAACATGTCGATTTCCGGGCAAAAAAAAGCCAGCCCGGAGGCTGGCCTGATTGCGGCAGAACTTATCAGCGTGAGGTGTCGTCAGCCAGTCGGGTCGGCTGAGGTTCCTCTTCGTGATGATCCTGTTCGGTCTGCGCGACGGCGTGAACACGCTTACGCACGCCAAACCATCCCAGCACCAGCAACACCGCAATCAGCGGAATCGAGGCGATGGTGTAAGTCCCGTTCGGGTAATCAAACGCCATCAGCACCAGCACGCTGAACAGGAACAGCAGCGTCAGCCATGAGGTAAACGGTGCGCCTGGCAGCTTGAAGCTGACATCATCCGCCTTGCCCTCTTTAATCGCTTTGCGCAGACGCAGCTGGCACACCACGATAAAGGCCCAGGAGGAGATGATACCCAGCGAGGCGACGTTCAGGACGATCTCAAACACCTGAGAAGGCACATAGTAGTTAAGGACTACGCCAATCACATAAACGGCGATGGTCACCAGAATACCGGCATAAGGCACCTGCTGACTGTTCATCTTCGACATGAATTTCGGTGCCGAGCCCCCCATCGACATGGAGCGCAGAATACGTCCGGTCGAGTAGAGGCCGGAGTTCAGGCTGGAGAGCGCCGCACTCAGGACTACGATGTTCATGATGCTGCCGACGTATGGCACGCCCAGCTTCGAGAAGAAGGTCACGAACGGACTCTGACCCGCCTGATAGGCGTTCCATGGCAGCAGCAGCACCAGCAGGACCACTGAGCCAACGTAGAACAGGCCGATACGCCAGATCACGCTGTTGATCGCTTTCGGCAGCATGGTTTTCGGGTCTTTACATTCGCCGGCCGCCGTACCCACCAGTTCGATAGAGGCAAAGGCGAACACCACACCCTGAATCAACACCAGCGCGGGCAGTAAGCCATGCGGGAACATGCCACCGTTATCGGTGATCAGATGGAAGCCGGTGCTGTTACCATCCAGCGGTTTGCCGGTGCCAAGGAACACCACGCCCACCACCAGGAAGATCACAATCGCCAGCACTTTCACCAGCGCAAACCAGAACTCCATCTCGGCAAACCACTTAACGCCGATCATGTTCATGGTGCCGACTATCGCCAGCGCGCCCAGGGCAAACACCCACTGTGGCACATCACCAAACGCGCCCCAGTAGTGCATGTAGAGCGCAACGGCGGTGATATCGACGATACCGGTCATTGCCCAGTTAACGAAGTACATCCAGCCCGCCACGTAGGAGGCTTTCTCACCCAGGAACTCACGGGCGTAGGAAACGAAACTACCGCTGCTGGGACGGTGTAAAACCAGTTCGCCCAGTGCACGCAGAATGAAAAAGGAGAAGATGCCACACACCAGATAGATGATGGCTAAGGCGGGGCCAGCAGCCTGCAGACGGCCACCTGCACCCAGGAACAAACCGGTGCCGATGGCACCGCCGATCGCAATCATCTGTACATGACGGTTACCCATCGCTTTCTGGTAGCCAGCATCATGAGAGTTCAGCCAGCGGCGTTTCGCAGCGCGCATCTCACTTGGGGTTTTCTTTTTAGATTTCATAGCATTCCTGTTTGTCCGGACCATCAGTCGTCGTCTCCCCAATGCGGACGTAACGTCCTGCAAAATGGGGGATTTTCCTCTGTGCCTTTGCCCGTGAGTGAGTGCCGGGCAACGCGGGAATTTACGGCGATGAATCCTACCCGTTCTGCAAGAACGAAGCAAAATATACCGGGCAGATGCACAGGCTGATTTGTAAGAATCCATCCTGATGCACAAAAACAAAAAAACCGGCCATTTTCAGGCCGGTAAAAGCTACAGGGATGGAAACAGGAGGGCTGGGTTAGCGATAAATCTCTGCGGTGCCACTCCACAGGCTGGAATCGCCTGGATTATCGACACCGATAACACGGTAATGGCTGGCGCCCATCTCTTCCGCTTTTTGCGACAACTGACGATTTGCATCGTCCAGTGATCCGCGAACGCCAGAGACCGACACGCTGCCGATGCTCTGCATACCCTGCGCCTGCGACTGATCGACGGGCGCGGCGGCGAAAGTGGCAAATGAGGCGGTAGCCAGTAAGGCACCCGCCAGTACAGCATTCAGCTTTTTCATGGGATGCTCCTTAATCTGAGAGGGTTGAGCTGATGACTGAATGGATTATTAACGCTGCAATGAAAAGCAACATCGGGCCGATGTAAAACTGTCCCTTTTTTAACCGTAAAACCGTAGCGCATCCTGGGAACTGTCAGTCGCGGTCATTTTGTGTGCGATGTGTTACGTCCTGTGCGATAAACAGGAGATGGATCATTTGCGTTACGTTACTGCGCTCTTATAATTCCCGCACTCTGAACAGGGCCATTCATGTGATCGTAAAACGTTCCGTTACACAAAGCATCGCTCAGGCGCTCAGCGCCATTGTCCTGCTGTCGCTGCTCACCACCGGCCTGGCCTTAGTCACGCTCCTCAGCAGTCAGCGCGACGCCGAGGCGATCAATCTGGCGGGTTCACTACGCATGCAAAGCTATCGCATGGCCTGGGATGCGAGTCGTCAGCCGCAAAACCTGGCGCACCATTTCGCGCTCTATCAGCAAACGCTGGATGCGCCGGTGCTGCAGAAGCTGGATCGGCCCTGGGTGCCACGTGAAGTGAGCGTTCGCTACCAGCGACTGCGCGCCGCCTGGCCTGCCCTGCAGCAGCAGTTTCAACAGGGCGATAGCGTGGCGTACCAGCAGCAGGTGCCGATATATGTCGGTGAAATCGATCGCTTTGTGCTGGGTTTGCAGCGTTACACCGAACTGAAAATGCATCTGGTGGCCGCCAGCAGCCTGGTGGGTGTCATTGCGATTGTGGCGCTGGCTCTGATGACAATTCGCTTTACCCGACTGAAGGTCGTGCGACCACTGAATGCGCTGGTCACGGCCAGTCGCTACGTCGAGAGCGGCAACTTTGCGTTTCCGCCGCTGCACGTTGAGCAGCAGAATGAGCTGCAGGTGCTGTCGCACGCTTTCAGCGGCATGGCGGCCCGTCTGCATTCCCACTACCAGCTGCTGGAAAGCACGGTTCGCGAAAAAACAGAAGATTTAACCCAGGCGAACCGCACGCTGTCACTGCTCTATGACAGCTCTCAGATGCTGACCGCCAGCCCGCTGCATCCGGCGTTGTTTGAAGCGGTACTGACCAATGTACTGACGCGCGAAAAGCTGACGGCGATCCGGCTCGACAGCGACCAGTTCCGGTTCCGCGCCGGTGATGAAAAGACTGCCGGTGAGTGGCAACGTCAGCCGTTACAGCAGGATGATCAGCAGATTGGTGAACTTCGCTGGCAGAAAGCGGGCGCCACTCCGCCGGATGAGATGATGCGTAGCCTGGCGGCGATGCTGGGACGCGCGATCTGGATCTGGCAGGCGCAGCAGCAGTATCAACAGATGCTGGTCATGGAAGAGCGCGCCACCATTGCCCGGGAATTACACGACTCGCTGGCGCAGTCGCTCTCTTTTTTACGCATTCAGCTGACCCTGTTGCGCCGCACTGTGGATAAAGAAGACAGTGCCGCCCACACCATTATCGCTGACTTCGATCAGGCACTGGCTGATGCCTACCGCCAGCTGCGCGAACTGCTGACCACCTTCCGTCTGACCATCGAACAGGCGGATCTCGTGGCGGCGATGCAGGCAATGATCGCCTCGTTACAGGAAAAGAGCAGCGCAGAGATACAGTTTAACTATCAGACCGGCCTGCAGAGTCTGGAGGCGCAACAGCAGGTGCATGTGTTACAGATCGCCCGTGAGGCGCTGCTGAATGCGGTTCGTCACGCCAGCGCGCAGGTTATCCGCGTGGACTATCAGCACAGTGAGCAAGGTGAGCACTTACTGACGGTTACGGATGACGGTGTGGGCATCAACAGCACTGACGAACCGCCGGGTCATTATGGCCTGACCATTATGGCTGAACGTGCCCAGCGCCTGAGCGGCAATCTGACCATTCACGCACAGCAACGGGGCACGCGGGTGGAGCTGCGCTTTCCTCCGCAACCGGCACGGCAGCTGGCGTAATTAGCCAGCCCTGATTTCAATCAATTTAAACAATCCATCGGCTGCAGACAGCAGGCTCTGCCCCACCACAGTCTGAACCGATAAACGGAGAAAATATGCAACAGTCGGCATTAACCTTGATGATTGTGGATGATCACCCGCTGATGCGGCGCGGCGTGCGTCAGCTACTTGCGCTGGATCCCCGGCTGGAAGTTATCGCCGAGGCCAACAATGGCACCGAAGCGCTGGCGGAGGCCCGCCGTCAGGAACCGGACATCATTCTGCTCGACCTGAATATGAAAGGGATGTCCGGACTGGATACGCTTAAGGCGCTGCGCCACGAAGGGATTAGCTCGCGCATTCTGGTGCTGACCGTCTCCGACACCCGCAGTGATATTTTCGCCATGGTGGATGCCGGTGCCGATGGCTATCTGCTCAAGGACAGCGAGCCGGAGATCCTGCTGGGACATATCCTGCAGGCATCACGGGGTGAGAGAGTCTTCAGTGAAGGCGTCGCCAGCTATCTGGATAATCGTCAGCACAGCGCCGATCCTCTGCGTCAGCTCACCGAGCGCGAGCGGGATGTGCTGCAGGAGGTGGCGCGCGGCCTGTCGAACAAAGAGATCGCCGGGATTCTGCATATCTCTGAAGAGACAGTAAAAGTGCATATCCGCAACCTGCTGCGCAAGCTGGATGTCCGCTCCCGAGTCGCCGCCACGGTGATGTGGCTCGAAAGCCGCAAATAGCCAACGAATTTACATTTTCTCCTCATTTTCTCCACGATTTCCCCCGCTGCCGCACGTAAAGTGAAAGGCGGCGGAGAATCGTGGCAAAGCCCCTCCGTTCTTTCTGCCTGTGCGCCCGTTGCCGGTGGGCCTGACCTATAATAATAAGTCCTGAGGAGTGTCGATTTAATGTCGAATTTCTTTATCGACCGCCCCATCTTTGCCTGGGTGCTGGCGATTCTGCTGTGCCTGTGCGGCACGCTTTCGATTATTTCGCTGCCTGTTGAACAGTATCCCGACCTGGCACCGCCCAATGTGCGCATCACCGCTAACTATCCCGGCGCATCCGCCGAGACGCTGGAAAACACCGTCACCCAGGTGATCGAGCAGAACATGACCGGCATCGATAATCTGATGTACATGTCCTCGAACAGCAGCAACACCGGCCAGGCGCAAATCACCCTCACCTTTACTGCCGGGACCAATCCCGACGAAGCCCGTCAGCAGGTTCAGAACCAGTTGCAGTCCGCGCTGCGTAAGTTGCCGCAGGCGGTGCAGTCGCAGGGCGTGACAGTCAATAAAACCGGTGACAGCAATATTCTGATGGTGGCGTTCGTCTCGACTGACGGCAGCATGGATAAGCAGGATATTTCAGACTATGTCGCCAGTAATATTCAGGACCCGCTGAGCCGTATTGATGGCGTCGGCCAGGTTGACGCTTACGGCTCGCAATATGCGATGCGCATCTGGCTCGATCCCAACAAACTGATTGCTTACGCGCTGACCACCGACGATGTGGTCAGTGCCATTCAGTCGCAGAACACTCAGGTTGCCGTGGGTCAGGTCGGTGGCCTGCCATCGGTGCAGAAGCAGGCACTGAACGCCACGGTCAACGCCCAGTCGATGCTGCAGACTCCCGAGCAGTTCCGGGCCATTACGCTGAAGAACAATCCCGACGGTTCTGTAGTGACGCTGGGCGATGTCGCCACCGTGGCGCTGGGCGCGGAGAAGTATGATTATCTGAGCCGCTACAACGGCCAGCCCGCGTCAGGCCTGGGCGTGAAGCTTGCATCCGGTGCCAACGAGATGAACACCGATAAGCTGGTGCGGGCGCGCATTGAGGAGCTGTCGCACTACTTCCCGCACGGGCTGGAAGCGAAAATCGCCTATGAAACCTCGCCGTTCGTTAAAGCGTCGATCACCGATGTGGTGAAGACGCTGCTGGAGGCGATCGTGCTGGTCTTCGGCGTGATGTATCTGTTTATGCAGAACTTCCGCGCCACCCTGATTCCGACCATCGCAGTGCCGGTGGTGCTGTTCGGCACCTTCAGCGTGCTCTATGCCTTCGGCTTCAGCATTAATACCCTGACCATGTTTGCCATGGTGCTGGCCATCGGGCTGCTGGTGGATGATGCCATCGTGGTGGTGGAAAACGTTGAACGTATCATGCATGAAGAGGGACTTTCGCCGCGTGCCGCCACACGAAAATCGATGGGCCAGATTCAGGGCGCGCTGGTAGGGATCGCGCTGGTGCTCTCTGCGGTGTTTGTGCCGATGGCGTTTTTCGGCGGTACCGTCGGCGCCATCTACCGCCAGTTCTCGATCACCATTGTCTCGGCGATGGTGCTGTCGGTGCTGGTGGCGATGATCCTGACGCCCGCGCTGTGTGCCACGTTGTTAAAACCGGCGCCACAGGGCGAGCAGCATGAGCGTCGCGGTTTCTTCGGCTGGTTCAACCGTCACTTTAATCACAACGCTGACCGCTACGAGCGCGGCGTAGCGGGCATCCTGCGCACAGGTGGCCGCTGGCTGCTGCTCTATCTCGGTATTATCGGCCTGATGGCGTTTCTGTTTCTGCGCCTGCCGACGTCGTTTCTGCCGCTGGAAGATCGCGGCGTCTTCCTGACTCAGGTTCAGCTTCCGGCAGGCGCGACGCTTGAGCAGACGGCCAGCGTGGTAGCCAAAGTCGAAAACTATTATCTCACCCAGGAGAAGGCCAACGTGCTGTCGGTCTTCTCCACCATTGGCGCAGGTCCGGGCGGTAATGGACAGAACGTGGCACGTCTGTTTGTGCGGCTGAAAGACTGGGAAGCACGGCCCGGTGCCGATCGCACCTCGTTCGCCATTATCGATCGCGCAACGAAGGCGTTTCAGAAGATCAAAGAGGGCCGGGTGATTGCCAGCAGTCCGCCTGCTATCACCGGTATGGGCAGCAGCTCCGGCTTTGACATGGAACTGCAGGATCACGCCGGTATCGGTCATACCCAACTGATGGCGATGCGCGACAAGCTGCTGGAGATGGCGGACAACGATAAGTCACTGTCACGGGTCCGGCACAATGGACTGGATGACAGCCCGCAGCTGCAGATTGATGTGGATGCCCGCAAAGCGCAGGCGCTGGGCGTGTCGCTGGATACCATCAACGACACGCTGACCACGGCCTGGGGCTCTACCTATGTGAACGACTTCCTGGATCGGGGTCGGGTGAAAAAGGTCTATGTGCAGGCCGCCGCCGAATTCCGCATGCTGCCGGATGACGTCAACAAATGGTATGTGCGAAACAGCAGCGGCAAAATGGTGCCCTTCTCCGCGTTTGCCACCAGTCGCTGGGAGACCGGATCGCCGCGACTTGAACGCTACAACGGCTATTCATCGCTGGAGATTGTTGGCGAAGCGGCCAATGGCGTCAGCAGCGGCACGGCGATGGATGAGATGGAAAAGCTGGTGAATGCCCTGCCGCTGGGCGTCGGGTTCCAGTGGACCGGAGCCTCTTATCAGGAGCGGCTCTCCGGTTCGCAGGCACCGGCGCTTTACGCCATTTCGCTGCTGGTGGTGTTCCTCTGCCTGGCCGCGCTGTATGAGAGCTGGTCGATCCCGTTCTCGGTGATGCTGGTAGTGCCGCTGGGGGTGGTGGGCGCGCTGATCGCCACCTGGATGCGTGGGCTGGAGAATGATGTCTATTTCCAGGTTGGCCTGCTGACGGTGGTCGGGCTATCCGCCAAAAACGCCATCCTGATTGTGGAATTTGCTAACGAGATTAACAGCCGTGGACGGGAACTGGTGGAGTCCACGCTGGAGGCGTCGCGTCAGCGTCTGCGGCCGATTCTGATGACCTCGCTGGCCTTTATCTTCGGGGTGCTGCCGATGGCAATCAGCAGCGGCGCAGGCTCCGGCAGTCAGCACGCGGTGGGAACCGGCGTGATGGGTGGGATGATCTCCGCTACGCTGCTGGCGATCTTTTTTGTCCCGCTGTTCTTTGTGCTGGTCCGCCGTCGCTTCCCGCTCAAAGAGAAGCCGCAGGACTAGCGGCAAATAAAAAGCGGTCACTGATTTCAGTGACCGCCTTATTTATGTGTGTGTTAAGAATTCCAGCAAGCGGGATAGTCCTGCTTTTTTCTTAGCGTGTTACTTGTTGCGTAACATCGCTTCGATAAATTCTTTCCAGGTTCCCATTTCGGTGTCAATCATAATGCCCTCTCTTATTGTGCTGGCAATATTACGCTCTTTTTTTAATCAGGTGAATACGTTTACACCTGTTATATCTATCGGCAAGCCTCACAAAAACATGAATGTTGCTGATTCTGGAAGCTGACGCACATTTCAGCAACCCCTTAACCTCATTGAAGATAATTTATTATAAGCCTAACGGTAGACTATTTTATCTACATGGCGAAATTCTTAAGCACTTATTGATAAGCAGGGTAATAATTGCCAGCGAAATTGATAGCGTTTACCTGGGGCGAAATGACGGTACGCCGTGCAGGCTATCCGGACCGATTACCGCGCCCGTGCAGATGCCTCAACGGATCACACTATGGTAAACTCCCGCTTTGGCTGCTTTTTCAGCTTTCTTCTCACAGGACAATAAGGATCGGGCAATGAGCACGCAGTGGGTGATGTTCGGGATTAAAAATTGCGACACCATAAAAAAAGCCCGGCGCTTTTTAACAGACGCAGGCGTTGAGTATCACTTTCACGACTACCGTGCTGACGGCCTGAGCGATGCCCTGCTGCAGGCGTTTATTGATGCGCTGGGCTACGAAGCCCTGCTTAACACCCGCGGCACCACCTGGCGTAAACTGCCCGAAGCTGACCGTGAAGCGGTGACCGATGCCAGCAGCGCCAAAGCGCTGATGCTGGCGCATCCCGCTATGATTAAGCGTCCGCTGTTGCGCGCCCCGGATGGCTCCCTGCTCGCCGGTTTCAGCGAAGCCACCTATCAGAATGCTATCCAGGAGAAGTCATAATATGTTTTGCCCGGTCATTGAGCTGACGCAGCAGCTTATTCGTCGCCCCTCTCTCAGCCCCGATGATGCCGGATGTCAGGCTCTGCTAATCGCCCGTCTTGAAGCTATTGGCTTCAAGATTGAAACGATGAACATCGACGACACCCTGAATTTCTGGGCCACCCGTGGCGAAGGTGAAACGCTGGCGTTTGCCGGTCACACCGATGTGGTGCCGGCTGGCGATGCCAGTCGCTGGATTAATCCGCCATTTGAACCGACGATCCGCGATGGCATGCTGTTTGGCCGCGGTGCGGCCGACATGAAAGGCTCGTTGGCGGCCATGGTGGTAGCTGCTGAACGTTTTGTGGCGGTGCGTCCCAATCACAGAGGGCGACTCGCCTTTATGATTACCTCTGATGAAGAGGCCAGCGGGGCCAACGGCACAGTTAAAGTCGTTGAACGGCTGATGGCGCGCCGCGAACGGCTCGACTATTGTCTGGTCGGAGAGCCGTCCAGCACCGAAGTCGTCGGTGACGTGGTGAAGAACGGCCGCCGTGGCTCAATCACCGCCAATCTGACGGTGCATGGCGTGCAGGGCCACGTCGCCTATCCGCATCTGGCGGATAATCCGGTTCACCGGGCGATGCCAGCACTGACTGAACTGGTCGCGACAGAGTGGGATCAGGGAAATGAGTTTTTCCCGGCCACCAGTATGCAGATTGCCAACGTTCAGGCGGGCACCGGCAGTAATAACGTGATCCCCGGCGAGCTGTTTGTGCAGTTTAACTTCCGCTTCAGCACCGAACTCACCGATGAGATGATTCGCCAGCGGGTCGCAGAGCTGCTGGATCGTCACCAGTTGCGTTACACCATCGAGTGGAAACTTTCGGGTCAGCCCTTCCTGACCACGCGCGGTAAGCTGGTTGATGCCGTCGTGAAAGCTGTAGCGCACTATAATGAAATTAAGCCGCAGCTGCTGACCACCGGCGGGACCTCCGATGGCCGCTTTATTGCCCGGATGGGCGCGCAGGTGGTGGAACTGGGTCCGGTGAATGCCACCATTCATAAAATCAATGAGTGTGTGAAAGCCTCCGACCTGCAGATGCTGAGCCGGATGTACCAACGCATCATGGAACAACTGATCGCCTGACGGCGGTTTTAAGGAGCAGCAAATGGAATTTATTAAAGATTACTGGTGGATCCTGGTGATCCTGCTGATGGTTGGCGTGCTGATGAACGTTTATAAAGATCTGAAACGCATCGATCACAAAAAATTTATGGATAATAAACCGGACCTGCCGCCGCATCGTGATTTCAACGATAAATGGGATGACGACGACAACTGGCCGAAGAAGAAGTAAATGAAAAAGCCCCTGCAATGCAGGGGCTTTTTTACATCATTGCGATAACATCATCATCACCGGGTTTTGCGCCGCTTAACGCCTCATCGAAGTAGCGTTTTGGCACCGTATAACGCAGATGATTCAGCGCCAGTTCCATGCTGCGGTGATCGATGGCGTGCGCCAGATCGTCAACGATATCCAGCGTGACGTCGCCACCGCAGGCGGTCAGCCGCTGTTCTGCCTCCCGGGCATGGTGCAGCGGGATCTGCTCATCATAATCACCGTGGATCAGGTGAATCGTGGTGCGGGTACTGGCCTTCTCTGGCAGGGTAATAAACCGGCCATTAAACACCACTGCCCGGCCCGCCAGATTCGGATACGCTTTGACCCCTTCCAGCACCATACTGCCGCCCTGCGAAAAGCCGACTAAGGCTGTCGCTTCCGGCCGCACGCCGCTCTTTTTTTGCCAGTGCCGCACAGACTCAACAAACTGCGGCATCGCAGCATCAACCCGCTGCTGGATAGTCTGATCGTGCAGGTCAGTTTCGCCAAACCACTGACGAACCGTGCCAGGCGAGCCGACGGAAACTACCAGCGCGTCGGGAAAGGTTTTCGCAAACCAGTTGCCAATCTCACCCATTGAATCCGGGTTATCGCCAACGCCGTGGTAGAGCAGAAACAGCTGTGCTGTGGTGGCAGGCTGTTGAACGATTACATATTTCAGTGTCATGTTGACCTCCTGTGTTCACTCTACGCCACGTGGAACAAAATGATATGAGGATAATTTGAGGCAGATAGTCGAATTATTTCAACGGACGCTGCAGCGAGTCCGCCGTAATGCCCAGGCTTTCGAGGGCTGAAGCCGCCTGCTGACGCAGCTTAGCGATCAGCGCTTTGCGGCCGCTTACGCCCGCCTGCCGGGCCAGCTCGCTTAGCGCATGAGGTGCAGCAACCGCGGCGGCCAGCAACGGGTCGGGCGCGGCACTGGACTCAACCAGACGCTGCAACACCGGCAGACTCGCTTCGAATGGCCGCTGCGCCCAGGCAAAACCGGCCGCAAGATGGATATCCTGCACGGTCAATCCGTCATCCGTGACCTCTTCAAACTGCAGCTCCAGCGCAATGTGCTGGCGCAACAGTGGCCAGTCACGCGCCAGCTGTGCTGCCGCCTGGCGCGCTAATACCCGGCCTGCAGCAGAACAGGGCAGGATAGCCATCGCCGCGTAACAGCCGCTGCTGGCTTCCCGCTGGCTGCCAATCCGCACCAGGGTAAAGCCACAGGCGCGCCAGAACGCCCAGAGTGATTCAGTGTAGCCGAAGCTGACGGAGAGATAGTCGTGATCGGCAGCCGCCCTGGCCGCCGCCGCAACAAGCTGCTGGCCGGTTCCCCGGCGACGGATTTCAGCCGCCACGGCAATGCGGCTGATCCGTAGCGAGCGCAGGGTTGCCGCTTCAGCCAGACCGCCGTGCGCTGCCAGTGACTGTGCCACCAGATTTCCGCGCGGTCGTCGGGTGCCCGCCCAGACCGCCTGCGCCAGGTCAGGTTCAAGACCGCCCTCCTCCACCAGCCAGAGCGCGCCCTGCAACATGGGTGCCTCGCCCGCCCGCCACAACTCCATACCCGGCGCATCCAGCAGGCGGCGCAGATCCAGCGGCGAAGTGCGGTAGTGCGCGCTGGTCAGCAGACGGTAGGCGGCCTCCAGCGTGCTGAAATCGTGACGTTCAACCCGATGTGGCGTTACCGGGGAGTCGGGTACAGTCGCGCTGGCATCGTCAAACAGCAGCGCCTGATTCAGCCACTGCTCCAGCGGATCGAAACGTGACCAGCGCAGCGGCTCATCCAGCGTGAAATAGTGTGCATCAGCAAGTCCGGCACAGAATTTAAGGATAAATCCACGCCCGCTGCCTTCGTAGCCCTGCACGGTGGTAGTCAGCAACACGCGGGGATACCGGCTGACCAGCGCCTGCAGCAGCGGTGCCGGGATCGCCGCAGCTTCATCCACAATCAGCCATTCCGCTGGTGGCGGCGTCTCCAGCGCCAGCAGTGCATCGGGTGCCATAAATTGAAAATGCTCACCAGCAAAGGTGGCCAGCACCTCTGTTGAAGCTTTGGCCGGTGCAGTGACCAGACAATGACCATTCTGCCGGGCCAGCATCCCTGCCAGCGCAGATTTACCCCGTCCGCGGGCGGCGGTCAGCACGGCAACACCCGATGACAGCGTCATCAGCTGATCGAGTATCGCCTGCTGTTGCTGCGGAGCCTGACAGTACCACTGCGGCCAGTCGCGCTGCGCCGGAAAACGGCAAGGCTGATGCTGCCGCTCCAGCAGCACCTGGTCATCCGCCAGGATCAGCTGTTGCAGGTGGTGAACAAAATGAGGTGTTGGGATGGGTTCAGCGACGTCCGCCCAGCGCAGGCTGTCGGTATCAGGCTGTTGCGACCACTGATCCCAGGGCGGCACCAGCAGCAGCAGCCAGCTACCGGCGGTGAGCGTACCAGCCAGCACGGCGAAAGCCTCGGCATGAAAGCCCTGACGGGCATCGAATATTGCATGATGAAATTCACGGCCAAGCAGCGTGCGAACCGCGCCTGGCGTTTTATGCAGGTCTGACACTTCAGAGGAAGCAGAGAAGAGCGGCTCCGGGCTCAGCTCCAGCCAGTCGCCTGGCAACGCTTCACGCCACTCCGCAGCCCGTGATAAGCACCAGGCTGGGTCGCCGCTGATCACTGCCAGACGACGCACACCGGCCTGTTGCATAAACGGCTCTGCGATCATCAGTTGCTGGCGAAGGTGTTGCACTGTCCTGGATCGCCACCATCAAATCCGCGCTTGAACCAGGTATAGCGCTGCTCAGAAGTACCGTGAGTAAAGCTGTCGGGCACCACGCGGCCCTGACCTTTCTGCTGCAGGCGATCATCACCAATTGCCTCAGCGGCATTCAGCGCTTCCTGCAGATCGCCCGCTTCAAGGATGTTCTCCTGCTGCATGTAGTGTCCCCAGACACCGGCAAAACAGTCTGCCTGCAGTTCCATTTTCACGGAAAGCTGATTGACCTGCGTCTGGCTGGCGCCCTGCTGCATTTCGCGCACTTTCGGTTCGATGCCCAGTAGTTTCTGAACATGGTGGCCCACTTCATGCGCGACGACATAGCCCTGGGCGAAGTCACCGCCCGCGCCGAGTTTGGTTTTCATCTCGTCATAGAAAGAGAGGTCGATGTAGACGGTCTGGTCGGCAGGACAGTAAAACGGTCCCATCACAGACTGTCCGGTCCCGCAGCCGGTGCGGGTTGCACCGCGATACATCACCAGCTTCGGCGCGACATACTGTTTGTTCATCTGTTTGAACAGTTTGCCCCACGTATCTTCCGTGGTCGCCAGAATCACCTTAGTGAATTTAGCGGCCTCATCATCATTGGCGCTGACGCTACGCTGTTGCTGCTGGCTGGTCGGTGCGACTTCGCCACCCGTCAGCAGTGCGGTCAGGTCGTAACCGTAATAACCCGCGACAGCCACCACGATCAGCAGCACAATACCGCCTTTACCGCGCGGCAGACGAATCTGACGGCCTCCGCCACCTAAACCGGATGATTGATCGCGACGGTCCTCTACATTGTCGCTTTCGCGACGCCCTTGCCAGCGCATGCTGTATTCCCTCAGTCATTTTTTCAGATGGCATGATTTTAGTTGTGTGAGGGAGCAATCACCAGCTTTACACCAAAATGAAAAAAGGAGAGCCGGGGCTCTCCTCTTTCTTTCTGCTTTCTTTGTACGCTGCAGGCAAACTCAGTCGAGTTTCACGCCCAGTCGCTGTGCCACGGCTTCATAGGCTTCGACCACGCCGCCGAGGCTCTGGCGGAAGCGGTCTTTGTCCATTTTATCCAGCGTCTCTTTGTCCCACAGGCGTGCACCGTCTGGCGAAAACTCATCGCCCAGCGTGACTTCACCGTTAAACAGACCAAACTCCAGTTTGAAGTCGACCAGAATCAGACCGGCATCGTCGAACAGCTTGCTCAGCACCTCGTTGGCTTTAAAAGTCAGCTCCTGCATCCGCGCCAGGTTCTGTTTGCTGACCCAGCCAAAGGTTTCGCAGTAGGATTCGTTGACCATCGGGTCATGCTTTGCATCATCTTTGAGGAAAAGATCAAACAGCGGCGGATTGAGCACCATGCCCTCTTCCACGCCCAGACGTTTTACCAGTGAGCCTGCGGCGCGGTTACGAACCACGCACTCTACCGGCACCATCTCCAGCTTCTTCACCAGCGCTTCGGTATCGGACAGCAGCGCTTCCATCTGGGTCGGGATACCCGCTTCCTGCAATTTGGTCATGATGAAGTGGTTAAACTTGTTGTTAACCATTCCCTTGCGATCAAACTGCTCAATTCGGGCGCCATCACCTGCTGACGTATCGTTGCGGAATTCGAGTATCAGCAGATCCGGGTTATCGGTGCTGTATACGGTTTTCGCTTTACCGCGATACAACTCAGCTCGCTTTTGCATCTTGTTCACTCCAGACTTGAAATAACGGGTGTTCAGCGGCCAGTGCCGCTGCGGCGATTGCCTTGACGCAATCGTTTACTTCGCCGCGCGCTATTATGCCAAAAACAAAATAAAAAGGCCGGAGAATCTCCGGCCTGAGGCAACTTTATTTGTTCAGCGCCGCCTGGAACACGGCCACCAGCGCATCGTTCTGCGACTGGGTCAGCACATGCCCTTTCGGGTCGATGAATTGCAGACTGGTGCGGTTGTCGAGATCACCGACCTGCACTTTGTAATCACCGTTTTCTAATTCCGGATCTTTCGCACCCACTGAATCCCAGTCGCTGCTGCTCAGTGACTTGTAGGTCACCTTCATGCTGCCGGTAGAGCGGGTGGTATCGGTCACTTCCATCCCGACGCGTTTCATCGCATCTGGCAGACGCTGCCATGCCACGTTGTATGGCGTACGCAGGATCAGCATGGGCAGGCCGGTATCATCTGCACCGCTCTGCACATCAACGGCACCACTCACGCGACCCGCCGCCGCGTTTTCACTGGCGGTATCAATCTTGTCCAGACCGGTGCTGAGTTCATTCAGCATCTGCGCGGTGTAACGCTGGATCTGCACAGGTGAGGTAATGGTTTTACCATCCTGCTGCAACTCCAGCAGACGCACGGTGAGCTGCTGCTGATAGCTCTGCGACTGCACGCTGATCTGGTAGCGGCCACGGTACTGCTGATCTTCATCAGCACGGTTCCACTGCACCCAGTCGGTCGTCAGCTGCTGGCCAGCGTCATTACGTGAGGCAATCGGGAATTTGTTTGACTGCACGACGCTGACGACGCGTGGCCAGACTGAACCACGATTGCTATCAATCATCAGTGCGCCAGTGTTGTTGGTGAACTGCGCGCGGGTACCGTTCATGAGCGCCAGCGGCTGAGCTGGCGGACGGATGTCGAGCTGCTTGCCGGTCGGTGCCTGGCTGGTGATGCGCGGCACGTCGTAATCACCACGCTGAACCGGCAGGATCATTCCGGCAGGCGCTTTCAGTTCACTTAACTGACTGGCTTCAAGATAAGATTCGTCACCGCTGACCTGGCGCTTATAACGCTGATCGCTTGAACAGGCCGACAACAGCATCAGGGTAGAAAGCCCCACCACTGTGGCTACTGTTGACCGCTTTACTGAGTAATTCATTCAAACTCCCTAAATTATCGCAAACCCGCTTTCACCAGCGCCTGCTCCACTTTCGGCTGGCCGGCTGCAGTCAGTGGCGTCATTGGCAGACGCAGCGTGTCGTTAGCGATTAATCCTAGCTGTTTCGCAGCCCATTTCACCGGGATAGGATTGGGTTCACAGAAAAGCGTCTGGTGCAGATGCATCAGACGCTGATTCAGGCGGCGTGCCTCGACGAAATTGCCCTGCTGTGCAAGTTGACACAGTTCGACCATTTCGCGCGCAGCGACGTTTGCGGTCACCGAAATGACGCCTTTACCGCCCAGTTGCATAAAGTCCAGCGCAGTCGCGTCATCGCCACTCACCAGAATGAAATCTTCATTAACCAGCTCTTGGATCTGACTAACCCGCGATAAGTTCCCGGTTGCCTCTTTGATTCCGATAATATTTTTGATTTCGGCCAGGCGGGCAACGGTTTCCGGCAGCATGTCACAACCGGTACGCGAGGGAACGTTATACAGCATCTGTGGCAGGCTGGTGCTATTCGCAATCGCTTTAAAGTGCTGGAACAGCCCTTCCTGCGTCGGACGATTGTAATAAGGCGTCACGGTCAGGCAACCCACTACGCCGGAATTTTCAAAACGCTTCGTCAGAGAGATGCCTTCAGCGGTAGCGTTTGCACCGGTTCCGGCAATTACCGGAATTCGGCCATCGGCCAGTTCCAGGGTCAGCATCACCACATCACCATGTTCTTCATGGCTCAGGGTTGCAGATTCGCCTGTGGTGCCGACGGAAACGATCGCCGCGGTGCCGCTGGCGACGTGATAATCAATCAGTTTTTTCAGACTCGACCGGCAGACATTACCGCTGTCATCCATTGGCGTAACGAGTGCAACAATACTTCCCGTAAACATTGGCGATCCCCTCGACAAACAAGTGCTTCATGGTACGTTTTACACTTAGGGAAAAGCAAGCAAGCCACGCCATTCCCGCGCTTGTCAGCAGTTTTTTTTATGTTTACCTTATGGTTATTAGCGAAAGCAGAGGAAAAGCCATTTTGCCGCAATCTCAGCCCCATCATCTGGTGATCACCGCGCTCGGTGTTGACCGTCCGGGTATCGTCAATACCATTACCCGACACGTCAGCAGCTGCGGTTGCAATATCGAAGATAGCCGTCTTGCCATGCTCGGGGATGAGTTCACCTTTATTATGCTGCTGTCGGGCAGCTGGAACGCGATCACACTGATTGAATCGACCCTGCCACTGAAAGGGGCAGAGCTGGAACTGCTGATCGTCATGAAGCGCACCAACGCCCGGCTCCGTCCGCCAATGCCGGACACGGCGTTCATTCAGGTTGAAGTCGCCGATTCGCCACATATTATTGAGCGCTTCACCGATCTCATCGATAAGCATCAGATGAATGTGGCCGAACTGGTGTCGCGCATCACACCTGCGCAACACGATTTGCCGCCAACGCTCTATATTCAAATGACCGCCCACAGTCCGACGCGAACCAGTGGCACGACGTTTGAGCAGGCATTTAATACCCTGTGTCAGGAGCTGAATGCGCAGGGGACGCTGCGTCTCTACAGTGTGTCAGACGCCGACAGCAGCGAATCTGTCACCGCAGTACGCTAAGCTTTGGTCCATAAACCGGAGTTATTTCTCCACATAACTGACGCGTGCGCGGCTATGTGGTGAAATACCCCTGATGGTAATCCTGCCTCTGGCCGTTTCTGGCCAAATGGTGTATTACCCACAGCCTGAATAAGAAAATGGAGAGATGTGATGAATCCACTGAAAGCCGGAGATACTGCACCCGCATTTAGCCTGCCAGACCAGGACGGCGAACACGTGAATCTGACCGACTTCCAGGGACAGCGCGTTCTGGTGTACTTCTACCCGAAGGCGATGACACCAGGCTGCACCGTGCAGGCGTGCGGTCTGCGTGACAACATGGATGAGTTGACGAAAGCGGGTGTGGAAGTGCTGGGTATCAGCACCGACAAACCAGAAAAGCTGTCAAAGTTTGTCGAAAAAGAACTGCTGAACTTTACGCTGCTGTCAGATGAAAATCATGAAGTCTGCCAGGCGTTTGGCGTCTGGGGTGAAAAAACGTTTATGGGGAAAACCTATGACGGTATTCATCGCATCAGCTTCCTGGTGGATGCTGAAGGCAAGATCGAAAAAGTGTTTGATAACTTTAAGACCTCGAATCACCACGACATGGTGCTGGATTACATTAAGTCAGCCTGATGTTGAGGGGCGCGGTAGCCTGATCGCCGCGCCCTGCTTAACTCCCCTTCCCAGCACATCTTTACCCTGCCATTACGAAACATCCAGAGTTCAGGCGATTAAGCTGCAGCAACAATAACGCAGTTACGCCCGGCATTTTTCGCCTCATAGAGTGCCGCATCGGCCTGTTTTAAGCTGCTTTCCAGTCCGGCATCCTGCGACCCGTTCCAGGCCGCGACGCCGATAGAGAGGGTAATTCGCCCCACGTCGGTGAGCCAGGCTTCGGCAATGCCGAGCCGCACGCGCTCTGCAATAATCTGCGCCTCATCCAGTGCCGTTCCCGGCAACAGCATCAGGAATTCCTCTCCGCCATTGCGGCAGACGACATCAGACTGACGGGCACTGGCACGCAGTGTGCTCGCCACCTGCTGAATCACCCGGTCGCCCACGTCGTGGCCCCAGCTGTCGTTGACGTTTTTGAAGTGATCGATATCCAGCGCCAGTACCGAGAAAGGCTGGCGCACCGTACGGTAATACTCCAGCACGGCATTAAGACCGCGGCGGTTCAGCAACTGGGTCAGCGGATCGGTCTGCGCTTCCGAGTTAAGGCGGCCGATTTTGTCCTGCACCAGACCAATCCCGGTGAGCAGCGCGCGCTTAACCTGCGCCGCCTCAAAATACCAGGCGGTGATGCCGCCAATCTCTTTTGAAACGCCCTGCGCATCCATCCGGCTGGCTTTACGGGCCAGCTGGAAAAGTGGCCGGGCAATCAGGCGCGCCAGCACCACAGCCACCAGCAGGGTCAGCAGCGCAAACGGCACCGAGTTTTTCAGGACCTTCATTAACAGACCCGACAGCGGATCCAGCGTGACGTTAATCGGCTTCAGCGCCACCACCGTCCAGCCGGTGGTCGGCACCACCGCAAAGCCAGCCAGCTGAGTCGTATTGCCCGGACCGGCCATCATCAGCGAGCCATTAGTCTGATCATCACGCGGACTGACGAGGGCGGGCAGCGTTTTGCCAATCAGCTGACGATTCTGGTGATACAGCACCTCATTATTGCTGTCGAGCACGTAGACCGTGGTGCCATCCCGGTAGAACTGCTCACCCAGCAGCGCATTCAGAATGCTTTTTTTCTTCAGATAGATAGTGCCGCCGATATAGCCCAGGTAATCACCCTCGGGGCTCCAGACTGGCCAGGATACAAACACCAGCAGATTATTGGCGGCAGAAAGCGTGGGTTTACTGATGATCGGCTGTCGCAGCGTGATCGCCTCCCGCGAGGCATCACTGGTGAGGTGCATCCCTTTCAGCGTCAGGGATTCGGGCGAGATCGCTTTGATTACGCCCTGCGCATCCACTATCGCGACTGAGTTGAAACTGGTGGTCTGCTCACGCAGGCGGCTAACTTCACTTTCCAGCAGCCCCGCATTAGTAAAGTCACGGCTGAGCTGGTTGGCGCTGTAGTGCAGTTGCGACTGTGCCAGCTGAAAGAAAATTTCACTGGTTGAGGCGAGCTTGGCGGCATAGGCCCGGTTCGCCTCCAGTGTGGAATCGATCAGCACCTGGCGCTGAACCCGCCAGGTAGCGTAAAGCGTATTCGCGAGCGTGATAACAATGCTGACAATCACCAGCAGGGCGATCAGATTGCGCAAATCGGCCTTGGGCCGAAAGAGCTTTAGCATGGCGTCGCCGCCCCGGAGATGAATGTCATGTCGTAAATGCCTGATTATATTTTTATGTGTGCCAGAGGCCCTGATATCCGGGCTTAAGTCTACACTGTGTCGGCATTTTTGAGCAGCACTAAGACAAATTTCACCCCGCTTAATACAGATTTGGCTGGCACTAATCGATTAATCCCTGGCTGTCGTAAAAGGGCCAGGGGCCTGAAAAGTGACCAATTGCACACTGATGCGTGACCATTCCCTGCCCAGGTTGCCAGCAGTGCAGCAGAAAGCCCGGCGGTTCCAGAATAAAGTGAGCCGGTCCCTCGGGATGCAGATCCAGCGCCACCTGATGCGACACGCCCGGTGCGACGCAGGCCAGGGTACCGGCAAAGCGGGTCTGCAGGCTGCGATGCAGATGGCCACACAGCACCCGCTCAACCTGCGGATGACGGGCAACGATCGCCTCAAGGGCCTCCGGCTGACGCAGCCGTTGCCGATCCATATGCGCAATGCCACAAACAAAAGGAGGATGATGCAGCATCACCAGCGTGGGCTGATCGGCGGCCGCGCTCAGTGCCTGATCCAGCCATTGCAGCTGTTGTTCGTCCAGCTCCCCCCACGGTTGTTGCGGCACGCTGGAGTCCAGCGCCAGCAGCCTGACGCCGCCCACGCTGAGCTGCCAGTTCAGGGGCGGCCCCGCCTGCAGATAGGCATGATCCGGGAAGGCCGCACGTAGCGCCTCGCGGTCGTCGTGATTGCCTGCCATCAGATATAACGGCAGTTGCAGGCGCTGCAGGGCTTCGCGCAGCGTCTGATACTCTTCCGGCCTGCCAAAATCGACCAGGTCGCCGGTAATCACCACCGCATCGGGTCGTGGCTGCAGCGCGTTAAGGGTGTCGATCACCTGCAGTAACGCCGCATGGGTATCGACCTGTTTGTAAGAAAGGCGGCCATTGGCCTTGATATGCAGATCGCTGATTTGCGCGATCACCGTGGGTTGAACAGACACAACAGCCTCCTTAGCAACTGAATTCCAGCGCGGCCTGACTGGTCAGCGACCAGCTGATGCGCTGCCCCGCCTGCCAGATTTCGCGGGCATGACGTTCAACCTGAATGGGGCTATCCAGCCCGATATCGATCAGTAAGCGCTGCGAGGCGCCGAGAAACGTGCTGCCGACCACCACGCCGCGCTGCGGATAACGGGTGTCGTCGGCGAGTAGCACATCTTCCGGGCGGCAAAAACGCAGGGGCTGACCCGTGGGATCGTGCGCAATGCAGTTAATGGCGCCGACAAAATCAGCCACAAAGCGGGAGGCCGGGCGCTGATAGATGCCCTGCGGCGTATCGAGCTGCACCAGACGGCCCTGCTCCATCACCGCGATGCGATCGCCCAGCGCCATCGCCTCCTGCTGATCGTGCGTGACGTAAACGGCGGTGATCGCCAGCCGCTTGAGCAGCGCGCCGATCTCAAGTCGCAATCTGTCGCGCAGCCTGGCGTCAAGCGCCGCCAGCGGCTCATCAAACAGCAGCACTTTAGGCCGGGCGGCCAGCGCACGTGCCAGCGCCACCCGCTGCTTCTGCCCGCCGGATAACTTATCAATCGTGCGATGTGCCAGATGGGTCAGATCAACCAGCGCCAGCATCTCCGCGACGCGCGCCTCACGCTCGGCACGCGGCACGCCCTGCACCTTCAGGCCATAGGCAACGTTCTGCGCCACGTTGAGCGTCGGGAACAAGGCGTAGTTCTGGAACACCATGCCGACATTACGTTTCTCAATCGGCAGCGCGGTGACATTCCGCTGATCAAACCAGATCTCGCCCGGTGCATCGCTGCTTTCCAGACCGCTGATGATACGCAGCAGCGTGGTTTTTCCGCAGCCCGACGGCCCCAGCAGCACCAGCGTTTCTCCGGCGTGGACCCGCAGATCGAGCGGATGCAGCGCGACCTGCTGATTGAAGCGACGCGAGCAGTGGCGCAGTGTCACATTGACGGCCTCTTTCATACGGTTTCCTCTTTCTGCTGCCGCGACGTTTGCCGTTCCAGCCAGTGATTACAGGCGTTGAGCAACAGCAGCAGCGGCAAAATCATCATGATAAAAATCAGGGTGTAGGCGGATCCGACTTCCAGCCGCATCGAGGTGTAGCTGTCGGCCAGCCCGACTGGCAGGGTTTTAGTCAGTGGCGTATGCAGCATCCAGGTAATGTTGAACTCCCCCACTGAAAGAGTGATCACCATAAACGCACCCGCCAGAATGCCGTTGCGGCAGTTCGGGACAACCACAGTAAAGAAGCGATGCCAGAAGCCCGCGCCCAGGCTGGCGGCGGCCTCTTCGAGGCGCGGCAGATCAATCGCCTGCATCACCGACAGCACCGGCCGGATCATAAAGGGCAGCGTAAAGAGCACCTGGCCGATCAGGATGAATAGCCAGCTGTCGCGCAACGCGCTGAACTGACCATAAAGCAGAATGATGCCCAGCGCGGTGGCAAGGCCCGGCAACGCCACCGGCAGCATCAGGCACTCTTCAATGCGTGAGGCCCAGCGTGACGGTGACTTCAGTAAGCCCCATGCGGCGGGCACACCAGCAATCACCGTTACCGCCAGACAACTCAGCGCGATCAGCAGCGACAGCCAGAAAGTGTCGGCATACATCTGCCACACCTGTTCCACCCACTTCAGCGTCAGGCCGCTGCGCAAACCCGCGAAGTAGTTCTGCGTCACGCCCGCCAGCATTGAGAGCACGACCGGCGCGATCATAAACAGCGCGGTGAGACTGGTGATCGCCACCTGCAGCCAGAACAGGCCCCGGCGCTTCATGATGATCGCTCCTTGCGGCGTGCAGCAAGCCCATTAGCCAGCATCAGCGCCAGCCAGGCCACCGCCCCCATCACCACCGAGAGTGCCGCCGCAGTGGCAAAGTTGGCGTAATTGGTGAATTCGCCATAAATGGTCAGCGGCAGCACGGCGAGTTCGGTGCCAAGGGTGAAAGCGGTGCCAAACGCGCCCATGCTGGTGGCGAAACAGAGCGCGCCACAGGAAAGCAGCGCCGGTTTCAGCCCGGGTATAATGACGTCCATTATGATGCGCCACTGGCTGGCCCCCAGTGAACGGGCCGCCTCTTCCAGCGAGCGATCCAGCTTCTCACTGGCCGCCACCAGCGTCACGATGGCGCGCGGCAGCGAAAAGTAGAGATAGCCAATAAATAAGCCGCTGAGCGAATAGGCGAAGACCCAGCGTTCATGAAACAGGCTGAGGCTGAGTTGTGCCAGCACACCCTGACGCCCCGCCAGCATCACCATCAGAAATCCCACCACCACACCCGGAAAGGCCAGCGGAAAGGTCAGCAGCGCCAGCAGCGTGCCTCGTCCGGGAAAGCGCTGCCGCGCCAGAAAGCAGCCTACTACCGCAGCAATCAGCAGCGTCACCAGCGTCACCGCCGCCGAGAGCAGCACGGTATTCAGCAGGCTTTGCAGATACTGCGGCTGGCTGATCACCGTCCAGTAGCCGCTGTGGTGCGTGGTGCGATCCTCTGTCATACCGATCTGCAACAGGCGGGCAAACGGCAGCAGCCAGAAGGCCGCGAAGAAGAGCAGCGCAGGCAACAGCATCCACGGCCAGTTGGCCCCCAGCGGCCGGAGCCGGTGGCGAGCCGATCCGCCAGAGGCAAACGGCTTGATAGCTGAGAGTGACATCAGCGAATCTCACTCAGATAGCGGGCAGAGAAGCCCTTCTGCGCATCGGCCATCTGCTGATAATCGACCGTGTGGGCACGCGCATAATCGCTGTCAGGCAGGAAATATTTTTTCGCTTCGGCTGACATTGCGCCAGCCCGCACCGGACGCAGCCAGGCATTGGCCCAGATCGCCTGACCGGCATCTGACAGCACAAAATCAATCACCTTCTTACCGTTGGCCGGATGCGGCGCGTTCTTCACCAGACTGATGACGTATGGCACCGTGACCGTTCCCTCGCTCGGGATCACAAACTCGACGTTGGCGTGATCTTTGTAGCGGGCACGATAGGCGTTGAAGTCGTAGTCGATCAGAATCGGGATTTCGCCCGAAATCAGCCGCGCATAGGCGGTCTGCTTAGGCACAATCGGCTGGTTACGTTGCAGCGCTTTGAACCAGTTAATCGCCGGGGTGAAGTCATGCAGGCTGCCGCCTTTGGCCTGATTCACCGCGACCGCCGCAACATAGCCCACAAAGGCGCTGGCCGGATCGAGATAGCCCACCATGCCTTTATATTCCGGCTTCAGCAGATCATCCCAGGAGCGTGGCACTGGCGCGCCACCTAAGGCATCAACATTGACCATAAAGCCCATGGTGCCGGAGTGCAGCGCCACCCATTTGCCATTCGGATCCTTCATGCCAGCCGGGATCTGATCCCAGTTAGCCGGTTTGTAAGCGCTGACCACGTCGGCGCTGACGGCCTGAATGCCGAAGCTAACGCCGTAATAGACCACATCGGCGACCGGATTGTTTTTCTCGGCGACCAGCTGCGCCAGCGCCTGACCCGAATTTTTATTGTCCTGCGGCACATGAATGCCGGTGGCTTTTTCGATCGCCTGGAGCTGTGTGGCCCAGTCGGCCCACTCTGGCGGACAGTTGTAGCAGATCGCATTTTCCGCCGCCTGCGCCCACGAACTGGTGAGCGCGCATCCGGCCAGCAGTGCAGCGCTGGCGATCTGTCTGATATTAACGGTGAGTGACATGATGTTTCCCTGAAATAGAACTATGAAATGCCGGGGCGATACTCTCCCCGAGCCGTAAGTGATGGGCCAGCAGGTGGGTTTTGCCGCCCGGATTCAAAAGCAGATCAATGGCGCGCGTGCCCATCAGCGCAATCGGCTGAACCACGCTCGCCAGTGACGGTGAAAGCTGTTCGCCCAGCTCAATGCCGTCGAAACCGATGACGGAGAGCTGGTGGGGTACGCTGACGCCAGCGCGCGCTGCGGCACCCAGCAGGCTGATAGCCAGCAGATCGTTACTGCAAATCACCGCCGTCAGCGGCGAAGAGGCATTCATCAGCGGCAGCAGCGGTCTGAAATCGGAGTGGATATGGCTGGGCATCTCAATCATCGCCTGCGGCTGGAGACCCGCCTGCTGCATGGCCTGGCAGTAGCCGAGATAGCGCAGACGGGCACGGTCAGATTGCTGCATCGGGCCAGCGGCCATAACGATGTGGCGGTGGCCGAGAGCGATGAGATGGGCGGTCGCTTCCGCCATCGCTTTGCGATTGTCGACGCACAGCGCGGGCCATTCATGCTGTTGCGGCACGTTGTGGGTCAGCACAAAAGGCATCTTCGCCGCCGACAGCGTCGGCAGCAGCGCACTGCTGTCGGCGTCTGCTACCGTCAGAACCAGACCGGCGACACGCTGGTGCAGCATATGTTCGACTATGGCCGCTTCCCGCTCCGCCTGATAATCACTGGTCGCGACCAGCAGCGCATAGCCTGCCTGTCGGGCCTGCTGCTCCATCGCCTGCAGCTGCAGGGCAAAAACCGGATTGAGCAGTGAAGGCAGCAGAACGCCAAGCGTGGTGGAGTGCTGAGTGCGGAGTTGACGGGCAATATGATTCGGGCGAAAGCCCATCTTTTCGGAGGCGGCAAGCACCTTTTGCAGCGTGCCAGGTTTCAGCAGGTGAGGATCAGAAAAAGCACGCGCAGCGGTTGCGCGGGAGACCCCAGCCAGTCTGGCTACGCTGATTAAATCGGTCATGACGGCCTCGTTTATCGTGAATGAGATCGATCTCATTGCGACGTAAACTAGCGGCGTTATATGACAGGCGTATCACAGCAATTTGACTGGCAGGTGACAGCGGCAGTGACGCCGCTGTGGGGGAAATTAAAGCATCAGGAAGGCGTAACCGCTGTTTTCCAGGGTGGCAACGGTGGTGCCGCTGGAGATGGTGTGGGTGACCATCGGGTCGATCCAGTTACGATCGAGCTGATGAAACGCTACAGACTGATCGCAGATAGTGACCTGAACGCCCGCTTTTTTCAGCTCGCTGATTAGCTTCAGGTTCGGGTTATCGACGCCGTAGGCTTTGCTGAACTGGTCATTATTCAGGGCTGATGAAACGGCGTCGCCGTTAATCGACACCACAAATTTCAGCTGGTCGAGAGGTACACCCGCCGCATAATAGAGGTTGGTGACACGCGCAACGCGCTCCAGACCCAGATTCGGCTTACGAATATCGCCGTCATTGTGGTTAATCTGGAAAACAATTTTATTACTCAGACCCGCTGTCGTGCCGGGTTTAAATGCAGGCGTATCGACATAATGTATTTTGCCGTAACCTTCGATTGCTGGCGTACTCCAGAAATCAGCCGGCTCGGATTTATTATCTGCCATTTTGCCGCTGACCTTATCGAATAATTCCGGCAACTGTAAAACATTGCCCCCGATAAATCCTGCTACGGCTGCCATCACTACTAAAGCTGCTGGACGCATTAATTCTTCTCCCGGTCGTTTAAAACATCAATTACATTGCCAGCCACGCGTAGCCCTGATTTTGCAGGGTGGATACGGTGGTCGGACTTGAAAGTGCATGGATGACTGATTTATCAATCCAGTTATTCGGATAGTGATGGAATGCCACGGACTGATCGCAGACCGAGACTTTCACCCCCGCCTGATTCAGCTCATTAATCAGCTTCAGGTTTGGATTTTCAATGCCATAAAACTTTTTGAAATGGGCGTTATCCAGCATAGCTGGCGTCGCGTCACCGGTGACCGAAACCACGAACTTCAGCTGGTCGGCCGGCACGCCAGAGGCGATATATAAATTCACCACGCGCGCCACACGCTCCAGTCCCAGATTCGGTGCGGTCATCGCGCCGTCACTTCGGGTGATCTGGAAAACAATTTTGTTGCTCAGGCCCGCGACCGGTTTAAACGCGGCATCAGGCTCGTAATGAATTTTTCCGTACCCTTCAATCGCCGGTGTGCTCCAGAATCCTGGGGCTTCCTGTGGCTCGGTGGCAAAATGACGTGTCACTTTGTCGTAAATATCGCCACTCTGTGTGACAGCCGCGCCAACGACGCCGCCAATAATGGCGATTAACGCGTATGAAACAACTGAACGCATAACACTTCTCTCCGGCAAATAATGTCTGGCAGATTCAGGACTGAATCAGGTCGGCTATCTATACCACAGCGCCGATATAATTCTCGCTTCTGTAAATCCGGGTCAACGCGCGGCTGATAACCGCTGAAATTATTCATGGCAGGAATTAATCGAAAAGTTTCATCATGCGAAAAAAAACCTCTTACCGGGAATGGACCTGACTATTTCGCCCGTTCTCTTTGTGAATGAACGTAGCCGGAAAAAATAACAGCCAGGATAATCTGGAATCAGGAAGGGTAAAGCGGCAGAGACGATTTATATTTTCGATGACGGAGAGACGTTTAGCGGCTTAGCGCGCAGAGTTTTTTCAGAGTAGACCTGGAAAAACTCGTGCCATATTCAGTTTTTTTGAGTGAATTTACATAACTTTATAAAAAGAACGTGAACTGCGTCAGGTGTCTGGCAGCATATTCTGCTTTAATCCGCCGGAGCATTACCGCAATAAAGAGCTAAGCGGCAACTTAAGTGCCTGCGCCCCCGGCGACAACGCGCCAGCCTTTACTCGTTTAACCACCGTTTAAGTTGCAGGATGTTCAATTTTTTTCTTCATAATCGGCAATCTTGCACAAATCGCGCCGGGAGTCTGCGAGAAAACGACATTTCATTCTTTTGGTGCTCTGGTTAAGATAGTCACGAACCGTCGTTATCTGCGAAAAATGGAACATTCCCGCTGCGCACCTGTCCATTTTCAGGGCCTCTCTACAGGATTAAGGCATGTTGAACCGGTTAAAGAAAACGCTGATCGCCGCGCTCCTTCCGACGCTCATTTTCACCACTCTGACACCTGCCAGGGCCGATGTCAGTGATTCACTTCCCGATATTGGCACCACGGCCGGTTCGACGCTGTCGATTAATCAGGAACTGCAGATGGGCGATTTTTATGTGCGCCAGCTGCGCGCCAGTGCGCCGCTGATCAACGATCCGCTGCTCAATCAGTACATTAATCAGCTGGGACAGCGGCTGGTGTCGCACGCCGATTCGGTGAAAACCCCGTTCCACTTCTTTCTGATCCAGAATGATGAGCTTAATGCCTTTGCCTTTTTCGGTGGCAACGTGGTGCTGCACTCGGCGCTGTTCCGCTTTACCGACAATGAAAGCCAGCTGGCCTCCGTCATGGCGCATGAAATCTCACACGTCACCCAGCGCCATCTGGCGCGCGCCATGGAAGATCAGAAGCGCAATGCGCCGCTGACCTGGGTCGGCGCGCTGGGCTCTATTCTGCTGGCGATGGCGAGTCCGCAGGCTGGCATGGCCGCACTGACCGGCACCCTGGCGGGCACGCAGCAGGGGATTATCAGCTTTACCCAGGGCAATGAGCAGGAAGCCGACCGCATCGGGATTCAGGTGCTGCAGCGCTCAGGATTTGACCCACAGGCGATGCCAAACTTTCTGCAGAAGCTGGCCGATCAGAGCCGCTTCTCCTCGAAGCCGCCTGAAATCCTGCTGACGCATCCCCTGCCCGACAGCCGTCTGGCGGATGCCCGTAACCGCGCCAACCAGATGCGGCCGGTGGTGGTGCAATCGACTCAGGACTTCTATTTCGCCAAAGTCCGGTCGCTGGGCATGTACTCCACGGGCCGTAATCAGCTTACCGACGAACTGCTGAGCCAGTATGCCAGCGGCAATTCCCGTGAGCAGCTGGCGTCACAATATGGCAAAGCGATACAGTTTTTGCAGGCGAAGAGTTATGCCGATGCGAAGCGCATTGTCACGCCGCTGCTGGCAAAGCAGCCTAATAATGTCTGGTTCCTGGACATCATGTCGGACATTGATATCGGCCTGAATCAGCCACAACAGGCTATCGCCCTGCTCACCGCCGCCACCGGTGCCAAAAACAGCCCGGTGGTGCAGCTCAACCTGGCGAATGCCTACGTGGAAGCGAAACAGTATGCCAGCGCCAGCCGTATTCTGAACCGCTATACCTGGGATAATAAAGACGACCCCAACGGCTGGGATTTACTGGCTCAGGCCTCTGCGCAGCAGGGATTGCATGATGAAGAGTTATCGGCGCGGGCAGAGAGTCTGGCGCTGAATGGCCAGCTTGATCAGGCGATCACCACACTGAGCAACGCCAGCGCACAGGTGCCCCTCGGCAGCCTGAAACAGGCACGCTACGATGCGCGTATCGATCAGCTGCGCCAGTTACAACAGCGCTTTAAGCAGTATCAGAAAGGCTAAGCACTCACGCTGCCAGCGCGGCGTGAAGAGAGAATAAAAGGAGAGTCTGAGATGGTGACGATTTATCACAACCCGCGCTGCAGCAAGAGCCGCGAAACGCTGGCGCTGCTGAACGCCCGCGGCATTGAGCCAGAAGTGGTGCTCTATCTGCAGACGCCACCCGATCGCGAGACGCTGCAAATCCTGTTAAAGAAACTGGGGATGCAGAGCGCAGGAGAGTTAATGCGGACGAAAGAGGCGATCTACAGTGAGCTGGCGCTCGGCGACAAAGGCGAAAGTGCGCTGCTGGATGCGCTGGTAGAAAATCCGGTGCTGATTGAAAGGCCGATTGTGATCAACGGCGACAGGGCGCGGATCGGACGTCCGCCTGAAGCGGTGCTCGACATTCTTTAAAGGCCGAGCGTCTCTTTAACAAAGGGAATGGTGAGTTTTCGCTGCGCGCTGATCGAGGCGCGATCAAGCCGATCCAGCGTATCAAACAGCGTACGCATTTCACGATCCAGTCGCTTCAGCAGGAAGCGACCCACATCTTCCGGCAGCTCAAATCCACGTAATCCGGCACGCAGTTGCAGCGCCTGCAATTTGTCTTCATCGGAGAGCGGTTGCAGTCGATAGATCTGTCCCCAGTCCAGCCGCGAGGCGAGATCGGGCAGCTGCAGATTGAGCTGGCGTGGCGGACGATCGCCGGTGATAAACAGGCGCGTATTGCCGGTTTCCAGAATACGGTTATAGAGATCGAAGATCGCCATTTCCCACTCCGGCTCGCCTGCAATGCATTCGATATTATCGATGCAGACCAGTGACAGCTGCTCCATCCCTTCCAGTACTTCCGGCACAAACCAGGTGCGTTTATCCAGCGGAACGTAACCGACCGCTTCGCTGCGCGCTGACATTTCGGCGCAAGCGGCGTGCAGCAGATGGCTCCGCCCACCGCCTTCGCGTGACCAGAAGTAGAGATAGCTGCCATGTTGTTGATTAAGAGCGCCTTTTAGGGCGGCAATCAGCGACGGGTTTTCCCCCGGCCAGAAGCTGGAGAAGGTTTCATCGTCAGGTAAATAGAGTGGCAATGACAATTGTGCCGGCGTGTTCAGAAGCACCTCAGCAAGAGAACAAGCAAAAAATCGGGGGAAGTCTAACACAGTTTTCAGAAAGAGATGAATGGGGCGTCCCTGCCCCGGATCCTCTCAGGCTCGCTGCGATCAATGCTCGCGCGGTTCTTCAGCCTCCAGCACCACTTCTTCCGGTCTGAGCCACGAAATCACCCGGAAGATCAGCGCCAGGCCGACACCCACGATCGTCGCCAGCGCCATGCCTTTCAGCTCCGCCGCACCGATATGCACCTTCGCACCACTGACGCCGATGATCAGGATCACCGAGGTAAGGATCAGGTTCTGCGCTTTGTTGTAATCCACTTTGGATTCGATCAACACGCGGATACCGGATGCGCCAATCACGCCATACAGCAGCAGCGATACGCCGCCCATGACCGGAACCGGGATCGCCTGGATCACCGCCGCCAGTTTGCCGACGCAGGAGAGCAGGATCGCCAGAATCGCCGCGCCGCCAATCACCCAGGTACTGTAGACGCGGGTAATTGCCATCACACCAATGTTTTCGCCGTAGGTGGTATTGGGCGTGGAGCCAAAGAAGCCGGAGATCACGGTGGATAAGCCGTTGGCAAACATCGAACGATGCAGGCCAGGATCGCGAATCAGATCTTTTTTCACGATGTTGGCGGTGACCACCAGATGACCGATATGCTCAGCAATGACCACCAGCGCCGCAGGCAGAATCGTCAGCATCGCCACCCACTCAAAGCGCGGCGTATAGAAGGTTGGCAGCGCAAACCACGGGGCTTTGACTACGCCGCTCCAGTCAACGATGCCCATAAACGCGGAGAGCAGATACCCCGCCACCACGCCCACCAGAATCGGGATGATCGCCAGGAAGCCACGGAACAGCACCGAACCGAAGACCGTGACGCCCAGCGTGACCAGCGAAATCAGCACGGTTTTACTGTCGGGCGCACTGCCTTCAGCGGGCAGCAGGCCGGCCATATTCGCGGCGACACCCGCCAGCTCCAGACCGATGACGGCGACAATGGCGCCCATCGCCGCAGGCGGAAACATCACGTCGAGCCAGCCGGTTCCGGCGCGTTTCACAATCAGCGCAACGATGCAGAACAGCACACCGCACAGGATAAATCCGCCCAGCGCAACCTCGTAACCCAGCGGCAGCAACAGCAGCACCGGCGAGATAAAGGCAAAGCTTGAACCAAGGTAGGCAGGAATTTTGCCTTTACAGATAAAGAGATAAATCAGTGTGCCGACGCCGTTAAATAACAGCACCGTCGCCGGGTTGATGTGGAACAGAATCGGAACCAGTACCGTGGCACCAAACATGGCGAACAGGTGTTGCAGGCTGAGTGGAATGGTTTGCAGTAACGGCGGTCGTTCACTGACGCCAATGGCGCGACGAGTCATCATTTATCCCCTTATGTTTTTTTATCCCCGGGGATTCGCGCCTCTGGCACAGCAGCAGGTGCGCCTTGCGGCAGAACGAATCCATTCGGGGCGTTTTTTTGCCAAAAAAAAGCCGACTCTCTGGTCGGCTGTGCGATTTATTTGGTTCCGAAAATCTTGTCCCCGGCATCGCCGAGCCCGGGAATGATGTAACCCTTTTCGTTCAGTCCCTGATCCACTGACGCAGTATAAAGCTCAACGTCAGGATGCGCTTTCTCCAGCGCGGCAATCCCTTCTGGTGCGGCAACCAGAACCAGTACTTTGATGCTGGTGCAGCCCGCTTTCTTCAGCAGGTCGATAGTAGCAATCATGGAGCCACCGGTCGCCAGCATCGGGTCGACCACCAGCGCCAGGCGCTCTTCGATGTTAGAGACCAGCTTCTGGAAATAGGGAACCGGCTCCAGAGTCTCTTCATCACGGTAAACACCGACCACGCTGATACGTGCGCTGGGAACGTGCTCCAGCACCCCTTCCATCATGCCCAGGCCGGCACGCAGGATCGGGACCACCGTGATTTTTTTGCCTTTGATCTGATCGATCTCTACCGGGCCGTTCCAGCCCTCAATGGTGACGCGCTCTGTTTCCAGATCGGCGGTCGCTTCGTAGGTCAGCAGGCTGCCCACTTCAGAGGCCAGCTCGCGAAAACGCTTTGTACTGATATCATGCTCACGCATCAGGCCCAGTTTATGTTTGACCAGCGGGTGTCTGACTTCCACGATCTTCATTGGTGTTCTCCCGGAATGAGTTGAGCTAAAAAAAATCGCGGGATTATACCGCCTTTTGCGCTCTGCGCCACCTGCTCTTGCGCAAAGCCGCGGGATTTACCGGGACAAATAGAGGATTAATGAAAATCGCCCGATGCGCAATGCCGGACTCGCAAACGTTTGCCTGCACTGATAGAATTGCCGCGCTTTATTTTAAACCACCAACCGCAACTCGCGTGGGGACCTCGCAGTGACCGACAAAACCTCTCTCAGTTACAAAGACGCCGGTGTTGATATTGATGCTGGTAACGCTCTGGTTGACCGTATTAAAGGCGTAGTGAAAAAGACGCGTCGCCCGGAAGTGATGGGTGGACTGGGCGGTTTTGGTGCGCTTTGCGCGCTGCCGCAAAAATACCGTGAACCTGTGCTGGTCTCCGGCACCGATGGCGTTGGCACCAAGCTGCGTCTGGCGATGGATCTCAAACGTCACGATGCCATTGGCGTTGACCTGGTCGCGATGTGCGTTAACGACCTGGTGGTTCAGGGCGCTGAGCCGCTCTTCTTCCTCGACTACTACGCCACCGGCAAACTGGATGTGGATACCGCCTCTGCGGTGATCACCGGCATCGCCGAAGGTTGTCTGCAGTCGGGTTGTGCGCTGGTAGGCGGTGAAACCGCTGAGATGCCAGGCATGTATCACGGCGAAGATTACGACGTAGCCGGTTTCTGTGTCGGCGTGGTGGAAAAGTCAGAAATTATTGATGGCAGCAAGGTGCAGGATGGCGACGTGCTGATCGCCCTCGGCTCCAGCGGCCCGCACTCCAACGGCTATTCACTGGTGCGCAAGATTCTGGAAGTCAGCAACACCGATCCGCTGGCTGAACAGCTGGAAGGCAAACCGCTGGCCGATCATCTGCTGGAACCGACCCGCATCTACGTGAAAAATATCCTGAGCCTGATTGAGCAGGTCGATGTGCACGCTATCGCACACCTGACCGGCGGCGGCTTCTGGGAGAATATTCCGCGCGTGCTGCCTGACAATACCCAGGCCGTCATCGACGAGAAGAGCTGGCAGTGGCCGGCGGTCTTCAGCTGGTTACAGCAGGCGGGCAACGTCAGCCGTTTCGAGATGTACCGTACCTTTAACTGCGGCGTCGGCATGATCATTGCTCTCAGCCCGGCTGATGCGGACAAAGCGATTGCGCTGATGCAGGCCGCAGGCGAGAAAGCCTGGAAGCTCGGCGTGATTAAAGCGTCTGATGCCGAAGAGCGTGTGGTCATCAACGGATGAAGAAGCTGGTTGTACTGATTTCCGGCAACGGAAGTAACCTTCAGTCCATCCTTGACGCCTGTGAAAGCGGGCGGATTCACGGCAGCGTCGCTGCCGTGTTCAGCAACCGTGCCGCCGCTTATGGCCTGACGCGGGCGCAGGAGGCGGGGATTCCCGCCCACGCGCTTGCCGCCAGCGACTTCGCTGACCGTGAAGCCTTTGATCGTCGGCTCATTGCTGAAATCGAAGCCTACCGTCCGGATTTGATCGTGCTGGCCGGTTATATGCGCATTCTCAGCAGCGCTTTCGTGGCGCATTTTCACGATCGCCTGCTGAATATCCATCCTTCCCTCCTGCCGAAATATCCGGGTCTGCATACCCATCGTCAGGCGCTGGAAAATGGCGACAGCGAACATGGCACTTCCGTACATTTCGTGACGGACGAACTGGATGGCGGTCCGGTGATCCTGCAGGCCAAAGTTCCGGTCTTTCCTGGCGACAGTGAAGCGGAGATTACCGAGCGGGTGCAGCATCAGGAACACGCGATCTATCCGCTGGTGATCGGCTGGTTTGTTGAGGGTCGGCTATTGATGCGTGACGGCAAAGCCTGGCTGGATGGCGAACCGCTGCCACCGCAGGGCTATGCTAACGACTGATGCACCGGAAGCCAGGGCTTCTTATGAAGTACTGGCAGAGTAAAGGCTCAGGGAGCCTATGCCCTCCGTAAAGACGCAAAAAATGCCATCCATGGCAGCTCAGCGCGGGCCATCCATGGCCCGCGATGCTTTACTACGGGCATAGGCTCCCATCGCTTTAAGCATATGAGCCGCCTGACACAAAAACCTGTTCTGCTCCCGATGCTGGCTCAGCCGTAGCGTCCCGTAATGTAATCTTCAGTCCGTCGCTGCTTCGGCGCGGTGAAAATCCGGTCGGTCTCATCAAACTCCACTAACGCGCCCTGATGCATAAACGCGGTGTAATCTGACACGCGCGACGCCTGCTGCATGTTATGCGTCACCAGCACCAGCGTGAAATGCTGCTTCAGCGTGGTCATCAACTCTTCAATCACCAGCGTGGAGATGGGGTCCAGCGCGGAGGTCGGCTCATCCAGCAGCAGTACTTCCGGCTCAATCGCGATGGCGCGGGCAATCACCAGCCGCTGCTGCTGTCCGGTCGAGAGCGTCAGCGCATTCTGTGACAGCTGATCTTTGACCTCACTCCACAGCGCGGCCGCGCGCAGCGCACGTTCACAGGCTTCATTAAGCACTCGCCGATCGCGTACACCCTGCAAACGCAGCCCGTAAACCACATTTTCATAGATTGATTTTGGAAACGGATTGGGCCGCTGGAACACCATGCCGACCCGACGGCGCAGCGCGGAGAGATCCTGCTCAGGCCGCAGAATCGGCAGCGAACCCAGCAGCACATCACCCTCTACCCGGCAGTGATCAATCACGTCATTCATGCGATTAAAACAGCGCAGCAGCGTCGATTTGCCACAGCCCGACGGGCCAATCAGCGCGGTAATCCTGTTTTTCGGCACCTGCAGAGAAATATCCTGCAGCGCCTGGCGCTCGCCATACCACAGCGACAGATGGTTAACGGTCAGCGCGATATCCGTGTCGGACGTCATAGTCATAGCCTGTTATTGAGTCATAAGGCGATAGCGTTCACGCAGACGGTGACGCAGGCCCATCGCCAGCAGATTAAGCGACAGAATAATCAGCACCAGCAGCAGCGCGGTGGCGAACACCAGCGGCCGGTCAGCTTCAATATTCGGACTCTGAAACGCCAGATCGTAAATCTGGAAGCCCAGATGCATAAACTTGCGATCCAGATGCAGATAAGGGAACACCGCGTCGACCGGCAGTTCCGGCACCATTTTTACTACGCCAACCAGCATCAGCGGCGCGGTCTCACCTGCAGCACGCGCCACCGCCAGAATCAGGCCGGTCAGCATGGCGGGCACCGCCATCGGCAGCACCACGTTCCACAGCGTTTCCGCCTGGGTCGCGCCCAGCGCCAGCGAGCCCTGCCGCAGGCTGTTGGGAATACGGGATAAACCCTCTTCGGTCGCCACGATCACCACCGGCAGCGTCAGTAACGCCAGGGTCAGCGATGCCCACAGCAAACCCGGCGTGCCAAAGGTAGGACTGGGCAGTGCGCTGGCGAAGAAGAGCTGGTCAATGGTGCCACCCACCAGCCAGACAAAGAAGCCCAGACCAAACACGCCATACACGATTGAGGGAACGCCCGCCAGATTGACTACCGCGATACGCACCAGTCTGGTCAGCGCATTGCGTCCGGCATATTCGTGCAGCCAGATGGCGGCGATGACGCCCAGCGGCATCACCACCACCGACATCAGAAGCACCATCAGCACGGTGCCAAAGATCGCCGGAAACGCCCCGGATTCACTTTCACCCTCGGCGGGTGTGTCACTGACGAAGCGCCACAGCTGATGCAGAAAATGCCCGGTTTTGCCGGTCAGCGTCATCGCATTCGGCTTCCAGCTGTCGACGATTTCGGTCAGCGGAATCGCATGTTCGGTGCCCTGCACATCCCGCAGGATTAACAGATCGCGCTGACTCTGCAGTTGCAGAGAAGCCAGAGTCTCACTCAGCTGATTAAAGCGCCGCTGTAAGGCCGCCTGATTGGCCTGATATTCCGATTCTGCCTGCAGATCAAAGCGCCCGGCAGCACGGTTTGTGGCCGCCTGCTCATCAAGCTGCTCACGCTGGCTGTTGATGCGCGCCATATCAACCCGGCGGATCTGGTTGGCCTGCCGCACCAGCATCTGCACCTGTGCGAGCCGCTGATGCAGCAGTGCATCGGGATCCTGCGCCGTTAACTCTTCATTATCTTCACGCAGGCCGACAAACCAGCCATAAGCCTGGCCGTGGCTGCGGCGTTGCAGCACCATGACATCTGCTGGCTGGCTGACCTTCGCAGCCGCGCGGCTGTAGACGACGCGGAAATCGGGTGCGTCCCAGTCACGGTTACCGGTTTTGATCAGATAGCGGTTCACCTGGCCGCCGCGGTTGCCCTGCTCATCGGCCGGAGCCGGAAAACGCCGCTGATGTTCCAGGGTTTCGCCCAGCAGACGTGTTTCGCCGCCTTCAGGCTGACTGAACGTATAAAGGTCAACGCGCTGCGGCCAGAAAGCGCGAACGCCCTGCCAGGCCAGCAGCCCGATCAGCAGCGTAAAGGCCAGCAGACAGACGGCGACGGCACCGGCGGTTAACCAGCGCCAGCGGTCATTCTGTCGCATCGCCTTCATGCCTGCTCCTCGTGCTGGCTGTAGCGCTGACGCAGTCGCTGACGGATCAGCTCGGCAACCGTGTTAATCACCAGCGTAAACAGTAACAGCATCAGGGCGCTGAGAAACAGCACACGATAGTGGGCACTGCCTGCCGCCGCTTCCGGCATCTCAATGGCGATATTGGCGGAGAGCGCGCGCAGCCCGCTGAACAGGCCACCTTCACTTTGCGGCGTGTTGCCGGTCGCCATCAGCAAAATCATGGTTTCTCCTACGGCGCGTCCCAGACCAATCATCAGAGCGGCAAAAATACCGGCGGACGCACCCGGCAGCACGACGCGGGTCAGGGTCTGCCACGGCGTCGCGCCCAGTGCCAGCGAGCCCTGCCCCAGCGCCGCGGGCACACTGAACAGCGCATCTTCAGAGAGGGTGAAAATCAGCGGCACCAGCGCAAAGCCCATCGCCAGCGCAGCCACCAGCAGATTGCGCTGCTCGTAATGCGGCAGCCAGTCGCCCGCATCCGGTATCAACAGCGTGGGCAGCCACAGTGTCAGCAGCGTGACCAGCAGCAACAGCGGCAGCAGAATCAGCACCTCACGGCCGGGCTGACGCCAGCGCGGTGGTAATCGTGCGCTGAACACCCCGCACAGCAGCAGCGAACCCGCCAGCGTCAGCGGCAGCAGCAGCACGCCCACCAGCGCCTGACCAATATGCGGCGCGAGCCAGATCCCGGCAATCAGCCCCACCACGACGCTCGGCAGCGCGCCCATCATCTCAATGGCCGGTTTAACCCAGCGTCGCAGGCCTGGTGCCATAAACCACGCGGTGTACATCGCCGCAGCCAGCGCCAACGGGGTGGCAAACAGCAGCGCTAAACTGGCCGCTTTCAGCGTTCCCATCACCATCGGCATCAGGCTGAACTTAGCCTGATAGCTGTCACCGGCCGCGGTCGATTGCCAGACCCAGTCGGGTCCGGGGTAGTTTTCATACCAGATTTTTTGCCAGAAATTGCGCCAGGTGACGTCCGGCCACGGATTATCGAGTCGCAGCGTCTGCCAGCTTCCCGGTCGCTCAATCAGCAGGCTGTCGCCACGAGGGGAAAACTGCGCCTGTACAATGCCAGGTTCCAGCTGACGCTGCAGTATCGGACCGTTTTGCTTGCTTGCGAAGAGACGCAGCATCCCCTGTTTACTGAGCGTCGCAAACACGCGACGTTGTGATTCCGTCACCAGAATCGTCTCGCCGTCGCTATGGTCAAAGGTCCGGATGCGCTGCAGTCGCGGCCCTTGATCGCTGGCGATAGCAAACCACTGCGTCACGCCGCTGTGATCCTGAATCAGGAGGCTTCGGCCACCCACCAGCAGATGCAGACTTTTTGGCGGCGTCGGCAGAGTGTGCGTTTCGCGCAACAGTGCCCGATCATCATCAAGTTGCCAGACCCGCAGCAGATTGCCTTCGGTGGTATAGAGCAGATCGCCGGATGGTGAGAGCGCCAGCAAATCCAGCTGACCTTGTGGCAACGGGATAACCGAGGCCTGACGATCGGTACCCAGCGTCAGCACCCGCAGTCCCGCCTCTGTCAGTGCGGCAATGCGCCACTGACCCGCATGGCGCGTCGCCAGCGCCATCTTTGTCACGGCACCATCAGGCAGATGAAAAGGTTTGTCGCCCAGCGGGAAACGCCACTGCTGGTCGGTTGTGGGCTGCATCAGCGTCAGTGCGCCCTGCATATTCAGCAGCAACGTCTGCCCATCGGCACTCTGAACGGCGTCATCGGGCGCGGGCGTCAGCGCCAGCGCCGGTTCTGCAGGCTGACCATCCAGCGGAATAAAACGGGCCGCACCGCGCGCGCTGATACGCCAGCCGGTATTGCCCTGATTGCCCATCGCTAAGGCTGGCGCACGATCCCAGAGTTGCTGGCTGGCCGCAATTTGCAGGCCAGGCGCATTAAACAGCGGCAAGACCACGCCAATCAGCCAGCAGAACAGCAGCAGCATCAACAGCAGGATCGCCACGCCACAGCAGGTGACCAGCCGCCGCGTCAGACGATCAACGGCACGACGCTTACGATCGCTGAATTGGACAGGAATGTGGTTTGCGCTCATGCGGTTCCGGTGGCAGCCTGAAATAAGCCGCTATGTTGCCCGTAGCCGATTGATAAGACAACTCCTGGCGTTGGACAACGCTGCCATACTCTCGCCATAATGTTGGTGGATACTGGATCTTCAGTCCTGCAACCGCTAAATGGAGTGAGAATGGGTCAGGTAAAGCTTTATATTGAAAAAGAATTAAGCTGGTTATCCTTTAATGAACGGGTTTTGCAGGAAGCAGCAGACAAAAGCAATCCACTGATTGAGCGGATGCGCTTTCTGGGTATCTACTCCAATAATCTCGACGAATTCTATAAAGTGCGTTTTGCCGACCTCAAACGCCGCATTCTGATTGGTGAAGAGCAGGGTTCCGCCAGTACGCCACGCCATCTGTTTAAGAAAATTCAGCAGCGGGTGATGAAGTCCGATCAGGAGTTTGACGCGCTCTATAACGATCTGCTGCTGGAAATGGCACGCAACCAGATCTTCCTGATCAACGAACGTCAGCTCTCATCCAATCAGCAGGCGTGGCTGCGCCACTACTTCAAGCATGAACTGCGTCAGCATATCTCGCCGATCCTGATCACTCAGGAAACGGATCTGACCGAATTCCTTAAAGATGACTACACCTATCTGGCGGTTGAGATCATTCGCGGTGACAATATTCAGTATGCGCTGCTGGAGATCCCGTCCGATAAAGTACCGCGTTTCATCAATTTACCGGCAGAGCCACCGCGCCGCCGTAAGCCGATGATCCTGCTGGATAACATTCTGCGTTACTGCCTGGATGACATTTTTAAAGGCTTCTACGACTACGACGCGCTTAACGCCTATTCAATGAAAATGACGCGCGACGCCGAGTACGATCTGGTCACGGAGATGGAGTCGAGCCTGCTGGAGCTGATGTCCTCCAGCCTGAAGCAGCGACTGACGGCGGAACCGGTGCGTTTTGTCTACCAGCGCGATATGCCCGACACGATGGTGTCGCTGTTGTGCCACAAGCTTTCCATCTCTAACCTGGACTCCATCCTGCCAGGCGGCCGCTACCATAACTTCAAAGACTTTATCGGCTTCCCGAACGTCGGCAAAAATAACCTGGTGAACCGCCCGCTGCCGCAGATTCGCCACATCGGTTTTGATGGCTTCCGCAACGGCTTCGATGCGATTCGCGATCGCGATGTGCTGCTCTATTATCCGTACCACACCTTTGAGCATGTGCTGGAGCTGCTGCGTCAGGCGTCGTTTGACCCCAGCGTGCTGGCGATCAAAATCAACATCTACCGCGTCGCGAAACACTCCCGCATCATGGATGCGATGATCCATGCCGCCTATAACGGTAAAAAAGTCACGGTGGTGGTGGAGTTGCAGGCGCGCTTTGATGAAGAAGCCAACATCTACTGGGCCAAACGCCTGACCGAAGCGGGCGTGCATGTGATTTTCTCTGCGCCTGGCCTGAAGATCCACGCCAAGCTGTTCCTGATCTCGCGCCGCGAAGGCGAAGAGATTGTGCGCTATGCACATATCGGTACCGGCAACTTCAACGAGAAAACCGCGCGCCTCTATACCGACTACTCGTTGCTGACCGCGGATGCGCGCATCACCAATGAAGTGCGCCGGGTGTTCAACTTTATTGAGAATCCTTACCGGCCTGTGACGTTCGATCACCTCATGGTGTCACCGCAGAACTCGCGCCGGATGCTGTATGAACTGATCGACACCGAAATCGCCAACGCCCAGCAGAAGAAGCCCTGCGGCATTACTCTGAAAATCAACAATCTGGTGGACAAAGGTCTGGTTGATCGGCTTTATACAGCCTCCAGCGTAGGGGTGAAGGTCAATCTTCTGGTGCGCGGCATGTGCTCATTGATCCCTGACTTGCCCGGGATCAGTGAAAATATTCGTGTCATCAGTATTGTTGACCGTTATCTGGAACACGATCGCGTCTATATTTTTGAGAATGGCGGCGATAAGAAGGTGTTCCTCTCCTCCGCTGACTGGATGACACGTAATATTGATTACCGTATCGAAGTGGCAGTGGCGATCCTCGATCCCCACATCCGGCAGCGCATACTCGACATTATTGCTATTCAGTTGAGTGATACGGTAAAAGCCCGCATCGTCGATAAAGAGTTGAGTAACCATTACGTCCAGCGTGGCAATCGCCGTAAAGTGCGCTCGCAGCTGGCCATCTATGATTACATCAAGAAACTGGAACAACCTGAATAAATCCTATGCCAATTTCTCATAAAAGTACGCCAAAACCCCAGGAGTTTGCGGCGATTGACCTGGGCTCGAACAGTTTCCATATGGTGATTGCGCGGGTTGTCGATGGTGCGATGCAGGTACTGGGCCGCCTTAAGCAGCGCGTCCATCTGGCTGACGGGCTGGATGCTCAACACAACCTCACTGAAGAAGCGATGGAGCGGGGCTTAGCCTGTCTGGCCCTGTTCGCCGAGCGTCTGCAGGGATTCAGTCCCAGCAACGTGACGATTGTCGGCACCCATACCCTGCGCGAGGCGATTAACGCTGAAACCTTCCTGCAGCGCGCTGCCGAGGTGATCCCCTATCCGATCGAGGTGATTTCCGGCCACGAAGAGGCGCGTCTGATCTTCATGGGCGTTGAACACACGCAGCCGGAGAAAGGTCGCAAGCTGGTGATCGACATCGGCGGCGGCTCCACCGAGCTGGTGATTGGTGAGGATTTTGAACCGCAACTGGTTGAGAGCCGGCGCATGGGTTGTGTCAGTTTCGCCCAGCTCTATTTCCCGAAAGGCGAAATCAGCCGTGAAAACTTCCGTCGTGCCCGCTTAGCGGCTGCGCAGAAGCTGGAAACGCTGGCGTGGCAGTATCGTCTGCATGGCTGGCAATATGCACTGGGCGCCTCCGGTACCATCAAAGCCGCCTGCGAAGTGCTGCAGGCGATGGATGAGAAAGAGAAGCTGATTACGCCAGAGCGCCTCGAAAAGCTCTATGACGAAGTGATGAAACACAAATCCTTCTCTGCACTGAGCCTGCCGGGCCTGTCAGAGGAGCGCAAAGGCGTGTTTGTGCCAGGACTGGCGATTCTGTGTGGCGTCTTTGATGCGCTGGCGATTCGCGAGCTGCGTCTTTCTGACGGTGCGCTGCGTGAAGGCGTGCTCTATGAGATGGAAGGCCGTTTCCGTCATCAGGATATTCGCAGCCGTACGGCACAAAGTCTGGCTAACCATTACGCCATCGACAGCGATCAGGCGCGACGCGTGCTTGAAACCACCGAGCAGCTTTATCTGCAGTGGAGCGAGCAGAACCCGAAACTGGCGAATCCGCAACTGGCTGCACTGCTGAAATGGGCGGCGATGCTGCACGAAGTCGGCCTGACCATCAATCACAGCGGTCTGCAGCGCCATTCAGCTTACATCCTGCAAAATACCAACCTGCCGGGCTTTAATCAGGATCAGCAGATGCTACTGGCGGCGCTGGTCAGATTCCATCGTAAAGCGGTGAAGCTGGATGAGCTGCCGCGCGTCACGCTGTTCAAGAAAAAGCAGTTTGTGCCGCTGATTTTCCTGCTGCGCCTGGGTACCCTGCTGAATAATCAGCGCCAGGCGACTACACGTCCGGATGCGTTAACCCTGAAATGCGATGATGGCCACTGGACGCTGATTTTTCCGGCGGGCTATTTTGCTCAGAACAACCTGGTTCAGCTCGATCTTGAACGCGAGCAGGTTTACTGGAACGACGTCACAGGATGGAAGCTGATCCTGGAAGAAGAAGTCTGACAATACGGGCGCCTGGCGCCCGTTTAACTGAAATGATGAATATGACACAACCAACCGCACCCCTTTCAGGCGAAAACTATTTTGCCGAAACCTATGGTTTAACGCCGCCCCACTCCGAAGTGGTTGCGGCTCTGCCCCAGCTTAACGTCGGCAAGGCGCTTGACCTTGGCTGTGGCGTGGGACGCAACACGCTGTTTCTGAATCAGCATGGTTTTGACGTCACGGCGTGGGATCATAATCCGCAAAGCCTGGCCCGCCTGCAGGAGATTATTGCGCAGGAAAATCTCAGCGGGATTCACACCGAGCAGCGCGACCTCAACAACACGCGCTTCAATGGCGGCTTCAACTTTGTGCTGTCGACCGTGGTGATGATGTTTCTGCAGCCGCAGACCATTCCGCAGCTGATTGCCGACATGCAGGCCTGTACGGTCAGAGATGGTTTTAACCTGATCGTGGCGGCGATGAACACGGACGATATGCCCTGCCCGGCTGATTTTTCCTTTGCTTTCAGGTCAGGTGAATTAAGCCATTACTACCGCAACTGGCACATCGTGAAGTACAACGAGCATCCTGGTCAGCTGCATCGTAAAGATGAAAATGGCAACCGCATTACCTGCCGCTTTGCTACGCTGCTGGCGCAAAAAGCGAGTTGCTGATCTTTACCTGCTGTTTTTTTCAACAGCGATTGATTTCATCAGGCGACTGTGACTAAATATTGCAGTCGCCCCCTGATGGGCTCATTACAGGAACCACCCCGCGTGAACAGCGCTATTTCTCCCCGAAGACGTCAAAAAACCGGCACCATGACCCGCATTGTGCTGCTGATTAGTTTTATCATTCTCTTTAGTCGCCTGATTTTTATCCTGCCTGCTGCCTTCGAGCATCATCAGCAACAGAAAGCTATTCCTGAACCGGTCACCGTGACTTCAGGTGATACGCGCTAACGAATACTGACTTTTCGCCTGAAACGTAAACATTCTCCAGATAACTGGACTCTTTTTTGCATCCCTTTTTCAGGCGAAACGCTACACTTCGTGCTGGTGCTTTCAGACTAAGGGATCCAATGTGTCTGCTTCTCAATCTCAACGTTTAAGTGAAATACGTCATCGTATTCTGACGCTGCTGCTCAACGAGCACGATCTGGTTGATGCTCTGCTGGAGAAATCCGGCGATCTCAATCCTGAACAGCAACGTGAAAATGCGGCCCAGCGTGATGCGCTGGAACAGGACATTCTGCAACTGCATGCCGCTGACCTCGCGGATATTCTCGAAGCCCTGCCCGAAGAAGAGCGTCAGGCGCTGTGGCGGCTGGTACCGAACGAGCGGCGCGGCCATGTGCTGGTTGAAGCCTCTGAAACGGTCTGGGCCAGCCTCACCGAAGAGATGAGCGACCGCGATATCCTGCGTGCTATTCAGCCGCTGGATATTGACGACCAGGTCTGGCTGGCGCGTTATCTGCCACGTGACCTGACCGGACGCCTGCTGGCGACCGTAGAGCCCGCCCTGCGCGCCCGCATGCTTGATATGGTGCAACTCGACCGTGACCGCGTGGGCCGGGTAATGGATTTCAATATCCTCACGGTGCGCGACGATGTCACCCTGGCGACGGTGCAGCGTTTTCTGCGCAAGCGTAAAAGCATGCCAGGCGGCACCGATAAGCTGTTTATTACCAATAAAGAGAATCAGCTGCTGGGCGAGCTGCTGCTGACGGATATCCTGCTTAACAAACCCAAAACCCTGGTGAGCGACGTTATGAACGCGCGCCCTACAACCTTCCAGCTCAACGATAAGGCCGAAGACGCCGCCAGCGCCTTTGAGCGTTATAACCTCATCTCTGCCGCCGTCACCGACGCGAAGGGCAAACTGATTGGCCGTGTGACCATTGAAGACATCATTGACCTGGTAAATGCCGAAAACGAAAGCAACATTCGTAAAATGGGCGGCATCAGTCAGGAAGAGGATGTCTTCGCACCGGTGCGTAAATCGGTACGTAAACGCTGGGCCTGGCTGGCAATCAATCTCTGCACCGCCTTTGTCGCCTCACGGGTTATCGGGCTGTTTGAGGGAACCATTTCGCAAATCGTGGCCCTCGCGACCCTGATGCCGATCGTTGCGGGTATCGGCGGCAACACCGGTAATCAGACCATCACCATGATTGTGCGGGCGCTGGCCTTACATCAGGTTGAACCCGGTAACTTTTCATTTCTGATTGTCCGTGAACTTGGCGTGGCGCTGATTAATGGCATCTTCTGGGGCGGCATCATGGGCGGCATTACGTGGCTGATGTATGACAATATGGCGCTTGGCGGGGTCATGATGCTGGCCATGGCGCTGAACCTGCTGCTGGCCGCGCTGATGGGCGTGCTGGTCCCGCTGGTGATGACCAAAATGAAGCGCGATCCGGCCGTTGGCTCCAGCGTATTGATCACCGCCCTGACCGATACCGGCGGCTTCTTTATCTTCCTGGGACTGGCGACAATCTTCCTGCTGCCGCACTGATCTTCATGCGTGCAGGCCGTAACGTTGTAGCGACCCGTTAAGATTGCGCTGGCGCGTCACCTGTGCCAGCTCACGGGTTGCCTCGGGCAGCGTATAGTTGCCGCGCTGGCTCAGCCACTCCAGCACATCCGCTAAGTGCCAGATGGCGGTTTTACCGTCATGCACCGGCAGCGGAAACGGCGGGCGGTGGCTGAGCATCAGCTTACGCATATTCTGACGCGTCATGCCGATGATCTCCGCCACATCCGTCAATCCCACAAAATCCGGTGCCGCTTCCACCAGTGTGGCGCCCGGTATCGCGCGCAGCACATCCTGTTCCGCCTGCATCAGTACAGCCGTTGCAGAGTCAGACTCCCGGGTAAACTCCAGTGCAATGCGCCCCGGCATACCCAGACCGATCAGCGCATCATCACAGCCTGCTGCTGCCAGCGTTTCCAGCAACTCATCTACCGGCGCATGCCCTTCCGGCAGGCTAAACCGCAGTGTAAAACAATATTCCATATGCCTCTCCTTGTGCTGCATCAGGACTTCAGATAGTGACAGTTATCAACCACGCGCCGCAGGGCTCGGGCATGCTGATGTGCATTTTTGGGTGTGCTCCAGATGCAGGTCAGACAAAACTCCCCACATCGGCACATCAACAGATTTTTTGGGCAGTACATCTTGCCCCAGGCGTGATGACCTCCCGTGACAACCAGCCAGCCATGGGTTTCGGCGTAACGTAACGCCGTCTCAATCTCTTTATTGGGATGCCGCTTCCTTGCCATATGTGTCCCTATCCTGACGCCGAATTAACGAGTTGTCAACTGACAACCTGATGAATATTTCTTAATGCGGCTCAGCATGCGCAGACTTTTTCTCGCAGTAAAACGGTCAGGGTATAAACTGGAAAACGTCACGCAAAAAATAAACCGCGCCAGCGAGAATCCGGCCGGAATAACGTTCAATAACGGAGGCAGGAATGTTTAAAGCAGAAGATTTTGTTCAGTCGAAAACTGGCGGACCTAAAATGCAGGTGCTGCGCGTCGAAGGCGATACCCTGTGGTGCGCACGCGTTGATGATGCTGCGAAGAAAGAGATCGAAGTGAAGGCAGAGAGCGTCAATCTCTATCATGAAGAGGGTGACTTTGGCGTGTGCTGAAGCAAAATGGCCCCAGGCGGGGCCAGATTATCAGGGCTTATCTTTCTGAAGATTGTCATTGCCCAGGCCACCGATAAACGGCAGACGCAGCCGGAACGGCGTGAAATCGAGACCCATGTTCAGACCCAGCAGGTTCACTTCAAACCCCTCTTCAGCGCCCAGCGTCACACCGGCCACACCCAGAATCGACACCTGCACACCGCGCCCGGATGGTGGCAGCCCGACAGGACGCCACAGTGGCCGGTAATCTTTGCCCAGTGCGTTAGCGGGCAGATCCAGCTTTAAAGCCGGCACCTCGCGGCCAATGTGCGCCAGGAACGTGTTGCTGTTCGGTCCGGGCCACGCACGGTAGGTTGTCGGCCACGGGTAGGATTTGATGGCGGCCTCTATCTGCGGGATCATCGCTTCGGCTTCCGGTCCGCGATGTTCCACCAGCAGTCGCGGTCTGGCGCCATACCAGTAGCCATCAGGCAGGTTAGTGTTGCGGCGGACCTTATCGCCACTGCCCCAGCTGATCACTTCATAGCGCGTGTAGCGTGTTTCACCGGCACGCTTGAAGATGATCCATGGATGCACCGCTACTCGCCCTTTCCAGCCATAAGTCGGCGCAGCATAGACCTGCACGATAGCCAGGTTATATAAGGCGCGCGGATCGGGCGCTATGCCGGACGAATCGCGCCGGGCGGTCGCCCATCCGCCAGGCTGTGCGGTTTCGCTGTGACGCGTCGCCTGCGCGATGCTGGCCCCCAGCGATAACAGCAGTACGGCCACAAAAAACAGGCTGAACACTTTAAGTGAGAGCATGACAACATTCCTGATGACGTAAGAATCACGAAACGCCTGAGTAGCAGGCGATTTCAGTAAGCGGCGGCGTTGGGATACATCGGTGAAAGCAGGACACAGCTGAAGTGAAGTGCAGGCTTTTACTGCATGGAGAATAACGTAATTCCCGGCAATGTGAACAGAAAACCGCCAGCAGGGTCAGTGGATGTGCTTAATGGTTAAAACGATGGCTCTGCGTACGGTCAAAGCTATAAAATCCCGCCGGGCAGCGAGCTTTTGAGCATCCGGGTTAGTCGGCACGAACCGGGTTATTGCCATTCTGACGCCTCTGCCTTCCGTCACGGTTAGTGACTGAGCCGCGTGTTAGACTCTCCAGGCATTCACCCGACGACATCTCCCACTTTACCCGAACAGAATTCTGAGGAAGCAAGTCATGTTCAAAAGAAGGCTGTCGCTGAGCCTTTGTGCTGTGTTACTGGTCGGCTGCACAGGCCGGGGCTTTCAACCGCCGCCGCCGGACTTCGTCAATTGGCAAAAGAGCGGGGTCTCGGTCGAGGGTGTCAAGAGTGCCATGCTCGCATGCGGGTACCCCAATGTCGCGGGCATAGGCGACGAGTCAATCGATGCGGCATTAACGCACTTCTATTGCATGAAAGACGCAGGCTTTAAACGTAAAGACAATCTCGACCTGTGTAAGGAAGGCCGCATTGGGGAATCCCCGGTGTGCAAAGGCCGCCGGTAATCAATTACCCTGGCAGCTGGAATATTCCCGGCAGTGTGCCTGGACCTTGACCTTCGTGCCTGGGCCCGGAATGAATTACATGTTGCAGGTCACTATGTCGGCAGACTGTTCATTCCATCTGGATGAGCTTTCGACTGACGGCAGGCAATGGGTCGCTGTCAAACCGCAGCCTGATGGCCAGGTATCGATGTGTAAAACGATGGATAACTTCTGGTCCGAAATCAAAGCGTATTGAAGGCTGTGCGTGACGTTCTTTGAAACACACGCCAGCACTATAGAGGAGGCTGAAAAAAGTTATAGCTAAGATCTGAGTGACTCAGCGTTTTCGATACCATGCCGGCATTCCTTATCCGGGACATGGTATCGATGTCGCTTTCTCACCTACGACCGATCTGCACCATCAAAAACGCGACTGCTGATGTATCAGACATCATCATCTGAACTCATTTTTAAATGAGTTCAGATGATTGTGAGACAACTTATTCCCACTCAATTATGTTTTGCTGTGTATAGCCTTTGAATTTAAAGGCTATTTAAAGAGAGTGCATGCACCATACCGTCTGTCGTACCGTCATCAGATGAAGGTGACTAAATTTCAGGCTATTTACGGGCAGGTTTAAGAGATGAATTGCGGATCGCATCGTATGACCTTTCGCAGGTTAAGGCAACACGTCCGCGCCGGTCAGCCTCTGCCGCCAGCTCTCCCGCTGTTGAGTCAATTTCTCGGTACAACTGGGCGAGCAGATCGCCCGGGGTTCTCCCAGCCTTCCCGCTGCTGGTAATTCCGGTATCGCTGCCACGTCGCTGCTGTAATTGGGTGATGGCGTTCTGTATTCCCGACTGCAGCCGGTCAGCAGCACGCTCAGCAACAGCGCGCTGAGCATCAGCTTTACGATTCTCATCATCTGCTTCTCTCTGAATATTATTAATTTCCGCCTGGCGGCTAAGTTCAATCCGGCGCTGCTCCTGAGTGAATGTCAGCTTTGCAGCAGTATCAGCTTTATCACGCTGATTCCATTTCTCCTGCCATGAACGATCAGCAATCCCGTAACCAACCCGGAGAAGCATCAGCGAACCAACCGCGACCAGTAGCAGCGCAACAAGCGGCCGCCAGTAAGCTTTCAGAAAAGCAGCTGCGGCTATCATGCTGCAGCCAGACCGCGTTTAATGGCGGTGGCCACATCCATACCTGAATACAGAAAGGCTTCAGCAGCACGGCGACGGGTAAGCCCGCGCATTTTCCGGCCTGCAGCGTTATCCCAGAATTTGAACTGACCGGCAGCTGCATCGAAGTCACGGGCGTTCGTAAGACGCAGCAGGCTGGATGGGTTACCGTTTTTCAGTACCAGCAGGCCATCCTTCACCCCCTTCTTACCTGGTCCCACGTTGAAGCAGAAAGACACCAGAGCATCAAACTGGTTTTGATTTACCGTGGTTGTGAGTGCAGTACTCACCAGAAATTCGAATCGAGCCAGGTCAGTTCTCAGCACTGCTTCCGCCTGAGCCTGATTCCAGACAGTACCTGGGCGAACATCGTTGCCAGTATGGCCATAACCGATGGTCCATGGCGCACCGCCGGTGGCGGGATCAGGATAAGCTTTGGTCTCCAGCCCCTCGAATTGCTTAATCATGGCAATGCAGTTATCGGAAATTTTCACGTTTCTTTCCCCGGTGAGCGATGGTGAAGAGCTGCATGACGTTGCCGCGCGTTTTAAGCACGGCACCACACAGCAGAATTTTGATGAGGAGATCGGCGTAGTCAGTGCTGACGTGATAGCCGTAGGCAATTCGGATGGGTACGGAAGCGCATATTACGATAATGGCGTATGCCAGCCAGCCCCCGGCAGGTTTGTGCGTTGCCGATTCACGGCGGAACGTCACCAGACGCATAACGATAACGCCGCACAGAAGAGCATTCATCGCTTGAAGCAGGTCATAACTTGTCATCATCGGAGCCCCTCTTGAGAGCTGCCAGAGGATCACCCGATCGATTGTACAGACGCATCAAGAGTTTTACTGCAACGACAGACATAATCAGGGCTGCACCAGCATAGGCTGACTGAACCTCTACCGATCCGGGCGCCACGTCAGCCCACCGGGAAATGATGGCTATTAGAAGGGCTGCAGCCGGGCGGGATACGATCACTCCCGCGATAAAACTGATTAATGCCAGGATAAGGCGCCTCTTGATCGGGTACTCCTGGGCAGCAGTAACGAAAATTACTGAACCAGAAAAAGCACCAAGCACCACCTCAGGCGGAACACCATAAAAAAAAGCCAGCCAGGCTGACCCACTCAGGCCGCTGATTACAGCGGATGTTCCTGTCATTGAAAGCGGATCAGTCATGGAAACCACCTGCATAGCGCATAGCTCACCTCCATCGTAGTTAATGTCGGTACTATACACAAATATGCATATACGGGTTATTGGTAATTTTCAGGCTATTCTTAAATTTCTGCGTGTAAAGTTTCTCAGCGCAATGTTAAGATTATCTAAAGATTTGAAACATAATTTTACTTTGCAGAGTAACTGAATGAAAAAGATAGAATTTGCTGATCAGCTACGCGGTATCGCATTTATTTCTGTTTTACTTGTTCACTGGTTTGGTACTTTCAGTCTTGATCGTCAGCTTGCATCCACGACTATCAACTCCGATGTAGCAAGCTATGGCATAGAGATGTTCTATCAGAAAATTGTCCCTGACTTCATCCCCGGCTTTGGGTTTGGCCCTTTTGGGGTTGGTATTTTCTTTGTCATAAGTGGATTCGTAATTCCATTCTCTTTGTTAAATAAAACAAAGCTTCAGTTTATAAAATCGAGGATGCTTAGGATCATGCCAACATATGTGGTGTGTACCCTGCTAAGCATCACCTTGATAAGTCTGTTAGGGAATAGCGCAGAAAAAAGCTACCTTTCACCAAAAGAAATAATTTCCAACCTCACGCTATTTCAGACTATTACTCTCGACCGTTCTGTTGACATGGTTAACTGGACTCTCGCAATAGAGATAAAATTTTATCTTATCTGCTCATTAATCAAAAAGCAGATTGAACGTGGTTCTATGACTGTTCTTATACTGGTTCCGCTGGTATCACTTTTCGTAAACCTATTTTCAATTAAATTGCCCGGAATGCTTCCAACAGAATTAATCTTCATCTCCTTCATGCTTTCAGGCGTAGCCATAAACCTTCTGTACCGTAACATGATAAAAAAAGAGCACTTTGTTTTGTATGCCTTTTATCTGATGTCAGTTACTACAGTTTCGTTTTATAACAGTCAGATAGCATCACAGGCATTTGATGAATCAATGAGTTGCACATATGCATTAATTTCTTTCCTTGTGGCTTACTCATTCAGAAGCAAAATAAAACCGAGTAAAATACTCCGGTTCATTTCTAAGATAAGCTATCCGCTGTATCTGATTCATGTGACGTTTGGTTTCACAGCTTTGAATATTTTGCTGGATAATGGCTTTAGCAAAGTTGCATCTTATTTGTTGGCAATAGCAATAGTCACTGTTTGCTCCTACCTCATACACATAACTATTGAAGCACGCACGATGAGCGTTTCATTCAGAGCAAAAACAGAGCGCGCCGCTTAAGCGCGCCCTTAATGAGATTTTAAAGGCTGGTCATCTTTCTGCGCATTAAGGCGCATTCCAGCGCCAGCGCTTCTTCATACCTCACGCCATAGCGGCTACCTGCCGCCTTGGCGGGTTCAATCATTCTCCCCTCACCATCATAAACAGCCTTTTTTTCCTCCCACTCATCGAAGCAAAGGATGCCATATCTGAAGGGATCAACGCCTTCCTTCTCAAATGACTCCTTGATTTGCTGGGCAACATAGCCGATGTGATACCTTGCTGAATCACCCTTATCTTCAACGTCCTGTTTATTCCGATAGGTTTTGTATTCAACATTCTCCCAGGCTCTGAGCACCTTCTCTTCGATGTCGGTAATATCCGTCTTTGTCTCTTCATCCGAGGTGACGATCGGGTTAGCTGATGTATAAATCTGACCTACCCTGTGGTCAGCAGTGCCATGAGGCTGATTGCCATCCCCAGCAGGTCTGAGGGTGCCATCACTCATAATTCCCCAGGTATCCTGCCACCCTCCAGCTCGGAACGTCTGCAGGAATGTATTGGAGCTCTCAGCTCCCTGGCTCCCGCCTGTCAGTCTCGACTGAATACGGAAGAATCCGCCCAGGCCATAGTTATAAAAACCGCCCAGGGTAAACGAAGCGCCTACACCAGCAGCAACCGGCCGGCGATCGAACAGCTGTTTTTCAGTGCCGATTTCCAGCAACTCATTCGTCGAATACGGCTGATCAGCACCATACGTTGGGTTGTTAACGGAGACCTTACTGGCAGCTAATGCAGTCATCTGCCATGGTGTCTGAACACCAGTAAAGTGAGGAGATGAGAGCCGTCCGGTAACCGTTCCGTCGCTGAATGCAACGCCTACTTTACCGCCTATAAATCTATCTCCGGTAGAAAGGTAGGTGCCTGTGGTTACATAAGCCCCAAAATTAACCCCGTTAAAGTTGCAGTTAAATGAGCTTATCTCAGGCTGGCCACCGCTCGTAATGATGTTCAACCCGATATTTTCAGAGTTGGTGAAGAACTCGTTAATGTGACTGAAACGGGATGTTCCGGTGAATGTGATGGCTGCAGTTTGCGTAAGGTCCGCACCACCGCCATTTATCTGGACGTTCCAGACACTATCAAAATGGAACCCGACCTTGTAACCATAATTAAAACACCCGATGAGCTGGGCCCAGTCGGCAACATTTCCGAGGTAAAAACCGGTGCCAGGTCTTTTCAGGTTTGCTTCTGAAATATTCGTCACATGAACTGTCAGGAACGGCCAGCCATGCACGCCAATGAATCGATCAATATCAGTGGCATATTCTAAATGCGGGCCGTTGTTACAGTCATATTTGAAGTTTTTAAATAAACGTCTTCCACAATGCGGGATAACAGGCTGGCTCATAAAGGGATAATCGAAACCCAGAACCAGCAGGTTTTCAAATGTACCGCCTGGCTCAGTGGTCTGAATAGCTGTTCCCGAATATTGAGCCAGGACAGTTGCAGCTGTGGCGTTGTCTACAACCGGCAACGATAAGCCGTCTTTAATGATTAGCAGGTTAAACAACGAAGCCGCGCGATCTGTGGTTATCGTCGCGCCGTTCTTCAGCCGCAACTGCGTACCGAAGTCATAGTATGACTGAGTGGTATTGGGCTTGGTTTGTTCCGGCGAAAGCAGTTCGCCCATGATGCTGACGTTCTGAGGCACGGTGATTGATCCAATGAGGTATTTAGCCCCAGATCGTAATCTTAGGGTGCCACCTGCTACACCAAAGGAATTGAGCGCCTTCTGGAAAGCAATAGTCGATTCCACCTGTGCAGTGGGATCAACATCATCGAAATCATGTATGTTTCTGAAATCCTGATTATGGTCGTGCTGCGTTCTTGCTTTCGCACCATCCCACGGTTGTTTCACGCCAATCAGCGCATCACCTTTATCAGGCTCATAACTGGCTAAGTCGATCATCACCTGGCTGGCATCACCCGTCCCCGGCACTACCGCGATAGGATCTCCTTTTGAGTTAAAGCCCAGAATGCGGTTTGCCCTTGCCTGTGCTTCAGGCACTGGCGAAACGAAGGCTTCTGGCACTCGCAGCGTTTTGTTGAGATTCAACTGGGCAACATTATCAGCATAGTTTTTAGTGACTGCATCCTGCGGCAGAGAAGGATCAGCCAGGTTTGAGATCCGGTTCAGTAGCGCGTCGTAATAATTCGCTATCCATGACGGTTTACGCAGCGCCAGGCCGAACAAAGACATGGTTCTCTGAATCAGCATTGTCAGATAGTCGAAAGCGTCTTCGTGTGTTTCAGCGAAAAACCGGCCCTGATTTCTTAAATCGGTTTCCTGGACAGCTGGAAGGTCACGGTCCAGTGAAATCAGCCATCCTTCTGCGAGCGGACTCTTTAATTCAACATTCCCTCCCGCGACAAAGCCAACCCCAGTGATAGTGTAATCAGTACCCAGTGTCAGAGTTTTTAGAACGCCCTCTGTATCAGACACAGTGACGACCATATGGCTACTTTTTAGAATGCGAAACCGAAAAGGGAAAACGGTAGTAGTGCCGTTACCCTCGTATTGTTCGTGGTTTACGACTGTTGATACGGTCATTGTGCTGGCTCCGGGTGTTTAAATTACCCTCAAGTTTACAGCATTCAATGCATAAATGAATAATTGGTAACTATCGTTTGCCGATTATGGGTTACAATTTTTTGTTACGTTTGAGGTCAAAAACTTGCGCAATTTACTGGATATATATACAGTCTAATCAGGAGGGCGAACGCGATGAAAAATGGCACTGAATATCATTACCCAAGCAGTGATGCATACACGGAAAATTTGTACAGTGATGAAGGTATTACGAAGCTTTCACAGGACTCTAAAATCATACGTTTACTGGAAGAACTGGAAAGAAAAGGGAACTGCGTAGGCGGAGCCCGAGATGAAGTGAACGCGCTTTTTAACTATGTCACAGCTACAAAGAAAGTTAAGTCAGACATGATTACTCACCTCGAATACATGAAGGCGTGCATCGAAAAAACGTGATAAGTATTACCTGCCCATCTGTTCGCCCGGACTAATTACTTTTCAGGTAATAACAAGCCCGCAATGCGGGCTCAGTTGTATCTTGAACAAAAAAGGATTGCCAGGAACACCACGATAAAGCAAATCGCGGCGGCTCCCTTATCGTTGATTATTTTCCTGTTTAGCAGCCATATGATCGCAGACCAGCAGCAAATCGCGGCCACAACGACAGCTGCAAACCAGCCGATAATCACGGCCAGCTTCATAATTATTTCCACTATTCCCCCACTGCTTTTGCCAAATCCGGAGCGCGTCGCGGCTCAGTATCTCCAGGGTTCCACCAGCTGCTAACATCAAACTGATTTTGTGCCCTGTCCCGTACCCTGTCGTTGTAGCCTGGGTTTGCCATCTCCTGAAGCTGTTGCAGGATGAGGTGATTCGTCACGGCTTTGGTATACCACAGGTTAGCGAATGGGGTAATCATCCTGGCGGTTTTGATGGCATCGGCACCGAATGACGTTTCTTCGCCCTGCATGGCTTTCTGTGGGTTGGTGATCAGCAGCTTCATCAGGGATTCAGCCAGGCCTAAGCTCGGGCCGCCCAGCGTCGCTGCAATACTGGAGCCATACTGAGTGTGATCCTGAAACAGGAAATCACCATAGATGCCGAAACCACCGCCTTTCAGCGTAGCACCCACCCATGCGCCGGGCTTCGTCATGTCGATCGGATCATTCCCTGACAACAGCGCATTAAGCTGGTTGGCGAACATGCCGGTAAGTGTTGTACCGCCGATATAAGCTGCGAGGAATTTAAGAGCCGGCACGCGGTCGAGATTTTGCGCACGGGTAACCATCTGCCGGAAGCCAGCGAACGGTGTGGTTTTGAAAAGCATGAAGCTCTTATACAGCTCGCCACCCTGATCCCGGGCGTAAGTATCAATGCCGGTGGCTGTAGTGATTGCCTGGGTCATTTCACCGTGGGTTACGCCCAGAAGCTTCTGCGCTGCCTCAGCGCGCGCATTGCGCACCATCCGGCTAACTGTCTGCTCAACTTCAGCATCGTAAGCCTGACGGAGGTTAGCGGCGCGGCTATCTGTCATCGCCCCAAGATTAGCCAGCGCCTCGTCAGCACCTGCGCGCACGCGCTCAATCTGTCCTGCCAGTATCTCCCTGACTTTCTCATCGGGTACCGCGTAGATAGCGTCCGGCGTCATACCCATGTGGCCGCTGGCGGTGAGCGGCTTTAGTTCGGCGGCGTTCATGATTGCCCAGTCTTCAGCACTCCAGCCCTTGGAGGACAGCAGCGCTTTATCAGAACCTTTCAGGGCGTCCAGGGTAGAATAGCGGCGGGTCAGTTCACCGATATTTTTATACATCAGCAGGCCGAATGCCGCTTTATTCGCCCGGTCCATCGCAATCAGCCCGGACCACTTCAGCGTTTTCTCAGCAAACCAGCCCGTGATCCCCCGGGTAAGGTCGAAGCCGCCCATCTTGGCGATCACTGCTGAGTGCGCATCAACCAGTAAACCCAGCTCGGCATTAGCACGCTTTGCATCGCCACTGAACAGGTTGCGTATTGTGGTGGCAGAGAGCCGCATACCGTTGCGATCAAAGCCAAGCGCCTGTGCTGCTGCGCGCATGACTGCCTGATCCGATGTCGCTGTGATGACACTGGACCCGAGCATTGCGGATGTCATGAGGTTACGCAGGCCGCCAACCGCCGATGAGAATACGCTGGTGCTGTTCACACCGTTCAGCCCGGCCATAGAGTCAAACATACGCTGGACCAGCTCGCGCTCTTTATTCATCTCAGCAATCGGGTGGCCTGCACCGTCAATTTTCACAGCGTTCTGGTAGACGCGATCGGCTATCAGCTTAAAGTTAGTGGCCGCGTCCGGGCCAAATGCTTTAACAACCCCCAGATCACGCGATGCCGACTGCAGATGGCCCATCATCACGCCGACTACTGGCTGCTGCGTGTACTTTTCCATATAGCCGAAGTGGCTTTCTGCATCCTTAAACGCCAGCACCCTGCTCTGCGTGCCACGGTTTTTCAGGCCACCGCTACCAGCGAAAGCACCGGGGTCGAGTTTCTGAGCGCCGTCCGTCGCCTTGGTTTCAAAAATGTACTCGAGCGCTTCCCGGTACTGCACATCATTCATCGGCGTGCCGTCCGGATTAACAAATTGCGACCGGTCCTGAGTATTGTAGATGTCATCCACCCATGCGCGTCGCGCCCAGTCGCCCGGTGGCATGCGCCCCGCCAGCCTTGCCTGTGTGCGTTCCGCCAGCGGCAGTGTGGCCAGCCATTCCTCACGCCCAGCAGCACGCACCAGATCAGCGTCATCAACATAAGGAAGATGCCAGTCATCGCGCAGGCCGATATCAAAGCCGCTGTCGTTCATTTCTTGCCGTGCACGCGAAGTTACATCTGACCAGATACTGGCGATCTTCTTCGCTGCCGGGTTGCCGGTGTCTTCACCGTAGATTTCCTTCAGCAGCTGTAACTGTGACGATTTCCCCACACGCTGATCAAACATATTGCGAAAGCGCTGCTCGCCCAGCGCCTGAGCCTGTTCGAAAAACTTCTGAACATCGGTGCCCGCCGCCGTCATTTCAGCACTGAGTTGGCGTGACCAGTCCTGAAAAGCCCCTGTCGCAAGTTCTTCCGCTGAGACCACATCGATCTCTTTGCCATCGGCCACGCGGCGCCCGGAGAAAATAAACTGCGTCAGATTTTTAGGTGTCTGCTCCGCCGCCGGAACGTTGCGGTTCAGCGTTTCAGTAACGTTATTAATGGCGATAGCATTCTGTGCCAGGCGCTGGCGCTTCTTAAACACGTCATGCACAACCCGGCGTGCCGCCAGATCAGCCGCCTGTTTATACGTGTCTGCGTCCGGAAACCCGCTCTTACCCCCTTTTGCATTCATGCGTGATACCTGACGCACCGAGTCACGGATCAGGTCTTCAATATTTTTCAGTTCAGACGCCAACGGCTGGCGGCCCAGCGTCTGGGTGATGGCATCAACACAGGCTTGTTTCATTATGGATTCCTCAGGAAGCAGGTTGCGGCCACGCTATAAACTTTCGATTCTTTCTGCACGGTGGCAATTTGATTATCAAGATCCGACAGCGCCTGCGCCAGGCTTACAGGTTCACCTGTATCGGGGTGTGCAATCATGATGTCTGCATTAGCCTGTGACATGTCACGCGCAACCATCAGGTCATAGCTGTTTGAGGATATCGACTCGCCCGTTACCGGGTCGGTGCTGATTTGTTCAGGCGCGGACGTTTCCGCTGAACGGCCACCAGCAAAGGCACTACCCTCCCGGACCGGAGGTATCAATGGTTCCGCTGGCTGTGGTGCGGTTTCGGCTATACCGTTTTCGCGGTACGCTTCGCTGATTGTTGCGCGCTGCGCCTCCCCGGTAGCTATTGCATCGGGCCGCGCAATCCCGTCCAGCCCCCGGATCTGAGTAGATACGTTCACCGGCTCGCCTGACATCAACTGGCGCGATGCCTGGTCCATCGCAGCAACATGGCTGTTGAGACTTTCATTGCCGGAGTGAACAACAGGAGACGATTCCAGATCGTAATAAAGCCCCTCGTTCATGACATGTGCCGCATCCACATCACTCGGCTTAATCTGTGCTTCTGGTACCAGGCCGCGCATGCTATCTGGGATCAACCCCTGATCAATACGGGAAAGGTCAGACCGTGCTTCATAGAACCGGCCGCCGGGACTGCTGTCCGCCAGCGTGGCGCCGCGCTGATCAATCTGCTCTTTCAGCAGGCCGATTCGTAAATCCAGTTCGTTCACCTGGGCGGTACGCTGCGCCCGCGCCTGTGACAGCGCTTTACCGCTGCCGCTCAATGGCGTGTTTTTTAATTCCTGAAGCTGATTGGTGGCCTGGTCGTGTTGGTACTGCAGGTCATGCACCTCCTGCGCGATCGCTTTTCGGTCACCCCGGCTGACAATCTGACCGGCTAATTCCTGCAGCTCTGCCACACGTGACTCATAGGTGACAGGTGCTGGTTCACCCGGTGCCGACGCATCGGTCTGATCAGTTGCATCCGCGGTTACGGATGGTTCCGCACTGATCGGCGAATCAACTTCAGCCGTCGGGCTGGCAGCTGGATCCGACGCAACGGGTGCAGGGTCTGCCAGCGGTGTATCAGCACGCTGCGCGGTCAGATGATGCACGCCGCCGAACGCGGCACCGAGCACGCCATCCACCAGCAGCGCCTGCTTATCCCAGACGCGATACTGCTTCGCCAGCTCGTCATAGCCATTTTCTTCCAGGGTCTCACCCAGGGCAAAGCGGTTAGCCGCGCCAAAACCGGTGTTGATCCCTATCCCCGACAGCAGACGGGTAGCCAGTCTGCCGCCGACGCCTGCAGGCAATGCCATACCCAGGGCATTCGCGCCTGCCTGCTCCAGCGCCAGGGTACCGGCAGTATATTCGTTGACACCTTTTCCCAGAAAGTCCTGACGTGTTGACTCGTAACTACTGCCAAATGCTACGGCACCACCTGCTACCGGGCCTGCTAATGCTGAGGCGGCAATAGCCGGGGCAAACGTCCCGAGGCCTTCCAGAATCTCTGCCGCCATACCTTGGCTGTTTGGTGCAGGCTTTACTGCATTGCGTGCATCATTCAGGGATTTCTGAACCGTCGAAAAGTTCTGGTCAACAATCTCATCCAGCTCAGGCAGATCACCGCGCAATGCGCTGTATGTTGGCGACAGTTTTGCCGTCTCCACCAGCGTCTGCCCCAGACCAATACTGCCTTCAGCAGCACCACGGAAAAATGCGGACCCGCTGCCAGCGTACCAGCGCGGATCGTAATCATCAGGCTGTGCCTGCTTGTTTGCAGCCTGATCGTCTGCCCAGGCCTGACCTTCTGGGGCCAGTGAAAATAAGTCAGACATTACTGAACCCTCACTGTGATTGGCGCGCCGCTTTTAGGATCGGTCGCCCAGCGGCCACTACCCGTAACAAGGCGGTACTGGCTGTCACCCACGTTGACCGGAACAAAGTTAGACTGGCTGGCCGGATTAAGCCCGGCGGATTTAAGTGCATCACCGGCGGCGGCGGTGTAGCGATCTTTGAACGTGCTTTTGTCCATGCCAAATGGCATCACAACGTCACCACCGTTGAACCCTTTGATCACACCACCTGTTGCCATCTGGATCGCTTTCTCTGCGATATCGCTGTCAACGGATTTGGTGTTTACGCCATCGCTATCACCACTGGTGTACGCCAGCCCGGCATAGGCAGATTTATAAATTGACCATGCCATCTGCCGCGCCTGCGGGTTATGAGAAAAGGCACTGCCGATTTCATCATCAAAGGTCTGCTTGAGCTTGTCATCTGCTGGCAGTTTGACCGCGCTGATCCCCGCATCCTTTTGCGCTTTGGTCGGGTTGATAAGCTGATCACCCTGAAGGATGGTCTTAGCGACTTCATATTTATTCATCGTCGGCTTATAGGCCACGAACTGGCTGTAAGGGATTGAAGGCGAGCGGTTGTTGTACTGGTTGTCATCCGTACCGAGAATGAGCGCAGAATAAGCCGTTGCGGCGCTGTCCGGCGCGATTGACGCTGCTACGCTGCGCAATGCCTGTGGCTGCAGGCCACGGCCAAACGACTGCAACAGACTGATTGACTGGTTAACATCGGTAGTGCCGCGCACGCGCTCGCTGATTGATGCCGCTTCCTCTTTCGACAGAATAGGCGCGTTGATGCCCAGCGATTTAAGCTGATCTGTAGCCGCGGTGCGGTTCTTAATTTCACTGGTGATATCAGCAGGATTGGTGCTGGCAATCGGCTTATATACGCCCATGTCCATTGCCGCCTGGTATGGGTTCGACTCCCTGAGACTAATCACCTGTTTAGCTGCAGCCTCGACATGATCAAAGGCATCCGCTCGACCGGCGAACCCTTCACCGGTACCCATCTGCGTTTTCAGGTCAGCGACGTAGGTGTTAATGCTGCTGCTGGGCATATTGCGGAAAGACCCAATGTACTGACCGGCGACACGCTGGTTTTCCAGATCGGCAAAGCGCTGGTTTCCTTCGCGGTAGCCATAAGCTGAAATCAGTTGTGCCTGACTCGGCGGATTCGGGTACTCGACGCCCTTCAGGTATGACGCTTTGGCATCGCTGATCACATCTGTCAGCTGCGCTTTAAGCTGAGTGCGTGCCTCACCCTGGAGTGATTTAGCCTGGCGCAGGTATGACGCCTGAGCCTGTGTGCTCGCTGCGTCAAATGCCACATTCCCGGTATAGCGCTTAGGGCTTTCCAGTGATGTTAGTCCCAACGCAGCGCGAAGGCCGGTATCCAGCTGACCATCGCTATAAGGAATGCTGCCGTTCTCATGCTTCACAATCCCGGCACTGAGCTTTTTCAGCACATTCAGGTCACTGAGGTTGAGCTGATCATCGGGTTTAACGCTGAGCTGTTCACACAGTGCCTTCACATAGGCCGTGGTGTTGTTGCCATCAGAAGCTGGTGCCCAGCGGTTGACTATCTCATTAACCGTATCGAAGCCTTTATCACCATACGCCAGCAGGTTTTTACCCAGCGCGCGGATACCGTGTTCAGGCGTGACGAATTTGGCAAACCGGCCATCACTGCCCGACTGACCCTCCCAGTTATTCTGTCCCGCTTCAATGTTGCCAGGGTTGTTGTTGCGCAGCCCGCGCGCGTCGCCGGTGCTGCCACTCACCCGCACCGCGCCGTCATAATCGCCCGGCTCGCCATTCGCGGCGATGAAGTCCATATAGTTCTGATTGGCAGCCGCCGACAGAGCACCATCAGCAGAACGCTCTTTCAGCTGGTTTTTGGCGTTGGCACGCTCCTCATCGCTCCAGCCATGTGCCTCAGCAAACTGGTCAATCGCGGTAAAGCCCTGCTTAACGGTTGAGGTAAACGCCTGCGGATCGTTGTACTGACCCTGAGCGGCTGTGACAGTCGATTCCTGCAGCGCTTTAAACTGGCCTTCCTCGTACTGCCGCACCTGTCCGATTTCATAGGTGCTGGCCTGCCGCTTGTACTGCTGACCGGCCTGGTTGATCTGCTGCATGAAATCACGGCGCATGCTTTCGGGTACCTGCTGCGCCAGTTCATCAGCCTTACCACGAATACTGTTCAGCACTGCCTCTGACTGCCCGACAGCGTTTTTACCCTGCTTCGTATACAGGCCAGAATCAGTGTTGTTGAACTGATCATCAGCAAATGACTGGAACTGAAGCACCGCATCCTGCGTCTGCGCAACGTTGGCTTTATGCTGCTCCTGAGCGAATATGCCAGCAATACGATTGCCTACCTCACCCAGCCCGGCACCGAACGTATCGGGGTTGGTCTGAACGCTGACCTGTGGCGCTGGCAGTCCCTGGTCAACTGTCTGGCGAGAATTGTACGTTGGTACCGTTGGCATGGTGATCAGTCCTTAAAATGTGAAGCTGTTGCTGCCGTATGACGAATTTTTCAGAGAACCAAACATGCTCCCTGAGTTGCCTGCCCCGCCTGCACTGCTGGCGCTGGATGCGGTAAGTGACGACCCGGCCAGCGAGTTGTAAGCACCATAGGCACCCAACGCGCCATTAAGCAGAGTCAATCCAGCCTGCTGGTTACCGAATGCTGTAGTTGCCTGCGCCTGAGAACGATTACCCGCCGACTGTGCCTGAAGCCCATATGCCTGGCGCTGTGCATTGTTCACTGTAGTCAGCGCATCGAGTTCGCCCATCTGCGCTGTATCACCGAAGATATCAACCGCCGTGCCGCCGCCGAGGTCAACGCCACTGGCAGCCAATGTCGCCGCCTGAGTTCCGGCCATTTGTTTTGCTCGCTGACGTTGCTGTGCAGCCTGTGCGTTACCGGCGTTAACCGCTGCATCAGCTGACTTCTCCTGAACATCGGCGTTGTAGTTCGCCAGCTTTGACTGATATTTTGAGTTTTGTCGCTGGCTGTAAGCTGACGCAGCAGCTGCCACGACCATCGCCACCCCTACTGCTACTGGTCCGCACATGATTTTTTCTCCATAGTGAAACGATGAAACAGCACGCCGTTCGGCCCGGCCGGGACGGGGTCGTAAAGGCGGAAACCCATCCAGTGAAGCCACTGCTTTGCGGCAACGTTTCTGGCATCTACATAATTCTCGAGACGCGGGAAGGTCTCAAGGATTCCAGCGAGTAATGGCCTGCTGTGCCGGATAAAAGCGCGGGAATATTTATTGAGCCTGTCAGAAGCAATCAGCCAGGGCGTACCCGATCCGGTCAGAATGCTGGCAGGTGTCACGCCGAAGATTGTCACCACTTCACCATTTGCCAGCCCTGCCCAGCAAAACGCGGAATGCTCTAAGCCGTAACTCAGAACCTGATCAGGGGTCATTGACCAGCCCGATTCGAACTCATCAATGTCAGCCTGGCGAACATGCGGCAGCAGTTCCTGTGCATGCTCAAGCGTGGCCGGGATAACCTGAACTACTGGCATCATCGTCCCCCTACGGAAATTGATGGGATAACAGCAAGAATGGAGAGCGGAAGCGGATCGCTCTGCCTGACGTAGATACGCCCCCCCTTACCCCAGTTGGCATCAATGGTGATATCAATGGTGCCGGTAGCGTCTTCAACCGGGCGGTCGTAAAATTCGTATTCACGCTGGGGGTATTCATACATGTTTTTGCCATCAGTGCCTGCCAGCACTCCACGGCTGGAGTTAACCAGCAGGCTTACCTGTGGAATGATGATTTTCTTATCCAGCAGGGTTTCCTGATTGGCAATATTGATGTCCAGCGTTTCAAATTCAGCAGTGATTGGCAGTCCCACATGAACAACTGCGCCGGGTGAGTCCAGCGTGATTGATCCGCCTGTGACGACTTTCTGCGTCTCAACATTGGCATCAGCCAGGATGCTGACTGTTTTCCCTTCTAGGTGATTCAGTCCGGAGAAAGCTTTACGCGCAAAGCGCCAGTCAGAAGTTGCTGATGACTGCAGGATGCCCGGAATATTCCGGCTTGCCTGAGCCACTATCTGATTCGCGCTACTGACTTCAAGAATGGTCATCCTGATAGATTTATCGATAACCTCACCGTCTTCCGTTTCGGCGTAAGGGAAATGGATTTCATCCCCAACGTTCGATGCGGAAAAATAAGCACCGCCTGAGACAGATACAGTGAAGGGGCCAGACCACACCCATGATCCGCTGGGGCTGGATATTGTCATCTGACGCGCGGAATCAGCGTTCCGTCCGTCATAGCTGAGTCCGCTGTCAACAAAAAACGCGTCGATGTCACTATTAAACTGGCGGGATGAAAGCCGCTCGATGTACCGCTTTACCTGCCCACCAACGGTCCGCTGCACGCTGAAATAAACAGCGTCTTCAGTGCCTTCACTGATGCTGCACGTTGATTCGAATTTCCCATCAGTAGGCTGAGGTGACCACGCAAAAACCTGCTGATCGCGCAGATAGGTTAGCGTCAGCAACATGCCATCGTTACGGATCACCCATGCAGCCGAATAAGGGACAACCGTGAATGACCAGTCCAGCAGCTGATAGCCCTGGAAAAGATGGTTAGCCAGAACGGTCAAATCGCTACCCTGGTATCCGTCTACATCAAATGAGTAGGCCAGATCGCGCACGATGCTGCCCTTTTCCTGAATGAACAGGGCGATGTTACTCACCGTAATAGGCGGCGTTGAGCTGGCACCATCAGAGCCCTGGGAGCTGAATGAGAATGAGCTGGGCGTAAGGACGTTGTTCTGGTCACCCTTGATCTGGAACTGGCCACCGGAGGTCAGCGCTACCAGCGAACCGACATCAATAAGGTGGCGGATTTCGTTCACCTGGCGCCCGGCGTAGGTGTAAGTGATGCGGTCATCGTCAGCAATAGGTGAGCTTTTGCCAAAGTCCTTGTAGTCACCTGAGCGGCTGGCCCAGATGGTTTGCGGATAGTTTGTCGAAGCTGCAAAGAACAGGCGCTGCTGATAATAAACAACGGTCCCCGGATAGCCATTAACGCTGTTCCAGGCAAAACGCGCCCATTTATATGAAGGCTTCCCACTGCCCACAACATTGGAAGGAATGCGGGATATTACTGAGGCTGTAGCAGTCAACCCATTGGCTGCAACTGTGGTGATCCGGCACAATCCATTTCCTGAATGCAAATACTCCCACTGCACCCCTGTGTCATCGGTGCCTGATCCGCCCCAGCCATCCCATGCCATCCCTTCAGTATGAGAAGGTCTTAACGTGCCGGTTTTTCCAGCGGTATTCGCTCGATAGTAATTGCTGTCCGCTCGACGGATGAGGCCCACAGTCACTGATTTGCTGGTTTCCCAGACGGAGACTGAATCTGTTGATGGCTGTTCAAGGTAGAATAGTTTCCCTGCCTGCTCCGCTGTGAATATAGGCGCACTCGCTGTTAGCGTGATGGTGCCCGTTTCGCCGCTGGCATAAACGGTTTTGCTTTCATCTACATTAATATCTTCAAAGGGACCATTTTTAGTCGAAACCTCCACCAGCGCCCAATTGTTGTGTGCATAGCGCTGCAACTCGCGTGGCGCATAGCTTTTATGGCAGATGGTCATCACATCAGCTGACTGGGTGAACTTCAGATCAAACAGATCGGCTTCGGTATAAGGCGTGGCAATTTCATAAACGGTATTGCTGCCGGTCAGCACCTGCCCGCCATCTTTGAAAACGCGCATGTAGAGATGCCCGAACTCCAGCGCGTAGGTTTGGACCGTAGAAAACTGAAACGGGATCAGGCGGCATTTGCGATCAGGGTATTTAGCTTCAGCAATAAAGCGGGTGCCGGGCCGGTTCTCGATGCCGCCATACTGACGAACGATGAAGTTACGGCAGCGACGCAGCGCCACGGCATACTTTGCCAGATCAACACGGCCATAAACGTTTGGTGAAATCTCACCGCCGGCGAACGACGGCTGAATCAGACTGTTAGGCATCAGCTCAACCTCGCGCTGGTAAATTCACTCAATGGCTCAACTGGCTCCTGGCTCTCATTCATGGACCGAGAACCGGCGCTTCGGATGATTTGTGAGTACATGGTCAGGCAGTTCTGAACGAGGTTAGGTGCAGATGCCAGCGGCATGCCTATTTCACTGGCCAGCTTCCATGAAAGAGCGCTGCGGAATATCGGGTCAAACATATTGGGGTCAGTAATATCGCTGACATAGCGAAGCCAGGCGTCGTCCTGATCGGTGTAGATCAGTCGTCCAGTTCCATCGCTGTCTGAACCAACCTGATACTCAATACGACAGCGCTCTGGTGGGTTACGCATGCCGGGCACCAGGATGTCTACAATACGCTGGCAATCCGTGGGGTATCGGTATGCATACTGCCAGTCATTTGGCGCGCTGCCGGTATCAGCCAGCGCGACACGCTTGATGGCAAAGTTCCAGTCGAAGTCTGCAAGCACCTCAAGGCGGGCAGACTCATAATGCAGGTCACATAACCCGGCCTCTTTGCTCTTTTCACTGAGGCTGTTGATCGTCCGGCTATTGCCGAGGCGGCTCAGCGCGATGTTGCAGATTTCGATAACGGAAGCCATCAGTCATCCTCCGATCCGTAAAGGGTGGCCGCGGCTGTTTTTGGCGGAGAAGCATCGGATGCTTCCATGCCAAAATCAGTGATCTGCAGATCGATATGGCTGTGAGATTCACCGCCTTCTGATTCCCGAGTGCTGACGCCGACGATTTTTGCCAGGCCACCAATAGCCATCATGTCGCCGACTTTTGGCAGTTCGGCACCCAGCTTTTTCAGCGCATCGCCATTCAGCGAGATGCGCAACCCCCATGGGTATTCGTCGCGGGTTTCTGTCTGACCGTTCTCACCTTCAACAGACTCGGTACCGGTTTTCATATTGACGACTTTCATTGGACACTCCTGAAAAGAAAGGGGCCATCCGGCCCCTTATTCATCGCCGGTCAGAGACCGAGTTCGCTGCGCTTCTCTGCAATCTTCTCGCGGAGAGTGTCAGCCTTCATCGCCGGGTGGGCTTTTTTCTGGAAGAGCTGTTCGTACTGCTCCTGAAGCTCTGCCAGATTTTCATTACCTTCACCGTTTCCGCCATTGCCGCCTTCAGGGCCGGGCTGATTGCTGTTTCCGCCAGCGGCTGGTGGGTTACCGGTGCCGTTAGGAATGGTGGTTGTAGCAGCTTCACCTTTGCGCTCTGCCTTCGCTTTCGCTGCTTTCGCTGCGTCATTGATTGGCTCCAGAGCGCTGCCAGGCTTGCCGTCATACTCGACTTCTGAACCTTCTGGCCACAGCTGGTTATGGATGTGGGAGAGGCGCAGAACGCGGTACTTTGCTTTTTCATCTGACATTTACGCGCCCCTTAACCAGTGATGCGTGAGCGGATCGGATACGGTGAGTTGTTATCCACATCCAGATTGATGCCAGCAGTAAACGCGCCAGCGGTGAGCGGGCCGGTGCCAACAACGTAGTTAACGCGCAGATAGCGCTGTACGCCCTGCGGTACCTTCTGTGACCAGACGCGCTTGCCAGATGTCAGGGCGCTAAGAGCCAGATCGCTGGTTGATGCCAGCGTGGTCCATGCGCTGTTGTCGGGGCTGGTCTGCAACTGGATGTTTACCGTTGCAGCGCCAGCGGCGGCTGCTGTGGTATTCACGTTCACGAACAGTTCCAGCGGATAGCCCACGCCGATATCACGGCGGTTGCCGTCGATTGGCCCGAGGTCAATCACATCAGTTGAAGCAGCAGACGCAGTAACCGCCTGTGCTTCGGAGAACATCAACAGTTTGTCGAGGATCATAATTCTCTCTCCATTTAGCGGGGCGTCATTGCCCCGCTGAGTTGGTCAGGGGGTTAAACGACGCGCGCTTCTGTTTCGAGAATCGCATCAACTTCACGGATCGGAATGCCGCGGAATGAAGTCCACCAGTCGCCTTCAGTTTCTTTTACAGTCAGAGCCAGAGAAGCCTTATCCAGAGACTGCAGATCAAGCGCTTGGCCAAGGGTCCGATTCATGTAGAACACCGGCTTACCCATGCCGCGGTTAGGGACGCGGTGCAGCGCTTTGATCATCAGGGTGACGATGTTGGCGGCAGAGCCAGGCACCGACAGATCGCTGACATCGATATTCGCGATGCGAACCACATAGCGCCAGTCACGCAGGGTCAGGCCGTTATCCCACTTATAGTGAGAGCGATAGCCCTGGTATTTGCCGCCGTTGGCGTCCTGGAGCGTTTGCTCGCCAAGATCCTGATGCTGCAGACCAGCTTTCTGGCCTTTGGGGAAGATGCCGTGAACGGTATTTTCACCCCAGACCACCAGCCAGATAGAGGTGTTGTCAGTACCGGTACCGCCAGCATCGATGATGTTCTGGCCGTTGCCAGCGGTTTTGCTGGAATAGCGAGAAGACAGGCCCATGAACTGCTGAGGGTTAACGCTGGTGTCGCCGTAAAACAGCGTCTGCGCCATCTGCTGATTCATCGCTTCAATAAACGCGCGGTCTTCAGAAAGGCGAAATTCAGACGTGTTACCGTTCAGGTCAGCCAGAGATTTATCGACTTCTGCATAAGCTTCCAGCATGCCGGCAGAGTCGGTGATCTGCACGGTGGTGGATTTGCTCGGCTGCACACCGTAGTTGAGCAAACGCCAGGTCGCCGTAGGTAAACCTGAGCGCACGGTAGTGCGGTGTCCGGTTGGAAGGTTGCCTTCAACAAACGGCATGTCTTCCAGAATCGGGTTAGTCTGGCCGAGAAGCTCAATGATTTTGTCGATCTTCCCGTTTGGATCCACGCGCTTACCCCAGTCAGCCAGCGTCAGCGCAGTTAAGCCTTTAACAGCCATAATTTATTTCCTCAGTTTTTGCCATACAGAACATCGGCCGCCGAACGCTGGCCTTTCTCATTTGACGTGACCAGACTGTCTTCCGACATGGCCGCGCCCACCTTTACAAACACGCGAATCAACTCGGGATGGTTGCCCATGCCGGTTGTTTCCAGGAACTCACGCAGCTGTGGCGTGGCGAATTTATCCATCGCCTGCTTTGCCCGCGTCAGGTTTCCATCAAACTTATCGCCGCCGATCTCGGCGTCGTCTTTTGCCGCTGTGCCCCAGTCGGCAATCTGCTTCTGCCAGGTATCAGCCTGCTGCTTCATCAGTTGTGGCATCACCTTGCTGCCGTAAAGGTCCACCAGCTTCTGCGCCTGCTCCTGCGACAGATTCAGTTCACGGGCAATGGGCTCAAACTGGGAGACTGCCTCCTTATCCAGTTCGCCACCTTCAGGCGCTTTGAATTCGTAGGCTTCCGGCGCGCCTTCAGGCTTCTTATCGCCATCTTTCTCACCGTCTTTGTTGTCGCCAGTTTTCTCAGCGTCCGGTTTTTCACCTTCTGCATTAGGCTTCTGGCCTGCGCCTTCTGGCTTTTCTTCACCAGGCTGCTGCTCCGTCTGAGTGCCTTCCTGACCCGCTGGCGCTGACTCATTGCCGGTGGTAGAAGCTGGTGCGCCAGCGTCGCCGCCAGTGGCTGGTGCTTCAGCTGCTGATGCCTCTGACTGATAGCGCGTGTGAAAAAGCATTTTGAATAAGGAGTTCATAGAGCCTCTTATGCGATCGTTAAGTTGGTCACTGCACCAGCAGAAACCGTGCTGGTAACCTTGCGATTGGTGGTGCCGATAGACAGCAGCGCGTTATTAGTTACCGGCACGCTGTTCTGAACCTGGCCGTTGATCAGCGGCGCGACTGTGGCATCAAGCTTCAGCACCAGCGCACCGTTGATAATCGAAATCCTGTGCGTGCCAGCCACTGCGACACCGGCGCTGTTCTGCACCGTGATAGCGTCACCATCGGTCAGCAGTTTCTGATTGGCCGCCAGCACCGAGCTGTCACCGATAACCATCGCCTGAAAGAAGTCGTAACCGCCCTGCGAGTTAGCAGAGTTACGGATCTGTACTGCGCCAAGCGGCTGGTAACCCTGTTTCAGCAGCGGCGGAAGCATCGTTTCCAGTTCGGCGATGGATGACGTGCGCACGAATTTGATATCGGTATACGGCATCAGGCTTTTTCCTCGTATTCTCTGGCTTCATTTGCCATGGTCAGATAGAGATCCGGGCAGTGCGTCATCACCTCGTTAAACAGGCGGAGTCCTTCACTGCGGCGTCCCTCATTGAAATTGGTGGCCGCGTTATCGCCAGTGAATGACAGCGCAAACACACCGGCATTACTGAGCAGCAGCCAGATCAGGCGGCGGCCCTGCACTGATGACATGACGTGCTTCAGGTCGTCGCGCTGGCGTTCTGCAGCCAGCTTCTGATTTTGCTCGGTGTCTTTCAGGCGCTGCTCATCATCGAAATCAGTCATTGCTGCATGCCTCCCGCAATGGCGCTGAGCGCGTTTGGCCCTTCCAGATTTGCCTGGCTGAGGTCTTTAGCACCGGCTACTGCTGCCTGTGCCATTTGCATTTGTTGCTGCTGCTGGATCTGCTCGGCACGCGCCTGGCGGATTTTCTGAACCTCCTCATCAGGCACGATGACAGACGGTGAAACGCCGATAGAGTCGCCGTAGCTGTCTATGATTTTGTCGATGTCCAGTTTGTCGAGCGCTTCAGGTTTGGCTTGCGCCATGCCGCCCACGAAGCCCACGAAGCGCTCCATGCTGTTGACGCCAATCGACTTCTGCGCCTGAGCCATGACGGAGATATATTCGATGCGCAGCGCGGTACCCTGGAGAACTTCGGGCGCCGGCGGGAGCATGCCTTTGCGCTGCATGATGGCGAACGCACGGTCAATCAGCGGATCAAGGAACTCATCGTTCAGGCGCTCAAGCACCGGCCCGAGCATCAGCAGTTTCTCTTCTCGCAGTTCGTTAACTGCTTCCACCGGCATGCTGCGGGTGTTGATGTTCTGGAGCATCAGGAACAGGTCAACGAAGTAGGAACTGCGGATAATGTCGCGGGTGTCCTGGATGTCGTTCAGCAGATCAGCCGTGTTCGGGTTGACCATGTAGAGCGGCTTCAGTCCGTCCTGACCGGTCAGCTGATCAACGTAGGTGACAGCGCCAGGCAGCTGTGAAACGCGCTGGCTCTTCAATGAAGAAGGCCCGACCATAGGCGGGTTAGTGGCTTTGTCGATCAACTGGCTTTTGCGCTTCTGCTCGAGCTGCAGCGCTTTGACCTGGCCCAGCGCCGTCATGCCTGGACAGTTGCTGCCATAGGCGTCTTCGCCGTTCACTTCCCAGCGTGGCGCCAGGATCGGAAACTCATCGAAGCCGGATTCACGCAGGATCTTGTCATCACCAGCTTTCTCAAAATAAACCGATTTGTAGCGCTTATTTTTGGCGTCCATCTTGCCGGTCTGGCGGTTCACGTTCGGGTAAACAGCATGGATAACGTCATGCCAGGCTTCCGTGGTCTGGGTAGCCCACTACCCTTTAACCGTTTCGCTCACGTTGTCCAGGCCGAACTGCTCCACCAGCTGGCGGGTAGTCATGCGGAATTCACGGAAAACCGTGTCAACACTCAGACGCGCGCTGTTCGACACGTAATAGCTGCCGATCGGGAATGGATAGGTGCGGATAATGTCTTCGTCATCTTCCAGTATCGCCATGGCGGCGGTGCCGTAGGTGCCGAGCTGTGCGTAGACAATGGGCAGCGATTGATAGAGGTTGGACTTATTGAACACCTCATTCATGCGGCGCTGCACATCTTCCAGCCATAACTTCACCGGGCCATAATCTTTCATTGCCGGATCTGAAACGGACAGCGTGAACCACGGGCGGGCTGGGCTGGTGATGCCCGACATCATGCCGCTGGACAGCGTGCGCTCTGCCAGGGTGCAGGTCGGATCAACAATGCTGGTATTGCGGCGGTTATCCCGGTTGGCATCAGAAACGAGAAAGCGACTGGAACGCGGGCTGATGTAATCAGACAGCTCGCGCCAGTGTGAATTAAATGTGGTCCGCTCATCGGTGAGCATTCCCAACTGTTTGTTTAATCGCTGCTTCAGCGTTTCTTCGGCCATGATTGCCCCGGTTCCTGTTACTGACCCAGCAGCGTTTTATTGCTGGTATTGGCCTTTGAAGTGTCACCCTGTGAACCAGTCAGCAGAGTGGAAGCACGTCCTGCAGCTGCGCGGCGGCGGCGCTCTTCATCGTCGCGGGCACTGACAACGGCGTCATCCTGCGCCTGTGGCGCGGCCTGAACTTCTGGGGCTGACGGTACGGAAGGTTTTGAACCCATGCACATGGCTGTAACTCCCTTGGATAATTACCAAAATTAAACCATATACGCATTATTTTGACCACTAATAAGCAAAAGCATTTGACAATAGTTACCATAATGGTAATAGTTAGGCCGTGGAGAGAGCTGACATCGACTCACAGTCCGGAGTACCGCAGCAGCATATTGGACTTAAAAGTAAAGGCGGTGGATAAGCCGGGCATCATCCCGGCACCAGATTGAAAGATGCTTATGGAGCCGCGACAAAGTGTGGCGCACTAAGGTGCTAAGTGTCTTTCCATGTGGTGAATGCGGCCAGCGCACGCGGAAGACTGACAAAGATTGCACACAGTCTAAGAGTTTCCGCTCTGGTTTCTGTCAGTCTGACCAGAGCACCGGGAGGCACCCGGCACCACACATATCAGGCGAGAACATTTGGCGGGCGTTCAGGAGCGCCACAGAGGCGCTAAGTGTTCTCACCTGATGTGCCGTAGGACCGTGTCGTTGCTGTGTTTCTTAGCCCGCCCCGTGCGGGCATTTTTTTGTCTCAAACTCGAGCCACTAAGACTATTCCTAATCGATTTTTGAAGGTATGATTCATCAAAATTCGTTACCTATCTGGTTACTGTCATGAGCGACGCGATCAAAGAAATTGCTGGGGTTTTAAAGGACGCACTTGTAACTCCGGTGCAGGAGGCTTTTGTATATCGGGCACGAAATCCATTTTTCGGAACCATGGTTATTGCTTGGCTTTTTTATAATTGGAATAAAGTTGCTTTTTTCTTTCTCTCAGACTTCAAAATCATCGAAAGGATTGAATATATTAGGCATAAGATACCCGATAATTCGGTTATTTTTGGCGTGAACATTTCCCACACCCATTCATTTTGGTTCCCCTTTCTGTGGGCATGCTTTATATCTCTAACATTTCCTTTCTTTACGTACGCTTCTATTTGGGTTCATAAAAAGATAACAACACATATCGAAACAATTAACTCACAAAAAGAAATAAAAAGAATCCAGCTTCAAAAAGATTTGATGGTTGAGATGGCAAAAAATGAATCAGCAAAAACTAAACAACTTGCTGAAGAAGAATCACTTATAGAAGATTTTCGTCAGCAGTCCGCAACTAGTAGAGCAAACATACAGTCTTTAAAGAAACAAAGATCAGATTTAGATTCTGAGATTGAGTCTCTTGATGCAGTCCGGAGCACCACGCAAAACGCTCTCAATGAGATGAGTGAAAATTTAAACAAGAAGAAAGATGAGTATAATGACTTACTGACTAAATATGATTTCATAGCAGAGAAGCACGAATCCATTGATAAGCTTCAAATAGAAAACAACAATCTAAAGACACAAATCTCACTATTTGATACAACAAGGAATGAATTCCTTCAAGAAATCGAAGTTGCCAATAATAAAACAGATACAATAAAAAGAGAGCTTGAGGAAAAATCACAAGCTTTTGTAATAAACGCTAGGAAATTATCAAACAAGCAGTCAGAAAATAATGACTTGCGAGCCAAACTAGACTCTTTCATTGATGGACATAAAAAATTTGGCGATACTTACTCCAATATATTCCTTGCGGATATGTCTTCGGGACAGATATTTGTTCATGAGCCATACTATCAAGCTCTTAACTATCTAAATAGGAATGGCCCAAAAGGTTTTTATTCTGTTAGCTCAGCATCAAAACCTGACCAAACTTAAGCTATTTATATGGATCATATTCTGTCTCGCTCTGTCCCATTTGGTGACTACCGACATAATGCAGCTTCTTGACTACCGGGAAGGCGAACGTCAGCGCCAGCGCGTCGGCATCGTTGGGTGATTTACCCAGGCGCTCTTTGATGCTCGTCTTATCCTCCAGCACAATGCGGCTGTCCTTCAGCCGCACTTTGTACTCTGCTGCTGATAACTCTTCCGCCACCTGCTGACTGTCCAGTTGCCCGCCATCCTTCAGCCAGGTCTTAACGGCGTTGTACATTTCGCCGCGCTTGTTCGCCATTTGCGGATCGGTTGAGCCACCGCCGAACTGTATCAGCTGCCAGTTGCGCCCCCAGTTATCGCCAACAGACTTCAGCCCGGTTCCATAGCCGTAGTCGATGAACACGGCATCAGCGCGGTACTCGTCTTCAAACTGCGCGATGGTTTTGGCAAACAGCACGTCATCAGTGGTGCGCTGGTACTCGCCCAGCTTTTTGGTGTGCAGCCCCTGCCGCAGGTAGATAACTGCAGGGTCACCGCCCTGGTGCGCCGGGTCAACGCCGATAACAGTGGCAGCGTGAGCTACCTGCCCAGGGGTGATCACCCTGCCAACTGCTGCGTCTGTCAGCCCGGTTGGGATGAACTGCGCTTCTGATGCTGACGGGAACAGGCCACGCACACGGACCTTCACAAAGTCGCTGTCTTCGCCATAGTCGTCCACCCATTTCTGAATCTGCTCTTTGTTCGTGCCCTCCACCGAGCGGCTGTCGATCTGCTTAGTCTTCCAGCGGTGCCGGAACTTACGGAAGCACTCCCGGAAACGGCCGGTGTTACGCGTCGGGTTACCGAACGCAATCCAGATAATCTCCGTGTTCTCGTCCGTCAGCGCGCCCTCTGCTACTTCCCATACCAGATCGGCGATGTTTGAAGCTTCGTCGAATATCAGGATGATGCGCTTGCGCTCGTTGTGCAGGCCTGCGAATGCCTCGGTGTTGTTCTCAGACCACGGTACGGCGTCAGCGCGCCAGGCTTCGGCGTGCGATGGGTCGTTGCTGTAGATGGCGGTTTTGGTGCTGGTGAACCAGTCCTGTGTGATGCTCAGGCGCTGCCACTTTGCGATTTCCGGCCAGGTCTTGGTGCGCAGCTGGTTCTCTGTGTTGGCGGTCACCACCACCTTGCAATCCTCGCAGGTGTCCATGCCCCACTTAGTAATCATTGAGATGAAGGCTGATTTTCCAATCCCGTGGCCTGAGGCGCGGGCAATCATCAGCGGCTGGTGCCGTGTCGCTGGATTCTGCAGGTGATCACCTATCTCCTGGAATGTTTCGGCCTGCCACTGGCGCGGGCCTTTGGAGTGTGCCAGATCCGTTCCCTCTTCGCCCCAGGGGAAAGCATACAGCGCGTAACCATAGGGGTCATGCGTGAACGCGCCGATATCCTCTATCAGCTGCATCTCGAGATCGGCGGCGCTACTCATCTTTGCCACCAGCTGCGGCGCGCTTACGGGCTGCAGCAAGCTTATCAGCCAGGCTGACGTTGATATTAAGCTCCTGCACCTCTTTGAAGGCGCTCACACCGACGTGCTTACCGATCAGCTCGAGGTTCTTCACCTTATCTGGCCACTTCACTTTCTGCATGGTCGATTCGATATCCTCTTCACCGTCACCACCGGCCATGCGGATCCGGTTGATGTCCATGGCGCTGAGCGATGTGCGCCAGACTTTCGGCCACTGGCTCACGGGCTTCAGTCCGCCTTCATCGGTCAGGATGTCGAGCACGTCCATCTGGTCTATCTCCACCAGCCGCTTCAGCACGTAATCGGCATCAATCTTTGTCCGGCGGCTGCGCGCCTGGCGTAGATGTGCGATGCGTTCCTTGACGCGAGGATCCGCCATCAGGCGACTGGCGGCATTAACGGCTGTCGCTGCTGAGTACCCGGCGTAAATAGCGCAGGCGGTCTGGTCGTCGGGGTTCTTCACGTACTCCTCGCAGTAGCGCACCATCTGCTCAGTTAGTGGTTTGGTTGACTGCGGCTTAGGCATGGTAACACCTCAAAATTAATTACCGTTTTGGTAATAGTACCATGCAAATAACAGCAGCCAAATGGTGGGTTAACTTCGCTTGACGTGATGCTCGTGGGCGCACAGGAATGCTTCGTTTTCGGTGTCGAACTGGTGACCGGCTATCTCTTCCCAGTCGCCGGAGAATTTCCAGCGCACGTCCCATTTGCCATTGCTGCGCGGCCAGATGATGTAACCGCTGGTGAAGTCCCGCGATGCGTGGATGTCGGGCAGCTTTTCGCCCTTCTCCATGAAGTAAAATCTGGTGCCGCCTGAGTTGAAAGTGCGCATAAAAAAGCCCCAAAACACTGTTCATAAAACCAGTAATTTAGCGATGAATTTTGATTGAGGCAATAAAAAACCCCGCCGGGGCGAGGTTCTTTAGAGGGAGAGGGTTAGTTATTGCGTAAAATCTCGCGTATAGCTTCCTCGTCTTTTTCCCCGGTTCCATTGGCGTAATAGCGAATATCCCCATCTACCTCTATTTCATGAATAGGCAGAACGAGCACGCCCGGTATTAACACTTCGATGCCGGTTGCATTATCATCAGCGTGATGAATTTGAATTCCATTGGGCTTCATAACAACAACTTTCTTAGTCACTTTTCCTCCCTTTGATGAACCGGGTCCGATCCCCGTGAAAACTTCATCGACTCTTCGCGGTAGAACTTTAGTCGTGTGGCCTTAAAAAACCGCCTCAATGGCCGGCTTCTGCGGATTTAATAGTTTCGTAATTTCTTCGTTTTTCAATCATCCTGATATAGAAGTCATAAAGCTCTTTGCGCATGCGCTGCTTCATTTCATCAGTCAATGGTTCCTGCAATTTCTTCCACTCATCCAGCTCAGGCTTGCAAGTAACATAAGCCTCATCAACGATTTTTTGTGGCTGAATGTCGGATTTAATGAAGGGGATAGTGTGGTCATTCAGGCATTTAACCTCTGGCGTTTCAAATGCCCTGTCATCCGCTATTGCTGTCATGGAAATCAACATTCCAGATAAAAAAATCCACCTCACAGCTTCTCTTCCTTCTGATAAACCGGGTCAGTGCCGCGCGGGTACTGCAGCGAAATATTCCTGTAATGCTGCAGGCGCTCTTTGAAGTAATCCCTCATCGCTGCTGGCTGCTGCATCTCCACTTCATGTGGGATAACTGGCTGATTCATACGCTCCTTGTATACGACTCCTGACGCGGCTAAATCCACGTTAATCCTGTCGCGGTCTTCACGGCTGAGTGATGCGAGATTATGTGATGGCATTTTTTGCGCCCTGTGACATGTCACATCAATTATCTGGATGACTGAAGAAATGATAGTAGTCTTCTTCTAATCCAACGTAATGCAGATCAAATCTTGTGCCTTTTTTCTTCTGTACGAAAGTCACAGCATTGCCACGACTTAACATTGAACAGAATGCGGCTACGTGTGCCTCTGGCGCCAGGGAAAGCTTTACCCCCTGCACTGTCGCGCCATCATGCTCCACCAGCTCTGATGTGATAATGGCGTCCAGTGGGACGCCCGGGTACTCAAGAATTGTGACGATGGTTTTATTATTGCGCGCCATGCTTTACCCGGTTAATTTGAGGTTGTGCCAACCCGTAGTTACCCAGCATGCCATCTCACCACTGCATGGGCAATCCTGTACCGGCAGCTGCTCTTTGCATTTCCCGCACTGCTGGTGGGCCAGCGCCTCAAGTTGCTGAGCCAGTTCAGCGGAGTCTTTCCGGATTAACAGCGCGATATACTCGTTCAGCTCATACGGATCACGACCGGGGCGGCGTGCGGCGCAGTTCTGCGCCAGCATCTTCAGTTCCTGACTATCCAGCGCCAGCTCCAGCTTTTTACCACCGGCAGCGGCCTGTCTTGCACGCTGCGCTGCTTTGCGTTCGGCGGGGGATTGCATCTGTTCCTCCTCAGCGCATGCAATCCAATGTCACGCTCGCCTTAACCAGGCGGCGACAGTGGCCAATGATTGCAGCGCGTCCCGCGCCACGCCACGGGGAGTAAAACGGCGTATAGTCAACCTCTATACCCCAATCCCAGCCCACCAACTCATCTGCCGCGTTCATGCCTTCGAAGTCGGTAGTATTATCAATGAGCCAAGAGTAGAGAAGCCAGAAGCAATCATCGCTGTCACTTTCACCCCAGTAATCGACTGGCCACGAGTGATGCCACTCCTGATGCCATACCGTGCCGCGATACCCTTCGTAATAGCCTTCTTCCAGATAGAAATCTTTCTCGCTGAAAGTTTTAGGGTAAAGGGCAAGCAGCAGCGATTTAGCAGTAGATGACAACTTCTTTTCAAGCCGAGCTGAGGTGTTGCGGTGCTTAGCCATCACTCACCATCCTTACCGGCGCGGAGTTGGGCTGCAATTTGAGCGCCTTCATAAACTGCCCCAGCGGCCACGCCGATTTCTTTGGCGTCAAAAACACCTTCATCAATCAGCTGCTGCAGCTTTCCTGTCAGAATCTCCACACCCTCAGCCCGCACAGCGTTGAGGTAGGCGTCGGTGGCTGGGGTTTCGATATCAGAGGCGCACGGGATAACTTCGCTATACATCCTTTCAAGGGCTTCATCCCAGCCGTACCGAGCAGCTTCATACCGATCAATTATCCCACGGTCCTCGATACCACAGCCCATGCCGTCATATTGATAATCAGGCTGATTGTCCGTGTCGCAGACATAGCTGATAGCAGACTTCAGCGCCACATTCTCTGCCGCCAGCGCGTCACGCTCCTTCTGCAACTCATCACCACGCACCAGTGCACAGTCCAGACGGGTCGCCAGCACTGATACCATCTTCGCAATCTCGATCAGCGGCGTATCCATGCCGATCGCTTTGGCAAACGCATGCCCTGCAGCGACTAACTCTTTTCCCTTAACATCACTTAACTGTTGATTTTCCATAAATATTTTTCACCTCAGACCGTTATCTAAAATCACAATTTTTGGGGTTAACACGCTTTTTGCTGCGCTGGTTAACCTGTTCAGAACTCTTCAACGTCCCATCCCGCGGCTTTTGGCTTTGGGTAAACCGCTTTGAAGGCGAAGGGGTACGAGTCCGCCGCGACCTTCATTTTCACCCTGGCGTCATCGCTGAAGATCCGCTTTGAGCCTTTGACGTCGTGCATTTCGAGCTGGCCACTGGCATACATCACGGCGAAATCGACGGTGATAAAGCAGCTGTCAGCGAGGCGCAGTTTGATACCTTCAAACCGGTACCAGAGGATGATCCCGGCGCGCTTCTGCAGCTCGAGGTGAGCGGCGTAGGCGGTTTCGGATTTGTTCATCTGGCCGGTTTTTAGTCTGCCCAGTGCGTAAAGACGCTTCTGCATGCTGTTACCTCATTGGTTACTATTACCATTTTGGTAATACTCGGCAAGTAAAAAAATGCGCTCATTTGCGCTTTATCTCTATGCCCTTAAAACGCTCTGTATCGCGTTCTGCGAGGACTTACCGCGTTGCCTGCTCCTTGCCTGCCCTGATACCAGATAATTAAATCTGATGCGGCTGGTGCAGGATTATTACTATTTTGGTAATTATTCAGCGCGCAGCTATTTAGTCAGACCTAATTCTTTGCGTCTCTGGTATTCAGCCTGAAGCCATTGTGCTGGTGTCACGCTTCCCATGTGCGCCGCGTTCGGCATGTAACGGTATTCGTAGTCGTTGGCCGATGGCTGGTACGCTGCTGGCCTGGACTTAGATTCGAGCATCTGAACCGGGTCGGGGATCTGCTCACCTGCAGCGACCTTCTTCGCCCACTCGCTCAGCTTACGGGTGATGAAAGACTCAACCTCAGATTCACTCAGGCAGCGCTGCAGCATCGCCTGGCGCGCATCAGTCACAACCCAGTACAGAACCGGCTTACTCCAGTTGAACTTCTCAGGCGAGGTAGCCAGCCCGCGATCCCGGTTATATCGGTGAAACTCTGCCATGGCTTCCTCGATACTCACCCCCAGAATGGTTGAGCTGTCTTTGCACCAGGAAACGAAAAGCCCCGGTGAAGGCCAGAATGGCGATGTGCTGGCGCGGGCCTGACGCATCCCTGCGGTCAGCTGGTCCAGAGATCGGATCCCACCCTCTGCGAAAGCGGCGATCCACTGGCGCTTCGCTGCGGTTTCATGCGCGTCACTTTTGAGCGCCGTCTGTCCGGCTGCCGGGAATACCAGCTTCAGCTGGTTGAACAGCTTATCAACCAGTCGGGCTGCTTCCTGGTCGATCACATTCTCAGTGGTGTTCCGTGCGTGCCCGGCCATGGTGGCCAGCGCAGCGCCATCGCGATTCTGAACAGCGTTAAACAGATCATGGTTCATATGAAATCCTTCCAGCCTTCAGGGCTGTTCCAGTGTGGTACTGCTTCAGGTTCATTCGGCATTCTGGCTCTGATGTTTGCCAGATTGCGTGAGAGTTTTTGTTCCCATTGCGCATGGTGGAAGGCTTTGCCTTCGGCCTGCCAGTAGGAAACGAAGCTGGCTATTTCTTCCGGCGTCGGTGGTTTATCCAGGGTGACACCCCAAATCGCTGACAACCGAATGAAGTCAGGTGATGGCTGCCAGCCTTCGAACATCGGAAACTTTCCATCGGTCATAACGCCAGCTGACGGAGGCACCCGGTTTTCGATAATGGCGTTCGCTGCGTTTGGCGAGGGGACCGAAAATTTCTCGTGCGCGTTATGTGGGGTTTTATCTTTTATATCTTCTCTTCTCTTCTCTTCTCTGGTCCGCAATTTGTCCGCTTCAGGTGCGGACTTTTTTCGGACGTCTCTCTTCCTCGCAGCATCCTGTGCACGGCGCTTGGCTGACTGACCGTTATGCTCTGAGAAGCGCGGCATCACTAGGTTCTCTCCGTCCAATTCCAGCCAGCCAACTGACATCATCGCCCTGGCAAATCCGGGGAAGCCGTTCATGTCGTCCAGGGTTTCAGGACTGTAGCCATCGAGAAAACCATCAACTGAATGGACATCGAAAAGACACCATGCGGAATGTAGTCCGCCAACTATCCGCAATCTGTCCGCTTTCAATGCGGACGCCATGCGGACAACTTTCGGGTGCGTATGCAGGTCAGCACGCATTTTTATCCAGTCGCCAGCCATCAGCTCACCTCCGGTGACGTTCCCATGCTCAGCTGCGCAGCTTTCATGGTTGTCGCTATCTCTTCACGCTTGCGGTTTACGCGCTCAACATTGCATTGAACACAGGCACCATTAAGGGTCCATCGCTCGCTTTTATGTCCGCGTTTGCACGGTCGGCCCGTGTAATATTTGTTGAGTCCGCGTCGAGCGGCCTCCATCTGGGTAATGATTTTCACGAAACCTCCATAAAATCCTGCTCTTGTTCTTGGCTATTTTCGCCTAACCAGAAAACAAATCAAGGCACATTTGCATATTTGGTAACGATTGGTTGTTTTATAAGGCTTTTTAGTAATGAGAGTGTAATAAAAAGCCGCCATGTAGGCGGCCTTCGGTGCAGGGTATGTGGTGGTTATGCGGCAGAGTAGAAGAAGGAAAGCAGCTGCTCTTTACTGATATTTGGGTTAATTCCGATGACAGCTTTATGCAATTCCGTCATATAGTTACGACTCGGAACGCGGCGGGCGTACACCAGGTGAGTACGGATATAATTCACTGTCGTGCCAGCCTCTTTAGCCAGCTGCTTCTTTTCTTCCAGCGACAGTCCCTGCCAGAACTCTTTGAAGTCAAACGGCTCCATTGGGGCCTCCAGATAACGATTTCATCCACTGAATTGTTACCTAACTGGTGGCAGTTATCAACCTGTATTACCAATCTGGTGCATTTACCAGAAAGGTAACATCGGCTTTAATTGCACCCAGCAGCCTGATAAACCCAAATCATGTATGAAGGAAACAAATGAAGCCGATTTCCGGGATCCGCAGAGCAAACCTGATTTACCTGCTTGAGACCCGTTTCGAAGGTAACCAGACTCAGATGGCAAAAGCCCTGGGTTCATTACCGAACCTGATCAGTCGATGGACGCGTGATAAGCCTATGGGCAGCGCAGCGGCGCGCAACATTGAGCGGGTACTGAAGCTGGAAGATTACTGGCTGGATAACGACCGGGACAATGTGCCGCCAGTCGCTCAGGATGTGGAGATCAGCGACGTGGTTTCCCACAACCTGCGCCTGTGGATGGACAAATCCGAAGACCTGAAAACACAGGGTAAAGTTCACCGCGCCAGCGGCGTGAACCAGTCAACCGTGGGCCGCGTTCTGAATAAAGAGATCGACCCGACCATCAGCACTGTTAACTCTATCGCTAAAGCGTTCGGCCGCAATGGCTATGAGCTGCTGATCCCGAGTACTGACGCCCGTCAGATCCAGTATGACCGTGACCTTTATGAAAAGCTGGACCCAGCAGACAAAGAGAAAATCGCCAGCTTTATTGAGTTCGTAATCAGCCAGGCACAGAAAGAGTCAGATCAGTAAATACCGCGGCTCTGTGACGGTATGAATCAGCCATATACCGTCAAAGCCCGGACTCCTGCCACCTAATCCAGCCCACTCAACACCTACCCGATGCCATAAAACCCGCCCTTACAGTTACCATTATGGTAATTTTTTCTTGTGATAACGATTGACACACCCTGAAAAACGCTTATTATTAGCCTCAAGTATTACCAATTTGGTAATAGAAAATCGCTCTTTAACAATCCGAAACGGGCAATCACAACCCACAATCTGGCCGCCCACCAGATGGCACGGCTAACCCGTAGAACCGGAACGCCTGCCCGGAAAGTGAACATCCTTATCCCTTTTTCGGAGACAGATCATGACCTTTAATGATGTGACCGGAGAGCCTTTTGTAATAGTCCGCATAGCCTGTGGCTACCTCTGGAGAATGACAAACGTCCAGACGCGCTTCAGTCAGACAGTTAACCGTGACCAGTTCCGGAAAATCGCCTTAGCCGCATATGGGCTTAAAGGCTCTTTGTCATGCAACCAACTATTACCAAAACGGTAATTCTGGATTCAGAAATGAAATATCGTTACCAGAACGGCAAGTACACCTTTACCGCCTGCGTGCTGGGCATTGAGCGTCAGTTCTCTGACTTCAGCGCCGGCCTTGAGTGGGTATTCACACAGAAAATGGCCGCCAGCTGCGCGGCAGACATGGAGTAACGGTTATGTCCAACAGCACAGAGCTTGAAGTTATCAGCATCACCGAAGATCAGGCGCCAACGCTTTACGTTGAAAACGGTCTCGATCAGTACCTCGAAAAAATTCGCCAGGCAGTTAATGAAACGCCTGACCTGACAACCAAAAAAGGCCGTGACCGTATCGCATCGCTGGCGGCAAAGGTGTCACGCAGTAAAACGGCGATTGAAAAGCCAGGCCGCGACTATCTGAAGCGCCTGAAAGAACAGCCAAAGGTTATCGAAGCTGAGTTGCGCCGCTTCACGACTGAATGTGACCGGATCCGCGACGAAACGCGCCAGCCATTGACCGAGTGGGAGAACGCGGAAAAGGCCCGCGAAGACGCATTAAAGCAGCGAATTGCTGAACTTCGTGCCCTGTCTGATGTAGTCGATGCGATGGGTAATTACCTGCCATCCGAAGACATCAATGCCCGTCTGACCACCGCGAAATCTGTGGCGCTGGATGACTCCTGGCAGGAGATGTCCACCGAGGCCGGTGTAGCGAAAGACGCCACCGTGCAAAAGCTGGAGCTGTCGCTGGCAGAATCCAAAAAGCGTGAAGATGCAGCTGCAGAACTGGAGCGCCTGCGGAAAGAGCAGGAAGCAGAAGCACAGCGCAGACGGGATGAGCAGCTGAAGCGCGAAGCGGCAGAGGAAGCAACCCGTCAGGCTGAGCTGAAAGCGCAGCAGGAACGTGAGGCTGCGGCTAAGCGTGAAGCAGATTTAAAAGCTGAAGCTGCTCGCATTGAACAGCAGCGTATCGATGCAGAACGCCGGGCTGAGCAGGAGAAGGCTGATGCAATAGCTAAAGCAGAGCGCGAAAAGCAGGAAGCTATTGATGCTGAGCGCCGACGCGCCGCAGAGGCTGAAGCATCACGTCTGGCGGAAGAGAAACGTATCGCCGATGAAGCGGCACGTCGCTCAGCGGACAGAGAGCATCGCCGGCTGATCAATCAGCAGGCTATCACTGACCTCGTGGCAGCAGGTCTCACCGATGAGCAGGCTAAAGCCTGCATCACAGCAATCGTGATGGGCAAAGTTCAGGCCGTCACCATCAACTACTGAGGTGCTTATGGGTGCATATGCACAGCATGAAATCGCCGAAGAGCAGCGCTGGCAACAGCACGACGCTCAGGTCGGCAAAGATGAATGGATCCGCGACCGTGCGGAGACACTAAAAGAGCAATGGCCGGAAGATGTTGAGCGAATCCGCCACCCATTTATTTCACATCCCATGACTGGAATTGGTCTTGAAGCTGCGCAGGATGCGTATGCGGAAATGGTGGATAAAATCTGCCTGGCACAGGCCGAACTCGACTGGAAGGACATGAGCTGGCTCGGTGAGGACTGGACCTCATGACCGCTATGCCTGAAATCAAGCTGGCCCCGAGCGATCCGGGGCTTTACTTCAACATACCCAACGAGGCCTATCACGCTGGCCCCGGCGTCAGTAAATCGCAGCTGGACGACATCGCCATTAACCCGGCGGTGTTCCAGTGGCGCAAAACAGCGCCAGAGGATGAAGAGAAGAAAACGGCGCTCGATATGGGTACCGCCCTTCACTGCATCCTGCTGGAGCCTGAAGAGTTCGGCGCGCGCTTCATCGAGGCGCCGCCATTCAATCGCCGCACGAATGCCGGGAAGGAGGCTGAAGCCGAATTCCTGAAAGATTGCCTCTATACCGGCAAAACAGTGCTGGAGCATGAGGATCACCGCAAGCTGAAGCTGATGCGCGCCAGCGCATTCGCCCATCCGGCAGCGCGTTTCTTCCTGGAAGCCGATGGCCACTGCGAAGCGTCGATTTACTGGGACGATGAGCAGACCGGCGAACTTTGCCGGATCCGCCCGGACCGGTTTCTGAAAAATCAGCCGGTAATCGTGGACGTGAAGAAAGTGGCGGACATGGAGCGCTTTGCCCGTCACGTCGATGAGTTCCGCTACCACGTACAGGACGCCATGTACCGCGACGGCTTCTATCAGCACTTCAACGAATACCCGCAGTTCGTTTTCATCGCTGTCAGCGAGAGCATCGATTGCGGCCGCTACCCGGTGCGCGTCTTTCAACTCGACGCGGAAGACGTCGCCGTGGGTCACGATCTTTACCGGCGTGATCTGAACACCTATCACCAGTGCCGCCTGACCAATACCTGGGGCGGCGTTGAATCACTTTCCCGCCCGGCATGGGCGCGCAAAAAGGACAATCAGGCATGAGCACTAACTTAGTCACCAACGAAACCACCAGCACCGCCGCCACCATCTTCAACCCGCAAAGCCTGATGCAGTTGCAGCAGTTCGCGCAGGTGATGTCTGAGGGCGTTGTTGCCATCCCGCAGCATTTGCGCGGTAAGCCCGCTGACTGCCTGGCAGTGACCATGCAGGCGGCGCAATGGGGCATGAACCCCTACGCAGTGGCACAGAAAACGCACATCGTGAATGGCGCGCTGGGCTATGAGGCGCAGCTGGTAAACGCGGTCGTGTCGTCTTCCAACCTTCTCTCCAGCCGGATCAATTACAGCTGGAGCGGCGACTGGTCCAAGTGTACCGGCAAGAACGATAAATCGGACTTCCTGACCGTCACTGTATCGGCGGTGATCAAAGGTGAGTCTGAGCCGCGTGAGCTGACCATCAGCATGGCGCAGGCTGGTGTGCGTAACTCGCCGCTGTGGGAGCAGGATCCGAAGCAACAGCTGGCATACCTCTGCACGAAGCGCTGGGCGCGCCTGCATGCTCCTGACGTGCTGCTGGGTGTGTATACGCCGGATGAGCTGGACGAAACGCCACGCGGCGAACGTGACATCACACCGCGCACCACCGCTGACCTGAACAGCATGATCGGCAGCAGCGTCGAAGCACCATCGGCTGATGTTCGTGATTATCGCGATGACGCCGTGCTGGTTGCCGGTCTGCAGGAAGAGATTGAGCAGGCTGACACGCTGGAGAAAGCCAGCGCTGTCGGTGAGAAGATCGGCCAGCACAAGGACGACTTAACCGAATCCACCTTCCGATCACTGCGCGCTAAAGCCGTGAAAGTCTATAAGCACCACGACGCCCGCCGCCAGATTGAAGCAGCGATCAACAGCCTGGACGCCAGCGCGCCGGACGCGAAAGAGACCTTTATGAAGGTTGAAGCAGACCTGCAGCGCCTGAAAGGTGCGCTGGGGGATGAGCTGCACGAAGGTTTCAGCATCACGCTTGGCGACATGCGCGCCGAATACGTTTAACCAACACCAGTGAAAACTCAGGGGCCCATCGCGGCCCCTTTTCTTTGGAGAGAAAAAATTATGAAAGGTGCAATCCGTAAAGATCAGCTGCTCGAGCGCGTGCCGCTGTCTGAGTACACCATCAATCAGATGGAAAAGAATGGCGAGTTCCCGAAACGCTTCCCGCTCACCAACCGCACTGTAGCCTGGAACGTTGACGAGGTTGAAGCCTGGCTCGATGAGCGCCAGCGCAATGCCAGTGCTGCACAGCGTGACCCGTCACTGGCTGCGAAGTTCGAAGCCAATCCCAACCACCGTAAAGCCGCTGAGCGTTCAGCGTTGAGAATGGCGGGCTGATCATGACATCGAAAGAATTAATCCTCACTTATCTGCAGGAGCATGGCGGATCCCGGTCCGTCGATATTCACGCCCACCTGGCGGAGCACGGTCTGAAGCGTGAAAGCTCAATGTCAGCGCTGAGCAAACTGGTGCGCGCCGGTGAAGTTATGCGCGGCCGGTTCCGCCAGGACTACATTTGCTGGCTGAAAAACACCAACGTGGTGATCAGCCCGAGTGAAATGCGCAACCGGCTGAGCAATGCAAACCGCCGCCTGAATGCGATGAACAGCATCAACGTGGTGTTTGATGAGTGCCGGGCCAACAGCCAGGTATACCGGATGGATCAGCTGCTGCGTTCGGCGCGTGAGGTGCGGGCATGAACTATCAACTGATTTATGCCGACCCTCCCTGGTCATATGGCAACACCATCAGCAACGGTGCCGCGGATAACCACTACGGCACCATGTCGATGGCTGACCTCAAGCGCCTGCCGGTGTGGTCGCTGGCTGCGCCAGATGCCGTGCTGGCGATGTGGTACACCGGCACACACGCTGAAGAAGCTATCGCGCTGGCTGAGGCATGGGGCTTCGATGTGCGCACGATGAAGGGTTTCACCTGGGTGAAGCTGAACCATCTGGCGGAGCAGCACATCAATAAAGCGCTGCGAGATGGCGAGATCGAAGATTTCTATGACCTGCTGGCGCTGCTGAACACCCAGACGCGCATGAACGGCGGCAACTACACCCGCGCCAACACAGAAGACTGCCTGATCGCAGTGCGCGGTGCGGGACTGGAGCGCCTGAACGCATCAATCAAACAGGTGATTTACAGCCCTCTGGGTGAGCACAGCGCGAAACCATGGGACGCCCGACACCGCCTGGAACTTCTCTATGGTGATGTGTCACGCATCGAGTTGTTCAGCCGTGGCGATGCTGAAGGCTGGCATCACTGGGGTAATCAGAATCCTCACAACGACATTGAGTTGGTGCCTGGCGGATTTGAGGTAAACGACAAACAGCCGCGCCGGATAGAGGTTACGCGCGGCATGGTGCAGGTGACGAGAGGTAATGCAGCATGACAGACTTCAACTCAATAACGCACGTTGTTGCCCGCAAACAGCACCAGTGCTGTGAGTGCAGGGGAATCATCGCGCCGCTGGATGTTTACGAGCGGGTGGCGGGAGCCTGGGATGGTAGCTTCAGCACCTTCAAAACCTGCCAGCACTGCGAAACAGCCCGTGACTGGCTGCTGAATGAAACCGACTGGCCTGGCGACGTTGACGGCGAAGGTCACTCCTATTTCATGGAGCAGCTTCGCGATCATCTGATGGAACAGGCACGCGAGGGTGATCGCAAGTACGCTTTCCGCGCCTATCGCTTCGTCGCGCTGATGAAGCGCCGCCGCAAGGCATGGGCTGAAGCGTACAACGCGGAAACGGTCAGGATTCGCGACCGGGTTGTAGGGGGTGCAGCATGACACAGGTAACTCAACTGGTAATCACACCACCACTGATGCGTCAGGCCCGCAACATGACGCTGGCAATCATCGACCTGGCTAAGAAGCGCGACCTGACGCCGGAGCAGTTCCGGGACCGCCTGCACGCTATCGATATGCTGGCACGTGAAGCACACGACACGATTGTTGAAGCTGAGTTTGAGCAGGAAGACAGGAGCACCAATGAAAAAGCTAACAGCTGAAGTCGCACGTCGGGATATATCCCACCTCAAAGCATTTCAAAAGCAGCCAAATATTGGGCTGAGCCTGCGTGAAGAAACCTACCTGCAAGCCCTTGAGATTGCACTCCCCATACTGGAGCAGCAGGAGCGGGGGGATGGGTGGATTGAGTGGAGTGGTGGCGATTGCCCGGTAGAACGAATGGCGATTGTTGAGGTTAAGTTCACTCAGACACCTCAAGGCGAAGGTATTGCGCACTGGTGGGACTGGCATCACGAGGAAGGTGAGAACAACATCATCGCCTACCGAATCATCCCGGAGCAGCCCACCAATCAGAGCGGAGAGCAGTGATGATTGCCCTATCGATTTACCTCATGATCGCCGCTTACCTGCTGGGTAAACTGGAAGACGGGCCGCACTCACCGCAGTCTGTCTTTATCTGCCTGGCATGGTTCCCGGCAGCACTGATCTACCTGTCAGCGCTGCTGGCGGACAAAACACTCGGCGATCATCCTGAACGTTGAGCCATCCATTGTTCGAACCGCAATGGTGAGAACGGCACCAAATCTGAAAGGCTCCCATCTATCCACCCATCCACCATGTCGGCCCACTGCTGCAGCATAAACGTGCGTTGCGGAAGGTATTCCGCTTTGTTGTATACCGCGCGCACGCCTTTCTGCTCATGGGCCAGACACTTCTCTATCCAGTCAGACGGATAACCCGCTTCGTGCAGCAGCGTGCTCGCCGTGCGCCGCAGGTCATGCACTGAAAAATCCCCCAGCCCTTGCCTACCCTCTTTTCTCGTTTCCTCAATCGTAATGTTAATCACCCGGTTAAGCGCCGCGTTCGACAGCGGCTTAGTGAGGTCATACCGTCCGGCGAGAAGATACTTACTTCCGCCGGCACACATCTGCAGGCCCACCAGCAGATCATTAGCCTGGCTCGACAGCGGGATGATGTGCGCCCTGCTCGCCTTCATGCGTCCGGCGGGGATCTGCCAGAGCTGGCGACCGAAATCTATCTCATCCCACACAGCGTTTGTGAACTCACTTTTCCTGACCAATGTCAGCATGACGAACTTCAGCGCCAGCTTAAGCGTCGGCATCGTGGCCACGTTGTCCAGGGTGCGAAAGAACAGACCGATCTCTGCCGGATTCAGCGCCGTGGTGCGTGGCTCAAACGTAGCGATCGATGATGCTTTGATGCGCTCAGCAGGGTTAACGTAATCGTGTCCCCTGTCAGCTGCATACCGGAAGACGCTGGCGACAATCTCCCGCGCCTGGACGGCAGTAGCCCGGCCGCCGCGCGCGACAATGCGGTCACACAGATCCCGGACCATGGCCGTAGTGATTTCAGTCATCAGCTTATTACCCAGCGCCGGGAGTATGTCGCGATCAATAACGGCCTGCTTCATGGCGCGTGTACTGTCCGCCAGGCGAACGTGCGCCATATAGCTGACGGTAAAATGATTGAAGCGGTCAGCGCCGGTGATGTGTTTTTTACCGTCACGCTTCGCCGCAGCCGGTGATATGCCTGAGTCGATCAGCTTTTTGGCGGTATTTAATTTTTCGCGTGCTTCCGCCAGGCTGATACCGTCAGGGCCATACTTACCGATCGTCAGCGTCTCGCGGCGACCGTTGAAACGGTAGTCATACCGGAAAGACACGGTGCCGCCGGGCTGGACCGATACATACAGCCCCTCCCGATCTGTGACTTTGTAGGCTTTCTCGCGGGGCTTCAGGTTCTTCAGCTTTGTGTCGGTGAGCATGATGATGTGACTCCGTATACCGTCACCGCTACCAATCTGGTAACGGTAAAAAGGATCAGGAGCGTACAACGGAAAGGGTTTACCGTCAAAAATACCGACGGTAAATTGAGGCTTTCAGCAATCGTTATCAATCGTCAAAAAGAAAAGGCCACCTGCAAACGCTGGTGGCCTCTGGCTTCACTCAATCACGGTCAATCGTTATCAAGTGGCCGTACATCATTCCCACTCAATCGTCGCTGGTGGCTTACCGCTGATGTCATACACCACGCGGGAGATGCCGTCGACTTCATTGATAATGCGGTTAGAGACGCGGCCCAGGAAATCATATGGCAGGTGCGCCCAGTGGGCGGTCATAAAGTCGATGGTTTCCACCGCACGCAGCGAGACAACCCAGTCATATTTACGGCCATCACCCATCACACCGACCGAACGAACCGGCAGGAAGACGGTGAACGCCTGGCTGACTTTGTTGTAGAGATCCGCTTTGTGCAGCTCTTCGATGAAGATGGCATCGGCACGACGCAGCAGATCGCAATACTCTTTCTTCACTTCACCCAGCACGCGAACGCCCAGACCCGGACCCGGGAATGGATGGCGGAACAGCATGTCGTACGGCAGGCCCAGCTCCAGACCAATCTTACGCACTTCGTCTTTGAACAGCTCTTTCAGCGGCTCAACCAGGCCCATCTTCATCTCTTTCGGCAGGCCACCGACGTTGTGGTGCGATTTGATAACATGCGCTTTACCGGTGGCAGACGCCGCCGACTCAATCACGTCGGGATAGATGGTGCCCTGCGCCAGCCACTTCACGTCCTGCAGCTTCAGCGCTTCTTCGTCGAACACTTCCACAAAGACGCGGCCGATGGTTTTACGTTTGGCTTCAGGTTCATCAATACCCGCCAGCGCATCCAGGAAGCGCATCTCAGCTGGTACATGGATGATGTTGAGACCGAAGTGGTCACCAAACATATCCATCACCTGCTCTGCTTCATTCAGACGCAGCAGGCCGTTGTCCACGAACACGCAGGTCAGACGGTCGCCGATGGCGCGATGCAGCAGCATCGCCGTCACGGAAGAGTCCACGCCGCCAGACAGGCCAAGGATCACTTTGTCATTGCCCACCTGCTCACGCAGACGCTCAACGGCATCTTCAATGATTTTGGCTGGCGTCCACAGGGCTTCACATTCACAGATGTCGATGATGAAGCGCTCAAGCATCCGCAGACCCTGACGGGTATGGGTCACTTCCGGGTGGAACTGCACGCCGTAGAAACGCTTCTCTTCGTTAGCCATGATGGCGAACGGACAGGTTTCTGTGCTGGCAACGGTCACGAAGTCAGCCGGGATCGCCGTGACTTTGTCACCGTGGCTCATCCAGACATCCAGCAGTGGTTTACCGGCGGCGCTGATCGCATCTTCGATATCGCGAACCAGCGCGCTTGGCGTGGTCACTTCGACCTGCGCATAACCGAACTCACGCTCGTTTGAGCCAGCAACGGTGCCGCCCAGCTGCATCGCCATGGTCTGCATACCGTAGCAGACGCCCAACACCGGCACGCCAGCGTTGAAGACATATTCAGGTGCACGCGGGCTGTTCAGTTCGGTGGTGCTTTCCGGACCACCGGAAAGGATGATACCGCTTGGATTGAACTGGCGAATCTGCTCTTCGGTGACATCCCATGCCCAGAGTTCACAGTAAACGCCGAGTTCACGCACGCGGCGGGCAACCAGCTGAGTATATTGAGAGCCGAAATCGAGAATCAGAATGCGATGCTTATGGATATTTTCCGTCGTCATTGAGGGGTTTCCAGAACGGTGACTTGATCAATAAAAGCGCCCGGCTTGAGCCGGGCGGGAAATCGGGATTATGAACCCATGCGGTAGTTCGGTGACTCTTTGGTGATGGTCACGTCATGCACGTGGCTCTCATTGATGCCCGCGCCGCTGATGCGGACAAATTCCGCTTTGGTGCGCAGGTCGTCAATGGTCGGGCAACCGGTCAGGCCCATGCACGAACGCAGTCCGCCCATCTGCTGATGCACGATCTCTTTCAGACGGCCTTTATAGGCCACGCGGCCTTCGATGCCTTCCGGCACCAGTTTGTCGGCGGCGTTATCAGTCTGGAAGTAACGGTCAGAAGAGCCTTTGGACATCGCGCCCAGTGAACCCATGCCGCGATAGGATTTGAATGAACGGCCCTGATAGAGTTCGATTTCGCCCGGTGACTCTTCGGTCCCCGCCAGCATCGAACCGACCATCACACAGGACGCACCGGCGGCGATCGCTTTCGCGATATCACCAGAGAAGCGGATGCCGCCATCGGCGATAACAGGAATACCGGTGCCTTCCAGCGCGGTCACGGCATCAGAGACGGCAGTGATCTGCGGAACACCTACGCCGGTGACGATACGGGTCGTACAGATAGAGCCAGGACCGATACCCACTTTAACGGCGCTGACGCCTGCCGCAACCAGCGCCAGAGCACCAGCGCCAGTGGCGACGTTGCCGCCGACGATTTCCAGGTCAGGATATTTAGCGCGGGTTTCACGGATACGTGACAGCACGCCTTCAGAGTGGCCGTGTGAGGAGTCAATCAGCAGCACGTCAACGCCTGCTGCGACCAGCGCATCGATACGCTCTTCGTTACCGGCACCGGCGCCAACTGCCGCACCGACACGCAGACGACCCTGCGCATCTTTACAGGCGTTAGGTTTACGTTCGGCTTTCTGGAAGTCTTTAACCGTGATCATGCCCAGCAGATGGAAGCTGTCATCCACCACCAGCGCTTTCTCGACACGTTTTTCGTGCATTTTATGCAGCACCACATCACGCGCTTCGCCCTCTTTCACCGTCACCAGACGATCTTTCGGGGTCATGACCGCAGAGACAGGCTGAGAGAGGTCGGTGACAAAGCGGACGTCACGGCCGGTGATGATACCCACCAGTTCGTTGTCGCGGTTGACGACCGGGTAGCCCGCAAAGCCGTTGCGCTCGGTCAGTACTTTAACGTCAGCCAGTGGCGTGGTTGGCAGCACGGTCTGCGGTTCAGTGACTACACCGCTTTCATGTTTCTTCACCTTGCGCACTTCGTCCGCCTGGCGTTCGATCGACATATTTTTATGGATGAAGCCAAGACCGCCTTCCTGTGCCAGCGCAATCGCCAGACCCGCTTCAGTCACGGTGTCCATTGCAGCAGAGAGCATAGGAATGTTTAAACGGATATTTTTGGTCAGCTGAGTGCTGAGATCGGCCGTATTAGGCAGGACGGTGGAGTGTGCAGGGACGAGCAGAACGTCGTCAAAAGTGAGTGCTTCTTTAGCGATTCTTAACATGGCAATACTCCACCTCGGGTGATTGAGAATAGATAAAATATTGCCGCGGCATTATACAGGCCGTAATCGATTGCCTCCAGCATTATTTACGAAAAACTCTTGATCCACACCGGCAGCAATGTAGTATCGATGAATTAACCTGCTGATTTGGAATTTGATCTTCGTCACATGTCGCTGCCACCCATCGCCAATATTTTTACCGTCAGCCGTCTCAATACGACAGTGCGTCAGCTGCTGGAGAAAGAGATGGGCCTGGTCTGGATCAGCGCCGAGATTTCCAACTTCACCCAACCGGCTTCCGGTCACTGGTACTTCACGCTGAAAGATGATGGCGCTCAGGTTCGCTGCGCCATGTTCCGCAACAGCAATCGTCGCGTCACCTTCCGTCCACAGCATGGTCAGCAGGTGCTGGTTCGCGCCAACATCACGCTCTATGAACCGCGCGGTGACTATCAGCTGATTGCCGAAAGTATGCATCCGGCGGGTGAAGGTTTGCTGCAGCAGCAATTTGAACTGCTGAAAGCAAAGCTGGCGACCGAAGGACTGTTTGATCCGCAGCATAAGCAACCGCTGCCGGAACCGGCGCGTCAGGTTGGGGTTATCACCTCTTCCACCGGTGCGGCACTGCACGATGTGTTACGCGTACTCCATCGCCGTGATCCCTCCCTGCCCGTCGTGATCTACCCGACCGTTGTTCAGGGCGTCGATGCACCAGCGGCTATCGTCCGCGCAATTGAAATGGCCAACCTGCGCAACGAGTGCGACGTATTAATCGTCGGGCGCGGCGGTGGTTCGCTGGAAGATTTATGGAGCTTTAACGACGAACGCGTGGCGCGCGCCATTTTTGCCAGTCGCATTCCAATCGTCAGCGCGGTCGGGCATGAAACCGACGTCACCATTGCTGACTTCGTCGCCGATTTACGCGCACCCACCCCTTCCGCCGCAGCTGAAATTGTCAGCCGTAACCAGCTGGAACTGCTGCGTCAGTTGCAGTCGCAGCAACAGCGGCTGGAGATGGCGATGGATTACTACCTGGCGCGCCAGCAGCGGCTTTACACCCGTCTTGAGCATCGCCTGCAGCAACAGCATCCGCAACTGCGTCTGGCCCGTCAGCAGACCGCCCTGTTCCGTCTGCAGCAGCGTCTGGGTGAAGCGATGGAAACCCGGCTGCGTCAGGCTACACGTCAGCAGGATCGCCTGGCGCATCGACTCAACACTCAGCAGCCGCAGCAGCGGCTGTTCGAGGCGCAAAAGCAGCTGCAAAGCTGGCACTATCGCCTGCAGCAGAGCATGACGAAACAGCTCAGCAGCAGTAAACAGACGTTTGGTCAGCTGGTGGCGCAGTTGGAAGGCGTCAGCCCGCTGGCGACGCTGGCGCGTGGTTTTAGCGTGACCACTGACACCGCCGGACAGGTGGTGAAGAAAACTGCGCAGCTCCAGAGCGGCGATCTGCTGCGCACCCGTCTTGATGATGGCTGGGTTGAAAGCCAGGTGACACAGTTGTTGCCTGAGAAAAAGCGCCGCCGCAAGAGCGCTTCCTGACGCTAACTCTTTCTGTCAGATCAGACTTTTCTACTCACCGCTGGCCTCACTAATGAGGTCTAACCAGCGTGGCGGGTCTATACTTTTTGGCACATTCATAGTGCCAAGGAGTTCCAGATGGCTTACTGCGTTATTCCTCCCTACATCCTTCGCAAAATCATCGCGCACGGTTCCGGCCACCAGCAGGAGCAGGCGCGTCGCACCCTGACACACGTTCAGCACCTGATGGCGGAGCACTGGCAAAAGCCAACCGGCGTTAAGACGGCGGTGGGTGGTCATGTGGATCGTGAAATTTATGATGCGCAAAGTCAGGAAACTCTGCCGGGTAAATTGATTCGCAAGGAGGGTCAGCCCGGCAATGACGATGTGGCAGCTGAGGAAGCCTGGGACTACCTTGGCGTGACCTATGACTTTTTCTGGCAGGCTTACCAGCGTAACTCGCTGGATAATCAGGGGCTGAAATTACTGGGTACCGTCCACTACGGTGAGAAATACCAGAATGCCTTCTGGAACGGTCAGCAGATGGTATTTGGTGACGGTGACGGCGAAATCTTTAATCGCTTCACCATTGCGATTGACGTTGTGGCGCATGAACTGGCGCATGGCGTTACGGAAAACGAAGCCGGGCTGATCTACTTCGAGCAGGCTGGCGCGCTGAATGAGTCGCTGTCGGACGTTTTTGGCTCGCTGGTTAAACAGTTCAGCAAAAAACAGCGCGCCGATGAGGCGGACTGGCTCATCGGTGAAGGCCTGCTGGCGAAGGGTATTAACGGGCGTGGACTGCGATCGATGTCTGAACCCGGCACCGCCTACGATGATCCGATGCTGGGCAAAGATCCGCAGCCGGCACACATGGATCACTACGTGAAGACCCGGGAAGATAACGGCGGGGTTCATATTAACTCCGGCATTCCTAACAGAGCCTTTTATCTGGCGGCCACCGCGCTGGGCGGACATGCGTGGGAACAGGCGGGATATGCCTGGTACGATACCGTGTGTGACGACGAACTGCCGCAGGATGCTGACTTTAAGACCTTTGCCAGCTTCACCATCAGGCATGGTAAAAAGCGGTTCAACGACTCGGTCAGCAGTGCAATTGAACAGGCGTGGAAGGAGGTTGGCGTGCTATGAGTGAACTGCCCGAACTCACCGATGATGCCACCATCATCGTCGCGCGTGAAGGCGGCATGGCCTTTATTCCGGGGCTTCGCGCCGAACGTCGCTTTATGCTGGGCGAGTTGCCGCCTCCTGAAAAGCAGCGCGTCTGTCATGCGCTGGAGCAGGCGATGCCGCTGGGCGAACCCGAGGAGAAGGCCGCGCAGGTGGGCAGTGGCGACCAGCGCTATTTCCGCATCCAGATTCAGTATGCCACCCGCCGCGAGGTGGGCACCATTGTGCTGCTGATTCCGGAACAGGTGGCGCCGCCAGAGTTGCAGGCGCTGTGGCGCGACGGTAAATAAGCAAAAAAAAAGGGCCGACAAATGTCGGCCCTTTTCCTTGTGCGTTGTTACTTGCTGTCTGGCAGCGCGTAAGCAATCACGTAGTCACCACGGTCCGGTGACTGACGTGCGCCACCTGCCGAGATCAGGATGTACTGCTTGCCATCCTTCGGTGAGACGTAGCTCATCGGGCCGCCCTGACTGCCCACCGGCAGACGTGCTTTCCACACTTCTTTACCGGTTGAAGAATCAAAGGCGCGCAGGTAGTAATCCTGTGTACCGGCGATGAACACCAGGCCACCCTGCGTTGCCAGCGTACCGCCCAATGTTGGCATACCAATTGGCATTTTCATGCGCATCTTGATGCCGAACGGACCGGTATCCTGCACCGTACCAACCGGCACCTGCCAGACGATTTTCTGGGTTTTCATGTCAATCGCCGACAGCGTACCAAACGGCGGCTTCTGACAAGGGATGCCCAGCGGTGACATAAAGCGGTTTTTGTTCACTGCATATGGCGTGCCTTTCAGCGGAACGGCACCCATACCGGTGTTGATCGCTTCGCCGCCATTACTGCCACGCGCCGTTTTATCGGTATCCGCCGGGATCATCTGAACCCACAGACCCAGACGCATGTCATTGACGAACAACAGGTGATTGTTCGGATCGGTCGACATACTGCCCCAGTTCATACCGCCCAGTGAACCCGGGAAGCTCAGAGACTTATCAGTGTCCGGCACGGTGAACAGGCCGTCATAGCGCATGGATTTAAAACCAATGCGGCAGGCCAGCTGATCAAACGGCGTTGCACCCCACATGTCAGACTCTTTCAGCGTCTGGTTGCCAATCTGCGGCATACCGGTCGAGTGAGGCTGCGTTTTGGTGTACTGCTCGTTCGGGATATGACCCTGCGGCATTGGCAGTTCTTCGACTTTGGTCAGCGGCTTGCCGGTCATACGGTCAAGCACGAAGATCATACCGGTTTTGCCGCCAATCACGACCGCTGGCGTGGTGCTGCCATCTTTTTGCGGGAAGTCGATCAGCCCTGGCTGCATCGGCAGGTCAAAGTCCCACAGATCGTTATGCACGGTCTGATAGACCCACTTCTCTTTACCGGTGGTGGCATCCAGTGCCAGCACTGAAGCACCGTATTTGTGATCCAGTTCGGTACGGTTCGCTCCCCACAGGTCCACTGACGAACTGCCCATCGGAATGAACACGGTGTTCATTGACGGGTCATAAGACATCGGTGCCCAGGAGTTCGGCGTACTGCGGGTGTAATCTTTACCCGGCATCAGAATCGCATTCGGGTCGACATTGCCCGGGTCAAACGCCCAGCGCATCTTACCGGTGATAACGTCAAAGCCACGCAACACGCCGCCAGGCATATCGGTCTGCACGTTATCCGCGACACGACCACCCACCACGACGGTGGTGCCGGCCAGCGTTGGCGCGGAAGTCAGCTGATATTGCGGATCCGGAGCCTTACCCATGCCTGCTTTAAGATCTACGATGCCGTGATCGCCAAAGTTTTCACAGAACTCACCGTTGTCAGCGTTGATCGCAATCAGACGCGCATCGATGGTGTTCATCAGAATACGGCGCTGACAGCTATCACCGGCTGGCAGCACAGCCGCCGTGACCGGAATAGAACCCGGCTTGTCCGGCTGTTGCACAGGTTTGGTTGCATCAAAGTAAGCCAGACCACGGCAGCGCGGCCAGACTTCAGCCTGAGCGTTAATTTCACGTTTCCAGATCTGCTTACCTGTATTAGCTTCAACGGCGATAACGTTGTTGTGCGGCGTACAGAGGTAAAGTGTGTTGCCAATCTGCAACGGCGTCTGCTGATCTTCTGCGCCGTTACCGGTCGGGCTGACAGGCGTATCACCGGTGCGGAAAGTCCAGGCGACCTGCAGATCTTTCACGTTGTCGCGGGTGATCTGATCCAGCGCCACAAAGCGGCTGCCCTGCGGAGTATTACCGTAGTTATCCCAGTCTTTCTGCTGTTTCGCTTTATCAACCGGGATCAGTGGCAGCTCTTCGCCAGTCGCTGCAACGGTAGGATGTGGCTGGAACATCTGCACCAGCGTCACCACCATGCCTGCCGCCAGCAGCGCAGAGAAGGCGTAGGAAGGTTTTGCCAGTGAGTGCTTACCTTCGTGCTTACGCAGCGAAGGCCAGATCAGGAAGGCCAGCATCGTCAGTCCGGCTGGCACCATCAGGCGCGATACCAGTGGCCAGAAATCCAGACCCGCGTCAAACAGCGACCAGATCAGGGTGCCGATAAAAACCAGCAGGAACAGAACCACTGCCGATGATTTGCGACGGAAGAACTGAATTGCAGAGAGGACAGTGACAATACCCGCAATTAAAAAGTACGCGCTGCCGCCCAGGGCAACCAGTTTACCGCCGCCAATTGCAAAAAACAGACCGGTGGCAAGCAGCACCAGTCCGAGTAGCACGGATGCTATTCCCAGCCCCTTTCCGGAACGGGAGGATGTTTCAGCCATAACACTTACTCTCCTGAATAAACAGAGCGCCCGGACAGGTGCGATCCGGACTCCGGCGCGATAAAAGGTGCGCGCAGAGCATCGCTCGGTTTCAAATCGAATATAAACAGACCCGCGTCCGTGAGAATCGTTGGGCCGGAAGAGCACAGATGTGGCAAACCCCTCCCACGACGCGGCAGGATTGTACCACCTGGTACGTTATAGAGTGAACATATCCAACCGGTTTGTTACGGCGCAATAGCATTTTTGCTACAAAAAGGGCCAGGCGTCGTTATGGATTCTCAGACAGATTAAGCGTAGCTGAAAGCGGCGTCAGTGACCTGGCGGCTGGAAAAGTACGCGCTTGCGGGAAATCAGGCCGTGTCCGTTACGGCAAAAATAGTCCACCGCGCCGCAGGCTTTGAGTACCTCAAGCGGCTGGTAACACTCGGGACAGCAGGGTTGCGCGGGATAATGCGCACCACAGGCATGGCAGATAAATTCACCGTCGCTGAGCGACAGCGGTTGCTGACATTTTTCACACATCACACTCATGTTCCTCTCCCTGCCCTGATGAATTCAGAGCAAAAAAAAGAGGGCCAGATGGCCCTCATTTTATTAACGCTTATTCTTTTTCATATGCGCCAGCAGACGCTTACGTTTACGCTGCTGCGTTGGCGTCAGCAGGTTACGTTTGCCTTCATAAGGGTTATCACCCTCTTTAAACTGAATACGGATTGGCGTTCCCATCACGTTGAGTGATTTGCGGAAATAGTTCATCAGGTAGCGTTTGTAAGAATCGGGCAGATCCTTAACCTGGTTACCGTGGATCACCACGATAGGTGGGTTATAACCACCGGCATGCGCGTATTTAAGCTTAACGCGACGACTGCGCACCAGCGGTGGCTGGTGATCGTCTGCGGCCATATTCATGATGCGGGTCAGCAGCGAGGTGTTTACGCGCTTCGTCGAACAGTCATAGGCTTCAGTGATCGATTCAAACAGGTTACCGACGCCGCTGCCGTGCAGCGCAGAGATAAAGTGGATGCGGGCGAAATCGATAAAGCCCAGACGGTAGTCCAGCGTCTCTTTCACTTCATCACGCACTTCCTGCGACAGGCCATCCCACTTGTTAACCACAATCACCAGCGAACGACCACTGTTGAGAATGAAGCCAAGCAGCGAGAGATCCTGATCGGAAATACCGGCGTGAGCATCAATCACCAGCATCACTACGTTGGCATCTTCAATCGCCTGCAGCGTCTTGATTACCGAGAATTTTTCGACGGTGTCAGAGATTTTGGCACGCTTACGCACACCGGCGGTGTCGATCAGAACGTATTCACGTCCATCACGTTCCATCGGAATGTAGATGCTGTCGCGGGTAGTGCCCGGCATATCGTAGACCACGACGCGGTCTTCACCGAGAATGCGGTTGGTCAGCGTTGACTTACCTACGTTAGGACGGCCAACGATCGCCAGTTTGATTGGCAGGCCCGTCGGGTCGAAGTTTTCTTCTTCCTCTGCGGCTTCCTGCTCAGCAATCTCGTCAGCTTCAAGCGCAGCCCAGTACGCCTGGTTTTCTTCTTCTTCAGTGAGCTCGACCGACTCAACTTTTTCCATCCACGGCAGCAGTGCCTCTTCGATCAGGCTGCTCACACCACGACCATGCGATGCCGCAATGGCGTGGATCTCGCCCAGACCCAGTGAATAGAAGTCGACCACCGCCTGATCCGGATCCATTCCGTCAGTTTTATTAGCCACCAGGAAGGTTGCTTTCTGACGGGAACGGAGATGCTTAGCGATTTGCAAATCGGCGGCCATCAGGCCCGCACGTGCATCGACCATAAACAGCACAACATCGGCTTCTTCAATCGCCAGCAGTGACTGCTCGGCCATCCGCGTTTCGACACCCTCTTCGGAGCCGTCGATACCACCGGTATCAATAACAATAAATTCGCGCCCTTCCACTTCGGCGCGACCATATTTGCGATCGCGAGTCAGTCCAGGAAAATCCGCTACCAGCGCATCACGTGTGCGTGTTAAACGGTTGAATAGCGTAGATTTTCCCACATTGGGACGCCCAACCAGCGCGACCACAGGTACCATAACAAAATGCCTCAATAAATAATTAATCGCCCGAATGGCGTGATTATAACGGCTCTGGCCGTTAAGTTCAGGCTTAAGGCGCAAAGAATACCATGCCTGACTAAAAACGAAACGGCCCCTGATTAAATCAGGAGCCGTCGGAACGGAGGATTTCACCTGCCAGACGTTTACCCGTTAACGGGTAATCGCATAAACCTCACCATCTTTCGACTGGATCAGCAGCTTATCGCTGGCGACCACCGGCTCGGTCTGGAAGCCTGAGCTATCCAGTTCCTGCTGCGCGACGAAACGACCATCAGTGGTGTTCAGCCAGTGCAGATAACCTTCGCTGTCGCCAACCACCAGATAGCCGTTGTAGAGCACCGGTGACGTCAGGTTGCGGTGCAGCAGATCGCTCTGACGCCAGATGGCAACACCACCGTCAACGTTCAGCGCAATCACACGGTCGTCCTGATCGACCAGATAGATATGGCCGGCATCAACAATCAGATCTTTCACACCGCCGATTTCGCGTTTCCACAAAATCTGACCAGAACGCAGGTCAAGTGCTGACAGATTACCGTTGTAGGCCAGTGCATAGACCACGCCGTTGACGATAACCGGTGTGGTATCGACGTCGTTAAGACGATCGATCTCAGTGGCACCGCTGACCTGAGAAATACGCTGCTGCCAGATCAGCTGTCCCTGGTTCATCACCACGGCACTGACACGGCCGTTGTCGCCACCGACAATGGCGCCGCCAAAGGCGACAGCCGGAGCAGATTCACCGCGCAGTGACAACGCTGGCATATCCAGGTTGACGCTCCACTTCACCGCACCGCTGCTCTGATCCAGGCCCTGCAACATGCCGTTGCTGGTATGAATCAGTACCAGACCATCGCTGACCACCGGACGTGACAGTGCTTCACCGGCGACTTTCGTCTGCCAGGCCAGGCTACCATCACTGCTGTTCAGGGCATAAACCTGGCCGCGTTCGCTGCCAACATAAATGCGATTGCTATCCGCCGTCAGGCCGCCAGATAACAGGGCTGAGATGTTTTTCGAGAAGAAGCCGGTTTTCTCAGAGAGATCGACTTTCCATTTTTCTTTACCGTCTGCGGCATCCAGCGCTTTGACAATGCCAAAGCGGTCGGCAGCATAAACCGTATTATCCTGCCAGGCAGGATGCAGATTTGAGTAGAAATCACCGACGCCATCACCCACCGAGGTGCTCCACACTTTCTGTGGCGTGAACTGATTTTCCACCTTCGGCAACGGGGCCATTTTTACTACATCTTCTTCGCCGCTAAACAGCGAACAACCGCTGAGCAAAGTGACTGAAATCAGTCCCGGCAGCAGGTATTTACGTAATTCCATGCGCTCTCTCTTGACTGGCTTAGCTTAAGTTATTCATCTTCATCTGCATCATTTGCTTCAATGCCGGAGAGGCGTCAGATTCAACCCCTTTACTCCAGGCATCGCGCGCGCCCTGCTTGTCGCCTTTGGTCAGCAGCGCTTCGCCGCGAATATCGGCCACAATGGCTGTCCAGCCATCACCCTTCACACCGTCAAGGGTTTTAAGCGCCGCATCCGCTTGATTCTGTTGCAGTTGAATGCGTGCCAGACGCAGGTTAATCACCGCCTGCAGATTGGCATCTTTGGTATCTTTCAGTCCGTTTTGCAGCAGCGTCGCCGCCTTATCGAGCTGGCCAGCATCAACATACTGCTTCGCCAGATCCATCGCAGCCAGCGCACCGTAGGTATTGCTGTTTTCACTGGCAAAACGGTTTACCGCTTCCAGCGTCTCCGGTTTACCCGCCTGCATGGCGCTGGTGAGCTGCTGATACTGCGCAGAAACTGACTTCGCCGTATCATCCTGATGACTGCTCCAGTAACGCCAGCCACCCAGCGCAGCAATGCCGATCACTACGCCAATAGCTAACGCTTTGCCATTGTTGGCAAAAAAGTTGCGCAGCGCGTCGGTCTGCTCGTTCTCATTGCTATACACTTCCACGCAATCCCTCTCCTTTCTATGGTTGGTGCTGTGTCACGCTTACTGTAACAGCGTGCGCAATACAGCAGCAGCCTCTGCCTGATCCAGCGTTTGCTGCTCGCCACGGCGCAGATCTTTAATCACGACCTGACCGGCTTTGACTTCATCCTCGCCTAACACCAGGGCAACGCGAGCGCCCCATTTGTCAGCACGGGCAAATTGCTTCTTGAAGTTGCCGCCGCCAAAGTTGGTCATCAGCCTCAGTTCTGGCGCTTCGTCACGCAATTTCTCAGCCAGCTGCATTGCAGCCGACTGCACGCCCTGACCTGAAGCGATAACATAGACATCCACATTGCTCGTCGGTTCAAATTCAGGATTAACCGCCTGAACCAGCAGCACCAGACGCTCCATGCCCATGGCAAAGCCTACGGCTGGTGTTGCACGACCACCGAGCTGCTCAACCAGGCCATCGTAGCGACCGCCGCCACATACCGTGCCCTGAGAACCCAGGCTATCGGTGACCCACTCAATCACGGTGCGATTGTAGTAATCCAGACCGCGCACCAGACGCTGATTGACGGTATAGCTAATTCCGGCGTCATCCAGCAGGGCACACAGGCCGCTGAAATGTTCGCGTGATTCGTCATCCAGATAGTCGCCAAGCTGTGGCGCATCATTCAGCAGCTGCTGAACATCGGGATTTTTACTGTCGAGAACGCGCATCGGGTTGCTGTACATGCGGCGTTTGCAATCCTCATCCAGCACCTCTTTGTGCTGCTCAAGAAAGGCAACCAGCGCGTCGCGGTAGTGAGCACGCGCTTCCAGCGAACCGATAGAGTTAAGTTCCAGGCGAACGTGCTCAGAGATACCCAGGGCTTTCCACCAACGGGCATTCAGCATGATCAGCTCAGCATCGATATCCGGTCCCTGCAGACCAAACACTTCCACGCCAATCTGATAGAACTGACGATAGCGGCCTTTCTGCGGACGCTCATAGCGGAACATCGGTCCCATGTACCACAGGCGCTGTTCCTGGTTGTAGAGTAAACCGTGTTCGATACCGGCGCGCACGCAGCCTGCCGTGCCTTCCGGACGCAGCGTCAGGCTTTCACCGTTGCGGTCTTCGAAGGTATACATCTCTTTTTCAACCACGTCGGTGACTTCACCGATGGCGCGTTTAAACAGTGGGGTTTGCTCTACCAGCGGTAAGCGAATTTCGCTGTAACCGTAGCTCGCCAGCGTCTGCTTGAGAACGCCTTCAATCCGTTGCCAGAGGGCAGTATCGGCAGGCAGGTAGTCGTTCATCCCGCGAATCGCCTGAATATTCTTCGCCACGTTAGAATCTCTTAATGCAAAAAAACCTGTCCGGCATCATACCTTATGAGGATGAAACCGCACAGGTTCAGTCAAAAAAGTCACGCGCGCAGACCGCGCACGCCATTATTTTTCCAGATGCTGCACATCAATACGACGGCTGGCATCCAGCATCGACGCTTTGGCACGAATGCGCGCTTCCAGCTGATCGATCATGTCGTTATTATCGAGACGATCGCGCTGACGCACACCATCTTCGTAGAAACCACTCTTCTTACTGCCGCCGGTTACGCCCAGCGTAGAGAGGGTCGCTTCACCCGGTCCGTTAACCACACAACCGATAATGGAGACATCCATCGGGGTGATCAGATCTTCCAGACGCTGCTCCAGCGCGTTGACCGTACCGATAACGTCAAACTCCTGACGTGAACAGGTAGGACAGGCGATGAAGTTAATTCCACGGGAGCGAATGCGCAGTGATTTCAGGATATCGAAACCGACTTTGACTTCTTCAACCGGATCGGCCGCCAGCGAGATACGCAGCGTATCGCCGATCCCTTCTGAAAGCAGCAGACCCAGCCCAATTGCAGATTTCACTGCGCCTGCACGCGCGCCGCCCGCTTCGGTGATGCCGAGGTGCAGAGGCTGTTCGATCTGTTTCGCCAGCAGGCGATAAGATTCAACGGCGAGGAAGACGTCAGAGGCTTTTACGCTGACTTTGAATTGATCGAAGTTAAGACGGTCGAGATGATCGACATGGCGCATGGCAGATTCCAGCAACGCCTGAGGCGTCGGCTCGCCATACTTTTCCTGCAGATCTTTTTCAAGCGAACCGGCGTTCACGCCAATTCGAATCGGAATATTGTTGTCGCGTGCGCAGTCAACCACCATGCGGATGCGCTCATTGTTCCCGATATTACCGGGATTGATGCGCAGGCAGTCGACGCCATACTCGGCGACTTTAAGGGCGATGCGGTAGTCAAAATGAATATCTGCAACCAGCGGCACGTTCACCTGCTGTTTGATCAGTCTGAATGCTTCTGCGGCATCCATGGTAGGCACTGAGATACGCACGATGTCGACACCGACGCGCTCAAGAGCTCTGATCTGATTTACCGTCGCTTCCACGTCAGTGGTGCGGGTGTTGGTCATCGACTGAACAGCGATTGGCGCGCCGTCACCGACCGGCACCTTGCCGACGTAAATACGTTTGGATTTACGGCGGATAATGGGTGCTTCGTTATGCATATTATTTCTTCTCCACAATTGCCCGGTACACGATACGCTGTTATTGCGCACCCAATGTCAGGCGAGCAACCTGGTTATTACGGATAAAACGACTTAAATCAACGGGCTGATTCTGATATTGCACCTGAACAGCGGAAGGCGCGCCAATTTTCAGACGATAAGGAGGCGTTCCTGCGAGGCTGAGTTTACCACCACTGCGCTGAATGCCGCTGAACAGTTTTTTGCCGGTCGCGTCACTCACTTCCAGCCAGCAGTCGGCGTTGAAGGTCATCACTACCGCGTTAGGGTCAGCCGCAGGTTCACTGACCGCGGCGGCTCCCACTGGCATCTGAGGTGCTGTGCTGGTAGCAGAATTCGTGGCTGCAGGTGCAGCCGCGGAGTTGTCCACTGGCGCCTGGCTTGGCGAAACCACGGCATTGCTGGTGTTATCCGGCTGCGTGGTAGTCGCGTTATTGCTGGCGCTGGCGGCCGGAGCCGCACTCGCTGGTGTGCTGGCCGCGTTGTTACCGCTGGCCGGGGTATTGCTTTCGTCAGGCGCGGCAGGTGCCGCGCTGTCACCGCTGGATTCACCCAGCGGAATCGACTGTCCGTTATCACCGCCGCTGTTGCTGCTCTGATCGGTCATCGGCACCAGATCATCCTGCGACGCTTTATGATTCTGCCACCACCAGGCACCGGTCAGACCCACCACCACAAACACCACCAGCCAGGTGAAAATCATCAGCCAGCCGTCGCGTTTCTTGCGGCGTTTGCCCAGAGAGAAACTTTGCATCGGTTCGATCTTTGAAGAACGAATCGGTGTCTGTTTCGCCATCATCGGCAGCAGTTCCTCTTCAGGAATGTGCACCAGACGCGCGTAAGAGCGAATATATCCGCGCAGGAACGTGGTCGCTAAATCGGCGGGCGATTTGTCTTCCTCGATATCACGCACGGTAGAGAGTTTCAAACACAGGCGCTCAGCGACGTTCTGCTGCGTCAGCCCCATCTGCTCACGGGCCAGACGCAGGCGTTCACCTGTTGATTGTAATGCAGAGTTTTCTTGAGTGGCTTCAGTATTCATTAGCTAAATAACGCTGGTACTGTATCGATTGCGGAAAACGTCGCGCTAACCGGTCGCCATAACGTGAAACGTCAGCGGCATTTCCCTGTAGCGCGGCGAAACGTAAGTGTAACGCCAGACTTCGTGCCGTTTCGGGCAGCTGTTGCTGGTAAACGTCGAGCAAAACCTGCGCCTTCGCCAGATGGTTATCTGCCATCTGCTTTTCAGCTTCCGACAGCAGCGAGTCAGCTTTGCGACTGTCGGCCTCAATGGCCTGACGTAACGTCCTGCCAGCAGAAGCCACATCGCCAGCCTGCAGATAACAAAATCCTGCCAGTTCAAGCGCGTCATTGCGTGCATCAAACTGCTGTGCTGCGCCTGCCCGACTAAACTGTTGATGCGCTTCGTCATACTGCCTTAAAGCGCAGAGAAACGCACCGTAATTGTTAGCAACAAAACCATTATCCGGGGCCTGCTGCTGTGCCAGTATAAACCGTGCCTGCGCCGCTGTCTGATTACCCTGCTTCTGCGCCAGTCGTGCCAGCGCAAGCGAGACCCGGTAATCCTCTGGCGCGGCGGCCTGTGCCCGCAGAAAGTTTCGCTCAGCCGCGGCATAGTCGCCACCTGCCAGATAGTGCATCCCTAACTGCAGACGCACCTCTTCAGCGCCAGGTTCATGTGCCTGGCTGACACACCCGCTTACAACAAACAGCGCCAGTAAAATTGCAGGTAATCCGTTACGCATAATCGTTTCCATCCGGTTGACGTTGACAGGTTGCAGCCTGCCACGCGTCATCACGTCAGGAAACGATCTGTGTCAGCCTTCTAGAGAGGCTTCACAGATATGGTTTCACCTGCCATTTTAAGGCGCATCGTCCGCTTGGTACGGTCAATGACTTCTCCGGCTAACTGACCACAGGCGGCATCAATGTCATCGCCACGGGTTTTACGCACGATGGTGGTAAAACCATAGTCCATCAGGACTTTGGAGAAACGATCGATGCGGCTGTTGGAGCTGCGGCCATACGGCGCGCCCGGGAAGGGGTTCCACGGAATCAGGTTGATTTTACACGGAGTTTCTTTCAGCAATGCGGCAAGTTCATGCGCATCATCGGTGCTGTCATTAACGTGATCCAGCAAGACGTACTCAATCGTCACACGTCCCTGGTTGGCGTTGGATTTCGCAATATAACGTTTTACCGCCGCCAGGAAGGTTTCGATATTGTACTTTTTGTTGATCGGCACGATGTCATCACGCAGCTTGTCGTTTGCTGCATGCAGGGAGATCGCCAGCGCGACATCGATCATATCGCCCAGTTTATCCAGCGCAGGCACGACACCTGAAGTGGACAGGGTCACGCGACGTTTCGACAGACCAAAACCGAAATCATCCAGCATGATTTCCATCGCCGGGACCACGTTATTGAGGTTGAGCAGTGGCTCGCCCATGCCCATCATCACCACGTTGGTGATCGGACGCTGGCCGGTGATTTTCGCTGCGCCGACAATTTTCGCCGCACGCCACACCTGACCAATAATTTCTGACACCCGCAGGTTACGGTTAAAGCCCTGCTGTGCGGTCGAACAGAATTTACACTCCAGCGCACAACCCACCTGTGAAGAAACACAGAGCGTGGCGCGGTCCCCTTCCGGGATATAGACCGTTTCCACCAGCTGGTCGCCCACGCGAATAGCCCATTTAATGGTGCCGTCGGTGGAGCGCATCTCTTCTGCCACTTCTGGCGCGCGGATCTCCGTCAGCTCCATCAGCCGGTTACGCAGCTTTTTGTTGATGTCGGTCATCTGCTCGAAGTCATCGCAGCAGTAGTGATAAATCCACTTCATGACCTGATCGGCGCGGAACGGCTTTTCGCCCAGCGACAGGAAAAATTCGCGCATCTGCTGACGGTTGAGATCCAGCAGGTTGATTTTCTGGCTTTTAGGGGAAACGACAATGGGGGATGCGGACGCGGACGTCTCAATCTGTTCGGACATAATATTCTCTGGCCTCGTTGTTACACGTTATGGCGCTGTTCAGGGATAGGTGAAAAAATTGCGCCTTCATTAAGCGATGTCAATGAAGGCGCAATATTGTACAACATCTGCGGCCTGATAACAGGCGGGAGTGACCTCCCCTACGCAGATTTTTGTAAAGCCGCTGTAACGTTTATCGCCGGGCGATTAACGGGTACGAGGGCAGATTTCGTTTTCGCCGAAGAAATAAGCGATTTCGCGGGCAGCGGATTCAGCAGAATCTGAACCGTGGGTCGCGTTTTCAGTGAAGCTGTCAGCGTAGTCAGCACGCAGTGTGCCAGCCAGGGCGTTTGCCGGGTTAGTGGCACCCATCAGGTCACGGTGACGCTGAACGGCATTTTCACCTTCCAGCACGGAAACAACAACCGGGCCAGAGGTCATGAATTCAACCAGACCATCGAAGAATGGCTTGCCCTGGTGCTCAGCGTAAAAACCTTCAGCCTGCTCTTTGCTCAGCTGCAGCATTTTTGCGCCAACGATTTTGAAGCCAGCGCTTTCAAAACGGTTGTAGATAGCACCAATCACATTTTTAGCGACGGCGTTTGGCTTGATGATAGAAAAAGTACGTTCGATTGCCATGATGACCTCTGTCTTGACGTTCTGAAGAAACCGGTGGCGTCCGCCCCGGTTAAGAAACGGCGCCGATTATAGGGGCTGAGTCCGGCATTGCCTACCAGAGATCCCTGATTTGTTGAAAATTCTTGATCTGAGTCGAAGCAGACGCGCCACGGTTATGATTTAGCGCGGAAAAGCATCAACCCCGACTGAAAGTGACCGAGACAAGCTGCCCCTCTTCATCCATCACCACCAGCTGATACTCGCCTGGATGATCAAGGCGGAGCGACAGGCTGTCCGCTGCATTTTGCGTCATCAGCGGCTCACCATTAAGGAACCACCAGCGCTGCGCGCCCTGCCCTCCCTGCACCGCGACCGGAATCGTCAGCGTGCTATTGCCCGGCAGCGGCTTAACGATTTGCCCTTCAATGACGCCGGTGACGATTAGCGGTGCGCTACTGCCCTGCTGTAATGGCGGACAACGGGCATCAATGGGTGGTAAGCGCTGTGCCCGCCGCTCCTGAGGCGGCAGCCAGGCCTCCAGCGGCAGCGGCCAGACCAGCCGTTCGTGACGGGTAGCGCCGGGGCAATCTGCTGCAACGCGAAGTCCCTGCGCATTCTGCCAGTATCCCAGGCGTAATCCGCTGAGGCTCTCCTGACCCGGCGCCAGCAGGGTTGGCGGCAGCGTGTCCGAGGCGACCCAGCTTTGCCGACGCTGGCGACAGTTTTCATCTCCGGCGGGCAGCGGCTGACCACCAGGCCAGCAGATAGTTGCTACCGTCACCGAGGCGGGACGCGGATCGACCGGCACGTCACGCCTGCCGAGGCGGCTCATCAGCACGCTGTTAATCTGATTCATAATCGGCACGGCAGAGGCGAAACCAAACTGCCCGGCAACCGGCGTCGCATCGGGTCGTCCGACCCACACGCCAATCAGGTAACGGGGATTGATGCCCACCGACCAGGCGTCGCGATAGCCGTAACTGGTGCCGGTCTTCCAGGCCAGCGGCACTACGTCGGGCACGCTGCCATTACCGGCAGGCTGCGCTTCGCCAGCCAGGATACGCCGGATGATCCACGCCGATTCCTTTGATAGCAGCGGCCGCTGCTGCAACGGTTGATCGGGCGTCCAGCGCAGCTGAGCGGCATTGCCGTGACGGGCAAAGGCACTATAAGCCGCCACGATCTCATCCATGCGCGCGCCCGTGCCGCCAAGAATCAGTGAAAGATTAGGCTCCGCGCCGGGCGGGAATCGTAAGTTCAGACCCACATTGCGCAGACGCGCCGCAACGTTTTTTGGTCCCAGCGCCTCCAGCACCTGCACGGCAGGGAGATTCAGGGATCGCACCAGCGCGTCGCTGGCGCTGACCGGCCCGTGAAAGCCGGTGTCAAAGTTGCCTGGCCGGTAATCGCCAAAGCGACGCGGCACATCCTGCAGCAGCGATTCGGCATGAATCAGCCCCTCGTCCAGCGCCATGCCGTAAATAAAGGGTTTTAACACCGAGCCGGGCGAGCGCACGCTGGCGATCATATCCACATGCCCAAAACGGCTGTCATCGGTAAAATCAGCCGAGCCGACGTAGCCGCGAACCGCCATAGTGGTGTGATCCACCACCAGCATCGCCAGTGAAGTGCGCGGCGGAAGCTGGCTTTTAACGTTCAGCGCCAGGCTTTCCAGGTCGCGCTGCAGCGAAGGATCGAGCGTGGAGACAATCTTGTCGCTGGCGCTGATCGACAGCAGACGCCGGGCCAGCAGCGGTGCCATCTGCGGCATCTGTCGTGGTGGCAGCCACACCGGCTCCTGACGGATCTCCGCCACCTGTCCAGCGGACCAGATGCGGTACTCAGCCAGCCGATCCAGCACTTTATTGCGTGCGGCTTCTGCCCGCTCCGGCCAGCGATCGGGCCGCAGTCTGCTGGGTGCCTGCGGCAAAACGGCCAGCAGCGCGGCCTCGCCCGGCGTCAGCTGCGACGGGGCTTTTCCCAGCCAGCTCCAGCTTGCCGCGCCCACTCCTTCCAGCGTGCCGCCGAAGGGCGCACGGTTAAGGTAGAGCGTCAGGATGTCACGTTTGGAAAGATGCCACTCCAGCTGCAACGCGCGCCACGCCTGAATCAGCTTGCCGCGCAGCGTGCGGGGTTGCGGGTCGATAAGGCGAGCCACCTGCATGGTCAGCGTGCTGCCGCCGGAAATGACGCTCTGATGGCGCAAATCCTGCCAGGCAGCCCGGACCAGCGCCAGTGGGTTGATGCCGGGGTGATACCAGAACCAGCGATCTTCGTAGGTCAGCAGCGCCTGCAGATAAGCCGGAGCCACCTCCTCTGGCGTGACGGGATAGCGCCAGATGCCCTTGCTGTCAGCAAAGCGCCACAGCGGCGTTCCATCGATGGCCACAATCACCCGCGCAGGCTGTACCTGTTTAAGCGGCAGCGGGAACAGACGATCCAGACCCCACGTCGCCAGCCATAAAGCCAGAAAAAAAAGCGGCAGCGCGAGCCACCGCTTTTTAATGGTGCTGATCTTTGCCACGCCCTGCGTCACTTACTGGATATGCAGCTGCGGCGGCGTACTGCCGGTAGCGCGCCACTCCGGCACATACATCGACTCCACCTGCGGCGGCGGCATCAGATAGCGACCCGGCGTCACCGCCCGCGCCAGGTAGACCAGCGTGGCGGGACGATAAGTATCTATCGCCAGCGCTGCGACAAAGCGATCGTCACGGAACTCAATGTGCTTAATGTCAGCCTGCTGCATGTCACTCATGCTCTCCTTCAGCGCATCCGCACTGTCGCCGAGGCTGGCGCTGCTGTCAGCCAGATTCTGGTTTTCCAGCTCCAGACCGGCAGGCAGCAGATCCACCACCAGCGCATCGCTGATACTGCGTTTAGACGAAACGGTCAGACGCACAACCAGCAACTCACCGCTGCGCAGATTATTGAGATCGGCAGCTTTGCCATCCAGGGTGAAGTATTCACGTTTAATCCCCAGTACATTGCTCTCCGGCTGAGGTGCGGTAAGCGGATAACCCGTGACATCCAGACGACCATACAGCGGCGCACTGCCCGGATTACTGATGGTTAAGCCCTGCAACAGTCGCTCAGCCCCCAGCCCTTTATTCAGCGGTGCATCGCTCTGCAGAGGCTGGGAATTGCCCGACAGCAGCGCCTGCCAGCTTCCGCCCTGCGCACGCTGCAGGGTATGAGCCGCCAGATAAAGCGCGTTATTTTCCTGGGTCGAGAACCAGCGTTTGCCATTGACCTCTTTGGACAGCGACAGCAGCAGACTATTCTGCAGATCAGGCTGCAGCTTATTCTCTGCTAACAGGGCAATCATCATTCCCTCATCGCGCACCGTGCTGCCATAGTCGCCGTACCACTCTTTGTCCGAACGCGTCAGCGTGGCACCCTGCATGATCGCAAGCGATGCGCGCTGCCCGTCACCCATCAGCTTCAGCGCAACACCCAGCTGCATCAGCGCCAGGCCAGAGTGAGCTTTCTCTCGTTTTTCATACAATGCACGCAGCGCACCCAGCGGCGCGCGTTGCTGACGCGCCAGCACCAGTCCGGCGTAAGCCTGCACGCTGAACTGCAGCGCGGCATTGTCGTCACTGCCGCCGCCGCTGATCTGCGAGGGATCCTGCAGGTAGCGCAGCAGTCGTGCATTAGCGCGATCAACCACATTATCCGGCAGCGCATAGCCCGCCTCGCTGGCGCGCAGCAGGAAGTCCGTCACGTACGGCGTCAGCCAGAACTCCTCTTCGCTCTGTTTATCCCACAGTCCAAAGCTGCCGTTGGCCCGTTGCATGCCTGCCAGACGGGCAATGCCGGTATCGACGGCTGCCCGACGCGCTTCATCGCTGCTGGTTTTAATGCCCATCGCGGTCAGCTCGGCATGGCTGGTGTAGAGCGAAGGCCAGAGCCCGCTGGTAGTCTGTTCCAGACAGCCGTAAGGATAGGCATAAAGCGCACTGATATAGCTGGCGATGTTCAGCGGCGGACGATTGCTGAGTGTCAGCTGTCCACTCAGCGTCTGCGCATCCAGGCCCGTCAGCGCGGCGGCCGCGACCTGCCAGGGCTGATCGGGATTGATGACAGCATCAAAGTTCAGCGTCAGGGCCGGATAAGGTGGCCGGACGCCGATTTTCCACCGCTGTTTGCTGGGCTTCACCTGCTCACCCGGCAGGTTGAGACCGGAAATCTGCACCGCGATCTCGCCATCACCAAAACCGGTTTTCGCCGTGACCGGAATCTGCAGTGTGGTGCGAGCGCCTTTGGCCAGCGTCACGCTCTGGCTGGCCGCACCTGCCAGATCCACTAAACCACTGCGGGTCACATCCACTTTCAGGGTTTGCGTCAGGTCGGTGAGGTTAGTGAGATCCAGCGCCAGGGAAGCCGAGTCACCGCTGGCGAGGAAGCGCGGGGTAGCCAGTTCGCTGATGAGCGGCGCCGCGACCACCAGTTTGCGTTCGGCCGCGCCGAAGCTATCGTCGCTCCAGGCCTGCGTCATCAGCCGCAGTTCGCCGTTAAACGCCGGGATCGGCAGCGTAATCGTTCCGTTGCCCTCTTTATCCAGCGTCACCGCCTGTAACTGCTGCGCCACGATATTAACGTGCGTTACCGGCTTTTTACCGCCGCGCGTCGTCGATTCATCCTCGCCGTCACCACCAAAACGCAGTGCCGCCAGCCGGCCTCCGCCTTCGATCAGCTGACCAAAGACATCATACTGATCGACGTTGTAGCGTTTACGGCCAAAGAAAGCCTGCCACGGATCGGGCGTTTTAAAATCTGTTACGCTCAGTACGCCGCTATCTACGGCTGACAACAGCACATTCACTTTTTCAGGCAACGGACCGCCGTCACGACTGGCGTGAACCTTGACCGTCAGGAGTTGCTCAGGACGGATTTTATCGGGTACATCCAGCGTCAGGTTTAAGCGGCGCGCCTCTGTCGCCATCGGCAGATGCAACAGCCCCACCGCGCGTTTTGGCGTTGCGCCACTGACCTTATCACCGTCACGTACCACGATAGCGCTGAAGTAGAGATCGTGACGCCGCCAGCTCTCAGCCACAGGGACATCCACCGTTGTGCCGCCCTTTGGTACGGTCAGCGGTTGCCACCAGAGCGTGCCGCTGCTCGACTCCACCATCAGGTAGCCTTTACCGGCAGCCGGTGACTCAACCTGCAGATGCACGGTATCGCCCGGCTGGTAAGCCGCTTTGTCCAGCTTCAGCCTGACCTGATCCGGACGCAATGCGCCCGTGCCATTGGTATTGTCCTGCCAGTCATAACCGGCCTGGAACCTCACGCTGCTGACGATTTTTTCGCCGTCCTGCACTTCAAGCCGGTAGTGGCCCCACTCGACCGGGAAGCTGACTTTGGTGCTGCCATCTGCCGGGACAGAGATGGCGCGTTCATCCTCCTGCAGATCCTTGTCGCCATACTGTGACTGCCAGCCTTCGCTGTCCGAGAAGCTCCAGTAATAATCACGGCGTTCACGGATCAGGCGCACATCCAGCTTGTCTGCCGCCAGTTTTTTGCCCTGACTGTTGGCATAGACAATGTCGAATTCGGCCAGGCTCTCTTCCGGCACGGTAAGCTCATCGTGATAGCTGTCACTGCGGTAGTCATAAACGGCTTTATTACCGAACAGCGGCCGGATACCCGGCAGGGCTTCAGCGGGCCAGATGGCCTGGGTAGCGCGACGGGTGACCGGACGTCCGCCGGTCTCCAGCAGGCTGGCCTGCAGAATCAGGTTGAGCGGGGAGTGCAGCTGATCCCACTGACTCTCTACCGACAGCTGCGCTTTACCGCTGGCATCAAGCTTAAGATCCACCTCATCCAGCGTGCGCTTCAATCCCTCTTCGGTGATGTCACCAAACTGGTAGCCCGGCAGTGCAGCCACGGCTTCGCGTGCCGGTCGCAGATAGAGTTGCCCCTGAAGCGTGTTACCCGCCGCGGGTGCACCATAGAGGTAGCGCCCCTCAATGCCGAACTCAACGCTGGCATCAGCAGGCTGCGGCTGAGAGCCATTTTTCAGGGTTAACGCCATGCGTTCCGGCAGAAAATCCTCGACGTGAAACTTCCATTCGCGCTTGAGGTTATCGCCGGTATTGAGTCGCAGCATCCAGTCGCCGGTCATGGCGGACTCGGGCAGCGCCAGTCGCTGCTGGTAGAGTCCCGCGTCAGGCTGCCAGACAAAGGTCCGCATCACCTGACCATCGGGCTGCACCAGCTCCGCTTTTATTGGCTGGGCGGGCAACGGATGTCCATCGGCATCGCGAAGCAGCGCATTCACGATGACGATTTCGCCCGGACGGTAGATATCGCGCGGCCCAAAGACAAACAGCTGTTTGTCATAACCCTGCGGTCCGGCAACCGGAAACTCAGCGAGATCCAGCGCCGGACGCGTCAGGTCGATCATCGAGGTCTGTTCACCCTGCAAGGCCAGCAGGATCCTGCCTTTTTCATCCGCTTTAAGGCGCAGATGACCGGTGTTGTCACTGGTCCCGCTCTGCAGCACCTGCCCTTTCGCATCCAGCAACCTGACGCTGACGCCGGAAAGCGGCTGGCCGTTTGCCAGGCTCTGGGCGAACAGTTCAAACTGGGTCGGGAAGCGATGCAGAGAGAGGCCAATGTCGCTCAGAGTGAAAAGCGTGGCGGGCTGGCTGTAGCGATAAGTTCCGGCCTGTTTCATTACCGCCAGATAGACGCCTGGTTCCTGAAGCGCAGTTATTTCACTCATCGGCAGCTGCAGTTTTTCGCGGGTGTTACGCGCCGGGTTAAGCTCAAAGCGCCCGGAATAGACCAGCTGGCTGCTTTTCAGCAGATCCTGCGACTGCCAGCTGGAGAGGTTATTGCCGTAATTCCACTGGGATAGAAACTCTGCCAGGCCTGCATTCTTAATGCGGAAGAAATCGACATCGACCTGGTTAACATTCAGCGCCAGCACCGGCAGTCCCTGCGTGATACGCAGCGGCAGCAGCGATCCGCGACTGGCAAAACCAACCATCGGCTGGATATCACTGGTGGCAATTTTCTGGCTGTAATTGTCGGCGAGCGTCTCACCGCTGGCCGCGCGCAGTCCTGCATCGACTGTGACGGTGAAGTGACGCGAGGGTTCAGGATGGCGGAAGCGCAACGTTTTGCGATTAGCGGATAGCTCCCAGCCGCCATCCACCCGGCCCTGTTTATCGTCGGTCAGCCTGACTTTTTGCGCGATATCCTGTTTATCATCCAGCGGCTGACTGAAGGTTAAGACCAGCGCAGCGGCACCGTCGATCTGCAGTTCCGAGAGATCGATAATCGTCAGCGGTTTGCTGACCTGTGAGTTTGCGGGTGCCTCTGCCGCCTGGAGAGGCAAAACAGGTAACAGGGTCGCTGAGAGCAGCGAGCCACCGATCAGCATACTGAGCAGCAGCCGGGTAGTGCGTTTCTTCATGGTAGTTCCTTCACCGGGACGCAGGGAGTGTCGTTTGATTACGCTGCGCAATTTCATATCAATGCTCGCATTTAATCAACGCTTCTCTTGAGATGGTGCGCACATTCCCTGACACTGGTATGACAGATTGCTGAGATGAGGTTGTTATGACGACGCCACTGTTTGTGTCCGCCGACTGGTTACAAGAGCACTACAACGATGAGCGGCTTCAGGTGCTGGATGCACGTTTGTTGCCACCCGGGATGGAAGCGGTTCGCGATGTCCAGGCTGAATATCTGGCGGGTCATTTACCCGACGCCCCTTACTTTGATATTGAAGCGCTTTCCGATCACACCAGTCCCTATCCGCATATGCTGCCGCGTGCCGAGACTTTTGCAGTCGCGATGCGCGAGCTGGGCGTCAGCAGTGATAAGCATCTGGTGGTGTATGACGAGGGCAATCTTTTTTCCGCGCCGCGCGCCTGGTGGATGCTGAAGACCTTTGGTGTGGCTCAGGTGTCGATTCTGGCGGGCGGTTTGCAGGGCTGGAAAGAGGCCGGTTTTGCGCTGGCAACCGGCGAAGTCAGTCTGCCGGAAGGTGAGTTTGAGGCCCACGCGGATGAGAGCCGGGTGAAACGCCTGACGGACGTGCTGCTGATCAGCCATGAAGGCGGCGCACAGATTGTCGATGCACGTGCCGCTAATCGCTTTAACGGCGAAGTAGACGAGCCGCGTCCCGGATTACATCGCGGACATATTCCCAACAGTCTTAACGTGCCGTGGAATACGCTGGTTGAGCAGGGAAAACTCAAGCCGGAAGCAGAACTGCGCAGGCTGTTTGCCGATGCGGGCGTCGATATTACCCAGCCGGTGGTCGCCAGCTGTGGCTCAGGCGTGACGGCGGTGGTGTTGATTCTGGCGCTGACCGCGCTGGGCGCACGGGATGCCACGCTGTATGACGGGTCCTGGGGTGAATGGGGCAGTCGCGACGACTTACCGATTGCGAAATAAAAAACAGGCGGCCTAAGAGCCGCCTGTTTTTTTAAGTGCGTCAGATAATCCGCTCACTGCCCTTGAAGTCGCGCAGGAAACTGCCCCAGCGACGTTCGTAGAATGGCGTGATGTGGGCGGTAAAGAAGTGGCTGATGCCGCGATCGTTCAGCGTCACTTCACAGATATCCACCGGCGCATCGTCCGGCAGCGTATCCGTTGCCACACTGCCCGCCGCCTGAATAATTGCCTCGATGTTGCTGTCCGCTTCAATGCCAATCAGTAGATTGGGCGCTTCGTCGGCCCGCTCACGAATGCTGGCGATAAAGGCGCGACGCACCTGCTTATGCTTAGCGAACAGCTGAGTCAGCGAGTCGATCATCTGCGCAGGCGGTTCAGCTATCTCTGAAAGTAGTAGTGAGTGTCCGCCTTCGAGCACGGTTTGCTGACTGAGCGCACTGCCCTCTTCGGCCAGCAGATGGGTGATCTCAGCCGCAGTAAACTCTTTGCCGGAAGGCAGTTTGGGATTGAGAAACAGCGTCTCGCCGCGCGTAATCTCAAACAGCGTCCGTACCGGCAGACGCAGCCAGGATTGCTCACCGCTCACCGCTTCACTCATCGCCTCTTCCGAGGTGAAAAAAGGAATGATGCTGCTGCCATCCTCTTTTTCCCAGTGCTGCAGATCAACGGGCGTGCTGGCATCAAGCTGTTGCGAGGTGCTTTCGCCTGGAACAAAGACGTCAGATTCCAGCAGCAGTTGGAAAAACTCGGGCCGATGGGCAGGCTCAGTGGCCGCCAGCTTCAGCACCTCTTCAAGACGGTTCATAGTTTCCCTCTGAACGGTTTCCCTCTGAACAGCGGCAGCATCAGCCACCGCTGAGATCGGCTTATTTCAGTAACAGATTGGCGAGGGTACGTACGCCAAGACCCGTTGCACCCGCCGCCCACTGATCAACGGCACCTTTGCGATAGGTCGCGGAGCAGTCGATGTGCAGCCAGCCCTGCTGATAGTTGCTGACGAAGTGTGACAGGAACGCTGCTGCGCTGCTGGCACCTGCCACATGAGACGGACTGGCAATGTTGTTGAGATCGGCAAAGTTAGACGGCAGATGGCTGCGATGGAATTCGGCCAGCGGCAGACGCCAGAAAGGTTCGTTCTCACTCACCGCGCTGCCCATCAGCGACTGCGCCATCACATCATCAAAGGTGAACAGCGCATGATAATCATTGCCCAGCGCCGTCTTAGCCGCGCCGGTCAGCGTTGCGGCGTCGATGATCATCGTCGGATTCTGCTCGCTGGCGTCGATTAAACCATCAGCCAGGACCAGACGACCTTCCGCATCGGTGTTCATCACTTCCACCGATTTGCCGTTGCGATAGCGAATGATGTCGCCCAGCTTGAAGGCGTTGCTGCTGACCATGTTATCAGCACAGCAGAGGTAGAGTTTGACGCGCTTGTTAAGACCGCGCGAAATCGCCATGGCCAGTGCGCCAGTAACGGTCGCCGCGCCGCCCATGTCAGACTTCATCGAGTCCATGAAGCTGCTCTGCTTCAGGCTGTAGCCGCCGGTATCAAAGGTGATGCCTTTACCGACCAGGCAGGCGTAGACCGGCGCATTCTCGTCGCCAGTCGGGTTGTAGTCGAGCGCCAGATAGACCGGCGGGCGATTTGAACCGCGTCCTACGGTGTGCAGGCCCATATAACCCTGCACCCGCAGTTCATCGCCTTTGGTAATGCGATAGCTGACGGCGTCACCGCCTACTTCACTGATCAGATCGACGGCAGTGTGCGCCAGTTGCTCCGGCCCCAGATCTTCTGCGGGCAGGTTAATGACATTGCGAACCCAGTCGATAATTTTCAGACGGCGATCAAACTCCGCCTGCTCATGTTCGCCCAGCTCTGGCCATTCAACCTGACGCTGGCCTTTCGGGCCACGGAAGCCCTGCCAGAATGCCCAGCACTGCTCAAGGTGCCAGCCTTCGCCGGTCAGCGCCACATGGCGGATACCCTGGCCGTCGATTTTGTGCGCCGCACGCTGAATGGTATTTAGCGCATCCGCGCCGGTCAGATGCAGTGTCATGCCGCTGTCGTTGCTGCTGAGAATCGCTTTCTCGCCCCAGCGCGCATCGGCGGGCTGGCTGCTAAGCGTAATATTCATGGGTTGTGTGGTCATCGAAAAGCTCCGTAATCGTTATCTGTTTCATCCAGCCTGATTGTTATAACGGCTTTAATAAGATGTTAAATGTAATTTGCAGAGAGACCTGATAACAGATTCCGCCGGGCGTTGCCAGCGAAGTGCCCATATTGGCGCAGTTTCCGGACTATCGCCGGGTATCAGGATTTCATTAAGGCCCGCAGACGGGTCACCGATTTCTTCACCAGCGCAATGGCGTAGTCGATCTCTTCTTCGGTCGTGAAGCGTCCCAGTGAGAAGCGCAGCGAACTGTGCGCCAGCTCTTCACTCAGGCCTAGCGCGCGCAGCACATAGGAAGGCTCCAGGCTGGCAGACGTACAGGCCGAGCCGGAAGAGAGCGCCAGATCTTTCAGCGCCATAATCAGTGATTCACCCTCAACGTCAGCGAAACTGAGGTTAAGAATGTTTGGCGCGCGCAGGTTGTGATCGCCATTAAGGGTGACGCCCGGCAGTGTGCTGATGCCCTGCCACAGACGATCGCTCAATGTCTGGATGCGCGCCATCTCGGTTTCGCGCTCTTCAGCTGCGATGCGATAGGCTTCGCCCATGCCGACAATCTGATGCACCGGCAAGGTGCCTGATCGCATCCCGCGTTCATGTCCGCCGCCATGTATCTGCGCAGCGATCTGCACGCGCGGCTTACGCCGGACATAAAGCGCGCCGATCCCTTTCGGGCCATAGAGTTTGTGGGCTGAAAAGGACATCAGATCGACCGGCAACTGACTGAGATCGATAGGCAACTTGCCAACGCTTTGGGTGGCATCCACATGGAACAGGGTCTCCCGTTCGCGGCAAATTTCACCAAAGGCGGCGATATCCTGAATCACCCCGGTTTCATTATTCACGTGCATCAGGGTGACTAAAATCGTGTCATCGCGCAGCGCCGCACGCAGCTGGTCAGGCGAGATAATGCCGTTAGCCGCTGGCTTCAGATACGTGACCTCAAAGCCTTCGCGCTCCAGCTGCTGGCAGCTGTCGAGCACCGCTTTGTGTTCTGTCTGGCTGGTGATGATATGTTTGCCACGCGTCTGATGGGCGTGGGCTGCACCTTTGATCGCGAGGTTATCGGATTCGGTGGCGCCAGAGGTGAAGACGATTTCGCGCGGATCGGCATTGACCAGTTCGGCGATCTGATTGCGGGCAACATCAACCGCTTCTTCAGACTGCCAGCCAAAACGGTGCGATCGCGAGGCCGGATTACCGAACGTGCCATCCAGCGTCAGAAACTGCATCATTTTGCTGGCCACACGCGGATCGGCCGGCGTGGTGGCGGCGTAATCCAGGTAAATCGGTAATTTCATTGCGCTACAGCTCCGTATAAAAAATCATACGTCTTTATAGCAGATTCGGCCCTGACCGCGTTAGCAGTAAGGGCCGGAACAGCGGGGATTACGAGGCGCGTTGGTTGACGTTAATTTCCTGCGAACGCGGGCTCTGGAAGCGACGATTGTCGATCGCATTCTGACGATCGGCCACATCCAGGATCTCCTGATTATTCACCAGCTCAGCCAGCGTAATATTGTTCAGGAAGTCACTGATGCGCACGCTCAGATCGCGCCACAGCACGTGAGTCAGGCAACGTTCGCCGCCCTGGCAGCCTTCTTTACCCTGGCATTTGGTCGCATCAACAGACTCATCCACGGCGGTGATCACTTCACCGACAGAGATGGTGTTGGACTCTTTACCCAACAGATAACCGCCGCCCGGGCCACGTACGCTGGAAACCAGACCATTTTTACGCAGTCGGGAGAATAACTGCTCCAGATAGGAGAGCGAAATGCCCTGACGCTCTGAAATATCAGCCAGCGGGACCGGACCTTCATGGGAATGAAGGGCAACGTCCAGCATTGCAGTAACGGCATAACGTCCTTTGGATGTCAGTCTCATAGCGTACGACCTCAATAGCGTCCGGTTATCGGAGGATTAGCAACAGATGCTGTGAAGTCTGCCATTCCCTAGTAAATTGGTCAACTATTTAACCTGGTAAATTAGTCAGGTATTTAACCTGGTAATTCACTCAACTATTATCTGCTTCTTTTTTCTCGTTTTTACGCTTTTCAAACGATGAAAGCATGCCGCGCAGGATGTTGAGTTCATCACGTTCCGGGCGCGCGCGGGTGTAAAGACGACGCAGTTTGCTCATCACCTGACCTGGAGTGGCTTCGCGGATGAAGCCGCTGTTCAGCATCATCTGTTCCATATGCTGATAGAAGCGCTCAAGGTCATCCACCAGCGGATAAGGTGACTCTTCGTACTTCGGTGCCGGGCTGGCCTGTTCCTGCGACTGTAACCACGCCATGCGCACTTCATAGGCGATAATCTGCACCGCCATCGCCAGGTTCAGCGAGCTGTATTCCGGGTTAGCCTGAATCGCGACGTGATAGTGACACTTCTGCAACTCTTCATTGGTCAGGCCGACGCGTTCACGACCAAAGACCAGCGCAACCGGAGCCTGCTGGCCCTCTTCCACGCTTTTCACGCCGCATTCACGCGCATCCAGCATCGGCCAGGGCAGCGAACGGGAACGTGCGCTGGTGCCGACCACCAGGCTGCATCCGGCAATCGCCTCATCCAGCGAGTCGACGATTTTTGCATCGCCGATAACGTCGCTGGCTCCGGCGGCCAGAGAGATAGCCTGTGAGTCAGGTTTGACCAGCGGATTCACCAGATAGAGGTTGGTTAAGCCCATGGTTTTCATGGCGCGCGCAACGGAGCCCATGTTACCGGTATGAGAAGTCTCGACCAGCACGATACGAATATTTTGCAACATGATTAGGGATACTCAGAAACGGGTCAGTAAAATCAGTAGAGAGAATCTTAACATAAAGCAGGACATTTACCGAACACGCTGCTATACTCCGCGCCGTTTTCCCCGTTCTTTAACATCCAGCGAGAGATACCGATGCATCCAATGCTCAACATTGCCGTGCGCGCAGCGCGCAAGGCCGGAAATTTAATTGCCAAATATTATGAAACCCCGGACGCCGTCGAAGCCAGCCAGAAAGGCAGCAACGACTTCGTAACCAATGTTGACCGCGAAGCAGAACGCCTGATTATCGAAATCATTCATAAATCTTACCCAAAACATACCATCATCACTGAAGAAAGCGGTGAACTGGTGGGGGAAGATCAGGACGTTCAATGGGTTATCGATCCGCTGGATGGCACCACCAACTTCATCAAACGTTTACCTCACTTTGCTGTTTCGATCGCTGTGCGCATTAAAGGCCGCACTGAAGTCGCTGTCGTTTACGATCCCATGCGCAATGAACTGTTCACCTCTTCACGTGGTCAGGGCGCTCAGCTGAATGGCTATCGTCTGCGTGGCAGCACGGCGCGCGATCTGGATGGCACCATTCTGGCGACCGGCTTCCCGTTCAAAAAGAAGCAGCACGCACCTGCCTACATGAATATCATGACCAAACTCTTTACCCAGTGTGCTGATTTCCGTCGCACCGGTTCTGCTGCGCTGGACCTGGCCTATGTGGCTGCCGGTCGCGTAGATGGCTACTTTGAGATTGGTCTGAAGCCGTGGGATTTTGCGGCGGGTGAACTGCTGGTGCGCGAAGCGGGCGGTCTGGTCACTGACTTCACCGGTAACCACGGCTATCTGCTGTCAGGTAACCTGGTTGCGGGTAACCCACGCGTAGTGAAATCGATGCTGTCGAACATGCGTGATGAGCTGAGCGAAGCGTTAAAACGTTAAGTTTCAGTACAGAAAAAGGCGGCTTATAAGCCGCCTTTTTTAATGCCTGTTATTCAGTGATGATTAACGACGTTCGTGTGCCAGCACCTGACGGGGCTGAGTACGACGACCTACCCTACCCATCACGCCAGCCAGTACGGCTTCGATAATCAGCAGAATCAGGGCATACCAGCTCGCTTTAGCGGTTGCAGCAGCGGCTTTCTCACCGGCTTCACGCGCTTTCTGTTCAGCCTGCTGTTTCAGTTCCTGATACTTCTGAACGGCCTGCTGATAGCTCTGCTCGGTTTTCGCAACGATCTGATCCACTTCCTCATCGCTCTTACCGGTGCGCGCTTTGATGATATTTTTCAGCGCATCACGATCGGCTGCCTGCAGGGTGTCTGAATGACGATCCATCACCCCTTTTACCCAGTTAGTCAGATCGGTATCGGCTGTCTGCGGATGGTTCGCCGTGTTGTTAGCCTGGTTTTCTGCATTCTGCGCTTCTTTATTTGCGTCCTGCTTCAGATTCTCTGGCTGTAATTCCGGCTTACCGGTCTGACGTAATGTCGTTTCCAGTTCGTTCTGCAGGTTATCTAAATTAATATTATTCTCCTGCAGTTTTTGTTTTGCCATTTGAGTAACCGAAGGCGCAGCAGCGGAAATACCACTACCCAGTGCCTGAAAACCTGAACCCACAATATTCATCGCGCCACCTAATACACTGGTTGCCAGCGTAATAGCCAGGTAAATAGTGAAAATTGTGCTAAGGCCAAACATCAGCAAACCGTGCAGTGCGCCTTCGCGCTGCGCCAGTCGACCGGCAACATAACTACCTGCCGCCATCGCGACCAGCATTTCAATGGCTGTCCAGACCAGTGCGCCAGTGCCAAGGCCATCAAGAGGATTCTGTTCTTTCATCGGATCAATGGTGGTAGCACCAATGGCGGTTCCCAGCAGCGTCAGAATGATGTGAACGATTAACGCACAAATGACACCGGCAAACACGGCGCTCCAGGAAATACGCTTCAGCGGTAATCCAGCGGGCCCGGTCGCCAGCGTTTCGGTGTAGCCATTATTAATACGGGTATCAGCCATGAAATATACTCCTCGCAATAAACAGAAAGCTGTCTTGATCTTTTATCATCCCGACGGCGGAATGCCGTTTTGGTATTAACAGCGTAGACAGTGAATTCTTATTTCACCACTAAAGCAGGCAGAGAAATAATTAACGAGGTGAATTTAAAGATAATTAACGAGAAGAAAAGCGCAGCGCAAACTTTATTTCCGCTGCGCTTTTAGTCAGAAAGGTCGAATGCCGCCGCCCAGCGTCAGCTGCGCTGACTGCCATAATGCGATACCCGCCACGATTAAAACCAGGCTGCCGGTTAAAGCCAGCACGGGGATCAGCAGTCGCGTCATACCTGGAGCAGCACCAGGCTGTGCCAGCCGTTGGGCCACCGACCGCGCCTGCTGAACCAGCAGGCCAATCGCCGAAATGGTCAGAGCCGTGCCGACCGCCATCACGGCAGCGGAGAGAATGCCCCAGCCATAAACACCGATCACTTTGGCAAACAGCAACATCATAATCGCGCCGGAACAGGGACGTAATCCCATCGACACCACCACCAGCAACTGGGTTTTCCAGCTGACGTTGCCGTTCATCTGCTGCGGCGTCGGCAGATGCGCATGCCCACAGCCGCATTGCTCATCATGCTGATGATGAGGATGAGGCTGGAAAGCACGAAATACCGGAGCGGGCCGTGGACGTAATGCCCGCCATAGCGAACGCAGCGCCCGATAACCGATCATCACGCCCAGCCCAATCACCAGCAGATAACTGCCCTTCTCCAGCCAGAAACTGCTGAGATGCAGCTGGCGCGACGAGGTTTTCAGCACCACCAGCATCACCGTTACCAGCACAATCGCGACCGATCCCTGCAGCAGTGAGGCAAGCAGCGTCAGCCTGATACTGGTTCTGACGCGGCTCGGATGGGTCGCCAGAAAGGTCGCGATCACCACTTTGCCGTGGCCCGGCCCCAGCGCGTGCAGTACGCCATACAGTAGGCTGAATATCACCAGCGAGAGGCCAGCCTTGTGGGGCTGCTCCGCCACCTGCTGCAATAGCTGAGTCATCTGCCGGTGCAGATCTTTCTGCCACAGCACGCTCTGCAGCAGAATCTGCGACCAGTAAAGCCAGACCAGCAGCGCGCCGCCGAGGAACAGTGCTGCCATCAGCCAGAGTGGCCAGAGTCGGATAGTCCGTAAAGGTGCGGAGATCACTGACATGTCAGTACCACCGTCTGCGCGAACTGGCGACCCAAATCCATCTCTTCGGCCGGAGCATCTGCTTTATCCAGCGACAGGGCATATTGCTTCAGGGAGTCGTTGGGTTTTGGCGTATTCAGGGCAAACCGGCAGCGCGTCTGCAGCGCCGGTGGCAGCGTCAATGCGCCGGGATTGTCGTAGAACATATCGACGAAGTAGGTGGGATCAAAGGTCAGGATCTCAAAACGCTGGCCGGTCAGCTTCGGGGGTTCCGCCAGTGGCAGAATAAATTCCAGCACCGCTTTGTGGCCGTTACGCGACAGATTGTATTCCGTTGGCAGATTCAAAAACTTTACCCGCTGTTGGTTGTGCCAGATTTCAGAAAAGTAGTGCTGGCCCAGCACGTTCGCCATCACGCCTGCCGCCAGCTTTTTCCACACCACGCTGCCTGGTTTTGCGTCGCCCGCGTCATACAGCAGATCGGCGGAGGTGATTTCATCCATGGTCCAGGTCATCTTTAATCCGGTAAAGGTATCGCCCTGCACCACCAGTTCCGTTTTCATATCGATGAAGCTATGAGGATGTGCCAGCACAGCCGGACTTAATACCATTAGCAGAGCAAAGAGTGCGCGTTTCATAATGTTATAAAGTAACGTTTCCGATGAAAAGGATCTATAAGTAACAAAATTATGTGACCCGCCTTAAACCTCCGGCAAATAAACCGCGTAAAGCGCGCAGGCACTGACCGGGTTGACTATTCTTAGCTCAAAATAGCCTGCTGGAAATCTGATTGATGAGTTCTGCTACCCCTTTGGCACCACTCTTCTCCCGTTCACAGCGTCAGTGCCATCTTTTATTGCTGCTGTTTCTGCCGACACCTTTGCTTACGCTTGAAAAAGTCTGCCAGCTGAATGGCGTCGATCCTGCCGTTGCCCGACAGGATATCGCGGATGTGGGCCTTGAGATACAGCGATATCACCAGCTGGAATTGCACCAGATGGTGGATGGCAGCTTTCGTCTTCATGGAACCGAGTTGGATCGGCGCCTCTGTCTGCTGCACAACCTGCGACGCAGTCTGCGTTTATCGCAGGAGTTCGTCTGCGAGCATTTTGCGGCTCCTCTGCGTCAGCGCCTGAAAGTCATGAAGATTGAAAAAGCGCTGTGGGATGAGACCAATTTACAGGCACTGATCCAGCACTGCAGCCTGCGTCTGAAGCGTGACTTCAGCGAACGCGACCGGCTCTTTCTGCAGATATTCATGAAGTATGGGTTGTGCCAGCGCCAGCCGGTGCTGTTCAGCGAGGCGCAGTGTCTCTGGCTGCAGCAAAAGCCAGAACGCCAGGCCGCCGAGGATGTGATTTACCACTGGCGCAAACGCTGCCACATTGCCCCGCCCGTCAGCGAAGCCGACTTCTGGACACTGTTATTTAGCCAGATTCATACGCCGGTCGTAGACGCGATTGCGCATCCTGCTGAGCAGCAGTTAATGAACGCGACCCAGCAGCTGATTAATGATTTTGAAGCCTGCGCCGGGATCACCTTTGCTGACCGCAACGAACTTCTGCACCAGCTCTATCCTCATCTGGCCCAGGCGCTGGATCGTACCCACTTCAATATCGGTATCGACAATAGCGTGGCGCTGGATGTCAGCCGCCTCTATCCTCGCCTGCTGCGTACGACGCATGAGGCACTGCAGGCTTTTGAGCAGCACTACAACATCACTTTTACGCCGGAAGAGGTGAGCTTAGTCACCATTATTTTTGGTGCCTGGCTGATGCAGGAGAGTGCGCTGCAGGAAAAGCAGGTGCTGATCCTGACCGGCGATGACGCCGATCTGGAACAGGATGTGGAGCAGCAGATCAGGGAGATTACTCTTCTGCCTGTCAATATTACCTATCAGGACGTAAAGCAGTTTCAGCGGGATGGCGCGCCACGGGATGTCGACATTATCATCTCACCCTACCCTACCTCGCTGCCCTTGTTCTCTCCGCCGCTGGTCCATGCCGAACTGCCACTGACGTTACACCATCAGCAGCGCATTCGTTATTTACTGGAGTCGTAGCCGGGACGCAGGAACAGCGCGGGCAGTGCCACCAGCGCCATCACCCAGAACAGATGTCCCTGCAGATGGGTAAACAGCACGCCGCAAATCATCGTCATCACCGCAATACCCCCACCCATCGCCAGCGCGGAATAGAGCGACTGAAGCCGAATCACTTCTGCGCCCTGACGCGCCGCGATAAAGCGCATTGCCGCCAGATGACAGACGGTGAAGCTGCCACAGTGGAGAATCTGCGCTACGATCAGCAGCGGCAGCGCGGTCGTGGCACCCATCAGGCTCCAGCGAATCAGCGCACAGATGCCAGAAAGCAGTAGCAGATCGCGCGCGCTCCAGCGCCGGAACAGCCGGTTGCTCAGGGCAAACACCACAATCTCCGCGACCACGCCCAGCGACCAGAGATAGCCCACCGTCGAGGCGGAATAGCCGCTCTCCTGCCACCAGATAGCGCTGAAGCCATAATAGGCGGCATGCGCGCCCTGCAGCAGCGTCACGCACAGCATGAATCGCCATACCGCATTCTCACGCAGCAACGCCCGCCACACCTGCCAGCCGCCGCCCGCCGCGCCCTGCCGCTCATTGCCCTGCGGCTGAGTGACCGGTGTCAGCATCATGCCCGCCAGCATAGAAATGACTCCGACGGAAAGCAGCAGCAGAATGGCGTTTGAGGAGTAAGCACTGACCAGGACACCGGTTAACGCCGAGCTGATCACAAAAGCCAGCGATCCCCACAGCCTGACCGGCCCGTACGCCAGCCCAATCTGCTGTGTCCAGGTAGCGGCCAGCGCATCACTGAGCGGAACCAGCGGCGAGAAAAAGAGGTTAAAGCCGATCATGACCGTCAGCAGCCACATCCACTGCTCACCCACCCAGAAACCGGCGGCGAACAGGCAGGTCATGAGCGCCAGCAGACGCAGCGCCGTAATCAACCGTGAAGGATTTTTGACCTGAGAAGCGATAAGCAGACTGCCGACAAAGCGTGCCACCATGCCACAGCCGAGCAGGAGACCAATCTTTTCTGCATCCAGGCCGGTGCCTTTCAGCCACACACCCCAGAATGGCAGATAGATGCCGTAACAGAAGAAGTAAGTGAAGTAGCCCAATCCGAGCCATCTGGCGGAGCCGATTGCCATATTCCCTCCAGCAGGTTTGCTGCCTGGCAGCATGAGTGGCCGCTACTCTGGCAGAGCACCGAGGGACAGGCAATAAAAAAGGATGGCAGATGCCATCCTTTTTATGCTGCCTCACAACGGGTTAACGATTAAGCGTAGACCGGCAGACGGCTGCAGATATCCAGCACTTTCTTCTTGGTGCGCTCAATGGTCGCTTCGTCATTGACGTTATCCAGTACATCGGCGATCCAGCCAGCCAGTTCACGCACGTCCGCTTCGTTGAAGCCACGACGGGTAACGGATGGGGTACCGATACGGATACCGGAGGTCACAAACGGGCTTTTCGGATCGTTTGGTACGCTGTTCTTGTTAACCGTGATGTTGGCACGGCCCAGCGCAGCATCCGCTTCTTTACCGGTCAGGTTTTTGCTCACCAGATCGATCAGGAACAGATGGTTATGGGTACCGCCAGAAACGATGTCATAGCCACGCTCAATCAGCACCTCAACCATCGCTTTGGCGTTTTTTGCCACCTGCTGCTGGTAGGTTTTGAATTCCGGCTCCATCGCCTCTTTGAAGGCAACCGCTTTACCGGCGATAACGTGCATCAGAGGACCACCCTGACCGCCAGGGAAGACAGCAGAGTTCAGTTTCTTATAGAAATCTTCGTCGCCGTTTTTCGCCAGAATAATACCACCACGCGGACCCGCCAGCGTTTTGTGGGTGGTCGAGGTCACGATGTGCGCATGCGGGATCGGACTTGGATAGACGTCTGCGGCAACCAGGCCAGCAACGTGCGCCATATCCACAAACAGCCATGCACCGACGCTATCTGCGATTTCGCGCATTTTCGCCCAGTCGCAGACGCCAGAATAAGCTGAGAAACCGCCAACGATCATTTTTGGCTTGTGGGTTTTCGCCAGTTCAGCCAGTTCGTCATAGTCAATTTTGCCGGTCTCATCGATACCGTAAGCAACGACGTTATAGAGTTTGCCGGACAGGTTAACCGGTGAGCCGTGAGTCAAGTGTCCACCGTGCGCCAGGTTCATCCCGAGGATGGTATCGCCCGGCTGCAGCAGCGCTGTGTAAACCGCGAAGTTAGCCTGTGAACCTGAGTGTGGCTGCACGTTAGCGTAATCGGCACCAAACAGCGCTTTTGCACGGTCGATGGCCAGTTGCTCAACGATATCAACGTACTCACAGCCGCCGTAGTAGCGTTTGCCCGGATACCCTTCAGCGTATTTATTGGTGAGCTGAGAACCCTGTGCCTGCATAACACGCGGGCTGGTGTAGTTTTCAGAAGCAATCAGTTCAATGTGCTCTTCCTGACGCACTGTCTCCTGCTCCATCGCCTGCCACAACTCGGCATCGTAATCGGCAATGTTCATATCACGCTTTAACATCCGGATCTCCTGACTCAGCTAACTTTCTGACGGTATTTACCCCCCTTCAGGGGCGAAGGCCCACAGTGTAAACCGTTTTAACAGGTGAAGGTAGGGTGAACCGCCTATTTTTACGCAAACGATTGGCTGGCGACTCGCAGCGCTTTTTTACACCTTTTTGCCCTGTTCAGGTGCCCCTTTTTTTCTCCAGGATGTGACAGCGGCTTCTGATGATGCACCTAAAACTTGCCACCTGAACAACCAGAAAGTTTCCCGGGTTATTTACACCACAGGCGAGGCGGCTATAAGATGCATTTAAAATACATGTTTATAAAGAGGCCACCAAAATGCTTGATGCACACACTATCGCCACCGTTAAATCAACCCTGCCTGCCATCGCCGCCTGCGGTCCAAAGCTGACCGCCCACTTCTATGACCGCATGCTGTCGCAGCATCCGGAACTCAAAAACGTCTTCAACATGAACAACCAGCGCAACGGCGATCAGCGCGAAGCGCTGTTCAACGCCATCTGCGCTTACGGCGCGAATCTGGAGAATCTGGCTGTACTGCTGCCTGCGGTGGAGAAGATCGCACAAAAACATACCAGCCTGAATATTCAGCCTGCACAGTACGCCATCGTTGGTGAAAATCTGCTGGCAACCATTAAAGAGTTGCTGAATCCGGGCGAAGAGGCGCTGGCTGCCTGGGGCCGGGCCTATGGTGTCCTGGCAGATGTCTTCATCAATCGCGAAGAGGAAATTTATCAGGCGACCGAGCAACAGACCGGCGGCTGGCGCGGCACCCGTGCGTTTCGCATCAGCGCGATTGAGCAGCAGAGCGAGGTGATTAAAAGCTTTACCTTCAGTCCGGTGGATGGTGGCCCGGTCGCAGCCTTTAAGCCGGGTCAGTATCTGACAGTGCACCTGCAGCCCGCCAGCTTCGAACATCACCAGATTCGTCAGTACTCACTGACGCATCTCAGCAACGGCAAAGCGTACCGGATTGCAGTCAAACGCGAAGCGCAGGGCACCGTCTCCGGCTGGCTGCATCAGAATGGCAAAGTGGGTGATGAGCTGATGCTTGCCGCGCCGCACGGCGACTTCTTCCTGGAAGTCGAATCTGCCACACCGGTGGCGCTCATCTCCGCAGGCGTAGGTCTGACGCCGATGCTGGCGATGCTTCATGCACTGGCGGCCCGCCAGCACCGCGCGCCGGTTAGCTGGATGCATGCCGCAGAGAACGGCAAACAGCACGCGTTTGGCGAGGAAGTTCGTGCCACTGGCGCGCAGCTCGCCGATTTTGTCAGTCATGTCTGGTATCGCGAACCCGCCGCTGAAGATGCCGGTCGCTATGACGCGCAAGGTCTGATGGATATCACCGCGCTTTCAGCCCGTCTCACCTCACCAGACACCCACTTCTACCTCTGCGGCCCGCTGCCCTTTATGCAGCATGCGGTGGCGCAACTGCGTGATGCCGGTGTGGCAGATTCATACATCCATTACGAACTGTTTGGTCCGCACAAAGGGATGTAAATCTGCTATTAAGTTCAGGCAGCAACAAACAGCCTCAAAGCGAAGGGAACACGGCCAGAAAAGGAAAGCGTCCCGCGACATGGACAAAAACGCCGGGAGCGTTTTTGAACAACGCAACGCGTTGGCCCGTTTACGGGCGCACCTCAGGGATGAGGTGCGTAATCGCGCGGGCCGAGCGTGCCATGGACGGCGGGTTTTGCGTCTTTCCGATCTGACCGTGTTTCCTGAGCTGGCTCGATCTCACAGCCAACCTCACCAGGTTTTTCCAGCATAAAAAAAGCCCGCAGCGCGGGCTTCTTTATGCTCATAGAGAGCGGATAAAAAGACGATCAGATCGCCTCTTCATCCTCTTCGCCAGTACGGATACGCACTACGCGCGCCACGTCGAAGACGAAGATCTTACCGTCACCGATTTTGCCGGTCTGCGCGGTGCGCATAATGGTCTCGACGCAGGTATCAACGATATCGTCGCCCACCACCATCTCGATCTTCACCTTAGGTAAAAAATCGACCATATACTCTGCGCCGCGGTACAGCTCGGTGTGCCCTTTCTGGCGACCAAAGCCCTTCACTTCACTCACGGTCATCCCGGTGATGCCGACTTCCGCTAAGGCTTCACGGACATCATCGAGTTTGAATGGTTTGATAATCGCATCAATCTTTTTCATGTCAGACCCTTTTTCACTCCCTCCATGGTCAGAGGGTTTATCAAGTATAAATGTTGCTGGCGCTGTCGGGCGGTAATATCCGGGATTCTTCAGGTTGCCGCAAGCGCTGTCAGATTATGCTGACCGCACCCATTCTGATTCGGGCCTGAGCAGGCAACCTACCGGTATCACTTCGCAGCTTCCGCTACTCTTTGAAATCACTGGCATCCAGTTCATGACGAGACAGTAGCTTATAGAACTCCGTGCGGTTGCGTCCAGCCAGACGTGCGGCGTTGGTCACATTGCCTTTGGTCATCTGCAACAGCTTACGCAGATAGTTCAGCTCAAACTGATTACGCGCCTCCGCAAAGGTCGGCAACGCGCTGTTTTCGCCGCTCAGCGCCTGCTCCACGAGCGCATCGCTGATCACCGGCGATGAACTCAGCGCTACACACTGCTCAATCACGTTAACCAGTTGACGCACGTTGCCCGGCCAGCTGGCCGCCATCAGACGCTTCATCGCATCGACGGAAAAACTGCGAATCTGCGGCTTATGCCGTTCCGCCGCCTGACGTAACAGATGATTGGCCAGCAGCGGGATATCTTCCGTACGCTGATGCAGCGCCGGAATCTTCAGATTCACCACATTCAGACGATAGAACAGATCTTCGCGAAACTCCTTTTTCTCCATCGCTTTGGGCAGATCGCGATGGGTCGCGGAGATAATCCGCACGTCGATCTCAATATCATGATCGCTGCCCAGCGGCCTGACCTTACGCTCCTGCAACACCCGCAACAATTTAACCTGCAAAGGTTGCGGCATATCGCCAATCTCATCCAGAAACAACGTGCCGCCGCCAGCGGTCTTAAACAGACCTTCGCGGGCACTGACCGCCCCGGTAAACGCGCCTTTGGCATGGCCGAACAGCTCTGACTCCAGCAGTTGTTCCGGCAGTGCGCCACAGTTAATGGCGACAAAAGGCTTACCGTTACGCGGGCTGGCGGCGTGAATCGCCTGCGCCAGCATCTCCTTACCGGTTCCACTCTGACCATTAATCAGCACGCTGACGTCCGACTGCGCCACCATATGCGCCTGCTCCAGCAGCTTGAGCATCAGCGGGCTGCGGGTAACAATCGCCTCACGCCAGCGATCATCGCTGACCGGCGCCTGCTGTGCCAGCGCCTCATCAATGGCTTTGTAGAGCGCATCTTTATCCACCGGCTTGGTCAGGAAGCTGAAGACGCCCTGCTGCGTGGCGGAAACGGCGTCCGGGATCGAGCCATGCGCCGTCAGGATAATCACCGGCAAGTTGGTATGGCGTTTCTGAATCTCGCCAAACAGCGCCAGACCATCCATCTCATCCATCCGCAGATCGCTGATCACCAGCTCGATCTTCTCTTTCTGCAACAGACGCAATGCTTCAGGTCCGCTGCCTGCGGTGGTGACCAGATACCCTTCGCTGCGAAGACGCATGCCCAACAGCTTCAGCAAACTGGGATCGTCATCCACCAGCAGCAATTTTGCCGCTTGTCTCACCATTATTGCTCCTCATCCTGCGGCAGTGCCGTGCCATGACTGCTGTCAGAGACATCCGGGGCTTTACGTGATGAAAGCTGGCGCTCAATATCAGTCAGCCGCTCCAGCTTATGCTGCGTGTCGCTGAGCTGCTGCTGCTGTTTCACCATCTGCTGGCGTATCGCCTCCAGCTGCGTATCGCTGCTCTGCTGCAGATGGGCATAACGGGTGCGCGCTTCACTGAGGTCGAGCTGCGCGGTCTGATTGCTGCGCCACAGCTGAATCAGCGGGCGCACAGACTGCGGGAAATCGCTGCTGTAGCGATCCAGGGTTTCAACATAGCGACGACGCTCCACGGGCGTCACGTTACCGTTCGACATCAGCACGCCCTGTTTAAAGGCGCGCGACCAGTTCTCTGCTGGCCAGCGATGGGCTTCGGCACGGGCCTCGGCAGGAGAAAGACGTTCAGCACAGTCGATCGCCCGCATCCAGTAAAGGGTATTCCCCAGCGCCGCACTATTCTCTATCGACCACAGATCACTGCAGGGTGTCGCCAGATAATCAGCAATTCTGACCCCGGGTTCCGCCACCTGATGGCCTGATGGCAAAGAAGAGGTGGCCGGGGAGGTCGTACATCCGCTGAGGAGCAGCGTAGTCAGCGTGCTCATCAGCAAAGTGGGTAAATATTTCATCAGTCAGACTTTCCCGGCTGTGGTGTTCAGTTCAATTCGAAAACAGACGTCAGCCTGCTCGCAGGAGACCAGCGTCAGGTCGCCGTGCATCCGTCGCAGGCAATCTTTGGCAATACTTAATCCCAGCCCGCTGCCTTTTACCGGCCCTTTGCGCTGCTGGCTGCCCTGGAAGAAGGGTTCGAAAATCATCGCCTGCTCTTCCAGCGGAATCGGCGTGCCGCTATTCGCGACCTCAATCCAGATCCGATCGCCCTGCTGCTGACTGCGAAGCCAGATGGTACCGGATTCGCTGCCGTAGTTCACGGCGTTCGAATAGAGGTTATCGATGACCCGCATCAGTAACGTCGGTTCGGCAAGACAGTGACTGGCCTCAAGATTGACCACCGTCTGCATCAGTTTGGCACGCGCCGAGAGCGCATGTGCATTCACCACGCCCTCCACGATCTCCGGCACGCTGACCGGCTTCAGCTCAATCGGGCCATCCGCCAGTTTACGGTTGTAATCGAGCAGCTGTTCAATCAGACGCTGCAGATGGCGGCTGCTGCCGTCGAGGATAGTCACCACCTCTTTCTGCTCGGCGTTCAGCGACCCGGCGACTTCGTCCGCCAGCAGTTCGGTGCCTTCACGCAGGCTGGCCAGCGGCGTTTTCAGTTCGTGAGAGAGATGGCGCAGAAATTCATGACGCTGCGATTCCAGCCAGGCAAGCCGTTCGCTGAGCCAGACGATGCGCTGTCCCAGCGAGCGTAACTCGCGCGGGCCGCGAAAGGTCACGCTGTTGCCCAGCTCCCGCCCTTCACCAAGCCGGTTGATCATCCGCTCGATGCGCTTGACCGGACCGATGATCATGCCGGTAAACAGCGTCATCAGCGCCAGACTGATGATAAACAGAATCAGCGCCTGCCAGCCAAAAAACTGGCCGCGATCGGCGATTTCACGCTGCAGCTGTAAGCCGCGCGAAAATACCACCTCGCGCGTGTCCTGCACCATCTGTGCGTTAGTGGCAGAAAAACGATCCAGCGCCTCTGCGGCAGCCGGAACCGGGTTGCCGTTATCGCATTTCAGGGGTGTCAGCAGCGGCAGCGTCGCTTGCAGGGTCTGGAAGGCGGGCAGTTCGGGCAGGCTGGCGCTGTGCGAGCTCAGCATCTGACTGTAGCGGGTGTGCTGGGTCTGATAAAGACGCGCCAGCGAGGCATCATCCAGCACGCAGTACTGGCGATAGCTGCGCTCCAGCTCAACCGCCGTTCGCGCCATCGCCTCACTTCTGCGCACATCGGTGAAGGTATTGCGGTTAGTGTCCGCAGCCTGTTCGCTTAACGCTGAGAGACTTTCCCACGCCTGCCAGGCCAGCACCAGCAAGGGCAGCAGCACCAGTACAAACGCCATCAGCACCAGCTGACGCAGAGAACGGGGAAATAGACGCCATTTTTTCACGCAGCCGCTTCCTTAAGATTTGCTGTCTGGATGCTAGCGGACTCTGTCACTGGAAGAAAGGAGTCAGTGGAAGAAAGGTGTCGGTAGCAGAAAGGGAACAAAAGAAAACGGCAGGCTCAATGGCCTGCCGCTGGCACGACGCGTAGTGCATCGCGTAAGAATGGGTGGAGCCTTACTCAACGTTACGTCCGGTGTTTGATAACGCAAGCGATTATCGGTCAGGTGGACGGCAGGCTCCGTTTGGTGCGTCATTCGGGCTTTATGAGCTCTTATCCGCTAAGCGGGGCAATCATAAACAGGTGAATGAGCAGCTGCAGGAGTATAGCAAGTTCCATGCCAGAAAATAAATCATTATATTTTTCAGCATATTGAATCAGCCTGCCCGATCACTCTTGCGAAAATTCCGATATCAGCAGTGGTGATCTGTCTCCACAAGACGACAGTAAATCACGCCAGATGTGCGCTCATTTAAAATCAACGGGATAGATGTCGCCATATAGAGACAGTGTGGCATCCTCATTGTCGCCATTTCCCAACAGTGGCACAAAAAAAGAACAGGAGGCACACTGGCCTCCTGTTCATCTCAGCGGATTAAATTAACCCAGCTGTCTGCGCGCATTGCGGAAAATACGCATCCACGGGCTGTCTTCGCCCCACTCTGCCGGGTGCCAGGAGTTGCTGACGGTGCGGAACACACGCTCCGGATGCGGCATCATGATGGTGACGCGACCACTTTCGTTGGTTACGGCGGTAATGCCGTTCGGAGAACCATTCGGATTAGCCGGATAGGTTTCTGTCACCTTGCCGAAGTTATCGACGAAGCGCAGTGCCACCAGACCTTTCGACTCCAGCGCCGCCAGATGCGTCGCATCACGTACTTCAACAAAGCCTTCACCGTGCGAAACCGCGATAGGCATATGCGAACCGGCCATACCGTCCAGCAGCAATGATGGACTGGCGGCCACTTCGACCAGGCTAAAGCGGGCTTCAAAGCGCTCAGACTGGTTGCGCACAAAGCGCGGCCAGAGATCGCTGCCTGGGATCAGTTCACGCAGATTCGACATCATCTGGCAACCGTTGCAGACGCCCAGCGCCAGGGTCTGCGGACGATGGAAGAAGGTTTCGAACTCGTCACGCACGCGTGGGTTGAACAGAATCGATTTCGCCCAGCCCTCACCGGCACCCAGCACATCGCCGTAAGAGAAGCCGCCACAGGCGACCAGCGCCTGGAACTCTTCCAGACCGCGACGACCGGCCAGCAGATCGCTCATATGGACGTCAATGGCGGTGAAACCAGCCCGATCAAAGGCGGCGGCCATCTCCACATGGGAGTTGACGCCCTGCTCACGCAGCACAGCGACGCGTGGACGTGCGCCAGTTGCGATCATCGGCGCAGCCACATCTTCCTGCGGGTTAAAGGTCAGATTAACGTTCAGGCCAGGATCGCTGTCGTTCTTCTTCGCTTCATGTTCCTGATCGGCACACGCCGGGTTGTCGCGCAGGCGCTGCATCTGCCAGGTCGTTTCTGCCCACCAGGTGCGCAGCGTATTGCGACTTTCACTGTAGACCGCGCTGTCACCGGAACGGATCACAAAGCGATCGCCCGGCTGCGCACTGCCCAGCAGATGCGTGGCGGCGGCAAGGCCGTGATCCGCCAGAATCTGCTCAACCGCACTGCGATCGGCGGCGTTGATCTGAATCACCGCGCCCAGCTCTTCGGTAAACAGGGCGGCCAGCGCATCGTTACCCAGCGAGGCTATATCAACGTCGATGCCGCAGTGACCGGCAAAGGCCATCTCGGCCAGCGTCACCAGCAGACCGCCGTCGGAGCGATCGTGGTAAGCCAGCAGTTTCTGCTCAGCCACCAGCGCCTGAATCGCATTGAAGAAGCCAGCCAGCTGTGTGGCATCACGCACGTCGGCAGGTTTGTCGCCGAGCTGACGATAGACCTGCGACAGCGCGGTTGCGCCCAGCGTATTCGCGCCGTTGCCCAGGTCGATCAGCAGCAGCAGGTTGTCCTGATCGGCCTGCAGCTGGGGCGTCACGGTGCGACGCACATCTTCGACGCGGGCAAAGGCGGTAATCACCAGCGACAGCGGCGAGGTCATCTCACGCTGCTCTGTGCCTTCCTGCCAGCGGGTTTTCATCGACATCGAATCTTTACCGACCGGGATGGTGATCCCCAGCGCCGGACACAGCTCTTCGCCGACGGCTTTCACGGCCGCATATAAACCGGCATCTTCACCCGGATGACCGGCTGCGGACATCCAGTTAGCCGAGAGTTTCACGCGTTTCAGCGAGCCAATCTGCGTTGCCGCCAGGTTAGTCAGTGCTTCACCTACTGCCAGACGGCCCGACGCCGCGAAGTCCAGCAGCGCAACCGGTGAACGTTCGCCTAAAGCAAAGGCTTCACCATGGTAGCTGTCGAGGCTGGCGGTGGTCACTGCACAGTTGGCAACCGGGATCTGCCACGGTCCGACCATCTGGTCACGCGCCACCATGCCGGTCACGCTGCGGTCACCGATGGTGATCAGGAAGGTTTTTTCCGCCACGGCAGGCAGATGCAGTACGCGATTCACCGCATCGACCAGCGTGATGCCGTCGCGCTGCAGGGCGGTGCCCTGCGCCTGCTGCGTCACCACATCCCGCGTCATCTTCGGCGTTTTGCCCAGCAGCACATCAAGCGGCATGTCGATCGGCTTGTTATCGAAATGGCTGTCTTCCAGGCTCAGGTGCAGTTCTTCAGTTGCTTCACCAATCACCGCAAACGGTGCGCGTTCGCGCTGGCAAATTGCCTCGAACTGCGCCAGTTGGTCAGGTGCCACGGCCATCACATAACGTTCCTGTGATTCGTTACACCAGACTTCCAGCGGGCTCATGCCTGGCTCATCACTCAGGATGTCACGCAGGTTAAACCGGCCACCACGGCCGCCGTCGCTGACCAGCTCCGGCATAGCATTGGAGAGGCCTCCTGCACCCACGTCGTGGATAAACAGAATCGGATTCTCATCGCCAAGTTGCCAGCAGCGGTCAATCACTTCCTGGCAACGGCGTTCCATCTCCGGGTTATCACGCTGTACCGAGGCGAAGTCGAGGTCAGCATCCGACTGACCCGACGCCATGGATGAGGCCGCGCCGCCGCCCAGGCCAATGTTCATGGCTGGACCGCCCAGCACCACCAGCTTCGCGCCAACGGTGATTTCGCCTTTCTGCACGTGGTCGGCACGGATGTTACCGATGCCGCCCGCCAGCATGATCGGCTTGTGGTAGCCGCGCAGTTCGGTGCCGTTGTGGCTGGTGACCTGCTCTTCATAGGTACGGAAGTAGCCATTCAGGGCCGGACGACCAAATTCATTGTTAAACGCAGCGCCGCCCAGCGGTCCGTCGGTCATGATCTCCAGCGCGCTGACGATGCGGGCCGGTTTGCCAAAGTCCTCTTCCCACGGCTGCTCAAAGCCCGGGATACGCAGGTTAGAGACCGAGAATCCGACCAGGCCCGCTTTGGGCTTAGAGCCACGTCCGGTTGCGCCTTCATCACGGATTTCACCACCGGAACCGGTCGCGGCACCTGGCCACGGTGAAATCGCCGTTGGGTGGTTGTGAGTTTCCACCTTCATCAGGATGTGCGCCGCTTCCTGATGCCAGCGGTATTCGCTCTCTCCGGCATCCGCAAAGAAGCGACCCACCTCTGAGCCTTCCATCACGGCGGCGTTATCTTTATAAGCAGAGAGCACGTAGTCCGGCGTCTGCTCCATGGTGTTTTTGATCATCTTGAACAGCGATTTCGGCTGTTTCTCGCCGTCGATAATCCAGTCGGCATTGAAGATCTTGTGACGACAGTGCTCAGAGTTCGCCTGCGCAAACATATAGAGTTCAATGTCGTTGGGATTACGACCCAGTGCGGTAAACGCCGCCACCAGATAGTCAATTTCATCGTCAGCCAGCGCCAGACCCAGGGAGATATTAGCCTGAACCAGCGCCTGACGGCCCTCACCCAGCAGATCGACACTTTTCACCGGCTGCGGCGTGTGTTGCGCGAACAGTTGCTCAGCCTGCGCCAGATCGCTACAGACCGTTTCCATCATCCGATCGTGCAGCAGAGTGCCCAGCGTTTGCCACTGCGCTTCAGTCAGTTGGGGAGCTTGGACATAGAAGGCCAGACCACGTTCCAGACGACGCACCTGCGGCAGGCCACAGTTGTGGGCGATGTCGGTCGCTTTGGATGACCAGGGTGAAATCGTGCCGGGACGTGGCGTCACCAGCAGCAAACGACCCTGTGGGGCATGTTCAGCCAGAGAGGGACCATATTTCAGCAGGCGTTGCAGACGGCTCTGTTCGTCAGCGCTTAAGGGCGTACTGACATCAGCAAAATGGATGTACTCAGCGTAAATATCACTCACCGGCAGATGAGCGTCCTGAAAGCGGGTCAGCAGTTTGTTTACACGAAATGCCGACAGGGCGGGCGAACCACGCAGAATTTCCATTAATAAGTCTCTCGTCAGGGCGCCGGGCGACGCCTCATTGGGCGCAACAGGGAAAACGGGGCGTATTATAGAGAAAGCGACCTCTCGACGAAACCGTTTGCGCACAATTTTTGGCAACCCGGATTTGCCTGAAATTTGCGCAAAAGCTGCTATAAAAGTTGCTCAGCGTGATTTAGTTGCGCAAAATGCCCCTCGCTCTGGGAGTTCAAAGAAGATAAATACTGCCTTTAAAAGACAGAGGCCTTAGAGCCAGCGAGAGATAACTATTTGAAACGCCTGAAATTTAATTATCTGTTTATCGGTCTGGTTGCCGTGCTGTTAGCGTTAGCGCTGTGGCCATCCATTCCCTGGTACGGGGGTGGGCAGGACCAGATTTCACAGATCAAATCGCGGGGAGTGCTGCGTGTCAGTACCATCAACTCCCCATTGACTTACTACACAGTGAATCAATCTCCGGCCGGTATGGATTATGAGCTGGCAAAACGCTTCGCCGATTATCTGGGCGTCAAACTTAAGGTGACGGTTCGTCCTAACCTGAGCGATCTGTTTGATGACCTGGACGATGGCAAAGCTGATTTGCTGGCCGCTGGCCTGAACTACAACAATGAACGCCTGACGCGCTATCAGACCGGGCCAGGTTACTACAACGTTTCGCAGCAGCTGGTCTATCGCGTGGATAAGCCACGCCCTAAAAACCTCGGTGACTTAAAGGGGCGGCTGACAGTTGCGTCCGGATCGGCTTATCTGTCCACGCTCAAGAGCGCACGTTCCAATCAGTTCCCCGATCTGGACTGGGCGATCTCCACCGATCAGAGTCCTAAAGCCCTGCTGGAAGCGGTGGCCGACGGCAAGCTCGACTACACGATTGGCGATTCCGTCACCATCGCCCTGTTGCAGCGCATCTATCCGCAGCTGGCGGTGGCGTTCGACGTTACCGATGAAGAGCCGGTGACCTGGTATGTGCGGCACAGCGATGATGACAGCCTGAATGCGGCGATGCTCGACTTCTTTAACGGGATGGGTGAAGAAGGCGCGATGGCGCGGCTGGAGGAGAAATATCTCGGCCACGTCGGCACCTTTGATTATGTCGATACCCGCACTTTCCTGCGCGCCATCGACAATACGCTGCCCGACATCAAGCCGCTGTTTGAGAAGTACGCCACCAGCATTGACTGGCGACTGCTGGCTGCCATCTCCTATCAGGAGTCACACTGGAACCCGCAGGCCACCTCCCCGACCGGCGTGCGCGGCATGATGATGCTGACGCGTAACACCGCTGAGAGCCTGGATGTGGGCGATCGGACTGATCCCGAACAGAGCATTCGCGGCGGCAGTCAGTATCTGCAGGATATGATGGCGAAAGTGCCGCAGACTATCCCGGAAGATGAGCGCATCTGGTTCGCGCTGGCGGCGTATAACATGGGTTATGCCCATATGCTCGACGTCCGAAAGCTGACGGCGCGCCAGGGCGGTGATCCGGACAGCTGGGCGGATGTGAAGCTGCGTCTGCCGATGCTGAGTCAGAAGCGTTACTACACCCAGACGACGTATGGCTACGCCCGTGGGCATGAAGCCTATAACTACGTGGAGAATATCCGCAAGTATCAGATCAGCCTGGTGGGCTATCTGCAGGAGCAGGAGAAGCGTCTGACGCAGCAGGCGGAAGCCCAGGCCGAACTGGCGAAAGGCTATCCGGCGGTTGAACCGAAGATTGCGATGAACTAACCCTGGCGCTGCGCCTGACGCAGCGCTTTTTTCTGCTGGCGACGCATACGGAAGAAGTCGCTCAGCATGGCGGCGCACTCTTCTGCCAGCACACCGCTGTGCAGTTCAACCTGATGATTCATGCCGGGATGGCCCAGCACATCCAGCAGCGATCCCGCCGCCCCACTTTTAATATCGTGCGCACCATAGACCAGTCGCGTAATACGGCTGTGAACCATAGCACCGGCGCACATCACGCACGGCTCCAGCGTCACGTAAAGCGTGGTATCCAGCAGACGGTAATTTTCCAGCACTTTACCGCCCTGGCGCAGAGCCATGATCTCGGCATGCGCCGTCGGATCGTGCTGGCCGATGGGCCGGTTCCAGCCTTCGCCAATCACCCGGTCGTTCTGAACCAGCACCGCACCCACCGGCACTTCGCCCTGCTCCCAGGCCCGGCGCGCCAGGCCAAGCGCATGGCGCATCCAGTATTCATCTTGTTGTTTCACGCTGACCACTCCGGGCGACTGAAAAGCGGCGCATTATAGCGGTCTCACCGATCCTTTAGAAACTTATTCCAGCTGTTGCAGCTCACCCGCCGGAGTCACACGCCAGCGATGCTGACAGAAGAACAGCAGCGGGTTGTCCTGTTTGCTGTCGCTGTAGCCGCTGTAGAGCTGTAATGGCGTGCCGATTTTCTCTTCCAGCTGCGCCACTTTCTCATGGCCCAGGCAGCGCATCGCCAGCACCCGTCCGCCCCAGCCGCGCTGCATCTGGCTGGCAATCAGCTTCACGCGAGGCAGGAACGCGGAGTCGTGATAGACCTGCTCCACCAGCGACTGTGGCGATCCGGTGATCAGCCAGACGTCAGCGTCATCACTGCCGAGGTAATCGGTCAGGCGCTGCTGCACCACCGGAAACGCTTTGACGCGCAGGCGGAACCACTGCGCAAACTCCGCTTCGAGGCGCAGCAATGTCCGCTCAGAGCGGCCAAAGGTAATGGACCAGAGCAGCAGGCTCATGGGCCAGCGTGCCGCCCGGCCTTTAAACAGCAGGCCAATACCCACCACCGGCAACAGTGGCACCACCAGCAGCAGATTTAGCGGCCGGCGACGCAGCAGATAGCGCATAAAGGTGCCAAACATGTCCTGCTGATGCAAAGTGCCATCCAGGTCAAAAAATACGATGCGACGTTGTGTTCCCCTGGTCAAACAACTCTCCTTTACGGCTGATTCTGGGATGATAAAGAGTAGTGTAGCCATCATCAGGCGGTACGGCGATGACTGTCATTTTTAATTCCGATGACTACAATGCCTGATGAATAGTTTATTCTTCACTGATTATCCCTGAATTACGAGGATTGGGCATGAGTTCATTGCTGCGCATTCGCCAGCTTTATCCACGTCTGGCATTGAACGAGCGTCGGCTGGCGGATTTTTTACTGTCGCAACCCGATCGGGCGCGTCACCTGAGTTCACAGAAACTGGCGGAAGAGTCCGGCGTCAGTCAGTCCAGCGTGGTGAAGTTTGCTCAGAAGCTGGGATATAAAGGATTTCCGGCACTTAAGCTGGCCCTGAGTGAGTCACTGGCGGACAAAGATGCCATTACCGTGCATAACCATATTCTCAGCGACGACCCGCTTAAGATGGTGGGTGAAAAGCTGCTGACAGAAAAGCTCTCGGCGATCCGCGCCACGCTGGATATTAATAGCGAAGAGAAGCTCAACGACGTGTTACAGCTGCTGAAAAATGCCCGGCGCATTTTACTGGTGGGCATCGGCGCATCGGGTCTGGTGGCGAAGGACTTCTCATGGAAGCTGATGAAGATCGGCATTAATGCGGTGGCAGAACAGGATATGCACGCCCTGCTGGCCAGCGTGCAGGCGATGGGGCCAGGCGATGTGCTGCTCGCCATCTCTTACACCGGGGAGCGGCGGGAGATCAATCTGGCGGCGCAGGAAGCGGTTCAGGTGGGCGCGGATGTGGTGGCGTTTACCGGCTTTACGCCGAATACCCTGCAGCAGAGCGCCAGTTACTGTCTCTATACGGTAGCGGAAGAGCAGAGTACCCGCAGCGCGGCGATCTCCTCCACTACGGCACAGCTGGCACTGACCGATCTGCTGTTTATGGCGCTGGTGCAAAACGATCCGGAGCGCGCATCGAGCCATATTCGTCACAGCGAAGCGCTGGTGAAAAAGCTGGTCTGATCAGCGGCAGCGCGTATAATACCCGCGCTTTTTCTGTTGTTATCAGGTGGGTAAAATGGCGCTGTTGATTACGTCCAGATGCATTAACTGCGATATGTGTGAACCGGAGTGCCCGAACCAGGCGATTTCACTGGGCGATGCGATCTATGAGATTGATGTCAGCCGCTGCACGGAATGCGTCGGGCATTATGAGGTGCCAACCTGTCAGCGGGTCTGCCCCATCGACAACACCATCATCATTGACCCACAGCACACCGAATCACGCGATGCGCTGTGGGAGAAGTTCGTGCTGCTGCACGGCTAGCTTTCAATAATCACCGTGGCGCAGGCGTAGTGACGCTCATCGGCCAGCGTCACGTGAACGTGCTTAACGCCCAGCCTCTCCGCCACGTCAGCGGCATGCTGAAAAAAGCGTAACCCCGGTTTTCCCAGCGCATCGTTATAAACTTCAAACTGATTAAACGCCAGGCCACCGCGAATGCCGGTGCCAAAGGCTTTTGCTGCCGCCTCTTTCACCGCAAAGCGTTTAGAGAGAAAGCGCACCGGCTGCTTGTGCGCCTGGTACTGCTGCCATTCGGCTTCGCTCAGTACCCGACGCGCCAGCCGGTCGCCGGAGCGCTCTATCACCCCGGCGATGCGTTCAATCTCAACGATGTCCGTACCCAGTCCGAGAATAGCCATCAGCGGCGGGCTTCACGCAGCAGCTGTTTCATCTCTCTGACCGCATCCGGCAGGCCACTCATCACCGCACGGCCGATAATCGCATGGCCGATATTCAGCTCATGCATTTCCGGCAGCGCCGCAATCGGCAGCACGTTGTGGTAGGTCAGACCGTGACCGGCGTTGACCTTCAGCCCCAGGCTGGCGGCAAAGGTCGCGGCATGGCGAATGCGCGCCAGCTCAGCGTCACGTGCCAGACCCTCGGGTGCCTCGGCATACGCGCCGGTGTGGATTTCGATATAAGGCGCACCGGTGGCAACGGCCGCTTCAATCTGGCGGTGGTCGGCATCGATAAACAGCGAAACCAGAATGCCGGCATCTTTCAGCAGTCGGACGGCCGCGTTCATCTTCTCCTGCTGTCCCGCCACATCCAGTCCACCTTCCGTTGTCACTTCCTGACGCTTTTCCGGCACCAGGCAGCAGAAATGGGGCTGGATATCACAGGCGATGCCGATCATCTCATCGGTGACCGCCATCTCCAGATTCATGCGCGTCTGGATCGTGTCACGCAGAATACGCACGTCGCGATCGGTAATGTGACGGCGATCTTCGCGCAGGTGAACGGTGATGCCGTCTGCGCCCGCCTGCTCGGCGATAAACGCCGCCTGAACCGGATCGGGATAGTTTGTCCCACGCGCGTTACGCACCGTGGCAATGTGATCGATATTGACGCCTAACAGCAACTCAGCCATGACCATCCTCACTTCTTTTCCATCGTGATGTTGAGTGTACCGCGCAAATATCAACAGGCGGTACGACCCGCGCTATTCTTCTGCCTGTTCGGGCTTTTTCTTCGGGATAAACTGGCGGAACAGCTCATGACTTTTCAGCGGCTTGCCACCAAGATACGGCTTCAGAGCGATACGGGTAAAGCGCTTCGCGGCACGCAGGGTGTCGGCATCGGGAAATTCTCGCTCGCACAGGGCCTGCAACTCGCGGCCGGTAAAGCTGCGATTATTCACCACCAGACTGGCGATAAAACCCCGCTCTTCACGATAGCTGTAAGTCATGTCGTCGCTGACCGGCTCACCGCTGCCAGCGCAGTGCAGGAAGTCGACGCCGTAACCCAGGTGACCGAGCAGCGCCAGTTCAAAGCGTCGCAGTGCAGGTTCGGGCTTGCCGTGTGTTGAGGCTAATGCCTGAAGACAGTTGAGATAGTCGAAGAAGAGTTCCGGGAAGGGAGATTCCTGCTGCAGTACGCGTGAGACCAGCTCATTGACGTAGAGACCGCAGTAAAGCGTGATGCCGCTGAGCGGTAAGGCCAGCGACACTGCTTCGGCATTGCGCAGGGTTTTAACCTCCCCGCGCCCGCTCCAGCGAACCAGCAGCGGGGTAAAAGGTTGTAACGCGCCTTTCAGGTGCGAGCGCCGCGAACGTGCGCCCTTAGCCAGTACCCGCACCCGCCCTTCACTTTCGCTGAACAGGTCGAGCAGCAGGCTGGTTTCGCTGAAGGGACGACTATGCAGCACAAAGGCGCGTTGCCAGCCTTCCATTGAATCAGAGATCGTCTGTATAACCCAGGCTGCGCAGTGCACGTTCGTCATCTGCCCAGCCGGATTTCACTTTCACCCACAGTTCGAGATGCACTTTCGCTTCGAACATCTCTTCCATGTCCCTGCGCGCTTCTGTTCCTATGACTTTGATTTTGGCGCCTTTGTTGCCAATCACCATCTTCTTCTGCCCTTCACGCTCAACCAGGATCAGACCATGGATGTCGTAACCGCCGCGTTCGTTGGTGACGAAGCGCTCAATCTCAACCGTGACCGAGTAAGGCAGTTCAGCACCCAGGAAGCGCATCAGTTTTTCACGGATCATCTCTGACGCCATGAAACGCTGTGAGCGGTCGGTGATGTAGTCTTCCGGGAAGTGATGATCGGCCTGCGGCAGATGCTTGCGGGTAATTGCCGCGATGGTATCAACATTTTTGCCATGCTCGGCAGAAATAGGCACGATATCGAGGAAGTTCATCTGCTGGCTCAGGAACTGCAGATGCGGCAGCAGAATGCTTTTATCCTGAATGTTGTCGACCTTGTTGATCGCCAGTACAACCGGCACTTTGTTGTCGCGCAGTTTGCCCAACACCATCTCATCATCTGGCGTCCAGCGAGTGCCTTCAACCACAAAGATCACCAGCTCTACGTCGCCAATCGAACTGCTGGCGGCGCGGTTCATCAGACGGTTAATCGCGCGCTTCTCTTCCATGTGCAGACCCGGGGTATCGACGTAGATCGCCTGATATTCGCCCTCGGTGTGAATGCCCATGATGCGGTGGCGCGTGGTTTGCGGCTTACGCGAGGTGATCGACACCTTCTGCCCCAGCAACTGGTTCAGTAAGGTGGATTTACCGACGTTTGGTCGGCCAACAATCGCGACAAAGCCGCAATAAGTAACGTTTTCGCTCATTCGAGTCCTGAATTGTTCAGCGCCTGAAGCGACGCTGAAAGAGTGCTATTTGAGTCATATGTCATTCAGCGTCTTCTGACGCCGTGATAGAACTGTCAGAGGGTGATTGATTCAGCGCCGGTTGCGGCACCTGTCACCCCGACAGACCTATTCGAGACCTAATTTTATCAGTGCCTGCTCAGCCGCTGCCTGCTCAGCTTTACGACGGCTGGAGCCGACGCCGACGACCGGCTCGGCCATACCACTCACCTGACAGTGAATGGTGAATTCCTGATCGTGGGCTTCGCCACGCACCTGCACTACCAGATAACTTGGCAGCGGCAGATGTCGTCCCTGCAGATACTCCTGCAGGCGCGTTTTCGGATCTTTTTGTTTGTCGCCCGGACTGATTTCGTCCAGACGGCTCTGATACCAGTCGAGGATCAGCTGCTCTACCCGCTCAATACCGCTATCGAGGAAGATACCGCCAATCAGCGCTTCCACCGTATCTGCAAGGATCGATTCACGACGGAAACCGCCGCTTTTCAGCTCGCCTGGCCCTAAGCGCAGACACTCGCCAATATCAAATTCGCGGGCCATTTCAGCCAGCGTATTGCCGCGCACCAGCGTGGCGCGCATGCGGCTCATGTCACCTTCATCCACCCGCGGGAAGCGGTGATAAAGGGCATTCGCAATCACATAGCTAAGAATTGAATCGCCAAGAAATTCCAGGCGTTCGTTGTGCTTACTGCTGGCGCTGCGGTGAGTCAGTGCCTGCTGTAACAGTTCCGAATGAATAAAAGTGTAGCCCAGTTTGCGCTGAAGCTTGTTAATCAGGATGGGGTTCATGCGATTCCAGTTCTTTGTTGCGTCTGTGACTCTGCATACCAAACGGGGCTGGCAATCCAACACGTTCCGTTTGGTGTGCAGTGGCCTCCCTGAGGAGGCCACCCGATTTGCCTGTTAATCAGACAATATTATTAGTGGATACCGCCGATGCGACTGAATCGCACGCCGGTTGGCCACTGGCCTTCTTGTTTCTCAAAGCTCATCCAGATAGCGACCGCTTTACCGACCAGATTACGCTCCGGGACAAAGCCCCAGTAGCGGCTGTCGGCGCTGTTATCACGGTTATCGCCCATCATGAAGTATTGCCCTTTCGGCACGACCCAGCTCGACTGCGGCTGACCCGGCTGCTGATAATACATGCCTGCCTGACTCTGCGCTTCGTTTACCAGCAGAATGTCATGCGTCACGTTACCAATCGTCTCTTTGCGGGTGGCCAGGCGCAGACCACCGCGCAGGGTATCGCCCTGCGGCACCTGATAGAAACCGTTGCCGGTTTCGTTGCCATCAAAGCCGCTAAAGGTCTGAATAAAGTTACTTGGCTCAACGTCGGTGTAGGTCACCGCTAACGCAGTGTCACAGGCTTTATCGTCGCTACAGGTCGGCTTCACCGTCAGCGTTTTGCTGTAAGGATCATAGATGACTTTGTCGCCCGGCAGACCGATAACGCGCTTGATGTAATCCAGGCTCGGATCTTTCGGGTATTTAAATACCGCGATATCGCCGCGCTTCGGCTGACCGGTCGGGATCAGCGTCGTCTGAGTAATCGGATCCTTGATCCCGTAAGCGAATTTCTCCACCAGGATAAAGTCACCAATCAGCAGCGTTGGCATCATCGAACCAGAGGGAATCTGGAACGGTTCGTAGATAAACGAACGCACGATGAAAACCACAGCCAGCACCGGGAATACAGACGCGGTGGTCTCAACCCAGCCTGGCTTAGCAGCAACCTTCGCCAGCGTTTTGCTGTCGAGCGAGTTCCCGGTCTGAGCCTGTACTTCAGCCTGTTTCGCGCGACGCGCGGGTGCCCATTTAAAACGATCAATTACCCATACGATGCCAGTAATCAGCGTCGCTATCGCCAGAATCAGGGCGAACATATTAGCCATTGGAAATCCTTATTTGCTGTCCTTACCGACATGCAGAATGGCGAGGAACGCTTCCTGTGGCAGCTCAACGTTACCAACCTGCTTCATTCGCTTCTTACCATCTTTCTGTTTCTGCAACAGTTTCTTCTTACGGCTCACGTCACCGCCGTAACACTTGGCGAGAACGTTTTTACGCAGCTGTTTAACCGTTGAACGCGCGATAATGTGGTTACCGATGGCCGCCTGAATCGCAATATCGAACTGCTGACGCGGGATGAGCTCTTTCATCTTCTCAACCAAATCGCGTCCGCGGTAAGGCGCGTTATCGCGGTGGGTAATCAGCGCCAGCGCATCCACACGTTCAGAGTTGATCAGTACGTCGACGCGCACCATGTCTGAAGGCTGGAAACGTTTAAAGTTGTAATCCAGCGAGGCATAACCGCGCGAGGTTGATTTCAGACGGTCGAAGAAGTCGAGGACCACTTCTGCCATCGGAATTTCGTAAGTCAGTGCAACCTGATTGCCGTGGTAAACCATATTGGTCTGCACGCCACGCTTCTCAATACAAAGCGTGATGACGTTGCCCAGATACTCCTGCGGCAGCAGCATGTGACATTCCGCAATCGGTTCACGCAGCTCTTCGATATTGTTCAGGGCGGGCAGCTTGGATGGGCTGTCGACATGAACGATATCGCCACTGGTCGTCACGACTTCATACACTACCGTCGGTGCGGTGGTGATCAGGTCGAGATCGTATTCGCGCTCCAGACGTTCCTGGATGATCTCCATGTGCAGCAGACCGAGGAAGCCGCAGCGGAAACCAAAGCCCAGCGCCGTTGAGCTTTCTGGCTCATAGAACAGCGAGGCATCGTTCAGGCTCAGCTTGCCGAGCGCGTCACGGAAGGCTTCATAGTCGTCAGAGCTGATTGGGAACAGACCGGCGTAAACCTGTGGCTTCACTTTTTTGAAGCCTGGCAGCGCTTTGTCTGCCGGGTTACGCGCGGTTGTCAGGGTATCGCCTACTGGCGCGCCGAGAATATCTTTGATGGCGCAGACCAGCCAGCCGACTTCACCGCAGTTCAGTTCATTACGATCGACACGTTTCGGGGTGAAGATGCCCAGACGGTCAGCGTTATAAACCTGGCCGGTGCTCAGGACTTTGATCTTGTCGCCTTTGCGCATGGTGCCGTTTTTCACACGCACCAGTGAAACCACGCCCAGGTAGTTATCAAACCAGGAGTCGATAATCAGTGCCTGCAGCGGGCCTTCCGGATCGCCTTCCGGCGGCGGAATGTCGCGCACTAAGCGCTCCAGGACTTCCGGTACGCCGACGCCGGTTTTGGCTGAGCAGCGCACAGCATCCGTTGCATCAATGCCGACGATATCTTCAATTTCCTGCGCGGCACGATCGGGATCGGCAGCTGGCAGGTCAATTTTGTTCAGAACCGGCACCACTTCCAGATCCATCTCCATCGCGGTATAGCAGTTCGCCAGTGTCTGCGCTTCAACACCCTGACCGGCATCAACCACCAGCAGCGCGCCTTCACAGGCGGCCAGTGAGCGGGAAACTTCATATGAGAAGTCTACGTGGCCTGGGGTATCGATGAAATTGAGCTGGTAAGTTTGGCCGTCTTTCGCGTGGTAATCGAGTGTCACGCTCTGGGCTTTGATGGTGATGCCACGCTCGCGCTCCAGATCCATAGAGTCAAGAACCTGTGAAGCCATTTCACGAGCGGTGAGGCCGCCACAGATCTGAATCAGACGGTCAGAGAGCGTAGATTTACCATGGTCGATATGAGCGATGATGGAGAAATTTCTTATGTGCTTCATTTATTGGGATATCTTCGCTTAAAATTCAGTTGAAAACCTGAGCACAGACACATTCAGGAAGATCGCTCTTTACCCACAATCCTGTCAGCCTCATTAATGACGACGCATATTACACTGTTAACGCCGCGCATAAAAGAATGGAACGTGGTGGAAGCGAAACAGATATCTGCGCAAGGCAGAATAGACAAAGGCCGCGGGATGCGCGGCCTGGACGTACGTTACGCTTCGCTTTCAACACGCAGCGCATCAGGGGGCAAGGCAATGCTCAGAATGACCGGCTGAAAAGCTTCGCGATCGCCGAATTTCATTGAAACGCCTTTAGCGACAATAAACCCGCCGATGCCGCCCAGCAGCGCACCGCAGGCCGCAGCCAGATCGCTATTGAACAGCGACTGAAACAGGCCGGCAACCACGAACAGGCCAAACAGGGGCGTCATGTAAACCAGCAGCGCCGAACCGAGCAGGCTGCTCTCTTTGATGCCTAATTCGATGCGCTGACCCGGCTGCAGTGGCTTGCTGCTGGCGATCTGCATCACGTGGGCATTCTTCGGACCGAGCTTATTCAGCATATGGCTGCCACAGCCTTTACGCGCCTGGCAGCTATTGCAGGAGGTTTTTGCTTCGGTGTGCAGCGTGGCGATGCCATCCTGCCATGCCACCACGGTGGCCCATTCTCTCATCATTTTTGTGACCCCAGGTCGATGCTGTCCGCAATACGTTTTGCGGTTGAAGGCGGTAACTCGCCGATCACCGCAATTTCGTTATTATTGCGCACAACGGTCTGAACCGTACGACGTCCAGTGCGCAATGTCTGCGTGGTGCTGGTTTTATCGGCCGGTGTCACGTTGATTGCGAAACTAAACAGACCATCGCTGTAGAGCTTCGACTCCATATTTTTGTTCAGCCCCGGCAGCGTGCGGCGGTTCTGCGACACCAGCGACATCCCGGCGGGGATCCAGCCTGGTTGCCAGGTGAGCGTAACCGGATCGCCTTTCGGCACGGAGAGCGACGGCGGCAGATTCGCTTTCTCCAGTCCCTGCATCAGGTTACGCACCCCTTCATCCACCGCAAAGCTGATCACACGGAACTGCTCCAGCGTTTCGCCATCACGATCGAGCAGGTCGATGCGCAGCGGCAGTTTGGTGTCCACATCCAGCCAGACCACATAGCTGTAACGCGTGCCATCGCGTGAAACGATGCGCAAGACATCGCACATCTGATCGGCAATGCGCGAGCGGCCCACGGTAATAAAATCGTAGGCTGTGGCGAGCTTGGTGAAGTCAGCAAAAATCACCGATGGCAAGGCATCGATAATGTGATTGCCGGGGAGCGAGAAAGGATCAAGTCCGGGTTCGAAGTAGCTGATATCGTTGCCGCGCTGGATCACTTCCCGGCGTGGCCCGTCCATCTGCAACAGCTGCGCGAATATCCGGTTATCAATCACAGCATGACGATAACGCAGCGATTCAATGCCGATGCGGGAGACGTTGATATAGGCGTATTCGTAGTTCAGGTTCTGACTTGCCTGCTCCATCTGCTGCAATAGCGCCCCGGACGCAGAAGTTTGCGCCGGGGCGGCAGATGACCACAACAGGCTGCCTGTCAGCAGGCTAACAGCATACCAAAGCGGCTTCATTACTGCTGTTGCTGTCCTAATGACTGGTTACCGGGAACATCAACCTGCGCCTGTTTTGGCGCGTCGGTTTCGAACTGCAGCTGGTCAGCGTGCAGGCGACGTTGCAGTTCATAGTCCTGCAGCATGGCATTCACGCGACGACGCTGGTCCTGAACCTGCTGATTGGAGCTGTTAGTGTCGAAGGCATCAGACGGGACGCCCAGGCTCACTGGTGAGGCTTTGCCCATCATCGGCATGGTGTTGAACACCGGCGAATCAGAAGTCTGCGTGGCACTGCCCGCAGGCTGATTGTAGTGCTGAACGCCCACGATCACTGCCAGTGAAACACAGGCCGCTACACCCACCTGAGTCAGTTGCGCAGCCCATGGGCGCGCTTTTTTCCAGAATGGCATTTTTTCCCAGCGGGAAGGTTCTGGCTGAGCTTCAGGAATCAGCGTGGTGACCGTACGCAGCGGTTCTTTTTCGATGGCGGCAGCGACGCGCGCAGAGATATCGAAATGCAGGACATCGCCCACATCACCACGGATGGTGTCGCGGATGAGATGATAGTTCGCCCAGCTTTTCTGCAATTCTGTGTCCTTAGACAAGGCGGAAAACAGCTCGTTATCTAAGGTCTCACCATCCATTAAAGCGGAAAGTTTTTCTTTCTGCATGCCTATGTACCCTTCCAGTAGCCGTTATCACTAACGTTGGATAAGCGGTTGAACTTTGTTATCAATGGCCTCTCGCGCACGAAAGATACGTGATCGAACAGTGCCTACCGGGCAATCCATAATGACGGCGATCTCTTCATAACTCAGACCGTCCAGTTCCCTGAGGGTGATTGCCATACGCAAGTCCTCGGGTAGCGCCTCGATGGTACGAAAGACAATTTGTTTCAATTCGTCAGACAACATTAAGTTCTCAGGGTTCGAAATTTCTTTTAATGCACCCGCACTTTCGAAATTTTCTGCGTCAATCGCATCCACATCGCTGGATGGCGGACGGCGCCCCTGAGCAACCAGGTAATTTTTCGCTGTGTTTACCGCAATTCGGTACAGCCAGGTATAAAACGCGCTATCGCCCCGGAAAGAGTCCAGTGCGCGATACGCTTTAATAAACGATTCCTGTACTACATCAGGCACGTCTCCCGAGGGAACATAGCGTGAAACCAAACTCGCCACTTTATGCTGGTAACGAATTACCAGTAAGTTGAACGCTTTTTGATCTCCCTTCTGTACCCGCTCGACAAGGACCTGATCCGTTAACTGCTCGCTCATCCGAGGTAATGTCTCCCCAAATTTTTCATATGCAAAAGTAACTGCCAGCACATCTCATGTTCTGAGCAAGCATGCGCTTAGAGTTGTGATGTGGTGCGAAGTTCACTTCTCGCCCTGATATTTACCGCTCCGATGGACATTACACAGGTTGTTCGTTTTCGTTCAGTGTAAGGAGCGTAAATCGCAGGCAGAGTAACCTATGACAACAGCTTTTTCATCATTAAATCCTTTAGGTTTAATAAGTTTGCTATAAAAAACCACACCTAAAGCAGGCGGATTTTAACTCACTGATTATAGGTAACTTTGAGAAATTACCTGACGAATAGTGGCGGCTGGTGTTTAAAATACTTCACAGAACCCCCCATTGCGCTTATGCTCAGACCCATTCTTGTTTAGTAAATTAAACATTATGATGAATGTGACCCCGGATTATGAGTGTGATGTCTTAATCGTTGGCAGCGGTGCCGCCGGTCTGTCGCTGGCGTTACGGCTGGCAAAACAGTATCAGGTGACCGTTCTCAGTAAAGCGCAGGTCAATGAGGGTTCAACCCTGTATGCGCAGGGCGGTATTGCAGCGGTTTTTGATGAGACGGACAGCATTGAGTCGCACATCGAAGATACGCTGATTGCCGGGGCAGGATTATGCGACCGTGAAGCGGTCTCGTTTATTGCCAGCAATGCCCGGCATTGCGTGCAGTGGCTGATCGACAACGGCGTCGCCTTTGATCTCGATCCGCAGGCGTCAGGCGATATGCGCTACCACCTGACCCGCGAAGGCGGTCACAGTCATCGTCGTATCCTGCACAGCGCTGACGCTACCGGCCACGCGGTGGAAACCACGCTGGTGAGTCAGGCATTGAGTCATCCCAACATCCGGATTCTGGAACGCACCAACGCGGTCGATCTGATTCTTTCAGATAAAATCGGCCTGCCTGGCGCTCGCCGGGTGGTGGGTGCGTGGATCTGGAACCGTAATCGCGAGCAGGTTGAAACCTGCCGGGCACGGGCCGTAGTGGTCGCAACGGGCGGTGCCGCTAAAGTCTATCAATATACTACCAACCCTGATATCGCCTCCGGTGACGGCATCGCGATGGCGTGGCGCGCGGGCTGCCGGGTCGCCAATCTCGAATTTAATCAGTTCCATCCGACCTGCCTGTTTCATCCGCAGGCGCAGAATTTCCTGTTAACCGAAGCGTTACGCGGAGAAGGTGCCTGGCTGTTGCGTCCTGATGGCAGCCGTTTCATGCCCGATTTCGATGAGCGCGCCGAACTGGCCCCGCGCGATATCGTCGCCCGGGCCATCGATCATGAGATGAAGCGGCTGGGTGTGGACTGTATGTATCTGGATATCAGCCACCAGCCTGAAGTGTTTGTTCGCGCGCACTTCCCGATGATCTATGAGAAGTTGCTGACCTTTGGCTTTGACCTCACTAAAGAGCCGATTCCGATTGTGCCTGCTGCGCATTACACCTGTGGTGGCGTGGTGGTCGATCAGCATGGACAGACCGACGTCAGTGGCCTCTATGCCATTGGTGAGGTGAGTTACACCGGTCTGCACGGCGCTAACCGCATGGCATCCAACTCGCTGCTGGAGTGTCTGGTCTATGGCTGGTCAGCAGCAGAAGAGCTGATCCGCACCCTGCCCGCCATCGAAGCTGTCACTGCGTTGCCTGCATGGGATGAAAGTCAGGTCGATGACGCCGATGAGCGCGTGGTGATCCAGCATAACTGGCACGAGCTGCGGTTATTCATGTGGGATTACATGGGAATCGTGCGCACCACCCGGCGGCTGGAAAGAGCGTTGCGCCGCATCAACCTGCTTCAGCAGGAGATCGATGAGTATTATCACCACTTCCGCCTCTCCAATAATCTGCTGGAGCTGCGAAATCTGGTGCAGGTCGCTGACCTGATGGTGCGCTGTGCGCTGGAGCGGAAAGAGAGTCGCGGCCTGCACTATATCCGCGACTATCCGGATTTACTGCCAGAGGCGCTGCCGACCATTCTGACGCCGCCGGGCTACATGAAGAGGTAGAAATCTCGCGTCAGGCTACACCACTCATCGGAATAGCGGGTGTCCGGCGCGCGGATAGCGAGACGCTCAAGCAGCGTCTCACCGGCCTGCGGCGACAGGCCAAGCACGACGCGATGCGGCGGACGATGGGCATATTCTGCCACGTCCAGCCGGAAACGCAGATGCCAGCCATCCGCCTGCGCCAGCCCGATAAACTCCTGACAGGTGGCGGTGGGCAGCACCACACAGAACATCCCCTCTTCTTCGATCAGCAACGCGGCACTGCGTAACAGCGTCTGATGATCGAGCGAGGCCGTTGCGCGTGCGCTGTCCCGAGCCGCAGTAGAACAGGCCACGCCCGGCGCGAAATAAGGGGGATTACTGACAATCAGCGAGTAACGTTTATCGCACTGCTCAGCCCAGTCGGCGATATCCTGCTGATGAACCCGAATACGTTCAGGCCATGGCGACTGTTGTACATTCTCCTGCGCCTGCCCTGCGGCTTCCGGTTCTAACTCAACCGCATCGATTTCGACCGGCGACGGCGTGCGCTGCGCCAGCATCAGCGCGATCAGCCCGCTGCCACTGCCAATATCCAGAATGCGTCTTACCCCGGCAACCGGTGCAAAGGCCCCCAGCAGGATGGCATCGGTGCCGACTTTCATCGCACAGCGATCGTGCGCGACAAAAAATTGTTTAAAGGTAAATCCGTTCTTGTTTAACTGTGGCCGTTCACGCGGCTTATCCTGCATCATTCGTCACTACCATCGTTTTTTTCCTGCCGTACGGCAGCGCATGAGTGTAACGTGACGACAGAGGGAATTCACGCGGCAGACAACCCCAGGCGCAGCCGAAACGGATTAACAGATGAAGATTCAGTCTGATCTGTCTATAATCAGCGCCCCAAACTGAGGTAGACCATGACAGTAACCACATTTTCCGAACTCGAACTTGACGAAAGCCTGCTACAAGCGTTGCAGGAAAAAGGCTTTACGCGCCCAACAGTGATCCAGGCCGCTGCAATTCCGCCCGCGCTGGAGGGCCGTGACGTTCTGGGTTCGGCACCTACAGGGACCGGGAAAACCGCCGCGTATCTGTTACCGGCGTTGCAGCACCTGCTTGATTTTCCGCGCAAGAAATCCGGGCCACCGCGCATCCTGATTGTGACCCCAACCCGCGAACTGGCGATGCAGGTTGCCGACCATGCGCGTGAGCTGGCGAAACACACCCATCTGGATATCGCCACTATCACCGGCGGCGTGGCTTATATGAACCATGCCGAAGTGTTCAGCGAAAACCAGGACATCGTGGTCGCGACCACTGGCCGTCTGCTGCAGTACATCAAAGAAGAGAACTTTGACTGCCGCGCCGTAGAAACCCTGGTGCTGGATGAAGCGGACCGTATGCTCGATATGGGCTTTGCCCAGGATATCGAAACCATCGCGGCTGAAACGCGCTGGCGCAAGCAAACCATGCTGTTCTCCGCCACGCTGGAAGGCGACAACATCCGTGACTTCGCCGAGCGTCTGCTGAACGATCCGGTTGAGCTGGAAGCGGACCCAAGCCGTCGTGAGCGCAAAAAGATCCAGCAGTGGTACTACCGCGCTGATGATCTGCAGCACAAGACCAAATTACTGATCCATCTGCTGAAACAGCCGGATGTGACGCGCAGCATCGTCTTCGTGCGTAAGCGTGAACGTCTGCATGAGCTGGTGAGCTGGTTGCACGAAGCGGGGATTCGGAGCAGCTATCTTGAAGGCGAAATGGTGCAGGCCAAGCGTAACGAAGCGATTAAGCGTCTGAGTGAAGGCCGCGTTAACGTGCTGGTGGCGACAGATATCGCCGCGCGCGGCATCGATGTTGAGGATGTCAGTCATGTCTTCAACTATGACATGACACGCACCGCCGATACCTATCTGCACCGCATCGGTCGTACCGGTCGTGCGGGCCGTAAAGGCATCGCTATCTCATTGGTTGAAGCGCACGATTTCGTGCTGCTGGGCAAAATCACCCGCTACGTGAACGAGCCAATCAAAGCGCGTGTGATCGATGAGCTGCGTCCTGAGACGCGTGCGCCAAGTGCCAAAACCACGGGTAAACCGTCGAAAAAGGTTCTGGCGAAGCGTGCAGAGCAGAAAGCCAGCGAAACTGAAAAACCACGGGTGAAAAAACGCCATCGTGATGCCAAAAATGTCGGCAAACGCCGCAAGGCAAGCGGCAGTACGCCAGCTAACGAGAATGCGGAATAAATCATCGCAAGCATAAAAAAATCGCCTCACAGGAGGCGATTTTTTTTATCTGATAATCAGTAACAGCCCTTTCACAATATTTTTACTGCCAGAACGCTTTCTTCGCGACACTGACCTGTCAAAACAGGACTGTTAACTGCTTATCTCATTCATACTATTGATAAAAATTGCTGTGTGCGCTTTGCACTTATTTTCATCACCTGTTAACTCAGGCTGATTAAAGACTTTCTGTAAAGGTACGGGTGATGACGTCGCGCTGCTGCTCAGGCGTCAGTGAGTTAAAACGCACGGCATAGCCTGAAACGCGAATGGTCAGCTGCGGGTAGTTTTCTGGATGCTTAACCGCATCTTCCAGCGTTTCGCGACGCAGCACGTTGACGTTCAGATGCTGACCACCTTCGACACGCACCTGCGGTTTGATTTCAACCGGTACTTCACGGTAAGCGAATTCGCCCAGTTCGCTGATGGCGACAACCTGATCTTCTTCGTAGCCCGCTTTTGCACACAGGCAACGCGCTTCGGCTTTCTCTTCGTCCAGCAGCCAGAAGGAGTTCAGTAGTTGTGAATTGTTTGATTGAGTGATCTGGATACCAGTAATCATGATTTCGTCTCCCGGATAATACGTGAATAAATCAAATTTGAGGCCCCCGGTATACCACTCTTCCTTCCGGCCAGCTTTGACCTGTATCAATATTAATCAGGCGTTAAGGCGGCTTTTCCGCTAAGCCGTTGATCTCAAAACGCCCGTTAACTCAAATTAATTTGTATTATTCAAATTATTTTTGCCTTCAGGTCGGCGGCTGGAACGGCTAAGCTTACGGCACTAACGTTAAGGGAGTTAAACATGGCTGAAAAGCTGACCTGGCACGACGTGCTGGCCGAAGAGAAAGAGAAACCCTATTTTATTGAGACGCTGAAGCAGGTCGCCGATCGGCGCGCTGAGGGCGTTACGGTCTATCCGCCGCAGAAAGATGTGTTCAACGCTTTTCGCTTGACGGAGCTGGGTGACGTTAACGTTGTCATCCTGGGTCAGGATCCCTATCACGGGCCGAATCAGGCGCACGGACTGGCCTTCTCAGTGCTGCCCGGCGTTCAGGTGCCGCCCTCATTGCAGAATATCTACAAAGAGCTGGTGCAGGATATTCCGGGCTTTCAGAAGCCTGACCACGGCTTTCTTGAGAGCTGGGCGAAACAGGGCGTGATGTTGCTGAACACGGTGTTGACAGTTGAAGCGGGCAAAGCCCATTCCCATGCGCGATTTGGCTGGGAGACCTTTACGGATAATGTGATTGCGGCGATTAACCAGCACTGTGAAGGGGTGATTTTTCTGCTGTGGGGTTCACATGCGCAGAAGAAAGGCAGCATTATCGATCGTCAGCGCCATCATGTGTTGCAGGCGCCGCATCCCTCGCCGCTTTCCGCGCACCGCGGCTTTTTCGGCAGCAAACACTTTTCAACGACCAATGAACTGCTGAGCGCGGCCGGTAAAAAGCCGGTGGACTGGACGCCGGTGTTACCGGCTTAACGCCAGAAAGCACACGGCCGCGTCAGTGCGCGGCCGTGTAACGGGAGTCAGGCGTTGGATCAGCTTTTAGCTTTAGACACCGCAACCATCGCCGGGCGCAGCAGGCGTCCATTCAGCGTATAGCCACGCTGCATCACCAGCATGACATGGTTAGGTTCAAACTCTTCAGACTCCATCATCGACATCGCCTGATGCACTTCCGGGTTAAATGGCACGCCGGTTTCGCCGACCACTTCAACACCGAATTTACGCACAGCGCCCAGCAGGCCTTTCAGGGTCAGTTCAATCCCTTCAATCATAGATGCCAGCTGTGGATCTTCTTTGTTCGCCACTTCCAGCGCACGTTCCAGGCTATCGATCACCGGCAGCAGTTCGTTGGCAAACTTTTCCAGCGCAAACTTGTGCGCCTTCTCAACGTCCATCTCGGCACGACGACGAATGTTCTCAATCTCTGCCTGAGCACGCAGCTGTGCATCGCGCACGCCGGTCTGCGACTGCGCTAATTCAGCTTCGAGCTGAGCGATACGCTCATCACGCGGATCCACCTCTGCCGCTGTCTCCGCTTCCTGAGGTTGCTGCTGATCCTGCTGAATTTCGTCTGAGACTTGCTCGTTTGGGGTGTTCTGTTCTTTACTACTCATGAATTTCTCCGCGTTTTGCACATTCATTTCGCTGGTTGGCTTATTATGGGGATTGGTATGACGGATTCAAGGGAACCTATCACATTGCCTTGCCGTTTTGGCTTATAAGGAACACCGACCAGATGAATAAACACTTTAACTGCATTGGTATTGTGGGTCATCCGCGCCATCCCACCGCGTTAACCACGCATGAGATGCTCTGGCGCTGGCTGACTGCCAAAGGTTATCAAGTGATCGTTGAGAAGCAGATTGCGCAGGAGCTGTCGCTTCACGACGTACAGACAGGCACGCTGGCGGAGATTGGTCAGCAGGCTGATTTAGCGGTCGTGGTGGGCGGTGACGGCAATATGCTGGGCGCAGCGCGGGTGCTGGCCCGTTATGACATCAAAGTGATTGGCATTAACCGCGGAAATCTCGGTTTTCTCACCGACCTCGATCCGGACAATGCGCAGCAACAGCTGGATGAGGTGCTGCAGGGTAACTATTTCGTCGAGAGCCGCTTTTTGCTGGAAGCGCAGGTGTGCAAATCTGACTGCTCGCCGCGTATTGGCTCCGCCATCAACGAAGTGGTGCTGCATCCCGGCAAAGTCGCCCACATGATCGAATTCGAAGTCTACATCGATGAAGTGTTCGCCTTTTCCCAGCGCTCTGATGGGCTGATTATCTCGACGCCCACCGGCTCTACCGCCTACTCACTCTCTGCAGGCGGCCCGATTCTGACGCCATCACTCGAAGCAATCGTGCTGGTGCCGATGTTCCCGCATACGCTGTCGGCACGACCACTGGTGATCAACAGCAGCAGTACCATCCGGCTGCGGTTTTCTTCACGTCGCAGCGACCTGGAAATCAGCTGTGACAGCCAGATTGCGCTGCCCATCCAGGAAGGCGAGGATGTGCTGATTCGACGCAGTGCCGGTCATCTTGATTTGATCCATCCTAAAAACTATAGCTATTTCAATACGCTGAGTTCCAAACTGGGCTGGTCAAAAAAATTGTTCTGAAAACCCGCCGCGCCTCTTTACTGGATAAAAAACCAGTTTATACTGTATGAAAAACCATATGTGTTTATTCATACAGGTGAACCTATGCTGGCCCAACTGACCATCAGTAATTTCGCTATCGTTCGTGAGCTCGACATTGATTTCCAACGCGGCATGACAGCAATCACTGGTGAGACCGGTGCCGGCAAGTCTATCGCAATTGATGCGCTGGGATTATGTCTGGGCGGTCGTGCTGATGCTGACATGGTGCGTCAGGGTGCCAGCCGGGCAGACCTCTGCGCCCGCTTCCAGCTTAAGTCCTCCCCTTCTGCCCAGCGCTGGCTGACGGATAATCATCTGGATGATGGCAACGAATGTCTGCTGCGCCGGGTGATCAGCGCTGATGGTCGTTCACGCGGCTTTATCAATGGCACAGCAGTGCCGCTCTCTCAGCTGCGCGATCTTGGCCAGTTGCTGATTCAGATCCACGGTCAGCATGCCCATCAGCTTCTGCTCAAACCCGACCACCAGAAGCATCTGCTGGATGCCTATGCCGGTCACGACGACCTGCTGCAGCAAATGCGCGCCAGCTATCAGACCTGGCATCAGAGCTGCCGCACCCTGGCGCTGCACCAGCAGCAGGCGCAGGAGCGCGAATCCCGCCGCGAGCTGTTGCAGTATCAGCTCAAAGAGCTTAACGACTTCGCACCGCAGCAGGGCGAATATGAGCAGATCGACGAAGAGTACAAGCGTCTGGCTAACAGCGGACAGCTGCTGTCGACCAGTCAGCAGGCGTTGCAGCTGTTAGCAGACAGTGATGACAATAATCTCAACAGCCTGCTCTATACCGCGCGTGAGATGATTTCTGAACTGACCTCGCTGGATGAAAAGCTGAACGGCGTTCACAACCTGCTGGAAGAGGCGGCGATTCAACTGACTGAAGCCAGCGACGAGCTGCGCCATTACTGCGACAGCCTCGATATGGATCCGAACCGCCTGTATGAACTGGAAAAGCGCATTTCACGCCAGATTGCTCTGGCGCGTAAGCATCACGTCACGCCAGAAGCACTGCCTGAGCTGCATCAGCAACTGCTGGCGGAATCGGAGCTGCTGTCCCAGCATGAGAGCGATCAGGAGAGCCTGCAATCACTGGTGGGTGAACACTATCAGGCCGCGCTTAAAAGCGCTGAGCAGCTGCATCAGCAGCGCAGCCACTTCGCTGATGAGCTGCAGCAGCTGATTACCCAGAGTATGCATCTGCTCTCCATGCCGCACGGCCAGTTTAAAATCGCGCTGACCTTTAATCCGGATCAGCTGACGGCAGACGGCGCGAGTCGCGTCGATTTCCAGGTAACAACCAACCCAGGTCAGCCACTGCAGCCGCTGGGCAAAGTCGCTTCGGGCGGTGAACTGTCACGTATCGCGCTGGCGATTCAGGTGATCACCGCGAAGAAAATGGAAACGCCGGCGATGATTTTCGATGAAGTGGATGTCGGAATCAGCGGCCCGACCGCCGCTGTTGTCGGTAAACTGCTGCGTCAGCTGGGCGAATCGACTCAGGTGATGTGCGTCACCCACCTGCCGCAGGTTGCCGGTTGCGGTCATCAGCACTTCTATGTCAGCAAAGAGACCGATGGCGCGATGACTGAAACCCACATGCAGCCGCTGGACAAGCGGGCGCGTCTGCAGGAACTGGCCCGACTGCTGGGCGGCAGCGAGGTCACACGCAACACACTGGCCAACGCAAAAGAACTTTTAGCCGCATAGCAGCGCACTTTTTTAACCCACCGTGGTCATATGCTTGCTCTGTAGAGGTTTCCAACAGCGAAAAGGTTTATTATCATCGGCACTTATGTCGCCAGAGTAATAAAGCCTGCCGCAGGCAGAGTTCAGATTTTGATGGCAAGAAAGCCGCCTGTAAAAGGCGTTTGGCCCCGGAAAAGGAATGTATAGATGCGCTGTAAAACGCTGACTGCCGCGGCAGTAGTAATGTTGATGATGACCGCCGGATGTTCCACCTTAGAGCGCGTGGTCTATCGTCCTGATATCAACCAGGGTAACTATCTGGTTGCCAACGATGTGGCCAAGATCCATACCGGTATGACACAGCAGCAGGTGGCTTACACCCTCGGTACGCCGATGATGAAAGACCCGTTTGGCAGCAACGTCTGGTATTACGTTTTCCGTCAGGAGCCAGGTCATGAGCGCGTGAAGCAGCAGACGCTGACGCTGAACTTCGATGGCAACGGTGTTCTGACTAACATCGACAACAAGCAGAATCTGTCACCGAACAACGACTGATTGAACGACAGACCGTTTGAAACGGCAGACAGCAAAAAGGCGCACTGAGCGCCTTTTTTTATGCCTGCTATCCGCTGAATCTGGCGGGATAACGACTTATTTTTTGCTTTCTGCCGCCCGCTCTGCGCGTTGACGACGCAGCTCTTTCGGATCGGCAATCAGCGGACGATAGATCTCAATACGATCGCCCTCATGAACCTCATCATCCAGTTTCACTGGCCGACTGTAGATGCCGACCTTGTTGCTGGCGAGGTCAATCTCCCGACGCAGTTCCAGCAATCCTGATTTCAGGATGGCCATTTCAACCGTGCTGCCCTGCTCCACTTTCACGTAAAGCTGATACTGCTTTTCAGGCAAGGCGTAGACCACCTCGACGGAGATATCAGGCACGGTAGACCTCTTTGGCGCGCTGAGTGAAGGCCTGTACCATGCTGTTGGCCAGCTCTTTGAAGATACGTCCAAAGGCCATCTCTACCAGCATGTTGGTGAATTCGAACTCCAGGCTTAACTCAACCTTGCAGGCGTCGTCACCCAGCGAGACGAACGTCCAGCCGCCGGTCAGCTTACGGAACGGTCCATCTACCAGTTGCATATGAATGCTCTGGTTATCCGTGAGGGTGTTGCGGGTGGTAAACGTTTTGCTGATGCCCGCTTTCGATACATCCACCGACGCCGTCATCTGATTATCAGATGCATCCAGCACGCGGCTTCCGGTGCAACCCGGCAGGAATTGCGGATAGGCATCCACATCATTTACAAGTGTGTACATCTGCCCGGCACTAAACGGGACCAGCGCCGAACGACTAATCTGAGCCATAATGGTTCCTGTTCATCACAAAACCGCTGAATAATAGCATTTTCAGCGATTAAACAAAAATGTCCCCGTGTGAGGGTGTGCTAGAATATCCCGTTTCCTGCCGCCCCGCTGGACTGGGGATGCGATAACCGACTAAGTGATGTAAAATACGCCGCACTATGACAAAGAAAAAAGCACACAAACCCGGTTCTGCCACTGTTGCCATGAACAAACGCGCCCGCCACGAGTACTTCATCGAAGAGGAGTATGAAGCGGGATTGTCGTTACAAGGATGGGAAGTTAAGTCACTTCGTGCCGGTAAAGCCAACATCAGCGACAGCTATATTCTGCTGCGCGATGGCGAAGCCTTTCTGTTCGGTTCAACCTTTCAACCCTTAGCCGTTGCCTCCAGTCACGTGGTCTGTGACCCGACGCGCAGCCGTAAGCTGCTGCTGAAGCAACGTGAACTCGACTCCCTGTATGGCCGCGTTAACCGCGAAGGTTACACCATCGTGGCACTGTCGCTGTACTGGAAGAATGCCTGGTGCAAACTGAAGATTGGTGTTGCACGCGGTAAGAAAGAGCACGACAAGCGCGACGATATCAAAGACCGCGAATGGCAGTTAGACAAAGCACGTATCATGAAGAATTCAAAGCGTTAAGCACTGGATTTTTATTTGTTTTGTTGCTAGTATTTGAAGTTCTGGGGCTGATTCTGGACTCGACGGGATTGTGAAGCCTTAGGAGCATGCCGAGGGGCGGTTTGCCTCGTAAAAAGCCGCAAAAAAATAGTCGCAAACGACGAAAACTACGCACTAGCAGCTTAATAACCTGCTTAGAGCCTTCTCTCCCTAGCTTCCGCTCTTAAGACGGGGATCAAGAGAAGTCAAACCCAAAAGAGATCGCGTGAATACCCTGCCTGGGGTTGAAGCGTTAAATCCAATCAGGCTAGTCTGTTAGTGGCGTGTCTGTTCGCAGCTAACCGGCGAATGTAAAAACTGACTAAGCATGTAGTGCCGACGGTGTAGTAATTTCGGACGCGGGTTCAACTCCCGCCAGCTCCACCAAATTCTTGGTTGATGGTTACCAGAACCATCATCGAAGTCCTGAGAGCCCGCAAGGTGAAAACCTTGCGGGCTTTTTTGTGTCTGTAATCTTCCGAGACGATCCGCCTGAATCCAGAGATAATTGGTACACGCAATAATCTGGGCCAGAAACGTGTACCAATTATGGACGGAAATCAGTCATGGCGCGGATTACACGCCCCCTCACCAATAACGAAGTCCTCAAAGCTAAGCCTCAAGAGAAAGACTTTACGCTGCATGATGGCGATGGGCTTTTCCTGCTCATCAAAACGTCCGGTAATAAGCTGTGGCGTTTTCGCTACCAAAGGCCAGCGACAAAGCAGCGCACAATGATGGGCCTCGGTGGCTTCCCTGCCCTATCGCTGGCAGATGCCAGACGCCTGCGCGCTGATTACCTCTCCTTACTCGCTAACGCATTGACCCACAGATGCAGGCCTAGCAGGTCACAGAACTGCAGCAGACAGCGTTGGACAGTATTTTCTCAACCGTGGCAGCTAATTGGTTTGCTTTGAAACAAGCCAGCGTTACGCCGGATTACGCTAAGGATATCTGGCGTTCTCTCGAGAAAGATGTTTTTCCTGCCATTGACGAAATTCCAGTGCAGGAAATCAAAGCGCGTAAGCTTGTAGAAGCACTTGAGCCAATCAAGGCCCGAGGTGCTCTTGAAACAGTGCGCCGCTTGATACAGCGTATTAACGAGATTATGATTTATGCTGTTAACACGGGTTTGATTGATGCTAATCCTGCTTCTGGAATCGGTATGGCTTTTGAAAAGCCCAAAAAGCAAAATATACCAACACTGCGACCGGAACAATTACCGAAGCTTATGCGTTCTTTGGTAATGTCTAACCTATCTGTATCAACTCGTTGCTTAATTGAATGGCAACTTCTAACACTTGTGCGTCCTTTTGAAGCTTCTGGTACACGATGGGCAGAGATAGATTTTGATGAAAAACTTTGGATAATTCCAGCCGAACGGATGAAAGCTAAGCGCGAACATGTTGTTCCATTATCACCGCAAGCGCTAGAAATATTGGAGGTGATGAAGCCCATCCGTGCTCAGCGCGAACACGTATTTCCAAGCAGAAATGATCCTAAGCAAGCGATGAATAGCCAGACGGCTAATGCAGCATTAAAGCGCATAGGATATGGTGGTAAATTGGTGGCTCATGGTTTACGTTCAATCGCGAGCACAGCAATGAATGAGAAGGGTTTTAATTCCGACGTGATCGAATCAGCCTTGGCTCATTCAGATAGGAATGAAGTAAGACGCGCGTATAACCGCACTACATACATTGAACAACGAAAGTTAATAATGGATTGGTGGGGACAATATGCTCAGAACAAAGAATAATTACGGCATTTTTTCATTAGTTAACTAATTATCAGCATAAGGAATCACTATGATTTTAACTAAAGTTGAACTAGGTCCATTTCGTTCTATAAACACGTCACAGGCTTGTAGTATTGATGCACGTACAACGGTTCTTGTTGGTATGAACGAAGCCGGGAAAACTGTTTTCCTGCAAGGTATACATAAAGCTAGTGATGCTTTGGGATTAGAACAGTTTAATGTAATAGAAGATTATCCGAGAAAAGATCTTACTCGTTACAATAAAATTCATCAGACCAACCCTGAAAATGCCATCAAGCTTACATACAAACCTGAAGATGATGAAATAAACAGAATTAATAGAATGTATGGTACAAATCTTGAATTCGGTTTTACCTACTCTATATCTACAAATTATAACAATAAAAGAAGCATAGAAATTTCTGTAGATGAAGGCCCTGTAATATCTAAAATTATAAAAACTGGTAACTTTACGTCTGATACAATAATTGCCATTAAAGAGAGTAAGAGCATCAGACAAATCGTTGAAAAGCTTGAATCATTAGATTTAAATGAAAGCGAACAGAAAACACTACAATTACTTGAAGCTAGAATAAAAAAATCTAATTGGGATAGTGTCGTTCAGTATGAGGTATTTAAAGACCTTGATGACTCTATACCTAAAACATTATATTTCAGTGAATACGATATCCTTCCAGGAAAGTTAAACATAAAAGACTTATTGCGTAGGCATAAACTTTCAGAAACTGACCCGGCACAATTAACTCCTAAACATAAATCTATGTTAGCCCTACTGAGGATGGCTGATGTCAATATTGAAGATCTTTCTGACATTGATGGTTATGAGTCTCTTAAAGCCAAAATAGAAGGTGTTTCCAATAGCTTAACAGATCAGATAATGACCTTCTGGAAACAAAATGAAAATATTGAAGTCGTCGTTGACATTCAGAGCGATTCTAGAGATGAGGCCCCCTATAATGATGGTGCTAATATCTATCTTAGGATAAAAAATAGCAGACATAGGGTTACAACACCTTTTGATAAAAGAAGTCGTGGATTTATATGGTTTTTTAGTTTCTTAGTTTGGTTTGATAGTGTTCAGTATCAGGTCGATGCAGAAGAGGAAGACAGAAAGTTAATCTTACTCCTCGATGAACCGGCCTTAGCTCTACATGCTTTAGCTCAATCTGACTTTTTGAAATATATTGACCATTTATCAGAAAACCATCAGGTACTTTATACTACTCATTCTCCGTTTATGGTTCATTCTGATCGGCTTAATCAAGTTCGCATGGTCGAAGATAAGGATAAGATCGGAACAATAATAACTGATAATCTTTCTAGCTCAGACCCTAAAACTATATTCCCTCTTCAGGCTGCACTAGGATGGGATATTGCACAAAATCTATTCATATCAAAAAGAAATCTTTTAGTTGAAGGCCCATCCGAACTTATCTATTTAAAACACATGTCTGCCATACTCGAAGAAAAAGGTAGAGTAAGCCTCGATGAAAGTATCACTATAGTACCAACCGGAGGACTGGACAAAATAATCACTTTTATTGCATTACTTGGAGCAAATGATCTTAGCCTTGCCGTTCTCCATGATTATGAGGGAAAAACTAATCAGAAGTTGGATGAGCTGATAAGAAATAAAATTATTCATCCCAAGGCAATAAAGCATACATCAATGTATATTGAAAAAAACGATCAGCCAAGTGACATTGAAGATTTAATATCAACGAAATTATATATTGATTATTTCAATAAAACATTTGAAAAGCATTTGCAAGGTAAAATAAAAATAACTGATTTACCCGCCGGTTCAAGGATAGTTGAGAGGTTAAATAAATATTTAAAAGATAATGATATTCTGTTGCGTCCTTCAGGTGGATTTAATCATTATCTTGTAGCATCTACTTTTGGAGCAAACCCGCCTAAAACTATCGATGAGAAGACCATAATCCATTTTGAGAATCTTTTCAAAGACATTAATGGAGTGTTGATAATTTAGCGGTTATATAAACATGTGGGGGTTCGTCCCCCACTTTCCATTTGGTATTAGGTAAGACTACTTGATTAAGAATTTTTAGAAGTAGATGTAAGGCTTTTCATCCCGCAAAAACAATACTATTAACTAACCTCAGCGATCATCTGATGATTTTTTGCGATAAAACCATCCCATTACCTCTTTTTCCATTGATAGCAAATTCTCCCCCATGCGCGCGCTCGTGGCCCCGCCACGCCTGCCCGCTTTATGCAGCGGTTTTCGTGCACCTGCATGATTAGGCCTGAGCCGCGCCGCTGCTGGCCTTGTCTGCCGTTCCGGGGTGCCGGAAACTCATGCGTTTTCATGCAGCATAGACATGCACTCACGCAGCGGACGTAAAAAAGCCCGGCACTAGCCAGGCTTCAGTTGGTTCCTGAGCCTACGGCTCAGAAAAGTTTACGCTTGCTGCGGTCGGTTCTAGCTCCCCGGAAAGAATGTGCACCGCTCACGCTCAGCACGTCATCCCGGAACATCAGCGGCTGGTTTACGCTCGCCCATCGCTTAATGAGCTTCTGGACATATAAGCGGTATAGCGTGTCGGCATCGTTCGCGCCTTCGATAACCCCCGGTGCATGCGTTGAGCCATTCCGTTCAAACTGGCTGTACTTCATCCTGAGCAGGCTGCCCAGCTCGGTGCCATGAATGATAAAGAAGTCATCACATCCGTTATGCCCTCATGACAGAACACGTAAGCATTAGCCTTGCGCCCGGTCACGTCGGCCACCACCGGCAGCTGCTTTTCCTTTTCGGCAATCAGCCCGGCAAGGTCTGATGCCGTTTCCTGCTGCTCCAGATACTCCGCGCGCAGCGTCTTCATCTCCGGCGTGACGTTGCCGCCATTCTGTCCCAGTAGTTCACGGAAGCGTGCCCGGTTATCGCGGCTTGTCTGCTCCATTTCGGCCTTACGCTGGCGCAGCCCGCTGAGATTTTCAGTGGCGGCCTTTTCAGTCTGTCGTGCCTCCAGCCAGGCCAGCATCTTTGTGTTGAGGTCTTCGATATGCAGCCGCCATTCAGAGGATAACCGCTACTCAATGGAGACTGCCATCATGGCTACGGTCCTTAATTCCCCATACCCTCAGTTTGTTTTCGTCTTTGCCGCCGTGCGCCGTACCGAGCGCCAGCAGCGTATCCAAATGCTCCGCACCGTTGCCGCTGATGAACGCGCCGCCCGCCTGACGCTGGCCCGCGATTACGTACTGTCACTTGCAGCCCGCATGCCGGTCCGGGAGGTGCGCGCATGACTCACGCCACCATTTCCCACGCCGACCTGTTACGCCTTGAGCACCTGCGTAACGCCGGGCGCTTTATCAGTGACATGACCCTGCTTCAGGAGTGCCACGAACAACCACCGGCCACACAGCAGGCGCAGCTGAACTCGCTTATTTTCATCATCACCGAACAGTTGGACGGAGTGGTTAACCGCTGTCAGGACGGCTGGATGAACGGGGAGGTTGAGCCATGAGCACACGTACCCTTTCCCCCGAACTGCGGTCCGCGCTTTCACGCCGCGCGGTGGCCTGCGCCTGGCTGACCGTCTGCAGCGAGCAGAAGCGCTATCCCGGCCTGACGCTGGCGCGTCTTGAGCGCGCCATTGAAACCGAGCTGGAAAGCTTCTATCTGCGCCAGCACGGACGCCTGCGCGGTCAGGAAATTGCCTGCGCGCTGCTCGACGACCTGCTGGCCGCCGGGCCGCTGAAGTCGGCACCGTGCCTGAGCTTTCTGGGACAGGTGGTGATGGATGAGCTCTGCGGGCGTCTCAAAAATGCGCCGGTGCTGCACTGAGTGAGAACAGAATAATGAAAATGACCGTATCAGACGCGGCAAAAGCCGCGCGGGGCCAGTGGCCCCGCATCCTGCCCGCGCTGGGCGTGAAGGTGGTTAAGAACCGCCATACCTCCTGCCCGGTATGCGGCGGAACCGACCGCTTCCGCTTTGACGACCAGGAGGGACGCGGCACGTGGATTTGTAATCAGTGCGGTGCCGGTGACGGCATGGACCTGGTGAAAAAGGCCCTCTCACTGAGCCTGACCGAAGCCGCTGCGCGGGTAAACGGCCTGACCGGCTGCCTGCCACCGGTAGACAACACATCTGCCGCCAGCGGAGACGAAAATAACGAAGCCGCCCGTGCCGCCGCCGTGCAGCAAGCACAGCAGCTGGTCAGCAGCGCGCAGCAGACAACCGGCAACGCCTACCTGTCCCGCAAAGGCTGGCCGGAGCAGTCCTGCCTGACGCTGGCAAAGCCGCTGAAAGTCGCGCTCACTGTCTATCGTGCCGGTGATGTTGTCGTTCCCCTGCACGATATGGGCGGCCAACTGGTGAACGTGCAGCTGATTAACGCAGCGGGCGAGAAGCGCACGCTGAAGGGCGGCCAGGTAAAAGGCGCATGTCACGTTCTCAGCAACGGCAAGCCGGCAGCGCGCATCTGGCTGACGGAGGGCTATGCCACCGGCCTGACGGTGCACAACCTCACCGGTGACGAGGTGTGGATAGCCCTGTCGTCCGTTAACCTCCTTTCTCTGGCTGGCCTTACTCGTGAAAAGCACGCCACGCTGCCGCTGCTGATTGCCGCTGACCGCGACCTGAATGGCGACGGTCAGGTGAAGGCGAAGCAGGCCGCCGAAGCCAGCCGCGCAGCCGTGGCCCTGCCGCCGGTGTTCGGTGACTGGAATGATGCCTTTATGCAGCACGGTGAGGAAACCACCCGACGGGCGCTGGCCGAAGCCGCCACGCCGCCCGCTGCCAGTCCGTTCGACGTGATGAGCGAGGCGGAATTTTCGGCCATGAGCGCCAGTGAGAAGGCAGAGCGCGTGGCAGAGCACTACCGCAGCGCGCTGGCCGTGGACGCCAGCGGGGAAATTCTGTCCCGTTACCGCTCCGGCGCGTGGAAGGTGATTTCCGGGAAGCAGTTTGAGCGCGACGTGGCGAAGCTGTTTCAGCGCCTGCGCGCGCCGTTTTCGGCGGGCAAGATTTCGGGCGTGGTGGACACGCTGAAGCTGATGCTGCCGCAGCAGGCCGACCCTGCGCGCCGCCTGATTGGCTTCCGTAACGGCGTGCTGGACACCCGCACCGGCGGCTTCAGCCCGCACAGTAAAGACTTCTGGCTGCGCACGGTCAGCGAGGTGGACTATACAAAACCCGTTCAGGGCGAAACGCTGGCAGACCACGCACCGCACTTCTGGCAGTGGCTCGACCGCGCTGCCGGACGTGACCCGGCCAAACGCGACATCATTCTGGCCGCGCTGTTTATGGTGCTGGCGAACCGCTACGACTGGCAGTTGTTTCTGGAGGTCACCGGTCCCGGCGGCAGCGGCAAGAGCATCATGGCGGAAATCGCCACCATGCTGGCCGGAACGGATAACACCACCTCCGCCACCATTGAAACGCTGGAATCTTCTCGCGAACGCGCGGCGGTGATCGGCTACTCGCTGATTATCCTTCCCGACCAGGAAAAGTGGAGCGGCGACGGCGCGGGCATCAAGGCGATTACCGGCGGCGATGCGGTTTCCGTGGACCCGAAGTACAGGGACGCCTACTCAACGCACATTCCGGCGGTGATTCTGGCGGTGAACAACAACCCGATGCGCTTTACCGACCGCAGCGGGGGCGTGTCGCGCCGCCGGGTGATACTCCACTTTCCCGAGATCATCCCGGCAGACGAGCGCGACCCGCAGCTGAAGGAAAAAATCAGCGGTGAGCTGGCCGTTATCGTGCGCCAGCTGATGCAGCAGTTCAGCCAGCCGCAGCAGGCCCGGTCGCTGCTTCAGTCACAGCAGAACTCCGACGAGGCGATGCGCATCAAGCGCGATGCGGACCCGATGGTGGATTTCTGCGGCTACCTGTTCACGACACCGGAGCCAAACGCGCTTTACATGGGGAATGCCAGCATCAGGCCGCTTCAGCCCAGGCGTTACCTCTACCATGCTTATCTGGCCTATATGGAGGCCAACGGCTACAAGAATCCGCTCAGCATGAAGATGTTTGGCCTGTCGCTGGAAAGCATCATGCGGGAATACGGACAGCACTACATGAAGCGGCGTACAAAGCTGGGTGTGCAGACCAATCTGGACCTGACGGAAGAAAGCAGTACCGACTGGCTGCCTAAGTGCGATGCCCCTCCAGCAGCATGACTATTGAAACCGGCGAAAGCCGGTTTTTTATGCCTGAACTTCAGCGGTGATGATTGATATCCTTCACCCTACACCTATCATTCATCACTTAATTGTCTGATATATATAAATAAAAAGGGAAGGTGAACAGTGTGAACAATTTTTTATAAAATCTTTCTAAAACCATTACTGCTATTCGCTTTGCATTTGTTAAAGATCCTGCTTCAAATCATAACTTGCTTTTTTCCATACTTGAGCTGATAGTGCGCAGCCAAATCAATAAAATTATTTTAAAACAACAACTTACAACTAAAGGCAACCTTAGGCTTCTATTTTTTATAAGTTAAACATCATTTATTAAATTGTTTAGGCATAAAATTGTTGCCTTCTATCATTCCGCATGGTAAATGAGAATAGTCTTATTTATAATTAAGGATTGTTTATGAAATATTTTTCAACTGGATTTTATATCTCTGACGGTATTTCTTTTTCGAAAATAATTAATGAGTGCTTTTCTTGGATAAACGAATCACCACACACAACTTTTATAACTGCACAACTAACATACAACTATGAAGGTGGTGATTTTTTTGTTGAATCTAAAAATGAAAGAATAGAAATAATAAGTCATGAGGGTGCGGATATTCACCTGGGATGTTTCAGATACTCGAAGATTTCTGAGCCGCACAAGTGGATTACAGATGTATCGGTAAGTAAAAACCTAACAAGTAATTCAACCTGGATTCAGGTTGAATCCAGTGTTGTTAGTCAGGAAGCAGTATATCTTGCGCCTTTACCAAAAAAACCGTTAATAGTGATGAGATTAATTGAGAAGTTTTCAGGAGGAGTAGATGACATTTTTAAAATATCTATAGAACCTCATAATCTAATTGATGATCCTGAAGACCTGAACATTGCAGCGAAAGTTATAAATGGAAAAACTGAGAATAGGCTACCAATAATATATATTAGTTCAAAGTATCACTATAATGAACATCCTCACAATATAATCCCAGAAAGACTTGCACGGAAGGTGTGTGGTTTAGCTCATGTCCTAATTGAGCCGGGCGATAAACTTTTCTCAATAAAATTAAAAAGCGAGACTTCTTCAAAAAATGCTTACGCTGGTGCTGCTGGCATATATTGGCCTCGAGGACAAAATATCAGTTATTATCAACGCGGGGATAAAACAGCAAAAGAATTTGAAGATTGTCTGTTTGATGATGTAGTAAAAGCCACCACTACAATGGCTCCAATATCTGATGTTGGTTGGAACGAAATACAAAAAAGAATTACTAAGGACTCAATTGAAGCGCTCAAGACTCAAGGGGAAGATACTAGCGGACTTTTAGAACTTTATGAATCTGACAACGTATCCAAAGATAACGAAATCCTAGACCTCAAAACAAGAATTGTTTCTTTAGAGCATCGTGTTCGCACACTTCAATCGCAAACTTCAGCGCAAGGAAATATCACATTAAATGCAGGTGAAGAAACTGACTTTTTCGATGGAGAGATAAAAAACGTTATTTTAGAAGCGCTTAAAATGGCTATTGTTAACACCAAGGAAAATAGTCGCGGAAATCACATACTCTCTTCCTTACTCGAAAATAATCAAAAAACCACTGAGACAGAACAGAGGCAACAAAGCTTGCGAAGAGCACTCAATGATTACAGACGCATGGATAAATCCACTTCAAGGCAGCTTATGGAATTAGGCTTTGAGCTTACAGAGGAGGGTAAACATTGGAAGATAACATATAATGGAGACTCGAGATATACTTATATCCTCGCTAAAACTGGAAGTGATTATCGGGGTTCTTTGAATGCAATCTCAGATATCAGCAATATAATTTTCTGATTTTCAAAGCAACTCAATTATTAACCAAATAATGCTTTAAGGCTTTGATTAGAAGATGTGTTAAAAAGTGAGATACTTAAACTTCAAAACTGGAGGTAACTACTATCACAGTGTGTTCTTTCAATGAAAATTTTAGCTAATTTACAGTAAGTTACTTATCGTTATTACTTAAAATTATTGGTCAATAAATGCACATTCTGAAGATTAATATGACTAGATCCTATCCTATTTCTCCAGTCAGTGTGGCTTGAAGATTAGTAGTAAAACGAGTCTGCAAAGAGAGATTTAAGAACCATTTTTACTTACTTGAAAATCTTCTGATAAACTCGATTGGTATACCGTTAGGTATACCAATCTTTTATTAAATTAAATTTAATCAATTTTTTCATGCAGATAGCCAACTATTTCAGACTCCGCCAGCCCAAATTCTTGGTTGATGATTATCAGAACCATCATCGAAGTCCTAAGAGCCGGCAAGATCAAAGCCTTGCGGGCTTTTTTGTGTTTGTAATACCCTGAAGTTATCCTAACCAATTCGGTCATTATGGGGCGGTGACTGTGCCCGCATCAATGCCATAACCGGCAACATATCTCGCCGCAGGGTGATCCTGCACATGTCGGAGCCAAATGAACTCTAATGGGGAATGTCAGTATCAGTCCGCCTCGAGTCAGGCATTACCTCTACTACGACAGACTGCCTGAATGGAGGCCAACGGCCACAAGAATCCGTTCAGTATGAAAATTCGGCGGATAGCATAGCGAGGCTATTTTTAATTTCATTAGCACATTTGTTATATTCGTGGAGTTGCTTATCTAACAGGGAGTGAAAATGGATACGGCCTTACTTAGTGCGCTGGACTCAGACGGCAAAGCGCGTTGAACGCACTACAAGGCGATGGCAGGTTGCTATTAACGGAGCAGGTATTGCGGGCGGTTGGGCTGGCGGTGCCGTTGCTGGTTTAATGTGTGGACCTGGCGCACCCGTATGCGTGCTATTAGGCGGATTTGTCGGCGGTGCTTTAGCGGCGTGGGAAATGGGCAACTGGTGGAAATAGAAATGGAAGAAGTCACTACACTATCCCTGTCAGAAGTTAATGAGGCAACAGATATCGCCCAGGCTCGTTCCGAAGTTTTGATTGGCGGCATCTCAACGGGAATTATCATCCCTGGAAAAGTGCTTGAAGGTGCGATAAGAATTGATGAACGCCGCTATCTTTTATTCATAACAGATGACGTTCTTTTTGAAGAGATGCTGACGCTCCTGCTGTTAGATCTCTCTCAGGGAATTTTAGAGGAACTGACGATTGGGGGTAGTTATACTTCAGGTCATTTCGAGGCTTTGAAAGTTTCACCCCATTCTGCAAGCTTCCACTTCATCGGTGATACCACGTGGACAGTAAAAGTATCAGCATCTCCAACGTTTAAATTCCCCTTTTCCGATCCTCCCGGAGTAAGGCGCCCAATGGGATTCAGAAAATACATTGATATCAACGCTAACCCTGCGTCAGCCAAAGCAGATGGTAGTCGATAGGGCAACCTTAAGACCCTTTTCCCTATCAGTAGATCAGGCAATAAGGCAGCGGACAAAACGGCATAGGTATACGCTTAGGAATATCAGTTAGGAGTGCGACTGCTGCCCGCGTTATTGCTTAGCCAGTTAATCTCGCTACGTGCTTAACCCGGTCAAGGACAACACTGTCAAACGTCGGAGAAAGCTCTTCACGACAGATACGCAACTTAATGACACATAGCATCGACGGGCTCACGTTTAGCAGGGCTGACTGCCAATTAGGATCTGCAAATCCGGTAAACGCCGCACCGTGTGATCCAATTTACTTTTTGCCGCTGCCACATCATTTCAGCATTGTCTCCTATTTATCCAGCACCAGTTCCTTTCAACAATCAGTGAGAATGTAAAAGTTTTCTACTAACGTAATTTATGGCACTGAAATGGTTGGCCGTACCTGAAAAAAGCATACAATCGTGCTGTTTGTCTTTTAAACGCATGAGGTCACATTATGGATGATGGCATAAAGATCGCGATGTCCCCTGTTCAACTTGCTGCCGCGCTTTCTGATAAGACAGTGACAGAGGCGGAAACAATGAGTAACCGCCTGTTCGGGGGTTTGGGGCTTGTCATGGGTTCACTCGAACTGGCTGGTGCAACTGCTCTGTGTATTGCACCTGAACCTACCGGATTAACAAAAGCAGGATGTGTTGTCGTCGGCGCGCATAGTCTCGATAGCATTAATGCTGCTGCAAATCAGCTCATTGTGGGCAGAGACACTCGCACAGCAACATACGAGGCAGCAACAGCAATTGCCAAATCCTTTGGAGCAGATGACGATACTGCGATGAAAATCGGCCTTACTGTCGATATCGCTGTTCCACTAGGATTTGCACTTGGTATCGGCGCAAGCCGGGTAGCAGCAGTAAGGGCTGGCCGCATCAAACTTACTGAGCATGAGTCAGTCACGGGTTTGAAACCCGGCGGGCATACGCTTTCCACACATGTTGGCAAAAGCGATGCAGAGCTATTATCCCGCTTTGAAGCCAATAAGCGTTTGCAGTATTCCACCACCTTTACCAACGTGAAGGTAGCCGAAGAAGCCATATCGAGAGCGATTTTTGCTAATCGGGACGTTATAAAATCGGCCCTTAGCGGAGGCAGGCAGGGAGCCAGGCTAACTATACGCAATGCATCTGGCAAAGCGATTGGCTACGGTTTCCGGCGCGGGAGTAACCAGCGAATAGTCATGACAAATGTGAGAGTTGTTATAGAGTTTCAGCAATATAACGGCAAACTCTATTACATTCTCACTGCATTCCCGGATCTATAGGTACAAAATGCAGAAATTCCACTTTCTTGACCAACTGATTTTCAGTTATTTCAACCAGGACGCAGACATCATTAATGATGGCGAGGATACGGTCGAAGGCATAGTACGGCTATTCAAAAAGTCAGTACCAGACTGGATGCTTAAAGATCTCGTCGAAGAAGTTGATGATTTTATCTCAGCCTATGGTGACGGTGCTGAAGAGGAGTTCAGGAAACGATATGGGTTTGATTTTGCCCCTGAACTTTGGGAAACCACGGCTTATGAATTCCTGATGACTGTTCGTCAGATCTCGTCAGAGAAATGAGGCTTTTAGGAATCTATTTTTTAGTTGATGGTGAAAATAACCCTCATTGAATTACTGAGAGCCCGCAAGGTGAAAGCCTGGCGGGCTTTTTTGTATCTTCAATTTGACCAGCGAAATCTTAAAGCAGCCGGGACCCCAACCGTCCCGGCCACGATTCAACGCTAAAAACTATAATCCACAGCCGCAAAATACCTTCTGCCATCTTCGTTATAGCTGTAGTCGTCGCGGTTGAGATCTTTATCAGTCAGGTTCAGAACCCCTGCACGGATCTTGAACGCTTTATTCACCTTATACGACCCGCCGGTATTCCAGATGGTGTATCCGCCCGGCGTAGCGTTGCCGTCGGTTACGGTGCGGCTTTTGCCTTTGTAATTCGCGGAAAGATAGAAACTCCAGTCCTCCAGCGGTTTCCAGTCGAGTGTCGCATTACTGGTGTGGAACGGCAGTTCGGATAACGGTTTGTTGCCGCCGTTACTCCGGTCGCGGGCGTCGTTGTAGGTGTAATTCAGTTTGAGGTTCAGCTTGTCGGTGACCGGCAGACCGAGTTCAGTTTCCAGCCCACGGATGCGTGCTTTATTCACGTTGTAATAACGGAAAATCGGATTGCCGCTGGCATCAAATCCGGCGAAGTTCTGATAGGTCTGCGCCAGGTTGCGGTTAGGGATGCGGATAACCGTAATCATGTCGTCGATGTCGTTCTGGAACACCGTCGCACTGGCGGTCACATCTTCGAGCAGGCCTTCCTCACCGGCATAATACAAACCGAATTCCACGCTTTCGCTGGTTTCCGCTTTCAGGTCTTTACTGCCGACAACACTACAACTGCCGCGGCAGGAGGAACTTAGCCAGTCGGGGCTGAGCTGCAGCAGAGAAGGCGCTTTGAAAGCGGATGCCCAGCCGCCTTTCATCGTGATGGTATCAGTCGCGTTGTAGACCAGATAAGCACGCGGGCTCCAGTTGACGCCGTAGTTTTCGTGGTCATCCATACGCACGCCGCCGGTCAGCGCCAGGTTTTCGAAGATGTGCCATTCATCTTCAAGGAACAGCGCGTACTGGTTCGCCTGCGTGCTGCCGCCGTTTTTCATATTTACCGCGTCTTCCAGTTTATCGTTACGGTATTCGCCGCCGAACGTCAGGAATTGGGCGTAATCACCCAGCGGGATCACGACTTTGCCGTCAAGGGAATTGTTTTTCGAGGTGATGGTTTCGGCGTTTTTATTTTCGATTTTTTCACCGTAGAAACGCAGTTCAGTGTTCGCCACTCCCCAGCGGCCATTGTGGCCGAGCGAGTAGTTTTCACGCTCGATACGGTTTTTATCCAGCGTGTCAGAATCACGATCCTGACGATCCATCCCGTAACCAAACGTGATGTCCTGATCTTTGTCCGGCGTCAGTGAGAATTCGACGTTGGCGTTGCGCGATGTGTAGCCTTCGATACGCGGCTGACCGGTGCTGCCGCTGGCAGAACTGGCTTGATCTTTCTCACGTTTACCCAGCGCACCGTAAACTTTCACGCCCAGTAAATCGTCGACCAGCGGGCCGCTGGAAAAAAAGTTACCGTTGCCGCTGTCGCCGCGATCACGGTGTTCCTGAACGGTGGTATCGGCGCTCAGCGTGCCGTGCCATTGCGTACCGACTTTACGGGTAATGATGTTGACCACGCCGCCCAGCGCGTCGGAGCCGTACAGGGACGACATCGGCCCGCGCACCACTTCAATACGTTCAATCGATTCCGCCGGGATCCAGCTCAGATCGAAATCGTTATGGCGGAAAACGGCGTTGCGGGAATTAACACGTTTGCCGTCGACCAGGATCAGCGTATAGCCGCTGCCCAGTCCGCGAATGCTGACGCCCTGACGGTTGTCGCTCTCATTAGTGATCTGTACGCCGGGAACCTCTTTCAGCACGTCTTTCAGGTTTTGTACCGGTTTCTTCTGCAGATCTTCGCGGGTGATGACGCTGATACTGGCAGGCGCATCTTTAAGGTTCTGTACAATCGAAGAAGCAGTAACCACCATCTGCTCTTCATTTTCTTTCACTTCGCTGGCGTCTTCCGCCATCGCCGGCATCGCTGCAGCAATCAGTTGTGCGAGCAGCCCGGCTTTAACGGCCGGTGTAAATTTAATCTTAACCATCTCTTCTCTCCGTGAGATAAATGGCCCCGGCAGCCGGGGCAAAGTCCCTTTTACTCGGTCCAGTAAGTGCCGGTCGGTTCGACGGCAAGGAACTGTTTATAGAGTTGTTTTTGCGTTTGCTGCGGATCGAGATCGGCAAACTTCTGCGGATAAAATGCTTTGGCGAAGAACTGCACGGCCAGCACGTTATAGGGGGAGTTGTAGTAGTTATGCCAGATGCCAAAACTGCGGCCATCTTCGACAGCTTTCAGCGTGCTAATGCCTTTACGGGCCAGCAGCGGCTTCAGGCTGGCGCTCGCCTGTTCGGGTGTAGTCTGCGCGCCCAGCACTAAACCGGCGGGGAGTGGATCGCCCGCTTTCGGCGGCTTCGCTCCTCCGCTGACCAGATAGACATCCGGCTGCGCGGCGATGACTTTCTCCAGATTCACCTGACCAAGCGCGCCAGGCAGCAAGGGTTTAGCGATATTCACGCCGCCCGCCAGATCGATAAAATCACCCATGTTGCCGTTACCGGCTGAGCGGCAACATTCATCCGCTGTCGAGGCGCGCAGTTCGATAAAGACTTTCGGCTTACCCTGCTGAGGAATATTGCTGGTCACATCGATGACGCGTTTGATGTTGTCCTGATAAAAGCGGATATAGTCCTGCGCCTGCTTCTCACGGTTCAGGACTTTGCCCAGCAACTCCATACTTGGCAGGGTGTTTTTAAGCGGAGAAGTGCGGAAATCGACAAACACCACGGGCACACCGGCGCTTTGCAGCTGTTTCACCAGCTCACTGCCTTTGCCCGGCCCATGACCTGACAAACCGAAGATCGCCAGCTGCGGATTCAGCGTCAGCACTTTTTCCGGGCTGATGGTGTCGGCACTTGTCGTGCCAATTAGCGGGATATTGTCGATTTGCGGAAATTTCGCCCGATAAGTAGCGTAAGTTTGCGGGTCAAGCTTACGGAAATCGCCCTGCCAGCCGACGATACGGCCAAAAGGTTTCTGGCCTTCGAGCAGTGAAAGAGCGAAGAACAACCGGCCCTCTCCGAGTACGACACGCTGAACATCATCCGGCACCGTGACCGTGCGCCCCGCCACGTCTGTAACGGTGACCGCCTGTGCTGTGAGACTGATTAAACCAAAGGTGAGACCGGCAGCCATCTTTTTGCCGGAAAGCGCTTTAAATATTCTCTGCTGATAATTCATCTTCTTCCGATTCCTTTTCGTTTCCCTGAAGAAGACAAAACAATAATGAAAACGATAACGGTTATCAATTCGATTTACATACAAAACAGACTACGCCGTTAAGCGCCATATTAAGACACTCCCGCACAGAGCCTGCACCAAAACGGGGCTTTTAACGCTGCAACATCACGACTTTGCACCGTTCCGCTTCTTCTTATGCTGGCACAGTTTATGCTTGGATAGATTCACAGCCTTTAACGTCTGCGAGGTGACGATGCTGAATATCAATCTCTCCGCTTCACCCTTTTTTGATGAGATGCTTCTGGCTGAAGGCGAACACCGTGACCACTACGCCGCCTACTGGCAATGGCTGCAACAGGCTGATCACCTGGCTATACAGCGCAAGCGGGAAGAAGCCGCCCTCCTGTTTCACCGGGTAGGGATTACGTTCAATGTCTACGATGATGATAATGGTGCTGAACGGTTGATCCCGTTCGACAGCGTGCCACGTATTATCCCGGCCGCCGAGTGGGCCATGCTCGATGCCGGCATCCGCCAGCGTGTGCAGGCGCTCAATGCCTTCCTCTACGATATCTACCATGAGCAACATATTCTGAAGGCGGGAATCATTCCGGCAGAACAGGTTCTGGCTAACGAACAGTATCAACCCTGTATGCAAGGCGTTGATCTCCACCGTGATATCTATGCACATATTGTCGGCGTGGATATGGTGCGCAACAGTGATGGCGAATATTACGTCCTGGAAGATAACCTGCGTACCCCCTCCGGCGTCTCTTATATGCTGGAGAACCGCAAAATGATGATGCGGCTCTATCCGGAACTGTTTGCGCAGCAACGCATTGCTCCCGTAGAACGCTATCCGTCGCATCTGCTACAAACGCTTCGCGAAAGCTCACCCATTAACGATCCTACCGTGGTGGTATTGACCCCAGGCCGCTTTAACAGCGCTTACTTCGAACACAGCTTCCTGGCCCAGCAAATGGGCGTTGAACTGGTTGAAAGCGCCGATCTGTTCGTTAAGGATGGCATGCTGTTCATGCGCACGACTGCCGGGCCATGCAGAATACATGTGATCTATCGTCGGGTTGACGACGCCTTCCTCGATCCACTGGCGTTCCGCCCGGACTCCATGCTCGGCGTACCGGGCCTGCTGTCAGTTTACCGGGCGGGCAATGTCGTCCTGGCCAACGCTATCGGCACTGGCGTGGCTGATGACAAGTCTATCTACCCCTACGTACCGGATATGGTGCGCTTTTATCTGCACGAAGAACCGATCCTCAACAACGTGCCAACCTGGCAGTGCAGGCATAAAAATGAGCTGTCGTATGTGCTGGCCAACCTCGAAAAAATGGTCGTGAAAGAGGTTCACGGCGCTGGCGGTTACGGCATGTTGATTGGCCCCGCCGCGAGCAAAGCTGAGCTTGCCCACTTCCGTGACCTGTTGCTGGCGCGTCCGCAGAATTACATCGCGCAAAACACGCTGGCGTTGTCCACCTGTCCCACTTTTGTCAACGACGGCCTGGCACCCCGTCATATCGATCTCCGACCCTTTGCGCTCAGTGGCGCGGAGATCCGACTGGTGCCCGGCGGGCTTACCCGCGTCGCCTTGATGGAAGGATCGCTGGTTGTCAATTCGTCACAGGGCGGCGGAACCAAGGACACCTGGGTACTGGAGGATGATCTATGCTGAGCCGGACAGCGAGTGAACTCTATTGGATGGCCCGCTATCTGGAGCGGGCGGAAAATATCGCCCGGGTGCTGGACGTCACCAACAAGCTGTCGATGATGCCCATCCGCAACGGGGGTAATCATGATCTGCTGGTACCGCTCAACCTGACCAGCACCACCGAGTTGTATGCTGAGACCTGGCCGACACTGACGATGCCCAATCTGGTCAATTTTTTCGCCCTGGATAGCCGGAACTACAGCAGTATTTTCAGTTGTCTGCAGATGGGCTGGAACAACGCGCATGCCGTACGTGGCAGCCTGTCATCCGAAGTCTGGGAATGTATCAATGCCACCTGGATCGCGATGAAATCGATACGCCGTCAGGGTATCGGCTCAGACGGTGCAGACGCCTTCTTTGACTGGGTGAAAGAGCGATCTCATCTGTTCCGGGGTGCCATGTTCGGTACCCTGCTCCGCAGCGACGCGATGCACTTTATCCGTCTCGGGACGTTGCTGGAACGGGCTGATGGCACCGCGCGTCTGCTGGAGGTGAAAAACAGACTGATGGATATTGATGACGATCCAGTGCGCGAATATTACCGCATGGACACATTGCTGCAGGCGGTAAGCGCGCGCGAAGCCTACCATAGTATTTATAAGCAGCCCCTGAGCCGGGATACCATCACCGAACTGATGATCCTGCGCAACGAGCTGCCACGTTCATTGCTGGCGTGTATCAACGATATGGTTCAGCAACTGGAGCTGATTGGTGGCCGTGCAAACCAGCCACGCCGCCTCGCGCACATCCTGCACGCCGAGCTGCGCTTCAGTTCCATGAAAGACCTGAACAGAATCGGGCTGAACAACTGGCTGGAAACCTTTCTCGTCCAGTTAGACGATATCGCCGAAAGTATTCATCACACGTATCTGGAGGCGCAATGAAACTTAGCATTGAGCACAACACGCACTACCGCTACGACCAGGCGGTGCAACGGAGTATCCAGTACCTGCGACTGACGCCTCAGGAATCACCTCATCAACGCATACTTTCCTGGGAACTGACCTTGCCGGAAAAGGCGGTTTGCACTACGGATGCCTTCGGCAACATCATGCATGTGCTGACACTCGATGAACCGCATGAGTCCATCACCATTCAGGCACACGGCGTGGTGGAGATTGAACACGGCATTGAAGATCAGGCTCAGGGGCATCTGTCGCCGCTGGTCTTCCTGCGCCACAGTCCGCTGACCCAGCCCGATGCAGAGATTCGGGATTTTGCCCTGCGCTACTATCAGCCCCAGGCGATTCTGGCCGCCCTGGAGAACCTGATGGGAGACCTGCTGCTCAGGATGCCTTACACGCCCGGTTCTACCCTGGTAACCGACAGTGCCGCTGAGGCTTTCGCCGCCCGTACCGGCGTGTGCCAGGATCATACGCATGCCTTTCTGAGCTGCTGTCGTAGCCTGAATATACCGGCGCGCTACGTTAGCGGTTACCTGCACAGTAAAGATTCTACCCATGTCGCGACTCATGCCTGGGCCGAAGTCTGGGTGGAAGATCGCTGGCACTGCTTTGACATCACCAACAATACCCGTATGCCTGATCAACACCTTAAGCTTGCCGTCGGCATTGATTACCTGGATGCCTGTCCGGTGCGCGGTTTACGGATTGGCGGGGGATACGAAGATATGTGCGCGATTGCCGCCGTACAAATGATGTAAATTGACCTGTAGCGACTTGCTGATGGTGAAAACTTCATGCACGCTTATGGCGTGCAAATCTTTTTTTGAAGGAAGTGTGGTATGACCTATTGTGTGGCCATGCGCCTGTCATCCGGGCTGGTCTTTGCATCCGATTCACGGACTAATGCTGGCGTGGATCATATTTCCACCTTCCGTAAACTACATGTGTTTCATCAGGACGGCGATCGTACGCTGGTGCTTCAGACTGCCGGTAATCTGGCGACCACTCAAAGTATTATCAGTCTGCTGCGACACCGCAGCAGGAATGCCGACTGTGCCAATCTGCTGAACGCCTCCAGCCTTTACGAGGCCGCGTCGCTGATAGGCGAGACGGTTCGTGAGGTGATCCAGCGAGACAGTGAAGCACAGCAGAATGGCAGTACGACAGACTTCAGCTGCAACCTGCTGCTCGGCGGGCAAATTAACGGGGATGATATTGGCCTGTTCCATATTTACCCACAGGGTAATTTCATCGAAGCCACCCGCGATACGCCCTATTTCCAGATTGGTGAGAGCAAGTACGGTAAACCGATTATTGACCGGGTGCTGCACTACGACATGTCTCTGGAGCAGGCGATGCAATGCGCGCTGATTTCACTGGATTCGACCCTGCGCAGCAATCTGTCCGTTGGCCTGCCGCTCGACGTTATGATCTACCCCTGCGATAGCTTCAGCGATGCCCGGCAATACCGCATTACCGAAGATCACCCGTACTTCACGACGATCCGTAAAGGCTGGGGAGAAGGCTTAGTCAGCACCTTCAAACAGCTTCCGCCGCTGGTTCTCTAGTCAGAATCGGGCATCCTGTTCCCCTTTACAGCCCCAACCCAAACACGAAATAATACCCCTCACGAACCGGGCGACAACGCCTGGTCACTCTTTAATCCGACCTGAACCCTGCGGACAACCTATGAATAACGAAATTTCTCTCAAATATTATGATGTCGCAGATGAGTACGCGACGGAGTCCGCTAAGCCCGTGAGCGAGACAGAACGTACCCCGCTGGCGCATTACTTCCAGTTGCTGATCACCCGTTTAATGAACAACGAAGAGATCAGTGAAGAGTCGCAGCAGGATATGGCGCGAGAAGCGGGTATCAGCGAAGAGCGTATCGATGAGATTGCCGAGTTCCTGAACCGCTGGGGCAACGAGTAACAGCCACTGACTCCCTCTGGCGCAGACGAAAATTATCATCCAGACTTATATAGTCTGCGCAGGCATTGTGATTTACACTGCGCGCTGTAAAAAACTGAGTAGATTGAGCAGGCAAAAATGGCGATGAACGGAACGATCACAACCTGGTTTGAAGATAAAGGTTTTGGCTTTATCAAAGATGAAAACGGCGATAACCGCTATTTTCATGTGATTAAGGTCGCCAATCCTGATCTGATAAAGAAAGATGCGGCGGTGACGTTTGAACCCACCACCAACAACAAAGGCTTATCCGCCTATGCGGTGAAGGTCGCGCCGACCAGCAAATACATCTATATCGCAGGCGAGCGTCTTAAGATTACTTCGATTAAGTCTTATCTGGTCTACAACGAAGAAGTCCCGGTCGATGCCGGTGTCGATAAAGAGAACGCGGTGCTGTCAGTGGGTCTGTTGCTGAATAACATCCGTCCGAAGTCTGACCCGAACGCCAGTGAGATGCGCTCACTGAAAAAGCTGGCGGTGACCACTTTCCAGGGCACGACGCTGATCTTCTCCGAAGATGAGATCGATATTGAAAGCACGGTTAAAGTGCTTAAAGGCCTGAAGTAATTCCGCAGGCGGGCCGAAATTCTGTTTGCAGGGTTTTGGCCAGCTCGCTCGTCATGTGATTCTGACTCATCCCCCTGACACGAAATCCCCCGCCTGATTGAACAGGCCAGACGACGCTGCTATAAAACCGGCCTGGATGCTTTCAGAAAATCCGAAAGGTAAATTAAACGTGTACTGTCGCTGCCCCAGAAGCAGCAGGTATACGGCGTAATAAGAGGTATTGATAAAATTTAATTTTTAAATATATGGCTGACTTTCATCCCTTTTAAAAATTATTTCCGTCATAAATTTCTTACCGGAATACTCAATCCTCCGGTTTATAAATAATATTATTCTCTTCGTCTGTCTGGTAAGGCGTATCAGCTTCTATCCCCCCTTTACCTGTCTTCGCAACGACGTTTTTATAGCGCTTCCCGTCCCAGCATCGGAAAACCAGCGTGGAGTTTTCACCTGCAGTCAGTGTTGAGCCGTTGCTCCCGATAAGTTTACTGTTGCATCCTGCCGTCAGGGAGCTGTTGGTACCTGCTGTAAGTTTGCTGCCGTCGCCCGCCATAAGTATGCAGTTGTTGCCTGCGGTGAGTTTGCTTCGGTCACCTGCGGTGAGAAAGCTGTTATTTCCCGCCAGAAGCTTGCTTCTGTCACCCGCGGTCTGATTACTGTCAGCGCCAGCGATGAGTTTGCTGCGCTCTCCGGCCATCTGTACGCTGCACATTCCTGAGATTAAGGTACTGCGATACCCCGCCGTCTGTGAGCTGCCTTTACCGGCAATCAGCATACTTCTGTTGCCTGTTATTTGCGTACTGTCAGGGCCTGCAATCAGCGAGCTCCGGTGACTGGCAGTCTGGTTGCTGCCGTATCCTGCAGTGAGGCTGCTGTACATCCCGGAAATCAGGCTGCTCCCGTATCCCGCGGTCAGAACACTTCTCAGTCCGCTTATCAAGGTACTGCCATAACCCGCGGTGAGAAAACTGCGGATACCGCTGGTCAGGCTGCTGCCATAGCCTGCGATGAGTGAGCTGTCTGCGCCCGCGGTTGAGGTGCTGCCATAACCTGCAGTAAGCGTGCTGCTGTGCTCTGCCGTCTGGGTACTGCCGTAGCCCGCGGTAAGCGTACTTTTATAGCCCGCCGTCTGGGTGCTGCCGTATCCGGCGATCAGTGAGCTTTCGAAGCCCGCCATGGAAGTGCTGCCGTATCCGGCTGTGAGCGAACTCTGCTCACGGGATGTCTGAGAACTTCCATAGCCAGCCACCAGGACACTTTTGTATCCGGCTGTCTGGGCACTGCCATATCCGGCGATCAGCGAACTGTCATAGCCTGCTGTTGAGGTACTGCCGTAACCGGTGGTCAGATCGCTGCGCTCCTGCGCCGTCTGCGTGCTGCCGTAACCCGCCGTAAGCGTACTTTGATAGCCCGCTGTCTGGGTGCTTCCATATCCGGCAATCAGTGAGCTTTCGTAGCCTGCCGTTGAAGTACTGCCGTAGCCGGTAGTGAGATCGCTGCGCTCCTGCGCCGTCTGCGTACTGCCATAGCCCGCCGTCAGAATACTCCCGTAGCCCGCTGTCTGGGTGCTTCCATAGCCAGCGATCAGCGAGCTGTCGTAGCCTGCCGTTGAGGTGCTGCCGTAACCGGTGGTGAGATCGCTGCGCTCCTGCGCCGTCTGAGTACTGCCATAACCCGCCGTAAGTGTACTTTTATATCCTGCTGTCTGGGTGCTTCCATATCCGGCGATCAGCGAGCTGTCGTAGCCTGCCGTAGAGGTGCTGCCGTACCCGGTCGTCAGATCGCTGCCCCCGCGCGCGGTCTGGGTACTGCCGTAGCCGCTGGTGAGCGAACTGTTCTCTCCGGCAGTCTGGGTGCTGCCATAGCCAGCGATGAGCGTGCTGTCTGCGCCCGCCGTGCCGGTGCTGCCGTAGCCGGTGGTGAGATCGCTGCCTCCGCGTGCGGTCTGGGTGCTGCCGTAGCCGCTGGTGAGCGAACTGTCCTCCCCGGCGGTCTGAGTACTGCCATAGCCAGCGATGAGCGTACTGTCCGCACCCGCCGTGCCGGTGCTGCCATAGCCGGTGGTGAGGTCGCTGCCTCCGCGCGCGGTCTGCGTACTGCCGTAACCGCTGGTAAGCGAGCTGTCCTCCCCGGCGGTCTGAGTACTGCCATAGCCAGCGATGAGCGTACTGTCCGCACCCGCCGTGCCGGTGCTGCCGTACCCGGTGGTCAGATCGCTGCCCCCGCGCGCGGTCTGCGTACTGCCGTAACCGCTGGTAAGCGAGCTGTCCTCCCCGGCGGTCTGGGTACTGCCATAACCAGCGATGAGTGTACTGTCCGCGCCCGCCGTACCCGTGCTGCCGTAGCCGGTCGTCAGATCGCTGCCTCCGCGTGCAGTCTGGGTACTGCCGTAACCGCTGGTGAGCGAACTGTCCTCCCCGGCTGTCTGGGTGCTGCCGTACCCGGCGATAATCGAGCTGTCCGCACCCGCCGTACCCGTGCTGCCGTAGCCGGTCGTCAGATCGCTGCCCCCGCGCGCAGTCTGCGTGCTGCCGTAGCCGCTGGTGAGCGAGCTGTCCTCCCCGGCCGTCTGGGTACTGCCGTACCCGGCGACAATCGAGCTATCCGCGCCCGCGGTGCCGGTGCTGCCGTAGCCGGTCGTCAGATCGCTGCCCCCGCGCGCAGTCTGCGTGCTGCCGTAACCGCTGGTGAGTGAGCTGTCCTCCCCGGCGGTCTGGGTGCTGCCATAACCGGCGACAATCGAGCTGTCCGCGCCCGCCGTACCCGTGCTGCCGTAGCCGGTCGTCAGATCGCTGCCCCCGCGCGCAGTCTGCGTGCTGCCCTAGCCGCTGGTGAGTGAGCTGTCCTCCCCGGCGGTCTGGGTGCTGCCATAACCGGCGACAATCGAGCTGTCCGCGCCCGCCGTACCCGTGCTGCCGTAGCCCGTGGTCAGATCGCTGCCTCCGCGTGCCGTCTGCGTGCTGCCGTAACCGCTGATGAGTGAGCTGTCCTCCCCGGCGGTCTGGGTGCTGCCATAGCCAGCGATAATCGAGCTGTCCGCACCCGCGGTGCCGGTGCTGCCGTAGCCGGTCGTCAGATCGCTGCCCCCGCGCGCGGTCTGGGTACTGCCGTAGCCGCTGGTGAGCGAGCTGTCCTCCCCGGCGGTCTGGGTGCTGCCGTACCCGGCGACAATCGAGCTGTCCGCGCCCGCCGTGCCGGTGCTGCCGTAACCGGTCGTCAGATCGCTGCCTCCGCGTGCAGTCTGAGTACTGCCATAACCGCTGGTGAGTGAGCTGTCCTCCCCGGCGGTCTGGGTGCTGCCATAACCGGCGACAATCGAGCTGTCCGCGCCCGCCGTACCCGTGCTGCCGTAGCCCGTGGTCAGATCGCTGCCTCCTCGTGCCGTCTGCGTGCTGCCGTAACCGCTGATGAGTGAGCTGTCCTCCCCGGCGGTCTGGGTGCTGCCATAGCCTGCGATAATCGAGCTGTCCGCGCCGGACGTACCCGTGCTGCCATAGCCAGCGATAAGCGTACTTTCATCTCCTGCAGTTTCAGTGCTGCCATATCCTGCAATCAACTTGCTATTATTTTCGCCGGTAAGTGTGCTGCCATATCCACCGGTTTCAACAGACTGCACTGTCTTTATTTGCCCATATATCTTTGTCGCATCAATAGTGTTTCCAGCCGGTAAATTAATCCCGCTTCCATTTCTCTCATAATTTACTTCAGGCACAGGAACATCTTTTTCTGCTGCGGAATGGATATTAAAATCCGCATAATGTTCCGATATATATTGCATGGCATTGTTTTTGGCCCCGGCAAAAAGGACGCTGGCCTCAGGGAACTTTATCCATCCATTTTCATCTAAGGCTATGTATTTACTGACTGAAACTTCGGCGACTATCCATATGGCATCGGCATGTAAACTGAGAGGAGCATCGGATCCCTTTCCCCAGAGAAGTCCTGTAAGGCCATTCTCAAACCCTTTTACGGGCTTCCAGTATTTACATTCAACAAAGCCTGTAACTGGCCATATCACACCACCATGGTCAGCCATATTATTTGCACAGGTACGTAAAATCAGTACTTTATCTTCATTCATTTTTACACCCTTTTTTCATCAGTTAAAAACCGTTTTTTTATAACGGTAAGAAAAAAGAGAGATCAATAAGCGCTATTTAAATAAAGATAAAAGTCTCGTTTTTTTATTTACTGACCAGCAATTTTACTGAATATGAAAGCTTTTAAAGCGATATAACAGGTATGCAGAAGCAGACGTAATGATGCATAACTTTACGCCATCGGATGTTGCCCGACGCAACCTCCAGGATGAAGTCACACCCTGAGCAAACAGCCATCCCCTGTGGCAGATTATTGCACCTGTTTCTGGCATTGATAACACGCTGTCAGGATAGAGATGAACACTCGCTGGTGAAAAAAAAGCCAACAGCCACACCTCCCCCCTAATCCCTTGTTTATGATAAAACAAAGGTCAAAAGCGCAGGTCATCAAGGTTCATCCCCACAAAGCGACTTTCCAGGGTAGAATCGGATACTTTGTTCAGTCATTGCCAATGTTTTCCATCATCGCAAAGTGATACGAAAAGCGGGTGAAATAAGGTATAAAGCCGCATGAAAATCCCAAACAGAATCCAGCCCCTGGTCGATGACGGCCTGATTGACGATGTCCTGCAGCGGCTGAAAAGCGGCAAAGAAGCAGACGTCTATACCGTGCTATGCGGCGGCAAGGTGCAGTGCGCCAAAGTCTATAAAGAAGCGACCCAGCGTAGCTTCAAGCAGGCGGTGCAGTATCAGGAAGGACGTAAAACCCGTAACAGCCGTAACGCGCGCGCTATGCAGAAAGGCACGAAGTTTGGCCGTAAGCAGCAGGAAGAGTCCTGGCAGACCGCCGAAGTGGATGCCCTGTTCCGCCTGGCGAACGCTGGTGTGCGGGTGCCCCAGCCTTATCTCTGCATCGACGGTGTGTTGCTGATGGAGCTGGTGACCGACGCCAATGGCTCGGTTGCGCCGCGCCTCAGCGATGTCACGCTCTCCGAAGAGCAGGCGGTCACCGATTTCCACACCATGATCCGCAATATCGTGCGCATGCTCTGTGCTGGTATCGTGCATGGCGACCTGTCCGAGTTCAACGTGCTGCTGGATGAACAGGGACCGGTGATTATCGACCTGCCACAGGCGGTTGATGCGGCGGCCAATAACCATGCCGAGTCGATGTTCGAACGTGACGTAGACAACATCACATCCTACTATGGCCAGTTCGCTCCGCAGTTGCTGAAGACTCGCTATGCCAAAGAGATCTGGCTGCTGTATGAAGATGGCAAGCTGACTCCGGAAACGCCGCTTACCGGCGAGTTCGTGGAAGAGGAGCGCGTGGTGGATATGGATTCTCTGATGGATGAGATCATCACCGCAGAAGATGAATATTACGAGCGTCAGCGCGCCAGCCGCGAGCGCGACGAAGAGTAAATAAAAAAGGCAGCGAGTCGCCTCGCTGCCTCTAAACTACCGCACTATCACAACGCCCTCACCGCACGATGACCGTCAGCGCAATCAGAGTGATGCCGATGATCATCACGCCGACAAATACTTTATCGAGCCTGCTTTTTTTCATCTTCGCCTCCTCAGAACCACTGACCAAAACGACGGATGTAGAAACGTTTCATGCCCTGCGCCACCAGGCAGTAGCTGAACAGCGTCAGCACCAGCCACGGGAAGTATTGCCATGGCAGTGGCACCAGACCGACCATTGCACCCAGCGGTGAGAACGGAATCAGGATACCCAGCGCCATCACCGCCAGCGTGGTCAGCATTACCGGTAAGGTGGCGCGGCTCTGGATAAACGGAATCTTCCGGGTACGCAGCATATGCACCACCAGTGTCTGAGACAGCAGTCCTTCGATAAACCAGCCGGACTGGAACAGCGACTGCACGCCCGCATGGTTAGCGCCGAAAACGAACCACATCAGCGCGAACGTCGTGACATCAAAAATTGACGACGTCGGACCCATCCACAGCATGAAGCGTTTGATGTTGCCGGCATCCCATTTGCGCGGCTTATTCAGAAACTCACGGTCCACCTTGTCCCACGGCAGCGCCAGCTGGGAGATGTCATACATCAGGTTCTGAATCAGCAGATGAATCGACAGCATCGGCAGAAACGGAATAAAGGCACTGGCCACCAGCAGCGAGAAAACATTGCCGAAGTTCGAGCTGGCGGTCATGTTGAGATACTTGATGATGTTGCCAAAGGTCTCACGTCCTTTGAGGACCCCTTCATTCAGCACCTGCAGATCTTTCTCCAGCAGGATGATGTCGGATGAGGCTTTCGCCACATCTGCCGCGCTATCCACGGAAATCCCGGTGTCGGCCGCCCGCAGTGCTGGCGCGTCATTAATACCATCCCCAAGGAACCCGACAGTGTGACCGTTCTGCTGCATCAGGCGCACCAGCCGTGATTTCTGCAGCGGCGTTAGCTGGGCAAACAGGGTGCAGCGCTCTGCTTCCTGCGCCAGTTCATCATCGTTCATCGCCTCAATCTGATCGCTGGTCAGCATCGCCGGATCGGTCAGCCCGACATCGGCACAGACCCGCAGCGTTACCAGCGGATTGTCGCCGGTCAGCACTTTCACCGTTACGCCGCTGTCGCGCAGGGCTTTAATCGCCTTACCTGCGCTGGCTTTCGGTGGATCGCGGAAGGTCAGCATGCCCTGGATAACCAGATCGCGTTCGTCGCTGTCGCTGAGCGGCGCGCGCAGTTCGCCATCACGGGTCGCCACCAGCAGCACCCGATAACCCTGCTGATTAAAGTGTTCGGTCTGCGCCAGCAGCGCCACACGCTGCGCCGCATCCAGTGCGACCACCGCATCGCCCTTCCGCACGGCAGCGCTTACCGCCAGCATCTCTTCCACGGAGCCTTTGCAGATCAGCTGTGAACGATGCTGAGCCAGATCTTCCACCAGCACCGACACCCGGCGGCGGTTAAAATCGAACGGCAGCTCATCGACCAGCTGAAACTGGCTGCGCTGAGACGGTGAAATGATTCTGTCGCCCACGCTGAGCACGGCGCGGTCCATCAGGTTTTTCGCGCCACTCTGGCTGCCGCTGTTAAGCCAGGCCAGTAACAGCACACCCGCATCTTCGTTGCCCTGCGCATCCAGATGATGCGCCAGCAGGATGGTGTCCTGAGTCAGCGTGCCGGTTTTATCGGTGCAGAGCACATCCATCGCGCCGAGGTTCTGAATGGCGTTGAGCTTTTTAACGATGACTTTGCGACGTGACATCGCAATCGCGCCTTTCGCCAGGTTGGCGCTGACGATCATCGGCAGCATTTCCGGGGTCAGCCCGACCGCGACAGCCAGAGCAAACAGCGTGGCATCCATCCAGTCGCCTTTAGTGAAGCCGTTAATCAGCAGCACCACCGGCACCATCACCAGCATAAAGCGGATCAGCAGCTTACTGACGCTGTTCACCCCACGGTCAAACGCGGTCTGCGGACGGCTGCCGGTCAGCGATGAGGCCAGCGAGCCAAACCAGGTTTCGCCACCGGTCGCTACTACCACTGCGCTGGCTGTTCCGCTGGCGACGCTGGTGCCCATCAGGCAAATATTCGGTGATGCCAGCAGCTCTTTAGCGGTCTGACCTTCGGCATCGATACCCGCATCGCTGCTGTGTTTCTCCACCGGCAGCGACTCGCCGGTCAGCACCGCTTCACTGATAAACAGGTTACGTGAACTCAGCAGGCGCACATCGGCCGGCACCTGATCGCCGGTGCTGAGCAGAATGATATCGCCCGGCACCAGCTCACTCATATCCACATCCTGACGCTGCGCGCTTTCGTTGTCCGCCTCACGCCGCAGTACGGTTACCTGGCTGCGAACCAGTGACTTCAGCGCCTGCGCCGCACGGTTAGTGCGAAACTCCTGCCAGAAGCGCAGCAGCCCGCTCAGCATCACCATGGTGCAGATGATAATGACACCGGAGAGATCGGTCTCCTGACCGGCGCGCAGCGGCAGCCAGTAATCCGTCACAAAACTCACCAGCGCCAGGACCAGTAATACATAGATAAACGGGTTGTTAAACGCCATCAGCAGCTGAATCAGCGCTGGTGGTGCTTTCTCATGGGCCACTTCATTGCGGCCATACAAAGCGAGTCGTTTCGCGGCTTCAGCCTGAGTCAGTCCCTGACGATGGCTGCGCAGGTTGTTCAGCGTCATCTCAATGTGCTGGTCTGCCTGCTGCGCCACGGCAAACATTTTTTTACTTTTTTTATCAACGCGGTTGCCGCTGGACGTGTTCGCAACCTGTTCCAGTTTCATGTCGCTCATTTCGACATCTCCCTGATTTAAAGCAATAGTCGTCCTGCACGCAAAATAAGGTGCATGGATAAAACCTGGCGTGGCCGGGTTATTTAATTGGGTGACCTTCAGGAATAATCACGTTATTCCGCCTGCGCAGAAAATAATGACGCGCACAGGGATAGCCGACGTGAGTTAAACGCAGCGTTTTGAAAGTCTGAGATCGGCGATCGGGCGTAGCCTGGGCTACGCCAGTCGGGGTGGAGGAAAAAGAGCGAATATAAACAGCAGCATAACGCGCACTCCTGTGGGTGACAGGATTGAAAACAAGGAGCGCGATCGTTAATTAAAGCGGAGATCGCTGCTCGCCGGTTGGCAAGCAGCATAGGAAATTCAGCTTGCCAGAATTAAAGTTAATCGAGTATCACTGTCCAACTGAATTCTCCTGAAATTATCTGCCACCATTATAAAGAGAGGCTCGCTTCGGTAAAGCAATAATGCTCTGAATAACGGTTTCGTTGAGGATTTGTTTCTGCTCAGATTGCCGCTTCGTTAACAGCATGGCGATCTTCTTATAACCTCTCGCTTACCCTTATAACCTTTTGGCATATGGTTAGCCTATATTCGACTATTCTTCGCATCGGCCCTTTCGTAAACTCGCGTAACTTTTTAGAGGCAAGGAAATTTCATGAAAACTATAATTCCATCACTGCTGGCGCTGACGCTGGCTGCCGCCTTCACAGCACAGGCCGCAACACCGAAAGATACGCTGGTGATTGCACAATCTACTGACGACGCCGACAGTTTCGACCCGGCTAAAGGGTTTGAACTGACCAGCGTTCAGGCTTTCACTAACATCTATCAGCGTCTGGTGCAGTCTGACCCGCAGAATCCGGTGGATCTGAAGCCCACACTGGCGACCTCATGGCAGCCCGGCAGCGACAACCGCAGCCTGACCTTTGAACTGCGCAAAGATGCGAAATTCTCCACCGGCAACCCGCTGCGCCCGGAAGATGTGATCTTCTCGCTGGGCCGCGTGGTGAAGCTGAACCTCGATCCCTCTTTCATCCTGACTCAGCTTGGCTGGACCAAAGATAACGTCGACGGCTTCCTGAAGAAGGTCGACGACAATCATGTCCAGATCAGCTGGACCGCCAACGTCAGCCCGACTTACGTGCTGAGCCTGCTCTCTGCCCCGGTTTCTTCGATCGTCGATGAAAAAACCGCCATGGCGAACGCGAAGAACGGCGATTTCGGTAACGCCTGGCTGGCAACCCACTCAGCGGGCAGCGGTCCGTACCAGATCCGTAAAGTGGTGATGCATCAGGTAGTGCTGCTCAGCGCCAACCCGACTTCCCCAGCGGGTGCGCCAAAAATGAAGAACATCCTGATCAAAAACGTACCGGAACCGGCTGCGCGTCGTCTGCTGCTGGAACAGGGTGATGCCGATATCGCCCGTAACCTGGGTGCCGATCAGATTGCTGCGCTGAACGGCAAGAAAGGCGTGAAGACGGAAGCGATTCCAATGGCGTCCCTCTACTATATCCAGTTCAACATCGGCGCGAACGAGACGATGAAGAATCCGGCCTTCTGGGAAGCGGCACGCTACCTGTGGGATTACAAAGGCATCGCCAACGAGCTGCTGAAAGGCCAGTTCGACGTGCATCAGAGCTTCCTGCCGAAGGGCTTCCTCGGCGCGATTAATGACACGCCATACAGCTACGATCCGGAAAAAGCCAAAGCGATTCTGAAGAAAGCGGGCCTGAGCAACGTGACCTTCAAGCTCTCCACCAGCAACCAGCCGCCTTATCTGGATATCGCGCAGGCGCTGCAGGGCAGCTTCGCCAAAGCGGGCGTGAAAGTGGAAGTGGTGCCGGGCTTAAGCTCAGAAGTCTCGACCAACGTGAAAGCGCATAAATATGAAGCGACGCTGAACGCCTGGGGCTCCGACTATTTTGATCCGAACACCAACGCCGCCTCGTTTGCATACAACCCGGAAGATGGCAGCAAAACCATCGCCTTCCGCTCAGACTGGCACATTCCTGAGCTGAACAAGCAGGTGATTGCGGCGACGGCGGAAAGCGATCCGAAGAAGCGCGTGGCGCTATATGAAGCAATGCAGCGTGAAGTCATGAAGAACTCACCTTATGTGATTGGGATGCAGGCGAAGAACCTGATCGCCCTGCGCGACAACCTGAAAGGCTATGTGCAGGGCATCAACCCTGACATGGTGTATTACTCGCAGGTCACTAAGTAATGGCACAGTCTGTCCCTTCAGCCGGGTTCGCCCGGCTTTTTTGGCAGCGTGGCGGACGGCTGATCGGTAGCGTGTTATCACTGCTGGTCACGCTGCTCGGCCTGCTCGCCTTCACCTTTATGCTGTCGCATCTCTCGCCGATTGATCCGGTGCAGCAGATCGCTGGCGATCACGCCAGTGAAGCGACCTATGCGCAGGTGCGTCATGACCTGGGTCTGGACGAGCCGGTGCTGATGCAGTTCTGGCGCTACGTCGAACATCTGGCGCACGGTGATCTGGGTGTCTCCCGTCTGACCAATCAGTCGGTGAGCGGCGACCTGATGACCACCTTCCCTGCCACCATTGAGCTGGCGACCTGCGCGATGATCTTCGCAGTGGTGTTTGGTGTCTCGCTGGCGCTGCTGGCGGCCTGGAAACCGGGCAGCTGGATCGATAATCTCGCCCGCTTTATCTCGCTGCTTGGCTACTCGGTGCCGGTGTTCTGGCTCGGCCTGCTGGGCCTGCTGCTGTTTTATGCGGTGCTGCACTGGTCCGCCGGACCGGGACGGCTGGATGATATCTGGGTCTATACCCTGGAGCCGAAGACCGGCTTCGTGCTGATCGACAGCTGGCTGTCGGGTGAACCGGAGATGTTCCGCAACGCGATTGCGCACCTCTGGCTGCCGGTAGTGATCCTCGGCCTGCTGGCGATGGCAGGCATTACCCGCCTGCTGCGTGCTGCCCTGCTGGAAGAGAGCAGCAAAGAGTATGTGGTGCTGGCGCGTGCCAAAGGTGCGGGTCGGGTACGCATCCTGCTGCGCCATATCTTCCCCAATGTGCTGGGCACGCTGGTCACGGTCATCGCCCTCTCTTATGCCACGCTGCTGGAAGGCTCGGTACTGACCGAAACCGTCTTCGCCTGGCCGGGTGTGGGTCGCTACATGACCAATGCGCTGTTCTCCGGCGATGTGCCGGCGATTCTGGGCTCAACCCTGTTGATCGGCAGCTGCTTTATCCTGATTAACACCCTGGCGGATGTTTTAACCTGGTTAACCGATCCGAGAACCCGATGACGCAACAACTCTCTGAACTCGAAACGCTGCGGCCACGCCGTCGCCGTCAACGCGTGACCTCGTTAACCGTTGGGCTGACGCTGGTCGCGATTCTTATCCTGATGGCGCTGCTGGCACCGCTGATTGCGCCGTTCGACCCGAATGTGCAGACCATGTCGAGCCGCCTGCTGGCACCGTCAGCGCAGCACTGGTTTGGCACCGATGGCTTTGGCCGCGATCTGCTGTCGCGGGTGATTTACGGCGCACGTCCGACATTGCTGCTGGTATCGCTGATCCTGGTGCTGACCATTCCGGCCGGACTGCTGATCGGCATCACCGCCGGTTACGTTGGCGGCTGGACTGAACGCCTGCTGATGCGCATTACCGATATCTTCCTGTCGCTGCCGAACCTGGTCATCGCGCTCGCGCTGGTGGCGATTCTCGGCCCTGGCCTGATGAACGGCGCGCTGGCACTGGCGCTGACCAGCTGGCCGCCATTTGCCCGTCAGGCTCGCGCTGAAACGCTGGCGCTGCGCCGCAGCGACTACCTTGCCGCTGCGCGGATGCAGGGAATTACGGGCTTTCGCCTGATGTTCGGTCATATCCTGCCGCTCTGCATGCCGACTGCGGTAGTCCGCGCCGCGCTGAGTCTGGGCGGAATCATCCTGGCCGCGGCCGGACTCGGCTTCCTCGGCATGGGCGTTCAGCCGCCGACGGCAGAATGGGGTTCGATGGTCGCCGAAGGCAGTAAAGTGATCTTCGATCAGTGGTGGGTCGCTGCCGCTCCGGGCGCGGCTATTCTGTTTGCCAGCCTGGCCTTTAACCTGACAGGCGATGGCCTGCGCGATCGACTGGATACCCGTCATGCAAAATAATCTGCTCCATGCCGAAGCGCTGACCATTCGCAGCGATGAAGCGCTGCTGGTCGATAACATCAGCTTTTCCGTGGGCCGCGAGCGTGTGGCGCTGGTCGGTGAGTCCGGTTCCGGCAAGTCACTGACTGCCCGCAGCCTGATGGGCTTACTCTCGCCCGCGCTGCATCTGCAGGCCAGCCAGCTTCAGGTCGCCGGTGAAAATGCACTGACGCTGAGTGAGCGTCACTGGAACCAGCTGCGCGGTAACCGCGTGGCGATGGTGATGCAGGACCCGAAATATGCCCTTAACCCGACGCGCACCATTGGCTGGCAGGTGGAAGAGCCGCTGATTCTGCATCGCCGTCTGAACCGTGCCGAGCGTAAAGAGAAAGTGTGTGAAATGCTGGATGCAGTCGGCCTGCCCGACCCGCGTCGTCTGATGCAGCAGTATCCGCATCAGCTCTCTGGCGGTATGGGCCAGCGCGTGATGCTGGCGATTGCCCTGATTACCGATCCTGACTTCCTGATCGCCGATGAACCGACCTCCGCGCTGGATCATGCCATGCGCGATCAGGTGCTGGCGCTGATTCGCGGTCTGGTGGAAGCGCGCAATATGGGCCTGCTGCTGATCAGCCATGATTTGCAGCAGGTTTCAGAACATTGCGAGCGAGTCATGGTGATGTACAAAGGCCGGTTGCTGGATACGCTGCCTGCTGCCGATCTGCCGCACGCAACCCATCCTTATACCCGCACGCTGTGGGCCTGCCGTCCGGGTAAAGCGACGCACGGACAGACATTGCCGGTGCTGGATCGCGCTGCGCTGGAGGCGAATAATGATTGAGTTACACAATCTCAGCGTCGCCCACAAACAGGGTTATGACCTGCGCACCGTGGTGCACGAGGTTAATCTGGAAGTTAACGCTGGCGAATGTTTTGGTCTGGTGGGGCCATCGGGCTGCGGCAAGTCGTCGCTGCTGTGGGTGCTGGCCGGTCTGAACCCCCACTGGCAGGGCCAGATGAAGCTTGCCGGTCACGAGGTTCAGCCGGGCAAAGCTTTCACCGGCGCGCTGCGTCAGGAAGTGCAGATGGTGTTCCAGGACCCGTACGCCTCGCTGCATCCGCGTCACCGGCTGCGTCGCACCCTGTCGGAGCCGCTGAAGCTGCTGAAACGCGATAACATCAACGATCGCATCGATCAGGGTTTCCGTCACGTCGGACTCGATCCTGCGCTGGCAGATCGTTATCCGCATCAGCTCTCCGGCGGTCAGCGTCAGCGCGTCGCCATCGTGCGCGCCCTGCTGTTGCAACCGAAGATCCTGCTGCTGGATGAGCCGACGTCGGCGCTGGATATGTCGGTGCAGGCGGAGATCCTCAATCTGCTCAACGATCTGAAACAGCAGGATGGCCTGACTATGGTGCTGGTCAGCCACGATCCCGATGTTATCGATCATATGTGCGATCGCGCCGTGCGTATGGCGCAGGGCCGCATCATCGAGCAGATCTCTGCCTGAACCCAGGCCGGACGGCGCTAACCTGCCGTCCGGCGCTGCTGCTTTCTCCCGCCTGTCTTAACACGCCTCTATGCCCGCCATTAACCTCTCATCTCCCCTGCCAGAGCGGCGCGCTGTTCGCTGAAGCCAGCAAAGGTATGCGCCTGCGCAAAACGCAGCGCCAGGCTGATGCGGTATACTCGCGGCCATTATTTCATGAGAGGAAAAGACGATGACGGTAAAACTGCGTCCGCTGGAGCGGGAAGATCTGCACTTTGTCCATCAGCTGGATAACAATGCCAGCGTGATGCGCTACTGGTTCGAGGAGCCGTATGAGGCGTTTGTGGAGCTGTACGATCTCTACAACAAGCACATTCACGATCAGACCGAACGACGCTTTGTGGTGGAGCATGAGGGACAGAAAGCAGGATTAGTCGAACTGGTTGAGATTAACCATGTGCACCGCCGCGCCGAGTTTCAGATCATTATCGATCCGGCCCATCAGGGCAAAGGGCTGGCCACTCAGGCAGCAAAACTAGCGATGGATTACGGCTTCTCGGTGCTGAACCTCTACAAGCTCTACCTGATAGTCGATCAGGAGAACGAAAAAGCGATCCACATCTACACCAAGCTCGGCTTCGAGATCGAAGGCGTGCTTAAACATGAGTTTTTCATCAACGGGGAGTACCGCAACACCATCCGCATGTGCATTTTCCAGCATCAGTATCTGGAACGCCATAAAACGCCAGGCGGAATGGTGAAGCCGACCGCGCAGTAATCAGCCGCGCGCGCCAACCGGGTTCATGAAGGGACGCGGATGTTCCGGCTTGAGGTCGTACATGCCTCCATAGAAGGGATCGACCAGCAGCCAGCCGGGGAATCCACCCAGCGGAATGTTGCCCAGCAGATACCAGAGGTTAGCGCGTGCCTCAATCGGCACCGTAACCGGCACGTAGCCCGGACTTTCCAGCATCAGCAGGTAGTGCTTTTTGCCAAAGTAGCGGCCGGTAGATTTTGCCAGCTCAACGGTCTGCGGCGTGAAACCCTGCGCAACCGCATAGCCACGCTCATCCTGCACGGTAAAGCGCGCGCCCTGCGGCAGAGAGTCGATGCGCACCATTTGGGTTTCAGTGCCGACAATGGTGGCGCAGCCGCTAAGCAGCAGCGCGGCGGCCAGAGCCAGAATTCGCTGTTTCATGAAGGGGTCCACAGAGTGATCAGTGATCAGAGTGTAGACCGCCCTCTCAGACTCAATCGGGCTATCATCGCCCGATTCAGTCAGCTTATTGCGGTTGACAAGCGCGGGCGATAGCCGCGATGTCGTTGGGTGAGGTGCGACAGCAGCCGCCAATCAGCTTCGCGCCCGCCTGCTGCCACTCGTCCAGCTTGTCATGCAGCGTGCAGCCCGATGGCGCGGAGTGCCAGGTTTTGCTGCTGGCATCATACTGCTCGCCGGAATTGGGATAGACCACCAGCGGCTTGTCGGTCAGCCTCTGCAATTGCTGCAGCGCAGGCGTCACGCTCTCCAGTGCCACGCAGTTAATCCCAAGAGCTATCACCTGCGGCTGCTGATTCAGCCAGTCCACCACCTCTGACAGCGGCGTGCCGTCACTGATATGTCTGGCGTCACGCAGGGTAAAGGTAAACCACGCGCGGCCTTCCGGGAATTCAGCCAGCAGCTTCACCAGCGCCTGCGCTTCGGCAAACGACGGCAGCGTTTCGCAGGCCAGCAGATCGGCACCGGCCGCCAGCAAGGCCTGCACGCGCGGGCGGTGAAACGCCATCATCTCCGCTTCCGGCAACGCATAGTCCCCGCGATATTCCGAACCATCCGCCAGGAAAGCGCCGTACGGACCCACCGATCCCGCCACCAGCAGCGTTTTCGCATCCGGGCGCACCGCCAGATAGTCCTCACGGGCACGTCGCGCCAGCTCGACGCTCTGGGCGATCAACGCCAGTGACTGCGCCTCATCGAGACCGCGCGTGGCAAAGCCCTGCGGCGTCGCCTGATAGCTGGCGGTAATGGCACAGCGCGCTCCGGCGACAAAATAGTCGTAGTGAACCTGATAGATCAGCTCAGGATTTTCCATTAGCACCTTTGCTGACCATAACGCATCGGCCAGATGACAGCCGCGGGCTTCGAGTTCGGTGGCCAGCGCGCCATCCAGTATCAGCAAAGGCGACTCTGTTAAAGCCTGCGCGACAGGGTTATGCGACATCATTGGCCTCCTCAGGCTTCGGGGATGATTTGTGGGTCAGATAGTAAGCGGCGTAGCAGAACAGGACAAACGGGATGCCACACCACAGCGCGATGCGCTGGGTCGGATCAAATGCCAGACCGACGCAGGCCAGCAGGCAGAGCAGGAAGCCCAGAATCGGCGTCAGCGGATAGAACGGCGCACGGTAGCCCAGCTCGGCCAGCGATTTGCCCTGCTGAAGATGACGGCGACGGAATACGAAATGCGAGGCGCAGATGCTGAGCCAGACCGCGACTACCGCAAAACCGGAGATAGCCGACAGCGCCACAAATACCGTGTCTGGCGCGACCACGCTGGAGACCAGCGCCAGCAAGCCGCCCACCATGCTGACGGTGATCGCCAGCAGCGGTATGCCGCGCTTGTTCACCCGGGCAAAGGCGCGCGGCAGCGTATTCTCATTGGCCAGCGACCAGAGCATACGCCCGGAGGCATACAGCCCGGAGTTGGCCGCTGACAGGATAGCGGTCAGGATCACAAAGTTGATAATGTCAGCCGCATACGGGATACCGATCTTTTCGAATACCAGCACAAACGGGCTTTTCACGATGCCGGCCTGATCCATCGGAATCAGCGCCGCCAGCACAAACACGGTGCCGATGAAGAAGATGATCAGACGGGCCACGGTAGTGCGAATCGCCAGCGGCAGCACTTTCTCCGGCTGCTGGGTTTCTCCGGCCGCAATCCCAATCAGCTCGGTGCCGGAAAAGGCGAAGTTCACCGCTACCATGGTCATCAGAATCGGCAGTACGCCATTCGGCAGCCAGCCGTGCGCGGTGAGATTGCTCAGGCCTGGCGCGGGCGTGCCATCTTTCATCGGGATAAAGCCAAACATCGCCGCGCCGCCCAGCACGATAAAGGCGACGATCGTTACGACTTTAATCAGCGAGAACCAGAACTCCCCTTCGGCGAAGAAGCGGGTTGAGATGACGTTCAGCAGATAGATGGCGCAGCAGAAGACCAGGCACCAGATCCACACCGGGATCTGCGGGAACCAGTACTGCATGCAGAAGCCCGCCGCCGTCAGGCTGGAGCCGAGCGCCACTGTCCAGGTCAGCCAGTAGAGCCAGGCCACGGTGTAGCCGGTTGCGGGGCTGAGATAGCGTGCAGCGTAAACGTGGAATGCGCCGGTTTCGGGCATCGCCACGGAGAGTTCGCCCAGACAGACCATCACCAGCCAGACCACCAGCGCGCCGATCAGATAGGCCAGCAGCGTACCCGCCGCCCCGGTGGTTGAAATGATATAGCCGGTGTTAAAAAACAGGCCGGTGCCGATCACGCCGCCCAGCGATAACATCACCAGATGGCGCACTTTCATGGTGCGTTTAAATTGTTCCTGCGAGGGAGTTGGCTGTTCGCTCATCACTTATATCCGTATGGACGTCTAAACATCTATAGGGGACAATTTTATACGCGTCACAGCCGGTAATTGCAACGGCAGGGAATCAGGGAGGAAGGTCTGGCGGTTCAGTGCCCCGTCGCGGCGGGGCCTGATGCGTTAGCCGAAAACGCTTTGAATATAACGTTCCAGCGCCATGCGGGAACTGAATCCGTGCGGGATGCCGTAATGTTCCTGTGAATCACCCGCCAGGTAGAGAGGGAATTGGGTGTAGTGATCGCAGGTCTTCATTTCTGAAGCCGGTTCAGCGAACGGCTGGCTCTTCTCTTTCAGTGTCGGGTGAATCACTAAAGCCATGCGCCCCATGCGCGCTTCGCGATTCACATAAACGTAGTTCTCTCCACGGCGATAGCCATAGGCCCGTGGGGTAATTTCATCGACTTCGAAACCCGCTTTTTCCAGTACGCGCGCTACCTCATCCGGTCGTAAATACATGCTCGATCCTCTCCTCTTTCAAAAGCTTCGCAACCTTACATCAGCATGACAGAGTGGGCATTCGGAATTTTCCCTAAACAACACTCCCGCGTCTCGTTTATCAAAAGGTCGTCTACACTAGTATTACGTTTTTAAATCAAAGGGAGCTAAAAAATGTTTAATCGCACTGTAAAAAACGATGACATTGATATCAATCAGGATGTTAACGAACTGGCCGATTCGCTGGAAGCGCTGTTGAAATCTTACGGCAGTGACGCCAAAGACGAAGTGGATTCTGCCCGCAGTCAGGCTGAAAAGCTGCTGAAACAGACCCGCTCACGCCTGAATGGCGGCAGCAACCGTGTTTCACAGGTTGCGCGTGATGCTACCGCGCAGGTTGACACCTATGTTCATGATAAGCCATGGCACGGTGTAGGTATCGGTGCTGCATTCGGTATCGTCGTGGGTGTGCTGCTGGCTTCTCGCCGCTAAGCCCCGAACAGAAATCCCCCGAGCCCTGCCCCGTGCGGGGCTTTTTTTTGCGCGTAATTAAGCGCGATCCCCGTACATCCTCCCCCTGAAGCCCGAAGCATGATGCACTGATGCACTGATGCACTGATGCACTGATGTAAGCATATCGCCCACCAGGTCTGAACGATGCGCCAGACTGAAGTCGATGAATTGCAACGACCCGTAACCAGGACTATAGTAACGATTACAGGTATGAAAACGGACTTTATGCTATGGGAATTTATTTAACGCCTGATTTTGATGGTGATCGTAGAAAAGCGCGGATTACAAACGGGATGTTGTGTAAAACCGCCGGAGACATTTTCCGCGGTCTGCCAGGTGATCCACTGGGAAAGTTTACCTATAAAAAAAGGATGGGCTTGCCTGGAGTTAGTGCCCGTAATGGTGCGCGTACAATCGTTTTTTTTAACGATGGTGACAATATTTTTTTCTTTGATATGTACCTTAAAAGTGATCTTTCAAAGAAAAAAGGAAAGGAACTTGAGGATGATGAAATCGATGCTTACTGTAAAATCGCGTACGATTTCATAAGTATGAGTCAGGAGCTGATAGATGTCCTTCTGATCAAAAATGACTTGATAGAGGTAGTTTGTGATGACTGAAAGACTCAAGCGCATACAGGGTATGGCTAAGCGTTATAACGAACTGGGCGTGGTTAAAGATGAAACTCTTACAGCCATTAATGCTGCTGTTGCCGCCCGTAATATCCCTGCGATCAGGACAATGACTGGCAGTGAGATCAGAGAGGTTCGTGTACGCCATCATATGTCGCAGGCTGCCCTGGCTATAACTACGGGTATGTCAGTGGAGAGTGTTTCGAAGTGGGAACGGGGTGAGAGTAAGCCCAACAATGCTGCGATGCGCATCATTAATATCATTGATGCCAAAGGTCCCCAGGTCTTTATGACTTAGAGAGATGTGAAGTAAGAATCAGCCAGACTGATAAGTCCTTTTTTGCTCTTTTTCCGGCCCGAGACCTTTACAAAATAATTTTCCAGGCTGCAGGGCGCATCCCTGCTGGCTTTGCCACTGTTGCGCAAATACAAATCATAAAACCCTATATCTGGTGGGCTTGACCACCAAAACCACTACATCTAGTATTTACCTCATCAGCACGACACCCGATGTTCGTCACAATGAAGCCCGCAACCTGCCGCGTCTGCTTTGTTTTCGGGCATCAGAACCGCATACAGAGGGAAATACGAATCATGCGCATTATTATTTACACTAAAGATAACTGTGTCCAGTGCACAGCGACTAAAAATGCGATGGACCGTCAGGGTCTCGCCTATCAGCTGATCAATCTCGACAGTCAGCCGGAAGCGATCGACAACCTGAAATCACTGGGTTACCGCCAGGTGCCGGTGGTGATGGCAGATAACGATCACTGGAGCGGTTTCCGTCCGGACAAGATCGCCACTCTGCGCTCCCTCTCTGCCGTCGCGGGCTAAGCGCATGTTCCCGCTGGTCTATTTTTCCAGCCAGTCGGAAAACACCCACCGGTTTGTGACGCGCCTCGGCCTGCCCGCCCGGCGCATCCCGCTTGATGCCCGTGAGCAACTGCATATCGACCAGCCCTATATTCTGGTGGTGCCCAGCTATGGCGGTGGCAGCAGTCGCGGTGCCGTGCCCGGTCAGGTGATTCAGTTTCTTAATGATGAGGCGAACCGGCGCGGTATTCGCGGCGTGATCGCGGCGGGCAACCGTAACTTCGGTGCCGGTTACTGCCTGGCGGGCAGCATCATTGCAAAAAAATGTCAGGTTCCCTGTCTCTACCGCTTCGAGCTGATGGGAACGCCTGACGATATTGCGAAAGTTAAAGTGGGAGTAACCCAATTTTGGCAACAACAGATACCCTCAACGGCGTGACGCTCGATTATCACGCCCTCAATGCCATGCTGAACCTCTACGATGCTGACGGTCGCATCCAGTTCGAGAAGGATCGCGAAGCGACACGTCAGTTTTATCTGCAGCATGTGCAGCCTAATACCGTTCCCTTCTCCAGCAGCGCCGAGCGTTTACGCTATCTGGTGGCGGAGAGCTATTACGAAGCAGACATGCTGAATCAGTACGACTTTGACTTCCTGCTTGAGCTGCATGAGGTGGCGGAGAAGCGGGGATTTGAGTTCAAAACTTTTCTGGGGGCCTGGAAGTACTACACCAGCTACACCCTGAAGACCTTTGACGGCAAACGCTATCTGGAAACCTTCGAACAACGCGCCTGCATGGTGGCACTGACGCTGGCTCAGGGCGATGAAACGCTGGCGCGGGCGCTACTGGAAGAGATCCTCAGCGGCCGTTTCCAGCCCGCCACGCCGACTTTTCTGAACTGCGGCAAACAGCAGCGCGGTGAGCTGGTCTCCTGCTTCCTGCTGCGCATTGAAGACAATATGGAGTCGATTGGTCGCGCCGTGAACTCGGCACTGCAACTCTCTAAGCGCGGCGGCGGCGTCGCCTTTTTGCTGTCGAACCTGCGAGAGTCTGGTGCGCCGATCAAGCGTATTGAAAATCAGTCGTCGGGCGTGATCCCCGTTATGAAAATGCTGGAAGATGCGTTCTCTTATGCGAATCAGCTTGGCGCACGTCAGGGTGCTGGCGCGGTGTGGCTCAATGCGCACCATCCCGATATTTTCCGCTTTCTGGATACCAAGCGCGAAAACGCCGACGAGAAGATCCGCATCAAAACCTTGTCGCTGGGTGTCGTGATTCCTGATATCACCTTCCAGCTGGCGAAAGAGAACAGGCCGATGGCGCTGTTCTCGCCCTATGACGTTGAGCGGATCTACGGCCAGGCGTTTGGTGATATCAGCATCAGCGAGAAGTATGACGAGATGCTGGCGGACGATCGCATCCGTAAAACCTATATTCAGCCACGCGACTTCTTCCAGACGCTGGCCGAGATTCAGTTTGAGTCGGGCTATCCCTACATCATGTATGAGGACAGCGTGAACCGCAGTAACCCGATTGCCGGTCGCATCAATATGAGCAACCTCTGCTCTGAGATCCTGCAGGTGAACAGCGCCAGCGAATACAATGACGACCTGAGCTATCGCCGGGTCGGCAAAGATATCTCCTGTAATCTCGGCTCACTGAACATTGCGCACGCCATGGATTCGCGCGATCTGGCACGTACCGTGGATGTCGCGATCCGCGCGCTGACCTCGGTGTCGATGATGAGCGAAATCGGCTCGGTGCCTTCCGTCGCCGAAGGCAATCGCCGCTCGCACGCGATTGGCCTGGGTCAGATGAACCTGCATGGCTATCTGGCGCGTGAAGGCATCGCTTACGGTTCCCCGGAAGCGCTGGATTTCACCAATCTCTATTTCTATTGCATTACCTACTATGCGCTGCGCACCTCAAATCAGCTGGCGCAGGAGCATCAGCAGACCTTCGACGGCTTCGCGGATTCGCAGTATGCAAGCGGCGTCTACTTCGATAAGTATCTGCAGCGGGAATGGCTGCCGCGCACTGAACGTGTCGCGACGCTGTTTGCTGACGCGGGACTGACTCTGCCAACCCAGGCAGACTGGCAGGCGCTGCGTGAAGCGGTGATGCAGCACGGGCTGTTTAATCAGAACCTGCAGGCAATCCCGCCGACCGGTTCGATCTCTTACATCAATCATGCCACCTCCAGCATCCATCCGATTGTCTCTCCTATCGAGATCCGCAAAGAGGGCAAAACCGGTCGTGTCTACTATCCCGCGCCGTTTATGACCAATGAAAATCTCCATCTCTATCAGGATGCGTATCAGATTGGGCCGGAAGCGATTATTGATACCTACGCAGAAGCGACTCAGCACGTCGATCAGGGCCTGTCGCTGACGCTGTTCTTCCGCGATGACGTCACGACCCGTGACATCAATAAAGCGCAGATTTACGCGTGGAAAAAAGGCATCAAAACACTCTATTACATTCGCCTGCGTCAGATGGCGCTTCAGGGCACGGAGGTTCAGGGTTGCGTCTCATGCTCCCTGTGATGAAAATGATGAAACTCAAACAGATTCAGGCCATTAACTGGAACCGCATTCAGGATGACAAAGATCTTGAGGTGTGGAACCGTCTTACCAGCAACTTCTGGCTGCCGGAGAAGGTGCCGCTCTCCAACGATCTTCCTGGCTGGCAGACGCTGGATAAACAGCAGCAGCAACTGACCATCCGGGTTTTCACCGGCCTGACGCTGCTCGACACCATCCAGAACGTGATCGGCGCGCCGGGACTGATGAACGATGCCATTACCCCGCACGAAGAGGCGGTGCTGTCGAATATCAGCTTTATGGAAGCGGTGCATGCCCGCTCTTACAGTTCGATCTTCTCAACCCTGTGTAACACCCAGGATGTGGATGCCGCCTATCAGTGGAGCGAAGAGAATGCGCCGCTGCAGAATAAAGCGCGCATTATCCTGGAACATTACCGCGCCGATGATCCGCTGAAGAAGAAGATCGCCAGCGTCTTTCTGGAGTCGTTCCTGTTCTATTCCGGCTTCTGGCTGCCGATGTACTGGTCGAGCCGGGGCAAGCTGACCAACACCGCAGACCTGATTCGCCTGATTATTCGCGATGAGGCAGTGCACGGTTACTACATCGGCTACAAATATCAGCAGGCGCTGGCCTCGGCTGACGATCTGCGGCGTGAAGAGCTGCAGCAGTTTGCCTATGATCTGCTGCTGGCGCTGTACGAGAATGAAGTGGCTTACACCGAGGCGCTCTATGCCGATGTCGGCTGGGTGGAAGAGGTGAAAACTTTCCTGCACTACAACGCCAACAAAGCGCTGATGAATCTGGGCTACGAGGCGCTGTTCCCGGCAGAGCTGACGGCGGTGAATCCGGCGATTCTGTCGGCGCTGTCGCCCAACGCCGACGAGAACCACGACTTCTTCTCCGGTTCAGGCTCCTCCTATGTGATGGGCAAAGCGGTCGAAACTGAAGACGAAGACTGGAATTTCTGATAGTGGGCAGGTCATTCTGATTGTCAGGATGGCCTGCGACAGATGATAAAGATGCTGGCTCAGGGAGCATACGCCTTCCGCAAAGACGCAAAAGACGCCATCCCTGGCGGGCTCAGCGCAGGCCATCCCTGGCCCGCGATGCTTTGCTACAGGCGTATGCTCCCATCGCTTTAAACTTCTGAGTTGTCTGTGAGACGTTAAGCCCTGAGCCGTTAGTTGCCACAACCTTCTTAGGGCACACCTCCTCTACCGTGGTTTAAACCTCTTGTTATGACTGGTATGGCCTGTTAATAAACATGCGTGTGAAATAGTTTTTTGAGTTATTATTAACCTCAAATGATTATTAGCGACCGATGCTGTTTATGAATGCGACTCGCCAGGGTCTGACGCCTGCTTTAGTGGTCCTGATGTCGGTAGCAACCGGCCTCTGCGTAGCCAGTAACTATTACGTTCAGCCACTGCTTAATACCATCGCCCAACAGTTTGATCTCTCTGTTAGCCTCGCCGGGTTTATTGTCACCACGGCGCAACTCGGCTACGCCTGCGGTCTGCTGTTGCTGGTGCCGCTGGGCGATCGGTTTGAACGACGCAGCCTGATTGTGACAATGATCCTGCTGGCTGCGGCGGGCATGGTGATTATCGCCCTCTCGCACTCGTTCCTCTTTTTATTGCTGGGTACGGTCATGACGGGCCTGTTTTCTGTCGCCGCACAAATCCTGGTGCCGCTGGCCGCCACGCTGGCCGAGCCAGAGCGGCGCGGTAAAATCGTCGGGACGGTCATGAGCGGCTTGCTGCTGGGGATTTTGCTGGCACGCACCGTGGCAGGTGGCCTGGCGCAGCTTGGCGGCTGGCGCACCGTCTACTGGACCGCCAGTCTGCTGATGGTGGTTATGGCGCTGGCGCTGTGGCGATCGCTGCCACGCGTGAAACAGTCCGTGCCCATGAGCTATCTGCAACTGCTGGCCTCTATTTTTCGCCTGTATGCAGGCAACAGGGTGATTCGTACCCGCGCCTGGACCGGCTGTCTTTCCTTTGCCAATTTCAGCCTCCTGTGGACCTCAATGGCGTTTCTGCTGTCCGGCGCGCCCTATCACTTCTCAGAAGGCGAGATTGGCTTGCTGGGGCTGGTCGGTGCCGCAGGTGCGCTGGCCGCTCGTCAGGCGGGCTCGCTGGCAGACAAAGGCAAAGCGAAGCTGACGACCCGACTGGGCCTGCTGCTCATGCTGCTGTCGTGGGCCGCCATTGCGTGGGGTGCTGAGCAGCTGGTGCCGCTGATTATCGGCATTCTGCTGCTGGATCTGGCGGTTCAGGCTGTCCACATCACTAATCAAAGCGTGATCTATGCGCAGATGCCGGAGGCGCGTAACCGTCTGAATGCCGGTTACATGACCAGCTACTTTATAGGGGGTGCGGCTGGCTCGTTACTCTCCGCCACCGCTTACCACCTGTGGGGCTGGTATGGCGTCTGTGGTGCTGGCGCGCTGTTGACGCTGGTTAATCTGCTGATCTGGGCAGGCGGATCGCGCTTTGAGCCGGAAAAAATCAACTGAACCCTGGCCCGACAGTGCATTGCTCTGGTCACAAATGGTTAGGTTTGTTATGGTTAGTAACAAAGCTATTCACTTCAGTTATTTTTCCTCGCGATATTATTAAATCTGCCCCCTTTTGAAAACGTCCCGGCTCAGCGCTGCTGCCGGGCGTACGGGTTTTTGACCCAGGGCCACGGAATGGCCTGGAATACCTTTGATGGTGCAGAGTGCGAGTCTATGAGCGATCACCTGCCAAAAAGTGACTACGCTTATCCTGTCACCATAGTTATTATACAAGTTGCAATTAGTGAGGTTTTTTTTAATGGAAAGTTCGTTTACTCCCATTGAGCAGATGCTAAACATCCGTGCCAATCGCCATAAGGATTTTCCGCTACAGGAAATTATTCTGACGCGTCTCTGTATGCATATGCAGGGTAAACTGCTGGACAACCGTAATAAGATGCTGAAAGCACAGGGTATTAATGAAACCCTGTTCATGGCGTTGATTACGCTGGATGCGCAGGAAAATCACAGCATTCAGCCCTCTGAGCTTAGCTCAGCCCTTGGTTCTTCACGCACCAATGCGACGCGCATTGCGGATGAGCTGGAAAAGCGCGGCTGGATTGAGCGTCGCGAAAGCGATCAAGACCGTCGCTGCCTGCACCTGCACCTGACCGATAAAGGGATGGAGTTCCTGCGTCAGCTGCTGCCACCTCAGCATCAGAGCCTGCAATACCTCTGGTCGTCGCTGTCGGTCGATGAGAAATCTCAGCTGGAAGGCATCACCCGTAAGCTGCTTAATCGTCTTGATAAAATGGATGAAGACCAGCTTATCGCCTCGCTGTCCCGCTAATAGCAATAAGTGCGACACAATCACCTGTCGAAATCGTTATTTTAATTTCCTTTTTATCTGGCCAGCGCTCAGTCGCTGGCTTTTTCGACTCGGGCGCTGGCGGAAATGGATTTCTGCTGCCCGACTAAATGGAAAACGTGGAGAAAGTCATGAGTGCAACGGCAGAAGCACAAAGCCCGCAACCGTCAGCCAGTAAAAAAAAGAAGCGCAGAAGTGTGCTCATTGTGCTGGCGCTGATCTTTGTGCTGATTGGTATTGCCTGGGGAGTTTACTGGTTCCTGGTCCTGCGCCATTTCCAGGAAACTGATGACGCCTACATTGCGGGTAATCAGGTGCAGGTGATGGCTCAGGTTTCCGGTAGCGTAAATAAAGTCTGGTTTGAAGATACCGATTTCGTCAAAAAAGGCGATGTGCTGGTTTCACTCGATAAGACCGATGCTGAGCAGGCGTTTGAAAAAGCACAGACGGCCCTGGCCACCAGCGTACGTCAGACTCATCAGCTGATGATCAATGGCAAACAGTATCAGGCCAGCATTACGCTGCAGCAGACAGCCCTGGCACAGGCAGAAGCCGACCTGAAACGTCGTGAGCCGTTGGGTGCAGCCAATCTGATTGGTCGTGAAGAGTTGCAGCACGCCCGTGACGCCGTGGCCACCGCCAAAGCGCAACTGGACGTAGCAATTCAGCAATACAATGCTAATCAGGCGATGATCCTCAATACCTCGCTGGAGAATCAGCCTGCCGTTCAACAGAGTGCGGCTGAGCTGCGTGACGCCTGGCTGGCGCTGCAGCGCACCGAAATCCGCAGCCCGATGGATGGTTTTATCTCCCGTCGCAGCGTGCAGGTCGGTTCGCAAATCTCCACCAGCACCCCGCTGCTGGCTGTCGTACCTGCCACCAATCTGTGGGTCGATGCCAACTTCAAAGAGACCCAACTGGCTGGCGTTCGCATTGGTCAGCCTGCCACCGTGGTTGCCGATATCTACGGTGATGAAGTGGTTTATCAGGGTAAAGTCGTGGGTCTGGATATGGGCACCGGCAGCGCCTTCTCTCTGCTGCCTGCCCAGAATGCCACCGGTAACTGGATCAAAGTGGTTCAGCGCCTGCCGGTTCGTATCGAACTGAATCAGGAAGATATCGCCAGACATCCACTGCGCATTGGCCTCTCCACGCTGGTTAAAATCGATACCACCAGCAAAGAAGGTAGCGCGCTCGCCACCAGCGCCCGTCAGCAGGCCGCTTACAGCAGCAACGCGCTGGCGATTGACCTTGCGCCGGTCAATCAGCTGATCACCGATATCGTCCGCGCCAACGCCGGATGATGACGCGGAGGCTGTAATGGCACAAAAACCGCTTGAAGGGATGCCGCTGGTCCTGATGACCATTGCGCTGTCGCTGGCGACGTTCATGCAGGTTCTGGACTCGACCATCGCCAACGTGGCTATCCCTACCATTGCCGGGAACCTGGGGGCGTCGAACTCTCAGGGTACCTGGGTAATTACCTCGTTTGGTGTGGCGAATGCGATCTCGATCCCGCTGACCGGCTGGCTGGCAAAACGCATCGGTGAAGTGAAGCTCTTCACCTGGTCGACCATCCTGTTTGCCATCGCCTCCTGGGCGTGTGGCATGTCAGATAGCCTGGAGATGCTGATCTTCTTCCGCGTCATCCAGGGGATTGTCGCGGGTCCTTTGATCCCGCTGTCGCAAAGTCTGCTGCTCAACAACTATCCGCCCGCGAAACGCAGTGTTGCGCTGTCGCTGTGGGCGATGACGGTGATTGTGGCACCGATCTGTGGCCCGATACTGGGTGGCTGGATCAGCGACAACTATCACTGGGGCTGGATCTTCTTTATCAACGTGCCGATTGGTGTGGCGGTGGTGATACTGACGCTGCAGACCCTGCGTGGCCGGGAAACCAAAACCGAAATCCGGCGGATCGATATGGTCGGGCTGGTGCTACTGGTGGTGGGGATCGGCTGTCTGCAGGTCATGCTGGACCGCGGAAAGGAGCTCGACTGGTTTAACTCGTCCGAGATTATCGTGCTCGGGGTAGTGGCCGTAATTGCGCTGTCCGTGCTGCTGGTGTGGGAACTGACAGACGATCACCCGATCATCGACCTGTCGCTGTTTAAGTCGCGCAACTTCACCATCGGCTGCCTGTCGATCAGTCTGGCTTATATGCTCTACTTCGGCTCGATAGTGCTGTTGCCGCAGCTGCTGCAGGAGGTCTACGGGTATACCGCAACCTGGGCCGGGCTGGCATCTGCGCCGGTGGGGATTTTGCCGGTGATCCTGTCGCCGATCATTGGCCGCTTTGCCCATAAGCTCGATATGCGACGGCTGGTCACGTTCAGCTTCATTATGTATGCCGTCTGCTTCTACTGGCGCGCGTATACGTTTGAACCGGGGATGGACTTTGGTGCCTCAGCCTGGCCGCAGTTTATCCAGGGCTTTGCCGTGGCCTGCTTCTTTATGCCGCTGACCACCATTACGCTGTCGGGACTGCCGCCGGAGCGTATGGCCGCCGCATCCAGCCTGTCGAACTTTATGCGTACCTTTGCCGGTTCGGTGGGAACGTCGATTACTACCACCATGTGGACGAACCGCGAGTCGATGCATCATAGCTACCTGACGGAGTCGATTACCCCGTACAACGTCAATTCGCAGCAGATGTATAGCCAGCTGGAGAGCCTGGGGATGACGCAGCAGCAGGCGTCTGCTTACATCGCGCAGCAGATTACCAATCAGGGACTGATTATTTCAGCGAATGAAATCTTCTGGGCGTCGGCGGGAGTGTTCCTGATCCTGCTGGTGTTGATCTGGTTTGCCCGTCCGCCGTTTAGCGCAGGCGGTGGTGGCGGTGGCGCGCACTGATGTCACACAGCAAAACGGGCCTTTCGGCCCGTTTTTTTATGCGTTCTGACGCCACCATTCGGCGAGCAGTACGCCGGTTGCGACGGAGACGTTGAGGCTTTCTACGTTACCGGTGCCGCCAATCGACAGGCTCATGTCACCCTGTTTGAACGCGGTGTCAGAAAGACCTTCACGCTCCTGACCTAACACCAGTACCATTTTCTCCGGCAGCTGAGCCTGCGCCAGCGGCGTGCCCTGATGGCTGGAGGTGGTCACGATGGTGTAACCGGCTTTACGGAACGCTTCCAGACCTTCGCTGAAGGTTGCGCCGCTGATAGCCTGCACATGCTCAGCCCCGCCCTCTGCGGTACGTACCGCTGCGCCTGACTCCAGCAGCGAAGCGTCATTCACCAGCAAACCTTTTACGCCAAAGTGCGCGCAGCTGCGCATAATCGCGCCGAGGTTATGCGGGTTGCTGACATCTTCCAGTGCCAGTACGCAATCTTTGGTCGTTGCCTGGCTCAGCCATTCAGAAACCGCCATACCCATGCGCTTTTTGATCAGGAAGCAGACGCCGCCATGATGTTCAGTGCCGGAGGCCTTGGTGATCTCTGCATCTTCTACCACGTGATAGGCTTTGCGGTTAGCCGCCAGCCAGCGCAGCGATTCGCGGAAACGCGGGGTCACTTCCTGAATGAACCAGGCGCGAACAATCGCTTCCGGACGACTCTGGAACAGCGCCTGACAGGCGTTCTCACCATAGACGCGGGTTTCTTCGTTACGCTGACGACGGATCTGCTCAGGATCGACAAAGCTTTTGCCGCTGATGCCACCGTGATCGGGCTTGTCGCTCTCAGGCGATGCGGCACGATCGGCTGATGGCGCGCGTGACACGGTGCGCCACGGGGAGTCGCTGCTGCCATAGGCGCCACGGCTATCATCGCCACGATCGTTGCGGCGACCTGCGCCATCGTCTGAACGGCGTGGTGCGCCACGTCCGCCTTCATCACGACGCGGTGAACTGCTGCGACCGGTGTCGTCGCTGCGACGGCCAGCGGAGCGACCGCCTTCCTGACCGCGTTCGGTACGGGGGCCAGACGAACGACGATTATCATCCGGGCGGGCAGCAGAGTGACCACCTTTGCCTGTACGAGGATTCGGCGCGCGCGCGCTCTTATCGTCCTCGCCACGCACGTACATCACCTTAACCTTGCCGCTCTTGCCTTTAAATTCGTCGTTCATGTCTTCCTCCTGCATTTAGAGCGCGCAGATTACCTGATGTGCTGGCGCTTAGCTATCAACTATTGAACCTATAGAGCAATCCAGATTGAGCGAAAATCCGCCCCCTTTCATAATGGACAACTATTACCAGACTGACACTTTTCAACCCCAGAGGTTCCTATGAATACGGTATGCGCTTCCTGTCAGGCAACCAATCGCGTTCCTGAAGAACGCCTTGCCGACGCGGCGAAATGTGGCCGCTGCGGAAATGCATTGTTTGATGGCGAAGTGGTTAATGCCACCAGCGCTAACTTTGACAAATATCTGCAGGACGATCTGCCGGTGGTGATCGATTTCTGGGCGCCCTGGTGCGGTCCCTGCGTCAATTTTGCGCCGGTGTTTAAAGATGTCGCCAGTGAGCGCAGCGGGAAAGTCCGCTTCATTAAAGTGAACACCGAAGCGGAACCCGCCCTGAGCGCCCGTTTCAACATTCGCAGTATTCCGACCATCATGCTGTTTAAGAACGGCGAGCGTGTGGACATGCTGAACGGTGCCATGCCCAAAGCGCCGTTTAACGAATGGCTGGACGAATCACTTTAATCTTCGGAGGCCAGCCAGTCTGGCCTTTTCCTTTTCATCTGCGCTTCGATTACACTGACGTTTTTCCTGCCCTGAATACTCATGTCTGATAATGCTGTTTTGCGCTTGCGCACCCAACGCCTGGCCCGCGCCACCCGTCCTTTCCTCGCGCGTGGAAATCGGGTCATTCGCTGCCAGGGCTGTCTGCTGCCAGAGGCCAACTGTCTCTGCAGTCAGATCGTGCCACAGTCTGCCCGTAGCCGCTTCTGCCTGGTGATGTTTGATACCGAGCCGATGAAGCCGAGCAACACCGGCCGTCTGATTGCCGATATTCTGCCGGATACCCAGGCTTTTGGCTGGTCACGCACCGAGCCGGATCCGCTGCTACTGGCGGCCGTGCGCAATCCCGATTATCAGCCGCTGGTCGTCTTCCCGGCCTCCTATGCCGATCCCGGTCGCGAGGTGCTGACAACGCCACCCGCCACCGGCAAGCCGCCGTTGTTTATTATGCTCGATGGCACCTGGACCGAAGCACGCAAAATGTTTCGCAAAAGTCCCTGGCTCGATGCTCTGCCGGTAATGTCGCTGGATGTCAGCACGCCTTCGCGCTATACGCTGCGTGAAGCGCATGGCGAAGGACAGCACTGTACCGCTGAAGTCGCCGCGGCGCTGCTGGCGCAGGCGGGCGATCGGCGGGCGGCAGAGGCGTTATCTCACCATTTCGATCAGTTCCGCGCGGCCTACCTGGCAGGAAAACCGCATCACCCCGGACAGGCTTAACCGCATCCCTCTTCTCCTGGCAGGCGAAAGCCTGCTCTGACAGATCCCAGGATTCGGATGTCCAGCGTGCGATCTGCCCGGAAGCGCTGCCCGCAAAAAGCGTTTACAATCACGCAAATCCCGATCTCTGGAGGGCGAGATGAGCCAACGCGGACTGGAAGCGCTGTTACGACCTAAATCAATTGCGGTGATTGGTGCCTCGGTAACGCCAGGGCGTGCCGGGTACTTTATGATGCGTAACCTGCTGGCGGGCGGTTTTAGTGGGCCGGTATTGCCGGTGACGCCAAAATATAAAGCGGTCAGCGGCGTGCTGGCCTGGCCCACCATCGACAGCTTACCTTTCGCGCCAGACCTGGCGGTCATCTGCACCCACTCAAAACGTAACCTTGAATTGCTGCAACAGCTCGGTGAGAAAGGCTGCAAGGCCTGTATTATTCTCTCTGCTCCCGCCAGCCAGTCGGCCGAACTCAAAGCCTGCGCCAGCCGGTGGCAGATACGTCTGCTGGGACCGAACAGTCTTGGTCTGCTGGCGCCCTGGCAGGGCTTGAATGCCAGCTTCTCGCCGGTACCGATAGAGAAAGGCCGTATCGCGTTTATTTCCCAGTCCGCCGCCGTGTCTAATACTATTCTCGACTGGGCGCAGCAGCGTAATCTCGGTTTCTCCTGGTTTATCGCGCTGGGTGACAGTCTGGATATCGATGTCGATGACCTGCTCGATTTTCTGGCACGCGACGGCAAGACCAGCGCCATCCTGCTCTATCTCGAACACCTCAGCGACGCGCGTCGTTTTGTTTCTGCCTCACGCAGTGCCTCCCGTAATAAACCGATTCTGATCATTAAGAGTGGTCGCAGCCGTGAAGCACAGGCGCTGCTTGGCACCCACAGCGGGCTCGACGCCGCCTGGGATGCGGCCATTCAGCGCGCCGGGTTGCTGCGGGTGCAGGATACCCATGAGCTGTTCTCCGCCGTTGAGTCGCTGAGCCATATGCGGCCGCTGCGGGGCGACAGGCTGATGATCATCAGTAATGGTGCCGCACCTGCCGCACTGGCGCTGGATGAGCTTTATGCCCGTAATGGCAAACTGGCGCAGCTCAGCGATGAGATGCGTCAGCAACTGGAAGCGCTATTGCCCGCAGGTGCGGGGCGCGGTAATCCGCTGGATTTAAAAGATGATGCGACCGCCGAACGCTACGCTGCCTGTGTGGAGATCCTGCTCAATAGCCATGAACTCGATGCATTAATGATTATTCATGCGCCAAGCGCGGTCGCGCCTGCGACTGAGACGGCTACACATCTGATCGACACCATTACCCGTCACCCGCGCGGAAAGCTGGTAACGCTGCTGACCAACTGGAGCGGCGAGTTCTCTTCTCAGGCGGCGCGTCGGGCCTTTACGCAGGCGGGTATACCGACCTGGCGCACGCCCGAAGGCACCGTTACCGCTTTTATGCATCAGGTTGAGTACCGGCGTAACCAGAAGCAGCTGCGCGAAACCCCTGCCCTGCCCGCCACGCTGAACCAGGACAGCGCCCATGCTCACCAGTTGCTGTCACAGGCGCTGGCGCGTGGTATCACCGCGCTGGATACCCACGAAGTCCAGCCGGTGCTGCAGGCGTACGGGCTGGCGACGCTGCCGACCTGGATCGCCAGCGACAGCGCGGCGGCCGTGGTGATTGCCGATCAGATTGGCTATCCGGTGGCGCTGAAATTGCGCTCGCCTGATATCGCCCATAAGTCGGAGGTTCAGGGCGTAATGCTCTACCTGCGCAATGCCAGCGAAGTGGAGCATGCCGCCGAGGCCATTTTTGATCGGGTAAAACAGACGCTGCCGCAGGCTCGTATTGAAGGGCTGCTGGTTCAGAGTATGGCCAGCCGTGCGGGTGCGCAGGAACTGCGGGTCGTGGTCGAACAGGATGCCCTGTTTGGCCCGATCATCATGCTGGGCGAAGGCGGTGTTGAATGGCAGGCCGATAAACAGGCTGCCGTTGCCCTGCCACCGCTGAATATGACGCTGGCACGCTATCTGGTAATCCAGGCGATCAAGAGCGGCAAAATCCGCAGCCGCAGCGCCCTGAATCCGCTCGATGTCCCCGGTTTGAGCCAGCTGCTGGTACAGGTCTCTAACCTGGTGGTGGATTGCCCGGAGATCCAGCGACTGGATATTCATCCGCTGCTGGCGGCGGGCAATGATTTTACCCTGCTGGATGTCACTCTGACGCTGGCTCCTTTCCACGGCGATAACGAAGCGCGGCTGGCAATACGCCCTTATCCGCAGCATCTGGAAGAAGAAGTGGAGTTAAAGGATGGGCAATTCTGTCTGTTCCGCCCGATCCTGCCTGAAGATGAACCCTTGTTGCGCGATTTCATCAGTCAGGTGACCAAAGAGGATCTTTACTACCGCTACTTTAGTGAGATCAATGAGTTTACACATGATGATCTCGCCAATATGACTCAAATCGATTATGACCGCGAGATGGCGATTGTGGCGGTACGTCAGCATCAGGGACGCCCCGAGATCATCGGCGTCACCCGCGCAATTTCTGATGCGGACAACATTGATGCAGAGTTTTCGGTGCTGGTCCGTTCCGACCTGAAAGGGTTAGGCATGGGTCGTCGTCTGCTGGAAAAAATGATTCGTTACACCCGACATCACGGCTTGCAACAATTGAACGGTATCACCATGCCCCATAACCGCGGCATGATTACGCTGGCCCGAAAACTCAATTTTCATGTTGATATTCAACTGGATGACGGTATTGTCAGCCTGAAATTGTCTTTACAGAATGAGATCAACTAACCTTGTAGAGAAAGGTAAAAAACGTTCGAATCGACGGAGTTGATGTTATTATTTATGGTTATAACCCTGATTTGATGGCAAAAGGCCATGCAATGAACAGAGAAGAAGTGCACTGTGATGTTGTCTAAATTTAAACGTAACAAACACCAACAACACCTCGCACAGCTGCCGAAACTGTCACAATCCGTTGCGGATGTGTCGACACTTTACTCGCCTGCCGAATTTCGCCAGACGTTGCTGGAGAAGATTGCGGCAGCGCAGACACGCATCTGTATTGTTGCGCTCTATCTGGAAAATGATGACGCCGGGCGTGCCGTCATGGATGCGCTTTATAGTGCGAAGCAGGCGCGGCCGGAGCTGGATATCTCGATTCTGGTTGACTGGCACCGTGCGCAGCGTGGCCGGATTGGCGCAGCGCGGGGCGTAACCAATGCCGACTGGTATTGCGAAATGGCGACCCGCTATCCGGATATCGCCATCCCGGTTTATGGTATCCCGGTTAATACCCGTGAAGCGCTGGGCGTGCTGCATCTTAAAGGGTTCATTATTGATGATATGCTGCTTTACAGTGGCGCCAGCATCAATGATGTCTACCTGCATCAGCATGATAAGTATCGCTACGATCGCTACCAGGTTATCCGTAATCGCCAGCTGACCGATACGATGTATGACTGGATTACGCTCAATCTCAAGCCTGCGGAAGCGGTCAACCGGCTCGATTTTGCTGAGCGTCCTTCAAGCCCTGAAATCAAAAATGAGACGCGCCAGTTCCGTCAGGATCTGCGAGGCTTCAATTATCAGTTTGAAGGGAATGCCGGCAACGATGAACTGACGGTCACGCCGCTGGTCGGTCTGGGCAAGCATAGCCTGCTCAATAAAACCATTTTCCACCTGATGCCCTGTGCGGAACAGAAGCTGATCATCTGTACCCCCTACTTCAACATGCCCGCCCTGCTGGTGCGTAATATCATTCATCTGCTGCGTCAGGGAAAACAGGTCGAGATCATCGTCGGTGATAAAACAGCCAATGATTTCTACATCGCGCCCGATCAGCCGTTTAAAATCATTGGCGCGCTGCCTTACCTGTATGAAATCAATCTGCGTCGCTTCATGAGTCGTCTGCACTACTACGTTACAACCGATCAGCTGGTTGTGAGACTGTGGAAGGATGGCGAAAACAGTTATCACCTCAAAGGGATGTGGGTTGATGATGAGTGGCAGCTGATTACCGGTAATAATCTTAATCCACGTGCCTGGCGGCTCGATCTGGAAAATGCGGTGCTGATCCACGATCCTCATCAGGAATTAGCCGCTCAGCGTGAGAAGGAACTGGCTTTAATTCGCCAGAACACGACAGTAGTGACGCATTTTCGTGAGCTGGAGAGTATTGCCGACTACCCGGCCAAGGTGCGGAAACTGATTCGTCGTCTGCGCCGGATACGTATCGATCGCCTGATCAGCCGTATTCTTTAGTTGCTGCGGCCACATCCACTATGCGAAGGGTACTGCTTGTGTACTGTTGTGTAGTGGATGCGCCCATATGGCGGAAGATCAGTGGACCGGACGGGATAAAGCGGAACACATTGTCGTTTCTGCCGCGCTTGCAGCGGCTGGAGCTGGAAAGATTTCGCATGGGATGCCGCCGGTGCAGCCAGCGGCATTGCCCTGTGGAATATGAGTCAGTAACTCTGTTAAAGCTTAATCCCCTTACCGCGCCGGTGCAGCAATAGCGACACCAGAAACGCTACCGCGCCCATCGCTGAGACATACCAGAAGAAGGTGGTCTCGATCCCCTGCTGCTTCATCAGCAACGCCACATACTCCGCCGACCCACCGAATAGCGCATTCGCTACCGCATAAGAGAGCCCGACACCCAGTGCACGCACCTGTGGCGGAAACATTTCGGCTTTAAGAATGCCGCTGATGGCGGTGTAGAAGCTGGTAATCAGTAAAGCCAGCATAATCAACAGGAAGGCCACGCCGGGACTTTGCACATTTTGCAGCAGGGTCAGAATCGGCACGGTACAAATCGCCGCGCCCGCGCCAAAGATCATCATCGAGGTGCGACGGCCAATTTTATCTGACAGGGCACCGATAATCGGCTGAATCAGCATAAAGACCAGCAGCGCACCAGTCATCAGCCCGCTTGCCGTTTTTGGATCCATGCCAGATGTGTTAACCAGATACTTCTGCATGTAGGTAGTGAAGGTGTAAAAACTCAGGGAGCCACCGGCGGTGAAACCCAGCACCATCAGGAAGGGACGGGTATGATTGCGCAGTAACCCGATTACGCTACCCGCATCGCGATGTTCACGGCTGGCCTTATCGGACGTTTCTTCCAGAGAGCGTCGTAACCATAATGCGACAACGGCGAGCAGTGCACCGAGGAAGAATGGAATACGCCAGCCCCAGCTGCGCAGCTCTGCATCAGTGAGCAGAAATTGCAGGACCACCACGGTCAGTACCGCCGCTAACTGACCGCCAATCAGCGTGACATACTGGAATGAGGCATAGAATCCTTTGCGCCCTTCCAGAGCCACTTCGCTCATGTAGGTTGCGCTGGTCCCATATTCTCCGCCCACCGATAATCCCTGAAACATACGTGCCAGCAGCAGAATGACAGGAGCTGCCACGCCGATCGTCGCATAACCGGGCAGGCAGGCGATCACCAGCGAACCAAAACACATCATGCAGACCGAAACCAGCATCGAATTTTTTCGGCCATGTTTGTCGCCGATATAGCCGAACAACCAGCCGCCAATCGGACGCATTAAAAATCCTGCCGCAAAAACGCCAGCGGTCTGTAACAGTTGCGTTGTGGTATCGCCCTGCGGGAAGAATATGTGCGCAAAGTAGAGCGAGAAGAATGAATAGACATAGAAGTCGAACCATTCAACCAGGTTGCCCGATGACGCGCCGACGATTGCCCAGATGCGTTTCTTTGTATCATCCGTCTGAGTTTTATTATTGGGTGTCATGACTTACCTCTGTTCCTTGCTGATCAACAGCATTTAAAGGAGTGAGTAAAGCATTTAAGTCTATGAGAGGTAAAGGCGGGGTAATCCGAGATTATTATTGTGAGCCATGTCGCTTATTATCGAAAAATCAGCGGGTTGCTGACGATTTTAAAGAAGAACCTGGGGATGATGAGACTGCTGGAAGCCGGCAAATGATAAACATTTCTGCTAAATACAGCAAAATTCAGACGTAAAAAAGCCCCGCACTGCTGTGCGGGGCTTCTTCACTGATTTAATGCCTGGCAGTTCCCTACTCTCGCATGGGGAGACCCCACACTACCATCGGCGCTACGGCGTTTCACTTCTGAGTTCGGCATGGGGTCAGGTGGGACCACCGCGCTAAAGCCGCCAGGCAAATTCTG